>NZ_JBVKDV010000001.1:0-3638224 GCF_055633615.1 Amycolatopsis sp. NPDC114505 | reverse complement strand
TACTCAATCATTCTCAAAGGAACCTCATACGAGGTTCTATATAAGCTCTACTGGCTTAGTTCACTAGCACACTGTTGAGTTCTCAAGCAACACACCTCGAGTCGCACCGCTTTCACGCGGCCTTACTCGAAGCGAGTATTCCTAGCAGTTTTGGTGGTCCACCCACTCAATCGCTTGTCTGCGAGAGCTTGGTTCGTGTCCCCGCCGCCCGGTTTCCCTGGCGACTTGGAGAACTTTACATGCCGAAAAAGGGCCCGAAACAGGGGGGTCCCTTAACAAGATCAGCGCAGGTCAGGCCCCATGACGGAGCCCGCCTGGGGCCCAGTGTGCCCCGAACCGGCCGCGGGCGCCAGGGAAATGACATTGCTCCGAGTACATTGCACCGTATTGCACCGCGCCAAAGCTCCGCCTAGCGTCGGCCGCATGACCCTCGCCCACGACGACCTCGGCCCGAAAAACGGCCGGCCGGTCCTCCTCGTCCACGGCCACCCCTTCGACCGCTCGATGTGGCGCCCCCAGGCCGCGCACCTGGCCGGGCGCGGCCACCGCGTCGTGACCCCCGACCTCCGCGGCTACGGGGAGTCCCCCGGGCACGGCACCAAGACCACCCTCGACGTCTTCGCGAACGACCTCGTCGAGCTGGCCGACCACCTGGGGATGGAGCGCTTCGTCCTCGGCGGCCTCTCCATGGGCGGCCAGATCGTCATGGAGCTCGTCGCCCACCACCCGGACAGGGTGACCGCCCTCGTCCTCGCCGACACCTTCCCCGGCCTCGACACCCCGGCGGCGAGGCAAGCCCGCATCGACACCGCCGCGAGGATCACCGAGGAAGGCATGGCGGACTACGCCGACGAACTCCTCCCCAAGATGATCTCGAAGCAAACCCGCTCGGCCAGGCCGGACGTCGAAGCGCACGTCCGCGGGATGATGCGCACCGCACCCGGGGAGGGAGCCGCGGCCGCGCTCAGGGGACGCGCCGAGCGTCCCGACTACACCGGAGGACTGAAGAACATCTCCGTGCCGACCCTGGTCGTCGTCGGCAGCGAGGACGAGTTCACGCCTGTCGCCGACGCCCAGCTGATCCACCGCGAGATCGGAGCTTCGACCCTGGTGGTCGTCGAGGGCGCGGGCCACCTGCCTAACCTGGAATGCGAGACCGAGTTCAACCAGGCACTCGACACGTTCCTGACGAGCAGCAGCGGAGCCACGCCATGACCCAGCAGCAGACCGTGTTCGTGACCGGCGCCAGCGCCGGCTTCGGTGACGCCATCGCGCGCCGGTTCGTCGCCGAGGGCGCTCGGGTGATCGCCGTCGCCCGCAGCGAGGACAAGCTCGAGAAGCTGGCCGGCGAGCTCGGTGACGCCGTCCTCGCCGTCAAGCTCGACGTCAGCGACCCCGAAGCGGTCAAAACCACCATCGAAGACCTCCCCGCGGACTGGCGCGAGGTGGACGTCCTGGTCAACAACGCCGGCCTGGCGAAGGGCCTCGAGCCCGCGCAGCGCGCCGACCTCCAGGACTGGGACGAGATGATCGCGACCAACGTCCGCGGCCTCGCCCACGTCACGCGCGCGCTGCTGCCCGGCATGGTCGAGCGCGGCCGCGGCCACGTGATCAACATCGGCTCGATCGCCGGCACCTACCCCTACCCCGGCGGCAACGTCTACGGCGCGACCAAGGCGTTCGTCCACCAGTTCAGCCTCAACCTGCGCAGCGACCTGCACGGCACCGGCGTCCGCGTGACGAACGTCGAGCCCGGGATGGTCGGCGGCACGGACTTCTCGAAGGTCCGCTTCGACGGCGACCAGGAGAAGGCGGACAAGGTCTACCAGGGCACCACGCCGCTGACCGCGGACGACGTCGCCGAGTCCGTCTTCTGGGCGGCGAACCAGCCGAAGCACGTGAACATCAACGTCATCGAGCTGATGCCCGTGGTCCAGAGCTTCTCCGCGCTGCAGATCTACCGGGAGTCCTGAAACAGCGAGAAGAGCGCCTGCTGGGCCGGGTCCCGCTCGGTCGGCAGGCGCTTCGTCCGCGGCCGCCCGCCGGTGGACGGGTAGCGCAGGACCAGCTCGCCGATGCCCGCGAGCTGATCGAGCAGCTCGCGCACGGACAGGTTCATCCCGGCCCGGTCGGCCTCGCGCCGCATCAGGTGCGTCACGGTCGCCGCGAGCACCGAGACGAGCCCGTGCGCGGCGATCCGCTGCCGCGTCCACTCCCAGCGCGGGGTCGGCCCGGTCACGGCCGGGCCGGTGAGCCAGCGGAACGTGGATTCGAGGTGGGTCCGCGCGCGGTACGCCGTGACGACGTCCCCGATCGGCCAGTCCCGGTCGGTGACCAGCACCTGCTTGCCGAAGAACTCCTCGTCGAGGCGGGCGACGGCGGCGGTGTCGATTCGCCGTTCCAGCCGGATCTCGCCGGGTTTCGTGCCGCTCAGCACCGCCGTCAGCACGCGCTCGACGCGCCGGCCGCGAGTGACGCGGCCGATCTCGGCGTGTACCTGCGCGCGGTCGCCGCGGTGGGTGCCGGCGGCGAGGGCTTCGGCCAGTCCGTCGAGTTCGCGGGTCGCGGTGGCCAGCTCGTCGGCGAACGCGCGGGACTGGGCCGCGTGCAGCGTCGCCGAATGCGTGAGGATCACCCGCCGCCGGACGCCGTCGACGACGGCGTGCGTGTCCAGGGCGGTGAGGCCGGCGAACCGTTCGGGGTCGACGCGCTTGCGGGCGGACGCGGGCTGCGTCAGCAGCTCGGGGTGATCCGGCAGCGGCAGCGAGCCGACGAAGCCGCTGCGGGAGCCCAGGTCGAGCTGGGCCGCCTGGCCGGTGTGGAAGATCAGCGTCGCCGGGCCCAGCTCCGCGGTCAGCGAGGCGAACGTCGGGGCGTCGTCGCGCCGGTAGAGCCGGGACGCCAGCGGGATGGCGCCGTCGCGGGTCACCCGCAGGCCTGCGCCCGCCAGCACCTCCCGGCAGGCCGAGGGCAGCGTGCAGTCCGCGGGCGCGAACACCGCGAACTGCGGGACGTCCACGGCGAGCGCCGCGTGGTCGTCGAGCGTGGCCAGGACCGCCTCGGCGACGGTTTCCTCGATGCGCTCCAGGCGGTCCGGGGTCAGCCGGTCCAGTGCCCGCCAGTAACCGTCCATCGAGGTCACCTTCGGCCGGACGAGGTCGGCCACCGCGCAGTCCGCCCACCACTCGCCGATCGGCAGCCCGGGCGCGGTCGCGCGGTGCAGCACCGCGATCGCCAGCGTGGCGCCCAGGCTGGGCTTGGCGCGCACGACGTCGTCGACGCGGCGGACGAAGTCGAGCCGCTCGAGGGTCGCCCACACCGCGGCGACGTCGCCGTACGTCCGGTACGAAGCCGACGCGGGTTCCCCGCCTGGGACGGCGCGCGCGATCTCCTCGGCCGTCCCGAGATAGCGCTGGGTCACCACTCGCGGCTTGCCGTCGACCCGGGCGGACTCCGCCAGGTAGTAGTACGTCCGTCCGCCGATCTTCTTCCCGACCACCGATGCCACCCTTTAGGTAATACACGCCGGCGCACTGATCGACAACCGGCCGGGCGTCCTGACCTGCGACGACGATCACGCGCACCGATCGGGTGAGAGAGGTGCGGAACGCACACTGGCTGGTCCCGCGAGGACGGTCCTAGCGTGGGTGGAATGGGACCCGAACCCGACGCCACCGCCCCGACCGCCTCCGCGATGCGCCGCGCGCTCGCCCGGGCGCGTGACGGGAAGACACTGGACGTTGCCGAAGCGAGCGTCCTGCTGCACGCCCGCGGCGACGACCTCACCACGCTGTCCGAGTACGCCTCCCGCATCCGCGACGCGGGCCTGGCCGAGGCCGGCCGCGCCGGCGTCATCACCTACAGCCGCAAGGTGTTCATCCCGCTGACCCGGCTCTGCCGCGACCGCTGCGGCTACTGCACGTTCGTCACGGTGCCGGGCCGGCTCGAATCGCCGTTCCTGTCCCCGGACGAAGTCCTGGACATCGCCCGCAAGGGTGCGGAGATGGGCTGCAAGGAAGCCCTCTTCACCCTCGGCGACCGGCCCGAGGACCGCTGGAAGGCCGCCCGCGACTGGCTGGACGCGCACGGCTACGACGACACGCTCTCCTACGTCCGCGCGATGGCGATCCGGGTGCTGGAGGAGACCGGCCTGCTGCCGCACCTCAACCCGGGCGTGCTGTCCTGGCAGGACTTCCAGCGCCTCAAGCCGGTCGCGCCGTCGATGGGCATGATGCTGGAGACCACCGCGACCCGGTTGTGGAGCGAGAAGGGCGGGCCGCACTACGGGTCCCCCG
Source organism: Amycolatopsis sp. NPDC114505 (assembly GCF_055633615.1). NCBI lineage: Bacteria > Bacillati > Actinomycetota > Actinomycetes > Pseudonocardiales > Pseudonocardiaceae > Amycolatopsis > Amycolatopsis sp. NPDC114505. The sequence goes on along the minus strand of NZ_JBVKDV010000001.1, from coordinate 3,633,929 downwards.
ACAAGGATCCCGCGGTAAGGCTCCGGGTGCTCGAAGACGCCGGCCGCAGCAGCGTTCCGTTCACCACCGGGGTCCTGATCGGCATCGGCGAGACGTTCGAGGAGCGCGCCGACGCGCTGTTCGAGATCCGCAAGATCGCCAAGACCTACGGTGGCATCCAGGAAGTCATCGTCCAGAACTTCCGGGCCAAGCCGGACACGAAGATGCGCGCGACCCCGGACGCCGACCTCGAAGAGCTGGCCGCGAACATCGCCGTCGCGAGGCTCGTGCTCGGCCCGAAGATGCGCATCCAGGCGCCGCCGAACCTGATCGGGCGCCAGTACGACCTGATGATCCGCGCCGGCATCGACGACTGGGGCGGCGTCTCGCCGCTGACCCCGGACCACGTCAACCCGGAACGCGCGTGGCCGCAGATCGACGAGCTGGCCCGTCGCACCGGGGAAGCCGGTTTCGACCTCAAGGAACGGCTGACGATCTACCCGGAGTACGTCAAGGCCGGCGAGCCGTGGCTGGACCCGCGGATCACGCGGCACGTCGCCGCGCTCGTCGACTACGACACCGGGATGGCGCGCGAAGGCGCGATGCCGGTCGGCATCCCGTGGCAGGAGCCGGACGGCGGCTGGCAGGAGTCCGGGCGCACCGACCTGCACACCGAGATCGACACCACCGGCCGGACCGAGGACCGCCGCAGCGACTTCGACTCGGTGTACGGGGACTGGAAGGAGATCGGCGACCGGATCAAGACCGGGCCGCAGAAGTTCGACTCCACCGTGCTGGAAGCCTTGCGCAGCGCGGAAAAGGACCCCGCCGGGCTGTCCGACGACGCCGCGCTCGCGCTGCTGTCCGCCGACGGCAAGGAACTGGACGCGTTCACGAAGCTCGCCGACGACCTGCGGCGCGAGACGGTCGGCGACGACGTCACGTTCGTCGTCACGCGGAACATCAACTTCACCAACGTCTGCTACACGGGTTGCCGCTTCTGCGCCTTCGCCCAGCGTCGCACCGACGCCGACGCGTACACGCTCTCGCTGGAGCAGGTCGGCGACCGCGTCGACGAGGCGTGGGCCGCCGGCGCGACCGAGATCTGCATGCAGGGCGGCATCCACCCGGACCTGCCGGGCACCGCGTACTTCGACCTCGCGGCCGAGGTCAAGCGCCGGCAGCCGGAGATCCACCTGCACTCCTACAGCCCGATGGAGGTCGTGAACGGCGCTTCCCGCACCAACCTGTCGCTGAAGGACTGGCTCATCAAGGCCAAGGAAGCAGGCGTCGACTCCCTGCCGGGCACGGCCGCGGAGATCCTCGACGACGACGTCCGCTGGGTGCTCACCAAGGGCAAGCTGCCGACGTCGGAGTGGATCAAGGTCGTCACCACCGCGCACGAGATCGGGCTGCCGACGACGTCCACGATGATGTACGGCCACGTCGACACCCCGGCGCACTGGGTCGCGCACCTGAAGCTCCTCGCGAAGCTGCAGCGCGAAGGCCTGGAGAAGCACGGCCGACGCGGGTTCAGCGAGTTCGTGCTGCTGCCGTTCATCCACCAGAGCTCGCCGATCTACCTCGCCGGTCTCGCCCGCCCGGGCGCGACGCAGAACGAGAACCGCGCGGTGCACGCGCTGGCCCGGCTGCTGCTGCACGGGATGATCGACAACATCCAGAGCTCCTGGGTGAAGCTGGGCACCGAGGGCAGCCGCGCGGTGCTGCAGGGCGGCGTCAACGACATCGGCGGCACGCTGATGGAGGAGACGATCAGCCGGATGGCCGGCGCGTCGAACGGGTCGTACAAGACGATCAGCGACATGCGCGAAATGGTCGAACCACTCGGCCGCCCGCTCGTGCAGCGCACCACGGGTTACGGCCGGCCGTCGGCCGAGCGGATCGCCGCGGCGGAGGCTTCGGACGGCGTCGCGACCGCGGTCCGGAAGCCGCTGCTTCCCCTGCTGACGCCGTAAAAAGCGGTAGCGGGCGCCCGGCTCCGGGGCGCCCGCTACTCTTCCGGTCCATGGGGGTTTCTCGCTTCGCACCACTTCTCTTCGTCGCGCTTCTCGCGGGTTGCGGCACTACGCCGCCTCCGCCACCCGTACCGCTGCCGACGACCACGCCGAGCCCGACGTACGCGCCGCCGCCGTCGGCCGGACTGTCGCTTTCGGTCGGTCAGGTCGAAGCCGGCCTCGGGCACCGCGCGAGCGTCCTGACGCTGACCAACCGGGACACCGCACCGCGGAAGGTCACCGGCTACCCGGACCTGAAGATCCTCGCGGGCGACGGCTCGTCGCTCGAGGTGACGGTCGAGCACGGGACGTCGTACTTCGCGCGGGACCTCGGTCCGCAGGACCTGACCGTCCAACCGGGTGAGAAGGTCGTCGCCGTGCTCGCGTGGTCGGCCACCGTCACCGATGGCGACAAGCGCTCCGGCGCGGCGATCTCGGTGGTACCCGTCCCCGGCGAGCCCGCGCAGGCGCAGCCGCTGGACACCGACCTCGGCACCACGGACACCGTCACCGTCAGCTCGTGGGCCACCGAGGTCGGCGCGTGATGACCTTGTGTCACCGATCACAAACCGACAGTTGACCAGCCGGACTCTGTGCTAACTCTGTTCCTTCACCCGCCGGAAGGGACCTCGATGAGCACCTCCGTAGCGCCACTGGAAATGGTCGACACCGACCGCTACCCGCTCACCGATCCGGACAGTCCCGCGTGGCGCGTGACCGTCGGCCGCACCCGCGCGGACCTGGCCGACGTCGGCTGCAGCGTGCTCGCCGACTTCATCCGCCCGGAACTGCACGACGTTCTCCGCGCGGAGTGCGCGGCGCTCGAACCGCACGCGTACACGAAGATCGAAAAGGTCAACGCGTACAACACCGCGATCGACGAGCCGCTGCCCGAGGGCCACCCGGGCCGGACGATCATGGAGCGCGGCAACGCCTTCGTCGCGCGTGACCGCGTCCCGGCGTCGTCGCTGATCAGCCGGCTCTACACGAGCCCGCTGTTCCAGCGGTTCGTCGCCGACTGCTTCGGCCTGCCGGAGCTGCACGAGCTCGCCGACCCGCTGTCCGGGCTGACGCTCAACGTGATCGCGCCCGGCCGCGCGCACCCGTGGCACTTCGACACGAACTCCTACACCGTCAGCATGCTGACGCAGGCCGCGGACGACGGCGGGACCTTCGAATACTGCCCGGGCATCCGGTCGGCGACCGACGAAAACTTCCCGGCCGTCCGGGCCGTGCTCGACGGCGAAAGCACCCGTCCGGCCCAGCGCCTGAGCCTCCGTCCGGGCGATCTGCAGCTCTTTCAAGGGCGCTTCGCCTTGCACCGGGTCAGTACGGTGAGGGGCGAGGTCGCGCGTCACTCGGCGATCTTCGCCTACAGCGAGCGCCCGGGGGTCATCGGCAGCGCGGAGCGGACCAGGCAGTTGTTCGGCCGGGTCCTGCCGGCGCACCTGGCCGGGCGCACCGACCGGGGCGACGAGCTGCTCGACTAGATCAGGAGCCTGGCCTGTGCCTTTCGACTCGACCGGCAAGATCTCGTTCGACCACATCTACACCGCACCCGACCCGCGGCCGTTCTTCGGCACGCTGCGCCGAGTCGGCTACGAAATCCCCCAGCTCGCGAAGCCGTACTTCGCGAAGCTCATCGGCGAACACCCCGCCGAAAGCCCGACCGTGCTCGACGTCGGCTGCTCGTACGGCGTCAACGCCGCACTCCGCCGGTGCGACGCCACGATGGACGACCTCTACGCGCACTACACCGCCCCGGACGTGCTGGCGCTGAACCACGCGCGGCTGATCGAGGCCGACCGGGCCCTGATCACCGGCTCGGGCGGCGCCAAGTTCTTCGGCCTCGACGCGGCGGCGCCGGCGCTCGAGTACGCGCTTTCCGCCGGGTTCCTCGACGAGGCGATCCACGCGGACTTCGAAAGCGACGACCCGGACAGCACCCAGCGGAAGCTGCTCGACGACGTCGACCTGGTGATCTCGACCGGCTGCGTCGGCTACGTCACCGAGAAGACGCTCGCCCGGATCGCCCGGGGCTCGCGGCCGTGGATGGCGCACTTCGTGCTGCGGATGTTCTCCTACGAGCCGGTGGCCGACAGCCTGGCCGGGCTCGGGTACGAGACCGCGCAGGTGCCGGGCGTGTTCCGGCAGCGGCGGTTCGCCTCCGCCGAAGAGCGGACGCAGATCCTCGACACCCTCGACGCCGCCGGGGTCGACCCGGCCGGCGTGGAGTCCGACGGCTGGCTCTACGCGCAGCTGTATGTTTCCCGCCCTGAAGGCGCGGCCGCGGAACTCGCGGCCGTGCTCGCCACTTCCCAGCAAGAAGGATGACCGTGAGCAGTCCGGATTGGTCCACCCGCACCTTCGGCAACGAGGACCGGCTCCCCCGCGTCCCCGTCCCTGCGCTGGAGGACAGCGGCCGCCGCTTCCTCGAGTGGTGCGCGCCGCTGCTGACGCCGGACGAGCTGGCCGAGACCGAAGCGGCCGTCGCGGAGTTCCTGGCCGGCCCCGGGCCGGAGCTGCAGGCCGCGCTCGAGGAGTACGACCGTTCGCCGGGCGTGCACAGCTGGCTCGACACGTTCTGGCCGTACCGCTACCTCGGCCGCCGCGACCGGATCGCGCTCAACGCCAACTTCTTCTTCCTGTTCCAGGACTCCCCGCTGGGCCAGGTGGAGCGCGCGGCCGAGCTGGCCGCGGCCGCCGTGGACTACAAGCTGAAGCTCGACGACGAGCTGCTGCCGCCGGTGCTCGTGCGCGGCGTGCCGCAGTCGATGGTGCAGCACAAGTACCTGTTCTCGGCGACGCGCATCCCGGGCGAGCTGCTCGACACCGCGCGCACGCGGTTCCCGTCGCCCGAGCGGCACATCGTGGTGTTCCACCGCGACACGCCGTTCCGGCTGGACGTCATCGCCGAAGACGGCCGCCCGTACTCGCCCGAGCAGATCGCCGACGGCCTGCGGGCGATCCTCAAGGACGACCACGTCACCGACGTCCCCGTCGGGCACTTCACGACGAAGGCGCGTGCGGAGTGGGCGGTCACCCGTAAGGCACTGCTCGACGCGGGCAACGCTCCGGCACTCGAGACCATCGAGACGGCGTTGTTCTGCCTGTGCTTGGACGACTTCACGCCGTCCGACGCCCTGGAAGCGAGTGACCGGCTGCTGCACGGCGACAACCGCTGGTACGACAAGGCCGTGTCGCTCATCGTGTTCGAGGACGGCACCGCGGGGATCAACGTCGAGCACTGCGAACTCGACGGCACCACGATCCTCGGCCTCACCGACGCGCTGCTGAGCGGCTCGCGGGAAACCCGGGAAAGCGCCGAGGGCGTCCCCGGCCACGAGGTCGTCGAGTTCACGCTGACCGACGCTCTGCGCGAAGACGCCCGTGCCGCCGGAGCGGCCTTCCGGGCGTACGCGGACGCGACGGCGACGCAGACCGTGTCGTTCGACTTCGGCGCCAACCGGGCGAAGGAACTGAAGATGTCGCCGGACGCCTTCGCGCAGATGGCGTACCAGCTGGCACACCGCCGGGCGAAGGGCCTGACGGGCGCGACGTACGAGTCGATCGCCACCCGGCAGTTCCGGAACGGCCGCACCGAGGCGATGCGGGTCGTGACGCCGGAGGTCGTGCGCTTCGCCGACGTCATGACCTCCGACGCCTCCGCGGAGGAGAAGCGCGAAGCCTTCCGCACGGCCGCGGCGAAGCACGTCTCGCGGGCGAAGGAGTGTCAGGCCGGCGACGCGCCGGAGCAGCACCTGTGGGAGCTGCAGCTGATCGGGAAGCGCCGGGGCGACCCCGAGGTCGCGGCGCTGTACAGCTCGCCGGGCTGGGTCAAGACGCGCGACGACTACCTGAGCACCAGCTCGGCGCCGTCGGTCAACATCCAGTACTTCGGGTTCGGCTCGACGAGCCCGCAGTGCATCGGCATCGCGTACGTGCTGCTGCCGGACCGCTGGAACATCTACCTCAGCACGCCGAAGCACGTCTCGGCCGAGATGTACCGCTTCGCCGACGAGCTGGCTGTCGCGGTGCGGGAGCTGCAGGAGCTACTGGCCGAGTAGGCGCCGCAACCAGGTCAGCCGGGCCGCGCGCGCGGCCCGGCTGATCCGCGCTTCCGGGGCCAGCGCGTCGAAGCCGTGGAAGCCGCCGGGCCAGACGTGCAGCTCGGCTTCGCCGCCCGCCTGCCAGAGCCGGCTCGCGTAGGCGACGACCTCGTCGCGGAACGTCTCCGCCGTGCCGACGTCCAGGAACGCGGGCGGCAGACCGGAAAGGTCGGTGGCGCGGGCCGCGGCGGCGTAGGGCGGGACGTCGTCGAGGCCGCCCAGGTACGCCGTCCAGCCGACGGCGTTGGCCGTGCGGTCCCAGAGGCCGCGTCCGTCGAGGTCGACCGCCGAGGGCGTGTCGTTGCGGTCGTCGAGCATCGGGCAGAGCAGCAGCTGCCCGGCGATTTCCGGTCCGCCGCGGTCGCGAGCGAGCAGCGCGGTGGCCGCCGCGAGCCCGCCGCCCGCGCTGAGGCCGCCGAGCACCACCGGGCCGGCGTGGTGCTCGACCGTCCACAAGAGACCGGTGTAGCAGTCTTCGACCGGTACCGGGTAAGGGTGTTCGGGCGCGAGCCGGTAGCCCGGCGAGACGATCGTCAGGTCGAGGCCGCCCGCCCAGTCCAGCAGGTTCGGCACGTCCTGGCCGAGGTGGCTGCCGACGATCGTGCCGCCGCCGTGCACGTAGTACAGGACGCCCGCGCTCGCCGCCGGCGTCATCACCAGCAGCGGAACGTCCCCCGCGTACTCCTCGGCGACCTTGTGCGCCGGGTACGCGGCGGCCAGCTCCTCGACGGTCCGGTGCTCGGCCCGGTTCAGCTCACGACGGCCGGGGATGTCGTCGAGGGAGGCCAGCGGCGGGCGCAGCGCCCGCAGGGTTTCGACGACCGGCGCCAGCTCCGGGTCGAACGGCGGTGGCGTCATCCCGTCGGGTCCGAGACGACGAGGACCAGCGAGCCTTCGAACGTCTGCTGCTCGCGCAGGCGGCCGTAGCGGCGTTCCCACGTGCCGTCGTCGAGGTCGTGCTGCAGCTCGGCGGCGAACCGGTGGTGCACGCGGTCGTCGACGAAGCTCCACGCCGAGCACGACAGCCGCGCGCCCGGGTCGAGCAGCCGCTCCGGACGGGCGTAGTAGGCCTCGTTGAAGCCGTCGGTGCAGTCGATCGGGATGGGCACGGGGACGATCGACGTGTGGCCGCCGAGCCCGTCGGCGATGTCGTCGACCGACGGGTAGCGCCGAGCTTCGGTCTCGATCACCTCGGGCGCGTAGTCGAGCAGCCAGAACCGCCGCAGCAGGGCCGGGTCGCAGGTCAGGATGGCGATCGGGCCGCGGGTGACGCGGCGCAGCTCCTTCAGCCCGGTCCACAGGTCGTTCCACTGGTGGACGCTGAACGTGCTCATCGCGCCCTCGAACGCCCGGTCCGGGAACGGCAGCTTCTCGGCCACGGCGTCGACCGCGGGCGGCAGGTCCGCCGGGCGCTGCGCGCGCATCGACGCGGACGGCTCGACCGCGGTCACTTCCCGGTCTTCGGGTTCGTAGGCGCCGGCGCCCGCGCCGACGTTGAGCACGGTCCGCGCGTCCCCCAGCGCGTCGAGGATGTACTGGCCGATGCGGGGATCCGGCTTGCGGTAGTCGGTGTAGACCCCGCCGATCGCGCCGTAGTCCGCGTCCCCGGCGCTGCCGTCCGCACGTCGCTGGCTCATGACTGAAAACTATCAGCGCCTCGCCACGACCGAGGCGTTGCTCCGCCGGGCGTAAGCGAACGTCGGACATCCGGCGCAGTCGTCAATTCCTGTCGCAAAGTTGCGTAAGTTAGTCCAACTATTGCGATTTCTTGTCCGAGATTCGTATGATCCGGATCACAGAGGTCCCCACCTGCTGCGGAAAGGCCAGTGCCGCCCATGTCTCCCAGCTCTGTCTTCAGCGCGCCCGAAAAAGCCCCGGATCGCCTCCGGGCCAAGAGATTCGGTGCTCTCGCCGCCGCCGTGACCGTCGCGGCCGGCCTGACGATCGCCGCCGTTCCCGCCGGCGGGTCGGCCCTCGCGGCCGGCCGCGGTGCGAGCGTGCCCTTCCTCGAACAAGAGGCGGAGAACGCCGCCACGAACGGCTCGGTCATCGGCCCGAACCGCAACGCGGGCACACTCGCCGGCGAGGCGTCCGGCCGCAAAGCCGTGACGCTGTCCGGCCAGGGCCAGTACGTCGAGTTCACGCTCACCGCCGCGGCGAACTCGATCGACTTCCGCTACAGCGTCCCGGATTCGGTGAACGGCACACTCTCGCTGTACGTCGGCGGCGCGCACAACCGCGACGTCCCGCTGACGTCGAAGTGGGCTTGGTACTACGGCTCGTACCCGTTCACCAACAACCCGGGTGACGGCCACGCGCACCACTTCTACGACGAGACCCGCGCACTGCTCGGCACGTCGTACCCGGCCGGCACGAAGATCAAGCTGCAGGTCGACGCGGGCGACGTCCCGGCGACGATCGACCTCGCGGACTTCGAGCAGGTCGGCGCGGCGGCCACGCGGCCCACGAACTCGGTGTCCGTCACCGACTACGGCGCCACGGCCGGTGACACGAGCGACGACGCTTCGGCGTTCGACTCGGCTGTCACGGCCGCTCGCAGCCAGGGCAAGGAGGTCTGGATCCCGTCCGGCACCTTCACGCTCGGGCACCACATCACCGTCGACCAGGTGACGATCCGCGGCGCCGGCCCGTGGTACTCCGTGCTGACCGGCCCGCGCGCCGGGATCTTCGGCAAGGGCGAACCGGCCAGCTGCGGGACGTCGACGTACCCCGGCAACGCCGCGGTCCCGGGCACGAGCAGCGCCGTGAAGCTGTACGACTTCGCGATCATCGGCCAGGTCGACGCCCGCGTCGACTGCGACCAGTCGAACGCCATCGGCGGCGCGCTGGGCGGCGGCTCGGTCGTGCAGAACCTGTGGCTGCAGCACACGAAGGTCGGGCTGTGGCTCGACGGGCCGTTCGACGGGCTCACCGTGTCCGGCAACCGCATCCTCGACCAGACCGCCGACGGGCTGAACCTGCACCAGGGCATCAGCAACGTCACCGTCACGAACAACTTCCTGCGCAACACCGGCGACGACGGCCTGGCGATGTGGTCCGAGCACGACGCCGACCACCACAACACGTTCTCCTTCAACACCGTGCTGCTGCCGATCCTCGCCAACAACATCGCGATCTACGGCGGGCACGACAACACAGTGTCCGACAACGTCGTGGCCGACAACCAGGACCAGGGCGGCGGCATCCACATCGCCAACCGGTTCAGCGCGGTTCCCCTGGCCGGCACGACGACCGTCGCGCGCAACACCGCGATCCGCACCGGCGTGCTCGACTCGAACTGGCAGTTCGGCGTCGGCGCGTTGTGGTTCGACGGCCGCGACTCGGCGATCACCGGCCGCGTCGACGTCACCGACCTCGACCTGCAGGACAACAACTACGAGGCGATCCAGTTCATCGACAGCGCGACCACGGACGTGCACTTCACCAACGTCCGGATCACCGGGGCGGGCACGTTCGCGTGGCAGATCCAGGCCAAGCCGACGGGGTCGGTGAAGAACGTCGTCGCGACCGGCGTCGGGCGGGCCGGCGTCTACAACTGCATGGGCCCGGACGCGATGGCCGGGCTGGCCGACCAAGGTGGCAACTCGGGCTGGTCGACGACGTTCTGCGGTTCTTGGCCGACGCCGGTGTACGGCTCGGACAACGGCGGTACGACAACCACTCCGCCGACCACTACCCCGCCGACCACCACTCCCACCCAGCCGAGCGGGAACCTGGCGCTGCACAAGGCGATCAGCGCATCCGGCTCCCAGGGCGGCTTCCCGCCGGCCAACGCCGTCGACGGCGACGCGAACTCGTACTGGGAGAGCGCGAACAACGCGTTCCCGCAGTCGCTGACCGTCGACTTCGGCAGCACGGTTTCGGTGTCGCGGCTGGTGCTGAAGCTGCCGCCGGCATCGGCGTGGGGCACGCGCACGCAGACGATCGCGGTCGACGGTGTCAAGGCCGCGGCGGGTTACACGTTCAACCCCGCGTCGGGGAACACCGCGACCATCACGTTCCCGGCGACGTCCGCGCGCACCCTGCGGCTGACCTTCACCGGCAACACCGGCTGGCCCGCCGGGCAGCTGTCCGAACTCGAAGCCTATTCGTCCTGAGAGGTGATGACGATGTCCCGCATCCCGGCTCTCCTCGCCGTCGCGCTCGCCGCGTCCGGCCTGGCGGTGCTGTCCGGCAGCACCCCGGCCGCGGCCGCGACCTGCCCGACGACGGCGTCCGGCGGCGCGAGCGTGCCGTTCCGGACCGTCGAAGCCGAGTGCTCGGCGACGAACGGCTCGGCCGTCGGCCCCGACTACACGCAGGCTTCGATCGCCTCGGAGGCCTCCGGACGGCAGGCCGTGCGGATCACGACCGGTCAGTACGTCGAGTTCACACTGCCCGTGGCGGCGAACTCGATCAACGTCCACTACAACCTGCCCGACGGTTCGTCCGGACGGCTTTCGGTGACGGTCAACGGGTCCAAGGTCGCGCTGCCCGTGACGTCGCGCTACACCTATGTGGACACCGGCTTCATCACGGGCTCGAAGACGCACCACTTCTTCGACGACGCCCGGGTGCTGTTCGGCCAGAATCTGGCGGCGGGCGCGAAGGTCCGGGTCTCGGCCGACTCCGGTGACGTCGGGCAGGCGACCATCGACCTCGCGGACTTCGAGCAGGTCGGCGGCGCGGGCACGAAACCGTCGGCCGCCTTGTCGGTGACCGACTACGGCGCCACGGCGAATGACTCGTCCGACGACTCACAGGCGTTCCGCAACGCCCTCTCGGCGGCGCGCTCGCAGGGTCGCGAGGTGTGGGTGCCGTCCGGGCGGTTCGAGATCGGGTCGGCGCTGCAGATCGACCAGACGACCGTCCGCGGCGCGGGTCAGTGGTACACGGTGTTGCACGGCAACAACATCTTCAACAACGGCAGCGCGTCCGGGAACATCAAGCTGTACGACTTCGCGGTGTTCGGCGACGTGACCGAGCGCAACGACGGCAGCCCCGACAACGCGTTCCACGGCGTCCTCGGGAACGGCTCGGTCGTCAGCGGCCTGTGGATCCAGGACACGAAGTGCGGGCTGTGGCTGATGAACGGCGCGTCGTCGAACCTCACCATCGAGAACAACCGCATCCTGGACACGCAGGCCGACGGCGTGAACTTCGACGGCGCGGTGACGAACTCGACGTTGCGCAACAACTACCTGCGCAACAACGGCGACGACGGTCTAGCGCTGTGGTCCAACGGCCAGGCCGACTCGGGCAACTCGCTGATCGACAACACCGTCGTGCAGCCGAACCTGGCCAACGGCATCGCGCTCTACGGCGGCTCGAACAACACGGTGAGCGGGAACCTCGTCCAGGACACCAACGCTCTCGGCGGCGGGTACCTGGTGGCGAACCGGTTCAACTCGGTGCCGCTCGGCGGCACGGTGACGCTGGCGAACAACACGGCGCTGCGAGCCGGGGCGCTCGACCCGAACTGGCAGTTCGGCGTCGGGGCGCTGTGGTTCGACGCGCGCGACCAGGCGATCACCGGCGTCACGATCCGCGTCACCGGGTTCACCGCGATCCAGAGCCCGTACGAGGCGATCCAGTTCATCGACGGCAACGGGCAGGGCAAGCAGATCCAGGGCATCACGATCGACGGCGTCACAGTGCAGGGCGTCGGCACGTTCGTGGCGCAGTCGCAGACGCAGGGGTCGGTGTCGATCAGCAACCTGACGGCGTCCGGCGTCGGCGTGACCGGGACGTACAACTGCCCGTACCCGTCGTCGATCCCGCGGATGACGTTCGGCGGGTCGGGCAACAGCGGCTGGACGGGCACCTGGAGTGACTGTTCGACGTGGCCCGCGCCGAACTCGGGGCCACCGCAGCCGCCGACGTCCGGCAGCAACCTCGCGCGGGGCAAGGCGATCAGCGCGTCGGCGTCGGTCGGTGGGTTCCCGCCGTCGAACGCGGTGGACGGGGACGCCAACTCGTACTGGGAGAGCGCGAACAACGCGTTCCCGCAGACGCTGACGGTGGACCTGGGCGCGGCGGCGTCGATCAACAAGGTGACGCTGAAGCTGCCGCCGTCGTCGGCGTGGGGCGCGCGGACGCAGACGGTGACGATCTCCGGCAGCCAGGACGGCGGCTCGTACACAACGCTGGTGGGTTCACGCGGCTACGCGTTCGACCCGGCTTCCGGCAACACGGCGTCGGCTTCTTTCACGGCGACGTCCCAGCGTTTCGTGCGGCTGACGTTCAGCGGCAACACCGGCTGGCCCGCGGGTCAGGTGTCCGAGTTCGAAGTGGCGGCTTCGTAGCCGGTCACCCGGCGAGCCCGTACCGGTCCCCGGGACCGGTACGGGCTTGTCATACTTTTGCGCCCGGTTGCTGTAAAGTTTCACTCATGACGCGTCGTCTTGCCGAAGTCGCCCGCCAGGTCGGGGTCAGCGAAGCCACGGTCAGCCGGGTGCTCAACGGCCGGTCCGGGGTGTCCGCGAGCACCCGGGCCGCCGTGCTCACCGCGCTGGACGTGATGGGCTACGAACGCCCCACCCAGCTGCGCGGCGAGCGGGCCCGCCTGGTCGGGCTGGTGCTGCCGGAGCTGCAGAACCCCATCTTCCCCGCGCTGGCCGAGATCATGGGCAACGCCCTCGCGCAGCAGGGGTTCACGCCGGTGCTCTGCACGCGGACCGCGGGCGGGGTGTCGGAGGCGGAGTACGTCGAGCTGCTCCTGCAGCAGCAGGTGTCGGGCGTGGTGTTCGCCGGCGGGCTGTACGCGCAGGCGGACGCGATCCACTCGCACTACCACCACCTCGTCGAGCGACGGCTCCCGACGGTGCTCATCAACGCGGCGGTCGACCACCTCGGCCTGCCGCAGGTGTCGTGCGACGACGCGGTGGCGGTCGAGCAGGTCGTCGGGCACCTGAGTTCGCTCGGGCACGAGAAGATCGGGCTGGTCCTGGGGCCGTCGGACCACGTGCCGTCCCAGCGCAAGCTCGCGGCGTTCCAGTCGTACGCGGCGAAGCTGGGGTTGCCGGTCCTGGACGAGCTGGTCGAGCACGGAATGTTCTCGATCGAGGGCGGCCACGCGGCGGCGGCCCGGCTGTACCCTCGCGGCGCGACGGCGGTGCTGTGCGCGAGCGACCTGCTGGCATTGGGCGCGGTGCGCGCGGCCCGTCGGCAGGGGTTGTCGGTGCCGGAGGACATTTCGGTGGTCGGCTACGACGACTCGGCCCTGATGAACTGCACCGACCCGCCTTTGACGACCACGCGGCAGCCGATCGAGGCGATGGGCCGCGCGGTGGTGGAACTGCTGGTGAAGCGCATCAACGGCGGCGAGGTGGCGGCGGAGGAGCTGCTGTTCGCGCCGGAGCTGGTGGTCCGGGGCTCCACGGCCCGCCGCACCGCCTGAGGCAGGCCCAAGAGGGCGCGGCGACTCCGGTCGTCGCGCCCTTTTTCGCGCCCGCGCGACGCCCGAGGTGAGCGACGGGTTCGAAACCCGTCGCTCACCTCGCACTGGCGCTCACCAACCACTCGCGGCCTGTTCGTAACTTGCAACTTCTCGTCGCCTTATTGCGTCGATCTGCTCTCACACTTTAGAGTGACCGCAATCACGTGACAGCCGTCGCGACCCCGAGAAGAGGCTTGAGATGAGCAGTCCCTGGTCCCGGACCGTGTCCCGCCGCACGTTGTGCCTGATAGCCGCGGGAGGTCTGGCACTCTCGCTGGCCGCCTGTGGCGATGGGGACACCGCCGCCCAGACCGGCGGCAAGGTGAAGATCACGGTCACCGGCCAGCCGCCGACCAGCCAGCCGTTCGAGCGCAGCGTGTTCGACGCCGACGTCAAGGAGTTCGAGGCCGCCCACCCGAACATCCAGATCGAGCCCCACGAGGGGTTCATGGACCCGAAGACGTTCTCCGCGAAGCTCGCCGGCGGGCAGCTCGAGGACGTCTACTACGTCTACTTCACCGACCCCGCGCAGATCATCGCGCGCCGTCAAGCCGCCGACATCACGGAAGCCGCGAAGAGCGTTCCGCACATCAACGACATCAAGCCGGAACTGCTCGACAACTTCCGGGACGCGAGCGGCAAGCTCTACGGCCTGCCGACCATGAACTACACGATGGGCCTGGTCTACAGCCGTCCGCTGTTCCAGAAGGCCGGGCTCGACCCGGACAAGCCGCCGACCACCTGGGACGAAGTCCGCGCGGACGCGAAGAAGATCGCCGCGCTGGGCAACGGTGTCGTCGGGTATGCCGACTACAGCAAGAACAACCAGGGCGGCTGGCACATGACCGGCTGGATGTACTCGATGGGCGGCGACATCGCCCGCAAGGACGGCGACAAGTGGGTCGCCGACTTCGACAACGAGAAGGGCAAGCAGGCCCTGCAGTACCTGCACGACATGCGCTGGACCGACAACTCCATGGGCGCCAAGCAGCTCCTCGAAGCCACCGACGTCCAGCGCATGATGGGCGCCGGCCAGCTCGGCATGTACATGGCCGCCCCGGACAACGTCCCGGTGCTCGTCAAGCAGTTCAACGGCAAGTACGAGGACTACGGCATCGCCGGCATGCCCGGCGGCCAGGGCACGCTCCTCGGCGGCGAGGGCTACATGATCAACCCGAAGGCCTCGCCGGACAAGGTCAAGGCCGGCCTCGAGTGGATCCAGTGGAAGTACCTCAACCCGGACCGCTTCGAGAAGCACATCCAGCAGTACGTCGACGGCAAGCAGCCGGTCGGCCTGCCCGCGGAGCCCACTCCGGACGTCTGGACGGGCTCGGTCCGCGAGCAGCAGCTGGCCCTGAAGGCCAAGTTCGCCAACGTCCCCGCGAAGAACTACCAGTCCTACGTGGACACGACCAGCAAGATCAAGGGCAGCATCGAGCCGCCGGGCGCGCAGCAGATCTACGCCGCCCTCGACAGCGTGATGCAGGCGGTCCTCACCGACCAGAACGCGAACCTCGACCAGCAGCTGTCGTCCGCGTCCTCGAAGGTCAACAGTGTCCTCGCCCAGGTCAAGTAGCCTCCTCGCCTGGCCCGCGACGTCTTCGTCGCGGGCCAGGCGCCCGGTTGCCTCGCCGGAAGAACGCCGCCGCACCGGCCTCAAGCGCAAGCTCAAGGAGAACCTCACCGCGTACGGCCTGCTCTGCGCCGCGCTCGTGGTGTTCGCGCTCTTCTCCTGGTACCCGATCGTGCGCGGCGTGCTGCTGAGCTTCCAGCAGGTCGACTTCGTCAACGCGCCGACGTGGGTCGGGTTCGACAACTTCCAGCGCCTGTTCGACGACCCGCTGTTCGGCGTCGCCTGGCGCAACACGCTGCTGTTCACCGGGCTGGCGCTGGTCTTCGGCTTCGCCGTCCCGTTCCTCACGGCCGTGCTGCTCAACGAGATCCGGCACGCGAAGGCGTTCTTCCGGCTCGCCGTCTACCTGCCGGTGATGCTGCCGCCGGTCGTGACGGCGCTGATGTGGAAGTGGTTCTACGACCCGGGTCCCGGCCTGTTCAACTCCGCGCTCGGCGCGGTGGGCCTGCCCGGCGGCCAGTGGCTCGACTCGTCCACCACCGCGATGCTCTCCCTGGTCTTCGTCTCGACGTGGGCCAACATGGGCAGCACCACGCTCATCTACCTGGCCGCGCTCGGCACGATCCCCGGCGAGCTGTACGAAGCCGCGGAGCTCGACGGCGCCGGGCTGTGGAAGCGGTTGCGCCACGTGACGTTCCCGCAGACGCGGTTCGTGCTGCTGGTGCTCCTGCTGCTGCAGATCGTCGCGACCATGCAGGTGTTCACCGAGCCGTACGTGATGACCGGCGGCGGGCCGGACGACTCGACGGTCACCGTGCTCCTGCTGCTCTACCGGTACGCCTTCGTCTACAACGACTTCGGCTCGGCGAGCGCGATGAGCCTGCTGCTCTTCATCGCACTCGGCGTGTTCTCGGCGTGGTACGTCCGGCTGACGCGGAAGGCGGACCAGTCATGAGGACCCTCGTTTCCCCCGGCGCGTTGCGCAGCCCGCGCGGCAAAGTCGTCTACGGCGTCGTCTTCGCCTGCACGCTCGCGGTGTTCGTCCTGGCCTTCATGTTCCCGCTCTACTGGGTGATCACCGGCGCGATGAAGTCCCCGCAGGAGCTGGCGCAGACACCGGCGACGCTCGTCCCGCACGAGTGGCACCCGGAGACCTTCGCCGACGCCTGGAGCCAGCTGAGCCTGGGCAAGTACTTCCTCAACACGCTCGTCGTCGCCGGTGGCGCGTGGCTGGTGCAGCTGGCCATCGACGTCCCGGCCGCGTTCGCGCTGTCGAAGCTGCGGCCGAAGTTCGGCAACGTCGTGCTCGGGTTGATGCTGGCCACGCTGATGCTGCCGGCCACGGCATTGCTCGTGCCGACGTACGTGACGGTGACGGACCTGCCGCTGCTGCACCTCAACCTGATCAACTCGCCGACCGCGGTCTGGCTGCCCGCGGCGGCGAACGCGTTCAACATCTACCTGCTGAAGCGGTTCTTCGACCAGATCCCGGACGAGCTGATCGAGGCGGCGCGCATCGACGGCGCCGGGCCGGTGCGCACGCTCTGGCGGATCATCCTGCCGATCTCGCGGCCGATCCTGGCCGTGGTGTCGATCCTCGCGGTGGTCACCGCGTGGAAGGACTTCATCTGGCCGCTGCTGGTGTTCCCGGACACCGAAAAGCAGACGCTCTCGGTGATGCTGCAACGGGTGGCGATCGACATGCCGCTCAACGTGCTCGTCGCCGGGATGGTGCTGGCCAGCCTGCCGATGGTGGCGCTGTTCCTGGCGTTCCAGCGGCAGATCCTCGCCGGGCTGACCGCCGGCGCCGTCAAGGGCTGAGCCGCACCCGGGGTTTCCACAACGACTAGGAGGGCACTTTCGTGACCGACAAGACCGGCTGGTGGCGGAGCGCGGCGATCTACCAGGTCTACATCCGCAGCTTCGCGGACGGCAACGGCGACGGCATCGGCGACCTCGCCGGCGTCCGCGCCCGGCTGGACCACCTGGCCGACCTGGGGATCGACGCGATCTGGTTCACCCCGTGGTACCCCTCGCCGATGGACGACGGCGGCTACGACGTCGCCGACTTCCGCGACATCGAGCCGCTCTTCGGCACGCTCGCCGAGGCGGAGGACCTGATCGCCGAGGCGCACGCGCGCGGCATCCGGGTGATCATCGACATCGTGCCCAACCACTGCTCCGACGAGCACCGGTGGTTCCAGGCCGCGCTGGAGGCGGGCCCGGGATCGCCGGAGCGGCAACGGTTCTGGTTCCGGCCCGGCCGCGGACCGGACGGCGCCGAGCCGCCGAACAACTGGAAGTCGCGCTTCGGCGGGTCCGCGTGGACGCGCGTCGGAGACGGCGAGTGGTACCTGCACCTCTACAGCTCGCGCCAGCCCGACTTCAACTGGGACAACCCGGAGATCCGCACGGAGTTCGAGGACGTGCTGCGGTTCTGGTTCGACCGCGGGGTGGACGGCTTCCGCATCGACGTCGCCGACGGGCTCGTGAAGGACCCGCGGCTGCCCGACGTCGACGAGGGCGACGAGACGCCGTTCTCCGACATGGAGGGCCTGCACGAGATCTACCGGTCGTGGCGCAAGATCGCCGACAGCTACGCGGGCGAGCGCGTGCTGGTCGGCGAGATGTGGCTGCCGGACATGTCCCGCGCGGCGCGCTACCTGCGCCGCGACGAGCTGCACTCGGCGTTCAACTTCGACTTCCTGGTGTGCCCGTGGGACTCCGCGCGCTTCCGGGACGTCATCTCCCGGACGTTGCGCGCGCACGACGAGGTCGGCGCGCCGGCCGCGTGGGTTTTGTCGAACCACGACGTCACGCGGCACGTCACGCGTTACGGCCGCCAGGGTGACACGGGGTTCAGCTTCGCGAACCGGCTGCACGAGCTGCCGGTGGACCTCGAGCTGGGCACCCGGCGGGCCAGGGCGGCGGCGCTGCTGACGCTGGCGCTGCCCGGCGGCCTGTACGTCTACCAGGGCGAGGAGCTGGGGCTGTGGGAGATCCTGGACATCGCCGACGACCTGCGCCAGGACCCGGTGTGGGCCCGCACGAACGGCACCGACCCTGGCCGCGATGGCTGCCGCGTGCCGATCCCGTGGTCCGGCGACGAGCCGCCGTTCGGCTTCGGGTCCGGGGACGCGTGGCTGCCCCAGCCGGCGGAGTGGAAGGCCTACACGGCGGAAGTGGAGGCGGCGGACCCGGCGTCGATGCTCTCGCTGTACCGCGACGGCCTGCGCCTGCGGCGGGACCTCCCGGCGGGTGAGCTGGAGTGGCTCTCCCTCGGCGACGACGTGCTGGCGTTCCGGATCGGACCGGAGTTCACGTTCGCGCTGAACTTCTCGGCCGCCCCGGTGCCCCTGCCTTCGGGTGAGGTGCTGCTGGCCAGCGGGCCGGTCGACGCGCAGCTGCCCACCGACACCGCCGTCTGGCTGCGGTCCTGAAACGCACCGGAGGCCGTCGCCGAGCGGACTCGGCGGCGGCCTCCGGTGGATCAAGCCCTACTTCGTGAGCTGCAGGACGTCGATGCCGCGGACGTTGTCGGCCACGTAGACGTACTTGCCGTGCCAGTACGGCGCCCACGCGCTCGCGTCACCCGGGCGGTAGTACGCGATCTGGCGGGGGTTCGTCGGGTCGCTGACGTCGAGGAACCGGGTGCCCTGCGCGTAGAACGACTGCACGAGGATCTTGCCGCGGACGTCGAAGTAGTGCGCGGAGCAGTCGTCCGACGCCGGGTCGCTGCCCTCCTGGCCGTTGACGCCCCACGTGCCGACGCTCTGCAGGCGGAACGGCTGCTCGGGCGTCGAACGCCAGCCTTCACCGTGGTAGGAGCCCTTCAGCGACGAGATCGTCAGGACGCCGTCGCCCGCGCAGCCGTCGACGAAGTTCTCCTCCGTCGCGTAGATCAGGTCCTGGCCGCGCCACGCGCCGTCGCCGATGCGGTTCCCGGCCGGGTGGAAGCTGTTGTGCATGAACCGCGAGGGCGCCGCGGTCTCGGCGATGCCACCACCGGCGTACGGCACCGGCTCGTGCGCCGTCGCGCGACGGATCCGGCCGGTCAGCGGGTCTCGGTGAATCCCGGAGGTCCAGTAGCCGCGCACGCCGCCGCGGCCGGACACCCAGGCCACGCCGTCGCCGTCGACCTGGACGTCGTGCACGTAGTCGGTCTTGCCGTCGTTGCGCGCCAGCTCGATCGGCTGCGGGTTCACCTTGGGGTGACGCGGGTCGCGGACGTCGGTGACCCAGATCGGGCGGCCGCCCCAGTCGGCGGGCTGGTCGTCGGCCTTCGCCGGACCACCGGTCCACAGGTACCGGCAGCCGTCGACGCAGCTGGTCGTGTGCCCGGCCGGGACCTTCGTGTAGCTCAGGATCGCCGGAGCCTCGGGCTTCGAGACGTCGACGACGTAGATGCCGGACTCGCCGGTGTGCGTGGTGCCGCCGAACGCGCGCGGGTCGCGGGACAGGAACACCAGCTTGCGGGCCTGGTCGACCTCGGTGTCCTCGGTCTCCCACAGCCCCGGCAGGCTGACCTGCCCGACCAGCTTCGGCGCGGCCGGGTTCTTCGTCAGGTCGTAGACCTTCAGCCCGAACTCGCCGGAGACGACCATGACGTCGCGGCGGCCGTAGTCGAGGAAGTTGACCGAGATGGCGCCGGCGGCGTCCGGGACGTTGCCGACGGCTTTGACGTTCTTGATCGCCCCCGGGTCACCCAGGGTGCGGGTGGCGGGAACTGCGGGTTTGTCGTCTTCGCCGCAGGCGGCGGCCGGAAGCCCGGTCGCGACCAGCGTGGCGCTGACGGTGACGGCGGCGAAACACGACCGGAGCCAGGTGCGCACGAAACCTCCCAGAACGCGTGATCCCGGGGAACGGTACGACGGAGATCAACCGGACACAACCGCCTTTGGTTGCCTCCTGACTGGTAGGACTGGCGCATGCGCTTGCTCGTCCTGCTCGCCTCGCTCGCCACGGTGGTCCTCGCCGTCACGGGCTGTTCCGATTCCGACGCCGCCCGGCCCGGCGTCCTGTCCGCCGGCATCCGCGAGCCCGCGACGCTGCTGCCCGCCGACGTCACCGACCAGGCCGGCCGGCTGGTGACCGGGGCGCTGTGGACCCCGCTCGCCGACTACGACGCGGCGACCGGGAAGCTCACGCCGCGCGCGGCCGAGTCGATCGAGAGCACCGACCGGGTGCACTGGACGGTCAAGCTGCGGCCGGCGACGTTCCACGACGGTACCCCGGTCACCGCTCAGTCCTATGTGGACACCTGGAAGGCGATTGCCGCTTCGCAGTGGTCGTCCGCGCCGGTGCTGACGAAATTGTTGCGCGCCCGCGAGATCCGGGCGTCCACTCCGGACACGATCACGCTCGCCCTGGATCGCCCGTCCGGCCAGGTGCCCGCGCTGCTCTCGGCGCCGGGCCTGGTGCCGCTGCCCGCGTCGGTGCTCACGTCGCACGACTGGAAGGGCTTCGCCGCGGCACCCGTCGGGAACGGCCCGTACCGGCTCGACGGCGCGTGGCGGCCCGGCTCCGGCGGCACACTGAAGCGCGTCGGTTCCGGGCAGGCCGAGGAGATCGAGCTGCGCGTCGGCGATCCGACGGCCCAGTACGACGCGGTCAAGGCGGGCACCCTCGACCTCGCCACCGAGGTCCCCGGCGAGAAGCACGACGCCATGCACGGCGACTTCGGCGAAGACCACCACGCGACCTGGGCGCTGCCGCGGGCCGGCTACCTGGCGTTCCCGGTGGCGAACCCCCGCTTCGCCGACGCGACGGTCCGTCACGGCTTCGCACTGGGCGTCGACCGCGCGGCCCTCGAAGCCGGGCCGCTCGCCCACCAGGTCGACCCGGCCAAGGCACTGCTGCCGCCGGCGGACGCACCCGGCGAGCGATCGGGCACGTGCCGCCCGTGCAGCTTCGACGCGGCGGCGGGCAAGGCCCTCCTGCGGCAGGCAGCCTTCCCCGGCGGCGCGACCGTCTACTTCGGACCTTCGACCGAGGCCTGGACGCGGACGCTGGTCGTCGGCCTGCACAAGTCGTTGGACGTTTCGGTGACCGCGCAACCCTTGTCCGGCCCGCCGGACGGACCGTCCACACTGGACGTCTCACTGGCCACCGCGAGCCCGTACGAACTGCTGTCGACGCTGGCCGCGGCGTCGGGGTACACCGACGAGGTGTTCCGCCAGAACCTGGCACTCGCGGACGCGGCGGCGACGCCGGAGGAGTCGGGCGAGCTGTACCGGCTGGCGGAGAACCAGCTGCTGCGCGACCTCCCGGTGGCCCCGCTGTGGTCCGGCCACGGCCACGCGGTCTGGGCACCCCGCGTCCACGACGTCCTGACGACGCCGTTCACCGGCCCGGCGCTGGCCGGAATCGGGGTCTCGTGACCTGGGACCCGGCGCCGCTGCCCGAGGTC
Source organism: Amycolatopsis sp. NPDC114505 (assembly GCF_055633615.1). NCBI lineage: Bacteria > Bacillati > Actinomycetota > Actinomycetes > Pseudonocardiales > Pseudonocardiaceae > Amycolatopsis > Amycolatopsis sp. NPDC114505. The sequence continues at coordinate 3,612,406 of NZ_JBVKDV010000001.1, read as the reverse complement.
GTCGAGCTGTTCTCGCGCCTCCGCGCGCCCTGGTGGATCGCGGGCGGCTACGCGATCGAGCTCGCGGTCGGGCACGCGTTCCGCAACCACGGCGACGTCGACGTCCTGCTCCTCCGGCGCGACCAGCTCGCGGTCCAGGAGGCACTGACGACGTGGGAGTGGTGGGCGGCGGACCCGCCCGGCACGCTCCGGCCGTGGCGGCGCGGCGAGCTGCTGCCGCCCGGCGTCGACGACATCTGGTGCCGCCCGTCGGCGTCGGCGCCGTGGCGGATCCAGGTCATGCTCGACGAGACCGAAGGCGACTCGTGGATCTCTCGCCGGGACCCGGCCGTGCGGCGGGCCGTCACGGAGCTGGGCGCGGTCACGGCGGACGGAATCCCCTACCTGGCACCGGAAGTCCAGCTTTTCGTCAAGGCCCGGCACCCCCGCCCCAAGGACGAGCTGGACTTCTTGGCGGCGCTGCCGGTCCTGGACGACTCCCAGCGGCAGTGGCTCGCGGACGCACTCGGGCGCACGTACGGCTCGCACGCCTGGCTCGACCGGCTTTAGACCACGGCGTGCTCGACCAGGGTGTCGATGAACGCCGTGGTCAGCGGGTCCGGCGCGGCCCGCGTGTAGGCCGCCAACGTCCGGCGCACCGATGTCGAAGGCCGCAAGACTCGCCCCTCGAACCTCGCCGGCAGGACGTTCGCCGGAACCAGCGCCGGCCCCAGACCCGCCGCCGCGAGAGTGGGAGCCGCCGCCGTCTGCTCGGTGCGGACCGCCGCTCGCGGGCGGAACCCGGCCGCCGCGCAGGCCGCGTCGACCAGCTCCGCCAGGCCGTTGCCCGGCGCGTAGTGCACCCACGCGCAGTCCGCCAGCGTCGCGAGGTCGACCTCACCGGTCGCGTCGTCCTCCGAAGCACCGTCCGCCGGGAGCACCACCACGAACTCCTCGACCCCCAGCTCGCGCACCGGCCCCGGCCAAGGTGACGGCAGCGGGCCGAGCGCGACGTCGGCCTCGCCCGCGGCCATCGCGTCACGCAGCTCGTCGGCGTGCCGGAACTCGAGCAGCCGGACGTCGACGCCGGGCCGGTCGCGCCGCCACACGCGCAACGCCGGTGGCAGCACGCCGAGGCTCATCGAGTAGACCGTCGCCACCTGCAGCTCCCCCGCCGTCGTGCCGGACGCGAGGCGGGCGGCGCAGCGCGCGCGTTCGGCGTCGGCCAGCGCCGCCCGCGCGTGCGGCAGCATCGCCCGGCCCATCGGCGTGAGCCGCACGCTGCGGGGCAGCCGTTCCAGCAGCGGCCCGCCGAGGCCCTGTTCGAGGGCCCGCATCTGGTGCGACAACGCGGGCTGCGTCACGTGGAGCTGCTCGGCCGCGCGCGTGAACGAGCCGGTGTCGACCACCGTGACCAGGTACTCGAGCTGCCGCAGGCTTGTCATGAACTCAACTTATCGCAACGGTGAGAACTAAGCCTTGGACTTATCGCGAGCGCGTGACCAGCCTGGAGGACATGGAACGCAAGACAGCCCTGGTCGCCGGGGCGAACGGGATCATCGGCCGGAACCTCGTCGAGCACCTCGAAGCCGACGGGCGCTGGGACGTCATCGGGCTCTCCCGTCGCGGTGGTCTCGCCGTCGACCTGCTCGACGCCGCCGACACGCGGGCGAAGGTCGGCGCGCTGACCGGGGTCACGCACCTCTTCTACGCGGCGTACCAGGACCGGCCGACGTGGGCCGAGCTGGTCCCGCCGAACCTGGCGATGCTGACGAACCTCGTCGAGGCCCTGGACCCGGCCGCGCTCGAGCACGTCAGCCTGATGCAGGGCTACAAGGTCTACGGCGCGCACCTCGGCCCGTTCAAGACGCCGGCACGCGAGACCGACGCCGGGCACATGCCGCCGGAGTTCAACGTCGACCAGCAGCGGTTCCTGGAGCGGCGAGGGGGTTCGTGGTCGGCGATCCGGCCGTCGGTGGTCGGCGGCACGGCGTTGGGCAACCCGATGAACCTCGCGCTGGTGATCGCGGTGTACGCGTCGATCTCGAAGGAGCTCGGTCTGCCGCTGCGGTTCCCGGGCAAGCCCGGCGCGTACGACAGCCTGCTGGAGATGACGGACGCGGGCCTGCTGGCCGACGCGACGATCTGGGCGACGGGCCAGGAGGGCGCGTTCAACATAGCGAACGGCGACCTGTTCCGCTGGCGCGAGCTGTGGCCGAAACTGGCGGCGTACTTCGACCTCGAAGTCGCGCCCCCGCTGCGGATGTCCCTTGTGGACGTCATGGCGGACAAAGCTCCACTGTGGACTTCGATGGTCGCTCACCACGGCCTGTCGGTGTCCTACGCGGACGTGTCGGCCTCGTGGGGCTTCGGCGACTTCGTGTTCGGCTGGGACTACGACATGTTCGCGGACACGTCGAAGTCACGCCGCGCGGGGTTCCACGGGTACGTGGAGACGGAGCAGATGTTCTACCGGCTCTTCGACGAGTTCCGGAAGGCGCGGGTGATCCCCTAGCCGCGGCCGATGAACGGCATGGTCGTCGCGGTGACGGTGAGGAACTGGACGTTGGCGTCCAGCGGCAGCGAAGCCATGTACCGCACCGCGTCGGCGACGTACCGGACGTCGAACGTCGGCTCGGCGATGACCCGGCCGTCGGCCTGCGGGATGCCCGCCGCCATCCGCTCGGTCATCTCGGTGGCCGCGTTGCCGATGTCGATCTGCCCGCACGCGACGTTCCACGCGCGGCCGTCGAGCGAGATCGAGCGGGTGAGGCCGGTGACCGCGTGCTTGGTCGCGGTGTAGGCGACGCTGGCGGGGCGCGGGACGTGGGCGGAGATCGAGCCGTTGTTGACGATCCGGCCGCCGCGCGGGTCCTGGTCCTTCATCAGCCGGACGGCCTGCTGCGCGCAGAGGAACATCCCGGTGAGGTTGACGTCGACGGTCCGTTTCCAGTCCTCGACGGACAGATCGGCCACGGTCCCCGCGGCGCCGATCCCGGCGTTGTTGACGAGCAGGTCGAGCCGTCCCCACCGCTCGCGAACCGCGGCGAACAACTCGGCGACGGAGTCTTCCCGCGCCACATCGGTGGGCACGACGAGGGCACCTTCGAAGTCCTCGGCGGTTTCCTCGAGAGCTTCGGAACGCCGTCCCGCCAGGGCGACCGACCAGCCGTCCTCGAGAAGGGCCCGCGCCACCGCCCGCCCGATGCCCGAGCCGGCCCCGGTCACCACTGCCGTCTTCGCCATCACGCCTCCTAGACTGCCCGCATGGGACTTCGCGAGCGCTTCCAGGCCGGGCTGGCCCGGCAACTCGGCCACCCTAGCGGCCTGCGCGGACGTCTGGTCGGGTCGGCGCTCAACCGCCGGAACCGGGAAGCGGTCGTGAAAGCGGTCGCAGCGCTGGAGCTGTCGGACGGCGAAACGGCATTGGACATCGGCTTCGGCGGCGGGCTGGGTCTTTCCTTGCTCCTGGGGAAAGCCGGCGAGGTGCACGGCGTCGAGGTCTCGGCGACGATGCTCGAGCGGGCACGCGGGACGTTCCGCGGGGAGATCGCCGCGGGCAGGCTGGTGCTGAGCGAGGGACCGATGACGGCACTGCCCCTCGACGACGATTCCGTGGACGCGATCGTCACGACGAACACGGTCTACTTCGTCGACGACCTCGCCGCGGCGTTCGCCGAGATCGCCCGGGTGCTCGCCCCGGGCGGGCGCTTCGTGCTGGGCGTCGGCGATCCGGACCTGATGGGCCGCGCGCGGATGCTGACCGAGAACGGCTTCCGCATCCGGCCCCTGCCCGAGCTGGAGGCGGCGCTGACCTCGGCCGGGCTGAGTGTCGTCCGGCACGAACGGTTCGCCCACAGCGGCCTGGGCTTCCACCTGCTGGTCAGCGGCAAATAGCGGGGCCCGGCGCACGCCGGACCCCGCCACGAACCTACTTCGCCGCCACGCCCAGCGCCGCGAGGGCCGGGCCGGCCATGATCACGCCGTTGCCCGTCACTGTGTCGAACCCGGGCGTACCCAGGTCGATCGCCGAGGACACCAGCGCCGAGCGGATCTGGGCCGGGGTCGCCGTCGGCTTGCCCGACAGCAACAGCGCCGCGATCGCCGCCGCGTGCGGGGCCGCCGCCGACGTCCCGTAGAACGGCTGGAAGCCCGTCACCGACGTCGCCACGCCGTCGGCCGCCGTGATGTCCGGCTTGCTGCGGGTCGTGCCCCCCGTCGAGGACACGTTGCCGGCCGTGATCGCCGTGCCGTCCGCGTTGTAGAACAGGTGGCGCTTGCCGTCGGAGGAGAAGCGCTCCCACTTGCTCGCCGCGGTGAACTGGCCCGGGTACGGGCCCGCCGGGTTGGCCGGGTCACCGGTCTCCAGCGGCCGCGTGAACGCCGGGCCGGCCGGGGCCGCCGCCACGCTGAACGCGTTCGCCGCCGCCGAGTGGCCGTTCGTGACTCCGTTGGTGCTGAACGCCTTCAGCGAACCCGAAGCCACGAACCGGCCGCGGATCACGTTGAGCGCGATGAACCGGTCGGCACCGCTGTACTTGACCACGGCCACCTTGTAGCCGGAGCCCGTGGAAGGCACCGAAGCGATCTCGTACGGGTTCTGCGAGCCGGACTGGCCGTTCTCGCTCGACGCCACGACGCTGCCGGCCGAGTTCAGGATGAACAGGTCGTAGTCGTTGGCGGACTTGCCCCACGGGTCGGACCAGAACAGCGTCACCGGCTTGCCGAGCGAGCCGGCCGAAAGCGCGTCGAAGTTCTGCGTCGTGGTGCTCGGATCGAAGTCGTGCGGGGTGCCGGTGACGCCGCTGATCTTCGACGACGAGGCGCGGAAGTCGCCTTCGTAGTAGCCGCTGGTGCCGTCGGTCGCGTTGCCCGAGTTGCCGGCCGAGGAGAAGTACAGGACGCCGGCCGCGGTGACCTCGTTGACCGCCTGCGCGACCTGCGTGTCCTGGAACGGCGACTCGTCGAAGTAGGCGACGTCGTCGACGATGATCGTGCAGTGGCCGGTGGTGCGCAGCGCGCGGATGTTCGCGGCGAAGCTGGCTTCGCTCGTGAACGCGGTCGCGAAGCCGAGCGCGGCGTTCGGCGCGAGGTCGTGGACGATCTCCAGCATCGCGGTGCCTTCGTCGCCGCTGCCCTTCTGGCCGGACAAGACGTCGACCGTGGGCAGCTCGCCGGCGCTCTGCGACTTCGCGAGCGAGTCGACGCCGTCGGAGAGCACGCAGACCTTGACGCCGGAACCGCTGACGCCGTAGGTGGTGCGGGCGGTGTCGGCGCCGTGCGCCTTGTCGCCTTCGGACACCTGGGTCGCGGCGGCGGCCTGCGCGGCGGCGACGCGGAAGTCGCGGTTGCCCTGCTCGCTCCAGGTCGTCGCCTGCGCGGCCGGCTTGATCTCGGCGACGTCGGCGCGGCCGGCGATCGCGTCCACGGCGGACAGCGGGAGGTCGGCGCGGACACCATCGGGTGAGGCGAAGCGGACGGTGCCGCCCGCGGCCTTGACCGCGTTCGCGACGGCCTGGTCACGGGTGGCGGTGATCTCGACGGAGACGGTGCCGGCGGTGCTGACGCCGAGGCCGGAGCGGTAGTCGGGCAGCTTCGCGGCCAGGGAGCGGTCGGCCCGCAACCGCTTCTCGACGACCAGTTGGCTCGATTGCTTGCGCTCGGCGGGGGTCAGGCTCTTCTTGATGCTCTGGAGCGCGTTGATGCCCGCCTCGGTGCGCGCGGTCGCCGCGTCCACCGTGGACGGCTGCGCCACCGAAACCCCCGTCGTCAGCAGCAACGCACCGACCGTCAGCGGAACCGCGTGCGCGGCGACCCGGCTGAATCTCACCATCGATTTCTCCCTGCGCTACTCGGTCACTCGACCGAATGACACCCGACCGGGTGTAATGGGGAGAATCTAAGGAGTGACCGGACGGGGAACCAGCGACCAAAGTCGGGAACGTCCGTGCGCCCACATGCTGGAACACCCGCGGAAATGTGAGAACGTTTCGCCGCACCGGAACTGTCGGTACCCCGCCGTACGCTCCACGGCGTGGACAAGATCGAAATCCTGCGCGCCACGGCCGGCCAGGCCGATGCCCTGACCGCGTTGATGCTCGCTTCTTCGGCCTACCAAGGCGACTACGCGTCCATCCTCGACGGCTACGCGGTCACGCCCGGCTACGTCGAGCGCAACCCGACCTTCGTGGCCATGGCCGGCGACGAGCTGCTCGGCTTCTACTCGCTGCTCGAAGCCCCACCGGAACTCGACATCCTGTTCGTGGCGGACGCCGCGCAGGGGCTCGGCCTCGGGGCGCGCCTGGTCGCGCACCTGCTCGGGGAAGCCCGCGCGCGCGGCATCACGAGCCTCCGCGTCGTCTCGCACCCGCCCGCGCTCGCGTTCTACCTCCGGATGGGCGCGCGGCGCACCGGCACGATCCCGCCGTCCCCGCCCAAGGTCCGGTGGGAGCGGCCGGAGCTCCGCTTCGACGTCCCTACAGGTTGATCATGTGCCCGGCGAGGCCGTGCAGAGCTTCCTTGACCGCCTCGCCCAGCGTCGGGTGGGCGTGGACGTTCCGGGAAACCTCGTGCACCGTCAGGTCCCACTGCTGGGCCAAAGTCAGCTCCGGCAGCAGCTCGGTGACGTCCGGACCGATCAGGTGCCCGCCGATCAGCTCCCCGTACTTCGCGTCGCTGATCAGCTTCACGAACCCGCCCGCGTCACCGAGGCCCTGGGCCTTTCCGTTGGCCGTGAAGGGGAACTTGGCGACGCGGACGTCGAAGCCCTTGTCGCGCGCCTGCTCCTCCGTCCAGCCGAAGCTGGCGATCTGGGGCTGGCAGTACGTCGCGCGCGGGATCATCGGGAAGTCGAGCTCCATCGTCTCGGCGCCCGCGATCGTCTCCGCCGCCACCACGCCCATCGACTCCGACGCGTGCGCCAGCATCAGCTTCGCCGTGACGTCGCCGATCGCGAAGATGTGGTCGACGTTGGTGCGGCCCCGGCCGTCGATCGCGATCGCGCCGCGGTCGGTCAGTGCGACACCCGTCTTCTCCAGGCCGTAGCCCTCGACCCGCGGCTGGAAGCCGATGGCCTGCAGCACCTTGTCGGCCTCGAGGACCCGCGTGCCGTCCTTCTCCGAAGTCACCGTCACCCGCACCGACGAACCGGATTCGTCGATCGACTCGACGCGGGTCGAGGTCAGCACCTTGATGCCGAGCTTGCGGTAGCGGCGCGCCAGCTCCGCCGACACCTCGGCGTCCTCCAGCGGCACCATCCGGTCGAGGAACTCGACGATCGTGACGTCGACGCCGTAGTTGTGCAGCACGTAGGCGAACTCGACGCCGATCGCGCCCGCGCCGGCGATCACGATGCTCGACGGCAGCTCGCTCGAAAGGATCTGCTCTTCGTAGGTCACCACGCGCGAGCTGCGCGAGGTCCCCGGCAGCAGGCGGGTCGTGGCGCCCGTCGCGATGATGCAGTGCCCGAAGGTCACCTGCGAGCCGTTCACCTCGAGGGTGTGGTCGTCGACGAACGTGCCGTGCCCGTCGAACTCGGTGATCTTGTTCTTCTTCATGAGGAAGTGCACGCCCTTGACGCGCCCGTCGGCGACCTTCCGGCTCCGCTCGTAGGCGGCCGTGTAGTCGACGCGGATCGGGCTGTCGGAGGAGATGCCGAACGCCTTCGCCTCCTGCGTCACGACGTGCGCCAGCTCGGCGTTGCGCAGCAGCGCCTTCGACGGGATGCACCCGACGTTCAGGCAGACGCCACCCCAGTACTTCTCCTCGACCACCGCGGCGCTCAGCCCCAGCTGCGACGCGCGGATCGCCGCGACGTAGCCGCCCACTCCGGCCCCCAGTACGACGACATCAAAGTGTTGTGCACTCATACGCCCGAAACTACCCCTTCGGGCAGGCACGGGCGGGGTGACGCGGACCTCAGGCGGCGACCGGCGGCTCCTCGCCGCGCAGCGTCACCAGCAGCGCGGTCACCGCCGCCATGATGCGGGCCGTCGCCTCCTCCAGCACCTCGCGGGTGAGCGGCTTCTCCAGCAGGTCGGACAGGTCGACCGGCGGTCCCGCCACCAGCTCGACCGTCTTGCGGGGCACCCCGCGGGGGAACCAGGCCGTCGACGGCAGCAGGTGGTGGGTGCCCCAGTTGGCCACCGGGATCACCGGCGCGCCGGTCGCCAGCGCGGCGCGCACGATGCCGGTCTTGCCGCGCATCGGCCAGCCGGCCGGGTCGTTCGAGAACGTGCCTTCGGGGAAGACCGCGACGCACTCGCCGTCGCGCACCGAGGCGACGAGGTCGCGGTAGGCCTCCGCCGCCGTCGCCGCGCCGCGGTACACGGGGATGTGCCGCCCCGAGCGCATCACGCGGCCCAGGACCGGCACCTTCCACAGCGACGCCTTCGCCAGGTAGCGCGGCACGCGGCCGGCGGCGAGGCAGAACGCCGTCAGCGTCGCCGGGTCGGCGAACGACAGGTGGTTCGACGCCACCAGGACCCCGCCGGACTTCGGGATGTGGTGCGAGCCGCGCACCCGGAAGCGGGTCGTCTGGACGAGGAACTGCCAGACCACCTCGATCGCGAAGCTGTACCAGGCACCCCGGCCGGCCCGGGCGAAGCGCCGGCCGTAGGCGAGCATCTGGCGACGGGTGAGCAGCTCACCCTCGCTGTCGAGGGCGGTCCAGCGGTTCATGACTGTCATTCGTAGCCGACGACCGGCCGGATCGGCCCGCGCACCGGCCGAACGCGGCGCAGATCACACGCGCTCGAGCACGACCACGGGGATGTGGCGGTCGATCTTCTTCGTGTACTCGTCGTAGTCCGGCCAGACGGCGGCGAGCTTCTTCCACACCTTCGCCCGCTCCTCGCCCTCGATCGTGCGGGCGCGGGCCTTGAACTTGTCGGCCTTGATCTGGACCCCGACCTCGGGGTTCTCGACGAGGTTCAGGTACCACGCGGGGTGCTTCGGCGCGCCGCCGGCGGAGGCCACGACCACCGGGTTGCCGTCGGCCTCCTGGTAGATCAGGGCGAGCTTGCGCTCCTGGCCGGTCTTGCGGCCCTTCGTGGTCAGCAACAGCGTCGGGACGCCTTCCTGCCACTCGTGACCGACTTCGCCGTCGGTCTCCTCGTAGCGGCGGATGTGCTCATCACCGAACAGCATGCGGGAATCCTTTCGCGGTCGATCGGAAGTGGCGTACTCACTACTTGAGGATTCTCCTTGTTACCAGGACACGGACTTTCGCTGATCTTCCCCCGTGCTTCCCTCGGTCAATTCACTCGTTCGGGTCAGGTCCCCCGGCCAGCGGCTTCTCCCGGCCCACCCCCCTCCCAGTAGATTGCACCGACCGAGCTTGCGGAGACACCCGAAACCGATCTTGGAGGAGCCAGCCATGAAGGCCCGGCCGCACGTGACACTCGAAGACGTGGCACGCAGCGCGAACGTCTCGCTCGCGACGGCGTCGCGGGTGCTCAACGGCACCGCGTCCGTCCGCGCCGACCTGCGGGAGCGGGTGTCCGCCGCCGCGGCCGAGCTGGCCTACGCCCCGAATGCGCACGCCCAGGCGCTGGCCGGCGGCACCCACCGCACGGTCGGCGTGATCTGCCACGACGTCAGCGACCCGTACTTCGCCGCGATCGCCGGCGGGGTGATGCGGGTGGCCACCGACAACGGGCTGCTCGTGATGCTGGCCGGCACCTTCCGCGACCCCGACCGCGAGGTCGCCTACGTCTCGACGCTGCGCGCACAGCGGGCCGCGGCCATCCTGCTGATCGGCTCGGCGTTCGAGGACCGCGCGTGGGAACGCGCGATGGCGGCCGAGCTGGAGCCGTACCGCCGCGGCGGCGGGCAGGTCGCGGCGGTCAGCCGTCACCGCGGGCTCAAGATCGACACCGTGCAGCCGGACAACAAGGGCGGCGCCGCCGCGCTGGCGAAGGCGCTGGTCGGCCTCGGCCACAAGCGGTTCGCCGTGCTCGCCGGCCCGCGGAAGCTGAGCACGGTCATCGACCGGCTGGCCGGGTTCACCGACGCGCTCGCCGAACACGGCATCACCCTGCACGAAGACGACGTCATCGAGGCCGCGTTCACCCGCGACGGCGGCTACGAGGCGACGAAGCGGCTGCTCGCCGGGCGCAAGCGCAAGCTGCCGACCTGCGTCTTCGCCGTCACCGACGTGATGGCGATCGGCGCGCTGACGGCGTTGCGCGAGGAAGGCCTGTCCGTGCCCGGCGACATCTCGGTCGCCGGGTTCGACGACATCCCGGTGGTCCGCGACCTCGCCCCGGCGCTGACCACCGTCCGGCTGCCGCTGGAGGAGCTGGGCGAACGGGCGATGGACCTGGCGATCAAGGGGGCCGGGGGCACCCGGCCGCGGACCGTCCGGCTGTCGGGCGAGGTCGTCCTGCGGGAGAGCACAGCGCGCCCCAAGCGCTGACCCGGACGGGCCTTGTCGTGCTCTGGCACAGGCCCTACCGTGGAGCCGAGAAAGCGCTTTCTGACTTGCGGAGGTCTCCCGATGCTCCTGCTCCCGGTTCCCGGCGGCGGGCTCGTGAACTGGTCACCGTCCGGCCCGGCGCTCCCCGAAGCAGCGGGCACGCCGCCGTCGTCCCGGATCGCCTACTCCGCCGTGCACGTCGTCGCGGACGCGCTCGCCGACGAGCCCGGCGCCGTCGACTGGGACACCACGCTGGCCTTCCGCGAACACCTCTGGGCTTGCGGGCTAGGCGTCGCCGAGGCCATGGACACCGCGCAACGCGGCATGGGCCTCGACTGGGCCACGACGAAGGAGCTGGTCACCCGCACCGGCGCGCTCGCCGCGGGACGGCGCTGGTGCGCCGGCGTCGGCACCGACCAGCTGCCACCGGGGACGGCGACCATCGCGTCCATTGTGGACGCCTGGCGCGAGCAGCTGGACCTGGTCGGCGGCGCCGGCGCGGTCCCCGTCGTGATGGCGAGCCGTGCACTGGCCGCCGCGGCGCAGGGCCCGGGCGACTACCACGCGGCCTACGGGAAGCTGCTGTCCGAGGCGGGCGGCCCGGTCCTGCTGCACTGGCTCGGCGAGCAGTTCGACCCCGCGCTGGCCGGCTACTGGGGCCACGACGACGTCCGCGCCGCGGCCCGTGAGCTGGCGACCCTGTGCGCCGAGCACGCGGGCACGATCGCCGGGGTGAAGGTCTCGGTGCTGGACGCCGAGGTCGAGACGGAGTTCCGGCGCGCGCTCCCCGGGAGCGTCGCCTGCTACACCGGCGACGACTTCCACTACCCCGAGCTCATCGCCGGCGACGAGCGGGGTCACAGCGAAGCCCTGCTCGGCATCTTCGACCCGATCGCGCCGGTCGCCGCGGCGGGGCTGCGCCGCCTGGACGACGGCGACCGCGCCGGCTTCCACGCCCTGCTCGACCCGACCGTGCCGCTGGCGCGCGAGATCTTCCGCGCGCCGACGCGGCACTACAAGACCGGCGTCGTCTTCCTCGCCTGGTTGAACGGTCATCAAGAGCACTTCCGGATGCTCGCCGGCAGCGAGTCCGCGCGCACGATCACCCACCTCGCGACGCTGCTGCGGCTGGCCGACGCGGCCGGCGTGCTCGCCGACCCCGAGCGGGCCGTCGCCCGGATGCGGCCGTTGCTGCGGGTCGCGGGGGTGGCGTGATGGACCCGCGGTTCAGCCTCAACCAGATCACCACCAAGGCCTGGTCGCTGCCCGAAGCGGTGGCCGGGTGCGCCGCGGCCGGCGTCGGCTGGATCGGGCTGTGGCGGGACAAGGTCGCGGAGACCGGCGTCGACGAGGCCGCACGCCTGCTGAAGGAACACGGTGTCCGGGTTTCCTCGTTGTGCCGCGGTGGGTTCTTCACCGGCGTGACGCCGGAAGGGTCCCCTGTGGACGGTGTCGCGCAGACGCGGGAAGCGATCGACGAGGCCGCAACGCTCGGTGCCGACGTCCTCGTGCTGGTCGTGGGCGGGATCGCGGGCAACGACCTCGCCGCGTCCCGGCAGCGCGTCGCGGACGCCGTGGGCGAGCTCGCGCCGTACGCCGGGGAGCGCGGCGTACGGCTGGGCCTGGAGCCGCTGCACCCGATGCAGTGCGCGGACCGGTCCGTGCTGTCCACTGTGGAGCAAGCACTGGCGATCGCCGTCGAGCACCCGGCGGAGCAGGTCGGCGTGATCGTCGACGAGTTCCACGTCTGGTGGGACCCGCGGATCGAGGAGTCGATCGCCGCGGCCGCCGGCCGGATCGCCGGGTTCCACGTGTGCGACGTCCTCGTGCCGCTGCCCGACCCGCTGCTCGGCCGCGCGCTGCCGGGCGACGGCCCGATCGACCACCGCCACCTGCGCGCCCACGTCGAGGCCGCCGGCTACACCGGCCCGATCGAGGTCGAGGTGTTCAACGCCGGGCTGTGGGCCCGGCCGGGGGCGGAGGTGCTGGCCGAGACCGTCGCGGCGTTCGAGCGCCACGTGGCCTGACCCGCCGGTAGGCTGGCTCCATCAGGCGGACGGGGGTCGCTCGGTGGCGGACGACGACGGGGCGGTCCGGAGCGTGCTGCGCGCGTTCGACCTGCTGGCCCACTTCACCGACCGCCGCCGGACGTGGTCGGTCAAGGACCTCACCGCCGCGAGCGGCCTGGCGAAGACGACGGTGCTGCGGCTGGTCGCCACCTGCGAGCAGCGGGGCCTGCTCTGGACGCGCCCGGACGGGCGGGTCACCGTCGGGCCGGGGATGCTGCGCTGGGCCCAGCTGGCGAACGCCGCGTGGCAGCTGCCCGAGCCGGTCCGCCAAGTGCTGCGCGAGCTGGCCGAGGAATACGGCGAAACGGTCAACTTGTACGTCCGCAGCACCGAAGTACTCGTCTGCGTGGCCCAGCAGGAGGGTTCGCGGGCCATCCGGCACGTCGGCCACGTCGGGGACGAGCTGCCGCTCGGGTGCGGCGCCGCCGGGAAGGTGCTCGCCGGCGCCGAGGGCGTCGCGGTCGGGCACGGCGAGCCGGAGCCGGGCGCGTCCAGCGTCGCCGCCCCGGTGCTCGACGCCGACGGGCGGCTGCTGGCCGCGCTGGCGGTGACCGGCCCGACCACGCGGTTCACGGCCGAGGCGGTGGCGGAGTTCGGGGCCGGAGTGACGGACGCCTCACGACGCATTTCGCGGATCGGTTTCGGTGGCCGGCCGGAGTAGAACGTAGGCTCCCGGCATGCCGAACCTGCTGGTGGTGGAAGACGACGCCGCGATCGGCAGCGTGCTCGAATCGACCCTGCGACTGCACGGTTACCAGGTGTGCTGGCGCCGCGACGGCCGCACCGCCCTGCAGGCCGCCGCGTCCGGCGACTTCGACCTGGTGCTGCTCGACCTCGGCCTGCCCGACCTCGACGGCGTCGAGGTCTGCCGCCGCCTGCGGGCCGCGCTGCCCGCGGCGGTACTGGTCATCCTCACCGCGCGGCAGGAGGAGATGGACGTCGTCGTCGGCCTCGACGCCGGCGCGGACGACTACCTGACCAAGCCGATCCGGCTGGGCGAGCTGCTGGCCCGGGTCCGCGCGCACCTGCGCCGCGGCGCGCCGGCCGCGGCCCGGCCCCCGGTGACCGTCGGCGGGCTGACCGTCGACATCGCCGGCCGCCGCGCCACCCTGGGCGGGCGCGAGGTCGTGCTGCGGGCCAAGGAGTTCGACCTGCTGGCGCGGCTGGCCGAGCAGCCCGGGGTCGCCGTCAGCCGCGAGACGCTGATGTCCGAGGTCTGGGACGCGCACTGGTACGGCTCGACGAAGACGCTGGATGTGCACATCGCGGCGGTGCGCCGCAAGCTCTCGTCGGCGGCCGGGCCCGACGCCGAGGTGCCCCGGATCGCCACCCTGCGCGGCCACGGGTACCGGCTGGAGGACCCCGCCCGGACCGTCGCCGAAGGCTGACCGTGCGCCGCCGGATCATCTCCTTGACGGTGCTGGCCGCACTGGTCGCGACCGTGCTGTTCGCGTTGCCGCTGTTCATCGCGGCCATGCAGTACTACCGCGACGACACCAAGGCGGACCTGGAACGGGCCGCGGACGCGACGGCGCTGGCCGTGGCGGACGAGCTGGCCTCCGGGCGCCCGCCGGTCCTGCCGCCGCTGGACGACGACGAAGCCGGCACCGAGGTCGGGATCTACGGCCCGGACGCGCGGCTGCTGACCGGCCGGGGTCCGGCCGTCGGCGGGTCGGTCGAGCGGCAGGCGGCGAGCGCCACGCTGGACGTCGTCATCGGCCGCGAAGCCGACGAAGTGGTGCTGGCGGTCCCGGTGCTCAACGGCGCGCGGGTGACCGGGGTGGTGCGCGCCGCGATCCCGATGTCGGAGCTGCGGATGCGGGTCGGGCTGACCTGGCTCGGCATGGCCGCGCTCGCGGTGGTGGCGATCGGGGCGAGCTGGCTGACGGCCCGGCGGTACACGACCCGGCTGGTCCGGCCACTGGAGGAGCTGGCCGCCGCGGCCGGGCGGCTCGGCGACGGCGACTTCACCGCCCGCGGCCCGCGAGCAGGGATCGCCGAGATCGACCGGGTCGGCGAGGCGCTGGCCGCCACCGCGACCCGCATCGGCGAGACCCTCGAGCGCGAGCGCGCTTTCTCCGCGGAGGCGTCCCACCAGCTGCGGACCCCGCTGACCGGGCTGCGCCTGCAGCTGGAGGCCGCACTGGAGACGCCGGACGCGGACCCCCGGGAAGCGATCCGCGCCGGGATCGCGTCCGCCGACCGGCTGGAACGCACCATCGAGGACCTCCTGGCACTGGGCCGCGAACGCCGGGCCCCGCGGGCCGAGCTCGACCTCGACGCCCTCTTGGAGGAGATCCGGCAGGCCGGCGAGGCGCTGCTCGCACCGCACGGGCGCACGCTGCGGATCACCCGCGAGGAGCCGCCGCCGGCGCGGGTGGCGGCCGCGGCGGTCCGCCAGGTCCTCGGCGTACTGCTGGACAACGCGGCGACGCACGGTCGTGGAACGGTGACGCTGGTCGCCCGCGACGCGGGGGACGCGCTGGCCATCGACGTCGCCGACGAGGGCCCCGACCTGGGCGAAAAGGACCCGTTCGCGACGGCGGCGGCCGGCCACGGCATCGGCCTGCGGCTGGCCCGCAGCCTCGCCGAAGCGGAAGGCGGCCGCCTCCGGCTCAGCCGCCCCGACCCCCCGACGTTCACGCTCCTCCTCCCGGCCGACGAACCCCCCACCCCGACGTGACGAACCGGGCATCACGCGTGACTGGACGGGCATCACACGTGTCTGGGGAGGCATCACGCGTGACTGGAGGGGCATCGCGCGTGATGCCCCTCCAGACACCGGTGATGCCCCGCTGATCACAGGTGATGCCCCGCCGGACACACGTGATGCCCGGCTGGTCACGGGTGCCGGCTACATCGGGAAGACCGCCCGGAGGGCGGCCGAGATCGGTTCGAGGTCGGCGACGAGACCGTCGAGCTCTTCGGGGCTCAGTGCGTTGTACGGCGCTTCGGCGAGCCGGTCGGTCAGCGCCTCGACGCGGTCCTTCGTGGCCTCGCCGGCGGGGGTGAGCCAGCCGTCGGCGCCGATGAGACCGCGGGCGCGCATGCCGTCGACGACGGCGTCCAGCTGCGCCGCCGGGAGGTGCCAGACCCGGCCGAACTTCTCCGCGGCCGTACCGGTGGACAAGGCGTGGAGCACGTGGGCTTCCGTCCCGCCGATGCCCTCGGTCAGCAACGCGACGGTGTGCCCGTCGCCGCGCTGCTCGCGCAGCAGGGTGGCCGCGTGCCACAGCCGGGCCACCGGTTCCTGGGGTACCGGCACCGTGCGCAGAGCGGCGAAGAGGGGGCGTCCCTCCACCGGTGCGCTGGTCGCCGCGGTCAGCAGGAGGTCGGCGGCGCGCGCGACGGCGGGGTCGTCGGCGAGGTCGCCGAGGATCCGGCGGATGCCCGCGACGCAGCCCTGTTCACGCGCGGCCAGCGCCGCCTCGGGCGTGGTCAGGTCCCACACCTGGGGGATGTGGCGGGCCACCTCGCCGGGGGCGAAGTTGTAGAAGACCGCGTGGACCACCTCGGCCGGCACGGCCCGCCCGAACGGCGCCGCCCGTCCGGCGAAGTAGGCGTCCCACGGGTTGCGCAGGCCCAAGGCCATCAGGGCCGCGTCCGGCTCGTCGGTGAAGTAGGGGACCAGGCCGAGCGGCTCGACCAGGTCGTACATGCGGCGGGCGACGGGTTCCGGGTGCGACATCGTTCATCCTGTGGGTCCAGGCGGCGCCCTGGGTGGCGGCCGCTCACCTACTCCACGAACTGCGCACCCCGGATCCGACACCCGAGCTGCCATCAATTTTTGCCGGGCCCAGGCCGCCTGGAACGAATCGCCACGATTCGCGCGTCATGTGCAATGAATCACCTGTGATTCATCTGTACGCGCAACGTTCTCCTGTTTTGCGTGCCGAAGACGGCAGATACCGTCGTCGGCATGAATCTGCGAGCCGCGACGGTGCGGCGGAAACCGGTCGCCGATCTGGTCGCCGAAAGTGATCATGGCACGTTGAAGCGGTCGCTCGGGCTCGGGCAGCTGACCATGCTGAGCATCGGCGCGACGCTGGGCAGCGGGATCTTCGTCGTCCTCGGCGAGGCCGTTCCGGTGGCCGGGCCGGCCGTCGTCCTCTCGTTCGTGCTCGCCGGGGTCACCGCACTCTTCTCCGCGCTGTCCTACGCCGAGCTCGCCGGCATGATCCCGCTGTCCGGTTCGTCCTACTCCTACGCCTATGCCACGCTCGGCGAGCTGGTCGCCTGGGTCTGCGGCTGGTGCCTGGTCCTCGAATACGGCGTCTCGGTGGCGTCGGTCGCCGTCGGGTGGGGGCAGTACCTCAACGAACTGCTGCGGCTGGCCTTCGGCTTCGCCATCCCGGACGCGCTCAGCCAGCCGCCGGGCTCGGGCGGGATCGTCAACGTGCCCGCCATCGTCGTCGTGGTCCTCGCGATGCTCCTGCTGCTGTCCGGCGCGAAGGAGAGCGCGCGGGCCAACGCCGTCATGGTCGCCGTCAAGATCGTGACGCTGGTGCTGTTCTGCGCGATCGCGTTCACCGCGGTCAAGGCTCGGAACTTCACGCCGTTCCTGCCGCTGGGCCTCGCCGGGATGAGCGCCGGCGCCGCCAAGCTCTTCTTCTCCTACATCGGGTTCGACGCCGCGTCGACCGCCGGCGAGGAGGCGAAGAACCCGCAGCGCGACCTGCCGCGGGCGATCCTGCTCTCGCTCGGCATCGTCACCGTGCTGTACTGCCTGGTCGCCGTGGCCGCCGTCGGCGCGCTGCCGTGGCAGGAGTTCGACGGCCAGGAGGCGGCCCTGTCGCACGTGCTCTCCGTCGTCTCGGGCAACCCGTTCTGGGCCGGCCTGCTCGCCGTCGGGGCGATCGTGGCGATCTCCAGCGTCGTGCTGACCGTCCTCTACGGACAGACGCGCATCCTGTTCGCGATGTCCCGCGACGGCCTCGTGCCGCCGTCGCTGTCCAAAGTGGACCCGAAGTCGGGCTCGCCGCGGATCAACACGCTGGTGGTCTCGGGGTTCGTCGCCGTCCTGGCCGCGTTCATCCCCCTCGGCAAGCTCGCCGACGCCACCAGCATCGGGACGCTGTTCGCGTTCCTGCTGGTCAACATCGCCGTCCTGCTGCTGCGCAAGCGCCAGCCCGACCGGCCGCGCACGTTCCGCGTGCCGCTCTCCCCGGTGACGCCGCTGCTGGGCGTGCTCTGCTGCGGCTACATGATGTTCAGCCTCGACGGCGCCACCTGGGTCGTCTTCGGCGCCTGGATGGCGCTGGGCCTGCTGATCTACTTCGGGTACGGCATCCGGCGGTCGAGGCTCGCATGAGGGTCGCGATCCACCAGGGCCCGGTCGACGCGCTCCCCGACGCCGTCGCGGCATCCGGCGCGGACCTCGTCGTCACGGCGGAGATGAGCACCACCGGCTACCACATCGGCGCCCGCACGCACGAGCTCGCGGAGCCCGCCGACGGCCCGACCGCGGCCAGGATGTCCGCGCTGGCAAGGGAAACCGGCGTCGCACTGGCGTACGGCTATCCGGAAGCCGACGGCGGAGACGTCTACAACAGCGTCCAGCTCGTCGACGCGACCGGGCGGCGACGCGCGAACTACCGCAAGACGCACCTGTTCGGCGACCTCGACAAGGCGTGGTTCACCCCGGGCGACGAGCCGGTGGTGCAGGCCGACATCGGCGGCGTCCGGGTCGGGCTGCTGATCTGCTACGACGTCGAGTTCCCCGAGCTGGTGCGGGCGCACGCGCTGGCCGGCACGGAGCTGCTGGTCGTGCCGACCGCGCTGATGAGCCCGTACGAGCTGGTCGCCGACACGCTGGTGCCGGCGCGGGCCTACGAGAGCCAGCTGTTCGTTGCCTACGCCAACCGTTGTGACGTCGAACAGGAGCTGACGTACTGCGGACGCTCCTGCGTCGTCGCTCCCACCGGCGAGGTGCTGACCCGCGCCGGCTCCGGCCCGGCGCTGATCACCGCCGAAGTGACCCGGGAAGCGCTCGCCGCGTCCCGGCTGGAGAACACCCACCTGGCCGACCGGCGGCCCGAACTGTACCGAGGAACCACCGCATGACCTCCGCTGTCCCGACCGCGATCCACCACGACGAGCCGGCGGGCCGCCCGATCACCATGTTCGGCCCCGACTTCCCGTTCGCCTACGACGACTACCTCGCCCACCCCGCCGGGCTGGGCTCGGTGCCGGCCCACCGGCACGGCACCGAGGTGGCGGTGATCGGCGGCGGCCTGTCCGGCATCGTCACGGCGTACGAGCTGATGAAGCTCGGCCTGCGCCCGGTGGTCTACGAAATCGCCGAAATCGGCGGCAGGCTGCGCACCGTGCGGTTCCCCGGCTGCCCGGACGACGTCGTCGCCGAGATGGGCGCGATGCGCTTCCCACCCGCGTCGACCGCGCTGTTCCACTACATCGACAAGGTCGGGCTCGAGACGACGCCGTTCCCCAACCCCCTGGCGCCGGGTACGCCGAGCACGGTCGTCGACCTCAAGGGACAGAGCCACTACGCGCGGACGCCGGCCGACCTGCCCGCGGTGTTCGCCGACGTCGCCGCCGCGTGGGACCGGACGCTGGCCGAGCACGCGTCGTTCGCCGAGATGCAGACGGCGATCCGCGACCGCGACGCGAAGACGGTCAAGCGGCTGTGGAACGAGCTCGTCCCGAAGCTGGACGACCAGACGTTCTACGGGTTCCTCTGCGACTCCCCCGCGTTCGCCTCCTTCCGCCACCGCGAGATCTTCGGCCAGGTCGGCTTCGGTACCGGTGGCTGGGACACCGACTTCCCCAACTCCATTTTGGAGATCCTGCGCGTCGTCTACACCGGCGCCGACGACGAGCACCGCAGCATCGCCGGCGGCAGCCGGCAGCTCCCCCTGCGGCTGTGGGAACACGCGCCGGCCGAGGTCGCTTTCTGGCCCGCCGGAACGTCGCTGGCCTCGCTGCACGAGGGCGGGCCGCGTCCGGGCGTCACGCGGCTGCACCGGACGGCGCCGAACAACATCACGGTGACCGACGCGTCCGGGCACATCCGGACGTTCCCGGCGGCCGTGTTCACCGCGCAGAGCTGGATGCTGCTGTCCAAGATCGAATGCGACGAGGCGCTGTTCCCGATCGACCACTGGACGGCGATCGAGCGCACGCACTACATGGAGTCGTCGAAGGTGTTCGTGCCGGTCGACCGGCCGTTCTGGCTCGACCCCGACCCGGCGACCGGCCGCGACACGATGAGCATGACGCTGACCGACCGGATGCCGCGCGGCACCTACCTGCTCGGCGACGACCCCGCGAAGCCGGCGGTGATCTGCCTGTCGTACACGTGGGCCGACGACTCGCTGAAGTGGCTGCCGCTTTCGGTGACCGAGCGCGTCGAGGTGATGCTGCAGTCGCTGCGCGAGATCTACCCCGGCGTCGACGTCCGGAAGCACATCATCGGCGACCCGGTGACCGTGTCGTGGGAGGCGGAACCGCACTTCATGGGCGCGTTCAAGGCGAACCTGCCCGGGCACTACCGCTACCAGCACCGGCTGTTCACGCACTTCGTGCAGGACGAGCTGGCGGAGCGTCACCGCGGGCTCTTCCTGGCGGGTGACGACGTCTCGTGGACGGCGGGCTGGGCCGAAGGCGCGGTGCAGACGGCACTCAACGCCGTTTGGGGCGTGCTGCACCACTTCGGCGGCGAAACGGACCCCGCGAACCCGGGGCCCGGCGACGGCTTCGCCGACATCGCGCCGATCACGCTGCCGGACTGAGCATGCCCCGATCGTGGTACCCGGGAGACTGAACTGCCCTGTTCAGCGGGCCGTGCGACGATGGGACCATGAACACCGAGCCGGCGCCGAGATGGCGAAGACTGGAACCGGACGAACGGAAGGAACAGATCTACGTCTGCGCGGCGCGGCTGTTCGGTGACCGGCCCTACTCGGAAGTGTCCACTTCGGACATCGCCGCCGCGGCCGGCGTCGCGCGGGGGTTGATCAACCACTACTTCGGCACGAAACGCGAGCTGTACCTGGAAATCATCCGCCGCGCGCTGACCGTGCCGCGGCTGGCCGTCGAGATCCTGCCGGACGGGCCGCTCGAACTGCGCGCCGACGTCGCCATCGAGTGGTTCCTCGACATGGTCACCAGCCAGGAGCGGATGTGGCTGGCCGCGATCGCGCCGGAGGGCATCGGGCGCGACCTCGAGGTGGAACGCATCCTCGAAGAGGCCGACCGCGAGTCCGCCGACCGCGTGCTCGAAGCCGTCGGGCTGTCCAGCGAAAGCGAACACGGGCCCGAGCTGAACGCGCTCGTGCGCGCGTTCGGGGGGATGGTGAAGTCCGCCGGCCGGGAATGGCTCGTGCGCGGGTCGCTGACCCGCGCCCAGGTGCACCTGCTGCTGTCCAAGTCGCTCGTCACGCTGGTCGGCGAGATCTTCCCGGCGATCCAGGCGGCACCGCCGCAGCCGGACGGTCGCGAATAGACCGAAGCCCCCGGCGCCACGAGGGGGAGGAGGGCGCCAGGGGCTCCGGGTCGGCGGCGGACCGCCGACGCACGCTCACGGTACGCCGGAGCGCTGTCAAGTCGCTGTCAGCCCTTGTCGTCCGCTGGGCCGTCCGATTCGCCGGCCGATTCGCGGAGTTGCCCGAGCCGGTGGGCGAGGCCGTCGAGACAGCGCTGGACCGCGTAGTCGTACACCTGGGCGTAGTACCCCGCGGCGAGGTCGGGATCGCCCATCAGGTCGTGCATCGCCGAGCCGAGCTCGGCCATCCCGGGCAGGTCGGCCCGCTCGCGGTAGGTCGCGTACTCCTCGGTGTTGTCGATCCGCAGCGCGAGCGCGCCGTCGCGGTCGTCCTCCATCGCGACGAACTGGCACGCGGTCATCAGCAGCAGGTTGTAGGCCATCGGGCTCTCGCGGCCGAAGCCGGCCCGGAGCAGCACGCCGACACCGGCGTCGATGCTGCGCGTGGCCGCCTTGACGGACGGGCCGAACAGCGCGAGGCGCCGCGCGCAGCCCGGGTAGGCCCGCAGCACCGCGCGCAGGTTGGCCAGCAGCTCGGTGAACCAGTCCTGCCACGGCAGGTGCGCCTCCGGCAGCTCCAGCAGGCCGACCACCCGGTCGACGACGGCGTTGACCACCGCGTCCCGGTCGCCGACGTGGTGGTAGATCACCGCGGGATAGGCCTCGACCGCGCGGGCGAGCTCCCGCAGCGTCCAGTTGTCGAGGCCACGTTCGCCGGTGAGCGTCGTCGCCGCGCTGATGATCCGGTCGGCCGTGAGGGCCGGGAGCCCCGCCGCGGCCCGTGACCGGGGGCGCTGTCCGGTACCCGAGGATGAGGTCGGCATGGGGGGTAACGGTAACCGCACGGGTGGGACCGGTGCCAGCTCCGCACGGGTACGGCAGGATCGGGACATGGCACGCGCACAGGCCAACGGTCTCGAGCTCGAATACGACACTTTCGGCGATCCGGGCGATCCGCCGCTGGTACTGGTGATGGGCCTCGGCGCCCAGATGATCACCTGGGAGGACGGTTTCTGCGAGCTGCTGGCCGGTCGCGGGTTCTTCGTGGTGCGCTACGACAACCGGGACGTCGGGCTCTCCACCTGGCTCGACGAGCTGCCCGCGCCGGATCTGGCCGCGCTGGCGGGCGGCGACCTTTCGACGGCGCCGTACCTGCTTTCGGACCTCGCGGACGACGCCGTCGGGCTGTTCGACGCGCTGGGCATCGACCGCGCGCACGTCGTCGGCGCGTCGATGGGCGGGATGATCGTGCAGCAGCTGGCGATCGACCACCCGGACCGGCTGCTGTCGGTCACCTCGATCATGTCGACCACCGGCGACCCGGCGGTCGGGCGGGCCGAGCCGTGGGCACTGGCTTTGCTGACGCGCCCACCGGCGTCGACGCGCGAGCAGGCCCTCGCCGACAGCGTCGACGGCTACCGGCGGCTCGGGTCGCCCGGCTACCCGGACGACCCGGCGTTCCTGCTGGCCAAGGCGACGCTGCACTACGACCGCGCCCGCCACCCGGTGGGCACGCTGCGCCACGCGGCGGCGATCCTGGCTTCGGGCGACCGGACGGCGGGCCTGCGTTCGGTGCGGCTGCCGGCGTTGGTCGTCCACGGCGACGCCGACCCGCTGATCGACGTCAGCGGCGGCAAGGCGACGGCGGAGGCGATCCCGGGCGCGGAGCTGCTGGTGATCCCGGGCATGGGCCACAACCTGCCACGCGCGGTCTGGCCGACGCTGACCGCGGCGATCGCCGGCCTGGCAGGTCAATAAGGCGTCAAGAACCCGGGGTCCGGGCGTACGGAACGCGTCCGGGTTCGCGTTCCCCGGCTTGCCGCGGGGTTCGCTGGACGGCATGAGTGGTGGCTTCGGGTTCCCGTTCGGCTGTGCGACGGCGGTGGTCGCGGTGCTACTGGCAGAACTGTGCGGGGCAACGGGACATCCGTGGTACGCGCTGGTCACGCTGGGCGCGGTGGTGCTGCTGACGGCGTTCTGGAGTACGGCCACCGCCGCGATCGGGGTCGCGGCGGTGGCGTGGGCGCTGGACTCGGGGTTCGTGCTCGGCCGGGCCGGCGAACTCGCCTTCACCCCGGCGGCCGGTCTCGCCGCCCTGGCCTTCGCCGCGCTCGTCGCCTTCGGCTCCTTCGCGCGGCTCATCTCCCGCGCTTCGGTGCCGGTCCGGATCCCGGCTCCGCGCCGTCCGGCCGAGGTCCCGGCTTCCCAGGCGATGACCACGGCGAGCTGACCTGGTTCCGGCCTCGGTCCGGCCTCGGGTCCGGCCTCCGGCCGGCGGGATCGAGAGGCCCGCCGGCCGTGTCGACCCCCCAATCACGCGTGTCGACCCTCCAGACACGTGTCGACCCTCCAGACACACGTGTCGTCCGTCCAAGCACGCGTGTCGTCCGCCCAGGCACGCGAGTTCGCCGTTCCGGTACACGAAATTCGCGTGGTCGGAAGGGCACCTCGCGTGAGTGAACGGTCGACACGCGTGATGGAAGGGTCGACACGCGTGTCTGGAGGGTCGACACGTCAAACCGTGCGCGGGGGCGAAGCCCGGCGGGCCGCCAAAGCCGCGATGATGCGCGGCAGGCCGGCGGGATGGAGCGGGTCGATGTCCGTCAGGTCGCGGACGCGGCGCAGGCGGTAGTCGACCGTGTTCGGGTGGACGTGCAGGCGGGCCGCCGTGCGGCGGCGGTTCGTGTCCAGCTCCAGGTACGTCGACAGCGTCTCGACCAGCTCCGGGTGCGCGTCCAACGGCGCCAGCACCGCCGCGAGCCGGTCGCGGGCCTCGCCCGGACGGGTCAGCTGGTACTCCATCAGGACGTCGTCGAGGCGGTACAACCCCGGCGGGCGCCCGAACCACCGGAGCACGTCCAGCACCTCGCTGGTCCGCCCGGCCACGAGCCGGACCTCCGGCGGCGTCGCGGTGTCGGCCGCCGCCAGTACGTCGACGCCCGCCGCGCGCCCGGCCGTCTCCAGCAGCGTGCCCCACTCCGAGACCGTCGACAGCCGCCCGGCCAGCGGCAGCAGCACCAGTCCGCCCGGGCCGTCCAGTGACGCCAAAACCCCGTCGCCGCAAGACTGTTCGAACGCCGCCAGGAACCGCCGCAGCTTCCGGCGGATCGCGATGTCGGCGTCGACGCCCGGGGACGCCTCGTCGGCGTGCGGCCCCAGTTCGACGCTCAGCACCAGGTACCGCGCGGGCAGCGTGATCCCGGCACTGCGGGCGACGACGTCGACCGGGCCGCCGTCGGCCAGCACCGAAAGCAGCGTGCGCCGCGCGGTGTGCTCCTGCCCGACCTTCGTGCGCAGCTCCTCCAGGTAGCCCCGCGTGACCGCGCCGGTGACGGTGCCGACGAACGCCAGCACCCGGTCCGCGACGTCGAGGAGGTCGGCGACGTCCGCGCTGCCCGCGTCCGCCGAGCCGACGGCGAAGATCTCCCGCGCGCCGACGTGGTACGCGGTCAGCACGGCCTCCAGCGGGAAGCCTTCCTCCGCGCGGCGCACCGCGGACGCGCCGATCTGCCGCAGCTCGGCGTCGTTGAGCTGCCGGTCTTCGCGCAGGCTCCGGGCGAACGCGCGCACGGCCTGACGGGTGATCCGCGCGATGTCGCCGGCGAGCTCCTCCACCGGCAGCCGCCGGTAGTCCGCGACGTCCTCCTGGATGCGCGTCAGCACCCGCGCGATCAGCTCCGGCTCCTCCTGGGTGAGCCGCTCGTGGACGCGCTGCCCGCCGAGGGCCAGGTCGCCGCCGGTTTTGTGCTCCGTCACAACCGATCCCCTCGTTCTCTGCCCGGATTCCCAGTCAATCCGGGCACCGTCGGTGCCGATGGTGTCACGGAGACCAATCATCGGCACAACGTCAAGGAGGACGGCGTGCGAGTGAGGACAACGGCGTTCATCACGATCTTGGTCGCGGCTCTCGCGACGACGGCGGGTACGGCCGAAGCGAGCACCGCAGGCGAATACGTGGCACTCGGGGACTCGGCCGCGGCCGGCCCGCTGATCCTGCCCCCGGACCTCTCGTCCCCGGGCTGTCTCCGGTCGCTCGCGAACTACCCGCACGTCGCCGCGAAGCAGCTCGGCACCCCGCTGAAGGACGTCACGTGTTCAGGCGCGACGACCGCGGACATGTACGCGCCGCAGTCGACGGAGACCGGCGCGGTCCCGCCGCAGCTGGACGCGCTCGGCGCGAGCACGAAGACCGTGACGCTGACCATCGGCGGCAACGACGTCGGACTGGTCGGCGCCGCGACCAGCTGCATCAACCTGCTGCCCGGCATCAACCCGGACTGCGTCGACCGCTACACCGCCGGCGGGCACGACCAGCTGGCCGAGAAGATCGCGGCGTTCGAGCCGACGTGGGGCGCGCTGCTGGACGCGATCCACACGCACGCGCCGAACGCGACGGTCTTCGTCGCCGGCTACGGCACCTACCTGCCGCACAACGGGTGCTGGCCGGTCGCGCCGCTGACCCCGCGCGACGCGAACTACATCCAGGGCAGCGTCGACAAGACGAACGCGGCCCTGGCCCGCCAGGCGGCGGCGCACAACGCGCGGTACGTCGACGTCCGGACGGCATCGATCGGGCACGACGTCTGCAAGCTGCCCGGCGTGAAGTGGTTCGAGAGCGTGATCCCGACGTCGGTCGCGGCCCCGTTGCACCCCAACGCCACCGGGATGCGCCACATCGGAGCCCTGGTGACGGCGGCGATCGGCGGCTGAGGCAGGGCACGGCGCCGGGCGAGGTGGCGCCGCCCGGTCGCGGCCGGCGCCACGAAACGCGGCTGCGGCAGGCAGCTCAAGCCAGGCACGCGCAGCGGCCGGCCCGCAGCCGCGGCGATCAGCGGCCGGTCGCCGCCGCACCCGAACGCACGGGCATGCGCAACATCGGCGCACAGGTAGCCGCGGCGATCAGCGGCTGAGACCGGACAGCGCCGGGCGGCACGGGGTGCGGCCGCAGTGACCAGCGGCCGTGCTCGCGGCGATCGGCGGCCGAGGTCAGAGCTTGGGCGCCGGTCCCCCCGACCGGCGCCCGGACGCCGTGGTCAGTGACTGAAGTCCCAGCGGCTGGCGCCGTGCGGCTCAGCGCTGGCGATGCCCACCGCCCGGTGCAGTGCGAGCCGGTACAGGTGCCACGGCGCGGGTCCGGCGCCCGGTGCCATGAACGGCGCGTTGAACCCGCCGTTTTCCACCGTCGCGGGCCAGCCGCCCTCGCCGTAGACCGCCGCCACTCGCTCCAGGGTGGCGGCGTCCGCGACGCGGTGGGCCTCGCCCTCCATCGTCAGGTCCAGGCCGTTCAGGCGCACCGACACGCTGCACGCCGGGTTCGCCGCCAGGTTGCGGGCCCGGCGGGTGCCCGGCCCGCTCACGAAGTACAGCGCGTCGTCCACCCAGATGGCTCCGACGCCGGCCGCGTGCGGGCGGCCGTCGGGGCGGACGGTGCCGACGAAGAACGTCAGGTTTTCGTGCGGGGTCTGGGTCGCGAGGAGGTCGCGCGCCCTGCTCCACGGCAGCGCCGCGGACCCGGTCCGGTCGAGGTTCTTGGTGTGCGTGGGTTCCGTCATGCCTACGCGTCGAACGGGAGGATCGCGGATCGACACGCTTCCAGGGTTTTCGCGCCACCTGGGTCGTCGTCGCTGGTCGCGGGCACGATCGCCAGCTCGTCGATCCCGGCTTCCGCGTACTCGGCGGCCTTCGCGGCGACCTCCTCGCGGGACCCCAGCAACCCCACCACGGCGATCGCCGACGCCGGCACCGCGGCCAGCAGCTCACGCGGGTGCGGACGCGTGCGCGCGAAGTCGACGAGCTCGCCGAACCCCGCCGCGCGGAACATCTCGCCGTAGCCCGGCGCCGCCAGGTACCCGACCACGCCGCGACGCAGTTGTTCGAGCGACGCCGGCCCGGGATCCACCGCGCCGACCACCCACGCGGCGACCGGCGGTGGCACGACACCCGCCCGCGCGGCCGCCTCTCGCAGCCCACGCACCAGCGTCGCCGCGGCCGCCGGGCTGACCAGGTTGACCACCATCCGGTCGGCGTGCCGCGCGGCGACGTCGAGCGCGCGCGGCCCGAACGCCGCGATCGTCAACGGCGATTTCGGGGCAGCCAAACGCAACCGGTACCCCTGCGACCCGACCACAGATCCGTCCACAGTGGACTTCGAACCGGAAACCAGCTGCCGCACGGCGATCGCCGACTCCTCCAGCGCCGTGGCCGCACGTGAGCGGGACCGGCCGTGCCACCCCCGCACCACGACGTCGCTGGACGTCCCCAGCGCGACGCCGGTCGTCCGCCCGGTCAGCGCCGCGACCGACGCCACGCCCATCGCGATCGTCGCCGGGTCCCGCACGGTCACCGCCAGCGGCCCGAAAGTCAGCGAAAGGGACGAAGTCGCCGCACCGATCGCCGTTCCCAAGGCGAACGCGTCCCACGTCGCCATTTCGCCGATCCACAGCTCTTCGTACCCGGCGGCCTCGGCGGCGCGCGCGGTTTCGAGGGCCTCCTCCGGCGGACGGTCCTGCCAGAGCCCCAGCGACACCGAAAGCCTCATGCGGTGACCACCATCGTGACGACCGTGGTGAACGAGCCGCCGATGTTCAGCGTCAACGCCGTCCGCGCGCCGTCCACCTGCGTCTCGCCCGCCTTGCCGGTCACCTGCCGGGCGACGTCGTGCAGCATCCGGACGCCGGTCGCGCCGACCGGGTGGCCTAGGCCGAGGAGGCCGCCGCCCGGGTTGATCCCGGCCGTGTCGAGGCCGCCGTCCGCGATGAACTTGCCGCCGTCGCCGGGTGGCGCGACGCCGAGGTGCTCCAGCGCGACCAGCCCGGTGATCGTGAAGCAGTCGTGCAGCTCGACGACGTCGAGCGCGTCCGGCCCGGCCACGTCCGCGCGCCGGTAGGCATCGGTGACGGCGCCGCGCAGGTGCGGGAACAGGTACTCGCCGTCCGCGGACAGTTTCTCCCGGAGGCCGATGTGGGAGGTGCGGTGGCCGAAACCGGCGATGCGCGGGAAGCCGCCGCCGAGCCGCTCGGCGAACGCGGGCGAGGCCAGCAGAACCGCCGCGGCGCCGTCGGTGATCCGGCCGCAGTCCTGCTTGCGCAGGCTGCCCTCGATCACCGGGTTGAGGTCGTCGTCGGGCCCGAACGCGCCGGCCGGGAACCGCCAGTCCCGGGCCTGGGCGAGCGGATTCGTTGCCGCGCGGTCGAAAGCGTGCGACGCGAACTGCCCGAGGTGCTCCGGGTCGAGCCCGTATCGCGAGTCGTACACCGAAGCGACGTCGGCGAAAAGCGCGGGCCACGGGAACTTCGCGGCGACGGCTTCGTGCCCGGCCCACGCGGCGGACCCGAGGTGCTCGGCGGCCCGCTGCCCGTCGACGTTGCGCATCAGCTCGACGCCGACGACCAGCGCCACGTCGTAGCGGCCCGCTTCGATGTCCGCGCACGCGGCGAGGACGGCGGTGCTGCCGGACGCGCACGCGGCTTCGTGCCGGGTCGACGGCACCCCGTCCAGCTCCGGGACGGCGGCCACCAGCAGCCCGCCCAGCTGCGCTTGCCCGGTGAACAGCTCCGCCGCGAGGTTCCCGACGTGCGCGACTCCGACGTCTTCGGCCGTGACACCGGCGTCCGCGAGAGCGGCCGGGACGACCTCGGCGAACAGCTCGAGGATCCCGCGCCCCTCCTTCGCGTAGTTGCGCGCGAAGTCGGTCTGCGCCCCGCCCAGCACGAACACGGTCATGGCCTCACTCCAGACTTTCCCGCAGCTGCCGCTTCAGGATCTTCCCCACCGGGTTGCGGGGCAAGGCGTCGGCGTACTCGAGCCGTTCCGGCAGCTTGAACGCGGCCACCTTCTTCTCGCGCAGGTACGCGACCAGGTCGTCGAGCGACGGCTTGCGCGCCCCCGGCACGACGACCGCGCACACCCGCTCCCCCATGACGTCGTCGGGCACGCCGATCACCCCGACGTCGGCGACGTCCGGGTGCCCGGCCAGCAGGCCCTCGACCTCGGCGGGCGAGATGTTCATCCCCCCGCGGATGACCAGGTCCTTCATCCGGTCGACGTACTTGAGGAACTCCCCGCGCTCGCCGGCGATCTCGAAGACGTCGCCGGTGCGGAAGTGCCCGTCCTCGTCGAAGGACGACGTGTCCAGCGGCTCGCCCACCGACGTCAAATAGCCGGCGAACACCGTCGGCCCGGCGATGTGCAGCTCACCCGGGCGCCCGGGTCCGGTCACGTGCTCGCCGGTGACCGGGTCGTGCAACCGCACCGACGTCCAGCCGGCGACGGGCGTCGACCACGTGACATCGGAAGCGTAGTTCGGGAAGTAGCTCGCGCGCTGCTCCGGGTCCGGGATGTCGATCGGGCCGGACAGCAGCGCGGTGCCTTCGTTGGAGCCGAAGAAGTTGATGATGTCGATGCCGTACCGCTCGGCCCAGGTGCGCACGAGCCACGGCGAGAGCGGCGCCGAGCCGGAGCCGATCTTCCGCAGCGCGGAAATGTCCACTCCGGACAGGGTCTTTTCGTTGTGCAGCAACATGGTCAGCAACGCCGGTGGCGCGAGCGTGTACGTCACGCGTTCGGCGGCGAGCTGCCCCAGGAACACCGGCAGGTCGAACGGGTGGTGCGGGACGAAGACCGCACCGGTCAGCAGCCACGGCAGGAACATCCCGCCGATGCCGGCCATGTTCGTCATGGGGAACGGCGACAGCAGGACGTCTTCGGACGTCAGGCCGGCCGCCTGCGCGCAGCCCGCGGCCGTCGCGAGCCAGTCGCCGTGGCAGCGTGGAACCGCTTTCGGCTCGGCTTCGGTGCCGGACGTCCAGCAGATCGTGACGCAGTCGTTCACGTCGGTGTCGAGTTCGGACAGATACGCGTCCAAAGTGGAGCGGTCCGCTTCGGACAGTGGATCTTCGGGCCAGGCCAGGGCGCCGGCCGGTTCGTCGTCCCCCCGGGCGACGACGAACCGGACCGACGGCGCCGAAGCGCCTATTAGCCCAAGGGCCGCCCCGGCGAGCTCGTGCTCGCCGTATCTGGATGCGGTCACCACCGCGACAGCCCCGGTGCGCCGGCACATCGGACCCATCTCGTGCTCCCGGTAGGACACCGGGAACGGGGTGACCACGGCACCGAGCCGGACGATCGCGAGGAACGCCTGCACCAGGGCCGAGCAGTTCGGCAGCTGCACGGCCACTACGTCGCCTGCTCGCACCCCTCTGGCGAGCAGGAACGCGGCCAGGACGTCGACGCGTTCGTCGAGCCGGTTCCAGGTCCACCGCACCGGGTCGCGTCCGACCAGTGCGGTGGTGTTCGGTGGATCGACCAGCGCGAGACCCTCCGGGTCGGCACTGACCCGCTCCTTCACGAGCCGGTCGATCGTCTCCGCACTCCACCATCCCCGCGTCCGGAAGTCCCGGGCGCGACCCTCTCGATGGCATCTCATGAACGGAGGTTTTCCAGCTGGTCCGCCCGGACCCAGGTCGCGTGAAAACCGAGCGGAACCCGCTGGGGCAACAGGACCCTGGCCACGGGTCCGGCAGCGAGCTCGGCGGCGTCGAAGATGTCCAGTTCCGAGCGTCCCTCACGCTCGTCCTGCACGAACGTCACCAGATAACCGTCCGCCGAATCGGCGGCTGCTCCGTCGCGGGGTGCGAACGGGGCCTCACTGCCCCACCGGCCGGGACCGAACCGGTATTCGGTCTTGGAGCCGGCAAGATTGTCGTAGCGCACGAGCCCGTCGAACTTCAGCGTCGACTCGGGCGAGATGTGCACCGCGTAGGAGTACCGGTTCCGCGTGCCGACCCCACGGGAGTCGACGGTCGGGAACTCGGTGTTGGCGTCGTCGAGCGGGGCCTCGCGGCACACGCCGGTCCGCAGGTTGAAGCGGTAGCGGTGCAGCTGGGCGTCGAGGCGCAGGTAGGAGAGCATCTTCGCGAGCGGCGTGTGCGCGTCGGGCCGGGGTGCCGGCTTCTGCACGCGGCAGACGTCGAGGATGACTTCCTCGCCCTCTTCCCAGGCGTTGACGACGTGGTAGATGTAGCACGGGCTCGCTTCGAACCACCTGATCTGGCTACCGTCCCCGTAGCGTGGCATGACGCCGAAGCGGCTCGGCATCGAGCGGTCGAAGTGGAGCTTGTGCCGCCCCTGTTTCGCCGCCTGCACGTCCTGGACCAGCGGCAGGTCCATCAGCACGGCGTAGTGCTCGGTGATGGCCATGTCGTGCGGCAGGCGCGGGCCGGGCAGCTCGATCTCGGTGGTCGTCACGACCTTGCCGTCCGCGCTGATCACGCCGTAGCGCAGGTACGGCGGGCGCGGGCCGTAGTCGAACCAGAACAGCTCGCCGGTGGCCTCGTCGACCTTGGGGTGGGCCATCATGTCGCCGACCAGCGTGCCGAGGAAGTCTTCGGCGCCGAGGGTCTCCAGCGAGAGCGGGTCGACGCCGTACGGCGAGCCGCACAGGTACCAGGTCGCGAGGATCCGGCCGCGGTGGAAGACGACGTCGGTGTTGGCGTTGTCCTTGAGGCCCAGGCCGTGGGTGTTGCCGAACGGGTTGTCCGCCGGGTTCTCCATGACGCCGGTCCAGAGGCCCTTGCCGGCCTCGGACTCGGCCTCGAAGGCCTTCGTGCGGACCCAGCGGTTGCGGTAGCGCGCCTTGCCGTTCTCCAGGTGGACGGCGTGGATCATGCCGTCGCCGTCGAACCAGTGGTAGCGGCCTTCGGGGGCGAACCGCGGGTTGGGGCCGTTGCGCAGGTAGACGCCGTTGAGGTCCTTCGGGATCTCGCCGATGACCTGCAGGTCTTCCGCGTCGATCTCGGTGCTGACCGGGGCGTAGACGCCGAGCAGGTAGGGGTTGGCCTCGCCGGTGTCCGCCGTCCGGGCCACCATCAGCGGCTGTTCGGAGGTGCTGGTCATCGGGCTGCTCCCTGGTCGTCGGGCTCACCGCGCTGGCTGATGGGGATGAGACTATGATTTGTGTAGTCAGGTGTCAATAGGCTTCTTTAGGTGTAGTCAGGTGTACGCTGAGGCCGTTCGTGGAACAGGGGGATAGACGGTGACCGAGGCGACCGCACAGCGCATCCGGCCCGCGGGGGATCCGCTCCGGAGAGCACTCGAACTGGTCGGCGACCAGTGGACGTTGCTCATCCTGCAGAGCCTGTTCCTGCGCTTCAGACGCTATGAAGAGCTGCGCCTGCGGCTGGGCATCTCGCCGACGGCGTTGTCTGGACGCCTGCGGGACATGGTGGAGGCGGGCATGCTCACGCGCGTGCCCTATCGCGACGCGCGCCGCACGCGGCACGAGTACCGGCTCACCGAGCGCGGCCTGGAGCTGTGGCCGCTGCTGATTTCGATCTGGGCCTGGGAGCGGGAGTGGGTCGAAGGTCGCCGCGAGGTGCTGCCGACGCTGATCCACCTCGACTGCGAGCTGGCTACATCAGCGCCCCTCGGCTGCGGGGCCTGCGGCCGTCGGGTCGACGCGCGCGACGTCCGGGCCACCCGGCTCGACACCACCGGCGTGGCGGCCGCGACGGCGTCCAAGCGCTTCCGCCGCAAGGACGCGGAATCCCTGGCCGGCGACCCGATGATGTTCTTCCCCGACACGATGGAGCTGCTGGGCGACCGCTGGTCGACGGGGCTCCTGGTGTCCGCGCTGCTCGGCTGCCGGCACTTCTCGGAGTTCGAGCGCGAGCTGGGCATCGGGCCGAGCGTGCTGTCGGCGCGGCTGAGCAAGCTGGTGGAGGTGGGTGTCCTGCGCACCGGCACGGCTGCCACGCGCACGGACGCGCGCGACTACCGGATGACGGCGAAGGGGCTGGCGTTCTTCCCGGCGCTGGCGTTCATCGCGGAGTGGTCACGCGGCTTCGAGGTGGCGGGCCAGGAGCCGGACATCACGCTCCACCACGTCGAATGCGGCAACCGCCTGCGGCCGATGCTGCTGTGCGACCACTGTGGCCGCCCGCTGACCCGCCAGTCGGTGCAGTTCGGCGGGGTGCCGTCCCCCAAACGCTGATGACGTGACGTAATCGACTCGCCAAGCGGTTTGTCTGATGCCAGGCTGGA
Source organism: Amycolatopsis sp. NPDC114505 (assembly GCF_055633615.1). Taxonomy (NCBI): domain Bacteria; kingdom Bacillati; phylum Actinomycetota; class Actinomycetes; order Pseudonocardiales; family Pseudonocardiaceae; genus Amycolatopsis; species Amycolatopsis sp. NPDC114505. Next base: position 3,579,399 of record NZ_JBVKDV010000001.1, on the reverse strand, counting down.
GCGGTCACACGTCGTCAGTTCCGGAGGTAAGCATGAGTGAACCGAATCCGTCGCCCAGCGGCGAGGAGGACGACGTCAAGCGCAAGTTCCGGGAGGCGCTGGAGCGCAAGCAGGCGCACGCCCGCTCGGGAGCGTCCCACGAGAACGGCGGCGGCAAGAACCAGCACGCCCACGGGCCCGCGGCCAACAAGAGGACCTTCCGCCGCAAGAGCGGCTGAGCCTCGCCGGGCCGGAAAACGCCCCCGCCCTTCCCTGGGGGGCGTCCCCGGTCCCAGTGTATCGGCGGGCACCGACGAAACCGCCCGGCAAGCTGCCGGGCGGTTTCGTTTTCCACAACACGGTGGGGCTGTGGACAAGCCGCTATGGCGTGAATGAACCCAGGTGGTCCAGCACCACGAACTCGCTCCCCGGCGAAGCCGCCGCCACCGCCTTGCGCAGCACCTCCAACCCGCCGTTGGGGTCGTGCGCCTGCCCCAGCGGCAGGTCGAAGTCGTCCCAGTGGGTCGCCGCTGCCAAGCGTGGGTTGCCCAGCGTGCGCAGCAGCCTCGGCACGTACTGCGTCACCTTCGCGCCGCCGACCGGTACGCACACGACGTCCGGGCGGAGGGCGGCCAGCTCGGACTCGATGTAGTTCGAACCGCCGAAGTTCACGACGCTCGCTCCGCCGCCGGTGACCGCGTACGCCAGCGTGCCGCCCTCCACCAGGTCCTCGATCACGCGCGGGCGGTCGCGGCGGGACAGCGGGCGCGACCCCGGGAACGGCACCCGCGCGCGCTCGCCCGTTGCCGAGTGCAACGACCTCAGGACCCGGATCGAGTAGCCGTCGAACGTCAGGTCCTCGCCGCCGCTCGCGATCGACAGCTGGTCCTCCGGGGCGCCCAATGCTGCCATGAGACTCAAATGGGTCTCGGTGCCGATCACCGTCGCTCCGGTGCGTTTGGCCAGGTAGGGGACGTCGGTGAGGTGGTCGTAGTGGCCGTGGGTCACCAGGATGTGGTCCGCACGCAGCTCGCCGCGGTCGAGGTAGCCGTCGATCAGCGGCTTGTTCACCGACAGCGGCGTCTTCGGGTCCGCGCCCGCCGGGGTGTACGTGCCGGTTTTGAACCGCGTGAGCCACGGGTCGATGAGGATCGTCTTCGTGCCGGCCGAGCCCGGCACGCGGATCTCCCAGCCGTTGTTCCCCCACCACCGCAGCGTCATCCGCGAAGTGCCCGAAGCGGCGGCCGCCGCCGGAGCGCCCGCCAGGATCGCCGCTGCCGCCGCACCCGCGCCCAGTAGCCCTCGTCTGCTGAAGTCCATGCCGGGCACTCGACCACGTCCCCGAGGGCACTGTCCAAGATCGAGACGTCGGCATATCGATATGCGGACGAGTATCGTCGCAGCGTGGACCACCTCCGTTCGCTGCGGTACTTCCTGGTCGTCGCCGAGGAACTGCACTTCGGCCACGCGGCCGACCGGCTCGGCATCGCGCAGCCGCCGTTGAGCCAGCGCGTCAAGCGGCTCGAAGCCGAGCTGGGCGCGAAGCTGTTCGACCGCGGCCGGCGCGTCACGCTCACCGAAGCCGGCGAAGTGCTGCGCGCCGAGGCCCGTGACCTGCTGGGCCGCTGGGACCGCATGACGGCGCTGGTCGCGAAGGCCGAGCGCGGCGAGATGGACGCCCTGCGCGCGGGCGTGCCGCCGGAGCTGCCCGGGCGGGTGCTCGCCGCGCTCCTGACGGCCTTCGCCACGCAGTTCCCGGCGGTCCGGCTCGACCTGCAGGAGCTGACGACGGCCGAGCAGGCGCGGCTGCTGGCCGACCGCTCACTCGACGCCGGGCTCCTGCAGCTGCCGGTGGACGTCATCGGGCTGGAGCTCGGGCCGGCCGTCGACACGCCGCTGGGCGTGGTCCTCCCCCGCGACTCGCCGCTGGCCCGGCACGCGTCGCTGTCCCTGGCCGACCTGGCGGGCGAAGGCCTGGTGCACGCCCCGCGCGCGGCGGCGCCCGGCAGTTACGACGCGCTGCTGCGCACGTGCTGGGACCACGGCTTCCGCCCGGCGTCGATCCGGCACGCGCGCAACCCGGAGTTCGTGCTCGGCCTGGTGCTGGCGGGGCACGGCGTGGCGTTCGAGCCACAGGCCCGCAAGGAACCGCGCGTGGTCTGGCGCCCCCTCGACGGCGAGGTCCTGCGCGCACGGACGGCGTTCGCCTGGCCGTCGTCGAGCCCGCACCCGCAGGCGGCGAAGCTGGCGGAGATCGCGGCGGAGGTCTTGCGCGACGACGGGATCTCCCGGCTGGTGCCGCCCGACGCGGGCGGCGCGCGGCCGTGGGACGTGTTCTACGAGCGCAGCTGAGGGCGCCCGCCTCCCGCTGGGCGAGGGGGTCGTGAGTGAGAAACAGGGTTAGAACACTGTTTCTCACTCACGACCCAGCCGCGGCAGACCGCGCCGCTACGAGCGCAGCTGATCCACCGCCGTGCGGGCCGCGTCGCCGATTGCTCGGTCGATGTCCGGGCGCCTCAACGTCTCCGCGCCGCCCACCGTGAACACCGCGATCGCGTACGAAAGACCGTCCGGGTACGTCACCACCCCGATCTCGTTGCGGATTCCCGGCATCGTCCCCGTCTTGGCCGCCACCGCCACCTCCGGGGGAAACCCCGCCGTCAGCCGGTGCCAGCTGACCTGCGCCGACATCCACTCCAACACCTGCGCGCCGGGCCCAGGGTCGCTCCACAGCGCCGACAGCAACGCAGTCATCTCGCGCGGCGTCGTCGCCGATGTCCGCAAAGGATCCAATGCCCGCAACGGAACTCCCGCCGCCGTGTCCTCCATGATCGTGCGCAGCAGGTCCCGGGGCGCGCCGATCACCGAAGTCCGCGTCAACCCCAGCTCCGCCAGCAACGACCGCACGTTCGCCACGCCCACCCGGTCGAACAGCAGGTCCGCAGCCGTGTTGTCCGACACCGACAGCGCCAGCGAAGCCGCGTCGCGCAAGCTGTACGACGCGTCGTCCGCGAAACCCGCCGAGCCGCTGCCGCCGAGGCGGTCCGCCGCCGATGCCCGTACCCGGTCCGTCGGGTCGAGCTGGCCCGCCGCCACCTGGCGGGCGAACTCGTACGCCAGCGCGACCTTCACCACCGAGGCCAGCACGACCGGCGAATCCGCGGCGAGACCGCAGGAACCCGAGGCGCCGAGACGACGGACGTGCAGGAACCCCCGCACGCCCACCGCCTCGAACAGAGAGGAAAGACTCACACAGTCATGATGGACCGCAGCCGCCCGACCTCCGCCATCCGGCGCTCCGCGAGGCGGTCGGCCGCCGTCGCCGGGGGTACTCCGTCGGCCTCGGCCAGCGCGAACACGGCCTTCGTCGTGTCGAAGATGGCCGTCGTCTTGCGCTTGGCGCGCTCGAAGTTGAAGCCGTGGCGCTCGTCGTCGACCTGGATCACGCCGCCGGCGTTGACCAGGTAGTCCGGCGCGTACAGGACGCCGCGGTCGGCGAGCTGCTTGTCGATGCCGGCGTGCGCGAGCTGGTTGTTCGCCGCGCCGCACACGATGCGAGCGCCGAGCACCGGCACCGTCGCGTCGGTCAGGACGCCGCCCAGCGCGCACGGCGCGAAGACGTCCAGCTCGGTGCGCAGCAGGGTGTCCACATCGGACACGACCTGCACGTTCGGGTAGATCGACCGCGTACGCGAGATCGCCGGCTCGTAGACGTCGGTGATGGTCACCTGCGCACCGGCGTCCACGAGGTGTCCGACGAGGATGTGCCCGACCTTGCCGACGCCGGCCACGCCGACGCGCTTGCCGGCCAGGTCCGGGCTGCCCCAGAGGTGCTCGGCCGACGCCCGCATGCCCTGGAACACGCCGAACGCCGTCAGCACGGAAGAGTCGCCGGCGCCGCCGTCCTCGGGCGAACGGCCGGTGACGAAGTCGGATTCGCGCGCCACGACGTCCATGTCCTGGACGAAGGTGCCCACGTCGCACGCCGTGATGTAGCGGCCGCCGAGGGACTGCACGAAGCGTCCGAACGCCCGCAGCAGCGCTTCGGACTTGAGCGTCTTCGGGTCGCCGATGATGACGGCCTTGCCGCCGCCGAGGTCGAGCCCGGCCAGCGCGTTCTTGTACGCCATGCCCTTGGACAGCGCGAGCACGTCGTCGAGCGCGTCCGTTTCGGTGGCGTAGGGGTGGAAGCGCGTCCCGCCCAAGGCGGGCCCGAGCGCGGTGGAGTAGATGCCGATGATGGCCTTGAGGCCACTGGCCTGGTCGTGGCAGTACACGACCTGTTCGTGCCCGGACGACCGGGCGAACACTCCTTCGGTCACGGTGGTGACTCCTTTGTCTCCCGCGCCCGGTTCGTGGCCGGGACGCGCTTCAACAGTGACGGGGAGGCAGAGCGGAGGTCGTCCGCCCGAGTGCTTCCCGGCACCAACCTAGATCACGGACTCAGCCGCGCACCACCGCACCAAGGGTGTTCATCGCCGTCTCCAGCTGGGTGTCGGAGAGATACGGCGCCGGGCCGAAGCGCAGGTACTGCCCCCGGCTGTCGGTGCGGACGCCCTGCGCGGCCAGCGCCGCCTGCAGGCCGGCCGCGTCGGCGCAGCGCAGCGAGAGGAACCCGCCGAGCCGCTCCAGCTCCACCGAACGGTCCCGCGTGACGACGTCCGCAGGCAAACCGAGCGCGTCGAACACCGACGCGAGCAGGCCCACCTGGTGCTGCGACACCTGGCGCAGGAACTCCGGCGTGAGGCCCTGATCGGCGAAGAAGCGCTGGACCCGGGCGCCGCGGTAGTGGCTGGCCGGGTCGTAGGTGGCGCCGGCGAACCGGTCGCCGCCCGTGGCGTAGGCGACCTTGCCCGGGTCGCGCTCGTCGGCGAGCGCCCCGAACTCGGCGTACCAGCCGGTGATCACCGGGCGCAGCTCCTGGGCGTGCGCGGGCAGCCGCAGGAAGCAGTTCCCCTCGCCGAGCTGCAGGTACTTGTAGCCGCCGCCGAGCACCCAGGCGTTGGTGAGCCCGAGGTCGTGCAGCGGGAACGGCACGACGCCGAGCGCGTGGTAGGCGTCGACGACGAGCTCGATCGACCGGTCGCGGCACGAGTCGGCCAGGTGCGCGAGCCCCGGGACCAGCCGCGACGTCTCGAACAGCACGGCCGAGACGAGCACCGCCGCCGTGTTGTCGTCGACCTCGGCGGCGACACGCTCGGCGAGCGTCGTCACCGGGTCCAGGGCCACCCGCACGACCTCGACGCCCTCCTCCTCGAGGCGGGCGAGCTGGCGGCGCAGGGTGTGGAACTCGCCGTCGGTGGTGACCAGGCGCGGTCTTCGCGGCAGCTCCATCGCCGACAGGAACCGCAGCACCAGGTCGTGCGTGCTCGCGCCGAGGGCGTACTCGCCGTGCGGGTCGCCGAGCAGCAGGCGGAACCCCGCGCGCAGCTCGTCGGCCTTCGCGAACGCGCGTCCCCACTTCTCGTCGACGTCGCGGGCGGCGTCCGAGAAGGACTCCCGCAGGCCCTCCTCCGCGACGTCAGGCCACGCCTGGTGCGAGTGCCCGGACAGCAGCAGGCGCTCGGCGACGCCGAAACGGGAGTAGTGCGGGGCGAGCGCGTTGTGGTCGTCGCGCAGGTCGTCCAAAGTGGTCACAGTCGGCTCCGTACGGCCCAGAGATCCGGGAACATCGGCTGGAAGAGCGTGGTACGCAGGTAGGTCGCGCCGGACGATCCCCCCGTCCCGGTCTTGTCGCCGATGGTGCGTTCGACCATCTTCACGTGCCGGTAGCGCCACTCCTGCATCCCTTCGTCGAGATCCACCAGACATTCCGCGACGACCGACGGTCCGCCGTCGTCGCTGTACACGTCCAGCAATATCGCCTGCAGGGCGGAAGAGGGCTCCACCGGTCGAGTGACGTCTCGGTCACACTCGACCGCGTAGCCAGAAACCTTGAGGTACGCGAGAAAAGAGTCGAACAAGGACGGTCGCGCCATCGCCTCGGCGATGCCTTTCCGCTGCTCGCCGCCTTCGGGGTAGTGCGCGAACACGCGCTCGTCACGCCGTCCGAGGACGGCTTCCAGCTGGCGGAACTGGGCCGACTGGAAGCCACTCGAAGCGTCCAAACGGGCGCGAAAGCTCGTGAACTGGCTGGGCGTCATGGTTTCCAGGACGTCGATCTGCGCGACGGCGACCTTGAGGATCGTCAGGATCCGGCGCAGGACCCGGATCGAAATCGCAGTGTTCCCCTTTTCGAGGTTGCTCTGGAGGAACTCCGCCTCGTGCAGGATCTGCTTGAACCACAGCTCGTACACCTGGTGGATCACGATGAACAGCAGCTCGTCGTGCTCGTCCGAACGCGGGCGCTGGGCTGCCAGCACCTCGTCCAGCGCCAGGTAGGAGGTGTAGCTCAGGGCTTCCTGCGTCTTGGCGTCGATATCGGTCATCCTTGCGTCACCTCGTCGAAATGGCGCTGAGCGGCCGGAGCCAGCGCGGTGTACAGATCGTGGAACAACTCGACCGCCGCCGCCCGGCGGTCCGGTGCGGGGACCAGGTCGGCGGGCAGTTCGGGGTCGAGCGACGGGAACGCCCGGAACGTGTGCACCAGCCGGGTCCGCACCTCGAACGCTTCGGCGTCCGAAATCTTCTTCCCGGGGTACGCGCCGAACTGTCCGACGAAAGTCGCGTAACGCGCCGCGAGGTCGTCGAGGTCCCAGGCCCGGCCGGCGAAGCGGCGGACGTCGAGCGCGGCCGACGGGCGGCCGAGCAGCAGCCCGGCGTGCTCGGTGACGTCCAGCTCGCCGAGCAGGGCGACGACCTCGGCCTCGCGGTCGTGCGGGGCGATCCAGGTGCCGTCCTGGTAGGGGCCGAACCCGAGGAACCGCAGCCGCCGCACCAGGCGTTCGCGGGCCTGGCGGTGGGTCTCCGGGATGCTTTGCCAGAGCACGGTCCACTCGCCGGCGGCGCGTTCGCGGCGGCCGAGGGAGAAGATCCGGTGGTCGCCGTCGGCGAGCAGCGCGACGGTGCGGCGCGTCAGCGAGTAGTGCACGGTGCGGCCCTCGCGATGACGCTGGAGCAGCCCGCGGCGCACCACGCGGGTGAGCGCGATCCGGGCCGCGCCGTCGGAGAAGCCCAGCTCGGCGAGCGCCGCGACCAGGCCGCCCGACCACACCCGGCGGGTTTCGCGCGGGTGGACGTAGCTGCCCAGCAACGTCACGACCAGCTCCTGAGGGCTGGCGTCGAAGGCGTCTCCGGGCATGGCGCAACTCTATACACCTCAGGCCGCTGCGGTGTAGCTTGATTTGCGTGACGTACTTCGCGGACCTCAGCTCGCGGCAGGTCGCGGCCCTCGCCGACGGCTCGCGGGTGCCGGTGCTGCTGCTCCCGCTGGGCGCGGTCGAGCCGCACGGGCCGCACGCGCCGCTGGGCACGGACCCGCTGATCTCGCGCGGCATGTGCGAGCGCGCGGCTTCTCGCCTGGCCGCCGACGACGACGTCCACGTGCTGGTGCTGCCCGAGGTGCCCTACGGCGTGACGCGGTTCGCGGCCGGGTTCGCCGGCGGCGTCCACGTCGGTGAGGAGACGCTGCACTCGCTGCTCGTCGACATCGGGTCGGCCCTGATCGGCCAGCGGTTCAAGCGGATCCTGCTGGTCAACAACCACTTCGAGCCCGCACACCTGGTCACGCTCCGGCGGGCGGTGGAGACGTTGAACTTCGCCTACGACGGCCGTGTCGCGCTGCTCGACCTGGTCCGGCGGCGGCACGCGCAGCGCCTGACCGACGAGTTCCGCTCCGGCGAGTGCCACGCCGGCCGCTACGAGACGTCGCTGGTGCTCGCCGACCGGCCCGAGCTGGTCGACCAGCCGCTGATGCGGACGTTGCCGCACGTGCGCGTGAGCTTGGCTTCCGCGCCCGAGGACGGCGGTTTCCTCGCGATGGGGATGACGGAGGCGTACTGCGGCGCGCCGGCCGAGGCGACCGCGTCCGAAGGCGAAGAGACGTTCTCGACCCTGACCGACCTGCTGGTGGAAGCGATCCGGGAGCTGGCCCGTGAGTGAGCCGTTCAACCTCGCCACGCACTTCCTCGACCGGCACGTGGCTTCGGGCCGCGGTGACCGAACCGCCCTGTTCGTCGGGGACCGCGCGGTGAGCTACGCCGAGCTGGCGCGGCTGACCAACCGCGTCGGGAACGTGCTGCTCGACGCCGGTGTCCGAAGAGGACAGCGCGTGCTGCTGGCGCTGAGCGACGGCGACGAGTTCGTCGCGACCTGGTACGGCGCCCAGAAGATCGGCGCGGTCACCGCCGAGGTCTACCCGTTCCTGCAGCCCAAGGACTACGCGTACTATCTCGGCTACACCGAAGCGGTCGCGGTGGTCGCCGACGCCGTCACGGTGCCCGCCCTGCGGGAAGCGGGCGCCACCGGGCTCCTGGTCACCGGAGTACCCGATGACGAGCTGCGGCCGGGCGAACGTCCGTTCCGGTCCCTGGTGGACGCCGCACCGGACACTTTGGACGCGGCTCCGACCACTGTGGACGACGTCGGGATCTGGAAGTTCACCACCGGCAGCACCGGCGCGCCCAAGGCGTGCGTGCATCCGTTGCGCAGTGCGAAAGAGAGCTTCGAACGGTACGCCGTCCAGGTGCTCGGGCTGCGCGAGGACGACCGCGTGCTCGCCGTGCCCAAGCTGTTCTTCGGCTACGCGCGCGACCTCGTGGCACTGTTCCCGTTCGGCGTCGGCGCGGCCGGGATCGCGTTCCCCGAGCGCAGCACGGCGGACCTGGTGTTCGAGCTGATCGCGCGATATCGGCCGACGGTCCTGGTGAACGTGCCGACGATGATGAGCGCGATGGTCGCGCACCCGGCCGCGGCGGCGCAGGACCTGAGCTGCCTGCGGATGACGACGTCCGCCGGCGAGGCGCTGCCCCCGGAGCTGCACCGGAAGTGGGACGCGGCCTTCGGGGTGCCGGTGGTGGACGGGATCGGCTCGTCCGAGGCGTACCACATCTACCTGTCGAACCGGCCGGGTCACGCGCGGGCCGGCACCCTCGGCACGCCCGTCCCCGGCTACACCGCCCAGGTCGTCGACGAACTCGGGAACCCGTTGCCGGACGGGGAAATCGGGCCGCTGCGGGTGACCGGGCCGACGATCGCGCTGGAGTACTTCGGCGACGCCGAGAAGTCGGCCGGGACGTTCGACGGCGACACGCTGACGTCCGGCGACCTCTTCAGCCGGTCCGACGGCTTCTTCCGCCACCACGGACGCGCGGACGCGCTGCTCAAGGTCGGCGGGGTGTTCGTCGCGCCCGGCGAGATCGAGGACTGCCTGCTCGGGCACCCCGCGGTCGTCGACTGCGCGGTGGTCGGGCACGAGGTCGACGGCCTGGTCGTGCCGCGCGCGTACGTCGTGGTGCGAGCGCCGGTGCCGGCCGACGAGCTGAAGGACCACGCGAAAGCCCACCTGGCCAAGCACAAGTACCCCCGCGAAGTGGTGTTCATGACGGAACTTCCCCGTACCGCCAACGGAAAGCTCGACCGGCGCGCACTGGCGGGCCGGCCGTGAGCCGGCTGGTCGTCGTCACCGGCGGCACCCGCGGGATCGGCGCGGCGATCGCGGCCCGGTTCACCGAGGCGGGCGACAAGGTCCTCGCGCCCGGCCGTGCCGAATGCGACGTCACCGACGAGGACGCCGTCGCGGCCTACTTCGCGTCCGCCGGGCCGGTGGACGTGCTCGTGAACAACGCGGGAATCTCCGCCAGCGCACCGCTGGCGAAGACTTCGCTCGACGACTGGCGGTCGCAGATCGAGGTCAACGCGACCGGCGCGTTCCTGTGCACCCGCGCGGTGCTGCCGGGGATGCGCTCGCGGGACAGCGGCCGGATCGTCACGGTCGCGTCGACGGCGTCGCACGTCGGCTACCGCTACACGGCCGGGTACACGGCGTCGAAGCACGCGGCGGCCGGCCTGATGCGGGCGGTCGCGGCGGAGCTGGCCGGCACCGGCGTCACGGCGAACGCGGTCTGCCCGGCGTTCGTCCGCACCGACATGACGGCGACCTCGGTGGCGCGGATCCAGGAGCGCACGGGACGCGCTTCGGCGGAAGCGGAAGCGGCGCTGGCGTCGGCGTCCCCGCTCGGCAGACTGCTCGAACCTTCGGAGGTGGCGTTCGCCGTCGCCTTCCTGGCGGCGCCCGAAGCCGCCGCGATCAACGGCCAGACCCTCGTACTCGACGGCGGAGGAATCCAGTCATGAGCCCGTTCCGCGCGACCGCACCGCTGACGAAGGAGTGGGAACACTTCGAGTTCACCCTTGCCGACGGCGTCGCGACCGTGACGTTCACCCGCCCGGAGAAGCTGAACGCGCTGACGTTCGACGTCTACGCCGACCTGCGGGACCTCGTCATCGAGCTGCCGCAGCACGAGGACGTGCGGGTGCTGGTGATCACCGGGCAGGGCCGCGGATTCTGCTCCGGCGGCGACGTCGAGGAGATCATCGGAGAGCTGCAGAAGTTCGAGACGGCGGAGCTGCTGGAGTTCACCCGCATGACGGGCGCGGTGGTGAAGGCGCTGCGCGAGTGCCCGCTGCCGGTGATCGCGGCGGTCAACGGCGTGGCGGCGGGCGCCGGTTCGGTGATCGCCCTGGCCAGCGACTTCCGGCTGCTGGCGGAGTCGGCGAAGTTCGCGTTCCTGTTCACGAAGGTGGGCTTGGCGGGGGCCGACATGGGGTCGGCGTACCTCTTGCCGCGGCTGGTGGGCCTGGGCCGGGCGACGGAGCTGCTGATCCTGGGCGACAAGCTGCCGGCCGCCCGGGCGCTGGAGATCGGGCTGGCTTCGCAGGTCGTCCCGGACGCTTCGCTGGGCGAGACGGCCACGGCGCTGGCCCGCCGCCTGGCGGACGGCCCGGCGCTGGCGTACGCGACGACGAAGGTGCTGCTGACCCGCGAGCTGGACATGGACCTGGGCAGCGCGATCGAGCTGGAGGCGATGACCCAGGCCCTGCTGATGACGGCGAAGGACCACAAGGAGTTCTACGCGGCGTGGACCGCGGGCCGCGAACCCCGGTGGACCGGCCGCTAGACCCGGACCACCGCGATCTTCGACTCCTCCAGCGAGCCGAAGTACAGCTGACCCTGCCACTCCCGCACGCCCACCAGCATGTGGAACCCGTCGATCTCGCCGCGCAGTTCCTTCACCACCTTGCCGTCCGGCGCGACGCCCAGGACGCCCACCTCGCGGCCCGGCTTGGGCTGCAACCACGTCGGGAGGGCGCGGACGCCCGCTCGGAGCGGGGCCGGCAGGCGGCGGACCACGTCCAGCGCCGCCACCTTCGGGGAGGCCTGCGTGATCCAGATCAGGCCGTCCGTGCCCGTCGAGATGTTGTCCGGGAAGCCCGGCAGGTCGTCGACGAAGACGTCGGTGCGGCCGTCGTCCAGCCACACCCGCGTCACGCGGCACGCGCCCGTCTCCGCGACCGCCACGAACGACTCGTCGGGGGCCAGCGCCACGCCGTTGGCGAACTGGAGTCCGTCGAGGACCAGGTCGATCGCGCCGTCCGGGGTGCGGCGCAGCAGGCGGCCGCCGGCGGTCTGCTCGATGAGGTCGTCGCGCCAGTTGTCGATGCCGAAGCGGCGCGAGGAGTCCGTGAAGTAGATCGTGCCGTCCGACGCCACCGCCGCGTTGTTGCAGAACACGAAGTCGAGCCCCAGCGCCGAGGTCGCCAAGGTCTTCACGGCGCCGCCGGCCAGCGGGACCACGAGCAACCCCGCCCGCGCGTCGCAGATCAGCAGCTCGTCCTCGCCATACAGCTCCAGGCCCAGCGGGCGGCCGCCCGTGTCGGCGATGGTCACGGTGCCGCTGCCGTCCGGGGTGTACCGCAGGATGCGGCCGTCGTCGACGCCGGTGTAGATCCGGCCCTGGGCGTCGAGGACGACGTCCTCCGGGCCGTGGCCGCCGATGGGGATGAGCGTGACGTGACGACCGGACAGCATCGACCATCTCCTACCGGTAGGTCAGCAGCGCAGCCGCGTCGGCCTCGAAGTGCGGATGCTCGTTGAAGGACAACAGGGTAACGCCACCGCGGCCGGACACCAGCTTCGTGATCCCGCCGTTGACCGTGACGCGGTTGAGCTTGAGCAGCCCGGCTTCGGGAGTGCCCATGAGCAGGCCGCAGATCGTGGCGATCACGCCGCCGGAGGTGAACACGACCGCGTGCTCGCCCTTGCCCAGCGACGCCACCAGATCCGTGAGCGCGCCGCGGCAGCGCTCGAGGAACACGGGCCACGTCTCCGCGCACGGCCCGTCTTCGCCGGCCGTCGTCCACGCCGTCAGCGCCGAGTCGAGCAGCCCTTGGTACGCGCGGGAGTCCTCCTGCGGCGCACCGCCGGCGTGGTGGAGCGCGATGTCGACGTGGTCGTACTCGTTCCAGCGGGGATCCTCCACGACCGGGACGTCCGTGCCGACGACCTTCAACGCCGTCGCCGCGGTGTCCCGCTGCCGCGCGAGCGTTCCCGAGCGAATCTGACTGAAGGAGACGTTACGCCGCAACAGTTCCGCGCCGACCACAGTGGACTGCTCGAAGCCGCGCGGCGACAGCGCGTCGTAGTCCTCGGCCCCGAACGACGCCTGCCCGTGCCGGACCAGGTAGATCGCGCCCACTCAGACCCTCCCCTTCGCGATGATCTCCCGGCAGCGCCAGTCGAGGTAGCCGACGAACTGCCAGAAGTCCTTGAACGCCGGGTTGCGGGTGGCGCCGTCGTGGTAGCGCCGGTACAGCTGCTGCAGCACCGCGGCGAGCCGGAACAGGCCGTAGACCTCGTAGAACCGCCAGTCGCCGATCGTCAGCCCGGTCTTCTCGGCGTACCGCGCGACGAACTCCTCGCGCGTGAACGTCCCCGGCAGGTGCGTCGGCTGGCGGCGGCTCGCCTTCATGACGTCGTCGTCATCGGCCTGGACCCAGTAGGCGAGCATGCTGCCGAGCTCCATCAGCGGGTCGCCGAGCGTGGCCATCTCCCAGTCGAGGACGCCGACGATGTTCAACGTCGACGGGCCGTCGAGGACCAGGTTGTCCAGCCGGTAGTCGTTGTGGATCAGGCAGATCTTGACCTCGCCGGGCTGGTTCGCGGCCAGCCACGAGCGGACCTCGGCGAAGTCGCCGACGTTGTCGGTGCGCGCCGCGACGTACCGGTCCGACCAGCCGCGGATCTGCCGTTCGACGTACCCCGCGCCCTTGCCGAGGTCGGCCAGCCCGGCCTTCTCGACGTCGACCGCGTGCAGGTCGACCAGCCGGTCGACGACCTTGCCGGACAGCGCCCGCGCCTGGTCCGGCGTCAGTGTCATGCCCTCGGGGAGGTCGCCGCGCAGGATCAGGCCGTCCAGCTTCTCCATGACGTAGAAGTCGCCGCCGAGCAGGGCCGGGTCGTCCCCGAACGCGAGCATCCGCGGCACGTACGGGAACACCGGCCGCAGGGCGTGCTGCACGCGGTACTCGCGTCGCATGTCGTGCGCCGACGCGGCCTTCGGCCCGGCCGGCGGGCGGCGCAGGATCAGCTCGCGATCGGGGTAGGTCAGCAGGTACGTCAGGTTCGACGCGCCGCCGGGGAACTGCCGGACGGACGGCGGCTCGTCGCCGAGGCCCTGGACCCGCCCGGCCAGCCAGGCGTGCACCGCGGCCGCGTCGAAGGCGTCTTCCTCGCGCACCTCGACGGTGGTCATGCGAACTTCCGCAGGATCGAGGCCGGCACCACGCGCATCGCGAGGCTCAGCGGCACCCACGGCCACGCCGGGACGTACGCCCGCGCCCGCTCGGCCTCGACCGCCTTGACCAGCGCCCGCGCGCCGCTCTCGGCCTTGGCCAGCAACGGGTTCCGGCCGATCCGGTCGTTCATCTCCGACTCGATGTAGCCCGGCCGGATGTCGGTGACGGTGATGCCCTCGCGCTTGAGCTCCAGCCGGGTGCCGTCGACGAACGCCGAGATCCCGGCCTTCGAGGCGGCGTACGCGGTGAGGTTGCCCGGCAGGCCGCGGATCGCGCTGAACGAGGAGACGACGGCCAGGTGCCCGGCGCCCTGCGCGCGGAAGATCCCGGCGGCGGCCTCGATCTGGGCGGCGGCCGCGACGAAGTTGACCTCGAGGGTCTGCCGGTTGGCGTCGAAGCGGCCCTTCCCGACCGGCTGGCCCTTCCCGAGCCCGGCGTTCACGATCACCCGGTCGAGGGACCCCAGCTCGGCGCGGAACTCCTCGAAGACCGTGAAGACGCTGTCGTGGTCGGTGACGTCGAGCTTGCGCGTGACGACCTTGATCCCCGGGTGCGCCGCGGTCAGCTCGGCCGCCAGCTTTTCGAGCCGGTCGGTGCGTCGCGCGCAGAGTGCGAGATCGCGCCCTTTCGCCGCGAACTGGCGGGCCATGCCTTCGCCCAACCCGCTGCTCGCGCCGGTGATCAGGATGTTCTTGCGGACGACCATGCGGGGGATGCTACCCGGAAGTAATAAGACCGGTGGCCCGGCGCTGGGGGCGTCGCCGGGCCACCGGTCATCGCGCGGCCATCCCGGCCGGTCGCACAACGCGGCCGGGCGAGCCGGAGCCGTTGTCCACGGCTGTCACCGCGCCGGATGGGCCGTGAGGGGGAGGCGGAGCCACCGGTGCGGGCAAGTCATACAAGCGCGTCCGCCCAGGCCGGGGCAATGGTTCACAGTTGCCAGTACTAGCCCGTTCGCCCGAGCGGGCCCCCGGGTCCCGGCCGGCGGCGACCTCCGGCGAAGGGGACGGCCCCGGCAAATCAGTCGCGGACCGTGTCCGCCCACGTCCGTTCGGGTTGGTAACGTGCACCGTGTCGGGGATCGTCGGGGGACGTTACGGGGCGGGTCGGCCATGGCGGGCAGCACGGCGGGCGGTCAGCAGGGTGAACGCACCGCGTTCGCCACCCACCTGCGCGCGGCCATCGCCACGAGTGGTCTCTCCCTCGACCGGATCCAGGCGCGGCTGCGCGCCCGCGGCGTCGTCGTCAGCGTCACCGCCCTCAGTTACTGGCAGTCCGGCAAGCGCCAGCCGGAACGGCAGAGCTCGCTCTCGGCCGTCCGCACGCTGGAAGAAATCCTCGACGTCCCGGCCGGATCCCTGCTCGGCCTGCTGCCGCCGCCCCGGCCCCGCGGCGGCGCCGGGAAGCGCCACGCGGGCGGCGAGCCCCTGACGTTCCCCCGCGAGACGCTCCAGCCGCTGCTGGACAAGGTCGGCGCGCCGGACGCCCTCGAACGCCAGCACCCGCTGAAGCTGGTCGGGCTGCACGACCTGTGCGAGATCGCCGCGGACGGCGGCCAGCGCGCGGTCACCGCGCGGGCGGTGTTCCAGGCGGGCGCGGACGGCCTGGACCGCTGGCTGCTCGTCTACACCCAGGACGACCCGGCCGCCGGCGCACCGGAGCTGCACGCGGTGCGCAACTGCCGGGTGGGCCGCGCCGAGACCGACGAGGCCCACGGCCTGATCGTCGCCGAGCTGATCTTCGACCAGCCGATCGACCGCGGCGAGACGCACCTGATCGAGTACACGCTGACCAACGGCGGGCCGCCGTACCCGGAGTGCCGCAACACCTACTACCGCGAGTTCCGGCGGCCGGTCCGGGAGTACCTGCTGGAGGTCCGGTTCGCACTGGGCACGGCGCCCGAGCGCTGCTGGCAGTACGCCCGCAACGGCGGGACGGGCGCCACCCGCCGTCCCCTCAAGCTCGACGGCGGCGACGGCGTCCACGCGGTGGCCCTGGACTTCGGCCCCGGGGTGTTCGGCATCGACTGGGACTGATTCACCCCCGCTGCGCGGCGGCCGCGGTGGCCAGCTCCGTGCGGTTCGCGATGCCCAGCTTGGCGTAGACGTGCGCGAGGTGGGTCTTCACCGTGCCGCGGCTCATGAACAGCCGGGTGCCGATCTCCGGGTTCGTGCAGCCTTCCGCCGCGAGCTTCACGACCTCCAGCTCGGTCGGCGTCAGGCTGCCCCAGCCGCTCGACGGGCGGCCGCGCGCTCCTCGGGTCCGGCGGACGAACGCGACGACGTCGTCGAGGCTCATCGGCTCGTCCTCGGTCGTGAGGTCCAACCCGCCCGGCCGGCGCGGGAAGCCCAGCTCCGTCCGCACCCGCGTGGCCGAGACGAAGACCCGCGCCGCGTCGGCCTCGCGGCCGGTGCGGACGAAGAGCGCCGTCAGCGCGTCCAGGCTGTCGAGAACACCCAGGCGGAGTCCGTGGTCGAGGCGCAGCGCCAGGGCCTCGTGGTGCAGCTCGGCGGCCTGCTCCGGCTCGGCCAGGTACCCCTGCTGGTCCAGCGCGTCGGCCAGCGCCGACCGCAGGCCCCAGCGCCGGGTCAGCTCGACGGCGGTGGTCAGCACGGCCGCGGCTTCCTCGGTCCGGCCCAGCTCCCGCAGCACGGCCCCGCGTCCGGCGAGCCCCTGCGACGCCATGTACGTCCCGGGAACGGCCTCACGGGCGAACCACCGCTCGGCTTCGTCGAATGAGCCGCGACGCCGGTGCAGCTCGCCCATCACGCCCGCCATACCGGGCACGAAGACGTCGCCCGCGGTCTCGAGCAGCCGCAGGAACGGTTCCATCACGCGGAACCCCGCGTCGACCTCACCGGCCAGGCAGTGCACCAGCGCCAGCCGGCACAACGTCGTGTTGACCCGGTGGAAGTCCCCGAGCGGCGCGGCGACCTCGACGGCGTGCTCGGCGAGTTCGCGCGCCCGCGGCAGGTCCGCCGACGCGAGCGCGATCGCCGACCGGGCACTGAGGACGGTCGAGGCGAGTCCTCGATCTCCTCGGCGAAGGAGCCCTTCGGCCGCTTCGGCGAGCAGCGAGTCGGCTTCGCCGTGGCGGTCGCGGGCGTGGAGGACGATTCCGCGCAGCATCACGGCGCTGTCGCGGGCGAAGTCGTCGTCTTCCGCCGCCTTCTCGGCTTCGAGGGCGAGGTCCCAGGCGGCGTCGAAGTCCGTGTAGAGGTGCCCGAGGGCGGTCAGCGAGAGGCATCGCGCGCGCAGCCCCGCCTCGCCGACTTCGGTGGCGATCTCCAGGCCCAGGCGCGCGGCTTCGAGGTCGAACGGCGCCGTCGTGTCGGCGACCAGCCCCATCCCGGTGAGCAGCCGGGCCTGCAGCGGCGAGCGCTCGTCCGGGCAGCGGGCGACCGCGCGTTTCAGGTAGGCCAAGCCCTCGTGGCCGCGGCCCCGGAGGTTCCACAGCCACGCGACGGCGGCGGCGAGCCGGCGGCCGCGCTCGGGATCTTCCCGCGCCAGCCCCCATTCCAGGGCCGCGCGGAAGTTGTCGCGCTCGGGTTCCACCCGCGCGCGCCACGCGTCCTTGTCCCGGTCGAGGTCGGGTTCGGCGGCTTCGGCGAGCGCGAGGAAGTGGTCGAGGTGGCGGTCGCGGACGGCGTCGGTCTCCCCGGCCTCGGCGAGCCGGGCCGCCGCGTACTCACGCAGCGTCTCCAGCATGCGGTAGCGGCCGTTTTCGGCCAGCACCAAGGACTTGTCGACGAGCCGGCCCAGCGCGACCGGGCCACCCGCGGCGTCCAGGGTGAACCCGCCGGCGAAGACGGAGAGCCGGCGGAACACCGCGCGGTCCGCGTCGTCGAGCTGGTCGTGGCTCCACGCGATCGACGCGGCGAGGGTCTGCTGCCGGGCCGGCACCCCGCGCGGGCCGCGGGTGAGCAGCGCGAAACGGTCGTCGAGACCGGCGTCGATCTGGTGCGGGGTCAGGGTTCCGAGCCACGCGGCGGCGAGCTCGATGGCCAGCGGGATGCCGTCGAGCCGGGTGCAGACGGACCGGACGGCGGCCGCGCTGGAAGTGTCCAAAGTGAACAGTGGGCGGACCGCGCCCGCCCGTTCGACGAACAGCGCGACCGCCTCCTCGACGGCCAGCGGCGGCACGCGCCACACCGTCTCGCCCGGCACGCCGAGGGGTTCCCGGCTGGTCGTCAGCACGGCGACCTCGGGACAGGACCGGAGCACCTCGACGGCGAGGTCCGCGACGCCGTCGAGGACCTGTTCGCAGTTGTCGAGGCAGAGCAGGACGCGCCGGTCGCGCAGGTGGGTCACCACCGACCGGACGGCGCCGACGTGCGGCTCGACGGGCACCCCGAGCGTCGCGGCGACCAGCTCGGCGACTTCGGCGGGCTCGGTGTCGAGTTCGACCCACCACACCCCATCGGGCCATCGTCCGGCCCCGGCGGCGGCGACCTGCGCGGCCAGCCGGGTCTTGCCGCTGCCGCCGGTCCCGGCCAGCGTGACGAGCCGTCCCCCGGCCAGCCGCCCCTCGATGTCGTCAGCTTCGGTTCCGCGGCCGACGAAACCGGTCAGCTGCACCGGGAGGTTGTTCGGGGTCGTGTCGAGCGAGCGCAGGGGGCCGGGGCTGCCGCCGAGCTGGAAGATCCGCTCGGGCGCGGTGAGGTCCGGCAGCCGGTGGACGCCGAGGTCGTGCAGCGGCTTGCCGGGCAGTCCGGCGGCGGCGGGCGCGGAGACGAGCGTGCGGCCGTCGGCCAGCTCGCGCAGGTGCCGGCAGCGCCGGACAGCGGGTCCGGTCGGCGTGCCGTCGTCGCGGATCAGGGCCTCGCCCGTGTGGACAGCGGCTGGTCCGGTGGTCAACGTCGCGACGGCCTCTTCGGGCGTCGCGAAAACGGCCGGAGGTTCGTCGCCGGCGCACAGGATCGTGACCGTGCCCGCGGGCACCAGGTTCGTCTCGCTCATCGCCCGGCCAGTCTGCCAGCGAATCTCGGCCAGGTGGCAGATGTCCGCACCCCCGCCGCCTGCGACCTTCGATCCGTGGACACCTTCGAAGACCTGCTGGCCCGATGGCGCGACGCCGAGACGCGCGGCGACACCACCGCGTCCTTCCTGGCCGCCGGCTTCCGCGGCGACGGGCCCGACGGACTGGTGCTCGACCGCGACCACTGGCCCGGCCGGGCGCCGACGGCGGCGTTCCGGTGGACCCGGCTGGAGGTGACCGCCACCGTCGGTGTCGCGACCGGTCACCGCGACGGAGTGGGCTGCACGGTGGTGGCCGCCCGGCGCGATGACGGCTGGCGGATCGTCAACGTCCAGCGCGGCTCATGACAGCTTGGTCCGCAGCACCTTCCCGGTGGCGTTGCGCGGCAGTTCGTCCAGGAACTCGACGTCGCGCGGCACCTTGTAGCGCGCCAAGTTCGCCTTCACGTACTCGCGGACGCCCTCGACGTCGAGGTCCGCGCCGTCGGCCAGGACCACGAACGCTTTGAGGCGCTGGCCGAACTCCGGGTCCTCGACGCCGATCACCGCCGCCTCCAGCACGTCTTCACGCTCCACCAGGAGGTTCTCCACCTCGATCGGGAACACGTTCTCGCCGCCGGAGACGATCATCTCGTCGTCGCGGCCGTCGATGAACAGGAGGCCGTCTTCGTCGAAGTGGCCGACGTCGCCGCTCGACAGCAGGCCGTCGATGATCTCCTTGTGGCGGCCGTCGGTGTAGCCCCCGAAGCTGAGGCCGCTGCCGACGAACACTCGGCCGGTCACGTGCGGCTCGGTGATCTTGCCGCCCTTTTCGTCGTACAGCGCGACCTTGCAGCCGACCGGTGCCCGGCCGACCGTGCCGGGCGCGCGCGCCCAGTCTTCCGGCGTCGCGACCGTCGCCACAGCGACCTCGGTCGAGCCGTAGAGGTTGTGCACGACCGGGCCGAACGCCTCGTTCGCGCGGTTGCCGAGGTCCGGCGACAGCGCGGAGCCCGCGACGAAGATGATCCGCAGCGCCGACGTGTCGTACTTCGCCCGGACGTCCTTCGGCAGGTCGACGATGCGCTGCAGCATGGTCGGCACCAGCACGAGCGCGGTGCACTTGTGCTCGGCGACGCCCCGCAGCGCCTCCTCCGGCGTGAACTTGCGGCGCATCACGACCTTCGAGCCGAGCGCGAAGGAAAGGATGAACTGCGAGAGCCCGGTGCCGTGGAACAGCGGCGCGCCCATGTAGGTGGCCTCGTTGGACCGCAGCGGGATCCGGTCGAGGAACTGCGCCGACGCCAGCGCCGAGGTGTGCGGCCGCGGCGCGCCCTTCGGCGTGCCCGTCGTGCCGCTGGTCAGCAGCACGAAACCGCCCGGCTTGGCCGGCGCGGGCCACGGCCGGTCGTCGGTGCTGGCGATGATCTCGGACAGCACCGGCACGTCCCGGTCGCTCAGGTCGCTGTCCGGGTCGACCCAGGCCAAATAACGCTCGACGCCGTCGGGGATCGCGTCGAGGAGGTTCGTGAACTCCTGGTCGTACACCAGCGCCGTGACGCCCTCGCGCTTGGCGACGTCGGCCAGCTGCGGCTTCGCGAACCCGGTGTTCATCAGCAGCAGGCGGACGCCGAGCTTGCCCGACGCGGCCATCGTGATCACCAGGCCGCGGTGGTCGCGGCAGAGCGCGGCGACGACCTGACCCGGCTTGATCCCGCGCTCGGACCAGGCCCTGGCCAGCGCGTTCGACTGGTCGTCGAGCTGCTTGTAGGTCAGCGGGCCGAGCTCGTCGACGATGCCGACGGCGGTCGGGTCGCGGCGCGCGGAGATGTGGTTCGCGCCGGCGAACGGGCCGAACTTGCGCAACGCGACCAGCGACCGGACCCCCTCGTCGAGCCGGGGGAAGGGGACGAGACCCGCGCGGCGCATCACGTCCACGCTGCGCGCCGTCTCCGCCACCTTGTCCGCCACCTGCGTGGCGAGCTCGACCAGGCTCATCCGGGCACCTCCGTTGCTGCGGGAAGAGAGCCCATGCCGACGGCGGGCGTACCGGCGGTATGGGGGCTACTGGACAGTAAACCAACGGCGCCGCGAGCGCACCAGCCGCGCGTGGCCCGGTTTTTGTCGGTGGTGGCCGTCATGATGTCTCCGTGCAGGTGATCGCCGGGCGGGAGGAGGACGGGAGCTTCACCGTGCACGCACCGTCGTCGACGGCGAACGGCCTGGACGAGGCGGGTTTCGCGGCACTGGCGCGGGAGCTGGAGGCGACGCTGCGGCCGCGCTGGGTGTTCCCTTCGGTGGAGGGCGTGTATCCGGTGCTCGTCGCGGCCGGGGTGCGGGTCGGGCGCTGCTACGACCTCGCGCTGGCCGAGGGGCTGCTGCTGGCGCACGAGGGCCGGGAGGGGCAGTCGCGAAGCCTGCGCGCGGCCTGGGCCAGGGCGAACGACGAGGAGCCGCCGCTCGACTCCGCGGACGTCGAGCTGGCGCAGCCGACGCTGTTCGACACCCGGGTGCCGACGCTGCCCGAGGGCGTGACGGTCGTCACGGCGGTCCGGCGCGTGCTCGCGGAGCAGGAGCGGCGGGTCGCCGCGACCGGGCACCCGGACCGGATGCGGCTGCTGCTCGCCGCGGAGTCGGCGAGCGCGCTGGCCGCGGCGGAGATGTCGGCCGACGGCCTGCCCTGGCGCGCCGACCTGCACGAGGCGCTGCTGGTCTCCCGGCTCGGGCCGCGGGTGCGCGCCGGGGAGCGGCCGAAGGTGCTGGTGGAGCTGGCGGCGAAGATCAGCGAGGCGTTCGGCGGGCGGCCGGTCAACCCGGACTCGCCGCCGAGCGTGGTCAAGGCGCTGGCCCGCGCCGGGATCGAGGTCCCGGCGGCGCGGAAGTACCTGCTGAAGGGCATCGACCACCCCGCGGTCGGGCCGTTGCTGGAGTACAAGGAGCTGTCGCGGCTGTACGCGGCGAACGGCTGGGCCTGGCTCGAGGAGTGGGTCACCGACGGCCGGTTCCGGCCGCACTACGTCGTCGGCGGGGTGGTGTCCGGGCGCTGGGCCAGCCGCGGCGGCGGGGCGCTGCAGATCCCGAAGGTGCTGCGCACGTGCGTGCGCGCGGACCCGGGCTGGAAGCTGGTGGTGGCCGACGCGGCCCAGCTCGAACCGCGGGTGCTCACGGCGTTGTCGGGCGACCGCCGGCTGGCCGACGTCGCGGCGGCGACCGACCTGTACGCCCGGCTCGGCGAGGCGCTGTTCTCGGGCGCCCGCTGGGTCCCGGCCCCCGACGACGACCGCGACGACCGGGCGCGCGCGAAGATCGCGATGCTCTCGGCGATGTACGGCGGCACGTCCGGCGAAGCGGGGCCGCTGCTGGCGTTGCTGCGCCAGCGTTTCCCGGACGCGGTGTCCTATGTGGAGCACGCGGCGCAGGCGGGCGAGCGCGGCGAACGCGTCCGCTCCCGGCTGGGCCGGACCTCGCCCGCACCCTCGGCCGCCTGGCGCGCGCTGACCGGCGGGCTGGCTTCGGACGAGGCCGGGGAGCTGAAGGCCCGCCGCGCGTCACGCGGCTGGGGCCGGTTCACGCGCAACTTCGTCGTCCAGGCGAGCGCGGCCGACATGACGGCGGTGATGCTGGCGACGCTGCGCCAGCGCCTCCCGGATCCGGCCCACCTGGTGTTCTTCCAGCACGACGAGGTCATCGTCCACACGCCGGCCGCGCTGGCGGAGGAGGTGTCTTCCGCGATCACGGACGCGGTGGCGGAGGCCGCGAGAATGCTGTTCGGGGAGGCCTGCCCGGTGCGGTTCCCGATGCAGGTCGCGGTGGTCGACACCTACGCCGACGCGAAGTAGCCGTACCCGGACGGAC
Source organism: Amycolatopsis sp. NPDC114505 (assembly GCF_055633615.1). Classification (NCBI taxonomy): domain Bacteria; kingdom Bacillati; phylum Actinomycetota; class Actinomycetes; order Pseudonocardiales; family Pseudonocardiaceae; genus Amycolatopsis; species Amycolatopsis sp. NPDC114505. Next base: position 3,556,875 of record NZ_JBVKDV010000001.1, on the reverse strand, counting down.
GACACGCGCACGCAGATGGACGACACGGCGGTCGATCGTGTCGTCCGTCCAGGTACGCGTGTCGTCCGTCCAGGTACGCGTGTCGTCCGGCCGGGTACGCGTCAGCCGAACATCGAGAGCGTCTGCGTGCCGACGTCCTGGTTCGGCAGGGTCTTGCCCGGGTTGCCGCGGAAGTCGGTCCAGACCGGGTGCAGCCGGAAGTCGGCGCCGACCGCCGCCGCGGTGTAGTCGCCGATGAACACGCCCTGCAGCTCCTTGCCGGTCTCCGCGCCCGTCGACACGAACTGGACCTGCGGGTTCGCCGTCTGCGTCGTGATCCGGCGGATCGGGGACGAACGGTCGCCCCAGCCGGTGGCGTAGGCGTAGTCGAGGCCGATGCCGTGCGGGTCGTACGCGCGGGTGTAGAACGTGACCGCGACACGTCCGGCCAGCGCCGCGACCGCCGGGAACACCTCGTCGGCGCCCGTGCCGATCTTCACGGGCTTCGACCAGCCGTGGCGGCCGTCGGACCCGCTCAGGAACGCGTCGCCGTTCGTCTTGACCGACTCGCCGTCGCGGTAGGTGCCGTTGCGGTCGTCGGCCCAGGTCACCCACAGGTGATCGGTCACGCGGTCGTAGGTCAGCTGCGGGAAGCTGTTGACGCGGAAGTTCTCGCCGGTCAGCGCGTTGTTGGCGACGTCTTCGTCGACCGGGAAGTCGAAGTCGAGCGCCACCTCCGTGTTCCGGAACGTGCGTCCGCCGTCCCGCGAGGTCGCCACGACGACGGCGTCGTGATCGGCCGGCTGGTCGCACGCCGCGGTCGCGCACACCGACGTCTCGTAGGCGATCTGGAGCGTCTTGTCACGGGTGACGACCGGGTTCGAGCCGCTGCCGTAGGGCGTGATCCCCCCGTGGAAACCGGACAGTGACGGCGAAACCCGGCGCATCGGCGACCACGTCCGGCCGAAGTCGGCCGACTTCGACAGCACGATCGGCGACTCGACGAAGTTTCCGCCGTCGTCGTAGGTGAACTGCGTCCAGGTCACGTAGACGTCGCCGGACACGGGGTCGGCGGCGATCCACTCCTTGTCGTTGAAGATGTTCGTGGGCGTCGGCGTGCCGGCCGGCGTGAGGCCGTCGAGGTGCAGGATCGCCGGGTCGCCGAAGCTGCGCCCGCCGTCGTGGGACACCGAAACGGCGATGCCGCTGGCGAGCTGCTGGTCGTCGGGGACCGCCGCCCGGCTGAACAGGAGCGTGGCGTAGTAGACGGTGTTGTGCGGCCCGAACGCGACCGCCGGGTCACCCGCGGCGTCCATGTAGGACAGTGGAGCCGGCGCTCCGGTCGGGAAGTCCAGGTGCGGCAGCTGGACGTTCGCCCAGGTCCGGCCGCCGTCGAACGACGTGTAGGCGAAGCCGCCGGAGTCGTTGCGCGCCTCGCGGGTGTTGTAGAGCCGGTAGTCGTTCGAACCGGCGACGATGTTGCGCGGGTTCTCGGGGTTGACGGCGACGGTCGTCTCGTTCTGGGCGGTGCTGCAGCCGGTCTGGCTGCCGGTGGGCACGATCGTGTCGCCCGCGATGACGTCGTTGTTGGGAGCGAGCGGCCGGTACGGGTTCGGCTTGCCGATGTAGGTCTGGCAGAGCGCGGACAGCGCCGGATCGTCGCCGTCTTCCTCTTCCTCCTCGGCGAACTGCTCCTTCAGCAGCGGGTTCGGCACATCGTGCCGAGCCTCCGCCGCGATCTTGTGCTTACTGTGAAGCGGATCCACCGGCAGCGGCGACCCTCCGCCGGCGGCGTGCGCGGCCGGCGCGAGGACGACGGCGAGCGGCAGGACGAGCGCGGTGAGCGTGGCGAAGATTCTGCGCTTGGCGGATGAAACACCTGAGGACATCGGAAGATCCTTTCCCAGGAGGTCTTCAGCCGTCCCAGGCTTGACGCCCGTCCACGCGCGGTCAACCGACGGAAGTTCGGAGCCGGACATACCGGATTTCGGTAGCCTGGACCGATGATCGACTACGGTCTCGACCGGTCCGCGGTGGAGCGCGACCGCGCGCTGCCCGGGCCGGGTGGACGATCGCCCACCAGATCGCGCACCTCGCCGCGGCCGACGCGAACGTGCTCGTCGCCCTCCGGACGCCGGAAGCTTTCGACGTCGTGCCGGCGGACGCCGACCTCGATGCCGCCGCGGGTGCGGCCCGGCGCACTCGACTTCGGCCTGTGCGTCACCCAGCGCCGGACGCCGGCCGAAACCGGCCTCACGGCAGACGGCGACCACGCGCGGAAGTGGCTGGAGCTCGCTCGGGTCTTCCTTTAGGCCAGCGCGTCGTCGATGGCTTTCGTGATCCGCTTCAGCGACACCGGGTGTGCCGTCCCCAGCGTCTGCGCGAAGAACGAAACCCGCAGCTCCTCGATCATCCACCGCACTTCGTCCAGCGCCGGCGACGACGTGCCCGGCGGCAGGGAAGCCAGCGCGTCGGCGTACTCGCCGGTGATCCACGCGATGTCCGCCGTGCGCTGCAGGTCGCGGGTCGGCTCCGAGACCAGCTTCTCCAGCCGGCGCGAGATTCCCTGCAGGTAGCGCACCACGTTGCGCAGCCGCGAAGCACCCGTCGCCGTCACGAAACCCGGGTGGACCAAGCCCGAAAGCTGGGCCCGGATGTCGGCCAGCGACTCCGCCGGTCCGCGCGTCGAGGGCAGCGCCACCTCGACGTCGTTCGCCGCGCGGAGGATCTTCTCGACGTCGGTCAGCACGTCCAGCACCACCGGGTGCAGGCCCGCGCGGACCTTCTCCAGCAGGACCTTGAAGCCGGTCTCGTCGAACACCGGACCGCCGCCGGCCGTCATCAGGGCGTCCACCGCGCAGTCGACGCAGTCCTCCAGCAGCGCCGCCACGCTGCCGTGCGGGTTCCGGTTCAGCACCAGCTTCGACGAGTTCGACAGCGACCGCGTGATGAACTTCATCGGCGAGTTCAGGTTCAGCCGCAGCATCCGCCGCGTGCCCGCCCACATCGCGTGTTCCTGCTGCCCCGGCGTGTCCAGCATCCGCACCGCCACCGACGCGCCCTCGTCCACCAGCGCCGGGTACGCCTTGACGTCGTGGCCGCGCTGCGTCGAGGCGAACACGCGGGGCAGCGAGCCGAAGTCGGGCTTCGTCAGCCCCGCCTTCTCCAGGCTGTTGGCCGCCTTCGAGATCGTCTCCCGGACCTTCGGCGCCAGCTTGAGCCGCAGCAGCGAGATGTCCTTGCCCTCGGCGACCTTCTTGCCCCGCTCGTCGACCACCCGGAACGTCATCTTCAGGTGCTCCGGCACCGAAGCCGGGTCCCAGTCCGCGTACGGCACCGTGATCCCCCGCAGCGCGCGCAGCTCGCGGCCGAGCACCTCCAGCAGCGGACCGTCCGAAGGGGACACTCGCGAAAGGACGTACGCCGCGGTGTCCGGCGCCGGGACGAAGTTGCGCCGCAACGCCTTCGGCAGCGACTTGATCAGCTGCGTCACCAGTTCCGCGCGCAGGCCGGGTACCTGCCAGTCGAAACCGTCCTCGGTGACCTGGTTCAGCACGGGCAGCGGGATGTGCACGGTGACGCCGTCCGCGTCCGCGCCCGGCTCGAACTGGTAGGTGAGCTTGAAGACCTGCGTGCCCTGCGTCCACGAGTCGGGGTAGTCGCCCTCGCGGACACCACCCGCGGTCTCGTTGATCAGCATGGACTTCTCGAACGAGAGCAGGTCCGGCTGCTCGTGCCGCGTCTTCTTCCACCAGGTGTCGAAGTGCCGCACCGAGACGACGTCCGCGGGCACCCGCTCGTCGTAGAACTCGTACAGCGTCTGGTCGTCGACCAGGATGTCGCGCCGCCGCGCGCGGTTCTCGAGGTCCTCGACCTCTTCCAGCAGCGCCCGGTTCTCGGCGAAGAAGTGGTGGCGCGTCTGCCAGTCGCCCTCGACCAGCGCGTGCCGGATGAACAGCGCCCGCGACATCTCCGGGTCGATCCGGCCGTAGTTGACGCGGCGGTCGGCGATCAGCGGGACCCCGTACAGCGTCACCTTCTCGGTCGCCATCACCGCGCCCTGCTTGCGTTCCCAGTGCGGCTCGGAGTAATTGCGCTTGACGACGTGCCCCGCCAGCGGCTCGACCCACTCCGGCTCGATGCGCGCGTTCACCCGCGCCCACAGCCGCGACGTCTCGACCAGCTCGGCCGACATCACGAACCGCGGCTGCTTCTTGAACAGCGCCGACCCGGGGAAGATGCCGAAGCGGGCGCCGCGCGCGCCCAGGTAGTCGCCCTTCGCCGGGTCCTTGAGCCCGATGTGCGAGAGCAGCCCGGCGATCAGCGACGTGTGCACGCGCTGCGGGTCCACCGGGGCCGTGTTCGTGTTCAGGGAGATGCCGAGCGGTTTCGCCAGCTGCCGGAGCTGACTGAAGATGTCCTGCCACTCGCGCAGGCGCAGGTAGTTGAGGTACTCGGTGCGGCACATGCGGCGGAACTGGTTGCCGGACAACGCCTTCTGCTGCTCGGCGACGTACTCCCACAGGTTCAGGTAGGCGAGGAAGTCCGACGTCGGGTCGGCGAAGCGCGCGTGCTGCTGGTCGGCCGCCTGCTGCTTCTCCGCCGGCCGCTCCCGCGGGTCCTGGATGGACAGTGCCGCCGCGATGATCATGACCTCGCGGACGCAGCCGTTCTTCGCCGCCTCCAGCACCATCCGGCCCATCCGCGGGTCGACCGGCAGCTGCGCGAGCTTGCGGCCGATGTCGGTGAGCCGCCGGTCCGACGAGCTGGTGGCGGTGCTGTCGAACGCGCCCAGCTCCTGCAACAGCCCGACGCCGTCGGTGACCTGGCGGCGGTCCGGCGGCTCGACGAACGGGAACGCCGCGATGTCGCCCAGCCCCAGCGACGTCATCTGCAGGATGACCGACGCGAGGTTGGTCCGCAGGATCTCCGGGTCGGTGAACTCCGGCCGCGCCTCGAAGTCCTCTTCGGAATACAGCCGGATGCAGATGCCGTCGGACGTCCGGCCGCAGCGGCCCTTGCGCTGGTTCGCCGACGCCTGCGAGACCGGTTCGATCGGCAGGCGCTGCACCTTCGTGCGGTGGCTGTAGCGGGAGATGCGCGCGGTGCCCGGGTCGACGACGTACTTGATGCCCGGCACGGTCAGCGACGTCTCGGCGACGTTGGTCGCGAGCACCACCCGGCGCCCGCTGTGCTGCTGGAACACGCGGTGCTGGTCGGCCGCCGACAGCCGCGCGTACAGCGGGAGGACCTCGGTGTTGCGCAGGTCCGCCCGGTTGAGCACGTCGGCGGTGTCACGGATCTCGCGCTCGCCGGAGAGGAACACCAGGACGTCGCCCGGTCCCTCGGCGCACAGCTCCTCGACGGCGTCGAGGATCCCCTGCGTCTGGTCGCGCTCGTCGTCACCTTCGGGGTCGTCGGGGTCGACGAGCGGCCGGTAGCGCGTCTCGACCGGGTAGGTCCGGCCGGAGACCTCGACGATCGGCGCGTCGTCGAAGTGCTTCGAGAACCGCTCGGGGTCGATCGTCGCCGAGGTGATGATCACCTTGAGGTCGGGACGGCGCGGCAGGAGCTGCTTGAGGTAGCCGAGGATGAAGTCGATGTTGAGGCTGCGCTCGTGAGCCTCGTCGATGATCAGCGTGTCGTACTGGCGCAGCGAGCGGTCGGTCTGGATCTCGGCCAGCAGGATGCCGTCGGTCATCAGCTTGACCAGCGTGTCCTGCCCGGACTGGTCGGTGAACCGCACCTTGTAGCCGACGGTGTCGCCGAGCTCGGTCTTCAGCTCGCTGGCGATCCGGTCGGCGACCGTGCGGGCGGCGAGGCGGCGAGGCTGCGTGTGGCCGATCTGGCCGCGGATGCCGCGGCCGAGCTCGAGGCAGATCTTCGGCAGCTGGGTGGTCTTGCCCGAGCCGGTCTCCCCCGCGACGATCACGACCTGGTGCTTCGCGATCGCGGCGCCGATCTCGTCCTTGAGCTTGCTGACCGGCAGCTCTTCGGGGTATTCGATCTTGGGCACGCTTTCGCGGCGCGCCGCGATCCGCAGCTCGGCCTTGTCGATGTCGGCGGAGATCTGCGCGAGGGCGGCGTCGCGATCGCGAGCTTTGCGGGCACCGTCGAGCCGCCGGCGCAGCCGCTGCTCGTCACGCGGCATCAGCTCGGGCAGGCGCGCACGCAGCGCTTCGAAGGGGGATGACGTGGACATGCTTGGACCGAGGATAGCCGTGCGTGACGACGCGGGCCTCCCAATATCCCCGTGGCGTGACCGGGCGCACGCGAAAGGCCCCGCACCGGGTGGTGCGGGGCCTTTTCGAAACGAGGCTCAGCCCTGCTGGCCGGGCTGCTGCGGGTACTGCTGCTGCGGCTGCGGCTGGCCCTGGAACTGCTGCGGCTGGCCGCCGGCGTACGGCTGCTGCTGGCCCGGCGCCGGCGGCTGCTGGGCGAACTGCTGCTGCGGCTGCGGCGCGGACTTCGAGCGGCTGATCGCCACCGAGCCGCCGATCAGCACGAGGCCGAGGACGCCCAGCCCGATGCCGAACGTCGGCTGCATGTCGGTGGCCCAGGACAGCAGGCGGAATTCGTAGTCGAACTGCTCGAGGACGAGCGATCCGAAGCCGAGGACGGCGAACAGGATGCCGATGCGCATCATGATCGAAGACATGGAAAACCCCCAACAGGAAAGGGAAACAGGAGCCGGCCGCCCCGACGGCCCGCAATGGGACTCGAACAGTAGCGGCCGGTTCCCGAGCTGTCCCCGGATTTCCCGTTTTGTTATCTCATGTCCGCTGGAGTGAGTCCGGGCCCAGGTCGGCGAGGGTGCGGTGGCCGGAAAGTCCCATGGTCAGGTCGAAGTCGGCCAGCAAGCTCCGCAGCACGTGCCGGACGCCGTCCTCACCCGCGTGCGCCAGCCCGTACACCCACGGCCGGCCGACCAGCACCGCCCGCGCACCCAGCGCGATCGCCTTCAGCACGTCCGCGCCGGTGCGGACGCCCGAGTCGAAGAGCACCTCCATGCGGTCGCCGACCGCCGCGACGATCCCGGGCAGCGCTTCCAGCGCCCCGATCGCGCCGTCGACCTGGCGGCCGCCGTGGTTGGAGACGACGATGCCGTCCATCCCGGCCTCGGCCGCGCGGCGCGCGTCGCCGACGTGCTGGATGCCCTTGAGCACGATCGGGCCGTCCCAGTGCTCGCGCAGGAACGGCAGCTGGTCCCACGTCCGGTCGGTGCCGGTGATCATGCCGATCCAGGTGAGGATCGCCGTGCCGCGGTCCTCCTCCGGCGTCTTCGCCAGCCGGGACAGGAAGACGGGGTCGGTGAACGGGACGGCGAGGCCCTCACCCTGCAGGAACGGCAGGTAGGACTGGTCCAGGTCGGACGGTCGCCAGGCCAGCGTCCACGTGTCGAGCGTGACGACCAGGGCCGTGTAGCCGGCCGCCTTCGCCCGGGCCAGCAGGCTCGCGCAGACGTCCGGGTCGCCGGGCCAGTACAGCTGGAACCAGCGCGGGCCGTCACCGTTGGCCGCGGCGACGTCCTCGATACCGGTGGACGACGCCGTGGACAGGGTGAACGGGAGCCCCACCGAGGCGGCGGCGCGGGCGGTCGCGGACTCGGCATCCGGGTGCACGATCGACTGGACACCGACGGGCGCGACGGCAACCGGCGCGGCCAGCCGGGTGCCGAGCACGGTCGTCGAGAGGTCGCGGTCGGTGGCGCCGGTCAGCATCCGCGGCACGACGCGCCAGCGGTCGAACGCCTCGCGGTTGGCGCGGGCTGTCGCACCGGAGCCGGCCGAGCCCGCGACGTAGGAGAACGGGCCGGGCGCCATGACCTCACGGGCCGACGCTTCGAGCTTCGTCGCGTCGGTCGAGCACGGCGGCAGCACCCCACCGAGTCCTTGCAGGTAGAGCTCGTTCTGGTAGCTGCCGAAGCGTTCGGTCACGGCTTCCTCCTCGCGTTCGAACGCGCACTGTACTCGCCGGTAACGGCTCAGGCCGGGGCACGCCGCATCGGCCGCATCGGCGGCCTACCAGGCGGGTGGAACGCGGCTCCGTGGTCACGGAACCCGAGCCACCGCCCCGACCTCACACCACCGGACGCCGCATCGGCGGCCCACCAGGCAGGTGGAACGCCGGTCTGTGGTCACGGAACCCGAGCCGCCGCCCCCACCTCACACCACGGGACGCCGCATCGGCTGCATCGGCGGCCCACCAGGCGGGTGGAACGCCGGCCCGTGGTCTCGGAAGCCGAGTCGCCGGTAGAGCCGCGTGCTGGCCGGCGAGCTGGCCTCCAGGTAGGTGGGCACGCCCTCGGCGTCGGCCCGGTCGAGGCCGTGGCGCAGCAGCCGCCCGCCGATGCCCCGGCCCTGGTGGCCGGGCCGGACGCCGATGAACTGCGCGTGCCAGAGCGGTCCGGGCGGTTCGAGGCCGGCCATGAGGCCGAGCAGCGCGCCGAGCCGGCCGGTCTCGGCCGCGTCGAGGCCGGGGATCGGGTCGTCGTCCCCGCCGGCGGGGAGCCAGATCACCGCCGCCGTGTGGTCGCCGGTCACGTCGACGTGCCCGGCCGCGAAGCCGGCTTCGAGGAGCGCGCCGAAGAACGCGGGGTGCGCGACGGTGCGGCGGCGGCCGGCGTCCGGGAACACCCAGCGGCTCATCGGGTCGTCCTGGAACGCCTCGACCAGGATGCCGAGCACGGTGTCCACTTCGGACGGATCCGCGGCGCGGACGTCGCTCATCGCGTCTCCGCGAGCTCGTCCTCGCGCAGCGGGCCGCCGATCCCCGCGTAGACGTCCGGCCGCCGGGTGCGCAGCGCCTCGGCCCGCAGGAAGCCGGCGAGGCCGGCGAGCACCAGCAGCCCCGGCAGGCCCCAGCGCAGCAACGGGATCGAGCCCGCCGGGCCGAGCAGGACGTCGAAGTTGACGATGATCAGCACCAGGATCGCGGTCAGCGTCACCGCCGCGAGCGCGGGTGCGCCGAGGCGCCGCCACGACGTCTCCCGGCCGGGGCGGCGGCGGAAGAACCCGATGACCGACAGCGAAACCGCGATCATGATGATCGTGACGCCGGTCGAAGCGGTGACGCCGGTCCAGGTGAACAGGTCCGTGAACGGGTCGCGCCCGGCCAGCGCGAAGATCGCGACGACGACGATCCCGATCGAGGTCTGGACCAGTGAGCCGCCGATCGGCGCGCCGGTGCGCTTGCTGGTGCGGCTGACGCCCTCCGGCAGGAGCCCGTCCCGGCCCAGCGCGAAGAAGTACCGCGCGACGGCGTTGTGGAGGCTCAGCAGCGCGGCGCACTGGCTGGTCAGGAAGAGCACGTACGCCGTGTCGGCGAACGCGGTGCCGACGTACTGCCCGCCGAGCCCGAACAGCAGGCCCGGCCCCTCGGCGGCGGCGCGCTCGACGACGTGGTCCGGACCGGTCGCGACCGCCATCCCCAGCGAAGAGACGACGTAGAGCACCGCGGTCAGCCCGATCGCGATGTACGTCGCGCGGCCCACCGTCCGGCGCGGGTCGCGGCACTCCTCGCCGTAGGTGGCGGCCCCTTCGAAGCCGAGGAAAACCGCGATGGAGAAAGCGAAAACGGCGCCGACGCCCGCCGTGAAGAGGCTCGACGGTTCGAGCGGGACGAGCGAAACGGAGCCGCCGGCCGGGTGGCTGAACATCCCGGCGTTCAGCACCACGAGCACCACGACCTCGAGGCCGAGCGCGACGCCGAGCACCTTCGCGTTGAGGTCGATCCGCAGCACGCCGCCGGCGCCGACGACCAGCACCATCAGCAGCGCGATCGGCCACCACGGCAGGTCCCAGCCGAACGTCGAGTTCAGCCAGGTGGACACGGAAAGGCCGAACAGGCCGAAGACGCCGGTCTGGATGGAGCTGTAGGCGAGCACCGTCACGTACGCGACGGCGGTGCCCGCGGACCGCCCGATCCCGTGCGCCACATAGGGGTAGAAGGCGCCGGCGTTCGTGATGTACCGGCTCATCGCGGCGTACCCGACGCCGAACAACGCGAGCACCGGGGCCAGCAGGACGAACGAAAGTGGCACACCGACGATGCCTGTCACAGCGTAGGTCGCCGAAACCCCGCCGGCGATCGCGTACAGCGGACCGGCCGCCGCGACGACGAAGAAGACGATCTGGGCGGCGCCGAGCCGCTTCTTCCCGAGGCCGTGCCCCGGTGACTGGGTACCCATGAACCTTCCCCCGCGCCGTAGGTGATCTTGGCGCGGCGCCCCAGAGTAGGGGGTCCGCACCGGACGGCGGTACGTCCGTTCGGGGTAAACCGTGACGGCACCGAAAGCGCGCCGAAGCCGGACCGCTATCTTCGGCATCCTCACTTCGACCGCCCAGGGGGCCGTTTTCCGTCATGCGCCGGCTCACCTTGGTCGATTCCTTCTTCTTCCTCGGCCACGACGAGTTCACCGGCCGCCCGTCCCTCAGCCGGACGTCTCTGGGCATCGGCCTGGCCGGCGCGGCGTTGTGCGACCTGCTCTTCACCGACCGGATCACGGTCGAGAACGGGAAGGTGCGCGCGATCGCCACCCGGCCACCGGGTATTCCGACGGCGGATCACGTGCTTTCCGAAATCGTTTCGGAAACGGGGGCGCACAGCGTGAGGGACTGGGTGGACCACCTGCGCGGCGAACTGCCCACGGTCGCCGCGGACAACCTTGTGGGGCTCGGACTGGTCCGGCGGACGCCGATGCTGTTGCGGCGCAGGCATCGCTACCCCCCGGAGGACTTGCTGGTATCGACGGCGGCCCGCAGCAAGGCCCGGGCGGCGGTGTTCGGGGTGGACCGTCCCGACCCGCACGCGGCATGTTTGGCGTTGCTGGCCTGGACGGCGGGCGTCGACGACCTGTGCGAGCCGGAGCTCGGCCGGGCATCGGTGCGGGCTTGGATGGCCGACACGCACCACGAGATGCCGCGGCGCATTTCCGACGTGATCAGCGGAGTGGCGGCCGTGGCGGCGGCGGTGGTTTATACCGGCGACCGGAAGTGACTTGGGGCAGCGCCGGCGACCGCACGTGACCCCGGCGGGGCGGCGGCAACCGGCGGCGTGGCAGGGCCGCGGCTGCCCCACCGACGCCGGCGGCCGCAAGCGCCCCAAGGCGGGCGGCGATAAGCAGCGCCACTGCAGCCGTCACCCACAGCGGTGACCTGCGACCTCGCGGGCCCACGCCCGCCCCCGTCTACCCCAGCGGCCGGAAGTGACCCGTGGGTAACATGGGCGCGTCCGCCGTCGACGTCCCTTGGAGGAAACATGCGTGCGCACGATGTGGTCCTTTTCGGCGCCACCGGGTTCACCGGGGGCCTCACGGCCGAATACCTGGCCCGTCACGCGCCCGCGGACCTGCGGTGGGCGCTCGCCGGCCGGAACCTCGGCAAGCTCGAGGCCGTCCGGGCGCGGCTCGCGGACATCGATGACCGGTTCGCCGACCTCGACCTGCTCGTCGCCGACTCCGGGGACCCCGCCTCCCTCAAAGCCGTCGCGGAGGCCACCAAGGTGGTCATCACGACCGTCGGGCCCTACCTCACCCAGGGCGAGCCGCTGGTCGCCGCCTGCGCCGCGGCCGGTACCGACTACGTCGACCTGACCGGTGAGCCCGAGTTCGTCGACCGGATGTACCTGGCGCACGACCGCCGGGCCCGGGAGACCGGTGCGCGGCTGGTGCACGCCTGTGGCTTCGACTCGATTCCGCACGACCTCGGCGCCTACTTCACGGTCAAACACCTGCCGGAAGGCGTGCCGCTGAAGGTCGACGGCTACGTCCGGGCCAGTGGGATGCCCTCGGGTGGCACCTTCCTCAGCGCGCTGACCATCATGTCCCGGCTCCCCGCCGGGGCCCGGGTGGCGAAAGAACGGTCCGCCGCCGAACCCCGGCCGGCCGGGCGGTTCGCCCGCGCGCCGCTCGGACGGCCGCACCGGGTCGCCGACGCCGGCTGGTGGGCCGTGCCGCTGCCGACCATCGACCCTGAGATCGTGCGCCGGTCCGCGGCCGCGTCCGAGCGCTACGGGCCGGACTTCACCTACCGGCACTTCGCCGCGGTCAAGCACCTGCCGGTGCTGGCGGGCGGCGCGCTCGGGGTCGGCGCGCTGTTCGCGGCGGCGCAGATCCCGCCCGCGCGGCGCGGGCTCTCCCGCCTGCTCGCCCCCGGCGACGGCCCGAGCCCCGAGCGTCGCGCCCGGTCGTGGTTCTCGGTGCGGTTCATCGGCGAGGGCGGCGGTTCGCGGGTCGTGACGGAGGTGTCCGGCGGCGATCCCGGCTACGACGAAACGGCGAAGATGCTCGCGGAATCGGCGTTGTGCCTCGCCACCGACGAGCTCCCGGAAACAGCGGGCCAGGTCACCACGGCGACCGCGATGGGCGACGCGCTGATCGAGCGGCTCACCAAAGCCGGGATGCGGTTCGCGACCCTCTGAATTTCACGCTTTCACAGCACCGAACGTGAAATTCCGGTGCTGTGATGAATCTTCTGCCGCTCCTCACCCGCGGTTAGCGTCGATCGGGTTCTCCTTCCCCCATCGCGTTTTTCCCGAGGAGCGTCATGAGATTGCCGCAACGGTTCGCCGCGCTCGGCGGGGCGACGGCGGCGGGCATGGTGGTGGTCGGCATCGCCGTCGCCGCGCCCGCGCAGCCCGCCCCCGAGCCGCCCCCGTCCGCCGCGCGGGCCCAGGCCAACGCCACGAGCGCCGCGGCCGGGCTCGTCAACGCCCGGCCGGCCGCCCTCCACGCCGGGGCGCACGACAAGTTCGTCCAGCGGGACGTGCGGTCGGCGGCCGGGCTGTCGTACGTCGTCTACGACCGCACCTACGACGGCCTGCCCGTGGTCGGCGGCGACCTGGTCATCGCCACTGACGCCGCGGGCACCGTGAAGACGACGTCCGTCGCGCAGAACCAGACGCTCGGCGACCTCGACGTCCACGGCGCGAAGCTGACCGCGCAGCAGGCCGAAACCGTTGCGCGCAACCAGGTCCGCGGACCGAAGAGCCTGCCCGGCGGGAAGCTCGTCGTGGTCGCCGACGGCAGCGGCCGGCTCGCCTACGAGAGCAACGTCGAAGGCACCGACGAGCACGGCGAGCCGAGCAGTCTGAGCGTCTACGTCGACGCCGTGGACGGCCGCGTCCTGCGGACCGTCGAGCACGTCGCCGCGGGCACCGGCACCGGCAAGTGGAACGGGCCGTCGCCGCTGGCGCTGAACACGACGAAGTCCGGCAACACGTACTCGATGGCCGACCCGGACACGCCCAACCTGGACTGCCGCAACTACAGCAGCGACTCCGTCCTGACCGGATCGGACGACAGCTGGGGCAACGGCACCGGCACGAACATCGAGACCGGCTGCGCGGATGCGCTGTTCGTCGCGCAGACCGAGAAGAAGATGCTCTCGGAGTGGTTGGGCCGCAACGGCTTCACCGGCAACGGCGGCGCGTGGAAGATCCGCGTCGGCCTCGACGACGAGAACGCGTACTACTACAACTCGCGCCCGGCGTACGTGAACCTCGGGCACAACCCGAGCGGCGAATGGGTCGGCTCGCTCGACATCCTCGGCCACGAGATGGGCCACGGCATCGACGACTACTCCGGTTCCGGCGGTTTCTCCGGCGGCGGCACGCAGGAGTTCATCGCCGACACCTTCGGCACGGCGACGGAGTTCTACGCGAACGAGCCGTCGCAGTACGACCCGCCGGACTACGCGATCGGCGAGGAGGTCAACCTGGTCGGCACCGGCGCGATCCGGTACATGTACGACCCGTCGAAGGTCGGCGACCCCAGCTGCTACTCCAGCTCGACCCCGAACGCGGAGGTGCACAAGGCGGCCGGGCCCGGCGACCACTGGTTCTACCTGCTGGCCGAAGGCAGCAACCCGACCAACGGGCAGCCGACCAGCTCCACGTGCAACAACACCACGATCACCGGCCTCGGCATCCGCAAGGCGATCAACATCATGCACGGTGCCGTGCAGCTGAAGACGTCCGGCAGCACCTACCTGCGCTACCGCACGTGGACGCTGCAGGCCGCGAAGAACCTCTACCCCGACAGCTGCGCCGAGTTCGACGCGGTCAAGGCGGCGTGGAACGCGGTGAGCGTCCCGGCGCAGTCCGGCGACCCGACGTGCACCGGCACTCCCCCGACCACGACCACTCCGCCCACCACGACCCCGCCGACCACGACGCCTCCCCCGGGCGGGTGTAGCGGCCAGCTCGTGCAGAACCCGGGCTTCGAGTCCGGCAAGGCGTCGTGGACAGACCCGAACACGACGATCGGCCAGTTCGGGAGCCAGGCGCCGGCGCGCTCGGGCACCTGGGACTCCTGGCTCGGCGGCTGGGGTTCGGCGCACACGGACACGCTCACGCAGGCGGTCACCATCCCCGCCGGCTGCCGGGCGAGCCTGACGTTCTGGCTGCGCGTGTGGACGGCCGAGACCGAGAACGTCGCGTACGACAAGCTCGTCGTCTCCGCCGGTTCGACGACGCTGGCGACGTACTCGAACCTCGACCGGAACTCGGCCTACGCGCAGAAGACGCTCGATCTGTCTTCGTACGCCGGCCAGACGATCACGCTGAAGTTCGCCGGGACGGAGGACCAGTCACTGCAGACGTCGTTCGCCGTGGACGACACGGCGGTCGCCGTCGGCTGATCCCCCGACGAGGCCTGCCCCCTACTTTGGTGGCAGGCCTCGTTGCGCCGGATGCGTCCGGTATTCATGCTTACGCGAATGGAAGCGTTCCCCGAGGACAACACCGAGGTCGCCGCGGCGATCCGGGAGGGACCGTTCGAGGTGGCCTTCGACCTCGCGATCCGGCACCGCGGGCTGAGCCTGGAGGCCCTGCAGCGGCGGATGGCCACCCACGGCGCCCAGGTCAGCCTGGCGACGCTGAGCTATTGGCGCCGCGGCCGCCGGCACCCCGAAGGACACCGCTCGCTGCACGCGGTGGGCGTGGCCGAAGGCTGCCTGGGCCTGCCCGCGGACGCGTTGACGGCGCTGGTCACGCGGCCTCGCGAGCGCCGGGCCGAGCCGTGGCCCGGCGGGATCAGCCTGGCCGGCGCGCTCGGCTCGGAGCCGACGGAGCTGGCCTCGTGCGACGGCATCGACCTCGACGGCAACGCGCGCCTGGCGCTGGCTTCGGTGCACCAGCGCGCGAAGCTCGGCCCGGATCGCACCGAGCGGTCGGTCCGCTCGGAGCTGGTGGTGACCAGCCGCGAGGACGGCGTCGACCGCTGGGTGTCGTTCTTCCGCCCCCAGACCGGCGGCGGTCACCGGCCGGTGCTGCGCTCGGCGCACAGCTGCCGCCCGGGCCGCGTCCGCCGCGACGCGGATTCCGAGCTGGTGGCGCTGGAGCTGCGCTTCGACTACCCGCTGCGGGCGGGCGAGACGTACGTGTTCGACTTCGAGTTCGGCTACGACGGAACGCCCCCGGAGACGAGCTACCTGCAGTTCGGCGTGCGCGCACCGGCCCGGCAGATCGTCCTGCAGGCGTGCTTCGACCCGGCGGCGGTGCCGGTGCGCTGCTACCGCTACCACCGCCCGCACGAGGGCGGCCCGGCCGCGGACCGGCCGGAGCTCCCGGTGGGCCCGAGCGCGACGAGCCACATCGCGGTGCTCGACGCCCAGCCGGGCGTCTACGGCATGTGCTGGGAGTGGGACTGACCGGTCGTGAGTGAGAAACAGTGTTCTAACCCTGTTTCTCACTCACGACCGACCTGCGCCGAGACCCTCCCGATCTCGTAGTCCGCCTCGTCGAACTTCCCCACCGCCGACCGCAACCGTCCGGTCGAGAACGGCCAGCTGAAACTGTTGCGCCCGTTCACGTCCGTGTAGTAGCTCGAACACCCGCCCGACTGGTACACCGTCCCCGGCAGCGCCGCCTGGACCTCCGCGTTGAACGCGTCCTGGACGGACGGCCGCACCGACACCGATTCCCAGCCCGAGTTCAGCGTCCGGGTCACCGCCGCCACCGTGTGCCTCAGCTGGGCCTCCAGGATCATGAACGCCGACGAGTGCCCGGTTCCCAGGCTCGGCCCCAGCAGCAGGTACAGGTTCGGGAACCCGGCCACCGTCGTCCCCGCGTACGCCCTTGGGCTGCCCTTCCAGTGGTCGTCCAAGCTCCGGCCGTCGGCGTCGAAGACCCGGGAGGACACCGGCATGTCGAGGATGTGGAAGCCCGTGCCGAAGATGATCGCGTCGACCTCGGCGGCCGACCCGTCCGCGCCCAGGACCCGATCGCCGGAAACCGAGCGCACCGCCGTCGGGTGAACGTCCACATGGGACTTCGTCAGCGACGGGTAGTAGGTGTTCGACATCAGCAGCCGCTTGCAGCCGAGCGTGTAGTCCGGCGTCAACGCGCGGCGCAGCGCGGGATCCCGGACCGCCAGCCGGAGGTGCGCGAGGCCGATCTTCTGCACCTGCCGCAGCAGCCACGGGTGCCGGAACCCGAAGCCGAGCGTCTCCATCACGCCGTACTCCGCGCTCCGCAACGCCCGCCGCAGCGCCGGGAACCGCCGCAGCAGGAACCGCTCGACGCCGGGAACGTGGTGGTCCGGCTTCGGCAGCACCCACTGCGCCGTGCGCTGGAACAGGTGCAGCCGCGCCACTTCCCCCGCGATGCGCGGGACGAACTGGACCGCCGACGCGCCGGTGCCGATCACCGCGACCCGCTTGCCCGCCAGGTCGTAGTCGTGGTTCCAGCGCGCGGAGTGGAAGACCTCGCCCGGGAAGTCCGCGAGCCCCGGCAGGTCGGGCATCAGCGGCTCGTGCCACGGACCCGTGCCGGCGACCAGGATCCGCGCGGTGTACGGACCCCGGGACGTCTCCAGCTCCCACAGGGATCCGTTCCACTGCGCGCGCGTCACCTCGACGCCGTAGCGGATCTTCGACGTCACCCCGAACCTCGAGGCGGTGTCCGCCAGGTACGCGCGGATCTCGGCCTGCCCGGCGAACGCCCGCGTCCACCCGGGGTTGGGCGCGAACGAGTACGAGTACAGCGCGGACGGGACGTCGCAGGCGCAGCCCGGGTACGTGTTGTCCCGCCAGGTCCCGCCGAGCGCGTCGGCCTTCTCCAGCACGGCGAGGTCGTCGACGCCGGCCTGGCCGAGCCGGATGGCCGCACCCAGCCCGGACGCCCCGGCACCGACGACGAGGACCGCGAAGTGGCGTTGCTCCATATTTCGGAGACTAACAGTATTCCAATACTCACGGTACCCCGATTCCGGACCTCGCTAGAGTGGCGGTCATGGCCCGACTCACCCGCGCGGAAAGCCAGGCGCGCACCCGCGAGCAGCTGATCGAGACCGCCAAGCTGCTCTTCCTGCGCGACGGCTACTCCCTGACGTCGCTGGAGAAGGTCGCGGACGAAGCCGGGTACTCGAAGGGCGCGGTGTACTCGAACTTCCGCAACAAGGACGAGCTCTGCCTCGCGGTGCTCGACCGGATCCACGACGAGCAGGTCGCGCTGGTCGCCGAAGCGCTGGTCGGCGCCGACGGCGTCGAGGGGCTGCTCGCCGCGTTCCAGACCTGGGCCGAGCGCAGCATCGGCGACGAGGCGTGGACCGCGCTGGAGGTCGAGTTCGCCACGAACGCCCGGCGCAACCCGCACGTGCGCGCCGAACTGGCCACGCGGGACAAGGCGATCCGCGACAGCATCGCGGGCCTGCTCACCGGGTACGCCGAGCGGTTCGGGATCACACTCCCGATGTCGGCCGACGACGCCGCGACGGCGTTGCTCAGCCTCGGCATCGGCCTCGGCGTCCAGCGGGCGATCGACCCGACGATCCCGGTGAACGTGCTGCCGGACGTCATCCGCATCTTCACCGGGATCCGCTGACCCCCGCGAAATAGTCTGTTTTCCCTTCCCGGATTTACCTAATTGCCGAATCCGTGTCCACTGAGGACGGAAACGCGCTGTTCAGGAACGTGAACATCTTCCGCCTCTTGTGAAGCCCCTCACCCTTCGCTACCGTGGCGCTACGCCGCAGCACCACCCGATGTCCCGAAGGCGACGGTTCCCGCGAGCCGCCGAATTACGGGCTTCGTCCGCCATGCCAGAAAGCCGTGCTCCCCCACGGCCGATCCCGCGGAAAGGGTTTTCCCCATGAGCAAGAAGTTGCGGCCGGTCTTCATCGGCGCGCTCGGCGCGGCCTCCGTCGCCGCCCTCGTGATCACCACTCCCGCACTCTCCTCGGCGACACCCGCGCCACCCGCCGCGAGCAGCGCGTCCGTGCTCGCCACCGGCGACCTTTCGGTCGCGGCGAAGAAGGAGATCGCGATGAAGCTGGTCTCCAGCGCGGAAAACTCCTCGCTGGACTGGAAAGCGCAGTACAAGTACATCGAGGACATCGGTGACGGCCGCGGCTACACCGCGGGCATCATCGGGTTCTGTTCCGGCACCGGCGACATGCTGGAGCTCGTCGAGGCGTACACGAACTCCGTCCCGAACAACCCGCTCGCCAAGTACCTTCCCGCGCTGCGGAAGGTGAACGGCACCGACTCGCACAGCGGGCTCGGCTCGGCGTTCGAAAGCGCGTGGAAGCAGGCCGCGGCCACCACGGAGTTCCAGAGCGCGCAGAACAGCGAGCGCGACCGCGTGTACTTCAACCCCGCGGTGAGCCAGGGCAAGTCGGACGGCCTGAGCAACCTCGGCCAGTTCGCCTACTACGACGCGATCGTGATGCACGGCCCCGGCGACAGCTCGGACAGCTTCGGCGGCATCCGCAAGGCCGCGATGAAGAAGGCGAAGACGCCGGCGCAGGGCGGCAACGAGACGACCTACCTCAAGGCGTTCTTCGACGCCCGCAAGGTCATCATGAAGCAGGAGGAGGCGCACGCCGACACCTCCCGCGTCGACACCGAGCAGCTGGTGTTCCTCAACGCGGGCAACTTCGACCTGCACACCCCGCTGAAGTGGAAGGTCTACGGGGACAGCTACACCATCAACTGACGCCCGGCGCGGCCAGCGTGGCACCGGTAAACTCTCCCGCATGCGCAGGAGATCCCTCGGTGCCACGCTGGCCGCGGCCGCGCTGCTGACCGGGGCCGCCACCCCGGCCGGCGCCGCGTCCACAGCGTCCACGGCGTTCAGCGGGGGCGCGGGCCAGGTGGTCCGCGTCGTCGCCGCCTCGGCCGGCGCGGCCACGGCCGTCCTCACCGCCTGGGAACGCGAGGGCGGCGACTGGGTCCGTGCGCACGGACCCGTTTCCGCGTACGTCGGCAAGAGCGGCGTCGGACAGGCGAGCGAAGCGACGTCCCGCACCCCCGCCGGCGTGTGGCCGCTCACCGAAGCGTTCGGCAGCGAGCCCGCGCGGACCCGGCTGCCCTACCGCGAGGTCACCACCTCGGACTGGTGGGTCTCCGACGCCGGATCGCCTTACTACAACACGCATTTCTCGTGCGCCCCCGGCACGTGCCCGTTCGACGAGGCCGCCGGGGAGAACCTCGGCGAGGCGGGCCCGGTCTACGCCCACGCCGTCGTCATCGACTACAACCGCGCTCCCGTGGTCCCCGGCGCCGGCTCGGCGTTCTTCCTCCACGTCGCCAACGGGAAGCCGACCGCGGGCTGCGTCGCGATCCCGAAGCCCGACCTCGAAACGCTCCTGCGCTGGCTCGACCCGGCGAAGCACCCCGTCATCGAGATCAGCGGGTGAGCAGCTCGTCCGCCGTGCGGGTGTTGATGATCCGCTCCGGCCCGATCCCCGCCTCGATCGCGCGCTCGCAGCCGTAGCCCTGCCAGTCGAGCTGGCCCGGCGCGTGCGCGTCGCTGTCGATGGCGAACTCGCAGCCGATCTCCGCGGCCAGGCGCAGCAGCTTCATCGGCGGGTCGAGCCGTTCCGGGCGCGAGTTGATCTCCACCGCGACGCCGTTCTCGCGGCACGCGGTGAACACCGCCTCGGCGTCGAACTCCGACTGCGGACGCCCTTTCCCGACGACCAGCCGTCCGGTGCAGTGCCCCAGCACCCGGACGTGCGGGTTGCGCACCGCGGCCAGCATCCGCCGGGTCATGTCGCGTGCCGGCATCCGCAGCTTCGAGTGCACGCTGGCGACGACGAAGTCCAGTTCCCCCAGCAGGTCTTCCTCCTGGTCGAGGGCGCCGTCGTCGAGGATGTCGACCTCGATGCCCTGCAGCAGCCGGAAGGGGGCCATCAGCTCGTTGGCCTTGGCGACGATCAGCATCTGCGTCCGCAGCCGGTCCGGCGAGAGCCCGTTCGCGACGGTCAGCCGCGGC
The DNA here is from genome assembly GCF_055633615.1 of Amycolatopsis sp. NPDC114505. Classification (NCBI taxonomy): domain Bacteria; kingdom Bacillati; phylum Actinomycetota; class Actinomycetes; order Pseudonocardiales; family Pseudonocardiaceae; genus Amycolatopsis; species Amycolatopsis sp. NPDC114505. Next base: position 3,536,679 of record NZ_JBVKDV010000001.1, on the reverse strand, counting down.
GAATGGTCGGTCAGCACCATCCACTCGTGGCCCAGGTCCCGCCCCGCGACGGCCATCTCGCCGATCGAGCTGCCGCCGTCCGACCAGTCGGAGTGCGTGTGGCAGTCACCGCGCAACGCCGAGCGCAGCGGTTCGCCGGAGGGCAGTTCCTTCTCGACGATCTTGCCCCGGTACGCCGGGTCGCGGCCGGCCAGCGCGTCCTCGATGACGCCGGCGGTGGCCTTCCCGATGCCGGGCAACGACGTCAGCGTGCCGTTTTCGGCCATTTGCGCCAGCTGCTCGGCACCGGTCTTGTCGACGGTCGCGGCCGCGTTCCGGAACGCGCGGACGCGGTAGGTCGGTTCTCCCGCGCGTTCGAGCTGGAACGCGATCTCCCGCAAGGCCCATGCCGGATCCATGGGACCTGTCTACCCCCTCGGGGGCAGTTCGTGCAGCTCGACGTCCTTCAGGGTGCCGCCCTCGATGCGGCACGTCTGGTACGTGCAGAACGGCTGGCGGCGGCGATCGGTCGGCGAACCGGGGTTGAGCAGCCGCAGCCCCGCCGGGGTCGTCGTGTCCCACGGGATGTGGCTGTGCCCGAACACCAGCACGTCGGTGTCGGGGAACAGCGCGTCGCACCGCTGCTCGCGGCCCTGCTTCGCGCCGGTCTCGTGGATCACGGCCAGGCGCACGCCGCCGAGGTCCGCCCGCGCGATCTCCGGGAGCCGCGCGCGCAGGTCCGCGCCGTCGTTGTTGCCGTAGACGCCGATCAGCCGCTTGCTGCGGGCTTCGAGCTCGTCGAGCAGGCCGGTCTCGACCCAGTCGCCGGCGTGCACGACGACGTCGGCCGCCGGCACCTCGTCCCACACCTGCTCCGGCAGCGGACGGGCGTGGGTGTCGGAGATGAGCAGCAGCCTCATCCGATGGCCTTGAGGACCCGTTCCAGGAACCCGCCGATGTGGTCTTTGAGGAGCGCCGCGGCCCCGTCGGCGTCGCCCTTCTTGGCCGCCGCGAGCACCGCCTTGTGCTCCGTCCACTCCTTCTTCCAGCTGGGGTTGGCTTCCCAGCCGACGACGCTGATCAGGGCCGCGCGGTCCTTGAGGTCGTCGAGGATGGAGACCAGCAGGGGGTTGCCGCAGCCGCGGTAGAGGGCGCGGTGGAAGCGGCGGTTGAGCAGGCTCAGCGCGGCCTGGTCCTTGTCGGCGATGGCCGTCGACGCCTCCTTGAGCGCCTCCGCGGCGTCGTCGAGCAACGCGGAGTCGCGCCGCTCGACGGTCCGCCGGACCGCTTCCGGTTCCAGGACCATCCGGACGTCGTAGACGGACTTCGCGAGCTCGGCGTCGACCAGGACCACCGACGCGCCCTTGTACGGGCTGAACGTCACCAGGCCCGAGTTCGAGAGCACCTTGAGCGCCTCGCGCACCGGCGTCTTCGACACGCCGAGCCGCGCGGCGAGCTCCGCTTCGACGAGGGGTTGACCGGGCACCAGCTCGCGGGTCAGGATGCCGCGGCGGATCTCCTCCAGGACCACTTCGGTCCGGGAGGCGGGCAGGCTGAACGTCCCGGTCATGTTGCGCTCCTCGCTCGTGTCGCACCCCATTCAACCAGGCCCCCGCGATCATATATCAGATGCCATACTGGATCGCATGAAAGCACCCGAGGAGCTCCGCAGCCACCGGTGGTTCGGCGGCGACGAGCTGCGCAACTTCAGCCACCGCGCCCGCGGCCGTCAACTGGGCTACAACCCGGAAGAGCACCTCGGCAAACCGGTCATCGGCATCCTCAACACGTGGTCGGACATCAACCCCTGCCACATGCACCTGCGCGAACGCGCCGAGCAGGTCAAGCGCGGCGTCTGGCAGGCCGGCGGCTTCCCGCTGGAGTTCCCGGTGGCCACGCTGTCGGAGACGTACCAGAAGCCGACCCCGATGCTCTACCGCAACCTCCTCGCGATGGAGACCGAGGAGATCCTGCGGTCCTACCCGATCGACGGCGCCGTTCTGATGGGCGGCTGCGACAAGACGACGCCGGCGCTGCTGATGGGCGCGGCGAGCGCCGGGCTGCCCGCGATCTTCGTGCCGGCCGGGCCGATGCTGCGCGGGCACTGGCGCGACGAGGTCCTCGGCAGCGGCACCGACATGTGGAAGTACTGGGACGACAAGCGCGCCGGGCTGATCGGCGACGCGGAGATGTCCGAACTGGAACGCGGTCTCGCGCGGTCGCCGGGGCACTGCATGACCATGGGGACGGCGTCGACGATGACGTCGGCCGCCGAGGTGCTCGGCATGACGCTGCCGGGGGCCGCGTCGATCCCCGCCGTCGACTCCGCGCACCACCGGATGGCCGCGGCGAGTGGCGCGCGGATCGTCGACATGGTCTGGGAAGACCTGACCGTGGGGCAGATCCTGGACAAGCGGGCCTATGCGGACGCGATCACCACAGTGCTGGCGCTCGGCGGGTCGACCAACGCCGCGATCCACCTGATCGCGATGGCCGGGCGCAGCGGGATCCCGGTCTCGCTGGCCGATTTCGACGCGCTCGCCCGGCGCGTGCCGGTGCTGGCGAACATCCGTCCCGGCGGCGCCTGGCTGATGGAGGACTTCTACTACGCGGGCGGCCTGCCCGGGCTGCTGTCGCGGCTGACCGACCTGCTGCACCTCGAACGGCCCACCGTCACCGGCCGCACCCTCGGCGAGAACCTTTCCCAGGCGAAGGTGCACAACGACGACGTCATCCGGCCGCGCGAGAACCCACTGGCCGCCGAGGGCGGAGTGGCGGTGCTGCACGGCAACCTGGCGCCGTCGGGGGCGGTGATCAAGCACATCGCCGCCGAGCCGCACCTGCTGACGCACACCGGGCCGGCGGTGGTGTTCGAGGACTACGCGGACCTCAAGAAGCGGATCGACGACCCGTCGATCACCGCGGACTCGGTGCTGGTGCTGCGCGGTTCCGGCCCGCTCGGCGGCCCCGGCATGCCCGAGTACGGGATGCTGCCGATCCCTTCGCACCTGCTCGCCGCCGGGGTCCGCGACATGGTCCGGATCTCCGACGCCCGGATGAGCGGCACGAGCTACGGAGCGTGCGTGCTGCACGTGGCACCGGAGTCCCACGTGGGCGGGCCGCTGGCCCTGGTCCGCGACGGCGACCTGATCACGTTGGATGTGCCCGCCCGGGCGCTGCGGCTCGAGGTGTCCGATGAGGAGCTGGCGCGGCGTCGCTCGGAGTGGGTCGCGCCGGCGCAGCGGTTCGAGCGTGGTTACGGCGCGCTCTACAGCGAACACATCACGCAGGCGGACGAAGGCTGCGACTTCGACTTCCTGGCGCGGGCGGGCAACAACCCGGAACCCGACGCGCGTTGACCTCCCGTGACCGGTTCATCCCCCGTTAGGGCGAGTCGTACGGCTTGTCCGGGTGCCCCGTACGCTGATCCCGTCACCGGCGCGATCCGGTGCCGCGTTGAAGGGGTGGAGAGTTGCCGTACGAACCGCGCTGGCCCGAGTCACACGGTGAGCAGACGGACGTCCTGCCGGTCGTCCGGCCCGAACCGAATCCGGCACTCACTCCGGTTCAGAAGCTCGCCCGGCGGATCAACCTGCGCAAGGCCGGCTTGATCGCGGGCGGGGCGCTCGGCCTGCTCGTCGCGATCTACGGCATCGACCTGCTGGTCAGCCAGGGCAGCGTCCCGCGCGGCGTGACCGTGGCGGGCGTCGACGTCGGCGGGATGGATCGCCAGGCCGCCGAGCAGGAGCTGCGCGGGCAGATCGAGCCGCGGCTGACGCGCCCCGTCGCCGTCACCGCGGGCGATGTCCAGGGCACGCTCTCGCCGACCGTCGCCGGGCTGAAGCTCGACTGGCCGCAGACCCTCGACCAAGCCGGCGAGCAGCCGCTGAACCCGTTCACGCGCCTGGCGTCGCTGTTCTCCAGCCGCGAGGTCGGCGTCGTCAGCCACGCCGAGGACGCGAAGCTCACCGCCGCCCTCGACGGCCTCCGCGGTCAGGTCGACCGCGACCCGGCCGAGGGCACCGTGAAGTTCGAGGGCACGAACCCGGTCGCCGTCGCGCCGAAGCCCGGGCAGAAGCTCGACGTCGCGGCCGCGAAGGCCGCCGTCGTCGAGAAGTGGGCGCGCGGGGAGACCCTGGCGCTGCCCGTCACCACCACGCCGGTCCGCACCACGCCCGAGGGCGTCCAGGCCGCGCTGGAGCAGTTCGCGAAGCCCGCCGTCTCGGGCCCGCTGGTGGTCAAGGGCGACGGCAAGAACGCCACCGTGAAGCCGGACGCGATCGCCGCGGCGCTGAGCTTCGAGCCCGCCGAAGGTGGCGGCCTCACCCCGAAGATCGACAACGGCAAGATCACCGAAGCCGCCGGGCCGCAGCTGAAGTCCACCGAGAAGGAGGGCAAGGAGGCGACCATCGTCTTCGAGGGCGGCAAGCCCACGGTCGACCCGTCCACCGACGGCCGGACCGTCGACTGGGACCCGAGCCTCAAGCCGCTGCCCGACGTCCTCAAGAAGACCGACGGCCGCGAGGTCGCCGCGATCTACAAGGACAGCCCGGCGAAGGTCACGACCGAGCAGGCGAACCAGCTGGGCGTCAAGGAGGTCGTCGGCGAGTTCACCACCGGTGGCTTCGCGGCCGACTCCGGCACCAACATCCGCGTCGTGGCGCAGAAGGTGAACGGCGCCATCGTCAAGCCCGGGGAAACCTTCAGCCTCAACGGGTTCACCGGCCCGCGCGGCAAGCCGCAGGGCTACGTCGAAGCCGGCGTGATCGAGAACGGCGCCCCGGCGCGCGAGGTCGGCGGCGGCATTTCGCAGTTCGCGACGACGCTGTACAACGCGTCGTACTTCAGCGGCATGAAGGACGCGGGGCACAAGGAGCACAGCTACTACATCAGCCGCTACCCCGCCGCGCGCGAGGCGACGGTGTTCCAGAACCCCAACGGCGCCAGCGTCATCGACATCAAGTTCACGAACGACTCGGCCACCGGCATCGCGATCCAGACGATCTGGACGCCGTCGTCGATCACCGTGAAGCTGTGGGGCACCAAGCGCTACACCGTCGAGTCGATCCAGGGCGGCCGCTCCAACCCGACCGACCCGCCGACCAAGCCGGGCCCGGCGGAGAACTGCCACGCGTCCAACGGCGCGCCGGGGTTCACCACGAGCGACACCCGCGTGCTCAAGGACGCCGCTTCGGGCCGCGAGGTCAGCCGCTCGACCCGCAACGTCCGCTACAACCCGCAGCCGAAAATCACCTGCGGCGAAGGCCAGTGACCTCCTAACGGCCGTTCACGCACCGCGTCCGCGGCGGTACCGTGGGTGTCCATGGCGACGCGCGCGGCAGGGTTCCGGGACGTCCTCGCGGTGGCCGAGTTCCGGGCGCTGTTCTCCGCCCAGCTCGTCTCGGTCACCGGTGACCAGCTGGCCCGGGTCGCGCTGTCGATCCTGGTCTACGACCGGACGAAGTCGCCGGGCTGGGCGGCGCTGGCGTACGCGCTGACGTTCCTGCCGGACCTCGTCGGCGGGCCGCTGCTGTCCGGGCTGGCCGACCGCCACCCGCCGCGCACGGTGATGGTCCTGGCCGACGTCCTGCGCGCGCTGGCGGTGGCGGCGATGGCGTGGCCGGGTCTCCCCCTGCCGGCGGTGGCCGGCCTGCTGGTCGGCGTCCAGCTGCTCAACCCGGTGTGGAACTCCGCCCGCGCGGCACTGCTGCCGCAAGTGTTGCCGGGCGAGACGTTCGTGCCCGGCATGGGCCTGCTGATGATGCTGGTGCAGGCGGGCCAGGTCGCCGGGTTCGCCCTCGGCGGGCTCCTGGTCGCGGCCATCGGCACCGGCGGCGCGCTGCTGGCGGACGCGGTGAGCTTCGCGGCGTCGGCACTGTTCCTGGTCACCGGCGTCCGGTCCCGGCCGCCGCGGGAGTCCTCGGGCGTCCGCTGGTGGCGGCACGTGCGCGCGGGCTTCACCGTGGTGGCCGGCGACCGGCGCCGCCTCGCGCTGGTCGCGCTGGGGTGCGTGTCGGGCATCTACATCGCGGGGGAGGCGATCGCGGCGCCGTACGCGGCGGAGCTCGGGGGCGGCGCGGTGGTCGTCGGGCTGCTGCTGGGGGCGTACGCGCTGGGCAACGTGCTCGGGATGGCGGCGCTGTCCCGGATCCCGGCCGAGCGGCGTGCGCGGTTGCTGGGACCGTTGGCGGTGCTGGCGTGCGCGGCGCTGCTGGGCTGCGCGCTGCGTCCGGACCTCGAGGCCACGCTGGCGCTGCTGACGCTGTCCGGAATGGCCAGTTCGTACAACCTCATCGCCAACACGACGTTCGTCCAGCTGACCCCGGACGCCCAGCGCGCGCAGGCGTTCGGGTTCGCGCTGACGGCGTTGCGGGTGTCGCAGGGACTCGGCGTGGTGCTCGCCGGGCTCGCGGCCGAACGCGCGGCGCCGCACGGGGTCGTCGCCGGAGCCGGGGCGATCGGCGTGGTCGCCGCCTTCGGCGCGGCGATGTTGTGGCGGCGAGCGCAACCGGAACCCCGGTGACCGGCGGGAGGCCGGTCACCGGGCACGGTTCAGGACCGCGTCCAGTCGGTCGGGCACTGCGGCAGCGGTGTCGAGACGCCGGGGCGGGTCCAGTCGGTCGGCAGCTCGCGGACGGTCCAGTCGGTGGGCAGTTCGCGGGCGGTCCAGTCCGTCGGGAGCTGACGCGGGGTCCAGTCCGTCGGGATCGCGCGGGTCCAGTCGGTGGGGAGCTGGCGCGTCCAGTCGGTCGGCCGCTGCGCGCGCCGGCGGGACGGGACGATGTTGGCGTTGGGCAGGAAGTGCGACATGATTTCTCCTGTTCGGCTGGGATCTTGCACAGTGCGTGACCGGACGGTAGCCCGACCAGCCTAGTGACACACCGCGTTCATTCGATTACAGTGACGATTTCCGCGAAAGGGTTCGTCCTGAGCAGAAGGGCGTTTCGTGGGATTGTCCGGGTCCCAAGGGCGAAAGCCCAGCTCAGAACGTCCACGATCGGGTATCCGTACGTGGGCGATGTGGAAGCTGGCCACTCCGGTGTTCGGCTATGTCCTCATCGTCGACGCGCTGGCACTGGTCGCGGTCCTCGCCACGACCGCGCTCGTGCCGGTCACCACCCAGTCCCTGCTCTGGTGCGGCCTGATCCTGGGCGGCGAGATCGTGCATCTCGAAGCGGCGCAACGCATCGAGCGGATCCGGGAGCTCGCCGCCGACGGTCGGCCGCACATGCACCTGCAGTCGATCTGGATCTTCGCCGGGCTGCTCCTGCTGCCGCCGCCATTGGCCACGCTCGTCATCGTCGTCAGCTACGCCCATTCCTGGGTCCGCGTTTACAAACGGCGCGGCGTAATTCACCGGAAAGTGTTTTCCGGGGCGACCGTCATCCTCGCCTGTTTCGCCGCTGGCGCCGTTCTGTCCGCCGGCACCGGGCACGTGGCGCCGTACGTGCCGTACCTGGACGGGTTCGGCGGGATGACCGCGCTGCTGCTGTCCGGGATCGTCTACTTCGGACTCAACTACGTGCTGGTCATCCTCGCGATCCTGATGAGCAACCCGGGCAAGCCGCCGCGGCAGGCGTTCGGCAACCCGTCGGACGTGCTGATCGTGCTGGCCGCGGTCGGCGTCGGCTGCGGGATCGCGCTGGTGATGACGGTCCGGCCGTGGCTGCTGCCGGTGCTCATGGTGACGCCGGTGGCGCTGCACATCGGCCTGCTGCTGCCGCAGTTCCAGGCCGCCGCGCGCACGGACTCCAAGACCGCGCTGCTCGCGCCGGAGTTCTGGGTCCAGCTGGCGCGCAACGAACTGGCCCGCGCCGCGGAGCTGTCGTCGACCGCGGGCGTGCTGATGATCGACCTCGACCACTTCAAGGCCATCGACGACGGCAACGGCCACCTGGCGGGCGACGAGGTCCTGCGCGCGATCGCGGCGGCGATCCAGGGCTCGGTGCGCGGTGGCGACTACGTCGGCCGGTTCGGCGGCGACGAGTTCGTGGTGCTGCTCCCGGGCGCGACGAGCGCGGAGATCGTGTCCATCGCGGACCGCATCCGCGCGGCGATCGCCCGGATCGAGGTGGCGGTCCCGGTGATCCGCCCGGGCAAGCCCGAGGTGATCGACGGCCTGACCGCCTCGATCGGCGCGGCGGTGTACCCGGAAACGGCGACGGAGTACACGATCCTGCTGCAGGCGGCGGACGACGCGGTGTTCGCGGCGAAGGCGGCCGGGCGCGACCGCGTGGTCCTCGCGGAAACGCGCACCGAGCTGTCCCGCCCGGAGATCCCCGACGTGCTCTGATCCCCGGGCGGGCCGGACGCTACGGCAGGGTCGAGAGGGAGTCCTCGAGCGTCGCCGCGGACAGTTCGTTGTCCACCATGTCCCCGGCCAGGTAGGCGCCGTACGCCGGCAGGTCCAGGTGCGCGTGGCCGCACAGCGCCGTGAGGATCACCTTCTCCTCGCCGGTTTCCTTGCACCGCAACGCTTCCTGGACGCACGCCGCCAGCGCGTGCGTGGGCTCCGGCGCCGGGATGATCCCTTCGGAACGCGCGAACCGCACGCCCGCGGCGAAACACTCCTGCTGCCCGATCGCGATCGCCTCGATCAGGCCGAGCTCGTAGATGTGCGAGATCAGCGGCGACATCCCGTGGTAGCGCAGGCCGCCCGCGTGGATCGGGTCCGGGATGAAGTCGTGGCCGAGCGTGTGCATCTTCAGCAACGGCGTCAGCCCCGCGGTGTCACCGAAGTCGTAGGCGTACTTGCCGCGCGTCAGCGACGGGCACGCGGCCGGCTCGACCGCGCGGATCACCGGGTTCATCCGGCCGGCCAGCTTCTCGCGCAGGAACGGGAACGCGAGCCCGCCGAAGTTCGAGCCGCCGCCGGTGCAGCCGACCAGCACGTCCGGGGTGTCGCCGGCCAGTTCGAACTGCTTCAGCGCCTCTTCGCCGATGATCGTCTGGTGCAGCAGCACGTGGTTGAGGACGCTGCCCAGGGCGTACCGCGCGTCCGGGTCCTGCGCCGCCTGCTCGACGGCCTCGCTGATCGCGATGCCGAGGCTGCCGGTGGAGTCCGGGTGCTGCTTGAGGATCGCCCGGCCGGACTCGGTCAGCTCGGACGGGCTCGGGTGGACGGTCGCGCCGAACGTCTCCATCATCAGCTTGCGGTAGGGCTTCTGGTCGTAGGACGCGCGGACCTGCCAGACCTCGCACTCCAGCCCGTACTGGGCGCAGGCGAACGCGAGCGCGCTCCCCCACTGGCCGGCGCCGGTCTCGGTGGTCAGCCGGGTGACGCCCTCCTGCGCGTTGTAGTACGCCTGCGGGACGGCGGTGTTCGGCTTGTGCGAGCCGACCGGGCTGACGCCTTCGTACTTGTAGTAGATCCGCGCGGGCGTGCCGAGCGCCTTCTCCAGCCGGCGCGCCCGGAACAGCGGAGACGGCCGCCAGAGCCGGTAGACGTCCCGGACCTCCTCCGGGATGTCGACATAGCGATCAGTCGTCACTTCCTGGGCGATGAGCGCCTGCGGGAAGAGCGGAGCCAGGTCGTCCGGCCCGACGGGCTCGCGGGTGCCGGGGTGCAGCGGCGGTGGCGGCGGCTCCGGCAGGTCGGGGATGACGTTGTACCACTGGGTCGGCAGATCCTCTTCGTCCAGGATGTACTTGGTCTGCTCAGCCATCGCGCCTCCTAGGTCGGCACTTCAACTTAGGACGCCACCGGCCGTGGAGCCAGTACGGTGTGGACGCCGACTCCTCGAAAGGGCCTCGTGATGGACAGCGTGCTGACGGACCTCCCGGTGTGGCTGCCCGAGTCGGGCCGCGGCCCCGGCCTGGTGCTGGTCCAGGAGATCTTCGGGCTGGACGACTACCTGCGCTCGGTGGCGGCGGACCTCGCCGCCGAGGGGTACGTGGTGGCGGTCCCGGAGCTGTTCTGGCGGACTGCTCCCGGCTGGTCGTCGTCCCACGACGAGGCGGGCGTGGCGGCGTCGATGGAGGTGGCGTCCACTTTCGACCCGGTGTCGGGACTTTCCGACGTCCTGGCGACGATCGCCCACCTCCGCGCCCATCCCGCGGTTTCCGGCGGCGTCGGAGTGCTGGGCTTCTGCCTGGGCGGATCGCTGGCCTTCGCCGCGGCGGCCGCGGGCGACCCGGACGTGGCGGTGTCGTTCTACGGCTCGACGGTGGCCGGGCAGGTCGCGGACCTGGCGAAGATCACGTGCCCGATCCAGTTCCACTTCGGCGGGCAGGACCCGTACATCCCGCGCGCGGACGTGGCGGTGGTCGAGTCCGCGGTCGCGGCCCATCCGGGCGCGGAGATCCACGTGCAGGAGGAGGCGGGGCACGCGTTCCACAACAACGTGGCCCCGATGTTCCACCACCCGGCCGCGGCGGCCCGGGCGTGGGACCTCACGACCGGCTTCCTGCGGCGGACCCTGCCCGCGTGATTCACCCGGACGAGTGCCGGGCCAGGTTCGCCTGGTGGGGGCCGGCGAGCCAGTCCTGCTCGAGCCGCGCGTCGACCGGTTCCTCGCCGCGCCGCAACGCGTCGATGTAGGCCCGATCGGCGGCGAAGCGCGCCGCCACCTCGGGACCCTCGGCGACGGCACCGTGGCCGGGGACCACGACCTCGACGTGCCGGGCGGCCTCGGCCAGCCGGTCGAGCGCGGTCGCGTACGCGTCCACCTGACCGGGACGGCGGGGGTCGAGGAGCGGGATCAGGAGGTCGGAGAGCATGTCGCCGGCGACCAGGACGCCACGGTCGGCGAGCAGGAGCGCGGCGTGGCCGATGGCGTGCGCCTCGTGCTCGACGAGCTCGCCCGGCACCGGTCCCCCGTCCGCGGGCAGCGGGGTGACGAGCCCGATCAGCTCCGGCGGGATGCCCGTCGCGCTCTCCGCCGCCATCGTCCGCGCGCGCTCCAGGACCGCGCCGGCGGCCGCGGCGCAGGCGGCGGTGGCGTAGCGCGGCACGTCGCCGAACCGGGGGTGCCAGAGCAGGTGGTCCCAGTGGAGGTGGGTGGAGAACCCGGCGACCACCGGCAGACCGAGCCGGTCGACGTCGTCGGCGAGCTCGGTCAGATCGGCACCGTCGATGCCGGGGTCGACCAGGATCACCCCGGCGTCCGCGCGCACCACGACGGCGTTGCTCCGGACCCACTCGCTCTGCCGGACCCAGACACCGTCGGCCACCTGCTTCAGCATCGGCCCACTCTGTCAGGTGGCCACGTCCGGCGCGAGCGGTCGGCTAGGGTGACCGCGTGCATCCGCGGCTGGGGGCCCTGTTCCGGGGTGTCGGCGGGCGACCGGCGGTGCTCGTCGAGCTGATCTTCCTGCTGCTCTGGTTTCCGCTCTTCGCGTTTCTCGACTCCCTGGTGGGCAAGGACTTCGCGGCCGCCACCGCGAACGCGCTGGCCCTCCAGTCCGCGGAGCACGCGGTGCACCTCGACGTCGAACTGAGCGTGAACGGCTGGCTGGCCGGGAACCCGGTCCTCGCCCAGCTCGCGGTGTACCTGTACCGGCTGTACTACGTGGTGGTCGCCGGGACGCTGCTGTGGGTGTTCGTCCGGCACGCCGAGGTCTACCGCCAGGTCCGCCGGACGATGGTCGCGATGATGGCCCTCGTCCTGCCGGTCTACTGGGCGGTGCCGATGTCGCCACCGCGGTTCGCGCTGCCGGGCGCCGTCGACATCGTTGCCCGGTACGACATCTGGGACCAGCCGAGCTGGACGAGTCCGACGCACTACACGGCCATGCCCAGCATGCACGTGGGCTGGTCGCTGTGTTGCGCGTATGCCGTGTGGACCGCGCTCCGGGGCACGCGTCCCCGCCTGGCGCTGGCGGCATGGGCGTTCCCGGCGCTCATGGCGGCGGACGTGCTCGCCACGGCGAACCACTACGTGCTCGACATCGTGGGCAGCATCGCGCTGCTGGGCGTCTCCATCGCGGCGGGCGTCCTGTGGGGGTCCCGGGTCGTCTACAGTCGCCACCAGCGCTGACCTTGGAGGAACCGTGCCCCACGCCGTGGACTTCGTCACCGTGTCGACCGCCGGCCTGGAGTCGTCGCCGGTCGCGCCCGCCCTCGCCGGCCTGCGGGCCAACGAGGCCCGCTACTTCAAGAACAAGTACGACCACGTCTTCACGGTCGAGCCCGCGGCCGACGCCGAGGCGACCATCGCCTGGGTGAGCCGCATCCTCGCGGAGGAACGCGACATCGTCATCGCCGCACCCCCGCTCGAGGCGACCGAGTTCCAGGTCGAGAACATCCGGATGGCGTACGTGTTCTACGAGGACGGCCTGTCGATCAACGTGATGTACACCCTCGAAGACGGGGGGAAGCGAGCGGTGGGGTTCAAGCTCTCCGACGGGATGGACGTCCCGGCGGAACTGGGGGCGTTCAAGTTCGCCCGCCAGAAGTCGAAGCTGGCCGGCACCATCCGCGGCTCCTACTTCGTCATCAAGAACGAGTACTGATCAGTCCTTCGGGTCGACCCAACCAGGCGACGGTGTCGTCACCATCGACCTCCCGCTCGCCCCCGGCCACCCGTTCGAGCCGCTGCCGCTCGGAGCCGGCGAGACCATCCCGGGACAAGCGCGTTCCGCAGGCCGACCGCACGACCGCCTCGACGAAGACCGCGTAGTCGACCCTTGTGGCGGAGAGTGAGTTGCCGTCGAGCGTGGAGGCCGGTTCGAAGTCGAGCACGGCCGGCGTCGTGGTCGAGGCAATGCGAACACTCTTGTCCTTCACGCCGCCGAAGAGTTTCCGCTTCCGCGTCAATTCGACCGTCTCGATCCGCATATGGGGAAAGTCCACCATCAGGACGTTCCCGCCCGCCTCGTTCAGATCACCGAGAAGCGACACCGATCCCACCGTTCGCCCGCCGGACGCACTGAACAGCCATCTGCAGGCCCTCAACCGCGTGCACCTTGCCGTCGGCCGGCACCGAAGCCCGCACAAACCCGGGAACAAACCGCCCGGCGCACTCGTCGGGATCTTTGTTCATCATTCATCCTTTCTTGAATCGAATCCTACGGACGTGCGGCGACGATTTGGTCGAGCTTCACCAGTTACTGGCGACGTCTCGCCACGGACAGCCCCCGGTCGAGCGCGTTACCGGCGACGTCAGGCCAACCGATCAGGAATCGAGAAGCGCCGGTCGCCGCCCCCGACCTAGCGTTACCGGCATGACGAACATCGACTCCATCACCCTCGAGGTTTCCGACATCGCCGCCGCCGAGCGCTTCTACGCCGACGGCTTCGGACTGACCACCCAGCTCCGGTTCCGGACCGCCGCGGCCGCCTCCACCGGCTTCCGCGGCTACACCCTCTCCCTCGTCGTCGCCCAGCCCGCCGACGTCGACTCGCTCATGGCCACCGCTCTCGAAGCCGGGGCCACCACGCTCAAGCCCGCCGCGAAGTCCCTGTGGGGCTACGGTGGCGCCGTCCAGGCGCCCGACGGTGCCATCTGGACCCTTGCCACCTCGACCAAGAAGGACACCGGGCCGGCCACCCGGGCGATCGGCTCGATCGTGCTGCTCCTCGGCGTCCAGGACATCCTGGCCAGCAAGAAGTTCTACGTCGACCACGGTCTCACCGTCGGGAAGAGCTTCGGCCGCATGTACGTCGAGTTCGACGGCGGGAGCGGACCCGTCAAGCTGGCGCTCTACCGGCGGAAGGCGCTCGCCAAGCAGGCCGGCGTCGCTCCCGAAGGCTCCGGTGCGCACCGGATCGCCGTCAACGCCGGCGTGCCGTTCACCGACCCGGACGGGTTCGCGTGGGAAGTCGCCACGACCCAGTCGCTCGACGCCTGACCAGGCGATCAGTCACCCGTTCGGAAATTCGAGCAGGGTGCCGTGGCCGACCGGGACCGCGTCGTCCCGGGCCGGCGACGCGGACTTGGGGCTGCCCACGCAGACGTACCCGGCGTACGTCCGGTCCTTGACCCGCTCGGCCACCGGCCGGAACCGATCGGGCCGGAGACCGCGGAACCGCGTCGCGACGACGTCTTCGTACAACCGTTGCGAGACGACCACCACGACGTCGTCGCCGGCGTGCCGGACGAGCGCTTCGCGCACGGCCACCGCGTCGAGCAGCCGGCAGGCGACGATCGGGGCGTCCCCGATGGGGCCGAAGACCCCCGCGGTCAGGGCGCCGTGGTGCATCGAAATCCGCAACCGCAACCGCGGGCAGCTGCCGCGCGCCAGTTCTTCCACCACCTCGTGGACGAAGTCCGCGACGACGAGGGAAACGTCGGAATCGGCGGGCAGCACCGCCAGCTCACCGTCCCCCCGCGGTTGCCGGAGCCATTCGGCGCGGACGAGACCTGCCCGTTCGGCAGCGCGGTCGAGAACCTCCTTCAGTCGGAGCAGAACCGCGGTCTGGTCGAGGATCCCCATTCTCGAGAATCCTTCGACGTCGACCGCTACGACGAGTCCGTAGACGAGTTGACCTTCGTGAAGCATGTCCATCCCCTCGGCAGAGCCGATGTCCCTCACACGATTGAACAGTCGGGGGCGGTTTCCGTGCCACGTCCGCGGACACACGAAGACGAACTCGCTCCCGGGACGCCGAAGACGTCGAGGTCCCCCGATTTCCGCCGGTTCCGGCACCCCATCCCGCCCGGAAAGCGTGAGACGATGTGGGACACAACCGGCCGACGTGGGACACGATGCCAAGATGCCTCCTTCCCGACCCGGGCCATTCGGTGACCTTGACCCGTCCGGGGTCACGACGCTCACCCAGCTGGCCGCGCTGCTCCGGCAATGCCGGGTGCGCGCCGGGAATCCGTCGCTGCGCGACATCGAGCGGCTCGGCGAGAAACGCGGGCACACCTTGCCCCGCTCCACCGTGGCCGGCGTCCTGGCCGGCCGGCGCGCGCCGCGGCGTGATCTGCTCCTGGCCCTGCTGACCGCGTACGGAGTTCCCGAAGAAGACCGGGCGGGGTGGACGATCGCGTGGGAAAGGGCCGTCGCCGGCCGGCCGGCGGAAAACGCGGACTTCGGCCCCGATCCGGCCGCCGGGGAATCGGCCGACATCTGGCGGTTCCCGCCGGACGAGCCGGTGGTGATCACGTGCGGGCGAATCCCGGAATCGATGGTCAACAACCTCCCGGCGAGCGATCCGCGGGATCCCGACTACGTCGATCTGCTGACCTACGCCGATCCGGACGCGCTGGTCCACCTGTTCGGCCACATTCGCGCCCTGAACCCGGATAACCACGTCAAGTTCGCGACGACGAGCGAACTGCAGCCCGCGGACCACGCCAGTCACCTGGTGGTGATCGGCGGGTCGGATTTCAACCTGCTGACCCGCGACATGTTCGCCGCCCTGCACCTGCCCGTGAAGATGTCCCCGCGTTTTCCCGAAACGGATTGGCTCGGCCTGGAAGTCGGCAACGGGGAGGGGACCCGGCGCTTCAGCCCCGTCCTCGGCGACGAATACGGGGCGCGCATCCTCCACGAGGACGTGATCCTGTTCTTCCGCGGTCTCAACCCGGCCGACCGGCGGCGCACCATCACGATCTGCGCCGGCATGTACGCCCGCGGCACGCTGGCCGCGGCCCGGTGCCTGACCGATCCGGTGCTCGGGCCGGTGAACCAGGACTACCTGCGCCGTCGGGTCGGTGCCAACCCGCACTTCGGGTTCGTCGCGAGGGCGTTCGTCATCGACCGGATGCTGGCCCCACCGGACCTCACCGCGCCCGGGCACCTCCTCTACGAATGGACGCGCCCGGAGTGACCGGCCGCCGTCAGCGCGGCCCGAGCCCGGTGCGGCCGTCGATCAGCTCGCGGACGACGTCGAGGTGGCCGGCGTGCCGGGCCGTCTCCTCGATCATGTGCAGGACCACCCCGCGCAGGTCGGCGATCTCGTCCCCGAGCGGCGCGGGGTGGCGCAGCTTCGGCACCGCGGACAACGGCGTCGCGGCGAAGATCTCGTCGGACCGGCGGCACTGGTCGCGGTAGAACGCGAAGACGACCTCCGGGGGCCGGGGCGTGGTCGACGGCGCGGGGCCGGCCGGCCACGCGACCGGGTCCGCGGTGCCGGTGACGATCTCCTGGAACCAGTGCCGCTCGGCGTACCCGAGGTGCTCGACCATGCCGAGCGGGGTCCAGCCGGTCGGCAGGACCGGGGTCGCGAGCGCGTCCTCGCCGAGTCCGTCGAGGATCGCGAGGACGCTTTCGCGCTGGGCACGCAGGAAAGCCTGGAGCGTGCGCTTCTCGTCGTCGGCCACGACGGGGAACCCTAACGGGCAGCAGCGCACCTTGGCGGACGGTTTTTGTCGGTGGGGTTCGGTAGCGTCGGAGACATGGCAACACTGGTCACCTTCCACGCCCACCCGGACGACGAATGCCTGCGCACCGCCGGGGTGATGGCCAAGGCCGTCGCCGAGGGGCACCGCGTCGTGCTCGTCGTCGCCACCAAGGGCGAGGCCGGCGAGGTCCCCGAGGGCTTTCTCGCCGAGGGCGAACACCTGTGGGAGCGGCGCGTGCGGGAGTCGCACGCGGCCGCGGAGATCCTCGGGGTGGAGCGCGTCGAGTTCCTCGGCTACCGCGACTCCGGGATGATGGGCGAGTCCACGAACGACGACCCGGAGTGCTTCTGGCAGGCGGACGTCGAAAAGGCGGCCGAGCAGCTGGCGGCGATCCTGCGCGAGGAGTCGGCGGACGTCCTGACGGTCTACGACGACAACGGCGACTACGGCCACCCGGACCACATCCAGGTCCACCGGGTCGGCATGCGGGCGGCGGAGCTGGCGAGCACCCCACGCGTGTTCCAGGCGACGTTCAACCGCGAGTTCATGCAGCGCGGCTTCGAAGCGGCGGTGGAGCAGGGCCTGATGCCCCCGGAGGCAGCGCCGAAGCCCCCGGAGAACGTCGAGTTCGGCAAACCGGAGGCCGAGATCACGGCGGCGGTCGACGTGTCGAAGTACGTGGGGGCGAAGCGCGCGGCGATGCGGGCGCACCCGAGCCAGATCAGCGAGGACATGTTCATGCTGGCCATGCCGGACGACGCGTTCGCCTTCGCGTTCGGGACCGAGTGGTTCATCCGGGCCGGCCAGGGGCCGGGGATCACGGAGACGGATCTGCTGGCCGAGCTGTAGGACAGTCGGCTGGTCGCGAGTGTCCGGCCGGGTCCGGGGCCGGGGCCGGGGCCGGGGCCGGGGCCGGGGCCGGGGCCGGGGCCGGGGCCGGGGAGAGGCTAGCGGCGTAGGCGAGCCGAGTGGGTGGCTTGGCGGCGGGAATGCGGTGCTGCCGGGCGTGCCTCGGCGCGGGTTGTGCGGATTTTGCTCCCCCGGCGACCAGGCTGCTCGGCGGTGAACCGCGAACCTCCCCGCGATGCGGCCGTGGTCGGCCTCCGGCGCGGGGCCTCAGCCGATCGCGGCCCCCGACATGCCCGACCAGCCCTCCGCCGCGAGGCCCCAGCCGACTGCAGCCCGGCCAACCTCCGGCGCAGGGCCCTCAGCCGAGCCCGATCCCGCCAACTCCGGCGCGAGACCTCAATCGGCCTCAGCCCCCGGCGGGCTCCTACGCGGGCCCCAGCCGACCGCACTCCCCACCGAGCCTGCCCAGCTCCAGCCGACCTCAGCCCAGGCCGGTCAGTCCGGCGCGGCCGTCACGTCCAGCTCCACCAGCTGGCCCGCGTACCCCAGCCGGGCCACCCCCAGCAACGTGCTCGCCGAGGTGAACGCCGCCCCGATCGCCGACTCCGTCAGCCGGTCCCACACCGCCGACAGCACCGAGCGGTCCTCCGTCACCACGTAAATCACCGTCCGGACCACGTCGGACGGCGACGCGCCCGCGAACTCCAGGGCCGAAGCCGTGTTGGCCACCACCTGGTCCACCTGGGGAAGGAGCCCGTCCACCACCGCACCGTCCGGGGTCAGCGGGCACTGGCCGGCCAGGTACACCGTGCGGGCCGATGTCGCCACCGTCACGTGGTGGTAGCCCGGTGGTGCGTGCAGGCCGGGCGGGTTCTGCCGTTCAATGGTCACCACCGCATCATCACCGGGCGCGCAACCGAGAAACGCCGGGAGGGCACGTGCGCAGGACCATCGACTGGGCCGGCGACGCGATCGTCGTCATCGACCAGACCGCGCTGCCCGGCGAGTACCGGCTGCTGCACCTGCGGACCGTCGGTGAGCTCGTCGACGCCATCCGGCGCCTCGCCGTCCGCGGGGCGCCCGCCCTCGGGGCCGCCGGGGCGCTCGGGGTCGCCCTCGCGGCCCGGACCAGCGACGACGTCGAAGCCGATGCCGCGCTGATCGCCACCGCGCGGCCCACCGCCGTGAACCTCGGCTGGGGCGTCGAGCGCGCGCTGAAGAAGCTTCACCACGGCCCGGAAGCCGTCCTCGAAGAAGCCCTCGCCCTCCTCGCCGAAGACGAAGAGCTCAACAAGACCGCTTCACGCCACGCCGCCGAGATCGTGCTCGCCGCCTGCCCGCGACGGCCGCTGCGCCTGCTCAGCCACTGCAACGCCGGGCGCCTCGCGACCGTCGGCTGGGGCAGCGCCCTCGGCGTCGTCTGGCACCTGCACGCCCGCGGGCTCGTCGAGGAAGTCCTGGTCGACGAGACGCGCCCGCTGCTCCAAGGCGCCCGGCTGACCGCGTGGGAGCTCGCGCAGGAGCAGGTCCCGTACCGGGTCCAACCGGACGGCGCGGCCGCCGCGGCGATGGCGCGCGGGATGGTCGACTGCGTGCTCGTCGGCGCCGACCGGATCGCCGCGAACGGCGACGTCGCCAACAAGATCGGCACCTACGGACTGGCGATCGCCGCGAAGCACCACGGCGTGCCGTTCGTCGTGGTCGCGCCTTCGTCCACAGTGGACAGCAGGCTCGCGGACGGCGCGGGCATCGCCATCGAAGAACGCGATGCCCGCGAGCTCACCGAATACGCCGGAGTGCCGATCACCCCGCCGGGCACGCGGGTCTTCAACCCCGCGTTCGACGTGACGCCCCACGAGCTCGTCACGGCCGTGGTCACCGAGCACGGCCGCTACGAGCCTTAGGGACGCGGGCCGATCTCGCGACCGCCGTCGGTCACCGTGATGGCCATCGCCGGGCACGAGTCCGCGGCGTCCAGCACCGTTTCGTCGGCGTCGACGTCCGAAACCGCCGTCTGCGCCACCGCACCGTCGAGGACGAAGACCTCGGGCATCAGCGCGGCGCACATCCCCGAACCGATGCAGGTGTGTTCGTCGACTTCCACGTGCCAGCTCATGGCCACCTTCCGAGTCACCAGCCGATCGGCATCGACCGCGGTCCGCGGACGAGCATCTGCGTCTTCCACACGATATCGCCGGCCAGGTGCAGCCCCGGCAGTTCGGTGACCAACGCGCGGAGCGCCTCCTGCAGCTCGAGCCGGGCGAGCGGCGCGCCGAGGCAGTGGTGGACGCCGTGGCCGAAGCCGAGGTGGTGCTGGTCCTCGCGGTCGAACCGCAGGCCCTCGGCGTCGTCGAACTGCAGCCGGTCGCGGTTGGCCGCCCCGATGGCCACCAGCACCGGCTCCCCCGCCCGCACGAGCACGCCGCCGACCTCGACGTCTTCGGTGGCGTAGCGCGCGAACCCGGCGCCCGCGCCCAGCGGCACGAACCGCAGCAGCTCCTCGACGGCGGCCGGGATCAGGTCCGGGTCGGCGACCAGCCGCTCCCACTGGCCGGGCTGGTCCAGCAAGGCGTAGACGAAGTTGGGGATCTGGCTCGCGGTGGTCTCGTGCCCGGCGACGAGGATGCCGACGCACAGGTCGACCAGCTCCAGCTCGGTCAGCCGGTCACGCGTGTCGCGCGCCTCGATCAGCGCCGTCATCAGGTCGTCCTGGGGCCGCGCCCGGTGCTCCGCGATCAGCCCGCGCATGTAGTCGCGCAGCTCTTCGCGGTTGCGCTCGAACTCCTCGGGGGTCAGGCCGCTGGTGGACAGCGCGGCGTCGCTCCAGACGCGGAACTTCGGCCGGTCGCCGACCGGGACGCCGAGCAGCTCGCAGATGACCGCGACCGGGATCGGCAGCGCGTACAGGTCGACCAGGTCGGCGGGCGGTCCGGCGGCCTTCATGTCCGCGATAAGCCCGGTCGCGAGCTCGACGACGCGCGGGCGCAGCAGCTCGACGCGCCGCATGGTGAACGCCTTCGCCACCAGCGTCCGCAGCCGCGTGTGGTCCGGCGGGTCCATCTGCAGGATGCCGCCGTCACGCTGGACGGGCGAGCGGCGCGGCGCGTCCTTCTCCTTCTCCATCGCCCGCGAGAACCGGCGGTCGCCGAGCACCAGCCGGGCGTCGGCGTAGCGGGTGGCCAGCCAGGCCGGGTCCCCGTAGGTCATCTTGACCCGGACCATGCCCTCGGCGTCGCGGGCGGCCGCGTAGGCCTCGTTGAGGTCGAGCCCCGCCTCCTCGTTGAAGGGGTACGAGAGCGGCTCGGTGTGGGCGACGGTCATGCGGAAACCCCCGTGGTCGGATTGTAAGCGACTGCTTACAACGCTACACAGTTTCTCCCCACCTGTCACGGTCCGCCATTGCCAGGTCACGGAATCCTAGGTTACGGTGACCTAGGTGTGGATCGAGATCCTCTTGCTGTCGAAGCTGGACCGGGAGCCGATGCACGGCTACGAACTGCGCAAAGCCGTGGAGGCGTCGACGGGCCACACCTTGTCGAACAACTCGCTCTACCCGACGCTGCGGCGCTTCGTCGACGCGGGCGCGGTGAGCCGCAGCGCCGAGGAGCAGGAGGCCAAACCGCCGCGGCACGTCTACACGGTCACCGATGTCGGGCGGGAGCTGCTGCGCGACATGCTGGCGGACTTCCCCGGCGAGCTGGCGCTGAACGAACCGGAGTTCCTCGCGAGAGTGGGGAACTTCGGCCGGCTGAGCCGCGACGAACGTGCCCGCGTGCTCGACGTCCGCAAGGGGGCGCTGCTCGCCGAGCGGGCGCGGGTCACCGGGCTCGCCGCCGGGCAGGCCGACCCGTGGAGCCGCGCCGCGCTGCACCACGTCATCGGGAAGTTCGACGCCGAGCTCCGCTGGCTCGCCGACCTCGAAACCGAACTGAGGAGAGACGCATGACCACCACCGAAGAGACGCCTCGCCTCCCCTTCACCCGGGCGAACGCGCTCGCCATCGCGCCGGACTACGAAACGCTGCGCCGGCGGGCCCCGATCAGCCGGGTGCTGACCCCGGCCGGCGACCCGGCGTGGCTGGTGACGTCGTACGAAGAGGCCAAGGAGATCTTCCGCGACAAGCGTTTCGGCCGTTCACACCCCGCGCCGGAGCAGGCGTCGCGGATTTCGAACGCCGCGATCCAGGACGGCCCGAGCGGGGACTTCGAAACCGAAGAAGCCGAGCACAAGCGGATGCGCCGGATGCTCGCGCCCGCGTTCTCCGCGCCGCGGATGCGGGCCCTCGGCGACCGGATCGCCGAGCTGACCGACCGCTGCCTCGACGACCTGCAGGCCGCGCACGACGCGAACCCCAGCGAGCCGGTCGACCTGACCGACTTCCTCGCGTTCCCCTTGCCCGTGCTGGTGATCTGCGAGCTGCTCGGCGTGCCGTACGAAGACCGCGAGAAGTTCCGCGGACTGTCCGAGCGGATCGCGATGATGGACGGCGGCGAGGACGCGCAGGCGGCCATGACCGAGTTCAAGGCCTACATGACGAAGCTGGCCGACGCCAAGCGCGTGGACCCGCAGCCGGACGTCATCTCCGACATGGTCGCGGTCCAGGCCGACGACCCCACGTTCACCGACGACGACCTCGCCCGGATGGGCGCCGGCCTGCTGTTCGCCGGCCACGAGACGACGTCCACCCGGATCGCGATGGGCACGCTGTTCCTGCTCAGCGACACCGCCCGCCGCGATCGCTTCGCCGCCGACCCCGACGGCGAGGTCAACCAGACGATCGAGGAGATCCTGCGCCTGACGGCGACCAGCGGCACCGGCCTGCTGCGCTACGCCCACGACGACGTCGAGGTCGCCGGGACGCGGATCATGCGCGGCGACGCGGTCCTCATCTCCAGCGACGCCGCCAACCGCGACGCGGCGGTGTTCGCCGACCCGGACGAGTTCGACCCGGCCCGCACGCCGAACGTCCACCTGGCCTTCGGCACCGGCGCGCACGTCTGCATCGGCGCCAACCTCGCCCGCACCGAGCTGCGGACGGTGTTCCCCAAGCTGTTCTCGCGGTTCCCCGGCCTGCGGCTGGCGGCCGGGATCGACGAGATCCCGGTCCGCGTCAACCGCGTCGCCGGCGGGGTCGACGCCGTCCCCGTGACGTGGTGAGCCCCATGAAGATCACCGCGGACACCGACAGCTGCGTCTCCTCCGGGCAGTGCGTGCTGCTCGCGCCGGGCACCTTCGACCAGGACGAGGACCTCGGCACCGTCGTCCTGCTCTCCGACGGGCCGGCGGCCGGCGAGGAGGACGCGGTCCGGCAGGCCGAGCTGACCTGCCCGGCCGCCGCGATCCGCCTTTCCGGCGCCTAGGCGCGCCCGCGCCCGGTTTGCCGGTTAGCCTGCTCGGATGAGCGAACAGGCCGGCCGGCGCCGGGACGCGGCCGCGACGCAGCGCGCGTTGCTGGACGCCGCCGCGACGTTGTTCGCCGAGCGCGGCTTCGACCGGACGACCGTGCGCGAGATCGCGAGCCAGGCCGGCGTCAACCAGGCGCTGCTGTTCCGCTACTTCGGCAGCAAGGACGCGCTGTTCGAGGCGGTCATCGCGCGCAACGGGCGCGAGCAGCTGGCCAGCACCCCGCCCGAGCGGCTCTTCAGCGCCTCCTTGCGCGGCATGCTGGCCCCGGAGGGCACGCGGAACCGGACACTGGAGACGTACTTGCGCTCGTCGGGCAGCGACGGCGCCGCGGCCGCGATCCGGCAGGAGATCGGCGAGGAGTACGCGCAGGTGCTGGCGACGCTGACCGACGCGCCGGACGCCGAGCTGCGCGCCGACCTCGCGCTGGCCTGGCTGATGGGCATCGCGTTGGTCCGCGAGATCTCCGGCACGGAACCCCTGGCCAGCGCCGACCCCGACGAGGTCTGCCGCCTGGTGCTCACCGCGACGCGCACCCTCCTGGAGCGCGCGGAATAGCCGTGGGAGCCCTACCGCACTGGTCGTGAGTGAGAAACAGGGTTAGAACACGGTTTCTCACTCACGACCGGGCAGCGCGCGCCGGAGTAGCTCCGCCAGGTGCACCGGGGTGCGGCCCGACTCCTGGGCGATCTGTGTGCGGCAGCTGAAGCCGTCGGACACCACCAGCGTCTCCTCCGGCGTCGCGCGGATCGCCGGGAGCATCCGGTCCTCCGCCACCGCCTTCGACACCTCGTAGTGGCCGCGCTCGAAGCCGAAGTTGCCCGCCAGGCCGCAGCAGCCCGAGTCCAGCGTCGTGTTGCGGACCCCGGCCGCCGCGAGCGCCGACTCGTCCGCGCCGAAGCCCAGAACCGCGTGCTGGTGGCAGTGCACCTGCGTGATCGCGTCGACGTCCAGGTCCGCGAACGGGATCGGCGCCCGCGCCAGCAGCTCCGCGAACGTGAACGTCCGGGAGGCCAGCACCGCGGCTCGCGCGTCGCCCGGCAGCAGCGCCGGCAGGTCGCCGCGGAACAGGGCCGTGCAGCTCGGTTCCAGCCCGGCCACCTCGTAGCCCTCTTCGAGGTAGGGCGCGAGCACGTCCAGCGTCCGGGTCAAGACGCGGCGCGCGACACCGAGCTGGCCCGTCGACACCCACGTCAGTCCACAACAGACTCCGCGGTCCGGCAGGACGACGTCGTAGCCCGCCGCGGTCAGCACTTCGTGGGCGGCGTCGAGCACCGAAGGCGTCAGGTAGTTGTTGAACGAGTCCGGCCACAGGACGACGCGACGCTCTCCCGAAGCCTTACGCCGCAAGTCCGCACGCGACGACGTGAACGGCGAAGGGGCGAACGTCGGCAGCGCACGCTCCGGCGCGATCCCGCCCAGCCGTTTCACCAACCGCGCCAGAGAAGACCGCCCGACGGCGTTGGCCAGCCGCGGCGCCCGGGCGCTGAGCCGCAGCCACAGCGGCAGCCAGCCCATCGAGTAGTGCGACGCCGGGCGCAGCCGCCGCCGGTAGTGCTGGTGCAGGAACTCCGCCTTGTACGTCGCCATGTCGACGTCCACCGGGCAGTCCGACAGGCATCCCTTGCAGGACAGGCACAAGTCGAGCGCGTCGTGCACTTCGGACGAGCGCCAGCCGTCCGTGATCACCTCGCCGTTGATCATCTCGGCCAGCAGGTGCGCGCGCCCGCGCGTCGAGTGCTGTTCCTCGCGGGTGGCCCGGTAGCTCGGGCACATCACACCGCCGCCACTGGTGTTGCGGCACTTCCCAACGCCGACGCAGCGGCGCATCGCCTGGCCGAAACTCCCCCGGTCTTCCGGATAACCGAGGAAGACACTGTCCTCAAAGGATGGTGACGTGGCCCGCACGCGCAGATCGGCGTCGACCGCCCGCGGCGCCACCAGGATGCCGGGGTTCATCCGCCCGGCCGGGTCGAAGATCGCCTTGAACCGCCCGAAGAGGTCCATCATGTCCGGGCTGTACATCCGGGACAGCAGCTCGGACCGCGCCTGGCCGTCGCCGTGCTCGCCGGACAGCGACCCGCCGTGCGCGGCGACGAGGTCCGCCGCCTCCTCCAGGAACCGCCGGAACCCCGCCACGCCGGACGTGGACAGCAGGTCGAAGTCCAGCCGCAGGTGCAGGCACCCCTCGCCGTAGTGGCCGTAGACGACGCTGCGCCGCCCGTGCGCCCGCATCAGCTCCTTGAACTCGCGCAGGTACGCGCCGAGCCGCTCGGGCGGGACGGCCGCGTCCTCCCAGCCCGGCCAGGCTTCCGAGCCGTCCGCGAGCCGGGTCGCGAGCCCCGCGCCCTCCTCGCGGATGCGCCACAGCCGGCGTTGCGCGGCCGGGTCGTCCAGGATCGCGAAGCCCGTGAGGTCGAGCGACGCCGCCAGCGCGCGGGCCCGCGACGCCGGGTCGTCGCCGGCCAGCTCGACGAACAGCCAGGCCCCGCCCGGCGGCAGGTCGTCCGCGCGGCCCGGCAGCATCGCGACGAGCTCGGCGTCGACGCCCTCGACGGTCAGCGGCGACCACGGCAGGATCGACGGCACGGCGTCGGCCGCGGCGATGTCGGACGGAAAACCCAGCACCGCCAGCACGCGGCGCGCGGGGAGCTCGGCCAGTTCGACCGTGGCTTCGAGGATCGTGACGCAGGTGCCCTCCGAGCCGACGAGCGCCTTCGCGACGTCGAACCCGTTCTCCGGCAACAGGTGTTCGAGCCCGTAGCCGGACACGCGCCGCGGCCACGTCGAAAGTTCCTTGCGCAGCAAGGCCAGGTTGTCCCGCACCAGGGCGCGCAGCTCGTCGAAGATCCGGCCTTCGGTGGGCTCGTCGCGCCCGACGCGCAGCCGCGTGCCGTCGTAGAGCAGGACGTCGAGCGAGCGGACGACGTCGACCGTGCGCCCCCAGGCCACCGAGTGCGAGCCGCACGCGTTGTTGCCGATCATCCCGCCGAGCGTGCAGCGGCTGTGCGTCGACGGGTCCGGGCCGAACCGCAGCCCGTGCGGCGCGGCGACCGCCTGCAGGTCATCGAGGACCGTCCCGGGCAGCACCCGCGCGAGCCGCGTCCCCGGGTCGAGGGAGAGCACGCCGCCGACGTGGCGCGAGGTGTCGATCACCAGGCCCGGCCCGCACGCGTTGCCGGCGACGCTCGTGCCGCCGCCGCGGGCGATCACCGGCAGGTCGCGGGCGCGCGCCTCGGCGACCGCGGCGACGACGTCGTCGACGGACCTCGGCAGCACCACGCCCCGGGGCACGTGGCGGTAGTTGGACGCGTCGGTCGTGTACAGCGCGAGCGTGGCGGCGTCGGTGAGGATCTCCACGCCCCCATTCAAGTCGACGGACGGCGTCCGTACCTCTCCAGCCGGGTATGTCCGAAACCACACCCCGTGTGCCATCGTGATCGGGTGACGGCAAAGGAGCACGTCGCCGAGTACAGCGCGGTGCTGGGCGAGCTGCTGCGCGAGCGCGAAAAGCTGCTCGGCACGCTCGACCGCGTCGCCGCGCTGCACGGGACCGCGCGCCTGGTCCGGGAGACGGTCGGCGCGAAGGCCGGGTTCGTCGCGGAGCTCGACCAGCCGGGGCTCGCGGTGATCCGCTGGATGTCCGGCACCCGGACGGACTCGCTGCAGGACCTCGCGGTGCCCGTCGGCCAGGGCATCGGCGGGCGGGTGCTGGCGCTGGGCCGGCCGGTCCGGGTCGCCGACTACGTCAGCTCGCCCGCGATCACCCACCAGTTCGACGCCCAGGTACGCGGCGAGGGTCTGGCGGCGATGCTCGCCGTCCCGGTCGTCGCGCGCGGCGAGACCGTCGCGATCGCGTACGCGGCCATGCGCGAGCCCGCCGACTTCGGCGACGACGCCGTCCGGCGGATGGAGGAGGTCGCCTGCCAGGCCGGGACGGCCCTGCAGCTGGCGAAGGTCGCCGAGACCGACCGCACGGCCGCGGTGGCCGGCGAACGCCTGCGGATGCAGAGCGCCCTGCACGACTCCGTCGGCGCGCTGCTGTTCTCCATCGGCGTCCAGGTCCGCGACCTGCACGGGGACGTCCACGGCAACCCCGGGCTGGAGGCGCGGCTGCGCCGGCTGGAGGGGGACGTCTCGGCGGCGGCCGGGGCGCTGCGGGAGTCGCTGCTGGCGCTGTCGGAGTCCAGTCCGGAGCGGGCGCTGCCGGTCGAGCTGGCCGAGCACTGCCGCTCGTTCCAGGCGCGCTGCGGCGTCCCGGCCCGGTTCGTGCAGCTCGCGGCGGTGCCGCCGCTGGACGCCGAACGCACCGCGCTGCTGGTGGCCGCGGTCCGCGAAGGACTGCTCAACGTCGAGAAGCACGCGCGGGCGTCGTCGGTGATCGTCAGTCTCCTGCCCAGCGAAGACGGGGTTCAGGTGGTCGTCGCGGACGACGGCACCGGCGCGGCGACCGTCCCCGGCACGGGCATGGGCCTGCGCACGCTGTCCGGGCGCGCCCTGCGGCTGGGCGGCCGGGTCAGCCTGGTCCGCGATGACGACGACGGCTGCACGCTGCGCGCGTGGGTGCCGCTGGTGCGGTCGTGACGCGCGCGAGCGTGCTCGTCGTCGACGACCACCCGGTGGTCCGCGACGGCGTCAGCCTGCTGCTGCGCTCCGACCCGTGCCTGGCGGTGGCGGGTTCGGCGGAGTCGGGCCGGGCGGCGATCCAGCGCGTGTCGGAGCTGCTGCCGGACCTGATCCTGCTGGACCTGCGGCTGCCGGACATGCTCGCGCCGGAGGTGATCGCCGAGCTGCGGCGCGTGCACCCGGCCGCCCGGATCGTGGTGTTCACCGCCCACGGCGACCACCAGGGCGTGCTGGCGGCCCTGGACTCGGGCGCGCACGGCTGCCTGCTGAAGGACGTGGCGGGCACCGACCTGGTCGCGGCGCTGCGGCGGGTGCTGCGTGGCGAGCGGGTGGTCGACCCGCGCATCCTGCCCGACGCCGGGCAGCGATCGGACGCGCTGGCCCGCAGCGGCCTGACCCGCCGCGAGTACGAGGTGCTGCGCCTGGCCGCGCAGGGCCAGACGAACCCGGAGATCGCGGAGTCGACGGGGCTGGCGCGCAACACGGTGAAGACGTATTTGCAGTCGGCGTTGCACAAGCTCGGCGCGCGCAACCGGGTCGAGGCGATCGGCAAGGCCAGCGAGGCCGGCCTGCTGTGAGATCCTCCGCCGGGTGACCATCGACCTGCACGCGCACAGCACGGCCTCGGACGGGACGACGCCGCCCGCGGAACTCCCCCGGCTGGCCGCCGAGGCCGGGCTGACGGTGCTCGCCCTCACCGACCACGACACCTTCGCCGGCCTGGAAGCCGCCACCGCCGCCTCGGACATCGAGATCGTGCCCGGCGTCGAGATCTCCTGCCGGCTCGACGACGCCGAGGTGCACCTGCTCGGCTACTTCGCCGACCCCGGGTACGCGCCGCTGGCCGCCGAGCTGGAGTTGATCCGCACCGATCGCACGCGCCGCGCCGTGCGGATGGTCGAGCGCTGCCGGGAGCTGGGCGCGCCGATCACCCTCGAGCAGGTCGAGGCGATCGCCGCGGGAGCACCGCTCGGCCGGCCGCACATCGCCGCGGCCCTGGCCACCGTCGGCATCGCCGATGCCTTCACCCCCGACTGGATCGTCGACGGCGGCCGGGCCGACGTCCCGAAGCACGTCCTGTCCACAGTGGACGCGATCGGGCTGGTCCGCGCGGCCGGCGGCGTGACCGTGCTGGCCCACCCGCGGTCGGTGAAACGCCGCGCGGAAGTCAGCGACGCGCAGCTGGCCGCGCTCGCGGCGGCCGGGCTGACCGGGCTCGAGGCCGACCACCCGGAGCAGGCCCCCGAGGTCCGCACGCGGCTGCGGGAGGTGGCCACCGGACTCGGTTTGCTCGCGACGGGCTCCAGCGACTTCCACGGCGACCGCAAGCCGGTCCGGCTCGGTGAGCACACCACCTCACCCGACGTGTTCGAGGCGCTGCGGGAAGCCGCCGTGTCCGTTTTGTAGCCGGTTACCTCTCCACGTGGGGGTGTCCGAGGACCCGACCCCACCGCAGGATGAC
The DNA here is from genome assembly GCF_055633615.1 of Amycolatopsis sp. NPDC114505. Classification (NCBI taxonomy): domain Bacteria; kingdom Bacillati; phylum Actinomycetota; class Actinomycetes; order Pseudonocardiales; family Pseudonocardiaceae; genus Amycolatopsis; species Amycolatopsis sp. NPDC114505. The sequence goes on along the minus strand of NZ_JBVKDV010000001.1, from coordinate 3,508,128 downwards.
CGCCACCGACGGTGACTCACGTCACACGAGTGGAGGAGGCGTCGTGCGTCCAGGAGTGAGTCCGTGCTGACCGTGCGTGGTCTGCGGGTGCGGTACGGCCGGTCGACGGCCGCCCTGCACGGTGTCGACCTCGACGTCTCCGCCGACGGCGTCCTCGCCGTGCTCGGCAGCAACGGCGCCGGCAAGTCCACCCTGCTCAGAGCCGTCTCCGGCACCCTCCGCATGCACCGGGGCGTCATCGAAGACGGCGAGATCCGCTACGACGGCCACGCGCTCGGCAAGCTCGACCCCGCCCGGATCGTCCGGCTCGGCGTCGTCGGCGTGCCCGAGGGGCGGCAGGTCTTCGCGCGGATGACCGTCGAGGAGAACCTGCGCGCCGGCGGCATCGGGGCCCGGACCGCCGCCGAACGAACCGAAGCACGCGAGCGCGTCGACGAGCTGTTCCCGGTGCTGACCGAACGCGCCAAGCAACGGGCCGGCCTGCTGTCCGGCGGTGAGCAGCAGATGCTGGCCATCGGGCGGGCACTGATGTCCGCGCCGCGGCTGCTGCTGTTCGACGAGCCGTCGCTCGGGCTGGCGCCGAAGATCATCGCGCAGATCGCCCGGACCATCCGCGAGATCCACGAGCAGGGCACCGCCGTGGTGCTGGTCGAGCAGAACGCCGTGATGGCGCTCGGCGTCGCCGACCACGCCGTCGTGCTGGAGGTCGGCCGGGTCGCGCTCGCCGGGACGGCCGCCGAGCTGTCCGCGAGCCAGGACGTCCAGCGGCTCTACCTCGGCGGGCACGCCGAGTCGCAGGAGACCGCCGACGCCGAGGCCGAACGAGCGCGCGAGCACCTCGCGGGCCGGACGCTGTCGAGGTGGGCCGGATGACGCCGCCGGAGCTGCGCGTCGAGGGCGTTTCCCTGCGGTTCGGTGGGATCCGCGCCCTCGACTGCGTGAGTTTCACCGTCGCCCCCGGCTCGCTGCACGCGCTGATCGGGCCGAACGGCGCCGGGAAGTCCAGCTGCTTCAACGTGATCAGCGGCCTCTACCGGGCCGACGACGGCCGCGTGCGGCTCGGCGACACCGACCTCACCGGGCTCGCGCCGCACAAGCTCGCCGGGCTCGGCGTCGGCCGGTCGTTCCAGAACGCCGCGCTGTCGGCCGGCTCCACCGTGCTCGACAACGTCCTGCTCGGCCGCCACGCGCTGACCCGCGGCGGGTTCCTCGAGGTCGGGCTGCGGCTGCCGTGGACGGTCCGCGCCGAACGCCGGCACGCCGAGCGCGCGCGGGAGATCTGCGCGTTCCTCGGCCTCGGTGACGTCGTCGACGCACCGGTCGGCGCGCTGCCCTACGGCGTCGTCAAGCGCGTCGACCTGGCCCGCGCGCTCGCCGTCGAGCCGGTCCTGCTGCTGCTCGACGAGCCCGCGGCCGGGATGAACGCGGCGGAGACCGCGGAGCTGGCCGGCACGATCAGCGGGATCCGCGCCGAGCTGGGCATCTCGATCCTGCTCGTCGAGCACGACATGGGCCTGGTGATGGGCATCGCCGACCGGGTCACGGTCCTCGACTTCGGCCGCCGCATCGCCGACGGCACCCCGGCGCAGGTCCAGGCCGACCCGGACGTCATCAAGGCCTATCTGGGCACGGAGGCGGCGTGAACACATTCCTGCAGCTCACGGTGAACGGCCTCGGCAAGGGCGCGGTGTTCGCGCTGCTCGCGCTGGGGTTCGTCATCATCTTCAAGGCCACCGAGGTGGTCAACTTCGCGCACGGCTCGCTCGTGCTCTTCGGCGGCTACCTCGTCGTGGTGACGCGGGACGCGCTGGGCTGGGTGGGCGCGTCGCTCGTCGGCATCGTCTCGGCCGGGCTGCTCGGCCTGGTCGTGGAGCGGCTGCTGCTGTCGCGCTCGCGCCACGCCGACGCGAACAGCCTGGCCCTGCTCACCATCGGCGTCGACGTGATCGTCACCGAGGAGATCGTCCGCCGCCTCGGTGTCACGCTGCCCTTCCTCGGCGGCGCCTGGGACGCGCAGCCGTTCCAGCTCGGCGGGATCACGCTGTTCCGCACGCACCTGGTCGCCCTCGGCGTCGCCGCGGTGCTCATCACGGCGTTCTGGCTGGCCTTCAAGTACTCGAACTGGGGCGTGGCCATGCGGGCGCAGGCGGAGAACCGCGAAGCCGCCGCGTTGATGGGCATCCGCAGCTCCCGCGTCACCGCGACCGCGTGGCTGGTCGCCGGGCTGCTGGCCGGGGTGGCGGTCCTGTTCATCGCGACGCAGGACTTCTCCGGCGCCGGCCTTTCGCGCGGCACGCACTCGATCGCGCTGGCCGCGTTCCCGGCCGCGATCCTCGGCGGCCTCGACTCGACGGCGGGCGCGGTGGTCGGCGGCCTGGTCGTCGGCCTCGTGGAAGCGCTGTCCGCGCAGTACGTGTCGTTCGACTTCTCGAAGAGCGCGGTGTTCCTCGTGATGCTGGTGGTCCTGGTGGTGCGGCCCTCGGGGCTGTTCGGCACGAGGGAGCGAACCCGTGTCTGACAGTGCTGTGTCCGAAGTGGACAGCCCACCGGTCGCCGCAGCCGCGCCGCCGAAGCGCCGTGACGCGGGGAAGCTGGTGCGCACGATCGCGTGGCTCGCGCTGCTGGTCGTCCTGCTCGCCCTGCCGCTCTACCTCGACGCCGCCTGGCTGAAGGCCGGGCAGTACATGATGATCGGCGGGGTCGGCGCGATCGGGCTGACACTGGTGGTCGGGCAGGCCGGGCAGCTTTCCCTGGCCCACGCGTTCTTCCTGCTCGCCGGCGGCACTGCGTACACCGTCCTTTCCGGACCGACCGGCGACGACCGCGTCGTCGGCTTCGGCCTGGACCCCGGCCTGGCGCTGGTCGGCGCGGTCGTCGTCTCGGCGCTGCTGGGCCTGGCCTTCGCGCCGGTGGCCGGGCGGCTGCGCGGGATCTACCTCGGCGTCGCCTCCCTCGCGCTGGTGTTCCTCGGGCTCTACTTCGGACAGTCCGCCGAGGAGCTCACCGGCGGGACGTCCACCGGGCGCGCGCCGGCGCCGTTCTCGCTGTTCGGCTTCCCCTTCACCAACGACGGGCCCGAGCTCACCCTGCTCGGCGTCCCGATCCGGCAGGCCGAACGCACGTGGTACCTGTTCCTGCTGCTCACCGCGCTCGCGTTCGTGATCGCGCGCGGTGCCGTGCGCGGCCGGGTCGGCCGGTCGTGGCGGGCGGTGCGCGACAACGAGGCCGCGGCCGCGGTGATGGGCGTCAGCGTGCTGCGGGCCAAGGCGGGCGCGTTCGCCGTCTCGTCGGCCTACGGCGGTCTCGCCGGCGCGATGACCGTGCTGTGGTTCGACATCCTCAAGCCGGACGAGAGCGAGTTCGGCACCTACGGCATCAACGTGTCCATCGCCTACCTCGCGATGGTCATCATCGGCGGCCTCGGCTCGGTCCCCGGCGCCCTGGTCGGCGCGTTGATCGTCAACGGCCTGCCGCAGGTGCTCGCCCTGTACTCCGCCGACCTCGGCTGGTTCGCCGGCACCGGCGACGGCGCGCTGACCCCGATCCTGGTCAGCTCGTTCGTCTACGGCGCCGCGATCATCCTCGTCGTCCTGTTCGAACCTGGCGGGCTGGCCGCGATCGGCCGCCGGCTCACGCAAAGACGTTTTCGCCGTCAACCCCGTCAAACCGCGGAGGAACCATGAAACGCACACACCTGGCGGCGGCGCTGGCGGCCGTCCTCGCGCTCTCGGCGTGCAGCACGAAAGCGGGCGACGCGGGCTCGTCGGGCCCGGACAGCTCCGGCGTCAAGACCGGCAAGGGGGTGACGGTCACCGAGGTGACGCTCGGCGTGATGACCGACAAGTCCGGCGTCTTCAAGAACCTCGGCCTCGGCGTCACGCAGGGCAACGAGCTGTGGGCCAAGGACTTCAACGCCGCCGGCGGCGTCTGCGGCCGGCAGGTGAAGCTCGAAGAGGTCGACCACGGCTACAAGGCCGACACCGCGAAGACGCTGTACCCGCAGATCGAGCCGAAGGTGCTCGGGTTCGTGCAGCTGCTCGGCTCGCCGGTGGTGGCCGCGCTGAAGCAGAACCTGGCGACCGACAAGGCCGTCGCCGCGCCCGCGTCGTGGTCGTCGGAGCTGCTCGACAACCCGTACGTGATGATCGTCGGCACCACCTACGACCTGGAGATCATCGACGGCCTGGCGTACCTGCAGGAGCAGGGGCAGCTCAAGGACGGCGACACGATCGCGCACGTCTACATCGACGGCGAGTACGGCAAGAACGGCCTGCGCGGCTCGCAGTTCTACGCGAAGAAGCACAACCTGACGGTCAAGGAAGTGAAGATCACCTCGACCGACAGCGACCTGACGAACGTCGTCACCGGGCTCAAGGGCGCCGGGGTGAAGCTGATCGCGCTGACCACCACGCCCGCCCAGACCGGGTCCGCGCTCGCGGCGAACAAGGCACTCGGGCTGAACGTGCCGGTGCTGGGCAACAACCCGACGTTCGACCCGGTGCTGCTGAAGAGCCCGGCGGCGAACGCGCTGGACAAGCTCACGATCGTCGCCAGCAGCGTGCCGTTCTCGGCCGACCTGCCGAAGGCCAAGGACGTCGCGGCGAAGTTCAAGGCCGCCTACAAGGAGACACCCAACGGCGGGGTCCCCTACGGCTACGCGGTCGGCGAAGTGTGGGGCGCGGTGCTCAAGAAGGCCTGCGACAACAAGGACCTCACCCGCGACGGCATCGCCGCGGCGCTGAAGCAGACGACCTCGGCCGGCACGGACGACCTGGTCGCGGCGCTCGACTTCTCCAAGCCGGGGACGCCGGCGACGCGCCAGGTGTACGCGGCCACCCCGGACGCCACGGCCGAGGGCGGCGTCAAGTACGTCAAGCCACTGTTCGAGGCACCGGAGGCCAAGGAGTACGTGGCTCCGCACCAGAAGTGAGCCGTCGCGCGGCCAGCGCGGCCGCCTCGTGCAGCGGGGTGGTCGCGTTGGCTTTCGCGGCGTCCAGCAGGTCTTCGACGGTCTTCCCGATCGTCTCGACGCGGGCGAGCGCGGCCTCGTGGTCCAGGCCCTCCGCTTCCCGCGAGAGCGTGTAGACGATCCCGCCCGCGCTCGCGACGTAGTCCGGGACCCACAGGACGCCCCGGGCGGCCAGGTCGTCCGCGACGGAGTCCTCGGTGAGCTGGTTGTTGGCCGGGCCGACGACCAGCGGGGTGTCGAGCCGGGCCACCGTCTCGGGGCTCAGCACCCCGCCGACCGCCGCCGGGACGACGACATCGGCGCTCAAGGTGAGCGCCTTCTCGGGCTCGGCCCAGGTCAGCCCGCCGCTTTCGGCGTCGGCGCGCTTCGCCGGGTCGATGTCGGAGACGACGACGTCGGCACCGGCCGCGTGCAGGCTCGCCGCGAGGTGGGCGCCCACGGAGCCGTAGCCGCTGATCACCACCCGGCGCCCCGTCATGTCCGCGGAGCCGACCGCCGCGCGCAGGGCGGCCAGCACGCCGACGGCGGTCGGGCCGCTGGAGGAGCCGGTGCCGCCCGCGGACTCGGGCGTGCAGAACGCGAACGCCGAGACCTCGCGCAGCACGAGCATGTCGGCCGGGCCGGTGCCGACGTCCGGGCCGGCCAGGTAGGTGCCGCCGAACTCGGCGATCAGGTCGGCGTGGTCGAGCAGGACGTCCCGGCGCTGCGCCGGCGAGAGGACGCGGCCGGGCTCCAGCGCGAGGACGCTCTTGCCGCCGCCGAACGCGAGGCCCGCGACGGCGCACTTCGCCGTCATCGCGGCGGACAGGCGGAGGACGTCGTCCACGGCCTGGACGGGCGTGGCGTAGGCCTTCATGCGGCAGCCGCCGACGGCCGGGCCGAGTGCGCTCGAGTGGATCGCGACCATCGTGGTGACGCCGGAACGACGGCCACGCCGGGCGACGAGCTGTTCATGTGCGGTCATGCCGACCGAAGTTAGGGTGAACATCGACGCTGATGACTGTCCGCCGAACTAAATTCGGTGGAACCGAGGAGGGCCCCGTGCTGGACGAACTTGATTCGGCGATCGTGCGCCACCTGCAGGAGGACGCCCGGCAGACCAACCGGGACATCGCCCGGAAGGTCGGCATCGCGCCCTCGACGTGCCTCGAACGCGTCCGGCTGCTGCGGGAGCGGGGCGTCATCCGCGGCTACCACGCCGACATCGACCTGGCGAGCCTCAACCGCGGCGTCCGGGCGCTCATCGCGGCGCAGGTGCGACCGTTGAGCCGGGCGGTCATCGACGAGTTCCAGCGCTCGATCTCGGACCTGCCGGAGGTGCTTTCGGTCTACGTGACCGCGGGGAGTGACGATTTCCTGATCGAAGTGACGACACCGGACATCGACGGGCTGCACGCTTTCCTCGCCGACCGGCTGGCGTTGCGCCGCGAGATCGTCGGCTTCCGGACGTCGATCGTTTTCCGGCACCTCCGGAAGACGACGCTTGAACCCCTCCCACCGGGGTAACCCTGGTGTGGACGACACGCCACCCCTAAGTGTTCCCCTGAAATACCCGGGTTCGCACCCTCAAAGGCGGAAAATGTCGGTGTCGGGCGGTCTAATGAGCACGACGGGAAGGAGGCACCGCCATGACAACGGAACTGAACCACCGGGAGCGGGCCACATTGAGAGCCGTGGCCGGGGGCCACGCCGAGATCAGCTGCAGCTGCGAGCCCGACCTGTTCATCGACGGCCTGAGCTGCTGCGACCAGTCCACCGTGCACCGGCTGGCCCGGCTCGGCCTGATCGCACCCGCCCGCCCCGGCAAGTGCGGCACCCGCGTGCCCGCCGTGCTGACCGAGGCCGGCTCACTGGCGCTGGGCGAGGTCTTCGCCATCGCCGCGTAATTGTTTTGCCACACTCTGGGGTCACTGACAGCATCACCTGATGCACGTATTCCTCGAAACCGAGCGGCTGATCTTGCGCCGGTTCACCGAGAACGACGCCGACTCGCTCTTCGCGCTCTATGACGACCCGGCCGTGATGAAGTACCTCAATGGGGGCCGGCCGGCGGACCGCACCGAGATCGTCACGCTGGATCTCCCCGCGTTCCTCGGTTACTACGAGCGTTTCCCCGGTTACGGGTTCTGGGCGGCGATCGAGAAGAACACCGGCGATTTTCTGGGGTGGTTCCATTTCCGCCCGCGCCCGCACGATCCCCCGGACGAGCCGGAGCTGGGGTACCGGCTGCACCAGCGGGCCTGGGGCAAGGGCTACGGGACCGAAGGCTCGGCGGCGCTGCTCGCCAAGGGCTTCACCGAACTGGGCGTCCGCCGCGTGACGGCGGCGACCATGGTGGTGAACAAGGCGTCGCGCCGCGTGATGGAGAAACTGGGGATGACGTTCGTCCGCACGTACTTCGAGGACTTCCACGACCCGGCCCCGGGTTCGGAGCACGGCGAGGTCGAGTACGCGATCACCCGCGAAGAGTGGGCTGCCGCGGCCGGTCGTGAGTGAGAAACAGTGTTCTAACCCTGTTTCCCACTCACGACCGGTGGGTCAGCGGTAGACCTCGAACTCGTAGATCCGCGCCGCGCCGTTGCCGTCGTTGGCCGGGGTGGTGAGGTTCAGCTTCACGTACCGGGCCGATCGGGTCGTGATCGGGCTGTACGTGCGGCTGGCCCTCGAACCGGTCACGGACGCGACCGTCGTCCAGGTCGAACCGTCGGTCGACGTCTGGATCGTGAACGCGCCGGTGTTCCAGCCGGTCGTCTCACCGCCGAGGCCGGCGTGCTTCACCACGAACGACGACACGTTCTGCGCCGACCCGAGGTCCACCTGGAGGAACTTCGTGGCCGCGGTGGAGCAGAACTTGCTGTTGTTCGCCAGGCTGCCGTCGACGGCCTTGTCGGCGCTCTCGGACGACGCGCACGCCGCCGAGCCCGTGGCCGCCTTGCCCTGGGCCAGGTTCGTGCCGAGGTCCGGCGCGGTGGCCGGCGGCGTGAACCCGTCGTTGTACGACGGCGGGACGTCGGAGGCGTTCGTGCCCCACGCGCTCGCCGACGAGCCCATCGTGTAGTTCAGCGTCGACGCACCCGCGATGTCGCCGTAGCGGATCCACGACTTGGTCGTCGCAACGCCGTTGACGCTGAGGCTCTGCACGTACTGCGATCCCTGGCCCGCGCCGCTTCCGTTGATCTGGATCGTGCCGCTCGGGCGGATGATCGAGACGGACGGGAACAGCGGGCCGTGCAGGGCGAGGACGTCCGCGCCCGGGGTCGCCGGGTACATGCCCAGCGCGGCGAAGACGTACCACGCCGACGTCGCGCCGAGGTCGTCGTTGCCGGGCTCGCCGCCCGCGCCGGTGGTGAACGACTCGTTCATCACGCGCCGCACCGCCGAGCTGGTGCCCTGCGGGTGGGCGGCGTAGTTGTACGCCCACGGCACGCCGTGCTCGGGCTCGTTGCCGATGTAGAAGTACGGCTGGGTCAGGCCGCCGTTGAGCTGGGTGAAGTGGTGGTCGAGCCGCTGGACGGCGGTCTTCGGGCCGCCCATCAGGTTGATCAGGCCCTGGTAGTTGTAGGGCACCATCCACGTGTACTGCGACGGGTTGCCTTCGGTGTAGCCGCTGTTGCTCGACGGCACGACCGGCCAGGCCCACGTGCCGGTGCTGCCGCGCGGCTGGATGTAGCCGGAGTCGGGGCCGAAGACGTTCTGCCACCACTGGGCGCGCTGCATGTACGTGTTGTACTTCGTGGTGTCGCCGACGGCCTTCGCGAACTGCGCCACCGCGAAGTCCGACGCCGAGTACTCGAGCGAGTCCGACGGGTCCTCGGTGACGTAGTGCCGGCTGACGTACCCGGACTGGCGGCCGCGGATCGAGCCGCCCTGCGCGGTGCCGCCGTTGGAGCTCTTGTCCATCAGCGTCAGCGCCGCCGCCGTGTCGAATCCGCGGACGCCGAAGGCGTACATGCTGCCGACGACGATCGGCCCGGGGTCACCGGTCATCACGAAGTGCTCGTTGTTGTTGTGCGACCACTTGGGCAGCAGGCCGCCCTGCTGGCCGTCGAGCACCATGGACTTGGCTATGTCACTGGCTTCCGCCGGCGCGACCAGCCCGATCAGCGCGGCCCACGAGCGGTAGATGTCCCAGCCGGAGTAGTTCTGGTAGACGGTGTGCGACGCCGTGTGGATCGCCTGGTCGAACCCGCGGTACTGGCCGTTGGTGTCGCTGGCGATGTTCGGGTTCTGGAACACGTGGTACAGCGCCGTGTAGAACTTCTGCAGGTCCGCGGCCGCGCCCCCGGTCACCTGGACGCGGTTGAGGATCGTGTTCCAGCTCGTGTCGGCCGCCGCGCGGGTCCCGGCGAAGTCGAAGCCGGGGTTCTCGGCGGCGAGGTTCGCCTGCGCGTTGGCCAGGCTGACGAACGAGATGCCGACCTTCGCCTGCACGGTGGTGTTCGACGAGGTGTCGAAGGTGACGTAGCCGCCGGCGTTCGCGCCGCTGGTGCTCGCGGACCCGTTCGAGACCGTGCCGCCGAGCCAGGTGCCGAAGCCGCTGGGCGCGCGGTCGAACTGGATGACGTAGAAGATCTGGTACGTCTTCGACGAGCCGCAGAAGCCGCCGCCGGTCGCCGAGCCGGTGAGCTGGCTGCCGCTGATGCTGATCGATCCGTTGCGGTTGCCCGTCGCGCTGCGGCCCGGGTTGACCAGCAGCCGCGCGGACGTCGTGTTGGGGTAGGTCAGCTTCATGAAGCCGGACCGCTGGGTGGCCGACAGTTCGACGGTCGTGTTGTAGTTGTCGAGCTTGTTCTTGTAGTAGCCGGGCGCGGCCGACTCGTTCGCTTTCGTGTAGCGGCCGGCGTAACCCGTCCAGCCGGTGCCCGGCGAGGTGCCGATCGCACCGGTGATCGGCAGCAGGCCGAGGTCTTCGTTGTTGGGGCAGCCCGCCCCGTTGAAGTGGGTGAGGCTGAACTCCTCGATGCTGGTGTCGCTGTAGCGGTAGCCGGACGGCGACCCGGTCGGGGTGTCCGGGCTGAACTGCGTCATCCCGAACGGCACGGCCGCACCCGGGTACGTGCTGCCGCCGGCGCCGCCGGGCACCGGGTTCGGGGAGTTGCTGTTGTCGGTGCCGATGAAGGGATTCACGTACTGCGTAAGGGCCAGCGTCGCCGCGCCGGCGGGTGCGGTGGGCAGTGCGACGAGCCCTCCGGCCGCGATGATCGCGGCGAGCGCCGCCCCGCGCAGCCGTCTGGCGAGTGGTCCGGACATGGAACCTTCCCTCCTTGTCGCACGCTTCCGCCGGGCGACAACGTTGTCGGACAAGCGTTTCTGACAACGTTGTCAACGTGGGACGAGCCGCGCCGACGACGTTGTGGCGATCGAAGTGGTACCGGAACTCGGTGGCACGACATGGTGCCACGGCGGAACCCTGTCGCGGAAGCACCGAAAGTCCGTTGTGCGCCAACCGGTTCGGCGACCGGACCACTCAGCGGCGGTGGACCACCCAGGTCTCGCCGAGTTCGGTCGTCGAGGCTTCGCCGTTCGTCAGGTCCGCGAGCCGGCTCTCGAACGCCGGCCACTCCCCCGGCGCCAGCCCGATCTCGAAACGCGCGAGAGCGTCGAAGCGGGTCGCGTGGATCAAGTACGGCGACTCCCTCAGATCGTTCTCCAGCCGGCCCGCGCGGTCGTAACTCACCGCCACCTCGACGAGCCTGAGACGCCGGTGTTCTAGTACACCAACCACTTCCAGTGCGTCCGAAACGGACTGACCGTACGCGCGGATCAACCCGCCCGCCCCGAGCAGCACGCCGCCGAAGTAGCGCGTCACCACCGCGACCGTGTCCGTCAGCTCCCGGCGGCGGAGCACCTCCAGCATCGGCGTGCCCGCGGTACCCGCCGGCTCACCGTCGTCACTGGACCGCCGGGTTCGCCCATCCGGCCCCAAAACGAAGGCGTGACAGTGGTGCCGCGCGCCCGGTTCCGCCTTCCGGCGGCCCGCGATGAACTCGCGCGCGGCCTCTTCCGACGTCACCGGGGCCAGCGCGCACAGGAACCGCGAGCGCTTGATCTCGATCTCGTGGACCCCTTCACGAGCCACGGAGAGATAACGATCAGTCATCGGGCAAGTCCGCCATGCACTCAGCTTGCCACCCCGCACGGGTGCCGCGACACGTGCCCCAGACCACTTAAGACAGACGTTTCCGCAGGTCAAGGCCACTATCTTCCGATACTCGGGAGGAACAGCCCGGCATATGGGACTACCCTGGGGCCCGTCAACGTAAGCGTGGCATTTCCCACCCGGGGACAACGACGTATGTCGATAACAGCGAATTCACACTATCGTCATAAGACCCGGCGAACCCGGGAGTAACACCGCGCGCTCGAGCCGACCCCCACCACAGTGGTCTGCCCGTGCGCGCACGCAGGACCGACATGTTCGGCTGCCCAGTGTTGTGCGGCCTCCCAGATGACCCACGTCCGGTTCCCGAGCATCGCCGCTCGGCCGGTACCTCGCGGCATCTTGCACTTCGACAACGCCGACAACAGCAACTGTTCTCGACTGACCATCGCGGTACCGGACCACTTCGTTAACCGGTTCAGCTCGAACCACACGATGGAGTGAGTACCGGTCGCGCCAACGCCTTGGGAGGCGGCCAGCCGTGACCCACCGTGCCCGTTCCCTGTCCACCACGGGGCAGCAGCTCAGCAACGCCGAGGCCGAGGGCCTCTACCGCAGCGACTACGAACACGACGCCTGCGGTGTCGCCTTCGTCGCCGACCTGACCGGCCGCCGAGATCATGCGATCGTCGCGAAGGCCCTGGTCGCGTTGCGCAACCTGGAACACCGCGGGGCGCGGGGCGCCGAACCGGACACCGGCGACGGCGCCGGGCTGCTGATCCAGGTCCCCGACGAGTTCTACCGCGACGTCGTGGACTTCGAGCTCCCCGAGCCGGGCACCTACGCCGTCGGCACGGCTTTCCTGCCGCAGGACGAAAAGCGCCGCGGCCGGGCCATGACGACCATCGAGCGCATCGCGGCCGAAGAGGACATGCGCGTCCTCGGCTGGCGCGAGCTGCCGGTGCACACCGAGCACTGCGGGCCGACCGCGGCCGAGACCATGCCGCACTTCACGCAGCTGTTCCTCACCGCGCGCCGCCCGAAGCCGGAGCACTCCGACCCGCTGCACATCGAGCGCAGCGCGTTCTGCGTGCGCAAGCGCGCCGAGCACGAGCTCGTCGAGGACGACGTCTACTTCCCCAGCCTTTCGTCGCGGACGATCGTCTACAAAGGAATGCTGACCGAGGGCCAGGTCGAGCGGTTCTTCGCCGACCTGACCGACGAGCGCGTCACCAGCGCCATCGGCCTCGTGCACTCCCGCTTCTCCACCAACACCTTCCCGTCGTGGCCGCTCGCGCACCCGTACCGGTACGTCGCGCACAACGGCGAGATCAACACCTTGCGCGGCAACCGCAACTGGATGGACGCCCGCGAAGCCCTCCTCGAAACCGACCTGGTGCCGGGCGACCTCAAGCGGATCTACCCGGTGATCACGCGCGGCGCCAGCGACTCGGCGAGCTTCGACGAGGTGCTGGAGCTGCTGCACCTCGGCGGCCGTTCGCTGCCCCACGCGGTTCTCATGATGATCCCGGAAGCCTGGGAGAACCACCAGGAAATGGACCCGGCGCGACGCGCCTTCTACGAGTTCCACTCGACGCTGATGGAGCCGTGGGACGGCCCGGCGCTCGTCGCCTTCACCGACGGCAGCCAGATCGGGGCGGTCCTGGACCGCAACGGCCTGCGCCCCGGGCGGTACTGGGTGACCGACGACGGCCTCGTCGTGCTCGCCTCCGAGGTCGGCGTGCTCGACATCGACCCGGCGACGATCGTGCGCAAGGGCCGCCTCGAGCCCGGCCGGATGTTCCTCGTGGACACCGCCGAGGGCCGGATCGTCGAGGACGACGAGGTCAAGACCGAGCTGGCCACCGCGCACCCGTACGACGAGTGGGTCGAGGCCGGCCTGGTGCAGCTCGACGACCTGCCCGAGCGCGACCGCGAAGTGCCGCTGCACGCCGCGCTCGTCCGCCGTCAGCAGGCGTTCGGGTACACCGAGGAAGAGCTCGAAGCGATCCTCGAGCCGATGGCCCGCACCGGCGCGGAGCCGATCGGCTCGATGGGCAACGACTCGCCGATCGCGACGCTGTCCAGCCGGTCGCGGCTGATCTTCGACTACTTCATCCAGCTGTTCGCCCAGGTGACCAACCCGCCGCTGGACGCCATCCGCGAGGAGCTCGTCACCGCGCTCGGCACCCAGATCGGCGCCGAGCCGAACCTGCTCGTCGGCAACGCGGCGTCGTGCCGCCGGATCGCGCTGCCGTTCCCGGTGCTCGACAACGACCAGCTCGCCAAGCTCGTGCACGTCAACGACGACGGCGACCTGCCGGAGTTCCAGGCCGTCACGGTGCTCGGCCGCTACAACGTCCACGGCGGCGGCGAGGCGCTGATCCAGCGGCTCGACGAGATCCGCGCCGAGGTGTCGGAGGCGATCGAGGACGGCGCACGGCTGATCGTGCTGTCCGACCGCGGCGTCGACGAGAACCACGCGCCGATCCCCTCGCTGCTGCTCACCGGCGCGGTGCACCACCACCTCGTCCGCGAGAAGACGCGCACGCAGGTCGGCCTCATCGTCGAGGCCGGCGACGCGCGCGAGGTGCACCACATCGCCCTGCTCATCGGCTACGGCGTCGCCGCGGTGAACCCGTACCTGGCGATGGCGACCGTCGAGGAGATGGCCCACCAGGGCCTGATCCCGGGCGTGACGCCGAAGCAGGCGACGTACAACCTGATCAAGGCACTCGGCAAGGGCGTCCGCAAGACGATGTCCAAGATGGGCGTCTCGACCGTCGCGTCCTACACCGGCGCGCAGATCTTCGAGGCGGTCGGCCTCGGCGAAGAGGTCGTCGAAAACTGCTTCACCGGCACGACGTCCCGCCTCGGCGGCGTCGGCTTCGACACCCTCGCCGACGAGGTCGCGAAGCGCCACGCCTACGCGTTCCCGGCCGACGGCGTCCGCCCCGCCCACCGCGAGCTGGAGACCGGCGCGGACTACCAGTGGCGCCGCGAAGGCGAGCCGCACCTGTTCAACCCGCAGACGGTGTTCAAGCTCCAGCACTCCACGCGGTCCGGGAAGTACGACGTCTTCAAGGAGTACACGAAGGCCGTCGACGACCAGTCCGAGAAGCTGCTGACGCTGCGCGGGCTGTTCGACTTCAAGTACGGCAAGCGCGCGCCGGTGCCGATCGACGAGGTCGAGCCGGTCTCCGAGATCGTCAAGCGGTTCGCCACCGGTGCCATCTCCTACGGCTCGATCTCGATGGAGATGCACCAGACCCTCGCCATCGCGATGAACCGCCTCGGCGGGAAGTCCAACACCGGTGAGGGCGGCGAAGACGCGGAGCGGCTGTACGACCCGGAGCGTCGCTCAGCGGTCAAGCAGGTCGCGTCCGGCCGGTTCGGCGTCACCAGCGAGTACCTCGTCAACGCCGACGACATCCAGATCAAGATGGCGCAGGGCGCGAAGCCCGGCGAGGGTGGGCAGCTGCCCGGCGCGAAGGTGTACCCGTGGATCGCGAAGACGCGGTTCTCGACGCCGGGCGTGGGATTGATTTCGCCGCCGCCGCACCACGACATCTACTCGATCGAGGACCTCGCCCAGCTGATCCACGACCTGAAGAACGCCAACCCGAAGGCCCGCATCCACGTGAAGCTGGTGTCCGAGGTCGGCGTCGGCACGGTCGCGGCGGGTGTCTCGAAGGCCCACGCCGACGTCGTGCTCATCTCGGGCCACGACGGCGGGACGGGCGCGTCGCCGCTGTCGTCCATCAAGCACGCGGGCGGCCCGTGGGAGCTCGGCCTGGCCGAGACGCAGCAGACGCTGCTGGCCAACCGGCTGCGCGACCGGATCGTCGTGCAGACCGACGGCCAGCTCAAGACCGGCCGTGACGTGATCGTCGCGGCGCTGCTCGGCGCCGAGGAGTTCGGCTTCGCGACCGCGCCGCTGGTGGTGTCGGGCTGCATCATGATGCGCGTCTGCCACCTCGACACGTGCCCGGTGGGGGTCGCGACGCAGAACCCGAAGCTGCGCGAGAAGTTCAGCGGCAAGGCCGAGTACGTCGTCAACTTCTTCGAGTTCATCGCCCAGGAAGTGCGCGAGTACCTGGCGGAGCTGGGCTTCCGGTCGATCGCCGAGGCCGTCGGGCACGCGGAGTTCCTCGACAAGCGCAAGGCCGTCGACCACTGGAAGGCGGCCGGGCTCGACCTGTCGCCGATCTTCCACGTGCCCGAGATGGCGCCGGCCGGGCTGCGGCTCCAGCAGACGCAGCAGGACCACGGGCTCGAGAAGGCACTGGACAACACGCTGATCCAGCTCGCCGAAGGCGCGTTGAACTCCGGCGACAAGGTGCGGCTGGAGCTGCCCGTCCGCAACGTGAACCGGACCGTCGGCACGATGCTCGGCTCGGAGCTGACCCGGCGGTGGGGCGGTGAGGGCCTGCCCGACGACACCATCGACGTCACCTTCACCGGGACCGCCGGCCAGTCGTTCGGCGCGTTCGTGCCGAAGGGCATCACGCTGCGGCTCTACGGCGACGGCAACGACTACGTCGGCAAGGGCCTCTCCGGCGGGCGGCTGATCGTACGCCCGTCGACGGACGCGCGGATCGCCGCCGAGGACCACATCATCGCCGGGAACGTCATCGCCTACGGCGCGACCAGCGGCGAGATCTTCATCCGCGGCAAGGTCGGCGAGCGGTTCTGCGTGCGCAACTCGGGCGCGCTGGCCGTCGTCGAAGGCGTCGGGGACCACGCCGGCGAGTACATGACCGGCGGCCGGATGGTCGTGCTGGGCGGGATCGGGCGCAACTTCGCGGCCGGCATGTCCGGCGGCATCGCCTACGTGCTGGACCTGCCCGCGCACCGCGTCAACCCGGAGATGGTCGACCTCGACCCGCTCGACTCCGAGGACGCGGACTTCCTGCGCGAGACGCTGGAAAAGCACTACGACGAAACCGAGTCCGCGGTCGCGCGGGAACTGCTGGCCGACTGGGACGCGGGCGTCGACCGCTTCGGGAAGGTCATGCCGAAGGACTACAAGCGCGTGCTCGCCGCCCAGGTGCAGGCCGAGCGGGACGGGCGCGACGTGAACGAGGCGATCATGGAGGCAGCTCATGGCTGATAATCGCGCAGCCAGTCATGAGTGCCGACCGGGTGCGGGTGTCCCGCAAGAAACGGAGGCCGCACATGGCTGACCCCAAGGGCTTTCTGACCACCACCCGCGAAGAGCCGAAGCGGCGTCCGGTCGGCCTGCGGCTGATGGACTGGCGAGAGGTCTACGAGGACTTCGCGTCCACGAAGCTGGAGAAGCAGGCCGGCCGCTGCATGGACTGCGGCATCCCGTTCTGCCACCAGGGCTGCCCGCTCGGGAACCTCATCCCGGAGTGGAACACGCTGGTGTGGCGGGAGGACTGGCAGCAGGCCATCGAACGGCTGCACGCGACCAACAACTTCCCGGAGTTCACCGGCACGCTGTGCCCGGCGCCGTGCGAGACCGCGTGCGTGCTCGGGATCAACGACGACCCGGTGACGATCAAGCGCGTCGAGATCTCCATCGTCGACCGCGCCTTCGAAGAGGGCTGGATCACGCCGCAGCCGCCCACCGCGAAGACCGGCAAGAAGGTCGCGGTCGTCGGGTCCGGCCCGTCGGGACTCGCCGCGGCGCAGCAGCTCACGCGCGCGGGCCACAGCGTCGTGGTCCTCGAGCGGGCCGACAAGATCGGCGGGCTGCTGCGCTACGGCATCCCCGAGTTCAAGATGGAGAAGTCCCGTCTCGACCGGCGCCTGGCGCAGATGGAGGCCGAGGGCACGGAGTTCCGGACCTCGGTGAACGTCGGCGTCGACATCACCGCGGCCGAGCTCCAGTCGTCCTACGACGCGGTGGTGCTCGCCGGCGGGGCCACCGACTGGCGCGACCTGCCGATCACCGGCCGCGAGCTCGACGGCATCCACCAGGCCATGGAGTTCCTGCCGCCGGCCAACCGGGTCGCTTCCGGTGACCTCTCCGAGTCCCCGTACTCCGCTTCGGGCTTGGATGTCGTCGTGATCGGCGGCGGTGACACCGGCGCGGACTGCGTCGGGACGTCGCACCGCCAGGGCGCTCGGTCGGTGACGCAGCTCGAGATCATGCCCAAGCCGCCGGAGGCCCGTTCGGACGCCCACCCGTGGCCGACGTACCCGATGATCTACCGGGTGTCCTCGGCGCACGAAGAGGGCGGCGAGCGGATGTACGCGGTGAACACGCAGGAGTTCCTCGGCGACGACGCCGGCCGCGTGCGCGCTCTGAAGCTGGTCGAGGTACGCAACGAGGGCGGCAAGTTCGTCCCGGTCGAGGGCTCCGAGCGCGAGCTGCCGGCCCAGCTCGTCCTGCTGGCGATGGGCTTCCTCGGGCCGCAGAAGAAGGGCCTGATCGAGGACCTGGGCGTCGAGCTGGACCCGCGTGGCAACGTGGCCCGCGGCAAGGCGTTCAAGACGAGCCTGGACAACGTGTTCGTGGCCGGTGACATGGGCCGCGGCCAGTCCCTGATCGTCTGGGCGATCGCGGAGGGCCGCAGCGCCGCGGCCGGCGTGGACGCCTACCTGACCGGGCGCGAGGTGCTGCCCCGGCCGATCGCGCCGACGGACCGGCCGATCGCGTAAGACCCGGCGCCGGCGGAGGTGTCACTGTCGCCACCTCCGCCGGCGCTGTCCCACTGCTCAGCCGTAGTAACCCTTTTCGAGGTCGTCCAGCAGTCCCGGGTGCGTCGGCTGCCAGCCGAGCAGTTCCTGGGTCTCCTCGCTGGAAGCCGGCTGGTCGATCCCCAGGAGCGCGCCGAGGAAGCCGAGCTCCTCGGCCTCGACGGACGTGACCGGGAGCCCGAGCCGGCGGCCGACCACCTCCGCGACGTCGCGGATCGCCACGCCCTCGTCGCCCACCGCGTGCAGCACCGAACCCGCGGGCGCCTGCTCCAGCGCCAGGCGGAACAGGTGGCCCGCGTCCACGACGTGCACGGCCGGCCAGCGGGCCGTCCCGTCCCCGACGTAGGCCGCGATGCCCCGCTCCCGGCCCGCGAGCACCAGCCGCGCGATGAGCCCGTGGGCGTCCCCCTCGCCGTGCACCGTCCGCGGCAGCCGGACGACCGACGCGCGGACCCCGCGGTCCGCCGTCTTCACGACGGCACGGGCGTTGTCCATCCGGCCCGCCACCGGCCCGAAGCCCGCCGGGTCGTCCCGCTCGGTCGCGACGCGCCCGGCCACCCACGGCGTCCCCGACGCGGCGATGAACGGCTTGCCTTCGAGCACGGCCGTCATGGCCTCGACGGCGGCCGCGTCGGTGCGGATCGCGGCGTCCATCCGGCCGAAGTCGTGGCCGAAGGCGAGGTGGACGACGCCGTCGGCGTTGTCGGCGCCGGCTTTGAGCGTTTCGAGGTCGCCGAGGTCGCCGCGGAGCACCTCGGCGCCCCTTTCCTCGACGGTCGCCGCGGCGGCCTCCGATCGGGCGAGGCCGACGACCTGGTGGCCGGCCGCGAGCAGTTCGGGCACGAGGGCCGAGGCGATCCAGCCGTTCGCTCCGGTGACGAAGACACGCATGAGAACCTCCCTGTGATGACACCTGGTGCCATCACGCTAGCACGTATGACGACACCGGGTGTCATCGCTTAAGCTGGAGGCATGAGCCGCTGGGAACCGAACGCACGCGAGCGGCTGGTGCGCGCCGCGGTGGAGTCGTTCGCCGAGCGCGGCTACGACGAGGTGACGGTCGCGGAGATCACCGAGCGCGCCGGGCTGACCAAGCGGACGTTCTTCCGGCACTTCGCCGACAAGCGCGAAGTGCTGTTCGCCGGCCAGGACATCCTGAGCCGCACGTTCGCGGAGGCGATCGCCGCGGCCCCGGCGTCGGCGACCCCGATCGAGGCGATCTCGGCGGCGCTGACGGCCACGGAGACGGCGTTCGGCCCGGACCACCGCGAGTTCGCGCGCAAGGTCCAGGCGGTGGTCGCGGACCACACCGACCTCCGGGAACGCGAGCTGCTCAAGCGGGCGAAGCTCCGGGCCGCGATGGCCGACGCGCTGCGGGCGCGCGGCGTGCCGGACCCGGCGGCGAGCCTGGCCGCCGAGATCGGCGGGCTGGCGTTCACGACGGGGTTCGCGCGCTGGGTGGCGCCGTCGAACGAACGCACCTTCGGCGAGGAGGCCCGGGCGGCGCTGGCGGAACTCGTCGAGGCGACGGCCAAGCTCGGCTGAGGCGGGTGGTTCAGCGGGGCAGAGTGCTGCCCTTGGGGCCGTGGCTGTGCGAAACGAGCTTGGCGAAGCAGTGGTCGGCATCGAGGTGCTCGGCGACGCACCAGGCGTTCGCGGCCGCGCCGGTGGGGAACGTCGTGCTCGCCACCGTGACCCAGAAGTCGCCCTTCGTGTAGCTCGCGTAGTCGCCGGACCAGAGCAGCAGCGCCGACGGGTACGCCTGCCGGGTCGACGTGAAGTCGGCCCAGATCGCTCGGTAGTCGTATGTCGTCCCGTCCGCGACCAGGCCGTAGCTCTTCGACGACAGCTGCGGAACCCACTGGTCCGCCACGGATTCCACCCGCGCCCGGTCCGTGTCCACCTGCCGCTGGAGCGTGGAGCGGGCGGACGTCTCGTCGGACACCGGGTCGGGCGCCGAGGTCGTGGTGGTCACCGGCGGCTCGGTGGAGGGCACGGACGTCGTGGGCGCCGCGTACGGGTAGGCGCCGTAGCTCCCGTACCCGCCGCCACTCGTCCCGGTGCCGCCGGAGTCCGCGTAGCTCGTCGTGCCCATGCCGAGCTCGTGTCCGCAGACCCTCGCCGTCCCGGCCGTGGCCCGGTCCAGCTCGAAGCCGTTCGTCGAGTCGGAATCGGAGATCCGCTCCAGCGCGGACGCGTCGGCGCTCAGCCCGCCGCCCTGGTACCGATCGGCCAGGTCGGCCAGATCGCCGGCACTGGAGAAAACGGCGTTGTCGAAAAAGCCGTTCGCCGACATCAGGTCGTTTCCCAGCTCGTCGAAACCGGTGCACAACGCCCGGCGGTCGACCGGTCCGGTGGCACACCCCGCGAGCCCGAGCACCCCGATGGCGACGGCGCCGACCAGCACGGCCACCCGAATTCTTCCCTGGTTCATCTCCGCCTCCAGCGTTCTCGGGGCGGATGTCGGCGGCCGCGGGAATTCCGCTACCGGCTCCCGCGAACTGTCGCGGAAATGACCGGTAGCGGCGGACACGGAGGGCGTGCAAAAAGTGATTCACCGCCCCGGTGTCCCCCGATCCGCTTCGACGCTCAACTTAATCTTTCGTGTGAATGCCCCGGTTTCGGTGGCACGCGACGTCGCGGTGTCGGCAACCTGGGTTTCAGGGGGCACGGCCGACGGGGGGAGCTTCGGCCGGTCGTGCGCCCCTGCGTCATCCACACGGGAGGGGAGCCCGCAATGAGTGTCGACCTGTCCACCACGCTGTCCTGGACCACCGCGACCGGGGACGCCGAGGTGATGCTCGGCGAACTGCAGCCGAACATCCTCAAGGCCCACGTCCGCGACCACCTTTCCGTACTATTGCTGGCTTTCGGCGACGCCGCGGAGGCGCGGGCGTTCCTGGTCTCGGTCACCGGGAAGATGAAGTCCGCCAAGGCACACCTCGACGAAGTCGGCGCCTTCAAGGGCGGCGACGCGGCCGGCACGCCGTACGTCGGGGTGGGGCTCACGGCGGCCGGCTACAACGCTCTCGGCGTCGAGAACTTCCCGCAGGACGAGGCATTCCTGCGAGGGATGGCGGCACCGGCGACGCGGCGGAAGCTGAACGACCCGCCGCGCTCGACGTTCGATCCGGGCTACCACGGGGAAATCCACGCCGTCGTGCTCGTCGGCGACGCCACGGACAAGGCGATGACCGCGCGGCGCAACGAGATCCTGGACCTGCTGCCGGACTCCGTCGCCGTGCTCGCGGAGGAGACCGGCCTCGGCCGCGTCAACGCGCGGGGCGAGGGCATCGAGCACTTCGGGTACGTCGACGGCCGGAGCCAGCCGCTGTTCCTCACCGAGGACGTCGACGCGGAGAAGAACAACACCGACGGCATCAACGTGTGGAACCCGGCGGCGCCGCTGTCCCAGGTGCTGGTGCCGGACACCGCGGCCCCCGATCCGGCCGTGCACTTCGGCAGCTACTTCGTCTTCCGCAAGCTCGAACAGAACGTGCGGCGGTTCAAGCAGGCGGAGGCGGACCTGGCCGACACGCTCGGCCTGTCCGGCGACGACCGGGAGCGCGCGGGCGCGATGATCATCGGCCGGTTCGAGGACGGCACCCCGCTCACCACGCAGCGCGAAGACGGCGCGGAAAGCCCGGTGTCGAACAACTTCACCTACGACAGCGACCGCGCGGCGCTGAAGTGCCCGTTCCAGGCGCACATCCGCAAGACGAACCCGCGCGGATCCGGCGGCGCCGAGGAACCGGCCGGCGAGCGCCTGCACCTGATGGCGCGCCGGGGCGTCACCTACGGCGAACGGCCGGACGACCCGAACGCCGACGTCCCGCCGTCGGCGCGGCCGAGCGGCGGGGTCGGGCTGCTGTTCATGGCGTTCAACGCGGTACTGGGCAACCAGTTCGAGTTCACGCAGGCGGTCTGGGCGGACAACCCGGGCTTCCCGATCGTCGACGGCGTCACACCGGGGCTGGACCCGGTGATCGGCCAGGGCGAGCGCGGCACGTCGGACTACACGGTCGAGTGGGGCGGGTCGGCGCAACGCACGGCCGACCCGGTGCCGCAGTCGGTGACCTTGCGGGGCGGTGAGTACTTCTTCATGCCGTCACTGGCCTTCCTGCGGGCGCTCTGACCCGGGCGCGGCGAGGTCAGGCGGGGCCGAGCAGATCCAAGGCCAGCAACCCCGCTCCCAGCCGCCCGGCCTCGTCGCCCAGCTTCGCGATCCGCAGCTCCGGCATCCGCTGGAACGTCAGGTGCGCGGCCAGCCACTCCCGCACCGGCTCCAGCACGTAGTCCGCCGCCGTGAACAACCCACCTCCGAGGATGATCACCTCCGGCCCCAGCAGCGTCAGCAACGTCCGGATCCCGTGCCCGAGCCCGTCCAAAGCGTCCTGGACCACCGCCACCGCGACCTCGTCGCCGTGCCGAGCCAGCTCGACGACCTCGCGAGCGCCGTCGGCCGCGCGGCCCGTGCGTTCGGTGTAGCGGCGGGCGATCGCTGCCGCCGACGAGATCGCCTCCAGGCAGCCGATCGCGCCGCAGCCGCACTTGCCGGGGTGGCCGACGTCGATGTGGCCGACCTCGCCCGCCTGCCCGTGGGCGCGGTGGATGCGGCCGTCGAGCAGCAGCGCGGCCGCGATCCCGGTGCCGACCGGGATGAACGCCGCGTTCGTCGCGCCCTGTCCCGCGCCCACGCGGAACTCGGCGACGCCGCCCGCGGTGACGTCGTGCCCGAACGCCACCGGCAGCCCCAGCCGCCCTTCGAGCAGCTCGCCGAAGGGGACCTCGCGCCAGTCGAGGTTGGCCGAGAAGTGGCAGACGCGGGTCTCCTCGTCCACGATGCCGGGCACGACGACGCCGACCGCGTCCGGCGTCCCGGTACCGGCCTGCGAGGACAACGCGGCCACGATGTCCACCACCTGGGCGGCCAGCGCCGTCCCGTCCGCGCTGCGCGCCGTCTCCGCGCGCAGCGTCGCCCTGGGCTCGAGCTGCTCGTCCAGCAGCGCCGCCTTGATCGTCGTCCCGCCCACATCGAGGGCCGCCACCATTCGAGTCACCGCGGCATTGTCACATTGACGCGGCCCAAACGGCGGACCTACGCTCAACCGGCCAGACGAGGAGATTCCGGAACGCGGTGCAAGTCCGCGCGGTCGCGCCACTGTGACCCCCGCGAGGGGGAAGCCAGACCCGGATCCCTTCGTGCAGTCCCCGATGAGGCCGCGAAAGCCCGAGGAGGCCACGCTCATGTCCCACACGGCAGCTCCCGCCGTACCGCTCCCGATCCGCATCCCGATCCGTGAGATCGTGCCGTGGGCGGTGTTCGTGGTGCTCCTCGCCCTGATCGCGGTGTACTTCGTCAGCGCCGAGCAGGGCGCCACCTCGATCTTCGCGAACATGTACGTCCACGAGTTCGTGCACGACGGCCGGCACCTGCTGGCCTTCCCCTGCCACTGATCGGCGGCACGACCTCCCATGATGAAGACCCTGCTGGTCCGCGGCATGCTCGCGGGCCTGATCGCCGGTGTGCTCGCGTTCGGGTTCGCCTACGCCTTCGGTGAGCCGTCGGTGAACACCGCCATCGGGCTCGAGGAGTCCGGCGGCCACGCCCATTCCCACGATGCGGGCGCCGGGCCCGCCGAAGAACACGAGGAAGAGCTCGTCCCGCGGGACATCCAGAGCACGGTCGGGCTGCTCACCGGCGTCGTCGTCTACGGCCTCGCGATCGGCGGCCTGCTCTCGCTCGCCTTCGCGTTCGCCCAGGGCCGCCTCGGCACCCTCCGCCCCCGCGTGACGGCGTTGCTGCTCACCGGCGGCGCCTTCGCCGTCGTGTTCCTGGTCCCGTTCCTGAAGTACCCGGCGAACCCGCCCGCGGTGGGCCAGGCGGGCACGATCGGCTCGCGCACCGAGCTGTACTTCGGGTTCGTCGCGGTGTCGCTGCTGGTCGGCATCTTCGCGACGGTGTTCGGCCGCAAGCTCGCGGACCGCTTCGGCGCTTGGAACGGCTTCCTCCTGGCCGCGGCGGGCTACCTCGTCGTGATCGGCGTGGTGGCCTGGCTGATGCCGGCGGTCGACGAGGTCCCGGCGGACTTCCCGGCCTCGACCCTCTGGGACTTCCGCACGGCTTCGGTCGGCACCCAGGTGGTGCTGTGGCTGGCGCTGGGCCTGGCCTTCGGCGCCTTCGCGGAGAAGGCGCTCACCAAGAAAGCCGTGGCCGTCGCCGGAGCGTGATCCCGGTCCCTTAGGATTTCCCCGCCGGGTCGGGGGATTCCGGAGGGGGAACCTTGTTCGACGAGACGCGCTCGACGCTGTCCAGCCACACCCAGACGACGGTCCGCGGACCCGTCGAGTCCCCCGGGACCGACGGGTTCGCGATCACGGCGTTCGTCATGGGGCTGCTCGGGCTGGTCCCGCTCGCCCTCGGCTTCGGGACCCGCGCCTTGATCCGGCTCAGCCGCAACGGCCGGGACGGCACCGGCCTGGCGGTCGCCGGGCTGGTGCTCAGCGTGCTCTGGATCGGCGTCGGCCTGGTGGCGATCACGCCGCAGCACCCGACGGCCGCCCCGGACTACATCGACGCCATGACGATCGGCGACTGCCTGGACTCCGAAGCGAACGCCACGCAGGTGGTCCGGGTCGCCTGCGACGTGCCGCACGACGAGCAGATCGCCGCGCGGGTCGACGTCGGCAACGGGTACGAGACCTACCCGGGGCTCACCAAGCTGCAGGAGCCGGCGCTGGCCTTGTGCCGGATCGCGGCGGCCGCGTTCTTCACCGAAGGCACCCCGCCGCCCAGCATCGAGTTCGCCGCGCACGTCCCGACCGAGTCGTCCTGGAGCACCGGGGCCCGGGAGGCGGTCTGCACCCTGCGTCAGGTCAGCGGAAAGCTCACCGCGTCCGTGCCCCGCTAGGGCGCGCCGGGCGGGACGAACGGCAGGCCCTTCGGCGCGCCCAGGTCCAGCAGGGTGCGCAGCGCCGCGGTGTCCAGGTGCTCGCCGACGGCGTCGGCCAGCTTCTCCAGCATCTCCTCGCGCAGGTCGGCGAAGCCGGGAGCGTCCGCCGCCGGGGTCCACCCGACCCCGGCCTGGGCCGCCGCTTCCGTGAGCCACGCGCGGCGGAAGGCGTCGTTCTCGAAGGCGCCGTGCCACATCGTGCCCCAGACCGCGCCCGCGCGCGTGCCGTCCAAAAAGGACTCCTGGGGCGCGGACAGTGTCACCGAGCCGTGGTGGATCTCGTACGCGTCGACGGGGTTTCCCCGCCAGCTCCCCGACGGGCGGGCGAGCACCTTCTCCCCGGCGAACAGGACCCGCGCCGGCAGCAGGCCGAGTCCCGACACCTCGCCGGCACCGGACTCGACGTCGTCCACAATGGACTCGGCGAGCATCTGGTAACCGCCGCAGATGCCGAGGATCGGCTTTCCGGACGTCGCCCGGGCCGCCAGGGCCGTGTCGAGACCGCGGCCGCGCAGCCAGGCCAGGTCGTCCACGGTGGCGCGCGACCCGGGCAGCACGACGACGTCCGCCGCCGCGACGGTGTCGGGGTCGGCCGTCAGCGTCACGGTGACGCCGGGTTCGGCGGCGAGGGCGTCGACGTCGGTGGCGTTGGACGCGCGCGGGAAGCGCACAACGGCCACCCGCAGCCCGCGGCCGTGGGCCTCGCGGCGCCAGCCGGCGGCGGCGAGGGCGTCCTCGGAGTCGATCCAGACGCGGTCGAGCCACGGCAGCACGCCCAGCACCGGCCGGCCGGTGACCTTCTCGAGGCTGTCCAGGCCGGGGCGCAGCAGGCCGACGTCGCCGCGGAACTTGTTGACGACCCAGCCCGCGACGAGCGCCTGGTCCTCGGCGGAGAGCAGGGCGAGGGTGCCGAACATGGCGGCCAGGACGCCGCCGCGGTCGATGTCGCCGACGACGAGCACGGGCAGCCCGAACCGCCGCGCGAGCCCCAGGTTGACGTAGTCGCCGCCGCGCAGGTTGATCTCGGCGGGACTGCCGGCGCCTTCGCAGACGACGACGTCGTAGCGGGAGCTGAGGTCCTCGTAGGCCGCGAAGGCGATCTCGGCGAGCCCGGCGCGCCCGGTGGCGTACTCACCGGCTTCGAGGGTCCCGAAGGGCTTCCCGAGCGCGACGACATGACTGCGCCGATCGCTGCCGGGCTTGAGCAGAACGGGGTTCATGGCGGCCTCGGGCTCGACCCGGGCCGCGCGCGCCTGCAGCCACTGCGCGCGCCCGATCTCGGCACCGTCGGCGCAGACCATGGAGTTGTTGGACATGTTCTGGGCTTTGAACGGCGCGACGCGGACGCCCTGGCGGGCGAGCCAGCGACAGACCCCGGCGGTGACGAGGCTCTTGCCGGCATCGGACGTCGTCCCGGCGATGAGGAGGCCGCTCACCGGGCCACCCCGGCGGCGGCCACGACCGCGGCCAGACCCACCAGCCGCGACAACCGCACCGCCCGGCGCAGGTCGACCGGCTCCGGGTCGCGTCCTTCGCCGAGGCGGGCGCGGCTCTCGACCTCGCCGCCGTAGCTGTTGGTCCCGCCGAGCCGGATGTCCAGCGCCCCCGCGAACGCCGCCTCCACCTGGCCCGCGTTCGGGCTCGGGTGCTGCCCGCCGTCGCGGCGCCAGACCCGCCACGCACCCCCCGCGCGCCCTCCCGCGAGCGGCGCGCACAACGCCGTGAGCGCTGCTCCGACCCGCGACGGCGCCAGGTTGACCACGTCGTCGGCACGCGCCGCGGCCCAGCCGAAGTTCCGGTACCGCGGTGACCGGTACCCGACCATCGCGTCGAGCGTGTTGAGCGCGCGGTAGCCCAGCAGCCCCGGCATCCCGGCGACCGCGCCCCAGAACAGCGGCGCGACCACGGCGTCCGAGGTGTTCTCGGCGATCGACTCGGTCGCCGCGCGGGTCAGCTCGGCGGAGTCGAGCGTCGTCGCGTCGCGCGCGCAGAGGTGCGAGAGCCGCTGACGCGCCGAAGGCACTTCGCCCGCTTCGAGCAGGCGGGCCATTTCGGCGCCTTCGGCGGCGAGGCCGCGTCCACCGAGTACTGCCCACGTACACGCGGCAGTGAGCGCGAAGCGCGCGAAGGGACGTCGCCGCGTCGCCGTCTGAAGCGCGACGCCGAGGCCGAGAGCGCCGAAGGAGCACAACCCCGTGTACACGGCTCCGCGTGGCTTCGAGTCCGCCCACAGGACGCGTTCGAGGCGCGCGGCCGCCGAACCGAAGATCGCCACCGGGTGCCCCCGTCGGGGGTCGCCGAACAGGGTGTCGGCGGCATATCCGGTAACGAGTCCGGCAGCGGTTGTCCCTAGACGGAGTGGCACGTGGCGCACGGTAGCGCGTGCACCACAATGCCGGGTATGACCAAGCTGACCCACCGGCTCGCCGGCTATCTCGAGAACCTCGCGAAGGCGCTCCGCCGGTACGGACGCGACGACGGCAAGGTGCTGGTCCTCGGTGGCGTCCGCTCGGGGAAGTCGCGGCACGCCGAACGCCTCGTCGCCCGCCACCCGCACCTCGTCTACGTCGCGCCCGGCCTTCCCGCGAGCGACGACGACCCCGAGTGGGCCGCGCGGGTGGCCGCGCACCAGGCACGGCGGCCGTCGCACTGGAAGACCGTCGAGACCACGGACCTGGCGGGCACCCTCCGCAAGGCGACCGAGCCGCTGCTGATCGACTGCCTCGGCACCTGGCTGTCGCGCGTGCTGGACGACGTCGGCGCGTGGCGGGAGAAGCCGGGCTGGGAGCACCGGCTGGACGACCGGCTCGAGGACTTCCTCGCCGCCTGGGCCGCGGCGCGGGTGCCGGTGGTCGCGGTCAGCAACGAGGTCGGCAGCGGTGTGGTGCCCGCAACGTCGTCCGGACGGCTGTTCCGTGATGTGCTGGGCGCACTGAACAACCGGGTGTCCGCCGACGCCGACCGGGTCGTGCTGGTCGTCGCGGGCCGGGCGCTCGACCTGTAGCCAGGAGGCGCCCGTGTTCGACGTTCCCGTCCCCGACCCCGCCGCTCGCACCGCCGCGCTCGAGCGGCTCGACGGCCTGGTCAAGCCGCTCGGCGCGCTCGGCAGGCTGGAGGAGATCGCCGCGTGGCTGGCCGCGGCGCACGGGAGCGTGCCGCCGCGCCCCCTGGACGACGTCCGGGTGGTGGTCTTCGCGGGCGACCACGGCGTGTCGGCGCTGTCGGCGTACCCGCGCGAGGTGACCGCGGCGATGGTGCGGGTGTTCCTGGCCGGCAAGAGCGGCGTGAACGTCCTGGCGGCGCAGGTCGGAGCGAAGGTCCGGGTGGCCGACCTGGGCGTCGACTGGGACGGCGCGGACGTCCCGGCCGACGTCACGGCGCACAAGATCCGCCGCGGCTCGGGCTCGATCGACGTCGAGGACGCACTGGAGCCGGGCGAGGCACGGGCGGCGTTCGAAGCGGGCCGGGCGATCGCGCGCGAGGAGGGCGACGCGGACGTGCTGATCCCGGGCGACATGGGGATCGGCAACACGGCGATGTGCGCTGCACTGGTGGCGGCCTCGCTCGGTCTCCCGGCGGCCGAGGTGGTCGGCACGGGAACGGGCGTCGACGCGGCGGGCCTGGACCGCAAGACGGAGGCGGTCGCGGCGGCGTTGACGCGGACATCGGGCCGGGTGGAGGAGCCGTTCTCCCGGTTGACGGCGCTGGGCAGCGCGTGCGTCGCGGCGACGGCGGGGTTCCTGGTCGAGGCGGCGTTGCTGCGGATCCCGGTGCTGCTGGACGGGGTGTTCTCGGGCGCGGCGGCGCTGGTCGCGCGGGACATCGCGCCGGGGGCGGAGCGGTGGTGGCTGGCCGGGCACCGCTCGACGGAGCCGTCCCAGGCGTTCGCGTTGAAGGCGCTGGGGTTGGAGCCGATCTTGGACTTCGGGCTGCGGTTGGGTGAAGGGAGCGGCGCGGTGCAGGCAGTCCCGACGCTCCGGGCGGCGCGGGCGATCATCGCCGACATGGGCCTGCTGGCGGACCTGGCTTGAGCCGCTGGGCCGACTCCGTGCGGATGGCCGTCGGGACGCTCACCACCGTGCCCGTCCCGGCGCCCCGCGTCATCGATCGGCGGGTTGCCGGCGGGGCCATGATGCTCGCTCCGCTCGCCGCCCTCCCCCTCGCCGCGGCCGCCGGGCTCGTCGTCGCCGGTGGGGATGCTCTCGGCCTGCCGAGGATCGCCGTCGCGGCGGTTGCCCTCGGGGCCGTCGCGCTCGGGAGCCGGGGCCTGCACCTCGACGGGCTCGCCGACACCGCCGACGGCCTCGGCGCCTCCTACGACCGCGCCAAGGCCCTCGACGTCATGCGCCGCGGCGACTCGGGCCCGACCGGCGTCGCGACGCTCGTCTTCGTCCTGCTCGTCCAGGTCGGTGCGCTCAGCCAAGCCCACCATCCCGTCGCCGCCGTCGTCGCGGGGGTGCTCATCGGGCGCTGCACGCTCTCCATGTCCTGCGCGCGCGGAGTGCCGTCCGCGCGGCCCGAAGGGCTCGGTGCCACCGTCGCCGGCTCTGTCCCGAGGACCGTCGCCGCCGCGATCGCCGTGGCCGCCGCCGGGGCGAGTGCCCTGATCCCCGGGCTGGCCTGGTGGCGAGGGACGCTCGCCGTGGTCGTCGCCTACGTCGTCGCCGCGGCCCTGCTCGTCAGGTGCACCAAGCGCCTCGGGGGTGTCACCGGTGACGTCCTCGGCGCCGGGGTCGAGGTCGCCGTCGCCGCCTCGCTGCTCGCCCTCGCCTGAAAACGTCGTACCCCACGCCTAAGGTCCAGGCCGTGAACCGGACCGATCGTCTCTACGCCCTCGTCGAAGAACTCCGGGCCGTCGCGCCGCGGCCCCGCAGCGCGCGCTGGCTCGC
Source organism: Amycolatopsis sp. NPDC114505 (assembly GCF_055633615.1). Classification (NCBI taxonomy): domain Bacteria; kingdom Bacillati; phylum Actinomycetota; class Actinomycetes; order Pseudonocardiales; family Pseudonocardiaceae; genus Amycolatopsis; species Amycolatopsis sp. NPDC114505. The sequence continues at coordinate 3,478,548 of NZ_JBVKDV010000001.1, read as the reverse complement.
GAACCGGTTCGAGGTCAGCACCCGCACCGTCGAGCGCGACATCAGCGCGCTGCAGCAGTCCGGCACGCCCATCTACGCCGAGCCCGGCCGCACCGGCGGGTACTGCCTCGACAAGGCGCGCACCCTGCCGCCGGTCAACCTGACACCCGGCGAGGCCGTCGCCATGGCCATGGCGCTCAAACGGCTGGCGGGCACGCCGTTCCGCACCGAAGCGGGCTCGGCGCTGCGCAAGCTCGTCGCCGCGATGCAGGAGGACGACGTCGCCGCGGCCGAAGCGCTGGCCACCCGCGTCCACTTCCTCACCGACGACGCCGACCTGCCCCCGATCCCCCGCGTGCTGGCCGACGCGCTCGTCACCCGCCGCGTCCTGCGCATCGGCTACGGCGACCGCGCGGGCGCCGAGACGCGGCGGGACATCGAGCCGCTGGGCTACGTCGGCAAGCCGGAGCACTGGTACCTGGTGGCGTGGTGCCGGCTGCGCGAAGAGATCCGCGCCTTCCGCGTCGACCGGATCACGTCGGTCTCGGTCACCGCCGAGGTACCCCCGCCCCGCCCGCTGCGGCGCGAGGACCTCGACATCCCGTACGGCGTCGTCGCGCAGCTCAGTTTGGCGGAGTGAACACCGAGAAGTGGTTGCCCGCCGGGTCGAGCAGGTGCGCGAAGGTCACCCCGACGGGGTTCACCGCCGGCGGCCGCTGCACCTTCCCGCCGGCTTCTTCGACCCGGCGGCATGCGGCCGCCACGTCCTCGACGAGCACGGTGAACACCGCGTAATCGGGCATTTCCCCCTTGGTCGCGAAGAGCCCGCCGCGCGAACCACCGGTGTCGATGACCCGGTAGGCGGCGTCGGTGCTGGCCGAGTCGTCCTGCGCGACGGCCCAGCCGAAGACCTCGCCGTAGAACCGCTCGGCGGCCGCCGGGTCGGCCGCACCGATCTCGAACCAGGCGACGTCGTTGAATCGGGGCATGTCGTTCCTTCCACTGCCGCGCCGGGCGTTTCCCGGCGGCGATACCCACTCTCGGCGGTGTTGGCGACAGCCCCCTGTCGGTGTTTACGAAACTTTGCGCAGAGCCGCCAGGAACGCGTCGGTCGTCTCGCGGTCGCGGACCGCCAAGCGGAGGTGGTCCGGGCCGAGACCGGGGAACGTGTCTCCTCGCCGGACCGCGTAGCCCGCCTTCCGCAGCCGCGCCCGCACGGACGCGCCGTCGGCGACTCGGACCAGCACGAACGGGCCGCGCGGGTCGCCCAGTACCGGGACGCCCGCGGCCGCCAGGCCGGACACCAGGTACTCGCGGTCCGACTCCGCCGCGATCGCCAGCTTCTCCGCTTCCTCCACCGCGGACGGTCGGCAGCACGCCACCGTCGCCACTCCGGCCAAAGTGGACACCGACCACGGCACCTGCACCGCGCGCAGCCGTTCGATGACGTCCGCCGGTGCGAGCACGTACCCCGCCCGCAGCCCGGCCAGGCCCCACGTCTTCGTCAGGCTGCGCAGCACGACGACGCCCGGGACACCGGCCGCCAAACTTTCGCTTTCGCCGGGGACCGCGTCCAGGAACGCCTCGTCCACCACCAGCAGCCGCCCGGGCCGCGTCAACGCCAGCAATGCGGAAGCGGGGTGCAGCACCGACGTCGGGTTCGTCGGATTACCCACGAACACCAGGTCGGCGTCGTCCGGGACCAACGCCGGGTCCAGCACGAAACCGTCCTCTTCGGACAATACGACCCGTGAGACGGCGTGACCGGCGGCCCGCAAAGCCGCTTCCGGCTCGGTGAACTGCGGATGCACGACCACCGCACGCCGGGGCCGCAGCGCCGACGCCAGCAGCGTGAACGCCTCCGCCGCACCCGCCGTGACCAGCACTTCTTCCACAGCACGGCCATGCCGTGAAGCGACCGCCCGCGAAGCCTCCACGGTGGACGGATAGGCCGCCAGGGAGTCCAAAGCGGACGCCAGCTCCTGCCGCAGCCACGCGGGCGGCCGGGGCAGCCGGACGTTCACGGCGAGGTCGACCAGCCCCGGCCCGACCTCGCGGTCGCCGTGGTGGTGCAGGTCGTAGTCAGGCATAGGCCCGGACCCGCGCCGCGAACCGCTGGGCCAGTTCGGGATATCCGGCCCAGTGGACGTGCAGGTAGGACGCGTGCAGCGTCGGCGACGCGAAGCCGTCCAGCTGCCGGTCCCAGCCCCAGGCCGCCGATGCGCCGTGCGACGGCGTGACCTCGGTGCGGTGGAACTCGTGCCCGGTGACGCGCTGCCCGGCCGTGGCCAGGACGTTGTCCTCGACGGCGACCGCGCGCCGGTAGCCGAGCTTGCCGCGGGCGGTCATCTTCGCGTCCGCGGGCACCGCGCCGACCATCGGCAGGCCGTCCAGCGACTGGCACAGGTACAACAGACCAGCGCATTCCGCGCTCACCGGCATGCCGCGGGAAATCGCCGAAGCCACTTCGAGTCGCAACGCCCTGTTCGCCGAAAGTTCCGCCGCGTGCACTTCGGGGAATCCGCCGCCGAAATACAGCCCGGCACACCCATCGGGCAACGCCTGGTCACGCAACGGGTCGACGTCGACCACGTCGACACCGCAGGCGGCCAGCAGCTCGATGTTCTCGGTGTAGCGGAAGGTGAACGCCGGCCCGCCCGCCGCCGCGACCGTCACGCGCGGACCGTCCACACCGGACGGTGACCACGCCGGAGCAGAAAGCCGCGAAGCCCCGGACGCGATCCGGACGATCGCTTCCAGGTCGACACCCTCCCGCACCCACGCGGCCAGCGACGGCAGCACGCGCTGCGCGTCGACGGCTCGTTCGGCCGCCGGGACGAGCCCGAGGTGCCGGCTCGGCGCGTGGATCTCTTCGTTGCGGTACAACGCTCCCAGCAGCGGGACGCCGGTGGCCTCCAGCGCGGACGCGATCTCGTCGCGGTGCCGCTGCGAGCCGAGCTTGTTGAGGATGACCCCGGCCAGCCGCACCCGCGTGTCGTAGGAAGCGAACCCGAGCACGGTCGCCGCGACACTGCGCGACGCCGCCGACGCGTCCACCACCAGCACCACCGGCGCGTCCAGGAGCCGGGCGACGTGCGCGGTCGAGGCGTAGCCCTCGGTGCCCAGCGCGCCGTCGAACAAGCCCATCACGCCTTCGATGACGGCGATGTCGGCGTCACGAGAACCGTGGCGCAGCAAGGGAATCAGCTGATCTTCGCCCTGCAGGAACGGGTCCAGGTTGCGCGCGGGGCGTCCGGTCGCCAGCGCGTGGTAGCTCGGGTCGATGAAGTCGGGGCCGACCTTGTGCCCGGAGACGCGGTGCCCGGCCTCGCGCAGCGCCGCCATCAGCCCGGCGGCGATGGTGGTCTTGCCGTGCCCCGAACCGGGCGCGGCGACGACCACGCGCGCTACCACTCGATCCCCCGCTGGCCCTTCTGGCCGGCGTCCATCGGGTGCTTGACCTTGGTCATCTCGGCGACGAGGTCGGCGGCCTCGACGAGCTCCGGCGGCGCGTACCGGCCGGTGATGACGACGTGCTGGTGCCCGGGTCGCGAGACCAAAGTGGACACGACGTCGTCGACTTCGAGCCAGCCCCACTTGAGCAGGTAGGAGAACTCGTCGAGGACGTAGAAGTCGTGGGTTTCGGCGGCGAGCCGGCGCTTGATCTCCGCCCAGCCTTCACGCGCGTTCGTCGCGTGGTCCTCGTCGGTGCCGGCCTTGCGCGCCCAGCTCCAGCCCTCGCCCATCTTGTGCCACTCGACCGGCCCGCCCTCGCCGGTGTCGTCGTGCAGCTTGCCCAGCGCGCGGAACGCGGCTTCCTCGCCGACGCGCCACTTCGCCGACTTGACGAACTGGAACACGCCGATCGACCAGCCCTGGTTCCAGGCACGCAGCGCCATCCCGAACGCCGCGGTCGACTTGCCCTTCATCTCGCCGGTGTGCACGGCGAGCAGCGGCCGGTTGCGACGCTGGCGCGTGGTCAGCCCGTCGGCCGGGACGACGTCCGGCTTTCCCTGCGGCATCAGGCGGCCTTCCCGGTCCGGGCGCGGACGGCGTCGGCCAGCGACTCGGCGGCGACGTCGGCCAGGGGCACGTGCTCGGCACCGAGGTGGACGGCCAGGTCGGCGGCCAGGCCGAGCCGCATCTTGCCGCTCTCGCAGTCCATGACGATGGTGGTGACGCCGGTGAGCAGCCCGGCCGCGGCCTGGGCGCGCGCGACGGCGTCGGGCCCGCTGGTGGCGCGGCCGTCGGTGACGACGACCAGCAGCGGGCGGCGCCGCGGGTCGCGGATCTCCTCGACGCGCAGCACGCGCGCGGCTTCCAGGAGGCCTTCCGCGAGGGGCGTCCGGCCGCCGGTCGGCAGGCCTTCGAGGCGGGACGCGGCGGCGTCGACGCTGATGGTCGGCGGCAGCGCGAGTTCGGCTTCGCTGCCGCGGAAGGTGACGAGCCCGACCTTGTCGCGGCGCTGATACGCGTCGAGCAGCAGGGACAGGACCGCGGACTTGACCTCGCGCATCCGCGCCTTCGCGCCCATCGAGCCGGACGCGTCGACGCAGAACAGCACAAGGTTGCCTTCGCGGCCTTCGCGCAGCGCGAAGCGGAGGTCCTGGCGGCGCAGCTTCAGCCCGGCGCCGTCGCGGCCGCGGGCTTTCTGGTGCGGCGCCGCGGCTTTCACGGTCGCGACCAGGTGCGGTCGCCCGTCCCGGACACTCGGCGGCTGGACGCCGATGGTGCGGCCGCTGTCGGTGATCGCGCGCGAACGACGTCCTCGCTCGCCTTCGCCGGTGCCCTTGACGCGGAACACGCGGGCCTTGAACGTCTCGCCGGCACCGACGGTCTTCTGCTGCCCGCCGTTCTGCTTCTGCTGCGGCTCGCCCTGCGGCGCGTCTCCTTGCGGGACGTCCTGGGGAGCTTCGTCCGGCGCCGAGCCCGAGCCGGGACCGTCGTCCTCCGGGCCCGGCTGCTGTGACGACTCGGCGTCCTGAAGTGCCTGCTCCAGCTGCTCTTCCGAGATGCCGGGGGCGTCGAACGGGTTGCGGCGGCGGCGGTGCGGCAGCGCGAGCCGCGCGGCGACGCGGACGTCGTCGGTGGTCACCTCGTCGCGGCCGGCCCAGGCCGCGTGCGCGACGGCGGCGCGCGCGGTGACGATGTCCGCGCGCATGCCGTCGACCTCGAAGGACGCGCAGATCTCGGCGATCTGGCGCAGGGCGTCGTCGGGGAGTTTCACGGCCGGCAAAAGCTTCTGCGCCGACTCGATCTCCTCGGCCAGGTGGGCGTCATCGCCGGCGTACCGCTGGGCGAAACCGTCCGGATCGGCTTCGTAGGCGAGCCGGCGCCGGACGACCTCGACGCGCTGCTCCGGGTCGCGGCTGGAGGCGACCTCGACGGTCAGCCCGAACCGGTCCAGCAGCTGCGGCCGCAGCTCGCCTTCCTCGGGGTTCATGGTGCCGATCAGCACGAACCGCGCGGCGTGCGACACCGAGACGCCCTCGCGCTCGACGGTCGCGCGACCCATCGCGGCGGCGTCGAGCAGGGTGTCGACGAGGTGGTCGTGGAGCAGGTTGACCTCGTCGACGTAGAGCAGCCCGCGGTGCGCGGCGGCCAGGAGTCCGGGCTGGTAGTCCGTGACGCCTTCGCCCAGCGCGCGTTCCAGGTTCAGCGAGCCGACGACGCGGTCCTCGGCCGCGCCGACCGGCAGCTCGACCAGCTTCGCCGGCCGCCGGTGGCTCGTGGCCGCGTCGTGCGGGCCGTCCGGGCAGACCGGGTCGGGCGCCGCGGGATCGCAGGAGAACCGGCAGCCGTCGACGACGTCCACGCTCGGCAGCAGGCCGGCGAGCGCGCGGACCATGGTCGACTTCGCCGTGCCCTTCTCACCGCGCACCAGCACCCCGCCGACGGCGGGCGAAATCGAGGAGAGGACGAGCGCGAGGCGCAGGTCCGGCATCCCGACGACGGCGGTGAACGGGTACGGCTTCAACAGCACTCCTCCAGCTCGGCGACCGGCCGATCATCGCACAGCGCCCGGCTCGCTTAGGGTGGGAAATCGTGCGCGAAGAATCACTCCGACCTGCGACTGGACCCGCGGCCGCCCGCCAGGGCGACGGCGTTCCCGAGGGGTGGGAGCCCCGGGAACGCCGGGCACGGCTGACCGTGGTCGGGATCGGGGCCGACGGGTGGCCGGGCCTGTCCGAGCAGGCCCAGGCCCTGGTGCTCGGCGCCGACGTCGTGCTGGGCGCGCCGCGGCAGCTGGCGTACCTGCCCGGCGACGTCCCGGGCGAGCCGTGGCCGTCGCCGCTGCTGCCGGGCTTGGACGCGCTCATCGCCGAGCACGAAGGCGAGCGCATCTGCGTCCTGGCCAGCGGTGATCCGTTCTTGTCGGGGATCGGCACCACCTTGGTGGCCCATGGGTACGAGGTCGCGGCGCTGCCCGCGGTCTCGTCGGTGACGCTGGCCCGGGCGCGGCTCGGCTGGTCCGCCGAGGAGACCGAGGTGGTGTCGCTCGTCGGCCGGTCGCCGGCCCGCGTCGCCCGGGTGCTGGCGCCGGGGCGGCGGGTGCTGGTGCTGGGTGCCGACGCGGCGGCGTTGCGCTCCCTGCTGACCGTGCGCGGGTACGGCGAGAGCGAGCTGTTCGCGCTGGAGAACCTCGGCGGGCCGGAGGAGCGCATCACCGACGGCTGGGCCGGCGACCCCGGTCCGCTGACGGTGTTCGCGCTGACGTGCGAGGGGCCGGCGCTGCCGCTGATCGGCATCCCGGACGACGTGTACTCCCACGACGGTCAGCTGACGAAGCGCGACCTGCGGGTGTCGGCGCTGGCGCGGCTCGCGCCGTGCCCCGGCGAGCTGTTGTGGGACGTCGGCGCGGGCGCGGGCAGCGTCGGGATCGAATGGTCGCGGCTGCACGAGCTGAACCGCGCCATCGCGATCGAGCAGGACCCGGACCGCGCCGAGCGGATCGGCCGGAACGCGCTCGACTTGGGCGTGCCGGAGCTGGAGGTGGTGACGGGCCCGGCCCCGGAGTCGTTGAGCGCGCTCCCGGCGCCGGACGCGATCTTCATCGGCGGCGGCCTGACGACCCCGGGCCTGCTGGACACGTGCCTGTCCACGGGCGCGCGGCTGGTGGCGCACGGGGTGACGCTGGAGGCCGAGCGGATCCTCGGTGACGTGTACGCCGAGCGAGGTGGTGAGCTGCTGCGGATCGCCGTCGAACGCGCGGCACCGCTCGGGGGCTTCACCGGGTGGACCCCCGCCCGCACCGTGACGCAGTGGAGCAGCCGATGACCGCACGTTCGCCCAGTGTCCGTGACCGCGCGACCGGTGGTGGCCGTCGATGACCGTGCACTTCGTCGGGGCCGGGCCGGGGGCCGCCGACCTCATCACCGTGCGGGGGCGGGACCTGCTCGCCCGCTGCGATGTCTGCCTCTACCCGGGCAGCATGACCCCGCCCGACCTGCTCGCGTACTGCCCGCCCGAGGCCACGCTGATCGACACCGCGAACCTCAGCCTCGAAGAAATCGTCGGGAAGCTCGTCGAAGTGCACGAAAACGGGCACGAAGTGGTCCGGCTGTGCTCCGGTGACCCGTCGCTCTACAGCGCCGTCGCCGAGCAGGCCCGGCGGCTCGACGCGAAGAACGTCCCTTACGACGTCGTACCCGGCGTACCCGCCTTCGCCGCTTCGGCCGCCGCGCTGAAACGCGAACTCACCGTGCCCGAAGTCGGGCAAAGCCTGGTGATCACCCGCGTCCAGGCGCGCTCCACCAAGATGCCGCCCAAGGAAACCCTCGCCGCCTTCGCCGCCACCGAGGCGACGCTCGCGCTGCACCTGGCGATCAACCACGTCGAACGCGTCACCGAGGAGCTCACTCCCCACTACGGCGCCGACTGCCCCATCGCCGTCGTCGCGCTGGCGACCCAGCCCGGGGAGACCATCGTGCGCGGGGTGCTCGGCGAGCTCCCCCAGAGGGTCCGCGAAGCGGGGATGACCCGCGCTGCCACCATCTTCGTCGGCCGGGTGCTCGCCGCCGCGGGCTTCCCGGACAGCTTCCTCTATTCCAGTGCCCGCGACCGGGCCGACCAACCGGAGTCGTTGTGACAGAACTGCGTTGGGGCCTGCTGGCCGCCGGGACCATCGCCGCCCACTTCGCCGCGGGCGTCGACGAAAGCAAGCACGGCACGCTCGCCGCGGTCGCCGCACGCAACGGCGACCGCGCCCGCGACTTCGCCACCCGCTTCGAGATCCCCAAGGCCTACGGCAGCTACGAAGACCTCCTCGCGGACCCGGACATCGACGCCGTGTACGTCGCGACGCCGCACGCGCTGCACAAGGAATGGGCCATCGCCGCGGCCGAAGCGGGCAAGCACGTGCTGTGCGAGAAACCGCTGACGCTCACCGCCGCCGACGCCGAAGAGGTCATCGACGCGGCTCGCACCAACGACGTCTTCCTCATGGAGGCGTTCATGTACCGCCTGCACCCGCAGACCCGGCGGCTGGTCGAGCTGATCGCGAGCGGCGCGATCGGCGAGGTCCGTGCGGTCGACACGACGTTCTCCTTCGACAGCAACCCGGAGGAGACCGCCCGCCTGTCCGACCCGGCGCTCGGCGGCGGCGGGATCCTCGACGTCGGCTGCTACTGCACGTCGCTGGCGCGACTGGTCGCCCAGGCCGCGACCGGGCAGGACGTCGTCGAGCCGACCGAGGTCAGCGGGATGGCGAAACTGTCCCCGCAAGGCGTCGACGAGTACGCGACCGGCCTGCTCCGGCTGCCCGGCGACATCCTCGCGACGATCTCCTGCGGCATCCGCCTCACCCGCGAGGACGGCATCCGCGTGTTCGGCACGCGAGGCCAGCTGTACGTGCCGCAGCCCGCGTGGATCCACCCGCTGCGCAAGCCGGGCGTCTCCCGGATCGTCCTGACGCCGGCCGACGGCGAGCCGGAGGTCATCGAGGTCGAAGCGACCCAGGGCGTCTTCGCGCGCGAAGCGGACCACGTCGCCGCGCACGTCGGCGACCGGCAGGCCCCCGAGCTGACCTGGGCCGAGACGCTGGCCAACATGCGCACCCTGGACCGGTGGCGCGAAGCCGTCGGGTACGGCAAGCCGTGATCCTCATCCTCGGCGGCACCGGCGAAGCACGAAAGCTCGCCGAAGAGCTCGTAAGAAGCGAAGTGCGCGTTGTGTCTTCGCTCGCGGGACGCGTAGCGAGGCCGCGGCTCCCGGTCGGCGAAGTACGCGTAGGCGGCTTCGGCGGCCCGGATGGTCTCGCGGCCTGGCTGCGCGAGAACGACGTGAAGGCCGTCGTGGACGCGACGCACCCCTTCGCCGAGCGCATCGGCGCGAACGCGGCGAAAGCGGCGGAAACCACACGGACTCCCCTGCTGCGGCTGGCCCGGCCGGGCTGGACTCCGGGCGAAAACGACGTCTGGCACTGGGCAGACACGCTCGAAGAAGCCGCGAAGAAGCTCCCCGAACTGGGAAACCGCGTCTTCCTCACCAGCGGCCGCCAGGGCCTCCCGGCCTTCGCGCACCTCGACGACCTGTGGTTCCTGATCCGCTGCGTCGACCCGCCCGAGCCGCCGCTGCCCCGCCGGCACGAGCTGATCCTCGCGCGCGGGCCGTACGAAGTCGCCGCCGAACGCGCACTGCTCCACCGCACAGACGTCCTGGTCACCAAGGACTCCGGCGGCACGCAGACCAGCGCGAAGCTGACGGCGGCGCGCGAACTGGGCAAACCCGTCCTCCTGGTCCGGCGACCGCCGCGACCGGAGACGGAGACCGCCGCAACCGTGGCCGAAGCCGTCGAATGGGTCCTGAACCGATGATCGAAGAGTTCTACGAAGTCCTGCGCAAGCGCCGGGACGTCCGCGGCGAGTTCACCAGCGAGCCGATCCCCGACGCCACCCTGCTCAGGATCCTCGAGGCCGCGCACGCCGCGCCGAGCGTCGGGCTCACCCAGCCCTGGGACTTCGTGCTGGTCGACGACCACGCGACGCGCGAGACGTTCGCGAAGCACGTCCACGAGGAGCGAGAGGTCTTCGCGGAGCAGCTCACCGAAGACCGCGCGAGCACCTTCGCGAACATCAAGATCGAGGGCATTCTCGAGTCGAGCCTCGGCATCGTCGTCACCTACGACCCGGCGCGTGGCGCGCCCGACGTCCTCGGCCGGCACGCCATCGCCGACGCCGGCCTCTACTCGGTGTGCCTCGCGATCCAGAACCTCTGGCTCGCCGCCACCGCCGAAGGCCTCGGCGTCGGCTGGGTCAGCTTCTACCGGGAGCCGTTCCTGGGCGAACTGCTGGGCGTCCCGGACGGCGTCCGGCCGGTCGCGTGGCTCTGCGTCGGGCCGGTGAGCAAGCTGGAAACCGTGCCCGACCTGGAACGCCACGGCTGGCGCAGCCGCCGTCCCCTGACCGAGGCCCTGCACCACGGGCGCTTCACCCCGCGTGATCCGGGGGTTGCGTCAGCCGCCGACGTCTGACCCGTTAGCGTTGCGCCGATGCGTCTGATTGCCGTAGCGCTGGGGCTGCTCTCGGCCTTGTGCGCGCTGGCTTTCCCCTTCCTGCCGGTGGTGCAGGACACGGCGGAGGTCGTCTGGCCGACCGGCAGCGACACCCGCTCCGTCAACGCGCCCTTGACCGGGTACTGGGCCCAGGACCTGCGCGCCGAGCTGCCGTGCGCGGCCATCCGCTCGATCGACGCCCGCACCAGCGGCCCGGGCCTGCTCTTCGCCACTGTGCCGGACGGCCGCACCGACCCGAAGTCCGGCAAGGGCGTCGGCCTGCAGCTGCGCGTCGACAACGGCGTGCTGCTCGCCTCCAGCCAGGGCCAGCAGATCGCCCAGCAGCCGCTGCCCGCCGAGAAGTGCGACGTCGAGCTGGACGTCGACGCGAGGCAGATGACCCTCGCCGTGGCCGGGACGCCGGTGTTCCACGCGAACGGCGACGTCCGGCCCCGCGTGGTCGGCATCTACTCCTCCCTCAACTCGAGCAAGGACCCGATCGCCGGCCTGCACGTCTCGGTCGTGCCGGACACGCGCTACCAGACGTCGCCGACCGCGCTGAAGATCATCGTCGGCGTGCTCGCCGTGCTGTCGCTGATCGGCTGCATGATCGCGGTCTGGCGCCGCGACTCCGGCTCCGCGAGACGCGCGCCGCGCTGGGCGCCGGTCGGCTGGTGGCGGCTGACGCTGCGGGACGCCACGGTGATCGTCGCGCTCGGCGCGTGGGTCTTCATCGGGCCGGTGACCTCGGACGACGGTTACATCCTGACGATGGCCCGGGTCACCGAGCAGACCGGCTTCCTCACGAACTACCACCGCTGGTTCGGGGTCGCCGAGGCGCCGTTCGGCTGGTTCTACCACGTGTTCGAGCTGATGGCGCACGTCAGCGTGGTGCCGCCGTGGATCCGGCTGCCGTCGTTCCTGCTCGGCGTCCTGAGCTGGCTGCTGATCAGCCGCGAGGTCATGCCGCGCCTGGGCGCCCAGGTCCGCACCAGCCGCCCGGCCAGCTGGGCCGCGGCGACGGTGTTCCTGGTCTGGTGGATGCCCTACAACAACGGCGTCCGGCCCGAACCCGTCGCCGCGCTCGGGTCGCTGCTGGCGATCTGCGCCGTCGAACGCACCCTGGTGACGCGGCGGCTGCTGCCGCTGTGCCTCGGCCTGACCGCGGCCGGGTTCACCCTCGCCGCGACGCCGACCGGGCTGATCGCGGTGGCACCGTTCCTGGTCGCCGCGCGGCCGCTGTTCAAGCTGATCCGCCAGCGCGCCACCGAGTCCGGCTGGCTTCCGGTGCTCGCGCCGATCGCCGCGGCGGGGCTGCTGGTGCTCGTCGTCGTGTTCGCCGACCAGACGTTCGCGACGGTCCAGGAGGCCACCCGGATCCGGACCCAGGTGGGCCCGAACCTGTCGTGGTTCCAGGAGCTCGCGCGGTACCAGCTGTTGTTCGCCGACCTGCCGGACGGCTCGGCGCCACGCCGGTTCCCGGTGCTCCTGGTCGTGCTGTGCACCGCCACCTGCCTGGTGATGCTGCTGCGCCGCGGCCGCATCCAGGGCGCGTCGCTCGGCCCTGCGCGCCGCCTGATCGGGACGACGGCGCTGTTCTTCCTGCTGCTGGCCCTGACGCCGACGAAGTGGACGCACCACTTCGGCGCGTTCGCCGCGGTCGGGGCGTCGATGGCGGCGTTGACGGCGCTCGCGACGAGTTCGACCGTGCTGCGGTCGAAACGCAACCGCGCCGCCTTCCTGGCCGGGCTGCTGGTCGTCGGCGCGCTGGCCGCGACCGGCCCGAACACGTACTGGTTCGTCTCGCGCCTCGGCGTCCAGTGGACGAACGTGGCGCCGTCGATCGGCGGCATCGGCCTGTCCACGATCCTGCTGGTGGCCGCGGCCGTCGCCGGGATCTACGCGTTCGTCGAGAACGTCCGCGCGCACCGGCCGGGGCTGCCGGCCCAGCCACAGGAGGGCAGGCTGCGCGCGCTGCGGCTCGGGTCGCTGTCGCTGGTGGTGGTCTGCGGCCTGGTGGCGGCGGGCGAGTTCGCCACGATGGCGTGGGCGATCCACAACCAGGCCGGCAGCTACAGCCTCGGCGCGGCGAACGTCGGGCACCTGTTCGGCAAGAGCTGCAACCTGTCCGACCACGTCATGGTGGAGCGCGACGCGGCGACGAGCATCCTGCACCCGCAGACCGAGCAGCGGACGGTCGCGGAGAAGCCCAAGGAGCCCAACTCCCCGCTGCCGAACCCCGACCAGGACAACGGCCGCGTCCAGACCGGCTTCCACACCCGCGCGGTCGACGACAAGGACCCGCTGGCCGAGCCGCCGCACGGGTTCACCCCGGAGACCGTGCCGATGTGGTCGAGCTACCTCGACCAGGAGACGCGCGCGGGCCGCCTGCGCAGCGACTGGTACGCGCTGACGGAGAAGCCGGCAGACGGCCAGATCGTGGTGGCGACGGCCGGCGAGGCCCGCCGCCCGACGTCGGTGAGCCTCGACTACGGCGTCAACACCCCGGAGGGCGTGAAGGTGCTGCGCAGCCAGTTCATGCTCCCGCCGGGCTCGGGCACGGGCGGCTGGAACGACACCCGCATCAACCTGCGCGACCTGCCCCCGGAGACGAACGCGGTCCGCATCAACATCGTCGACAACGACCTGACGGAGGACGGCTGGATCGCGGCATCGGCCCCGCGCGTCCCGACGTTCACGACGCTGACGGACAAGATCGGTTCGAAGCCGGTGTACGTCGACTGGCCGGCGTCGTTCGTGTACCCGTGCGTCCAGCCGGTGACGTCCCACGACGGCATCTCGCAGGTCCCGGAGTACCGCATCACGGCGGGCGGCCTGGCGGACGAGGCGGAGTGGGCGTCGTCGACCAACGGCGGGCCGATCGGCTGGCTGGAGGAGCTGGCCGAGGAACCCGAGGTCCCGAGCTACCTGATCGGGCAGCCGAGCCAGTCGTGGGGCCAGCTGCTGCAGATCGAGCCGTTCACGGAGGGCATCGCGCCGACGGTGGTGCACGGGGAGAAGACCGTGCCGGGCTGGTGGTCCCCGGGCCCGGGACCCAGCCAGCCCAACGGCAAGGACCCGACGCGCTAGGGCTTCGTCCACGCCGTCCGGCGGTGGAGGCGGAAGCCGGCTCGCTCCAGGTTCGCCACGCTCGGTGAGCCGGGGCGGGCCGTCGCCACCGCCAGCGTGCAGCCCTCGGCCGCCGCCGCTTCGAGGCGGCGGCGCAGCAACTCCGGTTGCGCTCCCCGGCCGCGGAACTCGGGCAACGTCGACGCCGCCCCCAGGATCGCGACACCCGCGTCGATCGTCATGCCCGCGGCCGCGATCGGCGTCTCCCCTTCCCGCAGCAGGAAGCGCCGCATGGTCGGGAGCCGGTGCTCCGCGGCCATGTACTCCGCCACCGGTCCGCTCACCTCGAACCCGGCCAGCAGAACACGCTGGAACACCTGCGCGTCCGCGACGTCCGCAGGCGAGGCCGGCGCGGGCTCCAACCGGCGGACGGCCAGGAACCGCTCCCCCGCCGGCACCAGTCCCGGCACCGGCAACCCGGCCGGGGCCACGACGGTCGGGGCGACCTCGTCCCAGCCGGGCGAACCCAGCAACCCGGCCACCTCGGGCAGCGTCTCCGGCGTCACCCCGGTCACCGTCGACAGGTACGCGAGCGCGGGGTCGGTCGCCAGTACCGCCAGCAACCCCGCGTGCTCCCACGCGCGGAACCGGCCCGGCACTCCCGCCGCCGACGCCGCCTCGCCCGCCGACGCCGCCCTGCGGTGCAACGCGTGCTCGGCCGTCAGTAGCTGCGCGGAGTCCACACCACGCCGTTCTCGGCGCGGGTCTTCGACGACCCCACGATCAGCAGGCAGCGCATGTCCACTGTGGACGGATCGAGGTCACCCAGCGTCGTGACGCGGATGTCCTCCTCCGGGCCGCCGACGTCCCGGGCGACGACCACCGGCGTCGACGGCGCGCGGTGGCGGAGCAGCACGTCCCGGGCGGAAGCCAGCTGAGTCGTCCGGGAGCGCGACGCCGGGTTGTACAGCGCCAGCACCAGATCCGCCGCGCCCGCCGCGTCGAGGCGCTTCTCGATGATCTCCCACGGCTTGAGCCGATCGGACAGCGACAGCACGCAGTAGTCGTGCCCGAGCGGCGCGCCGACGCGGGACGCCGCCGCCTGCGCCGCCGTCACGCCCGGGACGATCCGCACCCGGACGCCCGCGCCGTGCCCCGACGACACCTGCTCCAGCACCGCCGAGGCCATCGCGAACACCCCCGGGTCACCCGAGGAGACGACCGCGACCCGCGCGCCCGAAACGGCCAGCGACAACGCCTCCCGAGCCCGGTCTGCCTCGACGCGGTTGCCCGACGCGTGCCGCTGCTGGCCCGCCTTCTGCGGCACGCGCGCGACATACGGCCCGTACCCGACGACGTGCTCGGCGGCCGAAAGCTCCGCCGCGGCCTCGGGCGTCAGCCACTCCGGACCGGCCGGGCCGAGCCCGACCACGACGACCTCGCCCGCACCCTCGGCAACCGGGGCAGGAGCGGGCGCAGGCGAAACGCGCGAGGCATAAGCCGGCGAAGGCAGCAACGCCAGCGAAAAGTAAGGCACCGTCGAAGGATCAACTGAAGCGAGGGGCTCGATCCGCTGCTGACCCCACGTCGCGCGTTCGATGAAGACGGCGTCGTCCAGCTTTCCGGCCTCTTCGAAGGCCTCCCGCACCGAACCGAACGTGCGGCCCAGTTTCAGCACCGCCGCCGCGTCGGTGTCGGCGAGCCGCCGGGCCAGTTCGGGCGCCGGGAGCGTGCCCGGCAGCACCGTCAGGACCTCGTCGCGCTGGACCAGCGGCCGGCCGAGCACCGACGACGCCGCGCTCACCGACGTCACGCCGGGCACGACGACCGCGTCGAACCGCCCGGAAAGCCGTTCGTGCATGTACATGTACGAGCCGTAGAAGAACGGGTCGCCTTCGCAGAGGAGGACGACGTCGCGCCCCGCGTCGAGGTGCTCGGCGAGCCGCTTCGCGCTCAGCTCGTAGAAGTCCGCGATCGCGCCTTCGTAGCCGCCGGGGTGGTCGGTCGTCTCGGTCGTGACCGGGTAGACGAGCTTCTCCTCGACCTGCCCCTCGCGCAGGTACGGCTCGGCGACCGACCGCGCGATGCTGCGCCCGTGCCGCGCGCAGTGGTAGGCGATCACCGAAGCTTCGGAGATCAGCCGCGCCGCCTTGACCGTCATCAGTTCCGGGTCGCCGGGGCCGAGCCCGACGCCGTAGAGCGTCCCGGTCATTCTTCGGCGCTCGCGAGGGCGTTGATCGCGGCGACGGCCATCGCGCTGCCGCCACGACGGCCGTGCACCACGAGATAAGGTGCCGGCGCCTGCTTGGCGAGCTCCACTTTGGACTCGACCGCCCCGACGAACCCGACCGGCACGCCGATGATCGCCGCGGGCGCGCCGACGCCTTCGTCGAGGATCTCCAGCAGCCGGAACAGCGCGGTCGGCGCGTTGCCGATCGCGACGACCGAGCCGGGCAGCTTGTCGCGCCACAGTTCCAGGGCCGCCGCCGAGCGCGTCGTGCCCATCCGCTCGGCGAGCCCCGGCACCGAAGGGTCGGACAGCGTGCAGACGACTTCGTTGCCCGCGGGCAGCCGACGCCGCGTGACGCCGCTCGCGATCATCTGCGCGTCACACAGGATCGGCGCGCCCGCTTCGAGCGCGGCGCGGCCGGACTCGACGACGTCGAGCGTGTAACGCAGGTCGTCGACCAGATCGACCATGCCGCAGGCGTGGATCATCCGGACCGCCAGGCCCGCCACGTCGTCGGGCAGGATCGCCAGGTCCGCCTCCTCGCGGATCGTGGCGAACGAGTGCCGGTAGATCTCGGCACCGTCCCGCAGGTAGTCGATCACAGCTTCCCTTTCAGCTCTTCGAGCGGCACCCAGCGGCCGTCGATGCGATAGCCGCCCGCTTCGGCGACGACGTCCACATGGGACTGCGACGGCTTCCCGCACCGCCGTTCACAGCCCGAAAAGTGCGCGCGCAGGCCCGGCCGGAAGACGGCGTCGGCCCGCACGTCGGCGCGCGACTTCGCACAGCCGGGACGCCCGACGCACGCGCTCGTGCCGAGCGGCACGCCGCCGAAGCCCAGCCGCTCGAAGACGTCGGCGGGCACGTCCGGCAGGACGAGCGACTTCCACGGCGTGACCAGCGCGGGACCGAACTCCGCCAGGGCGCGGGCCTGCTCGGCGGTCAGCTGCCCGAAACGCGGCACGACCCCCGCCGCGCCCCCGGCGATCATCCCGACGGGCACCGAGACGTCACCCCGCGCCACCGGCGTCCCCCGCCAGGCGGGGTCGTCGAGTTCGGCGACGCGCCAGGCGGATCCGCGCACCCGGCCGAACTCCAGCGCGACCTCGATCAGCGCGGAAACGGCGTCGGCGAGACGCACCCGACGTCCGGTATCGCCCCCGGCGAGCAGCAGAGTTCCTTCGTCCGCGTCGAGCGCGCGCCAGCAGACGTCGGCGCCTTCCTCGGCGACGTCACCGCGGCCGTCGTCGAAGGCGAAGAGGAACCGGCCGGGCAGCGAGGCCAGCTCCGGCGTCGAACACAGCACGGCATCGAGCGACGCGGCCAGCCCCCGGACGTCGGCGAGGCCACCGTGAAGCCCGCTCAACGGCGTCGCCAGCACGTTCCGGACCCGCTCGTGGGACGGCGAAGGCAGGAGGCCGGCGTCGGTCAGCCGCGACGCGAGGCCGGGCCGGGTGACGCCGCGCAGCTGGACGTTGCCGCGCGAGGTGAGGTGGAGGTCGCCGTCGCC
The DNA here is from genome assembly GCF_055633615.1 of Amycolatopsis sp. NPDC114505. Taxonomy (NCBI): domain Bacteria; kingdom Bacillati; phylum Actinomycetota; class Actinomycetes; order Pseudonocardiales; family Pseudonocardiaceae; genus Amycolatopsis; species Amycolatopsis sp. NPDC114505. The sequence continues at coordinate 3,461,268 of NZ_JBVKDV010000001.1, read as the reverse complement.
GCACGCCTCGGCGCAGTCGGCCAGCGCGCGCAGCTGCGCCGCGGAAACCGCACCGCCGGGCAGCCGGACCCGCGCCAACGGGCCGTCGGCGGCGTCGTGGGGTGCGAAAACACCCGGGCACGCGTCGGCTCGCGCACGTGCTGGGGTCGGCATGGGGTCACTGTAGCTGGCGGTTTTCCGGCTCCGGCGGGTCCGATCGGGGCCGGATTTTCGCGATTCCGCGGTCCAGGTCCACGTCACGCCAGGGTGGCGCGCCTTCGGCGTCCTGCTCGACGAGCATCGACATCGTTTCCCGGTGTTCCAGCTCACGCCGCTTGGTGCCGTAGAGGAACGCGGTCGTCTCCTCGATGTAGGTCGCGGACAGCCGGGCCTTGAAGCGCGAGCCGTTCTTGCGCGGCCGCAGCTCGATCGCGGCCATGACCAGCAGGATCACGACGCCGCCCGGCAGAGCCAGCCCCAGCCAAGTACCCATGCCCGGCGAACCGGATGACCGCGGGTCAAGTTCCCGGCGCAGCAGAAGTCTGATCGAATGTAGTAGGTGTGCTACATTCCATCACATCAGTCCGATGGGGGTTTGACGATGAGAGATCCTGCTGTCCCCGTGATCCGCGTGCGCGGGCTGCGGATGCGCTACGGCGCGAACGACGTGCTCCACGGCGTCGAGTTCGAGGCCCACCGGGGCGAGGTCGTGTGCCTGCTCGGGCCGAACGGCGCGGGCAAGACGACGACGATCGAGATCCTCGAAGGCTTCCGGATGCGGTCGGCCGGCGAGGTCGACGTGCTGGGCGTCGACCCGGCGCACGGCGGCGAGGACTGGCGGGCCCGCCTGGGGGTCGTGCTCCAGTCCTGGCGCGACCACGGGAAGTGGCGCGTGCGCGAACTGCTCGCGCACCTCGGCCGGTACTACGCGCCGTACTCGACGGCGTCGCACTCCCGGCCGTGGGACGCCGACGAGCTGATCACGGCCGTCGGGCTCACCGAGCACGCGCAGAAGAAGATCAAGAACCTCTCCGGCGGCCAGCGGCGGCGCCTCGACGTCGCGATCGGCATCGTCGGGCGGCCCGAGCTGCTGTTCCTCGACGAGCCGACCGCGGGCTTCGACCCGGAGGCCCGGCGCGAGTTCCACGACCTGGTGCACCGGCTCTCCGACGAGCTCGACACCACGATCCTGCTCACCACGCACGACCTCGACGAGGCCGAGAAGCTGGCCGACCGGATCCTCATCCTCAACGGCGGGCGCATCATCGCCGACGGTTCGGCCGACGCGCTGTCCCGGCAGATCGCCGGCGAGGCCGAGGTCCGCTGGACCCTCGACGGCCAGCGCTTCGTCCACTCGACGACCGAAGCGACGAAGTACGTGTACGACCTGTTCAAGCAGCACGGCGAAGCCGTCTCGGACCTCGAAGTGCGGCGAGCGTCGCTCGAGGACACCTACATGACGCTCGTCCACCGGGCGGAAGCCGACGGCGAAACCGAGCTCGGCCTCCAGGAAGCGGGTGTGCGATGAACGCCAGGACCGCCGCCCTGCGGGCCGGGGTGGACCGCGGCTGGATCGAGTTCAAGCAGACGTGGACCAACCGCGACGACGTCATCGGCCAGTTCGTCTTCGTCGCGCTCTTCCTCGGCACGCTGTTCTTCATGCGGAACGCGACCCTGCCCGGCACCGGCTTCTCGCTCGGCGCGGCGACCGTGCCCGGCGTGCTCGGCGCCGGGATCGTGTTCAACGGCTTGAACAGCACGGCGGGCTACCTCGCCATCGACCGCGAGGACGGCACGCTGCTGCGCGCGAAAGCGACGCCGAACGGCATGCTCGGCTACCTGGTCGGGAAGACGACGTCGGTGGCGATGGCGCAGGTCACCGGGATCCTGCTGGTGCTGGTCCCGTGCCTGTTCCTGTTCGACTCCCTGGCTCCGGACGGCGTCTGGTCGTACGTGCACCTGCTGTGGGTGCTGGCGCTCGGACTGGTCGCGACGCTGCCGCTCGGGGCCGCGCTGGGGTCGCTCACCAACAGCCCGCGCTCGATCGCGCTGATCACGCTGCCGATCATGGGCCTGGGCGCGATCTCGGGGATCTTCTACCCGATCACGGCGCTGCCGAGCTGGGTGCAGGGCATCGCGCAGGCGTTCCCGATGTACTGGCTGGGCCTCGGGATGCGTTCGGCACTGCTGCCCGACAGCGCGGTGGTCGTCGAGATCGGGCAGGCGTGGCGGCCGCTGCCGACCCTCGCGGTGCTGCTCGCGTGGTCCGTGATCGGATTGGCCCTGGCCCCGGTCCTGCTGCGCCGCATGGCGCGGCGCGAGTCCGGTTCGTCGCTGTCCGAGCGCCGGGAGAAGGCCATGCAGCGTGTGGGGTGAGTCATGAGCGAGGTCGTCTACAACCGGATCGCGATGCTGCGCGCGGAGCGGTCGATCTCGCGACGCCAGCTGGCGGAGGCCCTCGGCGTGCACTACCAGACGATCGGCTACCTGGAGCGCGGCGAGTACAGCCCGAGCTTGTTCGTGGCGCTGCGGATCGCGGAGTTCTTCGAGGTCCCGCTGGAGGTCCTGTTCTCGACGAAGCCCTTCCCGCGGCTGGGAGAGCAGACCGCTTAGGGCTTGCGAAGGTCGGCTTCGACGAGCGCGCGGACGACGTCGTCGCGCCGGGTCTCCCGGACCGTCCGGCTCAGCTCGACGTGCAGGAACGGCGTGCCGCCGGCGGCCTGGCTCTGGACGTTCGTCGTCCCGGCCAGGCCCCGGCACGGCTCGGCCCAGGCCCGGCGGACCCGGAACCCGGCCTCGGCGAGCCGGCCGGCGGCGCGGCGGGCGGAGTCGCCGGCTTCGGCGGCCCCGGCGGAGAGCACGACGTCGGCCGCGGGCAGGGTCCGGTCCTTGAAGCCGTGCAGCTGGACCTGCGGCAGGCCGCGCCGGGCGAGCAGTGTGGTGACGACGTGGAAGACGGTCCCGGTGTCGTGCGCGGGGTCTTCCCGGCGCCGGTGGGCGCCGCCGACCGCGAGGATCGCGCCCGGGGTCCGCCGGAAGAGCTCGAGGCCGATCAGCTCGGTCCGCAGGTCGGACGACGCGTGCGGCGCCTCGACCACCAGCGATGGCGGCGCGGACCGGTCGATGACGTACAGGCCCCAGGCCCGCTCGGAGCCCGGCTCTTGGCGGACGAGACTGTCGTCGACGACGGAAAAGCCCAGCTCAGCGAGGCGGTGCGGGGTGCCGTCGAGCAGGGCGGCGAACCCCGTCTCGGCGGTTTGCAGCTCGGCCGCGGTCGCGGTGCGGTACGGCCCGCGGCTCGACTGGGCGGCGGTGAAGTCGCGGAGGAAGGCTTCCAAGCCGCCAGGTTACCGAGCGCCGGTCAACGTCACCTTGACGCACCTCGACCGGCACCGGAGAGTGGAGCCGATACCCACGCGTCGGCAGGTGGAGGAACCCGGTGAGAGTCCGGGGCGGTCCCGCCACTGTCATCGGAGAGCGCTGTGCTCGATGTCCCCTCCGCGGGAGGGAGTACGTCGGGGCTCTCCGGGAGCCAGGAACTCCGGCCGGCGCGCCCGTCGACCCGGGGCGCGGACCCCGAGGAGGAACCTCGTGATCCTGCTTCTGTCCACTTCGGACACCGATCTGCTCAGCGCCCGTTCGGCCGACGCCGACTACCGGCTCGGCAACCCGGCCCGGCTCGACGTCGCCGAGCTGCCCGCGCTGCTGGACGGCGTCAAGATCGTCGTCGCGCGGATCCTCGGCACCCCGCGGAGCTGGCAGGAAGGCCTCGACACGCTGCGGGCGTCGGGCGCGCACGTCGTCGTCCTCGGTGGGGAGCAGACGCCGGACGCCGAGCTGATGAAGCTCTCGACCGTCCCGGCCGGCATGGCCGCGGAGGCCCACGCCTACCTCGCGCAGGGCGGCCCGGCGAACCTCACCCAGCTGCACCGGTTCCTCTCCGACACGCTGCTGCTCACCGGCGACGGCTTCGAGCCACCGGCGGCCCAACCCACGTGGGGGATCCTGGAGCGGCCTTCCCAAGCCGAGGGCCCGGTCATCGGGATCCTGTACTACCGCGCGCATCACCTGTCCGGGAACACGAACTTCGTCCACGTCCTCGCCGACCGGATCGAAGCCGCGGGCGGGCGCGCGTTGCCGATCTACACCGCTTCGCTGCGTACGCGCGAGCCCGAGATGATGGCCGAGCTGGCTTCCGTGGACGCTCTGCTGGTCACCGTGCTGGCGGCGGGCGGCACGAAGCCGTCCGAGGTGGGCGCCGGCGGCGACGACGAGGCGTGGGACGTCGCCGAGATGGCCGCGCTCGACGTCCCGATCCTGCAGGCACTCTGCCTGACCAGCGACCGCGAGGCGTGGGCCGCCAGCGACGAGGGTCTTTCGCCGCTCGACGCGGGGAACCAGATGGCCGTCCCGGAGTTCGACGGGCGGCTCATCACGGTGCCGTTCTCGTTCAAGGAGCTGGACGAAGACGGCCTGCCCCGGTACGTCCCGGACGCCGAGCGCGCGTCCCGCGTCGCTCGCATCGCGCTGTCGCACGCCCGCCTGCGGCACACGCCGCCCGCCGAGCGGCGGATCGCGCTGATGCTGTCCGCGTACCCGACGAAGCACTCTCGCATCGGCAACGCGGTCGGGCTGGACACGCCCGCGTCGGCGATCGAGCTGCTGCGGCGGATGCGCGCTTCGGGTTACGACCTCGGACCGGACGCGTTCCCGGGCGTCGACCCGACCGGCACCGACCAGCCCGACGGTGACGCGCTGATCCACGCGCTGATCGCCGCGGGCGGCCAGGACCCGGAGTGGCTGACCGAGGAACAGCTGTCCGGCAACCCGATCCGGGTGCCGGCCGCGCGCTATCAGGCGTGGTTCGACGCGCTGCCCGCGGAGCTGCGTTCGGGCGTCGAGGAGCACTGGGGGCCGGCGCCGGGCGAGCTGTACGTCGACAACGGCGACATCGTGCTGGCGTCGCTGCAGAGCGGCAACGTGATCATCATGATCCAGCCGCCGCGCGGGTTCGGCGAGAACCCCGTCGCGATCTACCACAACCCGGACCTGCCGCCGAGTCACCACTATCTGGCCGCGTACCGGTGGCTGGAGGAGGAGTTCGGGGCGCACGCCGTCGTCCACCTGGGCAAGCACGGGTCCCTCGAGTGGCTGCCGGGCAAGACGGCGGGGCTCTCGGCGTCGTGCGCGCCGGACGCCGTGCTCGGGAACCTGCCGCTGGTGTACCCGTTCCTGATCAACGACCCGGGCGAGGGCGCGCAGGCCAAGCGGCGGGCGCACGCGACGATCGTCGACCACCTGATCCCGCCGATGGCGCGCGCGGAGTCCTACGGCGACATGGCGCGGCTGGAGCAGCTGCTCGACGAGCACGCGAACATCGCGGCGATGGACCCGGCGAAGCTGCCGGCGATCCGCGCCCAGATCTGGACGCTGATCCAGGCGGCGAAGCTGGACCACGACCTCGGCGTCGGCGAGCGGCCGCACGACGCGGAGTTCGACGACTTCCTGCTGCACATCGACGGCTGGCTGTGCGAGGTCAAGGACGCCCAGATCCGCGACGGGCTGCACATCCTCGGCGCGGCACCGGTCGGCGAGGCGCGCGTCAACCTCGTGCTGGCGATGCTGCGGGCGTCGCAGATCTGGGGCGGTCGCGAAGGTGCGGTACCGGGACTGCGGTCGGCTCTCGGTCTGAAGGAAGACGCGTCGACGTCCGAAGTGGACGCTGTCGAGAAGACGGCGCGCGAGCTCGTCCAGACGATGGAGATGCGCGGCTGGGACGCCACGGCGGTCGAGTCGGTGGCGCCGGATCCCGAGGTCGCGCGGGTGCTCGCGTTCGCGGCCACCGAGATCGTCCCGCGGCTCGCGGGGACGTCCGCCGAGCTCGACGCGGTGCTGCACGCGCTGGACGGCGGGTACATCCCGGCCGGGCCGAGCGGGTCGCCGTTGCGCGGGCTGGTGAACGTGCTGCCGACCGGACGCAACTTCTACACGGTCGACCCGAAGGCGATCCCGAGCCGGCTGGCCTGGGAGACGGGGCAGGCGCTGGCGGATTCGCTGCTGCGCCGGTACCGCGAGGACAACGGCGACTGGCCGAAGTCGGTCGGGCTGTCGGTGTGGGGGACGTCGGCGATGCGGACGTCCGGCGACGACGCGGCGGAAGTCCTGGCGCTGCTGGGAGTCCAGCCGGTGTGGGACGAGGCATCCCGGCGCGTGACGGGCATCGAGGCGATCCCGCTGGCCGAGCTGGGCCGGCCGCGCATCGACGTGACGATCCGCATCAGTGGCTTCTTCCGCGACGCGTTCCCGCACGTGATCGCCATGATGGACGACGCGGTCCGGCTGGTGGCGGCTCTGGACGAGCCTTTGTCGGAGAACTTCGTCCGGGCGCACGTTTCTTCCGACTTGGCCGCCCACGGCGACGACCGGCGCGCGACGACCCGGATCTTCGGTTCGAAGCCGGGAGCGTACGGCGCGGGGTTGTTGCCGTTGATGGACAGCGGAAACTGGCGCGACGACAAGGACCTGGCGGAGGTGTACGCGGTCTGGGGCGGGTTCGCGTACGGCCGCGACCTGGACGGCCGTCCGGCGCGCGAGGACATGGAGAACTCGTACAAGCGCATCGTGGTGGCGGCGAAGAACACGGACACGCGCGAGCACGACATCGCGGATTCGGACGACTACTTCCAGTACCACGGCGGGATGATCGCCACGGTCCGGGCACTGACCGGCACGGCGCCGACGTCCTATGTGGGCGACAGCACGTCACCGGACGCGGTCCGCACGCGGACATTGGGCGAGGAGACGGCGCGAGTGTTCCGGGCGCGAGTGGTCAACCCGCGTTGGCTGGCAGCGATGCGGCGTCACGGGTACAAGGGCGCGTTCGAGCTGGCGGCCACGGTGGACTACCTGTTCGGCTTCGACGCGACGGCGGGCGTGGTCGGCGACTGGATGTACGAGAAGCTGACCGAGTCGTACGTGCTGGACGAGGTGAACCAGGAGTTCTTGCGCCAGGCCAATCCGTGGGCGCTGCGGGGGATCGTGGAGCGGTTGAACGAGGCCGCGGACCGCGGGCTGTGGGAGGAGCCGGACCCGGAGCTCCTCGCGAAGATGCGCGAGGTGTACCTGTCCCTGGAAGGCGACCTCGAGGCGGAGTGACTAACCGTGCCACCGGACGGCTCGGGTGATCGTCCCGACGAGACGATCGACGGTACCGGCGGCGAACGTCCCGGAGTGCCGACCTCGCGCGTGTTCGGCGAGGACGAGGTCGGCCAGCTCGTCCCACGTCAGCCAGGCGCAGGAGTCCGCCAGCCGAGCCTGAAGCTCGGCCAACGGCCACGGGTGCGGAGCTGCTTTCGCATAGACGGTCTCGAGGTTCGCGGCCACGGCGTCAGCGACCTCGAAACGCCCGCGCCGCCCCCTGATCGAAACCGGCGGCGGAGCACCCAGCACGAGGAGCAGCAGCGGCGTCCGCGCTCCGGCCATCGCGGTGACGGCGAGGTACTCGCTAGCGGCGAGGCGATCGTCGCGTCCGGCTACACGATCAGCCGATCGCCTTGTGCGTGCCGGAGGACTGCGGCCAGGTACGCGTCACGGGGCAAGTAATCGAGCGCGGCGCGGAAACGCCCGGGAAACGCGGGCCGGAGTTGGGTGGCGGCATGATCACCGCCGCTCCTCCGAAGACGCGCTCCTGGGCGTTTCCGCTCATCTGCCTCGGTGCCGCCGTGCTCTATGCCTGGAAGATCGGCGACGGCCAGCTCGGCAACACCTACTACTCGGCCGCCGTCAAGTCGATGACGAGCGGCTTCACCAACTTCCTCTTCGGCTCCTTCGACCCCTACGGCGTCGTCACGGTCGACAAACCGCCGATGGCCCTGTGGCCGCAAGCGATCTCCGTCCTCGTCTTCGGCTTCCACGGCTGGGCCTTGCTGCTGCCGCAGGTCCTCGAAGGCGTCGCCGCGGTCTTCCTGCTGCACCGCACCGTCCGGCGGTGGGCCGGCGAGAACGTCGCCCTCCTGGCCGCGGCGATCCTCGCGCTGACGCCCGTCACCGTCATCATCGACCGCGGCAACAACCCCGACACGCTGCTCGTCCTCTTCCTCGTCGCCGCCGCGTACGCGCTCACCCGTTCCCTCGAAGACGGCCGGAAATGGCTGTGGTGGTGCGCTTTCTTCGTCGGCTGCGGCTTCCTGACCAAGATGCTGCAGGCGTGGATCATCGTGCCCGCCCTGGTTCTCGCCTACTTCGCAGGCACGTCCGGGCCGCTCAAGCGCCGGCTGCTGGACGTCCTCGGCGCCGGCGCCGTGCTGGCCGTCTCGTCGTTCTGGTGGATCGCGCTCCACGACTGGTGGCCCGGCGCCAAGCCGTACATGGGCGGCAGCACGGACGGCTCCGCCTGGGACCTCGTCTTCGGCTACAACGGCTTCGGCCGCCTCTCCGGCGACGGCGAGGGCGGCGGCGTGATGATCATGCGCGACGGGCAGCAGACCACGACGTCGTTCGGCGGCGACCCCGGGCCCGGCCGGATGTTCAACGACCTCGTGGGCGGGCAGATCTCGTGGCTGCTGCCGCTCGCGCTGCTCGTCCTGGTCGTCATCGGACGCCGGTGGCGCGACGCCGGCTGGCTGCTGTGGGGCGGCTGGCTGCTCATCACGACCGCCGTCTTCAGCTTCGCCGGCGGCATCTGGCACCCGTACTACACGACGGCGATGGCCCCCGCCGTCGCCGCGATCTCGGCCGCCGGGCTCGCGCTGCTGTGGCGGCACCACCGGCGGACCCTGCTCCCCCTGGCCATCGCGCTCAGCGCGGCCTGGGCGTTCGTCGTGACGTCGCGCGACACGTCCTTCCACGGCTGGACGCGCTGGGCCGTGCTCGGGACGGCGCTGCTCGCGATCACCTGGCTGGCGGTGGCCCCCGGTCGACGCGCACTCGTCGCCGGTCTCGTGCCGCTGCTGCTCACGCCCGCCGTCTGGTCGTTCGCCGCCGCTCAGAGCACGTCGTCGGGGACGCTGCCCGCCGCGGGGCCGGCCACCGGTCCCGCCGCGCCGCCGCCGACGTCGCCCGGCGGACCGCAGCCGCAGCTCGTGCTCGCGGGCGGAAACGGCACGACCGAGCTGTCGGACGAGCAGCGCCGCATCCTCGACTACGCCCGCCGGGACGGCACCGAGATCACCCTGGCGGTGAACGCCGAGGCGGGGGCGGTCGCGCCGTTCCTCATCGACTCGGACGCGACGGTGATCGGCATGGGCGGCTTCGGCGGCGGTGACGACGCGCCGTCCGTCGCGCAGCTCGACCGCTGGCTGGCCGAGGGCAAGCTGCGGTTCGTGCTGAGCGGCGCGGGAACCCCGCCCGGGCCGCGGCGGAGTCCCGTCCAGGACGAACGCCGGCGCTGGATCGACCGGCACTGCACGGTCGTCGACCCCGCCGCGTACGGCGCCGGTCCGCGACGCGTCGCCGGCGGCCCGGACACCCTCTACCGGTGCCGCTAACGGCGAGGAAACACCGCCGCGGCGATCATGGCGGCATGCGGGTCCTGGTGGTGGAGGACGAGCCGATGCTCGCGGACGCGATCGCGGAGTGGCTGCGCGACGAGTCGCACGCCGTCGACATCGCCCCCGACGGCGGCGCCGCGCTCGAGCGGATCGCCGTGCACGACTACGACGTCGTCGTGCTCGACCGGGACCTGCCGGTCGTGCACGGCGACGACGTGTGCCGTCAGGTGGTCGCCTCCGACGCGGCGACACGGGTGCTGATGCTCACCGCGGCGGTCGAGGTCACCGACCGCGTCGACGGGTTGTCCCTCGGCGCCGACGACTACCTGACGAAGCCGTTCGCCTTCCCCGAGCTGGCGGCACGCATCCTGTCGCTGGGGCGGCGCTGCCGGCCGGCGGCACCGCCGATCCTGCGGCGTTCGGGCGTCACGCTGGATCCGGCGCGGCACGAGGTGTTCCGCGACGGGCGCTACCTCCCACTGTCCAAAAAGGAGTTCGCCGTGCTCGCCGAGCTGCTGCGCGCGGACGGCGCCGCCGTGTCCGCGGAACACCTGCTGGAGAAGGCGTGGGACGAGCACGCGGACCCGTTCACCGGCGCGGTCCGGCTCACGATCCTCAAGCTGCGCCGCAAGCTCGGTGACCCGCCGCTGGTGGAGACGGTCACCGGGGTCGGCTACCGGCTCCGATGAGCCTCCGGCTGCGGCTGACCGTGCTCTACGGCGGCCTGTTCCTGCTGGCGGGCGGAGCGCTGCTGGGCGTCACGTACCTGTTGTTCACGCAGCAGGTCGGGCGGCGGGTCACGTACATCGCGGGCACCGTGCCGTCCGGCCTGCCGCCGTTGCCGTCCCCGGAGGTCCTCGACGAGCAGGCGCGCCAGGTGCGCGAAGCGGCGGCGACGTCCTTGCTGACCCAGGGCGCGATCGCGCTGGGCGCGGTGGCGGTGCTGGCGGCGGGGCTGGGCTGGCTGGTCGCGGGCCGCGCACTGGCCCCGTTGCGCCAGGTCACGGACACGGCGCGCCGCATCGCGGCGACGGCGGATCCGGGCGGGCACTCGCGGATCGCGTTGCGCGGCCCGGACGACGAGGTGAAGAGCCTCGCCGACGCGTTCGACGTGATGGTCGAGCGGCTGGACCGGTCGTTCGACGCGCAACGCCGGTTCGTCGCGAACGCGTCGCACGAGCTGCGCACGCCGCTGACGCTGAACCGTTCGCTGGTCGAGGTGGCCATGCACCGCCGCACGGCCTCCGACGACGTCCGGCAGCTCGGCGGCAAGCTGCTGCGGATCAACGCGAGGCACGAGAAGCTGATCAGCGGGTTGCTGCTGCTGGCCCGGTCCGAGAGCGCGCTGACGGAGCGTTGCCCGGTGGACCTGGCGGCGGTGGTGGCGCACGTGGTCCCCCCGGGCGTGACGGAGGACCTGGGTGAGGCAACGGCCCTGGGCGACGCGCTGATGCTGGAACGGCTGGCGCACAACCTGCTGGAGAACGGAGTCCGCCACAACGTGCCGGGCGGCTGGGTGCGGGTGACGACCCGGTCGTCGCCGGGGCGGGTGGAGCTGGAGGTGGCCAACAGCGGCCCGGTGATCCCACCGGAGGAGGTACCGGCCCTGTTCGACCCGTTCCACCGGCGCGCCCGGGTGGCGGCGGAGGGCGCGGGGCTGGGGTTGTCGATCGTCCGCTCGGTGGCCCACGCGCACGGCGGGGAGGTGGCGGCGACAGCTCGGCCGGAGGGCGGTCTGGTGGTGATCGTGACGCTGCCGTCAGCGTGAGGGTTCGCGGGTTGCATCGCTGCGGCATGCAGGACGGTTCGACCGCTACTCGCCGGCGTTGGTCCCCTCACGGCACCTGCCCGTTTCTCCGCCGCCGTTTGCCCGTCCGTGCCGATGAACCTCGTCTCGGCGCGCACGAATCCGGTCGGCGCCTTACTCTCCCCCTGGCTCCACCGCGTTGAGCCGCCTCGAACTCACCCGCGGGCCGTCAATCCTCGACGAATATCGGATATTACGGCGCTTTTCGCCCCTCGATTCCCGCTATCCTGCCTTCGCGTCTTGACTTCATCAATGGTCTAGTCCAATAGTTTGTCCACCCTCGAACCCCACCGGGAGGACAGATCATGCGCAGAAGCAGACTGGCCGCCATCGGGCTCGCCGCCGCCACCTTCATCGGTACAGCTGTGAGTCTCGTGATCGGCGCGCCCTCCGCGACAGCGGCGCTGAGCAACAACTGGTACGCCGCCGCGCCGTATCTGATGCCCGTGAGCAACAATCCGCCCGATCCGATCACCGTGATGAACGCGACCGGGCTCAAGGCCTTCCAGCTCGCGTTCATCCTGGCGCCCAACGGCGGCGGCTGCAGCCCGACCTGGGACGGCACCTCGGCCGTCTCGTCCGACACCACCGTCGCGAACGTCATTTCGCGGATCCGCGGCGCGGGCGGCGACGTCTCGGTGTCCGTCGGCGGCTACGGCGGCACGAAGCTCGGCCAGACCTGCGGGAACGTCGCCGCGACGGCGGCCGCGTACCAGCAGGTCATCACCAAGTACTCGCTCAAGGCGATCGACTTCGACCTCGAAGAGCCCGAGTACGAAAACACCGCGGCCATCGCGAACGAGCTCGGCGCCGCGAAGACGTTGCAGGCCAACAACCCCGGCCTCTTCGTGTCGGTGACCATGCCGGGCACCGCGGCCGGCACCGGCTGGTTCGGCACGCAGCTGCTCGACCAGGCCAAGTCGATCGGCTTCACGCCCAACAACTTCTCGATCATGCCGTTCGACGGCGGCTTCAACGGCGGCTCGTCGCAGGTGTCCGCGCTCGAAGGCCTGCACGGCCTGCTGATGTCGCACATGGGCTGGGACAGCGCGACCGCCTACTCGCACGAAGGCTTCTCCGGCATGAACGGCAAGTCGGACGCCTCCGAGATGTTCTACACGGCGGACTTCCAGACCGTCTACGACTACGCGACCAGCCACGGCCTCGGCCGCTTCACGTTCTGGTCGGTCAACCGCGACCGCGCGTGCGTCGGGACGACCGACAACGGCGTCTGCAGCAACGTCCCGCAGAACGACTGGGACTTCACGAAGTTCAGCGTCCGCTTCGCCGGGGCGACCCCGCCGCAGACGACGCCGACCCAGCCGACCACCACGCCGACCACGCCGGGCAATGGCTCCTGCACCGCGGCGGAATGGGATCGCACCAAGGTCTACGTGAAGGACGACGTGGTCAAGCACAACAGCCACAAGTTCACCGCGAAGTGGTGGACCCAGGGCGAAGAGCCGGGCACGACCGGCGAATGGGGCGTCTGGGTCGACAACGGCGCCTGCTAGATCATCTTGACCGAGCCGGGCCGGCCACCTCGCGGTGGTCGGTCCGGCTTTTCGGTTCTAGAAGGTGAGGTGGGTGTTCTCGCGCTGGACCTCCGGGGTCAGCGCGGGCACCTCGACGACGTGCCGCCCGGCCTGCCGCAGCAGTTCGGTGCCCTGCGCGTCGACGAAGACGGGCGGCTCCCGCCAGGCGAAGACGACCCGCGGGATCCCGGCGTCGAGGATCAGCCGGGTGCAGCTGCGCGGGTGCGAGCTGCGGTGGCTGCACGGCTCGAGCGAGCTGTACATCGTCGCCCCGGCCAGCCGGGGATCGCCTGCGCACTTGGCCAGGGCCGCTTCCTCGGCGTGGTTCAGCGGATCGCCCTCGCCGGAGTGCCCGGTCGCGATGACCTCGCCCTCGGCGTCGGTGACGACGGCCCCGACCCGGAAGGTGTGACTCGGCGGGCACTCGGCCGCGAGCGCGATGGCTTCCCGCAGCCGCCGGACGTCCCGGCCGGTCGGCTCGGCCGCGGCCCGGTAGCGGAGGATCGCCATCCCCTGAAGGTCTTCGACGCCGACGAGCGTCAGCGGACGCGGGTAGAGCCCGGGCCCGACGAACCGCGGCGCGTCCGGCTGCCCGACGAAGAACGGCGCGATCGCCAGCCGCAGCTCGTCGGCGAGGCCTTCGGAGAGGAACCGGGTGTGGATCCCGCCGCCGCCCTCGACCAGCAGGTTCCCGATGCCGCGCGCCCCGAGGTCGTCGAGGACGCGCGAGAAGTCGGACGGATCCCCGGCGTCGACGACGGTGGCGACGTGCTTCAGCGCGTCGGCGGCTCCGGGCGGCGCGTAGACGATCTTTTCGCTGTCCCCGACGGTGAAGAACTGCGCGTCCGGGTCGAGCCCGCGGGTGGTGACGGTGACCTTGACGGGTTGCTCGGGCTTTCCCTGCTCCAGCCGCTTTCGCCGCAGCTCGGGCGAGCGCACGAGCAGCCGCGGGTTGTCCGCCCGGACGGTCCCGGCCCCGACGAAGATGGCGTCGGCCTCCGCCCGCAACCGGTCCACGACCGCGAAATCGTCCTCAGTGGACAGTACGAGCCGCTCGGGCGAGGTGTCGTCGAGGAAGCCGTCGAGCGACTGCGCGGCGGACAGCAGGACGTGCGGCCGGGTGATCACCCCGCCCAGTATGCCGTAACACGCCCGGCGATCGCGGCGTCTATCCGGCATGGGCACGCGCGGCTGGTACCACGAACGGACCCTCACCACGGTCGACACCGTCGGCCGGGAGGTACAGGTGTCGACCGGGCTCACCCGCGACCCGGAAGGCCGGCTGGTGGCGGCGATCGCGATCAGCGACGGCCCGACCGCGATCTTCCGCTACGCCAACGAGACCGAGAACCGGACCGAACTGCTGGACAACACCGAGCAGACCGTGAAGGTGCTGCGGCGGCTCGCGAGCGTGCCGCCGCGGATCTGACCGGGCTCAGGCGGGCAGGACCGCGTACTGGCGGACGTAGAGGTCCGTGTACGTCACCGGGCCGCGGGGACCGGGGACCTTGTCCAGGTTGATGCCGGTTTCCGGGACCGCGAGCAGCTTGAAGCCGTCGAGGAGGCGGGTCGGGGCGTTCCAGAAGACACCCGTGCCGGTGTAGCCGTCGAAGAAGGCGTCGGCGGCCGCGGGGTCGTCGGTGGCGATGCCCGCCGCCAGGCCCGACGTCTGCTCGTTGGCGATCTCGACGGCGTCCGCGAGCGCGCCGACCTTGGCGACCGTGACGGTCGCTTCGCGGTCGGAGTCCAGCGCCCACTCGTAGCCGATGGCGTGCTCGTGCGGCGCCAGCGAAGGCGTGACCCCCCGCTCGGCCAGCGCGTCGGCGATGCCCGGCCAGACGTCGTCGTGGATGCCCTCGTGGATGAGCAGCAGGTTCAGCCGGTTGCAGACACCCAGCCGGTCGAGGCTCGCGTAGACGAGGTCACGCGCCTTCGTGACGTCCGCCCCGCGGTCGACGTACAGGACGCCCCCGCCGTCGGCGTGGGCCAGCGTGCGCACGCCGTGGACGGCCGCCTCGGTGGCCAGCGCCCGGGTGCTGTCGCCGCTGCCGCGCAGGATCACGAGCGGGACCAGGTTCGGCAGCCGCACCAGCGCGGACGCCGCCTCGCGCTCCACCCGCGGCACGAGCTGGACGCAGTCCGCGTCGATGCCGGCCTCGGTCAGCGCCGGGGCGATGACCACCTCGCGCAGCCGCTGGGCCGAGCCGAGCGCGGCCGAGCCGGTGCGCAGCACGCCGCCGTTGCGCGACTTGACCAGCTGCGACGCCACGTCGACGGTCACGTTCGGCCGTGCCTCGTAGTTCGCGCCGATCACGCCGACCGGCCGTCGCCGTTCGACCAGCTTCAGGCCGCCGTCCAGCGTGGACACGTCCACCGAGCGCTCCTGGTGCGGGGCGCCGGCGAGCAGCCGCAGCTGCTCGGCCATGCCGGTCAGCCGCTCCGGGGTGATGGTGAGCCGGTCGAGCAGACCGGCGCTCATCCCCTCGGCCTTCGCGCGCTCGACGTCGGCCTGGTTCGCCTCCAGGATCTCGTCGCGGTGCGCGAGCAGCCTTTCGGCCATCCCGCTCAGCGCGGCGTCGACGGCTTCGGCGGAAGCGGCGGCGAGCGACGGCGCGGCCAGCTTCGCCGCCCGTGCGCACTCCTCCACGGCCTTGGCGACCTCGTCCATCGTTCGTCTCCCTCCGCGCGGACCAGCGAGAGACCAGTTTGCCGCATGGGCGCGGCTAGGCGGCCAGGGGCTCCAGCAGCCACAGTCCGCCGGCGATGAGGCAGCTGACCGTCGCCACGACGAAGACCAGCACCCACAGCACCGGCGGCACCGCGGTGAGCCGGCCCAGCTGGTCGGCGTCCGAGTCCCTGGCGTGGCCCCGCCGCCGCTTGACCTGCAGCTCGACCACCGGCCGCACGCCACCGAACAGCAGGAACCACGTCACGAGGTAGCTGAACGGAGCCTGCACCTCGACCGGCGCGACGAACGCGACCAGCGCCAGCACGACAGCGCTCGCGACGACCGTGAACACCCCGTAGGCGTTGCGGACCATCACCAGCACGCCGAGCAGCAGCAACGCGATCAGCACCAGGACCGTGCCGGCCAGGTCGGCGCCCAGCAGGCTGGCGAACAGCAGCCCGAGGACCGACGGCGCCAGGTAGCCGGCCATCGCGGTGAAGGCCATGCCCGGCCCCTCGGGCTTGCCGCGCGAGACGGTGACACCCGAGGTGTCCGAGTGCAGCTTGATCCCCTGCAGTCGCCGCCCGACCAGCACGGCGGCCAGGGCGTGCCCGGCCTCGTGCACGATGGTGATGCCGTTGCGCGCCAGCCGCCACGGGCTGCCTCCGACCAGCACGACCAGCAGCGCCACCCCACCGGCGACCAGCGTGATCACGGCCGGGGTCTGGGCCTGCTCGAGCAGCGACGGAGTGGTGGCGGCCGCACGGAGGGCCGCACCGGCACCGCCGAACGCGAGTTGAACGGGCGAGCTCACCCGGACACCTCACCACAGGCGATATCTGGCTACTGTGAGTCCCCACCGCTGCGGGTTCCGGCCGCTCCGGTATTGGGTCGATACGGTCTCCTTCCTCGTGGTGCCGGCGGTCAGGTCATCGGGACTCCCGCATCCGGGCCTCGCCTTCCACGCGGAACAGGAACGACACCCAGCTCCGGAACGGCGCCCACGCCTCGGCGATCGCCGCCAGCTCGTCCACTCCCGCGTCCGGGAGGTGGTACGCGTCGCGCATGATCTCGTGGAGGCGGGTCTCCGCCCGAGGGAACACGTCCGGGTGGCCGGCGCCACGTATCAGGACCAGCTCCGCGCTGAAGCGGCCGATCCCCGGCAGGGCCTGCAGCTGTTTCAGCGCCTCGTCCGCCGGCATCGCCCGCAACGTCGCCGCGTCGAGCAGGCCGTCGGCCGCTGCCTCGGCGATTCCTCGCAGGCGCTGCATCTTCGGGCCCGACAGACCCGGCAGGTACTCCAGCCTCGCCAGCACCGCGGGCGCCGGAAACGACGTCAGCACGCTGCCGCCGACGTCGACCTCCGTGCCGTGGCGCTCGGCCAGGCGACGGCGCAGCCGGACCGCCTGCGTCATCCAGATCCGGTGGCTCAGCACCGCCCAGCACGCCGCCTCGTACGGGGAGGCGAACAGCACCGGCCGCAAGCCCGGGTGCATGCCCTGGACCAGGGACACCACCGGATCGCGGGCGCCGACCTCCGCGAACGCGGTGCCGTCGACGTCCAGCGAACACATCCGCCGCAGCTGCGCCCCGACCGCCTCCGTCAGCGACGGCGGGCCGTGGACCTCCACCGCGATCTCGCCGGGCGATCTCTGCCGCAGCACCGCTCCCACCGGCGTCCACTCGCCGTCGAGCGGGAACGCCACCCGGAGCGCGCCGGGCTCTGCTTCCGGCTGGCCGGCGGGCGCGAAGCCGGTCAAGAACCGGGCCGCCGCGGCCAGGTCGAACTCTCCTCGTACCGTGATTTCGCTGCCCAGCAGGGAAACCGTCATCTGTCCTCCTCGGATCGGAACCTTGTCTGCGACGCTAGGCAGGACCACCGACAATTCCGGGCCTCGAACGCCTGAGCCCGCAGATTCTTCACTCGTTCGAGTGGCACAGATTTGACATACTGCCGGTATCCGAGAGGAGAGCAATGCCGACCAAGACCGCGACCGAACGCCTCGAAGACCTGCTCGAGACGCCCGCGAAGACCGACGACGGCTATCTCGACCTGCTGGGCACCGCCAGCCAGGCCGGCCCGCCGACCGGCCTCACCCAGCGCCTGATGCGCACCACCCTCCTCCCGCAGGTCTACGAGCGGTACTGGCGCCCCGCCCTCGGCCGCGCGCTCAAGGGCCCGCTCGGCCCGAGCATGGCCGGCGAAGTGAGGCTCGCGACGAAGCTCCTCGACCTGAACCCCGGCGACACGGCGCTCGACGTCGCCTGCGGCACCGGCCGGTTCACGCGCGCGTTCGGCGCGGCCGTCGGCCCGGGCGGGCTCGCCATCGGCCTCGACGGCGCGCGCACGATGCTCACCAAAGCCGTCGCCGAGAACGGGCCGGCGTCGGTCGCCTACCTGCGCGCGGACGCCGTGCGCCTCCCGCTGCGGGAGTCCACTGTGGACGGCGTCTGCTGCTTCGCCGCCCTCCACATGTTCGCCGAGCCCGAAACCGCGTTGGACTCCTTCGCGCGCGTGCTGAAGCCCGGCGGCCGGATCGTGCTGCTCACGAGCGCCCGGCGCGGCTGGCAACCCGCGCGGGTCGCGGAGTCCGTCGGCGGGATCCTGAGCGGGCAGCGGATGTTCGACCGCGGCGAGATCGCCGCGAGCCTGCGCGCCCGGGGCTTCACGGACATCACCGAGCGGTACGCCGGCGTCACGCAGATCGTGGCGGGCCGGCTGAGCTGAGCACCGCGGATTGTCGGAGCCTGCGGTTAGCATCGCCCCATGACCCACCACGAGCCCGTCCCGCCCGACGACAGCTACCTGCGTTCCCTGGTCGAGGCCACCGCCGACGCCGTCGCGGCCGCCGAACCGCTGTCCTCGCCGCACACCGGCGCGGACGAGGCGACGCGCGCCGAGGTGACCGCCGCGGTCGAGCGCGATTCACCCGATCTGGTGGCGTTGAGCCAAGATCTGCACGCCCATCCCGAGGAGGGGTTCGCCGAGCACCGTTCGGTGCGAGCCCTGGCGGACCTCCTGAAGCGCCATGGCCACGAAGCGACCGTCGGCGTCGGCGGGCTCGACACCGCGCTGCGCGTCAGCACGCCCGAACAGGACGGCCCGCACATCGCCGTCCTCGCCGAGTACGACGCGCTCCCCGGCCTCGGCCACGCGTGCGGCCACAACGTCATCTGCACGACCGCCGCGGGCGGCTTCCTCGGTGCCGCGACCGTCGCCGAGCGGCTCGGCGGCCGCGTCAGCCTGATCGGCACGCCGGCCGAAGAAGGCGGTGGTGGCAAGGAGATCCTCGCCCGCGCCGGGGTGTTCGACGACGTCGACGCGGTGATCATGCTGCACCCGTTCAGCCACGACATCGCGCTGCACCCGTTCCTCGGCCGCCGTCAGCTGGAGATGGTCTTCCACGGCGTCGGCGCGCACGCGAGCGCCCAGCCGTTCATGGGCCGCAACGCGCTCGACGCCGCCGTCGCGGCCTACCAAGGCGTCTCGGCGCTGCGCCAGCAACTCCCGCAGAGCGACCGGGTCCACGGCGTCTTCACCGACGGCGGCGCCCGGCCGAACGTCATCCCGGCCCGGGCCGCGCTGCTGTTCTACCTGCGCTCCCAGAACCCCGAGACCCTGCGCGACCTCGCCGCGCGCATGACGTCGATCGCGGAGGGCGCGGCGGCGATGACCGGCTGCGGCGTCGAGCTGAAGTGGGACGCCCAGGCGGCCTACCTGCCGATCCGGTTCAACACCACGCTCGCCGGGCGGTGGACGGCCAACCAGGCCGGCACCGGCCGCAAGCCACTGCCGCCGGGCATCGTCCCGGAGTCGCTCACGGGATCGACGGACCTGGGCAACCTGTCGTACCGGATGCCCGCGCTGCACCCGATGCTCGCCGTCTCGGGCCCGACGGTCGCGTTGCACACCAAGGAGTTCGCGGCCGCGGCCGGTTCGGAGACCGGCGACGCGGGAGTCCGGGACGGTGCGCTGGGCCTGGCCCTGACGGCCGCCGACTACCTGGGTGACGCCGAGCTGCGGCAGGCCGTCCACGACGAGTTCGAGGCGGCGGGAGGAGCACTGGACGTGCCGTCGTTCTTCGCCTGACACCTGAGGATCAGCTGAGTTTTCTCAGCTGATTCTTCTCAGCAAAGCCTGAGGTATTTCCACAGGTTGCTCACAAGCACGGGCGCGAATCTAGACCCATGACCGAGAACGAGAGTCGGCCCGGCCCCGCCTCACCCGGTGGGCACCAGCCGCACCACAGCACCCAGCAGTACGGGCCGTACGCGCAGCAGCAGCCGCAGCCGCAGTACGGCTACCAGCAGCAGGCCGCGCCGAACCCTCTGTTCACGCCGCAACCGCCGCCGCTCCAGCAGCCGGGGCAGGCGCCCACCGCGCTGAAGACCAAGCCGCGCAAGGGCGGCCGCGTCGCGATGATCGTCAGCGCGACCGCCCTCGGCGCCGCGCTGGTCGGTGGCGTCGGCGGCGCCGCGATCGTCGGGCTCACCACGAACTCGGCGGACGGCGCGACGACGTCGGTGAGCACGCCGGCCGCGAGCGGGCAGACGGTCGCGAACTCGACCTCCGGCGACGTCAGCGGCGTCGCGGCGAAGGTGACGCCGAGCGTGGTCCAGATCAACGTCACCACCGACCAGGGCGAGGCCATCGGCTCCGGCGTCATCCTCACCGCGGACGGCCGGATCCTGACCAACGCGCACGTCGTCGACGGCGCCCAGAGCGTCGTGATCACCACGTCCGACGGCAAGAAGTACCAGGCCAGCGTGGTCGGCGCGGACACCAAGGCGGACATCGCGGTGGTCCAGGCGCAGAACGCGAGCGGCTTGACTGCGGCGTCACTGGGTGACTCCAGCAAGCTCGTCGTCGGCCAGGAGGTCGTCGCGATCGGCTCGCCGGGCGGGCTGCAGAACACCGTCACGACCGGCATCGTCAGCGCGCTCAACCGGAACCTGTCCGACATCGGCCAGGGCCAGCAACAGCAGCAGTCGCCCTTCAGCCGCACCTCGAACCAGTCCGCGGACTCGCCCAGCTACACCGCGATCCAGACGGACGCCTCGATCAACCAGGGCAACTCCGGCGGCGCGCTGGTCGATGCCCAGGGCAACGTCATCGGCATCAACTCGGCGCTCTACAGCCCGACGGCCTCGGCCAACGGCTCGGCCGGCAGCGTCGGGATCGGCTTCGCCATCCCGATCAACGACGCCAAGAAGATCGTCGACCAGATCGTGAACAACTAAGACGCGGACGGGCCGTGGTCGGGGCGGTCCGTCCTCACCCGCTTCGGGGAGCGGGGACGGCGAAGGCCGTTTCGAGAGTCAATCGGGGGCTCTCGAAACGGCCTTCGCGCTGTTCAGAGTTCGTAGCTGAGGACCAGCGTGTGGTTCTGCTCCGCGTCCATCTCGATGTTCGCGGTGCCGGAGATCCCGGCCAGCTCGCCCGAGCCCGAGCCGGTGAGGATCTTGAGCGTCAGGCCGGACTCGTCGGCCGAGTGGTGCAGGACGAAGGCACCTTTGCGGCCGTCGACCGAGACGGCGAGACGCTCGAAGGCGACGTACGCGCGCGAAGTCGCGTTGGACGCCGTCAGCATCTCGACGGTGCTGGTCCCCTCGACCGCTCCGGTGAACGTCTTGCCGATGGCCACCCGGGCGAACTCGGTGCCCGCGGCCTCGTCGGTCGCTTGCGGCTCCCACTTGTCGAGCACGAACGACGCGGTGGCAGTGCTGGTCATGGCGGATTCCCCTGTCTCGAAGGTAGCGCCAGCTTCGCAGTGATACCTGACAGGAAGCGTCAGGTATTTGTCAGCGTTTCCGGTTGCCGAACAGGCCGCGCGTGATCTCCCGGCCCAGCGCGCTCGCCGCGGAGCGCATGAACGACTTCACGGCCGGGTTCTTCATCGCCGACTCGATGAACCCCGGATCGTCCTTCGCCTTCTCAGCCGGAGCCTCGGCGGGCGCCTGAGCAGGCGAAGCGTCGGGCGCGGCCTCGGGGATCTTCGCGGCTAGCTTCTCGTACGCGGACTCGCGATCGATCGTCTCGGCGTACTTCGCGTGCAGGTCCGACGAAGCGACTGCGGCGGCCACGGCTTCGGGGCCGATCGAGCCCATCTTCGACCGCGGCGCCCGCAGCCGCGTCCACGCCACCGGCGTCGGCGCACCCCGCTCCGACAGCACCGTGACGATCGCCTCGCCGATGCCCAGCGACGTCAACGCCGTGTCGAGCTCGTAGAACTTCGTCTTCGGGTAGGTCTTGACCGTCTTGGCCAGCGCCGCCTGGTCGTCCGGCGTGAACGCCCGCAGCGCGTGCTGGATCCGCGCGCCGAGCTGCGAGAGCACGTTGTTCGGGATGTCCGTGGGCAGCTGCGTGCAGAAGAACACGCCGACGCCCTTCGACCGGATCAGCTTCACGGTCTGCTCGATGCGCTCGAGGAACGCCTTCGACGCGTCGTTGAAGAGCAGGTGCGCCTCGTCGAAGAAGAAGACCAGCTTCGGCTTGTCGAGATCGCCCTCCTCGGGCAGCTCCTCGAACAGCTCGGCCAGCAGCCACATCAGGAACGTCGAGAACAACGCCGGCTTCGCCTGCAGGTTGTCCAGCTCCAGCAGCGTGACGATGCCCTTGCCCTCGGGCGCGCGCAGCAGGTCGTGCACGTCCAGCTCGGGCTCGCCGAAGAAGTCCTCGCCGCCCTGGGCCTCGAGGTTGGACAGCGAACGCAGGATCACGCCGGCCGTCGCCGCCGACACGCCGCCGATGCCCTTGAGGTCCGCCTTGCCCTCGTCGCTGGTCAGGTGCGTGATCACCGACCGGAGGTCCTTCGTGTCCAGCAACGCGAGACCGCGCTGGTCGGCCCAGTGGAAGATCAGCCCGAGCGTCGACTCCTGCGTCTCGTTCAGCCCGAGCACCTTCGACAGCAGGACCGGCCCGAAGCTCGTGATCGTCGCCCGGATCGGCGAGCCCTTCCCGCCGGTGCCCAGCGACAGGAACTGGACCGGGTAGGCCGTGCCCGCCCAGTCGTCGCCCAGCTCCTGAGAGCGCTTGCCGATCTTGTCGTTCGCCTCGCCGGCCGCGGCCAGCCCGGACAGGTCGCCCTTCACGTCCGCGAGCACCACCGGCACCCCGGCCGCCGACAGCTGCTCCGCGATCAGCTGCAACGTCTTCGTCTTGCCCGTCCCGGTCGCCCCCGCGACCAGGCCGTGCCGGTTCAGCGTCGCCAGCGGCAGGCGCACCGCGGCCGCGGCGTCCGTCTTGCCGTCGATCACCACCGCACCCAGCTCCAGCGCGGCACCCTCACTCGCATAACCGGCGGCGATCTCGCTCGCCGGCGACCCCTGATCCGTCACTCGCAGCTCCCCGATCGTGTGTCCTGCACCACACCGCGAGCGTAACGCGCCGTACGCGCAGGTAACGCCCCTCTTATCCCCGTGTCGGGTTAGGGTCACCAGGTGACCGACCGCCTAGTCTGGATCGACTGCGAAATGACGGGGCTCGACCTCGGCAAGGAAGCGTTGATCGAAATCGCCGCCCTCGTCACCGACGCGGAGCTGAACGTGCTCGGCGACGGAGTCGACATCGTCATCCACGCCGACGAGGAAAAACTCGCCGGGATGCCCGACGTCGTCCGCGAGATGCACGCCCACTCCGGCCTCACCGAAGAGGTCCGCGCCTCGAGCGTCACCCTCGAAGAGGCCGAACGCCGCGTCCTCGAGTACATCCGCGAGCACGTGCCCGAGCCCGGCACCGCGCCGCTCGCCGGCAACTCGATCGCCACCGACCGCGGCTTCATCGCGCGCGACATGCCGGCGCTCGACGCCTACCTGCACTACCGCCTGGTCGACGTCTCCTCCGTCAAGGAGCTCGTCCGCCGCTGGTACCCGCGGATCTACTACGCCAAGCCGGAGAAGGGTCTCGCGCACCGGGCGCTGGCCGACATCAAGGAATCCATCGGCGAGCTCGACTACTACCGGCGCGTCGCGTTCGTCCCGCAGCCCGGCCCGACCAGCGACGAAGCCAAGGCCGCGGCCGCTGAAGTGCAGGAACAGTTGCAGAGGTAACCCCCTGCAATCCGCTTGAGGACACCCGCTACGATTACTCCCAGCGAGGTGATCGCAAGCGGATCCCTCGGTAATGGTGGGCGTAGCTCAGCTGGTAGAGCACCTGGTTGTGGTCCAGGAGGTCGCGGGTTCGAAACCCGTCGCTCACCCCAACACCCCGACGTGGTCGGGCCCTTACGGGCCTCCCCATGGTCGGGGTTTCGCCTTTTTGCGGGGCCGAGCCCCGCACCCCGCCGGGGGCTCGCTCCCGGACCCCCGTCGTGCGTGGTCGCGTTGCACCGTTGGTGGCAACCCTCACGACCGGATGGCTCAGCGTGCGCGGCGCCGGTTGCCGGTGCACCGTGTTCTGGTGGCACGTTCAGCACCGAAGACCAGGCGGAAGAAGAAGCTGCGGTACGAGGACATCACCGTCATCGACCGATCGCTGCTCAAGCGGGCGGTGGGGGCCGCGGCCCTCGGCAACGCCATGGAGTGGTTCGACTTCGGCGTCTACGCCTACATCGCCGACACCATCGCCGAGGTCTTCTTCCCGCCCACCGTCGCTCCCGGCGTCCGGCTGATCGGCACCTTCGGGGCCTTCACCGCCGCCTTCCTCATGCGCCCCCTCGGCGGGCTGGTCTTCGGGCCCCTCGGTGATCGGATCGGGCGACAGAAGGTCCTCGCCGTCACCATGATCATGATGGCCATCGGCACCCTGAGCATCGGGCTGATCCCGTCGTACTCCTCCATCGGGGTCTGGTCGCCGATCCTGCTCGTGGTCGCCCGGATGGTGCAGGGGTTCTCCACCGGCGGCGAGTACGGCGGCGCGACGACCTTCATCGCCGAGTACTCCCCCGACAAACGCCGTGGCTTCATGGGCTCGTGGCTCGAGTTCGGCACGCTGTCCGGCTACGTGCTCGGCGCGTCCGTCGTCACCGGCATGAAGGCCTGGGTCCCCCACGAGACGCTGCTCGACTGGGGCTGGCGCGTCCCGTTCCTGGTCGCCGGCCCGCTCGGCATCATCGGCCTCTACATGCGACTCAAGCTCGAGGAGACGCCGGCGTTCCAGAAGCACGCCGAAGAGGCCGAGAAGCGCGGCCGCTCCGGCGAGCCGTTCTGGAAGATGTTCACCGACTACTGGCCCGCGTTGCTCATCTGCGTCGGCCTGGTGCTCGTGTTCAACGTCACCGACTACATGCTGCTGTCGTACATGCCGACGTACCTGTCCGAGCAGCTGCACCTCGACGCGACGCACGGCCTGCTGCTGATCATCGTCGTGATGGTCGTGATGATGCTGATCATCCTGGTCGGCGGCCGGATCACCGACAAGGTCGGCCGCAAGCCCGTGATGATGGCCGGCTGCGTCGGCTTCCTCGTGCTGTCGTGGCCGCTGATGCTGCTGGTCCACGACGGCGGCCTGGTACTGACCTTCCTCGGCCTGATGGGCCTCGGCCTGCTCCTGCTCTGCTTCGAGGTCTCGATGCCCGCGGCGTTGCCGGCGCTGTTCCCGACCGCAATCCGCTACGGCGCGCTGTCCATCGCGTTCAACATCTCCGTGTCGCTCTTCGGCGGCACGACCCCGCTGGTCATGCAGGCGCTGATCTCGTCGACCGGCCACGACTTCTGGCCCGCCTGGTACATGATGGCCGCCGGGGCGATCGGCGCCGTCGCGGTCTACTTCAGTCGCGAGACGGCGAACAAGCCGCTCTGGGGCTCGGGGCCCGCGGTGGCGACCGAAGCGGAGGCGCGGGAGCTCGTCCGCGACTCCGCGAAGGACTAAGCCGCGTCGATCAGCAGTTCGGCCAGCTCGGCGGGCATGGTGATCATGCAGTCGTGCCCGGTCGGCAGCTCCCGCACCGGCTCGCCGGCCGGCACGGGTCGCCGGGTGATGCCGGACGGCTGGCCGCCGACGCAGTGGATGTGCGTGCGCGGGATCGCCTTGGCCGCCGGGTTGTCCAGCCGGACCGGTTCGGTGAGGCACTTCACCGGCTGGTCGGACAGCATCGAGCGCAGCCAGGCGACATCGTCGGGATCGGTGACGCCGAACAAGCCGGCGGGCCCGGCCGGCATCGGGGGCACCCGCCAGCCGTCGACGGCGCCGTCGATCAGCTGTTTCGTGATGGGGATGACGTCGGCCGCGGTCTCGCCGTCTTCGGGGACCATGGCGTCGAGGAAAACCAGGCGCGCGATCCGCTCCGGGAGCCGGTCGGCAGCTCCCGAGATGACCATCCCGGCGTAGCTGTGGCCGACGAGCACGACGTCGCGCTCGCTCTCGAGGAGGCCGGCGATATCGTCGATGTGGGTGCCGAGCCCGACTTCCGGGCTCAGCAGGTGGGCGCGGTCGCCGTAGCCGGTCAGGGAGGGCGCGATCACGCGGTGCCCGGCCGACTCCAGCAGCGGGACCACGCGGTCCCAGCAGCGTCCGTCGTGCCAAGCGCCGTGTACCAGCAAGAATGTGGACATGGAACGATCTTGTTCACTCGCGGCGCGCCAGGCAATACGGCACTAATTGGTGCCCCGGTTCTCAGGAGGTAACCATGGAGGACCCGTGCCGGGCCCGCGAAGTCCTCGGGATCGTCGGGGACAAGTGGGCGTTGCTGGTCGTGCGGATGCTCAAGGACGGGCCGCGGCGCTTCACCGAGCTCAAGCGGTCGATCGACGGGATCAGCCAGCGCATGCTCACGGTGACCCTGCGCGACCTCGAGCGCGACGGGATCCTGACCCGCACGGTCGTCGCCGTCATGCCGCCGCACGTCAGCTACGAGCTGACGGCGATGGGCCGGACGTTGCGCGAAGCGACCGCGCCGCTGCTCGAGTGGAGCATCACGCACATGCCGCTCATCGCGGAGGCCCGCGCGGAGTACGACGACCGCTAGTTCGCGGCCGTCGTCCACTCGTCCCAGGACAGCTGCCAGACGCTCCAGCCGTCGGTGGGCTCGAGCTTCGGGCCGCCACTGTTCTGGACGGTGACGATGTCGCCCTTCCTCGACGTGTCCATCAGCCACTTCGTGTTATCGGTGGACAGGTTGAGGCAGCCGTGGCTGACGTTGCTGTGCCCCTGCTGCCGCACCGACCACGGCGCGGAGTGGTAGAAGATGCCGCTGTAGGACAGGCGGATCGCGTACTGGACGTAGGTGCTGTAGCCGCCGGGAGCGTCCTCGGGGACGCCGTAGGTGGCGGAGTTCATGGTGTAGCCGGTGTGCTCGCTCATGACGGTGTAGGTGCCGGCCGGGGTGTTGTGGCCGGGCTTGCCCATGGAGGTCGGCATGGTCTTGACCTCCTTGTCGTTGATCGAGACGGTCATCTGGTGCGTCTGGCCGTCGGCGACCGCGACGAGCTTGTCGCCGATGGTGCCGGTGAGCTTCTTGTCCTCGCGGCCGTAGCTGCCCTTGCCGAGCGCCTTGCCGTAGACGGCGGCGTCGACGGTGATCTTGGTGCCGCTCTTCCAGTAGGCCTTCGGCCGCCAGGTCACCTGCTTGTCACCGGACCAGCGGAAAGCTCCCTCGGTGGCCGGCTCGGCGGTGACCTTGAGCGCCTTCTCGGCGGCGGCCTTGTCGGCGACGTTCCCGCTGAAGGTGAAGATCAGCGGCATCCCGACGCCGACGGTCTCGCCGTCGTCGAGGTTCACCGAGACACCGAGCTGCCGCGCGGGCTTGACGGTGGTGAAGCTCGTTTCGGCGCTGACCGGCTTCCCATCGGAGCCGGTCGCGGCGGCGGTGAGCCGGTAGGCCTTGTTGTAGCCGAGCGGCTCGGCGGAGTCCCACCCCGAGCCGTCGGCCCGCGCCTTCCCGGCGACGACCTTCCCATCGGCCCCGGTCAGCTTGACCTCGCCGACCTTCCCATCGGCAACGGCAACGCTGACGGGCTCCCCGGGCGCGACGTCCTTGGCATCCTTGGCAGGACTCAAGGTGAGCACGGCGGCCTTCGGCGCGGGCTTGGGCGCACTCGAGGACGCCGTCTCCTTCGGAGGTTCACCCGAAGGGCTACTGCTGCAGCCGGCCACCGTGAGGCCGATCACCCCCGCGGCCACCAGCAGCCGCACCCCAGCACTCGTCATGCCCACCCGCCTGTTTCGCCGTCGATGTCCGACTACAGTGTGCCCGACCAGCCGCGACACCGGGGCGGCAACGCCCGAACTCGTAGACGGGACCCCCCTGAGAGGGGCCTCGGAACCGGGTGCTAATCTTTTCCACGTCGCCGAGGGAAACCTCCGGCAGACACCGGCGCCATTAGCTCAATTGGCAGAGCAGCTGGCTCTTAACCAGCGGGTTCGGGGTTCGAGTCCCTGATGGCGCACACCCCACCACCCCAGGTCGATGCTCATCGGCCTGGGGTTTTGTGGTATCTGGAAGCTCTTCGTCCGCTTGCGCACTGTCCACAGTGGTCGCTCGGGAGCCCGAGAGCGCAGGCCGGGTGCACAGCCTTCCGCGGGATTGCCCCAGCCGGCTTCCGCGCAGCGTCGGCAGCCACTTCTTCACCGACGTTGGTGTAGAGATCCATCGTCACCTCGATCGACGAGTGCCGGAGCATGTGCTGGATCACCTTCATGTCCACCCCATCTTCTACACCGAGATCGTCGGCTCGCGAGTGTTCTTCGAAGTGGTGCAACGCGTCGACGACTACGCCGGGTACGGCGCGGCCAACACCCCCGTGCGCATGGCCGCGCACCGCCGCAGCCGGCTGAGCGCTCTCCGGGAGACGGCGGCCGCGCACGACCACGGACATGACTACTCCGTGGCCCACCTGACCGCGCTGAGCCTGTCCCCGCCCGAACTCGTGGCCGCGGCGGCGAACGGCGGCTATCGCTACGTCGGCCTGCGCCTGACCCGGGTGACCCGGGAGGAACCGCACTACCCGCTGGCCACCGATCCCGCCCTCATGCGCGCGACGAAGGCACGCCTCGCGGCCACGGGGATCGAAGTCCTCGACATAGAACTCGCCCGGCTCGGCCCCACCGACAAGCCACGCGACTTCCTGCGCGTCCTCGAAGCCGGCGCCGAACTGGGCGCACGGCACGTCATCACGCAGCTCCCCGACCCCGATCCGGTCCGCAAGGTCGACCACTTCACCGAACTGTGCGACCTGGGCCGCCCGCTCGGCCTGACCCTCGACCTCGAGTTCCCGTCCTGGACCGAAACCGGCGACCTCACCGAGGCCGTCCGCGTCCTGCGCGCCGCCGACCGGCCCAACGCGGGTCTCCTGATCGACGTACTGCACTTCGCCCGCTCCGGCTCCAGCATCGCCGAACTCCGCGAGCTACCCCGTGAATGGTTCCACTTCGCCCACGTCTGCGACGCGCCCGGCGAAATCCCGGCCACGACCGCCGGACTGATCTACACGGCCCGCTTCGAGCGCCTGTTACCCGGCGAGGGCGGGCTCGACGTGCCTGGCATCCTCGCCGCGCTCCCACCCGGAATCCCTTAAACATTGGAGATTCCCCGCGCCATGCTCGTCGCCCAGGTCGGCGCGAGCGAACACGCCCGCCTCGCCCTCTCGGCCACCCGACGCCACCTCAACGCGGTCGGCCCAGCGACACTCCGCCCCTGACGGCCTCTTTCGGCCCCCGCAGGTTCGGCAACCACCGCGGCGCGGTCATGATCCGGCCCGGCAGCCCGCTTTCCTCCCGGACACGATCGGACCGGCGAGGTCGTCGACCATCTGCCCGCGGTCGTAGAAGCCGCCACAGTCCCCGACCGCGCCCCACCACCTTCCACACCGGACGGGCCGGCAGCCTCGGGCCCGCAGCGCGGACGAGAGTGTTCAGGGCAGCCTTGCCGCACGAACGTTCCAGCCGTGCCGTCGCCGGATCGGCACGCGGCGCTCAGCGCCCCGGTTCGCCGAGACCACCGGTGAGCCGCGGCGGGTCGAACCGGACGTAGCGGCCCACACCACCGAGTCCCGCCGCAGCTTCGTTGAGCCGCTCCGGCTCGGCGACGTCACCCCAGTGGCCGGTGTCGATCCGCGACTCCAGCGCGTGCAGCGCCGCGATCGACTCCGCCGGCTGGAAAGCGCAGTGCCCGGTTCCGTCGACGTAGGCCTGACGGAGGGATGTTCCACTGCCGGCGCGGTGCACCCGCTCGCGGTACCAGTCTTCCTGCTCCACGGGCACGAGCTGGTCGGCGGTCGTGTGGATGTCCAGGGTCGGCACCCGCAGGCGGCCGGTCACCATCGAGGTACGCGCCAGCGTGCGGACGGCCGGTGGGTCCGGCCGGATGTCAGCGTCGCGGGTCAGGGCCGCGAGGTCCGCGTCCAGGTCGAGGCCGGCCGCCCGGTAGAGAGCCCGGACCTGCCGAGCATGCGTACTGCCGTTCACCAACGCGCGATAGTCGACGCCCGCGGTGAACGACGTGTTCCCGCCGGCAGCCAGTTCGATCTGGTAGCGGCCGGAGACGACGAACCCGAGCACCATTTGTGCCAGTTCCTGTTGCTGCTGGGCTTCCTGGCCCGGGTAGTCGGCAGGCGCGGGCGGCGCCGAACCGGTGAACCACGTCGGCTCGTTCATCAGGGCCGCGGCCAGTGCGATCCGCGCCTGGCCGGCGGGCGTGCCCTGGGCGTCGGTGGCGATCTTCGTCAGAGCCGCGGCGGACGCGTTCGCTTCGTCCGGGCTCGCGAACCGGACCAGCTTGACGTTTTGCCCGGGCGCGAGCAGGTGCGCGAGCGCGTACTCGCCGTCCAGCTGGTAGTTGTTCAGGTTGAGACCACCCGCGACGAGCCCACAGGTGCTCAGCACCCCGTCGAGCCGCCGGCCCGCGTCTTCGGCTTCGAGCGCGCTCACGAGCCCGCCCATCGACGTGCCCCACGCGATCGTGCGCCGCGGGCGTCCGGTGAGCTGTTCCACGGCCGACAACGCGCCGAACTGGTCGCGAACGGCCGACGCGAGCGCCCACCACGATGGGCCGCTGTACGACGAACCGACCAGCGCGTACCCGCTGCCGAGCAACGCCTGCTTCGTCGCGTCGTTCGGTGCGTTCTGGGCGTTGAGCGGGCCGAAGCCGTGGCTGTAGAGGATCGTCGTGCCGTTCCAGGACTGCGGCACGTCAGCGACCCAGGTGGCACCGTCCGTCAGCCGGCCCGTGTAGTGCCCGCCGTCGGTCCCGGCCGCGATTCCCACGGTCAAGCCGATCGCCACCACGACCGAGCCGGCCAGCGCCAGGACACGGCCACCCCATCTGCGCATGCTCATGGCGAGCAGCGTGTCACGCAGCCCCGAAGATGTACAGGTTTCCTGTGCTTTTTACTGGGGTCAGTGCACCGGCCGGTCCGACAGCGCCGTGTGACACGTGACGACGAACTCGCGGAAGCGAGCCGCGTCGCGCGGATCCAAGAGCGAAACCATCCGCTGTTCGAGCGCGGCGACGTCAGCACGCACCCGGTCGAGGACCTCGACTCCGGGACCGGTCAGCCGGATCACCCGCCGCCGCCGGTCGCGCGGATCACCGTGTCGCACGATGAAGCCTTGCCGCTCGAGCGCGACCACCATGTCGGCCATCGCCTGGTCGGTGACGAACGAATTCCGAGCCAGCTCCGCCGTGGTGAGCCCGGACCGCCGTTCCAGCACGGTGAGCGCGGTGTACTGCAGAGGCGTGAGCGAGACCGGGCGGAGGACCTCGTCCAGCCGGGCCCGTACGGCGAGTTCGAGCTGCTTCACCAGGTACAGCAAGCCCGGCCCGGCCACATCGGGGGAAGGTAAGCGCGGAGACACCGGTCCATAGTGGCCGACGGCCGACTTCCGCGACCTGGCAGGTCCTGCGCCCGGCACCGACCGCCGCGGCGGGCCGGGCCGCCAAAGTGGACAGTGCTCGTGATCCCGGGTGTACGACCTTCACCAGCCAGCAGAGAGGTTCCCGCGTGTCGAATTCACTCAGCCGACGACGTGTACTCACCACCGGAGTCGGTGCCGCAGTCGGTCTCGGCGTGCTCGCGGCCACCTCGGCTCCCGCATCGGCCTCCGCGCAGCCGATATCCGTCCACACCGCCGTCGAAGAAAAGACACCGGAAGGGCGAGCTCCGAAGAATCAACCTCGGAAACAATCGACGATGATGGTCGCGGTATCGAAATGTGAAACGGAACCTGCCGCAACGCGGCAGGACCAAGAGCCACTCCCGCGGCGGTCACTTCGGCGGGCAGACCGCGTGCCCGCCGTCGATCATCCTCGACCACCAAGACCCCGCAGCCGCCGAGCATCCCGAGACCACCCGGTGAAAGTCCGGCGTAGTTCGGTCTCGCACCGGCGGATCACGACTCCCCGCTGATCCCGGCGGACTGGTCACGACGCGCGCCGAGAGCCCAGGAGCAGCAGGCACAAGATGGCGACTCCAGTCACCAGCCCGGCTACGAGAAGCATCGGGTCCAGCGTGGGCCCGACGGCCGCGGAGGCCTGCTGGGCGACGGACGGCGGCGGATCGCCTGCGCTGGGTGGCGCGGCAGACGACGACGTGGGCGGCTCCGCCGAGCTGCTCCTCGTCGCCGGGGCCGTGGCCGCCGGTTTCTGCTTTACCGGGTTCTGCGCGGCCGGCGCCTGGGCGGGCTTCGGCGGGGGTGTGGACGTGGCGGCGGCCAGGACCGTCACCGTGGCGCGCATGTCGGGGTGGACCGAGCAGTAGTACGCGTAGGTGCCGGGCGTGCGGAAGGTGTAGCTCCAGCTTTGTCCCGGGGACAGCTGCGGGCTGCGGAACGAGACCGGCGCGCTGGTGGTGGTCGCGTCGTGCGGGGCCTGGTCGTGCTGCATCCAGGTGACCGTGTCGCCGACGTGGACGGTGAGCGCCGCCGGCGAAAACGCGTAGTTCGCCATCATGACCTGCTGGGTGGCGGCCTGCGCCGGTGTCGTGACGAGGACTCCGTGGAGCAGACCGATCAGCCCGGCCGCGGCCAGCGAGGCGGCGCGCCTCATCGGACGAACTCGGCGGCGATCTCGACGTGGATCCGGCGGGCCGCGAGCAGCCGCGGGACGAGCCCGAGGCCACGGGGCTTGCGGCGCGGCGCGGGAAGGATTCCCCTGGCCCACAGCACGATTCGGTCGTCGTCGACGTGGCGCAGGTCGCCTCGGAGACGCAGTTCCCGGGTGGTGCCGGCGACGTCGAGCTTGCCGGTGATGTCGATGACGTCGTCGATCTCGATGTCCTCACTGGTGAAGGTGATGTCCGGGTGGTCGCCGGCGCTCAGCGCCCTGGTGAGCGCGCGGCGCAGCAGCGTGATGCTGGGCCGCAACGAGGTCGCGTCGAGAACGAGCGAGAGCCGCCGGGCGTCGAGGTCGAGGTGGCCGCCGGTCGCGGTGAGGCGGCCGCGGAGCACGGGAACACGAGCCAGGCGAAGCGAGGGCTCGACGACGCAGCGGTCGCGGCGCAGGGTGCGGGCCGCGGCGACGGACGGGGGCTCGCCGACCGCGGGCAGGACTTCGGTGTCGGGCATGGGTGTCTCCGTCCGGGGTGCGGTGGCCCGCCCGGCCGGGCGGGCCACCGCGTCGGTCAGCAGCCGGCTTGGTTCAGCAGCGGTGTGAGCACGGTTTCGAGCCACACCGTGTGCGTCTTGATGTACTGGTCGAAGTTGAGCAGGTCGGTCACCTGCTGCCCCAGCGACGTTTCGAGGTGGGCGCTCTTGATGTGCGCGATGATCGGCGCGAGCGTGTCGGTGACGACCTTGTCCGCCGAGCCGTCGAGCGCCGGGGCGAGCACGGTTTCCAGCCACACCGTGTGCGTCTTGATGTACTGGTCGAGGTTGAGGATGTCCTGCACCTGCTGACCCGGTGAGGTCTCCAGGTGCGCGCTCTTGATGTGGTCGATGATCGGCTGCAGGACCGCCTTCGGCACGCACGAGCCGCCACCGGCCGGGGTGGAGGGCATCGGCATCGAGTGGGTCGGTTCCGACGTCGGGGCGGACGTCGGAGCCGTGGTCGGCGGGGCGCTGGTCGGGGCCGCACCGGTGACGGTGATGGTGGCCTTCATGTCCGGGTGGATGGCGCAGTAGTAGGAGTAGGTCCCGGCCTGGGTGAAGGTGTGGCTGAAGGTCTGCCCGGTCTGCAGTGTCGGGGACGTGAACTTCTCCGGGCCGTCGGTGACGACGATGTTGTGCGGTGCGGTGTCGTGGTTGGTCCAGGTGACCGTGTCGCCGAGCGAGATGGTCAGGCTCGCCGGGCTGAACTTGTAGCCCATCGCCTCGACGGACTTCGTCGATGGCGCCGCGGCGCCTCCCGCCTGCTCCTGGGACAGGCCCTGGTAAAGCGGGACGGCCAGGGGGCTCTGCTTGGCCAGTGCGGCGAGGTCGACGTTCGTGGCTGCCGCCGGTGCGGCCTGCTCGCTCTGCCCGCCGCGGAGCGTGGCGAGGCTGAACAAGGCGGCGGCCAGGGCGACGATCGCGACGGCGACGGGCCAGTTCCGTCGTCGCCGCACCGCCTCCGGCTGCTCGGGGGTGGCGGGGGTGGGGTTGTCCACTGAGGATTCCTTTCGAGGGGGTGATCAGCGGCCGGGGCTGGCCGTGACGAGGAAGCTCGCCGCGAGGAGGACCACGATGACGAGGGTGGTCTCAGCGGCGACGGAGTAGACGAACGGGCGGACGGTGCCGGCGACCCCGCGCAGGACGACGGCGAAGTCGAGGCGGCGGGCGACCCAGCTGCGGCTGGCTTGGGCGGCGAGGAGCACGACGGCGAGCACGCCGAGCTTGACCAGCAGGGTCTGCCCGTACGCGGTACTGAAGACCCGGCCGATGCTGCCGATGGTCTGCCAGGCGAGCACGACGCCCGCCGCGACGACCACGGCGACCGAGGTCATGGCGAGCTTCGAGTACCGGGGGATCACCGCGGCGAGTTCGCCGGGGTCGCGGCGGGCCAGGACGCCGAACAGGAGCACGGCCAGGCCGCCGATCCACGCGGAGGCGCCGGCGAGGTGGGCGAGGTCCGCGAGCTGGGTCAGCCACGGCGAAGTGCTCTCGACGGCGTGGCCGGTGAGGCCGGTCGTGCGCAGCAATCCGAGCAGTACGGCACCGGTGCCGACGCGCCAGGGCAACGCCGTCGCGGCGGCGTGGCCGCGTTGCAGCAGCCAGGCCAGCACCACCCCGCCGAGCAGCCACAGCAGCGCCCGGGCGAACCAGATGCGGCCGAACTGACTGTCCAGCGCCTGGCCGAGCAGGTCCCAGGTCAGGAGGTCACCGGCGGGCCGTTGCGCGGCCCACGCCGCCTGCAGGCCGAGTCCGGCGAGCGTACCGAGCAGGCCCAGCAGCCAGCCCGTCACGAGCACCGACCGGGCGCCTCGGTGGCCGGCGCCCGCGGGCCAGAGCGCGGCCAGGAACAGCAGGCCGCCGGCGAACAGGGTCAGGCCGGTGTAGTCGACGGTGCGCGCGAACACGTACCACGCCTTGACGTCGTCCACGCGTCACCGTCCACTCGCGACGGTGGTGGGCGGAATGCCCACGGTATCGGCGGGAACCATCGCCGGTTCGAGGCTGCCGTCGGCGGTGCGGCAGTAGCCCAGGACGAGCGCGCCGAGCCCGTCCGGGCCGGTGACGCCGAGGCCGGTGGTCACGGCGCCGAGGAGCGGCAGCCCGCCGACGGTGTCCAGGACCTGTTGCGCCGCACCGGGCTGACAGGCGGGGACGTCGGTTCCCGGCGGGGTCGTCGACTCCGGCGGAGAGGTCGGTTCCGGAGGCCCGGGATCCGGAACCGGCGTCACGACGACGTCGGCGGGCATCGAAGGCGTCGTCATGATCGGTTGGTCGCCGACCGGGACGGCGGGCAGCGGGGACACCGGGACGTCCGACGGTGGCATCGCCGACGGAAGTTGTTGCGTGTCCGGCGTTTCCGGGGTCGACTGGTGTCCACCGTCCGCGACCACGGGCGGCGTGGCCGCGTCGGCGGAACTGCCGGGTCGCAGGCCGATGCCGGATGCGTAGCCGACGACGACCACGACCGCGCCGGCCAGGCTCGCGGCGATGACGTGGTCGCGGCGCAGTGCGGGTCCTCGCACGGTTTCGTCCTCCAAAGAAACGGGAATTCGCCCTGCCGGTAAAAGAGATCCGCCGGAATGCGGGGCAAGGGAACAGGAACGGGATGTGGGGAGCAGAAAACCAGCTGCCACGTTTCCGGGCGTGATCCTCACATGAAGCCCACGTAAAGTCCTTCGGCCGTCAGCCGGACCGGCACGGTGAGTTGCTACGCCGGACAGCCGGTTCACTAGGCCGTCCGGGTGAGAGTGTCGGCAAACCAGTGGCACAGCCGCCCGTTTTGCCCGGTTTACGACGAGCGGCTCCCGCCGGCGGTGAGAATTGCTTAACGCAGCCGTTTCACGACTCCGATTGTCGCGCGCTTCGCGCTCGCTACGGTCCGCGTATTGCTCGAATTCCCGAGAACGCGAGGACAACATGGCTGCCCGCTTGCCTTTTCCCGTCCGGATCGCCGCCGTGCTCGCGGCCGCCGGCTGCGCGGTCCTGCTCGACGCCCCCACGGCGGACGCGCACAGCGTCCTGGTGTCCAGCTCGCCGGCCGGGGGCGCGGCGATCCCCACGTCGCCGGCCGAGGCGGTGCTCGTCTTCGACGAGCCGGTGGAGAACTCGTTCACCGAGCTCGCGGTCCTCGGGCCGGACGGCAAGTCGCACTGGGAGGCCGGTCCGGCGTCCGTTGTGGACGCACGGGTTTCCGCACCCCTGCGCCCGCTCGGCCCGGCGGGTGCTTATGCGATCCGGTACCGCGTCACCTCCGCCGACGGCCATCCGGTGTCGGGGTCCGTCTCCTTCGAGCTCACGGTCGCGGGGCCGGGAGCCGCGACACCGGCGGCAGCGATGACGGCAGGTCCGGTCAGCGACAGTTCGATGCCGCTCTGGCCCTGGCTTTCCGGCGGCGCGGTCCTGCTGGGCACCGGCTTCGCGGTCGCCCGGCGCTTGGCGCATCCCACCGGACGGGCAACGAGTTCGAACCGCTGAACCGCCCAGAGTGCGTGCAGTACCGCACCTTTCGGTCCAAGGAGGGCCCGGGCATGACGGTCAAGCTGGGGCCACCAGCCGTGAGCCGGACGCACCGTGGAGCCGGAACCCTCAAGAACCCGTACCGCTCCTCCGCGCTGAGTTCCTTCGCGGGAAGCGCGGCGAGGGCCTTCTCGATGGCCTCCACGATGTCCAGAGGCGTGTGGCTCAAGGGATCGCGCAGCTGACGACCCGGCATCCACCGGGTCGTGCGGCGGAAGGCAGCGGCTCGTTCCGAGTCGATGGACACGATCGCCGCGAGAACCGCGCCGTAAGCCTCGCCGTCGTCGATGATGGTCGCGAGGTCGGTGTCCAGCCCGAGTGCGGTCCGCGGTCGCCTTCGCCATCGGCGAACTGAACACGACTTACAAATCGACTGCACGCACGCTCACCGCGACGGCGACGGTCGCCAACACCGGATCCCGCGCCGGCCGGCAGACCATCCAGCTCTACGCCGGCCTTCCCCTGGCAGCCAACGCAGAAATCCGGCGCCTGGTCGGTTTCGCCAAGGTCAACCTCGCCCCGGGCGCGCGGACACTGGTTACGATCACCGCTCCCGCTCCCGCGCTGTCGATCTGGAACTCGGCGACCAGTGCTGAGTACTGCCCCAAGGCAGCGAGACCTTCTGGGCCGGGACATCGTCCCGGTCGCTTCCGGTCCAGCGCGGGTTGACGCTCGCCTGACCCCGGCGCACCGTTGTGACCGGGACCTGGCGACTCCCGGTCGCAACGTGCCCGTTTCCACTTCGGCACCTGGTGAATCGCCGCCATCCATCGCGGTGATGGGCCGCTTCACGAATCGTGATTTCCGTTCCCGGGCCTCGGAACTCACACTTCTTCGACAGCGAACCGGCAGCGACGCCGGCGCACGGTGGCCGCGCCGCCCTCCTGGACCAACGACGAATCTAGGTGCCGACATGCCCGACAGCCCCGCGCTGAACCTGCCACCGGACCCGACCACCGGACGTGCGCATCATGCTGCCGGGCAGGGCAGATCCACGGAACGATCAGCCGGGACCACCCAGCTTCTCCTGCTGCTTTCCGGCAGCTGCATGTCCGTGCTCGGAGCCGTCCTCATCGCCCCCGTGCTGCCGCAGATGACCAAGACGTTCGCGGACACCCCCGGCGCCGGCGTGCTCGTCCCCCTCGTCCTGACCGCGCCGGCCCTGCTGATCGGCCTCACCGCGCCGCTGGCCGGCATCGCCGTCGACAAGATCGACCGGAAGCGCCTGCTGATCGTGGCGATGCTGGCCTACGCCCTGTTCGGCACCGCACCGCTTTACCTCGACTCGATCGGGGCCGTCCTCGCCAGCCGTGTCCTGGTAGGACTGTGCGAAGGCGCGATCATGACCTGCTGCACGACGCTGATCGGTGATTACTGGTCAGGCGCGCGCCGGGCGCGTTACCTCGGCCTGCAGACGCTGGTCGCCACGCTGTCGGCCACTGCCTTCCTGGCCCTCGGCGGGGTGCTGGGCGCGTCGAGCTGGCGGACGCCGTTCTGGATGTACGCCATCGCCGCGCCGCTCGCGCTCCCGATGGCGCTCAAGTTGTGGCAGCCTGAGTCCCCGGACCAGCCGGGCGCGACCAGGCACCTCCCGAAGCTCCCCTGGCGACAACTGGCCGCACCATGCCTGGTCACGCTCTTCGGCGGCGTCGTCTTCTACGCCCTCATCGTCGAACTGTCCTTCGTGCTCACCGACGTCGGAGTCTCCTCCACGGCCACGATCGGGCTGGTCTCGGTGATCATGTCCCTGGGAACAGCTGCAGGCTCGATCGTGTTCGGTCCCCTGGCCGGGAAATCCCCGCGCGTCCTGCTGCCCTTCGAGTTCGGGCTGTCCGCCGCCGGCTTTCTCCTCGTCTTCGCATCCGCATCCCCGGTGATCATCACGATCGGCGCGGTACTCACCGGTTTCGGCACCGGAATGCTGCTGCCCACGTTGGTGACCTGGGCGGTGAAGCGGCTCGCCTTCGAGCAACGAGGCCGCGGCACCGGTCTGTGGACGAGCACGCTGTTCCTCGGCGAGTTCGCCTCCCCTCTCGCGCTCTCGGCGATCAGCACCGGCACCGGCGGCATCCGGGGCGCGCTCGCTGTCCTCGGGATCGTAACGGCGGTCATGGCCGCGCTGGCCGCGATCGTGGTGCGACGCAACAATCGTCCGCAGCACGCCTTCGATTCGGCACACGCTGACATCTGATCGTCGGAGTGCTGAGCACAGCACTGAGTGGACAGCCCTTCGCGGCGTCGGCGACGACATCGACCGACACGCGCCGCCGCGATTTCGATGATTGCGGCGACCCACACCGCACGGGTGCCTGCCGCATCACATCGGTCAGGCCACGCCACTTGCGGTCCGAGATGCGAAGCTCGAGGTCGACACCGGGCCAGACGCCGGCGGTGAGCCCGAGACCGACAGCATCGCAACGACTGCGGTAGTCACCCGGCCGAACGCGCCGCACGCGATCACGACACCCCGACGGCGCGTCTTCGGCGCCCTGTGTTCCACCACGGCCTGGTGGCCGTGCACGGGAGGGGAACATGTCGGCATTCGACACACTGTCCGAAACTCCTCCGAGCAGGAGATGTCTTGTTCCAGCGACCGCCCGCGAACGCTCCGTCGACGCCGAGGCCAACGACTGCGTGCCCTGCTCATGAAGCCGATCCGGTAACAGCCGACGTGTCCGTTGCGACCCATGAGTGCCGGGATGGCAGCCGGGCCCAGCGAGCGTGGAGGCACCACCATGCGCAGCCGCAACACCGCTGATTCGTTGCAAGTCCACGCCGTGGCCGGTTCCTACGTCGTGCTGCTCGGAATCGACCTCCCGGAGCAAGCCACCAAAGACCTGCTCGGCTTCGCCATCCAACGGTCCGACCCGGCCAAAGCAGAACGCTACTGGCTTCGCGGCATGAAGGTGTTCAAAGAGACCTCCCGCGGGATCCCGCCGGGCTCGTCTGTCAGCCTTCTTGAGCACCCACTGCAGTCCTTCCAATGGGGCGACTACACCGTCGAGCCGGACCACGACTACGAGTACCGCGTCGTCGCGCTCTACGGAAAACCGAAGAACCTCACCATCGGCCGTGACGTCACCGTCACCGTCCGGACGGAACCAGTCGACGCCGGCACCCACGCGATCCACTTCAACCGCGGTGTCGCCGCCAGCCAAGCCTACGCACAGGAGTTCGGCCGCCCACCCCGCACCGACGACCGCACCGACCCCGCCTACGACTGGCTCTCCCGCGGACTCGAGGAAGCGCTCCTGACCTACATCGCCTCCGCCACCGGGCCCGAGTTCGCACTGCGCGGATCGGTCTACGAATTCTCCTACCCGCCGGTCCTCGACGCGCTGAAGGCCGCCGCGGACCGCGGGGTCGACGTCAAGATCGTCTACGACCGACGCGGACGCGCCAGCAGCGACCCGAAACGCGCCAAAGTCTGGCAGCAGACCGAGCCCGCCGTCACCACCGCCGGCTTGGACCCGTGCATGATCCCGCGTAGAACCAACAGCGCCATCTCGCACAACAAGTTCCTCGTCCTGCTGCAGGAAGGCAAGCCGCAAGCCGTCTGGACCGGATCGACCAACATCACCTGGGGCGGCCTGTTCGGACAGTCCAACGTCGGGCACCTCGTCCGCGACGGCGACGTCGCCGCCGAGTACCTCGACTACTGGACCCGCCTGTCGGCCGACCCGGACTACGCCGAGATCCGGTCCGCCAACACCGACGCGACACCCACGCCGACCACCCCGCCACCGGCCGGCATCTCCCCCGCGGTCAGCCCGAGAACCACCCTCGACCTGATCGACTGGTACGCCACCCAAGCCGGGCGGGCCCAGAAGTCGTTCTTCATGACCGCGGCTTTCGGGGTGCACGACAAGATCGCCGACGCCATCGCCCCCGAGTCCGACGTGCTGCGCTACCTCGTCCTCGAAGAACCGCCCGACACCGGAGACGTCGAATTCACCCGCGACCACGACGTCAAAGTCGCCGTCGGATCCCTGCTCAGCGCGGACATCCTCGACCGCTGGACCAAAGAACAGCTGACCGGCCTCGACGTCCACGTCCGCTACACCCACACCAAGTTCATGCTCGTCGACCCCCTCGGCGACGACCCGCTGGTCATCACCGGCTCCGGCAACTTCAGCGACGCCTCGGTCCACGAAAACGACGAGAACATGCTCATGATCCAAGGCGACACCCGCGTCGCCGACATCTACCTCGGCGAGTTCATGCGCATCTTCAACCACTACTACTTCCGCTACCTCCAGCAGAAACTCCACGACGCCTCCCAGCGCGACACCGCCTACCTCGCCCCCGACGACAGCTGGACCCACCGCTACTACGACCCGGCCACCCCCAGCTACCGCCAACGCCTGCTGTTCCGCTGACCCGAGGAGCCACGATGCCGCTGGCCGACTACGGCGTCCTGATCGGCACGCTGATCTCGTTCACCCGCGAAGACCCCACCGACTT
This sequence comes from Amycolatopsis sp. NPDC114505, assembly GCF_055633615.1. Classification (NCBI taxonomy): domain Bacteria; kingdom Bacillati; phylum Actinomycetota; class Actinomycetes; order Pseudonocardiales; family Pseudonocardiaceae; genus Amycolatopsis; species Amycolatopsis sp. NPDC114505. Next base: position 3,420,350 of record NZ_JBVKDV010000001.1, on the reverse strand, counting down.
CGGGTCCTGGTACCACGGCAAAATGCTGATCCAGACGCCGCAGGGCCAGTACGAGTGTGCGGTCGACGTGTCGACACCGAGCGGTGTTCCGGTGCAGTACCGCGAAGTGCGCAACCTCGATGCCACGCTGTTCGCGACGGTTTCCGGCCTCGGACTCGGCTGGCATCGCCTGACTCGCGACGCCACCTCCGGCGCGCTCGACTATCTCCGGTCACCGCTGCTGCGCGGCCGCGGCTGCCTGACGCTGATCGCCAGTCCGCTGGCCACGCTGGTCAACGCGATCCTGCGCTCACCCCGGTTCGGGTGGGTCGAGAGCACCGCCGACAACGCGCTGAACCTGCTCGAACAGCGGCTCACCGGCTGCCAACGGGTCTACGTCTTCGGCGCGCCCTACAGCCACGGGCTCGGCGTCCACGACATCCACTACAACCAAGGCGACCCACCCGGGCAATTCCAGCACCTCGACGGCATCTGGCAAGACGGCGGCACCATCATCCAGTCGGTGACCGGCGAGCTCACCGCGTTCCTGACGAAGTTCAAGACCCAGGTCCTCGACACCGACGACAACGGTCTTCCTGCCTGAAGCACGATTCATCGCGGGCCTGGCGGCATGCTGTGCTCGTTCATGACGCGGGTAGTCCGCCGGCTGGCCACGACCGCGGGGCGATGGCCTCCCGGTCCCGTGGCTGACGCCCTGTGCCGACAGGTCGCCGAGTGGTCGGATGCGCTTGAACATCGCGTTGTCCGCTGCGGGTCCGATTCGCTGCGGTGTTCCTCACGCCTGCGGAGGAGATCGCCGACCAACTCCCCGCCAACGCGGACTGACACCGGTTCGGTTAGCTCGAACAGCGGCGAAGGCTCGCCTGTGCGGCCGGTCCGGTAGCTCCGGGTCCCCGGACGGGACAAACGACGGAGCGAGCCCACACCGTTGAATCTGGTGCTTGTCCGAGGGAGATCCGCTCCTGAACGTCCGGTCAGGTCGATGAGCGGACATGATGAAGTCTTGGCCAGCTTCTCGATATCGGGTCCGGTTCGTCATTTCATTGCCTCTTGTCCGAAGATGCGTTTGCCGCGTGTTTCAGCCGGGCGTGGATCTCCGCGGTCTGTGGGGCGCCGAGTTCCTCGCAGATCGCAAGTGCTGCCCGCCAGCATTCAACCGCCGTGTCGATGTTGCCGAGGATCTTCGCTATGTCACCGATGGAGGTGAGGCTTCTCGCTTCGCTCCAGCGGTCGCCGACCTCACGCCACATCCCGAGCGCCTGCCGGTAGTGCTCTTCGGCCTTGTCGAGTTCGTCGAGGTCCCGGTAGGTGTCCCCGAGGCTTTTGAGGATCTGGGATTCACCGCCCGGGTCGCCGCTCCCACGTCGCAAGTGCAGTGCCTGTTGGAGATAGTCGATCGCCTCGACGTACCGTCCGAGACCGCGGCAGGCGTCGCCGAAGCAGTGCAGGGCCTGGCTCTCGCCGTACGGGCTGTCTACTGCACGAAACAGGGTGAGAGCCTCCTGGGAACGGGCTAAGGCATCGGTGAACCTCTCCAGCTCCCACAAGGCGATGCTCAGACTTCCCAGGGTCCACGCCTCGGCGTAACGGTCGCCCAGTTCGCGCCAAACATCGAGTGAGTGCTCAAAGCTGTCGATCGCATCGTCGTACCGGCGGAGGTTGCGGTATGCGATTCCCAGACCCGCGAGCAGCCACGCGTATCCGCTCCGGGCGGCCTGCTGCTCAGCCGCGGCGAGCCCGATACGGTAGGCACTGATCCAGTCGACCCAGGGAGTGCGCAAGGTGAAATAGCCCCATAGCGCGGTCGGGAGTTGCCAAGCGATGTCCAGGTGCGACTCGGCCGAGGCCTGTCGAGTCGCGGCGACGAGGTTGAGGCGTTCTGCCTCGCACCACTGCCAAGCCCGCCCCTGGGTTTCGAAGGTCAGAGGACGGCAGCCGACGGGTGGTTCGCCGAGCGGGGCATGTCGTCGACGTGGTGCGAGTTGACGGTCGGCGGCGTCGGCGGAATGCAGGTACCACGTCAGCAGACGCAGTTTGGCGTCACTGCGGTCGGCTTCGGTTTCGTCCTCACTGGCGCGTTCCGCAGCGTACAACCGAAGCAGGTCGTGGAGACGGTAGCGGTTGTGGTCGACCTCCTCCACGAGATGCACGCTGGCGAGAGCGTCAAGGTCGCGCTGAGTGTGCTCGATGGTGAGGTTGGTCAGCGCCGCGGCGGCCGGGATCGAGATGTCCGGGCCGGCGTGCAAGCCGAGCAAGCGGAACACGTGGGAAACGGCCGGCGGCAGCGCCCGATAGGACCAGGAGAACACGACGCGCACGGCCGTGCTCTCGTCGTCGTCCGCGGCCAGCAGGTCTAGCCGGTCGCGTTCGCCGGACAGTTGGCGAGCGAGTTCGGCAAGGGCAAGTCTGGGGTGCGCGGCGACGCGTTCGGCGGCGATGCGCAGCGCGAGCGGAAGGTATGCGCATGCGCGCGTGATCTCGGCACCCGCAGCACCCTCGACTGCGACCCGGTCTTCACCGACGATTTGCTCGAGGAGGGAGTACGCCTCCGTCGGGTGAAGCGGATCGAGAGTCAACCGGGCGGCGCCCTCTCGGGCGACCAGACCGGACATCCGGTGGCGACTGGTGATCAGCACTCGGCACGTGGCCGATCCGGGGAGCAACGGGCGGACTTGCTCTGGTGTGGCGGCGTTGTCGAGAACGATCAGGACACGCCGGTCGGCCAGCAGCGAGCGGTAGAGCCCCGTCTGTCCCTCGAGGTCCGCCGGCATGTTCCGGGTGGCGACACCCAGCGCTCTGAGCACCCGTTCCAGGATCTGCTCGAGCGGTGTGGGCACGACCGGGTCGTAGCCGTGCAGATCGATGTAGATGTCGCCGTCGGTGAACTGGCTTCTCACAGCGTGTGCCCAGTGAACGGCAAGCGCGGTCTTACCCATACCGGCAGCGCCGACGATCAGGCATATTGTGGTTTCTCCGGGCCCGCTCGCCCCGGGCCCGACAAGCAACGAGTCGAGCTTTGCGATGTCGGCGAGGCGGCCGGTGTAATGGGCGGTGGTCGCCGGGAGATGCCGGGGTACAGGTAGCACGCGGAGTTCGGCGCCTGCTGCGGAACTTGGTTGTCTCGCTGGGTCGACGATGCCGCTGTAGGGGTTGTCTGGCAGGGCGATCCACGCCGAAGTAACGGTCTCTTTGGCTGAGACAGTCACGTTTCGGTAAGTGTCAGGCCTGGCGGTGATGCTGTGCCGCACCACCTCGTCGAAGAACCAGTTCGACGTTATGAGTGCGAGTATGCCTCGCGACCCTGCTAGAACGGCCCTCAACTCAGAAGAGTTCGCGAGGCGAAACGTCAGGTTCACTGACGTGGCTGTGACGCCGTGGTCATCGTAGTTGATTTCTCCTGCGTGCACCGCGAGCCGCAACCTAATGCGGGATTCGGGCCCGTGCAGGTGGTTGTGCTCCGCGAATGCGTCCACCACCCGGGCGGGAAGTGACTCCACGAAGAGGCTTTTCGGCACTTCCGGCGGCGCAAGGATGAGGACGCCGTCACCACGGTCTTCCGTTTCGCAGGATTCCCAAGGGATGCCGGCTCTGTCGAAAGAGGTCCGCAGGCAGCTGTAGAGCCCGCGCCGGACCGCGAGCTGGTGGTGATTCGTCCGTTGCCATGCGCCGAACCCCTCGACGTCGACCACCACGATCGTACGGTGAACCGCTGCCGTCGATTTCGTCATCACCCTGCCCCCGCCGGTTTCGCCGGTCCCACACGAGATCACCGTTCGGACAATGATGAACGTGATTCACGCTCCAATGGGCTGTTCTCACTCGAATGGCCGCTTCCCACTGGACCGCTGGACGCAGTTCAGTGGGCAGCCGGTCGGCGGCGGTGTGCGGGCAACCGGAGGCGGCGTCGGCGAGACGTGGATCAGCCAGGCCCAGGCGCGCGGCGGCGACGGCGTCGTCCATGAGCGTGGGGGGGGGGGGACGGCGACGACCGCGGGCCACCACCGGGTGGGCAGTGCGTCGAGATACCGCAGCTCGAGGTAGCCGCGCAGCCGCACTGGCGGAACCTTGGTCAGGTGGAGGTCGAGGTCCGCGACCGTGGGCGACCGGCCACGCGATCTGGGTCCACGCGGTCGCCGGGTCGGCAGCTGTCCTCCGGCTCTCGGCGTCGAAAAGGGCCGACACCTCCGCTGGTCCAGGCCGAGCTACGCGCGCAGACGCGACGACTGCCACCCAGTCGCCGCGCCGCGCAACCACGGCGAAGCGGCCGAGATCGCTACGAGAGCGGGGCTCAGCCGTTAGGCGTGGGCAACCTGGTCCGGCCAGACTCGTCGCGGAGCCGCGTCCAGGTTGACCTGAACGGAAGCAGTGGCCCGGACACGGTCGAGGTCGGCGCGTGATGCGGTAACAGCTGCAGATACGCCCGTCCTCGGCGGCGCCGACCGCTCCAACTGTCCTCCGGGCTCTCTGCTCACGGTGCCCCCGGCCGCTTCGCGGACAGCGTCGGCGTCGCCGTCGCAACCACCCTGTCCGGTGGCCGGCAGCCGGCGCCGGGTGACTTACACGGCAGCACGCGGCCTTCGCGGCTACGGCCCCACTGACGCTATTCGGCGCGCTAGTGGCCGTCGCCCGCAGAGACACAGCGCTCACCGAGCGTCTCCCCAGGTCAACGTCGACATCAAAGCCGTGGTCCAGCGCCAATGTGCGGACCCCGGCATCGAGGTCGTGCAGGTGTCGCATCAGCGCAGCCCGGCGCCTCGCCCCGCCGCAATCCCGAGCAACGCGACAGTCAGATACAGCACGTATTTCGGATGACCACAAGCATGCTCAAGGAACTCTGCCGTCTGCCGGGCTGTCCACACCACCACCGGCGGTCGCTGACCGGTCGCACGCCAATGCGCTACCCGCGCGTCGGTACACACCACCGCGCGTGGCCAGCCGCTTCCGTGTCGCGTCCGCCCGGCACCGTGAGGCCGCGATCTCGGAGATCAGTGCGGGAGCAGGAAGAGCAGGTCCACCGCCACGATGGCGGCAGGAATCGCACCGAGTGCGATGCAGGACAATCCGGCGAGCCAGATCGTACGGCTACGCGCCCGCCGCGACACCCACACCGCGAACCCGCCGGCGATCACCGTCCACCCCGCACCCGCGATGAACATCGTGAACGTCGCCTGGGAACCAGCCCAGTCGCGACCGCCGTGCGCCAACGCGAAGAAAAGAAGAAGCGCGCCCGAAGCGACGACTCCCAAAGCGATCAGGACGAGACCCGACGTCAGGACCACCGCTCTCGCCACACCTACGCTCCGGGCGCCGTCGTCTCGCACGTTCGATAGCCTACCGGCGGCCGAACGGGCGTCGGACGGCTATCTCTCGTGCCGCGGTCAGCTTCCCTTCGCCAGTGCACCAGCGCCTTGGTCGGGATGGTCCCGCCAGTTGTTGATCCGGGATGCGACGACGTCGAGCAGTGGGTCGTCGGGAGCCACGTCGATCTGGAAGTGCGATTCCCACGCGCGGTCGAAGGTACCGCCCCAGCGGACCACGGCGGAAAGTTCGGACACGATGTCGGCGATGAGGAGTTTCTGGCGAGCGGTGTGGCCGTCGGCCGCGGCGGGCGGGAACCACCCGGGCCGGATTGACACCGCCGTTCCCGAGCAGTAGTTGCTTTCGGGCCCTGCGGGGATCGAAGCAACCGGGTGATGACCCACCACCTCACCTGCTATCAGGTTGTCGATCTCGTAGTGGTAGCGCCGGACGACGTGGATCAGGATGGCTGCCACACTGCCGAGCCGCACGGCGAACTCGACAGCCGTTCCGGGTACGGACCTGGTCCAGATCGCACCGCCGGAGTCGGCCGCCGGTTCGATGGGCCAGCCGTTGGTGCTGAGCGCGGTGGGATCTGCCGCGGCGCGCGGCTTGCCTGATGGCGCCGGTGCAGCGGTAGCCGCGGCGGCGATGGGCGCCCAGCCGGCCGTCGACACGGTCGCGATGGCCGCGCCGATGACCAGGCGACGGCGCAGCTGTCTCGCTGATGGGTTCATTTCGTCCTCGGGTTGGCTTCGGGAAGGTTCAGAGGGCGCGCTGCGGCGCGTAGTACTTCTCGTAGATCCGATACAGGCCGAGCATGACCGTTCCGTAGCCTTGGGCGCTCGGTGCGGTGCCGTTGTAGCGAGCCATGATCTGCCGCATGTCCTCCTCTGAGGTGTGCAGCCCCGGCAGCGGGACGCTGATGAGACTTGCCGCGTGCATGAGGACCAGTGGAATCGTGCTCACGTTGAATACGTCGTCGTTGTGAAGCTGCTGCCACACCTGCCAGAGATCGGCCTCGTTCGCCGGATCCAGCAACGTGCCCGAGATCAGATTGCGACCGATGCAGAAGTTCTGCGCTCTGATCGCGGTCGCCGCGAAGATCTGGCCCGGTCCGGTACTGCTGTCCGTGCTCGAACTGAGGCCGGTGCCGGAGTAGTGGTCGATGACGAGGTCGTCTGCGACCGCATCGTCGGTGCGGAGCGCGCGAAGCTCCCAGAGCAAGGGGCACTGGATCATCGCCTTGCGGATCCCGAACTGCCGGGCCAGGCGGGTCGCGAGCCAGTCGATGTTGAGGACCTGGTCCAGCGACTGCGTTGTCGTCCACACCGTGAAAGCCTGGGCGCCCGAGCCCCCGGACTCGGGCACGCCGAGGCCTTCGAAATAGGCCTGGACGTCAGCAAGCAGCGCGTTTCGCATGGTCCTGTCGAACGAGACGTCCAGTTCGACGTCCGACCCCCCGGGGTCGTACCTGTTCTGCCCCGCGTCTCGACCGGACGCGATGTCACTGTCGATCTCCACTGCCCCGTCGCCTGTCCCCGCGGTGAGCGTGACGAACTGGTCGAAGGCCCAATCGGCCGGCATCGTGTAGCCCAGGTTTCCCGAGTATCCGCTCGACATGTCCGACACGAAGCTCGCGGAGCTCAACCCTGCCGCCCCGACCCTGCTGCAGACGTTCCGCGGGCCGTAGACGCCGATGCTGTAGCCGTAGACGGTGCCATATCTCGCGAAGGTGTCCCGGATTCCGGTGAAGTGCGGAAGGACGTTGTCCGTGATCTGGAAGTCGAGTGCGTCGAAGTCGACGCCGAAGTAGATCCGTGTGCCGCCTTGGAAACCGAAGTGTCGTGCTCGTTCGAGAGCGGCCAGGGCGTCCGCGACCCCCTGGGAGCGGTTGAAGTAAGAGGCCTCGCCGCCGTAGGTCTGGTAGATCGGGAAGGCGGAGAGCCCGTACCGGGCCATCAGCGCGAGTTCCCCCTCGTGGATCGCCTTGTCCAGCGCCGATCCGGGAACGTTGGAGAGGTAGCGGCCCACTGTCCGGTAGCCCGCGTTGAACAACGCGAGGGCCTTCTCGTCGGTAATCCGGGTCACGGTGTCGCAGGCGGTCCCGCGGCGGCTGGTGTCACCATGGGAGACGAGCAACGAGGCCCAGGTCGGGAAGTCGCCGTTGCCCGTGGCCGGCAGTCTGACGAAGTTTTGGAACGCCGAGACCGCGGCTGAGATCTCCGACGTGAATGTCGACGAGAACGCTACGTTCGGGCGCTTGTTGAAGATCATGGCGGAACTGAACAGATTGACCCATGTACCGGTCGAGCCGACGGCGAGCACGTGGCCGCGGAGACCGTTCTCGGTCATCGGGCCGAGCGCTCCGGTGGCAACGTCGTCGGACATCCCCAGTTCGTACTGGATCGCGTACACGAGAGCTTTCTGCACGTCACGAGAGAAGTTCCCGTCGCAGGGTATGATGGAAAAGTCTCTTCGGTTGATGTATTTGGAATTCAGCCACTGCTGCGCCGACCTGGTTTGCTCGTCGCCGCCGGACGTGACGACGTAGGCATCCATGTTGAGCAACGCCTTCAGGACTTTGGGGGTTACTCCGTCGACGGAGTAGACGGCAGCTACACCCATGTTCTGCTTCGCCTTGAGGACCGCAGCAGAAACCCGGGAGTTGTAGGTTCCATCGATTTCGCCGCCGTCGTAACCCTTGCAATACAGGCCGGATTGAATCACCCGGTAGAGGTTGACGTGGTTGGTAGCCGCATTGATGACGGGGTACTTGGCCTGAAGGGTTGACATCGTCGTCGGGCCGAAGTTGTCGGAGAGCGTGGTTATCCCGAGTTCGTACTGGAGGATTCGAGTGAGGGCGTACATCACCGACCAGCTTGTTTTCCCGTTTTCTTCAACACGCGGGATGCCCGACACGGTGTATGAGTTCACGAACTGCTGAGCCCTGATTACGGCTTCGTCGACCATGGTTGTTCCTCGGCTTTTTGGGCGCGCAGGAAAACGGCGATCAGCCTCGATGTGATTCGCCGGGGGTGCGCCTGGTGGGGACCGCATCAGAAGGGCGCGCCTCCCGTCGCACCCGCACTTGTCAATCTATGGTCAACTACGCAGGCCGGGTAGATGCATTCGGCTGAATCAACCGAGTGTCATCACAACGCCCCTATTGGCACAATGACTGTTACGTGCCAGTATGTCTGTTTCGGCGAAACTCGCGAGTCCATCGCAGCTTTCGTCTGGGCGACCCACAGGCGAGCACCGCCATAGGCCACCGCCTTCGATGTCGCCCGTTCGCCGGTGCCCACTGCCGCCGTATCGGATTGGCCCGGCTCTTCCGCACCTCCGGCGGGCGGGTCGCATGCTCGGCCGAGGCGCTTGAGCTCATGCCGCCTCTACGGAAGGCGGCGTCGCGGCAGTGCGGGAGTAGCGGCATATCGACATCACGACGGCGGACCCGAGTAGACGATCGCTTTCGCAGACGTCGTTGCTACGCCCGTCGCCGCCGAGCGCGTTCCGGCCAGATCGACGCCGCCACCGCGTCCGCGCCGAAGCGCACTGGACAGACAGGGCAAGGACTTGAGCAAGCCGGCTCGCGGGCTCGCGGGCTCGCGGGCTTCCCGAACGCGCCCGTCCGACCGATCAAGCGGCGCTGACGAGGAGCTTGGACCAGGCGACACGGACCGACATTTGCGAGCCGAGAGCGCACGGACTGACCCCGACACAGACCGACACCGCCGCTACTCGCCGACCGAGGAAACGACCTTGTCCGGCATCACTCGGCACCATCCGAAACCTCAAGATCACCACTCTGCCGAGTAGGTCTCGAACCTCGCCGTTGGCTGCCGGTACACGGTTTCTGCCGCAGGCGGTCAGGACCTGGCGGCCGTCTGGAGGCGCGCGTTGCGGGTTGTGATCGCTTCCCATGTTGCGGGTACCACTAAGTCCGCGCCGCCGTTGACGAAGGCTTGGGCGGTCGCTACGTACGGGCGCTGGCGGCTCTCGTAGCGCTTGAAACCTGCCGTGAGGTCAGACTCGTCCAGTTCCTCCGCGAGGAAACTCGCACCCAGCAACGCAAGGGACGTTCCCCTGCCCGACAAGCCTGACGCCGCGTGGGCGGCGTCGCCTATCAGGACCACTCGGCCTTCGTGCCAGGTTGGCAGGTGGATCTGACTTGCCGCGTCGAAGTAGAGCTCTGGGTCCGCCTTCGCTGCCTCGATCAGCTCGGGGATTCGCCACTCGTCGTGGCCGGCGAATGCCTCGGCGAGGATCTTCTTCTGGGCCCTCAGATCTCGGTAGTCGTAGTCGATCGGGTCTGAGCGGAACAGGAACACCGCCAGCGCGCGGTTGCCGTAGCGCATGATGCTTGCCATGTGGCCCGGGAAGTTGTACGTCGGGTTCGGACCTTCCTGGCCGGCCTCTGAGGGCAGGTCTGCGATCGCCGCGTACACCCCGAGGTGCTTGGCGAAGTCGGACTCGGGGCCGAACGTCAGGCGCCTCACTGTGCTGTGGAGGCCGTCTGCGCCTATCACCAGGTCGAAACGCTCGGTTCCGCCTGAAACGAAGCGCACGTCGATGGCGGTGCCGTCTTCCGTGAGCTGCTCCACCGAGTCGCGGAAACGGACCGTTGCGTCGGCGGGCAGGGCCTCCGTCAGCACCGTCGCCAGGTCTTCGCGGGCGATCTCGATGTCGTCGTCGGAGTCGCTTGTTTCCGCTAGGGGCAGTGCCGCGCGGACCGTGCCCTCCGCGTCGACGAAGACCGTGTTCTCGGTCATTCGCAGCCGCCTGTCGCGAATCTTCTCCAGCAGGCCCATCTTTTCCGTGACCGCTATCGCGTCGCCTCGGATGTCGATCGGGGAGCCGTTGACCCGGAAGTGCGACGCACGCTCGACGAGCGTCACGTGATGGCCCCGGGCTCCTAGTTCGACCGCGGCCGAGAGTCCGGCGACACCCGCGCCGGAGATGAGGATGTTCATCGTGATCCCTCCGCTTAAAGCAACGGTTCGTCGCTTTAATGGTAGCGTAGCGCACCTGGAAGAATCACCGCACGAGGAGGTGACCGTGACCGACACGAGGAGGCCAGGCGGGCGCACCGCTCGCGTGCGCGCGCAGATCCTTCAGGCGACCGTCGAGCTGATCGCGCGGGACGGCGTCATGGGGTTCCGCTACGAGGAGGTGGCCGAGCGGGCCGGGGTGAACAAAGCCAGCGTCTATCGCAACTGGCCGCAGCGCCACGAGCTGGCCATCGAAGCTCTGAGCCACCTTGCCGACCGGGAGGTTCCGTTCGACGACACCGGCGACCTGCGCGCCGACCTCGCGCAGTTCCTGCTGACCCTGGCGGCCGAGCTGGACACGCCGCTCGGGCGCGCCCTGACGAGTGCGGCGCAGAGCCGTGAGCACGAGGCCGTGGCTCAGACCGTGCGCGGTGTCTTCGAACGCCGTCTCGAACTCGTGCGCGTGCGGCTTGAACGGGCTGCCGAACGTGGCGAGCTACCGCCCGTCGACCCGCTTTTCTTCGCTCAGCTCGTCTCCGGGCCGGTGCACCTCAGCCGCAGTGGGGTCGATGTTCCGTTCGGTCGCGCTGAAGCCGAGCGCATCGCCGACGTCGTGCTCGCGGGGATCAGAGCGACCACCTAGGACGGTCAGCAGCGCCGCCGGGCTCGTGATCGACAGCCGCACCGTCATGCTTTGGACCGCCCGGGTACGGCGGCCAGCAGCTCGCGGGTGTAGTCGTGGCCCGGCTCGGTGAGCACCTGGGCCGTCGGCCCCTGCTCGACGATCTGGCCACCCCGCATGACCGCCACGTGCGAAGCCACGTACCGGACCACAGCCAGGTTGTGGGAGATGAACAACATCGACAGACCGAGTTCGCGCTGCAGCTCGCGGACGAGGTTGAGCACCGCCCCCTGCACCGAGACGTCCAGTGCGGACGTGATCTCGTCGGCGATCACCACCCTCGGCCGCGCCCCGAGCGCGCGGGCCAGTGCGACTCGCTGGCGCTGGCCGCCCGACAGCCTGGACGGGACCGCGCCGGCGCACTCCGGGTCGAGGTGGACCAGGTCGAGGAGGCGGGCGACCTCGGCCCGTCTCCCGGCTCGCGAACCGCCCGGGGGCATCGACTCGGCCACGCTCTCCCCCACCGTCATCCGCGGGTCGAGGGAGGAATACGGGTCCTGGAAGACCATCTGCAGCGGGCGCGGCCTGCCTCGGGTCGGGACCGGCGCGCCGTCGAGGGTGATGCGGCCGCCCGACAGCGGGGCGAGGCCGACCGCGGCCCTGGCCAGCGTGGACTTGCCCGAACCGGACTCGCCGACCAGCCCGACCACCGTCCCCTCCGGCACGGTCAGGCTGACTCCGTCCACCGCGGTCGTCCGGCCGTAGCGGATCGTGACGTTCTCGAAGCGCAGCTCGCTCACGGTGACTCCACCAGCTCGTCGGGACTGCGGTCGGCGGGCAGCGGCTCGCCGGCGTGCCAGCACGCCACCCGGTGGTGCCGCGCGTCGGCCGCCAGCGGTGGGTCTTCGGCCCGGCACCGGGCGTCGGCCAGGGGACATCGGTCGGCGTAGGCGCAGCCGGGCGGCACGTCGGCCGGGGCGACCGGGCGGCCCGGGATCGTCGCGAGCGGCTCCGCCGGGTCCGTGGCCATGTCGGGCACCGCGTCGACGAGCGCGCGGGTGTACGGGTGCCGGGCGGCGGTGGTCAGCTCGGCGGCCGGCAGGTCCTCGACGATCCGGCCCGCGTACATCACCATGACCCGGTCGCAGACCTCGCCGACCACCGTGACGTCGTGGCTGATCAGGATCAGCGCGACGTCGTCCGCCGCCCGGATCGCGGCGAGCAGGTCCAGCACCTGCTGCTGCACCGTGACGTCGAGCGCGGTGGTCGGCTCGTCGGCGACGATCAGCGCCGGCGACCCCATCAGCCCCATGCCGATCATCGCCCGCTGGCGCATCCCGCCGGAGAACTCGTGCGGGTACTGCCGGACACGCGTGTCCGCGCCGGGAATCCGGACGGCGGCCAGCCGGTCCACGGCACGGGCCATCGCCTCGCGGCGGTTCATGCCCTGGTGGTGGGTGGCCACCTCGGCCAGCTGGCTCCCGATCCGGCGAGTGGGGTTGAACGCGGTCATCGGGTCCTGGAAGACCATCGCCAGCGACGTGCCCAGCATCCGGCGCCGCACCGCGGTGTCCGCCGCCAGGAGGTCGTTGCCCAGCAGCTCGAGCCGCGTGGCGTCGACGCGGCCGTGCTCGGCGACCAGGCGTGTGATCGCCAGCGCGGTCATCGACTTGCCCGAGCCCGACTCCCCGACGATGCCGACCGCTTCGCCCCTGCGCACCTCGAAGGAGACCCCGCGCACCGGTCGGACCGGCCCGGGAAAGGTGACTTCGAGGTCGCGGACGTCGAGCACCACGTCGGACGCCCGGGCCGGGCCGGCCTCCCCGTGGACGGCGGGTTCCGGCTTGCTCGCCCGCGCGGTGCGCGTCGTCGCGACCGTGCGCAGGCCGATCCCGACGGGGACGCCGAGCCCCTTGGCGACCGACTCGCCGAAGAGGTTGAAAGCCAAGCCCGCCACCAGCACCGCGGCGCCCGGCGCGAACGCCGCGGACGCGTTCACGTAGATCGCGCCGATACCGTCGTAGAGCAGCCTGCCCCAGTCGTAGGAGGGTGACTGGACGCCGAGACCGATGAACGACAGCCCCGCGAAGGAGAGCAGCGCGCTGCCGGCGCCGATGGTGGCGTTGACGATCAGGGGTTCGGCGATGTTCGGCAGCACGTGCCGGACGAGGATGCGGAGCCGCCCGATCCCCGCCGTCCGGGCGGCGGCGATGTAGTCCCTGGCCGCGATCCCGGCCACGAGCGTCTGGGTCAGCCGCGCGAACGCCGGGGCGCCGGCGAGCCCGATGGCCAGCACCGCGCCGGTCGCGCCGGCCCCGAACACGACGGCGAAGAACAGCGCCAGCAGCAACCCGGGGAACGCGACCGCGATGTTGACCGCCGCCGACACCGTCCGCCCGGTCCGCCGGCCGAGCACGAACGGCGCGGACCCGAGCAGCAGACCGGCCACCACGGCGATCACGATCGCCAGCAGGGCCAGCACGATCGACAGCCGGGTCGCGACGAGCGCGCGCAGCAGGATGTCCCGCCCGAGGTTGTCCGTCCCGGCCCAGTGCGCCGCCGAGGGCTGGGCCAGGATGCCGTCGGTGTCGACGGCCTCGGCGCCGTCTCCCCACAGCAGCGGCGCGAAGCAGGCCAGGGCGAGGGTCGCGACCACGAGCACGGTCGCCGCGAAACCCAGCGGGGTGCGGACGACCCGCGTCCAGCGTCCTTGCATCCGTCAGTCCTCCCGGATCTTCGAACGGGGGTCGAGCAGGGCGAGGGCGACGTCGACGACGAGGTTCGTGAGGAGCACCCCGAGGCCGTAGACGAGGACGATCGCCTGCACCACCGGGTAGTCCTTGGTGAGGATCGACTGCACGATCGTGCTGCCGAGGCCGGGCCACGCGAAGACGTTCTCCACCAGGACGGTGCCGGCGACCAGCGCGCTCAGCAGGAGCCCGCCCAGCGTGAGCGCGGCGGTCACGGCGTTGGGCAGCGCGTGTCCCAAGTAGACGGTCCGCGCGGGCAGCCGTTTCGCCCGGGCCGTGCGGATGAAGTCCGCTTCGAGCACGCCGACCAGCTCGACGCGGACGATGCGCGCGAGGATCGCCGCGGGCCCGATCGCCAGCGAGAACACGGGCAGCACGTACGCCGCCGCGCTGTCGTTGCCGGCCACCGGGAGCCACCCGAGCCGGATCCCGAAGACGTAGACGAGCGCGACACCGATCAGGAAGTCCGGCACGGTCGCCACGACGATGCTGGTCGTGGTGAAGACGAGCTCGGTGCGCCGCCCGTGGCCCCGCCGGGTCAGCACGCCCGCGGCGACACCCACCGGGATCGCCACGACCACCGCGGCGACGAATGCCAGCACGGCCAGCAGCAGCGTCGCCGGCAGCCGCTGCCCGACGACGTCGGCCACGGGCAGCTGCGAGGAGAGCGACGTGCCGAGATCGCCGGTGAACAACCCCTTCAGGTAGTGGAAGTACTGGGTGAGGATCGGGTCGTTCAAGCCCAGAGCTTGCCGGCGCGCCTCGACCAGGTCCGCCGGCGCGGTGGGGCCGAGCGCTCCGCGCACCGGGTCGCCGGGGATGAGGTGGATCATCGCGAAGGACGCCGTCACCAGCACCCACAACGAGACCAGCAGCCGGGTCAGGCGCCGCCCGCAGAAGCGCACCCAGGGGTGCGCCACCAGCCGCGGCCGGGCCGCGGGCGGGCTCGGCGCCGCCGACGTCATCGACATGTCGCCGTCCCCGCTACTTCGCCAGCATGCGGATGCTCGTCGGGATCAGCTGGCCGGGTGCCTGGAACTCCGCGGCCTTCCCGAACGTGCGCACGACCTTGCCGGCGAACGGCACGATGTCCGCCTTGGCGATCAGGCCGGACTCCGCGGCGAGCCAGTCGCGGCAGCCGGCGACGCCCTGGGTCGTCATCGCGGCCTTGACGGCCTTGTCGTAGTCGGGGTCGGCGATCGCGGAGAAGTTGTTGCCCTGCGGTGACGCCGGTCCGGAGAGGAACGGCACGAGCTGGTCCGGGGTGCTGACGTTGAGCGAGACCCAGGTGACGTCCCAGTCGCCCGCGCCGAAGATGGTGCTGGTCAACGTGGTCTCGTCCGCGCTGCGCGCGGTGGCGTCGGCGCCGACTGCCTTCCACTGCTTCACCGCGAGCTCGGCCGCGGCGTCCCCGCTGCTGCCGTTGTTGTTCTGGTAGAGGAAGACCAGGGACAGCGGTTTGCCGCCCTTGGTGCGCTTGCCGTCGGCACCCGCCGTCCAGCCCGCCTGGTCGAGCAGGGCCGCCGCGGCCTGCGGATTGCTCGCCGGCAGGGCCTTGGACACCGAGTCACCGGGGCAGGCGACGGGTTCGTTCGCGGCCAGCGTCGTCGCCGGGGTGCCCTGGCCGGACGTCAGCACCTTCTGCAGCTGGCCGAGGTCGAGGGCCTGGGTCAGCGCCATCCGGACCTTCGGGTCGGCGGTGACCCGGCCGGCGCCGTGGTTGTACCACTGCTCTCCCACCAGCGCCGGAGTTTCAGCGGAGTACAGCTTCGCCTTCTCGAGCCGGTCCGCGTCGGGGCCCGCGATCTGCGCGGCGCTGAGGCCGCCGGACAGCAGCAGGTTCGCCGCGGTGGTCTCGTTCTGCACCACCTTCACCACGACCGTCTTCGGCATTCCCTTGGTCGCAGTGGTCGCGCCGGAAGGGCCCCAGGAGTAGCCGTCGCGCAGGGCGTACGTGTAGTGGTCGCCCGGCGCGGCTTCGACGAGCTTGTACGGCCCGGTGCCCGCCGTGGCCGTCTTCAGCGCGTCCCGCTTGGCCAGGCCGCTCGGGCAGACGATCGGCAGGTTGGCCAGTCCATTGAGGACGAACGGTGCCGGCTGGGCCAGGGTGACCGTCACCGTGCCGGCGGCGTCGTCGGCGACGGACTTGGCGCCCGGTGGGAAGAAGGTGCCGAGGAACGGGCTCTTGTTGTTCGGGTCGGTGATGAAGTCGAGGTTGTGCGCGACGTCGGTGGCGGTGAGCTTCGCCCCGTCGGCGCAGGTGATGCCGGGAGCCAGGGTGAGGGAAACCGTGGTGCCGTCGGCCTTCCACGTCTTGGCCAGTCCGGAGTGGACTTCCCCGGTCTTGCCGTCGACGCTGAGCAGCGCGTCGTAGGCGAACTGCGTGACGGTGAACAGCGAGGTTCCCGCGCCCATCTGCGGATCGAGGTTGCCCGGGTCCGAGGAGAGCCCGAGCGTGAACGTGCCGCCGTCGACGACCGCGGCCTTCCCGGCGGGGTCCGAGGCGCCTCCGCAGCCGGTGAGCGCGGCGGCCAAGCCGAGGCACAAGCCGTAGGTGCCTGCTGTGGTCAGCTTCATGGCGGTTCCGTTCCGTGCGTTCCGGTGAAGGGGGTGGTCAGGCGCCGGCGCGGCGGACGGCCCGGCCGAGGTGGAGGTAGAGGGCGTGCCCGGAGCCGTCGTCGCCCAGGAAGGCGTGCGGCATGTGCATGCCGCGGTCGGGCCGGACGGGGATCAGCATGTCTTCGCGGTAGTGGACGAGCTCGGTCCGCTCGGCCTTCGCGCCCATCTCCGCGAAGATCCCCTTGGGGACCTGGTCGATCCAGATGCGGCCGTCGTCGTCCTGGCTCACGGTGAGGTCGAAGACGTCGGCGGAGTACGTGCCGAGGTACCGCTCGGCGTCGATCCGCTCGGGTGACGCGGGCGGCGCCGGCAGCGCGGGCAACGCGAAGTCGGTGAGCTCGGCGAGGACGTGGCCCACGACGTCGCGGTACAGCGAAACGACGTCACCGCCGTTGGTCAGCAGGGCCACGGCCAGCCCGGCCTCGGGCACCATCCGGAGGAAGGCGCCCTGGCCGATGGTGCTGCCGTCGTGGCCGATGATCGTCCCGGCCGGCGTGTCGAACCGCTCGAAACCCAGCCCCCACGACGTTCCCATCAGGCCGAGGTCGGGCAGCTCCACCTCCTTGGCGTGCATCCGCGCGGCGGTCCCCGGGGCCAGCACCCGGGTTCCGTCGCCCGCCACGCCGTCTTCGAGGTGCATCCGGGCGAAGGTGACGAGGTCCCGCGGCCGCATCGCGAGCATCGAGCCGGCCGGCGCGTTCGACCGCGCCATCGCCCACATCGGGGCCGGGACGTACCCGGCGCCCGGCTCCGGCTCGACGTGACCGACCGCGGCCCGGAACATGATCGCCTCGTACGGCCCGGTCGCGGTGTGGGTCAGCCCGAGCGGCGCGGCGAGGTGCTCGCGCAGGCAGGCGTCGTACGGCTTTCCGCGCAGCACCTCGACCAGCCGGCCGAGCACGCAGAATCCCGCGTTGTTGTAGGAAAACCGCTCGCCGGGCGGGAACAGCTGCGGCGTCCCGGCGAGCGTCGCGACGTACTTCTCGAGGCAGTCGTCGCCGACGCCGGTGTCGGTGAAGATGTCGCCCTCGAACCCGGCGGTGTGGTCGAGCAGCTGCCGGACGGTGATCCGCGCGGCCGCCGCTTCGTCGGCGATGCGGAACTCCGGCAGGTAGGTGCGCACGGGCTCGTCGAGGTCGATCGCGGCCTCGTCGGCCAGCTGCAGGACCAGGGTGCTGGTCCAGAGTTTCGTGACCGACCCGATCTGGAAGACCGAGTCGGCGGTCGCTTCGACCCGGGTCGCCTTGCTGAGCAAGCCGGCGGCGCCGTCGACCACCCGGTCGCCCTGCAGCACGGCCCACGCCGCACCTGGGACATCGTGCTTCTGAAGCAGCAGAGGGAATCGCTCGTCGAGCCAGGCGCGGACGTCGTCAAGGTTGCTCATGCCGGACGATCCTAGGAATGACACGAATGCCGATGTTCGTCCTGGCCGACGAGCGGACGGCGTCGACTTGGTGGTTCCCGACGAACGGGAGCCCTGCTCGCGCGGGCGGTACCTCGATCGGGCGCGCGAGGTCGAGGTCAGGCGGCGGGCGGGGTCCAGTCGGCGGGCAGGCCGGACTGGGCCAGCAGCGTGGCGAGACTGTAGTAGTCCCTGTCGGTGGCGATCAGGCCGTGCCACAGTTCGAGGATCGTCGTGGTGGGCACGGCGAACGGCGCCGGGGCGCCGTGGATGTGTCCCGAGTAGATCGTCTCGATGGCGATGTGGTCACCGCCGCGGAAGGAATCCTTGACCGTGACGTGCACGTCCTCGATCAACAGGTCGGTGCGCTGCTTCCAGGACGCCACCCCGTCCCGCCCCGTCGAGACCACGTTGACGGCGAAGTCGGTGTAGGTGGCGTCGGGGGTGAACAGCTTGGCCAGCGCCTGGGGGTCGGTGCCGCTCCACGCGGCGGCCCAGGCCGCCACGATGCCGGACGACCCGCGTCCGTCCTTTCCCTGGCCGGCGGCGGCGCTGCCGCTCACCGCCGCGACGCCGAGGATGGCGGCCGCGAACACGGCCAGGACGCGCTTCACTACGGAGATCTTCATTTTTGGTTCCTCACTGGGTTCGGAAGTGGTCGAGCGGTAGGCGGCCGGTTGGGAGCGGCTCAGGGGACCAGGATGATCTTGCCGACCGCCGTGCGGCCGGAAGTTTCGGACAGCTCCAACGCCGCGGCCGCCTCGGACAGCGGGAAGCGGGCCGCGATCTTCGCCGTGAGCACGCCGTCGCGCAGCAGAGCGAAGATGTGCGACAGGTCGGTGCGCGTGCGGGTGCGGAACTCGGCGCGCTTGGGCGAGTCCGGCTTGCCCGCGCCGGCCCAGACGTTGTAGAAGCTCGCGTGCCTGCCGTTCGGCAGGTAGTTCCACGCCGCCAGCTTCGTGACCAGTCTGAGGAAGACCGGCAGCACCGGGCCCGTTTCGTCGATCTTGCTCGCGAGGCTGTACGACACCAGCGTTCCGGTGCGGTTGAGCAGCCGGTACGACAGGTCGATGCTCGCGCCGCCCAGGTGGTCGAACACGGCGTCCACCCCGTCCGGGGCCAGTGCCCGGACCCTCGCGCCCAGGTCCGGGTCGCGGTAGTCGATCGGCTCCACGCCCAGCTCGCGCAGCGCCTCGTGGTGGCGTGGGGCGGCCGTGCCGATCACCCGGGCGCCGGCGTGGCGGGCCAGCTGCACCAGGATCGTGCCGACGCCGCCGCCCGCACCCAGCACCAGCACCGTCTGCCCGGACTTCACCTTCGCGGTGCGGTGCAGCATCTGGTATGCGGTCAACCCGTTGACGATCAGCGTCTCGGCGTCGTCCGCGTCGACGCCGTCGGGCACCTCGACCAGGTCGGCGGCGGTCAGCAGGACGGCCGTGGCCCAGCCGCCCGTCTTGGTCAGTGCGGCCACCCGGCGGCCGACCAGCGCGCGGTCCACGCCGGAGCCGACCGCCTCGACGACGCCGACGAGGTCGTAGCCCGGCACGAACGGGAACTCGGGCTGCGGGAAGTAGCGACCCCGGCGCATGCCGGTCTCCGCGGCGGACACGGCGGTCGACTCGACCCGCACCAGGGCCTGGCCCGCCGCCGGCGCGGGCAGCTCACGCTGAACCACCCGCAGGCCGGACGGTTCGACCTTGCCCGGCATGACCACCTCGGTGACGGTCACGGTGGCGGTGTTCTTCTCGGTCACGGCCGGCTCCTCAGCTTTGGCGACTGTGCATCGCTCTGTTAATGTCCGTAACTATGCATTGCATCGTCATGAAGAGTCAACCCATAACTCGACGGAGGTTTCCGACGTGACCGAGCAGGAGCCGACCCGGCGCGACCGGTACCGGCAGCGGACCGTGGCCGAGATCAAGGAGGCGGCCATGGCCCAGGTGCGGGCGGGCGGACCGGAGACCCTGTCGCTGGCCGCGATCGCACGGACCATGGCGATGTCGGCACCGGCGCTCTACCGCTACTTCGCCGGCCGCGACGCACTGCTCGCCGAACTGGCCGTCGACATCCACCTGGCGTTGGCCGGCGCGCTCGAAGCCGCCGCGGCCGGCGAAACCTCCCCCGAGTCACGGCTCCGGGCGGTCGCCGGCGCCTATCGGGACTGGGCGCTGGCCCGGCCCCACCTCTACCAGCTGGCCTGCGAGTCCCCTCACGGCTCCGCCGAGCGCGTGGTCCCGGCCGCGCGGCGGAGCATGAACGTGCTGCTGGACGTCGTCGCCGAAGTCGGCGACCCGCCGGAAGCCGAGATCCCGGCCGGGTTGCGCGCACAGCTGCACTGCCGGGACGGCGACAGCGGCCGCTCGGCCGGCGTGCTGCACTTCGGACTGGTGTGGTGGAGCAGGCTGCACGGCCTGATCAGCTGGGAGCTGGGGCAGCACACGGCGGCCACCGGGGTCGATCCCGCCCTGCTCTACCGGAGCGAGGTCGAGGCCATGGTGAACAGCCTGACGCCACGTGAAGGGGCATAACACGGCGACAGTCCCGCCACAGTGCGACGGCCCGTTATGCTCGCCCGATGACCGACGAACCGCCGACGATGAACCGACGTGAGCGGCTGCGGGCCCAGACGCTCCAGGAGATCGAGGACACCTCGTTCGCGATCATCGACGCCGAGGGCGTGCACGCCCTGTCGATCGCGGCGTTGGCGCGGAACATGGCCATGTCCGCCCCGGCGGTTTACCGGTACTTCGCGTCCCGGGACGCGCTGGTGGCGCACTTGATCACCCTGTCCTACCGGCAGCTCACCGACGCCATGGCCCAAGCGGTCGAAGGCAGCAAACGAGCACCGCGCGCGCAGGTCGAGCAGTTGGTCACCGCGTACCGCGACTGGGCCCTGCGGCACCGGCGGCGCTACGGGATGCTCTTCAGCGAACGCGGCGGCGACGTGCCCGCCGACGCGACCGGACCCACCCCCCTCGACCAGGCAATGGCCCTGCTGATCGACGTGCTGACCGCGGCCCGGGAGCCCTCGACGGCCGACGGCACCAGCGGCGACCGGACGCTCGACGGGCAGCTGAAGAAATGGGCCCGTGCGCAGGAACGACCGGACACGAGCCCCCAGGTCGGCCGCGCGGCCATCGTGGTCTGGACGCGCGTGCACGGGATCGTGAGCCTGGAACTCGCCGGCGTGCTCGACAACCAGAGCATCGAAGCCCAGCGGCTGATCAAGCTGGAGATCGACAGCGCCATCAAGTCCCTTTCCGCACCCGCATGACGTCGGCGGTCTTCGCCCCAGGAGGTTTGGTACGGCCGAAACCGACCGGCCGCCAGCGCGGCTGGGATCTGGCCCTCGGCGTCACGCTGGCAGCCGGGGTGGCCGCGAGCACCGTCCTTTCCGGCTATGCGGGCATCGATCCGGGTTCGCTGCGGCCGGGCCGGGGCGAAGAACTCGTTTGGGCCCTCGCTGTCGGCCTGCCCCTCTGCCTCCGCCGCAGCTTCCCCTTGAGCGTGCTCGCGGCCTGCGTCGCCGCGCTCATCGGCCTGCAACTGCGCTTCGTCGGCGATTCCACGATCAGTTCGGTCTGCCTTTTCACCGCCTTCTACACCGTCGGCGCGTGGAGTCGTGACCGCTCTCGCGCGACCGTCACCCGAATCGTGATCATCGTGCTCCTCGCGGCCTATCTCGGCTACGCCTTCAGCTCGAGCACCTGGCCGGTTCTCAACGAACTGACCTCCGTACACCAACCCGGCGCGCTCCCGGCGATGACCGCGTCGGCGTTGTCCACGATCGGAACCAACGTCCTGTTCCTCGCCGGTGCCTGGGTATTCGGCGACGCTGCGTGGACGCAGACTCGCGAAAAAGCGGAACTGGACGAACGAAACCGCGAGCTGAAAGACGAGCGTGAAGAAAACGCGCGCAACGCCGTGATCATGGATCGTCTCCGCATCGCCCGTGAACTCCACGACGCCGTCGCGCACCACGTCAGCGTCATGAGCGTGCAGGCGGGCGCCGCCCGGATGACGGCCACCCGTGACCCCGCCGCTGTCGAGCAGATGCTCAAGTCGATCGAATCGGCCGGCCGCGACGCGATCGAAGAAATGCACCGCATGCTCGGCGTTCTTCGCGACAGCGGGCACCCCGGCCAGGAGGCGCACGTCGGCGTCGAGCAACTCGCGGCGCTGGCGGCACAACCGCGCGGAGCCCTTCGCACGACCTGCACGGTTTCCGGCGAACCACGCGAACTCCCTCCATCCTTGTCCATCTCGCTGTACCGAATCGCCCAGGAAGCGCTGACCAACACCGTGCGGCACGCGAACGCTTCGAACGCCCTCGTCACGCTGCACTACCACGAGACGGTGGTCGAACTGACCGTCGTCGACGACGGGTCGCCCACCGCGACCGCGGTCGCGCGGAAAGGTGGCGGCCTCGGCCACACGGGAATGCGGGAACGGGTCGCGCTCCACGGCGGCACCCTCCAGCTCGGCTCGGACGACCACGGCTACACCGTCCGAGCCCGGTTCCCCCTGTCATGACCAAGATCCTGCTGGCCGACGACCAGCACCTCATCCGCGGTGGCATCCGGATGATCCTGCAGAGCCAGGACGACTTCCGCGTCATCGGCGAGGCCGAAGACGGGGCGCAAGCCCTCGACCTCGCGAAAACCCTGAACCCCGACGTGGTGCTGATGGACGTCCAGATGCCGGGGCTCGACGGGCTCGACGCCACCCGGCTGATCACCGCCGCCTGCGACTGCGTGGTCCTCATCCTCACGACGTTCAACCGGGAGGACTACCTCTTCCAAGCGCTTCAGGCCGGGGCGAGCGGCTTTCTGCTCAAAACCGCCGCGCCCGAGGAACTGATCCAGGCGGTCCGGGTCGTCGCACGCGGCGACGCACTGCTGGCACCGGAACTGACCCGGCGGCTGCTCGACCGGTTCGTCACGCGACCACCCGCGTCGCAACGGCCGGACCTGCTCGCCCTGCTCACCGAACGGGAAGAGCAGATCCTCCGCCTCCTGGCCGGCGGAGCCAGCAACGCCGAAATAGCGGCGAAACTCTTCGTCGGCGAGGCAACGGTGAAAACCCACGTGTCCCGGGTCTTGAACAAGCTCGGGTTACGCGACCGGGTGCAAGCGGTCGTCTACGCCTACGAAACCGGCGTCGTCAGCCCCGGGGACAACCCACCCTGACGGCCGGCGCGTCGGCGCGGACGGCACCGGCAGGGGCACGCCGTCACACGTGAGGTCCTGTTGCGGCACCACCTGGTCGACGATGAACGACTCCACGACGTCGTCCACGCACGCGTTGCCGAACGCGTAGAGGCCGTGGTCGCCCTCGTTGGTCACGGTCAGCATCCGCGATCCCGCGAACTGCCGGTGGGCCCGCAGTGCGCCCTCGATCGGGGTGGCCGGGTCGGTTACGGACTGCACCATCAGGATCGGCGGCACCCCGGCTCCGGTGGGCGTCTTCAGCTGGAGTGCGGGCCGATCCCAGAACGCGCACGGAGCCGCCACCACGTAACCCCCGACCAGCGGGTAGAGCTCGCCGAGCCGGGCGGACTCCCGGACCAGGAAATCGCGGTCGCCGCGGAACGGCGTGTCGTTGCACACCGTCGCGTACATCGTGGCGTTGACCGAATCCGGAAGCTTGCCGAGCGTCGGAGCCGGACCCTGATGGTCCACCACGGTCCCGGCCAGGCGGGAGAACTGCTCGGCGGCACCGGGAAACGAGAACTTCGAGTACAGCGAGTCGAACAGCCACTGGTCGAAGGTGGCCGCGGTAAACGGCGCACCGTCCGCCTGCCGTTCGGGCTTCGCGACCAGTGCGGCACGGACCTTCTCGTAGCTCTGGCGGACTTCTTCGCCGGTCTTGCCGAGGTGGTAGAGCGAGTCGTACTTCGCCACCCAGGGCAGGAAGTCCGTGCGGAAGCGGCGTTCGAAGCCCCGGCCGAACTCGCCGAACACCGTCTGATAGCTCGAGGTGAACTCGGCATTCGAGTCCAGCACGAACTTGCCGACGTGCTCCGGGAAGTACGTGGCGTAGTAGGCACCCAGCCACGTGCCGCCGGAGTACCCGATCCAGTTGACCTTGTCCCGGCCCAGCAGCTGCCGCAGCAGGTCGAGGTCGCGGACGGTCTGCTCGGTGTTGACGACCTTGCCCAAGTCGCCGGACTCCGCCTGGCACGTCCGCGCCTGCTTCTCCGCGCTGTCGAACAGCAGCTTGACGTTCTCGGGGCTGCGATCGCGCGGGTCGGCGGAGCCGAGCCAGTCGTAGCCACCGCACGAAACGGTGGTGCTCTCCCCGGTACCGCGCACGTCGATCCCGATGATCTCCTGGCTCGCCAGCAGCTTCGGCTGGTTCAGGAAGCTGAGCGGCAACGTCCGTCCCCGCCCGCCCGGTCCGCCGGGATTGGTCAGCACCGTGCCTTTCGCCGCACCACTCGTCGGCGGCAGCCTGGTCACGGAGATCGTGATGTCGCCACTCCGCGCGGCCTGCCGCCAGTCCCGCGGCGTCCGGTAGCTGCCGCACTGCAGCCGTTCGCCGCCGGGCGGCACGTCCGCCGGCAGGTGGGCCGGGTCGAAGCACGGCGTCCACGTGATCCGCTGGCTCAGAAACCGGTCCGGTACCGGCGCCGAGCCATATCCGCCGGCCTCCGCGGCCGACGCACCGCCCGCTGCCGTGCCGACCAGCACGCCGGCCAGCGCGACGACGAGCACAGATTTCCCACGCATTGATTTCCCCCTCGAGAAAGGTGATGGTCAGGACCGTGCACGGCGGATCACGCGTGTCCACAACGCGATGTACCCGAGCGTGCCGGCGATGAAGACGACGAGCGCGAACGACTGCGACCACCCCAGGAGCGTGGCGATCGCGGTGAAGTCCACCTTCGTCAGGTCGTACTCGGGCAGCGGTGTGAAGATCGCCTGGAGGAACTGCAGCAAGAGGTCCACCGCGAACACGGCGACCAGCGGCGTCAGCACCAGCCGCAGGCGCCGGCCGGCGCGTCGGCGGACCGCCAGGAGCGACCACGCGATGACCTGCGTGACCAGGCACCCCCCGCAGCAGACCGCCACCTTCGACGGGACGCTCATTCCGCTCGCGTCGAAGTGGTTGCAGCCGAACCCGGCGGGCGCGCACCGCAGCTGGTAGGAGGCCTGGTGGTCACCGGCGAGCCACGCGACGGCGGTGTGCCCCAGTTCGTGGATGTTCAGGGCGGCGAACATGCCGGCCAGGACGGTCACGACGATCGTGGCGACCCGCAGGACGCGGGTTCCCGGCTTGTTCTCGTCCGCCGGTGACGCGGGGGCGGTGGTCTGGTTTGCGGGCAAATCCTTGCCGTTGCCGGACATTCTGTCTCCGCGGATGAAGGGTGTTGCCGGCGATTCCGGCGCATGGTGCCACCGTAGGGACAGCCGGGCGCGGATTCGTCCGTCGCGCGACGGACATCGCGGGTAGTCCTCGCGGCGGACACCGCTCGACGGCGAACGCCTGGTGCCGCTGCTGACCGGCACCACACCGCCGGCCTGGCGCACGGTCTGGCTGGTAGAGCACCTACGAGGCGATCCGCGGCGCCACGTTCACCTACGTCGAGTACACCGACGGGACCGAGGAGTACTACGACCGGACCAAGGACCCGCAGGAACTGCACAACACCGCGGCCGAGCTGCCACCGGACACCGCGAAGCAGCTGCACGAAACGCGACCGCTTGCCGCCGCTGAAGCCGGTCTCGCCGGGGTGTTCCCTTTTGAGCGTTCTTGAGCGATAGTGGTCGAGTCTGAGTTTTACAACGTTGTAAACCTGCGGGAGGACCCGATGCGCGGGCGACTGTCCTGGGGAACTGCCTGGCTGGCCGCGGTGGGCCTGCTCGCGCAGGTCGCGCTCACCGGCGTCGCCGACGCGGCGGACGACACCGCCCGGCCGGCGACCGGGACGCACTTCCTCGACCACTCCGCCGATCTCGCCGGGTACGCGGATCCCGCGTGGTACGAAGCGAACATCCCGTTCGTGGATCTGCCCGACGCCACCATGCAGAGCGTCTACTACTACCGGTGGCGCGTCTTCAAGGAGCACCTGCGGTACACGAACCCCGTCGACGGCTGGATCTCGACGGAGTTCCTCGACTGCTGCGGCTATGCCGCGCCCTACCAGGCGATCAACGCGGCCGCCGGGCACCAGCTGACCGAGGGGCGGTGGCTGCGCGACCCGAGCTACGGCCAGGACTACCTCCGGTTCTGGCTCACCGGCCCCGGCGCCGGCGCCAAGCCCGCCACCGACGACGTCAACGCCGACACCACCGACTGGGCGCACGAGTACAGCGTCTGGCTGGCCACCTCGGCCTACGGCCAAGCCCAGGCGACCGGGGACTTCGCGCCGTTGCGCGAACTGCTGCCCGCGCTGGTGCGCCAGTACCGCGGCTGGGACAAGCAGTTCAGCGCCGAGCTCGGCCTGTACTGGTCGGTCCCGGTGTGGGACGCCATGGAGTTCTCCGCGTCGTCGTACGAGTCGCCCAACCCGTACCATGGCGGCGCCGGCTACCGGCCGACGCTCAACTCGTACCAGTACGGCGACGCCGTCGCGATCAGCCGCATCGCCGACTCGGTCGGCGACCACAAGCTCGCCGCCGAGTACGCCCAGCACGCCGCGAAGCTGAAGACGTCGCTGCAGAAGTGGCTTTGGGACCCGAAACGCGGCTTCTACTACGCGATGGCCCGCGACGACAACCCGGGCCACCAGCTGTCCGGCAGCCGGGAGCAGATCGGGTACCTCCCGTGGATGTTCGGCGCCGCCCAGCCGGCCGACAGCACGGCGTGGTCCCAGCTGCTCGACCCCGCCGGGTTCGCGAGCGCCTTCGGCCCGACGACCGCCGAGCGCCGCAGCCCGTTCTTCATGAAGGACGCCGGTTCCTGCTGCCGCTGGGACGGGCCGAGCTGGCCCTTCGCGACGTCGCAGACCCTGACCGGCCTGGCGAACCTGCTGGACGACTACCCGGCCCAGCGCACGGTGTCCAAAGAGGACTACGCCGCCGCGCTCGCCACCTACGCCCGCACGCAGACCAAGGACGGCAAGCCCTACGTCGCCGAAGCCCACGACCCGGACCGGGACGCGTGGATCTACGACGGCCGGAACCACAGCGAGGACTACAACCACTCCACCTACACCGACCTGGTGCTGTCCGGCCTGCTCGGCCTGCGCCCGCAGACCGGGGACACCCTCGAGGTCCGGCCGCTCACACCGTCCACATGGGACCACTTCGCGGCCGAGAACGTGCCGTACCACGGGCACAACGTCACCGTGCTGTGGGACCGCGACGGCACGCACTACGGCCAGGGCGCCGGGATGCGGCTCTACGTCGACGGAAAGCTCGTCCAGCGGTCCCCGGCACTGCGGAACACCAGCATCGACGTCGGGCGCACGCTCGTCCCGAAGGCCGACGACCTGGTGAACGACGCCGCCAACCCGCTGCGCACCGGCTACCCCCAGCCGATCACCTCCTACACCTCCCCCTACGACAACCCGTGGAACGCGCTCGACGGCAAGGTCTGGTACAGCGAGGTCCCGGAGAACACCCGGTGGACCAACTACGGCTCGCCGAACCCGAGCGACTTCTACGGCGTCGACTTCGGTTCTCCCACAACGGTTTCCGACCTCCGGTGGAGCGGCTACGACGACGGCGGCGGAGTCCGGCCGGCTGCCGCGTACCGGCTGGAGTACTGGACCGGCTCCGCCTGGCAGGAGATCCCCGGCCAGGTCCGGGCACCCGCGAGCCCGGCCGGCAACGGCGTCAACCGCGTCACGTTCCCCGCGCTGACCACCAGCAAGGTCCGGCTCGTGTTCACCAACCCGCCGGGCGCGTTCGTCGGCGTCACCGAACTGGAGTCCTGGACGACGTCGAGCCCGGACGCCCGGATCACCGCCGGCCCCGCCAACGCCAACGGCGTCGTCACGGTCGACGGGAGCACGCCGCTGACCGTCACGGTGCGCAACACGACGTCGAGCCCGCTCGTCTCCCCGCGGGTGAGCCTCGCCGTGCCGGACGGCTGGACGGTGACGTCCACCGGACGGCCTGCCGCCGTGATCCCGCCCGGCCAGGCGCGGACCTGGACCTATGCGCTGACGGCACCGCCCGGCGCCGAGCCGGGCAGCAAAGCCACGTTGACCGCCACGGCGTCCTACCGCGGTCCCGGTGGCCGCGTGGAAAGCACGCACCAGCGCCAAAACCTCCAGATCGCGCACCCGGCGGGCCAGAAGGACCCCGTCGGCGCCTGGAACCTCGACGAGGGCAGCGGCACCGTCGCCCACGACACCGCGGGCGCGCACGACGCCACCCTGACCGGCTCACCCAGCTGGGTGCCCGGCGTGACCGGCACCGCCCTGCAGCTCGACGGCTCGAGCCAGTACGCGGAAACGAGCGGTCCCGTCCTGGACACGACCGGCAACTTCTCGGTCGGCGCCTGGGTCCGGCTGGACCGCACGGGCTCCTGGGCGACGGCGGTCAGCCAGGACGGCAACCCGAGCAGCGGGTTCTACCTCCAGTACTCCGCCGCCGACGACCGCCTGGCGTTCTCGACGAGTGCGGGCCGCGCGCTGTCGGACGTCGCCCCGCAACCGGGCCGCTGGTACCGGCTGGTCGGTGTGCACGACGCCGACGCGGGCACCTACGTCCTCTACGTGGACGGCGTGGCGCAGGCCAAGACCTGGAGCCAGCCCAGCGGGGACGCCGCCCCCGGCCCGCTGGCGATCGGCCGCGCGGTGTCCGGCGGGAACCACAGCGACCTGTGGCCGGGCAGCGTCGACGACGTCCGGGTGTGGAACCGGGTCCTGACGGCGGGTGAGCTCAGCGCGACACCGTGACCGGGGCCGACAGCACCGCCGCGAGGCCTTCTCGCAGATCTTCGACGAAGTAGCCGGGAACCTCGAGCGAAGGGAAATGTCCCCCGCGTTCGGGCGCCCGCCAGCGGACGATCCGCCGGTACCGCTCCTGTGCCCAGGGACGCGGGCACTTCTCGATGTCGCGGGGATACATGGTGATCGCCGACGGGACGTCGACCCGGAGTTCCGGGTCGAGCGAGTTGTGGCTTTCGTAGTAGATGCGGGCCGCCGACGCGCCGGTCCGCGTCAGCCAGTACAGGGTGACGTCGTCGAGCACGCGGTCCAGGGAAATCGTCTCGAACGGGCTGTCCTCGGTGTCCGACCACTCTGCGAACTTGTCGAGGATCCAGGCGAGCAGCCCGACCGGTGAGTCGACGAGCGAGTAGCCGATGGTCTGCGGCCGCGTCGCCTGCTGCTTCGCGTACGCCGCACGGTGGTGCCAGAAGTCGTGGGTTTCCTCGGTCCACCGGCGCTCGAGCGCGGTCAGCCCGTCGGTCGACAACCCGGGCGGTCCCTCCGCGAACGTCGTGTGGATGCCGAGGACGTGCGCCGGGAACCGGCCGCCGAGCACCGTGGTGATGTTGCCGCCCCAGTCGCCGCCGTGGGCCGCGAACCTGGCGTAGCCGAGCCTGCCCATCAGCTCCACCCAGGCGGCCGCGATCTTTTCGGTTCCCCAGCCGGTGGTGGCCGGCTTGTCGCTGTACCCGAAGCCCGGCAGCGACGGGACCACGAGGTGGAACGCCGGAGCGTCCGCGTCCGCCGGGTCCGCCAGCTCGTCCACCACGTCGACGAACTCGGCGACGCTGCCCGGCCAGCCGTGCGTCAAGACCAGCGGGACGGCGTCCGCGCGCGCGGACCGGCGGTGCAGGAAGTGGATGCCCAGCCCGTCGATGGTCGTGCGGAACTGGCCGATCCGGTCGAGGCGCGCTTCGAACCGGCGCCAGTCGTACCCGGTGCGCCAGTAGTCGACGACGTCGGCGAGGTCGGCGAGCGGAACGCCCTGGTCCCAGCGGCGACGGCCGGGTGCGGCGCGGTGGACCGTCTCGGCCTCGGGCAGCCGCGCGGCGGCCAGTCGCGCGCGCAGGTCGTCGAGGTCGGCGTCGGTCGCGTGGGCTTCGAATGCTCGGACGTCGCTGGGCATGAGTCCTCCTGTTCGGTGCGGAACCGGCTTAGACGGTTCTAACAGGCCACGCCGCCTCGGCGCAACCGGCTAAGGTGGTTCCATGCCTGCTGGGTTCCCCGACTTCCGCCTCGGTAGCGTGCTCGCGACGAGCTTCACGGCGACGCTGACCGAGCGCCGCGGCGACGCCGTGGAGCGCATTCCGACGCCGCAGCGGCTCGCCGACTGGCTGGCGGTGAGCGGTCTCGCCGTGGACTCCTGCACGACGGCCCAGCTCGACCTCGCCCGGGAGCTGCGGGAGTCGATCCACGCCGCCGCGACCGCGGCCGCGACCCAGGAAGCCCTCCCGGCGTCCGCGGTCCGGGTCATCAACGAGCGCAGTGCGCAAGGCCGGGCGGCGGCAATCCTGACCCCCGACGGCAAACGGCAGTGGCAGCTCAGCTCGGCGTCCTGTGTGGAAGACGCCCTCAGCGTGATCGCCGCCGACGCGATCAGCGTCATCTCGGGCGAACGGGACGGAAAACTGGCCTTGTGCGCCTCGCCGACCTGCCGAGCCGCCTTCTTCGACACCAGCCAGAGCCGCACCCGCCGGTGGTGCGACATGAACACGTGCGGGAACCGGCAGAAGAAGGCGCGCTTCCTGGCCAACCAGCGCAAAGCGGAGTGACCCGCCCCCGCGATCGCGCGTGGTGGCTTCCGCGCTGCGGCTGAGGAAGCCGGGCTGACGATGCCGCTGCTGTGGCCGCCGTTCCGCCACGTGCCGACGTCGAAGACGCTCGACGACCTCAAGCGGCTGACTGAGGAGATCATGCCGAAGGTCGCCGCCGCTCAGGTGCTACGGGCGTTCGAGTGCGGCCAGCAGGATCGCCCGGGCCGAGCCGGCCAGTACCTCCGCGGCCCGCTCGCGGTCGAGGCCCGCGATGTCGGTCAGCCACACCAGCGACTCGATGCCGCTCGCCGACCGGATCGCGACCGCGAGGTCGCGCACGTCGATCCGCGGGTGGGTGGCCGACAGCGGTGCCAGCGCCTCCTCGATCCAGCGGATCGCGCGACCGCGGCGCAGGACCGGCTGCGGGGCTCCCGGCTCCAGCGACAGCCGCAGCTGGGCTCGCAGCTGCGGCTCCCAGCGCAGCGTGAACGCGATGAACGCCCGCAGCACCAGGTCCAGCCGCGCGGCCGGGTCCGCCGGGGCGTCGGCCGGCAGCAGGCCGGCGTCGTCGTCGATTTCCGGGTACGCGGCCAGCAGCAGAGCCCGCTGGTTGGGGAAGTACCGGTACGCCGTCGTCCGCGAGATCCCGGCGGCCTCGGCCGCGTCCTCGACCGCGGGAGACCGGCCCTGCGCGAGCAGCTCGTGCGCGGCCGTCACCAGTGCGGCCCGCGTCCGGCTCTTCTGCCGGCTGCGGCCCGTGGACTCATATGGTACTTCCATGCCATCATGGTACTTCAGTCCCATGAAGGAGGCGGCCATGACCGGCGACCCGGTGGACACGAATCCCGAGCTGTACCAGGTGGTCTTCGAAAACGAGCGGGTCCGGGTGCTGGAGTACCGCGACCGGCCCGGCGACCGGACCGCGCCGCACCGGCACCCCGACTCCGTGATGGTCACGCTCAGCGCCTTCCGCCGCCGGATCCACTCCGGCGGCCGCGAGGCCGGCGTCGACCTGCCCGCGCACGCCGTGCGCTGGGTCGGCGCCCAGGAACACTCCGGCGAGAACGTCGGGGACACCCCGACGCATTCGCTGTTCGTCGAGCTGAAAGAACCTTCGCCCACCGTCTCCCCGGACGTCGCCTTGGGCCCGGCCGGCTCCGGCGTGGAACATCTACAGTAGTGTAGATCTTCTACATGGATGTCGTTGAACGGAGAGACCGGCGTGGACGGCGGAGTCATCGACGGCGGCTGGTACCTGGACCTGCTGTCGTTCGCCCGGGAAACCCCGTGGCTGAACGGGTTCTTCGAGGTCTTCACCAACGCCGGGCTGGCGCTGTACGTGCTCGCCTTCGCCGTGGTGTGGTGGCGCGGCCGCGGTGACGCCGGGCGGACGGCGGCCGCGCTGTGGGTGCCGATCGCCGTCGCGCTCGCCTACGGCGCGAGCACGCTCGTCAAGTTCGTCGTGCGGGAACCGCGGCCGTGCATCCGGTACCCGGCCGCGCCGACCGTGTCCCCGTGCGACTTCGCGACGGACTACTCCTTCCCGAGCAACCACGTGACGATCGCCGTGTCCGCCGCGGTCGCCCTGCTCCTGGCCGACCGGCGGCTCGGCGTCGCCGGGCTCGCGGTCGCGGCGGCGATCGGGTTCTCGCGGGTCTACCTCGGCGCGCACTACGTCCACGACGTGCTGGCGGGCGCAGTCCTGGGCGCACTCGTGGCGCTCTGCGGACTCCTCGTGCGCACACCGCTGACGGCGCTGGTCGCCCGATCGCGGCTGTTCTCACCCGATTTTCATCTTCACCGGGGAAAGTGAGGGTGGCGGAAGGGAGCCGGGAGTGCATCTGGTCGTGGTCGACGACGAGGAGGCCGTGCGGGACTCGCTGTCGCGGACGCTGCGGTTCGAGGGGTACACCGTCTCGCTGGCCGCGGACGGCGCCGCCGGCCTCGAGGTGATCCGGGCCGAGAAACCGGACGGTGTCGTCCTCGACCTCATGATGCCGGTGCTCGACGGCCTGGACAGCTGCCGCGTCCTGCGCGCCGAGGGCAACTTCGTGCCGATCCTCATGCTGACCGCGCGCACCGGCGTCACCGACCGGGTCACCGGGCTCGACGCCGGCGCCGACGACTACCTCGTCAAGCCGTTCGCGCTGCGGGAGCTGCTGGCGCGGGTGCGGGCGCTGCTGCGGCGCGTCGAGTACGACACCCCGGCCCGGCCGGCCGGCGGGCCCGTGCTGACGTTCGCCGACCTCGTCCTCGACCCGGACACCCGCGAGGTCCGCCGCGGCGATCGCCCGGTCCGGCTGACCCGCACGGAGTTCGCGATGCTGGAGGCGTTCCTGCGGCACCCGCGGATCGTGCTCACCCGCGCCGCGATGTTCGACCGGGTCTGGGGCTACGACTTCGGCACCGCGTCGAACGGCCTCGACGTCTACGTCAGCTACCTGCGCCGCAAGCTGGAGGAACGCGGCGAACCGCGGCTGCTGCACACCGTGCGCGGCGTCGGCTACGTGCTCCGGGAAGAGCCGCTGTGAAGATGCGGGCGCGGTGGCGCGAACAGTCGCTGCGCACCCGCCTCGCCGTGCTGGTGGCGCTCGCCGTGGCGGTCGCCGTCGTGGTGACGTCGTCGGCCGCGTGGCTGCTCACCCAGACCAACCTCTACCAGCAGTTCGACACGCAGCTGCAGACCTACGCCCAGGTGGCGGCGAAAGCCGCGTCGCCGGCCGACGCGCTGGCGACCCTGCGCACGGTCGAACGGCGCGACTTCGGCCTCGAACCCGACGACGACCCCGGTCCCGCCGCCGGCCGTGGCGACGTCGTGGCCGTGCAGTTCCTCGACGCCGACGGCACGATCGTCGGCACGGCCGGCGCGGCGACGCTCCCGGTCGGGCCCGAGACGGCACTGGTGGCCGCGGGCGTGCTGCCGCAGGGTTCCAGCGTCGTGAAGATCGACGGCGACCGGTACCGGGTCCTGAGCGTGGCCCGGCCCGGCGGCGGCGTCGCGCAGGTGGCGAGCAACTCCGAAGGGCTGGACCGGACCCTCGCCAAGCTCGGCGTCTGGCTCACGCTGGCCGGCCTGATCGGCATCCTGGGCTCGGCGCTGGCCGGCCGCGCGGTCGCCCGCACGGCGCTGCGTCCGGTCGACGACCTGACCGTCGCCGCGGAGGACATCGCCCGCACCCAGGAGCTCTCGTCCGGCATCACCGTCACCGGCAAGGACGAGGTGGCGCGGCTCGCCGAGGCGTTCAACAAGATGCTCACGGCACTGGACCGCTCGCGCGACGAGCAGCGCCGGCTGGTGCAGGACGCCGGCCACGAGCTGCGCACGCCGTTGACCAGCCTGCGCAACAACATCGAGCTGCTGATCCACGCCGAGCGCCAGTCCAGGGCGCTCCCGGCCGACGACCGGGCCCGGCTGCTGGCCGATCTCGACGTCCAGTCGGTCGAGCTCACGACGCTGATGGAAGAGCTCGTCGACCTGTCCACCGGCGAGCACGAACCGGAGCCGGTCGACCGGATCGACCTGGCGGACGTGCTGGGCGCGGCCATCGAGCGCGTCCGGGCCCGCTCACCGCACGTGCGGTTCACGATCGAGGTGGCCGAGGCGGTGGTGGACGGCCGGGCGGCGGCGCTGGAACGCGCGGTGCTCAACGTCCTCGACAACGCGGCGAAGTGGAGCCCGCCCGGCGGGACGGTGACCGCGGTGATCGAGCCCGGCCCCGGCGACGCGCGGATCGTGGTCTGCGACGAGGGCCCGGGAATCGACCCCGCCGACCTGCCGCACGTGTTCGAGCGCTTCTACCGCGCCGAGGCGGCCCGGGCGCGGCCCGGCTCCGGGCTCGGGCTGGCGATCGTCGCCCAGGTCGTCTCGCAGCACGGCGGCACCGTGCGGGCCGGCCGCGCCGACACCGGCGGAACGCGGCTCGAGCTTTCCTTGCCCCGAGCCGTTTCCTGACCGGACGCCGGGATCTACGCTTCCCGCCGGGTGAGCACCAACGGGCCGTCCTCGGTGATGGCGACCGTGTGCTCGGAGTGGGCCGTGCGCGATCCGTCGGCCGAGCGGATGGTCCAGCCGTCGGGGTCGAAGACGATCCGGTCGGTCGTGCGCGCGAACCAGGGTTCGAGCGCGACGGTCAGTCCCGGCCGGAGTTTCAGGCCGCGCCCGGCCGTGCCCTTGTTGGGGATGTGGAGGTCCTCGTGCATGGTGCGGCCGATGCCGTGGCCGCCGAACTCGGTGTTGACCGGGTAGCCGTAGGCACCGGCCACCGCCCCGATCGCCGCCGAGATGTCGCCGAGGCGGTTGCCCGGGCGCGCCGCGTCGATCGCCGCCTCCAGCGCTTCTTCGGTGGCGCGGATGATCCGCAGGTCCTCCTCGGCGGCGGTGCCGACGACGACCGTGCGCGCCGAGTCGGCCGCCCAGCCGTCGATGCTGACCGCGAGGTCCGCGGTGACGACGTCCCCGTCGCGCAGGGTGTAGTCGTGGGGCAGGCCGTGCAGGACGGCGTCGTTGACCGACAGGCAGATGACGTTGCGGAACGGGCCCTTGCCGAAGGAGGGCGCGTAGTCCCAGTAGCAGGACTCCGCCCCGCGACGCTTGATCATGCCGCGTGCGTGGTGCTCCAGGTCCATCAGGTTGACGCCGACGTCGGCGAGCCGCCCGACCTCGGAGAGCACCTCGGCGACGAAACGCCCGGCCACGTGCATGCGCTCGATCTCGGCGGGCGTCTTCAGTTCGATCACGAAAACCTCGCGGTTCAAGGTGCCGG
The DNA here is from genome assembly GCF_055633615.1 of Amycolatopsis sp. NPDC114505. Lineage (NCBI taxonomy): Bacteria > Bacillati > Actinomycetota > Actinomycetes > Pseudonocardiales > Pseudonocardiaceae > Amycolatopsis > Amycolatopsis sp. NPDC114505. The sequence goes on along the minus strand of NZ_JBVKDV010000001.1, from coordinate 3,385,263 downwards.
CAGGGTGATACCGGCTGATGGACACTTGCCGGTATAACTATACCAGTCACCCCTCGGGGCATGATCCGCTTCGCGTGGTCAGAGGGACTCGTATTCGTCGCCGTCCTCGTTGAGCACCACGTAACCGGGCGATACCTCGGTCAGGCACCGGCTCAGCGCCGCCAGCAGCTCCTCGACGGCGACCTCGCCGAGTCCCAGCTCCGCGGTGACCTCGGCGCGGAGCTCGTCGATCCGGGGCTCGTCCTCCTTCAGCTCGGCGTAGGAAGACTCGAAGGACGCGCGCATCGCGTCGACGTCCGGGGCGTCCGACACGACGTCCTGCCAGGTCGGCACACCGACGACCAGGCGGACCGCGCCCGCCAGGTCGTCGGCGAGGATCCCGGCGGAGCCTTCGGAGCCGGCGTAGAGCACGGGTAGGTCGTCGCAGACGAAGAACGTGCCGCCCGAGGCGTCGCCGGCGACCACCCGCAACTTGCCGCCCGACGCGAGCCGCACGGGTTCGACGGGGTCGAGGCGGGCGATGTCGAAGTCGAAGACGTCCGCCAGCAGTGCGGCGGCGCGGGCGTTCTCGCGAATGCGCTCGAGCATGGCGGAACGATAGACCGGCGCCGCCCCGGCTCAGGCCGGCGGCTGCTCCTCGATGGCGCCGACCTGCTCCGGGTCTTCCGGGGCGGGCATGTGCCGGATGCTGTCGCTGCCCTTGTGGTCGTGGGCGCGGGTGTAGCGGGAATCCAGCACCCGCCCCAGCTTGTGGGCCGCCCCGGCGTACGCGTCGTCCACGGTGGCCGCGTGGTGGGTGACTGCGACCGGCTGCTTGCCACCGGGCCGCGCCTCGATCACGCACTTCTTGTCTTCCGGCTTGCTGCCGCCGTCCTCGCTGAGGTGCACCTCCACCCGGGTCAACCATCCGCCGAACCGGGAGAGGCTGCCCTCCAGGTCGGTGGTCACGTAGGTGGCCAGTCCTTCGCCACCGTGGATGTTGTGGTCGGTGTTGACCTGGATCTGCACGAGCACCCTCCAACGCGAGACGACGATTGATCTCCGTCAGTACCACGGCGGCCACCGGCTCAAACCCGGCGCGGCTACAGCTCCATCAGCGCGAGGCTCGCCGCGGTGTTCCGCTCGCCGATGACTTCGTCCGGCAGGATGGCCTCGTCGAGTTCCTTCACCTGCAGGGCCGACAGCACGACGTCGACCGCCGCGGCGTTCTCCTCGACGTGCCGGAAGCTGGTCGTGCCGGGGATCGGCACGATCCCGTCGCCCTTGGCGAGCAGCCACGCCAGGGCGAGCTGCGCCGTGGTACAGCCGACCTCCTCCGCGACGGCGCGCACCCGGCCGACGAGCGCGAGGTTCCGGCCGAGGTTGCCGCCCTGGAAACGCGGCTGCGCGCGACGCAGGTCGTGCGGCTCCAGGCCGTCCAACGTGGTCAGGTCGCCCGACAGCAGGCCACGCCCGACCGGCGCGTACGCGACGACACCGACGCCGAGTTCCCGCGCCGCGGGCAGGGTCTTGTCCTCGAGCTGGCGGCTGAGCAACGAGTATTCGCTCTGCAAGGCGGTGATCGGATGGATGGCGTGCGCCTGGCGCAAAGTCTCGACGCTGACTTCGGAGAGGCCGAGGTGCCGGACCTTGCCGGCTCGGACCAGGTCCTTCATCGTCCCGATCACGTCCTCTATCGGCACGTGCGGGCTCCGCCGGTGAAGGTAGTACAGGTCGATGTGGTCCGTCCCGAGCCGGACCAGCGACTCGTCGACCGAGCGCCGGATGTATTCGGGTGAGTTGTCGACGACACGGTCGTTCCCGTCCCGGACGAAACCGCACTTCGTCGCCACCACCACGGAGTCCCGCCGTCCGCGAAGAGCCCGGCCCACGAGCCGTTCGTTGGCGGACTCACCGTGCTGCGGCGCGCCGAAGGAGGGCGCCGTGTCGATGAAGGTCATTCCCCGGTCGATCGCCCGCCGGATGGCGGTGATGCCCGCTTCCGGATTGGCTCTGCCGTAGAACTCCGACATGCCCATGCAGCCGAGTCCGATGGCGGAAACCTTGAGCCCCGACTCCCCGAGTTCACGTATCTGCATCTGTGGTGTCCTCAGCGGTTGGCCGCGCGCTCGATGAAGGCGAGGGATTCGTCGGGGTCCAGCGCCATCGAGCTGAGCAGTTCGAACTCCTGCACGTACTGATGGACTTCGCTCTCGGTGTCGATGAAGAAGAACCTGGTCTTGTTTTCCAGGTAGACGACGTCGGGCCGGTTGGTGGCCATGGACTCCAGGATCGAGAACGAGCCGGACGTCACCGGCGGGATCCCGGACTTGAAGAGCAGGACCCGGATGGTGATGTTCGGCCACGCCGCGAGATCGGCCAGCTGCCGGAACTGCGCGCGGGTGACGCTGTTGTCGATCCGCCCGTCGGGCGTCCGGATGTGCCGCCGGAACGCGGCTTCGTCGATCACGGCGGACAGCCGCATGGGCGGGTTCTCCCGCTGCAGGACCGCCTGCCGGCGGCGCGCGATGTCGATCCGCCGGTCGACCTCGGCCGGCGCGGGCACCTGCAGGGTCGACTGGATGACGTGGCGCGAGTACTCCGACGTCTGCAGCAGCGCGTGCGGGATCAGGGCGCAGTAGCACCGGAGGTCGACGGAGCCCGCTTCCAGCTTGATCAGGCTGGAGTACCCGGACGACAGGTTGTTCGCGTAGGCGTCCCACCACCCCTGTGCCCGGGCCGAGGCGGCCAGCCTGCGCAGGTCTTCGGCCTTGTCGTCGAGGACCTGGTACAGGCCGAACAGCGACTCGAGGTCGTCCTGGCCGATCCCGATCCGGCCCGTCTCGATCCGGGAGACCTTCGACGTCGACCAGCCGAGTCGTTCGGCGACGTCCTTGCCGGTGAGGCCGACGGTCGAACGGAGCAGCCGGAGTTCGTGAGCCAGCTGACGCTCGCGCGCGGACGGTGCGTCCTGCGTCATGAGCCGGGTGCCCCTCTCGGAGTAATGCATGCGGAATGTCGCGGTAGTCCTCGGGGGATCATACGGCAGAACTTGCGTGATGGTTCCCGTGCAATATTGCAATCAGACTACCCTGGTTCCTTGCGCTGACTCATCCTGGTAACGCATTCCCCGGGAGGAGGACCGCTCATGTTCGACGGCTTTCCGGAGGTCATCGGAACGGCTGCCCGATCGGCGGGATCGGACGGCGAAACCCGCTTCGTGCCTGATCAGCGGCGGGAGCTGAACCTCGGCGCCTCCTCACCGGTCCAGGCCCTCCGCTCGGTGGGCAGGCGGCAGGCGGTGCACCGGACGATCCTCATCGTGGACGTCGAGGGGTTCGGGAACCCGCAGCGGACGAACCCCGACCAGGTGGCGGTCCGCAGCGGGGTGTACCGGGCGCTGCGGGTGGCCTTCGAAGCGGCCGGGATTCCCTGGGACCGTTGTGACGTCGAGGATCGCGGGGACGGCGTGTTCGTCCTCGCCGGGGCGGACGTGCCCAAGGCCGCGTTCGTCGAGTCGCTGCCGAGGGCCTTGGCCACGGCCCTGCGCCGGCACAACAGCACGCACCTGGGCCCCGAGCGGGTCCGGCTGCGGATGGCGCTGCACGCCGGCGAGATCACCTACGACGAGTTCGGGGTCACCGCGAAGTCGATCAACATGGCGTTCCGGCTCCTCGACGCACCACCGTTGAAAGCCGCCTTGGCCGGCTCGCCCGGCGTGCTGGCGCTCATCGTCTCGTCGTGGTTCTTCAACGAAGTGGTCCGGCACAGCTCGATCGAAGACGCGACCACCTACCGGCACGCCGAGGTCACGGTCAAGGAGACGGCGGTGGGGGCCTGGATCTGCCTGCCCGACCACCCCTACGCGCCGGACGACGCGCCCGGTCCGCCGCGAGCCGGCTCGGCGCCGGTACCCCGGTTGCCCGCCCGGCCGAGGTCGTTCACCGGGCGGACCCGGGAACTGGCCGAGCTCACGAAGTCGTTGCCCGCGACGGCGGACGGCGCCACCCCGATCGTCGCGATCGTCGGCATGGGCGGCATCGGGAAGACGTGGCTCGCACTGCAGTGGGCCCACGAGAACGCGCACCTGTTCCCGGACGGGCAGCTGTACGTGAACCTGCGGGGGTTCGACCCGTCGGGCACGCCGGTGGAACCGGTGGCGGCGATCCGCGGATTCCTCGACGCGCTGCGGCTGCCACCGGGGTCGATCCCGCTCGACGCCGAGGGACAGGCGGCGCTGTACCGGGACACGACGATGGACCGGCGCATGCTGGTCGTGCTGGACAACGCCAGGGACAGCGTCCAGGTGACGGCGCTGCTGCCCGACAGCCCCACGTGCACCGTGGTGGTCACCAGCAGGAACCAGCTGACCGGGCTCCTCACCACCCACGACGCCCGGTCCCTGACCTTGGACGTGCTGGACGCCCCGGAAGCCGGTGAACTGCTCGCGAAGCGCCTCGACCCCGTGCGGGTCGAAACCGACCGGGCCGCGGTGGACCTGCTGGTGACCTACTGCGCCGGCCTGCCGCTCGCGCTGGGGATCGTGGCGGCCTACGCGGCGACCTACTCGGACCTTTCGCTGGCGTTGCTGGCGGCCGAGTTCGGCGAGGCGTCGGCCCGGCTGGACGCGCTCGACGGCGGCGAGCTCGCCTCGAACCTCCGCGCCGCGCTGTCCTGGTCCTACGAGGCGCTCGAACCCGACGCGGCCCGGGTGTTCCGGCTGCTCGGCATGGCGCCGGGGCCGGACATCGGGCTGCCCGCGATCGCGGCGCTGACCGGGCTGCCGGCCGGCCGGGTCACCGCCCTGATCCGGCAGCTCGAGAACGCGCACCTGGTGCAGCGCCAAGGCTCGCCCCGCTACCGCATGCACGACCTCGTCCGCCTCTACGCGGGAGAGCGGGCCGCGGAGTCGCCGTCAGGTGGGACGCAGTCGTTGCGGCGGCTGGTCTGCTTCTACGTCCACGCCGGCCACGCGGGCGAACGGATCCTGTACCCGCACCGCAAACCGATCGACGTCGGCGACCGGCCCGACCACTTCGCCGTCCCGGCTTTCGCCGACGACGCCTCGGTCCTCACCTGGTTCGACACCGAGCACGCCGGGTTGCTCGCCGCGCAGCGGGCCGCGGTCCGGCACGGCTGGCCGGAGCTCGTCTGGCAGCTCGCCTGGACGGCACACGGCTACCTCGTGCGCCGCGGGCACCTGCACGAGCAGCTCACGACCTGGGGTGCCGCGCTCGGCGCGGCGGAGGAACTGGACGATCCCGAGCTCGAAGGGCACGCGCACCGCCTGCTCGATCAGGCGTACGCGCGGGCCGGGATGCGGGCCGAGGCATCCTGCCACCTGCACCGCGCGCTCGGCCTGGCCAGGGAAATCGGCGACACGCACGGCGAAGCCCGCGCGTACTACGACCTCTCCTGGGTCTGGCGGCAGCTGGACGACCGCCTGGCCCTGGACTACGCCGACCTCGCGCTGCGGCTGTTCCGGACGTTGGACAACCCGGTGTGGGAGGGCGAAGCGCTCAGCATGATCGGCTGGTACCAGGCGCTGCTCGGTGACTTCGGGCCGGCCAAGACCTCGTGCGAGCAGGCGCTGGCCTTGTTCGTCCGGCACGGCAACCGGCAGGGCCAGGCCGTCACGCTGGACTGCCTCGGCTACATCGAGCAGCACCGCGGGCGGCACGATCGCGCGCTGGTCTGCTTCCGGGAGTCGCTCGAGCTCTGCCGGGACATCGGTGCCACCTACTACGAGGCGGACACCCTGGACCACCTGGCCGGGACGTACTCCGCGCTGGGACGGCACGCCGAGGCCCGTGAGGCCTGGTTGCGCGCTTTGGCGCTGAGCCGCGCCCAGCACCGGATCACCGATGCGAACCGCATCACGCGACAATTGGCGGACATCGACCGCGTGACACCTTGGCGCCCGGCGTCGGACGCGCCGATCGCACTGCACGGGTGAGCAGCGAAAACAGCGGGTTCGATCGGCGCGAATTCGCCGTTCGAACTCGCCCGCTGCTCCGAACAGAGCAAACCCGAAACCGCTTCCCGGCACCTGCAACTTGCAGATTCGTGTTGCCGACTGGCGCCTTTTCCGGGTTCACGGTGGCTTCTCCTCCCGCAGATCAGATTCATCTCAGTCACGCCGAGCAGCGATCCAATTGATGCGAGCTGCGGACCGGAGGAAGAAATTTCCCTGACGGGACCGGCGTGTATACACTCCACACGGGAGCGCGCAATTCGTACGTTCTCTTACTGGTATATACCGCGCCAAGGAGCAGGAATGGCCCAGAAGGTCCTCGTCGAGATGCTCGACGACATCGACGGCACACCCGCCGCGCACACCATCCCGTTTTCCCTCGACGGCGTCACCTACGAGATCGACCTCTCCGACGAAAACGCGGCCTCCCTGCGCGACGAACTCGCCCGCTACATCAGCGCCGGCCGCCGCACCGGTGGGCGCAAGGTCCGCGTCGCGACCGGCCAGTCGACCACGACCGCCACGGACCGCGAACGCAACCAGCAGATCCGGGCGTGGGCCAACGCGAACGGCTACGAAGTCTCCGAACGAGGACGCCTGTCCTCCGAGGTGACCGCCGCGTTCGACGCCGCCCAGGCGCAGGAAGCCGAGCCCGCCAAGGCGGCACGCAAGCGCGCGCCCCGCAAGAAGGTCGCCGCCGCGCGGAAGTGACCGCCGTGCCGGGAGATCACTGGGGAGAGATCACCGAGACCCGCCCGTCGGCGACGAGGACGAATCACCCTCGTCGCCGACGGAGGACAGTTCACCGCTAGCGCGCCCGCGTTTTCGGCGGCGCGGAGAACGTCGTCGCCGAGCCGCCCGAGGAATCGGCCCGCGGTGGCGAGCCGGATTCCGGCCGCCGTATCGGTCCCGAAGACGCCGGCCCCGGGGTTTCGCGCTCTCGCTGACGTTCGGGCACCTTCCGCCAAGGCGTCCGCGAATACCACGCCCGACGGCAGCCTCGCACCGAAGCGGGCCCTTCCACACCATGGCCGAGGCATACCGATGAGGCACCACGGAAGCTTTCCCACCGCCTCTTCAATTCTCAGCCCGAAGCCGGCGACGTCGGCTCGTCCGGGACGACGACGAGGCTGACGACGCGGCGGATCCGGCCCTCCCTGGCGTTGCCGACGCGCGACACTACCGCCCGCTCGATCTCCTCGACCATCACCTCGAACTCTTCGTCGGTCAGCCACACCGCCGCCTGGCGGTAGACGACGCCGTCCGCGACCGGGTCGGCGTCCGGGTGGGCGTGGTAGCGGTCGAAGTCCCCCATCAACGAGGCCGCGAACGTCGTGAACGCGCGCAGGTGGTCCTCGCGCGACATCGCCGCGCGCGCCGCCGGGTCGACCACCGCCTCCTCCTTGTGGACGCGGTAGCTGCGTTCCGTCGTGCCGCGCACCCGCCGCTCCTCCGCCACCTCCAGCACCCCCGCCTCGGCCAGCACCGCGATCTGGCGGTACATCGTCGCGGGCGCGACGTCGGGGATGCGCTCGCGCAGCTGCGCCGTGGTCAGCGGATCGGCGTCGAACAGCGCCTGCAGGATGCGCATCCGGACCGGATGCAGGAGGAGGTCCGCGGTAGCCATGGACGAATGTTCTCACATGCGATACCGTTCTCACAGATGAGAACATTTGCATGATCGAGAATGATGGGAGACGCACCATGCGGGACGTCGACATGACGGTCACCGCGGACGACGGGCTGCGCCTGGCCGGCACCCTGACCCTGCCCGCGGGCGCCGGCCCGCACCCCGCCGTCCTGCTGCTGCACGGCTCCGGGCGCCTGGACCGCGACGCCAACACCGGCCGGCTCCGCATGGCCTACGGCGCGCCACTGGCGGCCGCCCTGGCGGAGGCAGGGATTGCCACGTTGCGCTACGACCGGCGCGGGGTCGGCGCCACGCCCGGCGACTGGCGGGCGACCGGGTTCACCGACAACCGCCGCGACGGTGCCGCCGCCGTGCGCGCACTGGCCGGGCGGCCGGACATCCGCGCGGACGCCGTCGGCGTCGTCGGGCACAGCGAAGGCGCTGTCCATGCCATGTCGCTCGGCGCGCACCCGGACGTCGCCGCGGTCGTGCTGCTGGCCGGGTTCGCCCGCCCGGGCGAGGACGCCCTGCGCCGGCAGGCCGGGATGATCGCCCGCGACCTCCCCGCGTTCACTCGGCCGGCGTTGCGCGCCTTCGCCGGGCGGCAGCTGACCCGGCTCAAGACGACGGACACCGACGTCGCGCGCGTCGCCGGGATCCCGGTGAACGCGCGGTGGCTGCGCGAGCTGCTCGCCCACGACTCACGCCGGGACCTGGCGAACATCCGGGTCCCCGTCTTGGCGATCACCGGCGAGAAGGACATCCAGGTCGACCCCGCGGACCTGGACGTGATCCGCCGGCTGGTGCCCGGCGAGGTCGAGGTCCACCGGATCGCCGACCTCACCCACCTGCTGCGCCGCGACCCCGGGCGGCCGTCGATGCGGTCGTACTCGCGGCAGCTGCGCCGCCCGGTCGACGCCGACCTGCTGGCCCAGGTGTCCGGCTGGCTCGCCGGCCGGCTCCGGAAGAACTGACTCCCCCGATTCCGCATTGTCCCCGGGCTTCGTGCTGCCCATTTTCCGAACGAAAGGCAGAAGTGGTGACCATCAAAGAGAAAAGCGGTCTCGCGCTTTTCTGGACCGTCACGTTCACGACGAGCTGGGCTTTCTGGTTCGTCGCGATCCTGCTCGGCGGACCGCCGACGAGCTCGCCCACCGTCGTCCCGTACCTGCTCGGCGGGTTCGGCCCGGTGATCGGCGCGATCGCCGTCCGGGTGCGCCGGGCCCGCCGCGGTGAACCCGCCCCGGCGCACACCGTGACGTCCCGGCCCGGCGCACGCTGGCTCTGGGTGATTCCCTTGCTGCTACTGGCATCGGCGACCGTCGTGGCGGCCGCGCTGCTCGCGCAGGCCCTCGGCGGTCCGGCGCTGGACCTGACGGCCGGACGGAACCTGATCGCGACCGTCGGCGGCCTGGGTCCGTTCCTGGTCAGCATGCTGATCGCCGGCCCGCTGGCCGAAGAACCCGGCTGGCGGGGGACGGCCCACCCCCGGCTGCGCGGGTCGATGACGCGCCTGCGGGCCGGCCTGCTGCTGGGTGTCGTGTGGGCCGCGTGGCACCTGCCGCTGTTCTTCATCCCCGGGACCGTCCAGGCCGCGTTCGGCCTGCTCAGCTGGAGCGGGCTGCTGTTCACGCTCAGCGTCGTCCCGATGGCGCTGCTGACCGGTTACGCCTACGAACGCGGCGGCGTGCCGGCGTCGATCGCGGTCCACTTCGGCGTCAACACGACGGTCGCGCTGCTGACCGTCAGCGCACCGGTGACTCAGGCGCTGGTGCTGGCGGTGCAGGTTGTCGTCGCGCTCGCATTGCCGCGGCACGAACCTGTTCCCGCCCCGGCAGCCATGCGCACAGCGCCGTCGCGATGAGCGCGAACCCCGTCGCCCACCAGAACGCGACGGGGAAGCCGGACTGCTCGAGGATGACGGCGAGCACCGCGGTGCCGAACGATCCGCCGATCTGCTGCGAGATCCGGGTCAGGACGCTCGAGTGGGCGATCTCGGCACGGTCGAGCCCGACGTAGGACGCCGTCATCACCGGCATGGTGACGGCGCCGAGCCCGATGCCGCGGACCAGCAGCCACAGCGCGAGCAGCCGGCCGTCACTGGTCGCGTCGGCGAAGGCGAACGGCACGGTGGCGGCCGCGACGACGAGGAAGCCGACGACGGCGATCGAGCGAGCTCCGATGCGGTCGGTGAGCGGGCCGGCGATCTGCCGGCTGAGCAGTGTCCCGATCCCCTGCGGCACGAGCATCAGCCCGGCGGCCAGCGCGCTCGCCCCGCGGAGCTGCTGGTAGTAGAGCGGCAGCAGCAACATCGCCCCGTACAACGAAAAGCCCGACAGGAACAGCACCGAGGACGAGGATCCGACCGAACGCGCGGCGAGCAGCCGGATGTCCACGAGCGGGTCGCGGCGGCGCAGCGCGTAGAACGTGAAGGCGACGAGGAAGGCGACGCCGGCGACGAGCGGCGCGAGGACGTCGAGGTGGGCGAATCCGTCCGCGGAGCCGGCGTTCGAGAGGCCGAGGATCACGGCCGTGATCCCCGGGGCCAGCAGGGCGAGCCCCCGGACGTCGAGCCGGGGGCGCGCGGCGGTGGCGGCGGGCGGGTCGTCGGCGAGGTAGCGGGCCGCGAGGATCAGGCCGGCGACGCAGAAGGGCACGTTGACCCAGAACATGAAGCGCCAGCTGAGATCCGTGATGATCGCGCCGCCGGCGAGCGGGCCGAGGATCGGCCCGAGCAGGGCGGGCAGGGCGACCCAGGTCGTCGTGCGGCCGAGCGCGCGGCCGCCCGCCGCCTGCATGATGAGCGTCGTCATCACCGGCAGCATCAGCCCGCCGCCGAGGCCCTGCACGACGCGCCAGCCGATGAGCGAACCCGCGTCCCACGCGGTGCTCGAGCCGACCGAGCCGGCGAGGAACACGGTGAGGGCGAACATCCAGACCCGCTTGCCGCCGAAGCGGCCGAGCGCCCAGGTGCTGAGCGGCACCGCCGCGCCGAGCGCGAGCATGTAGCCGGTGCTCACCCACTGGATCGTCGAGACCGGCACGTCGAGGCTGGTCGCGAGCTGGTGGAGCGCGACGCTGACGATCGTGGTGTCGAAGACGACCGCCAGCGCGCCGACGACCAGGATCAGCGCGGTCTGGTGGCATGGCTGCCGAGACGACGTCCGAAGGGGTCAAACGCCGACGCCGGGGAACCGAGCTGGAGCACGCGCTCCTCACCGCGGCCTGGGAAGAGCTGGCGGAGGCCGGTTTCGCGAAGCTGACGATGGAGTCGGTCGCGGACCGCGCGAAGACGGGGATCGCGGTGCTCTACCGCCGCTGGCCGAACAAGGACGAGCTCGTGCTCGCCGCGATCCGCCACTACGGCGACACCCACCCGGTCGCGATCCCGGACACCGGAAGCCTGCGCGAGGACCTGCGGGTGCTCCTCGGGAACATCAGCGCGGGCCGCAACGAGCTCGCGGCGCTCGTCGGAGCGACGTTCGCCGGCCTCCACGACAGCACCGGCCGCACCCCGGAGGACATCCGCCGCGCCCTCCTCGGCGACGGCCCGTGGCGGTCCTACGAAGTGTTCCGCCAGGCCCACGACCGGGGCGAGATCGACCTCGCGCGGATCCCGCGGGACGTGCTCGACCTGCCGTTCGAGCTGATGCGCCACGACATCCTGATGACCCTCCGGCCGGCGTCCCCCGAGCGGATCCGGTCGATCGTCGACGACATCTTCTGGCCGCTCGTCGCGCCGAAGTAGCCGGTCCGGCAGCGGGTGGCCACCCGGGTCACCCGCTGCCGGTGGTTCACTCGGTCATGAACTCGGCCGGCCGCAGCGCGCGGCCGACGATCCGGACGTCGCCGATCCAGCCGTGGAACACGTTGTCGAGCGCGCCGCCGTATTCGTGGCCGCCCAGGAGCCAGGTGAGGCCGAGGGACGCGATGCCGACGGAGTCGGTGAAGGGGTTGTCCGCCACCGGGGAGCTTTCGACGTAGACCGTGGTGCGGTGCCCGTCGTTGACGACCGCGATGTGCCACCACTGGTCCTCGGCCAGGCCGTGGCTCCAGTTGGTGGTCGGGTAGGTCTGGCTGAGCGGGTAGCAGTTGAACTGCACCTCACGACCGTTGTTCGTGGTCATGAGCTGGGCCACCGGCTCCTTCGGGTCGGTGTTCTTGCCGTGCTTGCCCGCGTCGCCGGACGCGCCTCGGCGGACCAGGACGGGCATGTTGCCGTTGGTGCCGCCGTCCCAGTCGCGCGGGATCTTGACGAACGTCTCGATGGTGTAGCCGCGCTTGAACGTCTCGGTGTTCAGCGGCGCCCGCGAGCCCGTCGTCAGGTACGCGCCGTGCACCGGGCTCCGGCCGCCGACGAACCGGAGGCTGGCGTGGCCCGGCTGGTCGGGGTGGTGGTCGTCGGTCCAGGTCAGCGCGTCGGGGGCGGTGCCGGCGACGGACTGCAGCGTGAGGTCGTTGCCGTGGCCCGAGAGGTCGCGCACCTGCTGGCTGGCGGTGACGGCGCTGCCGTTGGCGCCGACGTTGTCGAAGCGCCAGTACGCGAGCGTGCCCGGCACGAGCACCTTGTTCGCGGGCCGCGCCGGGCGGACCGGCACGGGGATGAAGCCGGCGAAGCGCCGCTCGAAGTCGAACGGCATGGAGAAGCGGTCGACGGAAGTGGTGAGCCGCGACTCCAGCACCTCCATGCGGTTGCGCTTCGCGGGGTCCTTCTCGAGGATCCACGGCGAGATCGTCTCGACGTCGATCGTGTCGCGCTCGAGGTCGAAGTGGTACAGGCGCAGCATGCCGCCGCCGCTCATGTACCGGTTCTGGTAGTTCGTGATGTGCAGGTGCACGTCGTTGCCGGCGGTGTTCTTCTTCGTCATCCGGCCCGAGGGCCAGTAGTGGCCGTTGAGCGTGAGGAAGACCTGGTCGTTGTCCTTGATCAGCGAGTCCCAGACGGTCTGGCCGTAGCCGGTGATCTCGGCGTTGTTCTCGGCGTCGCCCGATTCGTACGGGTAGACCTCGTCGCCGTAGGTCGGCGCGACGATCTCGTGGCAGGTGAGGATCACCGGCAGCTTCGGGTGCTTCTTGATGACATCGTTGGCCCAAGCGAAGCCCGCGGCCGACGTGCGCCAGTCCATGGCCAGCAGCAGCCACTCGCGCCCGGCGGCGCGGAAGACGTGCGCGGTGTTGTAGCCGCTCGCGTCGGAGCCGAGGAACGACTTCTGCCGGCGGAACCGCTGCGGCCCCATCGTCTGCAGGTACGGCGTGGTGCCGCGGGTGTCGTCACCGGAGACGTCGTGGTTGCCCGCGAGGACGCTGTAGGCGACGCCGGCGGAGTCGGCCGGCTTGAAGGTCTTGTCCACGGCCTGGAACGACGTGACGTCGGCGTCCTGCGTCAGATCGCCGAGGTGGGCCAGGAAGACGACGTTGTTGTCCGGTTTCCCGCTGTTCTCGATCACGTACCGGAGCGAGGCTTCCTGCGGCTCCGGGTTGATGCTGTTCTGGCTGCCCCAGTAGAGGTACTGGGTGTCCGGCATCACGGCGACGGTGAACTGGAGGCTCTCGCCATCCGGGTTCCACCTTCCTTTGTTCCCACTGGTGGCGCTGTCCGCGCTGATCGCGGTGTCGGCTCCGGCCGGTGCGGCGCCGAGCGCACCCAGCGCCGTCGCACCGACACCGGCCAAGCCCGCGTTGCGCAGGAAGGACCGTCGGTTCGGGCCCGCCTGGTTTTCGCGCATGATGTGCCTCATTCAGGTTTTCGGGGAGAATTCTCCAGCGCCCCGGACGCTATGCGCGCCTGCTTGAGCCCATGCGAACACCAGGTGGCCTGTTCACGGCGACAATTCCTGTCCCGTGATCGCCGGCCCCGGCTCGCCGTCGCGCAGCTCCAGCCCGGACCCGCCCGCGCCGGCGTCGGTCCTGGGCGTGACGATGCGTACCCCGCCGTGCGACGGCCGGGCTTGCGCCGGGCGCCGGTGCCGGAATGACTCATGGGACAGCACGTTCGGCAAGTCGCCGCTCGATGCGGAGGTGGCAGCGCCCCGGGGATCGCCGGCCCGAACGTCGTGAACGAGTCCTGCCGAGACTCTGCCGGGACCTCAGGGCCGCTCCTAGTCCATCCCACGCTTTCCGGGCGTCCAAAACGGCTTGACGACGACCGAGCGGCGCAGCCAGCCGCGGTCCTGCACCAGGTGACGGCGAGCCGCCTGGCACGTGCGGGCCTCGCCGGCCACGTACGCGATGCCCGGCTCGGCCGGCAGGTCCAGCGTGGGGAGCGTGGCGAGGAGGTTGTCCGTCCAGGTGACCTCGCGGGGCATCGGCAACCGGTCGGCCGCCTCGATGACGCAGTGGACCGGCGCGTCGGCGGCCAGTGCGCGCATCATCGCGCCGAACGCCACCGACGCCGTCGCGTCCCCGGCGAACAGGTGGTACGGCGCGCCCTCCTGCGGTACGAGCCGGCCCTCGGGCTTCAAGAACGACACCTGGCGGCCCGGGCGGACCTCGCGGGCCCAGCGGGCGCCCGGCCCGGCGCCGTCGTGGTCGAGGACGCACAGGTCGAGGTGGTCGCCGTAGTCCCAGATCGAGTAGGTGCGCAGCGTCAGCGTGCCGACCCGGACCCGGATGTGCTGGCCCGGCGTCCAGCGCAGGCCGGGCACCCCGGTGAGCCGGAGCTCGCCCGGCGGTTCGGGGTGGCCACGCACGTGCTGCGGCACTGGGAAAGCGTGGGCCTCCTCGCGCCGGCCAGGGCCGCCGGCGGGCAGCGCCGGATCGAGGAGGCGCAGGAGCTGATCGAGCACGCGCTGGAGTGCCCGCTCAAGCTCGAGGACCGGCAGGAGATCGCCGGCCGCATCCCGCCGCCGTGATGAGTTGTCGCGCCCGCTCCCGTCTTACCTGTGACGGGACACGACGAGGCGGAAGGATGACGTGATGAGCGCGCAACCACGGCAGGCGGAGCCGGGCGAGGTCGACGAGCCGACGTTTTCGGGGCTGACCGCGCGGCACCGGCGGGAGCTGCACGTGCACTGCTACCGGATGCTCGGGTCGTTCGAGGACGCCGAAGACACCGTGCAGGAGACGTTCCTGCGTGCCTGGCGACGGCGGGAGACCTTCGCGGGGCGCTCGACGTTCCGCGCCTGGCTGTACCGGATCGCCACCAACGCCTGCCTGGACCTGCTGGCCAAGTGCCGCCCGGAGCCGGCGACCGGCGGCGAGGTGCCGTGGTTGCAGCCCTACCCGGACCGGCTGCTGGACGAGCTGCCCGCGGGCGACGCGGACGAGCCCGAGTCCGTCGCCCTGGCCCGGGAGACGATCGAGCTGGCCTACCTGGTCGCGGTCCAGCACCTCGCGCCACGCCCGCGGGCCGTGCTGATCCTGCGCGACGTGCTCGGCTGGCCGGCCAAGGAGGTCGGCGAGCTGCTCGGGGACTCCGTCAACTCCGTGAACAGCGCGTTGCAGCGAGCCCGCGCCGGCCTGCGAGCGCACCTGCCGGCCGAGCGGCAGGACTGGACCGGAGGTGAGGAGGACGCCGGGACGCGCGAGCTGGTGCGCCGCTACACCGAGGCCAGCGTGGCCACCGACGTCGCCGGGCTGGCCGCGCTGCTGCGGGACGACGTCCGGTGCTCGATGCCGCCGACGCCGGGCCTGCACCTCGGCCGCGAAGCGGTGGTGAGCGACTGGGTCGAGAGCGGCTTCGAGAGCATGACGGGGCTGCGCGCGGTCGCGACGTCGGTCAACCGGCAGCCCGCTGTGGGGTTCTACCACTGGCGGCAGCAGGAGGGCGCGTACCTGCCGCTGACGATCGACGTCCTGCGCGTCACGGGCGGAGCGATCGCCGAGATCATCACGTTCCACGACGACCGGTTCCCGCGGCTCGGACTGCCGGAGCGCCTCCTGGCGGACGGCACGGAGTAGTCCGGCGGCCGCGGCGGAGTGGTACGGCGCGTTCGGCTGGAGCCGCGCGGCTCCGGCACCGGCGTCCGCACTCCCGGCCGTCGCGCGGCGAGGGTACGGACCGCTGCCGGCGCGCCTACCCCAGCTGGTCGCGACGGCGCGTCAGATACGCGGTCTCCGCCGTGTTGCCCGCCAGCTCGATCGCCTTGTCGTACGCCGCGCGGGACTCGTCGCTGCGGCCCAGGCGGCGGAGCAGCTCCGCGCGGGTCGCGTGCTGGGCGTGATACCCCTCCAGGGTGTCCCCCAGCCCGTCGATGGCCGCCAGTGCCACGTCCGGGCCGTCCAGCTCGGCGACCGCGATCGCGCGGTTGAGGGCGACCGTCGGTGCCGGGTCGACGCGGACCAGCTGGTCGTACAGGGCGACGACCTGGGACCAGTCCGTGTCGCCGATCTCGCGGGCCGACGTGTGCACCGCGTTGATCGCCGCGAGGATCTGGTAGCGGCCCGGCGGGATCCCGGCGGCGGCCGCCGCGAGGCGCTCGCGCACCAGCCCGTGGCCCTCGGCGATCAGCGTCGCGTCCCACTCCCCGCGGTTCTGCTCGGCCAGCGGGACCAGCTCACCGCCGGCCGAGACGCGGGCCGGGCGGCGGGCCTCGATGAGCAGCATCAGCGCCAGCAGCCCGGCCACCTCGCCGTCGTCCGGCAGGAGGCCCCGGATCAGGCGGGTGAGCCGGATCGCCTCGGTCGTCAGGTCGTGGCGCACCGGGTCGGTGTCGGGGCCGGTGGCCAGGTAACCCTCGTTGAACACGAGGTACAGCACGGCGAGCACACCGGAGACGCGGGCGGGGAGGTCTTCGGCGGACGGCACCCGGTACGGGACGCGCGCCGCCTTGATCTTGGCCTTCGCGCGGGTGATCCGCTGGCCCATCGTGGCTTCGGCGACCAGGAAGGCGCGGGCGATCTCGGGCACGGTCAGGCCGCCCAGCATGCGCAACGTCAGCGCCACGCGGGCTTCCGGCGCCAGTACCGGGTGGCAGCAGGTGAAGATCAGCCGGAGCCGGTCGTCGTCGATGGCGCCGAGCGGCTCGGCCGGGTCGCCGTCGTACGCCGACTGGGCTTCCTGCTGCTTGTCGTCACGCTTGTTCTCGCGCCGGATCCGGTCGATGGCCTTGCGGTTGGCGGTGGTGGTCAGCCAGGCGCCGGGGTTGGGCGGCACGCCGTCGGCCGGCCACCGCTCGACGGCGGTCGCGAACGCCTCCGCGGCCGCCTCCTCGGCGATGTCGAGGTCGCCGAAGCGCCTGGTCAGGGCGGCGACCACCCGGGCCCACTCCTCGTGGTGGGCGCGGGTGATCGCCGCACGGACGTCGCTCACGCGCCCTCGACCAGGATCGGGCGCACCTCGATCTTGCGGTTGCAGGCCTTCGACCCCTCGGTCGCGAGCTTCAGCGCGACATCGAAGTCGGGCGCCTCGATGATCCAGAAGCCGGCGAGGTACTCCTTGGACTCCACGAACGGGCCGTCGGTGAGCACCGCCGCCTCGCCCCGGTTGTCGATGACCGCGGCGTCGCCGGGCAGCCCGAGCCCACCGGCGAACACCCAGTTCCCCCCGGCGCGGAGTTGGTCGTTGAACACGTCGATCGCGGCCTCCTCCTCCGGGACGGCGACGGCGACCTGGTCGTGGACCACGGAAAGCAGGAACTGCATCCGGAAACATCCCCTCTGGTGTCAGGATCAACCAGGCCAGAATGCCACTGCCGGGTTTCCGCCCTTCCCGCGACCCCGGCGGCGGGCCACCGCGGAATCGGCCGGAATCGGCCGGAATCCGTCCGGAAAAGGGACATTTATTCGTCGTGATTTCTCCGGCGGGGCACCGACCGAGCCTGACTGCCGTTCGCGGTCTCGATCGCCCGCTCGACGAGGTGGTGGTCGGGCGAGAGGTGACAGACCGGGTCGGTGCGCGACGCGTCGCCGGTGAGCTGGAACGCCTGGCAGCGGCAGCCGCCGAAGTCGACGTCGCGCCGGGCGCAGCTCCGGCAGGGATCCGGCAGCCAGTCCGTTCCCCGGAACGCCGTCATGACCGGTGCCTCGGACCAGATCCGGTCCAGCGAGTCCGCCCGCACACTGGCTCGCGGCAACGGCAGGGACTGCGCAGCCGGGCACGGCAGGACGTCACCGTTCGGCGCCACGGTCAGCTGGCGCGACGCCCAGCCGCCCATGCAGGGTTTCGGGTAACGGCCGTAGTAGTCGGGCAGGACGTAGAGGACGTCCATGCGGTCCCGCAAACGTTCGCGCGCGGCCCGGACGACGGCCTCGGCGGCGTCGAGCTGGGACCGCGCCGGCAGCAGCGCGTCGCGGTTGCGCCAGGCCCAGCCGTAGTACTGGGTGTTGGCCAGCTCCACCCGGTCCGCCCCGACGTCCTCGGCCAGCGCGAGCAGCTCGGCGACGCGGTCGATGTTCCGCCGGTGCAGCACCACGTTCAGGGTGAGCGGCCAGCCCAGCTCCTTCACCAGGGCCATGGCCTCGATCTTGCGCCGGAAGGACGGGGTCCCGGCGATCCGGTCGGACCGCAGCGGCTCGTCGGCCTGGACGCTGACCTGCACGTGGTCGAGCCCGGCGGTGCGCAGCCGCTCGGCCCGGGACCGCGAGAAGCCGACGGCGCTGGTGACGAGGTTGGTGTACAGGCCGAGCCCGTGGGCTTCGGCGACGATTTCGGCGAGGTCGCGCCGCAGCAGCGGCTCGCCACCGGAGAGGTGGCACTGCAGGACGCCCAGGTCGCGGGCCTCGCGCAGCACCCGCCGCCACTCGCCGGTGGTCAGCTCGTCGGAGTAGCCGCCCAGGTCGAGGGGGTTGGAGCAGTACGCGCAGGCCAGCGGGCAGCGGTAGGTGAGCTCGGCCAGGAGCCCGAAGGGGCTATCCATCGGCGAGCTCCACGCAGCGCCGGGCGGCGAGCCGGGTCAGGAACCGCCGCACCTCGTCGCCGGGGACGCTCCCGTACCGCACCTGGAGCTCGGCCACGATCCCGGCCACCGTGCGCTGCCCGTCGCACAGCTCCAGGATGTCCGCGCCGGTGCCGTTGAGCACCACGACCGTCTCGGGCAGCAGCAGGACGTGCCGCCCCCGGGCCCGGTCGAAGCCCAACCGGACGTGGCGCGCCAATCGGGGACGATCCACTGTGGACACTTCGGGCACGGTCACTCCGGATGGGCTCGGTCGATGGCGGCCATCGGGCTTTCGCGCGGGGAGGGCGCCGGACCCATCGGCCCGGCGCCCCGGCCGCTAGTCGTCCAGCAGGCCGACGTACATCGTCACCTCCGGTGCGACGGCGATCTCGTCGAACTCCGGCGTCTCCCACACCACGACTCCGGACTCCATGGCTTCACCTCCTCCGCCCCGTTGCGCGGGCAGCCCTACGACGTTTCCGGGAGGGCGAAGACGATCAGGGCGCTGCCGTGGCCCGCGCCGAGCATGCCGGGCAGGAACCCCTCGGCCCAGCCGCCCCAGCCGACCGGCACGGCGATGTACTGCCTGCCGTCGACCGAGTACGTCGTCGGGCTGCTGTGGTGCCCGCTGCCGCACTGGAACTGCCACAGCAGCTCGCCCGTGCGGGCGTCGAGCGCGTTGAACTCACCCGACGGCTCGCCGGCGAACACCAGGTCACCACCGGTGGCGAGCGTCGACGCGCACATCGGGAGCTCGTTGCGCCAGCGCCACTTCTCCTCGCCGGTCGCGTCGAAAGCGCTTACCGAGCCGGCCATGTCGTCGATGTCCACCGCGACACCCGCGCCCCAGTAGGGGATGCTCTCCCGGAACTCCCGGCGCCGCCGGGTGGCCGTGGCCCCGGTGTCCTGCACCGGAACGTAGAAGAGCCCCGTCTTCGGGCTGTAGGACGCGTGCGTCCACTCCTTGGCACCGGCCGGACCCGGGTAGAAGTGGACCGGCTCGCCTTCCTTCTCCGGGTACACCTTGGCCGTGACCTTGCCGTCGCGCGTGATCGCGCCCCACGTGATGCGGTCCACGAAGGGGGTGATCCGCACGAGCGAGCCGTTCGTGCGGTCGAGGACGAAGAAGTAGCCGTTCTTGTCGAAGTGCCCGAGCAGCTTGCGGCCGTCGTGCTCGAACAGGATGCACTCGGCGATGCTGTCGTAGTCCCACAGGTCGTGCGGCGTGCACTGGTAGTGCCAGCGGATCCGGCCGCTGTCGACGTCGACGGCGACGATGCTGTCGGTGTAGAGGTTGTCGCCTTCCCGGACTTCGCCGTCGAAGTCGGGCGCCGGGTTACCGGTGCCGACGTAGAGCAGGTTCGTCTCCGGGTCGAACGTGCCGGTGAGCCAGCAGTTCGCGCCGCCCCGCGCCCAGGCCTCGCCCTCGGTGGGCCAGGTCTCCGAGCCGGGTTCGCCGGGTTTCGGCACCATGTAGCAGCGCCACTGGTGGTCGCCGGTCTCGAGGTCGAACGCGTCGAGGTGACCGCGCACCCCGAACTCGCCGCCGGAGCTCCCGACGATGACGAGGTTCTTCACGACCAGCGGAGCGACGGTGGCGCTCTCGCCGGCGCGCACGTCGCCGTAGGTCTTGGCCCACACCCGCTTGCCGGTGGTGGCATCGAGGGCGACCAGCCGCGCGTTCGCCGTCACGAAGTAGACCTTGCCCGCGGCGACCGCCACCCCGCGGTTGACGTTCCCGCAGCACAGGGACACGTCGAACGGGACGGCGTGCTTGTACCGCCAGATCTCCACGCCGGTCTTCGCGTCGAGCGCCCACACCCAGCCGTCCCAGCCGGAGAGGAACATGACGCCGTCGACGACGATCGGCGCGGCTTCGAAGGAGTAGGTCGACGCGCCCGCGATCAGGCCGGTCGTGCCGGCCTGGAAGATCCACGCGGGGACGAGCCGCTTGACGTTCTCGGTGCTGATCTGGTCCAGCGTGCTGTAGCGCTGCCCGTCGTAGGCGCCGTAGTAGGTGATCCAGTTGTGCGATTCCTCGCGGGCGTTGAGGATGCGCTCGTACCCGAGCCGGGCCACCACCGGCGGCGCGACCTCACCGCCCGCGACCTTGCCGCTCAGCGTGCCCTGGTCGATGGCCTCGCCCGCGTCGACGTACTCGACAGTCATGTCCTGTTCCTCCCTACGGCCGCGGCTGCTGGGGCCGGTCGAGGCGGGCTTCCGGCGGCGCGTCCCCGAGGACGACGATCGCCCCGGTCAGGCCCCGGCCCTCGTCGTTGCCCGTCGGCGAGCTGAACCAGTAGTACCCCGGCCCGTCGAGGTCGAGCGTCGCGCGACCCCGGGAATGGTTGACCAGCCAGAGGAACTTGCGGTCGCCGTTGCTCGGCAGCAGCGCGCAGTGGGTGTTCCGGTCGTCGTTGATGATCTCGAGGTCGATCTCGCCGCCGCGCGGCATGACCAAAATGGACGGATCCCAGGTCAGCTCGTCCGGGTTGATCCGGATGGTGGCCTGCAGCCGGCCGTTCCGTCCCTCGACGGCCTGGCCGATGGTGCCGGTGCCCAGCACCGCGCCCAGCGCGGCCTTGTTCTGCGCGTCCAGCCCGATCTTGTTGAGCAGGTCGGTACGCTCCTGAATGCTCGTCATCGGCCTTTGTCCTCCTCGCGCCGATTTCGTGCCGGAACAAAGCACGGTACGCCGGAGCCGGCCGGCGAACGGGGCTCGCACCGCTCGTCAGCGACCGGCTACCGTTCACAGCCGATCGGGCCCCACTGGCGGTCGAGGTGCACGAAGAAGTCGTTGCTCAGCAGGCCGATCCGGGACGTGAAGACGCCCGGCGGCGACTGCCCGTGGTTCGCGCGCTCGACCAGCCGCCGCTCCGGGTTCGGCGCTTTTCCTTCGTAGCCGCGGAATCCGTCGGAGAACGGTGCGAGCACGGCGAAAGACTCCGCGTCGGTCCACTCCTGTGTCGCGTTCCCATTGGGTCGGCCCCGGCGGGGTGCTTCCGCAGCACCGTCAGGTCGAGCCGGTCCGGCCACCACGCGCGCACGCTGTCACCCACGCCGGACCTCCGGGTCTCAGAGGTGCAGCGCGCGGCGCACCGCCGGCGCGTTCCGGCGGGAGACCGGCACCAGCTCGTCCGTCCCGTCTTCCATGACGAGCCACAGCTCGCCCTTGTGCCCGCGCTCGACCTCCCGGATGCGGCTGAGGTTGACGACGTACCGGCGGTGCACCCGCAGGAACCCGTCGTCCGCCAGCTCGGTGTCGAGCTTGTCCAGGCTCGGTGACGCGGCCCGCAGACGCCCCTGCGCGGTCGACAGCCACACGTCGCTGCCCTCCGACTCCGCGAGGGAGACCTCCGGCAGCCGCAGCAGCACCATCCGGTTGTCCCGCACGCCGACCAGCCGGCGCGGCTCCTCGCGGGGACGCGCGGGCCGCTCGGCCGGGGGTAACTGCTCTCCTTCGGAGACGCCGAAGGAGATCAAGTGCCCGATCAGGTTCGCGGACGAGAAGACGGGCCGGATGCTGATCGCCGTCGGCTCGTCGGCGAGGTGGGTGAAGATCCGCGTCGAGCCGACCCAGCCGGGGTTGCCCGCCGCCTGTTTGCTGGCGTGCCGGGCGGCGGCGATCAGCTCCGGCAGCCCGGGGTTCCACCGCAGGGTCGCGTCGACGGCCGGGGTGGCGGCCGGGACGCCCATGAGCACGCTCGCCGTGTCGTCCGCGATCACCGCCTTGCCCGCGGTGTCGACCGCGGCCAGCGGCGCGCCGGAGCGGGCGCCGGCCTGGGTGTAGGCGGCGACCAGCTCGGCACCGCTGTCCCGGGCACGGCGTTTCAGCGCGCGCTGGGTCTTGGCGACCGCGTTCGCCAGCCAGCCGCCCGCGGCCGGGGGCAGCCGGTTGCGCCAGCAGGAGAGGTTCAGGCCCCCGATCGGTTCCCCCGTCACCACGTTCCGCACGGCGATGCCCGCGCTGACCCAGTGGTGGAACGCCTGGCACCAGTGCTCGGCGCCGCTGATCAGCACCGGGCCGTGCGCTTCCAGGGCCGTCCCCATGCCGTTCGTGCCCGCCGCGCACTCGGACCAGCAGAACCAGGGAGCCAGGTTGAAGTCGGTGGCCCGGGCCAGCGTCGCCTGGTCGCCCCACTCGGCCAGGATCCGGCCGGCGGCGTCGGTGACGCTGACGACACCGCGCAGGCTGCCCATCTCGTGCGCGACGGAGGCGGCGCGGAACCCCAGCTCGGCGAAGACGACGTCGTGCTCGGGGGTGTGGTCGCGGTCGCCGGCGGCGACCGGGGCTTCGGTCAGGTGGGGGTCGACCCGGTACCGCTCCCGGCAGCGGTGCCAGGAGATGGCCACGACGGGCCGGACGCCGGGGACCTGGTCCTCGCCGCGCACGAACCGCTCCCACGCCTCGAACACGGCGTCCCCACCGGGGTTCGCCGCGCTCCCGTCGAACCGACGTGCATCCATCATGGTGGGTAACCACCTTCGGCCTGTGACAGCTGTTTCGTCACCGCGTCACGATCGGTATGCCCACCGTAGGCTTCGCCGCGCGGTCGAGCACATCCCTCGGCCAGCGGAACCCGTACCGCCGATCGCCGCAGCCGGAACGCCGGATCCGGCTCAGCGGCAGGGTTCCTGGTGCGCCAGGGTGCACGAAACCTTGGCCCACACCGTCTTGCCGGCCACCGGCAGGTCGTCGCGGGAGCCCCACGCGGTCGCCAGCCGGTCGACGAGGTACAGGCCGCGCCCGCCGAAGCCGGTCCCGGCCGAAGCCCGGAGCCGGGGCGGGGTCGGGGAGTTGTCCTCCACCCCGATCGTCACCTCGCACGGCTCCGCGTGGCGCGTCAGCCGGAGCCGGCGCGCGCCGCCCGCGTGCTCGTACGCGTTCTGGACCATCTCGTTCAGCACCAGGAGGACGTCTTCGCGGTGCGGCTCGCCCAGGTCGCCCAGCTGCCGGGCCGCCCAGCGGCGGACGGCGGCGAGGTCGCCCGAGCCCGTGCCGTGGAGGTCGTACAGCGCCGGGTCGCCGTCTCCGGGGTGGCCGGTCATTCGGCCGGCAGGGCTTCGGCCAGGTCGGCGACGACGGGGATGAGCTCGTCGAGCCCGGTGATGTTCAGCGCGCGCTTGACGGCGTACTGGCTCGCGACGACCTTGACGCCCACGCCGCGTTCGCGGCTGCGGCGGTGGAGCCCGGCGAGGATGGTCAGCCCCGCGGAGTCGATGAACCCGACCTCGGTGAGGTCGACGACGACGAGCTCGGCCGCGGTGGTGTCCACGCTCTCCTGGGCGAGCTCACGGCGGAACTCGGGAGCCGTACCCGCGTCGATCTCCCCGGCGACCTCGACCACGTGGGCCGCGCCGGCCCGCCGGTGCGAGATGCGCAGGACCACCGGCTCGCCCTCGTCCACTGCTCGGCCCCTTTCCGCGGCGCACGCGCCGACCCCGCCAGCCTACGGGCCGGGTCTCCGCGCCCCGCGGGGGATCGGCCGGTACCGGGAACCCCGGCCGGGCGGGCCGCCAGGCTAAAGTTCGCGGACGTACCGAAGGCGAGGAGACTCTGGATGACTGCGGGTCAGGGGCAGCTGTCGGATTTGCTGCGCGAACACGGCGAGAGCCTGGTCGAGCGCTGGGCCGAGCTGGCCGGGGCCGGCCTGCGCGGGCGCATGACGACCACGGAGCTGCGGCGCGAACTGGGCGACCTGTTCACCATCCTGCTGCCGGTGGCGGACGAGTCCGCCGCCGGGCTCCACGATAACCGGCAACGCGAAATCCGGGCGTTCCTGGCCGACCTGTCCCGGAACCGGGCGCGCCAGGGGTTCAGCCCCACCGAAACCGCGGCCAGTGTCTTCGCGCTGAAGCAGGCCGTCTTCGAGCTCACCGAAAACGACGACGACCCCGAGGTGTTCCGCCGGCTCATGGCGTTCTCCGGGCTGCTCGACGGGCTGGGCCTGTGGACGTTCGAGTCGTACGCGGCCGCGCGCGAGGAGATCATCCGGGAGCAGTCCGAGCAGCTGCTCGAGCTGACCACCCCGGTCGTGAAGCTGTGGGAAGGCGTCCTCGCGGTGCCCCTGGTCGGCACCCTGGACTCGGCGCGCACCCAGGTCGTGATGGAGAAGCTGCTCGAGAGCCTGGTCGAGACGAGCTCCCAGCACGCGATCATCGACATCACCGGCGTCCTCGCCGTCGACACCCAGGTGGCGCAGCACCTGCTCAAGACCGTCGTCGCGGCGCGGCTGATGGGTGCCGAGTGCACCATTTCGGGCATCCGCCCCCAGATCGCCCAGACGATCGTCGCGCTCGGGATCGAGTTCGGCGACATCACGACCAAGGCGACGCTCGCCGACGCCCTGCGCCACGCCCTGCGCTTCGAAGGCGTGGAGCTCGTGCACGGCGAGAAGAGGCCCGCCTGATGGAGCGGATCCCGATCCTGAAGATCGGCGACATCCTGCTGGTCTCGATCCAGGTCGACCTGGAGGACCAGAGCGTCCTCACGCTGCAGGAGGACCTCGCGGAGAAGATCAGCACGACCGGCGCGTCCGGGGTGGTGATCGACATCTCCGCGGTCGAGATCGTCGACTCCTTCATCGGGCGGATGTTCGCGACGATCGCGTCGCTGTCACGGCTGTTCGACGCCGACACCGTGGTGGTCGGCATGCGGCCGGCCGTCGCGATCACGCTCGTCGAGCTCGGCCTCACGCTCGGCGACGTCCGCACGGCCCTGAACCTGGAAAAGGGCATGGCGATCCTGCAGGGGCTCCGGGCGGCCCGGAGATGACCTCGGCCGGCGAGGCGGAGGAGATCCCCATCGTGACGGACTCCGACGTCGTCCGGGTCCGCCAGTCGGTGCGCTCCCTCGCCCAGCGGATCAAGCTGTCCCTCGTCGACCAGACCAAGCTCGTCACGGCGACCAGCGAGCTCGCCCGCAACACCCTGGTCTACGGCCGGGGCGGGCATGCCCGGATCGAGCTCGTCGACGACGGCCGCCGCACCGGCGTCAAGGCCCTCTTCCACGACGACGGCCCCGGCATCCCCGACACCGACCTCGCGCTGGCCGACGGCTGGAGCAGCGGCAAGGGCCTCGGCCTCGGCCTGAGCGGGGCCCGCCGGCTCGTGGACGAGTTCGCACTGGACACCGAGGTGGGCCGGGGCACCGAAGTGACCGTGGTCAAGTGGTCGCGATGACCTCCGCCGACTGCCTGCCGGTGACCGAGGACGTCGCCTGGGTGGCCGTCGACGATCCGACGGCCACCGGCCGGGCGCGCCGGATCGCCACCGGCCTGGCCGAGCGGCTCGGGTTCTCCGAGCGGCGGACCGCCGAGGTCGGCATCGTCGTCACGGAGCTGGCCACGAACCTCGACCGCCACGCGGAGCACGGCACGCTCCTGGTCCGGTCGGTCCGCGCGACCACCCACGCTGCGGTGGAGGTCGTCGCCACCGACCGCGGCCCCGGCATCGGCGACCCGGCCGCGGCGATCGCGGACGGCCACTCCACCGCGGGCACCCTCGGGGTCGGGCTCGGCGCGGTGCACCGGCTCTCCGACGCCGTGACGGTGTTCTCCGAGCCCGGCCAGGGCACGATCGTCACCGCCCGGTTCCGGCCGGCCGCGGTGGACCTGGCCGACGACGACGCGGCCGGGATGACCCGGCCGATCACCGGCGAAGACGTCTGCGGTGACGCCTACGCCGTGATGCGCGCGAACGGCCGGCTGCGGCTGATGATGTGCGACGGCTCCGGGCACGGCCCGCTGGCGGCCAGCGCGGCCCGGGAAGCCGTCCGGGTCTTCTGCGAGCGGCCGGCCGGCGAACCGCCGGAACAGGTGATCGCCGCGATCCACGCGGCGCTGCGCAGCAGCCGGGGCGGCGCCGTCGCCGTCGCCGACCTCGCGCCGGCCGAGGGGCGGGTGCGCTTCGCCGGGCTGGGCAACATCGCCGCGTCCGTCGTCCTCGGCGACCGGAAGCAGGGCATGATCTCGGTGCCCGGGATCGCGGGCTACCAGGCCCGCACGATCCGCGCGTTCGACCACGAGCTGCCGCCGGGCGCCGCGGTCGTGCTGCACAGCGACGGGCTGACCGAGAAGTGGCGCCCCGGCCAGTGGACCGCCCTGTTCGACAGCACCCCGCTGGTGATCGCCGCCGCCCTCGTGCGCGACGCCGGTGCCCGCAACAACGACGACGCGGGCGTCCTCGTCGGCAAGCCGCGGCCATGACCTCCCGGCGGCGCGCGAACGAGCTGCTGCGGATGGCCTTGTCGGCCGAGTCCGGTGTGTTCGCGATGCGGCAGTACGGCCGGGAAACGGCCCGGGCCATCGGCCTCGACCGGCAGGACCAGGTCCGCGTGGCCACCGCCCTCAGCGACGTCGGCCGCGACCTGGTGCGCGGGGGTATCGAGGCGACCGTCGTCTTCTTGCTCGTCTCGACGCCGGCCCGCGGCCTGGCGATCGAGTTCACCTGGCAGGGGCCGCCCGCCGACGACGTCCTGGACGTCAGCCGTGACACCATGGCCCGGCTGATGGACGAGGTCGCCACCACCCACGAGGCCGGCCGCGCCACCATGACCATGACGAAGGGCACGACGGCAGGTTCAGCGCCCATGGACATTTCTCTCGACGCCCTGCGCGAACGGCTCGCCGGAGGCAGAGCCGCCGGCCCGCTCGACGAGCTGCGCGCGCAGAACCAGGAGCTGCTCAGCGCGCTCGAGGACCTCGAAAGCAAGCGGCGGGAGCTGCTGCGGCTCAACGAGGAGCTCGAAGAGACCAACCAGGGCGTCGTCGCGCTGTACAAGGAGCTCTCCGAAGAGCTCGAAGAGACCAACCGCGGCGTGGTGGCGCTCTACGCCGAGATCAACGAGAAGACGACGCAGCTGGCCGCCGTCAACGAGGCCAAGACCCGCTTCTGGTCGAACATCAGCCACGAGCTCCGCTCGCCGGTGAACTCGATCGTCGGCCTCGCGCGCCTGCTCGGCGCCGCGGGATCCGAACCGCTCACCGGCGACCAGCGCCGCCAGGTCCGGCTGATCAACGACTCCGGCGAAACCCTGCTCGCCCTCGTCAACGAGCTGCTCGACACAGCCAAGGCCGAATCCGGCCGGCTGGTCCCCCAGCCGACGCCCGTCGACGTCCGCGCCGTGCTCCTGCACCTGGAGGGCGTGCTGCGGTCGACCGTCCCGGCCGGTGTCGAACTCCGCATCGACGACGCCGAGGTCGCCACGCTCGTCACCGACGAGACCATGCTCGTGCGCATCCTCCGCAACCTGCTCTCCAACGCCATCAAGTTCACCGAGCGCGGCTCGGTGGGGGTTTCGGTGACCGCGACCGGCGACGAGCACGTCCGCTTCACCGTGACCGACACCGGCATCGGCATCCCGGCCGGACAGCTCGAGCGCGTCTTCGAGGAGTTCCACCAGGTCCGGAACAAGCTGCAGGCGAAGACCTCCGGCACCGGGCTGGGACTGTCCTACGCGCGGAAGCTGGCCGAGATCCTCGGCGGCGAACTCGACCTGACCAGCGAAGTCGGCCGGGGCACCACGGCGGAGCTGCGGTTGCCCGCCCGGCCCTACGGCGGCGACATCACCGCGCTCGGCAGCGTCCTCGTGGTCGACGACGACCCGGTGTTCCGCGACGAGTTCACCCGCCGGATCGCCGAGCTCTCCCCCGAGGTCCGGGTGGCCGGCGACGGCCGGGAAGCCCTGGAGACGCTGTCCGGGTTCCGCCCCGACGTGGTCTTCCTCGACCTCGCCATGGCCGGCATGAACGGCCGGGAGGTCCTCACCGTGCTCCGGGCGAAGGCGGAGCACGGTGACCTGCCCGTCGTCGTGGTCACCTCGGCCGTCCCCGACGGGCTCGACCTCACCGCGGCCGGGCTGCGCGCGGCCCTGCTGCTCAAGTCGCAGATCTCCGCCGAAACCGTCAAGCTCGCGGTCGGAGAAGCGTTCGCTGTAGTGCGGAGGACGTGAAATGGCGAAGCCGGCCGCGACCATCCTGATCGTCGACGACATGGAAGCCAGCCGCTACCTGGCGAGCAGCTGGTTGCGCCGCAACGGCTACCGCGTCGTCGAGGTGGGCACCGGCGGCGCCGGGCTCGAAGCGGTCGCCGAGCACCGGCCGGACCTCGTCCTGCTCGACGTCAACCTCCCCGACATCAGCGGGATCGAGGTCTGCGAGCGGATCAAGGCGGACCCGGCGACCTCCGCCATCCCGGTGATCCACATGTCCGCCACCGCCATCGAGATCGACGACCGGGCCCGCGGGCTCAACCGCGGCGCCGACGGCTACCTCGTCGAACCGGTGGACCCGGCCGAGCTGGTCGCGGTGGTCGAATCGGCGCTGCGCTACCACCGCGCCCGCGCCGTGGCCGAGCTGCTGGCCCGCCGGCTCACGAAGCTCACCGAAGCCACGCTCGCGATCAACTCCGCGACGACGTTCGACGGCTTCCTCGCCGCGGTCGCGGCGGGCGCGGCGGCGATCTTCGCGGCCCCGGCGAGCGCGCTGGCGACGACGCCGCAGGGCTCGGTGCGCACCGCGAGCGCCGCCGTGGACCACCGGCAGGCCACCGGCACCGAGCCCGCCGTGCTCGACAACCTGACCGCGTCGCTGCTGCAGCCCCACATGCGCACCACCGTCAGCGGCGGGCACGAGCTCGGGTGGCGGCCCGGGCGCGGGTCGACGATCGTGCTGGCCCGGGCGAAACCGGGCGCCGACGTGGTGTGCGTCGCGGTCGACGACGCCGTGGCGGCCACCGACCAGGACCGCGACGTGCTGATCCAGCTCGGCCAGGTGAGCGCGCTGGCCGCCGACGCCCTGCGCACCCTGTCCCGGGAGCGCGACCTGGCCGTCGCGCTGCAGCGGAGCCTGCTGCCGCGCCGGCTCCCGAGCAGCCGTGAGCTGCCGATGGCGGCCCGCTACCTCCCGGCGTCGAGCCACACCGAGATCGGCGGCGACTTCTACGAGGTCACCGAGCTCGACGGGCGCCTCCTCATCGCGGTGGGCGACGTCTCGGGCCACTCCCTCCAGGCGGCGCTGGTGATGGGCGAAGTGCGGCACGCGTTGCGCGCGTACGCCGTCGAAGGGCACGGCCTGGTGGAGATCCTCGACCGCCTCGACGCGCTGGTGAGCCGCTTCCACCCCGACGGCCTGACGACCGCGTGCCTGATGCTCCTGGACCCGGCGACCGGCGCGACGGAGGTGGCCTGCGCGGGGCACATCCCGCCGCTGCTGGCCGACGCCACCGGAACGCGCTACCTCGACATCCGCGGCCCGCTGCTCGGCGTCGGCCTCCGCCGTCCCCCGGCGACGAAGCTCGAGCTCCCGGTGGGCACCCTGGCGCTCCTGATCACCGACGGGCTCATCGAGCGCTCGGGCACGGACCTCGACGCGGGGATGGCGGCCCTGGCCGGAGCCGTTGCGCACGACGCGGACCTCGAGGTGCTGTGCGACAAGCTGCTGGACGAGTTCGGCCGCGACGCCCAGGACGACATCGCCCTGCTGGCCTTCCGCCGCCACGCCTGACCCGCTCGGCGAGTACGGCAGTGCGGCAGTTCGCCTAGCGGTCGGTCAGCAGCGGGACCGCGGCCAGCCAGGCCAGCGCTTCCCGCGTGTCGTGGTGGATCGGGAGGACGCGGTCCAGGCCGAGCGTCGCGATCGGCCGCAGCAGCGATCTCGTGCGGCCCGCCAGTGCGAACGGCACTCCGTGCAGAACGGCGTCGGCCGTGGTGTCCACCATGATCGTCAGGACCCGGGCCGCGCAGAACGTGACCGCCGCCGCGTCGAACACCAGGGCCGCCGGTCGGCGCCTGAGTTCGCGGTCAAGCAGGGCCATGAGGTCGTCCGTGACGGCGAGGTCGAGGTCACCCGCCGCCGTGACGACCGTCGCCTCGGCGGTCGTGCTCACCTCGAAGGACCCTGAAGCCACGGTGGGCCTCCTCAACGGAAAACCGTGCGACGGAACCGCCGTCGCGCCACCGTACACGCTCCGGGCGTCAACCGAGCAGAGCCGGGATGGCGGTGTGACCGTTGGACAGGAACGACGGCACCGTGGTCAGCTCCGCCGGGTCCACCGCCAGCCGGAGCCCGGGGAACCGCGCGAACAGCGCGGGCAGGGCGATCGCGGCCTCGAGCCGGGCCAGCGGCGCACCCAGGCAGAAGTGCACGCCGTGCCCGAACGCCAGGTGCTGCTTGTCTTCGCGGGACAGGTCGAACTCCTCGGCCGTGACGCCGTGTTCGGCCGGGTCGCGGCCGGCCGACGCGTACGCCGCGATGATCGCTTCGCCCTGGCCGATGATCGTGCCGTCGTCCAGCGCGATGTCCTCGATCGCGTACCGCAGCGGCAGGTACGGCACGGGAGCCTGCCAGCGCAGCGTTTCCTCGATGACCGCGGCCCACGTGTGGTCGCCGCGCAGGACGGCGGCGAGCTGGTCGGGATGGGTCAGGAGGGCCGTGACGGCGTGGTCGAGCAGGTTGACGGTGGTCTCGTGGCCCGCCGTGAGCATGAGGATGAGGGTGTCGACCAGCTCGTCGGCGTCGAGCCGGGTGGCGTCCTCGGCCCGCGCGGTGATCAGGGCGCTGGTGAGGTCGTCGCCGGGGTTCGCGGTCTTGTCGGCGACCAGGCCGCGCATGAGCTCGTACAGCTCCAGCGAGTTCGCCTGGGCCTGTTCGGCGGTGACGGTGGTGTCGAAGATGGTGTCCACGACCGAACGCACGGCGGACCGCCGGTCGGCCGGCACGCCGAAGAGCCGGCAGATCACCTCGACCGGCAGTGGGTAGGCGAACTCCTCGCGCAGGTCGACCGGTCCCGCACCCCTGCGTTCGAGCCGGTCGAGCAGCCCGGTCGTGATCTGCTCGACCTCCGGGCGCATGGCCTCCACCTGGCGCACGGTGAAAGCCTTGGACACCAAGGCCCGCAGCCGCCGGTGGTCGGCGCCGTAGGTGGTGAACATGTTGCGGACCGACACCCAGATCAGCAGCGGCCAGTCCTCACCGATCCGCCCTTCGCGCAACGCGGTCCAGTGCGCGCGGGGGTCCTTCGACACCCGGGGGTCGGTCAGGAGCTTGCGCAGGGTGGCCGCGTCCGCGACCGCCCACGCCGGGACGCCGCCGGGCAGCTCCACGAGCCCGGCCGAGCCTTCGGCCCGCAGGAGCCGTCCCTCTCCGTGCACGTCCTGGCCGGTCACGTCGAGCCGCAAGACGTTGCCCCTGGTCATCTGGTTCCTCCCGCAGCCGGACCGGCCTAACCGTAGGCCGTCCTTCCGGTTTTACCAGCAGGGCAGCGGATTCCGGCACGGTGGTGGGAGAATGAGCACCACGAATAGGGGTGCCCCCTGCCCGCCGTCAGCTCGGCTGGAAGAACGCGAGCAGTCGCCGCGCGGCGTCCGGCGACATCAGCAGTTCCTTCATCTCCGCGGACTTCCGGCCGACGGCGCCGGTGCGTTCGAACATTTCGCTTTCGTACTCGGCGATGGCGGCGGGGACGTCGTCCGGGTGCGCGGCCAGCGCGAGACCGAGCGAGACACCGTCGAGCAGGGCCATGTTGGCGCCCTCGCCCACCGCGGGCATCAGGTGCGCGGCGTCGCCGAGCAGCGTGACGTCCGCCTTCGACGGCCAGGTCAGGCCGACCGGAAGGGTGAAGAACGGCCGCCCCAGGACCGTGTCGTCGCAGGCCGCGATCAGCGCGGTGAACCGCGGGTCCCAGCCGGGGAGCAGCTCGATCAGCCGCGCCCGGGCGGCGGCCGGGTCGTCGAACGGGATCCCGGTGGTGGCGAAGAAGTCCTCGCCGGTGTGGTAGAAGCTGAGGCCGATGCGGACGCGGCCGTCGCCGTTGCGCTGCGCCACCAGGGACTTCCCGTCGCCGAGCACCCAGTAGTTGCCGCGCCCGACCATCGCCGCGAGGTCCGGGTGCGTGCGGTCGACGTCGGGAATGCCGACCTCGACGGCGTTCTGGCCGATGTGCGCCGGGCGGGCGTCGGTGACCAGCGCGCGGACCCGGGACTGCGCGCCGTCCGCGCCGACCAGCAGGTCGTAGGGCGCACTGCGGCCATCGGTGAACCGCACGACACCGTCGCCGGCGGACTCGAACGCGTGCCCCCAGCGCACCGCGTCGCCGGGGATGGAGTCCAGCAGCAGGTCGCGCAGATCGGCGCGGTCGACCTCGGGCCGCAGGAGCGGCGCGTCGTCGGGCGTGTCCTCTTGGAGCAGCAAGGTGCCGTCCGGCTCGAGCAGCCGCATGTCCTGGCCTTCACCCCGGGCGATCGCGTGGAACCCCTCGATCAGGCCGGTCTCGCGCAGCGCCCGCTGGCCGGAGTGGATGTCGAGCATGCCGCCCTGGCCACGCGCGTCACGCGAGGACTCGCGTTCGTACACGACGGCGTCGATGCCCTTCACGTGCAGCATCCGGGCGAGGGCCAGGCCACCCGGCCCGGCGCCGACGATGGCGATCTTCATGGGTCCCCCTTCGATACACCGTATTGTCAAATACACTGTATCGAAGGATGCGATGTACTGTCACCCGCATGGTGGTGTGGGAACGGCCGGAGCCGCCGGACCGGCCGGTGCCGGGCCCGCTGAGCCGGGAGCGGATCGTCAAGGCGGCGATCGCGCTGGCCGACGCGGCCGGCCTGGAAGCGGTGTCGCTGCGCAAGGTCGCCGCCGCCCTCGACGTCGGGCCGATGCGGCTGTACGGCTACCTCGCCACCAAGGACGAGCTGCTCGACCTGATGGTCGACGCGGTCTACGCCGAGATCCGGCCGGCCGGGGACGACTGGCGGGAGGTGCTGACGTCGGTCGCCGAGCTGACCCGGCGAGCCGCGCACCGGCACGAGTGGCTCGCCGACCTGATCGGCGGGCGGCCCCAGCTCGGGCCGAACGCGCTGGCCAGGGGCGAGGCCGTGCTGTCCGCGCTGGGCAGCATCGACGTGGACGTCGTGATGCCGGTGGTCAGCGCGGTCGACGCGTTCGTGATCGGCACGGTCCGCCGCGAGATCGCCGAGCGGCGCGCCGAGCGAAGCTCCGGGCTGGACCAGCGAGCGTGGCAGTCCGCCTACGGCCCTTACCTGGAACGGATGTTCGCGACCGGCCGGTACCCCGCGCTGGAGACGGTCGTCCGCGACGCCGCGCACCTCAACGCCGAGCAGACCTTCCGGACCGGCCTCGGCTTCCTCCTCGACGGCATCGGAGCCGGCGTGACCGTCAGCGGCGGAGACGCGCGATGAACTCGTCGAGCTGACCGAGCTGCCGCTCCGGGGTGGCCTCCCTCGGCGAGAGGACACCGAGGATCTGCAGGCCCATGAGCATCGAGAGCAGCTCGTCCACGACGGCGTCGATGCTCGGCGGCTCGCCGATCTCGCCGTCGGCCGCCGCCTCCGCCAGGAGGGCGCTCATCTCCACGCGCCAGCAGTTCATGAAGCCCGTGTGCATCTCGGCCTTTTCGGGTGAGTTCAGCGCCTGCTGCCAGAACGTGATCGCCAGCCGCGCCTCGGTGCGGCGCTCCTCGTCCAGCGGCATGATCTCCAGGCACAGCGTCCGGAGTCCGGCCAGGCCGTGGCGATCCCCTTCCGCTTTGTCGGCGCGGGTGTTGGTCGCGTCGAAGATGTGCTGGAAGGCAGCGGTGAGGACGGCGTCCTTGTTCGGGAAGTAGTAGAGCAGCGCCCCGTTCGCGAAGCCGGCCGCTTCGGCGATCCGCCGGGTGGTCACCGACTGGATGCCCTCCTCGGCGACGAGCCGCCAGACCACCCCGATGATCTCCCGGCGGCGCGCGTCGTGATCGACAACCTTGGGCACGGGTGCTCTCTTTCCGACGGCGGCACGTCCTGCCAGCCTAGGCCGTGACCCAGCCGTGACTTTCGGCCCTCTTTATTTTGTACAAGTGCTCAGTATAGTTGCCGCCACGCGCTCAAGGAGGACGCCGATGCCTCAGCATCCGCTCGCCCCGGTGACGGCCGAAGAGATCCGGACCGTCCGCGAAACCGCCGAGAAGGCCGGACTGGTCGCCGAAAGCACCCGGTTCGTCTACGCCGGCCTCGAAGAACCGCCGAAAGCCGAAGTGCTCGACGGCACCGCGGGCCGCCGGTTCCGCGCGCTGCTGCTGGACCTCGAGACCCAGGTGTCGCGGGACGTCGTCATCGACGTGCTCGCCGCCGAAGTCGTTTCCGCCACCGAGCTCGACACCGCGACCAGCGGCCAGCTTCCCGTACTGGACGAGGAGTTCGAGCTCGTCGAGCAGGTCCTCTCGACCGACGAACGCTGGCTCGCCGCGCTCGAAGCCCGCGGTCTGGCTGTCGAGAATATCCGCGTGGCCCCGCTTTCCGCCGGCGTCTACGCCGACGAATACCCGGGCGAGTCCGGCCGGCGGATCCTGCGCGGCCTGGCTTTCCTGCAGGAGCAGGAAACCGACTCGGCGTGGGCCCACCCGATCGACGGCCTCGTCGCCTACGTCGACACGATGAACCGGGTCGTCGACCAGGTCATCGACAGCGGCGCGGTACCGGTGCCGCGCGAGTCCGGCAACTACGACGACCCCGCGGTCAGCGGTCCCCCGCGCACCACGCAGAAGCCGATCGAGATCACCCAGCCCGAAGGGTCGAGCCTGCACCTCGACGGCAACCTCCTCACGTGGGAGAAGTGGTCGCTGCGCGTCGGGTTCGACGCCCGGGAAGGCCTGGTGCTGCACCAGATCGGCTTCGACGAAGGCGGTGGTGGTACTGGCGTCCGCCCGATCGTCCACCGCGCGTCGATCGCCGAGATGGTGGTGCCCTACGCCGACCCGGCGCCGGTGCGGTCGTGGCAGAACTACTTCGACACCGGCGAGTACCTCGTCGGCCGGTACGCGAACGCGCTCGAGCTCGGCTGCGACTGCCTCGGCGAGATCACCTACCTGGACGCGGTGATCGCGGACGAACGGGGTGAGCCGAAGACCCTCCCGAACGCCATCTGCATCCACGAAGAGGACTTCGGGATCCTGTGGAAGCACACGGATCTGTGGTCCGGCTCGGCCCAGACGCGGCGGCAGCGCCGGCTGGTCGTCTCGTTCTTCACCACGGTCGGCAACTACGACTACGGCTTCTACTGGTACTTCTCCCTGGACGGCACGATCGCGTTCGAGACCAAGGCGACCGGCGTCGTCTTCACCTCGGCCCACGACGGCGGCGACTACCCATATGCGTCGCAGATCGCACCCGGGCTCGGCGCGCCGCTGCACCAGCACCTGTTCAGCGCGCGGCTCGACATGACCGTCGACGGCGTCCACAACCGCGTCGAGGAAATCGACGTCGAACGTGTGCCGATCGGGCCGGACAACCCGCGGGGAAACGCTTTCACCACGCGCCGGACCGTCCTCGAGAGGGAGTCCGAAGCGCAGCGCGACGCCGATCCCGGCCGCAACCGGGCCTGGCACATCGTCAACCCCGGCCGCGAGAACCGCCTCGGCCGCCCGGTCGGCTACGCGCTGATCCCGGAAGGCCTGCCGACCCTGCTCGCCGACCCGGCGTCGTCCATCGCGCGGCGCGCCGGGTTCGCCACGAAACACCTGTGGGTGACGCGCTACGACCCGGCCGAACGGTATTCGGGGGGCGACTTCGTCAACCAGCACGCCGGCGGGGCCGGGCTCCCGGCCTACGCGGCCCAGGACCGCTCGCTGGACGGCGAGGACGTCGTCGTCTGGCACACCTTCGGCCTCACCCACGTGCCGCGCCCCGAGGACTGGCCGATCATGCCGGTCGACCACACGGGCTTCACCCTCAAGCCGGTCGGGTTCTTCGACCGCAACCCGACGCTGGACGTGCCGCCGTCGGCGAGCGCGCACTGCCACCACGAGGGAGGCCAGGCATGACCCCCGCGACCCTCGTCGTCACCGGCGGCCGGATCCGGACGCAGGACCCGGCGCAGCCGTGGGCCGAAGCGCTGGCCGTGCGCGACGGCGTGCTCGTCGCGGTCGGCAGCGACGCCGACGTCCAGGCGTTCATCGGGCCGGACACGGTGGTCCACGACGTCGGGGGCGCGCTGGTGGTGCCGGGCCTGATCGACGGGCACGTCCACCTCAACCTCGGCGGCAGCCAGGCCGCCTTCGAACTGCCCCTGCTGCCGACCGACGACCTGGCCACGATCCTGGAGAAAGTCCGTGAGTGGGCGGAAAAGCTCACTCCGGACGCGTGGCTCGCCGGCGGCCGGCCGGTCCTGCTGCGCGACGACAGCATGCACAACCGGTGGGTCAGCTCGAAGGCGTTCGAAGCGATGGGCGTCGGGGCCGATTCGCCGGACCCGGAAGGCGGCCGGTACGTCCGCGACGCCGAAGGCCGGCTGACCGGCGTGCTGCACGAAGCGGCGTCCGCGCAGGCCGAAAGCGCTTTCGCCCGCTCGATCACCGACCTCCCGGCGCGGACGGCCACCGCCGTGCGCCGCGCGATCGAGGTCCTCAACGGCTACGGCGTCACCTCCGCGCAGGAAGCGGCCACGATGCTCGGGCCCGCGACCGCGCTGCACGACCTCGAAGCCGCGGGTGAGCTCAACGCCCGGGTCGTCCTCTCCGGACCGGCGAGGCCGTTCCTCGAAGACGGCGTCGTCGGCGAGGACCTGTTCGCGCAGCTGGAAAAGCTGCGCGGGGAGCTGGTGCGCCCCGACTTCGTCAAGATCGTGCTCGACGGCGTCCCGATGACCCGCACCACCGCGCTGCTGGCGCCTTATCGGTGTCACCACGGGGAAGAACCGTTCCGCGGCGAGGCCTACTGGACCCTGCCGGAGCTGGTCGAGCAGCTGACCCGGTGCACCGAACTGGGGCTGGGCGCGAAGCTCCACGCGACCGGCGACGCGTCGGTCCGGCTGGTGCTCGACGCCGCCGAGCGGATCCGGCGGGCGGGGTCGGGCATCGGCCTGCAGATCGCCCACGCGGAGTTCGTCCACCGCGACGACATCGGCCGGTTCGGCGCGCTGGACGTCGTCGCCGACCTCTCCCCCTACATCTGGTACCCCAGCGTCATCCAGGACAGCATCGGCGTGCAGATCGAGCCGGCGCTGATCGAGGAGTCCTGGCCGGTGCGGGACCTCGTCGACTCGGGCGCGCTCGTCGCGGCCGGTTCGGACTGGCCGTGCGCCGCGCCGACGCCCGACCCGTGGACCGGCCTGGAAACCCTGGTCACCCGCGCGAACCCGGACGGCCGGTTCCCCGGCACGCTCAACCCCGGTCAGGCCGTCACCGTCGAGGAAGCGCTGGCCGCCTTCACGACCAACCCGGCGAAGGCGATGGGGATCGACGACGTCGCGGGCCGGCCGGCGCCCGGGTACGCGGCCGACTTCCTCGTGCTGGACCGGAACCTGTTCGAGATCGACCCCGGCGACATCCACGCCACCGTGGTCGAGCGGACGTACTTCGCCGGACGGCTCGTCCACCACCACGAGCCGTCCAATCCCTGACGCCCCCGTCTCCCTCGGAGCCGACCATGGCCGAACCGGGCACCACTCCCGTCCCCTCCACCGACACCGGTCACACCCTGCGCGGTTCCATCGGGATCGCCGGGATCGTCTTCCTCGTCGTCGCGGCCGCCGCCCCGCTGACCGCGATCGGCGGCGCGCTGCCGGTCATGCTCGCGATCAGCAACGGGCCGGGCGTCCCGCTCGCCTACGTCGTCGTCGCGGTCGTGCTGCTGCTGTTCAGCGTCGGCTACGCGACCATGAGCCACCACGTCGTCGACGCGGGCGCGTTCTACGCCTACGTCACGCGCGGGCTGGGCCCGGCGACCGGGCTCGGCGCGGCCGGGCTGGCGCTGCTGACCTACACCGCCATCCAGGCCGGGATCTACGGCCTGGCCGCGACGACCCTGCAGGGCCTCATCACCCACTACGGCGGGCCGTCGATCCCGTGGTGGGTCCTCGCCGGGGTGCTGCTGCTCGTCGTGGCCCCGCTCGGTTACCGCAGCATCGACCTCGGGGCCCGGGTGCTCGGCGTGATGCTGGTGCTCGAGATGAGCGTGCTGGCCGTGCTCGCCGTGACGATCCTCGTCAAGGGCGGCCCGGAGGGGTATTCGGCCGGCTCGTTCAGCCCGGCGGGCTTCTTCCACGGCGCCCCGGGGATCGCGATCATGTTCGCCGTCGCGTCGTTCATCGGGTTCGAGGCGACCGCGATCTACGGCGAGGAAGCGCGGTCCCCGAAACGCACCATCCCGAAGGCGACCTACATCGCCGTCCTGCTGATCGGCGTGTTCTACGCGGTCTGCAGCTGGACGATGGTCATCGCCTACGGGCCGTCGAAGGTGGAGGCCGCGGCCGGCGGCGACACCGCGGGTCTCGTCTTCAGCGCGGCCGCCCAGTACCTCGGCGGCACGTACGCCGACATCATGAACGTCCTGCTGCTGACGAGTCTCTTCGCCGCGCTGCTGGCGTTCCACAACGCGATCGCGCGCTACCTCTACGCCCTCGGCCGCCAGGGCGCCGGCCCGGAGGCACTGGCCCGCACGCACCGACGGCACGGCTCGCCGCACATCGGCTCGCTCACGCAGTCGGCGTCGGCGGCCGTGATCCTGGCGGTGTTCGTCCTCGCGGGCAGCGATCCGGTGCTGAACCTGTTCACGTGGATGTCCGGGCTGGCGACGGTCAGCATCCTGGCGCTGATGGTGCTCACGGGCGTCGCGATCATCGTGTTCTTCGCGCGGAACCGGGTCGACCCGCGGCTCTGGCACACGCGCGTCGCGCCCGCGCTCGGCCTGGCGGGGATCGTCGGGGTGACGGTACTGGTGCTGGTGAACTTCACGACGTTGATCAGCGGCTCGGCGACGCTGGCGGCCATCCTGCTGGCGCTCGTGGTGCTGTTCTTCGCCGCGGGCCTCGTGGTGGCTCGGTTCACCCGCCCGAGCCGGTGAAGGCGTCCGTCAGTCCTGGGCGGCGGCGTTGGCCCGGTCGATCACCGGCATGTTCTCCTCGGCCCAGTTCCGCAGGGCGGCCAGCGGCACCTCGAGCGAGCGCCCCAGGTCGGTGAGGCGGTAGTGGACCTTCGGCGGCACCGTCGGCTCGACCCGGCGCGCCACCAGGCCGTCGTGGGTGAGGCTCCGCAGCGTCACGGACAGCATCTTCTGCGACACCCCCGGCATCCGTCGCTGCAGGTCCGCGAACCGCACCTCGGCCGGGCCGGCCTCGGCCAGCACCTTGACCGCCATCGACGTCCACTTGGTGCCGATCCGGTCGAGCAGCCTCCGGGTCGGGCACGCGGGGTCGAAGAGGTCGCCGCGCGTGCCCTTCGGTGAGGGGGTCACCTGGAGCTCACCACCTGTCGGGGAAGTGCCGTCTTGGCCGGGCCTCGGTCGTTACCTACCGTTAGCCACTAACCAATGGTAACCGCCCCCGGGAGGCATCGTGCGCGAACACCGGATCACCGCGAACGGCATCGAGGTCAACGTCGCCGTCGGCGGCCGGGGACCCGCGCTCCTGCTGCTGCACGGCTTCCCGCACACCTGGCGCGTCTGGAGCGCGGTCATCCCGCACCTGACCCCGCACCACCGCGTCATCGCGCCCGACCTGCGCGGCCTCGGCGCGACCACCCGCGCCGGCGGCGGGTACGACGCCGGCACCCTCGCCGCCGACGCCGAAGCCCTCCTCGACGCCCTCGGCGAACCGGCGGCGACGATCGCCGGCATCGACGCGGGCACCCCGCCCGCCTTCCTCCTCGCCCTGACGCGCCCCGAGCGCGTCCACCGGCTCGTCCTCATGGAGTCCCTGCTCGGCCGCCTCCCCGGCGCCGAAGACTTCCTCGCCGGCGGGCCGCCGTGGTGGTTCGGGTTCCACGCCGTCCCCGGCCTCGCCGAGACGGTCCTCACCGGGCACGAAGCCGAGTACATCGGTTGGTTCCTCGACACCGGCACCCGCCGGGGCGTACCGGCCGGGCTCCGGGACCACTTCACCACCGCCTACACCGGCCGCGACGCGCTGCGCGGCGCGTTCGCCCACTACCGGGCCATGCCCGAGAGCGCGCGGCAGATCGCGGAGGCGGTCGCGACGGCCCGGCTCACGGTGCCCACCGTGGCGATCGGCGCCCACCCGGTGGGCGACACCCTCGCCCGCCAGCTGCGCCCGGTGGCCGACGTCCTCGAGTCCCACGTCCTCGAGGACTGCGGCCACATCATCCCGCTGGACCGCCCGGACGCCCTGGTTCCGCTGCTGAAGTCCGGTGGTTCACGCGTCTCCGCCGGCCGGTGAGCGGATACGCTCGAGCCGACCGGGCGGTGCCGGCACTCGACGAGCGGAGCCGGATGACGGACAGCCGGGCCCCCGGCCGGCTGTCTCGCCGCGGTGCGCTGATCCTCCGGTCAGCCGGTGGTGCGGGTGAAGGTCACGTGCGTGACGCCGCTCGGGGACGACGTCGCCTCGACCTGGTAGTCCTTCTCCAGGCCCTCCAGGTCGTCCCACAGGCGCACCCCGCGCCCGAGCACGATCGGGACGATCACGACGTGCAGGTGGTCGACGAGCCCGGCCGCGAGGAACTCGCGGATCGTCGTCGCGCCGCCGCCCAAGCGGACGTCCTTGCCCTGCGCCGCTTCGCGGGCCACGTCGAGCGCTTCGGCGGGGGACGCGTCGAGGAAGTGGAACGTCGTGCCGCCCTCCATCTCGATCGGCGGGCGCACGTGGTGGGTGAGCACGAAGACCGGCGTGTGGAACGGCGGGTTCGGGCCCCACGGCCCCTTCCAGTCCGGGTCCTCGTGCCAGCCGGGGTGGCCGAACTTCCCGGCGCCCATGATCTCGGCGCCGATCCCGGGGTCGTGCTGCCGGATGAAGGTGTCGTCGACGCCGCCGCTGCCGCCGGGCTGCCACCACCGGGTCGTGAACATCCACTCGTGCAGCCGGTCCCCGGCGTGCCCGAAGTGGGCGTCGGCGGTCTGGCCCTCGCCGGTGCCGAAACCGTCGAGGGAAAGGGAAAAGCTGTGGACGCGGACGAGGGACATGGTCGCTGCTCCTTGCGTGGCGGTGTCGGTGCCGTCGATCGTGCAGGGAATCCGCTCGTCCGTCCAATGGCGATGTTCATGCCATTCCATAGATAAAGTCGATGCATGCTGGACGTCACCAGACTGCGCGTCATCGACGCGCTCGCGCGGTTCGGCTCGGTCACCGCGGCGGCGAAGGAGCTGCACTACACGCAGCCGACCGTCAGCCACCACCTCGCCCGGCTCGAAGCCGAGACCGGCGCCCAGCTGCTGCA
Organism: Amycolatopsis sp. NPDC114505; assembly: GCF_055633615.1. Lineage (NCBI taxonomy): Bacteria > Bacillati > Actinomycetota > Actinomycetes > Pseudonocardiales > Pseudonocardiaceae > Amycolatopsis > Amycolatopsis sp. NPDC114505. The sequence goes on along the minus strand of NZ_JBVKDV010000001.1, from coordinate 3,343,703 downwards.
ACGAGCCGGGCGCGGCGTCCGGCTCACCCCGGCCGGGCAGCTGCTGGCGTCCCGGGCCGCCGAGATCCTCGGGCGGATCGACGCCGCCGACGCCGAGCTGTCCGCCCACGTCGGCCTGAGCGCCGGACGGGTGCGCGTGGCCAGCTTCTCGTCCGTGATCGGCTCGCTCATCCCGCGGGCGGTGGCCGCGCTGACGGCCGCGCACCCCGGGCTGGAGATCGGCCTCACCGACACGGAACCGCCCGAAGCGCTGGAACTGCTGCGCACCGGCAGGATCGACGTCGCGATCATCTTCCGCTACGACGACACCGAGCCCGAACCGCCGGACGTCCGCCTGCACCACCTGCTCGACGACCCGCTGTACCTGCTGTCCACCCGCCCCGGGCAGACGCTGGCCACCCTGCGCGACGCCACCTGGATCGCCGGCTGCGACCGGTGCCGCGTCCACCTGCTCTCGATGTGCGCCGAGCAGGGTTTCGAACCGCGGATCGGGTACACGTCCGACGACATGGTCGTCATGCAGGCGCTGGTCGTCGCCGGGCTGGGCGTGACGACCAGTCCGGGGCTGGCGCTGCGCGCCCACCGCGTCGACGGGATCGAGGCGAGCGAGCTGCCCGGGTCGCGTCAGCACATCTACGCGGCGACCTACGGCGAACCTCCCGATCCGCCCGCCACCACCGCCCTGCTCGCCGCGCTGGCCGAAGCCGCGGCGTCGGTGCCGGGAGGATCCTGAAAGCTCAGACCGTGGTGATCTTGGGGCTGCCTTCGAGGTAGGTCACGAGGTTCGCGGGCGAGTACGCCATCGACTGGTGCCGGTCGCGGGCGCTGGACGCCAGTGACTCCGACGGCCCGTCCGCCGCGCCGATCGGGCGGTCGGCCGAGCCGAACAGCCGGAAGAACGCGTTGAGGGAGTTGTGCAGCTCCCCGGCCGGGTCCGCTTCGGCCAGGTCCCCGAGCGCACCCTGGCCGAACTCGAGACCGCACCGCTCGGCCCGGTCCGCCAGCCACCGCAGGGCGAGGTCCGACAGGTCGTGCTCCCGGTACCCGCCGCCGACGTCGGAATGCGCGCCGGCGAACCAGACCTGCTCCCGTTCCTGGTTCTGCTCCGCCCGTTTGAACGAGGGCAGCCAGACGGCCGGGACGTAGGACTTCCGGTGCTCGTCCACCGCCAGCGCCTGGAAGGCCGCCTGCACGGTCGAGCTCAGCGTCATGTCGTGGAACTGCCAGCGCCGGTTGAACCGGTGGAGCAGCCGGCCGCCGCTCAGCGGGATGCCCAGCGCGCCGACCGTGTCCCACACCCCGATGAACCGGATGGGGGTCACGTTCTCCTGGGCGTGCTCGTCGCGGAACCGGACCGCCGCGGGACTGTCCGGCCCGGTCGCGACGTCGCGGTCGCGGTAGAGCCGGTACGCCTGCCCGATCAGGCCGGCGTGCTCGGCGCGCAGGACACCGCAGTTGCGGATGAGGCCCACGGTGCTGCGCGCGGTGTAGGCGCCGCGGCTGAACCCGAAGAAGAACAGCTCGTCCCCGGGCGCGTAGTTCTCGACGACGAACCGGTAGGCCTCCCGCACGTTGGCCGAGAGGCCCCAGCCGAACGCCCCGCCGGCCAGGTGCCCGACCAGGGGCAGGTTGGCGCCGACCCCCTCGATGTAGCAGGTCAGCTGACGCGTGCCGGCCGCGGACTCGCCGGACACGGCCTTCCACACCCGCGCGACATTCGTCCGGGCCGGCTGTTTGAGGGAGTTCCAGGTCCCGTCGCAGCAGATCACCAGTCGTTTCTTCATCGTGCCCTCCCGGCCCGCCGGACACGCGTGAGTCGCGCCCGGACGGTCGCCCGTTACGCCGGGGTGGAGCTTTCCGGGTCGGCCCGGTTCCGGTGATCGTCCGGCGAAACTCGGCCGTGGACGGTCAGCCAGATCGAGCGCCCGAGCGCGACCGAAGCCACCATGTCAGCCGCCGTGTCAGTGCGGTGGCCGCCGGGTGTCAGCAAGATCCGCGACGGTGGTTCTCGTCCCCACCACGGGGGACCACAACTCCAGGAGCACCCGATGCAGACCTTCGCCACCGCCTTCCCGATCACCGCCGCCTTCGACCTCGCCGCCGGCCGCATCCGGCTCGCCGCCACCGACCGCGCCGACACCACCGTCGAGGTCCGGCCGGCCGACCCGGCCAAGAACCGCGACGTCAAGGCGGCCGAGCAGACCACCGTCAGCTACGCCGACGGCGTCCTGCGCGTCCACACCCCGCAGGGCCGGAACCAGTACTTCGGCCCCTCGGGATCCATCGAGGTCACCGTCGAGCTGCCCGCGGACTCCCGCGTGGAAGCCACCACCGCCGCCAGCGAGCTCGACGGCACCGGCCGCCTCGGCGAGGTCAGCTTCACCGGCGCGTACCGCCACATCAAGCTCGACGAAGCCGCGAGCGTCCACCTCACCGCCACCGACGGCGACGTCGAGATCGGCCGCCTGGCCGGACCGGCCGAGATCACCACCGCCCGCGGCGACATCCGCATCGGCGAAGCGGCGGCCGGCCTGGTCACGCTGACCGCCCAGTCCGGTTCCATCAGCATCGGCGCCGCCCCGGGCGTCTCGGCGTCGCTGGACGCCGGCACGTCCTACGGCCGCATCGACAACACCCTCAAGAACGACGGCACCCCCGGGCTCGCCATCCGCGCCACCACCAGCCAGGGCGACATCGTCGCCCGCGGCCTCTGACCGGCCGGTGCTGGAGAAACCGCCGGGGGCACGTGACGGCTGGCGGGCACCTTCCCCGCGACGAAGGTGCCCGCCAGCCCACCCGGGCGGCCGGCTCCGTCCACTAGGCTCGGTGGCCGTGCCGCGTCGAGGTCGTGCTCCGGGATCCACCGGGCCCGTTCTCGGGCGGGCCCTGCGGGTGCTCGGGGCCTTCACCCCGGACCACCCCGCCCTGCGGCTCGGCGAGATCGCGCGCCGCGCCGGCATACCCGCCGCCACCGCGCACCGCGTCCTGCGGGAGTTCTGCGAGTGGGGCGCGCTCGAACGGGACGAATCCGGCGTTTACCGGGTCGGGCTGCGGCTGTGGGAGCTCGGGTCGCTCGCCCCGCGGGGGCTGGGGCTGCGTGAACGCGCCCTGCCGTTCCTCGAGGACCTCTCCCAGATCACCCGCGAGAACGTGCAGCTCGCCGTCCGCGAAGGCACCGAAGTCGTCTACATCGAGCGGATCGCCGGGACCGGAGCCGTTCCCGTGCTCACCCGCGTCGGCGGGCGGTTCGCGCTCACCGCGACCGGGGTCGGGCTAGTCCTGCTCGCCCACGCTCCCGCCGACGTGCAGGAAGACGTCCTGCGCAGCCCGATCGAGCGGTACACGCCCGAGACCGTCACCGATCCGGACCGCCTGCGGCACCTGCTGGCCGACGTGCGCACCCACGGTTTCTCCACCAGCGAGCGCCAGGTGACCCTCGACAGCCTTTCGGTGGGCGCGCCGATCCACGACGCGCGCGGGCAGGTCGTCGCCGCCGTGTCGCTGGTCGTGCGGTACGGCAGCGCGTCGCCGCACGAGCTGGCCCCGCTGGTCATGACCAGCGCCCGCGCGATCTCACGCGCGCTCGCCTGAAGCTTTCCATCTTATGGAAACGCCCTTCGTGGGCGCCGGGGAGTTCCCGCACGCTGGGGGCCCCGCCACGAGAGGACGAAGCCCATGAGCGCCATCCCCCGCGACCAGTGGTACGTCGCCGCGTACGGCTCGGAGATCGGCCAGAACCTGTTCAGCCGCACCATCTGCGGGGAGCCGATCCTGTTCTGGCGGAAGCGCGACGGCGGCGTCACCGCGATGACCGACCGCTGCGTGCACCGCCGGTTCCCGCTGTCGCAGGCGCCGTCCCGGCTCGTCGACGACCAGGTCGTCTGCGGCTACCACGGTTTCACCTACGGCGTCGACGGCAAGTGCGTGTCCGTGCCGGGCCAGACCCGGGTGCCGCGGACGGCGCGGCTGCGGAGCTATCCGTTGGCGGAGCAGGATTCCTTCGTCTGGGTGTTCATCGGCGACCCGGAGAAGGCGGACGTCACGAAGATCCCGCGGGCGCCTTACCTCGACTCCCCCGGGTACACGACGGTCGCCGGGATGGAACCGCTGAAGGCGCGTTACTCGCTGCTGGTCGACAACCTGCTGGACCTCTCGCACGAGACGTACCTGCACGGCGGTTACATCGGTACGCCGGAGGTCGCAGAGACACCGATCACGACCGAGGTCGACGACGAGGCCGGGATCGTCTACGTGTCCCGCCACATGGCCGACGCGGCGTGCCCGCCCTTCTACGCCAAGTCCACCGGCCTGCAGGGCCGGATCGCGCGCTGGCAGGACATCGAGTACACGCCGCCGTGCCTGTACAAGCTGCACAGCCGCATCGCGCCGGTCGGCTCGGTGCCGAACCCGGACGGCACCGACCCGGACGCCTTCCACGTCGAGGTCGTCTACGCGATCACGCCCGAAACCGAGCACTCGACGCACGACTTCTGGGCGGTGGCAAGGGACTTCGCCCTCGACGACGAAGGCGTGTCGGCCTTCCTCGCGGAGAACAACCGCACGGTCGTCCTGCAGGACGTCGAAGCGCTCGACGTCCTGGAGCGGGTGATCGCCGCCGAGCCGGACGGCTACCAGGAGCTGTCGATCAACATCGACACCGGCGGCCTCGCGGCCCGCCGGCTGCTGCAGCGGCTGGTCACGTCGTGACGCGGCCGATGCTCACCGGCGACCGCGTCTACCGCATCCACTGGGTGCTGGGCACCGACCGGCTGCGCGCGGTCTGCCACTGCGCGGCCGAGCGCGAGTTCGACGACCCGGTCGCCCTGTGGGACTGGCTCCTGGCCCACCCCGAGGGGCACGAATGACACTCGAACTGCTGGTGGCGCACAAGGAGGAGATCGCCGACGGCGTCGTCCGGCTGACGCTCCGGGAGCCGGCCGGGCACCCGCTCCCGCCGTGGGAACCGGGGGCGCACGTCGATCTCCGGCTGCCCGGCGACGTCGTCCGGCAGTATTCGTTGTGCGGCCGGCCCGGGGACACGTCGGCGTACCAGGTGGCCGTCCTCCGCGAGCCGGGCGGCCGCGGCGGATCGGCGTTCGTGCACGACGAACTCGCGGCCGGGCACCGCGTTTCCCTGGACGGACCCCGCAACCACTTCACGCTGGTCGACGCGAAACGCTACCTGTTCGTCGCCGGTGGCATCGGCATCACGCCGATCCTGCCGATGATCGAGCGGGTAGCGGAGGCGGGCCGCGAGTGGCAGCTCGTCTACGGCGGCCGGACGCGGTCGTCGATGGCCTTCACGGCCGACCTGCGCCGGCACGAGGGCCGCGTGACGATCCACCCGCAGGACGAACACGGACTCCTCGACCTGCCCGGGCTGCTGGCGGAGCCGCAACCGGACACGGCGGTGTACTGCTGCGGCCCGGAACCACTGCTGGCGGCGGTGGAGCAGCACTGCGCCGGCTGGCCCGAGGGCGCGTTGCGCGTCGAGCGGTTCACGCCGGTGGCGGACGACTTCGCGAACACCGCGTTCGAGGTCGAGCTCGCGGCCTCGGGGCGCGTCCTGGAGGTCCCGGCGGACCGGTCGATCCTGGAGGTGGTCGAGGACTCGGGCGCGCAGGTGCTGTCGTCGTGCCGCGAAGGAACGTGCGGCACGTGCGAAACCGGCGTGCTGGAGGGCACTCCGGACCACCGCGACGCGGTGCTGACCCCGGCGGAACGGCGGGAGGGCGAGGTGATGATGATCTGCGTGTCCCGCTCGTGTTCACCCCGGCTGGTACTGGACCTCTGATCCTCCGGAAGGTAGCGCCCGCACCACCCCGGATCCGGTAGCCCGCGCTACTGATCTTCGCGTCGGATTCGAGCAGCATTTCCGGTATCGAACCGGACATGAAGGAGAACCGATGCGCAAGGGTGCAGTGATCTTGACGGTGGCGGGGCTGCTGGGCGGCCTGACCACGACAGCGGCGGCCACGACCCCGAAGTCGCCCGTCCAGGAAAGCCTCGACGCGCTGGTCAGCCAGCAGAAGTTCCCGGCGGCGCTGGCCTGGGTGGGCCGCAACGGCGACGGCGCGTCGCTGGTCGCCGGGTCCGCGCGGCTCGACCGCCCCGCTCCGGTCCCGCGCAACGGCCGGGTCCGAGCGGGCAGCAACACGAAGACCTTCACCGCGGTCGTCGTCCTCCAGCTCGTGGCCGAGGGCAAGGTCGAGCTGGACGCGCCGATCGAGAAGTACCTGCCCGGGCTGGTGCGCGGCGAGGGCATCGACGGGAACGCGATCACCGTCCGGCAGCTGCTGCAGCACACCAGCGGGCTGCCGAACTACACCGAGTACCTCGGCGTCGAGAGCTTCGAAGAGATCCAGCACAAGTTCTTCCAGCCGCACGACCTGCTCGCCGCGGCGCTGGCGCACCCGGCGAAGTTCGCGCCCGGCACGAAGTGGGACTACAGCAACACCAACTACCTGCTGGCCGGCCTGCTGATCGAGCACGTGACCGGGCGTCCGGTGCAGGAGCAGATCACCCGGCGGGTGATCGCGAAGGCGGGCCTGCGCGACACGTACTGGCCGCAGCCGGGCGACGAGACCATCCAGGGACCGCACCCGCACGGCTACTCGATCGCGGACAGCACGGGCACGCGGGTCGTCGACGCGACCGAGATGGATCCGTCGTGGGGCGGGGCGGCCGGCCAGCTGATCTCCACGCCGAGCGACCTCGCGCAGCTTTCGCGCGCCCTGCTCGGCGGCAAGCTGCTGCCGCCCGCGCAGCTGGCCGAGATGCGCAAGACCGTCGACGCGCCGCTGTACCCGGGGTGGCAGTACGGCCTCGGCCTGTTCCGCGTCCCGCTGAGCTGCGGCGGCGTCTACTGGGGACACGGCGGCGACATCCCGGGCTACGAAACCCGCGGCGGCGCCACGGAAGACGGTCGTTCGGTCGCGCTGGCGGTGACCGCGCTGCCGGGCACCTTCGGCGACCCGCAGCAGGCGGCGAACGCCGTGCTGTCCACTGTGGATACGGCCTTCTGCCGGTGACCTGCGCTTGAGACACCGGCTCGCGGGTAACCCCTCCCCATGACCGAAGCCGAGAACGCACCGATCAGCCCCGACGTCCCCCGCCCGCCCGGCGTCCCGGAGGTCGACCTCGACGTCGAAATCCCCGAAACCGACCGTAAGCAGCCCGAGCACCAGGACGTCGAAGAGGACGCCGGCGAGGCCGAACCGCCGAGCTGATCACCGGATCGGGGGAATCCCCGGCGCGAACGGTGGTCTTCGGGCTGCCCGCGACCGCACCGCCGTGCTTGGGTGATCGCGGGGTTGCCGGGAGTCGGGGAGGAAGCTGCGGTGCGGACGTCGCGAGCGGGGTTGGCGGTGGCCGTCGCGGTCCTGGTGGCGGCGACGGCGCCCGCCGCCGCGACCACACCCGATCCACTGGCGCCCTACCTGACCCAGAAGGTCGCGTGGGGCGCTTGCCCCTTCAAGGGCGACAAGGCCCAGTGCGCGCGGATCACCGTCCCGCGGGACTGGGCCGCACCGGCCGCCGGGAAGGACCTGAAGGTCTCGATCAGCCGGGCCACCGCGACCGGCGAGCGGCGGGGCGCGATCCTGGTGAACCCGGGCGGGCCCGGCGGCCAGGGCACCTCGCTCGCCGGCGTGCTGGCCGGCCTGGAACCGGCGGTGAACGAGCACTTCGACTTCGTCGGGATGGACCCGCGCGGCACCGGCCAGGAGGGCACCGACGACGCGGGGTTCGTCTGCCGGGTGCCGCTCGGCCGGATCCCGGCCGACGACGACCTCGACGCGCGCGACCGGTCGGCCGCCAGCATCGCGCTGCACCAGCGGACGCCGCGGGCGGTGGCCGAGGCCTGCCAGAGCGACGCGCTCGCGCCGTTCGTCACCACCTGGCAGACCACGCACGACATGGACCTGATCCGCGCGCTGCTGGGCGACGAGAAGCTGAACTACCTCGGCTACTCCTACGGCACCTGGCTCGGCGCGAAGTACGCGTCGCTGTTCCCCGAGCACGCCGGCCGGGTGGTCCTCGACTCCAGCGTCAACTTCGAGGGGCGGCTCCAGGCCGCTTTCGAGGCGTTCCCGAAGATCGACCAGCGGCAGTTCGACCGCGTCTACGCGCCGTGGCTGGCCCGGCGGTACCCGGACCAGCTGGGCAAGAACGCCGCGGAGGTCAAGAAGAACTGGGAGCGGGTGCGTGCCTACTTCCGCCACGAGGGCGTGTCGCCGGACGTCTTCGACCACGTCTTCGTCGGCAACGGCAGCACGAAGCAGTGGCTGGTCGGCGCGCTGATCCTCACCAAGGGCCTGGCAGCGCTGAACGGCACGGCCCCGCCCGAGCCCGCCGACCTCGACGGCGTCGCGCGCTCGGCGTTCGGGCGTCCGGCGGCCCGGCTGACCGCGTCGGACGTGGCGCCGCCGGAGCCCGACTACGCCGACGTGGGCGGCACCCGCCTGGCCGTGGCGTGCGGCGACCAGCAGACGCGGGCGTCGACCTGGTACAAGCTGCTCAGCGACCTCCAGGGCCCGCAGTACCCGCTGTTCGGCTGGGCGTACGGGCTCAGCGAGGCGTGCGGCTACTGGTCCGACCTCCCCCGGCACCCGCTGCCGAAGCTGTCTCCGGAAGCGGCGAAGAACGTGCTGGTCGTCCAGGGCGAGTTCGACCCGCAGACCGGCTACGAGCAGGCCGAGGCGGCGGCGCGGTCGGCCGGGATCCCGATGGTCTCGGTGGCGGATTCGCCGTTCCACGGCCAATATGCGGTCAGCGGGAACTCCTGTGTGGACGGTCTGGTGAGCGGCTACTTCCTCGGCGCCGCCCGGCCGGCCGCCACCATCTGCCCCGGGGTCCCGCTGCCCGGGGAGAAGCAGGTCTTCCCGGTGACCGGCCCGGCGGGCGACGCGCCCGAGCAGCAGGCCCCGGAACCGGAGCCGGCGCCGCGGGACGCGCTTTCGTCCACGCGGCACCAGCTCCAGGACCGGATCAGCGCCGTGAACCGGGACTACTGACCCGAGTACGCGCCCGTGTCGAGGTCCTCGATCAGCGTCTTCCCGGTCGGCGTCCACCCGAGCAGCTCCTGCGTGGCAGCGCTCGTCGCCGCGAGGTCCATCGCGAAGAACGCGCCGATCCAGCCGAAGTGCGCCGGGACGTCGGCCGCGTCGATCGACACCACCGGCAGGTCGAACGCGCGGCCGATCGCCTCCGCGATCTCGCGCGTCGGCACGCCTTCCTCCGCGACCGCGTGCAGGCGGCTGCCGGCGGGCGCCTTCTCCAGCCCGAGGACGACCATGCGCGCGGAGTCGCTCACGTGCACCGCCGCCCAGCGGTTCGTGCCGTCGCCGGGGTAGCCGGCCACGCCCTTCTCGCGGGCGATCGCCGACAGGTGCGCGATGAACCCGTGGTCACCGGTGCCGTGGACGGTCGGCGAGAACCGCAGGCTCACCGGGTGCACGCCGCGGTCGGCGAACCTGAGCGCGAGGTTCTCGGCGCCGCCGCGGGGCGAGTCCGGGCCGTGGAACGGGGACGCGTCGGCTTCGGTGGACGGGCGGCCCCGCGTCAGGCCGGCGACCCCCGACGCCAGCAGGAACGGGCGGCCGCTGCCCGCGAGCGCGTCGCCGATCGTCTGGACGGCGGCCCGCTCGGCCGCGTTCGACGCGGCCTGGTCGGCGAAGTCGTGCTTGTTCGCCAGGTGGATGACCGCTTCGGCCGCTTCGGCGCCGGCGCGGATGCCGTCGAGGTCGTCGAGGTCGCCGCGCCGGACCTGGATGCCCTTCGCTTCGAGCTTCGCGGCGGACGCGGCCGACCGGGCCAGCCCGCTGACCTCGTGGCCCGCGGCGAGCAGCTCGCCGACGACGGCGGTGCCGATCCAGCCGGAGGCTCCGGTGACGAAAACGCGCATGGCGTGAACTCCTTCAGTGACTGACGTGGTGCCTGTGACGTCTTAGACTGATGTCAGCGACCGACGTCAGTCGCTGACATACGCACCCTACGCCTTTATGTCAGCCGCTGTCATCACTAGAATCGGGAGCATGGTGCGCTGGGAACCGGGAACCGCGGAGCGGCTGCAGAAGGCCGCGCTCGAACTGTTCGCGACCCGCGGGTACGAACAGACGACCGCCGCGGAGATCGCGCAGGCCGTCGGCCTGACCGAGCGCACGTTCTTCCGGCACTTCAGCGACAAGCGCGAGGTGCTCTTCCAGGGGCAGGAACTGCTGGTCCAGGCGTTCCTCGACGGTATCGACGCCGCTCCGCCGGAAGCGTCGCCGCTCGAGGTCGTCGCCTCCGCGCTGGCGTCGGCGGCGACGTTCTTCCCGGACGAGCGCCGCGCGCACTCCCGCACGCGGCAGTCCGTCATCGACCGGAACCCCGCGCTGCAGGAACGGGAGCAGCACAAGCTGACCACCCTGGCGACGACAGTCGCTGACGCCCTGCGCACCCGCGGCGTCGACGAGCTCGCGGCGACGCTGGCGGCGGAGTCGGGCGCGACCGTGTTCGGGATCGCGTTCACGCGGTGGCTGCGCGAGGAGAAGTCACTGGCTGACATCGCGGCCGACGTGCTGGCCGAGCTGCTGTTGCTGGCCGAAACGGCGACTCAGGCCTTGCGTCCCACGAGGTGAAAGACGCGGCTGGGGTCGCGCCGGCCGGGTCTGCTTCGGTGCCGCCGAAGCCGAGCCAGTCGGCGAACAGCCAGTCCCCGTACCAGCGCACGGGGTCCACGCCCTGGCCGCGCAGGATCCCGCCTGGTTCTTCGACGGTGCCGGCCGAGACCGTCCACAGTGGAGCAGACGGTCACTGCCCCGGCCGCCGCCGGATCCAGTCGCAGGCGGCGTCGACCGTCGGGTGCAGGGTGAACGCCTCGTCCAGCCGGCTGAGCTGCACCGCGCGCACGACCGGGTAGTGGTCGGCGACCACCGCGAGCGGCACGCCGCCGTCGGTCGTCGCCGCGACGAGCTCGGCCAGCACCTGCAGGCCCGCCGAGCCGCAGAACCCGATCGCGTCCAGGTCGACGATGAGCGCGTCCGGCCGACCGTCCAGCACGGCCCGCGCCCGCTCCCGCAGCACGGGCGCCGACCCGAGGTCCAGGTCCCCGGCGGCCACGACGACGACGGCCTCGGGCACGGTGCGCACCCGCACCGTCAGCGTCCGCTCGCCGGTCACCGCATCTCCCTCCCGCCGGTGCCGACCTTAAGCCGCCCGCATCGGTTTGTCATCGATTCACCGGGTTACCGGAGCCGGACCACCCCCGGAAGGAGTCACGACGATCACCGAGCAGCGCGGTCGTCGTGCGCCGACGAGGATCGCCACGCCCTGCCGCCGGAGCACTGCGCGCGGCGCACCGGCCGAACACAGCGGCGCGGCCCTGTTCCTGGGCGGGTCCGTTCCGGACACCGCGCGGCGCCGGCCCGCGCTCACCGCCGGCGGTCGTCTGCGGAGCAGTCGCCCGGCGGCCCGTCCTCGCCGGGCCCGGCCGGCCACCCACGACCGCGCGCGGACCGCCCGGCGTCCCTCGGCGAGCCCGCCCCGCTGCTGACAACGCTCGTGCGGAACCACGCCAGGCGCGCCCCCGCAGGCCGAGCACCTCCCGAAACCCCGCCCCACCCGCGATCGGCCACCTGCACCACCGCACCCCACCCGCGTCGGGCATCCTTGGACCCGCTGTGTCCAGCGATGAGGGGACGAGGATGGGTGCTTCACCCGAGGTGACCGTGCCGGCGAGCGTCGACAGCCCGGTTCCGCCGAAGCCGCCGGCTTCCGGGCCGGCCCGCTGGCTGCTGGAGCACCGGGTCGCGCCCGTCGGGCGGCAGGGCGGCGAGGACCACGGCACGCCGCAGGCCTGGTGGAAGGTCATGTGCCTGACCGGCGTCGACTACTTCTCCACCCTCTCCTACCTGCCCGGCATCGCCGCGCTCGCCGCCGGGGCGCTCTCGCCGCTCGCCACGCTGCTGATCGTCGCGCTGACGCTGCTCGGCATGCTGCCGATGTACCGCCGCGTCGCCCGCGAAAGCCCGCACGGGCAAGGCTCGGTGGCGATGCTGGAGGACCTGCTGCCGTTCTGGCGCGGGAAGCTCTTCGTCCTCACGCTGCTGGGCTTCGTCGCGACGTCGTGGATCATCACGATCACGCTGTCCTCGGCGGACGCGACCGTGCACATGCTGGAAAACCCGTACCTGCCGGGCTTCCTGCACGGCCACGCCGTGCTCATCACCGTCGTGCTGCTGCTGATCCTCGGCGGGGTGTTCCTGCTGGGCTTCAGCGAGGCGGTCGGCGTCGCCATCCCGCTCGTCGCGGTCTTCCTGCTGCTCAACGCCATCGTCACGGTGGTCGGCGTCGTCGACATGCTCGGCAACTCCGCCGACCTCTCCCGCTGGAGCGACGCGCTGACCGCGGGCGGCGGCGGGTTCACCGGCGTCATCGGGCCGGCCGTGATCGCGTTCCCGCTGCTGGTGCTGGGCCTCTCGGGCTTCGAAACCGGGGTCAGCATGATGCCGCTGGTCGCCGCGGAGGGGAAGACCGCCGAAGAAAAGCTGGAGTCGCGGGTCCGCAACACCCGCAAGCTGCTGACCGTCGCCGCGCTGATCATGTCGGTGTTCCTGATCGCGACGAGCTTCATCACGACCGTGCTGATCCCGGCGGACGCGTTCAAGGAGGGCGGCGAGGCCAACGGCCGCGCCATGGCCTACCTCGCCCACCACGAGCTGGGCGAGATCTTCGGCACCGCCTACGACATCAGCAGCGTCCTGATCCTGTGGTTCGCCGGCGCGTCGGCGATGGCCGGGCTGATCAACATCGTCCCGCGGTACCTGCCCTCCTACGGCATGGCGCCGGAGTGGGGCCGCGCGGTGCGGCCGGTGGTGATCGTCTACACGGTGATCAGCATCCTGATCACCGTCGCGTTCGGCGCCGACGTCAACGCGCAGGCCGGCGCCTACGCGACCGGGATCCTCGCGATGATGGTGTCCGGCGCGGTCGCGGTGAGCATCTCGGCGATCCGGCGGGGACAGCGCGGCGCGGCGATCGGGTTCATCGTCCTGACGCTGGTGCTGCTCTACGCGCTCGTCGAGAACGTCATCGAAAAGCCGGACGGCATCGCCATCTCGGGCCTGTTCATCCTCGGGATCATCGTCGTCTCCCTGGTTTCGCGGGTTTCGCGCACGACGGAGCTGCGGGCCGAGCGCATCGAGTTCGACGAGGAAGCGCGCCGGTTCATCACCGATTCGCTGGCCCACGACGGCAACCTGCACATCATCGCCAACAAGCGCCAAGGCGGCGACGAAGCCGAGTATTCGGCCAAGGAAGCCGAGCAGCGCTCGATGAACCCGGTCCCCGGCGCCGCCGACGTGATCTTCCTGGAGATCGACGTCGTGGACCCGTCGGAGTTCGCCAACGTGCTCCAGGTGCGCGGTGTGGACATCGACGGCTACCGGATCCTCCGTGCGGACAGCCCCGCGGCGCCGAACGCGATCGCGGCGATCCTGCTCGCCCTGCGCGACGTCACGGGCGTCCGGCCGCAGTGCCACTTCGAGTGGGCCGAAGGAAACCCGCTCGGGCACCTGTTCCGCTACCTCATCCTCGGCCGCGGCGACACGGCCCCGGTGGTCCGGGAGATCATCCGCACCGCGGAGAAGGACCCGGCTCGCCGGCCGGGCATCCACGTCGGCGGCTGAACCGGGAGTTCACCCGGAACGCGTGCGCCGGTCACCCCGGCTGGGTACGTTGCTCCGCGTGAAGACTCCGGTGCTGCTCGCCCTGCCCCTGTCCGCCGTGCTCACCCTGGCGCTGAGCACGCCGGCCTCGGCCGCCGGCGACGTGCTCGCGCCGGGGCTGACCGTCTCCACCACCGTCACCGGCGAAGGCACCGGGCACAGCACCTGGACCGTCACCACGCTCGTGCCCGGTGGGTCCAGCCCCGATCCGGACGCACCGCCGTCCGCGCTCGGGAGCCGGGAGCACGCCGACGCGCTCGTGACGTCCTTGCGGGGCAAGGGTTTCGCCGCCCGCGCCGAGCGGGTCGACTGGCCCGCGTTCGCCGACACGCCGCGTGGCGCGCTCGGCTGGCGGGTGCGGGTCGGCTCGTTCGCCGACCGGGCGCAGGCCGCCGCCACCGCGAGCGCCATGGCCGCGAACGGCTTCGCCAACTCCGTCGAATGGACCGGCCAGGACGGTCCCGAAGCGCAAGGCCCGCAACGCATCCGGGTCGCCGTCGTCGATCCGCGGCGGTTCCGCGGCGACGTCGTCGCGTCACACGGCGAGTCCGTGTCGGGCCGGCGCACGACGTCGGCGCTGTCGGCCGCCGCGGGGGCGCTCGTCGGGACCAACGGCGGCTTCTTCGTCATCGACCCGCGCGACGGCATCCCCGGCGAACCGGCCGGCATCGGCGTCTACCAGGGCCTCCTGCAGAGCGAAGCCACCACCGGACGGCCCGCGCTGCTGCTCGGCGACCGGCCGTCGATCGGCGTTCCGCGGACCGCGGTCACCGTCGGCGGCCGCGAGGTCAACGGCGTCAACCGCAAGCCCGGCCTCATCCGCAACTGCGGCGAGCCCGGTGACGTCCCGACCGACCGGCCGCTGCACGACACGACCTGCACCCACGCCGACGAGCTGGTGCTCTTCACCCCGCAGCTCGGCACGCCGACCCCGGCCGGCACCGGCGTCGAAGCCGTGCTGGACTCCCACGACGTCGTCACGGCGGTGCGTCCCGCGGGCGGCGACGTCCCGGCGGGCGGGCACACGGTGCAGGGCATCGGTGCGGCGGCGACCTGGCTGAGCGACCACGCGCGGCCGGGCGCGAAGCTGCCAGTCGGGACGCGGATCTCCGCAGCCGGCCGGCCGATCCACCCGGCCGGCGTCGTCAACGGCGGCCCGTGGCTGGTCCGCGGCGGCCGGATCGCGGTGAACGCGGCGGCGGACGGCATCGTGCACCCGGGCGACCCGTCGTTCGTGTACGGCTGGGGCGTCAAGCGCAACCCGCGCACGATGGTCGGCCTCGACCGCGAGGGACGGCTGCTGATCGTCACGGCCGACGGGCGTCAGCCGGGGTTCGCCGAGGGCCTGTCCCTGATCGAGGGCGCGAAGCAGATGGCACGGCTGGGCGCGGTGACGGCGATCAACCTCGACGGCGGCGGCTCGACGGCGATGGCGATCGACGGCAAGCTGGTCAGCTCCCCCTCGGACGCGACGGGAGAACGTCCGGTCGGCGACGCCCTGCTGGTCCTGCCTCGACGCTGATCATCGAATGGTTTGATGGTGCGCGTGGAGCAGAAGAAATCATCCGAACGGCTGGTGTTCTTCACCGACGCCGTGGTCGCGATCGCGCTGACGTTGCTGGTCCTGCCGCTGACGGACCTGGTGCCGGAGCTGGTCGCCGAGCACAAGCCCGCGGTGGAGGCCGTGACCGGCAACTGGTCGAAGATCATCAGCTTCGTACTCAGTTTTCTCGTGATCGGGCGCTTCTGGTCCGTCCACCACCGCATCTTCGAGCACGTGCGGTCGTACAGCACCGCGCTCGTGCGCGTGAACTTCCTCTGGCTGCTGACGATCGCCCTGCTGCCCTTCCCCACCGAGCTGATCGGCGCGTACCAGTCCGAGCGCTTCACCGTGCTGTTCTACCTGGGGACGTTGCTGGCCAGCAGCCTGTGCCACACCGCGATGGTGTTCATCATCCGCCACGACCCGCAGATCCGCGGGGACGCCGAGCCGGTGTCCGACGAGACGTTCTGGAACCACGTGCTGAGCGCGGCCGTGTTCGCGCTCGCGGTCGTCGTGGCGGTGTTCAAGCCGAGCATCGGCTACTACGTGCTGCTGTTGCTGCTGTTCCCGGCGAGGATCGCCCTCTGGCTGCGGAGCCGCCGGGCCGCGCGGTAAATCGGTGGGCACGGCGGCGACGGGCCGCTATCGTGCCCTTGACCGTGACTCGACGCCGGGAGGTGAGCCCCATGAACGCTGTTTCGATGGTGGGTGCTCCCCTCGTCGTCACGGTCGGGCGACTGTCGTAGGGGTCGCCGGGAGCGCTTCAGGCACTCCCGAGAGGTACGAACCCATGGAAACTTCCCATTTCACTTCAGGCGCGCCCGCGGTGGTGATCACGCGGGTCGCGCAGCGGCTCTGGCACGCGCTGGAGGACGACCGCGTGATCGGCCGCGGCGAGGCTTCGACGCGGCCCGACGGACGGCTCTTCGTCAGCGTCGACGCTTGGCACCGCTCGGTCTTCGACCAGCTCGCCGACGCGATGCTCGCCGAGCTCCCGGCCCCGCTCCACACGATCGTCGACGAGAGCGACGTCGAACTGACGGCCGGCTGGGAACGAGCCGGCTTCACGACCCGGCGTCGCGAGTGGGAGTACTCGGTGCCCACGGACGCCGTCCCGGTGCTCCCGCCGCCGGGCGTGACGATCGTGCCCCGCGGCTCGGCTTCGGAAGGCCCGCTGCGCGCGCTGGACAGCGTGGTCCGCGCCGAGGTCGAGGCGACGGTCGGCTGGCAGGAGATGCCGGCCGAGGTGCTGCCGCGGCCGGACGGGGACACGGTCGTGGACCCGGCGTTGTACGCGGCCGCGGCCGAAGCCGGCGAGTACGTCGGCCTGGTCCGGGTGGTCCAGGTGACGCGCCTGCCCCGGATCGGCCTGATCGCGGTCCGCGCGGACCACCGTCGCAGGGGCATCGCCCACGCGCTGCTGACCCAGGTGCTGGGCGCCCTGCACGACGCGGGAATCCCCACGGCGACGGCGGAAGTGAACGAAGCCAACCCGGCGGCGACGGCGCTGTTCGAGAGCGTCGGCGCCCGGCGCGCGGGCAGCAACCTGGAGCTGGTGCGCCATGGCTGACAAGGGCGGCATCGAAGTCGAGGGCACCGTGCTCGAGTGCCTGCGCAACGCCACGTTCAAGGTGGAGCTGCCGAACGGGCACCAGGTCCTCGCGCACATCAGCGGGAAGATCCGGAAGAACTACATCAAGATCCTGCCGTACGACCGGGTGCTGGTGGAGCTGAGCCCGTACGACCTGAGCCGCGGCCGGATCCTCTTCCGCTACCGCAACTAGTCCCCGAAGGGTCGTGAGTGAGAAACAGCGTTAGAACACTGTTTCTCACTCACGACCGCTCAGGCCAGCTCCGCGCGCCACTTTCGTTCGAGCTCCCGCAGGAAGTCCGGATCGCTCTCCGCCACCCGGGGAAAAGACTCCAGGCGCTCGTAAGGACGGCAGGCGTCGATGATCGCGCGGCTGTTGAACGGGGGCTCGCCCTCGACCGACAAGGGATCCAGCTTGCTGCCCCACGTCCGCTTCATCACCTCGATGTCCCCGGCCGGGTCGCTGCGCGTCGACATCGCCCAGACGACCTGGTCGAGGTCCGCCGGGTCGATGTCGTCGTCCACCACCACGACGTACCGGTTCATGTAGGCGGCGGCCGGGCACTGGGCGGTCAGGTACGCCACCTGCCGCGCGTGCCCGGCGTACCGCTGCCGCACCGAAACCGCGATGAACAGCCGCCCGCCGCCGGATTCGTGGGCCCACGCCTTGACGACGCCCGGGACGCCCGACGCGGCCAGCTCGTCCTGGATCATCGCCGACTTCATCACGGTGCGCATGTACGAATAGTCGTGCGGCGGCTTGCCCGGCGGAGCGCCGAGCAGGATCGGGTCGTCGCGGTGGTACAGCCGCGTGATCTCGACGGCGAGGTTCGGCCGCCGGCGGCCCGAGTAGTACCCGGTCCACTCGCCGAACGGTCCCTCCTCGCGCAGGTGGTCCGGCCGCAGCCAGCCCTCGATCGCCAGCTCGCTGCCCGCCGGGATCGGCAGCCCGGTTTCCGGCCCGGTGACGACCGGGACGCGCTCGCCCAGCACCGCCCCGGCGTACTCCAGTTCCGAAATCCCGTGCGGGACCTCGGTGCCGCCCAGCACGAGCAGCAACGGGTCGTGTCCGAAGGAGACGGTCACCGGCGCACGGCCCTCCTTTTCGAACCAGCGCCGGATGTTCTGGTCGCCGTGCTTGCCCGGCACCACCGCGAGGGTGACGCTGCGGCCCTCGTCGGCCACCTCCATCCGATAGCAGCCTCCATTGTGGACGCCGGTGTCCGGATCGCTGGTGACGACGAAGCAGCCCGTGCCGATGAACCGCCCGCCGTCGTGGGCGTGCCAGCGCGGTACCGGGAACGTCAGCAGGTCGACCTGCTCGCCGGGGACCTCGTGGGCCAGCAGGGGCGCGTCCTCGACCGGCCGCACCGGGAAGTCCCGGGCCGACGCCGCCCAGCGCGACGGCTTCCCGCGCAGGGCCTCGACCACGCCGACGTCGTCGAGGTCGTCGCCCAGGCGCAGGGTCCGCCCGAACCGCCGCGGCGAACCGGTGCTGCCGGTGAGCACCCGCATCCCGGCCGGGTACCCGGCGATCCCGTCGAACAGGACGGCGGGCGCCCCGGGCAGCCGGTAGCTCAGCTCGGCGATCCCGCCCAGCTCGAGGTCCCAGTGCGCGCCCCGCACGGTCCGCAGCTCCCCGAACCCGGCGACGGCGTCGAGGTGCGAACGCAGGCTCAGCAACGGTTCCGTCACTTCTCGTCCCCGGCGAAGTGCTGGGCGACGACCGGCCACAGGTCGGGCCGCTCCAGCAGGCTCAGGTGCCGCGCGCGGTCCAGCACCCGCAGCCGCGCGCCCTCGATCCCGGCGGCCAGCTCGCGGGACATCTCCGGCGGCGTCGCGTAGTCCTCGGCGCCGACCAGGACCAGCGTTTCGGCCCGGACGTCGCCGAGCCGGTCGCGGGCGTCCAGCGCGCCGAGGGCCCGGCACGCGGCCGCGTGGGCCTTCGAGTCCGTCGCGGTGAAGATCTCGCACACGCGCTCGACCTCTTCGGGGTGTTCGGCGCGGAAGGCGTCGGCGAACCACCGGTCCCGCT
The DNA here is from genome assembly GCF_055633615.1 of Amycolatopsis sp. NPDC114505. Classification (NCBI taxonomy): domain Bacteria; kingdom Bacillati; phylum Actinomycetota; class Actinomycetes; order Pseudonocardiales; family Pseudonocardiaceae; genus Amycolatopsis; species Amycolatopsis sp. NPDC114505. The sequence continues at coordinate 3,324,825 of NZ_JBVKDV010000001.1, read as the reverse complement.
GGAACTCCAGCTGCGCCGGCCGGGCCACGGTCAGCGCGCGCTCGGCCCGCTGCGCCCATTCGGCGACGCTGTCCGGGCCGTACCACGCGGTCGCGTCGGCGAGCACGAGCCGGTGCACGAGGTCCGGCCGGTTCACGGCGAGTGTGAGGGCGGTGCTGCCGCCCATCGACAGGCCGATGACGTCCGCCGGGCCGGCACCGAAGTCCTCGATGACGGCGGCCGCGTCGGCGGCCATGTCGTCCACAGTGAACTCCGCACCGTCCCAAGAGGACTCGCCGTGGCCCCGCGCGTCGAGCGCGAGCACCTGGTGCCGGGTGCCGAGGTATTCGGCGACCGGGTCCCAGACGGCGCCGCTGAGCGCCAGGGGGTGCAGCAGCACGACGGGACGGCCCTGGGTCCCGGTGCGGTGGACGTGCACTTCTTTCACGCGCTCTTCCTTCCCTCGCGGGCTTCCCGGCGGGCGGCCGCGGCCTTGATCGCGGTGCGGATCTCGCCGTAGGTGCCGCAGCGGCAGATGTTGCCCTCCAGGTGCTCGGTGACGTCGTCGTCGGTCGGCCTCGGGTTCTCCGCCAGCAGCTCGTGGGCCATCAGCACGAACCCGGGAATGCAGTAGCCGCACTGCATCGCGCGGGCCGCGACGAACTCGTCGACCACCTCGTCGTCCTCCGGCAGCCCGTCGGCCGTCGTGATCTCGGCGTTGTCGTACCGCGCGGCGCGGGCCAGGCAGCTCGACACGCTCTGCCCGCCGGCCAGCACGGTGCACGCCCCGCACGCGCCGACGCCGCAGCCTTCGCGCGCGCTCGTCACGCCGAACTCGCGGCGCAGCACGTCGAGCAGCAGCTCGTCGTCGGCGACGGCGAGGCGGCGGCGCCGTCCGTTGACGGTCAGCTGGATCTCCCTCATGACTGCTCCTGCTCGGTGATCGCGGTGAGGATCCGCTCCGGGGTGAGCGGCAGCTCGGTCAGCCGGACGCCGGTGGCGTCGCGCACGGCGTTGGCGATCGCCGGCGCGAGCGGGATGATCGCGGTCTCGCCGACACCCTTGGCGCCGAACGGTCCAGTCCGGTGTGGACTCTCGATGACGATCGGCGTCAGCTTGTCCGGCATGTCCTTGATGGACGGCAGCTGGTAGTCCAGCAGGGTGCCGTTGACGATCTGGCCCTCGTCGAACACGAGCTGGTCGAACAGCGCGTGCCCGAGGCCCATGATCGCCGCGCCGGAGAGCTGCTGCTCGACCATGGCCGGGTTGATCGCGCGGCCGACGTCGCCGGCGACCGCGAGGTGCTCGACGTGCACGCGCCCGGTCGCGGTGTCGACGGTCAGCTGGACGGCGGCCGCGCCGGCGAACCAGTGCTCGGTGACCCGCGGGGACTGCCCGGTCTCGTGGTCGTAGGGCTGCCACGTCGTGCTGAAGTTCGCCTCGGCGGTGAGCGTGGTGCCCCGCGCGCCGAAGTGGGCGAGCAGCAGGTCCGGGATGCTGACGGTGGCCTGGCTCTGGGCGCTGACGAGCCCGTCGCCGGTGATCTTGATGTCGGTCGCTTCGACGTCGAAGTGCTTCGCCGCGAGGCCGGTCAGCTTGTCCCGCATGGACTCCGCGGCGAGCCGGACGGCGTTGCCGGTGTGGTAGGTCGACCGCGAGCCGGCGGTGATCGTGTCGTACGGCGTGACGTCGGTGTCCGCGCCGACGACCCGCACCCGGCCCTCGCCGAGGCACAGCACCTCGGCGGCGATCTGCGCCATGATCGTGTCGCTGCCCTGTCCCATGTCGACGGTGCTGATCAGCACGGTCGCCGAGCCGTCCTGGTTGAGCTGGACGGTGGCGTTGGAGATCGTCGGCGTCAGCACGGCCTTGATCCCGACCGCGACCCCGCGCCCGCGCACGAACCGGCCTTCCGCTGGCGGCAGCGGGTCGGCCCAGCCGATGGCCTCGGTGACGGCGTCGAGGCAGCCGACGAAGTCCGCGCTGTGCATCGGCGTGCCGACCGGCGCGATGTCGCCCTCCCGCAGCAGGTTGCGCCGCCGGAACTCGGCCGGGTCCTCGCCGCGTTCGCGCGCCAGCTCGTCCACAAGGGACTCGTGGGACCACGTCACCTGTGGCACACCGAAGCCCCGGAACGGCCCGGCGGACGGCTTGTTCGTGTAGACGCACCGGGAGCGCACACGGACGTTGTCCACTTTGTACGGCCCGGTGGCGACCATGCCCGACTTGGCCGTGATGCGCGGCCCGACGTCGGCGTAGGCCCCGGTGTCGTAGCGGACGTCGGCGGTCGCGGCCACGATCGAGCCGTCCTCGCCGGCGGTCATGCTGCCGGACACGGCGGCGCCGTGGCGGGTGGTGAGCAGGAACGCCTCTTCGCGGGTGGCGGTGATGCGCACGGGCTTGCGCTGCGTCCACGCCAGCGCCGCGACCAGCGGTTCCAGCCGGTCGTACATCTTGGCGCCGAAGCTGCCGCCGAGCGGCGCGGTCCGCACCCGGACCCGGTTGAGCGGCAGGTCGAGCAGGTCGGCCAGGCTCTGCCGGACGTAGGACGGCGTCTGCGTCGTCGCGATCAGCTCGACCCGGTCGCCCTCGGGCCACGCGGCCGCGTACGGCAGCTCGATCGGCACGTGGTGGGTCGGTGGCGCCCAGAACTCCGCGCTCACCTTGGTTCCCCCGGCCGCGTCGGGGTCGCCCTTCCGCAGGTTGAACTCGTAGTTGACGTTCGTGTCGCGCTTGCCGCGCAGGTGCTTGAGGTCGCCGAACACCGCCGACGGCCGCAGTTCTTCGTGCACGTAGGAGGTTCCGGTGATGGCGTCGTCGACGTCGTGCACCGGGGCCAGCTCGTCGTACTCGACCTGGATCTCTTCGGCCGCCTGGCGAGCTTGCGCGACGCTGTGCGCGAGCACGGCCGCGACGGGTTCGCCGACGTACCGGACCTTGCCCACGGCCAGGCACGGCTGGTCGGAGAACGCGGGGCCGGTCATCATCCGCTCGCCGAGCAGGGCGAACAGGTCCGCGCCGGTGACGACCGCGACGACGCCCTCGACCGCGAGTGCCCGGGACGTGTCGACCGAGACGATCTTCGCGTGCGGCCGGGTGCCGCGGTGGACGGCGACGTCGAGGCACGGCCGGACGGGTTCTTCGGCGGCGTACCGGAACTCGCCGCGGACCTTGGCGCGCCCGTCGGTGCGGGCCCACCGCTCACCGACGGCGGCGCCGGCCGAGGAACGGGATCCGTCGCTCATCGTCTCGCTCCTTCCAGGAGGCTCGCACGGCTTCTTCGACGGCCACGAGGCCGAGCCGCGTCTTGTAAGCGCTTCCCCCGCGCACGTCCGGGAGGGGGTCGATCAGCGGCCCGGCGACGTCCTTCGCCGTGGCCACGACGTCGTCGACGGCGGTGTCGCCGGCGAGCTCGAACTGGGTGAACACCGGCACGTGGGCCAGCGCGCCGAGCCCGAGCCGCACCTGGCGGCGGCCGCGGGAAGCCGGCACCACCAGCACGGCGGCGGACGCAGCAGGCCAGTCGTTGACCGCGAGGCTCGACAGCTTGGCGAAGTGCGCGCCCGCGTCTTCGGGCTGCCGCGGGATTTCGACGGCCGTGATGAGCTCGCCGGGTTCCAGGGCCGTCTGCTGGAAGTCGACGAAGAACTCGCGCGCGGGCACGGTCCGCTTCCCCCGCGACGACGTGAGCTCGACGCGCGCGTCGAGCACCATCAGCGCGGTCGGCGGGTCGAGCCGGTAGTCGCCGTGCGCGAGGTTGCCGCCGACGCTCGCGGTGTTGCGGACGCGGGGGTTCGCGACGCGGCCGTAGACCTCGGCGGCCAGCGGTGCGAGCTCCCGCACGAGCGGGCTGGTTTCCATCTGGCGCAACGTGACCAGCGGGCCGGCGCGCAGGCCGTCCTTGGTGCGGGTGATCTCGCCGAGGCCCGGGACGGCGGCGATGTCGACCAGGTCGGACGCGAAGAGGACGCCCTGCTTGAGCAGGATCTGGACGGCGGTGCCGCCGCCGTAGACCATCGCGTCCTCGCCCTCCGCCAGGAGCGAGCAGGCTTCGCCGAGCGTGTCCGGGTAGTGGTAGACGGGCATCAGCTCTTCTTCCCGAACAGCCGCGCGAGCAGGCGGCGCCACCACGAGACGGGCTTTTCGGCAGCGTCGGCCGGCGCGGCCGGGCCGTTCCGGCGTTCGAGGACGCTGCGCAGCCCGGGGTTGTCCGGCCCCGGCGGACCGGCGGCGCAGATCTCGGAGAAGGCCGCGACGAACTCCTTCTCGACCTCCTGCGAGCGGCGCCGCACGAGCGACTCGCCGAGCCGGCCGATCCGGCCCCAGATCGCGACGTCCAGGCTGTAGTCCACTTTGGACGAGTCCGGGCCGTCGGGCCGGACGCCGAGGCGCGCGTCGATCTTGATGGAGCTGCCGAGCTTGTGGTCCTCGCCCTTGAGCAGCGCCCGCACCAGCTCCGGCTCGGTCAGTTCGGTGATCTCCGCGGAGAACCCGGCGCTGAACCGGACGTGGGCGATCTCGTTGACGAGCCGGCCGCGGTAGTGCTCCGCGTCCGCCCGGTCGAGTTCGGTGCAGCCGGGGACGCTGACCCGCATCGAGTCCGGGTCGAGGAAGTGCGCGAACACGCGTTCGTGCCCGGCGGGAACGAGAAAGGAGGATCCGAGCTTCATATGACCACCAGAGAGGACTAGGTGTCTAATATAGAGGACACTAACACGGTCCTGGCGACACGCAAACCCGCTCGGCTACCGTGCGCGAAGGAAGAACGACGAGGGGCGAGGATGACGAGCGACGTACCAGCGGTGCTGAGCGCCGTACGGCTCCTGGAGCGGATCGCCCGGGACTGGCCGGAACCGGTGGCCTCCGGGGTGCTGATCGAGGAGCTGGGTCTCAACCGCAGCACCTGCTACAACATCCTCGGCACCCTGCAGCGGGCCGGCTGGACCACCAGCCGCGACGGCTGGTCGCTCGGCCCGCGGCTGCTCGCGATGGCCCGCCTCTCCGAAGACTGGATGACGGAGATCGTCCAGCAGGAGCTCGACGCGCTCAACCAGCGGATCAACTTCGTCGTCTTCGCGGTGCAGCCGCACGGGAAGGGCGAGTATTCGGTGCTGGCCAAGGGTGACCGGGGCAAGGGCGTGCGGATCACGGTCGGCGTCGGCGACACGTTCCCCTTCTCGGCACCGGCCATCATGCGCGCGTTCCACGCCTGGTCCGCCCCGGCCGAGGTGGACCGGCTGGTCGAGCAGTTCGGCGTCGAGGAGTTCACCCCCGAGACGGTCGCGACCCCCGACGAGCTGCGCGAGATCCTGGACGACACCCGCGAGCGCGGGTACGCCGAGAGCATCCGGGAGTACGACCTCGGCCAGTCCGGCGTGGCGGCCCCGGTGTTCGACGCGCAGGGCCGCGTCTGCCTGGTCGTGTGCTCGCTGGCGTTCGCGTCGGAGCTCAACGAGTCCACTGTGGATCACTACGGTGGCCTGATCCGCGAATGCGGTTCGCGCATCACCGAACGCACCGGCGGTGCGGAGAAAATAGCGGAATAGTTCCGCTTCAGCGGAATCTCCACGATCCGGGGCTCCGGATCGTGCCTTGACCTCACCCTGCGGCTCGCTTACGGTTCCGCATGCAGGACTCGATGTCCTAGATAGAGGACAAGACTTCCGGCCCACGGCGGCCCGGAAAGGAGATCCCGTGTCCGAGGTCGCACTCGCCCGGAAGCCCTGGGCCAAGACACTGAACCGCACGCAGTGGCGGTCGCTGCTCGCCGCGAACCTCGGCTGGCTCTTCGACGGCTTCGAGACCTACGCGCTCATCCTGACCGCGAGTCTCGTCCTGAAGACACTCGAGCCCGGCGCGCCGGCGACGCAGGTGGCGTTCCTGACCGGCGCCACGATCGCCGTCACGCTGCTCGGCTGGGGCTTCGGCGGAATCCTCGGCGGGGTGTTCGCCGACTACTTCGGCCGGCGGAAAGCGCTCCTGACCTCGATGGTGCTGTACGCCGCGTTCACCGGCCTCACCGCGGTTTCCTGGTCGTGGGCGTCGTTCCTCGTCCTGCGGTTCATCACCGGGTTCGCGCTCGGTTCGGAGTGGGGCACCGGCACGTCGCTGGTCGCCGAGACCTGGCCGGCCCACGCGCGCGCCAAGGCCGCCGGCCTCATGCAGTGCGGGCTCGGGCTGGGCTTCTTCCTCGCGTCGGCCTGCTGGTACTTCATCGCGCCGCTGGGGCCGGACTCCTGGCGGTACATGTTCCTGATCGGCGTGCTGCCGGCGGTGTTCGCGTTGTGGTTGCGCCGCAAGGTGCCCGAGTCCGACCAGTGGACCAGTGCCCACCGCCGCCGCCGGGAGCTGAAGCAGCGGGGCGGCGAGCTGACCGACCACGAAAAGTCGTTCACCCGGCTGACCCTGCGCCAGATCATGGTCGACCCCAAGCTGCGCAGGCTGACCATCCTCGGCTCGCTGATGTCACTGGTCACCACCCTCGGCTGGTGGGGCATCTCGACGTGGGTCCCCGCCTACGTCGCCTCGCGCGCCGCCGCCGACGGGCATTCGGCGACGTCGTGGGCGAGCGGGGCCGGGATGATCTACAACGCCGGCGCGATCGCCGGCTACATCGCCTTCGGCTTCATCGCCGACCGCGTCGGCCGGAAACCCGCGGTGCTGCTGTACTTCGCCGCTTCTTTGATCCTCACGCCGGTGCTGTTCCTGTGGACGCACAGCCTCGGCCTGATCGTCGTCGTGCTCGTCGTCAACGGGTTCTTCACGCTCGGCCAGTACACGTGGATGCCGGTGTGGCTGCCCGAGTTCTACCCCACCCACCTGCGCGCCACCGGCGCGGCGTTCGTGTTCAACGCGGCGCGGTTCATCGCCTTCCTCGGCCCGCTCACCGCCGGCGCGGTCATCTCGAAGCTCGGCGGGTACGGCGTCGCCGCGACCGCCGTCGGGTCGATCTACGTGCTGGGCCTGGTCGTCGCCCCGTTCTGCCCCGAGACCCGGGGCCAAAAACTGCCTGACTGATCCCCGCGAAAGGGAACCTCCTTGTCGACCCTGCAGACGCCCACCGGCAGCGGTGGGCTCACTCCCGTGCGCTCCTACACCGCTCGCATCCTGTTCTTCGCGTTCCTCGGCACGCTCTTCGACGGCGCGGAGCTCAACCTCGTCGGCTACCCGCTGTCCTACCTGGCGGAGAGCTTCCACGTCAGCACCATCCAGATCATCCAGGTCGCCACGCTGCAGGGGTTCGCCTCGATCGTGGGCGGGATCCTGTGCGGCTGGCTCGGCGACCTCTACGGCAGGCGCTGGACCTACACCGGGTCCGTGCTGGCGTTCGGCGTCGCCGCGCTGCTCGGCGGGCTCGCGCCGAACTACTTCCTGTTCCTGCTGACCCGGCTGCTCGCCGGCGTCGGGATGGGCGGGCTGTTCGGGCTGTCGTTCTCGATGTTCGCCGAGTGCTGGAAGACGCGCAAACGCGGCATGATGGGCGGCTCCATCCAGGCGATGTACTTCGTCGGCCAGATCCTGACCGAGGGCGTGGTGTACGTCTGCCTCGTCGAGTTCGGCGAAGACCGCGGCTGGCGCACGGGGTACGTCCTGATCGGCGTCACGACGCTGGTGATCGGCATCGCCGCGGCCGTGCTGCTGCCGGAGTCCGAGCAGTGGCTGGAGTACCAGCGCGAGCTGAAGGCGGGCCGGGTGCCGGAGAAGCTGCGCCGCACGAAGGTGCCGCTGCTGGACGTGTTCCGCGGCGGGTACGCGGCCGGCACGATCCTGTTCATGGCGCTGGCGACGGCGTTGTTCCTCACCACGAACTCGCTCATCTCGTACCTGTCGACGTTCCTGATCAAGGTGGAGAAGGTGCCGCTGGGCACGGCGAGCCTGATCGTCCTCTTGGGACTTATTGTCACCGGGATCACCTATCCCCTGACCGGAATCCTGTCGGACGTCCTGAAACGCAAGTGGGCGATGTTCGCCTCGGCGCTGTTCGGCGTGCTCGGGTTCGCCTGGTTCCTCACCCTCGTGGTGAGCGGTGCGGCGAAGATCGGCACGGACTTCTGGGCGTCGCCGACGTTCTGGGCGCTGATGATGTGCGCCGGCGGCAGCGGCGGGTTCGGCGTGCTCGGCATCTGGATGGCCGAGTTCTTCCCGACGCGCGTGCGCTCGAGCGGCTCGAACCTCAGCTACTACGCCGGACGCGGGTTCGGCGCCGGGCTGTTCCCGCTGGTGGCGCTGTCACTCGCGGGCACGGTGCCGCTCGCGCTGGCGCTCGGCATCGTCGGCCCGGTCGCCGCGGCGGTACTGGCGGTCGTGGCGCCGGACAAGACCGGCCGGCGCATCGAGGCGATCGAATGAAGGTGGTCGTCGCGATCACCGGTGCCAGCGGCGCGGCTTACGGCGTCCGGATCCTGGAGCTGCTGGCGTACCGACCGGACGTCGAGGTGCACCTGGTGCTGTCGAAGGCCGGCGCGGTGACCGTCCGGCACGAATGCGGGCTTTCCCCGGCAGAGCTGGGAAAGCTCGTGACGGTGCACCACCGGCCGGGCGAGATCGGCGCGTCCATCGCGTCGGGCTCGTTCCCGGTGGACGCGATGCTGGTGGCGCCGTGCTCGATCAAGACGCTGTCGGCGATCGCGTGGAGCTACACCGACGACCTGGTCAGCCGCGCGGCCGACGTCTGCCTGAAGGAAGGGCGCCCGCTGCTGCTGATGGTGCGTGAGACGCCGTTGCACCTCGGCCACCTCCGCGCGATGACGGCGGCGGCCGAGGCGGGCGCGATCATCGCCCCACCGGTCCCGGCGTTCTACCCGCACCCGAAGACGGTCGACGACCTGGTGGACCACACGGCCCGGCGCGCGCTGGCGCGGGTCGGGCTGCGCGAGCTGGCTCCCCCTGCGTGGCAAGGAGATCTCAACGGGGGCTCCGATCGGCGAACTCGACCGTGAAGCCGTCCGGGTCCCGCAGCTGCAGCTGCCGCTCGAACCCGCGGTCCCGCGGCGGGCCCGGCACCGGCACCCCGCGAGCGAGGAAGTCCGCGTACAGCTCGTCGAGGTCGTCGGCCAGCAGCTCGACCTGGACGAACTGCCGCAACCGCCCGGCTTCCCGCTCGACGACGTCGCCCAGTTCCAGCAGCCCGAGCGTCCCGCTTTCCAGGCGCAGCAACACGAACCGCCCGTTGCGGACGTCGACGGCGAACCCGAGCGACTCGTAGAAGGGGACCGAACGGTCCAGACTGGTGACGGGCAGACTCATCCCGGCAAAGGTGATCAAGGCGCACTCCTCCGGCTCAGTGCGCCAAAGGGAGTGCCGGGCGGGCGTTCCGACGCTGCACCCGCTCACCGCCAGCCTAGCCGAGTTCCGCCGCGACGAACCCGGCCGGACCTCGGTGACGCCGCCTCCGTGGTGGGAGCGGACCGGCCGGGCACGGGTCCCGGCACTGCTGGACCTGGTCTCGCCGTTCCTGTGGGGACTCGTGACGAGCATCCACTCGCGCAGAGCACCGACCTACCCCGGCGGCCGGAGCACGCCGCGCGAAAACTCGAGAGAGCACTGCTGCTGCACCGACGATCCCGCAGCGTGGCCCCACGGGTGCGCAAGGGTGGCTGGCTCCATACCGTCGCTCGCACTTTCGGCCTGGTTACACCGCCGTGGTTCTTCACCCGTCGCTCCGCGGACGAGAAAGACGAGCAACACACACCTCAGGGGAGCACAGCCGGCTGATCCGCACCGAGTTCCGCGAGCAGCGCCCGGATCGCCGGGCTCGCGTCGGCGCTGCGCCGCCACGCCGCGTGCACCTCGCGCTTCGGCTGCCGGCGCAACGGACGCGCGATCAGGTCCTCCCCCAGTGGTGGCCGGGCCAGGCGCGGGATCAGCGCGATCACCTCGCCGGACGCGACCAGGGACAGCTGCGTCGCGAAGTCGTCGACCAGGTGCCGGACGTCCGGCTCCGCCGGCGCGTCCGCGAACAGGCGGCGGAACCACTGGTGGCACACCGTTCCCGCCGGACTGGTCACCCACGCGTGGCCGGTGAGGTCGGCGCGGCCGAGCGGTTCGGTGGCCGACGCGAGCGGGTGCGCCCGGCTCAGCACCACGTCGCCGACGTCGGTGTGCACGAGCCGCTGCGTCAACGACGGCGGGTGCGCGGCCGGCAGCCCGTCGGCGTCGTGGACGAGCGCGAAGTCGGCCGTCCCGGCGTCGACGCTGTGCAGCGCCTCCTCGGGGTCCTGCTCGGTGAGGTGGACGCGCAAGTCGGGACAGCGCAAGGACAATCCGCCCAGCAGCGGCGCGAGCAGGCCGCGGATGGCGGTCGAGAACGCCACCACCCGGAGCGTGCCGCGCGGGGCGCCCTCCGAGACCGATTGGGCCGCTTCGACACACCGCTCCAGCGCCTGGAACACCTCCGGCGCCGAGTCGACGATGGCCTGCCCGGCCGGTGTCAGCACCACGCCGCGTCCGGCCGGCGCGAGGATCGGCACCCCGACCTGGTGCTCCAGCCGCTTGATCTGCTGCGACACCGCGGACGCCGTGAACCCCAGTTCCTCGGCCGCGCGCGCCAGCGTCCCGAGCGCCGCCACCGACCGCAACGCCCGCAGCGCACCGACCTCAATCATGAAGCAAGATTACGCAGTATCGGCAAAAAAGCATCGCTGGACCGCACCAGTCACGCCGGGCAAGGTCGAACCATGACCGACTTCGGCGCCAACCTCGTCGCGATGGTGACCCCCATGCGGCCCGGCGGGGCACTCAGCGAACCCGGCCTCGCGAGCCTCGTCGACCACCTGCTGGCCACCGGCTGCGACGGCCTCGTCGTCGGCGGGACCACCGGCGAGTCCCCCACCCTGACCGAACCCGAAGCCGCCGGGCTCGTCCGGAGCGTCGTGGCCCGGGCCGGGCACCGCGCCCGCGTGATCGCCGGCATCGGCACCTACGACACGGCCGCGAGCGTCCGCCGGGCCCGCGAAGCCGAGGCGGCCGGTGCGGACGGGCTGCTGCTCGTCTGCCCCTACTACTCCCGCCCGACCCAGGCCGGGGTGATCGCCCACTGCCTGGCGGTGGCCGACGCGACCGAGCTGCCGGTGATGCTCTACGACGTCCCGGCGCGGGCCGGCATCGCGATGACGCCGTCGACTTTGATCGAGCTGGCCGCCCACCCGCGGATCCGGGCGGTCAAGGACGCCAAGGGCGACCTGTTCGAGGCGATGACGGTCATGACCCGCACGTCGCTGGCGTACTACTGCGGCATCGACGAGCTGAACCTGCCGTACCTGGCGTGCGGCGCGGCGGGCGTGGTCAGCGTGGTGGCCAACGTCGCGGCCGACCACACCGCGGCCCTCATCGAGGCCGTCCGCCGCGGCGACCTGGAGACGGCCCGCTCGCTCAACGACGCACTGCTTCCGTTGGTGGACACCATCATGCGCGTCGGCCCCGGGGTGGCGGCGGCGAAGGCCGCGCTGGCCGACCTGGGTGTCATCCCGCACGCGACGGTCCGGCTGCCGCTGATCGAGGTCAGCTCGGAGGCAGCCGATACACCGATACGTGCGACGGCGATCGCGTCGTGAACTCGCCGCCGGTCCAGTCCTGGTGGCGGGACTCCAGCTCGAACCCCGCCAGCCGGCCCATGAGGTCCAGCTCGGCCGGCCAGATGTAGCGCTGCGGGCACCGGCCGAGCCGCGCCTCCCGCCCCTCGCCGAACTTGAAGTGGTGCGAGACCAGGTGCTGGCGCACGGTGTCGTAGGTGTCCACGCCGAGGTACCCGGACTCCGCGGTGAAGACCACCGCGTCCTGCCCCGGCGGCAGCCGGCGCAGCTCGGGGACGCCGAGCTCGATCACGAACCGGCCGCCGGGGTCCAGGTGCCGGGCCGCGTTGCGGAAGCACTCGACCTGCTCGTCCTGGGTCAGCAGGTTCCCGATCGTGTTGAAGACCAGGTAGACCAGCGAAAACCGGCCCGGCGCCGTGGCCGTCGCCATGTCGCCGGCGACCACCGGGATCTCGGCCTTCGCCCGCAGCCGGTCGAGCATCGGCTCGGACAGTTCGATGCCCGTGACGGACACGCCTCGCGCGGCGAGCGGGACGGCGATGCGCCCGGTGCCGATGGCGAACTCCAGCACGCGCCCGCCGCCGGCCAGCGCGACGAGGCGGTCCACGGTGGGGTCCACGACCTCGGGCGCGAACATGCCGCGGCCCGGGGTGTCGTAGCGTTCGGCGGTTTCGACGTCCCAAATGTCTTCCTGGCGCACGTCGTCAACCCTTGACCCACCCCTGAGATGTGTCCAACCAATAAACTTGCCCGATTCCGGGCAAGAATTTGGGGTTCACCCGATCGATGAGGCATGCTGTCCGGCGTGGAGGACACGGACATCGTCGAGCGCGTCGCCGCGTCGACCGGCTTGCCGCCGGGCGTCGCCGCCCGCGTCGTCGACGACGTCCTCGCCTTTTACCGGACACCCACCGAGCAGTACGTCCGCCGCAGGCACGCCGAGCTGCAGGCCGAGGGCCGGAAGAACCCCGAGATCTTCCCGCTGATCGCCGCCGAGCTCCGGGGCAGGCTCGTCGCCGCCCCCGACCTGTCCGAGCGCCAGCTGCGCCGCATCGTCTACGGCTGAGACCCAGCCCCCCTTGGAAGAAGAGGTTCGCCATGTGCGGGATCGTCGGCTACATCGGCGGCCAGAACGCCGCCCCCATCCTCCTCGAAGGCCTCACCCGGCTCGAGTACCGCGGCTACGACTCCGCGGGCATCGCCGTCCTCGGCCCGAAGGACACCGCGCAGGTCCACCGCGTCGTCGGCCGGGTCCGCAACCTCACCGCCGCGCTGCCCAAGCGCCTCACCGGTAAGGTCGGCATCGGCCACACGCGGTGGGCCACGCACGGGCCCGCGTCGGAGGACAACGCGCACCCGCACACGTCCGAAGACGGCCGCGTCTGCGTCGTCCACAACGGCATCATCGACAACGCCGACGCCCTGCGCGCCCAGCTCGCCGACGCCGGCGTGAAGCTGACGTCCGAGACCGACACCGAGGTCCTCGCCCACCTGATCGCGCGGTCGGGCGCCGACACCCTCGAAGACGCCGTCGTCGAGGCGGTCTCGCGGATCACCGGCACGTACGCGATCGCCGTCACCGACTCCGCGCACCCGGACCGCCTGGTCATCGCGCGCAACGGCTCGCCGCTGATCATCGGCGTCGGCGAGCGCGAGATGTTCGTCGCGAGCGACCTCGCCGCGCTGGTCCGGCACACCTCGCAGGTCGCGCACCTCGACGACGGCGAGTTCGCGACGGTCTTCGCGACCGGCTACCGGACCTTCACCGTCGACGAGAGCGACACCACCAAGCCCGCCACCGAGATCGACATCGCCGCCGAAGACCTCGACCTCGGCGGGTTCCCGCACTACATGGCCAAGGAGATCCAGGAGCAGCCCGAGTCGGTGGAGCGGATGATCCGCGGCCGCCTGGACCACCGGTTCGGCGTCGCCCGCCTCGACGGGCTCAACCTGACGCCGCGTGAGCTGCGCGGGTTCAGCCGCGTGAAGATCCTCGGCTGCGGCTCGGCGTACTACGTCGGCCAGATCGGCGCGACGATGATCGAGGAGCTGGCCCGGATCCCGGCCGACGCCGAAGCCGCGTCGGAGTTCCGCTACCGCAACCCGATCATCGAAGCCGACACGCTCTACATCGCGGTCAGCCAGTCCGGCGAGACGATCGACACCGCCTTCGCCGTCGAGGAGATCAAGCGCAAGGGCGGCCGGGTCACCGGCCTGGTCAACGTCGTCGGCTCGACCATCGCCCGCGCCTGCGACGGCGGCGTCTACCTGCACGCCGGCCCGGAGATCGCGGTCGCCTCGACCAAGGCGCTGACGAACATGGCCGTCGGCTTCGCGCTGATCGCGCTGTCGCTCGGCCGGGTGCGCGACCTGTCCAATGCGGACGGTCAGCGGATCATCGACGCGATCCGCGCGCTGCCGGACCAGATCCGCGCGGTCCTGGCCCAGGAGGCGGAGATCGCCGAGCACGCCAAGACCGCGGCGGCCGCGAACAGCCTGTTCTTCATCGGCCGCGTCCGCGGGTTCCCGGTGGCCCGCGAGGGCGCGCAGAAGTTCAAGGAGATCTCCTACCGGCACGCCGAGGCGTACCAGACGTCCGAGCTGAAGCACGGCCCGCTCGCCCTGATCGACGAGTCGCTCCCGACGGTCGCGATCGTGCCCGCCGACGAGCTGGCCGACCGCAACCTGGCCGCGATGCAGCAGATCCGCGCCCGCGGCGGAGCGGTACTGGCGGTGACGCACGAGGACGTCGACTTCGGCGAGCTGGACGTGCCGAAGATCGTCGTGCCCCGGACCGAGCCGGAGCTCGACCCGATCCTGCTGACGATCCCGCTGCAGCTGCTCGCCTACCACGCGGCGCTGACGCTCGGCTACGACATCGACAAGCCGCGCAACCTGGCCAAGTCCGTCACGGTGGAGTGAGGCTCAGCCACATGATCCGCAGCCCGACGTCTCCGTGCGCCGGGTGGCGGAACACTCCCGAGGCGACGCCGAGGGTCGTGAGGCCCAGGCTTTCGTAGAGGCGGATCGCGGCGGTGTCGGTGTCGACGACAGCGTTGAACTGGACCGCCGCGAACCCACCCGGGCAGGTGCGGGCACCAGCCACACCAACACCCGCCGCGCCTCCGCTTCGCTCATGCTCCGGTCGTAGGGGGAACGTCTCCTGCTCGGCGCTCACGGCGTGGACGAGCGGCCAGATCGCCGGCCAGTCGGCGGGGCGGGCGGCGCGGATCGTGAGGGGCACCCCGCCACTGTGGCGGGATGCCGGCCGTCCCGCCAGTGACTTACGCCGGCACGGCGGCGCCGGCGATGGCCTGCCGGTGAACCCGGGCCTGCTTGGGCATGTTCCAGCCCAGCACCCCGATCACACGGCCGTCCGCGCGGTACTCGGCCACGAACCGGCCCGACGCGGTGCTTCCCTCCACAATGGACACATCGGCGTCCGCGGACAGCGTTCCGTGGACGTGGATGCGCGCGTCGAACTGGTTGGTCCAGAAGTACGGCACCGGCGTGTACGGGCGGTCGTCGCCGAGGATGTTCGCCGCGACGGCGACCGCCTGCTCGGTCGCGTTGGTCCGGTTCTCCAGGCGCAGCAGCACGTCGAGGCCTTCGTGGTGCCAGCGCGCGACGTCGCCCGCCGCGTAGATCCCGTCCGCCGCGCGGCAGCGGGAGTCGCAGACGACGCCGTTGTCGCACAGCACCCCGCTGCCCGCCAGCCACTCCGTCGCCGGGGCCGCGCCGAACGCCACCACGACGACCTCGGCGGGCAGCTCTTCACCCGTTGCCACACGAACGCCGGTGACCCGCCCGTCCCGTGAGGACAGTCCGGTGACCGCCGCACCGAGTCGCAAGTGGACGCCGCGGTCGACGTGCAGGGACGCGAGCATGCCGGCCACCAGCGGCCCGAACTGGTACGCCAGCGGCGCGGACTGCGGCCCGGCCAGCGTCACCGGCACGCCCAGGCCGCACACGGTCGCCGCGATCTCCGCGCCGAGGACGCCGTCCCCGACGACCACCACGCGCTTGTCCGGCGTCAGCTCCGCCCGCAGGGCCAGCGCGTCGTCGAGCGTGCGCAGGACGTGGACGCCCGCGAGACCGTCCTGGCCCGGCAGGGTGCGCGGCCGCAGGCCGGTGGCGAGCACGACCGCGTCCGCGGTCAGGGTGCGTCCGCTCTCGGTGTGCACGGAGAGCGCGCGGGCGTCCAGCCGCACCGCCGGGTCGCCGAGCACGAACTCGGCGTCCAATGCGGACAGTGCGTCCGGCGTGCGCAGGCTCGCCTGCCCGGGTGCCCAGCTCCCGGCGAGGACCTGTTTGGACAGTGGAGGCCGGTCGTACGGCAGGTGCGGCTCGGCGCCGAGCACGGTCACGCGCTCCTCGTAGCCCCTGCGCCGCAACGCTTCCACCGTGGCGATCCCCGCGGCCGAGGCTCCGACGACGAGGACCGTCACGCGTCCTCGCTCACGGAGATCGCGACCCCGGGGCACACGCTCGCCGCCTCCCGGACGATCGCGTGGTGCGCTTCGCCGGGGGTCTCGTCGAGCAGGATCACGATGCCGTCGTCGTCGCGCTGGTCGAACACGTCCGGCGCGAGCATCACGCAGGTGCCGGCACCGCAGCACTTGCCTTCGTCCACAGTGACCTTCATGGTCGTTCCTCTCCTTCGCGGGGGTGCGTCACGGGTGCGAGCCAGAGCCCGACCAGAGCGTCGGTCAGGCCGGTGGCGGCTTCGCGCCAGCTGGCTCTCGGGGTGTCGCCGCCTTCGGCCACCGCGCGTTCGCGCTCGGCCATCGTGTGGATCAGCAGCTGGCGGGTCATGGCGTTGCGTTCGGCGCGGACGTCGGCGGGCAGCTCGGGCAGGCACCGGCTCAGCCCCTCGACGGTCCGCGCCAGCGACGGCGACGACAGCGTCTCGACGGCGACGGCCGAGCGCAGCGACGGTTCGGTCATCACCTGCGCGGTGAACCGGGCGAACCAGCTCGGCCGGCCCGCCGCGGCCAGGTACTCGGTGGACGGGTGCACCAGGCACCGGACCCAGTCCCGCAGGTCCGCGCCCTCGCCGACGCCGGCCAGCATGCGCCCGCGCAGGTCTTCGACCGCCGCGGAGTGCCGCCGGGCGATGGCCCGGACGAGGTCGGCCCGGGTGCCGAAGTGGTAGCCGACGGCGGTGTTGTTGCCCTGCCCGGCGGCCTCGCTGATCTGCCGGTTGGACACGGCGAGCACGCCGTGTTCGGCGTAGAGCCGTTCGGCCGCGGTCAGGATCGCCTCCCGCGTCGCGTGCGCCCGATCCACGGCCGTCACCACCGGACGGGCAGTTCCCGCAGTCCGCCGACGGCGAGCCCTTCGACGCGGCGCAGTTCGTCCGCCGGGACGGCGAGCTCGAGCGAGGGCAGCTTGCGCAGCAGGACTTCCAGCACGACCTGCAGTTCGGTGCGGGCCAGCGGCTGCCCGAGGCACGCGTGCGCGCCGGCACCGAAGGACAGGTGCGGGTTCGGGCTGCGGCCCAGGTCCATTTCGGACGCGTTCTCGAACGCGCTGTCGTCGCGGTTGGCCGCGGCCATGCTGCACATCGCGGTGGTCCCGCCGGGCAGCACGGTCCCGCCGACCTCGAACTCGTCGGTGAAGTAGCGCATCATGCCGACGCCCGCGTTGGCGTCCAGGCGCAGCGACTCCTCGACGGCGGTGCGCACCAGCGCCGGGTCGGCCAGCAGCCGCTCCCACCGGCTGCGGTCGGCGAGCAGCATCGCGACCATCTTGGCGATCATGTTCGCGGTGGTCTCGTGGCCGGCGATCAGCAGGCCGATGCCGGTGGCGATGAGCATGGCGTCGGACCAGCCCTCGGGCAGCAGCGCGCTGAGGATGTCCTCACCGGGTTCGGCGCGCTTGGCGGCGATGAGCCCGCCCATGTACCGGCCGAAGTCCTGCTGCGCGGCGTCGAATTCGGCCTGCGTGTAGCGGGTCATGCTGAGCATGACGTCCGACCAGTGCGCGAACCGGTCGCGGTCGGAGTCCGGCACGCCGAGCATGTCGCAGATGACCCAGACGGGCAGCGGGAAGGCGACCCCGGCCTTGAGGTCCCCGGGCGCGCCCTCGGCGACGAGGTCGTCGATGAGCTGCTCGGCCATCGCGGCCATACCCGGCCGCAGGGCGTTCATCCGCTTGGCGGTGAACCACTTGCCGATCGTGCGGCGCCAGGTGAGGTGGGCCTCGCCGTGCTGCGGGAGGACGGTCGCCATCTCGCTGTTGAAGACCCCGCCGGACTCGGTGTCGGCGACCCGCGCGGCGTTGTCGGCGGGTGTGGGCCGCGTCCACCGCGGATCGGAGAGGACGTTCTTGACGTCGGCGTAGCGCGTGATCAGGGCGGCTTCGTCCCCGCTGGCCAGCTGGACGTGCGCGACCGGGCACTTCGCCCGGAGCTCGGCCCACTCGGCCGGCGGCTCCAGCGCGGTGTCGGACCGGAACGGGAAGCTCGGCAGCTCGGTGTGACTTCGCGTCATGACGGACTCCTCGTTGGTGAATGTCCCCTGCCACCGAGCATGGCGAGGAGCGAGGATTACGTCAAGCGCTTGACTTAATTTGGCCTACCGAGAGACGCGGCCGGGTGCCGGCGGGGACTACTCGCGCTCGACCTTGCGGAGCCCGCCCTCGGGCGTCCACCACTCGACGACCAGCAGCGTCGCGGCCTCGTTCAGGTGGGTGTGCACCACCTCGGTGACGTCGACGCGGAAGCCGTCGCCCGCCTCCACGGCCCGGCCGGCGATCTTCGCCTCCCCCGGCCAGTCGGCCTCGGCGCCGTCGACCGGGTCGACCGTCGCGCTGTGCAGCGCCAGCCGCGGGTCGCGCTTCAGGTCCGCGCCCTTGCGCGCCCGGGGCATCGAGCCGAACGTCAGCTCGCCGTCCGCGAACTTCGTCTCGATGCCGGAGATCCGCGGCGAGCCGTCGGCCCGCAGGGTCGCCATCGTCTTGTGCTTGTGCGCGTCGAACAGCCCCTGCACGCGCTGGGCGAACTCCGGTTCCGCCGCCTCGAACTCACGCCACGCCGTCATGCGGTCATGATGGCAGCCACCGCGCGTGCACACCCAGCGGTTTGCGGAACACCAGCCCCGCCGCCGCGGCCGGCTCCGCCAGCTCGATCCCGGGCAACCGGTCGAGCACGGTCTCCACGGCGGTCCGCGTCTCCAGCCGGGCGAGGTCGGCGCCGAGGCAGAAGTGCGGGCCGTGCGCGAACGCCAGCTGTTTGCGCAGGTCCGGGCGGTGCACGTCGAAGACGTCCGGGTCCGGGAACACCGCGGGGTCCCGGTTGGCGGCCGTGAGCGAGACCGTCACGAGGTCGCCGCGCGCGATCGACGCGCCCGCGAGCGAGACGTCGCGGGTCGCGTACCGGTCGACGATCGCCGCCGCGGGTTCGAGCCGCAGCGACTCCTCGATCGCGGCGGGGACGAGCGTGCGGTCCGCCCGCACCAGCGCCAGCTGCGCCGGGTCCCGCAGCAGGTGCAGCAGGAGGTTGGCGATCATGCCCTCGGTGGTCTCGATGCCCCCGAACATCAGCACCGCCGCGTTCGACACCACCTCCGGCAGGTCCAGCACCGAAGCCGCCTCGGCCACCAGCGAGCGCCGGCCGACCGCGCCCTCGATGTGGGCACGCAGCTCCCCGAACGCTTCCGCACCACGGGATCCCGTCGGCCGGCCGGCCGAAATGTCGTCCACTGTGGACACGATCGCGTCGTACCAGGCCAGCACCCGCGCCGTGTCGGTGTCGGCCAGGCCCAGCGCGTCGGCGACCACCGCGACGGACAGCGGGCCGGCCAGCGCCCGGCGCAGCTCCGCCCGCCCGGCCGCGGCGAACCCGCCGACCAGCCGGTCGCATTCGGCGCGCACGAACCCGCCGAACCGGTCCTCGATCTCCCGGGGCCGGAAGTGCCGGGCGAACGGCGTCCGGTGCCGGGTGTGCTCGGCGGCGTCCAGCGAGAGCATCGACGGGCCGACGACCCGGGCTGTCGAGAAGCGGGGGTCGTCCACGGTGAAACCGTCCGCGTCGCGCATGACCCGCAGGGCGAGGTCGTGCCGCGTGACCAGCCAGCCGTTCAGCTCCGGCAGCCAGGCCACCGGCTCGGTCGCGCGGAGCCGGGCCAGCAGGGCGTACGGGTCGGTCGTGAGCTGCTCGATCACGCCCGCAGGCCCTCGATCAGGAGCCCGACCAGCCGGCGCGCGTCGTAGTCCGGGTTGTCCTCGGCGCCGACGCAAAGGTTTCCCACGCCGCGCATCAGCTCCAGCGGACGCACCCGGGACGTCAGCCCGGCCGCTTCCAGCAGGTGCGCGCACACGGGGACCAGGCGGTCGATGAAGTACGCGTGCAGGGTGTCGAAGCCGTCGCCCTGCAGGACGCCGGCCAGCCCGTGCTTGGTCACCAGGAAGTCGACGAACAGGTCGATCCACTGCGCCAGCGCGGCGTGCGGCGACTCGGCCGTCTCGAGCAGCACGGGCCCGGCCGCGGCGCACTCCTCCACCTGGTGCCGGTAGACGGCGACGATCAGGTCCGCCCGCGTCGGGAAGTGCCGGTAGATCGTGCCCATGCCGACGCCGGCCTTGGCCGCGATGTCCCGCACCGGCGCGTCGACCCCGGACGCGACGAAGACCGCCGCCGCCGCGTCGAGCAACGTCCGCTCGTTGCGCCGCGCGTCGGCACGCTTCGGTTTGGCCACGACACCTCCAGGGTTGCTAAACGGAACATCGCTCCGTATCGTTAGCGGAGCAACGTTCCGCTTGCCATCTTGTCACGGAGGACCGCGAAATGCAGTACCGCACCCTGGGTCGCACCGGCGTCCAGGTCAGCTCCCTCGCACTCGGCGCCATGAACTTCGGCGCGATCGGGCGCACCACCCAGGACGAGGCCACCGCCATCGTCGACGCCGCGCTCGACGGCGGGATCAACGTCATCGACACCGCCGACATGTACGGCCAGGGCGAGTCCGAGGTCATGGTCGGCCACGCCATCCGCGACCGCCGCGACGACATCGTGCTGGCCACGAAGGCGTTCATGCCCATGGGCGAGGAGCGCAACCACCAGGGCAGCTCGCGCCGCTGGCTGGTCACCGCGCTCGAGGACAGCCTGCGCCGGCTCGGCGTCGACCACGTCGACCTCTACCAGGTCCACCGGTGGGACCCGCGCACCAGCGACGAGGAAACGCTTTCCGCGCTGACCGACCTGCAGCGCGCGGGGAAGATCCGGTACTTCGGCTCCTCGACGTTCCCGGCCTACCGGATCGTCCAGGCGCAGTGGGCCGCGCGCGAGCAGCGCCTCGGCCGGTACGTCACCGAGCAGCCCAGCTACTCGATCCTGCAGCGCGGCATCGAGGCCCACGTGCTCCCGGTGACGCAGGAGTACGGTCTCGGCGTCCTGGCCTGGAGCCCACTGGCGTCCGGCTGGCTGTCGGGCGCGGTCCGCGCCGGGCAGGAGATCGCCACCAACCGCGCGACCGTCCTGCCGCAGCGCTTCGACCTCGCCGACCCCGCCAACCAGGCCCGCCTCGACGCCGTCGAGAAGCTGGCCAAGGTGGCCGATCGGGCCGGGCTGACGCTGATCCAGCTCGCCCTCGGCTTCGTGACCGCGCACCCGGCCGTGACCAGCGCGCTCATCGGACCCCGCACGCTCGGCCACCTGGAGTCGCAGCTCGAAGCGGCCGACACCGTGCTGCCCGCCGACGTGCTCGACGAAATCGACACGATCGTCGCCCCCGGCGTCGACCTGGCCGCCCACGAGAAGTTCGACACCCCGCCCGCGCTGCTCGACCCGTCCCTCCGGAGGCGCTGATGACACCCCGTTTCGGCATCCTGACCGCACCGATGAACGTCGGCTACGACGAGGTCCTGCGCGTCTGGCGCGAGGCCGACACCGTTCCCGAGATCGAGCACGCCTGGCTGTTCGACCACCTCATGCCGATCGGCGGCGACCCGGACGGCCCGATCCTCGAAGGCTGGACGCTGCTTTCGGCGCTGGCCGCGCAGACCGAGCGGATGCGCCTCGGCCTGCTCGTCACCAGCAACCGCTTCCGGCCGCCGGCGGTGCTGGCGAAGATCGCGACCACAGTGGACATCGTGTCCGGCGGACGCCTCGACTTCGGCATCGGCGCCGGGTCGCGCCCGAGCCATCCGCTGGCCCGGCGCGAATACGACGGCCACGGCCTGCCGTACCACACCCAGGACGACGCCGTCGCCGCGCTGGCCGAAGCCCTGACCGTCATCCGTCGCTTGTGGACGGACGACGCGCCGTTCGACTTCGACGGCGAGCACGTCCGGCTGAAGGGCGCGTTCGGCAACCCCAAGCCGGTGCAGCGGCCGCACCCGCCGATCATGATCGGCGGCCGCGCGAGCGCCACGCTGCGGGTCGTCGCCGAGCACGCCGACCTGTGGAACATCCCCGGCGGCGGCGACATCGAAGACCTCGCCGGCCGCAGCAGGCTGCTCGACCGCTACTGCGCCGAGATCGGTCGCGACCCCGAGGAGATCACCCGCTCGATCTTCCTGCCGGTGGACTACGACAAACCCGCCTCCACGAAGGAAAAGATCGAGGAAGCCGTCGACGCCGGCTTCGGGCACATCGTCCTCGGCCTGGCGAACCCGTACCCCGACGGCGTCGCGCGCTGGGTCGCCGACGAGCTGATCCGCTGAGCTACTTGTCGACTCCTTCGTAGGTGCCCTGGGTGAACCGGCGCGAGAACACGAAGTACACGATCGCCACCGGCAGCGTCATCAGCAGCGCCGCGGCGAGCTTCAGCGGGAACTGGTTTCCCTGGCCCAGTTCGCCGGAGACCAGGCTCGCCACGCCGGAGGTCAGGGTGTTCAGCGCCGGGTCCTGCCGCGACACGATGTAGTGCGGCAGCTCGTTCCAGGATCCCTGGAACGACAGGATGGTCACGGTGATCAGCGCGGGTTTCGACATCGGCAGCACCACCGACCAGAACGTCCGGAAAGGACTCGCGCCGTCGATCCGCGCGGCCTCCTCGACGCTGACCGGCACGGTGTCGAAGAACTGCTTCATGATGAACACCCCGGTGCCGTCGACCAGCAGCGGGATGATCATGCCCGAGTAGCTGTCGTACATGCCGAGCTGGTTGAGCACCAGGAACTTCGGGATCAGCAGCACCACGCTCGGCACCGCGATGACCGCCAGGACGGCCCCGAAGATCGCGCGCCGGCCGCGGAAGCGCAGCCGGGACAAGGCGTACCCGGCCAGCGAGTTGAACACGACCCGGCCGACGGTGATCGTCACCGAGACGAACACCGAGTTCGCCGCCCAGCGCGGGAAGTTCTGCTCGGCGAGCGTCTTGAAGACACTCGCGGACCACTCCTGGGGCCAGGGCAGCAGCGGGTGCGCGGTGGCGTCGGCGTCGGTCTTGAACGCCGTCGCGAGCTGGATGAGGAAGGGGTAGATGTAGAGCGCCGCGACCAGCAGCAGCACCGCGTACCCGAGCCGGCGCTTCACCGGCGTTCTCGCAGGACCCAGCGCTGCACCAGCGTGAACGCCACGATCACGACGAACAGGAGGAACGCGATCGCCGCGCCCTGGCCCCACTGGTGGCCGATGAACGACGACGAGTACGACAGGTAGGCGGGCGTCAGCGTGGTGTTGGCCGGGTTGCCGCGGCTGAGCACGTACACCTGGTCGAAGACCTGCCAGGTGCCGATCAGCCCGAGCGTCAGCACGAGGAACAGCGTCGGGCGCAGCTGCGGCAGGGTGACGCGCCAGAAGCTCTGCCACGACGTCGCGCCGTCGATCAGCGCGGCCTCGTCCACCGACGGCGGCAGGTTCTGCAGCGCCGCGTAGAACATCAGCATGAAACCGCCGGTGGACGTCCAGACGACGAGCACGATGATCGAGCACATCGCGACGCTCGGGCCGGACAGCCAGTCCCACCAGGACAGCCCGAGGAAGCTGTGCCCGGTCAGCGTGCCCGGCGGGCTCGCGGGATCACCGACGGCGAGGTGGAAGATGCCGCGCGGGTCGGCGAACCAGCTGGGACCGTCCACTCCGAACAGTTTCAGCGCGGCGTTCACCGTGCCGGTGCTGGAGAACAGGAAGAGGAACACCACGGAGATCGCGACCGAGCTCGTCACGGTCGGGAAGTAGAAGGCGGTCCGGAAGAACTGGCGGCCCTTCAGTTTCTTCCGGTGGAGCAGCAGCGCGAGGAACAACGCCAGCGCCGTCTGCAGCGGCACGACGAACAGCACGAAGTAGCCGTTGTTGCGGACGCTGGTGGCGAAGTTCTGGCGCGTCAGCCCGGGTTCCGTGAGCAGCGCGGCGTAGTTGTCGCCGCCGACGAAGTTCACGCGGGAGGAGAACGGGCTGCCGTTGCCGGTCCAGTCGCTGACGCTCACCCAGAGCGCCATCAGGATCGGCAGCACCATGAACAGGCCGAGCACGATCAGCGTCGGGGCGAGGAACAGCCAGCCGGCCCGGCCCTCGCGCCGGAGGGGGCGGCGGCCCCGGGTGCCGCGCAGGGGTGCGGTACCCGGGACCACCGGCGTGGTGAGCAGCGTGCCCATGACGTCACTGCCCCAGCGCGGCCGCGGTGTTCTGCTGCAGCTGCTGCAGGATCCGCTTCGGGTCGGCGCCCGGCAGCTGCTGCAGCTGGGCGTCGAAGTCGGTCAGCACGGGGTCCATCTTGCTCAGGGTGACGGGCCCGTGCGCGTGGTCGGCGCCGGCGACGAACGCCGCCTGCGCGGGGAACTTCTGCTCGTACTGCGCCCGCACGGACTGCCGCGACGGGATCACGCCGAAGGCCTCGGCGAACGCGAGCTGCTGCTGCGGCTGCATGAAGGAGTCGACGAGCTGCTTGGCCTGGTCCTGGAACTTGCTCTTGGCCGCGATGCCCCAGCACTGGGTGAACGACAGCGTCCCGGGCCCGGCCGGCCCGGCGGGCAGCGCGACGACGCGGTACTTGACGTCCGGGTAGTCCTTCTTCATCCCGCCGGCCATCCAGTTGCCGTCGATGCTCATCGACGCCTTGTGCTGGCCGAAGGCCTCGCCGGAGTCACCCGCGCCGATCTGCTTCGGGTACTTGGCCACCCCGGAGGACAGGAGGTCTCGCACGTAGGTCAGAGCCTGGAGGTTCTGCGGGGTGTCCGCGGTCGCCTTCTTCTGGTCGGCGTCGACCGACCAGCCACCGGCCTGGACGAGGAAGGAGCCGATGCGGTCGCGGGTGTCGTTGAAGACGAGGCCGGTCCGGCCGCCGGTGGTCAGCTTCTGCGCGACGGTCTTCAGCTGGTCCCAAGTCTTGGGGAAGTCGGCGTCGGTGAGCCCGGCGGCGGTCCAGTCGTCGGTGTTGATCGCCAAGGCCAGCGTCGAGAAGTCTTTGGGAGCGCAGTAGAGCTTGCCGTCCTTGGTGAACGTCGTCCTCAGGGTGGGATAGATGTCCTCCTTGTAGGACAACGCGTCCCCGTACGGGAGCATCTCGGCGGCGTAGCCCTCGAACTTGGTCGCGTCCACGGCGAAGACGTCCGGCGGGCTGCCCGCGGCGAAGCCCTGGCTGAGCTGCTGCGCCAGGTCGTTGGCGGAGACGACCTCGGCCTTGGAGCCGTCTTTGCCCCAGGCCGCGGCGGCATCCTGCATGGCTTTGAGCTCGGCACCGCCGCTCGCGGCGATCATCACCTTGAGCGTGGCGGGCCCGGCCTGCTGGGTGGCGGGCTTCGACGAGTCGTCGAAGCCACTGCCGCAGGCGGAAAGCGGGAGCAGCAGACCGGCCGCCGCGAGGGCGGCCACAGTTCGGCGGGGAAGCATCGATCCTCCTTGATCGCGCGGGGACTCACGTGGTGCGCAGCACCAGGTGCGGGGTGAAGAGGGTGGTCACGGGTTCGGTTTGCCCGCGCAGGATGGCCCGCAGCTGCCGCACACATTCGGCGGCGACATCGGCGATGGGCTGCGCGACACTGCTCAAGCCGAGGACGGAAGCGGTGGGGGTGTCATCGAAGCCGATGACGGCGGCATCGGCACCGGGCCGGATACCGCGGTCGCGCAGTTCGGCGGTGACCCCGAGAGCGAGGGAGTCACTGGCACAGACGAACGCGGTCGGCGCGCCGCCGCCGGACCAGTGCGCGGGGTGGCCCTCGCCGCGACCGGGCCGGTTCGCCGAGCTGCCGCCCCCACCGCCCGCGATCGGCCCGCTGGTGCCGGACCGGCCGACCTCGCCGCGACCGGCCCGGCTCGCCGAGCGGCCGCCCGCCGCCCCGGCACCGCGGGGCAAGCTCGCCGAGCGACCGCCGCCCGCTTCCCCGGCGCCGCTGGGCAGATCTGCCGAGCTGCCGCTCACACCACCGGCCGGCCCGGCACCGCGGGGCAAGCTCGCCGAACGACCGCCCCCTTCTCCTCCGGCCGGCCCGCTCGCGTCCAACAGCCGGGCGGCGGCCGACCGGCCACCCTCCACCCCGTCGAACACCGCAGCTTGCGGGCCTTCGCCCAGTCCGGCCGCCGCGAGACCAGCCGCCCAGCCCGCGCGGCGGTCGTCGCCGCTTCCCGACCCCTCCGGCCAGCCCACGAACGCGATCCGGCGGTGGCCCTGGCGCACCAGGTGGTCCGTGGCCAGCCGGGTGCCCGCGGCGCCGTCGACGTCGACCCACGGGTGGGTGTCCTCCGCTCCCCACGGCCGGCCGAACGTCACGAACGGCAGCTCGCGCTCGAGCAGCCAGCGGGTGCGCAGGTCGTCGTGGTGGGTGTTGGTCAGGACGAAACCGTCGATGCCGACCGAGGCGATCAGGTCGGCGTAGGCGCGCGTCTCGGCTTCGTCGTCGGCCGCGGTGAACAGCATGATGCGGTGGTCGAAGCGCTCGGCGGTCGCGGTGAGCGAGTGCAGGAACTGGTCGAGCACGACGCCGCTGACGCCGTTGCCCGACGGCGGGATGCACAGCCCGATGATCTGCGACCGCGTGGTACGCATCTGCCGCGCTGCGGTGTTCGGGCGGTAACCCAGCCGCTCGATGGCGGCCTGGACGCGTTCGCGCGTCTCCGGGCTGACCACCTCGGGCGAGTTGATCACGTTGGACACGGTCTGCCGCGACACCGCGGCCGCTTCAGCCACCGAGTTCAGCGTGGGCCGCGCCATGTCGCCTCCGGGTTTGAACGTTCAACTGCCGGTCACTCTGAACCCGTGGCGTTGAGCTGTCAAGACCTCGAAGTCAGTTGACATTCTTTCGTTTGATCGATCCAATCGTAGTCATGGCCGACCTCCAGCCCCTTCTTCACGACCTCGCGATCGCCCTGCACGCGCCGACCGTCGTCCTGTCCGGCCGGGACGGGCAGATCCGCGGCGGCGGGACGCAGGGCCTCCTGCACGGCGACCTGCGGCTGCTCAGCGAAGCCGTGGTGACGGTCGACGGGGACGAACCGGAGGCCATCGGGAGCGACGAGCCGGGCGCCGACCGCGCGCGGTTCACCGGGCTGCTGCGCCGGCTCGGGAGTCCCGGGCCCGACCCGACGGTGTGGCTGCGACGCGAACGCCACGTCACGGCGTCCGGGATGACCGAGGAGCTTGCGCTCGTCTCGACGGACGGGGTGCACCGCGACTGCGTCGTGGAAGTGGTTCTGGCGGCCGACTTCGCGCCGATCGACGAGATCAAGTCGGGTGGCCGCCGCTCGCCGGCGACCCCGGACGGCGCTCGCTGGGCCGGCGACTCGGCGACGTCCGAAGTGACGGCCGAGGGCGCCGAAGTCGTCGTCGACGGCCCCCGCGTCCGGCTGCGCTGGACGGTGGCGGCGCCGGCCACGCTGCGCTGGTCACTGCGGGTTTCCGACGAACGCGCGCTGTTCGTGCCGGCCGGCACCCGGCTGCCGCGGCCCGAGGTGCACGCCGACGACCGCCGGTTCACCGCGTTGCTGGACCGCGCGCTCGACGACCTCGACGGCCTCCTGCTCGCCGAGCGCGACCACCCCGGCGACAGCTTCGCCGGCGCCGGCGCACCCTGGTTCCTCACGCTGTTCGGGCGCGACAGTCTCTGGGCCGCGCGGCTCGCGTTGCCGCTGTCGGTCGACGTCGCGCGCGGCACGCTCCGGACGCTCGCCCGCGCGCAGGGCACCCGGCACGACCCGGCGACCGGCGAGGCGCCGGGCAAGATCCTGCACGAGCGGCGCCGGGACACCTTCGAGACGATCGGCGGCGCCTCGCTGCCCGCCGAGTACTACGGGACCGTCGACGCGACCGCGTTGTGGGTGTGCCTGCTGCACGACGCCTGGCGCTGGGGCCTGCCCGAGGACGACGTCCGCGACCTGCTGCCGACGCTGCGGTTCGCGTTGTCCTGGATCACGGGCGCCGCGGACCCGGACGGCGACGGGTTCGCCGAGTACCGCGACGAGAGCGGTCACGGCCTGGCCAACCAGGGCTGGAAGGACTCGGGGGACGCGGTCCGCTTCCGCGACGGTTCGCAGGCGAAGCCGCCGATCGCGCTGGCCGAAGTCCAGGCGTACCAACATGAAGCGGTGGTGCGCGCGACTTCTCTGTTGACGGCTCTGGGCGAACCTTCCGACGGTCTGACCGAGTGGGCTTCGGCTCTGCGAAAGCGTTTCCGCGACCGGTTCTGGGTGTCCACTCCGGACGGACGTTACCCGGCACTGGCCCTGGACGGCGACAAGCAGCCGGTCGACGCACTGACGAGCAACATCGGCCACCTCCTGGACACCGGCCTGCTCTCCGCGGACGAAAGCGCGTCGATCGGGGCGTTGCTGCTGGACCCATCGCTGGCGTCGGGATTCGGCCTGCGCACGATGAGTTCGACCGCGGGCGGCTACTCCCCGTTGAGCTACCACTGCGGCTCGGTCTGGCCGCACGACACGGCGGTGGTGGTCCGCGGCCTGCAGCGTTCGGGCCAGGGTTCGCGCGCGGCTTCCCTTGCCGCCCAACTGCTTTCGGCCGCTCCGGCGTTCGGCTACCGGCTGCCCGAGCTGTTCGCCGGGTACGACGTGGCGGAGAGTTCGTCGCCGCTCCCCTACCCGGCGTCGTGCCGGCCCCAAGCCTGGTCGGCGGCGGCCGCGGTGAGCCTGCTCATGGCGTTCCTCGGCTTGGAGGTCGACGTTCCGGCGCGGACGGTGACGCTGTCCCCGCCCCGGCCGAGCCCGGTCGGGGCACTGCGGGTCCGGGGCCTGCCGCTGGCCGGATCCACTGTGGACATCGCGATCGACGCCGCGGGCTCGGTGACGGAACTGCGGCTGCCACCGGGGTTTTCAGTCCTTGCGGAACAGTCCGGCGAGCAGGAAGGGCACCCCGAATAGGCCGGCGGTCTTTCGCATCGGCCGCAGTTCGACCTCGGTGTAGCCGCCGAACAGCCGGCGCAGCTCGTCCGGCGTGTACGCGAGACCGCCGTGGAGGCTGCGGTCGCGGTAGAGCTGCGCGTCCGGGACTTCGACGCCGGAGTCCGGATCGCCGGTGCCGGCGGCGAAGCACGCGAGGCCGAAGTGGCCGCCCGGCTTCAGGTGGCGGTCCAGCAGGGCCAGGTAGCTGATCCGCCGGTGTGGTGCGAGATGGTGCAGGCAGCCGGAGTCGTAGATCAGGTCGTAGGTCTCGTGCGGCAGGTCCATGGCGAAGATGTCGGCCTGGTGGAAGCGGACACCGGCGCCGCGTTCGGCCGCCCAGGCGATCGCGGCGGGCGACCGGTCGACCGCGTCCACCTCATATCCCGCGGCGGCGAGCCTTCGCGCGTTGCGCCCGGGTCCGCAGCCCAGCTCCAGCGCGCGGCCTTTCCGGAGGGGGCCGTCGCGGAGCCAGGCGTCGAGGCTTTCGTCGGGCTGCTCGGCGAAGAACGGGACGGGCCGGTCGCGGTCCGCGTAGAAGCCGTCCCACGGGATGTCTTCGAAGAGGCCGTCCAGCATGTGCAGGAGGTCGTCGACCGACCGGATGTCGCGGTTCACCGTTCGACGTGGTCGCGCACGGCCCGCAACTCCTGGTCGATGACCGCCATCTGCGCGTCGATGGCCGCCGGCTCGGTCCCTGCGGGGAAGAAGAGGCTGAAGATCAGCTCGGCGCCGGTCAGGTTGGGGACCACGCGGGTGAAGAGGCCGAGGTTCGGGGCGTCGGCGCTGACGACGTCGACGACGCCGTGGGCCTTCGCAGCTTTGACCACCACCTGGCGCTGCTCGCCGCCGGACCGGACGCGCCAGACGTCGTCGTGGTCGTGCTCGACGGCCTGGGCGAAGTCCGGCGCCCAGGCCGGGATGTGGCGGGCGTCGGCGAGGTAGTCGAAGACCCGCTCGGGCGGGGTGGACACGGAGATGGTGCGCGTCTCGGCGCGCCCCGGTTCGGATGATGTCATGCGATAAACGATACGCAGCTGCTTATGATTTGTCCACGCGTAAGATCTGGCCGGTGAGCGAAGACCTCGGAGCGTTGTGCGCCGGAGCGGGCCGCGCGCTGGCCGAGGCCGAGCGCCCGGTGCTGGAGGAGCACGGGCTCTCGATGTGGCAGTACGTGGTGCTGTCGGCGCTGTCCCCGGGGGCGGCGCCGAGCCAGCTGGCACTGGCCCAGCAGATCCACTACGACAAGACGCGGCTGATCGCACTGCTGGACGGCTTGGTCGCGGAGGGACTGGTGAGCCGCTCGCCGGACCCGTCCGACCGCAGGGCCCGCGTGGTGCGGCTGACCCCCCTCGGAGTACGGCGTCATGCGGCGGTCCGCGACGCGATCCGCGCGCTGGAGGACCGGCTGCTCAGCGGGCTGGACGAAGAGACCCGGCGAGCGCTGCGGGTGGGCTTGGCCCACCTGGCCCACTCGGACTGAGCGCCGCTGTCAGGGCGCACGCGAGGGGCGAGCGCCGGCCGGCACTCGCCCCTCGATCCCGGTCAGCCCACCGAACAGAGGGTTCCGTTCAACCGAAACGCCGTCGGCAGGATGTTCGGCCCGCCGTAGTCCGCGACGAACCCGACGTCCCATCCACCGCTCAGCGCTGCCGCCGACGTCACCTTCACCTCGGAACCGGACTGCGTCCACGTCCCGTTCCAGCCGCTCGTGACCCGCTGCCGCGCCGTCGGCCACGTGAACGTCAGCGTCCAATCGCCCGTCACCGCCGCCGACACCACGTGGATCCCGCCCACGAAACCGCTCGCCCAGTCGTTCACATCCGTCAACGCCACCGCGCAACTGCTCGACGAAGGTGCGCCCGTCGTAAGAGTCAACGGCGGCGACGCCCACGACACCTTCCCCGCCGCATCGCGCGCCAGGACGTTCACCGTGTACCTCGTGCCCGGGGCCAGGTTTCCCACGGTCAACGACGTCCCCGTCGTCTCGCCCCACTGCTCGCTGACCACGCCCGCCTGCCGGTACACCTCGTACTTCACGCCGGGCGCCGACGGGGGCCAGCTGATCGTCGCCGTCGTGTCGGTCGTCGTCGCGGTCGGCTGGCCCGGTGCCGCCAACCGCATCGACGCCGCGGCGGGGTGCAGGACCACCGTCGTCAGCGAATACGGCGGTACCGTCCCGTCCCACGTCGACGCGCGGGTGATCGACGTCGCGCCGTTCGTGAACGTCGACACCTCGGCCACGGACGCACCCGCGCCGGACAACTTCACCGTGCGAGCCGAGTCAGGGTCCTTGTTCACCATCAGCACCGCGACATCCCCGTCCGGACGGCGGACCGCGTGCGCGTCGAGCAGCGGGTCGTCCGTGCCGGCCCGCACGAACTGGTCGCCCGGACGCGCGAACGCGCTCAGCATCTTCAGTCCGTAGTACGGCGCGAACGGCGTGTTGAGCGCCGGCTCGCACCCGCCGTCGAGACAGGTCGCGCTCGAGAGCAGGCCGAAGTCGCCGTAATCCGGGTATCCAGCCACTGTGGACAGCGCGGTCGCGCCGTTGTGCGTGTCCCACCAGTCCACTGTGAACACACCGTTCTCCAGCAGGGACGCGTACGCCTCGGCCGCGAACAGCGCGCCCGGCTGGGTGTTCATGCCGATCGGCGTGTTCGTCTCGGTCAGGGCGATGCCGAGCGGCCGGCCCGCGTACCGCGCTATCTGCTCCCGCGCCAGGTAGATCATGTCGTCCACCTGCTCGGTCTTGGTAAGCGCTTCCGCCGCCGTCGACCCGCCCGGATACCAGTGCAGCACGGCGAAGTCGACGTGCGGGCCCGCGATCGACAGCACGGTCTGGTTCCACGTCCCGGTGTCCCCGGCGCCGACGATGCCGTCCGGCCAGTTCGCCGGTGTCGTGAGCACCGCGCCGATCTTCACCGACGGGTCGACGGCCTTCATCGCGTCGGCGTACGCGACGACACCCGCGGCGTACGCGGCCGGGCTCTTGTCCTCGTGGTTGTCGGCCTCCCAGTTCGCGCCGTAGTGGCCGTTGCCGTAGAGCTCGTTGCCGATCTCCCAGTACTTGACGCCGTAACCCTTCGTGACGTTCGCGTACCGCACCCAGTCGGCGGCCTCCTGCGGCGTCCCGGTGCCGTAGTTGGCGATGACGACCGGCTGCGCGCCGGCCCGCCGGACGCCGCCCATGAACGTGTCGAAGTCCGTGCCGGGCGCCACGTACCCGCCCGGCGCGGTGTTGTCCTTCCAGTGGTAGATGTCGCCGTAGGAGCCGCCGGGGTAGCGCATCGCGGTGACCCCCGCGGCGCCGAACAGGTCGGCCACGGTGTCGGTGCCGAGCTGGCTGTCCCACACCGCGTGGTTGATGCCGAGCGCGGTGTCCGGCACGGTGGCCAGCCCCGCTTTCGCGTTGACCGTCACGGTCGCTTCGGGCGGGGTCGCCGCGGCCGCCGCCGGCACGGCCGCCACGAGCACGGCGGCCACCGGCCACGCTGCCCAGCGCAGACGTCGAGCTGTCATGGATCGTCCATCCTCACTCGTCGAGACGCACGGATGGCTGAGAGCGCTCTCAGAGCAGAGAACCAGTGCGCGGCCCGGAAGTCAACGAAAGTCCCGGGACGGCCCGGCCCGCATCGACAGATCGAGGCGTTCGAGGCGGTCGGCGACGAGCGTGACGACGCCCTCCGCGGCCTGCACCTGCCCGCGGATGAGCAGCGCCGAGCTGGTGCGGGCGACCAGGCGCTGCCGCTGCCACAGGCCGGGCGAGACGAGGACGTTGGCCATGCCGGTCTCGTCCTCGAGGTTGAGGAACGTGATCCCGCCGGCGGTGGCCGGGCGCTGCCGGTGCGTCACCGCGCCGCCGACCCACACCCGCGTCCCGTCCTCGACCCGCGCGAGCTCGGCCGTGGTGAGCGCGCCGCGCGCGGTGAGCAGCGCGCGCAGGTACTCGACGGGGTGGCTGTCCGGGGAGACGCCGGTGGCCCACAGGTCCGCGGCCGTCACCTCCAGCCGCGTCATGCCCGGCAGCGCGGGCGCGTCGAGGCCCGGGGCCAGACCCGGCAGGTGCCCGGGCCGGGTGGCCGCCGCGGCGCCCGCGGCCCAGAGGTCCTGCCGCCGGTCGCCGCCGAACGCGCCGGCCGTGGCCAGGGCTTCGACGGCGTTCTTCTTCAGCCGGACACGCCGGGTGAGGTCGCCGGCCCCGGCGTACGGGCCGCTCGCGTCACGCTCGGCGACGATCGACGCCGCGGTGTCGTCGCCGAGGTGCCGGACGCCGGCGAGGCCCAGGCGGAGCGCGACACCGCCGGTGCTCCCGGCGTCGGGTTCGAGGGTGGCGTGCGCGAGGCTGGCGTTGATGTCCGGCTCCCGGACGCGGACGCCGTGCCGGCGCGCGTCGGCGACCAGCGACTGCGGGCTGTAGAAGCCCATCGGCTGCGCGCGCAGCAGCCCCGCGCAGAACGCGGCCGGGTAGTAGCGCTTGAACCACGCGCTCGCGTACACCAGCAGCGCGAACGACATCGAGTGCGCCTCGGGGAAGCCGTAGCCGGAAAAGGCGTGGATCTGCTCGAAGATCCGCGTCGCCAGCTCGCGGTCGAGGCCGTTGGCTTCGCAGCCGGCGAAGAACCGCGCCATCAGCGCCTTCATCTTCGCGCTGGACCGCTTGGCGCCCATGGCGCGGCGCAGCTGATCGGCCTCGGCGCCGGTGAACGAAGCGACGTCGACGGCCATCTGCATCACCTGCTCCTGGAACAGCGGCACCCCGAGCGTCCGGTCCAAACTGGACGCCAGCAGCGGGTGCGCGTGCTGCCACTGCTCTTCCCCGCGGCGGCGCCGGATGTACGGGTGCACCGAACCGCCCTGGATCGGGCCGGGGCGGATCAGCGCGACTTCGATGACCAGGTCGTAGAACTTCCGCGGCCGCAACCGCGGCAACGTCGCGAGCTGCGCGCGGGACTCCACTTGGAACACTCCGACGGCGTCGGCCTCGCAGAGCATGTCGTAGACGTTCGGGTCGGCGAGGTCGAGCTCCCCCATGTCCACAGTGGACCCGTGGTGCTCGGCGACGAGGTCGATCGTGTAGTGCAGTGCCGACAGCATGCCGAGGCCGAGCAGGTCGAACTTGACCAGGCCGACGGTGGCGCAGTCGTCCTTGTCCCACTGCAGGATGCTGCGATCCTTCATCGTCGCCCATTCGACCGGGACCACTTCGGACACCGGCTGTTTCGAGATCACCATGCCGCCGGAATGGATGCCGAGGTGACGCGGGAAGTCCTCGATCCGGGCGGCGAGGTCGAGGACGTCGGCGGGGATGTCGCCGGCCGTGTGCTGTCGGGTGCCTCCCCAGCGGTCGACGAGCTTGCTGTAGGCGTCCTGCTGCCCGGGGCTGTGGCCGAGGGCCTTCGCGGCGTCGCGGATCGCGGACGGCGCCCGGTAGGTGACGACGTTGGCGACCTGCGCGGCGTGGAAGCGGCCGTGCTTCTCGAAGACGTACTGGATGGCCTCCTCGCGGCGGCCGGACTCGATGTCGATGTCGATGTCCGGTGGCCCGTCGCGCTCCGGGGCGAGAAAGCGTTCGAACAGCAGGTTCCACTTCACCGGGTCGGCGTGGCAGATTCCCAGTGCGTAGCA
Source organism: Amycolatopsis sp. NPDC114505 (assembly GCF_055633615.1). Classification (NCBI taxonomy): domain Bacteria; kingdom Bacillati; phylum Actinomycetota; class Actinomycetes; order Pseudonocardiales; family Pseudonocardiaceae; genus Amycolatopsis; species Amycolatopsis sp. NPDC114505. The sequence goes on along the minus strand of NZ_JBVKDV010000001.1, from coordinate 3,290,418 downwards.
GACGGCGGAGTTCGCCGCGGAACCACGGCCCTGGCAGAGGATGTCGGATTCCTTGCAGAACCGGACGATGTCCCACACCACGAGGAAGTAGCCGGGGAAGCCGAGTTTCCCGATGACGCCGAGCTCGTGGTCGAGCTGGGCGTAGGCCTTCGGGTTGTCCTCCCGCGGCCCGTAGCGCTCCGCCGCGCCGCGCCAGGTCAGCTCGCGCAGGAACGACATCTCGTCGTGCCCGGCCGGCACCGGGAACGGCGGGAGGTCGGGGGCGACGAGCTTCAGGTCGAACGCGACCTCGACGCCGAGGACGGCGGCGCGCCCGACCGCGCCCGGGTAGCGGCGTTCGAAGCGGCGGCGCTGCTCCATCCCGGACCGCAGGAACGCCTGCCCCGACGGCGGCCGCCAGCCTTCCAGCTCCTCGGCCGACCGGCGGGCCCGGACGGCGGCGACCATGTCGGCCACGACGGCGTCTTCCGGGCGCGCGTAGTGCGCGTTGTTCGAGACGACGGTCGGCAGCCGCAGGTCCTTCGCCATCCCGGCGAGGTGGTCGTTGGCCGTGTCGTCGAGGGGCTGGCGGTGGTCGATCAGCTCGACGGCGACGTGCCGGGGCCCGAACCAGTCGGCGAGCCGGCCCAGCTCGGCCCGCGCGGCGGCGGGCCCGTGCTCGGCGAGCGCCCGCCGGACCGGCCCCTTGCGGCACCCGGTGAGCACGACGACGTGCCCGGCCAGCTCGTCGACCAGCTCCTCGAGGTCGTAGACGGGCCTGCCCTTCTCGCCGCCCGCGAGCTGCGCGCGGGAGATGACCTTGCAGAGCCGGTGGTAGCCCTCCTGCTGCCGGGCGAGCACGAGCAGGTGCGACCCTTCCGGGTCCGGCTCGCCGGCCTGCGGCGCGGGCAGGTCGAGCGAGAGCTCGGCCCCGAACCCGACGCGCACGCCGAGCTCCCGCGCGGCGTCGTTGAACCGGACGGCGCCGTACATGCCGTCGTGGTCGGTGAGGACGAGGGCGTCGAGCTCGAGCCGCGCGGCCTCCTCGACGAGCCGCTCGGGGTGGCTCGCACCGTCGAGGAAGCTGAAGTTGGAGTGGACGTGCAGCTCGGCGTAGGGAGCACGGATCCGGTCACCGCCGTCGTCCCGGCTCTTGCGGGAGCGCAGGTCTTCGGGCGCCCCGGCGTACCCTTCGCGTTTGCGCGACCACGCCGGGGCATCGTTGCCGTCGCCCGGGACGGGCGGTCGCCCGGAGGCGATCCGCTCCACTTCGGACCACGGCACGTTCGGGTTGTTGAACGCCAAGATTCCGCTCCCCACAAGGAGTTCGCTGTGGGGAAGCCAGCGACTACCGTTCGAACACACGTGCGAGTACTGTGGGTCGATCCTGAGCCGGGGAGCGCCCGGTGTCAACTCGGGAGTCGCATCGGTCACAAAGGACTAGTCGTAGACGCCCTCAACTGTCCACTGTGGATCAACGCCGACGGTGGCTTCGAGCAGCAGCGCGAGGTCGTCGTTCTCACCTTCCAGCACCACCTGCACCCGCGCCGTCGGGCGCGCGCCGCGCACCACCCACGGCCCCGCCGAACCGAGGACCCTTCTCACCGGGCCGTCGCCGATCGAGACCGTGGCCGGCGGGTAGCTGAGCTCGCCGCGCTCGGTGCAGCGGACCGCGTCGCCGACGGCGTCGAGCACCGAAGCCGCCGGGGACCGGGGCGGCACCCAGGCCGGCGACGGTGCGGGCAGGCGTCCCGGCCACGGCCGGTCCTCGGTCACCGGGCGCCGCGGCTCGCCCCACGGAACCAGGCGGACGCGCTCGGCCGGGCCGCGGCCGCCGTCGAGCAACGGCGTGAAGACGGCGTCGGGCCCGAGCAGGCCCTGGATGCGCACGAGGGCGCGGCCGGCGCGTTCGGCGGCGTCGGCGTCGCGGCCCAGCGAGCCGAGCTGCAGCTGCAGCGCCTGCCCGCCGACGACCTCTTCGGGGTCGAGGCGCAGCCGGACGATCCCGGCGGTGGGCCGGTCGCGGGCGGTGAGCCAGCCTTCGCACTGCCAGCGCACGCGGTCGGCCGTCGCGCGGGCGGTCAGGGGTTCGGCGCAGCGCCAGACGCGTACGCGCTCTTCGCCGGCTTCGGTGACCGCGACGATGGCCAGGCGGGTGCAGGCGAGGCCGTGGTTCGCGAGGCCGGCGAAGAAGCGTTCGCCGAGGGTTTTCGCGACGAACGCGGCTTCGTCGATTCGTCTGAGGGGCTCGTCGAACTCTTCGGTGACGGTCAGGTCCGGCGGGAGGGCGCGCCGCAGCGGCGGGCGTTCGGCGAGGCCGCGGGCGAGGCGGTGGGCGGTGATGGCGTCCTTGGTGAAGCGGCCGGCGACGTCGCGTTCGGCCAGCGCGGCGAAGGCCCCGAGGGTACGCAGGCCGAGGCGGCGCAGCAGGCCGACGAGCTCACCGCGGTCGTCGCCCGGCTGGTCCAGCTCGGTGATCGAAAGGGGCGCGAGGAAGGCTTGGGTGCCACCGGGCGGGACGAGGGCCGAGCGGCGGGCGGCGAGGGTCGCGGCGAAGAGGCCGTCGGCGATCCCGACCTGGCACTCGACTCCGGCCCGGGCCGCGACCTCGTCGACGAGCAGTTCGGCGAGGGCTTCTTCGCCACCGAAGTACCCGGCGGCACCGGCGACGGGCACGGCGACGATGCCGGGCCGCACAACCTCGACCCCGACGGCCTGCGCTTCGACAGCGGCGGCGACGGGTTCGAAGAGCCGGGCATCGCGGTCCGGGTCGTGTTGGTGCACAACGAGTTCCGGGCACCGGGACTGGGCGTCGCGCCGCCGCATCCCGCGCCCGACCCCGCTGCGGCGAGCTTCGGCGGAGCAGGCGACGACGCGGTTGGCGGAGAAGACGGCAGAGGGGGCGGTCGGCGGAGTCCCGGAGGCGGCCCCGGCGGCGACGACCGGCCAGTCCGGGCACCACAGCACGAGCAGCCGTGGCGAAGAGCTCATCCCGCGGAGGGGAACGGCGGCGCGTAGAAGTGGTTCATCGCACGACCGCGGCAGAACCCCCGGCGGCCAAGGACAACGGCGCGCCGACGCTCAACGCGCGACCACGGGGCACCCGCTCGGCCACACAACGCAGCCCACCGACCACCGCGCGACCACAGAACGCCCGCCCGGCCACACATCCCCGGGCTGGCACCGCAACTCGTGCGATTCACCGTGCGGCCGCGGCAAAACACCCGGCCGGCTCGCACCCTGGCTCCCCGCTCATCGCACAGACCCGGCCGATGCGAACAACCGCCGCCGGCCAGTCATCGCGCAAGCCTCGCAGCGCATCCCGGCCAGCGTGAACAACCCCCGCCGGCCAGTCATTGCGCAAGCCCGGCAACGCGTCCCGGCCCGCGGAACCCAACCCACGCACCACAACTCACCCGGCCACCTCGGCCAAGCGCCGCCGCTCCGGTGGCTCCCCCGCCGCCAAACTCCCGCCCGGCCCAGGCAGCTGCAGCCGCACCGACAACGGGCGGACCGCTGCCCCTCGGCCGCGGCTCGTCGCCACTACCTCGCGGGCTCGCAGGTGCCCGTACCCGTCCTGCGTCAGTCCGTGCCAACGACGTCCGGACACGCGCAGCTCCAAGTCCGCTCCCGGCCACGAACCCAGCGTCAGCAACACCGTTCCCCTGCTGCGGACCCGGCCCGCCAACCTACGTGCGAGCTGGGGCTGGACCGCGACCGGTCCGAGCACCACCAGGTCGAACCCGTCCACCAGTGCCGACAACACACCCGTCAGCTCCGCTCCGGGATGGGGTACCAGCGCCAGCCGTTCCAGGGCGACGCCCAGCTCCGCCGCCGCGGCCAGGCCCAGTTCCGGCAATGCCGTCACCGCCGCCCAGGAACCGTCGCGGGTTGCCGCTGCCAGCAGGGCCGGGACCAGCGAGGTCGCGCCGCCCAGTGCGATCGTGGTGCCACGGCGCAACCCGCCGCCCGGCAGCAGCCTCGCCAGGGGTGGCAGCACCGTCAACACCTCCGACGACGGCGAATCCGTCGCCGTGCGGACTCCCGGGATCGCCGTGAGCCCGGCCAGCGCCTCCGGCACCGCCACCACCGCTCACCTCCAGCACCACGTACTCGCACCGGAGACACCCGCCGCGGAAGCCGCGGGCGCACCCTGGAGAAAGTCATCGAACACTTGTTCGCATAGTGCGAGACGGGCGGCCCGCTGTCAAGCCGGGGGTCACCCCGGCGGGGCATGGCCGCTCCGGCACACTGGACCGCATGACCCGCACGAACCCGGGCATCGACGCCGCGGGCGTCGACACGCTGACCGACGCGGTCCTCACCGCGTCGCGGCTGCTGGTGGCGGTGTCCGTCCGGTCGATCGCCGCGGCCGAAGACAGTCTGACCCTGCCGCAGTTCCGGCTCCTCGTCGTGCTGCACACGCGCGGGCCGCTCAAGCACGCGACGCTCGCCGAGCACCTCGGGGTCACGCCGTCCACCGCCAGCCGCATGGTCGACCGGCTGGTCGCCGGCGGGCTGGTCGACCGGCGGCACAGTCCCGTGTCCCGGCGCGAGATCGTGCTGGAGATCACCCGCGAGGGTGGCCGGATCGTCCGGCAGGTGACGACCCGGCGGCGCAAGGAGATCGCCAAGATCGTCGCGCGGATGCCGGAGGAGAGCCGGCAGGGACTCGTCGGCGCGCTCACCGCGTTCGCCGAAGCCGGCGGGGAACCGCCCGCCGCCGCGGCACCCGAAGACATCTGGGGCTGACGGCTCAGACCACGCGGCTCACGACCCACGCGTGCGTGCCGACCTGCCGCACGCGGGTGAACCCGGACTCCTCGAACAGCTCGACGGTCGCGCTGAACAGGAACCGGCCCGGCGCGTCCCGGCCGGTCGTCACCTCGGAGATCGCCTCGACGAGCCCGCCGCCGGCCGCGCCGATCTGCGTCAACGCCCCGTCCAGCGCCGCGCGGGCGACCCCGGCGCGCCGGTGTTTCCGGTCGACGAAGAAGCACGTGATCCGCCAGTCCGGACGTTGCGGCGCGGCCTTGTCGTACTCGCGCCGGTGCTTGATGCGGGGCAGCTCGTCCGGGCTCCCGTACTGGCACCAGCCCTGCGCGACGCCGTCGTCGTCGAACACGAGCGCCGCGTGCGCGCCCCCGGTCCGGACCCGCTCCTGCTTGAGCTCACGGCGAGCCGGCCCACGCAGCTTGCCCTCCGGGTGGAACCCGAGGCACCAGCAGCCACCGAAGACGCCGTTGTTGCGCTCGGCCAGCTCCGCGAACGCGTCCCACGTCGAGGCGTCCAGGGACCGCGTGGTGTAGGTCACCCGGCGATCCTGCCGCAAGCGGGCCGCGTCGTGAACCCCGCCACTCCAGCGCGGCTTGACGGCCCGGCCGAGATGACGAGGGCACCGCCGCGAACGCGTCCTCGCTGTGACGCGGATCCCTGTCACGTCCTCCCCCACCACCTCGTCCAAGTGGTGAAGCGAGAAAAGAGGACGAGATGCGCCGGATCCTGATCGTCGGTGGTGGTTACGCCGGGTTCTACGCCGCCTGGAAGCTCGAGAAGAAGCTTCGCCAGCACGAAGCCGAGGTCACCCTCGTCGACCCGCGGCCCTACCTGACCTACCAGCCGTTCCTGCCCGAGGTCGTCGCCGGGGCGGTCGAAGCGCGGCACGCCGCCGTGTCGCTCAGGCGGCACCTGCGCCGCACCCGGGTCGTCGCCGGGACCGTCACCGCCATCGACCACGCGCACCGCGTCGTCACCGTGCGGCCCACCGACGGCGACGCCTTCGAGCTCGGCTACGACCTCGTCGTCGTCACCGCCGGGGCCGTCACGCGGAAGCTGCCCGTGCCCGGGGTCGCCGAGCAGGCGATCGGGCTCAAGCACGTCGAGGAGGCCGTCGCGATCCGCGACCGGCTGCTGACCTCGTTCGACCGCGCCGCCGTGCTGCCCGACGGCCCGCGACGCCGGAAGCTGCTCACCGTCACCTTCGTCGGCGGTAGCTTCTCGGGCGTCGAGGGCTTCGGCGAACTGCTGTCGCTCGCGACGGCGCTGCTCAAGCGCTACCCGGAACTGCACCGCGACGAGCTGCGGTTCCACCTCGTCGAGGCGTCGGGCCGCATCCTGCCCGAGGTCACCGACCGGCCGGGCCGCTGGGTCGTGCGCGAGCTGGAACGCCGCGGCGCGCGCGTCCACCTGGACACGCTGGTGACGTCGGCGACCGGTGGGCACGTGACGCTTTCGACGGGCGAGGAGTTCGACTCGGAGCTGATCGTCTGGACGGCGGGCAACGGCGCCAACCCCGTCATCGGCAAGCACACCGACCTGCCCGTCGACGAGCGCGGCCTGGTCGTCGTGCGGCCGGACCTGCGGGTTGAGGGCGTGGCCGACGCCTGGGCCGCCGGTGACGACGCCGCGGTGCCCGACCTCGCCTCGCCGGTCCCGGGCGCGCGCACGGTGCCCAACGCCCAGCACGCCTACCGGCAGGGAAAACTGCTGGCCCGCAACATCATCGCGACGCTGCGCGGCCGCGAGCCGAAGCCGTACGTCCACCACGGCCTCGGCGCCATCGCGACGCTCGGCCTCGGGCGCGGCATCTTCCAGTACCGGCGCCTGGTGATCACCGGCCTGCCCGCGTGGCTCATGCACCGCGGCTACCACGTGCTGGCGGTGCCGAGCTGGGAACGCAAGGTCCGCGTGCTCGCGGTGTGGCTGACCGCCGCGCTGTTCGGGCGGGACATCCTGTCGCTGGCTTCGGTGCAGCACCCGCGCGACGCGTTCGTCAGCGGCGGTGACCGTCCGGAATGGACTGGGGAAGAACTCCCCGCCCCCTTCAAGGTATAGCCGACCCCGGGGCTTGCCGCAAGGCCGGGGTCGTCCCCCACAATGGCCGCGCAACCAGCGACAACAGGGGGAACGCATGCGTGTTTTGCTGACGACGTGGGGATCGCGCGGGGACGTCGAGCCGTTGGCGGGGCTGGCGGTGGCCCTGTGCGGGCTCGGCGTGGACTCGGTGGTCTGCGCGCCACCGGACGAGGATTTCGTGACGCTGCTGGAGCGCGCCGGGGTGGCGCACGTGCCGCTGGGCCCGTCGGTGCGCTCGGTGGTGACCCGCGAGCGGCCGGACCCGTTCGCGCTCGCCGACGAACTGGTCACCGCGCGGTTCGACACGCTCACCGCGGTGGCGAAGGACTGTGACGTGGTAGTGGCACAGGGGTTGCTGCCCGCCGGCGCGCGGGACGTCGCCGAGCGGGCCGGGATCCCGTACGTGTACGCGTGTTACCACCTGCACGGGCTGCCGTCGCCGCACTTCCCGCCGGGGATGCGGCCGGGCACGCCGTCCCCGGCGGGCGAGACCGACAACCGGGTGCTGTGGCGCCACGACGCCGAGCGCGTCAACGCCTTGTACGGCCCCGCGCTCCACCGGCACCGGGCGGCGCTCGGCCTGCCGCCGGTGGAGAACGTCCGCGACCACGTCTTCACCGATCGGCCGTGGCTGGCCGCGGATCCGGTGCTGTGCCCGACGGACCTGGACGTGCGGCAGACGGGCGCGTGGATCCTGCCCGACGACCGGCCGCTCCCGGACGATCTGGCGAAGTTCCTCGATGACGGCGAGCCGCCGGTGTACGTCGGCTTCGGCAGCATGGCCGCGTACGCGCCGGAGGGCATCGCGCGGATCGCGACCGAGGCGATCCGCGCGCACGGGCGCCGGGTCGTCCTGGGCAGCGGCTGGGCCGGCCTGACGGCGGTCGACGACGCCGAGGACTGCTTCGTCGTCGGCGAGGTCAACCACCAGGCGCTCTTCGGCCGGGTGGCGGCGGTCGTGCACCACGGCGGCGCGGGCACCACCACGACGGCCGCCCGGGCCGGCGCGCCCCAGGTGGTGGTGCCGCGGATCGCGGACCAGCCCTACTGGGCGAGCCGCGTGGCCGAGCTGGGGATCGGCGCGGCCCATCCGGACCCGGTGCCGACCGCCGAGTCGCTGTCCGCCGCGCTGGCCAAGGCACTCGCCGCGGAAGGCCGCGTGGACATCCGCACCGACGGCGCGACGACGGCCGCGAACCGGCTCGTCGAGCTGGTCTGAGCGACGGGCCTCGCCGGAGCTCCCGGCGAGGCCCGCCCGGCCTCAGCCCGCGAACGGGCTCGCGTCGATCGCGCAGGTCTTGCCCGCGGCCGGGAACGTCCCGGCGATCAGGTAGTCCCGCTTCACCTGCTCGGTGCACGTGCTCGGCACGTACATCGACGAGTGCCCGTACCCCTCGGTGACGAACACCCTGGCACGCGCCAGTTCCGCCGCGCCGTCGCGAGCGCCGGCCAGCGGCGTCGACGGGTCGTAGCGGTTGTTCAGCACCAGGATCTCCGCCGACGTCGGACGGTTCCACGGGCCGGTGTAGCGGTCCGCGGCCGTCCCCTTCCAGAACGCGCAGCTCATCATGTCCAGCACCGCGATCCGGCCGAAGTACGGGACGCGCTGGTCCTCGGACTCGGCGTACCGGCTGTAGACCGCCGGGTCGGTCGGCACATCGCTGTCACCGCACTGGATCGCGTTGAAGGCCTCGGTGCGGTTGGACGTGTACGGCTCGCCCGCCTTGAACGCGACGGCCGTGCGAGGAGCGTCGTACAGGCGTTGCAGCAGCGACGCGATGTCCGGCCAGCCCCGCGAGTCGGACAGGTCCGCCGCCGCGTTGATGATCCCGGAGTACGTCCAGGTTTCGCCGTCCGAGGTGATCGGCGACTGCTTGGCCCGGGCGGTGATCGAAGCCCATTTCGCCTTCGGGTCGCCCGAGGAGAACGCGCACTTCGGACCGGCTTCGGTGCACAGGCGCAGGAACTGGTCGAACGTCTGCGAGATGCCGGTGGCGACGTCCTGGCGGGTGTCCAGCGGGACGCTGCGACCGCTGCCGTCGTGCCCGGTGGAGTTGCCGGTGAAGTCCATGGTGCCGTCGAACACCATGGCGCGGATCCGGTTCGGGAACAGGTTCGCGTAGGTGGCGCCGAGCTGGGTCCCGTAGGAAATGCCGTGGTAGGTCAGCTTCGCGTCGCCGACCGCGCGGCGCAGTAGTTCGAGGTCCCGCGCGGTGTCGGCCGTCGAGACGTGGTCGAGGATCGGGCCCGCCTTGGCCGCACAGCGATCGGCCAGCTCCTTCGACTTGGCGTAGAAGGCCGCGTTGCCGCTCGGGTCGCCCGGCATCTCCGGGAACGAGCCGAAGAAGGACTCCTGCTCGGCGAGGGTGTCGAAGCACCGGACGGCGGTGCTGTTGCCGATCCCGCGCGGATCCCACGAGACGACGTCGAACCGCGCGCGCAGCTGGTCGGAGAACAGCCACGGCCACTTCCCGCGCTCCCGCAGGCGTTGCAGGCCGGACGCGCCCGGGCCGCCGAAGTTGACGAACAGCGTGCCGATCCTGTGCGCGGGATCGGTGGCGGGCAGCTTGATGAGCGCGAGGTCGATCTTCGCGCCGGACGGCCGATCGTAGTCGAGCGGCACCGCGGCGGTGGCGCACTGGAAGCCGTCTTCACAGCCGGTCCAGCTCAGGTTCGGAGTGGGAACGCTGTCGACGGAGGCCGAAGCCACCGCCGGTCCGGCCGCGACGGCCACCGAGACGCCGAGCGCGACGACCACGCCGCGCACGATGCCTCCCCCAGGAAAACGACGCACGAAGAACCCTTTCGTCGAAGGAAACGATCACCTCCACAGACGCGGGGCGCCCGCCGAGGTTCCACGAGCCATTCGCGATCCGGCCGGAGGAGGTTCCCGGAAGAACCCCTGGCGCCGACTTCCACTCCTTAGCTATAGTGCTAGTCACCTAGTTAAATGGAGTTGCCGATGATCGAGTTCCACCTCGACGCCCGCTCGGGCCTGTCGCCGTACCAGCAGCTGGTCCAGCAGGTGCGGCACGCGCTGCGGCTGGGCCTGCTCGACAAGGGAGACCAGCTCCCGAAGGTCAAGGACGTGGTCGCCGACCTGGCGATCAACCCCAACACCGTGCTCAAGGCCTACCGGGAGCTGGAGCACGACGGCCTCGTCTCGGCCCGGCCCGGGGTCGGCACCTTCGTCACCGCGACGCTCAACGGCGGTGCCTCCTTCGCCGCGCTCGCACCGCTGCGGCAGGACCTGCGCCGCTGGCTGGGGAAGGCCCGCAAGGCCGGCCTCGACGAAGAGAGCATCGAGGCCCTGCTGATGTCCACGTTTCGCGACTCCGCCAGAGAGGACATAGCGTGACCGTCCTGCGTGCCCAGGGACTGGGCAAGAAGTACAAGCGCAAGTGGGCGTTGACCGGCTGCACCCTCGAAATCGAGGCCGGTCACGTGACCGGGCTCGTCGGTCCCAACGGCGCCGGCAAGTCCACCCTGCTGAACATCGCGTCCGGCATGCTGGAGCCGACGAGCGGCACCATCGAGGTGTGCGGTGGCGTGCCCGGCAGTGGCCCGGACCAGCTGGCGAAGGTCGGTTACGTCGCACAGAGCACGCCCGTCTACACCGGGCTGAGCATCGAAGAGCACCTGCGGCTCGGCGCGCATCTCAACCCGCGCTGGGACACCACCCTCGCCGAGAAGCGGATCGAACGCCTCGGGCTCGACCCGAAGCAGCACGCCGGCAAGCTGTCCGGCGGCCAGCGCGCGCAGCTCGCGCTCACCCTCGGCATCGCCAAGCGCCCCGAGCTGCTGCTGCTCGACGAGCCGGTCGCCGCACTGGATCCGTTGGCGCGCCGGGAGTTCCTGCAGGACCTGATGGAAGCCGTCGCCGAGCACGGGCTGTCCGTCGTGATGTCCTCGCACCTGGTCAACGACCTGGAACGGGTCTGCGACCACCTCGTCGTGCTGGTGGACTCCCAGGTCCGGGTGATCGGCGACGTCGACGAGCTGCTTTCCACGCACCACCGGCTCTCCGGGCCGCGCCGCGAGGTCGACTCGCTGCCGGCGGAGCAGCACGTCGTCTCCGCGAAGCACACCGACCGCCAGACCACCGTGCTCGTCCGCACCGAGGCACCGATCCTCGACCCCGCGTGGACGGTCGCGCAGATCGGCCTCGAAGACCTCGTCCTCGAGTACATGAGCAACCCCGCCGCCGCCCGCCCCGCCCTGGAGGTCTTGCGATGACCTGGCTGACCTGGCGCCAGTTCCGCCTGCCCGTGCTGTCCGTGTCCGCCGCGCTGGTCCTGATCGGCGTCGTGCTCGCGATCACCGGGCCGGAGCTGGTCGGGCGCACGAACTTCTCCGACCAGGACGCGATGTTCGGCGGGACGATCCTGGTGCTCTACCTGCTGCCCGCGGTGATCGGCGTCTTCTGGGGCGTCCCGATGATCACGCGCGAGCTGGAGAGCGGCACGCACAGCCTGGTGTGGAACCAGACCGTCACGCGCAAGCGGTGGCTCGCCACCAAGCTCGGGTTCGGCCTGCTCGCCGCGATGGTCGCCGGTGGCCTGCTGAGCGTCGCGGTGTCGTGGTGGGCGAGCCCGATCGACGCGCTCGCGGCGCAGCAGACCGACCGCGAGATGTTCTCGCGCATCGCGCCGGTGGTGTTCGGCGCGCGCGGCATCGTCCCGATCGGGTACGCGGCCTTCGCGCTCGCGCTCGGTGTCGCGGTCGGGATGCTGCTGAAGCGGACGGTGGCCGCCATGGCCGTCACGCTCGTCGTGCTCGCCGCCGTGCTGCTCGTGGTGCCGAACTTCGTGCGCCCGTACCTGTTGCCGCCGCAGACGATGACGGTCGCCATCGTCGGCGACAACATCACGAACATCACCGGCAACGAATCCGGTGTGCAGGAGATCGGCGTGCGGAACCCGGCCGGCGCGTGGGTGCTGGCGAACGAAACGATCGACCCGGCCGGGAACCTGGCCTCCCCGCTGCCGGACTTCGTGCGGAACTGCCTGCCGAGGCCGGGCGGCCCGGTGCCGGACCGCGGCAACGTCGAACAGTGCATGGGGCAGCTGGGCGCCCACGGCTACCAGCAGCGCCTGACCTACCAGCCGGGTTCGCGGTTCTGGCCGCTGCAGTGGCTCGAACTCGCGCTCTTCCTCGCGATGACCGCCCTGCTCACCTGGTTCTCCTTCCGCCGCGTCCGTCACCTGTCCTGAACCGATTCCTGGGGGAATCATGCGCACTCTCGCGGTAGCCACCGCTTTGACCCTCACGCTGACCGCGTCGCCCGCTTCGGCGGCCACGACGCCCTACCTGCCCCGTCCGACCGGCCACGAGCCCGTCGGTGTCACTTCACTGTCCCTCAAGGACACTTCGCGCCCCGACCCATGGGTGGCTACGGTGCCCTACCGGGAGCTGATGGTCTCCGTCTTCTACCCGGCGACCTCGGCGAACGGGCCGAAGAAGCAGTACATGACGCCGCTCGAGTCCGAGCGCAACCTCGAACGGGAGAACATCCCGGGGCTGCCCCTGGACGTCCTGAGCACCGTCCGGACGAACGCCGTCGTCGACGCGAAACCGGCCGGGCGGTGGCACGGCCTGCCGCTGGTCGTGCTGTCGCCCGGCTGGACACAGCCGCGCGCCACGCTCACCGCGCTGGCCGAGGACCTCGCCAGCCGCGGTTACGCCGTCGCGGCGATCGACCACGCCCACGAGAACCGCGCCACGACGTTCCCCGACGGGCACGTCACCGGCTGCGAAGCCTGCGAGGTCGACGACCAGCCCGGGTTCTGGGAGAAACTGGCCCAGGTGCGCTCGAAGGACACGTCGTTCGTGCTCGACTCGCTGCTGCGCTCACCCAAGTGGGGCGCGCTGATCGACCCGCAGCGCATCGGCATGACCGGCCACTCGGCGGGCGGCGCGATCACGACGCAGGCGATGCTGGCCGACCCGCGCATCCGCGCCGGGGCGGACATCGACGGGAGCATCCACGTCCCGCTCCCGGCGTCCGGGCTGTCCCGGCCGTTCCTGTTCCTGGGCAGCATGGACAACTACGTCCCGGGCCAGCAGGGTCCTTACGACGACTGGGAAACGAACTGGACGCACCTCACCGGGTGGAAGCGCTGGCTCATGGTGTCCGGCACGGTGCACAGCTCGTTCACCGACCTCGGCGTGCTCGCCGACCAGCTGGGGGTCGACATCGGCGCGTCCATCGACGCCTACCGGGCCCTGACGATCACGCGGAACTACGTAGGCGCTTTCTTCGACCTGAACCTGCGCTGCCGTCCACAGCCGCTGCTGGCCGCGCCGTCGCCCGCCTACCCGGAAGTGACGTTCATCGGATGAAGATCCTCCTGATGGTGACCGCGCTGACGCTGGCACTGCCCGTGCCGGCGTCGGCGTCACCGGCGCTGTCGCTGGCCGCGCCGACCGGCGACCGGCCGGTCGGCACCACCTCGCTCTACCTGAAGGACACCTCGCGCCCCGACCCGTGGGTCGCGACGGTGCCCTACCGGGAACTGATGGTGTCGCTCTTCTACCCGGCGGTTTCCGCGCAGGGGCCGAAGAAGCAGTTCATGACCGAGGCCGAGGCGCAGGCGGTGTTCGACGAGGCCGGCATCACCGGCATCCCGGCTTCGGTCATGACCACCGTCCGCACCGACGCCGCGGTCGACGCCCGGCCGGCCGGGCACCACCTGCCGCTGGTCGTCCTCTCGCCCGGGTTCAAGCGGCCACGCGCCGAGCTGACGTCGCTGGCCGAAGACCTGGCGAGCCACGGCACCGCGGTCGTCGTGGTCGACCACACCTACGAGAACGTCGCCACGACGTTCCCCGACGGCCACGTCACCGGCTGTGCGGCCTGCGGCAACTACGACGACGCGTTCTGGAAGAAGCTGCAACGCGGGCGCGCGGCGGACGTGTCGTTCGTGCTGGACTCGCTGACGCACTCGAAGTGGGCGTCGCTGATCGACCCGGCCCGGATCGGCATGGCCGGGCACTCGGTCGGCGGCGCGAGCGCGCTCGGCGCGATGGTGGCCGACCCGCGGATCAAGGCCGGGATCGACATCGACGGCACGACGGACGACCCGCTGCTCGCGCCCGGGCTCGACCGGCCGTTCCTGTTCCTGGGCCGGGCGAACATGTACACGCCCGGCACCGGCCAGGAATCCGGTACCTGGCAACGGGACTGGGCGCAGCTGACGGGGTGGAAGCGCTGGCTGGTCGTCGCGGGCATGGCGCACCCGTCGTTCACCGACATCGGCCTGGTGGGCGAGCAGCTCGGCCTGGACTTCGGCGCGACGACGCCGGCGGCGCGCGGACAGGCCGTCACGGCGGCCTACGTTCGGGCATTCTTCGAAGAGCACCTGGAGGGCCGGGCCCAGCCCCTGCTCGACCAGCCGTCGTCGCGCTACCCGGAGGTCAGCTTCGCCATGACGTCGACGCCCTACCTGCCCGCGCCGACCGGGAACCACCCGGTGGGCAGCGCGCAGGTGTACCTGAAGGACACCTCGCGGCCGGACCCGTGGGTGCCGTCGGTGCCCTACCGGGAGCTGATGGTGTCGCTCTTCTACCCGGCGGAATCCCCGCACGGGCCGAAGACGCGGTACCTGACCGCGGCCGAGTCGGCGGCGCTGCTCACCGGCAGCGGCCTGGACGTGCCGCCGGACCTGCTCACCCGGCTGGTGACCAACTCGGTGGCCGACGCCCGCCCGGCCGGGACCCACCTGCCGCTGGTGGTGCTTTCGCCCGGCTACACGAAACCCCGCGCCACGCTCAGCGCGCTGGCCGAGGACCTGGCGAGCCACGGGTACGCCGTCGCGGTGGTCGGCCACACGTACGAGAACGCCGGCCAGAGCTTCCCCGACGGGCGGTTCGCGGGCTGCGCGTCGTGCGAGGTGCCGCACGACTCCGCGTTCTGGACGAAGCTGGAGCTCGGCCGGGCCGCCGACGTGTCGTTCGTGCTGGACTCCCTGACCCGCTCGAAGAAGTGGGCGCCGCTGATCGACGCGTCCCGGATCGGCATGGCCGGCCACTCCATGGGCGGGGCGAGCACGCTGCCCACGATGGTCGCGGACCCGCGCGTCCTGGCCGGCATCGACATCGACGGCCGCACGGAGGTTCCGCTGACCCCGCCCGGGTTGTCCAGGCCGTTCATGTTCATGAGCCACCAGAACGCGGCGACGGCCTGCGCGCCGGGGAACGAGCCGTGGGAGCGGGACTGGGCCCAGCTGACCGGCTGGCGGCGCTGGCTCGAGGTGGCGGGCACGCAGCACGCGTCGTTCACCGACGTGGGCTTGGTGGGGGAAGAGTTCGGCGTCGACATCGGCGCGACGACCACGGCTCTGCGCACCCAGGAGATCACGCGGGCGTACGTGAACGCGTTCTTCGACCAGCACCTGCGGGGCGAGGCACGGCCGGTGCTCGACGAGCCGGAGTATCCGGAAGTCTCGTTCTGCCACTGAAAACGGCGGAAGCGGCACTCGTTGGGGGTGTGCCGCTTCCGCTTTCTCGTGGATCGGCCACAACCCGCCGCACCGCCTCGGTGGCCCGCCGCCCCGCCGCGGCCCCGGGCCCCGGCCGGGGACTGACCCGCACGGCCGCGGCCGCGCTCGCGCTGGGCGCCGTGACAGCGGTGTTCTCCCTGCTGGGCGGTCTCGTGTTCGCCGCCCAGCAGCGGCACTCCACGCCGGGTCAGGAGTCGCTGCTCTCCGTCCTGCTGGGCACCGCCGTCCTCGCCGTCGCGGTCGCGACGCTGGGGCTGCTCGCGATCGTGCTGAGCCAGACGTTCTGGCCGGCGACCTGGCTGACCACCTTCATGTAGCCGTCAGAGCTTGCCGCCGGCGACCGGTGGCATGTCCGGCGCCTCCTCGACGACCGTGGCCGCCTCGCGGTACAGGTGGTTCTCGACCTCGAAGAGGTTGTCCGCGGCGCGCTCGACGACCGTGAGCAGCGTGGACATCTGGGCCACCTCCTCCACCTGCTCCTTGAGGAACCAGGCCATGAACTGTTCGCCGAGGTAGTCCTCCTCCAGCCGCGCGGCCTTCGCCATCGCCTCGATGTCGGCGGTCACGGCCCGTTCCTGCGCCAGCGCCAGCTCGATCGCCTCGTGCGCGCTCGAGAAGTCGTTCCGGACGTCGCCGCTGCCCGGGATCGCCACCGGCTGGCTCCGGTCGAGCAGGTACCGGACCATCGCCAGCGCGTGGTTGCGTTCCTCGATCGACTGCCGGTAGAAGCGTTTCGCCAGCCTCGGCAGATCCCGCGCGTCGAACCAGACGGCGAGGGCGACGTACTGCTGCGCGGCGGTGAACTCGTGCCGGATCTGCTCCCGCAGGAGCTCGGAGAACTTCGAACGCTGGGTGTCGGCCATGCCCACAAAGTACGGCGCCGGGCTGCCCCGCGCACCCGTCACACGCGTCAAGCGCGGGGCTGGTACTGCTCCACCCGGATGCTGTCCTTCACCGCGTCCAGGAACTCGTTCCGGGCGGTGTGCAGGGCCCGGTACTCGGGTTTTCCGGGGTTGATCAGCTCGTGCCACAGCGAAACGACCACGCCGCAGCGATCTTCCAGCTCGTGAGCCTTGGAGATCAACGCCGGCGTCCCGATCACCTCCAGCATCGCGACCTGCTCCCGCATGCCCGCGAGCGCGTAGGCGCCGGCCTGGTAGCGCAGGCGGCGCTCGTCCTCGTCGGTGAGCACCTGGTACCGGAAGGCGGTGATCCGGGCGAGGTGCCGGGTGATCTCGAGGTAGGTGTCGCGGATCTCCCGGTCCCACCGGCGGCGGTCCTCCCGGTTCAGCTTCCGGCGGTCGCTCACCGCGATCGCGACGAACGCGAGCACCGCGCCCGCGAGCAGGAAGCTGCCCGCGATCACGGGAACGCCCCACCAGGGCACGGAGGCCGAAGCCGGTGCGGCGGGGACGAGAGCGGTCGGCACCGGCGAGATCATGCGGGCACGATACTCGCGAAATCCGCCGAAAACGCCCGCCGATCGAGGCCCGGCTACGATCGGCGGGTGCCGAGCCGCCTTCTCGATCTTTCCGGCACGGTCACCTGCGTCACCGGTGCGAGCGGCACGATCGGCCGCGGGATCGCGCTGCGGTTCGCCGAAACGGGCAGCGCGGTGGCCGTGCACCACCGCCGTCCCGGCGCGGGCGACGACGTCGTCGCGGCGATCGAAGCCGCGGGCGGGCGGGCCCGGGCGTTCGCCGCCGACCTGACCGACGACACCGCTTGTCACGCCCTGCTGGAAGCCGTCGCGGACTGGGGCGGGCGGCTCGACGCGCTCGTCAACAACGCCGGCGTCCAGCCGGTCGAACCCCTCGCGGACCTGACGGCGCAAGGCTGGCAGTCGATGCTGGACAGCACGCTGACCAGCGCGTTCTCCTGCACCCAGGCGGCAAGCCGGCTGCTCGGCGACGGCGGCAGCGTCACGCACATCGCGTCGATCGAGGCCCGGCAGCCCGCGCCCGGGCACGTCCACTACAGCGCGGCCAAGGCGGCGCTGGTGATGCACGCCCGCGGTGCCGCGCTGGAGTACGGGCCGCGCGGGATCCGCGTCAACACGGTGTCGCCCGGCCTGATCTCGCGTCCGGGGCTGGAGCGGGACTGGCCCGAAGGCGTCGAGCGGTGGCGGCGCGCCGCCCCGCTGGGCCGGCTGGGCACGCCGGCCGACGTCGGCGACGCGTGCGTCTTCCTGGCTTCCCCGCTGGCTTCCTGGATCACCGGGCACGACCTGGTCGTCGACGGCGGGGTCACGGCGCGGCCGACCTGGTAACGTGGAACACGTTCTAGTTTTGGGGGCGCGATGACCTTCCCGATCGTCGACGGCGTGCCGCCCGGGCGGGCGCTGCTCGGGTCCCGGATCCGCGAGCTGATCGACGCTTCCGTGTGCGCGGGCGACGACGCCGACCTGGCCGCCGCCGCGAGCCGGGTCGAGGCGGTCACCGCCGCGCTGCGGGCGACCGGCGGCGCACCGCCGTTGCTGCTGGCGGCGCTCGAGGGCGGCGGGCACCTCAGCGTCAACAACCCCCTGGAAGGACCCGGGAACCCGCTGGCGCCACCGTTGTCGTGGACGTACGTCGGGCACGACGAGGTCCGCGCGGAGGTCCTCCTCGGCGCGGCGCACGAAGGACCGCCCGGCCGCGTGCACGGCGGCTGGGTGGCGGCGGTCCTGGACCACGTGCTCGGCCGGGCCACCGCCGCGGCCGGCTACCCCGGGATGACGGCGTCGCTGACGATCGACTACCTCCGCGGCACGCCGTACGGTGTGCCGCTGGTCGCGGAGGGACGGCTCGAGCGCCGGGACGGGCGCAAGCTGCACGCCACCGGCACCCTCCGGGCGGGCGCCGAGATCTGCGCGACGGCCAAGGCCATCCTCGTCCACTTCAGCGCCGATCGGTTCCCGGTACCGGTCCAGGACTGAGTCACGACCTCACGGCACCAGCGTCGTGTGCCGGGGCGACTCCGAGCTCGACGACGCCATCAGCACCGCGCAGATCGGCACCGCCATCGCCAGCGCCGCCAGCACGAACACCGGGAACAGGAACGAGAACACCTCCGCGCCCGACGGGTCCGGTGCCGCCGGGTCCAGGTGCAGCCGGACCGCCGCCATGCCCGTGTAGTGCATGCCCGTCACCGCCGCCGCCATCACCAGGCCCGCCACCAGCCGGGGCAGGAGCTTGTCCAGCCCGACCGTGAACCACAGCGCCGCCGTCGCCGCGACCACCGCGATCACCACCGACAGCACCACCAGCGTCGGGTCGTAGCCGATCGTCCCCTTGATCTGGACCGCCCACATCCCGGTGTAGTGCATGACGTTCACGGCGAGCCCGGTCAGCAGCCCGCCGAGCAGCAGCCGCTTCCAGGCGAACCGGTTGCGGACGCCGAACACCAGCAGCCCGCAGAACACCGCCGCCACCGACAGGACCGCCGACAGCGCCGTGCGCAGGATGTCGTAGCGCACCGGCAGCCCCGGCGTCGAAAACCCGAGCATCGCGATGAAGTGCATGACCCAGATGCCGACCCCGCCGATCGACACCGCCGCGAGCGCGAGCCAGGTCAGCCGGGTGCGCGCGTTGTCCGTGGTCCGCGCCTGCAGCGTGCAGGCGAGCCCGAGCGCGCAGCCCACCACCGAGGTCAGGTACGCGAGCACGACGAGCCAGTGGCCCATCGCGAAGTCGTCGTGGTCCATGGTCATTTCCGTGCTCCTGTCAGGCTTGCCGCTGCCGCGGCGCGTGCAACGCGGCGAGTGCGTACTCCGCCGCGGCGATGAGGGTCTCTTTCGTCGACTCCGGCGAACGCGCGTCGCAGGTGACCACCTGGACCTCCGCCGGGACCTTGAGGGCTTCGCGCACCTGCTCCGGCGGGTGCTGGCGGGTGTCCTGGAACTGGTTGACGGCCACCAGGAACGGCACCCCGCGCGACTCGAAGAAGTCGATCGACGCGAAGGAGTCCGCGAGCCGGCGGGTGTCGACCAGGACGATCGCCGCCACCGCGCCGCAGACGAGGTCGTCCCACATGAACCAGAACCGGTGCTGGCCCGGCGTGCCGAACACGTAGAGGATCAGGTCGTCGGCGAGGGTGAGCCGGCCGAAGTCCATCGCCACCGTCGTGGAGAACTTCCCCGGCACCGCTTCGGTCCGGTCGACGCCGACGGCCGCGGCCGTCATGACGGCCTCGGTGCGCAGCGGGTCGATCTCGGAGACGGCCCCGACGAAGGTCGTCTTGCCGGCGCCGAACCCGCCGGCCACGACGATCTTGGCCGAGGTGATCCGCCTGTCAGAGTGCGCGTAGTCCACTGAGGACCCTTTCGAGCAGTTCGTTGCGTTCGTCGAAGGAGGCGTCCGCGGGGAGCGTGTCGCGGATGGACACCTGGCCGGCGACCAGCAGGTCGCCGATGAGCACCCGGGCCACGCCCAGCGGCACGCCCAGGTGCACCGCGACCTCCGCCACCGAGCGCTGGTGCAGGCACAGCTGCGTCACCGCGGCCAGGGGGTTGGTCGGGCTGAAGGGCGCCGTCCGCCCCGCCGCCGTCGTTTCGACGAGGGCTTCCACCGCCATGTCGACCTTCGGCCGGGTGCGGCCGGCGGTCCACGCGTAGGGGCGGGCCAGTGACGCCGCGTGCCGCCCGCCCTCGCGTCGCCGGCCTTCCGTCACCGGCTCGCTCCCGGAGCGGCCGCTGGCCGCGCGGGTGTCTCGACCATCTTCCCGAACCGGTCCACGAGCAGCGTCATCTCGTAGCCGACCAGGCCGATGTCGCAGCCGGGGTTGGCCAGCACCACCAGGTTCGACCCGTCCCCGACGTTCATCAGCATCAGGAAGCCCTGCTCCATCTCGATAACCGACTGCACGACCCGGCCCGCGGTGAACAGGTCGGCCGTGCCGAGCGCGAGGCTCGAGAGGCCGGACGCGATGGCCGAGAGCTGGTCCGCCCGGTCGCGCGGCATCGAGTCGTTCGACGCCACGAGCAGGCCGTCCGCCGAGACGAGCGCGGCGTGCGCGACGCCGGGCACCTCCTGCGTGAACGCCGACACCAGCCAGTTCCGGGACTGGTCGGTCACTTCCGCTCCTTCCTGCCGCGCGCTCGTGCTCATCACTGGCCCTTCGGGTCGGTCGCGACCCGGTGGCGGGCCGCGCGCATGCCGCTGTAGTGCCGGGAAAGGTTGTTCCGCACCGCGGCCGGGTCCCGGAACGACGGGTCGGCCGGCTGCGGTTGCCGAGGGGCGACCGAGCCGGGGACGAGCTGCGCACCGGGGTTCCGGGTCGGCAGGCCCCACTCGGTGAGCTCGAGGTCGTCCGGCGAGCCGACCGCGGCTTCGGCGGCCTGGCGGACGTCGTCGGCCGGTGTCGCCCAGTCGGCGGGACGCGCCGGTTTCGCGCGGTCGTCGGCGAACCAGTGCGACAGCATCTGGTCGAAGATCGGCGTCGGCATCGGCGAGTCCGCCGCGACGGCGGCGGGCTCTTCGGCGGGCCACCGCGGTTCCGACTCGGGCCGGGCCGCGCCGTTGACCGCCGGCGGGCGTTCCGGCAGCCCCGGCAGCCCGGGCCGCGCCGGCAGGTCGACCAGGATCAGCACGCCCGGGACGTGCACGCTGGCGGTGATACCGGCGCTCGCGGTCCGGGTCGTCGTGGGCCGCAGCCGCACGGTGATCCCGTGCGAGGCGGCGAGCCTGCTCACCACGAACAGGCCCATCCGGCGGGTGGTCTCCGGGCTCACCGAGGCACCGGCGGCGAGCCGGGCGTTCGCCGCTTCGAGGTCCTCGCGGGTCATGCCGAGGCCGACGTCGACGACCTCGATCAGCACGCCGCCGTCGAACCCGCGGTCGGCGGTCAGCACGACCTGCTCGTCCGGCGGGGACGACCGGATCGCGTTCTCCAGCAGCTCGGCGAGGATGTGCACGACGTCGGCCGCGGCCTCGGACTGCACCGACCCGCGGGGCGCGTTGCCGAGCGTGATCCGCTGGTAGTCCTTGACCTCCGACGTCGCGGCCCGCAGCAGCTCGACCGTCGCGACCGGCCCGATGTCCCGGCGCACCGGCCGCCCGCCCGCGAGGACCTGCAGGTTCTCGCCGTTGCGCCGCAGCCGGGTGGCGATGTGGTCGATCTGGAAGAGCTCGGCCAGCCGCTGCGGGTCCTGCTCGTCGGCTTCGAGGTCCTCGATCACCGACAGCTGCAGCTCCACCAGCGACTGGCTGCGCCGCGACAGCGTCATGAACATCTCGCTGACCTGGATCCGCATCTCGGCCTGCTCGCCGACGGCCAGCCGCACCGCCTGCCGGTGCATGTCGTCGAAGGCGCGGGCCAGCTGGCCGATCTCCTCCTCGGAGTCGACGGGGAGCCGCTCGGTCGCCTGCCAGTCGACGTCCTCGCCCTCCCGGATCCGCTCGATGGTGCCCGGCAGCCGGCGGCGCGCGGTGTCGACCGCGGCCGCGTGCAGCCGCCGGATCGGGGCGAGCACCGAGCGGGCCACGGCGAGCGCGATGGCGAGGGCGCCCAGCAGCGTGGCGAGCACCAGCGCGGTGTCGCGCAGCGCGTCGGACCGGGCGCGGTCGGTCCGCGCGCCGACCGCGTCCGAAAGCGTTTTCGCCTGGTCGGTCAGGATGATGCCGAGCGCCGCGCGCTTGGCCGCGGGCCCGCCGGCGCCGGGGATGGTGGCGGCGGCGAACCGCGCGGCCACCGCACCGGTGGGCAACGCCCGGCGGATCTGCCCGGTGAGCACCGACTCTTCGGCGACGGCGGCGGCGAGCGCGTCCGCCGATCGGCCACCCGGGACCTCCTGCCCGGCGAGCGTCGCTCTCAGCTGCGTCAACGCTTTCGTGATATCGGCCGCGGCGTCGAGATCGACATTCCCGGCCTGGCCGACGATACGGGGGATCACTTCGCTGAGGGAGCCGACGAAGTCGTGGTAGGCGGGAGCTTTCCCACCGGCGGAACCGTCCTGCTGGCGCAGACCGGCCAATTTTCCCAATTGATCTTCCAGTGTCCGCGAAATCTCCGGGCTCAGCCGCGCGAATTCGGCGTCGTGCCGGATCACGGCGGCTTTCGCGTCGACCGCGGCGGTCTGCGCGGCCCCGCCGTCGTGGATCATCTCGTCGTCGACGAGCCCGGTGAGCTCGGCGATCCCTTGCACGACCGGCATTTGGTCGCGCACCCCGCTGAGCGCGCCCGCCTGGTCGAGCTCGGCCTGCACGCGTCCACCGGCCAGCAGCAACGCGACCAGGACGGGCAGCAACAACACGACGGAGATCTTGGTGCGCAGCCGCCAGGTGCCGGGATTCCACGACGCGGTGGAACGACGGCGCAGCGGTTCATCTTCTTTCATCGGTGGCGTGGCTCGATTCGTACCGGTGGCCCGAGAACGATTTCCTGGATTTCTTCCACGGAATTCAGAACGGAGACATAACCCCGGCGACGGCGGCGCTGTCAAGGAACACCGGCCGTTTCCCCCGTACGCACCAGCTACACAGGGTGAACTTCCACAGCGTGGCATTTCGCCTTCGCGGAGGGTGAGCGGACCGCCCGGATTCCCCGCGGTTCCGTGAATCTCCGACCGCGCCGCCGACCACTGTCCACTGAGGACTCGTGGCCGGACCGACCCCCAGCCGGTCCGCACCCGGCACGCGACTTCGTCGGCGGCCGTGCGGGCATGAACGTGCCAGTGGCACGCGAGCGGCGTCAACCGGACAACGGAGGTTTCGCACCTGCACGAAAGGTGCCAGGTCACAGTGCGGCGTGACCGCGCGTCACCAGCGGCTATTCTCGCCCGGGAAAGGGCGGTACGTCGATGCTCAAGATTCACTTCACGGACGCGGACCTGGCGAAGCTGACCATCGCCGAGGACGCCGACCCGATGTGGGAGCTGCTCATGAGCAGCTACCGGATCCGGCGTCCGGAGGGCGAGCCGTTCTTCGGCCGGTGGCGCCGGGGGTCACGCTCCGCGGTCCCGGAGTCCGGCCGGCTGCTGATGTCCGCGGTCCCGCCGTACGGGTACTGCCCGGACTTCCTCACCCCGGCCGGGCACACCACGATCGGCGACGGCGTCTCGGCGGTGCTCGAAACGTCCTCGACGACCCTGGCCACCGACGTCGCCGAGCTGGCGGCGCAGGGCACGCGCGTGGCGCCGTGGCTGCGCCGGCTGGCCGGCGGCGAGGCCCGTGAGCTGCACCGGCTCGGCACGGCCCTGCACGACTACTACCGCCAGTGCATCGCCCCGGACTGGGCGACGATCCGCCGCTCGGTCGCCCGCGACCGCCGCCGGCTGCAGTCGAGCCTCGACCGCGGCGGGCCGCAGCTGCTGCTCTCGACGGTGCACCCGGACATCACGTGGTCACCCCCGGTGCTGCAGGTGCGCTTCCCGATCGAGCAGGAGCTCCACCTCGACGGCCGCGGCCTGCGCCTGGTCCCGGCGTTCTTCGCGCACGGCATGCCGACGACGTACAAGGACCCGGGCCTCCAGCCGGTGCTGGTCTACGCGATCAGCCACCCCCGCTTCGACAGCGACGCGGAGCCGGGCCCCTCCCTGGCGGCCCTGCTCGGCCGCACGCGGGCGCGGGTGCTGGTGACGGTCGCGATCACGCCGTGCAACACGAGCGAGCTGGCCGAGCTGACGGGCGTGTCCCTGGCGACGGCCAGCCAGCACGCGTCGGTGCTGCGGTCCAGCGGGCTGATCACCAGCGCGCGGTCGGGGAAGTCGCAGATCCACGAGATCACGCCGCTGGGGCTGGGCGTCATCCGGGCCAGCTGAACCCCGTCGTACCTGGCCGAACGCCGTGAATGAGTCATTCGCGACGTTCCGGACCAGGGCTTGCGCGACCCACCCGCCAACGCGAACAATCATTCGCTATGGACTCCCGAGCCAGCTTCACCGCGGAGACGATGGCCCTGCAGCGCGCCTTCGAATCCCACCGCCCCCGAGGGCGAAGACGCTTCGAAGACCCCTATGCCACCGCCTTCCTCCGGCCCTCGCTGCGCGTTCTCGCCGAGGCCGCGCGCGTCCCCGGTGTCCGGCGGCTCGCCACCGGCCTCTACGACGTCGTCGCCGGGCCGGGGCCGCGGACGTCCGGGATCGCGCGGACCGAGGTCATCGACGACGCCCTCGCCGACGCCATGACCGATGACACCCAGTGCGTCCTCCTCGGCGCCGGCTACGACACCCGCGCGCACCGGCTGGCCGCGCTCGACGGGCGGGCCGTCTTCGAGGTCGACCACCCCGCCACCCAGGCCCGGAAGCGCACCAAGATGGGCCCGGGTCCCGTCTACGTTCCCGTCGACTTCGAGCACGACGACCTGACGGCGAGCCTCCTCGAAAACGGCTTCGACCTGGGGAAACCGAGCGTTTTCGTCTGGGAGGGCGTGACCAACTACCTCACCGCCGACGCCGTCGGCACCACCCTCGCGGCCATCCACGGGCTCGGCGGCGACCTCGTCTTCACCTACGTCGACGTCCGGGCGCTGCGCGAACCCAGCCCCTTCCCCGAGGCGCGGCGGTGGGTGCGGGCCGTCGCGCGGGCCGGGGAGCCGTGGACCTTCGGGTTGCTGCCCGCCGAAACCCGGGAGTTCCTGGCCGAACGCGGCTTCGAACTGCGGAAAGACGTCTCGGCCCACGAAGCCGGCGGCAGCTCGCGGCTCTACCGGATCGCCGTCGCCACGAGGAGCGCCCGTGCCCCGCATCAGTGACGAGCGCCGCCGGAAGCAACGGCAGCGAATCCTCGACGCCGCGATGACCTGCTTCGAGAAGACCGGCCCGGACGGGGCGTCCATGCAGGACATCGTCGCCGAGTCCGGGATGAGCGCCGGCGCCCTCTACCGCTACTTCGACGGCAAGGAAGCCATCATCGAGGCGGTCGCCGCCGACCGGCACGAGCACGAGCGGGACCTGGTCCGCGCCGCGATCGCCGACGGCGGCCCGGACGCCCTCCGCCGGTTCCTCGACGCCTACTTCGACTGGGTGGCCGACCCCGAGGAGGCACGACGGCGGCGCGTCACCGTCCACGTCTGGGCCCGCGCCCAGCACGACGAGCGGCTCCGGCGGATCGTCACCGAGGGACTCGCCCCGCTCGACGACGTCGGCCGCGCGCTGGCCGGCATCGGGCTGCCGGACGGCGTCGAGCCGGACATGTTCGCGCGCGTCCTGCTCGCGCTCATCCAGGGTTTCCTGCTCCAGCGCTCGTGGGAGCCCGACCTCGACCCGCAGCGCTACCGCGACACCGTGACCAGCCTCCTCGATCGGGTGTTGCCCCGGTGAGCGGAGCTCGTGTTAGCCTGTCGCCGTGCAGCGCCCGATGATGTCCTCGCGACTCGTAACCCGGCGCGCCGGCTGAACCCAGGTCGCCGGCGCGCAGCGTCGTCGATCGCGTTTTCTCGGGACCTGGCCCCGATCTCATTCCTTCTGCATCCCGGGAGATCAGCCATGTCCACGTCCTTCGCCATTCCCGCCACCCGCTCGGCCATGCTGCTGCGCCGCCGCATCGCCACGTACTTCGTCGGTGGCGCCGGAGAAATCCCGGCACTGGTCAGCGCACTGGCGGGCCACCTCGTCCACGAGCTGTCCGTCGACATCAAGGACGGCGTCCGCGAGAGCAGCATGGTCTGCGCCGTCCTGCTGGCCGCCGAAGAGACCGAGCCCCTGCTGGACCGGTTGCGCGAGCTGACCGCGGTCGTTTCGGCCGAGCTCGCCTAAGGGATGTCTCGTAAGTGATCCAGCTGCGGTCCGGTTGGATTGCGGACGTGGTCGGTCGCGGTGAGTCGACGGATAAAGCGTGGGCGGTGATCGAAGACCGCGCACGAACGGCTGCGGTTGTGGACCAAGGACGGCACCTGGGACAAGATCCTCGACCGGGTGATCGTCAAAGACGACGCCGACGACGCCGGGCCAGGCCGGCCGAGGTGTCGGCCGAAGACGGTGATCGCGGACAAGGCGTATTCGGTGCTTCAACCGGCTCAAGCATCGTGCTCCGGCTCCGATGACTTACAGGGCAGCTCCCAGCTGCTATCTTCGCGGGGAAGATCAACGGAGGAGACCAGTCGTGGCAGGTGACGTCGACATCTCCGGGTAGCTCCGGAGTGTGCAGGCCCCCGGCAGTGCCGGTGCGGGCCGCTTTCGACGTCCCCCTTTCGCTTCGCACCACCACGAGGTCTTCACCATGTCCGAAATCGTGCTGTCCGGCCTGTCCTTCTCCTGGCCCGACGACACCCCCGTCTTCGACCACCTGTCCGCCACGTTCCCCGGCGGCCGCACCGGGCTCGTCGCCCCGAACGGCTCCGGCAAGACGACGCTGCTGAAGCTCGTCGCCGGAACGCTGACGCCGTCTTCGGGCAGCGTCACCGCCGACGGTGTCCTCGGCTACCTGCCCCAGGACCTGCCGCTGAGCGGGGAGCCGTCCGTCGCCGAAATCCTCGGCGTCGCACCGGTTCTGGACGCCATCGCGGCCGTCGAGTCCGGCGACGTCGACGAAGCGCACTTCACCACCATCGGCACCGACTGGGACATCGAGGAACGCACGCGCGCCCAGCTCGACCGGCTGGGTCTCGACGTCGCGCTCGACCGCTCGCTGAGCACGCTGTCCGGCGGTCAGATCGTCTCGCTGGGACTGGCCGCGCAGCTGCTCAAACGGCCGGACGTGCTGCTGCTCGACGAGCCGACCAACAACCTCGACCGCGAAGCCCGGCACAAGCTGTACGCCGTGCTCGACGACTGGTCCGGCTGTCTCGTCGTGGTCAGCCACGACCGCGCGCTGCTCGACCGGATGGACCGGATCGCCGAGCTCGACCGCGGCGAAATCCGGTTCCATGGCGGGAACTTCACCTCCTACGAAGAGGCCGTCGAAGCCGCGCGGGAGGTCGCCGAGAAGAACATCCGCAGTGCCGAACAGGAGGTCAAGCGCGAGAAGCGGGAGATGCAGCAGGCCCGCGAGCGCGCCGCCCGCCGCGCGAGCACCGCGTCGCGCAATCTCGGTAGCGCGGGACTGCCCAAGATCTTCGCGGGCACCATGAAGCGCAACGCGCAGGAGTCGGCGGGCAAGGCGGACGGCACGCACGCGGCCCGCGTCGGCGCGGCCAAGGCGAAACTCGACCAGGCCGAGCGGGCGCGCCGGGACGAGCAGAAGATCAGCCTGGAGCTGCCGCGGACGGAGGTCCCGGCCGGCCGCACGCTCTTCACCGGCGAGGGCCTGCGGGCGCGCGGCCTCTTCCCGGACGGCGTCGACCTGACGATCCGCGGCCCCGAGCGGATCGCGCTCACCGGGCCCAACGGTGCCGGGAAGTCCACCCTGCTGCGGCTGGTGACCGGAGATCTCACGCCCGACAGCGGTTCGGTGTCCCGCGCCGACGGCCGGGTCGCGTTCCTGTCCCAGCGTCTCGACCTCCTCGACGACGACCGCTCGGTGGCCGAGAACCTGGCCGCGGCCGCTCCCGCGTCGCCGCCGTCGCAGCGGATGAACCTGCTGGCCCGCTTCCTGTTCCGGGGCTCGCGGGTGCACCTGCCGGTCGGCGTTCTCTCGGGCGGGGAACGGCTGCGCGCCACGCTGGCCTGCGTCCTGTTCGCCGAACCGGCGCCGCAGCTGCTGCTGCTCGACGAGCCGACGAACAACCTCGACCTCGTCAGCGCCGGGCAGCTGGAAAGCGCGCTGACGGCGTTCCGCGGCGCGTTCGTCGTCGTGAGCCACGACGAGCGCTTCCTCGAGCGCATCGGGATCGACCGGTGGCTGCGGCTGGAAAACGGTGACGTACACGGGTGACGTCGTGCGACGGTCGCCGCGGGCGTGGGCGGGTTCCTAGCGTGGTGGAGTCACCCGCTGAAAGGAACACCATGTCCGAAGTGACCTACACCGCCGTCGCCACCTCCACCGCGGAGGGCCGCAACGGCGGCCGCGCGACCTCCGACGACGGCGCGCTCGACGTCACCCTCGCCGTGCCCAAGGCCTTCGGCGGCGCGGGCGACGGGACGAACCCGGAGCAGCTGTTCGCCGCGGGCTGGGCGTCGTGCTTCGTCGGCGCGGTCCGCCGGGTCGCCGCCGCGAAGAAGGTGCCGCTGAACGACCTCGCCGTCGTCGCCGAAGTCACGTTGCACCACGACACGGAGGCGAGCGACTTCAAGCTGAGCGCGGCTTTGCACCTGGAGGCGTCGGGCATCGACCAGGCCACGGCCGACGAGCTGGTGACCGGCGCGCACCAGCTGTGCCCGTACTCGAAGGCGACGCGCGGCAACATCGAAGTCACCCTCGACGCCACGGTCGCCTGACCGTCGTGAGTGAGAAACAGTGTTAGAACACTGTTTCTCACTCACGACCGTTCACATGCGGGCGGCGTCCACAATGGCCTGCGCGAACGGGCGCGGGGCCTCCTGCGGGACGTTGTGGCCGATGCCGTCGAGGATCCGGTGCTCGTACTTGCCGGTGTACTTCGCGCGGTAGGCCTTGCCGTCCTTGGCCGCGCCGTCGAAGTCGCTGGCGATCGTGATCGCCGGGACCGTGATGGCCGGACCCGCGGCGAGTTTTTGTTCGTACGCCTCGTACTGCAGCTCACCCGGGGCGAGACTCAGGCGCCAGCGGTAGTTGTGGACGACGATGTCGACGTGGTCGGGGTTGTCGAACGCCGCCGCGCTCCGGTCGTACGTCGCGTCGTCGAAGTGCCACGCCGGGGACGCCGTCTTCCAGATCAGCTTGTTGAAGTCGTGACGGTTGGCCGCGTAGCCGGCGCGCCCGCGTTCGGTCGCGAAGTAGTACTGGTACCACCAGCCGAGTTCGGCCTGCGGCGCAAGGGGTTTCTGGTTCGCCACCAGGTTCGTGACGATGTACCCGCTCACCGCGACGACGGCCTGGCAGCGCTCCGGGAACAGCGCGGCGATGATGTCGACCGTCCGCGAACCCCAGTCGTAGCCGCCGAGGACGGCCTTGTCGATCTTGAGCGCGTCCATCAGGGCGACGACGTCGAGCGCGACCGCCGCCTGCTGTCCGTTGCGGACCGTCTGCGCCGACTTGAACGTCGTCGGGCCGTAGCCGCGCAGGAACGGGATGATCACCCGGTGGCCGGCCGCGGCCAGGATCGGCGCGACGTCGACGTAGCTGTACGGGTCGTACGGCCAGCCGTGCAGGAGCACGACCGGCTGCCCGGTCGCCGGCCCGGACTCGTAGTAGGCCATGTTCAGCACCCCGGCGTCGACGTGCTTGACCTCGCCGAGCGACGTGTGTTCGCCCGAGCCGGCCCGCGGGTCGGGCGTGGTCGAGGGTGCGGCCGCGGGGGTGCCCGAGGACGAGCAGGCCGCCAAGGAGGTGGCCGCCAGTCCCGCCGCGAACGCCTGCCCGAACCTTCTCCTGCTGATCATCTTGACTCCTGTGCGAAAGACCGTGGGACTTTCACGACGTTAGAGAGCTTCGAGTGATCTTCGCGCCCGTCAGGTGACGCAGCCGGTGTAAGTCACCCTTCCAGGGTCTTCAGCATCCCGGCGAGGTCGGCGCGGGAGCTCACGCCGAGCTTGGGGAAGATCCGGTGCAGGTGCGTGCCGACGGTCCGGTGCGAAAGATACAGCCGCTGGCCGATCTCCCGGTTCGTCAGGCCGTCGGCGGCCAGCTGGGCGATGCTCAGCTCGTGCGGGGTCAGCTTCTCGCGCGCGTCCGGACCGCGGTTCGGGCTCGACTCGCCCGCGCCGCGCAGTTCGGCGCGGGCCCGCTCGGCCCAGGCCGTCATGCCGAGGGCGTCGAACGTCTCGCGCGCGGTGCGCAGGTGCGTCCGCGACTCGACGACCCGCCGCTGCCGCCGCAGCCACTCGCCGAAGGCCAGGTGGACGCGGCCGCGTTCGGCGGGCCAGCCGGCCAGGTCGGCCCCCAGCGCTTCGGCGAACCGCTCGTCACCCGGGTCGAGCACGGCCCGCGCGTACCGCAGCCCGATGTGCAGGGCGGGCGAAGGCGTGGTTTTCGCCAGCGGTTCCAGTTCGGCGAGGATGTCGCGCATGGCGTCGGTCTGCCCGGAGCGCACCGCGGCCTCGGTCAGCTCGGCGACGCAGTACGCGCGCAGGGCGAGCTGGTAGGCGGGGTCGGCCGGGTCTAGCAGCCGGCGCAGGTCGGCGAAGGCGTCGTCGAAGCGGCCTTCGCTCAGGCTCGTGAGCCCGCGCGCGAGCTGGACGGTGGCGAGCACCGGCCGCGCGCCCGCGGCGAGCCCGGCGCGTTCGGCCTCGGCGGCCAGGGTTTTCGCCTGCTTGTGGTCACCGCGCAGGGCGGCGATCTCGGCCTGGACGGCGGTGGCGAGGCCGTACATGAAGGGCTGGCCGGTCTCCCGGGCGAACCGGGCGGCTTCGGCGGCGACGGGCACGGCCGCGGCGAGGTCACCGAGCCGGACGCGGCTCCACGCCTGGACGGCCAGCGCCCGCGGCAGCGGCCCGAGCCGGCCTTGCGCCCGCAGCCCCGGAGCGGCGGCCGCGGAGAACCGCGCGGCGAGGTCGAAGGCCCCGACCTGCAGCGCGGCGCTGCCGAGGTACCGATCGACCTCGGGATCGGCACCGGTGGCCCCGACGAGCTTCCGGAGGTTCCCGAGGACTTCCTGCCCGCGCTCGAACGGCGCGACATAGGCGGTGACGGCCACGACGCGCGGGTCGTCGCAGGGAATGGGGAGCCGATCGACGACGTCGAGCAGGGCGTTCCGGGCGGCGCTACCGGGTTCGGTCCAGAAGCAGCGCATCGCGGCGCTCCAGAGAATCCGCGTGGCGGCGGCGACTTCCCCGTCATCCGCGGCATTTTCGGCGGCGACGGCGAGTTCGGCGACGCGGGCGGGGTCTTCGCGAAGGCCGTCTTCGAACTCGCTGAGCAGCCGGCTGGCGGTGGCCCGTTGGCTCTTGTCAGAAGGGTTGGCGGCGTGCACGAGGCGTTCGGCGGTCTCCCGCCGCCCGGACTCGACGGCCAGCTCGGCGGCTTTGAGCAGCCGTGCACACCGGCGCCCGGGCAGGTCACTGAGCCGCGCGGCCTGTTCGAGCGCGGCGATGGCGGCCGCGGCCCCACCCCGGTACCGGGCCCGTTCGGCGGTCCGGTCGAGTTCATCGGCGACGGTCTCGTCGGGCCCGACGGTCGCGGCGGCCTGGTGCCAGGCGCGGCGGTCGGGCTGGTCGTGGAGAGCTTCGGTGAGGGCGAGGTGGGCCCGCCGCAGGTCGGTGGGGGTGGCGGCCGCGGGGATGGCGGAGCGCATGAGCGGATGGCGGAAGGTGACGATGCCGGCGGAGAGTTCGACGAGGCGAGCTTCGACGGCGGGGGCAAGAACTTCGGGCTCGACGGCATCCGTCGTCAGAAGCGAAGCCGTCGCCGTCAGGGTCTCCGCCAGCGATGTCGTTTCGTTCAGCGCCGCCACCAGCAACGCCGTCCGCGTCGCCGCCGGCAGCCCGGCCACCCGCGCCGTGAACGTCCGCTCCAGACGTTCCGTCAGCGGCAGCACCGGGTCGAGCCCGTCGAAGTCCGCCAGCCCCAGCGGCAGCTCCGTCAACGCCAGCGGATGCCCCGCCGCCTCCGTCAGCAGCCGGGTGCGGACCGCCGGGGCCAACCCCGGCGCGACCGCGTCCAGCAGGTCCGCCGCGTCGTCCGCCCCCAGCCGCTCCAAGACCATCGGCGCCAGCCCCGCGTCGAGCAGCGGAGACGAAACGCCGTCGCGGAGGGTCGCCACCAGGACGATCGGCTCGGTCTCGATCCGCCGCGCCACGAACGCCAGGACGTCCGCGCTCGCGCGATCCAGCCAGTGCACGTCCTCCGCCACCAGCAGCAACGGCTTCGCGGCCGCCTCCTCCGCCAGCAACGTCAACGCCGCGAGCCCCACCAGGTACGCACTCGGCGAAGCTCCGTCTGCCAGCCCCAACGCCGTCCGCAGTGCGTCCCGCTGCGGCGCCGGCAGCTCCGCCACCGCCCCACGGACGGGGTGAAGCAGCTGGTGCAACCCGGCGTACGCGAGGTTCTGCTCGGCCTCGGCCCCGGCCGTCCGCAGCACGCGCAGCCCGGCGACCGACGCCGCGGCCGCCGTCTCGGCCACCAGGGCCGACTTCCCGATGCCGGCTTCGCCGCGCAGGACGACGCCGGCGCGGTCTTCGGGGCCGTCGACGAGCTCGCCCAGCTCCTTCAGCTCGGCTTCCCGCCCGTGCAGCGCCATGGAACCGACCTTACCCAACGCACGTTTCCGCAGCTCAAGGCCGAGTGACGTACATCAACAGCGTCATCCGACGGGCGCGGCGGCCGCGGGCCGCCACCTAGCTTCACAGCGTCCACGCAAGCGACCCGAGGAACCGATGAGACGCATCCCGAAGTTCATGGCGGCCGCCGTGCCGCTCCTGCTGACCGGCCTGGTGCCGCTGGCGCCGAGCGCGGCGGCCGCGACGCCGGCCTGCGCCGCCGTCTCCGTACCCGCCCCGGCCGGCGCGAAGATCGAGTCGGTCACGGCCGAGCACAAGACCGCGTACTGCCAGCTCACCGTCACCCTGACCCACGACGGCAGCGACCACGTCAAGGTCGCCGTGGCCCTGCCCGACACCGGGTGGACCGGCCGGCTGCAGGCCCTCGGCGGCAGCGCCTACGCCGCCGGCAACTTCGACGGGCTCGCCCAGGCCGTCAAGGACGGCTACACCGGCGTGACGACCGACGCGGGCGTGTCCCTCGACGGGCTCGACACGTCGTGGGCGGTGACCGACGGCCAGGTCGACCAGACGCTCCTGACCAACTTCGCCACCCGTTCGGTGCACGAGGAAGCCCTGATCGGGAAGGCCGTCACACAGCGGTACTACCACCGCCCGGTGGCGTACTCGTACTGGACCGGCTGCTCGACCGGCGGCCGCCAGGGGTATTCCGAGGCCCAGAACTACGCCGGCGACTTCGACGGAATCCTCGCCAACGCCCCGGCCGTCGACTGGACGCAGTTCGCCGTCGCGACGCTCTGGCCGCAGATCGTGATGAACCAGAGCCACGACTTCCCCAGCACGTGCGTGCTTTCGGCGTTCCGCACCGCCGCGGTCCAGGCGTGCGACGCGCGTGACGGCGTCACCAACGGCATCGTCGACCGGCCGGACGAGTGCGGCTACGACCCGCGCAGCCTGGTCGGCACGAAGGTGGTCTGCGACGGCCAGGAGTTCACCGTCACCGCGGCGGACGCCGAGGTCATGCGCAAGATCTGGGCGGGCCCGACCGACGAGCGCGGCCGCAAGCTGTGGGCCGGGCTCCCCAAGGGCGCGGACTTCACCTGGCTGGCCGGCACGACGCCGGGCCCCGACGGCACGCTCGTCGCGCCGGGCTTCCCGGTGGCCGTCAAGTGGGTGCAGTCGTTCCTGGAGAAGCAGCCCGATTTCGACACGTCGAAGCTGACGTACGGCCAGTTCGCCGCGCTGTTCCGCCAGTCGGTGCGGGAGTACGACGACGTCATCGGCACGTCCGACCCGGACCTGTCGGCGTTCCGCCGCGCCGGCGGCAAGCTGATCACGTTCGTGGGCGCGAACGACCAGCTGATCCCGCCGGGCGGCACGCTGTCCTACCGCAAGCAGGT
Organism: Amycolatopsis sp. NPDC114505; assembly: GCF_055633615.1. Taxonomy (NCBI): domain Bacteria; kingdom Bacillati; phylum Actinomycetota; class Actinomycetes; order Pseudonocardiales; family Pseudonocardiaceae; genus Amycolatopsis; species Amycolatopsis sp. NPDC114505. Next base: position 3,256,594 of record NZ_JBVKDV010000001.1, on the reverse strand, counting down.
CGAACGGACGATGGGTGGCGTCAACGACTTCTACCGGTTGTTCCTCGCCCCGGGCGTCGAGCACTGCTTCGGTGGCGGCGGCCCCGAGCCGACGAACGCGCTCGGGCAGCTCGTCGACTGGGTGGAGCACGGCAAGGCCCCGGCCACGCTCGCGGCGGCGTCCGCGGACGGGAAGACCCGGAACCTGTGCCCGCTGCCGTCGGTGTCGCGCTACACCGGCGGCGATCCGGCGACGGCGTCGAGCTACCGCTGCCGCTGAGCCGAACGCCGTGTGTGCCGGCCTCCCTCCGGCACACACGGCGTTACTGGACTTGCCGGTCCAAAAAATGGTCGGCACGCTGAAGTCATGGCACTTGATCAGTACTACCTCCTCGGCCGCTCGGGCCTGCGCGTCAGCCGGCTCGCGCTCGGGACGATGAACTTCGGCACCGGCGGTTTCCACGCCGCCTACGGGAAGACCGAGGACGAGGTCCGCCCGATCTTCCGCGAGTACCTCGACGAAGGCGGCAACTTCCTCGACACGGCGGACTTCTACACGGCGGGCGAGAGCGAAACCATCCTCGGCCGCCTCATCGCCGAGGCGAACGTGCGCGAGCGCGTCGTGCTCACCACGAAGTTCACCAACAGCGTCGACCCGGGCGACCCCAACGCGGGCGGCAACGGCCGCAAGCACCTGGTCCGCGCGCTCGAGGCATCGTTGCGCCGCCTGGGCACGGACTACATCGACCTGTTCCTGCTGCACACGTGGGACCGGCTGACCCCGGTCGAGGAGGTCGTGCACACGCTCGACGACCTCGTCCGGGCGGGCAAGATCCGCTACGCGGGCCTGTCCGACGTACCGGCGTGGTACGCGGCCCGAGCCCAGAGCATCGCCGAGGCGCACGCGCTCACGCCGATGATCAACCTGCAGCTGCCGTATTCCCTGGTACAGCGCGAAATCGAGACGGAGCACGTCCCGATGGGACAGAGTCTCGGCCTCGGCATCACGGCATGGAGCCCGCTGGCCGGCGGCTTCCTGACGGGCAAGTACCGCGACGGCGGCTCGGGCCGGTTCGATCCTGACGCACAGGCCTGGACCGAGCGCGACTGGCAGTTGTTGAAGCCGCTGGAGGAGGTCGCGGGCAAGCTGGGCGTGACGATGGCCCAGGTGGCGATCAACTGGGTGGCAACGCAGCCGGGCATCGCGTCGGCGATCGTCGGGGCGAGCAGCGCCGAGCAGCTGGGCAAGAGCATGGCGGCGCTGGACTTCGAGATCCCGGCGGAGCTGCGTGCGCAGCTGAACGAGGCGAGTGCGGTGCCGCCGGCGTCGGTGTACCGGATGTTCACGGCGCAGTACCAGAACTGGATCGTCACGCCGGGCACGAAGGTGGGCGACAAACCGGAGGGGTACGCGCCGGCCGTGCGGAACTGGTAGCAACGGCGGCACCCTTTCAGGTGAAATTCTTTCGCTTTCTTGCCGACGACACGGGATTGCGGGCAATGCGGTCACTCGAACGAGTGGCCGCATTGCTCTGTCCGGGCCATCACGGACCTCCCGATGGATCGGATCCGTTGCCATCACTGGATCTACTCGGAGCACGAAGCTCTACAGTGGAGTGGCAAAAACAGTGCCAGCTGTCGAATTCAGAGCGTATTTTTCCTAGTCAAGCCATCGGGTGGGACTTTCTCGAACGGGTTGTCCCGTTGAGTGGCACCCCGGAAGATTGGAGCCCATCCCGCCCTGTAACCTTCCCCTGCCCCATTCGAATGACCACCGAAAGAGCTCCTCCCCACACCGCATGAGGGCAAAGATGGCACCTCATCCGACCACGAGGCGAGCACCGCAGCGGTCCCCGGAGACGAAGGAGGAATCCCCATGGCGCACTTCGCCGAAATGGCGTGGTGGATCATCATGCTCGCCGGTGCTTGAGCCGGCACCGCCGGTCGCGATCACGACCAAAGCCGAGTCGCGCCGGGCTTCGCAGGCAGCCGCCTACTGCGAAGCCCGGCAGCGCGGAAACGTCAAGGCTGGCCGCGACGGCGGAGCTCGACACCTTCGGCGAGGAGGATGTTGCGCGTCTGGTTGTAGGACATGCCGTAGGTGGTCGCGAGCTGACGGATCGACCGCCCGTCGGCGTAAGCGTTGACCAGTCCGGGCGGGGTCGGCGGCAGCGGGATGCGCGGCGGGCGCAGGGTGACCCCCGCGTCGATCAGCGCGGTGCGGATCTTGCGGTAGCTGTACGGCAGACGCGCGACCAGGCTCTCGATGGTCTCCCCGGCCGCGTAGTCGTCGACGAGCTCCCGCACGACGTCGTCGGGGATGGGATCCGGCGAACGCGTGACTCCGTCGTCGTCGCTCACCAGATCATCGCCGCCCCGAACAGCTGATCCGTGTGCGTGCTGACGCGGCCGGGTAGCGACGGCTCGCGGGTCACGCGGTCCGCTTCCAGCCAACGACATCGATGTCGGCGAACAAACCGCCAACCGAGTGGTGGCGTCGTGCTCATGGCGTGCTCCGCTCCCTGGATTGGTGCGCGGCTTGCCTTCCTCGCACACCTGCGAGTGAGCTACCCGGAGACCATGACGCGTGTTCGGCCGATTGTGTCCGCCGTAACACTCTGCAACGCCACACCGACACAACACCAAGAGCACGCATGGCGAAATCGGCTGTCATGTCAGCCACAGTGGACAGTCAGGAGCAGAAAACCCTTACCAGCAAGGAAAAATCAGGACTCCAGTGTCGCGGCATATCGCGGCACGAAGCACCGAAAGAATGAGCGGCTACTGCTCCGCTTCCCGCCGCGGCGGGAGCATCGCCACCGTGTCCCGCTCACCGTCCCGCGCGACCGGAACGACCGGCTCCGACGCGTCCAGCTCGTCGATCAGCTCGCCGAGCTCCGCCACCCGCGTGCCCCGCTCCCGGCCCCGGTAGAGCTCCGCCGCCTGCAGCCACAGCGCCCGCGCGTCCACCCGGTTGCCGCGCTCGCGCAGGATCGCCGCCAAGGCCGACAGGGCCCTGGCCTGGCCCGTCGCGTGCCCGGTGCGATCGGCCAGCTCGACCGCGCGATGGGCGTACCACAACGCCGCTCGCGCGTTGCCCTGCTCGTGCCTCAGCCTGGCCAGTACCGTGTTCAGCTTCATCACCGACGACAGGCTCAGGCTCGCGGACGTCAGCTCCGAGGCGAGCCGGCACTGCTCGTCGGCCTCGGCCAGCCGCCCCAGGTCGGTCAGCAGCGAGCCTCGCGCGGTGTGGATCTCCAGCCGCGTCGTCGCGTCGGGCGAGTCACTCAGGTGGTCCAGCGCCTCGGCGTACAGCTCCAGCGCCTCCTGCTCGAACCCCCGCGCCTCCACCAGCGCGTTCGCGAGCCGGTGCGCCGCGATGGCGCACAAGGACGGCTCGCCCAGCTCGTAGGCCAGCTCCAGCGCCAGCCGGCACATCACCGCGGCTTCCGTCGCCCGGCCGGATCGAAGGTGCCACCGGGCCAGGTTCAACGTCGCGGCGATCCGGCCCATCGGGAACCCCTCGGCCAGTTCCAGCGCGCGCCGGAGGTGCCGTTCCGCTTCCCGTTCCTCCCCTTGGTGCATCAGGGTGACCCCGAGATCGTTCACGTGCGACCCCAGCACCTCCCGCAGGTGCGCTTCGGTGCCGCCGGAATCGGCGAGGACCGCTTCGACACTGGCCACCGCGGTGGTCAGGCAACTGATCGCGTCGGCGAAGAAACCCTTGGCCACGAACAGTTCGACGAACAACGCCGGCAGGTGGTACGCGATCTCGTGCAGTCCCACCGCGGCCGCGCCGGTGACGACCTCGGCCAGCAGGTTCTTTTCCCGGATCACCCACTGCCGGGCCGCCGCCGCGCCGCGGAAACCGGCGCCCGGCCACGCCAGGGTCGTGGCCGGCGACGGCGGTGGCGGCTTGTGCGGGAACACCAGGCGATGCGCGTCGCGGGCCATCAGCAGGTAGAACTCGAACATCCGGCGCCGGGCCGCGGCGACGTCGTCCAGCTGCGCCGCGATCGAAGCGGCGTAGGCGTGCAGGAGGTCGTGGACGCGGTAGCGGTCGAGGTTGCCGGGGTGCTCGAGCAGGTGCGCTGCCACCAGGACGTCGAGTGACCGACGGACCGCAGGCAGCGGCCGCCCGTCCGCGGCCGCGACGGCTTCGGCCGTGAGCTCCGCGCCCGGGTGCAGCCCGATCACCGCCAGCACTCGCCGCTCACCCGCGTCCAGGGCCTGATAGGAGACGGTGAACGCCGCCCGCAGGCTCCGCTGCGGCCAATCGCCCTCGTCTCCGAGGTCCAGCAGCAGGTCGGCGTCCCTCAGCAGCCCGGCCAGCGTCGGCAGCACCATGCCCGTGCGCGCCAGCGCCCGATCGGCCACCAGCGTGAGCGCCAGCGGGTTTCCCCGGCACAGCCGCACCAGCTCCGCCGCGCCGCGGCGGTCCTCCCGGGCACGCCGGCCGATCCGGCGATCCAGCATCGACGCCGCGTCGTGGGCGGCCAGCGGCCGCACGGTCACCACCGGCGGGGACACCGTCGCGGCCAGCGACGGCAGCCGCCACCGCGAAACGACCAGCACGGTGCACGCGGCGAGCACGCCCAGCAGCGGCGCGACCTGCTCGCGGCTGCGGACGTTGTCCAGCACCACCGAAAGCGGCCGCTCCCGCAGCAGCCCCGACAGCTTCGCCGCCCTCGCCACCGGGTTCACCACCTTGTCGACCGGGAAGTCCAGCAACGACAGCAAAGTGTCCACGACCTCGCCGCTGTCCGCGGCCGTCGCCTGGCTGTCGCCCCGCAGGTCCAGCAGGACGACCCCGTGCCGGAACCGGCGCCGCGCCCGGTGCGCCCACCGCACCACCGCGGCGGACTTGCCCACGCCCGGCCCGCCGGTCACCACGACCACACCCCGGCGCGGCGCCCCGGTCGAATCGGACGTGAACGCGTCCAGCTCCGCCAGCAGCTCGGCCCGCCCCTCGAGCTCGTCGCAGTCCGGCGGGACGTGCCACACCGGCGAGCCGGACGGTTCCTCCGCCACGGCCTGGACCCGCACCACCTGGCGGGGAAAGCCGCCGTCGCCGGTGATCACCTCCTCGTGCACCGCTCGCAGTTCGTCCGCGGCCCGCAGTTCACCCGCGTCGAGGTACCGCCGGCGCATCGCGAGGAAGAACTCCGTCACCTCACCCGGGCGGTCCGCCGCGGCCAGTGCCCGGACCCGCAGCTTCGCCAGGCTCAGTTCCAGGGGATGGGCGTGTTCGAGCTCCATCAACCGGCCGAGGGCCACGTCGGCCTGCCCGGCGGCCAGGAGCTCCGCGACCAGGAAGGCGTTCGCCGGAAGCCAGTGGCTGCGCAGCCACTGCGCGCGCCAGCCGGCGGCACGCCGCGTCCGCAGGTCGCTCAGCGGCTCGTCCCGCCACAGCCGCATCGCCGCCTGCGCCTCGACGTGGGCCCGGTGGTGGTCACCCCGGTCACGCAGCTGCCGCGCGGGCGCCATCATCCGATCGAAAGCGACGTAGTCGACCAGCCCCTCGTCGATCTCGACGACGCACCCGGCCTTGCCGATCCCGACGTGTGCGTCGATTCCGTTCGCCTGCAAAGCTTTTCGCAAGTGCGCGGCGTTCTGGTGCAGAGTCGCCAGCGCCTCCCTCGGCACGCTCTCGTCGTCGGCCCACACCCATTCCACGACGTCGTCGACGGAGAACCGGTGGTTCGGCCACGTCAGCAACGCGGCGAGAACCTGCCTCGAACGAGGCTGGGCCCACTTCACGGTCACTTTCCCGTGCAGCAGCAAGGCCGTTTGCCCAAGAATTCCGAACACGATTTCCACCGCGCCCCCTTCCCCCGGACCCTCCCCGGCCATTTTCCCATTGATTCGACCGAAAGACCACGTCAGAGGCATGACAAAGGCCCGTTGACGACGGTCGTTGATCAATTGTCAACGGACGGAACCACAGGCCGAAAGGCTTTTCTCAACCGGGTCCACGACATTCGTGACAACAACTGGACACGACCTGTGGAGGACCTCGATGGCCGCTCGGACCCGGGTGCGCAGCCCCTTCGGAACCGCCGACGCACACTTCGCCACCCGGCTCGGGACGAAGTCCGTTCTCGTGCTCGTACCGCACATCGTGGCCGGCACCCGGTTGCTGGACCTGCTGCCGCTGCTCGAAGCCGACCACCGCGTCCAGATCGCGTTCAGCAGCCCCGAAACCGGCGACGGCTGGCCGGCAACGCATGACTTCCTCCGGGCGCAGGGCGGCATCGTGCTCCCCTGGGACCAGGCGCGCCGCGGCGACGTCGACCTCGTCCTCGCCGGCAGCACCCGCGGCATCGACGACCTCACCGCCCCGGTCCTGCTGGTGCCGCACGGCGGCGGCTTCGGGCAGTACCAGCCCTGGCGCCCGCCCGGCGGCGGCCGGTACCGGCCCCAGGTGGGTCTCGGGCCGGACCAGCTGCTGCGCGCGGGCCGGGTCCGCGCCGACGCGATCGTCCTGGTTCACGACCGCGAACGCGACCTGCTGGCCGAGCTGTGCCCGCCCGCGCTGCCCGCCGCGGTCGTCGCCGGCGACATCGCCCTCGACCGGCTCACCGCGAGCCTCCCGTACCGCGACCAGTACCGGCGGGCGCTGGGCGCCACCGGCGATCGGCAGGTGGTCGTGGTGACGTCCACCTGGTCACCGCGGTCGGCGTTCGGCAGGCACCCCGACCTGTTCGACCGCGTCGTCGCCGAGCTCCCGCGGGACCGCTACCTCGTCGTGGGCGCCCTGCACCCGGCGATCTGGTCCCACCACGGCTCGTGGCAGATCCGGTCCTGGCTCGCCGGCGCGCTCCGCGCCGGGCTCGTCCTGGTACCGCCCGACGAAGGGTGGCGCGCCGCGCTGGCCGCCGCCGACCACGTGCTCGGCGACTACGGGTCCGTCACCGGCTACGGCGCCGCGGCGGGCGCGGCGATCCTGCTCGCCGACAACCCCGACCAGCCGCTCCTGGCCGGCACCCCCACGGAGGTCCTCGCCCGGCACGCACCCCGATGGCGACCGGACCGGCCCCTGCGGCCCCAGTTGCACGCGGCTGCCCGGGCACGCGACGCCGCCGGGCTTCCCGGCCTCGTCCGCGGACTGCTGACGTCCCGCCCCGGCCGAGCCGGGCACCGCCTGCGGCGCACCATGTACCGGCTGCTCGATCTTCCCGAGCCGACCCACGCGGTGCCCGTCTCGCCGGTTCCGCTGCCGAAGCCGGTGACCTCATGACCAGCTGGCACTACGTCTGCGGCGCCCGCCACGGCGCGCTCGTCACCGCCACCTCGCACGGCCGGGTGTCGCTCGCCGACGCCGTGGTCGCGCCGGCCGGCCGCAGCCACGCCGACGGACGAGCCGTCCTGGCCACGCTGTTCGACCGGTTGCCCGGGCTCACCCTCGCCGTCGTCCCGGTCGTGGCGGCCGGCCTGCTGCTCGGCGACCGCGTCGGCGACACGACCTTCCTCGGCGCCGGGCCCGCCGAGCTCGCCGCGGTCGCGGCCTGCCTGTGGCTGTTCACCGGGCGGCGGCTAACCGCCCTCGCCGCGATCAAGGGCCTCGAGCGCGGCTCGCACGCGGGACAGCACCTCTCCACCGACGTCGGCGAGCAGCTCAGCCGCTTCGAGGAGGTACCGCCGGGCACGCTGGACGTCGTCCTGGGTGACGTCGGCCAGCGCCAGCAGCACGTTCGCCTCGTGCACCGCTGAACCCGGCCGCCCCAGCACCTCGCGAGCCCGTTCCAGCCGCCGGACCGCCGCGTCGGGACGCCCGGATCGCGCGTCGATCCGGGCCAGTCCGAGGGCCGCCCAGGCCGCGCCTCGCTCGTCGCCGATCTCGGTGAACAACTGCGCCGCCGTTCCCAGGTGCCGCGCCGCCCCCGCTTCGCGGCCGGCGCGCAGCAACGCCTCCCCGATCCGCCAGTGCCGGGCCGCCACCCCGCGGTCGATGCCCAGCTCCTGCTCGAGGTGCAGGCTGTCGGTGAACAGCAGCACCGCCGCGTCGACGTCGCCGCGGTTCTGCGCGACCAGCCCCAGCTGTTCCAGCGCGGCGGACTCGTTGGGGCGGTCCCCGGCTTCCCGCGCCAGCTCCACCGCCCGGCGCGTCTCGTGGTCCGCCGGATCGAGGTGGCCGAGATCCAGGTGGGCCCGGCCGAGCTGGTACCGCAGCCGGGACTCCGCCACCCGGTTGCCGCAGCGCTGCGCCGCCGTGATCCCCAGTTCGTGCGAACGCAGCCACTCCGGGTAGTACTTGCGGCGCAGCAACAACTCCCACAGCGCCTCGCACAGCTGCCACGCGACTTCGTCGTGCCGCTCGGCCACTGCCTCCTCGAGGAGTGGCAGCACGCTCGGCAGTTCCGCGGCCAGCCAGTCCAGTGCCTCGCCGTCCGTGGCGAACGGCGCCGGCTCGTCCCGCAGCCGGTCCGCGACCGGGCTGACGCGCCAGCGCATCGGGATCACCACGAGGTTCGCGCGCGTCAGCTCCCGCAGGTACCACTCGGCCGCGCGTGGGACCGCTTCGAACCGGCCTTCATCCCGCTGGGCCCGCGCGTGCAGCCGGACCAGGTCGTGGAACCGGTAGCGGTCGAGGTCGACCTCCTCGAGCAGGCTCGCGTCGACCAGCACCTCCACCGCGTCGCGCACCTCGGCCCCCGGCAGCCCGGTGACCGCGACCGCCAGGTCGGCGGCGAACTCCGGCACCGGAAGTTCGGCCATCAGCCGGTACAGCACCGCGACGTACTCCGGGAGCTCGCGGTAGGACCAGTCGAACGCCGCCGTCGCCGAGTCCTCCGCACCCGCCAGCCGGGACAACGTCGCGAGCCGGGAACGTTCGTCCCGCAGCTGGTCCGCCACCCGTGACACCGGCCAGCGCGGCCGGGCCGCCAGCCGCGCCGCCGCCACCCGCAACGTGATCGGGAACCGGCCGCACAACTCGGCCAGCTCCGCGACCGCCGCGGGCTCCGCATCGGCCCGGCGCCGTCCCAGCGTCTCGCCGAGCAACGCGACCGCGTCGTCCGGCGGCAACGGCGCCACGTCGACGAACCGCGCGCCGTCGGTCACCAGCCCGTCCAGCCGGAGCCGGCTCGTCACCACCACCGCGCACCCGGCCGCGGCCGGGATCAGCGGGCGCACCTGCGCGGCCGACACCGCGTTGTCCAGCACCACCAGCAGCCGGCGCTCCGCGGTCAGCGTCCGGTACAGCCCGACCTGCTCGGCCAGCCCGGCCGGGACCCGCGCCGGCTCGACTCCCAGCGCCCGCAGGAACACGCCCAGCACTTCGTCCGGCGCCACGGCCGTCTCGTCGGAAAAGCCCTGCAGATCGGTGTAGAGCTGCCCATCGGGATACCGGTGCGCGTGGCCGGCCGCCCACGTGACGGCCAGCGCGGTCTTCCCCACCCCGCCGGGCCCGACGACGACCGCCACCTGTGCCCGGGAGCCGTCCTCGTCCCCGGCCAGCTCGTCCAGGTCGGAGAGCTCGTCCGCGCGGCTGACGAAGTGCGCCGGCGGTGGCGGCAGCTGGCGCGGGCCGGCCGAGGCCGCGCCTTGCTGGGCCGGCACGCCCGAAGCCCGCGCCGTTTCCGGCGAACGGGTGACGTGCGGGCCGGTCTCCCCCGCCGACGTCCCGCGTTCGCCCTCGCTGACGCCATTCACCCCGAAACACCCCCGCCGCACCCGGAGCCTCCCTGTCTACAGGGTGCGCACCGAAAAGTCAGTGGGCCGGCAAGTGAATTGCCTGACAGCAACCCGTCCGGGGTGACCCACCCGTCAGCCGGAAACCACCTCGCCGCCCTGGATGATGTGGCGGAAGTGCTTCGGCTCCGCCAAAACTCCGATGTCCGTCAGCGGATCCCCGTCCACCACCAGCAGGTCCGCAAACGCGCCCACGGCCAACGTCCCGATCTCCCCGGTCAGACTCACCAGCTCAGCCGCCGTCGAAGTCGCCGAACGGATCACCTCCAGCGGCGTCTGGACCTCGCCACGCAACCGAAACTCGTGGTTCTGGTGCCGGTGCATCCCGCCCAGCAGGTCCGTCCCGTACACCAGCTTCACTCCGCCGCGAGCCGCGCGCTCCAGGGCTGCCATTCCCGCTCCCAGGACCTCGTCGACCTTGCGCCAGCTCGACTCCGGGAGGCCGTGCTCGCGACCTTCCTCCTTCAACGCCCAGTACGTCACCAGGGTCGGAACCAAATACGCCTCGGAAGACAAGAACAGCGAAACACTGCGGTCGTCCAGCAGGTTGCCGTGCTCGATCGAACGGACTCCCAGCTCCAACGCGCGGTTGACCGCTCGGGCCGTGTACGCGTGCGCCGCCACGTACCTGTTGGCCGCCGTCGCCTCCTCGACGATCGCGGTCAGCTCCTCGGCCGAGTACTGCGTCGAATCGATGCGGTCCGTGGGGGATGCGACGCCGCCCGAGGCCATCACCTTGATGTGGTGGGCGCCCTTGCGCAGCTCGTCGCGGGCGGCCGCGCGGACCGCGTCGACGCCGTCCGCGACCCGGCCCAAGCCCGCGCAGCACGGGTGGTCGTCCTTCGCGTGGGTGCCCCTGGTGCGGCTGTCGCCGTGGCCGCCCGTCTGGCTCAGCGCGCGCCCGCAGAACAGCAGCCGGGGGCCGCGGAACAGGCCCTCCGCCTGGGCGTCCGCGAGGCCGTAGTCGGCGCCCGACGCGTCGCGGACCGTGGTGAACCCGCGGTCGAGCATCCGGCTCATCGTGCGGGCCGCGTGCGCGGCCACATAGGACGGTGACGACGACGGCAGCGAGCCCAGGTCCGCCGTCGACGCCGTGACGTGCACGTGCGCGTCGACCAGCCCGGGCAGGACCACCGCGCCCCGCACGTCCAGGGAAGGCACGTCGGCCGCGGCGAGCACCGGCCCCACCTCGACGATGCGGCCGTCGGCGGCACGCAGGTCGCCTTCGGTGTACTCGCCGGACAGCGGGTCGAGCAGGCGGGCGTTGCGCAGCAGCAGGGATCCGGTCACCGGTTCTCCTTCTCCAGGTCGAGCAGGGCGGACACGGCCAGCGGCGCGAGCGACTCGGCCACCACCACCGCATCGTCGTCGTAGCTGCCCTCCGCGTCGAGGATGTTGAGCACCCCGAGCGTCCGGCCGTCGGCGACCACCGGCACGTTGATGATCGAGCCGCAGCCGAGCCCCTCGATCAGGTCGTGGTCGGCGAAGATCTCGCGCACCGCCGCCCGGTCCGGCCCGAAGTACGGCTCCTGCGCGGTGATGCAGCGGTCGAGCCAGCCGGCCGCGACCTCAACCGTCTTCTCGCCGCCCACCGGGTATTCCGCCGGGTGGCTGCTGTGCACCCGGCGCAGCGCGTTGCGCTCGGGAACCCACGCGAGCACGGTGAACAGCCGCACGCCGATCGCGTCGCGCACCCGTTCCTCCACAGTGGACAGAGTCACTTCGTCATCTCCTTCGCGGCGGCCTTCGGCGCGCCGTGTTCGGTCAGTTCTTCCAGGGACCGGCCGGCGGTGGACAGGCCGAAGACGAGCACGCAGAGCACGCCCGCCGCCAGCACGGCCGTCGTCAGGCCGAAGACGCCGGCGAACCCGAGGCTCGCCGCGGACAGGCCGATGATCGTCGGCGCGAGGATGCTGCCGACCCGGCCGAACGCGCTGGACAGGCCGGTGCCGCTGGCGCGGATCCAGGTCGGGAACACCTCGGGCGTGTAGGAGTACACGCCGGCGTAGGTGCCGTTGAGGAAGAACGACAGCACCGCGCCCGCCAGGGTGATCGACCACGGCGCGCTCGTCTGGCTCAGCCAGAACGCGCTCACGGCCGAACCGGCGAGGTACAGCGCGATGGTGTGCTTGCGGTCGAGCCGTTCGGACAGCCACGCGGCGGAGAAGTACCCGGGCACCTGGGCCAGGTAGATGATGATCGAGAACTCGAAGCTCTTCGTCACCGTGATGCCGCGCTCCACCAGCAGCGTCGGGATCCACGAGAAGAAGCCGTAGTAGGAGAACGTGATCACGAACCAGACGGTCCAGATCACCGCCGTCCGGCGCCGCATCGCGGGGCTCCACAGGAACTTCAGCGCGCTGACGAGGTTGACCTTCGGGGTCTCGGTGGCGGGCTGCGCGTCGGCGGGCGGCACCGGCGGGAGCGTCGTGCCGGTGGCCTTCTCGACGTCGCGTTCCATCTTGGCGACGACGGTTTCGGCCTCGGCCGCCCGTCCCTGGGCGAGCAGGAACCGCGGCGACTCGGGCAGGGATCGCCGCCACCACAGCAGCATCACGATCGGCAGCGCGGTGACGAGCTGCGCGATCCGCCAGCCGTCGTCGAACGACGGGACGACGAACCGGCCGATCAGCGCGGCCGCGACGAACCCGAAGGAGAAGAAGCCGGCCAGCGCGCCGACGAACCAGCCGCGTCGCTTGGCCGGCACGAACTCGGACAGGAACGGCGCGATGATCGCGCTTTCCGCGCCGGCGCCCGCGCCGGCGAGCACCCGGGCGCCGAGGAAGATCTCGTAGTTGGGCGAGAAGGACGCGATGACCGAGAACAGCGCGTAGAAGGCCAGCGCGTACATCATGACCTTCTTGCGGCCGATGCGGTCGCCGAGCAGGCCCGCCGCGATCGCGCCGAAGAGGAAGCCGAACGGCGTCGCGGAGCCGATCAGCCCGAGCTGGCCGTTGTCGAGGCCCCACGCCGCCTTGGCGCTGGGCAGCAGGAAGGCGACGACCGCCGAGTCCATGCCGTCGAAGGTGTAGCCGAGACCGCCGATGAGCAGCAGCTTGTAGTGGGGCCGGCTCAGCGGGAGCCGATCCAGTCGGGCCAGCAGGGTCATGGGGGAACGCCTTCCGTGTCGGGCGCCGGGGAGTGCGGACAACGTATACTGCGTTTTCTGATTTTTGCAACGTTCATTGCAAGAAGACATCCCTGCGTTACGGTCTACGCGATCCGAGGGAGGGCACGAAGTGGCGGAAACCGACGACGGTTTCGAGGGCTGGCTGCGGGACCGGCTGCCCGAGCGGGGGCTGCGGCCGAAGTCGGCCGCCGTGCTGGAGGTGCTGGTCTCCCAGCCGCGGCGCGCCTCGTTCGGCTCGACGGCCGAGCTGGCGCAGCTCGCCGGGGTCAACGTCGCGACCGTGACGCGCACGGCGCAGGCTTTGGGCTTCGCGGGCTGGCCGGCGTTGCAGCAGGAGCTGCGGGCGCGGTACCTGTCGTCGCTGAGCGCGCCGCAGGTGGCCGAAGAGCACCGCGGCGTCGACTCGCCGGGCTCGGCGTCGCTGCGCCGGGACCTCGACAGCCTCGCTCTGCTGAACCGGCGCTTCAACGAAGAGGTGCTCCGCGAGGTCGCCCGCGCGATCGCCGCGGCCCGCCGGACGCTGGTCATCGCCGACGGCAGCTACGCGGCGGTCGGCATCGCCTTCGCGCACAACGCACGGCTCGCCGGCTACGACGTCCACGCGGTGACGGCGGGCGACGCGGAGCTGGCGAACCAGACGGCGAAGCTGACCTCGGACGACGTCCTGGTGGCGATCAGCTTCTGGCGCCTGTACGAGAGCACGGTCCTGGCGGCGAGCGAGGCGAAGAGCCGCGGCGCGCGGGTGTTCGCCGTGACGGACGCGGCCAGCCCGGCCCTGGCGGACGCGGTGGAGCAGGTGCTGATGGTGCCGGCGGAGGGCGTGACGTTCTTCCCGTCGCTGACCGCGGGCATGGCACTGGTCCAGGCGATCGTGGCCCAGCTGGCGGCGGTCGACCCGGCGCGGACGAGCGAGTCCATCGAAGCCGCGGAGGCGATGTGGTCGCGGTTCGACCTCCTGCACCGGCGCCCGTCGGCCAAGTCCGTGTGACCCGCGTCACGCGGCGACGGTTTCTCGCTCCCCCGGCGGTCTAGACCCGGTCCACACCGCATCGACCACCGGGAGTCCTCATGTCCACCACCGCCGTAGTCACCGGGGCCGGCCGCGGCTTCGGGCGCGCCATCGCCGCCGCGCTCGTCGCCGGGGGCCGTACCGTCGTCGGCGTCGCGCGCAGTGAGTCCGAACTCGACGCCGTGCGCGACGAGCTCGGCGCGGGCTTCGTCTCCGTCGCCGCCGACGCGACTGACGACGCCCTCGCCGAGAGCGTCCTGCGCGACCACCGCCCCGGCTTGCTCGTCCTCAACGCGGGAGCCGTGCCGCACATGGCGCCCGTGCACGAACAGACCTGGGAAACCTTCAGCCGCAACTGGCACGTCGACACCCGGCACGTCTTCGCCTGGACGCGCGCCGCACTCCGGCAGCCGCTCGAGCAGGGCGGTGTCGTCGTCTCGATGTCGAGCGGGGCGGCCATCGGCGGGTCGCCGCTCAGCGGTGGGTACGCCAGCGCGAAGGCCGCTATCCGGTACCTGCGCGCGTACGCCGCCGACGAGTCGGACCGCGCCGGGCTCGGCCTCCGGTTCGCCACGCTCCTGCCGCAGCTGACCCCGCTCACCGGCCTCGGCAGCGTGGGCGTCGACGGTTACGCCGCGCGCACCGGCGTCGACCGCGACACGTTCGTCGGGAACATGGAGTCGGTCCTGACGCCGGAGCAGGTCGCCAAGGCCGTCCTCGAGATCATCGACGGCGACGCGGCGGAATACCAGGTCAGCGGCACCGGGCTGCGTACGCTCTGACTGTCATGCCCGACTTCACCGCGAGCACCGAGCAGTTCCGGCCCGAGCTGCTCGCGCACTGCTACCGCCTCCTCGGCTCGATCCACGACGCCGAGGACCTCGTGCAGGAGACGTACCTGCGGGCGTGGCGCGCCTTCGGCGGGTTCGAGGGCCGGTCTTCGGTGCGGCGCTGGCTGTACAAGATCGCGACGACGGCGTGCCTGACGGCGCTGGAGACCCGGGCCCGGCGGCCGCTGCCGTCGGGGCTGGGCGCGCCGGCCGACGACCACCGGGTAGCCGTCGCGGCGGCGGACCCGTCGATGCCGTGGCTCCAGCCGATCCCCGACGCGCTGCTCGACCCGGCGGCCGTCGTGGCCGGGCGGGCCGGCGTGCGGCTGGCGTTCATCGCCGCGCTGCAGCTCCTGCCGGCGCGGCAGCGGGCCGTGCTGACCCTGCGCGACGTGCTGGCGTTCGGCACCGGCGAGGTCGCCGAGCTGCTCGGCACGACCCCGGCGGCGGTCGACAGCGCGCTGCGCCGGGCCCGCGGCCGGCTCGCCGAGGCGGGCCCGGTGGAGGCGGACCTGGCGGAACCGGCCGGGCAGGGGCCGGTGCTCGACCGGTACGTCGACGCGTTCGTCCGCGCCGACCCGGACGCGCTGGTGACGTTGCTGCGCGCCGACGTCGAGCTGGAGATGCCGCCGATCCCGACGTGGTTCACCGGCCGCGACGCGGTCACCGGGTTCCTCGCCCGCCGCGTGCTGCGCCCGGGCGCGTGGCGGCTCGTCCCGACGAACGCCAACGGCCAGCCGGCGCTGCTGGAGTACGCGGCGACCGGGGACGGCCGGTTCGAAGCCCATGGCGTGCAGGTGCTGACGCTGATCGGTGCCCGGATCGCCCGGATCACGGCGTTCAACGACCCGGCGCTGGTCCCGCTGTTCGACGTGCCTAGGACGAGCCGCCGGCCGAGCTCATCCGCTTCGTGAAGCGCGCCGCGACGTCGCGCAGCTTCGTGTTCGTGTTCTGCGACTCGACGATCAGGCGCTGCATCGCGGTGTCCTCGCTGACCCGGTGGATCAGCATCAGCATGCCCTTGGCCTGCTCGATCACCGCGCGCGTCTCCATCGCGTTCCGCAGCTCGTCGGCGAGCTCGCGGGCTTCCCGGTAGCGGCGGGTCAGCCGCAGCACGGTCTCCACGCACAACGTGAACAGCCGCAGCACCTTCGTGTCGAACTCGTGGTAGCCGTGGGCGCCGAAGCCGAACAGCGTGATCGCGCCGACGAGCGTGTCGTCCACCCGCAGCGGCACCGCCAGGTAGCTGCCCACGCCGAGCTCCTTGGCCGCGAGGACGAACTCGGGCCACCGCTCGCCGGTGTCGCCGACCGCGACCCGCACGACCTCGCCCGTGAGCGCCGCGAGCAGGCCGGGGCCGTCGCCCGCCGCGTACTGCGCGTCGTCGATGCGCCGGGCGCGCTCGTCGGTGAAGGCCGCCGTCGTGGTCGCGCCGTCGCGGACCACCACGATGCTCGCGAGATCCGCGTCGGGGACCACCCGGACCGCCTCGCCGCAGACGGCGTCGAGCAGCCCCGGCGTGTCGGACACCGACTCGAGGACCCCGACCAGATCGGCCAGGACGGCGTTCAGCTCGTCGACCCGCTCCGCCATGCCGTCGCCAGTCGTCGGCACTGCTCACCTCTCCCCATCCGTCGAGCGGCGAGCAAGAGGAGAGAGCCCGCCAGCAGCGTCAACCAAGACCACCGCTGGCGTTTCAACGGGTCCGCGGGGAACTCTACCGGCCACGGGCGTCCGGTTCGGCGTCGAGGCCTACCGAACGGTCGCCTGCCAGCGCTGGTTCGGGCCGTTCGTCGGCCGGTACAGGCCGATGCGGGCGCCGTCGTCCCTCGACTCGCCGGTGACGTCGAGCAGCTGCCCGTCCGCGGCGTTCACGAACGTCCACGTCCCGTCGCCGGTCGTCGACACCGTCCACTGCGCGGCCGCGCCCGAAGTCCCCGGCGGGGCCAGCGTCACCGCGCCGCCGGCCGTGCTGAGCACCTGGCCGGTGCCGGCGTTGGACACGGTGAACCGGTCGCGGCTGCCGTAGCGGCCCGTGCGGTCGGTCAGCGTCCAGCGCTGCGCGGCCGCGGCGGCGTCCGTCGTGCGCTGGACCAGCGTGCCGCCCTCCGCCGCCAGCGACTTGCCGCTCTGCACGCCGGTGAACGTGACCGGCTTGCCCGAGCCCAGACCGGTCCCCGCGGCCGTCGACGAGACGCCGTCGACGAGGAACGTCGTCACCGACCGGGCCGGGACCCGCAGCGTGGCGTGCGCCGAGGTCACGCGCACCGGCTTCCCGCGGCGAAGGGCACCGGTGACGTCGGTGACGACCGGCGTCACCGACGCGCCGGGCCGGACGCACCCGAACCCGGACAGGTCCAGCGTGACGTCCTGCTCGCTCGTCCCCGAGTTGGTGTGGACGACCGTCGCCAGGTCCTCCCCGCGCATCGCGGCCGTCGAAGTGGTGTCGTCCGACGCGATGAGCCGGTCACCCGGCCGGATGTAGTGGGTGAAGTTCCGCATGGTGTCGAACTTCGTGTTCGTCCTGATGGGACAGTCCGAAGTCGTGCAGTCGAAGGGGACCTGGATCTCGCCCCAGTTCATCCCGGCCGCGGACTCCCCGCCGGGCTTCATGTTGTCGTAGTCCTCGATCGGCTGCCAGCTGACCCACGCGCTCGGCTCGAGCAGGCGCAGGTCGTCGGTGATCTGGCCGGCCAGCCCGAGCCCCGGGTCCATGCTGGTGAAGTCCTGCCGGTCGAGCCAGCTGCCGCCGACCTCGCTCATCCACAACGGCTTCGACGCACCCTTGGCGATGTCGCGCGGGATCGGCCGGTTGCCGGTGCCGTAGGTGTGCACGTTCAGCCGTCCGGCCGCCGCCCGCGCCGGGGCGGACCAGCCGGCCCAGTCGGCGGCGAAGATGTCCGGGTTGGTCTCGTCGGGGGCGGAGACGACCTTCCCGGGCAGCGCCGCGGCCATCGCCGGGATCAGCTGGGACTGGACCGACGGCCCGATGTGCGCACCCTCCTGCCGCCCGCCGACCGGGTTGCCGTCGGCGCCGAGGGTCGTCTTCCAGTAGTTGGTGTTCGGCTCGTTCAGCGGGTTCACCGACGCGAACTTGATGCCGTGCGCGCGTTCCAGGGTGCGCACGACCTGCGCCAGGTACGCCGTGAAGTCGCCGATCCTGTCGGGACGCAGCTGCTCGTCGGTGGCGGTGAAGCCGCCCGAGACGTACCCCGACACCGTCTGGAAGTACGGCGGCGAGTTGCTGAACGCCTCCCACTTCGTGACGCGCTTCTTGATCCGGTCCACCCACCAGCGCTGGTTCGGGTCCGCGGCGGCGTCGAACTCGGCCGGGTCACCGGGCGTCCACCAGTCCTTGTCGGCGCGGGTCGTCCCGGCCGGGGCCTTCCACCAGCCCGGCACCGCGCCGCCCGGACGCAGGTACGCCGGGACGTCCGGAGCGTTGCCGCCGCCGATGTTGAACCTCGCGATGTTCAGGTTCAGCCCGTCGGGGCCGAAGACCAGGTCGGCCAGCTTGGTCCGGACCGAGTCCGGGTAGCCGCCGGTCGCCTCGGCCATCCACGCCAGGCTCGAACCCCAGCCCTCGAACGGCTGCTGGCGGTAGCTCGGGTCGGGCTTCACGGTGACGGCGGTGGCGGCCGCCACGGGTGCCACGGCCAGCCCGGCCGTGGCGATCGGTACACAAAAGACGGTTATCAGGCGCCGGAACGTGCGGTTCATCGTCGAACTGCCCTTCGTTTCGGTGGGGACTGCTCAGGCCTCCGTGTGGCCCAGCAGCGGCCGCGGCACGAACCGGGCCGCCGGGTCCAGCATCGTGTCCAGTTCGAGCACGACGAGCTCGTTGGCGCCCGCGCGGACGACCGGGCCCGGCACGTACAGCGTCCGCTGCGGCCCGCGCCGCCAGTACCGGCCGAGCGGGAACCCGTTGAGCCACACGAGACCCTTGCCCCACTCGCCGGTGTCGAGGAACAGGTCGGTGGACGCCCCGGCCTCGAACGACGCGCGCAGCAGCACCGGCCCGGCGACCGGACCCTCCACAGTGGACGTCGTGAGCGGCGCCGGCAGCGCGTCCAGGTCGAGCGGCAGCACGTCCCAGCCGGCCAGCGGCTCGCCGTGCAGCGACGCGCCGCCGATGATGCCCTTCGCCTCGCCGATCCGCGGGCCGTAGTCGACGCGGCCCTGGTCCTCGACCAGCACCAGCAGCTCGCCGTCCGCCCGCGGCAGCGCGAGCGCGCGGTCGTGGTGCTCGCGCAACAGCGTGCCGATCGCGTCGCCGTCGAAGAACACCGTCGCGCGGTCGCGGACCTCACCGAACGTCAGGACGCCCGGCCGGTCGCCGGTGACGCGGGTGCGCAGCAGGGCCAGCCGCGGCGTCGGGGTCAGGTCGTCGAAGGTGGGCAGCTCCTCGTGGAACTCCCAGGTGCCCCACCGGTCCGGGGCGTCGAGCAGCCGCACGGGGTCGCGCAGCCGCGCCTGCGGAGCCGGCGCCGGGTGGGCCGGCGGCGGAACGGAGTCCGGCACCTTGTGGTAGCGCGCGATCACGTCGCGGAAGGCGTGGTACTTCGGGGTCGGGTCACCGGCTTCGTCCAGCGGCGCGTCGTAGTCGTAGGACGTGACGATCGGCTGGTAGACGCCCTTGTCGTTGGCGCCGCTGGTGAACCCGAAGTTGGTGCCGCCGTGGAACATGTACAGGTTGACCGACGCGCCCGCGGCGAGCAGCACGTCCAGCTCGGCCGCCGCGTCCGCGGCCGGGGTCGTGTGGTGGTGCGCGCCCCAGTTGTCGAACCAGCCGTTCCAGAACTCGCTGCACATCAGCGGCCCGGTCGGCTGGTGCTCGCGCAGGATCGCCAGCCGCGCCTCGGCGTTCGAGCCGAAGGACGCGGTGCGGTGCAGCCCCTCCAGGCTGCCCGCCGCGAGCATGTCCGGCTGGTCCACTGTGGTCAGTGGCACGGTTATGCCGCACGCCCGCGTGTGGTCGGCCAGCGCTCGCAGGTACCGCTTGTCGTCGCCGAACGCGCCGTATTCGTTCTCGATCTGGACCAGCAGCACCGGCCCGCCGCGGTCGACCTGGTGCGGGACCACGACTTCGTAGACCCGCGCGAGGTATTCGCGCACCGCGTCGAGATAGCGAGGCTCGTACCGGCGGACCCCGACGGACGGGTCGCGGAACAGCCACGCCGGCAGGCCGCCGTTGTCCCACTCCGCGCAGATGTACGGGCCGGGCCGGACGATCGCGTGCATCCCGGCGTCGGCGACGAGCCGCAGGAACCGGTCGAGGTCGAGCCCGCCGGAGAGGTCGAATTCACCGGGCGAGGGGGCGTGCGCGTTCCACGGCACGTACGTCTCGATGGTGTTCAGGCCCATCCGCCGGGCCTTGTCGATGCGATCGGCCCACAGGTCCGGGTGCACGCGGAAGTAGTGCAGGGCACCGGACAGGATCCGGAACGGCCGGCCGTCGAGCAGGAAGTCGGTCTCCCCGATGGCGAACTCAGGCATGCGAAGCCGCCTCCGGGCTCAGCTGGAGCACGGTCCAGGACAGCGGTGGCAGTGTCACGGTGATGGTCGTCCCCCCTGGGTCGGACGTCGCGGCGGCGCCGGGCAGCGGCACCGGCCGGACCGGTTGCGCGGTGGCGGTGTTGGTCGTGTGGCGCGTCCCGCCGTCGGGCGTGGTCAGCGTTTCGGCGGCGTACAAGCCGTACCGCGCGCCGCGCAGGCGGATCCGGACCTCGGTCGGCGACGCGGTGGCGCGGTTGGTCAGGAACACCGCGCCCCGCCCGGATTCCCCGGCCGTCGCGGCGACGTCCACGAGGTCGACCTCGCCGTGCTGCGCGGTGCGCAGGCGCTCGCCTTCGACGCTCAGGCGCAGGCTCGCCCCGTTCGCCAGCGCCGCGACCTGCCGGAACGGGTGGAACGTCGCCTGCCGCCAGGCCGGGCCGCCGGGCTCGGTGCGGATCGGCGCGATGACGTTCACCAGCTGCGCCTGGCTGGCCATCGTGACGCGGTCGACGTTGCGCAGCAGGGAGCTCAGCAGCGAGCCGACGACGACCGCGTCGGTGACGGTGTAGGTGTCCTCGATGATCCGCGGGTGCTGCCGCCAGCCGCCCTCGGCCAGCCGCGCCTGGTCGACCTCGTTCCAGCGGCGCAGGTCCCAGACGTTCCACTCGTCGACGCTGATCCCGATCTTCTTCTCGAGCCCCAGCTCGGCCAGTGTCTCGTCGATGACCTTCGCGGTGGTCCGGATGTAGCGGTCCAGCGCGGCGCCGCTGGCCAGGTAGCTGTCGGTGTCGCCGTGCAGCTCCTGGTAGTAGGCGTGCAGCGAGATGTGGTCGACCAGCTCGGCGGTGTGGCGCAGCACCGTGCGTTCCCACTCGCCGAACGTCGGCATGTCCGCGTGCGAGCTGCCGGCGACGACGAGTTCGACGTCCGGGTCGATCATCCGCATCAGCCGCGCGGTCTCCGCGGCCAGCCTGCCGTACTCGCCCGCCGTCTTGTGGCCGATCTGCCACGGGCCGTCCATCTCGTTGCCGAGGCACCACACCTTGAAGCCGAACGGGCGGTCGGCGCCGTTCGCGCGCCGCCGCTCGCTCAGGTCCGTGCCGCTCGCGTGGTTGCAGTACTCCAGGACGTCGGCCGCTTCCTGGATGCCGCGGGTGCCGAGGTTGACGGCGTACATCACCTCGGCACCCGCGGCTTCGGCCCACGCGGCGAATTCGTGCAGGCCGAAGCGGTTGGACTCGACGCTGTGCCAGGCGGGATCGAGCCGGACCGGGCGGTCCGGCCCGACGCCGTCCTCCCAGCGGTACGCCGAGACGAAGTTGCCGCCGGGGTACCGGAGCACGGTCGGCCCGAGCTCCCGGACCAGCTCGAGGACGTCGCCGCGGAAGCCGCGATCGTCCGCCGTGGAGTGTCCGGGCTGGAACAGTCCCGTGTAGACGGACCGGCCCATGTGCTCGACGAACGAGCCGAAGAGGCGACGCGGGACCGGGCCGACGACCTGGCCCGCGTCACCTTCGATCAGGACGCTCATCCCGCGCTGACCGTGAAGCCCTGCTGGTTGCCGTAGTCGACGATCGCCTGCTGCCAGGCCGTCAGCCCGGCGTCGATCGAGGTGCCGTTCAGGTAGGCCTTGCCGACGGTGTCGCTGAAGATGCTGTTGGCGTAGGTCTGGTACGGCAGGTAGGTCCAGTCCTTCGAGACGTCCTTCGACGCCTGGGTCAGCACCTGGTTGATCTTCTGCCCGCCGAAGTACGGCGCGGCCTGGTCGACGAACGCCGGCGAGGTCAGGTCCGCCGTGGTGGCCGGGAAGCCGCCGCTCTCGATGAACGGCTTGACGCCGCCGCCGTGGTTGAGCCAGCGGACGAACGCGGCGGCCAGTGCGGGGTTGCTGCTCTGCTTGAGCACGGACTGGGTGCTGCCGCCGTTCTCCGCGGTGACCGCCTGCTGCCCGTCGTAGGTCGGCATCGGCGCGACCGCCCACTTGCCGGTGCCGCCGGGGACCGAGGAGATGAAGTTGCCGGGCATCCAGGCGCCGGTGACCAGGGACGAGATGGTGCCGTCGCCGAGCGCGCGGAACCAGTCGTCGGACCACTCCTTGACCGGGGCGAGCAGCTTGCCCTGGACCAGCTGGTCCCACTTTGCGGTCCACTTCTTGGTGCCCGCGTCGGCGAGGTTGACCTTCACGTTCTTGCCGTCGACGCCGAACGGGTGCCCGCCCGCCTGCCAGATCATGCTCAGCACGAACCCGGGGTCACCGGTGTCGGACGTGATGTACTTCGTCGGGTCGGCCGCGTGCAGCTTCTTGGCCGCGGCGATGTACTCGTCCCACGTCTTCGGCACGGCGATCGCGTTCTTGTCGAAGACTTCCTTGTTGTAGAACAGCGCCATCGGCCCGGAGTCCTGCGGGAGTCCGTAGAGCCCGTTGTTGCTCTTCACCTGCGCCCACGTCGAGGCGCTGTAGTCCTTTTCGAACGAGCCGAAGCCGTACTGGTCGAGGTTGACGAGTGAATCGGTCAGCGCGAACTGCGGGAGGGCGTAGTACTCGATCTGCACGACGTCCGGGCCGCCGGTGCCGGCCTTGATCGCGTTCTGCAGCTTGGTGTACTCGTCCTTGTTCGTCCCCGCGTTGACGTAGTTGACCTTGACGTTCGGGTATTCCTTTTCGAACGCCGCGACCTGGTCCTTCGCCGACGGGGTCCAGCTCCAGTAGGTGATCGAGCCACCCGCCTTGAGCGCGGCGTCGACGGAGTCCTGGGTGCCGGTGGCGGCGGCGGGCCCGGACGAGCTCCCGGACGAGCAGCCGACCGCGAGAGCGGCGGCGAGCGCCACGGCGGCGAACGCCTTGGCGCGACTGCGGATGCGTGACATCGAGTGTCCCTTCACGACGGTGTGACGGCTCATTGCTTGACGCTCCCCGCGCTCAGCCCCGATTGCCAGAACCGTTGCATGAACAGGAAAGCGATGACGAGGGGGATGATGGTGAGCAGCGACCCGGTGAGCACCAGGTTGAAGATCGGCTGGGCGCCGGCGCCGTTCGCCTGCGCGCTCCACTGGTTGAGCCCGACGGTCAGCGGGTACCACTTCGGCTCGCTGAGCATGATCAGCGGCAGGAAGTAGTTGTTCCACGTCTGCACCATCGTGAACAGCGCGACCGTGACGATCCCGGGGGCGAGCTGGCGCAGCGTCACGGTGAAGAAGATCCGGAGCTCCCCCGCGCCGTCGATCCGCGCCGCCTCCATCAGCTCGTCCGGGATGGCGTCGGCGGCGTAGACCCAGATCAGGTAGAGCCCGAACGGGCTGATCAGCGACGGGATGATGACCGACAGCGGCGTGTTCGTCAGCCCGAGCTTGCTGAACATCAGGAACGTCGGCACGGCGAGCGCCGTCGCGGGAACGGCCACGGCGCCGAGGACGATCGCGAACACCGCCCGGCGGCCGGGGAAGCGGTACTTGGCCAGGCCGTAGCCCGCCGCCGTGGCGAGGATCGTCGCGCCGCCGGCGCCGACCACGACGTAGAGCAGGGTGTTCCCCAGCCAGCGGAAGAAGATCCCGTTGTTGTAGGTGAACGTCTGCCCGATGTTGTCGAAGAGGGCGAACGGGCCGCCGAAGGACAGGCCCGACGTCGAGAACAGCGCGGTCTGGGTCTTGGACGCGTTGATCAGCAGCCACACCAGCGGGATCAGGGTGTAGACCAGGTACAGCGCCATGACGGCCGTGAGCGTGCGCGACTTGCGCGGCCGCGTCACCGAGAGCGTGGCCACGTCACATCCCCTTCCGGGAGCCGCGCAGCTGCACGACGTAGGCGATGACCGCGGTGATCACGCCCATCACGATCGCGACGGTGGCGGAGTAGTTGTACTGCTGACCGGCGAAGGAGAGGTTGTAGGCGTACATGTTCGGCGTGTAGAAGGTGCCGATCACGTTCGGCACCAGGTTGCGCATGATGTTCGGCTCGTTGAACAGCTGGAAGCTGCCGATGATCGAGAAGATCGTCGCGATCACGATGGCGCCGCGGATCGCGGGGAGCTTGACCGACCGGATCACCCGGAACGTGCCGGCGCCGTCGATCGCGGCCGCCTCGAACAGCTCCGTGGGGATCACCTTCAGCGCGGAGTAGAAGATCAGCATGTTGTAGCCGACGAACTCCCAGGTGACGACATTGCCGATCGAGGTGAGCAGCCAGTTCTGCGACAGCGGCTTGATCGAGTCGGTGCCGAGCAGGTGGTTGAGGTCCGCGGCGAGTCCGAAGTGGTCGCCGTAGATGAAGCCCCACATCAGCGTGGCGACGACGGCGGGCACCGCGTACGGCAGGAAGATCACGATCCGGAAGAACCCGGCGGCATGCAGCCGGGCGCTGTCGATCGCCAGCGCGGCGACCAGCGCGAGCAGCAGCATGATCGGCACCTGCACGGCGAGGAACACCAGGACCCGCTGGAAGGACTCCCAGAACTTCGGGTCGCCGAGCACCTGCGCGTAGTTGTCGGCGCCGACGAACACCGTGCCACCGAAGAAGGCCTGGTCGCGGAAGAGGCTGAGCACGAACGCGTAGACGACGGGCGCGATGAACGTCAGCGCGAACACCAGCATGAAGGGGGCGACGAAGAGCCAACCTCGCCAGTTCCGCCGCGGCCGGCGGGCCGGCGTCGCCGGCCGGGCCGGTGCCGGGACGGGCGGAGCTGCTGTGGACGTCATCGTCTTCTCCGCATGTTTACGTCAACATGGACCGGTCGGAGGGTAACGTGTTGACGTAAACATGTCCAGGACACCCTCTGAGGAGTACTTGTGCCGGCTGCAGCCCCGCGTCGAGGACCGTCGATGGCGGACGTGGCCCGCGAGGCGGGCGTGTCCGGCCAGACGGTCTCGCGCGTCGCGAACGGCAAGACCAATGTGGACGACGCCACCCGCGAGCGCGTCCTCGCGGCGATGCGCCGGATCGGCTACCGCCCGAACAGCGCGGCGAGGGCGTTGCGCAACGGCAAGTTCCGCAGCATCGGCGTGATCATCTCGGCGCTGCCGACGTTCGGCAACAGCCGCACGCTCGACGCCATCGCGGCGGCGGTCGTCCCGGAGGGGTTCTCGATCATCCTGATGCCGGTGACGCGTCCGACGCAGGGCGAGGTGGCGGGGGCGTTCAGCAAGCTGAACGAGCAGGCCGTCGACGGCGTGATCATCCTGATCGAGCAGCACCAGCTCGACCAGAGCGAAATCGAGCTGCCGCACGGGCTACCGGTGGTGGTGATCGATTCGAGCGCGCGGTACGACTACCCGGTGGTCGACACGGACCAGGCCGACGGCGCGGCGACGGCGACCCGCCACCTGCTTTCGCTGGGGCACGCCACGGTGTGGCACATCGCGGGCCCACCCCAGTCGTATTCGGCCGAGCGCCGCCGCAAGTCATGGCGCGCGACATTGGAGCTGGCGGGCGCGTTCGTCCCCCCGGTCTTCGTCGGCGACTGGTCACCGGCGTCGGGCTACGAGGCGGGGCTGACGCTGGCCGCGGACCCGTCGGTGACCGCGGTGTTCGTGGCGAACGACCAGATGGCATTGGGGTTGTTGCGAGCGTTGCACGAGACGGGACGTCGCGTGCCGGCCGAGGTGAGCGTGGTCGGGTTCGACGACATGGAGGAGTCGGCGTGCTTCTGGCCCCCGCTGACGACGATCCGCCAGTCGTTCGAGGCGGTCGGCCACCACGCGGTTTCGGCGTTGCTGGCGGAGATCGAGACGGGCGCGGAGGCGGGCGAGCCGGTGACGGTGCCGACGGAGCTGGTGGTCCGGTCGAGCACGGCACCCCCACCGGTGTGACGTTCTGGAGCGGAACTGCCGGTGCTCGCCGTTCTCCGACGAGCAGGCGATGGTCGAGGGGGAACCGTCCACCGGTATCGGTCCGGGATCGCGTAGCAACGGCAATGGCCGACCGCCGGCGACGTTGGCCGGTCCCGGGCAGGCCGGGGACGCACCGATGTTTCCGCACCTGTTGCGGCATCTGCACGTCGCCCGGCAAGGGTGTGGCCGGGCGTGTACCCGCGGCGGCCAGTGATCACCTGGACCAAACTGTCGGTGCCCACCGCTAGCGTGGAAGACGGGGGGCGCCGCCCCGCCCGGAATGTTCTCGTTTGAGCGCGCGGAACCGCGGGAATTACTGGCCACCAAGCCGGGTCCCCCGGCACCGCGAACGTCGCAGTGGTGTGGACCATTTGGCCCTACCGCAGCAGAAACGAGGCGTCATGCTCGCCATTCTCGCCGCCGTGCTCTTCGGGCTCGCCCTCCTGATGGAGCTGGCCGGGTTCGGCCTCGGCCCGATCATCACCACCAGCACGCTCACCACCGCCGGGCTGCTGTGCGTCGCCCTGCACCTGGCCGGCGTCGCGACCGACCGTTCGCGGTTCAGCCGGCGGCGGCGCCGCTGACGTCCGCCGCGCGCCGCAGCACCTGGGTGAACACCTCGGGCGACTGGGCGCCGGCGACGCCGAACCGCTGGTCGATCACGAAGAACGGCACCCCGGTCGCGCCGAGCGCCCGCGCCTGTTCGCCGTCCGCCGCGACTTCGGTTTCGTAGGCGTCCGACTCGAGCACCGCGCGGACCTCGGCGGCGTCGAGCCCGGCTTCGGCGGCCAGCTCCACCAGCGAGTCGCGGTCGAACAGCGACCGCCGCTCGGTGAAGTGCGCGCGGTAGAACCGGTCGACGACGGCGTCGGCCAGCCCGCGCTCGCGGGCGAGGTGCACGAGGCGGTGGCCGTCGACGGTGTTTCCCATGTGGACACCGTCGAGGTGGTACTCGAGACCGTCGGCGGCCGCGCGCTGCTCCATCTGCGCTTCCATGGCGTCGGCTTCTTCGAGCGTCCGGCCGTACTTTTCGGACAGCACCTCGCGCGTCGGCCGCGACGTCCCGCGCGGGAACGACGGGTCGAGCTGGAACGAGTGGTGCACGACCTCGACGTCGGCCCCGAGCTCGGCGACGGCCTGCTCGAAGCGGCGCTTGCCGAGATAGCACCAGGGACAGATGAGATCGGACCAGATGTCTACGCGCACACCACCACGCTAACCACGCGGCGGCACGCACTTCAAAGTAACCGTCCTCGACCTGCGGCTAGGGTGGGCGGGTGACCGTCTCGACCGACGACATCGTCCGCCACGCGGCACGGCTGCTGTTCACCGGAACCCGCCTCGACCTCGGCCGCATGGCGACGGAGCTCGGAATCTCCCGCACGACGTTCTTCCGCCGCGTCGGCAACCGCGAAGACCTGATGGGCGCGGGCCTGCGGCTGCTGTCCGACCGGACGTGGCAGCGCGCACTGGACAGCTGGCGTTCGCAGCACGGCGACGCGGTCCGCACTCCCGAGGGCCGGCTGCGGTGCCTGTGGGTGATGGAGGAGTACCGGCGCGAGGTCGCGGGCAACGACGGGATGACCAAGCTGTTCGAGACGGAGTCCACGGTGGCGCTGAGGGTCCTGACGGACCCCCGCGGCGCGGTCCAGCCGGCCCTGGTCGACGCGCACGTGGAGCTGTTCCGCGAGGACGCATCGGTCGCGGGGCTGACGCCGCTGGTGGGGTTGCCGGATCTGGCGTTCGCGGTGGTGCGGCTGGGCGAGTCGTTCCTGTATTCGGACGTGCTGGCGGCGCGGACGGTGGATCTGAAGGTCGCGACGACGCTGCTGGACACGTTGGTGGGCGGAGCATTGGAGCCGGCCGCGGCCCGCTGACACGGCGCTGGTACGGGAGTTGCCGCGGGTTGGCGCGAACGCGGTGCACGCAAGCGCGGGTTGGGCGCGGGCCAGCTTCCGCGCGCGCTCACGCCGCGGCTGCCGAGCCACCACCAGCCGAGGCTGCTCGGGCGACCGGTCCCAGCCAGACCACCCCGCCCCGACGCGACGTGAACGCCCCCTCACCTCGCCTGACGACACGAACGAAGCCCGCCCGGATCACTGAGCAAGCGCACAGTCGGTCAACTACTCACCCGTTCGGGTGTTGTGGAACATTTCGTTCAAGTGTTTCATAACACCACGGGAAAGCGGTTACCCCGCGTCCCGCACGCGGCACCTCCTTCGTTGCCGTGCAACGGTTCCATTGATCCGCCCGCCTGTGTCCGGGCGCGCTTTCGCCTGCCCGGGGAAAGAGAGCGATCCATGTCCGTACTCACCAGCCCGCCGACGTCGTCTGGCCTGGGTGAGACAGTTTCACACCGCCGTCGGGGGTTTCGTGCCAAGGCGGCCGGGGTTGTCCTGGCCGCGCTCGCGCTGACCGCCGGCTTCGCCGCTCCGGCGCCCGCCGCCGCCAACCCCTACGAACGTGGCCCCGATCCGACCACCGCCAGCATCGAGGCCTCGCGCGGCAGCTTCGCCACCAGCACCGCGACCGTCTCGCGGCTGTCCGTCTCCGGCTTCGGCGGCGGCACCATCTACTACCCGACCAGCACGACCGCCGGCACCTTCGGGGCCATCTCGATCGCGCCCGGGTTCACCGCGCTCCAGTCGAGCATCGCCTGGCTGGGCCCGCGGCTCGCGTCGCAGGGCTTCGTCGTCTTCACGATCGACACCCTGACCACCAGCGACCAGCCCGACAGCCGCGGCCGGCAGCTGCTGGCCTCGCTCGACTACCTCACCCAGCAAAGCAGCGTCCGCTCCCGGATCGACAGCAGCCGGCTCGGTGTGGTCGGGCACTCGATGGGCGGGGGCGGCACGCTCGAAGCCGCGCGCTCGCGGCCGTCGCTGCAGGCCGCGATCCCGCTCACCGGCTGGAACCTGACGAAGAACTGGGGAGGAGTCCGCGTGCCGACGCTCGTCGTCGGGGCGCAGTCGGACACCGTCGCCCCGGTGGCCTCGCACTCGATCCCCTTCTACACCAGCCTTCCGTCCTCTTTGGACAAGGCGTACCTCGAACTGCGCGGCGCCAGCCACTTCGCCCCGAACTCGTCGAACACGACGATCGCGAAGTACACCCTCTCCTGGCTCAAGCGGTTCATCGACGACGACACCCGCTACGAACAGTTCCTCTGCCCGATCCCCGGCACCAGCCTGTCCATTTCGGACTACCGCGGGAACTGCCCGCACAACGGCTGACCGGTCAGCCGGGCACGCCGAGGGTGACGACCACCTTTCCCTTGGCGTGCCCGGCTTCCTGGTACGCGATCGCGGCGCGCAGGTCGTCGAACGGGTAGCTCCGGTCCACGACCGGCGTGACCGCGCCGCGCTCGGCGAACGCGGCCAGCTCCCCCAGCACCGCCGCCTTGTCCCGGCACGCGACCGCGTCGGCGAGCACGACCCGCCTTCGGGCGAACGGGCCCGAGGCCAGCGCAGCGAAAACGTGCCCGGCGGGCTGCAGCCAGCGTCCGGCCGGGCCGCCGACGGCGACGAACGTGCCACCCCGCTCCAGCACCCGGCGGCAGGCGAACACGGATCGGCCGCCGGCGACGTCCAGCACGAAGTCGTAGCGGCGCCCGCTGCGGGTGAAGTCCGCCGAGCGGTAGTCGACGACGTGCTCCGCACCGAGCGAACGGACCAGCTCGGCGTTGGCCGCGCCGCAGACGGCGTCGACCCGCGCCCCGAGCGCCCGCGCCAGCTGCACCGCGAAGGTGCCGACGCCGCCGGAAGCGCCGTTGACCAGCACCCGGTGCCCGGCCTCCACCCCGCGCAAGGAGACCAGCGCGGTCATCGCGGCCATCGGCATCGTCGCCGCCTGCTCGTGGGACAGGTTCGCCGGCATCGGCGCCAGCAGCTCTTCGGACACGCAGACGTATTCGGCGTGGGCACCCCTCGGCAGCAGCGCGTAGACGTCGTCGCCGGGGGCGAACTTCGCACCCCGCGTCTCGACCCGGCCGGCCAGGTCGCAGCCGAGGACGCCGACCGGCGGACGGCGCAGGCCGAAGCCGCCGGTCATCAGGCGCGCCATGCGGGGCTCGCCTCTCATGAAGTGCCAGTCGTACGGGTTGACCGAAGTGGCGTGCACCCGGACGAGCACTTCACCGTCGCCAGGCACGGGGTCGGGTACGTCTTCCCAGCTCAGACTGTCCGGTGAGCCGTACGCACGCTGGACGAGGGCCTTCATCGCGTCTCCCTTACGTTGTAAGTCTTACGTCGTAAGGTAGCTCCGGAGTGGCCGCCGGGTCAAGGAGGCCTTACGTTGTACGATCTTGGGCGTGACGACCGACGCGCGGATCCCCCTCAGCCGCGAGCGCGTGCTGCACGCGGCGGTCGCGCTCGCCGACGAACACGGCCTGCGCGCGCTGACGATGCGCCGGCTCGCCGACGAGCTCGGCGCCGAGGCGATGTCGCTCTACTACCACGTGGCCAAGAAGGAAGACGTGCTCGACGGGATCGTCGACGTCGTGGCGCAGGAGATCAACGAGACCGTCGCGCGCCTGGAGGCCGGTCCGGACTGGCGGCAGACGACCCGGCGGCGCATCCTCGCCGCCCGCCAGGTGTTCCTCCGCCACCGCTGGGCGCCGGCGCTGTTCGAGACGCGGTCGTCGACGAGCCTCGAGGTGCTGAAGTACTACGACGCGCTGGTCGGCGTGATGCGCGACGGCGGGTTCTCCCACGACCGCATCCACCACGCGCTGCACGCCCTCGGCAGCCGGGCGCTCGGGTTCAGCCAGGAGCTGTTCGACCCGAGCGCGGGCGCGTCGGCGGAGGTCCCGCCGGAGCTGGCCGCACAGCTGCCGAACCTGGTCGGGATGCTGAGCGAGATCGCCCACGACGACCCCGACTCGACGCTGGGGTGGTGCGACGACCAGGCGGAGTTCGAGTTCGGCCTGGACCTCATCCTCGGCGGCTTGGACCTGCTGCGAGGGCGGTAGTCCACCAGGTGGGACACCCTCCCTCGCAAGGGAAGAATCGGCAGGGTGTCGCGACCACTGCGGAAGCTCGGCTTCCTGACCATCGGCCTGTTCGACCCCGCCGATCCGCGGCGGGGGCACGAGTCGACCCTCGGGATCATCGAGCTCGGGGAACAGCTCGGGTTCGACAGCGCCTGGGTGCGGCACCGGCACCTGCAGCACGGCATCTCGTCGCCGGTCGCCGTGCTCGCCGCCGCGTCGCAGCGGACCAGCCGGATCGACCTCGGCACCGCCGTCATCCCGCTCGGCTGGGAGAACCCGCTGCGGCTGGCCGAAGACCTGGCCACCGTCGACCTGCTCTCCGGCGGCCGGCTCAACCCGGGGATCAGCGTCGGCCCGCCGATGCGCTACGACGAGGTCAAGCACGCCCTCTACCCCGACACCGCCGACGCCGAAGACTTCTCCTACGACCGCGTGCGACGGCTGCTGGACTTCGTGCGCGGCAAGCCGGCGACCGGCTTCAGCGGCACCGAAGGCTTCGAGGTCTTCTCCGACCGCGTCCAGCCGCAGGCACCCGGGCTCGGCGACCGCCTGTGGTACGGCGGCGCGAGCCTGCGTTCCGCGGAGTGGGCCGGCCAGCACGCGATGAACTTCCTGACCAGCAGCGTGGTCAAGGCCGACGGCGAGAGCGCGGACTTCGCCGAAATCCAACTGTCGCACATCCGGGCGTTCCGCGAGCACCACCCGGCCGGCGCGGCGGCCCGCGTCTCGCAGGGGCTGGTCGTCGTCCCGACCGACACCGCCACGCCGGAGCAGCGCGCGAAATACGAGGCCTACGCGGCGAAACGGCTTCCCCGCACCGCCGAACCGCAAGGCCCGGCACGGATGTTGTTCTCCCCCGACTTCGTCGGCACCTCGGCCGAGATCGCCGACCGGCTGCACGAGCACGCGGCGTTCCGCGAGGTCGACGAGGTGGCTTTCGCCCTGCCGTTCACCTTCGAACACGAAGATTACGTGCAGATCCTCACCGACATCGCGGAACGGCTCGGCCCGGCGCTCGGCCGGCGGTCCTGACTACTTGTTGGTGCCGGGGGTCAGCACCTTGTCGATCACGAAGACCGTGGCGTTCTTCGTGGGGATGTTGCCGCACAGGATCTTCGCGCCGTTGACGGTCATGTTCTCGCCCGAGCCCTCGATCTTCAGCTGACCGCCGGCGGCGTTCAGCGAGTCGAGCATGCCGGCCGACTCGAGACCCTTGGCGTCGTACCGCTTGCCGACGACGTGGTACTGCAGGATCGGCGACAGCTCGGCGGGCTTGCCCGCCAGCTCGGCGAACTTCGCGTCGCCCAGCGCGGCGAACGCCGGGTCGGCCGGCGCGAACACGGTGATCGCCGGGGCGCTGTTGAGCGTGTCGACCAGGTTGGTGGCCTTGACCGCCGCGACCAGCTTGGTCAGCAGCGGGTTCGTCGACGCCGCCGACGCGACCGGCTGCGGGCCCATCGAGTCGAGCGAACCGGGCGCCGAGCCCTGCGGCAGCTGCGAACAGGCCGGGCCGAAGACGTCGGCGTTGGTGGTCACGCCGTCACCGGCGGCCGCGCTGGACGACGGGGCAGCCATCGACGAAGAAGGCGCCGGGGCGGGGGCACTGCTGGAGCTCCCGGAGGAAGCGGTGTCGCTGCCGCTGCACGCGGTCAGCGAAAGGGCGGCCACGGCGGCGAAACCGATACCGGCGACACGAAGCTTGGTCACGAAAATCACTCCAATAACGCGGCTGTGTACTACTTCTTGCGGTTTATTCGGGGCTGTACGGGAAACGGATTGGCATCCGATCGGGTGATTCATTTTTGGTGCTAGGTCAGGGAAATCCGGGTGACCGACGGGGTCGTCGGGCCGGCCGAACCACCCGTGGGCTCGACGGTGATCCCGATCCGATCGGTGCCCGGCGGGAGATCGGACATCAGCATCCGCGGCTCCAGGAGACCCGCCGAATGCGCTTCACCGGCGCGGATGAGCCACACCTGGTAGACGTGGCCGGCGTCGAGCGCGGGCAGGTCCGAGGCGAGCAGCACCGCCTGGTTCCGGCTGCGCGAGACGACCAGGGTCGCGTGCCCCTCGCCGATCCCCTGGATGGCCGTGGCATCGGGCGCGGACAACACCGAGTCGACCGGCGCCGTCGGCGCGGACGTCGTGACGACGCCGACCCCGACCGCGACGACGGCGGCCGCGGCGGCCCCGAACAGGGCGACGCGCAGCCCGAAACCCTTGCGCCGCCCGGGTTCGGCTCGCGGCGCCGGAACCCTCGGCGGCAGCTGCCGGGTGCCGGCCACACCGGCGAGCACCAGCGCCTTCAGCTCCGGCGGCGGCCCGACGGCCTCGGCCACGCCGAGCCAGGCCCCGGTCGCCCGGAGCTCGGCCACCTCCTGGCGGCACGCGGCGCACTCCCCGAGGTGCCGTTCGAACCCGGCACGCTCCACATCGGACACGGCGTCCAGCGCGTAGGCCCCGGTCAGCGTGTGCAGCTCGGCGGTCATCGATCCACCCCCAAGCAGTCGCGCAACCGGATCAGGCCGTCCCGGATGCGGGTTTTCACGGTCCCGGGCGCCACCTTCAGCACCTCGGCGACCTCGGGATAGGTGTAGCCGTTGTAGTACGCCAGCACGATCGACTCGCGCTGGAGATCGGTGAGCTGGGCCAGGCACTGCCGCACGCGCTGCTGGTCGAGCGTGGCCAAAGTGGACTCGGTGACCTCGTCGAACGGCCGCCGCACGTCCATCCGGCCCGCCCGCTCCTCGCGGTCGAGCACGGCCTGGTGCGAGCGCACGCGGTCCACGGCCCGGCGGTGGGCGATCGTCAGCACCCACGACAGCGCGCTGCCGCGTTCCGGGACGTACCTCGTGGCCTTGCGCCACACCTCCACCAGCACCTCCTGCGCGACTTCCTCGGCCTGGGCGTGGTTGCGCAGCACGCGCGTCACCAGCCCGAGCACCGGCCCGGCGATGAGGTCGTACAACGCGGCGAAGGCCGGTTCATCCCCCGCCGCGACGCGCCGAAGCAGTTCCTCGGCGCTCGCCGCGGGCACCGGCGCCTCGTCCGGTTGCAGCCGTAGCCGCCCACGCTCACCCATGCCCGGCACCCTCCACCTCACCCTGGTTATGCGAGGCGTTCGCGGCCGGAGGGCGTCGCGGACTGGTGTGGGGTGGCGGTTCCCACCCGGACGGTGCAACTCCGGCGCCGGGACCCATCCGGGGGCTCGGTGGTTCCGAAGGCTTTGCGTCGGGGTGTGGGTGGTGGGCCGGCTGGCGCTCCGGGGGCGTAGCGGCTCAAATGCCGTAGTGACGCCAGTCGCGCATCGGGTCCGAAGGTGTAGTCACTTCAGTCATGCATCGGGTCCAAAGGTGCAGTCGCTCCAGCCGCGCATCGGCCCAAACGCGGAGTCGCTTCAGTCCCGCAGCGACGCCAAAGGTGTAGTCGCTCCACCCGCGCATCGGCCCCGAACGCGAAGTCGCCACAATCCCGCACCGACTCCAAAGATGTAGTGACTCCACTTGTGCAGCGACTCCAGCCGCGCACCGAGCGCAGTGCTGTAACGACGTCGAAGGTGTAGCGACTCCACCTATGCGCCGGCTCCGCGACGGCAGCTCACTCTGCGTGGGCACCTTGCCCGTTCGGCCACGCCGACGGTGACCTCGGACACTTCTTGATCACCCCAGAGTGTGAAAGTTTTTCGGAACGCTGGGCGTTGAACTCACTATGGGTTATCCCTGGAACAAGACGAAGTTAACCGACGAGTAGCAAAGGCGGTCCCCATGGCCGACCCGCACAGCGTGACCAGTGCCAGCTTCGACTTCGCCCTGCGCACCTTCGGGGCGGCGCCGCGGCCGGTGCCGGCCGAGCTGGAGTACGACACCCGTGACCCCTACGCGGTCGCCGTGGTGCTGCACGCCGGGCCCGCGGCCGTCCGGTGGCTCTTCGGGCGCGACCTCCTCGCCGACGGCCTGCTGGCCCGCTGCGGCGACGGGGACGTGCGCGTCGGGCCCGCCGGCGATCCGGCCCTGGTCGTCGTGGAGCTGAACTCCCCCGACGGCGCCGCCGTGCTCGAAGCGCCCGCGAAGGAGATCGCCGCCTTCCTCGACCGGACCTACGACGTCATCCCCGTCGGGGACGAGTCCGGCTGGTTCGACTTCGACGAGGAACTCGAGAAGCTCTCCTACCAAGACTGAGCACCGGCCAGCACTGAGTACCGTCGCGCGGTGAGCTTCTTCCTGACGACAGTGCTCGCCGCGCTCGAGGACGGCGGTGACCGGCCGCTCTTCCACCACGAAAGCGGCGTCACGACCTACCACCAGGCCCGGGACCGGCTGCACCGCCTGCACACCGGGACGAACGGCACCGTCGCCGTCGACCTGCGCAACCGGCCCGAGACGCTGCTCGTTCAGCTCGCCGCCCTCCTGCGGGGCGCGACCGTGCTCATGGTCCCGGCGTCGGCGCCGATGCAGGACCGGCTCGCCGCGGCGCGGGGCACCACGGTCGTCACCGATCGCCCGCACGACTGGCCCGACGGTGACATCCGCACCCTCGACGACCTCGACGGCGAACCCGCGCCGCCGAACCCGCCCGAGACCGTCCACCTCCTCTTCCCCACCGGTGGCACCACGGGCACCCCGAAGCTCATCCGCCACAGCGGCATCTACGACGGCATGGCCCACATCTTCACGCCGAGCCCGGACGGCCCCGGCCGCACCCTGCTCGTCGCGCCCATGACGCACATGACCGGCAACGCCACCGTCCTCGGCGCCCTCCTGCGCCGCGACACCGTGGTCCTCCAGGACGGTTTCGACGCGGGCGCGGTCCTCGGCGCGATCCAGGAGCACCGCATCGACACGCTCTCCCTGACGCCGCCGCGGCTGGCCGCCGTCCTCGACCACCCCGCGCGCGAAAGCACCGATCTCAGCAGCGTCCGGTCGCTCTCCCTCGGCGCCGCGCCGCTGCCGCCGCACCGGTTCGCCCAGGCCCTCGACGTCTTCGGGCCGGTCGTCGGCCAGGGTTACGGCCTCACCGAAGCCCCGATGATCGCGAGCATCTCCGCCGCCGAGCTGGCCGGCCACCCGGAGCGGCTGGGCTCGGTCGGCCGGATCGTGCCCGGCATGGAAGCCCGGATCACCGAGGACGGCGAGGTCGAGGTCCGCGGACTGTCCATGATGGACGGTTACCTCGGCAGCCCGCCCGTCGGCGTCGGCTGGCTGCGGACCGGCGACCTCGGCCGCTTCGACGACGACGGTTACCTCTACCTCCTCGACCGCGCCGACGACGTCGTCGTGGTCGGTGAGCACGGCACGAAGGTCCCCACGACCGTCGTCGAACACGCGCTGGAGACGCACCCGGCGGTGCGGAGCGCGGCCGTGTTCGGCCAGGGCGGCCTGTTGCGCGCCGTGGTCGTCACCATGGGCGAAGTGACCGAAGACGACCTGAAAACCCACGCGCGAGACGCCTTCGGCCAGGAGCACTACGTCCCGGCGAAGGTGGACTTCGTCGACGCACTGCCCCTCACCGCCGTCGGCAAGGTCGACAAACGCGCGCTCGCTCAGCTCGTGACGGCGCCGTAGGACGACGACCGGACCAGCTTCGCGTACTTCCCGAGCACGCCCTCCGGGAACTTGTTCGGCAGCGGCTCCCAGCCCTCGCGGCGACGCGCCAGCTCGGCGGTGTCCAGCAGCAGGTCGATGCTGCGGCCCTTGATGTCGACGGCGATCCGGTCGCCGTCGCGGACGAACGCGATCGGCCCGCCGTCGACCGCTTCGGGCGCGACGTGGCCGATGCACAGGCCGGTGGTGCCGCCGGAGAAGCGCCCGTCGGTCAGCAGGAGGACGTCGCGGCCCAGCCCGGCGCCCTTGATCGCCGCGGTGATCGCGAGCATCTCGCGCATGCCCGGCCCGCCCTTGGGACCTTCGTAGCGGATGACGACGACGTCCCCGGCCGCGATCCGGCCTTCGTTGAGCGCCGCCATCGCCTCCTGCTCGCGCTCGAAGACCCGCGCCGGGCCTTCGAAGTTGGCGGTGTCGAAGCCCGCGGACTTCACGACGGCGCCTTCGGGGGCGAGCGAACCGCGCAGGATGGTGATGCCGCCGGTCGGGTGCAGCGGGTTGTCGAGGGTGCGCAGGACCTCGCCGTCGATCGGGTCGGGGTTCAGCTCGGCGAGGTTCTCGGCGACGGTCCGGCCGGTGACGGTCAGCGCGTCACCGTGGATCAGACCTTCGTCCAGGAGCGCCTTCATCAGCACCGGGATGCCGCCGTGGCGGTCGATGTCGTTCATGACGTACTTGCCGAAGGGCTTGAGGTCGCCGAGGTGCGGGACGCGGTCGCCGACGCGGTTGAAGTCGTCGAGGGTCAGCTCGACCTTCGCCTCGTGCGCGATGGCCAGCAGGTGCAGCACGGCGTTGGTGGAGCCGCCGAGCGCCATGATGACGGTGATCGCGTTCTCGAACGCCTCGCGCGTGAGGATGTCCCGCGCGGTGATGCCCTTTTCGAGCAGCCCCACCACGGCTTCACCCGAAAGGTGCGCGTAGTGGTCGCGACGGCGGTCCGCGGACGGCGGCGCGGCCGACCCCGGCATGCTCATCCCCATGGCCTCGGCCGCCGACGCCATCGTGTTCGCCGTGTACATGCCGCCGCAGGCGCCCTCACCGGGGCAGATGGCGCGTTCGATCCGGTCGAGGTCGTCGGTCTTGAGCCGGCCCGCCCGGCACGCGCCGACGGCCTCGAAGGCGTCGATGAGCGTGACGTCCTTCTCGGTGCCGTCGGTGAGCTTCACCCAGCCGGGGGCGATCGTGCCGGCGTAGAGGAACACCGAGGCCAGGTCGAGGCGCGCCGCCGCCATCAGCATGCCCGGCAGCGACTTGTCGCAGCCGGCCAGCAGCACCGAGCCGTCGAGCCGCTCGGCCTGCATGACCGTCTCGACGGAGTCGGCGATGACCTCCCGCGACACCAGCGAGAAGTGCATCCCGTCGTGGCCCATGGAGATGCCGTCGGACACCGAGATCGTGCCGAACTGCAGCGGGTAGCCACCGGCCGCGTGGACGCCTTCCTTCGACGCCTGCGCGA
This sequence comes from Amycolatopsis sp. NPDC114505, assembly GCF_055633615.1. NCBI lineage: Bacteria > Bacillati > Actinomycetota > Actinomycetes > Pseudonocardiales > Pseudonocardiaceae > Amycolatopsis > Amycolatopsis sp. NPDC114505. Next base: position 3,218,588 of record NZ_JBVKDV010000001.1, on the reverse strand, counting down.
GCCGGTCGAGGGAGAGGTTGCACGGCGTGATCTCGTTCCACGAACTGGCGACGCCGATGATCGGCTTGCGCCAGTCGCCGTCGCCCATCCCGACGGCGCGGAGCATGCCGCGCGCGGGCGCGGCCTCGATCCCGTCGGTCACCGTGCGGCTGCGGGGTTTCGGATCGATCGTCATCGCGGGGCCCTCCGGTACGACGTTCGGACGCACTGCATGCTACCCGCGTCCGCGCGGTCCGCTGGCCGGAACGAATCCCTTCCCGGACCCGGGCGAACCGGCGAAAACTCGGCGAAATGATCGCCACGGTGGTGTGGGGCACGGGCAACGTCGGCCGTGCGGCAATCCGGGCCGTCGACGCCCATCCGGCGCTGGAGCTCAGCGCGGTGCTCGTCCACGACCCGGCCAAGGTCGGCAAGGACGCGGGCGCGCTGGCGGGCGTCGGAGACCTCGGGGTCGCCGCGACCGACGACGTCGACGCCGTGCTGGCCGCGGGTCCGCGAGCCGTCGCCTACGCCGCGTCGGGGGACGTCCGGTTCGACGACGCGCTCGCCGACATCGTCCGCGCGGTCGGGACGGGCGCGGTCGTCGTGACGCCGGCCCTCTACCCGCTCTACGACCAGCGCAACGCGCCCCCGGAACTGCGGGACCCGGTGCTCGCGGCGATCAAGGAGGGCGGCGGCTCGCTGTTCGTCTCCGGCGTCGACCCCGGCTGGGGCAACGACGTGCTGCCGCTGCTGATCAGCGGGCTCGGCACGGACGTCGACGTCATCCGCTGCCAGGAGATCTTCGACTACTCGACCTACGAACAGCCCGACTCCGTCCGGTACCTGGTCGGCATGGGCCAGCCGATGGACTACGACCCGCCGATGCTGATGACCGGCGTCCCGTCCATGGTCTGGGGCGGGCAGGTCCGGCTGATCGCGCGCGGCCTCGGCGTCGAGGTGGACGAGCTGCGCGAGACGCTGCAACGGCGTCCCCTCGAGGAGACGATCTCCACGCGGACCATGGGTGACTTCGAGAAGGGCACCCAAGGCGCGGTGCGGTTCGAGGTCCAGGGCATCGTCGACGGCGAACCGCGGATCGTCATCGAGCACGTGACGCGCATCCACCCGTCGTGCGCGCCGGACTGGCCCACGCCACCCAGCGGCGACGGCGCCCACCGCGTGATCATCGAAGGCCGGCCCCGCATCGAGGTCAGCGTCGAGGCGAGCGACGAGGGCGAAAACCGTTCGGCGGGCGGCAACGCGACCGCCGTCGGCCGGCTCGTCGGCGCGATCGACTGGCTGGCCGAGGCGGAACCCGGCCTGTACGACGCACTCGACGTCCCGCTGCGCCCGGCAGCCGGCAAGCTCGGAAGGAGGCGCTCGTGAACATCGACATCCCCGAGGGCAAGGACCCGATCGGGTACGTCTGGGGCGAGCTGGTGCCCGGCATCGGCATCGCCGCGTCGCAGTTCTCGCTGGCGGTCTACGCGCACACGACGCTGGGCCTGCGGGAGTTCGAGGCCGCGCGGCTGCGGATCGCCCAGATCAACGGGTGCATCTTCTGTCTGGACTGGCGGACCGAACGCGACGGCGTGAAGGTCGAGCCGGAGTTCGCGGACGCGGTCACCGAATGGCGCACGACGGAGCTCTTCGACGAGCGGACGCGCCTGGCGGCCGAGTACGCCGAGCGGTACACGCTGGACCACCACAACCTGGACGACGAGTTCTGGAAGCGGATGGCCGAGCACTACACGCAGCAGGAGATCGTCGAGCTGAGCATGAGCCTCGGCGCCTGGCTGGCGTTCGGCCGGCTGAACCACGTCCTGGGCATCGACACCGTCTGCGTGCTGCCGTCCCACCAGTCGTGAGTGAGAAACAGTGTTAGAACACTGTTTCTCACTCACGACCGGCCGCGGCGGACTCTAGAAGTCCGTGGCGATGATCTTCTCGATGTTCCGTTCGGCCAGTGCCGTGATGGTGACGAACGGGTTGACGCTGGTGTTGCCCGGGATCAGGGACCCGTCGATCGCGTACAGGCCCTGGTACCCGGCCAGCCGGCCGTAGTTGTCGGTCGCCTTGCCGAGCACCGCGCCGCCGAGCGGGTGGTACGTCAGGTGGTCGCCCCAGATCTTGTAGAAGCCGAAGAGGTCGGACCGGTAGATCGTCCCCTCCTTCGCGTTGATCTTGTCGAAGATGGTCTTCGCCATGTCGATCCCCGGCTGCTTCCACGCGGTCTGCCAGTTGAGGTCCACGTTCTGCGTCGCCGGGTTGTACGTGAACTGGGCGCGGTTCGGGTTCTTCGTGATCGACAGGTAGAACGACGCCCACGTCTCGATGCCGGTCGGCAGCGGCGCGACCTCGGCGAACGCGCCGCCGGCCGCCCAGTTGTCGATGCCGCCGCAGGGGATGGACGACTGGAGGCTGCCGGTCGGGTCCCAGATCTGGTTGGCCCGCCCGACCATCACGTTGCCGTTGTCGCCCCAGCCCTTGCCGACCTCGCCGCTGAGGTTGGGCAGCGCGCCGGTGGCCTTCAGCTTCACCAGCAGCTTGCTCGTGCCGACGCTGCCCGCGGCGAAGAACACCTTGTCCGCCGTCACGGACTTCGTCGCCGTCACCCCGCCCGTGGTGTTCAGCTGGTCCATGACGACCGTGTAGCCGCCGCCGGCCGCGGGCGTCACCGACGTCACCCGGTGCAGCGGGGAGATGGTCACGCGGCCGGTCGCCTTGATCAGCGGGAGGTAGGTCTTCTGCAGGGACTTCTTGCCGTAGTTGTTGCCGTACAGGATTTCCCCGGCCAGCGCCGAGCGCGGCACGGTGTTGGCTTGCTCCTGCTCCATGTAGTTCCAGTCGTAGACGTCCGGGACGAAGACGAACGGGAACCCGGACCGCTGTGCTTGTTTCCGCCCGACCCGCGCGTACTGGTAACACTCGGCGGTCTCGAACCAGTCGGAGCGGACGAGCCCGACGCCGAGCCCGGAGTTGGCGCGCGGGTAGTAGGTGTTGTACATCTCGTCGGCGTTGACGGTCGGGAGGATCGCCCCGAAGTTCTCCCGCTTCGGCGTGACGGCCATGCCGCCGTTGACGAGCGAGCCGCCGCCGACGCCGCGGCCCTGGTACACGGTGATGCCGCTGAACTCCTCGGCGTCGAGGATGCCCGTGTACTTCGGGATGTCCTTGTCGATCGGGAACCCGAGGAAGTTGGACAGCGGCTGCTTCGTCCTGGTGCGCAACCAGAACGAGCGCTGGTCCGGGGTGGTCGTGTTGGCGAAGATCTTGCCGTCCGAGCCGGGCGTGTCCCAGGCCATGCCCATCTCGACCATCTGCACGTCGACGCCGGCCTGTGCGAGCCGCAGCGCGGTGACCTGGCCGCCGTAGCCCGAGCCGATCACGAGGGCGGGCACGCGCGCCGCGTCGGCGATCGTGGCGGACGTGGTGGACGCCGCGGCGGCCGCCTGGCTCCCCACTGCCGCGGCCGCCAAGATAGAACCAGTTCCTGCGATGAATAGACGACGGGAAACTGCGCCAGAAGCTGTTCTCCACATGGGTTCGTCACGCATGCGATAGTCCTCACCGTTGAGGTATATTAGAACAGGTTATAACTCAGTGGTGCAGACAAGTCGACATATACCGGCGAGTAACCTCCCGGGGTTGCGCGAGGATTCCGCTGAATGGGCCATGATGGACGACGATGGAGTCGACCCGAGTGGACCGCTGGCTTTGGGCGGTCCGGCTGACCAAGACCCGTCCGGACGCCGCGGCGGCGTGCCGGGGCGGTCACGTGCGCGTCAACGACAAACCCGCGAAGCCCGCGACGACCGTGGTGCCGGGCGACGAAGTCCGCCTGCGCATCGCCGGGACGACCCGGATCCTCGACGTGGTACGGGTGATCCAGAAACGCGTGGGCGCGCCGGACGCGGCGACGTGCTTCGTGGACCGGACGCCGAAGCCGCCGCCGGAGACCGCGATCCCGCTCGCCCGGCGCGACCGCGGCGCGGGCCGGCCGACCAAAAGGGAGCGTCGCGTGCTGGACGCGTTCCGGCAGCAGGACACCTGATTCGCCACGACCGACTCATTTCACGGTGAAATGAGTCGGTCGTCTCAAGACTGCGGTTTCAAGCCGTCCAGCACCAGCGTCAGCAAATGCGCGGTGCGTGCCTCCCGGTCCGCCCCGAAATCGGAGCGCCAGAGGAAACCGACCAGCTGCAGGATATCTTCGGCGCCGACGTCCGGGCGCAGCGTCCCGGCCCGCTTCCCCGCGTCCAGCAGCAGGGTGATCGCCGCGCACGTCGGCGCGTAGTACTCGCCGGAGAGGTCGGCGCGCGTCGCGGCTTCGACGGCCTCGCCGACGCCGTGCTTGATCCGGCCGTAGGCGGCCAGGCGCTCGAACCAGAGCCGCAGCGCTTCGACGGGTGCGTGCTCGGCGAGCAGGGACGGCGCCGCGTCGATCAGCTCCTCGACGTCGTGTCGGTAGACGGCCAGCAGGAGCGCTTCCCGGCTCGGGAAGTGGCGGTACAGCGTGCCTTGGCCGACGCCGGCCGCTTTCGCGATGGACTGCAGCGAGGCGGCGCTCGACGCCTTGAGCGCCACGCGCGCGACCTCGAGGATCCGCTCGCGGTTCTGTTCGGCGTCGGCTCGCATCGGGGTCACGTCGTCAGCGTAGCCAACCGGACAGCTGTCCGGGGGTTGACCGCGGCGAAGTCGTCACCCAGGATGTGTACGTCAGTCGCGCAAACGTACGCCAGACGAACAGACGGAGACGATGATGTCGACGCGATCAGTCCTGCGCAGTGCCTTCACCACCAAGCTCTACGTCACCGTGCTGGTCGCGATCGTGCTCGGGGCGGTGCTCGGCTTCGCCGCACCCGGCGTCGGCGCCGCGCTCCAGCCGGTCGGGACCGGGTTCATCGCGCTCATCCAGATGCTGATCGCGCCGGTGGTCTTCTGCACCATCGTCACCGGCATAGCGTCGGCGGGCGAGCTGGCCAGCGTCGGGCGGGTCGGGGTCAAGGCGCTGGTCTACTTCGAGGTGCTGACCACGATCGCGCTGCTCATCGGGCTGGTCGTGATGGACCTGCTGCGTCCCGGCGCCGGCATCCACGCCGACCCGGCGTCGCTCAAGCTCTCCGGCAGCGCCCAGCAGTACGTGCAGACCGGGGAAAACCAGCACTGGTACGACTTCCTGGTCAACATCATCCCGAAGACGGTGGTCAGCGCGTTCACCGAGGGCAACGTCCTGCAGGTGCTGCTGATCTCGATCCTGTTCGCGATCGCGCTGAAGGCCCTCGGCGAACGCGGCGCGCCGCTGCTGCGCGGGATCGAGCGGGTCGGCGAGGCGACGTTCGGCATCGTGCGGCTGGTGATGTACCTGGCCCCGCTCGGCGCGTTCGGCGCGATGGCCTACACCACCGGCAAGTTCGGCGTCGCCACGCTGGCCAGCCTCGGCGGGGTCGTGCTGCTGTTCTGGGTCGTCGGGATCCTGTTCTGCCTGCTGGTGTTCGGCGCGGTCGCGCGGCTGTGCGGGATCCGCGTCCTGAAGCTGTACCGGTACTTCAAGGACGAGCTGCTGATCACCCTCGGCACCGCGAACTACGAGGTCGTGATGCCGCAGCTGATGAAGAAGCTCGAGAACCTGGGCTGTCCGAAGCGGATCGTCGGGCTGGTCGTGCCGTCGGGGTACGCGTTCAACGGCGACGGTGTCTGCCTCTACCTCGGCTTCGCCTCGCTCTACATTGCCCAGGCCTTCGACGTGAACCTTTCGCTGTGGCAGCAGATCGCGCTGCTCGCGGTCTTCATGATCACGTCGAAGGGCAGCGCCGGAGTAGCGGGCGCCGGGTTCGTCATCCTCGCCGCGACGCTGTCGACCACCGGGGTCGTCCCGGTCGCGGGCATCATGCTCATCCTCGGCGTCGACCGCTTCCTCTCCACCATGCGCGGCATCGTCAGCCTGTGCGGGCAGCTGCTCGGCAGCATCGTCGTGAGCCGCTGGGAAGGCGTGCTCGACCTCGCGCGGGCCCGCACGGTGCTCGACGGCAAGACCCCGGAACCCACCGAACCCGCGACCACCGTCGCGGTCTGAGAAGGGAGACACCTTGGCCAGGCTCGGCTACAGCCACGATGGCGGCGAGGTCGCCGACCGCATCCGGCAGCGGCGCGGCGGGCGGCTCACCCCGCTGGACGGCATGCTGCTGCACAGCCCGGCGCTCGCCGACGGCTGGAACAGCCTGCTCGGCGCGGTCCGCGGCGCCTCGACCCTGCCCGCGGACGTCCGCGAGCTCGCCGTCCTGCGCGTCGCCGAGCTCAACGGCGCGGCCTACGAATGGACGGCGCACGAGCCGGTCGCCCGGGAAGCCGGGATGACCGACGAGCAGCTCGCCGCGCTGCGCGGCGGCGATCCGTCCGCTTTGGACGACCGGCAGCGCGCCGCGCTCGCCTACACCGACGCGATGACCGAGAAGATCGCCGTCGACCAGCCGGTGTTCGAGGCCTTGGAACCGCACTTCGACGAGCAGCAGGTCGTCGAGCTGAGCGTGACGGTCGCCGCGTACAACATGGTTTCGCGGTTCCTCGTGGCCCTGGAGGTGGGGCGGGAATGACCGGCCGGCTCGCGGGGAAGGTCGCGCTCATCACCGGCGCGGGCAGCGTCGGGCCCGGCTGGGGCAACGGCCGCGCCGCCGCGGTGCTGTTCGCGCGCGAAGGTGCGAAAGTGTTCGCTGTGGACCTGAAGCCGGACGCGCTCACCGAGACCGTTTCCCTGATCACTTCGGACGGTGGGACTGTCCACACGCACACCTGCGACGTCACCGACAGTGCGTCGGTGGCCGGCGCGGTCGCGGCGTGCCAGGAGACGTTCGGCCGCGTGGACATCCTGGTGAACAACGTCGGCGGTTCGCGTCCCGGCGGCCCGGCCGAACTGTCCGAAGAGGACTGGACGGCCCAGCTGGACTACAACCTCACCAGCGTCTACCTCACCTGCCGGCACGTCATCCCGGTGATGCGCGAGCAGGGCGGCGGGTCCATCGTGAACACCGCGTCGACGTCCGGGATCCGCTGGACCGGCTCGGCCCAGGTCGGGTACGCGTCGGCGAAGGCCGGCGTCATCCAGCTGTCGCGGGTGCTCGCGGTGCAGCACGCGCCCGACGGGATCCGCGCGAACACCGTCGTCCCCGGGCAGCTGCACACGCCGATGGTCGAGGCCCGGCTGGCGAACCAGCGCGAAGGCGGTGACGTCGAGACGCTGCTGGAACGGCGGCAGGCCCGGATCCCGCTCGGGTTCACGGGCGACGGGCGCGACACCGCGTACGCCGCGCTGTTCCTGGCTTCCGACGAAGCCCGGTTCGTCACCGGGACCGAGATCGTCGTCGACGGCGGCATGACGGCGAGGTGCGACTGATGATCCTGCCCCCGGGCAGCTGCGACGCGCACTGCCACATCTTCGGGCCCACGGACGTCTTCCCCTACGCTCCCGATAGGACGTTCACTCCGCCGGAAGCGCCGAAGGAAGATCTCCAGCAGTTGCACCGGCGTTTCGGGTTCGAGCGCGCGGTGATCGTCCAGTCGGCGTGTCACGGCACCGACCACTCGGCGCTGCTGGACGCCCTCGCGTCCGGTGACTACCGCGGTGTCGCGCTCGTGACGCCGGAGACGCCCGACGCCGAGATCGCCCGGCTGCACGAAGCCGGGGTCCGCGGCGCGCGGCTGCACTTCCTGCCGCACCTGGGCCCGGCGCCCTCGGCCGAGACCATCCGGGCGATCGTCGCCAAGATCGCGCCGTACGACTGGCACATCGCCCTGCACGTGGCCGGCACCGGCATCGCCGACCACGGCGAGCTGGTGCGCGGCCTCGGGCTGACCGTCGTGGTCGACCACATGGCCCGGGTGGACCTCCGATCCGGGCTCGACAGCTCCTCGGTGACGGCGTTGCGGCGGTTGCTCGACACCGGGAGCGTCTGGGTCAAGCTCAGTGGCGCGGACCGGATCGCGACCGCGCCGCCGTCGCTGGCGGATTCTCTCGCGCTCATGCGGTTGCTCGTGGCCCACGCGCCCGAGCGCGTCCTGTGGGGCACGGACTTCCCGCACCCGAACACCCACGGGTTCGATCCCGACGACGCCGACCTGGTGCACGTTCTGGCGTCCTTTTCGGACGAAGAGCGGCGGCGACTGCTCGTCGAAAACCCCGTCCGCTGCTTCGGGTTCGCCTAGTGCAGGCCCGCGATGTCCTTGGTGATCGCGTCGGCCGTCTCGAGCAGCCGGGGCACGAACTCCTCGCGCAGCTTCTCGACCGAGACGCGGGCGGCGTTGGCGGAGACGTTGAGCGCGGCGATCACCCCGCCGCCGGCGTTGCGGACCGGCGCGGCGGCCGACCGGACGCCTTCCTCGCGCTCGCCGTCCACGAGCGCGTACCCCTGCTCGGCGACCCGGGCCAGCTCGGCCTCCAGCGCGGCGCGGCCGGTGATCGTGTGGTCCGTCAGCCGCTTCAGCTCGGTCCGGTCCAAATAGGACTCCAGCTCGGCCGCCGGCAGGGCGGCGAGCAGCACGCGGCCCATCGACGTCGGGTAGGCGGGCAGTCGCGAGCCGACGTTGAAGGTGATGGTCATCATCCGCGACGCGGGCACGCGGGCGACGTAGACGATCTCGCCGCCGTCGAGCGTGGCGAGCGAGCTGGACTCGCGGACCTCGTCGGACAGCGCCCGCATGTGCGACTGGGCGTGTTCCCAGAACGGCAGCGCGGCCAGGTAGCCGTAGCCGAGCCGCAGGACGCGGGGGGTGAGCTGGAAGCGGCGGCCGTCGGTCTCGGCGAACCCGAGCCGTTCGAAGGTCAGCAGCAGCCGGCGCGCGGTGGCGCGGGTCAGGCCGGTGGCCGCGGCCGCTTCGCTGACGCTCATCGCCGGCGCCTCGCCGGAGAAGCTCTGCAGCAGCCGCAGCGCCTTCTCCACCGAATCGATGACGTCCGGATCTTCGCGCGACACTGCCCCTCCTCGATTTCCTGGGACACTACCCGATGACCGAAGGACTACTGTTCGTGTTCGCCGAGCCGGGCGACGTGCCGGAGGCGGAGTTCCACGACTGGTACGACCACGAGCACGCCCCGGCCCGCCTGCGCGTCCCCGGCATCCGCACCGGCCACCGCTACCGGGCCCTCGACGGCGCGGTGCCGACGTGGCTGGCCTGGTACGAGCTGGACACGGACGCGCTGCAAAGCCCCGCCTACGAGGTGGCACGCCGCCGCAGCCCGCGCGAACAGGACGTCGTCCGGCGGCTGGCGACGCTGGACCGGCGGGTCTACGGGCTGCTCGACGACGCCGGGCCGGCCGGTCCCGCCGCGCCGGTCGTGGTGTGCGTCGCGCTGTCGACGACCGACGAAGCCGGCCTCGACGCGTGGTACCGCGAGGAGCACGTGCCGCTGCTGCACCGGCTGCCGGGCTGGTACCGCACCCGCCGCTACCGGCTGCTCGAAGGCGACGGCCCGGCGCTGCTGGCGTTCCACGAGATCTCGGACGTCGGGTTGTTCGACACGCCGGAGTACCGGGAGGCGACCAGCACGCCGGCGCGTGCCTCCGTGATGAAGGCGGTGACGCGGCGCGAGCGGCGGGTGTTCGGCCACCACCGCACGATCACTCCGGTCATTCCGGAGTGAGGAACTCCAGCCGGTTGCCCAGGCAGTCGTGGGTGTAGAAGCGGCGGTGGCCCGGGAAGCCGTCGTCCCACTCCACGCCGTGCTCCCGCAGCCGGTCGGCCAGCGCGTCGAGGTCGTCGGCGAGGATGCCCGGGTGGGCCTTGCGGGCGGGCCGGAAGTCCGGCTCGACGCCGAGGTGGAGCTCGAGGCCGCCGGCCCGCAGCCAGAGCCCGCCGCGCCCGGCGAGCGCGGGCGGCTTCGGGATCTCGGTCATGCCGAGGACGCCGACGTAGAAGGCGCGGCAGCGTTCTTCGCTGCCCGGCTCGATGGCCAGCTGGACGTGGTGCAGGCCGAAGGTCATGCGCCCAGCGTGCCACGCCGGGGCGATGGTCATCTCGGGCGTTGACCTCGGGATCGATGTCCCGCGCGCGGGTTTCCCGGATATAACGGGGAATTCGCCCGGCGCCGATCGGTCCGGGCGGAAAACGGGTAGTACCCCGCCGGACGGAGGGGAACCTTGATCACCGCAGTGGATGCCCCGGAGCGGTTGCTGGCCGCGGCGCGGCCGCTCGTCGTGCGGTACTGCCGCGCCCGCCTCGACGCGGGAATGGCCGACGACGTCGCGCAGGACGTCTGCATCGCGGTGCTCCGGGCGCTGCCCCGGTGGTCGCCGGAGCGGTCGTTCCCCGCGTTCGTGTGCGGCATCGCGCGGCAGCACGTCACGGCCGCGCGCAAGGCCGCCGCGCGGCACCTGGCCGAGCCGGTCGCCGAGATCCCCGAGGAGGCCGACCCCTCGATGGACCCCGAGCACCACGCGCTGCAGCGCGAACTGGGCGAACGCATGGGCAAGCTGCTGCGGGTCCTGCCGGAGAAGCAGCGGGAGATCGTGGTGCTGCGCGTGGTCGCCGGCCTGTCGGCGGACGAAACGGCCGAGGTGGTCGGGTCGACGGCGGGCGCGGTCCGCGTCGCCCAGCACCGGGCGCTCGGCCAGCTGAGGAAGGCCGTCGAGGGCTGAGCCGGCGCTACGCTGGCGGGGTGAGCGACAGCGAGAACTTCGAAGGACGCGACGTCGGGTCCGGGATCTCCGTCATCCGCGAAAGCAGCGACGTCGTCGGGTCCGGGCCGCGGCTGCACCGGCACCCGTACGCGGAGACGTTCGTCATCATCCGGGGACGGGCCCGGTTCACCATCGGCGACGAGGAGCGCGACGGCGGCGCCGGGGACGTGCTGGTCGTCCCGGCCGGCACCGCGCACAAGTTCGCCGTGCTCGGCCCCGGGGTCTACGAGGCCGTGCACATCCACGAGAGCGACCACTTCATCACCGAATGGCTGGAGTGACGCTCAGAGCCCGCCGTCGGGGATCATGCCGCGCAGCTTCGTCAGCGCGCGGTACTGGGTGATGCGGACGTTGCCGGCGGAGATGCCCAGCGCCTCCGCCGTCTCGTTCGCCGACAGGCCGACGACGATCCGCAGCGACAGGATCTCCTGGTGCAGCGGCGGCAGCGACGCCATCAGCCGGCCCAGCCGGGCGCCGAGGTCCATGTCGAGCACGTGGCTCTCCGGCTCGTTGCCGCCCAGTGGCCGGTCCGGCAGCTCCGGCACCGGCTTCGACCGGTCGCGCGCCACCGAGCGGAACGCGTCGGCGACCTTGTTCGCCGCGATCGCCCGCACGAGGTAGAGGAACGAACCGCCGCGGTCCTGGTAGCCGGGCAGCACTTTCAGCACCGCCAGGCAGACCTCCTGCGCGACGTCGTCGGCCGAGAGGTACGACAGGTCGCGCCCGCCGATCCGGGCGCGGCAGTAGCGCACGACCGTCGGCTTGATGAGCCGCAGCAGCGTCTGCACGGCGTCCGGGTCGCCGGCGCGCGCCGCGGCCACGAACGGGTCGAGCTGTTCCTTCGTCAGCTTCCCGTCCGGCCGCGGCAGCTCGTCGAGCACGACGTAGCCTTCGACCGCCGTCTCCGCCATCATGGTGTCCACGGGTTTCCCTCCTCGCATCGTCCACCGGACCGCTCTCGGGTAACCCGTCGCCCACAAAAGACCACACTGGTCCTGGGACGATTCTCCTGTTCGCATCCCACGATTCCCGGTCCGACAACCGGAGTAATCGAGCCGCTGACCAGCAACGTTGCAGCGGTGTGGTTCTTGTCAAGATATTGTCCGTTAATCAGAAACGGCCCAGTGGTGTTACCCGGCGGTCACCCCCGGCACACGGGTCAAATAGTGGACAGATCCTGCCGATCCGGGGTGTCCGGTAGCGAATTCGCGCTCCGTTCCGATCCTTGGCGCGTGACTCGACCCGACTGTCAGGAACCGAAGCCATGATCACCCATTGAACGCCACCGGGACCCCCGCGGCGGCCGCCGCCCGGTTCGACGTGTTCCTGTGTTCCGCGGCGGCCGATCAGGTGGAGAAAGCACTGCGCGCCGACGGGCTGAGCGTTTTCCGCGGTAATCCGTTCGACGATTTCGACCTGAGCACGGGTGCGCGCGTTCTGCTCACCGATCTTCCGCCGGGGTTGAGCACGGACCGGGTGCTGACGATGATTCCGGGAGAACCGCTCCCGGACCTCGTCCGGCGGGTTCGTTCCGCGGTCGAGTCGGGTCCCGGGCGTTCGCTGCTGGGAACCGTCCACCGCGAACTCGTCGCGCGCGGGGCGGTGCTGCTCCGCGGCCCGGCGGGCATCGGGAAGACAACGCTCGCCGAGCAGTACGCGGGCCTGGTCGGCCGGTTCGGGGGCCGGGTGCTGCGAACGGGCCCGTTCGGCCACCTCGACCCGGACGACTTCCTCCCGCAGTTCCACCTGGCCCTCGCAACGGCGGCGGGCACGTCGGGGCTCGGCTTCGACCGGTTGTGTGCACGGCTCGGCGGTACGGGTGTGCCGGTGCTGGTCGTGGTCGACGACGTCCCGGCGGGGCTGCCACCGGGAGTGCTCGATCGGGTGGTGCTGGAGTCGGACCGGGTGCGAACGTTGCTGACGAGCCGGCGCGTTCGTTGGGAGGGGGCGGCGGTGGAGGTGCCGGGTTTGCCGGTCGAGGAGGGTATGCGGCTGCTCGGGTCACGGGACGCGGGATTTGTCGCTCGCTGTGATGGTCATCCGATGACGCTGCGGGCTGCGGCGTTCGTGGTGCGGTCTGGGGCGTCGTTGGGGGCTCTGCCGGACACTGCGCCTCATGCGATCCGGGAAGGGTTGGGGCTTTTGGGTGGGCCGGCGTGTGAGTTGTTGCGGTTGGGCGGGGTGCTGGCTCCGGCGCCGGTCCCGCCGGAGGTGGCTGCGTTCGGGGCCGCGGCGGAGGAGCTTGTCGCGCGGGGGTTCGCGACTTGGGTGGAGGGGAACCTGCGGCTCCAGGCCCTCGCGGTGGAGGTGGCCTGCGGCGAGTTCGGGGCGGCAGAGGCGGAGCGAGCGGCGGAGGCGGTGCTCGACGGCTTGGCCGACTGTGGCGAGTTCGAAGCACCCGGCGGTTTGCCCGGCGGCGGCGAGTTCGGAGAGCCAGCCGCGACCCGCAACGCCGCACCCGGCGGCGAGCCTGGAGACCCGGCTGCAGAAGCGGCGCGCAAGGACTTGGCCGGCGGCGAGTTCGAGGCACCGGCCAAGGAAGCCGCACGCAGCCGCTCGGCCGATGGCAGCGAGTTCGAGGCACCGGCCGGGGAAGCCGCACGCAGCCGCTTGGCCGGCGGCAGCGAGTTCGGAACACCTGGCGGCCAAGCCGACGGCCGCGAGCTCGAAGCACCCGCCGCGACCCGCGAAGCCGTGCCCAGCGGCGGCGAGTTCGAAGCGCCCGGCGGTTTGCCCGGCGGCGGCGAGTTCGGAGAGCCAGCCGCGACCCGCAACGCCGCACCCGGCGGCGAGTTCGAAGCGCCCGCCGCGGAAGCAGCGAGCAGCAGCCTGGCCAGCGGCGGCGATCCCCGCCCCGATCCCGTCCCCGGCGGCCGCCGATACCTTCTGCTTCAGCACGCCCGCGCCCTAGCCGACCACTGCCCTACCCACCGGGTCGCCCTCCTACGGCCCCTCGCCGCCGCTCATGAAACCCAAGGCGACCCCATCACCGCCGGTGAGATCCATGCCGCCATCCTCTCGACCGGCGAAGCGACCTCCGCCGACTTCGCCGCCGCGGCGCGGGTCGAACTCGCCTGTGGGCTCGACGCCGAAGCCCTCGGGCACGCGCGCCAAGCTCTCGGTCACCACGACGCCGCCCTCCTCGCCGCCCAAGCCCTCGACGGACAAGGCCACTACGCCGAAGCCGACCGGATCTTCTGGGACGCCCACCTCCCCACCACCAACACCGAGCGATACCGCGCCGCACGAGCCCGCCGACTCCGTGGCCACCCCCAGGACGCCATCGCCCTCCTCGAACCCGCGCTCACCGACCCCGGCCCGATCCGCGACGCACTGACCCTCGAGTACGCCCGCAACCTCTTCCAAGCCGGTCATCCCGAGCGAGCACGAGACGTCGCGGCCGGAACCACAGGCCCGGACGCCGACCTGATCCGGGCCGACGCCGACCTGCTCGACCACAACCCAACCGACCTCGAAACGACCTACACCCAGCGATACGGCCTCGAAAGCCCCCTGACGCTGACCGCGGCGGTCCACGCCGGCCGGGCCTTGCTCGGCCAACCCCGGCAGGCGCTCGAAAAGCTAGCCGAGACCGAACAAGTCATCCGCCGAGTACTGGGCGATGAACACCGGCTGCACCACCGGGTCCGCCACGCCCTGGGCCTCGCCCACGCCCGGCTCCGCGAGTTCGACCGCCAAGCCGACTTGCTCGAAACCATCCGGAAACCGCAGATCCGCCTCCTCGGCCGGGCCCACCCGGAAACCCTCGAGACCCGCCTCGACCTCGGGCTCGCGCTCGCCCTCAGCGGACGCGGCCCGCTCAGCCGCGCCACGAAACTCGTCGACGACGCCGCCCGGGACGCCGAGACCGGCGCCAGTCCCGGGCTCTCCGCCAAAGCGCGGGCCGCCAAGCAGGTCGTGCGGCTGCCCGAACCGTTCGTCTCCGCGCTTCACGCCCTCGAGCGGGTCGTCTGGCCCTGAGCGCCGGCCGGCTGCCAGCGGATCCCGTACGCGAAACCCGGCGCCAGGTGCCGGAACCGGACGTGCACCTCGCCCGCGTCGTCGGTCTCCAGCACCGCGCCGCGCGGTGACCGCGTGTCGTTCTGGAACGCCTTCTCCAGCCGGACGATCCGGTCCGGCACCCGGTCGCCGAACCGGACGTGCAGGTCGAACAGATCGCACGGGTGCCGCGGCACGCAGATGTAATGCGGCTCCCGCATGTTCGCCCGGATTCGCAGTCCGACGTCGTGGCGCTCACCCCGCCGCAACGGCTCCGGTAACCGCAAGGACAGCCCCACCCGGTCGCTCGACTCCATCGCCCGGCCGGCGAGCACTCCGCCGTGGAACACATCGACCACCAGATCGGACGCACGCACCGAATGACCGGATTCGCCGGCCGCGGTGAGCGTCAGTGCCAGGTCGAGCTCGGCGATTTCGTCCGCGTCGGCGACCACGCGACGGAATTCGAACGCCTCGGCCACCGGCTGGTCGAGTGCGAGCGTGACGCGCAGTTCTTCGGTGTGCCAACTCCGGCTCGGATAGCGCGGCCGGAGTTCCGGCGCACCGGCCGCCACGGCCATTGCCGCGACCTGCTCGATTCCTTCGTCGATGCGCCGCCGGACCGTCCGGTCGTCGCGGTCGAGCGTGATCGCCGCCCAGTGGACCCGTTCCTGGTAGAACGGCTTCCGCGCCCGTTCGTCCAGTGCGAACGCGGCCCGCAGCGCGATCTTCAGATCGTCCGGCAACGACTCGACGAGTGGGCGCAATCGGTCCGTGAGTTTACGCCTCATCTCCACGGAGTCGTCATCTTCCAAAATGCCACATGTGGCACGCAAAGCGGGTCCGACGCGATCCGCGAGCTGTGCGGTGAAAATTCCCCTCCCTTTGCGCAGGACCTTCAGCTCGCCGACCACGTCCGCCGCACTGAGGTCCACTGTTCCTCCCTCGCCGTTCCCGCACGGGCATCAATATTCGTCAGCCCCGACGCCGATGTCCAGTCGATCATGGCGCGGAAAACGGATCGTTATCCGCCGCATTCTTGACGGGCCTCGCCGATTTCGCGCGGGAAATCACCGGAACGCGAGCCGGCACTCGCGCCCACCAAAGACCGACCCGGCTCGCAGTCGTGTCGAAAGTGTCGAAACGACGCACGAACGGCCTGAGCCGCTAGGCGGCCACGATGCGCGCCAGCACGGACGGGACGGCCCGTTCGAGCCCGGCCGCGGCGTCCACCTCGCCGGCCAGGTGCCGGAGCAGGGCCTGCTGGAACAAGCCGTCGAGCAGTGCGTACGCGACGGCCTGCGGCACCACCGCCGGCGCGGACGCCAGCTCGGCGTAGCGCGCGACGACGTGGTGGATCATCTCCTCGCGGCGTCGGTCGATCTCGAGCACGTCGGCGCGGAAGGACTCCTCGAACAGGCTCTGGTTGCGCAGGTCGTACCAGAGCCGGTGCATCTTGGCGTCCGCGCGCAGCGTCGCGGCCATCGCCGCCGCGAAGTCGCGTTCCAGGTCCGGCGCCGTCCGCGCGCGGGCGACGAGCTCGTCGTACCGGGTGACGCAGACTTCCTCGAACTGCCGCACGCAGTGGGTCAGCAGGTCGACCTTGTCGGCGAAGTAGTAGTGCAGGACGCCGTGCGAGAACTCCGAGTTCTGCGCGATCTCCCGCAGGCTGGTGCGCGCGTAGCCGAGCTCGGCCAGCGTCCGCAGCGCCGACGCCGCGAGCTCGGCCCGCCGGTCGGCGAACTTGTCCACCTGGCGGCGCGAGATCCGGTCCCGGGTCCGCTCCTTCGCCTCAGTCACGTGCACCGTCCGTCACTTCGTGGTTGCCGGGTCCAGTCTATGACCAGCTTTTCCTTGACGAGTGTCCAAGAGACTCTTGACGACTGTCCAGGCCTTGACGATGCTGGGCGCCGACCCGCTCGAGGAGGAGGAGTTCATGGGGCGGCACGACCTGTCCGGGCGCGCGGCGCTGGTCACCGGCGACAGCCCCGAGCTCGCCGCGGCACTGGCCGCCGCCGGGGCCGCCGTGGTGGTCGCCGGCACCCGGGAGGAGCTCGGCCGCGAGAGCGGCGCCGCGTTCGTCCGGCTCGACGTCACCGACGACGCGAGCTGGGAGCGGGCCGTCACCGAGACGATCGCCCGGCTGGGTGGCCTGGACATCGTGGTCAACAACGCCGAAGTCGAGCTTCCTGGCCCGCTCGCCGACCTGGACCCGGCCGGCCTGCGGCGGATGCTCGACGTCAACGTCCTCGGCACCGCGCTCGGCATCAAGCACGCCTTCCGCGTGATGCGCCCGGGCGGCGCGGCCGGGAAGGGCGGCGCGGTCGTCAACATCGCGTCGGTCGCCGCGACCACCGCCGTCCCCGGCACCGCCGCCTACTCCGCGTCGAAGTCCGCGGTCGACCGGCTGACCCGGGTGGCCGCGGCGGAGGCCGGGAAGCTCGGCTACGACGTGCGCGTCAACTGCGTCTACCCCGACGCCGGCCGGCTCGGCGAGGGCACCGGCCTGGCCGACGCCGTCGTGTTCCTCGCTTCCGACGCCGCCCAGTTCGTCACCGGGGCCGGCCTGCCGGTCGACGGCGGGCCGCCGGCCGCCACGGCCGGAGCTTCTCCGGGTTCCGCACGGCCCAGATCCGCCTGATCACGCCGCCGGCGACGTCGAACGCGAGCACCGTCTCGACCACGCCGTCGCGTGAGGCCACCAGCCCGGGCCGGCCGTTCACCACCCGCTCCGACAGCGTCATCGCCGGCACCCGCTCGGTGATCTGCACGGTGTAGCGCGCCACCCGCTGCGCGCCCGCGACCGGGTGCGCCACCGTGCTGGCGAGCCCACCCCCGTCGGCGACCGCGACGACCGACGGGTCCAGCAGCCCGACCAGGCCCGCGATGTCCTTGGCCTCCCAGGCTTCCTTGAACGCCCGGACGACGGAAGCACTCCGCGCGGGCGAAGGCGCCGGAGCGGGACGAAGACGGCGACGGGCCGACGACGCGAGC
The DNA here is from genome assembly GCF_055633615.1 of Amycolatopsis sp. NPDC114505. Lineage (NCBI taxonomy): Bacteria > Bacillati > Actinomycetota > Actinomycetes > Pseudonocardiales > Pseudonocardiaceae > Amycolatopsis > Amycolatopsis sp. NPDC114505. Next base: position 3,200,943 of record NZ_JBVKDV010000001.1, on the reverse strand, counting down.
TGGCGGCACGCGGCCGGCGTACGCCCCACGATCGAAGCCACCTCCGCGAACGGGTAGCCGAAGACGTCGTGCAGGACGAACGCCACCCGCTCCGCCGGGGTCATCGCCTCGCACACGACCAGGAACGCCATCGTGATCGACTCGTCGAGCAGCGCCAGCTCGGCCGGGTCGGTGAGGCTGTCCGACGGCACCGGCTCCGGGATCCACTCGCCGGTGTACCGCTCCCGGCGGACCCGCGCCGAGCCCAGGACGTCCAGGCAGATCCGGCTCGCGACCGTGGTCAGCCACGCGCCCGGCCGGTCGATCGCGTCCCGCTGCCGCCCGGGCAGGGCGTACCACCGGCCGTACGCCTCCTGGACGACGTCCTCGGCGTCGCTCAGCGAACCCAGCAGCCGGTAGGCGATCCCGATCAGCCGCGGCCGTTCGGTCATCACGTCGTTCTCGCTCACACGCCCCTGACGAATCCCGGCGGCGATCTGTGACAGGCGTACGCGCTCCGGCGTAGCCGCAAGTGCCGTACGTCGGCGGACGACCGCGGCGTCCCCGGTCACCACCATGGAGCCATCCCAGAAGGAGGAGCCATGACTCTCAAGCCCCGGGCCCGGAAGTGGTACCTGGTGGCCCACATCGTCTCGGCGGGTCTGTGGATCGGGATGGACGCCGTGCTCGGCATCCTGGTCTGCACGGCGCTGATCTCGGGCGACGCCGCCGTCGTCGCGACCAGCCTGCGGGCGCTCGACCTCTTCGCCGTCTGGCCGATGCTGATCGCCGCGCTGCTCACCCTTGCCAGCGGGGCCGTGCTCGGGCTCGGGAGCAAGTACGGCCTCGTCCGGTACTGGTGGGTCGCGGTGAAGCTGACCGTCAACGTCGTCATGGCGCTGCTGATCCTGTTCGCGCTGCGGCCCGGGATCGCCGAGGCCGTCGAGCACCCCGAAGGCCTGCTCTACCCCGTCGTCGTCGCTCCGACGCTCTTGCTGTTCGCCAGCGTGCTCTCGGTCTTCAAGCCGTGGGGCCGCGTCCGGAAGGAATCCCATGACCCTGCCCGTCGCTCTGCCCGTTCAAACGACCGCACTGACCAAGCGCTACGGACCGGCCGCCGCGGTCGAGGACCTGAACCTGTCGGTGCGCGCCGGTGAGGTGTACGGCTTCCTCGGCCCGAACGGTGCCGGGAAGACGACCACGCTGCGGATGCTGCTCGGCCTGATCCGGCCGACCTCCGGCCGCGTCCGGGTGCTCGGCGCCGAACCGGGGCCCGGCAGCCTCGCCCGCGTCGGCGCGCTGATCGAAGGCCCGGCCTTCTACCCGTACCTGTCCGGCCGGGCCAACCTGCGGGTCCTCGCCGACCACGCCGGCGTGCGGCGCACGCGCGTCGACGCCGTGCTCGACGTCGTCAGCCTCGCCGACCGCGCGAAGGACAAGTACTCGACGTACTCGCTCGGCATGAAGCAGCGGCTCGGCCTGGCCGCGGCGCTGCTGAAGGAGCCCGAGCTGGTCGTGCTCGACGAGCCGACCAACGGCCTCGACCCGGCCGGCATGGCGGACATGCGGGTCACCCTCCGCAAACTCGCCGCCGACGGCTGCACGGTGCTGCTGTCCAGCCACCTGCTGGCCGAGGTCGAGCAGATCTGCGACCGCGTCGGCGTGCTCGACCACGGCCGGCTCGTCAGCGAAACCACCGTCGAGGACCTGCGGGCGGGCGGCGCGCTGCGCGTCGTCGCGGAGCCGCTCGAGCGGGCCCGTGACCACTTGAGCCGGCTCTACGGCGGCGTCCGCGTCGAAGGGAAGGCCCTCGAATTGGACGTCGACCCCGGTGCGGCCGGGCGGGTCAACGCCGAGCTGGTCGGCGCCGGGATCACCGTCACCGAGCTGCGCTGGCACGAACCCGACCTGGAACAGACCTTCCTCGCCCTGACCGGAGGTACCGATCATGCTGCGTGACATCCGTGCCGAGCTGACCAAGCAGGCCCGCCGCCCGGCGAGCTGGCTGCTGCTCGCCGTCGCCGTCGTGCTGTCGCTGACCTTCGGCTACGCCGTCCCGTACGCGGGGTTGAGCGGCGCCGCCGGTCCCCCGGGCTCCGGCCGCGGGCTCGACGGGATGCTGCCCGGGGCGTTCATCGGCAGTGCGCTGGGCGGCCTGCCGATCTTCGTCGGCGCCCTCGCGCTGATCTTCGGCGTGCTGGTCGCGGGCAGCGAATACGGCTACGGCACCTGGAAGACCGTGCTGGTGCAGCACCCGTCGCGTGTCGCCGTCTTCACCGCGAAGCTGGTCACCGTCGCGATCGGAGCGCTGGCCGTGGTGCTCGCGCTGTTCGCGGCGACCGCCGGGGCAAGCGTGCTCGTCGCGTCGCTGAAGGACCGGCCGCCGGTCTGGCCCGCGGTGTCCGACGTCCTGCTCGGCCTCGGCGCCGGCTGGCTCGTCACGACGATGTGGGGCGCGCTCGGCGTGGTCCTCGCGATCGGGCTGCGGTCGGTCGCGCTGCCGATCGGGCTCGGTCTGGTGTGGCTGCTGGCCGTGCAGAACCTCCTCGCGTCGATCGCCGCGCCGCTGCTGGACTGGGTCGCGCAGCTGCAGAAGGCCCTGCCGGGGCCGAACGCGGGCGCGCTCGCGGCGGCGTTCGGGGCGAGCGCACCGGGCGTCGATCCGATCGTCGGGTCCGCGCAGGCCACCGCCGTGCTGGCCGCGTACGTGGTCGCCTTCGGCGTGCTCGGCGCCTGGCTGCTGCACCGCCGCGACATCGCCTGATGAGGGGGTACCGGCCACCGGTGCGGTGAGCCGGGGCACGCGTCCGTCCGGTGTAGTGTTTGCCGGTCCGACCGGCGGGTGACCCACGTGAGGTGCCATGACAGTGCGGCGGTACCCAGTCGCGGTCCTGCTCGTCGTCGTCACGGTGGCACTGGTCGTGGTGAACGGCTTCGCGTTCTGGGGCGACACCTTCGCCCTCTGGATCGACGACGCCATGCAGCTGAGCGCCGGGGTCGGCGCGGTCGTCTGCGGCGTCCTGCTCGCGCGCCGCGTCCGCGGGCACCAGCGCTGGTGGCGCGTGCTCGTCGCGATCGGCATGGCCGGCTGGTCGCTCGGCCAGTGCGTCTGGTCCTGGTACCAGCTGATCGACGGGCGCGGGCTGCCGTCGCCGTCGCTGGCCGACGTCGGCTACCTCAGCTTCCCGGTGTTCGCGCTCGCCGCCCTGTTCGTCCTGGCCCGCGCGCGGATCCGGCCGGACCGCGAACGCTTCGAGCCCGCGCAGTGGACGGCGCACTTCGGCGTCGCGGTGGTGCTCGACGGCCTGATCGTCACCGGCTCGCTGTTCATCCTCACCTGGACCGCGGCGCTCGGGCAGCTGGTCCGGGCCACCGCGCCGGACAAGCTGACCTGGGCCGTCGCGATCTCCTACCCGCTGTCGGACCTGGTGATCGTGGTCGTCGCCGTGCTGCTGGTCGTGTTCGACCGGGTGGACCGGCCCTACCGCAAGAACCTGCTGCTGGCCGCCGTCGGGATCGTCGCGCTCGCCGCGTCCGACAGCGTGTTCGCCTACCTGGTCAGCATCGGCGCGGAGAGCATGAAGCCGTGGTCGGACGGCGGATTCGTGCTCGGGCCGCTGTTCATCGCCTTCGCCCTGTTGGTGACGCCGGGTCAGCGGCGGCACGACGAGGCGGGCCCGGTGGGCGGCGTGGACTGGTGGCAGCTGGCGCTGCCCTACGTCCCGGTCACCGCCGTCGCGCTGCTGATCACCGGGCAGCTGCTGGCCGGCGCCGGCCCGGACGGCGTCGAGGTGGTCGTCGGCGTGCTGGTGGTGTTCCTCGTGCTCGCCCGGCAGCTGCTTTCCTTGCTGGACAACAGGTTGCTGCTGCGCCGGGTCTACGACGGGCAGCAGCAGCTGACCCACCAGGCCTACCACGACCCGCTGACCGGGCTCGCGAACCGCGCGCTGTTCGCCGACCGGCTGGACCGGGCCGTGGAGTCCACCGACCGCACGCTCGTGCTGATCTTCGTCGACCTGGACGACTTCAAGGAGGTCAACGACCGGTTCGGGCACGCCGGCGGCGACGTCCTGCTGCACGCCGTCGCGCAGCGGCTGCTGAGCTGCGTGCGCGCGGGCGACACGGTCGCGCGCCTGGGCGGTGACGAGTTCGCGATCCTGCTGGAGGGCGAGCTGGACGCGCCGCAGGCGGTCGCCGACCGGATCCAGGGCGCGCTGCGGCGGCCGTTCGCGGTGCACGGCACGCTCGTCCCGGTCCGCGCGAGCATGGGCCTGGTCGTGCCGGACCCGGCCGAGCCGCTGGTGACGTCGGACGTGCTGCTCGGCCGCGCGGACACGTCGATGTACGCGGGCAAGCGGCTGGGCAAGGACACGACCGTCGTCTACCGCCCGTCGCAGGACGGGCCGCCGGACTTCCCGTCCGCCTTGCGCCGGGCGAAGGGCGGCATCCCGGACGGCTTCGGGCTGGTGTTCCAGCCGATCGTCCGGCTGGCCGACGAGACCCCGGTGGCCGTGGAGGCGCTGGCCCGCTGGACCACCCGCGACGGCACGGCGGTCTCGCCCGAGACGTTCGTCCGCGCGGCCGAGGGCGCGGGCCTCGGCGCCGAGCTGGACGCGCTGGTGCTGGACCTGGCGTGCCGCGAGATCACGGCGGCCGGGCTGGACCTGACGGTGCACGTCAACGTGTGCGCGAGCCGGCTCGGCGCGGCCGCGCTGGAGCAGAGCGTCGGGTCCGCGCTGGAGCGCTACCGGCTGCCGGCGTCCCGGCTCGTCGTCGAGATCACCGAGACGGTGCCGGTGCCCGACCTGGCGGCGGGGGCGGCCGCGATCCGGCGGCTGCAGGCGCTCGGCGTGCGGGTCGCGTTGGACGACTTCGGCGCGGGGTACAGCTCGCTGACGGTGCTGCACGCGCTGCCGGTCGACCTGATCAAGCTGGACCGGGCGTTGACGACGGGAGTGCAGCCGGAGCGGGACGCGGCACTGTGCCGGTCGCTGGTCGGGCTGTGCGCGGACCTCGAGCTGGACGTCGTGGCCGAAGGGATCGAGACGGCCGAGCAGGCGTCGCTGGTCATCGCGGCGGGGTGCACCACGGCGCAGGGCTACCTGTACGGCCGCCCCGCGCCGCTTTCGGCACTGCGTCTCTCGGCGATCCCCGCGGGTTAGTCCGCGCGGACCCCGGGTGGGAGGACGCCGAAGATCGTCGCCGTCGAGCCAGCACCCTTGCGGTTGATCGGGCCGCCCGCGAGCACCCAGGCGCCCGTCGTCGGGAGGGCCTTCAGGTTCGCCAGGATCTCCAGGCTGATCCGGTGCCGCTGGTAGACGAGCTTCGACACCGTGTACGTCTCGTCGGTGCCGACGTCCGGGCTGAACGTGTCGGTGCCGGTTCCTCCTCTACGTCCTAGCCGTCCGGTGTCGATCAGCCACTGGACCGCCGGGATCGAGAAGCCGGGCTGGTGCAGCACGCCGTCCGCGTCGGTGTTCGGGTAGGCCGGGGTGCCCCACTTGGCGTCCCAGCCGGTCCAGAGCACCACGACGGACTCGTCGGGGATCCGGCCGTGGCTCTTCTCCCACGCCTTGAGGTCGTCGATCGTCACGCCGTAGTCGGGGTTGTGCTTGACCTTCGTTCTCACGTCGATCTTGACCGCGGGCCGGAACAGGTCCGCCGGGTCCATGTCGTCGGCCAGGGGCTGGCCGGTGTTGAAGTGGCCGGGCGCGCCCCAGTGCGTGCCGGTGTGCTCGCCCTCGCGGACGAACTGGAGGTAGTAGCCGTCGTCGGGGATCGTGGCGATGGTTTCCAGCGAGAAGGCCGGGTCGCCGGGGAACACGTTGGTCGTGGCGGGGTCGTTGACGTGCGACAGGTTGACCAGGTTCAGCTGGTCCAGCCGCACCGGCGGCGTCGCGGGCTGGGCGGCCTGGGCCGTCCGCCCGGACACCGCGGCGCCGAACACCCCGGCCAGCCCCGCGGCCAGCACCCTGCGTCTCATCGGCATGGGGATCACCTTTCACCGGAACACCGCCCGGACGGCGGCCTGCTCGGTGATATCACCCGAGCCGCGCGGGGCCAAGGAGTTGCGCGAGGATGGACGCATGGACGACGACATCGAAGACCACGCCGACGAAGGCATCCTCGACCCCGAGGACACTTTGGACGACCGCGACGAGCAGGCGGAGGGTTATTCACCGCCGGAACGCCCGCGGGGCACCGAAGAGTGGGGCACGACCGCGCGCGAGGCCGCCGAAGGCGAGAGCTGGGAAGGCCGGCTGGCCCGCGAAGAACCGGACCTCGCTTCCGGCGACGACGGCGACGGCCTCGGCGACAGCGAAGACTCCGACGGCGAGCTGATCGACGACGAGGTCGGCGACGTCCGCGCGGGCCGTCTGGTGGCCACGGACGAGGGCTTCGGCGCGGACACCGACGAAGAGCTGTACGCGTCCGACGCGGGCATCGACGGCGGCGCGGCGTCGGCCGAGGAAGCGGCCGTCCACGTGATCGACCCGTCGCGGCGCTGGTGACGTGACGGGGCCGGACCCACCCCCACGACGAGTCCGGCCCCGATTTCGCGAGCGGCCTAATCCTTTCCCCCGTCCGGCGCGTGGGGTAGGCGGCAGAGCGGTCATGTCCGGATCCGGCCGGACCCGCCCGCGCTGCCGGAAGGGGACACGGGATGCTCGAAGGGCTGCTGACACCCGGCGCGGGCGCGCTGTACGACACGATGGTGCGCACCGGGCCGCTACCGATGGACGACCCGCGGGCCGAGAGCCCGGAGATGCGGGAGCTGTTCGACCGCGGGTTCGTGCGTCACGACTACCGCGAAGACCCGGTCATCGCGCCGATGGAGCCGGTGCGCGCGGTCGACCACGCCATCCTGGGCGCCCAGCAGCAGCTGCTGGAGCAGCAGCGGCAGATCGTCGCCGCGCGCCAGCAGCTCGACGTGCTGCAGGCGGTGTACCGGGCGGCGAACGGTTCGGGCGGCGACGCGGCGGTCGAGGTGCTGACCGACCCGCGGCGCATCGGCTCGCTGTCGCTGGAGCTGTGCCTGTCCGCGCGCGAGGAGTTCCTGACGTTCACGACGCACCACTTCAAGCGCAAGCCGGACGCGAGCACGGTGATGCGCCTCCCGGACGCGGTGACCGAGCGCGGAGTCGTCCTCCGCAACGTCTACGAGCGCGCGGCATTGGAGTTCGAAGGCGCGAAGGCGGTCGTCGACGCGAGTGTGGCGGCGGGCTGGACCATGCGGGTGGCGCCGGAGCTGCCGATGAAGATGGTGATCGCGGACCGCCATTCGGCACTGGTCCCGCTGGACCCGAGCGGCATGGAGGGCGCGCTGTTCATCCGCAGCCCGACGATCGTGGCATCGCTGCGGATGCTGTTCGAGCTGGTCTGGAGCCAGGCGGTGGCGGTGCAGGGGCCGTCGTCGCAGCCGCGCCACGGTCTGACCCCGACCCAGGCGAAGGTCCTGGACCTGCTGGCGACGGGCATGACGGACGGCGCGATAGCGCGGCACCTGGACGTGAGCGAGCGGACGGTCCGCCGGCACGTACAGGGGTTGCTGGAGGCGCTGCAGGCGGACAACCGAGTGGCGGCGGTCTTCGCGGCGACCCGGCTGGGCTGGCTGGGCTGAGGCCCGGCCTGCGCTGCGCCTGAGGCTGGGCTGGGCCGCTGCGGGGATGAAGGCTGACCTGGCCGGAGCCCTGGCCGGGCCAGCGCCTGAGCCGTTGCAGGCGGACAACCGAGTGGCGGCCGTCTTCGCGGCGACCCGGCTGGGCCGGCTGGGCTGAGGCCCGGGCTGCGCTGCGCCTGAGGCTGGGCTGGCTGGGCTGAGGCCCGGCCGCTACTGAAGCTCCCGGCACTCCGGCGGCCCGCCGGTCCAGATCCACACGCAGATCGGCCTCGGCTTGCCGACGGGGCCACTGCCGGCCGCCGCCGAAGCCGCCGGCGCCGTCAGCGCGCCGAACGCCGCCACTCCGACGAGTGCCGCGGCCAGACCGGCCCAGGCTCGCTTGCGCATGTTCGTCCTTCCCCGAGGTGATCTTCCCAGGCCAACCTAGGGCGGGGGCCCTGTGCACCGGCAGGGGCGGGTTCGGCCACTGTCCGCTTCCGGCCACCGTCCGCCCGGGTGCGGGGCGGCTCGGTCCGGGTGAGCGGGCCGGCGTGGTCCGGACGACCGGCCCGGGCGCGGTCCGGGAGACCAGCCTGGCGCGGTCCGGACGACCTCCGGGCGTTGCCGCTCGCGCCCGAGCCCGCTGCCGAGCGGGCACCCCACCGGCACACGAGCCACGTCCCCGGTGCCGCCGGTTCGCCGGAGACGAGCGGATGAAAGCCGGCGGAGCGACCCCGGCCCGGCCGGAACCGGACGTTGGCCGCCCTCGACCGGTGCGCGCGGGGCGGTGCGCTCCTACCGTCGGGGCATGGGTGAGGACGCGCCCCCGCGCTGGTGGGCCGAGGAGGGTGCGCGGCCCCGGCCGGAGCCCGTGGGCTGGTGGCCCGAGGCCGACACGCTGCACTGGGTCCAGGTCCGCCGCACCGCCGACGACCCACCCGGCTAGCGTGCCCGGCGGCAAACGCCCCACGCCGAACCGGGCGCCGAACGCGACACAACCGAGGTCAAGCCGGGTTGTACTCGCGCACCGCGTCGAGGTACTCGGCGATCGCGTCCCGGTTGCGCAGCAGGCACTCCGCTCGGCGCTCCATCCGGTCGCGCTCCTGCTCCAGCGTCGCGATCATCTCCGGGGTCGCGTCGGGGAAGTAGATCGCGCGGGGCTTGTCGAGGCAGGGCAGGATCTGTTTGATGATCCGGGTGGGCAGCCCCGCGTCGAGCAGCCCGCGCACCTGGATCACGCGATCGACCGTCGCGGAATCGTAGTCGCGGTAGCCGTTCGCCCCGCGCGCGGCGATGATCAGCCCCTGCTCCTCGTAGTACCTGAGCAGCCGGCGGGCCGTGCCGGTGCGCTCCGAAAGCTCCCCGATCCGCATGTGCGCCACCTCACGTAGACCTTCACACGTATGTGAAGGTTCGAGCATAACGGCATGAGAAGCCCACTCCTCGCCCTCACCACCGCCGCGTTCGTCACCGTGCTCACCGAGGCGCTGCCCGCCGGCGTGCTGCCCGGCATGAGCGCGGGCCTCGGCGTCGGCGAGTCCGCGGCGGGCCAGGCCGTGACGGTCTACGCCCTCGGCACGGCCCTCACCGCGATCCCCCTCGCCGCGGCCACCGCGGCCTGGCCCCGCAAACGCTTGCTGCTGGCCGGGGTGGGCGGGTTCGCCGTCGCCAACACCGTGACGGCGCTGTCCGCCGACTACCCGCTCACCATGGTCGCGCGGTTCGTCGCCGGGGTGGCCGCGGGCGTCGTCTGGGCGCTGCTGGCCGGGTACGCGCGCCGGCTCGCGCCGCCGGACAACCAGGGCCGGGCCATCGCGGTCGTGATGGCCGGCATCCCGCTCGCGCTTTCGCTGGGCATCCCGGCCGGGACGTTCCTCGGCGGCCTGTTCGGCTGGCGCTCGGCGTTCGGCGTCATGTCGGTGATCGCCGTCGTGCTGCTCGGCTGGATCGCCGCGCGGGTCCCGGACCAGCCCGGACAGGCCGGCGGCCGGGTGCCGGTCCTGCGCACGCTCACCGTGCCGGGCGTCGCGCCCGTGCTGGCCGTGACGCTGGTGTTCGTGCTGGCCCACACCGTGCTCTACACCTACGTCGCCGCGTTCCTCGGCCACGCCGGGATGGGCGGCGCGGTCGACGTCGTCCTGCTGGTCTTCGGCGTCGCGTCGATGGCCGGGATCTGGGTCGTCGGCGCGCGCATCGACCGCGCGCTGCGCGTGCTCACCGTGCTCAGCACGATCCTCGTGGCGGTGGCGGCGACGCTCCTGGCGACCGCGGCGGGCAGCCCGGCGCTGGTCTACGCCGCCGTCGCGCTGTGGGGCCTCGGCTGGGGCGGCGTCCCCACCCTCCTGCAGACCGCCGCCGGGAACGCGGGCGGCGACGCGGCCGACAACGCGCAGGCCATGCTCGTCACGCTGTGGAACGCGGCGATGGCCGCGGGCGGCGTGCTCGGCGGCGTCCTGCTCGACGCCGCCGGGCCGACGGCGTTCCCCTGGACGCTGCTCGTGCTCCTGGTCCCGGTGCTCGCCGTGGTGCTCGGCGCCCGGCGGCACGGGTTCCCGGTGGCGTCCTGAGTGGACGAAGGGCCCGGGCGGGTTCCCGCCCGGGCCCTCCAGTTCGTGGTCAGCAGCGGCCGGCGATGGCCCGCAGCAGTTCCGCGTTCGCGGTGTCGCCCGACAGCTCCCAGGCGAACACGCCGCCCAGCCCCTGCGACTTCGCGTAGCCGGCCTTGGCCGACGCCGTCTCGGGCGTGTCGTAGCTCCACCACTGCGAGCCGCACTTCGCGTACGCCGTACCGGCGATCTTGCCGTTGGCCGGGCACGTCGTCTTCAGCACCTTGTAGTTCTCGACGCCGTCCTCGCCGGTCGTGGTGCCCGTCGCGGGTCCGGTGGCGGTGCCGCCGGGCTGCTTCTGCGTGACGCCGTCCCAGCCGCGGCCGTAGAACCCGAGGCCCAGCAACATCTTCGACGACGGCACGCCCTGGTGGCGCAGCTTCTGGATGGCCGCGTCGGCGTAGAACCCGGCGGTCGGGATGCCCGGGTAGGACCGCAGCGGCGAGTGCGGCGCGGTGGGCCCGGTCGGCTGGCCGCCCGCGACGAAGTAGTCGTAGGTCATCACGTTGTACCAGTCGAGGTAGCGGCTCGCCCCGGCGTAGTCGGTGGCGTCGATCTTGCCGTTCTTCGAACCGTCCGCGGTGATCGCGGCGGTGACGAGCTGCTTGTGCCCGAACTTGTCGCGCAGCGCCTTGACCAGGGCCGTGAACGCCTTCGGCCCGCTGGCGTCGCAGGTGTTGCCGCAGGCGTTCGGGTACTCCCAGTCGATGTCTATGCCGTCGAAGACGCCGGCCCAGCGGGGGTCGTTGACGAGGTTGTAGCAGGACTCGGCGAACCCGGCCGGGTTCTTCGCCGCCTCGGTGAAGCCGGCCGACCAGGTCCAGCCGCCGAAGGACCACAGCACCTTCAGCTTCGGGTTCAGCTTCTTGAGCTGGAGGATCTGGTTGAAGCTGCCGTGCAGCGCGCCGGGCTCGGTGCTGTCGGCCTGGCCGTTGACGCTCATGGTGGCGTCGTAGGGCATGTCGTGGTCGGCCCACGGGTCGCCGACGGCGCAGCCGCCGCCCGTCACGTTGCCGAACGCGTAGTTGATGTGGGTCAGCTTCGCGGCCGAACCGGACGTCTCGATGTCCTTGACGTGGTAGTTGCGGGCGTAGACGTCCCAGTCGGCGAAGTAGGCCATCACCTTGCCCTGGGACTGTCCACTCCGGTCCGGCCCGGCCTCGGCGGCGGGCGGTGCGACAAGGGAGGCGCCGGCCAACGCCAGCGCGGCGACGGCAATGCGTTTTCTCATGCGAAGCAAGGAACTCTCCTTCGGCGAGCCGGCCGGTCGGACGCGGTGAGGCTAACAGGTCCAGACCACTGTGAACCAGGGTCAATCGTTGTGGTCAAAGGGTTTCTCGGTACCCCCGGAGCCGGGTGCGGATTCACGCGTGGGAGGATCAGCCGATGACCGAGTTCGGCTGCGCGCGCTGCTCCGGCGAAGACGCCCTGACCGCGCTGGCTTTCTGCACGACCCGCCTGCGTGAGACCCACCGCCTGGTCGAACAGTCGCATTTCGGCATCTCGCTACGCGTGTGCCCGGAATGCGGCCAGGCGTTCGCCGCGATCTTCACGGAGTTCGTCGACTGGACCGGCGGCGAGGACGCGCAGTACTTCGACTTCGTCCCGCTCACCCCCGCCGAGGTGACATCGTTGGCGGCGCAGGGATCCCGCGTCGACCTGGTGCGCCTGGGCTCACTCGGCAGCGTCCGGCGGCGGCTCTCGTCGAGCTGGCCCACCGGCAAGGAGAAGCGGATCGCCTGGCGGACGGACACTCTTTCGGTGCGCGAAGGCTACTGAGCCAGACGGAGGATCGCGGCGGCCGAACGGTCGACGTCGGCTTCCGTCGTCGTCCAGTTGGACACCGAAATCCGTAGGTACCGGCGGCCACGCCAGGTGGTTCCGCCGAGCCAGCAGGTGCCGTCGCGCTGAATCCGGTCGATGATCGCGTCGGTCCGGGCGTCGTCGCCGAAGGAAACCAGGACCTGGTTGAGGACGACGTCGTTGGCGATCTCGGCACCCCCGTCGGCCAGGGCGCGCGCGAAGCGGCGGGCGAGCCGGCAGCAGCGGTCGACGAGCTCGGCGACGCCGTCGCGGCCCAGTTCCCGCAGCGCCGCCCAGACCGCGAAGCCGCGGGCGCGGCGCGACGACTCCAGCGTGAGGTCGCCCATGCCGGACACCTCGCCGGCGCCGGTCAGGTAGGCGGCGCGGTAGGCGATGGCCCCGGCGTGGACCTCGGGGCGCGCGCAGAAGACGAACCCGGAGTCGTAGGGGACATTGAGCCATTTGTGCCCGTCGCAGGCCCAGGAGTCGGCCAGTTCGACGCCGTCGAGGAGCGCTTTCGTGGCGGGGTTGGCGGCGGCCCAGAGACCGAAGGCGCCGTCGACGTGGATCCAGGCGTTCTTCGCGACGGCGCGGACGGCCCGGATGTCGTCGCAGGCGCCGGTGTTCACGTTGCCCGCTTGCAGGCAGACGATCGTCGGGCCGCCTTGGACTCGCTTCGCGAGGTCGTCGACGTCGATGGCGCCTTGCGGCCCGGCTGCGATGGGCTCGACGGCCCGGGTCCCGAAGCCGAGCAGCCGCAGGGCGCGATCGACGGTGGCATGCCGCTCCTCGCTCGCGAGAACGCGAACGCGCGGAGCACCGGCGAGCCCATCGCGCTCGACGTCCCAGCGGCCTCGGCGAGAACGTGGTGCCGCGCGGCGGCCAGCCCGACGGTGTTCGCGGCCTGCCCACCGGTGACGAAGCCGGCGGAAGCGGTCGCGGGGATGCCGAGCAGCTCCTTCAACCAGCTCCCGGCGGCCGCTTCGGCGGCGGCCGCGGCGGGCGAGAGGACGGCGTTGAAGCCGTTCTGGTCCCAGCCGGTGGCGAGGACGTCGGCCGCGGTGGCGGCGGGGAGGGCGCCACCGACGACGAAGCCGAAGAACCGCGGCCCGGCGGTGGCGACGAGCCCGGGTTCGGCAGCTCGCGCGAGTTCTTCCAGGACGGCGGCGGGTGGGGTGGGGGTGTCGCGGAGCTGCCCGAAGCCGGCGCGCAGGGCGGCGGGGTCGACTTCCCGGGCGACCGGCCGGTCGGCGAGGGAGGCCCGGTGGTCGGCGGCCAGCTCAGCGGCGCGGGCCAGGAGGTCACGCAGTTCGTCCACGGGGTGACTTTAGGCCGGATCGGGTGGGGTGGCGCCGGATTCGGGCGCCGAGGGCCGGGCTGCCAACCTCGATCGCCGGAGGCGCCCGGCCAAGCGGGACGGCCGCCGGATTCGGTCGCCGAGGGCCGGGATCGCCCGAGCAGGCCGGCGGTCGGCCGCCGATTTCCGGGAGCGGGGCGGCCACCGCAACTCGAAGGCGCGTGCCTACGCTGCCTTCGGGTGAGCCGCGCGGCGGTTCTCCCTCGCCAGCTCCACCGTCGTCGCGATCCGGCGCTGCCGGGTCTCCGGGCGCTTGGCCTTCGCGATCCACTCCAGAATCAACCTCCGCGACGACGGCGGGAACGCGGCGAAGTGCCCCGCCGCGACAGCGTCGAACGCCCCCGCCAGATCCGGCGGCACCACTCCGTCCTGCGCCTCAGCCAACACATCCCAAGTCCCCGTCCGCCGAGCCGAGTCGACCACCGCCTGCCCCGCCGGCGTCATCAAACCGGCGCCGGTCAACCTGACCACCCGCTCACGGTTGACCTTGCTCCACGTACTCCGCGGATTCCGCGGCGTGAAGCACAAATAAGTACTCGAACCGTCGCGCTTCAACGCCTTGCTGTCGATCCAGCCGAAGCACAGCGCCTGCTCCATCGCCTCGTGGACCAGCACGCCCGGCTCCGCGCTCGCCGCCCGGCGGATCACCAGCCACACCGCCCGCTCCGGTGGGGCCGCCAGCCACTGCCGCCACTGCGCCACCGACGTGACCTTCAGCACCGCAATTCCTTCCAAAGTCTCCATGCCCACATCGTCGGGGGTGAAGTGTTCATCTTCTGAGCACTTTGACCCGGGAACAATCGGGCACCGCGCGGCGTAGCGTCCTGGTATGGAGACCCCGCTGCACACCGACCGGCTCGTGATCCGGGACTGGACGGTGGACGACGCCGAAGCCGCGTTCGACATCTACGGCGCGGAAGACGTGACGCACTGGCTCACCCCGGCCATGGAACGCGTCGGTGATGTCGGCGCGATGCGTTCGGTGCTGCACGCCTGGCAGGAGACGCAGCCGAACCTGCCGCCGCCGCGGGGGCGGTGGGCCGTCGAGCGCAAGGAAGACGGCGTGGTGATCGGCGGGCTCGGCATCCGGCTGCTGCCGCCGTTCGAAGAGGACCTCGAGCTGAGCTGGCAGCTCAGCCCCGGCTCCTGGGGCCACGGCTACGCGTCGGAGGCGGCCACCGCGCTGATCGAGTGGGCCTTCACTCAGGACACCGAGGAGCTGTTCGCCGTCGCACGGCCGAACAACACCCGCGCGATCGCCGTCGCGAAGCGGCTCGGCATGCAGTGGGTCGGCGAGACGGAGAAGTACTACAACCTGCGGCTGCAGGTGTACCGGATCCGGCACACCGACCTCATCGGCTGACCGGCTCCAGCAGGAAGACGCGGATTTCGCGGTCGCCGGCGCGCACGGCGTAGCGGTCGTAGGCCGGCCAGTACGACGCGACGGCGTCCCACATCTCCTGACGCTCGCCGCCGGTCAGGTGCCGTCCGGTGACCTCGACGGTCCGGCCGCCGATCGCGACCGCCGCCTTCGGCTGGGCCAGCAGGTTCGCCGACCACGCCGGGTGCGCTTCGCCGCCCCAGTTGGAGCCGATGACGACGTACCCGCCGGCGCGCTCGACGTACAGCAGCGGCACCTGCCGGGGTTCGCCGCTGCGGCGCCCGACGGTCGTGAGCAGCAGCGTCCGCAGCCCGACGGCCGCGCCGACGCCGACCCGGCCGCCGCTGATGCGCAGCAGCACCCGGTCGGCGGGCACGAGCGCCCGCCCGAGCACCGCGAACGCCTTGCTCTTGCCGAACCCCGCGAAGACACCCCGCAAACCAGCCACGGTCGAACCCTAGGTCACCACCCCGACGGCGCCGGCGGTGGCACGACCGGCGGCCGGTCGTCGCAGGTGATCGTGTTCGGCAGGAGCCACGGCGCGAGCCAGCCGCCGTCGTTGCCACCGAGGTCCGTCAGCGCGAACTCCGACCCCGTCGGCGGGAAGTTGAACGACCCGCAGTTGTTGACGCCCACCGCGCCGACGTTGCGCGCGTCGACGTTCCGGAACGACGCCGACCCGGCCGACCGCGCGCTCAGCACCGACGTCCCGGTGCCGTCGACGCGCAGGTCCGCGAACTTCAGCCCGGTGATCGTGTACTTGTCCTTCACCGGGAAGTCGCTGACCAGCATGATCGCGTTGTACGTGCTGTCCAGGAAGTGGTCGCCGGCCACCGAGACGTCCGCGGCGATGTCCTGCTCCAGCGCGTAGAACCAGATCGCACCGAGGCCGATCTTCCAGTTCAGCTCGAACGTCCCCGCCCGCACGGTCGTGTTGTCCGCGATCCGCAGCGTCCCGCCGAAGGCCTCGGCGCCGAACCGCGAGCCCACCTGGATCGCGCTGCCTTCGCGGATCGGGTCGGCGACCAGGTTGCCCGAGACCGTGTTGTCGACGCCGCCGTACAGCGCGATCCCGTTGGCCAGCACCGGCGTCTGGACGGTGTTGTGGTCGAACGTGTTCCGCGCGTCCTGGGTCTTCTCCGACCACATGGCCAGTCCGTCGTCGCCGGTGTTGCGGACGAAGTTGTTCCGCACCAGGGAGTCCGTCACTCCCGTGTGGAAGTTCAGGCCGTCGGCGACCTGGTCGGCGATGACGTTGTTCGTGACGCGCGTGTTGCGCATCGGCCCGTCGAACCAGAGGCCGACCTTCGTGTGGTGGAGGTACAGGGAGTCCACAGTGGAGTCGCTGAGCGCGCCGCCGATCGCGTTGACCTGGTCGGTGTCGACGCGTTCCCGGACGTCGCCCTCGATCGCGAAGCCCGAGAGGTGGACGTTCGACGCGTGGTCGCCGTAGAAGCCGACGCCGGTGTGCACCGACCCGTCGGGCGCCGGGGTGCCGAGCGCCACCTCGTGGCCCTTGACGATCGTGTACCAGCTACCGGCGCCTTCGATCGTGACGTCGTCGACGGCGATGTGCCGGTTGACCTGGTACGTCCCGGGCGGCAGGTACACCTTGAGGTGAGCGCGCCGCGCGAAGGAGATGGCGCGGTCGAGGGCGTCGGCCGAGTCGCGGCGGCCCGTCGGGTCGGCGCCGAAGAGCAGCGCGTTGGCCGCGAACGGAACCACCCGCGGCGGCGCGACCTGCTCGGAGTCGAGCAGGTCGACGACCGTCCACGCGGCCGCGCTCCCGGCCGGGACAGTGAGCCGGACCTTGTCCCCCGCCCGGTACGAACGGCCGAGCAGGAGCCGCTGCTCGTCGTAGAAGTGGCTGGGGCGGAACGGTTTCGCGATCACCGGCGCCGGGGTGGTCGCCGCGGGCACGCACGAGCACTCGGTGATCCACCAGTCCGGGTGCAGCAGATCCGCGTTCGGGTCGTTGGTGAACGGGTACTGGTTGTACAGCCAGGAGTACTGCGAGGTCAGCGTCATCCGCTGCCGGTGCGCACCGTTCACGGTGACGTCCAGCGGCGCGGTGATTCCGCCACCGCCGGGCGCGTCCGGGATGCTGTAGCGGACGGTGATCGCGTTCGCGGCGGCCGGCAGCGTGAACTCGACGTACTGCCCCGGCGTCACCTTGACCGCCCGGCGCCCGGACGCTTCGGACGGCAGCGTGTAGGCCGAGCGGTCCGGGCCGATCACGACGCCGTCGGTACGCGCGTTCTCCGCCTCCTGCTCGAGGAAGCCGACGCTCGCGCCCCGCCCGGCGACGAGCGCGGGGTCGAGCGCGGCGCGCGTCACGACCGGCCGGGCCGCGGCGGCCGACGCGGGTGCGGCCACCGAAAGCAGGGTGACGACCGCGACTAGCACGGTTCCGAAGGTGCGTCGCGCCATCGCGGACCTCGATTCTCGAGTGGAGTGCCGCGGAAGAGTAGGTCGCGAATTACTCGCTGCACAAGGTTTTGCTGGAACTTACTCGATAATTGCAGATACTAGTACGGAAGTTGCGCAATCGAACGTCTGGCGCCTGGCCGGGCAGCGGGCCGCGATCACGGCGCTGGCCGAACGGCTCACTCCGGCAGCGAAGGTTCTCGACCTCGGCTCGGGGACCGGGCGCCCGGTCGCCGACCTGCTCACCGCGGCCGGCCTGGAGATCGTCCGCGAAGAGCAAGCGCTGTTCGTTCCCGATCACCCCGATGCCGGGCCCGAGCCGCACGTCTACTTCACCGCGTGCAAGTCTTCGTGAGTCGATCGTGGCGTCAACCGCTCACCAGGCCGATTACTCGTTGGACATGAATTTTACTCAAGTTCGTACGTGTCCCGGGCCTCGGACCCGAGCTAAAGTGAGGAATGGGCATCGAAGCTCTGGCCAGGCCGGTACCTCGCGAACACCGCGAACTGGTCCGCGAAATGCTGACCAGGCTGCCCGAGTTCGCCGACCGCCTCGCCCGGCTGCTCAGCGAAGAAGACGAGTTCTACCGCCAGGTGGAGCACGTCGCGCCCGGTGAGCTGCGGCAGGTCTGCCGGGCCAACCTCGAGCGCGCGCTGACCGCGCTGGTCGACGGCCGCGGCCTCGCCATCGACGCCGCCCGCAAGACCGGGCTCGTCCAAGCGCGCCAAGGCATCCCGCTGCCCGCGGTGCTGCGGGCGTTCCGCATCGGCGGCACCTTCGTCTACGAAGCGCTCCTCGAGCTCGCCGGTCCGGAGTTCCTCAACCCCACCCGGACGATCGAGATCAACTCCTACGTCTGGAAGGCGATCGACCTCTACTCCGACGCCCTGACCACGGCGTACGAGCAGGTCGCGGCCGAGCCGTCGCACGCCGACGCGCGACGGCTGGACGACCTGTTCCGCGGCCGGCTCACCACCCAGGCCGACATGGAGGCCGCCGCCCGGGACCTGGGCCTGCCGACCGCGGGCATGTTCGTCGTCGTGGTCACCGAGCGCGTCGAGCCCGACGAGCACGACACCGTCGAGGCGTTGCTGCGGGCCCGCCGCTGGCGCTCGGCCTGGCGGCCCGGCGGCGAGGCGGGCCTGGTGGCGATCGACCGCATCGAGGACGTCCGGCGGCTGCGCGAAGTGCTCGGGTCGCTGCCGGTCGCGGCCGGGATGAGCAGGCCGTTCAGCGGGTTCCCCGACGTCCCGGACGCGCTGCACCGGGCCCGGATCGCCCGCCGCTCGCTGCCGTCGGCGACCGCGGGCGTGGTGGTGTTCGGCGACTCGCCCGTGACGACGCTGGTCGCCGCCGCGCCGGGGATGGCCCGCGACGTCGTGAGGTCCGCGCTGGCCGGCGTGCTCGCGCTGCCCGGCGCGGAACGCAAGGTCATGCTCGACACGCTGCTCGCTTGGTTCGCCGGCCACGGCTCGGCGAAGGAGGCCGCGGACCGCCTGTTCGTGCACCCCAACACCGTCCGCTACCGGCTGCGGCGCGTGCAGGACCTGACCAAGCGCGACCTGACCGACCCCGTCGACATCGGCGAGCTGTACGTCGCCCTCGAATCGGTGCGACTGGACCCGGAGCCATCGTAGATCGACAGTTACCGATTGACTTTCGATAGATCAGCGGCGATAGTCGTCGCATGCTGACCGAAAGACGCGCGGTTGCCGCGCTCCGGGTGTTCCTCGTGGTGCTGTTCGGGGTCCTCCTCGTGTTCCAGACGCTCTCGCTGCCGGGCGGGATCGCCTACCAGACGAGCCAGAACCCGCACGACGCTCCGCTGCGCTGGCCGCTGACCGCCATCGCGGTGTTCCTCGTGCTGTGCGTCCAGGTGGTGCTGGTCGCGACCTGGAAGCTGCTGACGCTGGTCAAGAAGGACCGGATCTTCACGACCGCATCCCTGAAGTGGGTCGACGCGATCGTCTGGGCCATCGGCGCCGCGTGGCTGGTCTTCGTCGGCATGCTGATCTTCGTCGGCTTCAACGCGGACGACCCGGGGATGCCGATGCTGCTGTTCCTGGTGACCGTCGGGATCACCGTGCTCGGCCTGCTGATGATCGTCATGCGCGCCCTCCTGCGGCAGGCCACCACCCTGCGGACCGACCTGGAATCGGTCATCTGATGGCGATCGTCGTGCGCATCGACGTCGAACTGGCCAAGCACAAGATGAGCGTCGGGGAGTTCGCCGAGAAGGTCGGGCTCACCCCGGCCAACGTCGCCGTGCTGAAGAACGGGCGCGCCAAGGCCGTCCGGTTCAGCACGCTGGAAGCGATGTGCCGGGTGCTCGGCTGCCAGCCCGGCGACCTCCTGGAGTGGGTCGACGACTAGTGCTCGCCCCGGTGGCGGCGGGTGGCCTGGGCGGCCGCGGCGAACCCGTGGTCGAGCATCTCCTTCTCGTACTCCCCGACCGCGTCGAGCAGCGGTGCGCCCGAGACCAGCCGGCCGGCGAGCAGGCCCGCGTCGTGCAGCGCCACCCCCGCGCTGATGCCGGCGGGCGGCATCGGGTGCGCCGCGTCGCCGGCGAGGGTCACCGGGCCCGGTGACCACGGCTCGGGCCTTTCGGCGGTGTAGACGCTCGACGGCACGACGTAGGCCGGGTCGCTCAGGCGGATCAGCGCGGTCAGCGACGGGTGCCAGCCGGCGAGCGTCCGCGCCGCCAGGTCGATCAGCTCCCCGGCGCCCAGCCGGAAGAGGTCCGGGCCGAACGTGGCCGACGGGGCGCCCGCGGCCCACATCACGTAGTCCTGGCCCGGCGGGAAGCCGAACTCGGCCGGGTCGCGCCGGAAGCGCTGGGCGGCGAGGACGAGCCCGCGGCCGTCCGCGCCGGCCACCCCGAGGAAGCCTTCGAGCGCCGCGTCCGGGGTCAGGTCGCGGGCTTCGCCGACCAGCGGCGTGCGGCCGTAGATCAGCCGGTGGTCGTCGACGGTCACCGGGAAGTCCGGCAGCAGCTGCCGCCGGATGCCGGAGCCGACGCCGTCGGCGGCGACCAGCAGGTCGCCGACTTCGGTGGTGCCGTCGGCGAAGCGGACTCGCACCCGGCCGTCGTCGAGCAGGGTGTAGCCGGCGAACTCGGTGCCGAAGCGCGTGCAGCCGGCCAGGTCGCGCAGCATGATCCGGCGCAGCGTCAGCCGGTCGACCGTGAGCCCGCCGACGGTGGGCGGCAGCGGGATCTCGGTGAACGTCCCGAGCTCGGGGCCGGCCACCGTGACCCCGCGCCCGGTCCGGCAGGACGTCGCGGCGGCCTGTTCGTAGACCTCGGCGGGCAGCCACTCGCGCAGGGCCGCGTCGCCGTCGCCGCCGATGTGGATCCGGTAGCCCTGCGCGCGGGCGTCGACCGCGGCGTCGCGTTCGAAGAGCAGGACGTCGACGCCGTGCCGGCGCAGGCCGTGGGCCAGGCACGGGCCGGCCAGACCGGCCCCGCTGATGAGTACTCGCACGATTTACCCCCGAGGTAAGATGGTCTCAAGTGAGACCGTCTCGGATGCTAGCATTCCGGCCATGGAGGCTCAACCCGTCGACCCGAGCGCCATCGGGATGCTGCTCAACCGCGCGCACCGGCTGGCCCGCGCCCACGCCAACGACGCGGCGCGGCCGACCGGCATCGAGCTGCAGCACGCCGGAGTGCTGTCGGCGGTCCTGGCCGGCGGGCTCCGCAGCCAGCGCGAGCTCGGCGCGGCCCTCGGGGTCGACAAGTCCACCCTGGTCCGCATCGTCGACGACCTGGAGCACCGCAACCTCCTGCGGCGCCAGCGTTCCGCGAGTGACCGGCGGGCGTACGAGATCGTGATCACGGAGGAGGGCAAGAGGCGGCTCGAGGAGGCGAACGAGCGCTTCAGCGAGGCGATGACGGGGCTGCTGGCGGGGTTCGACGAACCCGACCGGCGCCGGCTGCACGAGCTGCTGAGCCGGTTCGTGGCACAGGAGTCGTGAGTGAGAAACAGTGTTCTAACGCGGTTTCCCACTCACGACCCGCCGCGGCAGACCGGCTAAGCCGCATCCGCCTCCACCAGTCTCGCCAGCTCCAGCAGCGTGCCTTCGAAGCCGGGGCCCGCGCTGAGCGCCACCGTCAGCGGGCCCCCGCGCCGGCCCGTCCCCACCGGGAGGGTCACCGCCGGCTCCGTCCACTGGGGACGGTCCACACCGGCCGAGACGACCACATCCGGACGGGTCGCCGGGCGTCGGCGGCCGCCCGCGTCGAGGTCGAGCACCACGTTGCCGTGCAGGGAAAGCAGGGCCGCCACGTCGGCTACCGCGTCACGGAGCTCGCGGTCGGCGATCGAGTCCGAATGCGCACCGATCGCCGCTCGCGACGGCTCGCCGCCGAGTCTCGGTACGATCACGGCGAGGTCGCCCGGGGTGCAGGCGAGCACGCGGATGCCGGGTACGCCGGCCAGGGGGTCGGTCAGCGTGATTCCCGCGCTCGCGGCCGCCGCCACGATCCGGGCCCGCCAGCGCGCGGTGGCCGCGATGGCGACCATCGAGGGGTCCTGGGGCAAAAGGAATTTCTCCTTGCGGTACGGCGCGGCGGAGGGAGGATCGTCCGATGGTGGTCCCGTGCCCGTTGTGCCCGGGAACAAACTTGTTTGGTCGCTTGGTCCGAACGGCGGCGTACATGCCACCTTCCGGTCGCACCGGGTGGCTGTGACCGCGGGTCACACTTTGACGCGCGGCGTGGCGCGGGCCACTATCCGCAGCACCTGATTACCGCCGGGTAATTTGCGTGTCGACGAAGACTACCCAGGAGGACCGTTGCGACGTGCTTTCGGCCTGATCTTGCTGGCACTGGGCGTTTTCGCGGTCGCCGGGGCGGTGCTCCTCCCCACGTACGTCTACCCCAAGCTCGCCAAGGTGCCGCTCGACCAGGACTCCACGTCGGTGCTCGAAGGCACCGCGAGCAAGGTCCTCGCCGTGACCGACGACGGCTCCGGCCCGGTGTCGAACATCCGCGAGAACGCCAAGCTGACCGCGGTGGCGCACGTCCAGGCGAACTTCGCCGCGCCGGAGATGCAGGCGGACACCGACTACGCGGTCTGGCTGCTCGCGGTGCAGGTCACCGACGACGCCGACAACACGGTGCTCAGCGCGAGCAAGCGCCAGGTCTGCTTCGACCGGCGCACCGGTGAGGGATACGAGCCGCGCGGCGCGGCGAACCCGCAGTGCGACGCCGCCAGCAGCTACGTCACCGAGCTGAAGGACAAGGCCGACAAGGACGGCCAGAAGCCGCCCGAGACGAACGTCGAGAAGGCGCAGCCCGGCCTGAACTTCAAGTTCCCCTTCGGCACCGAACAGCAGGACTACAAGGTCTACGACGACAACACCGGCGCGGCCGTCACCGCCCGGTACACCGGCACCGAGACGGTGAACGGGATCGAGACCTACAAGTTCGTCCAGGACATCCCGGACACGAAGCTCGACTCGAAGAAGGTGCCCGGCTCGCTGGTCGGCTCCGACCAGGCCACTGTGGACGCCGACCTCTACTACCGCGGCGTCAACACGATGTGGGTCGAGCCGGTCACCGGGATCCAGGTCAAGCAGCAGCAACAGCAGCACCAGGAGCTGCGCGTCGGCACCAGCGGCAGCTCGACGGTCGTGTTCGACGGGACGCTCGCCTACAACGGCAAGACCATCGCGCAGATGGTCGACCAGGTGAACGCGAACAAGGGCAAGCTGGAGTTCCTGTCGAGCACCGGCCCGCTCTGGCTCGGCATCGGCGGCGGCGTGCTGATCATCGTCGCGATCATCCTGCTGGCCCGCCGCCGCCCGCCGGAGCCCCCGACGTCGCACCGGCGGCGTCAGGTCGCCTACGCGGGTAGCTAGCGCTTCCGCATCACCAGGACCAGATTCCACGAGGCGATTTCGCGAAGGCCGGGAATCCGCACGATCCACATCGCCCAGCTCGGGTGATAACGCGGATACCCGGCCACTAAATCGGCCAGCGGCGTCGTCTTCGCCCAGTGGAGCGCGCCGCCGACCGAGACCGGGAACAAGCTTTCACCGAATTTGTTCTTCGGCTGCTTCCCCAGTTTCCGGGAATACCGCCGCCGGGCGTAGTGACCGCCGAAGAAATGCCACGGCGCGGTCTCGTGCCCGCCCCACGGCGAGTACCACGGCGTGAACGACGCGAAGACCGTGCCGCCGGGCTTGGTCACCCGGCACATCTCGTCGAGCATCACCCACGGCTCGCTGACGTGCTCGAGCACGTTCGACGAGTAGCAGACGTCGACGGAACCGCTGCGCACCGGCAGTTCCGTACCGCTGGCGCGGATCATGTTCTCGCCGGGCTCGCCGCGCGCGGACAGCTCGCCGACGTCCGGGTCGAGGCCGAGGTAGACCGCGCCGGCCGCGCGGAAGGCGTCGGAGAAATAGCCCGGTCCGCCGCCGACGTCGAGCACGGTACGGCCGGACAGCGGAGCGTGTGCCGCCAGTTGCCGGACCGAGTCGGCGGCGAGCGTCGAATAGAAGCCGTCCGGGTCGGTCTGCTCGGTCAGGAAGGTGCGGAAGAGCGTGACGGAACGACTCAGCGTGGCCCGATGAGGCCGGTCGAGAACCGGATTGCCTACCATTGAACCGTCGCTTTCCCGAATACGTTCCTCTACTGTGTACGCACCGGTAACCTAGCATCGTCGCTACAGTTTGGATAACCCGATGGAACGACCTCGAGTGCTCCTCGTCAACTGGCGCGACACCGGCCACCCCGAAGGCGGCGGGTCGGAGCGGTACGTCGAGCGGATGGCCGAAGGGCTCGCGAGAGCCGGGTACCGGGTCGAAATCCAGTGCGCCGCCTACCCGGGCGCGACCGACGGCGAATGGCGTGACGGCGTCCGCTACCGGCGCCGCGGCAACAAGTTCGGCGTGTACGCGCACGCGCTGCGCGCGATCCGCCGGGCCCGCGCCGACCTGGTGGTCGACGTGCAGAACGGCATGCCGTTCTTCGCGAGGCTGGTCGCCGGCTGTCCCGTGCTGGTGCTCGTGCACCACGTCCACAAGGAACAGTGGATCAGCGCGCTCGGCGAGACGCTGGGCCGGGTCGGCTGGTGGATCGAGTCGCGGCTGGCGCCGTGGCTGTTCCGGAAGTGCCGGTACGCCACGGTTTCCGAGGTCACCAAGGCGGAGCTGGCGGGCCTCGGGATCGAGCGTTCGCGGGTGACCGTGGTGCCGAACGGCCTGGACACGCCGCCGGTGTGCACGTCCGAACGGGACGCTTCGCCGACGCTGGTCGCGGTGAGCAGGCTGGTGCCGCACAAGCGGATCGAGCACGCCATCGACGTCGTCGCGCAGCTCGCGCGGCGCTGGCCCTCGCTGAAGCTCGAGGTGGTGGGCCAGGGGCCGTGGGACGAGGTGCTGCGCGAGCACGCGGCTTCGCGCGGGGTCGCGGACCGCGTGGTCCTGCACGGCTGGGTCGACGAGCAGGCCAAGCACGAGATCCTCGCGCGGTCGTGGCTGCACCTGTGCCCGTCGGTGAAGGAGGGCTGGGGCATCGTCATCATGGAGGCCGCGGCGCACGGCGTGCCGTCGGTGGCCTACCGCGCGGCGGGCGGCGTGGCCGAGTCCATCGTGGAGGGTCGCACCGGCCTGCTGGCCGAGGACTTCGACGACTTCACCGCCCAGGTCGACGGCCTCCTCGCCGACGGCTTGCGACGGGCGGAGATGGGCTTGGCCGGGGCCGAGCGGGCCGGGCGGTTCAGCTGGGACGTGAGCGTCGGGCAGTTCGAGTCGCTGGTCCAGGACGTCTCCGGGCTTCCGGCGCCCCGGCGGCGGGTCCTGGGTCAGGTCGCGCGCGGACCGGCGCTGGCCTCCTGAACAGCGCCGCGGAACTCGCCGAGCGGCCAGGCCGCCGCAGAGCGTCGAAGTCGCGGCGGCGGGTCCTGAATCAGGACGCGCGCGGCCCCGCGCTGGCCTCCTGAACGGCGGCGCGAAACTCCTCCAACAGCCGAGCCGCTGCGGGCGCGTCGAAGTCGCGCCGGCGGGCCCGGACCGTCACCGTCGTCGTCCCGCCGGTGGTCGCCGCGCCGAACGCCACGCCTGAACGTCCACTCGCGGCCGGGTAGAACGCCAACGAGCGCACCGTGTCCCCCGTGGACACCACGCCCAGGTTGGACACCAGGAACGTCGAGCCGAGGCGGCTCGCCAGCAGGCGCGTGCCCAGCCGGGCGAACCTGCTGCTGCGGGCCGGGAAGTCCGGCTCGGGCTCCTGGGCGCCGAGCACCGCGGCCACGTCCGCGCCGGGCTTGAGCCGCAGGCGGAAGAACGCGCTGTCGTGGACTGGTTCCGGCGCCGCACCCGAACGCCACGACGCGCCCAGCGCGGCCACCACGCGGGCCGTGCGGGCGCCGTGCGCGCGGTTCCAGCTTTCGGCGGCGCGGGCGGCGGCCGCGACGAACCCCGCGGCCCCCAGGCGCAGCCGTGGCTCGTGCCGGGCGCAGAAGACGTCACCCGACGCCGGGGCCGCCCGGTCCGGCGTAATCCGGCCCGGGGGCGCGAAAAGCGCCTCAGCGAGCCGCTGGACGGCCGAAAGGGCAAAGGGTTTGCCGCCGGCGCGTTCGCCGATCCCCTTCGCCGCCGAGGAAACCGGGACGTCGAGGAGGACGCCGAGCAGCGAAAGCAGCCCCAAGCCGTCGAGGGCGCCGTGGTGTGCGGCGATGAGCAACGTGGATTCGCCGACGCCGACGCGCAGAAGCGGCGCGGTTCGTTCGTAGGGCGCCGAAGCGAAGCGGTCGCGAGTGGCCGGCAGGTCGGTGGCCGGCTCGATTTCGGGCACGGCACCGAGATGCGGGTGCTGCTGGACGGCGGCCGCCAGCCGGGCGCGGAGCTTCTCCGGTTCGGGTGCGGGCGTGCCGAGGTCCGCTTCGAGGAGGATGCTCCAGGAAACGGTGGGGTCGCCGTAGAGCCCGACGACGCGGTGCGCGTGGTCGGAGGCGAGCCGGGTCACCGCGTCAGCGGTTCCCGTAGAGCTTGTTCGGGTGGTCGGCCGGGTTGTACTTCACCTGCGCGTTGAGCTTTTCCTGCACCTGGGCCGCGCTGTCCGGGTCGGCGCCCTGCGTGAGGGCGAACCCCGCTCCGGTCGCCAGACCGCCTCCGATGATGACGGCGGCGACCACGCCGATGATCGTGCCCACGTGTCACTCCTTCTGCGGCGGGGAACTCCTGCCGCGGCCCAATGTACGCATCGGTAACATGCGGCACAACAGTGCGACGCACAGCGACGCGAGCGCTACTCCGTTCGCCAGCAAGGCCGGCGCCCACGAGATCGCTTTCACCGCGGGCACACCCGGGGTCCGGTAGAGCGTCAGCCACTCACCCGACCACACCGGTGTCGCGTCGGCGAGCAACCGCGAGTCCACGTAGCCGGGAGTCCCGTGCTCGACGAGGATCCAGCCGATACCCGCGTCGGTGAGCTCACGGGCGGACGTCGCGGCCCGGACGTCGCCGATGCGCGGGTCCTCCCCGACGACGCGCTCCTGTCCCACTTGGAGCGTGTCGTCCATCAGCACGGGTTTCGGGAGGACGCGCGGCGCCGGGTCGAGCTGCGTGCGGTCGTCGTTCCAGGCGAACCCGCGGAACGCCGAAAGCGGCAGCGTCAGGACGTCGCCGGGGCGGTCACCGAGCACTTCGGACACCGCCTGCCAGTCGGCCGGGTACTGCGCGGTGCCGAGCCGTCCCCAGCCGCCCCAGGCCAGGTCGGGCATGGTGAGCAGGGGGAAGACCGCCGCCGCCGTCACGAGCGCGACGCGTCCCCGCTCGGTTTTCAGCTTGGCCGCGGCGACTTCGATGGCCAGCGCGAAGCCCAGCGCGAGCGGCAACGCCCACCAGGCGACCCATTTCTGGGCGTCACGCAGGAGTCCGGCGCCGGGCACGTGCCGGGTGGCCGCGGACAGCAGCGCGTCGCCGCCCGGCAGGGTCGCCAGTGACGCCAGGAGCACGCCCGCGACACCGAGGCCGAACAACGAGCGGGCGGGCGCTTTCCCCCACCGCTGCGTGAGCGGGCGGAG
The DNA here is from genome assembly GCF_055633615.1 of Amycolatopsis sp. NPDC114505. Lineage (NCBI taxonomy): Bacteria > Bacillati > Actinomycetota > Actinomycetes > Pseudonocardiales > Pseudonocardiaceae > Amycolatopsis > Amycolatopsis sp. NPDC114505. The sequence continues at coordinate 3,173,755 of NZ_JBVKDV010000001.1, read as the reverse complement.
GCCGGCCACCGCGATGGCGACGACGATCAGCGTCAGGACCGGGATGAGCGGCATGGACCGGCTGCCGGGCACCGTTTCGGCGTTCCAGATTCCGCCCAGGCCGAGCACGCTGAGCAGCGCCGGTCCCCAGCTTTCGGGGCGGGCGCTGAACGCCGTCACACCGGCCGGGTCGGAGAACGTGCCGCCGGCGTCGAGGAACGTCGGGACCAGCCACGGCAGGTTGAGCACGATGGCGATCGCGACGGTCTGCCAGAGGCGGCGGGACCCGGCGGCGACGGCCATGACGACGGCGGCGAGCACCCCGCCCGGCGGCGTCAGCACCGCCGGAGCGCACGCGAGCACCAGCCTCGGCAGGGCGTTCGGCTCGTGCTTCCGGGCGGCGAGCCCGGCACGCACGATCCAGGGCAGGCAGGCGTAGGTGAGCAGCAGCGGCCAGTGCCCGATGAACAGCCGCTCCGCGACGTACGGCGTCCACGCGTACGCGGTCGCGGCGACGAGCCGCGTGCCCAGGTGTTCGGTCGGGACCAGCCGGCCGGCGCCTTGGGCGGCGGCGAAGATGGCCAGGAGCAGGACGATCTTCTGGACGATGTCGCCGGGCAGCACGGTGGTCGCCAGCGCGACGGCGGCGTCGGCCGGGACGGACCGCGGCAGCGTGCCGCCGATCCCGAAGGCGTCCGGCACGAAGTATTGCCGGGGCGCGAACACCATGTCGTAGGAGAGGACGAACCCGCGGCCGAGCAGCGGCGCGCAGACGGCGAACGCCAGCAGGAGGGATACGACGGGCAGCGCGAACCGCCTGCTCGGTGCGTCCACTGCCCTTCCTTTCCGCTGTCCGCGCGGTTATGGTCCCTGGAAATTACCCGCCGGTAACGGGAGCCCGAACTTGAGCCTAGACACCGAAGTGCCGGCCCGGACCGGTAACCGGGTCGCGGCGATCCTCGTCTCGCTCGCGCTCGCGGGCAACAACGCGGGCAGCTACGTGCTGAGCCTCGCGGCCGCGCGGATCCTCGCGCCCGGTGCGTTCGGGGAGCTGAGCTCGCTGCTGGCGGTGCTGGTGATCGGCGTCGTCCCGGCGATGGGGCTGCAGACGGTGGTGGCGCTGCGGGTCGCGCGCTCGCCGTCGCTCGCCCAGGGGTCGTTGTTCGCGCTGGGGTTGATGACGAGCGGGATCGTCGCGACGGCGGCGTTGACGCTCAGCCCGTTGCTGGTGCTCCTGCTGCACCTGGGTTCGCTGACGCCGGCGCTGCTGGTGACGGCCGCGCTCGGGCCGTTGACGCTGCTGGGGGTGTTCCACGGGCTGCTGCAGGGCGGCCACCGGTTCGCGCTGCTGGCCGGGCTGATCGCCCTGGAAGGTGCCGGCAAGGTCGGCGGGTCGCTGGTGGGACTGCTGGTGACGGGCACTCCCACGGGGGCGCTGGCGGGGACGGCGCTCGGGTCGCTGGCGGTGGTCGTGGCGGGCTGGCAGGTCTGCGGCCGCCCGCGCCCCCGCTGGGCCGACCGCCACGGCGTCGAGGTGCTCCACACGGCGCAGGCGATGCTGGCGCTGGTGCTGCTGGTGAACCTGGACCTCGTGCTGGCGCGGCACACGCTGCCGTCGTCGTCCGCCGGCGAGTACGCGCTGGGGGCGATCGTCACGAAGATCGCGTACTGGCTGCCGCAGGCGGTGGGGGTCCTGGTGCTCCCCCGGTTCGCGGCTTCGGCCGGCCGGCGGCGGGTGCTGCCGGTGGCGTTGGCGGTGTGCGCGTCTTTGGACGCCGTCGTGCTGCTGGCTTCGCTGGTGCTGGGGCCGTCGCTGCTGTCGCTGATCGGCGGCGCGCGGTACGCGGGGAGCACGATGCCGGTGTGGCCGTTCGCGCTGGCCGGGTCGATGCTGGCGCTGGTCCAGATCCTGTTGTACGCGCGGCTGGCCGACGGGGACCGCCGGGTGGCGGTGCTGATGTGGGCGGCGGTGGGCGTGGAGGCGGTGCTGATCACGGCCTGGCTGCACGCCTCGGCGACCCAGGTGGTGACGGTGGCTGCCTGCTGCGCCGGCGGGCTGGCGGTCGCCGGGTTCGTGCTGGAGCTGCGGGCCCGCCGAGTAGCCGGTCGCCAGGATGTCGTGAGTGAGAAACAGGGTTAGAACACTGTTTCTCACTCACGACCCGCGCTAGCTGGCCGGCTCCGTGGGGTTCTCCTTGCGGGTGAACCAGTCCACGCACGTCGCCACCATCGCCGCCGCGGCCAGCAGCAGCGCCGCCTGCGTCACCGGGCCGTACGCCCACTCCTGGCCGTGGCCCAGCACCCGGCCCGTCACCGAGACCACCGCCGCGACGACCATCCCGCCGAACGCCAGGTACCGGGGTGCCCGCTCCCAGAACTGACGCGCCAGCAGGCACGCGATCAGCAGCACCACCGGCAGCATCCCGCCCAGCGCCACCAGCAGCACGATCAGCACCACCGGGACCAGAGCGCCGCCCGCCGCCACCGCGAACGGCCGTCGCCGGGCCGGCCAGAAGACGCCCACCAGCATCAGCAGAACCGCCAGCGCGCCGATCAGCAGCGACGTCCGGTACGACGAGTCCGGCGTGAACGCGAGTGACACCACGCCGCCCGCACCGGCCGGGACGATCCAGGCCTGCTGCCAGCCGTCGACGCGGGTGCGGGTCAGCTCGCGGCCGTCCAAAGTGGCCACCCAGCCCGCGTTCGCGTTCTCCGGGACCGCCAGCACCGCTTCCGCGCCCGGCGCCACCTTCACCGACCGCGACGCCGCCTCCCACTTCTCCACCTGCACCGCGCGGTGCACGACCGGCGCCGCCTGGACCGACGGACGCAGCCACAGGTCCTGGACGACGAACGAGTCCGACCGGTCCGTCCGCAGCTCGTGCCCGCCGGACGGCAGCGAGATCCCACCCTCCGAGTCGCGGCACATCGTCAGCGCCAGCGGCCGGTGCGCGGTGATGTCGGAAAGGGTCCCCTGGACCGACGTCCGGTAGTCGAGCCCGTCGAGGTGGATGTTCGGCCCCGACCCGCACGGCACCGTGAACGCCGGGTCCGGTCCGGGCAGCAGTCCCTCGGAACCGGAGAGGGAGAGATTGCCGATCCCCACCACGGAACGAGCCGCCGGGTCGTCGTCGTCCCCGGGCAGCACGATCTGCAGCTGGTCGGTGTCCAGGGGCTCGAAGGACGCCGACCCGCTCGCGTCGAGCTGCACCGTGCGCGACGCCGACCGGCCGATCAGCTGCACCTGCCGCGGCGCGCGAGCCCCGCTCGACGGCGAAACTCCGATGTGCAGCCCCGAAATCTGCTTCGGACCGGTCCAGCCGAGGGTGAGCGCCGGGCGTAGGTCGGTCGCGTCGGGACGCCACGTCGTGCCGGCGTCGCCGTCCACCGCCGCGAACCCGCCCGCCGCCGGGTCGCCGGCCAGCTGCGACGTCGACGCCACCGTGACCCCCGGCAGCTGCACCGGGTTCTTGCCGCCGCCGGCCGGCAGCACCGAGCCGCCGACGAGGAACGTCTGCTCGGCCGGGGTGCTGAACAGCCGCCGGATGCCGTCGGGCTCTTCGCCGTCCCGCGCGGCGGAAGCGTCGCACCGCACGGCGTCACCGGACTGCAGGCACGCGTACCGCGGCTGGGCGCCACGCGTGAACGCGAACCCCGGCGCCGGCCCGGCGGGCAGGTCGGCCGGGACTTCCAGCGCGCGCTGCGGCTCGGTGCCCGGGATGGCGAGCTCCGCGATGCCGACGTTCCCGTCCTGCCGCCCGACCACCAGCGACAGCAGCGTGATCCGGACCTTGCGGGTGACGCCGGCGGCGACGGTGTAGCTGTGCGCCCCGGCACCGCGGATCACCTGCTGGTCGACCGAGCCGTTGTCGGTGGTGATCCGGATCCGGGTCGGCGGCCAGCCGACGCGCAGGTCGTCCACCATCTGCAGGTCCACCGCGTTCACCAGCCGCGGGGTGTCGAGCTCGACCTCGAGCCACTGGCCGACCGGCCCGGTGAACGACGACGAGTGCCACGCCGTGCGCGGGTCGCCGTCGATCGCCGCGAACGGCTGGTGCCCCGGGTCGGACCCGCCGAACGCGTCGGCGAACGACGCGGCCGTCGACGCCGTCACCGCGCGGATGCCCCGGTAGGCGGCGACGGTCTGGTGCTCCTCGCCCGGGAACGGCAAGACGTCACCGGCGGCACGCTGCTGGCGGAACGCCTCGCCGGCGGTCAGGGTCTGGCTGAGGTTGTCGCGCACGCCGCCGACGTTCCGCTCGGCGCGGCGCAGGCCGTCGGTCACCAGCCGCGGTCCGCCGGGCGAACCGCCGTCGCCGGTCAGCACGGTCGGCGTCGCCGGGTCGAGCTGGCCGGAGTCGATCAGCGGGAGCAGGTTCTCCGGGCCGCCGCTCACCGTCGGGACGTCCTTTGTGGACGTCGCTGTGGCGAGCGGCACCGCCTGCTCGACCTCGTAGATCTCGAGCGGCCCGAACTCCGCCGCCTTGCCGATGCCGGGCGAGCCGGCCAGCCCCGCGCGCAGCGTCGCGATCGGCGGCGCGGTGTTCCGTACCCGGTCGATGTCGTTGCGCAGCAGCAGGAACCGGTAGCCGGACCGCGCGAGCAACGCGGCGAGCCCGGGGTCGCCACGGCCGTCGGCGAGCGCCGCGTCGACCGAGTCCATCAGCCGGGTGTTGCCCTCGGACCCCAGCGGCACCTGGTTGCGGACCGCCCACGGGCTCTTCGCGATCGCCTGCGCGGGCTCGTCGACCGTGCGGCCCCACTCGTACTCGCCGAACCCGGTGGCCGGCAGCAGCAGCGTCCGGGCGTTCGGGTCGGCCTTGGCGACGTAGCCCATCGCGTCGTACCAGTAGCCGGGGACGTCGTCCCAGCCCGGCCCGGAACGCAGGTTCAGCAGCCACGCGGGCGCCGCCATCACCAGCACCAGCAGCAGGCCCAGCGCGGGCCGCAGGAACCGGCGCGCGGACTTCACCCGGACCGGGCTCGCGATGCCGTGCACGAACGCCAGCATCAGCGGCAGCCGCAGCACCGGCTCGAACTTGTGCACGTTGCGCAGCGGCGCGAGCGGCCCGTCGAGCAGGTGCCGGACCTGCTCGGCGAGCGGGCTGTCGAGCGTGCCGACGTAGCCGATGGTCAGCAGCGTCAGGCCGGTGACGACGCCCAGCACCAGGAACCGGCGTTCGGGCAGGCCGCGCCGGGTCAGCCCGAGCAGGCCGACGCCGGCGACGAGCCCGGTCGCCAGCATCAGCACGGGGTTGTCGATCAGCGACCAGCCGCCCGGCCACCACGGCGTGCCCTGCACGACGTAGGCGACCCACTGGTTGGTCCCGCGCAGCACCTCGAACAGCGACATCGGCGCGGTCGTGTTCGTCGCGGACTCGATGTAGTCCAGGAACGGCAGGCTGTACTCGCCGAGCAGCAGCAGCGGCAGGATCCACCACAGCGTCGCGCCGACGACGAAGACGAACCACCACAGGACCAGCTCGACGTGGTGGCGCGTCCACTTGCGGGTCAGCAGCCACAGTCCCGGCAGGACGAGCGCCATCACGACCATCGCGCCGTTGACCCCGCCCATGCACAGCACGGCGACGGCGGACAGCCCGGCGGCCCGCCGCGGCGAGCCGATCGTCCCGGCCCGGACCAGCGGCACCAGCACCCACGGCAGCAGCACCGCGGGCAGCATCTCCGCGGACAGACCGCCGATTTCGGTCAGCATGCGCGGCGCGAGCGCGTACCCGAGCGCGCCGACCAGCCGCGTGCGTTCGGTGCCGAGCTTCATCGCCCGCGCCAGCAGCAGGGCGCCGCCGAACGCGGCCGAGAGCAGGACCGCGCCCCACAGCCGCTGCGCGATCCACGCCGGCACGCCGGCGGCCTGGCACAGCCCGAAGAACGGGCCCATCGGGAAGAGGTAGCCGTACGCCTGGTTCTGCAGCTCCCCCGCCGTGGCTTGCGGGTTCCACAGGTGCAGCGCGCGACCGAGGAAGGCGAGCGGGTCGACGGCGAGGTCGAGCTTCGTGTCGAACGTCGTCTTCCCCGGCATCTGCAGGAACGACAACGTGGTCAGCGCCAGCACGATCCACGTGCTGGGCCGGCGGAAGAACGCGGCCACCGAGAACTTCCGGGCACCCCCCGAGGGCGGGGCGTCGTCCCGGGACCGTTCGCGGGTGGCGGTTACCATCCGGTAGATACTAGGCGGAAACCTGGCTACGATGTGCCGACGATTTTCCGAGTCCCCCGAACTCCTGGCAGGTGCGCCATCTCGTTCGAAGATGCCTGGGCTCTGGCCGAGCCGGTCAAGGGCTGGATGACGCGCGCGCAGGGCGAAGCGCTGTGGAACGCCGCGTGCCGGCTCGAAAAGGGTGACGTCATCCTGGAAATCGGCAGCCACCAGGGCAGATCCACGATCGTCCTCGGTGCGGCGGCCCGCACAGCCGGCGCCACGGTGATCGCCGTCGACCCCTTCGTGGACGGCAGGTTGTTCGGCGGATCGCCGACGCGACAGCTGTTCGAGCGGAACATCCGCCAAGCCGGGCTGGACGACGTCGTCGAGCTCGTCGCCGGTTACAGCACGGAACTGCGGCCTCACTGGGACCGGCCCCTACAGCTGCTTTACATCGACGGCAAGCACGACTACTGGACCTACACCGACGACCTGCGCTGGTCGGACCACCTGCCGCCGGGCGCGGAAATCCTGGTCCACGACTGTTTTTCCTCGATCGGCGTCACGCTCGGCACGATCGCGAAGGTCCTCTTCGGACGCCGGTACACCTTTGTGGACCGTGCGACGTCGCTGGCGCGGTTCAAGCTGAGCCCACCGTCCACGGCGGACCGCGTGCGCGTGCTCGCGCAGCTGCCGTGGTTCCTGCGCAACGTCGTCATCAAGGTGCTGCTGCGCCTGCGGTTGCGGCCGGTCGCCCGGCTGCTGGGCCACGACAGCCCGTACGACCCTTACTGAGCAACCGGTTTCCCGACCTCGATCTTCGCGACGCACACCGGCGCGCCCGGGCTCGACAGCCGCATCCCGATGTGGTCGAAGAGGCCGTCCACCGGCAGGTACAGCGAGTGCAGCCCGGCCTGGAACCACACCGGGGTCCGGTCCACCAGGCCTTCGCCGCCGTCGGAGGTGAAGTAGTCGATCTTCAGCAGGTGCCGGCCCAGCACCGGCGCGTCGAGCGGGACGCTCACCTGGGTCTCGCCGACCGTGTACCCGCAGTTCGGCACCGGTCCCGTTACCCCGCGGGACTCCGCCGCCACCCCGGTGATCAGGTGCGGCGTGCCGGTGGCGTCGAGCAGGTGCATCCGGTTCGTCGGCTGGTCGAAGTGCGTGCCGGGGATCAGGCCGGCCACCCGCGACGCCTGCGAGTCCGCGCCGAACCACTCGTGGACCACATCGGACGGGACGAACGTGTCGTAGAAGACCAGATCGGGGTCCTCGGCGACGGCCGCCCGGACGTTCGCCAGGTACTGCGCGGAATGCTCGAACCGCAGCGCCGGGGCGAGCCGCCAAAATCCCACCGCGGAACTGGCGAGCAAAAGCACGCAGACTACTAGCGCGATCGGCCGTTCACGCTTTCCGCCGGACGGCGCAACTTCGCCCGGGGTCAGGAAAGCGAACGCTCCACAAAGGGCAGCCACGAACGCCAGTTCGGCGAGGTACCGCGGATCGTCACCGGCGGCCGGGCCGACTTCGCGCAACCGCGTCAACGCCAGCAGCCCGACGTCCACGGCGAGCAGCAGCCCGAGCAGCGCCCACGCCCGCCAGGCCCGGCGCCCGCCCACGCGCGCACCGGCGATCATCAGCGCCAGTGCCGCGGCGAACAGCAGGACCACCACCGCGAACGGCGACGGCGCCCAGGTCGCGCCCGGTCCCGGCCCGGACCACGGCCCGCCGGCCAGCCCGGGCAGGAAGGTGTCGCCGAGCATCCGGCCGGTCAGGTCGGCGACGGTCCCGGCGGTCATCGGCGTGCCGCCGGGAGCCACCTGGCTCGAGGTCAGCGCGAGGTAGCCCACGACGAACGCGACGAGCAGCCCCGCGTGCCCCGCCCAGTAGCGCCACCGCTCCCGGAAGGACTGTCCGAGCAGGACGGTCACCCCGGCCAGCAACAGCGGGACCACCACGGCCTTCTCGTAGAACGCGAGGCCGAACAGCGTCCAGGCGAAGGTCCCGATCCACCACCGGCCGCCCTCGCGCAGGTAGCGGACGTGCCAGTACAGGGCCCCGACGGCCGCGAGCACCACCGGGACGATCTGGATGCCGTACGCCCACCACAACGTCGGGACCAGCAGCAGCGTCGAAGCCGTGAACACGGTGAACGGCACCAGGATCGCCCAGCGGCGGCCGAAGCAGCGCACGAGCAGGCACCAGAACAGCACGGTCGCGACCGCCCGCATCAGCAGCACCGGCAGGATCATGAGCGGGAAGTTCAGCGGTGCCCACCACGTCAGCACCGCCACGACGAAGAACCCGCCCGGGGTCAGGTGCCCGTGGTAGTCCTGGAAGAGGTACCCGAGGTCGAACGGCCCGGCGACGGCGGCCCGGTAGGTCATGACGAAGTCGTCCTGCGCGAAGCTCCCGTGCAGCGCCGCCCAGGTGTGGAACGCCAACGGCACCACACCGGCGACGAACGCCGCCAGCACGACGGCGGACGGTCTTCGCGTCACCCGTGGCGCGGGCTTTTCGGTCAGCTCCAGCACGGGTTCCTCACTTCTTGCACGCGGGTGGCTGGCACATGAGCGTGCTCAGCGCCTGGTAGAAGACGTCGGAGATCTTGCGCGGATCCGGTGTCGTGAACGACTCTCCGCCGGTCGCCGCCGAAACCTGTTTCAGCTCGCTCGCGTCGATGTCGGGGCCGATGCCGATCCCGATCACCGGCAACGGTTTCCGCGGGTCCTGCAGCCGGCCCAGCTCGCTGAGCAGGCCGGGCAGCCCGACGGAGTCGCTGTCCTCGTTGCGGCCGTCGGTCATCACGACGACGACGTTGATCCGGCCGAGCTGCCAGTTCTGACGGGCGTTCTGGTAGGCGGCGAGGATCGAGTCGTACAGCCCGGTCGCGCCGCCCGCCTTCGGCTTGACCGCCTGCAGCGTCTGCACCCCGCCGCCCGCCAGCTGCTGCGCGATGGACCGCATCGGCAGCAGTTCCTTGTAGTCCTTGTCGCCGTCGAGCTTGGTCGAGAACAGCCACAGGCCGATTTCCGTCGTCGGCTTGAACAGCCCGAGGCCCTGCGTCGCGGCTTCGAGGGTGAGCGCCATCCGGCTGCGGCCGGTGCCGGGGACGGTGGCGGCCATCGAGCCGGACACGTCGAGCAGCACCTGGACGCGGGCGCTGAGGTTCGCCCCGGCCCACGCCTGCAGCACGCCGTACATCGCGTCCGGCGCGGGTGGCCCGGCCGGGCGCGGCGCGGCGTCCGTGCGGGTGTCGCGCGGCCGGTCGCCGAGCAGCTGCCCGGCGGGCGTGCGGAACCCGGCGTCGGCGAACGACTTCGTCGCGGTCTGGTCGAGCAGCAGCCGCAGGAACCGCTCGGCCGCCGACCGCGAAGCCTCCGACGCGCGCGGCAGCACGACGTACGGGTAGTCGAAGCTCGGCACGCCGGCCGCCGGGTAGGCGGCGACGAGCTTGCGCGCCAGCACGGACTGCTCCGACGCCGGCGACGCGGTGAACGGCTCCTTGACGGCCGACACCTTGCGGATCTCCTCGGTGAACGCCGCGGCGGGGTCGGGCGCGTCCTTCGTCAGCTGCCGCAGGCCGATCAGCGCGGCGATCCCGGCCGGGTCGCGGCTCGGGTCGGGCAGCCCGACCGGGCTTCCCGCGAGGACGTCCGACCAGGACGGTGACTTCCCCGGCCAGCCGGCCTGTTTCGCGACGTCGTCGGTCAGGGCCAGCACGACCGGCGAGCTCGCCACCGACTGCCCGGACTCGGGCAGGTTCCACGCGCCGCCGTCGCGTGCCTGCAGCAGCCAGCTGCTCGACTCCGGCACCCAGACGTCGGGGCCGTTCGCGCCGTTGGCTTCCAGCGCGGTCGCGGTGGCCGTCGACGCGGACGCCGTGACCTCGACGGAATAGCAGTCCGGCCCCGGCACGGTCCGGGCCAGCGCGGTGAGCACCGGCGCGACGTCCGGCGCCGCCGTGATGCGCACCGGCGTCGTGGTGTCGCAGCCGCCGGCGGCGAGGCGGTCGCGCAGGTAGTCGACGCCGAACCAGGCGAGCAGGGCGACCACGAGCAGCACGCTCAGGACGACGACCCGCGCGTCGACGCGCCGGGCCCGCGCTGGGTGTGCCGCCATGCACGTACCTTCCGTCGTGGAGTCCTGGCAGCTTGCCAGCCGGGTGAGCGGGAAGCCAGTACCGATAGCGGAAAGTCACCATCACCCCGTGAGCCCGTGGTGAAAGAATCGCGCGATGCGGCCGATTTGGTGACGGAAGGAAACGACGTAACATTCGCGCTTGACGCCCGTCCCACATGGGTAGAAGCACGATGGCGGATCGCGGAGACGATTTCGCCGTCCCCGAAACGGCGAACGGCACCGAACGGAGACGTAACCCGTGCGCACGATGTACGACGCGGTCACGGCCGCCCACATCCCCGCCGGCGCGCAGATGGTCGCGGGATACATCGACAAGATCAAGCTCGAACCGTGGTCGGCCGCCGACTGGGCGCGGTTCCCGAACGCGGTCAAGGTCACCATCGTCAAGAAGGCGAGCACGAACGACGGCCACGTCCTGGACGTCGAACCCGGCGACGCCACCCCGGGCGAGGCGCCCGGCTGGGTCCGGATGCGCCGCGCGGCCGGCGCCGACCCCACCATCTACTGCAACCTCTCGACCTGGCCCTCGGTGCGCTCGGCGTTCTCGTCGGCCGGCGTCGCCGAACCGCACTACTGGATCGCCCACTACAACGGCGATCCCGCCATCCCGGCCGGTGCGATCGCCAAGCAGTACCGGGGCGACGTCGCCCCGGGCTACGACGTCTCGTCCGTGGCCGACTACTGGCCCGGAGTGGACGGAAACGGATCCGCCTCGACTGGAGTGGAGATCATGGAGCGCATCACCGTCACCCCGCCCAACACCAGCGACAACACGGTGCGGGTGTTCCTGTCCGGCAGCCCGGGTGCGGCGGTCATCATCCGGCCACGGCTCGGCGGCGACGGTTTCGCGACACCGATGTGGGTCGGCGACATCTACGCCTGGGGCAGCGACCACCAGGGCGTCGGCCACAACCCCACGCAGATCGCCGGCTACGACAACAAGCTGACGTCGCACCGCCGCTACGACCTGCCGGGCGCGGTGTGGGCCGACATCAACTACAGCTCGGCCGAACCGTTCGAGCTCGACATCGTCGGGTGACCCGGGGTCCGGGGCCTTCCGCGTGTCGGCGGCCCCGGACTCCCCGCCGCGCTGGCAGGATCGCGGCATGGAACGCGTGCTCGGCATCGGTGGGTACTTCATCCGCGCGGCGGACCCGGCGGCACTGGGTGCCTGGTACCGGGACGCCCTCGGCCTCGGCGCCGACGAACACGGCCTGTGGCAGCAGGAGCCGGGGCCGACGGTCTTCGCGCCGTTCGAGGCCGGGACCGACTACTTCGGGGCCCGCTCCCAGCAGACCATGCTCAACTTCCGGGTCCGCGACCTCGACGCCATGCTCGCCCAGCTCCGCGAGAAGGGCGCCGACGTGGCCGAGGAGACCCAGGACATGGACGGCGTCGGCCGGTTCGGCTGGGTCACCGATCCCGAAGGCAACCGCATCGAACTGTGGCAGCCGGCCTGACCGTCACGCGGGTGGCAGCGCGCGGCACAGCGCGTCCACCGCCGCCGGGTACGCGTGCTCGGACGGGGTCGCGTAGCCGACCACCAGTCCGTCCATTGTGGACATCGTGCTGGCCGGGTGCCGGAACGCCGCCAGGCCGTCGAGCGCGAGTCCTTGCCACGTAGCGGCTTTCACCGCGGACCGCTCGGTGCCGGGCGGTAGCCGCAGCACCGCGTGCAGGCCGGCGGCGATGCCGGTCGGCACCACGTGCGGTGCCCGTTCGGCCAAGGCCCCGACGAGGAGGTCGCGGCGGCGCCGGTACCGCTGGCGCATGCGCCGGATGTGCTTGTCGTACGCGCCCGAGGCCAGGAACTCCGCCAGCGTCAGCTGGTCCAGCACGCCCGCCCACGCCTCGCGCTCGCCCTTCACCGCCAGCACCGCGTCGACGAGGTGCTCCGGCAGCACCAGCCAGCCGAGCCGCAAAGCGGGTGACAGGCTCTTGCTCACCGAACCGACGTAGACGACGTGCTCGGGGTCCAGGCCCTGGACCGCGCCGACCGGCTTGCGGTCGTAGCGGAACTCGCCGTCGTAGTCGTCCTCGATGAGCAGGCCGCCGGTCGCGCGGACGTGGTCGACCACCGCGGTCCGGCGGTCGTGGTGCAGCGGGCCGCCGGTCGGGAACTGGTGGGCGGGGGTCAGCAGCACCGCCGGCACGTCCAGCTCCGCGACGCGGGCACCTTTTTCGTCCAGGGCAAGGGGAATCGTTTCGACGCCGGCCGTGGCGAGGATCGCGCGGTGGAACGCCAGGCCGTACGCCTCGACCGCGAGCGGGCCGGGCAGGACCGCCGGGAACAGCAGCCGCAGCGCGTGCGCGAACCCCGAGCACACGACGATCCGCTCCGGCGCCGTCCGCACGCCGCGGGCCCGCGCGAGGTAGCCGGCCAAGGCTTCCCGCAGTTCGCGCCGGCCGCGCGGGTCGCCGGGGCCGAAGGCGTCGTGCGGGGCGACGCTCAGCGCGCGGCGCGCGGCGGCGAGCCATTCGGGACGCGGGAACGACGTCGCGTCCGGCTGGCCCTGGCGCAGGTTGTACCGCGGCGCCGGAGCGCCCGGTGCGGTCTTCGGCGTCCGGGCCGACGGGAGCGGCTCGGCCCGTGAGGCGACGCGGGTGCCGGAGCCCTGGACGGCGGTCAGCCAGCCTTCGGCGACCAGCTCGGCGTAGGCGTCGGCGACGGTGTTGCGGGCCAGCCCGAGGTCGGCGGCCAGCGACCGGTAGGGCGGGAGCCGGGTGCCCGGGGCGAGCCGGCCGCCGCGGACGGCGTCGCGCAGGGCGGTGATGAGCGCGGCCCGTTTGCTCCCGCCCGCCAGCTCCAGGTGGAGGTCGACCCCGGAATTGACCCATGAATCTGCCACGGAAATGCACCCTACACGGCGGTCAACCGGGCCCTAGATTTCTGGTCATGACGAACTCCCGCCTCACCTTCGCCAAGTCCGCCCCCAAGGCCTTCAAGGCCCTGATCGGCTTCGACGCCGCCGCCCGCGCCGGCCTCGACCCCGCGCTGGTCGAGCTGGTCCAGATCCGCGCGTCGCAGCTCAACCGCTGCGCCTACTGCCTGCACATGCACACCTCGGACGCCCGCAAGGCCGGCGAGAGCGAGGAGCGGCTGCACATGGTGCAGGTGTGGCACGAGGCCGGTCACTTCTTCAGCGAGCAGGAGCAGGCGGCGCTGGCCCTGACCGAAGCCGTGACGCTGATCGCCGGCGGCGTCCCCGACGACGTCTACGCCCGGGCCGCCGGCCAGTTCGGCGAGGACGAGCTGGCCCAGCTCCTCGCGCTGATCTTCACCATCAACACGTGGAACCGCATCGCCATCACGACGGCGAAGGTGCCCGGCACGGACGAGCGGGTGGCCCGGTGACCCGCCGGCCGGGCGCGGTGCCGGCGCTGCTGGCCGCACTCCGGTTCAGCGGTTCCCGGCGGGCCGAGGTCGTCCCGGCGTGAAATGCGGAAGAGCCACCATCCCCCGAGATGGTGGCTCTTCCGCTTTCCCTCAGTCCGCGAGAGCCAGCAGGTCTTCCGGCTCCAGGACCGGTTCCTCCGCCTCTCGCTTCCGGGCCACCAGGCCGCTGATCGCGATCAGCAACCCCAGCACCGCGATGCCGGTGACCACGCTCAACGCCGGCGTCAAGCCGGTGAGCAGTGCCGCCGGGGAGGCCTCACGGCCGCCGTTGGCGGTCAGGACCGCCGTCACCACCGCGAGCCCGATCGCGCCGCCCACCTGCAGCGACGTGTTCAGCAGGCCGCCCGCCAAGCCCTGCTCGCTGTCCGAAATCCCGGCCGTGGCCTGGATGTTCAGCGAGGAGAACGCCAGCGTGAAGCCGATGCCGAGCAGGATCATGCTGGGCAGCACGAAGGCCGCGTACCCCGAGTGCTCGTCCACCCGCAGGAACAGCGCGTACCCCAGCACGTGCGCGACGACGCCCGCGAAGATCGTGCGCGGGGTGCCGACCCGGTCGATCAGCGGCTCGATGCGCGGGGAGCCGAACGCCACGATCAGCGCCGCCGGCAGGAAACCGAGCGCGGTCTGCAGCGCCGACCAGCCGAGCACCCGCTGCAGGTACAGCATCACGACGAACTGGAACCCGATGTACGCGCCGAAGAACAGCGCGCCGCCGAGGTTCGCCCTCGCGAGCGGTCCCGAGCGAAGAATTCCCAGGCGCAGCAACGGGTGGCTGCTGCGCTTCTCGATGACCACGAACGTCACCAGCAACGCGAGCGCGACGGCGAACGTGATCAGCGTGCGCGGCGCGGCCCAGCCGATCTCGGGTGCCTCGACGACGCCGAACACCAGCAGCAGCGAGCCGGCGGCGCCGGTGATCGCGCCCGGGAAGTCGTAGCCGCGGCCCTCTTCCCGCGCGTAGCTCGGGATCAGCTTCCACGCGGCGGCGAACGCGACCAGCGCGATCGGCGCGGGCAGCAGGAACGTCCAGCGCCAGCCGACCTCGGTCAGCAGGCCGGAGAACACGAGCCCGGCGGAGTACCCGCTCGCCCCGAACACGGCGAAGATGCTGATCGCCTTGTTGCGGGCCGGGCCCTCCTGGAACGTCGTGGTGATGATGGACAGCGCGGCCGGCGCGGTGAACGCGGCGGCCAGGCCCTTGATGAAGCGGCTCGCGATGAGCAGCGCGCCGTCGTCGACGAGCCCGCCGAGCAGCGAGGCCAGCGCGAACACGGCGACGGCCACGAGGAACACGCGGCGGCGGCCGAGCAGGTCGGCGGTGCGCCCGCCGAGCAGCAGCAACCCGCCGTACCCCAGGACGTAGCCGCTGACGACCCATTGCAGCGCGTTGGTGGACAGGCCGAGGTCGGCCTGGATCGCGGGGAGCGCGACCCCGACCATCGACACGTCGAGCGCGTCGAGGCCGATGACGATCGAAACGGTGAGCAGGACACCCCAGAGACGTGCGTCCCACCGGGTCGAGGTGGTGGACAAGGACACGGAAGAGCTCATGTCGGCGACAGTACATGCACACGCATCTAATGTCTAAGCATTTAATGTATTTGCATCTGATGTGCGTGCATGCTAAGTTGGTCGCCGTGAGCGACGTCGCTGAACAAGGTCTGGTCCAGGAGTGGCACGAGTTGCTGGCCCGCTACTCGGCCGTGTTCACCGCGCTCGAGTGCCGCCTGCAGGAGCGCCACGGGATCGGCGCGAACGAGTTCGAAGCCCTGGAACGGCTCGCGACCTGCGACTTCAAGTGCCGCTCGGCCGACCTCACCGGCGCCATCCACCTCAGCCAGAGCGCCACCTCGCGGCTGGTCGCCCGCCTCGAGAAGGAAGGCCTGGTCGAGCGCGCGCTGTGCGAGCTGGACCGGCGCGGCATCTTCGTCACCATCACCGACGCCGGCCGGGAGCGGTACCTCGCGGCGAAGCGGACGCACCGCGAGGTGCTCAACGAGACCCTGCGCTGAGAGACACTGCGCTGACTCAGCCCACGGGCCCTTCGGCCGCCGTCACCTGAACCTGCTGCTGAGCGCCGCCGGCCGCGCTGGTCACCGTCAGCGTCAGTTTGTCGCCGGGGTGGTGGGTGTCCATCACGTTCGTCAGCGCCGTCGCCGAGTCGATCGCCTTGCCGTCGATCGCGGTGATCACGTCCCCGGCCGCGAGGCCCGCCTGCTGTGCCGGCCCGCGCGCGACGACGTCGCGGATCCGGGCGCCCTGGCCGTCGGAGACCGAGACGCCGATGAACGCCGTCTTGCCGATGTGGATCTTGTCCGACGCCGTGCCCGCGACGATCTTGTGCGCGATGTCGACGGCCTGGTTGATCGGGATGGCGAAGCCCTGACCAGTGCCGCCGTTGCGGCGCCCGTTGAGCTGGTAGCCGGTCGACGCGGCCGTGTCGACGCCGATGACCTGCGCGTTCGCGTTGACGAGCGGGCCGCCGGAGTCGCCGGACTCGATGTTCGCGCGGACCTGGATCAGCCCGGTGAGCTGCTCGGACGACCCGCTGGACTCGTCGGACGCGGTGATCGACTGGTCCAGCGCGGTCACCGTGCCGGGCGCGGGCACGGGGTCGCCGCCCTTGCCGCCGGCGTTGCCGAGCCCGAGGATCTGGTCGCCGACCTTGACCGTCGACGAGTCGCCGATGCTCGCGGTGGGCAGGCCGGACGCGTCTTCGAGCTGGATGACCGCGATGTCCTCGCTGCGGTCGTAGCCCACGACGTGCGCCTTGTACGTGTCCCCGGTGCCGATGCTGGTGACCTTGATGCTGGTCGCGCCGGCGACGACGTGGTTGTTCGTCAGCACCTCGCCGTCCGAGGTGAGGACGATGCCGGTGCCGGCCGCGGCGGCGCCCTGCAGGCCGAGCTCGGTGTTGACGTTGACGATGGCCGGGTTGACCTTCGCGGCCACGGCGTCGGCGTCGAGTGCGGTGGCCGCGGCGCTGGGCTGCCCGGAGAAGCCGAAGTTCTGGTTGCCGCTCGCGGTGGGGCTGTTCGAGGAGATGAGGTGCCCGATGCCGAGCCCGGCCACGACGGCGAGCGCGACCGCGACGACGGCGACCGTCAGCGCGCGGAGCGGCCGCCGCCGCGGGGGCGGCGGGACGGGCGGCGGGTAGCCGTAGCCCGGCTGCGTGTACTGCGGCGGGTACGGACGTCCCCACTGGTCACGGGCCTGGCCGTACTGGTGGTCGTACGGCTGCTGCCCGTAGAACCGCTGGTCCTGGGGGTACGGCTGCTCCTGGGGGTACTGCCGGTCCTGGGGCTGCTGCCCGTAGTACTGCGGCTGGTCGTAGTAGCCCTGGCCCGGTGGGTAGTGGCCGTACGGGTACTCGCCGCCACCCTGCGGTCCTCGGTCGTACTCGCTCATGCACAGCTCCAGCCCTCGACAAGCCTCCGGCCGCTCCAGGATTCGCCTCGATCCTGAGAATTTCCTGGCGTCGTTCCATGGAGTTGCTGTGGATGTACCCGCGATCAGGAGCCGTTACGCCGGGACCACCGCCTTCCGGACACTGGCGGTCAGACGGTCCGCGCGCTCGGTCACCGCGGCCACCTCCAAGGGGGCCACTCCGGCGTGGATCTCGATACTCACCCCGGCCGTCATCGCCGCGGCGCGGGCCGCCTCCGCCACCGCCGCCAGGTCGGTGGCCACCAGCGGGTCCGGTGGCACCCGGTCCGCGAGGTCCAGCACCGCCGCCGCGGCGGTGATCACCTCGGCCGCCGGTTCGCACGCGCGCCGGCGCGCTTCGGCCACCGCCGAGTCCCGCGCTTCACCCGCCGGCCGCCGGAGCGCCCGGGTGAGGGTGGCGGCCGCGTGCGCTTCCTTCTCCGCCAGCCGCAGTGCGTGCATGCTCAACGCCCGGGCTTCGCGCCCGTCGGGCGACGCCTTGCCGACCAGCGCCGCGGCCTGGGCGACGTGCAGCGCCGCCGTCGCCCCGCCACCCGGGGAGGCGTCGGAGGCGAGGGCCTTGAGGAAGTCGCTCATGATCTGATCACGCATGGGCTGTGCCTTTCCACCTAGCGCCGGATCCGTTCCATGCCGGGGTCGACCAGCGGCTCGGCGGCCACGGTGGCCGCGACCCGGCGGCCGAAGTACTCGATCTCCACCCCGCTGCCGACGTCGGACGACGCCGGCAGCCACGCGTACGCGATCGGCCGGCCGATCGTGTAGCCGTACGCCGCGCTCGTGACGTAGCCCGCCGCGACCCCGTCCACGAACACCGGTTCCTTGCCCAGCACGACCGTGCGGCCGTCGTCGATTGTCAGGCACCGCAGCCGCCGCGACGCGGTGTCCTCGCCACGTCCTTCGATCGCGTCCCGGCCCAGGAAGTCACCCTTCGCCGGCCGCACGGCGAAGCCGACCCCGGCTTCGTACGGGTCGTGCTCGGTCGTCATGTCGGTGCCCCACAGCCGGTAGCCCTTCTCCAGCCGCAGGCTGTTGAACGCCGCCCGCCCGGCCGCGATGACGCCGAGGGGCTGCCCGGCCGCCCACAGCGCGTCCCACAGCCGCAGGCCGTTGTCCGCGCCGGTGTAGATCTCCCAGCCGAGCTCGCCCACATAGGACAGTCGCATCGCGACGACCGGCACCCCGGCGATCCGCGCCCGGCGGGCCCGGAAGTACTTCAACCCGGTGTGCGAGAAGTCTTCCCCGCTCAGCGGCTGCACGAGGTCACGCGCCAGCGGGCCCCAGACGCCGACGCAGCACGTCCCGCCGGTGATGTCCCGGACCTGCACCCCGGCCGGTGCGTGCTTCACGAGGTGGTCGACGTCGATGTTGCCGTTGATCCCGGCCTGGAACAGCTCCGGCCCGAGCCGCGCGACCGTGACGTCGCTGCGGACGCCGCCCGCCTCGTCCAGCATCAGTGTGTAGGTGACCGACCCGACCGACTTGTCCAGCTGGTTGGTGGTCAGCGACTGTAGGAACTCCAGTGACCCGCTCCCGCTGACCTCGACGCGCTTCAGCGGCGTCATGTCGTACAGCGCCACCCCGTTGCGCGTGTGCCACGCCTCGGCCGCCGCGATCGGCGAGTGGAACTGCGCCGACCAGGCGTCCCGCGCCGGCGGCAGCGCGTCGTGCGGCAGCTTCTTCAGCAGCGGCGCGTTGGCCTCGAACCAGTGCGGCCGCTCCCAGCCGCCCGCCTCCAGAAACACCGCACCGAGCTCGCGCTGCCGGGCGTGGAACGGCGACACGCGCAGGTCACGCGGGGAAAGCTTGGGCTGCAACGGGTGCAGGATGTCGTAGACCTCGACGAAGTTCTGCTGTGAAGTTTCGCTCACGTAGGACGGCGAAAGCTGGACGTCCTCGAAGCGGTGGACGTCGACCTCGTGGACGTCCACTTCGGACTGCCCGTCGACCAGCAGCTCGGCGACGGCCTTGGCGATGCCCGCGGAGTGCGTCACCCACACCGCTTCGGCGAGCCAGAAGCCGCGGACGTCGGCGGACTCGCCGACCAGCGACTGGCCGTCCGGGGTGAAGGAGAAGATCCCGTTGAAGCCCTCTTCGACCTTGGTCTGCCGCAGCGCGGGCAGCAGCAGCTTGCTCTCCTCCCACGACGGCGCGAAGTCGTCTTCGGTGAAGGGCAGCATCGACGGCATGGCCGTCTCGGTCACCGATGGGTCCAATGTGGACTCTTCGACCGGCATCGGCCGGTGCGCGTAGGAGCCGATGCCGATCCGGTCGACGTGCTCGCGGAAGTACAGGTCCTGGTCCTGGTGGCGCAGGATCGGCAGGCTCGCCTCGACCGCTTCGGTGTTGCGGCCGACCAGCTCGTCGACCCGGCCGGTCTTGACGTACTGGTGCGCCAGCGGCAGCAGCGGCACGTCCATGCCCACCATCGCGCCGATCTCGCGGCCCCAGAACCCGGCGCACGAGACGACGACGTCGGCCGGGAAGTCACCCTGGTCGGTCCGGACCCCGGTGACGCGGCCGTCCGCTTGCAGGACGTCGGTCACGCGGGTCGACCCGACAAACCGAGCGCCCCGCGAGGTGGCCCGCTCAGCCAGCACCTCGACGGCCTTCGCGGCCCGCGCCAGCCCGTCGGTCGGCGTGTGCAGCGCGCCGAACACCTGCGAGCCGTCGAGCAGCGGCCACCGGCGGACGCACTCCTCGGCGTCGATGATCGAGCCCGGGACGCCCCACGACGTCGCCCAGCCGTGCTTGCGCTTGAGGTCCTCCCAGCGCGCCGGCGTCGTCGCGACCTCCATGCCGCCGACCTGGAGGAAGCAGTCCAGGTCCAGCAGCTTCCCGACGGTGTACTTCGCGAACTCCGTCATGCTCTTGGAGGTGTTGGTCTGGAACACCAGGCCGGGCGCGTGCGACGTCGAGCCGCCGGTGCGCGGCAGCGGGCCCTGGTCGAGGACGGTGACGTCGGACCAGCCCCGGGTGGTCAGCTCGTCGGCCAGGTTCGCGCCGACGATGCCGGCGCCGATGATCACGACTTTCGGTGCGGTCATGACGGACTCCTAACTACCGGAACACAACAGTGCTGTTGCCGTTGAGCAGGACGCGGCGTTCGCAGTGCCAGCGGACCGCGCGGGAGAGGGCGAGCGCTTCGGCGTCACGCCCGACGGTCACGAGCTCGCGCGGTGAGTAGGTGTGGTCGACCCGCGCGACCTCCTGCTCGATGATCGGGCCCTCGTCGAGGTCGGGCGTGACGTAGTGCGCGGTCGCGCCGACGTACTTGACGCCGCGGTCGTAGGCCTGGTGGTAGGGCTTGGCGCCCTTGAACCCGGGCAGGAACGAGTGGTGGATGTTGATCGCGCGGCCTTCGAGCTTCTGGCACAGCTCGTTGGACAGCACCTGCATGTACCGCGCGAGCACGATGAGGTCGGCCTCGTACTCCCCGACCAGGTCGAGCAGCCGCTGCTCGGCCTCCGGCTTGGTCTCCGCCGTGACCGGGACGTGCACGAACGGGACGCCGGCCGCCTCGGCCATCGGCCGCAGGTCCTCGTGGTTCGAGACGACCACGGCGATCTCCGCACCGAGGCCGCCCGCGCGCCAGCGGAAGAGCAGGTCGTTCAGGCAGTGCCCGAACTTCGACACCATCACCAGCACCCGCGGCGGCGTCCCGTCGGAGAACCCGAACTCCATCCCGAAGTCCCCGGCCACCGGCGCGAACGCCCGCGTTAAGTCGTCCACTGTGGACTCTTCAGTGCAGGTGAAGGACGTGCGCAGGAACAGCGAGCCGCGGACGTCGTCGTCGAACTGCTGGTGCTCGACGATGTCGCAGCCCTGCCCGACGAGGAACGTCGTGACGGCGTGCACGATGCCCGAGCGCTCGGGACACTTGAGCGTCAAGGTGAAGGTCACGAGACGTACTCCAGACTCGCGTCGGCCAGCCAGGCGTGGAAGTAGTCCGAAAAGGACTGCCGCACGAGGACCGTGAAACCTTCTTTCCGGACCATGAGCACGATCCCGGTGCGCGCGAACAACGTCTGCACGCACGTACCCGGCGGCGCGACCTCCAGGTCGAGGGAACACCCGTGGGCCAGGACGTCCCGCGCGTGCTCCCCGGTGAGCCGCACGACGTTGCGCTGCGCCGAGACATCCACGACGACATCGCTTTCCCGGGAAAGCGACGCTTCCAGCTCGGCCTGGCGGCCGGGTTCGGCGAGCACCAGGTACTCGTCGGGACCCATCCAGAGGATGTCGACGCCGTGGCCGCTGGTGAACGTGCACGGCCCGGGCAGGTCGACGCCGAGGAGGGCGTGCCCGTCGCGGAGGCGCACGGTGAGCTGGGTGCGGAACGGTTCTTCGACCGCTTCAGCCGTCACGGCGGACTCCTTCCTTGTCGAAGAGCACGGATTCGGTCACGGTCACCGGCACGACGTCGTCGCCGACCGGGACGTACAGCGTTTCGCCGACGCGCTCGCGTCCGGAGCGCACCAGGGCGAGCGCGAACGTCCGGCCCAGCGCGGCGCTGTCGTAGCTGGAGGTGACGTGGCCGAGCATCCGCACGGGAGGTTCGGGCACGACTTCGCTTTCGATGATCTGCGAGCCTTCCGGCAGCAGCACCGAGGGGTCGACGGGCAGCAGGCCGACCAGCTGCTTGCGGTCCGGGCGGTTGTTCTCGGCGCGGGCGAAGGACCGCTTGCCGAGGAAGTCCGCCTTCTTCTTCGAGACCGCCCAGGACATCCCGAGGTCCTGCGGGGTCACCGTCCCGTCGGTGTCCTGGCCGATGATCGGGTAGCCCTTCTCGGCCCGCAGGACGTGCATGGTCTCGGTGCCGTACGGCGTGGCACCTTCGTCCACTATGGACTTCCAGAGCGCGAGCCCGTACCACGAGGGGACGTTGATCTCGTACGCCAGCTCGCCGGAGAAGCTGATCCGGCAGACGCGGGCGGCGATCCCGGCGACTTCGGCGTCGTGCCAGGTCATGAACCCGAAGGCCTCGTTGGAGACGTCGAGGTCCGGCGCCAGGCGGCCGAGGACTTCCCGCGAGCGCGGTCCGACCAGCGGGATCGTGGTCCAGTGCTCGGTGACCGACGTCGCGTAGACGCGCAGGTGCGGCCACTCCGTCTGGAGCCACTCCTCCATCCACTCGAGGACCATCGCCGCGTTGCCGGTGGTCGTGGTGACCAGGAAGCGCTCCTCGCCGACGCGGATGACCGTGCCGTCGTCGATGACCATGCCGTCCACACTGCACATGACGCCATAACGGATTCGGCCGACCTTGAGGTTGCTCATCATGTTCGTGTAGAGCATGTCGAGGAACCAGCCCGCGTCCGGACCCTCGACGTCGATCTTGCCCAAAGTGGACCCGTCCATCATCGCGACGTCGGTGCGCGCGGCGCGGCATTCGCGCAGGACGGCGTCGTGCATCGACTCGCCCGGCCGCGGGTAGTACCACGGCCGCTTCCACTGGCCGACGTTCTCGAACTCGGCGCCGTGCTCGACGTGCCACGGGTGGATCGTCGTGACGCGCACGGGATCGTGCAGGTCACCGCGGTTCCGCCCGGCCAGCGCGGCGAACGACACCGGCGTGTACGGCGGTCGGAACGTCGTGGGCCGCTGGGTCGCCAAGTCGACACCGAGCGCTTCGGCGGTGATGCCCGCGGCGAGCATGCCGGACGTCTTGCCCTGGTCGTGCGCGGTGCCGATCGTCGTGTAGCGCTTGATGTGCTCCAACGAGCGCAGCCCGGCACCGGTCGCGCGCAGGACGTCCGAGACGGTCGCGTCCCGCTGCTGGTCCACGAACCTGGTGTCCACATCGGACTCCGGGGCCGGCACCTGCCAGAGGATCTTCGCTTCCGGCAATCCCTCGCCCGCCGCCGCGCCGACGACGCTGACGTTCGGCAGGTCGCCGTCCGGGACGTAGGAGCCGAGCTCCGGCGCGTACCGGAGCTTGCCCCGGGCCTGGCTGAACAGGTGCACGGCCGGGTTCCAGCCGCCGGACACGAGCAGCAGGTCACACGGCACCCGCTCCCCCTCCAGCGAGCCCAGCGGAGCGACGTGGGCGGCGGTGATGTGGTCGTCGCCGTCGGTGCCGATGACGCCGTAGCCCTCACGAGCGTCGACGATCCGCACGATCTCGGCCCCGGCCTCGGCCAGTTCGGAGGCGGCGTCGAGCGCGGAGTCGTTGGTGGTGAACACGACCACGCGCCGCCCGGCGAGGACGCCGTAGCGGTTCAGGTACGTGCGCGCGGCCGAAGCGAGCATGATGCCGGGCCGGTCGTTGTCCGGGAACACGATCGGCCGCTCGTGGGCGCCGGTGGCGATGACGATCCGCTTCGCCCGGATCCGCCACACCCGCTGACGCGAGATCCGTTCGGGCGCGGCGGGTTCACCCCGGCGCTCCAGGGCCAGCACGAACCCGTCGTCGTAGACGCCGAACGCCGTGGTCCGCGAGAGGAACCGGACACCTTCGGGCGCTTCGCCGTCGGGCTGGTCGTCGACGAGCAGCACACGCCCTTCCGCGGAGGCAGCGGCCGCGCGGCCCGCGGGCCCGGCACCGATGACCAGGACATCGCAGTGGGCGTGCTTCGCGTCGTAGCGGGCCGGGTCCGGCTCGGCGGCCAGGCGACCTTGACCGGACAGGCCGCGCGCGACCAGACCGTCGTACAGCTCGACGGTGGTCGCGCTGAGCATCGGCTCCGGGAACGGCTTTTCGATCTGCACCAAGGCGTTCGAGTCCTCGACGCCGGCGCCGGCGATGCCGCGCGGCCGGCCGTACCTGATGCTGGTCGCGACCCGGTGGATACCGTTGGCCAGCAACGCGGAAGCCAGGGTGTCACCGAGGAACCCGGTCAGCTCGCGACCGTCGAAGGTGAATTTCAGCGGGACGCCGGACAGTCGGGTCACGAGATCACCGGCCTGGGCTCGTCGAGGCGGTAGACCGCCTTCAGGTCGTGGGTGCGGGTGTCGCGGACGGCGTTGAACCAGCGGCGGCAGCCCGCGGAGTGGCTCCAGCGCTCGGCGAAGGGCCCGCTGGGGTTGTCGCGGAAGAAGAGGAACTTCGCCCACTCCTCGTCCGACATCGCGGCCGGGTCCGAGGGGTAGGCGACGTGCGCCTGGCCGCCGTAGTGGAACTCGGCCTCTTCACGCGGCCCGCACCACGGGCAGGGGATCAGCTGCATCAAAGACTCCTAGTGCGCGACGGCGGCGGCGCCGTGCTCGTCGACGAGGGCACCGGTGGTGAACCGGTCGAGCGTGAACGGTTCGGCGTACTCGTGCGGCTTGCCCCGCGCGATGGTCGCCGCGAAGACGTCTCCCACCCCCGGCGTGGCTTTGAAGCCGCCGGTACCCCAGCCGCAGTTGAGGAACAGGTTCTCGACCGGGGTGAGCCCGACGATCGGCGACGCGTCCGGGCTGACGTCGACGATGCCCGCCCACGTCCGCAGCAGGTGCGCCCGCGCGAACACCGGGAACAGCTCCAGCGCGGCGGCCATCTGCTCCTCGATGATGTGGAACGCGCCGCACTGGCCGTAGCCGGCGTAGCTGTCGATGCCGGCGCCCATCACGAGTTCGCCCTTGTGCGCCTGGGAAACGTAGACGTGCACGGCGTTCGACATGACGACCGTCGGGTGGATCGGCTCCAGCAGCTCGGACACCAGCGCCTGCAACGGGTGCGAGACCAGCGGCAGGTCGAGGCCCACCATCTTCGCGAGTACCGACGAGTGCCCGGCGGCGCACAGCGCGACCTTGCCCGCGGCGATCCGGCCCCTCGACGTCTCGACCGCGGTGACCCGGCCGTCCACCGTGGAGATGCCGGTGACCTCGCAGTTCTGGATGAGGTCGACGCCCAGCTCGTGGGCCGCCCGCGCGAAGCCCCAGGCGACGTAGTCGTGCTTTGCGATACCCGCACGCGGCTGGAAGGTCGCGCCGAGCACCGGGTAACGCACGTCCGGGGAGACGTTGACGATCGGGCAGATCTCCTTGACGCCGGCCGCGTCCACCCATTCGGCGTCGATGCCGTTGAGCTTGTTGGCCTCGACGCGGCGGACGCTGTCGCGGACGTCCTGCAGGCTGTGCGCGAGGTTCAGCACCCCGCGCTGGCTGAACAGGATCGGGTAGCCGAGGTCCTCTTCGAGCCCTTCCCACAGCTTGAGGGAGTGCTCGTAGATGCCGGAGCTCTCGTCCCAGAGGTAGTTGGAGCGGATGATCGTGGTGTTGCGGGCCATGTTGCCGCCCGCGAGCCAGCCCTTCTCCAGCACGGCGACGTTCGTGATGCCGTGCACCTTGGCCAGGTAGTACGCGGTGGCGAGGCCGTGCCCGCCGCCACCGACGACGACCACGTCGTAGGCCTTCTTGGGCTCGGGGTTGTCCCAGAGGAAGTCCGGGTGCTCCGGCAGGTCGGTCATCGGGTCTCCTCCCCGGGGTACAGCGGGAACGCCTCGGCGAGCGCGGTGACGCGGGCCCGCAGCTTCCCGACGTCGCAACCGGGCTTGAGGGCCTCGGCGATGATGTCGGCGGCCTCGCGGAACTCGGCGTCCCCGAAGCCGCGCGTGGCCAGGGCCGGGGTGCCGATCCGCAGGCCGGAGGTGACCATCGGCGGCCGCGGGTCGAACGGGACGGCGTTGCGGTTCACGGTGATGCCGACCTCGTGGAGCCGGTCTTCGGCCTGCTTGCCGTCGAGCTCGGAGTCGCGCAGGTCGACGAGCACCAGGTGGACGTCGGTGCCGCCGGTCAGCACGGAGATGCCGTCTTCGGTCAGCAGCCGTTCGGCCAGGAGCTTCGCGCCGCGCAGGGTCCGTTGCTGGCGTTCGACGAACTCGGGTTCGCCGGCCATCTTGAACGCGACGGCCTTGGCGGCGATGACGTGTTCGAGGGGACCGCCCTGCTGGCCGGGGAACACCGCGGAGTTGACCTTCTTGGCCAGCGCGGGTTCGTTCGTCAGGATCACGCCGCCGCGCGGGCCGCCGAGGGTCTTGTGCGTGGTGGTCGTCGTGACGTGCGCGTGCGGCACCGGCGACGGGTGCAGGCCCGCGGCGACCAGCCCGGCGAAGTGGGCCATGTCGACCATGAGGTACGCGCCGACCTCGTCGGCGATCTCCCGGAAGCGGGCGAAGTCCAGCTGACGCGGGTAGGCCGACCAGCCGGCGATGATCAGCTTCGGCCGGTGTTCCTTCGCGAGCCGCTCGACCTCGGCCATGTCGACGCGGAAGTCCTTTTCGGACACTTCGTACGCGGCGACGTCGTAGAGCAGGCCGGAGAAGTTGATCCGCATACCGTGCGTCAGGTGGCCGCCGTGGGCGAG
The DNA here is from genome assembly GCF_055633615.1 of Amycolatopsis sp. NPDC114505. NCBI lineage: Bacteria > Bacillati > Actinomycetota > Actinomycetes > Pseudonocardiales > Pseudonocardiaceae > Amycolatopsis > Amycolatopsis sp. NPDC114505. The sequence continues at coordinate 3,147,343 of NZ_JBVKDV010000001.1, read as the reverse complement.
CGACAAGCCGAGGATCTTGTCGCCGGGCTTGATGAGCGCGGCCATCGCGGCCGCGTTGGCCTGCGCGCCCGAGTGCGGCTGGACGTTGGCGAACCCGGCGCCGAACAGGGCCTTGACCCGGTCGATGGCGAGCTGTTCGAGCACGTCGACGTGTTCGCAGCCGCCGTAGTAGCGACGTCCGGGGTAGCCCTCGGCGTACTTGTTGGTGAGCACCGAGCCCTGGGCCTGGAGCACGCTGAGCGGGGCGAAGTTCTCGGAAGCGATCATCTCGAGCGTCGACTGCTGGCGTCGCAGCTCGGCGCCGATCGCGTCGGCCACGGCCGGGTCGTAGTCGGCCAAGGTCCGGTTGAGCACGGGGTCGATCGTCGCGGTCATCCCAAAACTCCGTCTGGTCGACTTCTGATATATCAATCGTCGATGTAGGCTAAGCGGCGTGCATCCCCAGGTCAATCCCCCGTCGCTCGCGGAACAGGCGTACCGCTTCATCCGCGACCGGCTCGTCATGCTCGACATCCCCCCGGGTTCCCCCCTCAACGAGGACGAGCTCGGCACCACCCTCGGCATGGGCCGGACGCCGATCCGCGAGGCGCTGAAACGCCTCGAGTCCGAACGGCTGGTCGTCGCCTACCCGCGGCGCGGGACGTTCGCCACCGACGTCCACATCTCCGACCTCGCGCACATCTCCGAGGTGCGGCGCACGCTGGAGCCGATGGCGACGGCCGCCGCGGCCGGGCGCGCGACCGAGGCCGACCGGGCGGCCCTGACCGAGCTGCGCGCGCAGCTCGACGCCGGCGTCCCGGCCGGGGACAACGCCGAGCTGCTGCGCACCGACCTCGCCCTGCACCGGGCGATCTACCGGTGCGTGCACAACCCGTTCCTCGAGGACACGCTGATCCGGTACGACAACCTCGCGACCCGGATCTGGTGCGTGTTCGTGCCCCGGCTGTCCGGGATGGCCGGCCACGTCGACGAGCACGTCCCGCTCCTCACCGCGATCATCGAGGGCGACGCCGAGAAGGCGGCCGCGTTGACGCTGGAGCACGTCACCGGGTTCGAGGCCGCCATCCGGGCGCTGATCTAGCCGTTTTCAGACGCCGAGCCGGCCGCGGACCCAGTCGTGGAACTCGCCGATGTGGTGCTCGCTGGGCACGAGCACCCCGCCGCCGGCGTACGAGCGTGAGTCCATGGCGAGCTGACAGCGTTCGCACGCCTCGAAGTCCTGCAGGTTGACGCGGTGGAACAGCTCGACCGAGCGCGTCAGGTCGCGGCCGGACTCGACGACGCCGGGCAGGTAGAGCCAGTCGCAGCGCACCAGCGTCCGGTCCGGGGCCAGCGGGAACATCCGGTGCAGGATCACGTGGTCCGGCACCAGGTTGACGAACACCTGCGGGCGGATGGTGATGGCGTAGTACTTGCGGTCCTGGTCCTCGGTGACGCCGGGCAGCCGGTCGACGCCCTCGCTGCCGTCGATGGTGAAGCCCCGGACGTCGCCGCCGAACTCCGCGCCGTGGCCGACGTAGTACTGCGCGGCGTACCCGTCCGCGAACTCCGGGAGGACCTCGGTGAGCTCGGGGTGGATCGTCGCGCAGTGGTAGCACTCCATGAAGTTCTCGATGATCTGTTTCCAGTTCGCCTTCACGTCGTACTCGATGCGCTTGCCCAGCGCGAGGCCGTCGACGCCGTACGCCTCGATCGCCTCGGCGCCGCCGAGCCGTTCGGTGACCGCGGCGACGACGCTGCCGTCGAACGGCGGCGGCTCGTCGGCCAGGCAGACCCAGGCGTACCCGAGCCACTCCCGCAGGTGGACGCGGGTGAGGCCGAAGGTGGTGCGGTCGACGTCCGGCATCCCGGTGAGGTTCGGCGCGGCGACCAGCTTGCCGTCGAGGCCGTAGGTCCAGGCGTGGTACGGGCACTGGAAGGCGCGCTTGACGGTGCCGCTTTCGGACGTGCAGAGCCGCGCGCCGCGGTGGCGGCAGACGTTGAGGAACGCGTTCAGCTTCCCGTCCCGCCCGCGCGAGACGAGGAGGCTCTCCTTGCCGATCTGCACGGTCTCGAACGCCCCGGGCCCGGCGAGGTCGGCACTGCGCGCAGCGCAGAACCAGTCGGCCTCGAAGATCTTCGCCTGCTCCAGCGCGAAGATCGCCGGGTCGGTGTAGTAGCTGCCGGGAAGCGTGGCGAGCAGGCTCGGCGGCAGATCGGTAGTGGTCACCGGCGTGGTCCTCTCCGCGGATCAGTTCGGGAGTTGCGCAGAACGCGTCTTGTTGCTCACTCCGGAACAGAGTGACTGCCACCCAGACCCGATGTCAACCCACGTTTTTCACTGCCCAGCCAAGATTTCCGGCACGTTCCGGACGACACGCGTACACAGCCGGACGACACGCGTACTCAGATGGACGACACACCGGCCGAGTGCCGTGTCGTCCATCCAGGTACGCGTGTCGTCCGGCCAGGTACGCGTGTCGTCCGTCTGGGTCAGGCCACGGGGCCGTGGATGGCTCGGCGGAAGAGGGTTTCGATCTCGTCGCGGGTCGGGCGGGGGTCGGCCAGGGCCGCCTGCATCAGGAGGCCGCAGAACAGGCCGGCCAGGAGGCGGCCGGTCAGGGGGTCCGTGCGGGAGCCGAAGAACGCGATCAGCGCCTCGTCCCAGGCCGCGCTCGCCGCCCGGAGCCGGGGACGGTGCAGGGCCGCGACGTACAGGTCGTACTCGACCACCGTGTCCCGGTACTGCTCGTTGATGTACCCCATGACGAGGTCGGCGAGCGCCGCGGCGAAGTCGGCGTCCGGCGCGAGCGCCGACTCCCACTCCTTCAACGCGTGGACGTTCTTCTCGGCCGCCTCGTGCAGGGCGACCTCCAGCAGGTCGTCCAGCGTCGCGAAGTGGTAGGTCGTCGAGCCGAGCGGGACGCCGGCCGCCGCGGCGACCGAGCGGTGCGTGAGCCCGTCGATCCCCCGCTGGGCGACCACCTCGATCGCCGCCTTGGCGATCCGCGCCCGCCGTTCGGGGTCGTTCGGACCACGGCGCCGCGTCGCGCCGGGTTCGCTCTTCGCCATCAAGCCCCCTTGTGGACATCTGTACACGCTTCGCGTACAAATGTACGCACTCCAGGCACTGAGCAGCCACTACCGATCCGGGAAGGGCCGCATGACGGACCGCTACCTCGACGTACTGAACCCCTCGACCGGCCAGGTGATCGAGCAGGTCGCCGTAGCCGGGCCCGAGGAGGTCGACGTCGCGGTCAGAGCCGCGAGGAAGGCTTTCGACGACGGTCCGTGGCGCCGGACCACCGCGACCGAGCGCGGCGAACTGCTGCGCAAAGTAGCCGACCTGCTGGTCCGCGACCGCGAAGAACTCGCCCGCACCGAGAGCCTCGACACCGGCAAGACGCTGGGCGAAGGCCGCATCGACATCGACGACGTCACGAATGTCTTCCGCTACTACGCCGACCTCGCCGGCAAGGACGCCGGACGCCTGGTCGACGCGGGCAGCGCCACCGTCGTCAGCCGGATCGTGCACGAGCCGGTCGGCGTCTGCGCGCTCATCGCGCCGTGGAACTACCCGCTGCTGCAGATGTCGTGGAAGGTCGCGCCCGCGCTGGCCGCGGGCAACACGATCGTGCTCAAGCCGAGCGAGGTCACGCCGCTGACCACGATCAAGCTGGTCGCCCTGCTCGAAGAGGCCGGCACGCCGCCCGGCGTCGTCAACCTGCTGCTCGGGCCGGGCCACGTCGGCGCCGCGATGGTCGAGCACCCTGGCGTCGACCTCGTCTCCTTCACCGGCGGCTACGCGACCGGCGAGAAGATCATGACGGCCGCCGCGAAGGGCGTCCGGCGGGTCGCCCTCGAACTCGGCGGCAAGAACCCGAACGTGGTCTTCGCCGACGCCGACTACGACACCGCGCTGGACTACGCGCTGATGGCCGCGTTCGTCCATTCGGGACAGGTCTGCTCGGCGGGCGCGCGCTTGATCATCCAGGATGGGATCCATGACCGGTTCGTGGCGGACCTCGCCGCGCGCGCCGACCGGATCCGGGTCGGCGACGGCCTCGACCCCGCGACCGAGACGGGCCCGCTCGTCTCGGCGCAGCACCGCGCCAAGGTCGAGGGGTACATCGAAAGCGCTCTCAAGGAGGGCGCGACGCTCCGGGCGGGCGGCGAACGGCCCGAAGGACCGGAGTACGAAAACGGTTTCTTCCTGCGGCCGACCGTGTTCTCCGGCTGCACGAGGGACATGGCGATCGTCCGGGAAGAGGTCTTCGGCCCGGTCGTCACCGTGGAACGCTTCACCGAAGAGGCCGACGCGATCGCGCTGGCCAACGACACCGAGTACGGGCTCGCCGGAGCCGTGTGGACGTCGGACGCGTCCCGCGCCCAGCGGGTCGCCGGGGCCCTGCGCCACGGCACCGTGTGGATCAACGACTACCACCCCTACCTGCCGCAGGCGGAGTGGGGCGGGTTCGGGAAGTCCGGCATCGGCCGCGAGCTCGGACCGTCCGGGCTGGCGGAGTACCAGGAGCACAAGCACGTCTACCAGAACATCGATCCGGTTCCGCAGCACTGGTTCAAAGGCTGAAAATCCCTCCCCCACCCACGATGTGAGGACGTAGCCATGACCACGCAAGAAAAGCCGGCGGGCGGGGGGCCTGCCCCGGACGACAGCTCCGACCTCGAGAAGTTCGGCTACCGCCAGGAGCTCGAACGCTCCCTGGGCTCCTTCTCCAGCTTCGCCGCCGGGTTCTCCTACATCTCGATCATGACCGGCGTGTTCCAGCTGTTCTTCTTCGGCTTCGCCTCGGGCGGACCGGCGTTCATCTGGACCTGGCCGCTGGTCTTCCTCGGCCAGCTCGCCGTCGCGCTGTGCTTCGCCGAGCTCGCCGGCCAGTTCCCGCTCGCCGGGTCGGTGTACCAGTGGGCGAAACAGATCGCGAAGCCCGCGACGTCGTGGCTCGCGGGCTGGATCATGATCATCGGCGCGATCGTGACGGCCGGCGCCGTCGCGGTCGCCTATCAGATCATCCTGCCGCAGGTCTCGACCGCGTTCCAGATCGTCGGCAGCGACTCCGACGCCGGGCTGACGTCGACCCCGGGCGGCGCGCAGAACGCCATCATCCTGGCCCTGGTGCTGGTCGTGTTCGCCACGATCGTGAACGTCATCGGCGTCAAGCTGATGGCGAAGATCAACAACTTCGGCGTCGCGGTGGAGCTGTCCGCGGTCATCCTGCTGATCATCGCGCTGGCCATCCACATCAAGCGCGGCCCGCAGGTGGTCTTCGAAACGCACGCCACGGGTGACGGTCACTCACTCGGGTACCTCGGGGCGTTCCTGGTGGCGTCGCTGATGAGCGCGTACGTCTTCTACGGCTTCGACACGGCGGGCTCGCTCGCCGAGGAAACCACGCAGCCGCGCAAGCACGCGCCGCGCGCGATCCTGCGGGCGATCACGGCGTCGTTCATCGTCGGCGGCCTGGTGATGCTGGTCGGCATGATGGCCGTCGGCGACATCAACGCCGACGAGCTGAGCACCTCCGGCATGCCGTACCTGTTGAAGAGCACGCTCGGCGAGGGGCTCGGCGACGCCTTCCTGATCTGCTCGGCGATCGCGATCACGGTGTGCTGCCTCGCGGTGCAGACCGCGGCGATCCGGATGGCGTGGGCGATGGCCCGCGACGGCCGGCTGCCGTTCAGCAAGGCCATGGCGAAGGTGTCGCCGCGGTCGAAGACGCCGGTCCTGCCGGCGCTGCTCACCGGCGGCCTCACCGTCGTGGTGCTGCTGATCAACCTGGGCAACCAGCGGGCGTTCTTCATCCTGACCTCGACCGCGATCATCCTGTTCTACATCCCCTACCTGATGGTCACCGGCCCGTTGCTGCTGCGCCGCCTGCGCGGGCAGTGGCCGCGCCCGGACCACGGCCCGTACTTCAAGCTCGGCCGCTGGGGCACGCTGGTGAACCTGGTCGCGGTCCTCTACGGCGCCGGGATGACGGTCAACCTGATCTGGCCGCGCGCCGAGGTGTACGGCGACGACCACTGGTACTTCCAGTGGGGCGCGGTGATCGTCACCGGGCTGATCGTGATCATCGGTGCGATCATGCTGTACGTCCGGCGCCGCACCTGGGGTTCGTCGCACACGAGCCCCGAACACATGCCCGACAACGCTCCGGATTCGCTACCCGGCTGAGGAGGACCCATGAGTTCCGATGCGTATGACTTCGTCATCGTCGGCGGTGGTTCGGCGGGCTGCGCGCTGGCGAACCGGCTGTCGGCGGACCCTTCGAACAAGGTCCTGGTCCTGGAGGCCGGGCGGGCCGACTACAAGTGGGACGTCTTCATCCACATGCCGGCCGCGCTGACCTTCCCGATCGGGTCGAAGTTCTACGACTGGGGCTACCGCAGCGAGCCCGAGCCGCACATGAACCGCCGCCGCATCTACCACGCGCGCGGCAAGGTCCTCGGCGGGTCGTCGAGCATCAACGGGATGATCTTCCAGCGCGGCAACCCGATGGACTACGAACGCTGGGCCGGCGACCCCGGAATGTCCACTTGGGACTATGCCCACTGCCTACCGTACTTCAAGCGGATGGAGAACTGCCTCGCCGATGCCCCCGACGGGCAGTGGCGCGGCCACGACGGGCCACTCGAACTGGAGCGCGGTCCGGCGTCGAACCCGCTGTTCCAGGCGTTCTTCGACGCAGCAGAGGAGGCGGGCTACCCGCGCACCGACGACGTCAACGGCTACCGGCAGGAAGGCTTCGCGGCCTTCGACCGCAACGTCCGGAAGGGACGGCGGCTGTCCGCGGCGGGCGCGTACCTGCACCCGGTGGAGAACCGGCCCAACCTCACGGTGAAGACGCATGCGTTCGTGTCGCAGATCCTCTTCGAGGGCACGCGCGCGATCGGTGTCGAGTACGCCGAGGGCCGGGGCATGCCGGGTGAGGTGTACGGCAAGGAGATCATCCTCTGCGGCGGCGCGATCAACAGCCCGCAGCTGCTGCAGCTCTCCGGCGTCGGCAACGCGGGCGACCTGGAGAAGCTCGGCATCGACGTCGTCAAGGACCTGCCGGGTGTCGGCGAGAACCTGCAGGACCACCTGGAGGTGTACATCCAGTACTCCTGCAAGCAACCGGTGTCGATGCAGCCGTCGCTGGCGAAGTGGAAGCGGCCCTTCATCGGCGCGCAGTGGCTGTTCCTGCGGTCCGGGCCGGCCGCGACCAACCACTTCGAGGGCGGCGGGTTCGTCCGCTCGAACGACGAGGTGAAGTACCCGAACCTGATGTTCCACTTCCTGCCGGTGGCGATCCGCTACGACGGTTCGGCGCCCACGGAAGGGCACGGCTACCAGGTGCACGTCGGCCCGATGTACGCCGACACCCGCGGCTCGGTGAAGATCACCTCGACCGACCCGCGGCAGCACCCGGCGCTCAAGTTCAACTACCTGTCCACGGAGAACGACCGCAAGGAATGGGTCGAAGCCGTGCGGGTGGCTCGGAAGATCCTCAACCAGTCCGCGATGGACCCCTACAACGACGGCGAGATCTCGCCGGGGCCGTCCGTCGAGACCGACGAGGAGATCCTCGACTGGGTCGCCAAGGACGCCGAGACCGCGCTGCACCCGTCGTGCACCGCGAAGATGGGCGTGGACGAGGGCTCCGTCGTCGACCCGCAGACCATGCGGGTGCACGGCACCGAGGGCCTGCGCGTCGTCGACGCGTCGGTGATGCCCTACATCCCCAACGGCAACATCTACGCGCCGGTGATGATGACCGCCGAGAAGGCGGCCGACCTCATCCTCGGCAACACCCCGCTGGCCCCGATCAAGACGCCGTTCTACCGGCACGGGGAGAACTAGCCCGGACGTCGTAGCGCCCGTACCGCCATCCTCGGTACGGGCCTTCGACGTGCCCGGATTATCCGTTAGCGGGTAACGGAAACTACCCGGCCGTAGCCCCTTGACGACGCGCTTCACGGGACTCAGACTTTGTTGCGGATCACAGTCGATGTTCCTCAATGCGCAACTGTCTCGGAGGACTCATGATTCGCGCATGCACGGTGGACGAGCTGCCCCCGGGTGAGTCCGTCCGGATCCCGGGGTCGCCCGCCATTGCGGTGTTCAACACCGAGGACGGCGAGCTGTACGCCATCGACGACACGTGCACTCACCAGGACGCTTCCCTGGCCGACGGCTGGCTCGAGGGCTGCTTCGTCGAATGCCCGCTGCACGCGGCGCTGTTCGACCTGCGCACGGGCGTGCCGAGCTGCCTGCCGGCGAAGGAGCCGGTGCGCACGTACTCGGTCCTCGTCGACGAAGGCGTCATCTACGTCCAGGGCGTGGCTCGCGAGGACGCCGCGTGAAGCGCATCGCGGTCGTCGGCGCGTCGCTCGCCGGGGTCCGCGCCGCGCAGGAGCTGCGCGCCCAGGGCTACGACGGCGGCATCGTGCTGATCGGTTCGGAGGCGCACCTGCCCTACGACCGGCCGCCGCTGTCCAAGGCGTTCCTCGCCGGGACGGCGTCGCAGGCGTCGCTGGAGCTGCTCGACGCGGGCGACCTCGCTTCGCTGGCCTTGGACTTCCGTCTCGGCGTACACGCCACGGCTCTGGACCCGGCCGCGCGCCGGGTGCTGCTGTCGGACGGCGGGTCGGTCCACGCGGACGGCGTCGTCATCGCCACCGGCGGCCGGGCGCGCACGCTGCCGGGCTTCGAGGGCGCCCACACGCTGCGGACACTCGACGACGCTCTCGCGTTGCGCGCGGCTTTGGTGTCCGGGGTGCGGGTGGCGATCGTCGGCGCCGGGTTCATCGGGGCCGAGGTGGCCTCGACGTGCCGTTCGCTGGGCCTCGACGTGGTCGTCTTGGAGGCTTTGGCCGCTCCCCTGGCGCCGGTGCTCGGGCCGGAGCTGGCGGCGGTGTGCGCGCGGCTGCACGCCGACCACGGCACGGACCTGCGCTGCGGCGTCCGGGTCGAGGGCATGTCCGAGGCGGGCGTCCACCTGGCCGACGGGTCGCTCGTCCCGGCCGACGTGGTCGTCGTGGGCGTCGGCATGACCCCGGCGACCGACTGGCTGGCGGGGTCCGGGCTGACCGTCTCCGACGGGGTGTGCGTGGACGCGGGCCTGGTGACGGAGCTGCCGTCCGTGGTCGCGGTCGGCGATGTGGCCCGGTACGCGGGACGGCGGCACGAGCACTGGACGAACGCGTCGGAGCAGGCACCGGTCGCGGTGGCGAACCTGCTCGCCGGGCAGACGTCGCGCACGTACTCGCCGAGCGGGTACGTCTGGTCGGACCAGTACGCGGGGACCCTGCAGCTGGCCGGGCACCCCCGCCCGGACGACACGCTTTCGGTGGTCGACGGCGACCTGTCGTCCTCGTCGTTCGCGGCGGTGTGGCAGCGGGACGGTGCGACGGTCGGCGTGTTCGCGCTGAACAACGCGAAGCTGTTCAACCGCCTGCGCCGTCCGCTCCGGCAGCCGGCGGTCGTCTGAAAGTCTCAACCGGCTGTTCAAAGATACGCTTCACCCGCATGGACCTGACTCTCGATGAGCTGCGGGCGTTGACGGGCTGGGCCGCCGACTGCGCTTCGCGAGCGCTGCCGCTGTACGAAACCCGGGTACCCGACGATCCCCGTCCGGCTTCCGCGATCTCCGCGGCGCGGGAGTTCGCTTCGGGCGCTGCGCGGACAAAGCTGCTTCGCACGGTGGCGTGGGCGGCGTTGAAGGCGGCGGGCGAGACTTCCGACCCCGCCGCTTCCGCCGCCGCCCGCGCGGCCGTCGGCGCGGCGGGCGCGGCCTACCTGCACCCGCTGGCGTCGCCGCACCAGGTGAAGCACATCGTCGGCCCCGCCCAGCAGGCAGCGCTGGCGTGCGAACTCGCCGGCGGTGACGCGAACGCGGAGATCCGCTGGGCCCTCGACCACGCACCGCCGGCGGTCTCCGACCTCCTCCGCCGCTTCCCGCCCGGCAAGCCGGGCAAGTCCCGGCTCGGCGAGCTGCACCGGCAGCTCGAGTCCGCCCTCCGCGCCTGACTCCCTCAGGCGAGGGTGGGACGTTCCACGACCACGGTGGCCATCAGGGAGTGCCCGGTACCGAGGCCTTGCTGAGCTTGCTGTTCCCACGCGAAGAGCGACGTCGCCAGCTGCTTCGCGCGTTCGGGCGAGCGCACGTCTCCGGTGGCGATGATCCGGTTCCAGCGTTCGGCGAAGGCCGCGAAGAACAGCTCGACCGGCCGGGGCGCGGTCCCGGTGGGCGGCTCGAACCGCAGCCGGGCGGGGTCGACGTCGGTGGTGCCGCGGGCGAGCTCGTTGAGGAGGGTGCGGTAGGGCGGGATCGCCGGGTTGAAGGCGAGGGTGGCGGTGTGCCGGCCGGCGAGGATCGACCGGTCGGTGAACGTCGTCCCGCTCAGCCGGGCCCCGGCCCGGATCGCGGCTTCGACGAGCGCCGCGTCGAGCGACCCGCGGTCGAAGAAGCTCATCCGGTCGTGAAGGGTTTCGGTCGCATCCTCGAAGAAGCTCATGTTGTAGGACCAGCGGGTCTCCGGCCACTTCGGCGTCCACTCGACGGAGTAGCGGCCGAGGACGTCGACGACGAGCACGGCGCGGTCGCGGGTCTCGACGATCCGCCGCATGACGCCGGTCAGGACCTCGACGACGTCCTCGTGGGGAAGGTGGGAGTAGGGCACGCCGCAGGAGAGGTAGAGGTCGAAGTCGCCCGCGGGCAGTTCGGACCGCATGTCCGCGACGACGAACTCCGCCCGCCGGCCGGCGTGCAGGGCGCGGGCCGTGTCGACCATGTCGGGGTCGATGTCGACGCCGAGGTAGTCGAGGGTGTGCTCGTCGGTCAGCGGGGTGAGGGCGCCGTGCCGCTCGGTCAGCAGCGCCAGGCCGTCGCCGGTGCCGCACCCGACGTCGAGCACCCGCAACGGCCGGCCGGGCGCACGCGGGATCCGGGAGAGGGCATCACGCAGGACTCGGTGGGTGACCACTTCTTCGAGCATCGTCTTGACCGGATCACGCCTTTTGGGCGAGGTGTAGTGGGCCGTCGCGTCTCGGTAGGACATGATCGAAACGTAGTTCATCACCGTCGCCGGCCGGTGCGGAACCGGCTAGAGGGCCAGCTCGTCGAGATCGGACTCCAGCCTCGCCCGCCAGGTCCAGCGGCGTTCGGACGTGTCCGCGTCCTCGCCCGCCGGTGGGCCCAGCGGCAGCGCCGGGTCCTTGATCCCGAACGTCACCCGGTAAGCCAGCACCGAAGCCGCCGTGCGAATCCACGCGTCGCCGGACGTCCCGGACGGCGGGGCGACCCCCAGCGCGTGGCCGAACCACGCCGGCAGCAGCGCGTTCGAGCCGAGCGCGTCCGTGATGCGGGTGCGCAGCCGCACCTGCAGGTCGTGCCACGCTCGCTCGGCGCGTTCCAGCTGAGGCATGATCCGCGCCTCGACCGCGTCCGCCTCGCGCAACGCCAGCTTCGCCTGGTCCGCCGCCGAGACGGCCGCCGGGATCTCCTCGTCCAGCAGCGTCCGGCGCCGCGTCGACAGCGCGCGGAACGTCGACTCCGCGTCCCCGCGAGCGCGGGACGCACGATCCGTCGACGCCAGCACCCGCATCACCTCGACCAGGTCGGCGTCGCACCGGGAATGGGCCGCCCGCACCGCATCCAGCCGGAGCAGCTCCTGCTCCTGCCGGGCGCGCTGCTCCTTCGTGACGAGCTCCTTGTGCAGGTCGTCCCAGCGCGCGGCCTCGGCCGCGAGCGCGCGGGTCTCGGTGCCGACCTCGTCGAGGTTGATCCGCGGCACGCCGTCGGCCACGCGCACCGCGCGCTCCAGGGCCTGGACCTGCTGGCGCAGCCGTTCGAGCTGCCGGCCGAGCAGGTCGATGCGGTCCTCCTGCCGGTCGCCGCCACTCCGCTCGACGCGGTCGGTCAGGTCGGCGACCTCCTGCCGCACGCGGTCGTCGGACTCCTCGACGGCCGCGCGCAGCCCGTCGACGGCCGCGAACAGCTCGTCGAGGTCCTGCCGCGTCGAGTCGACGGGCTCGGCGTACTCCTGCGTGAACTCGGGATCGTCGCCGTAGGTCGCGTAGCCGTGGCTCACGGGATCCGGCCCTCCCGCCACAGCAGCCCGCACGTGGCCGCGACGCCCAGCGCCGTCAGGATCGTGGCGACGACGGCCCCGGACCACGGGACCAGCGCGCCCACCAGCAGCCCGGCCGTGACGCTGCCCGCCCACGCCGCCCGCGTCCGCTCGCGGATGACGTCACCGACCCGCCGGACCGGGGCGAAGCCGATCCACAGGCCTGCCGCGAACAGCGGGACGAGCGCCAGCAGCCACACCGGGGACAGCACGTCGAACAGCACCATCGCCGCGGCGGCCAGCGGCACCAGCACCGGCGCGGCCGCGAAGTAGACGACCGCGCGCTGCGTCGCCGCGTGCCGCGACTCGAGCTCGGCGTTCGCGAGGCGGTGCTTCGCGTCGTCGAACGCCACCTCGGAGTCGAGCAGCCGGTGGGCCGTCGCGACGAGCTCGTCCATCGCCTCGACGTCGGCGGGCGGGGTCGCCAGCCCGCCGCGCAGGTCCTGCTTGAGCCGGCCCACGCGCGCTTCCGCCTGGTCCCGGTCGTGCTGGGCTGGAGTCGTCACGCGAACACTTTAAGTGCCACGACCGTCACCACCGACTCACTGCGCACGGTGAGTCGCTACAGGTCGCCCAGTGCCGTGACCGGCGATTCGACGCAGTCCGCGACGAACCGCAGGAACCCGCCCGCCGTGCCGCCGTCGCAGACGCGGTGGTCGAAGGCCAGCGTCAGCTCGCAGACCTTCCGGACCGCGAGCGCGCCGTCGACCACCCACGGCCGGTCGATGATCCGGCCGATGCCGAGGATCGCGGCCTCGGGGTGGTTGATGATCGCGGCCGAGCCGTCGACGCCGAAGACGCCGTAGTTGTTCACCGTGAACGTCCCGCCGGTGAGGTCCGCGGGCGTGAGCTTGCCGTCGCGCGCCGTGCGGGCGCGGTCGCCGATCGCCGCCGAGAGGTCCCGCGTCGACAGCTCACCGGCGTCCCGCACGACCGGCACGACCAGCCCGCGGTCGGTCTGCGCGGCGAACCCGAGGTGGATCTCGTCCAGCAGGACGATCTCGTCGCCCTCCACGCGCGAGTTCAGCTCGGGGTACTTCTTGAGGCCCGCGACGGCGAACCGCGCGATCAGCCCGAGCAGGCTCACCGGCCGGTCCGTCTTGGCGTTCAGGGCCACCCGCGCGGCGACCAGCTCGGACGCGTCGACGTCGACCCAGACCGTGGCTTCGGGGATCTCGCGCCGGGACGTCGTCAGCTTGTCCGCGACGGCCTTGCGCACCCCGGTGAGCGGGATCCGCTTGCCCTTGGCGACGGGCTTCTCGAGCGCCGCCTCGACGTCGGCGCGGCGGATGATCCCGTCCGGGCCGGTCGGGGTGAGCTTCGCGAGGTCGATCCCGTTGTCCGACGCCAGCTTCCGGACGAACGGCGAGATCACGCCGGGCGCCTTCGCCTTCGGTGCGGGAGCTTCGACGCGGCGGACACGCTTGCGCCGGGTCGTCGGCGCGGTGCCGTAGCCGATGAGGACGTTGCCGCTGCCGCTGGACGTCGTGACGCCCGGTTCGGCGAACCCGCCGACGGACAGCAGCGGCGCGCCGACCGGCAGCAGCTGCCCCGGCTCGCCGTGCAGTGCGGACACGACGCCGGCGAACGGCACGGGCACCTCGACCGCGGCCTTCGCCGTCTCGACCTCGACGACGATCTGGTCGACCTTGACCGTGTCTCCGATCGCGACGTGCCAGGTGAGGATCGCCGCCTCGGTCAGGCCTTCGCCGAGGTCCGGCAGCAGGAAGTCAGGCACCGGCCACCACCGGGGTGTCGGCCCACTGCAGGCGCGCGATCGTGTCGAGGATCCGGTCGACGCCGGGCAGCATGTGGCGCTCGAGCTTCGGCGCCGGGTACGGGATGTCGAGCCCGGTCACGCGCAGCACGGGCGCGTGCAGCTGGTGGAAGCACTGCTCCGTGACGCGAGCGACGACCTCGGCGCCGTAGCCGCCGAAGCCGGCGGCCTCGTGGACCACGACGGCCCGCCCGGTGCGGCGCACGGACGCCGTCACGGTCTCGTCGTCGAACGGGCTCAAGGAACGCAGGTCGACGACCTCGACGTCCCAGCCTTCGTCCTTCGCGGCTTCGGCGGTCTCCATCGCCGTGGCGACCATCGGGCCGTACGCGATGAGCGTGACGTCCTTGCCGGTCTTGCGCACCACGGCCTGGTCCATGGCGGGGCCGGTGCGCGTGAAGCTCACCTCTTCGCCGGACCAGTAGCGGGCCTTCGGCTCGAGGAAGACGACCGGGTCGGGTGACTCGATGGCGTCGCGGAGGAGGTCGTAGGCGTCCTGCGCGGTGCCCGGCGTGACGACGCGCAGGCCCGGCGTGTGCGTGTAGTAGACCTCGCTGGAGTCGCAGTGGTGCTCGACGCCGCCGATGCCGCCGGCGTAGGGGATGCGGATGACCATCGGCAGTTCCAGCGCGCCCTTGGTGCGGTTGCGCAGCTTCGCGACGTGCGAGGTGATCTGCTCGAACGCGGGGTAGGCGAAGGCGTCGAACTGCATCTCGACGACCGGGCGGAAGCCGCCCATCGCCATCCCGACGGCGAACCCGACGATGCCGGACTCGGCCAGCGGCGTGTCGAAGCAGCGGTCCTCGCCGAAGTCGGCGGTGATGCCGTCGGTGACCCGGAAGACGCCGCCGAGCGTGCCGACGTCCTCGCCGAAGACCAGCACGCGGTCGTCGTCCTTGAGCGCGTCCCGCAGGGCCGCGTTGAGCGCCTGCGCCATCGTGGTCGTCATCAGGCCTCCAGCTCGGCCGCGACCATCGCCCGCTGGCGCTGCAGCTGGCGGGTCGGCTCGGCGTAGACGTGGTCGAACAGGGACATCGGGTCGAGCTCGGCGTCGGCGTTCAGGGTGTCGCGGACGGACTCGGCGAACTCTTCGGCTTCCGCTTGGAATCGCTCGACGTCGGTTTCGGTCAGGTCGTCTTTCAGGTAGGTCCCGAGCCGCTTGAGCGGGTCCGCTTCGCGCCACTTCGCGACTTCGCCGGCGTCGCGGTAGCGGGTGGCGTCGTCGGCGTTGGTGTGGGCGTCGATGCGGTAGGTGTGGGCCTCGACGAGGACCGGGCCCTTGCCTTCGCGGGCGTGCTTCACGGCGTCGTCGAGGACGGCGAGGACCGCGACGGCGTCGTTGCCGTCGACCTGCTCCGAGCGCATGCCGTAGCCGATTCCCTTGTACGCCAGCGCGGGCGCGGCGCTCTGCTTCTCGAAGGGGACGGAGATCGCGTAGCCGTTGTTCTGCACGAAGAACACCACGGGTGCCTTGAAGACGGCGGCGAAGTTGAGCGCCTCGTGGAAGTCGCCTTCGCTGGTGGCGCCGTCCCCGATGAGCGCGAGCGCGACGGCGTCTTCGCCGCGTCGCTGCATCGCGTGCGCGAGACCGGTGGCGTGCAGAGTCTGCGTCGCGAGCGGAGTGCACTGGGGCGCTACGCGCGTCTCGGTGGGGTTGTAGCCGCAGTGCGCGTCGCCGCGAAGCAGCGTCAGGACTTCGCCGGGCTTCAGGCCGCGCGCGACGAGCGCGACCGAGTCGCGGTAGGTGGGGAAGAGCCAGTCGTTGTCCTGGAGCGCGAGCGCGGCGGCGACCTGGCAGGCCTCCTGGCCGGCGCTGGAGGGGTAGACGGCGAGGCGGCCCTGCTTGGTGAGCGCGGTCGCCTGGACGTCGAACCGGCGGCCCAGGACCATCAGCCGGTAGGCGGCTTTCAGGCGGTCCTTCGCGGGCTCGGCGTACCGGCCGTGCCGGTCGGCGCGCGTCCCGTCCTCGGCGACGAACCGCACCGGCGTCGTAGACGGCAGGAGGGTTTCCACGGGCACCACCTCTCGCAGACATATGATGCTCGAATGGTGGTTCTCGGCGGCCTTCTGTTCAAGGGTTGGGCGAAATGAGCGACAAACAGTCTTTTCAAGGGCCTTCCGGTGACCAAACGTCTTTCCCGACGTCGGCTGTCCCCGGCCTCGCGGGACGAACGGCCCCGGCCCTCGACGAGGTCGACCGGGCGATGCTGGCGGAACTGTCGTCGGACGGCCGCCTGGCGGTCCGGGCGCTGGCCGAAAAGCTGCACATCTCGCGCACGAACGCGTACGCGCGGTTGGAGAGGCTGATGGCGGAAGGGGTGATCACCGGCTTCGGCGCGCGGATCGACCCGCGCCGGGCCGGGCTGGGGACGTCGGCGTACATCATGGTGACGGTGGAGCAGACGTCCTGGCGCACGATGGCGACGGACCTGCACGAGATCCCGTACGTCGACCACGTGGCCCTGGTGGGCGGCGACTTCGACATCCTGCTGCTGGTCCGAACCCCGGACAACCAAACCCTCCGCGACGTCGTCCTGGAGCGCCTGCAGGCCCTGGAGGGGGTCCGGTCGACCCGGACGTGGCTGATCTTCGAGGAGCTGCCGGGCTCAGTACTGCACTGAGCCGAACGCCGCCGGGATCACCCGCACGGACCCATCCTCGCGACCGCCGGGCAGAACCCTTGCCCGGCAGTGCCCTTGACCTTCACCGGCGCACCGGCTAAGCGTGGCCACTCTCCCGCCGACTCTTATTTTATGTCGAGAAATAACCAGCTCGAAACCTATTGACGCCGTCCCCTTCGCCCGGTGAGGATCGGCCGGTCCGCCGCCGTTCACCGCAGAATGGACCAGACCATGGCCAGAAGATCACGCGCGTGGTCCCGTGCGCGCCGAAGTTCGCTCGTCACCTTGATGAGCCTGAGCCTGCTGGGTGGGATCGCCCAAGCGACGCCCGCCCAAGCAGACGCACCGGCCCAGCCCGTCATCGGCCAGCCTGCCAAGGACAAGAACGGCTGCGCCAAGATCGAGAACAGCCTGCCGACCCTGGCGGACTGGCCCAAGGTCGACAGCCGGCTCAAGGGGAAGGCCGGCGATGAGGCGCGCGTCGCCCAGATCCTCGCGGGGATGACCCTCGAGGAGAAGGTCGGGCAGATGACGCAGCCCGAGATCACCTCGATCACCCCCGACGAGGTCCGCCAGTACGCCATCGGCACCGTCCTCAACGGCGGCGGCGCGTGGCCCGGCGGCAACAAGCACGCCACCCAGCAGGACTGGCTGAACCTCGCCGACGCCTACTGGAACGCCTCCAAGACCAGCCGCACGAAGATCCCCGTCATCTGGGGCATCGACGCCGTGCACGGCAACAACAACGTCTACGGCGCCACCGTCTTCCCGCACAACATCGGCCTCGGCGCCGCGCACGACCCGTGCCTGGTGCGCGACGTCGCCGGCGCCACCGCGCGCCAGGTCCGCGCCACCGGCCAGGACTGGGCCTTCTCGCCCACCCTCGCCGTCGTCCAGGACGACCGCTGGGGCCGCACCTACGAGGGCTTCTCCGAGGACCCGCGGATCACCCGCTCCTACGGCTACGAGGACATCAACGGCCTCCAGGACGGCGCCACCAGCCGCATCGGCTACAACGGCGTGATCGCCACCGCCAAGCACTTCATCGGTGACGGCGGCACGATCAAGGGCCAGGACCAGGGCGTCAACCCGTCGTCCGAAGCCGACATGATCAACATCCACGGCCAGGGCTACTACGGCGCGCTCGCCGCCGGCTCGCAGACCGTGATGGTCTCGTTCAACAGCTGGACCAACCCGGACCTCGGCATCAACGAGGGCAAGCTGACCGGCAGCGACAAGGCCATGAACGAGATCCTGAAGGGCAAGATCGGCTTCGACGGCCTGGTCGTGTCCGACTGGAACGCCATCGGCCAGGTCCCCGGCTGCACGAACTCGTCGTGCCCGCAGGCGATCAACGCCGGCATCGACGTCGTGATGGTGCCCGCGGACTGGAAGGCGTTCATCACCAACACGATCGCCCAGGTCCAGAGCGGCCAGATCCCGATGTCGCGGATCGACGACGCGGTCACCCGCATCCTGCGCGTCAAGGTGCGCGACGGCCTCTTCGAGTCGCAGAAGCCGTCCGACCGCTCGTACGCCAACTCCGACGAGGCGCTGAAGGACAACTGGCTGGCCCGCGACGCGGCCCGCGAGTCGCAGACGCTGCTGAAGAACAACGGCAACGTGCTGCCGCTCAAGCCGAAGTCGAAGGTCCTGGTGGTCGGCAAGAGCGCCGACAACATCTCGAACCAGACCGGCGGCTGGACGCTGAGCTGGCAGGGCACCGGCAACACCAACGCCGACTTCCCGAACGCCACCTCGATCCTGACCGGCATCAAGCAGGACCTCGGCGACGCGAACGTCACCTTCGACGCCACCGGCACCGTGGACCCGAAGGGCTACGACGCCGTCATCGCCGTGATCGGTGAGACGCCGTACGCCGAAGGTGTCGGCGACCTGACCCGCAAGACGCTCGAGGCGTCGAAGCTCTACCCCGAGGACCTGGCCGTGCTGGACAAGGTCAGCGGCAAGGGCACCCCGGTCGTCACCGTGTACGTCGGCGGCCGCCCGCTGTACATGAACAAGGAGATCAACCGCTCGGACGCGTTCGTCGCGGCCTGGCTGCCGGGCACCGAGGGCGGCGGCGTCGCCGACATGCTGGTCAAGGGCAAGGACGGCACGGGCTACCAGGGCACGCTGTCGTACTCGTGGCCGAAGAGCGCGTGCCAGTCGCCGCTCAACCCGTGGTCCCCGGACTACGACCCGCTGTTCAAGCTGGGCTACGGCCTGAAGAGCGGCCAGCGCGTCACGATCGGCCAGCTGGACGAGACCCCCGGCCCGGCGACCTGCGGGTCCACCGGCGGCGGCGGGACGGCGACCGAGGACCTGTCGATCTACGACCGCACGGATGTGGCGCCGTACACCAGCCAGATCGGCTCGGCTTCGAACTGGGGCGGCACCGTGATCGGCCCGGACGGCACGGCCGACCACCCCGAGATCAACACGGTCCCGACCGACGTCAACGTGCAGGGCGACGGCCTGAAGGCGACCTGGACGGGCACCGGAGCGGCTCAGCTCTACATGCAGAACACGGCGGGCACGAACGACCTGCGCAGCTACCTCAACGCGGACGGGGCGCTGGAGTTCGACACGACGGTCCAGCAGGCACCGGTCAACCGGACGGTGATCAGCATGCACTGCGTCTACCCGTGCTTCTCGGAGGTGAACGCGACGAAGCTGTTCACGGATCTCGCGGGCGGCCCGAAGACGACGGTCAAGATCCCGTTGTCCTGCTTCAACAACGGGCTGGACTTCGAGCACATCAACACCCCGTTCCTGGTGTACACGGACGCGGCGTTCCAGGCGTCGTTCGCGAACGTGCGCTGGGTCCCGAACGGGGCGAAAGATCCTGATGCGAGGCCTTGTTCGAGCTTGACCTAGGTATCCGGCCGGGCCGGGAGCGCGAAGCTCCCGGCCCGGTTCACGTTCCGGCGTTCATCGCCACGCTCAGCGCGCGTTCGGACAGCTCCGACCGCGTCAACCGCGCCACCACCCGGCCCCGCTGGAACACCAGCACCCGGTCACAAAGCTCGCACAGCTCCACCAAATCCGTCGACGCCAGCACCACCGCCTTCCCGGCCACCGCGAGCGAAGTGATCACCGCGTGCATCTCGGCTCGGGCGCCGACGTCGACTCCGCGGGTCGGGTCGTCCAGGACCAGGAGCACTGGGTCCGCCTCCAGCCACTTCGCGAACACCACCTTCTGCTGGTTGCCGCCGGACAGGGTGGCCACCAGGTCTTCCGGCCCGCCGCGGATGCGCAGCCGCTCGATGTGCCGCTGAGCGGCCGCCACGTGGGACGCTCGGCGCAGCCACCACCCGCCGCGGCCGGCGCCGAGCCAGGCGGCCGCGCTCGTGTTGCGCCACACCGGCTGGTCGAGCATCAGCCCGTAGCGCTTGCGGTCGCTCGGGACGAACGCGATCCCGGCCCGGACCGCGGCCCGCACCGAGCGCGGCGCGGGGCGGCCGCCGATGTGGATCCGGCCGTGGGACGGCGCCCGCCCGGACAGGGCGGCCAGTACCTCCAGGTGTCCCGCGCCCTGCAGGCCGGCCAGGCCGACGATCTCGCCCTCCGCCACGGCGAACGCGGGTTCCTCGACCACGACCGCGGGCGGCCGGGGCCGGGGCGGCGGACGAGAAGCGACGGGCACCACCACGCGGTCCCCCAGCATCGCCGCCACCACGCCGTCCAGGTCGACCGACGCCGTCTCCACGCCCGACAGCACGGACCGGCCGTCGCGCAGCACCGTGATCCGTGACGCGATCCGCAGCACCTCCTCCAGGAAGTGCGACACGTACAGCACCGCCACCCCGCGCGCGAGCAGCCGGCGCAGCACGCCCATCAGCCGCGAGACCGCCTCGGCGGGCAACGCCGACGTCGGCTCGTCCAGCACCAGCACCGCCGGGTCCCGCAGCAACGCCCGCCCGATCTCCAGCAGCTGCTGGTCCGCCAGCGACAGCGAACCGGCCCGGGCGTCCAGCGGGACGTCCAAGCCCAGCTCCGCCAGCACCGGCGCGGCGAGCGACGCCATCCGCCGCGGGCTCAGCAGCAACCCCCGCCGGGGCGCTGAAAGCGGGAACAGGTTCTCCAGCACCGTCAGATCGGGGAACACCGCCAGCTCCTGCGCCACCAGCGCGACTCCGCGGCCGACCGCGTCGCGCGCGGAAGAGAACGCCACGGGCGAACCGTCGAGCGCGAGCGAACCCGCGTCCGGCCGAAGGACGCCCGAGAGGATCTTCACCAGCGTCGACTTGCCCGCGCCGTTCTCCCCCACCACCGCGTGCACTTCGCCCGGGGCCAGCGCGAAGTCCACTTCGGACAGTGCGGTGACGCCGCCGTAGCGCCGGGTCAGGCCGGTGGCGCGCAGCACGTCAGCGAGCCTCGGCCAGCGGCCGCATCGACGCGGCGGGGTTCGCCAGGATCCGGTCGATCTCCGGCTTGTAGAAGTCGTACGCCGCCTGCGTGGACGTCTGGCGCTTGAGCACCGCGTCGATGTTCGACGAGTCGACCACCAGGCCCGGCATCCGCAGCCACCCCTGCGGCAGCGGCTTCTTCTCCTTCACCGACCGGATCAGCAGCGCCGTCACGACGTAGCCCTTGAGGAAGTGCTCCGGGTCGATGGTGACGAAGTCGAGGCCGTCCTTGACGCCCTGCAACGTCTTCGCGTCGACGTCCGCGCCCGCGACGAGGTACTTGCCGTTCTCCGTCTGCTTGATCTTCGCGAGGTCGTAGCTGTCCGCGTCACCGACGCCGAGGAACGCCAGCGCCGACGGGTTCGCGTGCACCAGCGCGGCCCACGCGCCGTAGTTCTGGTTCGGGTCGCTGTAGGTCTGGAACGGCCCCAGCGTCTTGATCCCGGGCGCCTTCGCGGCGAGCGTCTCCTTGATCCCGCGAGCGCGGCTGTCCAGCACCGGCGTCCCCGGGTTCGGGACGCCGACGACGACCGTCCCGGACGGGTTGGCGGGCAACCGCTTCAGCAGTTCGGATGCGAGCTGCACGCCGAGGTCGTAGTTGTCGTTGCCGACGTAGAACGTGATCTTGCTGCCGTCGGTGGGCGCGGTGTCGAGCGCGACCACCGGGACCCCGCGGTCGATCGCCGTCGCGGCCGGCCGGGTGAAGATCGGCGGGTCGAGGTTCTCCAGCACCACGCCGTCCGGGTTGGTCTGCGTGAGGTTGGTGAACAGCTGCTGCTCGGCGGGGCCGTCGGTGTTGGGCGGCCCGACGGCCTTGAAGTCGACGCCGCCCTCGTGCTGCGCCGCCGTTTCCGCGCCCTCGACCATCTCGTGGGCGAAGTTGAGGCTGATGTTCGCGACGGCGATGCCCATCTTCAGCTGACCGCCGCCGCCCGAGTTGCCCGAGCTACCGCAGGCGCTCAGCGTCAGGCACGTGATCAGGATCAGGATCGGGGTGCGTTTCATGTTTCCTCCTCGAGCGGGGGAACAGGCCGTGACCGCGCGTCCGGCGCAGCACGCTGTCGAAGGCGACGGCGACCAGGATCACCGCGCCGGTGGCGAACGTCGTCCAGTTGATCGGCACCTGCAGGAACACCAGGCTGGCCGCGACGGTGGTGAGGATGAGGTTGCCGAGCACCGCGCCGGGCACCGAGCCGCGCCCGCCGGCGAGCGGGGTGCCGCCGATGATGCAGGCGGCGATCGCGGTGAGGTCGTAGCCGTTGCCGACGGTCGGGTCGCCCGCGGTGAAGAACGCCAGCCCGAGCACGGCCGCGACGCCGCCCATGAACCCGGACAGCCCGAGCGCGGCGATCCGCGTCCGGGCGATCGGCAGGCCGCTGAACTCGGCGGCGTCCGGGTTCGACCCGACGGCCCGCACCCGCGCCCCGAACCGGGTCCGGGTGAACACCACCGTGAGCGCGATCGTCGCGATGAGCAGCACCCAGACCGACGCCGGCATGCCGGCCAGCTCGCCGCCGAGCACGCTGAAGAACGGGTGGTCCAGGGGCATGCCGCTGATCTGCTTGCCGTCGGCCAGCGCGAGCGCGGCGCCGCGGAAGAGCAGCGCGGCGGCGAGGGTGACGATGAACGACGGCAGCCGCAGGTACGTCGTGATCGCGCCGTTGAGGCAGCCCAGCACGGTCGCGACGACCAGGATCGCCGGCAGGGCGAGCCACGGCGACCAGCCGTCGCGGATCAGCACGGCACCCAGCACGATGCCGAGCGCGTACTGCCCGCCCAGCGACAGGTCGACCTCGCGCATCGCGAGCGGGAACACCATCCCGCAGGCCATCAAGCCGACGTAGACCGAGCTCTGCGCGGTGGAGAGCAGGTTGACCGGGCGCAGGAAGTCCGGGTGCGCCAGCCCGACGACGCCCACCAGGACGGCCAGAACCAGCACGACGCCGAGCTCGTCGCGCAGGACGTGGCGGTACCACGGGGGCGTGGACATAGCCGCGAAGGTCACCAGCCGGGCCCGGGTTCGGCAAGACGCGCGTTTCGGTGGGTGAAACGGTGACCTTGTCGCGACCCGGCACCGGCCGCCACGCTGCCCGTCATGCCGTCCACCAGCCGGGTCGCCGTCGTCACCGGGGCCGCGCGCGGGCTCGGCCAGGAGTTCGCCGTGGCGCTCGCCGGGCTCGGCCACCGCGTGGCCGGCTGGGACGTGGACGACCAGGCCGAGACGGCCGCGCGGGTGGTCGCCGCGGGCGGGGAGTTCCTGCCGGTGACGGCGGACGTGACGCACCCGGTCGCCGTCGAAGCCGCCGTGGAGCAGGTCGTGGCCGCCTTCGGCGCGCTGCACATCGTGGTGAACAACGCCGGGATCTACCCGCCGATCCCCTTCGAAGAGACCACTGTGGACGATTGGCGCGACGTCATGCGCCTCAACCTGGAGGGCCCGTTCCTGGTGACGCGGGCCGCGCTGCCGCACCTGCGGGCCGCCGGCTGGGGCCGGGTGGTGAACATCGTGTCGGCGGTCGTCTTCCTCGGGCCGCCGGACCTGGTCGCGTACACGACGTCGAAGGCGGGCCTGGTCGGGTTCACCCGCGCGCTGGCCAACGCGGTCGGCGCGGAAGGCATCACGGTGAACGCGATCGCGCCGGGACTGACGACGACCGCGACGGCCGCGCGCACGACCGGCGCCGAGGGCGGCTTCGAACGGGTCCGGGCGAGCCAGGCGGTGCCGCGCACCGAAAGCCCGGCGGACCTGGTGTCGACCCTGCGGTACGTGTGCGACGAGGGCAGCGGGTTCCTGACCGGCCAGACGCTGAACGTCGACGGCGGTTCGGCGTTCCATTGAGTGCACCGAGGGGGCCGCGTGAGCCAGTTGCTGGGCGCCGGCGAGGCGGCCGTGGTGACGCGGGTCTGCGAGCTGCTCGTCCCCGGCTCGGCCGCCGCCCGGCCGGACCGGTACCTCGCCGCGACCCTGCCCGCCCTCACCCCCGCCGAGGAGGACGCCGTGCACGCGGCGATCGGGCTCATGGCCGGCGTCTCGGACGCGCCGGCCCTGTCGCGGCTGGCCGGCAGCGCCGCCTTCGACCGGTTCCGGCGCCTCGCGATCGAAGCGGGCTACGGCGACCACGCCCCGCCGGGGCGGCGCGGCCCCGACCGGGCGGACGTCGTGGTCGTCGGCGGCGCGTCGATCGCCGCCGACCTGGCCGGGCGCGGTGCCGACGTGCTGCTGGTCGACGGCACCCCGGCGCCGGCCCGGTTCCTGTCCACTGTGGACGAGGAGCCGATCGGGCCGCCCACCCCGCCCGGCCCGGCGAAGGCCGAGCGCGCGCCCGCGTCCGACGTCGCGAAGTTCCACGAGCGCACCGGGCTGCTCGGCGCGGCGGGCCCGTTCGGGCCGGCCGACCTCGAACCGTGGTACGAACGCCCGGTGCCGGCGTCCGGGGCACGGGTGCGCCGGCGGCACGAGGTCCGGCGCGTCCTGGTCGACACGTCGGGGCCGCACCCGAAGGTCACCGGCGTCGCCTACACGTGCGACGGGGGCGACGGAGTGCTGCTCGCCCCGGTCGTCGTGCTCGCCGCCGGCCCGCTCGCGACGCCCCGGATCCTGTTGCACACCCACGAAACCGCCGAGATCGACTCACCATCGTCGCGGCTGACCGGACGGACGCTGGGCTTGCGCCCGGCCCGGCTGGTGTACGGCCTGCTCGCCCGGTCACCGGACGCCCGCGCGGGCGCGGGGTTCGCCGTCGAACCGGCCGCGCTGCCCGGCCCGGTCGACTTCGCCGCGAGCCTGGTCGACACCGGGCACCGGCCGCTGTGGGGTGGTCGGCTGGCCGAGGTCGTGCGCGGCCATCCGGGCTGGACGGGTCTGCGGGTGCCGGTCACCGACGACAACACCGCCGTCGCCGGCCTCGGCGCCGGGGGCGAGGTCGTCGTGGGCAAGCGGTTCTCGACGGCCGAGCGGCGACGGCTGGCCGCGGCGCTGGAGTTCGCGGTGGACCACCTGCGCGCGGCCGGGGCCCGCGACGTCGTGTGGAGCGGCCTGTTCGCGGCGCACCCGCAGGGCGGCGCGCCGATGGGTGACGACCCGGCCCGGTCGGTGGTGGGCCCGGACGGGCGATCCCACGACGTCGACGGCCTGTACGTCGCCGACGCGTCCCTGCTGCCGGCCGTGCTCTCGGTGGCCCCGGACCTGACCGTGCGCGCGCTCGCCGCGAAGGTCGCCGAGGCGATCCGGTGACCGCTCGGCTCAGCGACGTTGCCTCCCCGCCGCCACCGGATCATCATCACGGGATGAGCGGCCCGCCGAAGTCCGTGCTCGCCCGCGGCCTGACGCTGCTGGACGCGTTCGCCTCGGCCGACACGACGCTCTCCCTCGCCGAGCTGACGGCACGCACGGGCCTGCCGAAACCGACGGTGCACCGGCTGGCCGCCGAGCTCGTCGGCTGGGGCGGGCTGGAGCGCACCGACGGCCGGTACCGGCTCGGCATGAAGCTGTTCGAGCTCGGCCAGCGCGTGCCGCGGCGGCGTGACCTGCGGGAAGCCGCGCTGCCGTACCTGGAGGACCTGTACGAGGCGACGCACGAGAACATCCACCTCGCGGTGCAGGACGGGCCGCACACGCTGTTCCTGGAGAAGGTGAGCGGCCGCCGGTCGATGCCGATCGAGTCGGAGGTCGGCGGGAAGCTGCCGCTGTACTGCACCGCGACCGGGAAGCTCTTCCTCGCGCTCGGCTCCCCCGACTACTTCCGCCGGGTCGCCGTGGCCGGGCTGGCGCGCTGGACGCCCCGCACGATCGTCGCGCCCGGGCGGCTGCGGCAGGAGCTGGCGCGCGCGGCGGAGAGCGGGTACGGCGTCAACCACGAGGAGTACGAGGTCGGCGTGTCGGCGGTCGCCGCGCCGGTGTTCGACGCCCGGCGCCAGGTGCTCGCGGCCCTGTCCATCACGGGCAACGCGGCCAAGCTGGACCTCGACCGGCTGGCCCCGGCGGTGCGGACCGCGGCGCTCGCGCTGTCGCGGGAGCTGGCGCTCGCCCCGGTGCGAAATCCCCTGGATCGCGGGTGAGCGGCGCCGACAGAATGGGGAGATGACCTCCGCCGCCGCGCTCGCGGACGAACTGCTGGAAGTGCTGGCCACCCTGATGCCGCTCGAGGCGACCTTCGTGGGCGTCACCGGTCACGACGCCGACCTGCCGGACCCCGGCGAAGCCGCCCAGCGGGAGATCCGCGACCGGGCCGCCGGCATCCGCGCGCGGGCCCGGGCGTCGGCGGACGCCGACCGGGTGACGCTCGGCGTCGTCGTCCAGCAGGCCGAGGCCGTCGTCACCCAGCTCGACGCGCGGACCGTCGAGTTCACCTTCGCCGACCCGATGTTCGCGACCGGGATCAGCCACCTCACCTTCCTGCCGCAGCTCACGCCGTCCGGCGAGCGGGCCGAGGAGGACTACCTGGCGCGGCTGGCCGCGCTCCCGGCCTTCTACGAGGCGTTGGCGCAACGCCAAGGAGACGGGCTTCGCGCGGGACGGACACCGGTCGACCGCAACGTGGGCAACGCCATCGCGTTCCTGGACCGCTACCTCGCGCAGGAGGAGCTGTTCGCCCAGCCGCTGACCGGCGGCCGCGGCGAGCGGCGTGACCGGCTGGTGGCCGAGGTGGTCCGGCCGGCATTGGCGCGCTACCGCGAGTTCGTCGCCACCGAGGTCGCCGGGAACGGCCGTCCCGGCGACCGGCCGGGACTGTGCTGGCTCGAAGACGGCGAAGCGCACTACGCGGCGTTGGCGCGCATGCACACCACCACCGACCACACGCCGTCGGAGCTGCACCAGCTCGGCCTGGACGTGCTCGCCGGGCTTGAGGCCGAGTACGCCGAGCTGGGCGGCCGGGAGTTCGGGCTGACCGACCCGGCCGAAGTGCGGCGCCGGCTGCGGACCGACGAAAGCCTCCGCTGGCGTGACGCGGAGGAGATGCTGGAGACCGCGCGCGCCGCCGTCGCCCGCGCGACCGCCGCGGCGCCGGACTGGTTCCACCGGATGCCCCGCGCGGAGTGCGTGGTGCGGGCGGTCCCCGAGGCCGACGCGCCCGTCGCCGCCCCGGCGTACTACTTCCCGCCCGCCCTCGACGGCTCGCGCCCGGGCATCTACTTCACCAACACCCACGAGGTGCGCACGCGCGACCGGTTCATCGCCGAGACGGTGGCGTTCCACGAGAGCGTGCCCGGCCACCACTTCGAGACGTCGCTGGCGCTGGAGCTGACCGACCTGCCCCAGCTGCGCCGGATCGCGCCGGTGACCGCGTACAGCGAGGGCTGGGGCCTCTACACCGAGCGGCTCGCGGACGAGATGGGCCTGTTCTCGAGCGACCTCATGCGGCTCGGCATGGTCGCGGAGGATTCGGTCCGCGCCGCACGGCTGGTGGTCGACACCGGCCTGCACGCCCTGGGCTGGACGCGCGAGCAGTGCGTCGAGTTCCTCCGCGGGCACACCGTGCTGAGCGAGGTCGAGGTCCAGACGGAAACGGACCGGTACATCGAGAGCCCGGGCCAGGCGCTGGCCTACATGACGGGGAGGCTGGAAATCCTGCGCCTGCGCCGGTACGCGGAGGAGAAGCTCGGGGAAGCGTTCGACATCAAGGACTTCCACGACGTGGTCCTGGGCGGCGGCCCGCTGCCGCTGAAGGTGCTGGGTGACGTGGTCCGCGCCTGGGCCGGGTAGCGCGGAGTCCGTGCCCCGCCGGCCGGTCGCCAGGCTGCCGGGACCAATCGGCGAGGAAGGGTCTCAGGGTGAAGCTGCTGGTCACAGGCGGGGCGGGCTAACGTGCGCGGCTCCCTCGCGCTGCTGGAGGCCGCCCGCGCGGCGCGTGTCCGGCGCATGATCTTCTCGTCGACCGGTTCGATGAAGGCGACGCGGTGATCACCGTCGCGAGCAGCGAGAAAGCCCGGAAGGAGCTGCGGTGGCAGCCCGGCCGGCCCGATCTGCGCGACATCGTCGCCGACGCCTGGAGCTTCCACTCCCACCGCTAATGCTGCATGCCGTAGGACTTCTGGCACGGGTAGCCGTCGCCGGTGGCCGACCAGCTCGACGGGTAGCCGTTCTGCGCCCAGGCCGCGTACGCCTGCGCGTAGCTGTACCCCGTGGCGTGCAGCCACTGGCACGGCGTCTGGTTCGCGCCCGGGGTGATCGTGATCCAGGGCTGCGCGTAGATCCAGCTCGACTGGGCGTACCACTGGCCACTCGCCGGCGCGTACACCTTTTGCGGCGCCACGGCGGTCACCGTCTGCGTCGGCGGGGGTGCCACGGTGACGGTCGGCGTGCTCGGTGCGGTCGTGACCACGGTCTGGATACCCGCGGGAACGGCGTTCCCGGCGACCGGCACCCCGCACGCGGCGAGGGCGAGCACGGCGGACAGGGCGGCGGTGGCGACGGTGGCGCGGAAAAGGCGCATGGCTGGCTCATTTCGTGCGGGTCATGTGGCTGCCGGCGATGACGCCGCCGGAAACGGTGTAGGTGCCGGAAAAGGTCCGGGTGCTGCCATCGGTCTGGACGGCGGACAGCACGACCGACACCGTGCTCCCCCGGACGTCCGTGACGGTCACCGTGTCCCACGACGTCGTCGCGAAACCGTTGACGTACTTGGTGTACCCGCCGCCGCCGGCGATGCGGCTGCCGCCGAGCGACCACGCCGTGGCGAAGTCACGACGGTTGATCGCGTCGTAGTACGCGACGACCGTGCGCGCCTCCGCGGTGTCGGCCGGTGCGACGTACACCGGCGGTTGCTGGACGTACACCGTCCGCGGCGCCGCGGGTACGGCGACCACGGTCGTGCTGGTGGCCGGCGCCGGCGGCACGGCGACCGGCACCGGCACGCCGACGACCGGCGTTCCACAAGCGACAGCACAGACCGAGACCAGGGCGACGACGAGAATTCCGGCGGCTTTCATGGAAATCAACTTCTTCCGTCTCCGCCCCCTGAAATCGGCGGCGCGGACGATTCCGCAACAGATCCCCGAGAACGCGACGCAAGCGTTACCGATCCGGCCGGAAGTAGGCGGACACGCTCCTCGACTGATCGGCACAAAGGCGCCGGTTTCCGCCGTGGCTGTAGCCGGATCGGTAACCAACGGCGCAGTATCCGGTGGAATTCACCCGTTCTGGCGGACGATGTCGTAAGCCGTCATCGCGGCGGCCAGGTGGCGGGCGTCCGCGGGGCGGGTCGCGTCGTGGCCGGTGATCAGCTGGATGCGGCCCAGCCGGTAGGTCAGCGTGTTGCGGTGGATGTTCAACGCCGTCGCCGCTTCGCCGCGGTTGTAGTCCGATGTCACGAACGCGCGCAGGGCGTCGATCAGGTGCGGGTGGTCCTCGAGCGGGGCCAGCACCAGAGCGAGCGCTTCCCGCGCCGGGCCCGGCCGCGCGAGCTGATACTCGATGGCCAGGTCGGCGAGCCGGTACAGCCGGGCCGGGCGACGCAGATTTTCCGCCAGGGCAAGGATTTCCACGGCTTCCGCGTGCGCGGCCGGGATGTCCACTCGCGACGGAGCGTGCGAAACGGCCGCCATGCAAGGCCGTCCGCAGATCCGGTCGACACGCGCCGCCAGAGCGTCGACGTCGGACTCCGGTGGCACGAGCAGCACGCCGCCGTCACCCTTGAACGTCACCAGGGCTTGACTGTCCAAATCGGACCGGACCGCGCGGAAGAGGTCCGTCGCCGCCCGGGAGCCGGCGTCCGCGGGCAGCGTCGGCAGGTGGAACACCACGACGTGGTAGCTCTCGGCGAGACTGCGGTCCCGCACCGGGCGACCGGCGAGCAGGCTGGCCGCGAGGTTCTGGCGGTCCTCGCGCCGCTCCCAGTCGAGGTCGTCGCGCTCGCGCAGGTACGCCTCCGCGACTCGCGGCATCACCTCGCCGAGGAAGTCGAGCATCCGGGCGCCCAGCGTCCGGCGGTCGCCGTCCGCCAGCTCCCACGCGACGCTCGCGGCCAGCGGGTACACCTTCAGCACGGCCTCGAGCGGCAGGCCGTCGCGCGCCCGCTCCGCGCCCCACGCGATCGGCAGGGCGAGCTCGTCGGGGGTCGGGCGGCGGTTCTCGGCGACCGTCGTCAGGAACAGCTCGAACACCGCCCGCGCGTTGGCGACCAGGTCGCCCTCCAGGACCGTGGCCGGCAGCAGCCGGTACGCCGGGATCTCGGCCGCGCAGCGGGCCATCATCGCGGCCGCGATCTCACCCGATCGAGGGAACAGCTCGGCCACCGGATCCATGCCACATTGTCACCATGCACAAACGGCCGCGGCAAGTTTCTGCGCGTTCTGCCAGCAGACAGCGTTGATCAGTCGGCGCATGCTGTGCATACCAACCAGACGAAGGGACTCGGCAAT
Organism: Amycolatopsis sp. NPDC114505; assembly: GCF_055633615.1. Lineage (NCBI taxonomy): Bacteria > Bacillati > Actinomycetota > Actinomycetes > Pseudonocardiales > Pseudonocardiaceae > Amycolatopsis > Amycolatopsis sp. NPDC114505. Next base: position 3,117,059 of record NZ_JBVKDV010000001.1, on the reverse strand, counting down.
GGCGCGGGGAACGAAACGATGGCTGGCCGGGCTCGGCATCGCGAGCCTGCTCGCCCTGGGCGCGGCGGCGCCGGCCCAGGCGGCCGGCGGCGGCAACAACGACTTCGGCTGCCGCCCGGGCGCGGCCCACCCGAACCCGGTCGTGCTGCTCCACGGCACCTTCGCCACCTACTACGAGGACCTCAACTTCCTCCAGGCCGACCTGGCCGCCCGCGGCTACTGCACGTTCTCCCTGACCTACGGCGCCTACCCGCAGTTCCCCTTCGTCGGCGGGCTGAAGCCGGTCGCGGAGTCGTCGCTGGAGATCAAGAACTTCGTCGAAAAGGTCCGCGCGGCCACCGGTGCGGCCAAGGTCGACGTCGTCGGCCACTCCGAAGGCGGCCTCCAGTCGATCTACCTGGCCAAGATGCAGGGCATCCAGAGCGAGATCGGCAAGGTCGTCGCGATCGCCCCGCCGACGCACGGCGCCAACGCCTCCGGCCTCCTGACGCTGGCCTACACCGTGCTCGGCAAGTCCACCTGGGACACCATCGTCAAGACGATCGGCCTGCCGATCTTCGCCGACGAGCTGGACGGCGGCGCCGCGATCGTCGCCCTCAACACCGGCCCGGTCGCCCAGCCCGGCATCGACTACACGATCATCACCTCGCGCTACGACGAGCTGGTGACCCCGACCGAGACGTCGTTCATCCGCGAGCCCGGCGTGCACAACCGCTACGTCCAGGACTCGTGCCCGTTCGACCCGGTCGGCCACATCGGCGAGGCGTACGACCTCAACGTGTGGCACCTGGTCCGCAACGCCCTCGACCCGGCGAACGCCACCCCGATCAGGATCTGCGCGGTGGGTTCGCCGGGCTGAGGGGTCAGGCCAGGCCGATCGCGAACACGTGCAGGTCCGCGTCGGACGGCAGGGTCACCGAAGCGATCGTCTTCCCGGCCGGGGCGTCGAACGGCGTCGTCGCGTAGACCGACGCCCCGCCGCCCTGGCCGCCCGGCTGGTTGCGGTGGTCCGTGCGGGCCACCAGCGTGTTGCCGAACACCGGATCGGTGCCGCCGCCCGGGAAGACCCAGTCGCCGAACGACAGGTCCGCCGGGGCGGTGGTGCCGTCGGTGAAGGTGACCGTCGCGGTGCCGCGGTGGTCCCCGTTGGACGCGGTGCCGACGAACGACAGGCGGGTCCCGCTCACCTGGATCGTCTGCCCGGCCGCGACGACGTTGTCCGGCCGTCCGGCCGGCGCGGCGGGCCAGGTGAACGTCGTCCCCACCGCCTGCGACGCCTTCCCGCCGACCAGGCCCGCCGTGGCCAGGGCCTGCCGCGACAGGCTGTTCCCGGCGCCGTCGATGTCGGCCGAACCGGTGTCGCCGTCGTCGGAGATGCCGACGTTCGCATACGCCGCCGCCAGCCCGCCGGGCGGCGCGACCAGCACGATCACCGACCCGGGCACCGACGTCGAGCCGCCGCGGACGGTCACCGGCACCTGGTAGTAGCCCTCGGGCGTCCCGGCCGCCACCGACACGCTCAGCTTCGCGGTGCCGCTGCCGGTCCGGTCGTCGAGCCGGAGCTGCCGGGGGCCGGTGACCGTGATCCCCGCCGGCGCCTGCGTGGACACGTCCAGCACCCGGTCGTGCCCGCCGAGCCGCTGCCCGCTCACGGTGGCCACGCCGCTGGTCCCGGGTGCGACGACGACCTGGTTGGTCGCCGACGTCAGGAACGGCTTCTCGTTGTCCTGGTAGGACGGCGGGACGGACCCGGCCGCCCACCGCTTGTCCGGAGTGGACACCAGCGAGAAGTCCAGCCGGCCGCCCTCGCGCGCGGTGTTCGCAGGCAGGTACGTGCGGTTCCAGTCACGGCCGTTGAGCGACAGGTCGTGCACGTACGTCGCCGGCGCCTTCGGCGCGTGGATGTCGATCGTCCGTCCATTCGGGAGGGACAGCACCGCCCGCTCGAACAGCGGACTGGCCACGACCAGGTCCGGCGTGCCCGGGGTCGCCGGGTAGATGCCGAGCGCGGCCCAGACGTACCACGACGACTGCGCGCCGAGGTCGTCGTTGCCCGGCTCGCCGTCCGGGGTCGCGCTGAACAGCGTCGTGGCGATCTCGCGGACCACCTGCTGCGTCTTCCACGGCTGCCCGACGTGGTTGTACAGGAACGGGACGCCGAAGTCGGGCTCGTTGCCGGCCCACATGTTCGGCTCGTTCGGGCCGACGTTCAGCTTCTGGAAGAAGGTGTCCAAACGGGACGCCACCGCCGAAGGACCGCCCATCGCCGTGACGAGACCGGCCGGGTCCTGCGGCACCAGCCAGGTGTACTGCGCGGCGTTGCCCTCGTCGAAGCCGTCCTGGCCGAACTTGCCGGGCGGCGGCGGCACGTACGCCGGGCCGTCCGGGAAGCGGCCGTCCTGCGCGCGCGGCTGGAGGTAGCCGGTCGCCGGGTTGAAGATGTTCTGCCAGTTCTGCCCACGCTTGGTGAACTCACGCGCGACGTCACGGTCGCCGATGCCCTGCGCGAACTGCGCGATGGCGAAGTCGTCGATCGCCCATTCCAGCGTGATCGACGCGCCGACGCGGGCGTGGTCACCACGCGAAGCGTCGTTGTTCGGCATGTACCCGCGGGCGACGTAGTCCGCGATGCCGCGGCGTTCCTGGTACGCGCCTGGAGTGTCGTCCACCGAAGTCGCGCCCTTGACCAGGTACTTCAGCGCGGTCTTGACGTCGAAGTCGCGGGCGCCGAACGCGTACAGGTTGGAGATCAGCGCGACCGAGCTGTCTCCGGTCATCTGGCCGGTGTAGGCGTTCGCCATCGGCCAGCGCGGCCACCAGCCGCCCTGCACGGCGTCGTTGGTCAGCGACTGTGCCATGTCGCTGGCTTCCTTCGGGAACAGCATGGCGTGCAGCGGCGCGAGCGAGCGGTAGGTGTCCCAGTCGGAGAAGTTCGCGTACTGGTGCCGCCCCTTCGGCAACGTCCGGATCTGGTTGTCGAAGCCGATGTACCGGCCGTCGACGTCGTCGAACGTGTTGGGGTGCATCAGCGAGTGGTACAGCGCGGTGTAGAACGTCTTGAGTTGCGCGGTGTCGCGACCCGCGACCCGGATCTTGCCGAGCGCCTGCGTCCACTTGTCGCGAGTGGACTTCCGGACCGACGCGAAGTCGAAGCCCGGGACTTCCGCGGCCGCGTTGGCCTTCGCGCCGTCGACGCCCACATAGGACATCGACACCTTCGCGTGCACCACGGCCGCCGAACCGAAGGTCAGGTAGGCGCCCGCACGAGGCGAGTCGACGCTGTCGGTGTCCGGCTTCACCGCCGAGCCGTCCCAGGTCCCGTGCGCGGTGAACGGCTGGTCGAAGGTGACGTCGTAGTAGACGGTGTACTTGTTTCCCTTGCCGCAGAAGTTGCCGGTGGTCGCCGACCCGCTGACCTCGCGGTCGCCGGTGATCTTCAGCGTGGCGGCGGAGTTCCCGGCGAGGCTCGCCCCGCCCTTGACCAGCACCTGCGGCGTCGAGCCGGCCGGGTAGGTGAACGTCGCCAGCCCGGTGCGGGTCGTCGCGGTGAGCTCGGCCCGGACCTTCGAGTCGGCGAGCGTCACGGCGTAGTAGCCGGGCTCGGCCTGCTCGTCGTCGTGGGTGAAGTGCTCGGTGCGGTCCCAGGGCGCGCTGCCGACGTCGCCGGTGATCGGCAGGATCGGCACGTCGCCGAACGCGTTGCAGCCGACCGAGGCGTGATCGAGGCTGAAACCTCGGATCTGATCGGAGTGGTACTGGTAGCCGGCGTACGCGCCCTGCGTGTCCGGCGAGAACTGCATCATCCCGAACGGGGCCGCCGGGCCGGGGAAGTTGTTGATTTCGCCGACCGAACTGCCGCCGCGGCCCGTGCCGATCAGCGGGTCGACGTAGGCCGAAGGGTCGCCGACCAGCGGTGACATCGTTGTCGGCGCCGCTGAAGCGACGCCGGGTACCCCGATCACCGCCGTCGCGACGATCGCCGCCATGAACCTGTACCGCACCCGGTGCCTCCCAGAGCTGACAGACCTGTCATCCGACCTTTGCCTGTGCCCGGGGCCGGGGTCAACACTTTGACAAAGACCTGGCTCGTGCCCTCAACGTATGAAGATCCGGTCAGGATCGGGTGGCGACGGTGTCAGGGCGCCTAACCTCGACGCGGTGTGCGCACGTGTACTGGTCGCCGAGGACGACGAGAAGCAGGCCGAGGTGCTCCGGCTTTACCTCGAAAGCGAGGGTCACACCGTCGTGCTGGCCCCGGACGGCCGGGCGGCGCTCGACGAGGCCCGCCGCGATCGCCCCGACCTGCTGGTCCTCGACGTGATGATGCCCAAGGTCGACGGCCTCGACGTCTGCCGCATCCTGCGCGGCGAGTCCGACGTCGCGGTGCTGATGCTCACCGCCCGCGCGACCGAGGACGACCTGCTGCTCGGCCTCGACCTCGGCGCCGACGACTACCTGACCAAGCCCTACAGCCCGCGCGAGCTGATGGCCCGGGTCCGGACGCTGCTGCGGCGCACGGCCGTGCGCGACGAACCCCCCGACACGGCGTTGCGCGCCGGCCCGCTGCGGCTCGACCCGGTGCGGCACGAGGTGGCGATCGACGGCCGCCCGGTCGAGACGACGCCGGGTGAGTTCCAGCTGCTCGAGACGCTGATCCGGCAGCCGGGCCGGGTGTTCACCCGCCGGCAGCTGCTGGAGCTCACCCGCGGCGACGACCGGTTCGTCAGCACCCGGATCATCGACGTCCACGTGCTCAACCTGCGCAAGAAGCTCGAGCCCGACCCGCAGAACCCCGTCTACCTGCGGACCGTCTTCGGTGTCGGGTACAAGCTGACGGCGGACGATGACGCCTAGCTTTCCGCTGCGACGCAGTCTCGTCGTCCGGCTGACGGCGGTCTCGCTGCTGATCGCGCTGGGCTCGATCGCCGCGACCGCGTGGCTCGCCGTGCAGACGACCACCCGCGCGATCCAGCAGGAACAGGGCCAGGCGCTCTCCGGCGACGCGACCATCTACACCGAGGTGCTCGGCTTCGCGGCGGCCAACCACACCTGGGACCAGGTCGGGCCGAAGCTGAAGACGCTGTCGGAGCAGACCGGCCGGCGGATCGTGCTGACCACCCTCGACCGGCACGTCCTCGGCGACTCCGGCGGCGCGCCGGTCACCCTGCCGGTGAAGGCGACCGCGTCGGTCGACCCGCTGCACGTCGACCCGGTCCTGCTGCCCCAGGCCGGCACCAGCGGCATCGACCCGCGCGCGGTGGGCCCGTTCCGGCTGCCGCCGAAGGAACGCGACGACCTCGACGGGCTGGCCAGGAAGGCCGTCGCCTGCCTCGACTCGCTGGGCATCACCGGCCAGGTGCGGGAGTCCGCGAGCGGGCGCGCGCAGCTCACCGGGGCGGACCCGCTCAGCGTCCGCTACTTCGCGGCGAAGTGCGGGGTCTACGAGCTGGCCACGCCGACCCCGACCGAGGACGCCGCGCTCGGCAGCCTCAACGACGCCGTGAACCGCTGCCTGCGGAACCAGGGCGCGGATCCGGTGAAACTGGACCTCGACCTCGAGATCCTCGCGACTTCGGACCCCGGACCGAGCCAGGGCTGCCTCGACTCCGCCCGCCGCGAGCAGCTCACGCCGTTCGTCGCGCCGCCCGCGTTGCTGTTCACCCTCGGGCCGAGCGGGTCGCCGCTGCCGACGTTCACGCTGTCGCAGGAGAACCTGACGCGGATCCTCGCGGTGACGGGCGGCGTGCTGCTGCTGGCGGCCGCGATCACCGTGCTGGTCGCGCGGCGGCTGGCCCGGCCGCTGCGCGCGCTGACGGAGGCGGCGCAGCAGGACCGGCCGGCCCCGGTGAAGTCCCGCGACGAGGTCGGTTACCTCGCCACCGCGTTCAACGACCTCACCGCCCGGCGCGAACGCATCGAGGAGCAGCGCAAGGCGATGGTCAGCGACATCGCCCACGAGCTGCGCAACCCGCTCAACGTCATCCGCGGCCGGCTGGAGGCCGCCGAAGACGGGCACCTGCCGTTCGACCACGCGCTGAGCGCGTCGCTGCTCGAGGAGACCGTGCTGCTGCAGCACATCGTCGAGGACCTGCAGGACCTCGCCGCGGCCGACGCCGGCCGGCTGCGGGTGCACCCGGAGCTGCTCGACGCGGCCGAGCTGGCCGGCCACGTCGCCGCCGCGCACGCCGACCGGGCCGCCGCGGCCGGCGTCACGCTCACCGTCTCGCCCCACGGCGAGACCGGGCTGGCGGCCGACCCGGTGCGCCTGCGCCAGATCGTCTCCAACCTGGTGACCAACGCGGTCCGGCACACGCCGCCCGGCGGCCGCGTGACGATCCACGTCTCGTCCACTGTGGACGAGGTGGTGATCGCCGTCGCGGACACCGGCGCGGGCATCGCCGCCGCCGACCTGCCGCACGTGTTCGACCGGTTCTGGCGTGCCGAGAAGTCCCGCAGCCGCCAGACCGGCGGCAGTGGGCTCGGCCTCGCCATCGTGCGGCACCTCGTGGAGGCGCACGGCGGAACGGTGACCGTCGAGTCCGAAGTGGACGCCGGATCGACGTTCACCGTCCGGCTACCGAAGCCGGATCTCCGTGGTGAGGGTGCCGGGGTGCGGGACGCGCAGGACGTGCAGCCGCCGGGCGCCGTCACGGAGGAAGGTGACGGCGGTGGCGGTGACGGTCGCGGCGAGGGCGGTGCCCCAGCCGATCGTGATCGTCGTGCGGCCGCGGCGGATCGTCAGGCCTGACGCCGTCGCGCTCGCGTTGACGCCGTGGGCGACCGGTGTGCCGTCGGAGAAACGCACGTCGTCGCCCGGGCGCAGGACCAGCGGGACCTGCTCGGTGAGCGGCGTCGCGCCCCGGACCGCGCGGGTGACGGTGTCGCGCGTGATCGTCAGGTCCGTGCGGATCCGGTTGTCCAGGCCGTACCGGACGACGACCGGCGCGGCGCCGGGCACCTTCCGGCTGCCGTCCCACGCGCGGTCGCCGATGGCGTAGGTCGCGTCCAGGAGACCGCGGGCGTCCGGGCTGCCGTTGGGCAGGAGACTCGCCCAGCACTGCGTGTCGTCCTGTTGCGAGTGGACGACCATGCCGGCCGACGGGTGCCACAGCATGCCCTGCGCGCCCCGGACGTAGGTCGACGGCCGTGTGCCCCAGAACCCGGCCAGGTACAGCTGCGGGCGCCGCACGTAGACGTAGGTCTGGTTCAGCTCGGCGTCCCGGCGCTGCACGGCGAAGTCGTTCGAGCGCAGGTACGGGAGCTGCCGGATGGACGCCTGCTTCTCGCCGTGCGACGGGAAGGCCTCGCCGTACGACACGTGCGCGAGGATGCGCGGCGAGGTGTCCTGTTTGGCCGGTCCGATCGCCGGGCCGGGCACCTTCGCCCACTGCCTGCGCGTCTCGGCGCGGTCCTCGCGCGTGGTGAAGAACGCGGCCAGGTCCGGAACTTCCGGCACGAACAGCGAGGCGAGGTTGGTCCGGTCGGGATCCGGGATGACGTCGTCGTAGTAGGAGACGTGCGTGCGGCTCGACGTCGCGACGTAGGTCAGCGAGCCCGAGCCGTCCGGTTCGCGGACGACGTTGTAGCCGAACCAGTCCGCGAACTTCCGGGCCATCCCGACCACCGTGCGATTGCGGGTGAGCGCGTAGATCTCGGCCAGCTCCGGGAGCATCACCTCGAAGTTGTAGTTGACGTCCATCCCGGTCGGCTCGTAGAAGAAGCCGGCCGGGCTCTGGCCGTTCACCGCGAGGAACTCGATGCGGTCGTGCAGCTGCTTCGAGAGCACGGCGTCCGGGTTCAGCTTCAAGGCCAGCTGGGACGACGACAGCCCGGACGTGTTCTGGTTGGCGAACTCGATCGGGTGCGCCCAGATCGGGTTGGCCGGGTTCAGCAACCACGTCATGCCCAGGTGCAGCGAGGCTTCGAGGTCGGCCCGGCGGGCGGGCAGCGCGTCGACCTGACGCAGGTTGGCCAGCGTCTTCGCGAGGTAGCCGAGGCCGAACCCGGTGGCGGCCTTGGACTTCTCGGTGATCGAGTACTCCGGGAACGAGCCGTCGGCGTGCTGCAGGTTCAGGTAGTGCGCGATCGCCGCGTCGAGCCGGTTCCGCAGCGCCGGGTCCAGGTGGTACGGGTTCCACAGCCGCCGGTTCGCGTAGAACCAGCTCAGCGTGTAGACGTGCTCCTGGACGCGGGCGTTGTACGGCTCGCTCGGCGTCCGCCACCAGCCGCCGCCGAAGAACCCCAGGGTGGCGGGATCGGTGCTGACATCGTTGACAATGCCCGGCAAAATGGCGAGGTAGGGCGCGAAGCGCTGCTCCGCGGGCGTGAAGAGCCGCCGCACCGGGGCGCCGGGCGGCAGCGCGGCGAGCGGCGGGTACGGGCCCACCGGCGGGGGTACCGCGGCGGACGCGGTCCCGGCACCGACGATGCCGAGCGCCGCGGCGGCGGTGGCCCCGCCGAGGAAGGTTCTGCGATCGATCACAACTGCCTCCTAGCCTTTGAGGCCGCTCTGGGCGAGCCCTTCGACGAACTGGCGCTGCGCGATGATGAACACGACCAGGACCGGCACGACCGTGGTGGTCGCGGCGGCGAGCTGGACGTTCCAGAGGTGACCGCCGTAGACGTCGACGTACTGCGTCAGCGCCACCGGCAGCGTGAACATGTCCTTGTCGGTCAGGTAGACCAGCGGTTCCAGGAAGAAGTTCCACGTGTTGAGGAACGTGAAGATGGCGACCGCGGCCAACGCGGGTTTCGCGATCGGCATAGCGACGCGGCGGTAGAGCCCGAACCGGGACAGACCGTCGAGCCGGCCCGCTTCTTCGAGCTCGCCCGGGATCGTGATGAAGAACTGCCGCATCACGAACGTCGCGAGCACGCTCGGCGCGCCGAAGATCGGGACGACGATCAGCGGCCAGTGCGTGTTGGTCAGCCCGAGGTCGTCGACCAGCCGGAACAGCGGGATGATCGTGACCTCGCTCGGCACCATCAGCCCGACGAGGATCAGCCCGAACAGCTTCTCGCCGCGGAACCGGATGCGGGCGAACGCGTACCCGGCGAGCGAGGAGAAGAACATCGTGCCGAGCGTGACGAGCACGGCGATGTAGAGGCTGTTGAAGTACTGCCGCGCCAACGGAAAGTCGGTGAACGCGGCCTTGTAGTTCTCCCACTGCGGCTGGTTCGGGAACAGCTTCGGCGGGTACGCGAGCACCTCGTTGGCCGGCAGTAGCGAGGCCGTGATCATCCACCAGGTGGGGAACACGAACGGCACGGCCAGCACGACCATCACGACGTAGCTCGCGATCTTGGCCCTACGACTCATGGAACACCCACCGCTTCCGCATCCGCCACTGCAGCAGCGTGAGCACGAGGATGACGAGGAACAGCACGACGGCCAGCGCGGAGCCGTAGCCGAGGTCGTGGTTGGCGAAAGCCTGCTGGTAGAAGTAGAACACCAGCACGTTGGTGCTGTCGGCCGGCCCGCCGAGGGTCAGCACCTGGATCTGCGCGAACACCTGCAACGCGCCGGCGACGGTGATGATCGCCGTCAGCAACGTCGTCGGGCTGATCATCGGCAGGATCACCGACCGGAACCGCCGCCACGGCCCGGCACCGTCCAATTGCGACGCCTCCATGATGGACGTCGGAATGCCTTGCAGGGCAGCGAGGAACAAGACCATGTTCAGCCCGACGTTCTTCAGCACCTGCACCACGATCACCGACAGCATCGCGGTGCCGTTGCCGCGCAGCCAGTTCGGCCCGTCGATGCCGACGGTCTGCAGCAGCGCGTTGATCCCGCCGTTGTCCTGAAGGAGGAAGTTCCAGACGATCGTCCACGCGACGAGCGTGACGACCACCGGCGAGAAGAAGACCGTCCGGAACACCGTGGTACCGCGCAGTTTCAGGTTGAGCAGCAACGCCAGCGACAGCGCGAGGGTCAGGTTGAGCACGACCAGGCCGACGCAGAAGATCGCCGTGGCGCGGGCGACCTTCGGCGCGGTCGGGTCGTCGAAGAGCTTCGCGTAGTTGTCCGCGCCGGCGAACGCCGACGTCCCGGCCAGCAGGTTGACGTCCTGGAAGCTGTACCAGACGACCGCGGCGAGCGGCGCCACGACGAAGGCGAGGAAGCCCAGCGCCTGCGGGGCGATGAAGATCCACCCCGCCAGCGCGTCGCGCTTCTTCGACGTCAACGTCATTGGCTCAGCGCCGGGTCGATCGCCTGGCAGACACCGTCCAGCGCGGCGGGCACGTTCGCGTCCGGCTTCCACATCGGGTCCAAAGCGGACTGGACGAGCGACGCGATCCGCGCGCTTCCGGTGTGCGACGGGAGCACGGCGCCGGTCTTGATTCCGTTCACCACGACGTTCTGCAGCTGTTCCTGGCTGAACAACGGGTTCGCCTTGGCGAGGGTGGCCGCGTTGAGCAGGCTGTCACGGGCGGGCGGGAAGTACTGGCCGAGCTTCGCCGAGTTGGCCGGGTTGGTGAAGAACGCGAGGAAGTCCGCCGCCGCCTTGGCGTGCTTGCCCTTCACCGGGACGCCGATCCCGGCCTGGCCGATGACCTGCGCGTTCGCCTTCGGCCCGGCGGGCAGCGGGACGATGCCCCACTCGAACGGCTTGGCCTTGAGCAGCCCGGCCCGGCTGATCTGCGCGATGGTCAAGCCGCTTTCCCCGGCGAAGAAGTCCGCCGTCGTACCCGGGCCCGGCAGCGCCTTGTCGGTGAAGATCGCCTGGTGCAGGAACGTCATCGCGGACGTCATCTCGGGGCTGGCGAACCCGCAGGTCTTGCCGTCCGGGCCCCACGCGTCGGCGCCGAAGCCGCGCCAGACCGAGGCCAGCAGCACCCACTGCTTGTACTCGAACTCGCGGATCACCAGTCCGGCCTTGCCGGTGTCCTTCGCGGCGACCTGGGTGGCGATCTGCTTGGCGGCGTCCCACGTCCACCGTCCACTCGCGAGCAGCTGGTCGGGCGTCTCGGTGATGCCCGCCTGGGTGAGCAGGTTCTTGTTGTAGAACATGCCGAACGGCGACGTCGAGAACGGGTAGGCGTAGAGGCCGCTGTCCTTGGTCCACAGCTTCGTGGCCGACGGGACCAGCTCACCGGCGTTGTACCCGGCGGCGGCGTCCAAAGTGGGCTTCAGGTTCGTCAGCGCGCCGGACTGGACGAAGTCGGGGGCATCGCGCTCGAGGATCCACGCCAGGTCCGGCGGGTTGCCGCCGGAGAGCTGGGTGGTGAGCGCGGCCGAGTAGGCGCTGGTGTCCCCCGGGACGACGTCGAACTTGACCGACGCGACCTCCGGGTGGGCCTTGCGGTACTCGGTGGCGATGGAGTCGAAGAGGGCGAGCTGGTTCTTGTCGGTCGTCCAGACCGTCATGCGCAGCGCGATGTTCGTGTCGTCGCCGGCGCCGCCGGAGCAGGCGGTCGAAGCCAGTGCGACGGCGGACAGGGCCGCGGCGGCGAGCAGCCGGGTTCTACGGTAGGCCACGATGCCTCCTGGTTATTCGAATTAGCAGGGACGGTAAGCGTCGCCCCGTGCACTGTCAACAGGCCGTTCGGCCTCAGCGGGAGTCTGGTGTGGAGGGTCCCGTCGCGGTGGCGCCCTCGTGGATCTTGCACGGCAGGAGCAGCTGGCGCGACCGGGGGTTCTTCAACAGCTCGACGAGCACGCGCACGGCGTGCACGCCCATTTCGTGGCGCGGGATGCGGAACATCGACCAGTCGGTGGCGGTGCTCGGCACGGCGTGCGCGTGCGGCTGCTGCGACGGGTCGGCGTCGCCCAGCACCACGATCGAGAGGTCCGCGGGCACGTCCAGGCCGAGGTCGTGCGCGCACGCGAGGATGGCGTCGGCCATCGCCGAGCTCTCGACGAGCAACGCCGTGACGCCGGTGTCGAGCACCTGCCGCAGCGCGATCGCCGGGTCCTCTTCGAGGAACACCAGCGGCGGACGGCGTCGCTTGCGCGCCGCCGCTTCGTACCCGCTGCGGCGGTCGAGCGTCGGCTCGTTCTCCTCGGTCACGCTGAGCAGGCCGATCCGCCGGTGCCCGAGGGCCCACAGCCGGTCGTGGACCTCACGGGTGGCCGCGACGTAGTCCGCGCCGACGTAGCTGATCGGCCCGGTCGGCGACTCGCGGCGCCCGACGAACACGAACGGGAACTGCTCCTCGACGAGCTGCGCGAGCTCCTGCGGGTCGTTGTGCCGGCCCAGCAGGATCGAGCCGTCGGCGATGCGCAGCCGGTTCGTGCCCGCCTCGTAGATGCGGCGGCGCCCGTCGCGGCGGCCACCGCTGGTGAACAGGAGCAGGTCGAAGCCCTGTTTCTCGGCCTCTTCCTCGATGCCGAGCAGGAACGGCCGGTAGAAGTCGGCCACCCCGGACGGGAACACCGACTCGTAGGTGAAGACGCCGAGGATCTGGTTGGTCCCACCGCGCAGCCGGCGGCCCATGATGTCCACGGTGTACCCGGTCTCGCGGAGCACCTGCTGCACGCGGTCGCGGGTCTCCGGGGTGATGCGCAGGCTGTCGGAGCCGTTGAGGACCATGGACACGACGGCCTGCGAGACGCCGGCCAGGCGCGCCACCTGGGCCTGCGTGACCCGGCCCGAACCCGCCGTCATCCGTGACTCCCTCCGGCTCGTCTCCGCCAGACCTTACCGGCGGCCGCATCAGTAGCCCCGCACTTCCGGCCAGCGGCGCTCCACCCCGGCGTGGTCGAGCATCCGGGCGAAGTCCTCGAAGTGCCGCGGGTCTTCCCGCACGGCCCGCGGTTCGACGTCCTCGCCGATGGCGAACGCGGCGAGCAGCCCGGCGACCTCGCCGATGTTCCACTCCACCGGGTGCAGCCGGAAGCAGCCGTTGGTGATGTGCGTGGTGCCGATGTTCTTGCCGGCCGGCAGCAGGTTCCTCGTGCGGACCGGCAGCAGCGCACCCAGCGGGATCTCGTACGGGACGCTCGCGACGTCGATGTAGTTGTCCCCGCCGGTCGAGGGGTGCAGGTCGATCCGGTAGCTCCCGACCCCGACGGCGTCGTCGCGGCGCACGCGGCCGTCGACGCCGAGGATCTCGGCAGAGACGTCGTGCTCGGTGACGGTCGTGACGGCCTTTATGCGCCGCGCTTCGCGGACGTACGCGGACTTCGCGAGTCCGTCCTTCGTGTCGGTGACGTCGGGGCGGAGCTTGAGCCCGGGGAAGCCGGTGCCGCCGTCCGCGCGGGGCGCTTCGGTCTGCAGCCAGTACAGGACGGACAGACTCAGCTGCTTGGCTTCGTAGTGCGCGGTCACCACGTCGTCCTCGGTGGTGTGGCCGGGGATCGTGAGCGCGGGCTTGAGCCAGTAGTCGTTGAGGGGCCAGTTGACGAGCGTGATGTCGGAGTCGAACGCGCCGTCGGTGTGGAGGTTGCGGGCGAGGATGCGGCGGAAGGCCCACAGCTCCTTGTCCCCGGCGTCGGCGCTCTGGTCGGCGCTGACGGCCAGCGGGTCGCCGGGCGGGTTGGGGACGAAGGTGCGTTTCCCCGGTTCGAGCGTCCGGGGGTCGGGCGCGACGAAGCCGAGCAGCGGGCCGGGCCAGAAGTCCGGCTGGTAGTCGCGCCAGAAGCCGTACATCGCGGGCTTGTCGATGACGTGGTTCTCCCCCTCGTGGTGGGAAACCGCGAAGCAGTAGGTGATGCCCTGGAGGTTGGCCGGGGCGGCTTCTTCCGGCGCGTGCGGTTCGCCGTGCTCACTGCGGGCTTCGGCGCCGGTGACGTGCTCGGTGCCGGTGAGCGGCAGGAGGTCGCCGTTCTCGGTGGCGTCGAGGACGTACTGGGCCTTGACGGTGACTTTGTCCTGGCCGCTTTCGAGCACCACGGCGTCGACGCGGTCGTGCGTCGTGTGCGCCTCGACCGGCCGGTGGTTACGCAGGACGTGGATCCGCCCGGCGCTGACGTGCGGCGCGAGCATGGCTTCGATGACGGCCAGCGCGACGCGGGGTTCGCCGCAGAGCTTGCTGACCCGTCCCGCGCCCGGGTTGAGCTCCGGCCGCTTCGCAGCCTCGGCGCGCAGCGGGTAGTGCCGGCGGTAGTGGTCGCGGATGCCCTCACGCAGGTCACGGTAGGTGCGGGTGGAGCCGAACCGCTCGATCCAGGGGTTCTCGTCCGGCGGCACGGCCTGGGCGGTGAGCTGGCCGCCGAGCCAGTCGGTCTCCTCGGTGAGCACGACCCGCCGGCCGTGACTCGCCGCGGCCAGCGCGGCGGCGACCCCGCCGAGTCCCCCGCCGACCACCAGAATCTCCGTGTCCAGTTCCCTCATGAAGCCTTCCCCGGCGCTGATAATTCGAATTACTACGCGGGTATGGTGCGCTGGGACCAGGCCGGACGTCAAGAGCCAGATTGTGCGCGAAGAGGCATCACGCGTGATTGAGCAGGCATCACGCGTGATCAGACGGGCATCAGCGCGATGCCCCTCCAGACACGAGTGATGCCCCGCTGATCACGCGTGATGCCCCTTCCGTCACGGGTTACAGGGGGATGCCGGAGTAGTTGTCGGCCAGTTCGGTCGCCGCGGACACCGAGCTCACCGTGCGACGGAGCTGGGCGAGCTGGAGCTGGGCGTCGAAGTCGTCGCCGTGGCGGTGCAGCATCGACGTCATCCACCACGAGAAGTGCGTGCAACGCCAGACTCGCCGCAACGCCGTCTCCGAGTACGCGTCGGCCAGCGTGTCATCACCGCGGAAGGACGCGGTCAGCGCACGGGACAGCAGCGCGACGTCCGCCACCGCCAGGTTCAGCCCCTTCGCGCCCGTCGGCGGCACGATGTGCGCCGCATCCCCGGCCAGGTAGAGGTTTCCGTGCCGCATCGGCGTCGACACGAAGCTCCGCATCGGCAGCACGCTCTTCTCGGTGATCGTGCCGGTCCCGAGCGTCCAGCCGGAAAAGGCGAGCCGCGTCGACAAGGCCGTCCAGATCCGGTCGTCGCTCCACTCGGCGATGTCCTCGTCCGGCGCCACCTGCAGGTAGAACCGGCTCACCCGCGGCGAGCGCATGCTGTGCATCGCGAAGCCGTCCGGGTGCCAGGCGTAGATCAGCTCGTCCGCCGACGGCGCGACGTCGGCCAGCACGCCCAGCCACGCGAACGGGTACGCCCGCTCCGAGACCTGAGCGTCCGGAATGGACAGCCGGCTCGGCCCGTGGAACCCGTCGCAGCCGACGACCACGTCCGCGTCGACCCGCCGTGCCGCACCGTCGGCGTCCACAAAGGTCACGGACGGCGAGCCCGTCACGTCGTGCAGCTCGACGTCCGACGCCGAGTAGTACACCGGACGGCCCGCCTTTTCCCGCGCCGCCATCAGGTCCTTGGTGATCTCGGTCTGCCCGTAGATCGTCACCGGCCGGCCGACGAGGTCGACGAAGTCCAGGTGGTGCCGCTCGCCGGGCCACTGCAGGTGGATGCCGCGGTGCTCCATGCCCTCGACGTCGAGCCGCGCGCCGAGCCCCACCGAGCGCAGCAGCTCGACCGTGCCCGCCTCAAGCATCCCCGCGCGGATCCGCGCCTGGACGTGCTCGGCGGTCTGCCGCTCGACGAGCACCGAGTCGATGCCTTCGAGGCCGAGCAGGTGGGACAGCAGCAGCCCGGCCGGGCCGGCGCCGACGATGACGACCTGGGTGCGCACGGCAACGTCCTTTCACGCGGAGAGCCCGAGCATCTCCCCGCCGGCCCGCGCACTCCAGACCATTCTCATTCAGTGAGAGAGTGTCCGCGAGATTCCGCGCGCCGCGGCGCGCAACGCCGGGATCTGCATCCGCGCGGAGTCGTCGTTGGGCACGATCACCGACAGCGCCGCGACGACGTCACCACCCGGTCCCCGCAGCGGGACGGCGATCCCCGTCGTCTCTTCGTCGATGAAGCCCGCGCAGTACGCGTAGCCGTCTCGCCGGACGTCGGCGAGGAAGCGCCGCAGCCGCGCCGGGTCGGTCAACGTCGTGCGCCGGAAAGCCTCCAGCGGACCGGCCAGCACCTGTTCCTGCAGGTCAGCGGGCGCATGGGCGAGCAGCACGAGCCCGGACGACGACGCGTGCAGCGGCAGCCGCCCGGCCACCCGCGTCACGTTCACGATCGCGCCGGGCGCGGAAAGCCGCTCGACGAACAGCACCTCGCGGTCCTCCAGCACGGCGAGCTGGGTGTGGTGCCCGACGACGGCGTGCAGGTCCTCCATGAACGGCATCGCCGCTTCGCGCAGCCCCAGCGTCGGCGACGCGCGCGACGCGAGCTCCCACAACCGGACGCCCACGCGGATCCTCCGATCGGGGTCGCGCCGCAGCCAGCCGTGCCCGACCAGCTCTTCGATCAGCCGCGACGCCGTCGCGACGTGCAGCCCGGCCCGCCGCGCGATGTCGGTGACGCGCAACGCGGGCGCGTCCGGCTCGAACGTCTCGAAGATCCGGACGACGCGCGTCAGCACGGAGTCGCGTTTCACCACGTCAGGCAGTGTGCCCCACCGCGGGAGCGGGGCACACCGCGACGCGTCACGGCAGCGAGTTCAGGAACGGCTCGTGGCTGTTCTGGAACTCCCAGTTGTAGTACTTGTCCCAGTTGATCGACCACGTCATCAGCCCGCGCAGCGCCGGCGACGTCCCGCCGCGCAGTGTGTACGAGCCGCAGCCACTGCCTTTGACCAGGCAGTTGACCGCCGTCTGGACGTCCGCGGGCGACGTGTAGCCGTTGCCCGCGCTGACCGCCGCCGGCAGCCCGACCGCGATCTGGTCCGGCCGCAGCCCGGGGAAGAACTGCCCGGTGTTCGCGACGGTGAAGCCGGCCTTGAGCATGTCGGTCATCGCGATGTGGAACTCGGCGCCGCCCATGTTGTGGTACTGGTTGTCGAGCCCCATGACCGGGCCGGAGTTGTAGTCCTGGACGTGCAGCACGGTCAGCGAGTCCCGCAGCGCGTGGATCACCGGCAGGTAGGCGCCGGTCCGCGCGTCACCGGCGCTCGTGCCGCCGTAGAACTGGTAGCCGACCTGCACGAAGAACGTCTCCGGCGCCATGGTGAGCACGAAACCCGAGCCGTACTTGGCCTTGAGCGACTTCAGCGCGGAGATCAGGTTGACGATCACCGGGGTGGTCGGGTTGCGGAAGTCGGTGTCCCCGGCGTTGAGCGAGAGCGAGTGGCCCTCGAAGTCGACGTCGAGGCCGTTGAGGCCCCACTTGTCGATGATCGCCGAGACGGAGCTGACGAACTTGTCGCGCGCGGCGGTCGTCGTCAGCTGGACCTGGCCGTTCTGGCCGCCGATGGAGATCAGGACCTTCTTGCCCTGCGCCTGCTTGGCCTTGATGGCGGCGGTGAAGTCGGCGTCGCTCTCGACGTTCGGGCATTCGGTCGCCGGGCACCGGTTGAAGCGGATGTCCCCGGAGGTGACGGACGTCGGTTCGCCGAACGCGAGGTCGATGATGTCCCAGGCGGCGGGGACGTCGGCCATCCGGACGTAGCCGGAGCCGTTCGCGAAGCTGGAGTGCAGGTAGCCGATGAGCGAGTGCTTCGGCAGCCCGGTGTCGACGCAGCCGCTGGTGGTGGCGCTGGTGGTCGCACTCTTCGGCGATTCACCGGCGGCGTTGTAGGCCGCGACCGAGTAGCTGTGGGTTGTGCAGGCGGTCAGGCCGGAGATGGTGGCATTGGTGCCGGTCGTCGTCGCGACGACGGTGCCGCCTTCGTAGACGCGGTACCCGGTGACGGTCCCGGCGGCGGCGCCCCAGCTGAGGGCGATGGAGGTGTTGGTGATGCCGCCGGTGGCGGGGGTCCCGGGCGCACCGGGAGTACCGGGGGTGCTGCCACCGGGACCGTCGAGGACGACGTCGTCGGCGTAGTAGGTGCCGGCGCCGTACCAGCCGTGGAGGTAGAGCTGGGCGGAGGTCTGGTTGCCGGTGGTGAAGGTGAGCGAGAGCTGGTTGTAGGCGCCGGAGTTGCCGGACCAGGTGGAGGCGCCGCCGGTGATGCCGAGGTAGACCGGGTTCCCGCGCACCCAGGCCGAGACGGTGTAGGTGGTGTTCGCCTGAACGGACACGGTTTGCGCGCACTGGGCGTAGTCGGCACCGACGGGGGTGCCGGCGAGCGCGTAGCCACCACCGTGCACGGGTGAGCTGACGGTGGTGGCGTTGGCACAGGTCCAGCCGGAGAGCGAGCCGGCTTCGAAACCGGGGTTGGTGAGGAGGTTGGCGGCCTCGGCATTCCCGGTCACCAGACCGGAGAGCGCGAGCACGAAGGCGGCGAGGGTTGCGGACAGTCTGGAACGCCTCATCGGGTCCTCCAGTCGGGGAGTTACCCGATATTGTCTAGACCAATATGTAAAATGTCCAGACCAACTGAGGGTGATGGGCGGCTGCGGGGGCTACCGCGAGTGGCCTCCCCGGGTTGCTCCCCGCCGCTCTGCCCGGCTCGCCTGGCCTCCCGCGCCTGCCCGGCTTGGGCATCTGGCTGACCGCCCGGGCACGCAAGCCGACCATCCGGCACGCGAGGCACGCGAACCGGCCATCGCGGCACGCGTGCGGCCAGGCAACGTCCCTCAGCGCCTTCGCCTTCGCCTCAACCGAGCCCGGAAGCCACACCCCTGCCGGCACCCCCTCTCGGCTACCCGCCAGCACCGCCTCCGGAGGCCACGCCCCTCAGCGCCTCGGCAACACCCGCGACCCGCGCCGGCACCCACCCCTCAGCAGCTCACCAGCAGCTTCGCCACCACCCGCGTCCGCCCGGCCCTGGCCCGGTCGATCACCTGGACACTGCTCCACCCCACCGGCACCCGCGACGCCAGCAACGCCTCCCGCCACCGCCCGGCCCGCCGCACGTGCCGAGCGAACGACCGCGGCCGCACCACGCGGCCGCGGCTGCGCTGGCCGGCCAATGCTTCCGCCGCCGTCACGTCCAGGAACAACAGCCGCACCGGCCGGCCGCTCACCGCCCCCACCAGCGCCAGCAACGCCCGGGTCGATGCGCGCGTCGACGGCTCGTGGACCACCAGCGGCCCCGGCGCGCATGCCCGGCGGACCACCCGGGCGCGGTGCCACGCGTGGACCACCGGCCGGTAGCAGCGGTACGGCACCGCGGGCACCGCCGCCGCCAGGCGGGCGCGGACCTGGTCGGAATCCAGCACCACCAGGCCGGGCGCGGCGTGGTTGAGCATCGTCGTCTTGCCCGCGCCCGGCAGGCCCGCCACCACGAGCAGGTCGCGGGGCCCGAGCTCGATCACCGTGGTCTCGCTCATGCCCCGACAACGCCCGGGAAAAGGTAATGGTTCCTTTACCTAAAGCTCACGGAGTGTGACCAAACCAAACGCGGACTCGACCGTGCGGCCCGCGCCACCCGGAAAGACGACCCGATGTCACCTCCCGTGCGGGAAGTCACCCACTCGCCTGAAAACCCATGCGCGGCAAGGCATTCGTCGTTCCGGAACCGCTTCGGGTGAAGATCGTCCGCAGCCCTTCCCGGCGTCCGGATTTTCCCTATCTTCTGGAAGGGACGCACTGCTCGAACAGGGGAACTCGACATGACCCAGTCGCTGGAACTCCCGGTCCAGGAATTCTGTCTCGATTGGACGCTCACCGGCGACGACGGCGGCCGGGTCGGGATCACGCTCTCCGGGCAGGTCTCCCTGCTCGACAACAACCGGTTCTACAAGATCGACGGCGTCGTCTACGTCACCGAGGGCGACGCCGACATCCGCGCGGTCGGGAACCCGTGCCTGTCCGTGCGGCGCAACGGCGTCGAGAAGACCGGACGCCAATGGGGCTGGGAGATGTGTTCGGCCCGCAAGCGCCTCGGCGCGCTGAACACGATGGAAGGCTACTTCGTCCGCACCGGCTACTGGGCGCCGGCCGACCGCGCCATCCAGCTGAGCCTCTGCGCCGAAACCGGGTGGAGCCGGCGCAAGAGCTACAGCCCGCACGTCACCGTCCGGATGGTCGACTGACCACTGTGGACGCCCGGCGCCGCGCCGCCGCGACCACGAGGCCGGCCGCGACCGCGCCCGCCACCGCGCAGCCGGCGCCGAACCCCGGCGACGGTTCGTGCACCCGCAGCACCGACACGCACAGCCACGTCACGGCGCCGAACAGCAGGCCCAGCACCGGCCCGCCGACCGACGCGCCGCGCCAGCGGTGGCCGTTGCGGATGGTCCGCAGCCCGGACTCGAGGTAGGCGAGCGCGAACAGCGCCAGGATGAGACTGCCCGCGCCCATCGCGCTGGCCAGCGGGTGCTGGCTGGTGAGGAGCGTGAACGTCTGCGTGACGGGCCCGGTCTGCACCGTCGCCGTCACCGCGCCGCCGACGACCCACCGCGCGATCGCCGGCAGGGTGAGCTGCGCGGTGAAGCCGTTGCCGGCCGCTTTCGCGTCGGTTTCGGCCGAGCCGAGCGGGATCCCGGCCGCGGACAGCGTGAGCGTGATGTGCCCCGGGTTGCCGGTGCCGGCCAGCGCCAGCGGCTTGCTGAGGTCCACCTCGACCGGCGTCGTGACGGGCTGGGTGCCGAGGAGCAGCGTCGAGGACGCCTGGTGCGGCAAGCGTTCCGGGTTGAGCAGCGCGAGGACGACCAGCACGATCGCGGCCGCCGCCGCGGCCAGCCGCAGCCACAGCACCGCGGCCTTCGAGCCGGCCGCCGGGTCGAGCGGGCCGGAACCGCCACCGGTGCGGCCGGAGTCCGGGCCGCCGCCGGCAACACCGACGCCCGCACCGCCGGCCGAACCCGAGCCATCTCCCGCCCAGCCTCCCGAACCATCACCCGGCCGGCCGCCGCCCGGGCCATCTCCCGGCCAGCCGCCCGAGCCAGGACCGGTGTCCGGCACCCCACCCGGCGCGACCAGCGTCGCGTTCGGGCCCGACGGCCGCTGGACCGGCCGTGTCCGGGCCTCCCCCGGCGGCGCCGGCGCGGTGGGCGAGTTCAGCCCGGCGATCACCCGCGGCGTCAGGTGCAGCACCGGCACCCCGGACCGCTCGAGCCAGCCCGGTCCGTAGACGGCGGTGGCGGCCCCGGCCAGGTCGGCCGCGAAGGACTCGACCTCGCGGTACCGCGAATCGAGCTCGCGCGCGAGGCTGCGCATGATCACGCCGGCGATCGGCATCGGGACGCCCGCGATCGGCCGCGGGTCGGTGAACATGTGCTGGCGCATCATGCTGATCGCGCCGCGCGTGTTGTCGAACGGCAGCTGCCGGGACAGCAGTTCGTAGAGCACCGTGCCGGCCGCGTAGACGTCGGCCGCCGGGCTCAGCGCGTTGCCCATCGCCTGTTCGGGCGCGATGTACGCCGGGGTGCCGAGGATTTCGCCCCCGTGTGTGACGAGCGTGGCGCCCTCGCTGATCACCCGCGCGATGCCGAAGTCCGCCACCTTCACGACGCCTTGCATGTTGAACAGCAGGTTCCGCGGCTTGACGTCGAGGTGCAGCACGCCGGCCCGGTGCGCCGCGTGCAGCCCGGCGAGCATCGCCAGGCCGATCGCGCACGCCTGCTCGCCGCTGACGCCGCCGCCGTGGAACCGGCTGTGCACGGTGCCGCCGTCGAGCCGTTCCATCACCAGCAGGTGCTCGCGGCCGGTGCGGACGTAGTCGTACACCGGGACGATGTGCGGGTGGTCCAGGCTGGCCAGCACGCGGGCCTCGCGGTCGAACAGCTCGCTGCTCGCGGCGTGGTTGAGCACGTCCCACGGCAGCTGCTTGATCGCGACGCTGCGTCCCAGCGTCCGGTGCGTCCCGGCGAACACGACGCCCATGCCGCCTTCGCCGATCTCGGCGCCGATGTCGTACTGCGGCAGCGCGGCGACCAGTTCGGCCGGTGCGCTCATCGGGTGAATTCCTGCCTGGGCGGGATCGCCATCCGGACGGTGGTGTCGCGGCCGGTGTCGTCACCGCCGGTGACGACCGGCGGCGGCGCCGGGTGCGGCGTCAGGTAGCCGAGCAGGAACGCGATCGCCGCGGCGCCCAGCACCACCGGGATCTCGATCGCCGGCTCCGGCGGGACCAGCCGCAGCACCGACAGCGTGATCACCGCGACCAGCCCGGTGCCGAACCCGGCGGGCAGGAACCGCAGGCCGCGACGCCAGCGGTTGGGGGCCAGTCGATGCCGGGCGAGCGCGAGCAGCGCGGTCAGCCAGGTGAGGACGGTGAGCACGAGCATCGCCAGGCCGAAGACGCCGTAGACCGACCAGAAGGACCCCCGGACGTCGGCGACCGTCGTCGCCTCGCCGAGCGTCGCGCGCTGGGCGTCGAGCAGCTCGACCGACGACGGCAGCAGCCCGGTCGCCTGCCCGGTGAGGTCGCCGAGGTCGAGCACGAACGTCCGGGTGACCGAGCCCCGCGCCGGCACTTCGAACGGCGCGGTGGTGTCGTAGGCGAAGAAGGTGAGGGCGAGCGCGACGCCGGAGAGCCGGACGCTGCGGACCTTGACCGGGGCGCTGCCGGAGTTGGTGGCCACGACCTGCACCTCGACCTGCTTGGCCGGGTCGATCGGGACCGTGGCGTCGGCGATCGGCCGCCGGTCGATCGTCACCTGCACGCCGAGCGAGCCCGCTTCGGCCGACGCGGGTGGCGCGCCGAGCAGCACCCCGCACAAACCCAACGCAACCCCCGCCGCGATGACACGTCCCATTGGGCATCCCCTACTTGCGTTATCCGAGTCGTGCGGAATGCTACAGCGAGCACACACCGGGGAGGGACGTCCCAATGCGAATCGTGGTTCGGCTGTTTTTCGGCGCCGTCGCCGGAGCGATGCTGCTTCTGGCGTTCGCGGGTAACGCCAATGCACAATACACATCGACGGTTGGTTTGAAACCGTCGAGTGGCAAGGCGGGCAGTTCCTTCACCATTTCCTGGAATTTCTACCCCTGCGGCACGGCGATCACTTTCTCCTGGAACGGCACGCCGATGTGGACGGGGAACGCGACCCTCCAGGAGACCAGCGGCACGGTCGCGGCCACCGTGCCCGCCGGCGCCCAGCCGGGCACCTACCCGGTCACCGGCACGTGCACCAACGCCCGGACCAAGCAGCCGCTCACCGCGAGCAGCCGGTTCACCGTCACGGCCACGCCCACCACAACCCCGCCGCCCCCGACCACCACCACTCCGCCGGTCGTGACCACTCAGCCAACCAAGCCCGGCACCACCACGACCCCGCCGCCCACGACCAGCACCACTCCGCCGACGACCACGACGACACCCCCGACGTCCACGACGCCGACCACCCCCGGCACCACGACCACCTCCAGCACCGAGCCCAAGCCGGGCGAACTGGTCCTCGACCGGCCGAGCGTCCAGCCCGGTGACGAGCTGTCGGCGTCCGGGAAGGGCTGCGAGCCGAGCCGGATGGTCACCCTGACCTCCGACGGCGTCGAGGTCGGCTCCGCCTACACCGACGCTTCCGGCGCCTTCACCGCGCCTGTCGAGTTCACGCGGATCGAGGCGGGGCCGCACACCGTCGTCGCCGAGTGCGGGGTGCGGCTGACCGGCGCGGTCGACCAGGTCGTGACGCGGTCGTCCGGCGGGCAGACCGGCACCCTGGTCATCCTCGTGTTCTTCGTGCTCGCGGGCATCACGGTGGTCCGCTTCCGCTGACCCCCGGTTGACATGCAGCCGTTCGGCTGCCTATCGTGCATAGGCAGCCGAACGGCTGCATGTGAACGGGAAGGCGCGATGGACGAGGTGTTCAAGGCGCTGGCCGACCCCAGCCGCCGTCAGCTGCTGGACGCGCTCAACGAGCGCAACGGCCAGACCCTGCGCGAACTGTGCGCGGGGCTGGACATGGCCCGCCAGTCGGTGAGCAAGCACCTGGCCGTGCTCGAGGCGGCCGGCGTGGTCACGACGACCTGGCGCGGCCGCGAAAAGCTGCACCACCTCGACGCGGCGCCGATCAACGCGATCGCCGAGCGCTGGATGACCCGCTACGACCGGCGGCGGGCCGGCGCGCTGGCCGATCTGAAACGAGCCCTGGAGTCCGAACCCATGAACGAATTCGTCTACACCTCCTACATCAGCACGACCCCGGAAAAGCTCTGGCAAGCGCTTACCGAACCGGCGTTCACCCGGCAGTACTGGGGTGTCGCCTTCGAAACCGACTGGAAAAAAGGCTCGCCGATGGTCTGGGCGGAAAGCGGCGCGAAAACGAGCCACCCCGACCAGGTCGTCCTCGAATCGGACCCGTACCGCCGTCTTTCCTACACCTGGCACACATTCACCGACGAATGGGCGACCGGAAACGGAATCGACGCGGAAACGCTTTCGAAGCTGCGCCAGGAAGGCCGTTCCAAAGTCAGTTTCACCCTCGAACCGCAGGGGGAAACCGTGAAGCTGACGGTGCTGCACGACGGCTTCGAGCCCGGCAGCACGGTCATGGCGATGTGCAGCCAGGGCTGGCCCGCGCTGCTCTCGAGCCTGAAGACGCTGCTGGAGACCGGCTCTCCACTGCCCGGAGCGTAACCAACCGGACCAATCGTCCCAACCAGACAGATCTGGCACAGGAAATCGTCTGGTTTCTCCCCCTTTCGTGGGCGCCGGGCTGAAGTCCCGGTGAATTCCCTCCTCTCGACGGCATCCGATGCGGTTTTTCGGGCGATAGGCTCGCATAATCCGTGACCGGTGATGGTCCGATCGAGTGACGGGAGAGCGTGCGTGCCGGGGTCAGTGCGTAGCCGCTGGATCGTGGCGGCCGTGGTCGTGGTCGCCGCGGCGGGAGCCGTCGTGGCGTTCTGGCCGGACAGCGCGTCCGCCGGTGATCCCGAGATCGCGGTGTCGCGCTCGGCGTGCGGCACCGGCTGGGCCGACCCGAAGCCGGGGCCGCAGACGTTCCGCCTGCACAACACCGGGTCGGTGACCGCCGAGGTCGACCTGATCGACCCCGCGACCGGCGTGATCTACGGCGAGGTCGAGGGCCTCGGCCCGGCGACCACCCGGCCGCTGCAGGTCAACCTCGGCAACGGCAGCTACGCGTTCCGCTGCCTGCCCGAGGACGCCGGCGCGATCGTCGGACCGGCGGTGCAGGTCAGCGGCGGGGCCGAGCGGACCGGCCCGGGCGTCGCGCCCGTGACGCACAACGACCTGCTCGGGCCGCTCAAGGCGTACCAGCAGCACGTCACGACGGGTCTCGGCGAGCTGGTCGCGAACACGGGCGCGCTGAAGAACGCCGTCCACGGCGGCGACCGCGCGGCGAGCGAGGCCGCGTGGCTGACGGCCCACCTGACGTACGAGCGGCTGGGCGCGGCGTACGACGCGTTCGGCGACTCCGACGGCGCGCTCAACGGCACCGCCGACGGCCTCCCGAACGGCACCTCGGACGAGGGCTTCACCGGCTTCCACCGCCTTGAACAGGGCCTTTGGCACGCCGAAGACCTGGGCGCGCTCGCGCCGGTGGCCGACCAGCTGGACACGGACGCCCGCGCGCTGCAGGCGTCGTTCGCCGACAGCCAGGTCGACGGCAACGACCTCGGCCTGCGCGCGCACGAGATCATGGAGAACACGCTGCAGTTCGAACTGACGGGCCGCACGGACTACGGCAGCGGCACCACCCTCGCGACGGCCCGCGCCAACCTCGACGGCACCCGCGCGGTGCTGGACGTGCTCCGCCCGTTGCTGGCACCGAGGTACCCGGATCTGTCCAAGGTGGACAGCTGGTTGACGCGCACTCAGACCACTTTGGACGCGGCCCACCACCCGGACGGCACGTGGACCCCGCTGGGGCAGCTGCCGCGGAAGGAGAGGCAGAAGCTGAACGCCGACGTGAGCGAGCTGACGGAGCTGCTGGCCCCGATCGCCGCGATCGCGGAGCCGAGGAGGGTCTCGTGATGGGCCGGCCTCGCAAGACCACGCCGCACCGCGCCGCCACCACCGAGCCGCGGAGGGTCTCGTGATGAGCCGGGCTCGCAGGACCGCGCCGCACCGCGCCGCCACCACCGAGCCGCGGAGGGTCTCGTGATGGGCCGGCCTCGCAGGACCGCGCCGCACCGCGCCGCCACCACCGAGCCGAGGAGGGTCTCGTGACCGACCAGTCTCGTTGTCCCGTGCCCCACCCGGCTTCCGGCGTTCCCCGCCGGTCCTTCCTGCGCCGGGCCGCGGTCGGCGCGGGCCTGACCGTCGCCGCCGGGGCCGGGCTCGGGGCTTCCTCCGGCGGCTCCGCCACCGACAGCACCGCTCCCGTCGCCTTCCACGGCAAGAACCAGGCCGCCATCCTGCGGACCCCGCCGACCCAGACGATCGTCGCCTCCTTCGATGTCGTCGCGCAGAACAAAGCCGAGCTGACCGATCTCTTCCGGGCCATCACCGACCGGGCGCGGTTCCTCACCGGGGGCGGGGCACCCGCCGCCCTCGGGATCAGTGCGCCGCCCGCCGACTCCGGGGTGCTCGGGCCCGTTGTCCCCGGTGGCGATCTGGGCGTGATCCTCGGCGCCGGCGCGTCGCTGTTCGATGACCGGTACGGTCTCGCGAAACTCAAGCCCGCCAAGCTGAAGCCGATGACGACGTTCGCGAACGACGCCCTCGACCCCGCCCAGTGCCACGGCGATCTCAGCCTCACCCTCTCCGCGAACTCCACCGACACCGTGCTGCACGCCCTGCGCGACATCGCCCGCGCGACCCGCGGCGGCATGCAGCCGCGCTGGAAGCTCAACGGCTTCAGCTCACCGCCGCGACCGGAAGGCACCCCGCGCAACCTGATGGGCTTCAAGGACGGCATCGCGAACCCGGAACCGTCCGAAGCGGACAGTCTCGTGTGGATGAACGCCGGCGAGCCCGCGTGGGCCGCGGGCGGCAGCTACCAGGTCGTCCGGCTGATCCGGATGCTCGTCGAGTTCTGGGACCGGGTTTCGCTGGCCGAGCAGGAGAACATGTTCGGCCGCCGCCGCGACACCGGCGCCCCGCTCGACGGCACCGCGGAGACCGACGTCCCCCGCTACGCCGACGACCCGGTCGGCACCGTCATCCCGCTGACCAGCCACATCCGGAAGGCCAACCCCCGCACCCCCGAGACCGACGCCAGCCGGATCCTGCGCCGCGCGGTGAACTACGACCGCGGCGTCGACAGCAACGGCAACCTCGACATGGGCCTGATCTTCGTCTGCTACCAGCAGGACCTCGAGCGCCAGTTCGAGGCGGTCCAGACGCGGCTGGCCGACGAACCCCTCACCGACTACATCTCCCCGTTCGGCGGCGGCTACTTCTTCGCGCTGCCGGGCGTCACCGGCCCGGACGACCACTTCGGCCGCTCATTGCTCGCCTGACACGCGAACCCACCACCACGAAAGGAACCCACTGTGGACAAGAGAACCCGCCGACGACGGCGCGGGCTACTCGGCGCCGGGGCACTCGCCTCGGTGGCGACGCTGGCCGTCGTCACCGGCTCCGCGGCGAGCACCGCGGACGCCCAGCCGCTGAACCTGTTCCCCGCACACGGCATCCCGACGGCGACGCCGATCAAGCACGTCGTGGTCATCTTCGGCGAGAACATCTCGTTCGACCACTACTTCGGCACCTACCCGAACGCGGCCAACACCGACGGCACCCCGTTCCAGGCCGCGCGCAACACCCCGAAGGTCAACGGCCTCGACAAGAAGCTGCTGACGAACAACCCGAACGCCTACAACCCGAAGCGGCTCACGCACGAGCAGGCGCTGACCTGCGACCAGAACCACAACTACGGCGCGGAGCAGGCCGCCTTCAACGGCGGCAAGATGGACAAGTTCGTCGAGAAGACCGAGACGGACAAGTGCACCGGCCAGCCGGTGCTGTTCGGCGAGCCCGGCCTGGTGATGGACTACTACGACGGCAACACCGTCACCGGCATGTGGAACTACGCGCAGCACTACGCCATGAGCGACAACTCGTTCAACACGGTGTTCGGCCCGTCGACCCCGGGTGCGCTCAACCTGATCTCGGGCAACACCCACGGCGGCCAGGCGGTCGACCCGGTGACGCACGAGCCGGTCAGCGACGCCTACGCCGTGCAGTCCCCGGACGCGCACGGCGTCGGCACGGTGATCAACGACCCGGACCCGGCGTGGGACGACTGCTCGGACAAGAACCACACGAGCAAGGACAACCTGGCCACGATGCACGGCCGCAACGTCGGTGACCTGCTCAACCAGCGCCACGTGACCTGGGGCTGGTTCCAGGGCGGTTTCCGTCCCACCGGCGAAGCGAACGGCTACGCGGTGTGCGGCCAGACCCACACCAACGTCGGCGGCAACGCGGCGGTGGACTACAGCCCGCACCACGAGCCGTTCCAGTACTACCCGTCGACGGCGAACCCGAAGCACGTCCCGCCGTCGTCGGTGCAGGCGATCGGCCAGACCGACCGCGCGAACCACCAGTACGACACCTCGGACTTCGACGCCGCGCTGAAGGCCGGCTCGATGCCCGCGGTGAGCTTCCTGAAGGCCCCGGAGTACCAGGACGGCCACGCGGGGTACTCGGACCCGCTGGACGAGCAGCAGTTCGTCGTCGGTGAGATCAACAAGATCCAGCAGTCCCCGGACTGGAAGTCGACGGCGATCGTCCTGGCCTACGACGACTCCGACGGCTGGTACGACCACCAGCAGTCGAAGGTCGTCAACGGTTCGCACGACGCCGCGCAGGACCAGGCGGTGTGCACGGGCAAGCCGACGAAGGTGGGCACGTACGCGGACCGCTGCGGCTACGGCCCGCGCCTGCCGCTGCTGGTGATTTCGCCGTACAGCAAGGTGAACCACGTCGACCACACGCAGACGGACCAGACCTCGGTGCTGAAGTTCATCGAGGACAACTGGTTCGCCGGCCGGATCGGCGACTCGTCGTTCGACTCGCGTGCCGGGTCGATGACCGGGATGTTCGACTTCTGGTGGCCCCAGGCCAAGAAGGTCACGCTCGACCCGAAGACCGGTGCGGTGACACACAGCTAGTCCGCAGTGGACGACGGGCCCGTGGCGACTCCGCCACGGGCCCGTTTTCCGTCAGTTCAGGTGCCGGGCCAGGAAACCCTCGTCGACGCCGATCCAGCGGATCCGCCGGTGATCGCCGGCCGCCGCGATCCGGGGGTCGGCCGCGGTCAGCGGCACCCCGATCGCGGTACCCAGCGAGATGCCGCCGCCGTAGCCGATCGGCGCGGCCCGGCCGATCTCGGGCAGCCGCTGAAGGGCGTCCAGGGTGGCCTGCCATTCGGGGACGGCCCGCTCCGCCGGCGAGCGGGCGTAGCCGATGCTGATCGAGCGGAACCGTTCGGTGTCACCGGAAGCGTGCGCCCGCCGGAAGCCGGCGCGGACCCGCTCGTCTTCGGCCGAGCGCGGGCGGTCGCCGTGCCCGGGCGCGTCGATGGCCACGACGAAGAAGCCATGGCGGGTCACGGCGTCGCGGGCCCGGGCCGCGAGGGCCGGCGTCTTCTTGTGCAGGCCGCCGCCGTGCCCCATCAGCACCAGTGGCGCGTGTGCCCGGAGCCGGGCCGCCCGACCGGTTTTCCCTCACGACGGGTGCACGGGCGCCAGGTCCCAGGCCAGGGTGACGACCGTGCCCGACTCGCCGGACGCGATGTCCGCCCGGTCGGCGCTCGCCCGCAGCAGCATCAACCCGCGTCCCCGCGCGGAAACCGGGCGCGGGTCCACCACCGGGGTCCGCCACTTGCCCTGGTCGGTGATGACCACCTCGATCCGGTCCGCGTGCACCTCCGCGTCGAGGTCGACCGCCCCGGACCCCGCCCCGTCGTAGGCGTGGTCGGCGACGTTGGCCAGCGCCTCGTAGCTCGCCAGCACGATGTCCTGCGCCCGGCCCGCGTCGACGCCCGCCGTGAGGACCCACGCCATCAGGTCGTGCCGGAGCCGCCGCAGGGCCTGGGGCACCGCCTGCACGCCGTGACAGCGGAACGGTCCCGGAGGTTCGTCCATCGGTTGCCTTTCCGGGCCCGTCACTTGGCCAGCGCTTCGTCGACCGTCGCGTGGATGCCGATCCACGTGTCGAGGCCGGTGGTCTTGAGCGGCCCCGACGTCACCGGCGAGTCGCTCACCACCCGCAGTGCGTGCTCGGGCAGCCTGCGGTGCGCCGCCGCGAGCACCTGCAGGCCCGCCGAGCAGAAGAACGTCACCTCGCGCAGGTCGACCACCAGCGTCCGCGGCTCGCCGGCCAGCACGACGCCGACGACCTCCTCGAACTCCGGCGCGCTCACCAGGTCGATCTCCCCCGCGACGCGCAGCACCGCGGCCGTGTCCCGCCAGTCGAGCGTGACCGCCAGCTCGACGGCGGGAAGATCCCGGGATGAAGAGGTCACGGCGCTTTATGGTGCCCCAATCTCCGCCGGCACGCCAACGATGGCCTCACCGGTGCGGCAGCTGGACGACCGTGACCCAGAAGTCGTCGATCTTCCGGACCACCTCGACGAACTTGTCGAAGTCGACCGGCTTGGTGACGTAGGCGTTGGCGTGCAGGTCGTAGCTGCGCACGATGTCCTCGTCCGCTTCGGACGTCGTCAGCACGACCACCGGGATGGTGCGCAGGGACGGGTCCTGCTTGATCTCGCCGAGCAGCTCCCGGCCGTCCTTGCGGGGCAGGTTGAGGTCGAGCAGGATCAGCCCCGGCCGCGGCGCCTGCCCGAAGCGTCCCTTCCGGTTCAGGAACTCGAGCGCCTCGACGCCGTCGCTCGCGACGTGCAGCGCGTTGCGGATCTTGTGGTGCTCGAAGGCTTCCCGCGTCATCAGCACGTCGCCGGGGTCGTCCTCGACCAGCAGGATGTCGATCGGGCCGTGCGTCTGCGTCATGCGTCCCCCTGGTCCTCGCCGGCCGGGATGGTGAAGCGGAACGTGGTGTTCTCGGCCTCGGTGTCGAGCCAGATCCGGCCGCCGTGGTGCTCGACGATCCGGCGGCACAGGGCCAGGCCGATGCCGGTGCCGGGGTACGCGGTGCGGGTGTGCAGCCGCTGGAACAGCGCGAAGACCCGTTCGGCGTACTCCGCGTCGATGCCGATCCCGTTGTCCGACACGGCGAAGACCCAGTCGTCGCCGTCGCGCTCCGCGGTGACCCGCACCTCCG
The DNA here is from genome assembly GCF_055633615.1 of Amycolatopsis sp. NPDC114505. Taxonomy (NCBI): domain Bacteria; kingdom Bacillati; phylum Actinomycetota; class Actinomycetes; order Pseudonocardiales; family Pseudonocardiaceae; genus Amycolatopsis; species Amycolatopsis sp. NPDC114505. The sequence continues at coordinate 3,086,084 of NZ_JBVKDV010000001.1, read as the reverse complement.
GCGGCGTCTCGCCCTTGAACTTCAGCGCGTTGCCGATGAGGTTCTGGAACACCGCCGTCATCAGCGCCGGCTCGACGCGCACCTCGGGCAGCTCGCCGTGCTCGACCTTGCCGGCGCTCAGCGAGAGCGCGACCTCCAGGTTCGCCACGGCGTCGTCGACCAGCCGGGTCGCCTCGACCATGACGTGCTCGCCCGGCTTGCGCCCGACCCGCGAGAACGCCAGCAGGTCGTTGATCAGGATCTGCATCCGCTTCGCGCCGTCGACGGCGTACTCGATGTACTGTTCGCCGCGCTCGTCGAGCAGGCCCTGGTACCGCTTCTGCAGCAGCTGGCAGAAGCTCGCCACCTTGCGCAGCGGCTCCTGGAGGTCGTGCGAAGCGACGTAGGCGAACTGCTCCAGGTCGGCGTTCGACCGCTCCAGCTCGCGCGTCCGGCGGTCCAGCATCGCGTGCGCCCGCTCGAGCTCGGCGACCTCGTCGAGGATGCGCTGCCGCATCGCCTCGACGTCGGCGCCGAGCTGCGCGATCTCGCGCGGCCCGCTCCCGTGCACCGGCCGGTGGACGTCCTGGTCGGCGACCTGGCGGACCTCGCCCGCCAGCCGCAGGATCGGCCGGGTGATGACTCGCCGCAGCCCGAGGAACAGCACCACGAACAGCAGCACGACCAGTACCGCGACGGCGATGAGCATCGCGGTCAGGAAGCTCGCCGCGCCGTCGAGGTCGGCGCGGCCCTCGTTGCGCAGCGTCGCCAAGTGCGCGGCCTGCGCGTCGAGGGCGCCGCGGACCGCGTCGAACTGGGTCCGGTTGCGGTCGGCCTGGGCCGGGGTGACCGGGGGCGCGGCCGGGATGATGGTGGGCGCGATCGTCGCCTGCCAGATCGACGCGGCCCGCTGGACGCGCTCGAGGTCGTCGCCGATCTGCGTGCCCGGCGTGGCCCCGAGCCGCCGCAGCTGGGTGACGGCGTCGGCCTGCGCGCGGACGCCGTCGGTGTACGGGGTGAGGAAGTCCGGCTGCCGGCCGAGCTGGTAGCCGCGGACCCCGGTCTCCTGGTTCAGCAGGGCCGTCGACAGCTGGATGGCGGCGAGCCGCTGGGCGCCGATGACGTCGAGCAGGCGGTTGCGGGCGTCGGTGAGGTTGTTCATCGCGATCCCGCCGCCGGCCAGCGCCGCGAGCAGCAGGACCGCTTCGACGACGGCGAACAGGGTGAGCCAGCGGCGGATCGTCCAGCCGCGTGCGTCGGCGCTCATCGAACCTGCTTCCCCGGGTCGTGGCTGAGCAGGGCGAGGGCGACGTCGTCGTCGAGCGGGCCGGAGTTGAGCCGTTCGGCGCGGGCGATCAGCTCGTCGAGCAGGTCGGTGCCGTCGAGCCCGGCGTCGTGCTGGATCTCGAGGACGATGGCGGCCATCCGCTCGTGGCCGAGCCGTTCCGACCCGGCGCCGACGCGGCCCTCGAACACGCCGTCGGTGTAGAGCAGCAGGGACCAGCCCGGTTCCAGCGGCACGTCGAGGGCCTCCCACTTCGTGCCTTCGACGACGCCGAGCGGGACCCCGAGGCACCTCCCGGACAGCAGGTGCCCGTCGCCGGGGGTGAGCAGCAGCGGCGGCAGGTGCCCGGCCAGCGACAGGCGCAGGGATCTTCGGTCCGGCGCGACGACGACCATGCAGACGGTGGCGAACAGCGGCTCGATCCGCTCGTGCACCAGCACCCGCTCGACCATGCTCAGCACGTCGGCCATCGGCAGGCCGGCCATCACGAGCGAGCGCCACGCGATCCGCAGCGCGACGCCGAGCGCGGCCTCGTCCGGGCCGTGGCCGCAGACGTCGCCGATCATCATGTGCACGGTGCCGTCGGCGAGCTCGATCGCGTCGTAGAAGTCGCCGCCCAGCAGGGATCCGTTGCGGCCGGGGCGGTAGCGGGAGGCCAGTTCGAGGTGCGGGTCGCGCAGCAGCGGGACGGGCAGCAGGCCGCGTTCGAGCCGCGCGTTCTCGCGGGCGAGCAGCTGCTGCTGCAGGAACTGCTGCTCGACCTGCTCGGCGCGCTTGCGTTCACGGGCGAAGCGCAGGGCCTTCACCAGCAGCGGGCCGTCCACCTGGTCCTTGACGAGGTAGTCCTGGGCGCCGGCGGCGACCGCGGCGACGCCGGTGGCCTGGTCGTGCCCGCCGGTCAGGACGACGATCGCGACGCCGGGCGCGCGCTGGCCGAGCTTCGTCAGCCCGCTCAGGCCCATGGCGTCGGGCAGCTGCAGGTCGAGGAGGACGCAGTCGGCGGTGAGCGGGCCGGCCAGGGCCGCGGCGAGCGTGTCGACGCGTTCGAGCGAGAACGGGACGGAGGTGTCGGCCAGCATCTCCTCGACCAGCAGCGCGTCGCCGTCGTCGTCCTCGACCAGCAGCACGCGCAGGCGGGTGCCGGAGTCCCACGATGAGTCGTGCGCGGCGGTCACCGGCTTCTCCCGTTCGGCTGCTCGTGAGCCAGCACATCCAGACGATCACCCTAGCGGCACCGGCGGCGGCCGCCTACGACCGTGGAACCGGTCCCACGGAGGTAGCGTTTTATAGCACCTCGGTGTGACACCCCGCGGGTAACGGTTCGGGTCGTGACCGTGCCGGAACCGGACGGTCCGGTTTTACGCTGCCGTCATGTCCTCGCGCGCCGCCTTCGCCTGGTGGGGCGCGACCGCGTGCTGGTTCCTCGGTTCACTGCTGGGCGGCCGGCGGACGGCCGTCGAAGCCGCCGTCCCGTTCCCGGTGGCGATCCTCGCGTACGTCGTTTGCGCCGGGCTGTGGGCGCTGCTGGTCTACGGCGCCTACCGCGGGGTCAGGGGGACGCGCGTCGCGCTGGCGATCGCCGGCGCGCTCGGCATCGTGGAGCTGGTCGTGCAGCTGTTCGGGGACGTCGCCATGGGCGCCGCGCTGCACGGCGGGTTCTTCCTGGCCGCGCTGGTCCTTTCGGGCGCCGGGTACGTCCTGCTGTTCAGGCCCCGCTGAGCCGCGCGGCGAGGAACTCCTGCTCGACGGCGTTGTCGCTCAACGCGAGCGCGGCCCGGTAGGCCTCGGCCGCCTCCGCGTCGCGGCCGAGGCGGTGCAGCAGGTCGGCCTTGGTGGCGGGCAGGTAGCGGTAGCCGGCGAGCCGCCCGTCGTCCTCCAGCCGGGCGATCTCGGCCAGCGCCGCCGCCGGGCCGTCGACCAGGGAGACGGCGACCGCGCGGTTGAGCGCCACCACCGGCGAGGGCCACAGCCGCAGCAGCACGTCGTAGAGGGCCAGGATCTGCGGCCAGTCGGTTTCGGCGTAGCTCGGCGCCTGGGCGTGCAGGGCGGCGATCGCGGCCTGCACGCTGAACCGCCCGGGCGGCCCGCCCTTGAGCGCCTCGACGACGAGCCGGTCGGCCTCGGCGATCATCGCGGTGTCCCAGCGGGACCGGTCCTGGTCTTCGAGCCGCAGCAGCCGTCCGGCGGCGTCGGTCCGGGTGGCCCGGCGGGCCTGGTGGACCAGCAGGAGCGCGAGCAGTCCGGCGACCTCGGTGTCGGCGGGCAGCAGGGCCCGCAGCATCCGCGCGAGGTCCAGCGCGCGGGCGGTCAGCTCATCCCGCACGAGGTCGTCGCCCGACGCCGCGGTGTGCCCGGCCGAGTAGAGCAGGTGCAGCACCGTCAGCACGACGGACACGCGCGCCGGCAGGTCCTCGGCCGACGGCACCGCGTACGGGATCCGCGCGGCGGCGATCTTCTTCTTGGCGCGGGTGATCCGGGCCGCCATCGTCGGCTCGGGCACCAGGAACGCGTGCGCGATGTCGGCGGTCGCGACGCCGCACACCAGCCGCAGCGTCAGCGCGATCTGGGCCTCCTGCGCCAGCGCCGGGTGGCAGCACGTGAAGACGAGCCGGAGCCGGTCGTCCGGGATCGGCCCGGTCGGCTCGGGCGGCTCGGCGGCGTCCGGCTCGACCAGCAGCGGCAGCTTGCGCCGCAGCACTTCCCGGTGCCGGACGCCGTTGAGCGCGGTCCGGCGCGCGACCGTGGTCAGCCACGCGCCGGGCCGGTCCGGGACGCCGTCGCTCGCCCAGCGCTTCAGCGCCTGGAGGCAGGCGTCCTGGACGGCCTCCTCGGCCTCGTCGAGGTCGCGGGTGACCCGCACCGTCGCGGCGAGCACGTAGGCCCACTCGCGACGGTGCGCCTCGGCGACGGCGTCGGTGACGTCGGTCAGTCCGGCACCACCTGGAAGTCGACGAGCGGCCGGACCTCGACGCCGCCCTCGACGACCGGCGTCAGCTTCGCGCACGCCAGCGCGTGGTCGAGGTCGCGGGCCTCGAGCACGTACACCCCGGCCAGCACCTCCTTGGTCTCCACGAACGGCCCGTCGGTGACCAGGTCGCCGCGGATCGCGGTGGCCGTCTCGTTCGGTTGCAGGGCCAGGCCCGCGGTCACCTTGCCGCCCAGCGCGCCGATCCGGTCCGGCAACCCGAGGTGCCGGTCCATGATCTCCTTCGGCAGGTCCTCCGGGGGCACCCGCTCGTAGATCAGCACCGCGTACTGCGCCATGTCCGGTTCCTCTCGTCGTGGTCCTTTCCTACCCCGTCACGCGGGGATCGGCGGAATCGACAACGCCGGAGAAATCTTTTCAGCGCGGGGTCAGGGTGAGCGCGAACGTGGTGCCGTCCCCCTGGACCAGCGAACTCAGGTACGCCGTGAACGTGCCGCAGCCGGTGAGGGCCGGGATCGCGTAGGTGCCGGTCACCGGACCACCCGTGGCCAGGGCGAACCCGCCGCCGGTGCGCAGGTCGACCGGGATCGGCGCGCTCGCGCGGCAGCCCGCGTCGGCGACCGGCAGCCCGAAGAGCGTCACCTGCGGCAGCGTCAGGGCCAGCCGGGAATGCGCGACGAAGCCGTCGCCGGTCAGCTCGCCGGTCTGCGGGCCTTCGGGTGTGAACACCAGGTCGGCCGTCCCTGGCACGAAACCGAAGACCTTGAACTCCGCCCGCGTCCGGTCGAACGCCGGGCTGAACCCCGTGAACGACCCGGTGATCGGCGCGGTCGCCCCGAGCGCCTTCAGCGTCGTCGTGCCGGTGACGCCGTAGTCGCGCGCCGCCGCGCCCACGTCGAAGCTCAGCAGCACCGGGTCCTGCCCCGGGTCGAGCGTGCAGTCCGAGGTGAACGAGCCGAGCCCGGTGAACGAGCCGTCCGCCTTCTTCGGCGTCAGCCGGGTGCTGAAGTCCCCGATCGTCAAAGTCGTGCGGCCCGAGTTCGGCAGCCGCACCGGCGGCACCGACCCGGTCGCCCGCGTGGTGAACGCCCCGGACGCCGGTACGGCCGTCTTCGCCACGGTCAGCGGCAGGGCGAGCGGCAGCGTCAACGAGCCGTTGGCCAGCGTCACCCCTGCGGACGCCGTCCCTTCGATGCTCGCCGCGCCGACCAGTGCCAGGCCGCGGGTGGACTTGTCCGGCACGGTCACCGCGACCGTGAGGTCGGAGGTCGTGAACGTGCCGCCGGGCGCGGACGGCACCTCGAAGGACGCCCGCACCTCGACGTCCAGCTTTTGCTTGCCGATCAACGGGAACGGGCAGGTGAAGCTCAGCACCTCGTCGATCGGCGTCGACGCGTCCGCGGGCGGGGCGGCGAACGGCAGCACCAGGCAGGCGAGGCCCGCCGCGAGCGACGACCGGGCTTTCGGCACGGGCACTCCTTTCCGGGGCGTGGCACCGGCCCCCGCCGCGGCGCGACGGGGGCCGGCAGCTCGGATCACTTCTTGGCGAGCACGAGGTCCAGCGAGTTGCCGTCACTCTTGGCGAACGCGCTGATGATGTCGTTGAACGAGCCGCAGTTCTGCAGCGCGGACAGCGAGTACGTGCCCGACAGCTTCCCGCCCTTGAGCAGGTCGAAGTCGGCGCCGGTGGTCATCTCGCTGGTCGACGAGCTGACCGTGCCGCACTTCGGGTCGGTGCTGATCGGGATGCCGAACAGGTTGACCGTGGTGAGGAACGTGTCGAACTTGATGTGCGCCTTGAAGCCGGTGCCGACCAGCTCACCGGTCTGCTGGCCGTTCTGCACGACCTTGACGTCCGAGCTGCCCTGGATGAACCCGAACAGCTTGAAGTCGGTGTGCGTCGGGTTCAGCTTCAGGTCGCCGGTGAACGTCTTGGCCGACAGGTTGACGTCGGCGTCGAAGGAGCCGGTGATCGGCGCGGTGCTGCCGAGCGACTTCAGCGACGTCGACCCGGTGATGCCGAACGAGTACTTGATGCCGCCGCCCGGCGGGGTCGTGGTGGGCGGGGTGGTCGTCGGCGGTGTGGTGGTCGGCGGTGTCGTCGTCGGCGGGGTGGTGGTGGGCGGGGTCGTCCCGCCACCGCCGGCGATGGTGATCGTGGCCAGGGTGTTGTTCTGGCCGGCGTCCTGCGTGCAGGGCGCGTCGATCGTGCCGTCCGGCGTGATGCCGGTGACCGAGCCGTCGGCCTTGCGCGGGGTGACCTTGAGGTTCAGGTCGCCGACGGTGATCTTCGCCTGGCCGGCCTGGGTGAACGTCAGCGACGGGGTCTTGCCCGCCGCGTTGATGTTCAGCTCGCCCGAAGCCGGGATGTTCGTCTTGTCCAGCGTGATCGGGACGTTGACCGGCAGGTTGAGGCTCGGCGCGGCGACGGTCGCGGCGGCCGTCGCGGTGCCCTCGATGGTCGTGGCCCCGATCAGGCTCAGGCCGGCGACGGTGTCCGCGTTGATGGTGGACACCGCCTTGATGTCGAACGCGCCGGTCGGCTGTCCGGTGTTCACCGTGGTCGGCAGGTCGGTGTTGATCACCACCTTCAGCGACTGCGAACCCACCAGCGGCAGCGTGCAGTGGTAGTTCAGCGTCAGCGAGATCGGGTCGGCGGCACTGGTCTGCGCCCCGAGCACCAGTGCGGTGGCGACCAGCCCCACCGCCGCCGTGGCCGCGGCGGCCGCGACCGTCTTCTTCTTGCCTCTTGGGTGACTCACGTTGGTCCTTCCGTGTATCAACAGTGATACGAAACTGCGCGCACTTTCCGAGAATCGCGACCGACCGTAAGCTAACGAGCGCCGATGGCGTCAATCAAGAGCTTTTGGTGAAAACGTCACACGGCATCGGCAAATTGTCACGCCGACACGTCACCCGGCTCGGGTTCCTAGCAGGCGCGGGAAGGTTTCCCCAGCACAGCACGGTCGCCGAAGCGCTGACGTGCGTGACAAATCCTCGTCGCGAAATGTTGACGCGGGTGCCAATCGGTCTTTCTATCCTTGCTCGCGCACAACCGCGCCGCGTAGCTTCGAAACCCATGAAAAGAATGCACAGCGCGGTGCTCGCAATGGCGGCGGCCGCACTTCTGTCGTGTGCCGCCTGCGGGTCGGACACCCCGGCCGACCCCGGCCGGCACGCCGACCCCGCGGCGCTGGCCTGGGTCGACAAGGTGTGCACCGGGGTGGCCGCGGGCTCGGCGAAGCTCTCGCAGCCGCCGGCGGTCGACGACGGCGACCCGGTGAAGACCCGGGACGCGATGGTCGACTTCCTCGGCCGCCTGGGCTCGGCCCTCGACGACATGGCGGGCGGCATCCGCGGCGCCGGCGTCCCACCCGTCCCGGATGGACAGTCCGCTGTGGACAAGGCGACCGGCAACCTCACCCAGACCAGGACGAAGCTCGCCGAGACGAAGTCCAAGATGGAGCAGGCGAAGGTGACCGACCACGGCAGCCTGCGCCAGGTGATCTCCGAGGCCGACGCGACCATGGGCCAGCTCGCCGACCCGGAAGGCCCGATCAAGGACCTCAAGGCGAACCCCGAGCTGAACCTGGCCTTCAGCGAGTCCGCGACCTGCAAGCGCGTCTACGGGACGGGCTCGTGACGGCCCGCCGGGCGCTCGCCGCGTTCGCCGCGCTGGTCGTCACCGCGGCCCTCGCGCCCGCGGCGTCGGCGGCGCCGGTTCCCGGTCCGTCCGACGACTCCTTCTACACCCCGCCCTCGCCGCTGCCCGCGGGCAAACCGGGTGACGTCATCCGCTGGCGGACGTCGAACGCCGGGCCGCGCAAGGCATCCGTCGATGCGTGGCAGGTGATGTACCTGTCCACCAACGCGCTCGGGCAGCCCGACGCCGTCACCGGAACCGTGCTCGTCCCGAAGAACGCCGACCGCGCGACCGCGCCGATCGTCTCGTTCGACCCCGGCACCCACGGCCCGGCCTTCGAGTGCACGCCGTCGAAGATGATCGACATCGGCGCGTTCTACGAGCAGCCCGGCCTCGACGACCTGCTCGACGCGGGCTACGCCGTCGCCGTCCCCGACTACGAGGGCTACCAGAGCGCGCCGAAGACGACGTACGTCGTGGGCCGGTCCGAAGGCCCGGCGGTGATCGACGGGGTCCGCGCGGCCCAGCGGCTCCCCGCGGCCGGGCTGTCGGCGACGTCGAAGGTGGTCTTCCGCGGGTATTCCCAGGGTGGCGGCGCCGCGGCGTGGGCCGGGGAGCTGCAGCCGGCGTACGCGCCGGAGCTGAACCTCGTTGGCGTCGCGGCCGGCGGGGTGCCGGCCGACCTCGTCCAGGTGACGCTGCAGCTCGACGGCAAGTTCGGGTTCGGCGTGTTCGCCTACGCCCTGCTCGGCCTCGACCAGGCCTACCCGGAGCTGCAGCTGGACTCGTTCCTCAGCGACAACGGCCGCGCGAAGCTGGCCGAGATGAAGCAGAGCGCGTGCACGTTCGAGCTGCTCACGACGTACGCGAACCAGAAGATCGCGGACTACACGACCGGCCCGGGCTACATCAAGCCCGCGTGGGTGGCGCGGCTGACCGAGAACAAGCTCGGCGGCAGCCCGCCGCGCGTGCCGGTGTTCCAGTACCACGGGACCGGCGACCAGCTGGTGCAGTTCGCGCAGGCGGACAGCCTGCACAAGACGTACTGCGCGGCCGGCGTCCAGGAGACGTGGAAGACCTACGACACCGACCACATCACGCTGGTCTACACCGGCAACGCCGACGTACTGGCGTTCGTCAAGGACCGGATCGCCGGGAAGCCGGCGACGTCGAACTGCTGATCAGCGGTTCGGCCGGCCGTGCGGGTGCTGTTGCTGCCACGAGCTGACCACCGAGCTCACGTACTGCTGCCACTGGTCCTCGGCCGGCGGCGCCGACGTCGTGGGGGGCGCGGGCTTGCGTCCCGCGGCGGCCGGCGGGTTCGTGGTCCGGACCGGCGAGTCGTGGACCTCCGCGGTGAGCGGGGGCGGCTCCGCGGAGGCGCTCATCGTCTCCACCGCCTCGCTCGAGGCGGGCGGCGCGGCGGGGGCGGTCGCGCCCGGCGGCGGCGTCGCCGTCCCGCCGACCTGCTGCGGCTGGAAGAGCACGACAGCGGCCAGCCCGAGCGCGACGGCCGCACCGGCGGCGAGGACGTACGGCTTGGTCCGGCGGGAGTCGGCGGGCGGAGCTTCGAGCGGGCGCTCGTCCTCGGGCTCCGGCGCCGCCAGCTCGGCGTCGAGGATGGCGAGCGGGTCGGGCTTGGTCTCGGGCTCGGCCTCGGCTTCCCTGGTGAGCATCGCGTCGAGGTCGCCGCGGATCATCAGCGGTTTCGTCTGCGAAAGGTTCACCAGCTCGGCGACCGAGGGGAGCTCACCCTCACCGCCCGTGCGTGCCATCGAAAGACCTCCACCCTGTCGGCATCACCTGGAGGAACCATGCCCGAGCCGCGAGAGCTGCTCCGCTTCGCCGTCGTCGGCCTGGCCGCGTACGGGGTCACCCTACTGGGCGACTACAGCCTGAAGCTCACCGTGTTCCGTGAGAAACCGGTAACGGCGCTTTTCCTCGCGACGGTGGCCGCCACGGCGTTCGCGTACCTGCTGTCCCGCCGCTGGTCGTTCGCGGGCCGCGGCGGCCACCGGCCGATGCGCGAGGCGGCACTGTTCGTCGTGGTCAACGCGGGTGCGGTGGCGGTGAACCTGGTGCCGCCGCTGGTCTCGCGATACGCGCTGCACCTGTCGGTCCCGCACGTGAGCTACCTGGCGCAGGAGGTGGCGGACTTCGTGGCGGGGATGGTGCTGGGGACGGGCGCGGGCACGGCGTTCCGCTGGTACGGCTACCGGCGGTGGGTGTTCCCGAGATCAACGCCACCAGTTGGCGTCCCCCAGAGTGGTGAACCCGAGCTTGTCGTAGAGCGGCTTGCCGGACCGCGAGGCGGTCAGCGTGACGGGACGGTCCTCGAAGTGCCGTAGGACGGCGTGCATGAGCGCTCGCCCGACGCCCTTCGACCGGTGCTCGGGCAGGGTGGTGACCCAGTAGACGCCGGCGACCCGGTCGTCGGCCATGGTGACGCAGGCGCCTTCGCCGTCTTTGAGGAAGCAGGCTTGCTCCAGGAGCGTGGGCGGGAAGACCGTCCCGGCCTCGAGGGGCTGGTACTCCTCCAGCGGAAAGCCATGGACGACGATGTCCTCGGCCTTCCGCAACTCGGCGCGAGTTTCGACGCGGGTGACGGTGGGTTCTTCGGGGACGGGCGCGGGTTCACGCACCATGACGGGCAGCTGCCGCGGGCTCATCCCGATCCCACCGAGATCGAGGACCCGGAACGGATCCTCGACGACGACGGTCCGCCCGTTTTCCCGCTGCCGCTTCGCGACCGCGATCAGCTCGGCCTGGTCCGGAGCACCGGTGGTGACCATGATCCGGAACCGCCGGCCGTCGACGGCGGTGAAGGTGGAGTGTTCGTGGACGCGGTCCCCACGAGCGCGGGCAAGGGCGGTCCACATGCCGACGGCGTTCTCGGAGGCCTGCCGAAGACGTTCGGTGAGCAGTCCGGTCATGCGGGGCAGCTTAGGACGCGAGTGGCCTGGCCCCCAGAGCCAATCGACACCGCGCGGACCGGGCCACTTCGCCGCGGTTCGCGAGTTGTCCACAGCCCGGCGCGAATGTGGATGCCTCGGCCGCTCGCCTGACGATCGCCGGGTTTCGTCGTGCCCCGCCGATAAACTGGACCAGGGGACGCCCCCCAGGGGAAGGGCGGGGCGTCTCCGCCGCCGCTCGGTGCTCGGTGCTCGGTGCTCGGAGAACAGCGCCGACCTCGCTTGGCCCCCTCCTCGGACGGGGCCAAGCCCCCGGGCTCACTCCTCGCCCGGCAACGCCCGCTCCAGCTCCAGCCGCTCCCGCGGATCATCCAACCGCGCCCCGAACAACTCACCCAGCTCCGGCTCACTCCTCGCCCGGCAACGCCCGCTCCGCCAGCAACGCCAGCTCCAGCCGCAACCGCTCCCGCGGATCATCCAACCGCGCCCCGAACAACTCACCCAGCTCCCGCTCACTCCTCACCCGGCAACGCCCGCTCCGCCAGCAACGCCAACTCCAACCGCAACCGCTCCCCCGGATCATCCAACCGCGCCCCGAACAGCTCGCCCAGCTTCCGCAACCGGGCCCGGATCGTCTGCGGGTGCAAGTCCAGCAACCTCCCCAGCTCGGGCGCGCTCCCCCGGGTCTGGACCAGCGCCAGCAACGTCTCCGCCAGCTGCTCCCGGCGCCTTCCGGACAGCTCCGACAGCGGCGCCAGCGTCGTCGATGCCAGCTGGGCCACCAGGAACTCGTCCGCCAGCAGCAACAGCGTCGTCAGGTGGTCGCGGCACCACACCACCGGGCCCGGTGCGTCCAGCAGCCCGCGCGCCGCCAGGTCCAGTGCGCGGCGGGCCACCCGGAACGACTCCGGGGCCGCTGCCGGCGGGACCAGGGGACCGACCGCCGCCAGCCAGCCGGCCGGCAACGACGCCAGCCCCGCCAGGTCCGTGTCCGGGGCCGGGGTCAGCGCCGACGGCGGGGTGCCCGACGGGTCGGCCGGGACGTGCTCGGGCAGCAGCCCGGGCGGGAACTCCGGGGCGCCCGGCAACGCCCGGAACGCCACCACCGCCAAACTTGACGGCACCGGCAGCCCGGACGCCGCGACCAGACCGTCCACTTCGGCCGGTGTGCGGCCGCCGATCAGGGCGTGCAGCAGCCGGCGGTGCCGCTCGCCGGTGCCGGACATCGCCGCTTCCGCCGCGCTGTAACCCTCGGCGACCGCCGCCATCGACGTCTCGACGTCGGCGAACATCCCCTCGGCCGCGCCGTACAGGACGTCGCCGGACAGGCCGGCATCCCGGGCGACGTCGGCGATCCACCGCCACGTCACCCGGCTCGACACGCGCACCGCCGCCTGCACCGACTCGCGGCTCAGACCACTGTGGAACGCCTCGCGCCCGTGCCCGCGGAACTCGGCCAGCCGGTCGGCCTGCCACAGCGCGGGCGTGCCGACGCGGTCGATGTCCCGCTCGATCCCGCGCCGCGCCTGCTCGATCGCGGCCGTCCGGGTTGGACCGTGGCCGAAAGCAACGGAATAATCCGGAATCTCGGCGGCGATCCCGTCGACGCAGGCCCGGGCGATCTCCGGGATCCGCGGGCGCACCGCGTCGCCGAGCGCGTGGGGCAGCCGGGCCCACACGGAGCCGTCCGAGGCAGCCGAACCACGCATGCGGAATTCAGTCCTTCACTGGGGAATTGGCGCCCGGAATTGACCCCCACCATCCGACACGGAGCGTAGAACGCCCACCCGTCCGTGTCAAAAGGACGTCATCGCGTCACCCTTTCCGGCCATAGCTCGTTGATTTTTCAGTGACACAACGGTCGGATACGCTCGGCTCCGCCCGGACGAACTCGAAGGGGGATTCGTGGTCGAGTACCGCAGCTTCCGCCTGCTGGCCTCGCTGCCGCGCGCACTCGGCGCGGGCCTGCGCCCGCACGTCGGGCACGCCGCGGCCTCGATGATCCAGGAGGTCCGGCGCACGGTCCCCGCCTACGGCCTGCCACTCAAGGGCGTGTTCGGGAAAGTCCTGGTCAAGAGCGTCGAGTACGCCGTGCAGCACTGCGTCGACTCGATGGGCGAGCCGAGCCTGTCCCACGAGCACTGGGTCGAGTTCTACCGCCGCCGCGGCCGGATCGAGTTCACCGAAGGCCGCAACCTCGACGCCCTGCAGGACAGCGCCACGATCGGGGCCAGGGTCGCCTGGCGGGCGATGCACCCCGGCGTCGTCAACGCGGGGGTCGACCCGGCCGTCATCTCCGTCGCCGCGGAGGCCATCTTCGCCTACGTCGACGAGCTGTGCGCCACCGCGATCGAGGGCTACCAGCAGGCGCAGGCCGAGGCCGAGGGCGCCGTCCCGGTCCGGCGGAGACGGCTCCTGGAGCTGATCGTCCAAGGTCCCGAAGGCGCCGCGAGCAGCATCGCCGGGCTCGCCGGCGGCGCGGGCTGGCCGCTGCCGGAGACCGCCGCGATGGTCGCCCTCGAACGCGGCCCCGACGCCGCCGACTTCCCCGCCGACCTGCTCGGCGACGGCGTCCTGGCCGACCTCGACGGTCCCGGGCCGCACCTGCTCACCCGGGATCCCGACGCCGACCTGGCGCCCCTTGAGGCCAAGCTCGACGGCTGGCGGCTCGCGGTGTCCCCGACCGTGCCGCTGGCCGACGCCCCGGCCGCCCTGCGCACCGCCCGCCGCGCGCTGCTGCTGTCCGGCCCGGACATCCCCGGCCCGATCATCTGGTGCCGCGACCACCTCGCCACGCTCTGGCTGCTCGCGGAGGACTTCCTGGCCGCCGAGCTGGCCCGCCAGAGCCTCGACCCCTTCGCCTCGCTCAGCGAGAAGCAGCGTGACCGGCTCAGCGAGACGCTGCTGGCCTGGCTGGAGACGCGCGGCGGGGCGCCGGAGATCGCGCAGCGCCTCGGCGTGCACCCGCAGACCGTGCGCAACCGGCTGCGGCAGCTGGAGGAGCTGTTCGGCGACCGTCTCAAGGACGCCGACGACCGCCTCGGCATGCAGCTCGCGCTGCGTGCCCAGCGGCTCATGCGCGCCCACCGGCCGGAGGGTGAGCGGGAGCGCTGAGGGCGCGGTCGAGCACGCGCACCGGCATCGGCAGCACGCGCCGCCACGGACGGCGGCCCAGCCGCGGCCGGCGCTCCCGATCGGGGCAGGAAAAACTCGCGCGGCAGGACATCACGGCGTCCGGTGCGTCATTGCGGCCATACCTTCGAGGAATACGCGGATACCGGCGGAATGTCGATCCGCGAAACAGGTGGAACCGGGGAAAAGCGCACGCGTGATCGCCTTTTCGACCCCGTTCTTGTCATGCCCGCCCGCATTCGGCCGACAGTGGTGTTCGACACATCGGGCGCGAGTAGTCGGATGCCCTATTTTCGGGTTCCCGAGAAAGGCCGCCGATGACACTCGAAACGTACACGCTCACCCTCCACGGCCGCCGGATCCGGCTGCACGAGCACCTGCCCCCGGACGATGCGGGTGACGAAGCGATCGTGCTGCTGCACGGGATCGCGGGCAGCGCCGAGACCTGGGCACCGGTGCTGGCGCGGTGCGCCGCGCTCGGCCGCCGCGTGCTGGCGCTCGATCTGCCCGGCCACGGCGGATCCGAGGCGCCGCGCGCGGACTACGGACTCGGCGCGATGGCGAGCATCGTGCGGGACGTGCTGGCGGTGTCGGGCGTGCGGCACGCGACCGTCGTCGGCCACTCGCTCGGCGGCGGCGTCGCGATGCAGTTCGCCTACCAGTTCCCGGAAATGTGCGACCGGCTGGTGCTGGTCGGCAGCGCCGGGCTGGGCCCGGAGGTGAGCCCGGCGCTGCGGGCCACGGCGTTACCGGGCGCGCCCGTCGTGCTGGCGCTGACCGTGAACCGGGTGACGCTCGCGATCGCGCGGGCCGCCGCCCGGCCGGCACGCCGCCTCGGCGGGTCGTTGAAAATCGAAACACGGGAGCTGGCCAGGCATTTCGGCTCGCTGGCCGACCCCGCGCGGCGGCGGGCGTTCCTCTTCATCGCGCGCAGCCTCATCGACCTGCGCGGGCAGCGCGCGAGCGCCGTCGACAAGCTCTACCTGGCCGAAGCCGTGCCGACACTGCTGGTCTGGGGCGCGAAGGACCCGCTCATCCCCGTCGCGCACGGCCGCCGGACGGCCGAGCTGCTGCCGAACGGCCGATTGACCGTGCGGGAAAACGCGAAACACTTTCCACATGTGTCCGATCCGGACGGGTTCTGCCTGCTGCTGAACGAGTTCGTCCGAGAGACCGAACCGGCGCGGCTGACCCTCGACGACGTCGTCGCCCGGCTCACGACCGCCGCGGGCCCGAAAACACCCGCCTGAAAAGTTGTCATCCGCGCACCATCCGCCCCCGGCGGAAGTGTCACCTCACATCGCGCCGCTCCACCCGTTCGGGTGTAGTCCGGACGGGTTACCCCGAAGTCAGCGGCGAACCCGTTGACAGTGCCGTTCGCGCGAAATTATGTTGCCTGAGCCACAAAATCCGGACCGGCTTCGACGACGAAGAGGCCAGTTTTGTTGCCAGCAAGGATAAAACACATGACCGACGTGGACACCGGGTTCGCCGCCCCCGCACTGCGGACAGGCCGGCCCAACCCCGGCGAGCGCTCTTCCGGACCGGCGTACCGGCAGCAGTCCGTGTCGGCCGACCGGACCAGGACCACCTACCCTCCTACCCAGCGGACCTCGGGGGAACCCCGGCCGGCACGCGCTTCCGGCGCCATCGGGCTGTGGGCGTCCCTGCCCCGCGAGCTGGCGATCCGCTTCAAGCCGCGGGTCGACCCGCTGGCCCGCGCCATCCTGCAGGAGGTCCAGCGGGCGGTGCCCGAGTACCGCCAGCCGCTCGAAGGCGCGTTCGGGCACATCATCACGCAGGGTGTCCGGCAGTCGATCATCCAATGCCTCGACAGTGTCGGCACCCCCGGTGCCGTGCCGCTCGAGACGTGGACGACCGTGTTCCGCAACCTGGGCAAGATCGAGTTCAACGAGGGCCGCAGCCTCGACTGCCTGCAGACGGCCTACCGGGTCGGCGGGCGCGTCGCGTGGCGGCACATCTCGGAGTTCGGGCAGGCCAACGGCGTCGCCGCCGACACGCTCTGCACCAGCGCCGAGGCCATCTTCGCCTACGTCGACGAGATTTCCGCGCTCTCGATCGAGGGCTACACGGCGGCGCAGACCCGGGCCGCCGGCACCCGCGCGCGCCGCCGGAGACGGCTGCTCGAACTGCTGCTCGCCGACCCGCCGTCGGCGCCGCAGACGATCAGCGCGCAGGCCGCGACCGCGCAGTGGGCGTTGCCCGCCGAGGTCACGGTCATCGCCCTCGAACCCCGCGCCGACCAGCACAGTCTCGCCGCGCCCGACCTGCACACCGACGTCCTCGTCGACCTCGAGGGCGGCGAGCCCTGCCTGGTCACCGGCGACCCGGAAAAGCACCTGAAGAACCTCGCCGAGCGGTTGCAGGGCTGGCGTGCGGTGATCGGCCCGACCGTGCGGCTCACCGACGCGCCGCGGTCGCTGCTGTGGGCGCGCCGGACGTTGAAGCTCGTCCAGCGCGGGGTGCTGCCGGACGCGCCGGTGACGCACTGCACCGATCACCTCTCCACGTTGTGGCTGCTCGCTGACGAGTTCCTGGTCCGCGAGCTGTGCACGCGCAGCCTGGAGCCGTTCCGCGACCTCACGCCGAAGCAGCGGGCGCGGCTCGGCGAGACGCTGCTGATCTGGCTGCAGTCCCGCGGCAGCGCGCCCGAGATCGCGAAGAAGCTCAAGGTGCACCCGCAGACCGTGCGGTACCGCATGCACCAGCTCATCGACCTGTTCGGCGACCGGCTCAACAACGCCGACGACCGGCTCGACATGGAGATCGCGCTGCGGGCGGAGGCCCTGCTCGGCTCCTGAACCGCTTCAAGGGCGAGGTGGGTTTCCGTGACGGGACCGTCGGGCGAGACGACGTTCGGGCCGATGCTGAGCGGCGACGGGCGGCCGGGACAGCTGTGGGCCATGCTCCCGCGGGAGCTGGCCGGGGTGTTCCGGCCGCGGATGCTCGACGTCGCCGACGAGGTGCTGCGCGAGATCCAGCGGACGATCCCGGACTACGCGCGGCCGCTCGACGGCGCCTTCGGCAAAGCGCTGCGGGCGGGCGTGCAGGCGGCGATCCTGCAGTTCATCGACCGGATCGCCACGTCCGGACCGGTGCCGGACTCGCGTCGGAAGGTGTTCGTCGGGCTCGGGGTGCACGAGCTCGCGCAGGGCCGCAACCTCGACGTCCTGCAGGCGGCCTACCGCGTCGGCGCGCGCGTCACCTGGCGGCGGATGGCCGAGGTGGGGACGCGTGCGGGCGTGCCGTCGGCGACGCTGTGCGTGCTGGCCGAGGCGATCTTCGCCTACATCGACGAGCTGTCGGCGTTGTCGATCGAAGGGCACGCGGCGGCGCAGGCCCGGGCGGCGGGCGCGCTCGAACGCCGTCGCCGCCGGCTGCTGGACCTGCTGCTGGCGGACCCGCCGGCGCCGTCACGGACGGTCCAGGAAGCGGCGACGGCGGCGGACTGGCCGTTGCCGCACCGGCTGGTCGCGGTGGCGCTGGACGGGCCGGTTGACATCACCGGCCTGGACGCGCTGGAGGACTTCGAAGACGGGACGCCGCGGCTGCTGCTCCCGGCGCCCGCGGACCGTTCTTCGCTGGTCACGGCGCTGGCGGGGCACCGGGCCGCGGTCGGCCCGCCGGTACCCCCGCGTCAGGCGGGACGTTCGCTGGCGACGGCGCAGGAGGCACTGCGGCTGGTCCCCGCGGTCCTGCCGGACGAGCCGCTGATCTGGTGCGAGGACCACCTGGCGACGCTGTGGTTGCGCAAGGAGCCGTTCCTCGCGACGGAGGTGTCCCGCCGCCGGCTGGCGCCGCTGACGGCGTTGACCCCCAAGCAGTACAGCCGCCTGGCGGGGACGCTGCTGGCGTGGCTGGAGACGTGCGGCAACGTCCGCGAGGTGGCCGACCGCCTCGCGATCCACCCCCAGACGGTCCGCGCCCGCGCCCAGGAGCTGGAGACGTTGTTCGCGGACCACCTGCGTGACCCGGACGACCGCTTCGAGATGATCCTCGCCCTCCGCGCCACCCTGACCTGACCGTGTCGACCCTCCAATCACGCGTGATGCCTCCCCAATCACGCCCGATGCCCCTCGCCACTCGGCCGTCCCGTGCGGAAACGGGACTCTCGTGTGATCAGAGGGGCATCACGTGTGATTGGGCGGGCATCACTCGTGATTGGAGGGTCGACACGGGTCGGGGGACGGGATCTTGGGTTCCGGGCGACCTGGGCCGGGGCGGGTCGGGGGTCGGGTTACGTACTCGGTGAGGTCGTCCAGGCTCGCGCCTCGCAGCAGGAGCGGGACCGGGAGGGTCACGCCGAACTCGCGCTCGGCCGCCGTTCGGGTCCGCATCGCCGTCAGGGAGTCCAGGCCCAGCTCGACCAGCGGCACGTCCGGAGGCACCGCGCCGCCGAGCAGTCCGGCGACGATCGCCGCGAGCCGCTCGGACGCGGTCGGCGGCACGGGAACGGTGGCCAGCACCGCCGAGAAGAACGGGCGCCGGACGAGGTCCGGGAACCGTCCGGCGACGCGATCCGCGTCGAGCCGGGCGATCCCGACCGACGGCCGGTCCGACGCGAGCACCGCGGGCAGGGCGTCGAGGCACTCGGCCACCGGCAGCGGGTCCAGCACCGGGTCCGCGCCCCAGTTCACCGTCATCGCGGGCAGTCCCCGCGACCGGCGCCAGGCGGCGAACGCGTCCAGCCACGCGTCCGCGGTCGCGACGGCCGTCCGATCGGGCGCGCCGGACAACGCAGCCGACGACGAGTACGTCAGCCACCACTCCGGCGGAGTGTCCGCGGTCGCTTCGTGCAGCCGTCGCGCGCCGAGCACCTTGGGTCGCCACACGGCCGTGACGTCGTCGCCGGGAACGCCCGCCGCGTGCACGATTCCCCGCAGGGGCAGCCCGTCCGCGGTGGCCGCGGCGACGAGCCGTTCCGCGACGCCGGGCGCCGCGATGTCCCCGGCGACGGACACGACGTCCACTCCGGACAGTCCGATGTCGTCACCCGAAGATCCACAAAGGACGATCCGCGTCGCGCCGTTATCCGCCAGCCAGCGCGCGGTGGCCGGCCCCAACGTGCCAAATCCACCGGTGACCACGTACGCGCCGGGCCCGGTCGAGACGCCGTCGACGAGCGGCACGCGGGTCAGCCGCGCCGCGTACCGGACGTCGTGGCGCCAGCACACCTCGTCGTCGGGCGCGTCCGAACGCAGCTCACGCGCGAGAACGTCCACATCGGACCGCGTGTCGCAGTCCACAATGGTCGCCCGCAGTCCCGGCCGCTCGAACGCGAGCACCCGCACCAACCCGCGCAGGAACTCCAGCCCCGGCTCGCCCCTCGACTGCGTGACCAGGTGGAACCGGACGCCGGGACCGACGCGGGCGAGCACCGAGCGCACTGTGCGCAGCAGGTACTGGGAGTCGCCGGGATCGCGGTAGGCGTGCGGCGCCCCGGTGAGGAAGACGACGCCGCGCACCGGCCGTTCGGCCAGGAAGGCAGGCAGCTCGTCGAGGTCGTCCTGCGGCAGGGAAAGCGCTTCGTCCCCGGCCGCGGCCAGCGCCAGGGCGAGCGTGACGGCCCGGCCGAGCGCGGCCGGGTGCTCGTCGGTGAGCAGCAGCCACGATCCCGGCCCCGACGGCGGGACCGGCGGCAACGGCGTCCGCGGCCAGGTGATCCCGAACGCGCGGGCGGCGAGCGGGACACCGCCGGCGGCCTGGACGCGGATGTCGCCGAAGTCGGCGACGACCTCGCCGTCCGCGCTGACGAGCTGCACCGCGCCGGCGCCGTCGGCCAGGCACCGCACGCCCAGGTCCGCGTCGCCGAGCAGCCGGACCCGGCCGAACCCGCTCGCCACGGCACCTTCGGGCAAGGCCGCGGCGAGGAGCGGTTTCCCCGGCAGGTAAGCCCGTTCGTCCACATCGGACATGGGCGGCGGGGCGGGTTCGGTGTCGGCCGAGACCCACGCCGTCGCGTACCGCACCCAGGACGCACCGGCCTTCGCCCGCACCACGGCGGTGCCGTCGGCCCGGATCTCCGTGCTGAGCACCGTTTCCCCGGTCACCGCGAGCGTCCGGTGCACCTCCAGACCGTCGACCCGGACGCGTCCGGTGCCGAACAGCTCCCGGGCGCCGGCCAGGAACAGCTCCAGGAACCCGGTCGCCGGGAACACCGCGACGTCGTGCACCCGGTGCTCGTTCAGCCACGCGGGCTCCTCCGGCCTTATCGTCGCCTGCCACAGGTGCCGGCCCTCGTCCGGCACCTCGACGCGGACGCCGAGCAGCGGATGGCCGGACGGCCGCCGCGGCGACCGGAACGTCCGGTGTTCCCACGGGGGCGGGGGCAGGTCGAGCACGGGCGCCTCCGGGTAGCGCCGGTCGAGCACCGCCGGGTGCCCGGCGACGTGGAGCTCGGCCAGCGAGCGCGCGAAAGCGTTTTCTTCGCTGTCGCGCCGGCTGAGGGTGGGCAGGGTCCGGACGCCGGGCGCGGTCTGTTCGACCGCGGGCAGGGCGATCGGGTGCGGCGAGATCTCGACGAACCACCGGTGCCCGTCGCCGGCCGCGGCGGCGACCGCCTGGGTGAACCGGACCGGACGCCGCAGGTTCGCCGTCCAGTAGTCCGCGTCGAAGGCCGGCACCGCGCGCGGGTCGTCGAGCACGCTCGAGTAGTACGCCGTCATCGGCGGCCGCGGCCGCAGGTCCCCGAGCCCGGCGCGGAACCGGTCCAGGATCGGGTCGGCGGCGGCCGAGTTCGCGGTTCCCGCCAGCCGGCGCGCCAGCAGGCCGAGTCCATCCACATGGGACACCAGTGCGGCGATGTCGTCATCGCGGCCGGTGACCGCGCACTGCGCCGGCGACGCGTGGTCGACGACCGTGATGCCCGGGAACCCCAGCGCGAGCACCTCGTCGGCGGACAGCTCGACGACGGCCATCGCGCCGGCCGGCAGTTCCGCGAGGAGGTTCGCCCGGCTGACGACGATGTCAAGCCCGGCGCCGGGGTCGAGCGCACCCGCCACCACGGCCGCCGCGATCTCGCCCGCCGCGTGCCCGACCACGGCGGCGGGCTCGACGCCGTGCGCCCGCCACCACTCCGCCAGCGCGACCTGCAGGCCGTACACGAGCGGCGGCACCACGGCGGGGTCACCGAGCGGGCGGCGCAGCGCACCCCGCAGCGAGAACCCCGCCTTGGCCAGGAACAACGGCTCGAGCGCGGCCACCGCGGCCCGGAACTCCGGCTCGGCGCCCAGCATCCGCCGTCCCATCGCAGGCCACTGCGAGCCTGCCCCGGAGAACACGAAGACCGGACGCGGCTCACGCCCGGCCGGGTCCCGCACGAGGTCCGCGGTGGTCCTGCCGCCGGCCAGCCTGGCACGCGAAGACGTGACAGCGGCAGCCCCCACGACGCCCGCCGTCGTCCCGCCGCTGGCGTCCGCGGTGGTCCCGCCGCCAGCCAACCCGGCACCCGACGACGTGACAGCGACAGCCCCCACGACGTCCGCGGTGGCCCCGCCACCGGCCAGCCCGGCACCCGACGACGTGACAGCGACACCCCGCACGACGTCCGCCGTCGTCCCGCCGGCGGCGACCGCCCGCAGCCCCGCGGCCAGCGCGGCACGCGACGACGTGACGACGGCGACCCGCAGCGGCAGCTGCTCCCGGCGCCGGGCGAGCGTCGCGGCCAGGTCGCCCGGCGCGGTCCCCCGGCCAGGACCGGCGAGCCACTCGGCCAGTTCGCCGGCCCGGCGGCGCAGGGCCGGCTCGGACCGCGCCGACACCGTGAAAACCTGCGGCCGGCCGTTCCACCGCGAGCCCGGCGCGGCGGGCTCCAGGGGCTTCGGCCACTCCTCGAGCACGACGTGCGCGCCCGTGCCACCGGCACCGAACGCCGAGACGCCGGCGCGGGCCGTGCCGGCGTAGCGCGGCCAGCCGGCGGCCTTGTCCACCAGCGGGAGCCGGTCGTGCCAGAGCGCCAGCACCACCTTGATCAGCGCGAGAATCCCGGACGCGGCATCGAAGTCGCCGAAGTCCGCCGCGCCGGCCCGCAGCGGCTGCCGCGGATCGCGGTTCCGGCCGAGCACGACGTCGAGAGCCTGCGCCTCACCCGGGTCGCCCCGCGTCTCGACGTAGTCCACAGTGGACGGATCGGATCCGGCGACGGCGTGCGCGTCCGCCAGTACCCGCTCCTGCGCGGCCGGGCCGGCGGACCAGCCGGTCGCGCTGCCGCGGATCACCGCCAGCACGCGGTCGCCGTCGCGGCGGGCGTCCGCGAGCCGCTTCAACACCACCACTCCGCAGCCCTCGCCCCCGACGGTGTCCGGTCGCGCGAACAGCACGTGCACCCCGGCGGCCAGCGCCAGGTCCGCCTCCCCCGCGGCCAGCGCGCGCACCGCGTGGTGGACAGCCACCAGCGCCGCCGAGCCCGCCGTGTCCACGACCAGGCTGGGCCCGCGCAGGTCGAACCGGTCCGACACGCGGTTCGCGATCATCGACGCGCCTTCGTGGCGTCCGGCGTCGGTGAACAGCGCGAAGTCCGCCGCCGAAGCCCCGGCGAACACGCCGGTCCGGGTGCCGCGCAGGGTGCCCGGCGCGATGCCGGCGTGTTCGAGCGCGGCCCACGTCGTCTCCAGGAGGATGCGCTGACGCGGGTCCATCACCCTCGCCTCGGCCGCGTCGATCCCGAAGAACGCGGCGTCGAACCCGTCGACGTCGGCGAGAAGCGCGTCCGGCCACGGATGGCGCCCGGTCAGCAGCGCGCGCCACAGCCGGTCCGGCGACTCGACGCCGCCCGGCAGCCGGCACCCGATGCCGAGCACGGCGACGGGCTCACCGGCCCGGGGGCGGGGGTCCGATCCGGCCAGTGCCGCGGCCAGCGCGGCGATCGACGGGTACCGCCCGAGCAGGCCTGGGTCGGGGTCGCGGCCGAGCAGCTCCCCGAGCTCGGCCGCGACGGTCACCGCGTCCCGCGACGACAGGCCCAGCTCGACCAGCGGAACGCAGGCGTCCACCGACTCCGGCGCGAGACCGGCGAGCGCGGCGACCCGCTCGGCGAGCCACCGGCGCAGCTCGCCGGGGTCGGTCATCGCGGGCCGTCCACGTCTTCGACGATATCGACTGCGGTCGTGAGCATGAATTCCTCGCGCATTTCTCGCGGTGGATCGTTGATTCACCGTATTTCCCCCGTTGAATCCCTGTCAACGAATCGGGAATGCGCGGAAATACTTTGTCATTTCGCTCACTGCGGCACGGGCAACGCCTGTTGTCAGAGTGATAGTCACGCGGCGGACATGCCGGTGACCCGCCACTTCCCGGCCACCCGTTCGGCCGTGACGCTCAGCTGGGCCGCGCCGGTGCTGTGCTGCCCGTCGCCACGAGTGCCGGTCTGGTCGAGGAACACCAGCAGGGCCGCGCGGTCGCCGTCGAGCAGTTTCACCCCGGACGCGACGGCGGTCGAGGTGACCACGAGCTGCTGGTCCGCGGCGAGCTTGCGGACCTGGCCGAAGAGCTGGTCGTACTGCGCGAGGGCCGGGCCGGCGAGAAGTTCTTTCGCCGCCTGCTCGTTCTTGGCCGGCTCGTCGTAGCGGTAGGAGAACAGCGTGCCGAGCGCGGCACCGATCTGTTTCCCGGCGTCCGCGGTGCCCGCGACATCGGAGAGCGCGGTGTTGTGCGCGACGACGGCGTTCGTGCTCCGCGTTTCGAGCGTGAACCACCCGGCGAGCCCGGCCATCACGACCGCGACCACCGCGACCACCAGCCGCCCCCGGCGACGCGGGCGCACGACCGACGCCTCGACCGACGCCGAAGCCGGGGCCGGGGCCGGGGCCGGGTCGTGGTGGCGGCCGGCGACCTTCACCGAACGCTTCTTCGTGGGCACGGTCATGGCGCCTCCCCCGTCGGGACCTGGCCCAGCCCGGTGACGCGCCAGCCGTCCGGGCCGCGGGTCAGGTCGGCCTGGAACCGGTTGCGTTTGGTCACGGCGTCGCCGCCTTCGGGCGCCACCACCAGCTCGACCGACGCGATCAGCTTCGCCGTGCCCGCGCCGGTGTCCACTTCGGTCACCGCGGCGTCGGTCACCTTGCCGGTGGTGACGGTCTTCGCCTGCGAGATCCGGTCGAGACTGCCTTGGCGATCGGCCGCCAGCTCGTCGTGCAGCGCGCCGCCCGACAGGTCGAGCCAGTGCTGGTACCCCGGCGCCGCCTGGCGGTAGTCCAAAGTGGTCAGTCCGGCAACAGCGGTCCGGCCCGCCGCCAGTGCGTCCTCCCGGACGACCGCCCGCGCGACGCCGTCGTCGTGCGCCGCCTGCCACCAGGTGAACCCCGACCACCCGGCCGCGGCGGTCGCCACGACCGCGGCCAGCCACACGAAGATCCTCACGGCCGTCCTCCCGGTGCGTTCTGCGAACCCCGTACGTTCGTCGGGTCGCCCTTCGGCAACGCGCAGCGCGCGGCCGTGTTCAGCGGGCGGGCCGACGTGTCGAGGCCGTCGCGGTACGGCGTCGTGTACCCGGTGGTGCACGGCGGTGGGTCGAAGAAGGTGAGCGACAGCCCGAAGTGCGCGCCGTCCGGCCGGATCACCGCCGTGCCCGCGGCGACCGCCTGCGGCGCGGTGATCAGCAGCTGCCGCACCCCGCTTCGGCGTGTTTCGAGGACGTCCGCGGTGGTCAGCAGGTTGGCCAGCAGGACGCCCAGCTGCGGCCCGGAGTCGCGGATCAGCGCACCGACCTCGTTCGCCGCGGCGGGCACCGCCGGGATGAGCGTGCGCAGGTCGCCGTCGGACTGCTTCAACGTCGAGGCCAGGAGTTTCGCGTTGGCGCCGAACTCGCGGATCGCGCCGGCCTGCTGCACCTGGGTGTCGAGCACGACGTGCGCGTCGGTGACGAACCGGGTCAACGGCGCGACGTGCGCACTCGCCGCCTGCACGAACTCGATGCCGCGCCCGACGAGCTGGTCGAGCGCCGGGCCGGCGTCGGACGTCGCGTTGTACAGCTCGTCGACGACCGTGCGCAGCGCCGGCTTCGGCACCGAGTTGGCGAACGAGTCCACTGTCGACAAGACGACGTCCACCGGCAGCGGGATCTTCGTGTCCGCCTGGGTGATCACCGAGCCGTCCCCCAGCTTCGGCCCGCCGTCACCGCGCGGCCGCAGGTCGACGTACTGCTCGCCGATTGCCGACCGGTCGGCGACGACGGCCTCGGTGTCGGCCGGGACCGGCGCGGTGCCGGAGTCGATCTCGAGGTCGGCCTCCATCCCGGCCGGGGTGAGCCGCAGCTCGCCGACGCGGCCGATCGGCACGCCGCGGTAGGTGACCTCGGCGTTCGTGAAGATGCCGCCGCCGGTCGGGAACTGCGCTTTCACGGTGTATCCGCGGTCGAAGAACACCTTGTCGAGGCCGGCGTAGGTGGCCCCGACGTAGGCGACGCCGAGCACCGCGATGACGGCGAAGAGGGTCACCTGGACGCGCACGAACCGGGTCAGCATCAGTGGCCCACCTTGAGGAACCCGTTGAGGTAGTCGCCGCGGATGGTGTCGAGCGCGGCGTCCGGGAACGGGAAGGTGAAGATCATCTCCATCGCCTTGGGCAGCTTGTCCCCGGAGTCGGCGAGCCGCCGCAACAGCGGTTCGAGGGCCTTGAGGTCCGCGACGAGGTCGTCCTTGCTCTTGTTCACCGTGTCGACGGCGACCGAGGTCAGCCCGTCCAGGGACTTGAGCATCCCGACCAGCGCCTCCCGCTGCTGGTTGAGGACGCCGATGCCGGGGGTCAGGCCGTTTAGGGTGGTGGTGATCTGGTCGGTGTGCGCGTTGAGCGTCTGCGCGAGCTTGTTGACGCTCTCGATGGCCCGCGTGATCTCGGTCCGGTGCTCGTCGAGGCCCTTCACGAAGGCGTCCAAACTGGACAGCAGGCTGCGCGCCGCGGTTTCGCGCCCGCCCAGTGCTTCGTTGAGCTGGTGGCTGATGTTCTGGACCTGAGCGACACCGCCGCCGTTGAGCAGCAACGACAACGCGCCGAAGACCTCCTCGATCTCGGGGGTCAACGTGGACTGGTCCAGCGGGATGGTCGCGCCGTCGAGGAGCCGGCCCGACGGCGTCGCGTCGTCCGGCGCGGCCAGCTCGACGAACTTCTCGCCGAGTATGCTGGCCTGCCGCAGCCGGGCGACGGCGTTGCCCGGCAGGTCGACGTCGCCGTTGAGCAGCAGGTCGACGATCGCGCTGTGCCCGTCGGGTGCCAGCTCGACCTTGACGACCTGCCCGACCGGCACGTCGTTGACCTTGACACCGGACTGCGGCACCAGGTCGAGGACGTTCGTGAAGCTCGCGGTCACGTGGATCGGGTGGTCGCCGAGCGCGGCGCCGCCGGGCAGCGGGATGTCGTAGACGCTGACCCCGCGGCCGCAGCCGGTGGTGACCAGCGCGAGCGTCAGAACCGCGGCGAGCTTGACCAGGGACTTCATTTCGGCTCCGGGAACTCGAGGAGGTTGCCGCGGCCGTCGATGGTCCCGTTCGCCTGGTCGTACGCGCCCAGCAGGTTCGACAGGGCGTTCGGCGCCGCTTGAAGTGCCTCGGAGAGCGAATCCTTCTGGTTCACGAGCACCTTCGTGACGTCGGCCAATTTGTCCACATCGGACTGCACCTTGCCGCGGTTGTCCTTGATGAACCCCTGCACGACGGTCAGTGCCTGGGTCAGCTCGGTCAGCGCGCCGGAGAACTGGTCGCGCTGGTCGGCGAGGACCTTGCTGAGCGACGCGATCTGCGAGATGGCCTGCTTCACCTGGCCGTCGTTGGCGGCGAGCATCGCGGTGAACCTGCTGATGTTGTCGACGGACCCGAACAGGTCGTCCTTGGAGTCGCTCGCCGCGCGGGCGAACTCGCCGAGGTTCTTGATCGCCGTGCCGATGGTCTGCCCGTTGCCGTTCAGGTACTCGGCCGACTTGGTCAGCACCTCGCTGACCGCGCCGTCCTTGTTGGCGCCCTGCGGGCCGAGCGCCGTCATCAGCTGGTTCAGGCTGTGCAGCAGGTCGTCGACCTCGACCGGGGTCGCGGTGCGCTCGCGCGGGATCGACGCGCCGTCGGCCAGCTGCGGCCCGCCTTGGTAGACGGGCGTGATCTGGACGTACCGGTCGGCGACCAGGCTCGGCGTGATCACGACGGCGCCCGCGCCGGCGGGCAGCTGGACGTCCGGCTTCAGCGTCATCGTCACCTTGACGTCGGTGCCGTTCGGTTCCACTTTGGACACCGACCCGATCGCGACGCCGAGGACACGGACGTCGGAGTTCGGGTAGACGCCGACCGCGGCGGCGAAGTAGGCGGTCAGGGTGCGTTCGGCCGGTGCGGTGGCCAGAGGCCACACCGCCGAGACGACGAGTGCGAGCACGACGCCGACCGTGAGCGCCCGCAGGCGGGTCCGTCGGCGCGCCCGCGCTCCCAGGTCGATGAGCTGGTGGGCCATCAGCGTCCCCCGTTCTTCGGCGGCAGGCAGCTGCCCGGCGTGGTGCCGGTGGGGATGAGCCCGCAGATGTAGGTGTCGATCCACCGGCCGTTGCCGACGGCGTTGCCGAGCAGCCGGTAGAACGGCCCGGCCAGGCGCAGGCTGTCCTCCAGCTTCCCCTGGTTCCGCTGCAGCACGGTCGCCACGCGGTCGAGCTGGTCGAGCGCCGGGCCGAGCGTCTGCTGGTTGTCCGCGACCAGCCCGCGCAGCTGGATCGAGAGGTTCCTGATGCCGCTGAACAGCGACGCGATCGCGTCCTTGCGGGCGTTCAGCTCGGTGAGCAGCGTGTTGCCGTCGCGGATGAGGGCCTGGATCTGGTCGGAGCGCTCGCCGAGCGTCTTGGACACCTGGTTGGTGTTCTGGAACAGCTTGACCAGCTCGTCGTCACGGGACGCAAGCGTTTGCGACAAGGCGGCGATGCCGTCGAACGCGGTGCGCACGTCCTGCGGCGCCGACGCGCCGAGCGTGTCGGACAGGACGCGGAACGCCTGCGCGAGCTGGTCGGTGTCGATCGCGCCGACGGTGCTCGCCAGGTCGTTGAACACCTCGGTCACGTCGTAGGGCGAGCTGGTGCGCTCGGCCGGGATCGGCTGGTCCGGGTTCAGCTCGGCGTTGCCGACCGGGTCGAGCACGAGGTTCTTCTGGCCGAGCAGCGTCTTGATCTTGATCGCCGCCGTCGTCCGGTTGCCGACCCAGGTGTCCTTGACCCGGAACAGCACCTCGACGTGGTCGCCGGCCAGCCGCACGTCGGTGACCTCGCCGACCTTCACCCCGGCGACGCGGACCTCGTCGTTCGGCTTCAGCCCGGCGGCCTCGTGGAACTCGGCCTTGTACGTCGTCCCGCCGCCGAGGAACGGGAGGTCGTCGGAGAAGAACGTCGCGCTGCCGGCCAGCGCCATGACCAGCGCGGTCACCGCGCCGACGGCGATCGGGTTGCGGCTGCGGAACGGCTTGATCCGGGGCGGTTTCATCGGCACCTCGCGGCCGTGACGGGGATGCCCGGCGGTGGCCCGCCCGGCGCGGGTTTGGCGTCGGACTCCACCGAGCAGAGGTAGAAGTTCGCCCACGAGCCGTAGGAGAAGAGCGTGCCGATGCGGTCGAGCTTCTTCGGCAGGTTGTCGATGAACTGCTGGAACACCGGGGTGTTGTCGGCCAGGTTCTTCGACAGGTCGCCGAGCGCGGTGATGCTGCCCTTGAGCGGCTGACGTCCCTGCTCCAGCAGCCCGGCGGTGGCGGTGGTCAGCTCGCCGAGGCCGCCGATCGCCTGCCCGATCGGCTTCGCGTCCGCGGCCAGGCCGGTGACCAGCTGCGCGGTGGTGTCGACGAGCGCGTCGAACTGGTCGCCCTGGGCGTTCACGGTGTCGAGCACGGTGTTGAGGTTGCCGATCACCTGGCCGATCACGGCGTCCTTGCCGGCCAAAGTGGACGTCAGCGACGCGGTGTGCCGCAGCAGGCTCTCGATCGTGCTGCCCTCGCCCTGCAGGACCTGGATGATCTCGAACGACAGCTGGTTGACGTCGTTCGGTGACAGAGCCTGGAAGAGCGGCTTGAAGCCGTTGAACAACGCCGTGAGGTCGAGCGCGGGCTTGGTCCGTTCGAGGGGGATCTGCGCGTCTTCGCCGAGGGTCGGCGACGTGTCGGTGGCACCCGGGTCGACCGAGAGGTAGCGCTGCCCGACGAGGTTGCGGTAGCGGATGGTGATCGAGGCCGACGCCGTCAGCCGGTGCGTCCGGTCGACGGAGAACGCGACGTCGGCCAGCCGGTGTTCGACCACCTTGACGGAGTCGACCTGGCCGATCCGGACGCCGGCCATCCGGACCTCGTCGCCGGGGTTGACCGACGTCGCGTCGGTGAACCGGGCCGTGTACCCGATGGTCGCGCCGACGCTGGAGTTGGCGATCGTGATCGCGAGGATGCCGGTGGCGACGACGGTCACCAGGAAGAAGATCAGGCCCTTGATCGCGGGCCCGGCGACGCTCCTCATCGGACGGTCACCCCCGTCCCGCGCAGCGCCGGTCCGATCAGGACACTGCTCCAGTCCGGGACGTCACCCAGGGCAGGCTTCAGGATCTCCGCGACGAGCTGCCTTTCACCCGCCGAGTTGGCCGGGCCGAGGTCGCCGTCTCCTGGGGACGCCGCCCCGCCGCCGTAGCACTTCGGGCCGCCGGTGGCGTCGAACCGCGGGGTGTCACGGCCGGGTACGTACTTGTCGCGCGGGTCCTGCACGGTGAGCGTCACGTGCAGGCCCGGTTCGTTCGTGCCCTTGCCCAGCGCCTTCTCCATCAGCGGCTTGAGCCGGTTGACCGCGTCGAACAGGCACGGGAACTCCGGCGAGTACTGCGAAAGCAGCTCCAGTGATGCCCGGCTTTCGGTCGAGACCCCGATGATGTTGTCCTTGTTCTTCCGCAGGAAGTCGTTCAGGTGCCCGGTCGCGCTCGTGACGCTGGTGTACAGGTTGTCGAGGTCCGCACGGGTGTCCACAATGGTCTTGGCCGTGGTCGACAGGTCGCTGAGCGCCCGCAGGATGTCCGGCGCGGCGGTCGTGTAGACGTCGGCCGTGTTCGCGAGCCCGGTGATGTCCGCCTTGAACTGCGGCATCAGCGGGTTCACCTGCGCGAGCAGGTCCTGCAGCTTGACGATGCTGTCGCCGATCGGCTGACCTCGGTTGTCGAGGGCCTGGGAGATCGCGCCGAGCGAGCTGTTCAGCTTCTGCGGCTGGACCGCGCGCAGCAGCGGCAGCAGGTCGCCGAGGACGCGTTCCAGCTCGATCGCGCTGGACGAGTGGTCCTGCCCGATAACGTCCCCGGCCGCGAGCTTCCCCTGTGGACGGTCCGGCAGCACGAGGTTGACGTACCGCTCGCCGAACACCGTCTTCGGCAGGAGCCGCGCGGAGACGTTCCCGGGCAGCGTCCCGATCTTCGCCGGGTCGAGCGCGAGGTCGATCTCGGCGCCGGTCCGCGTGCTGCGGACCGCCCGGACCTCGCCGAACGGCACGCCCTTGACCTTCACCTCGGCGGTCGGCGCGAGCTGGTTGCCGACCCGGTCCGCCCGCAGCGTCACCACTTCCGAGTCGTCGAAGTCCTTGTCGTAGATGGCGACCGCGAGATAGCCGAGCAGGACGAGCACGCCGAGGAACGCGACCCCGGCGAGCTGCGTGCCGAACCGGCTCATCCCGACACCTTCACCGTGGTCGTCGCGCCCCAGATGGCCAGGGACAGGAAGAGGTCGAGCACGCTGATCAGCACGATCGACGTCCGCACGGCCCGGCCCACCGCGACGCCGACACCGGCCGGCCCACCACTCGCGCGGTAGCCGTAAAAACAGTGCGTCAGGATCACGCCGACGCTGAACACGAGCACCTTGCCGAACGACCAGAGGACGTCGCCGGGCGGCAGGAACAGCGTGAAGTAGTGGTCGTAGGTACCGCCCGACTGTCCGAAGAAGACGACCGTGGTGAGCCGCGAGCCGAGGTAGGAGATCAGCAGCCCGACGACGTACAGCGGGACGATCGCGATGAACCCGGCGATGATCCGGGTGGTGACCAGGTACGGCATGCTCCGCACGGCCATCACTTCCAGCGCGTCGATCTCTTCGGAGATCCGCATCGCGCCGAGCTGCGCGGTGAACCCACTGCCCACAGTGGACGAAAGGGCGAGCCCGGCGACCAGCGGCGCGATCTCCCGCGTGTTGAAGTACGCCGTCAGGAACCCGGTCATCGCGGAGATGTTGATCTGGTTGAGCGCGCTGAAACCCTGCAGCCCCACGGTGACGCCGGTGAACACGCACAGCCCGACCATCACGCCGATCGTGCCGCCGATGACCGCGAGCGCGCCGCTGCCGAACGTCACCTCCGCCAGCAGACGCACCACTTCCCTGAAGTAGCGCGTCACCGCGAGCGGGACGGCCGCGAGCGCGCGGACGTAGAAGAGCAGCTGGTCGCCGAGGTCGAACAGCCGGTCGCCGGGTTTGCCGAGGATGGCCACTCAGGTCCCCTTCGCCGGAACGAGTTGCAGGTACAGGGCGGTGAGCACGGTGTTGACGAAGAACAGCAGCAGGAACGTGATGACGACGGACTGGTTGACGACGTCGCCGACGCCCTTCGGGCCGCCCTTGGGGTTGAGGCCGCGGTAGGACGCGACGACTCCGGCGAGGTAGCCGAAGATCACCGCCTTCACCGAGCTGACGACGAGGTCGGGCAGCTGCGCGAGGGCGTTGAAGCTGGCCAGGTACGCGCCGGGCGTGCCGCCCTGGATGATCACGTTGAAGAAGTAGCCGCCGAGCACGCCGACCACGCTGACCAGGCCGTTGAGCAGCACGGACGCGCAGACGGCGGCCTGCACGCGCGGCACGACCAGGCGCTGGATCGCCGAGACGCCCAGCACCTCCATCGCGTCGATCTCCTCGCGGATGCTGCGCGCGCCGAGGTCGGCGCAGATGGCGCTGCCGCCCGCGCCGGCGATGATCAGCGTCGTCACGATCGGGCTCGCCTGCTGCACGACGGCCAGGACGCTCGCCGCGCCGTTGAACTGCTGGGCGCCGATCTGGCTGGTGAGCGAGCCGAGCTGCAGGGAGATCACCGCGCCGAACGGGATGGAGACGAGGATCGCCGGCGCGATGGACACGCTGGCGATGAACCAGAACTGCTGGACGAACTCGCGGACCTGGTACGGCCGCCGGAACATCGCGAGGATGATGTCGAGACCCATCGCGCACATGCGGCCGAACTCGCGCAGGCCGTTGGCGGCTCGCTGCTGCACCTGGATCGTCATGCCTTGCACCCGGCGCTGAAGCACCGCAACGTGAGGTTCGAGACGAAGGTGTTGCCCGGCCCCGAAACCAGGCCGGTGAGCAGCCGGCTCAGGTCCTCGTGCCCGACGCAGCCGGCGAACGACGGCGTGGTGAACGTGGACGTCACCTTCACCGGCGGAGCCGGCAGCGAGATCGGCACCAGCGCCTTGATGGTGACCGCCGCGGGCTGAGCCGTCCGGCAGTCCGGCCCGACGGCGAGGGCCTTGCCGTCCACTTTGACGTCGGAGAGCTTGATGAACACCTTCGCGGTCACGTCCGTGTCGGCGCAGATGTTCGTCTGTGTGGCCTTGCAGTCCTTGTCCTTGCCGGTGTGCACGGTGGCCGTTCCGGTGGCGTCGCCGTCCGGGATGATCTCGACCCGGCCGGTGGTGGCCATGAACCGGAACGCCACGAAATACCCGTCCGTCGGCGGGATGGCCAGTTTTCCGCTGATCGGCACGGTGTTGGTGAGGCCGCCCAGTGTGCCGTCGAAGGTTCCCGGCGGGAAAGCGATGTCGGAACCGAGCTTGGCCACGTGGCTCGTGGTCGGCTGCTGGGCGTCCCCCAGGGTGAACCCGAAGGGGATCTCCGTGGCCGCTTGCGCTTGAGGCACGTTCTCGCTCGGCGCGGCTTCCGCGGCGCCGAGCGAGAACGCGGTCAGGACCAGCACGAGCAGGAGCGGCACCGCGCGTGTCAGCACTGACATCCGTAGTTCCTCATGTCCCGTAGTCACTCACGATTCCTGTTGTCACCCTTCACTTCTTGGTCAGGTTCACTTCCAGCTTGTTGCCGGGGCCGGACGTGATGCCGGTGATCAGGCCGGTGAGGAAGCCGCAGCCGGTGAACTGCGGGATGCCGTACGTCGCGGTCAGCTTGCCGCCCTTGAGCGGGTCGAACCCGGCCGCCGAGGCGAGCGGCACGTCGGCCGGCTTCACCGTGTGGCAGGACGTCGACGACAGGATCGGGAAGCCGAACACACGGACCTTGGTGAGCTGGACGTCCACCTGCGCGTTCGCCTTGACCGCGCCGGCGGTGAGCGTGCCGTTGATCGCGCCGACCTGGACGAGCTTCACGGTCGCGGACGCCGGGATGAAGCCGAGCACACGGAAGTCCACATCGGACTTCGGCAGCGCGAGCCGCGCCCCGAACCTGCCGGACGCCGCGTCGAGCTTGGCGTCGAGGCTGCCGGGGCCGAGCGGCAGCGTGGCGTGCAGCTGCTTGAGCGTCGACTTGCCCTTCACCGAGTACTTGACGTCGATGCCGCCCGGGGGCGTGGTCGGCTGGGTCGTCGGCGTGGTCGGTTCCGTGGTGGGCGTCGTCGGCTCGGTCGTCGGGGTGGTCGGTTCCGTCGTCGGAGTCGTGGGCTCCGTCGTCGGGGTGGTCGGCTCGGTGGTGGGCGTCGTCGGCTCGGTCGTCGGGGTCGTGGGCTCGGTCGTCGGCGTCGTCGGCTCGGTCGTCGGCGTGGTCGGCTCGGTGGTGGGCGTCGTCGGCTCGGTCGTCGGGGTCGTGGGTTCCGTAGTCGGAGTCGTGGGCTCGGTCGTCGGAGTCGTCGGCTCAGTGGTCGGAGTCGTCGGTTCCGTCGTCGGCGTGGTCGGCTCCGTCGTCGGAGTCGTGGGCTCAGTGGTGGGAGTCGTCGGCGTCGTGGGTGTGGTCGGGGTCGTCGGCGTGGTGGGCGTCGTGGTGCCGCCCGCCGGCTTGATCTCGAACGTGCCCAGCTGCTGGTTCTGGCCCGGCACCGCGACGCAGTCCGAGGTGAACGTGCCGAGGTCGGTCGGCTGGCCGTCGGCGGTGCGCGGGGTCATCGTGGTGCTGAAGTTCCCGACCGTCACCGACGCGGTGCCGGGGCTCGGGAACGTCACGGCCGGCGCTTTCCCGCTGCTCTTGACGTGGAACGCACCCGACGCCGGCACCGGCGTCGAGGCGATGGTCAGCGGCAGGCTCAAGTTCAGCGTCTTGTCGACCGGGTACTTGAGCTGGGCCGCGGCCTTCGCGCTCCCGTCCAGCGAGGTGGCGCCGACCAGCGTCAGCCCCTCGGTCGCGGTCTCCGGCACGGTGACGTCGACGTCGAAGGTGATCGGCGTCGACGCCCCGCCCGCGACGGCGTCGTCGGGCAGGTTCGTGTCGATCTTGACCGTCAGGACCTGGTCGCCGATCAGCGGGAACGGGCAGTTGTAGTTCAGCGTCAGGCTCACCGGCGCGGCCTGGCTCGGCCCCGCCCCGACCAGCGCGACGGTCGCCGCGATGCCCGCGACCGTCGCGACGGCGAGGCCGTAGGCGGGCTTTCTCGACTTCCACGGAAACTTCACGGCTCGTCACCTCGGGGAATGGGGGAATTTCAGCGAAAAGTACCTCCGTAAAACCGGGTTAACAAGCCGCCCCGAATTCTTTGTCACGCGCGGGGGATCGCCCGCTTCAGGAAGAGTCACGCAGGTCAGCGGTTGTCACGCGCGTGCTATCCGGCGTCGTCGAAACTGTCACGCGCACGGCGAATGGCGGCCATCTTCTTGCCCATCGACGCAGTGTCCCGATACCTTTTTTCGGGCAGGGAAAGGAGCGGCCATGAACCAGCCGGTCATCGCCGTGACCGACCTCGCGAAGCAGTACGGTGAAGTCACCGCGCTCGCCGGGATCAGCCTCAGCGTCGCCCGCGGCGCGGTGCTGGCGGTCCTCGGCCACAACGGCGCCGGGAAGACGACGCTGATCGACATCCTCAGCACGCGCGTCCGGCCGAGCGCCGGCACCGCCCGCGTCTGCGGCTACGACGTCGTGCAGCGCGGCCGCGCGGTCCGGCGCCGGATCGGGGTGACCGGGCAGTTCGCCGCGGTGGACGACGCCCTGTCCGGCCGCGGGAACCTCGTGCTGATCGCCCGGCTGCTGGGCGCGAAGCCGCGGCAGGCGCAGGCCCGGGCCGCCGAGCTGATCGCGTCGTTCGGGCTGGAGGACGCGGCGGACCGCCCGGCCGGCACCTACTCGGGCGGCACGCGGCGGCGCCTCGACCTGGCCGCGGGTCTCGTCGGCGCGCCGCAGGTGCTGTTCCTCGACGAGCCCACCACCGGCCTCGACCCGGTCAGCCGGTCCGGGCTGTGGTCGGTCGTCGAAGGCCTCGCCGCGCGGGGCACGACGGTCGTGCTGACCACGCAGTACCTCGAAGAGGCCGATCGGCTGGCCGACCACGTCGTCGTCCTCGGCTTCGGCCACATCACCGTGTCGGGGACGCCGTCGCAGCTCAAAGCGCGGCTCGGCAACCGGACGGCGACGCTGACCTTCGGCACCGAACTGGCGTTGCGGCGCGCGGTGGACGCACTGGCCCGCCTCGGTCTCTTGGCGGGCCGCACCGGGCTGGTGCTCTCGGTGCCGCTGAGCGGGCCGGGCGACATCCCGGTGCTGGTGCGCGCGCTCGACGCGGCCGGCGCACCGCTGCGGGACCTGACGGTGACCGAGCCGACGCTCGACGACGTCTACCTTTCGCTGCACCGGACGGCGGCGGCGTCGTGACGCAGGCCCGGCACCGCATGGCGGTGGCCGCGCTCGCCGACCCGGCGGCCTGGCCCGAATCCGGCTTCTGGACGCAGGTCCGCGTGCTGGCTGCGAGGTCGCTGCGGACGGCGTTCGGCGACCGGCGGCTGGTCTTCTTCGGACTGTTGCAGCCGGTGGTGCTGCTTCTGTTGTTCAGCCAGGTGTTCAGCGGCGTCGGGGCGTTGCCGGGCGTCGCGGCGTACCAGGGTTACGTGAACTTCCTGGTGCCGGCAACCCTGGTCAACATCGCGATGACGACGGCGATGAGCTCGGGCGCGGGCCTGCTGGCGGAGATCTACGGCGGCTTCACCGGACGGCTGCGCTGCCTGCCGATCTCGCTGTTCTCGGTCCTGGTGGCCCGCACCCTGGCCGACTCGGCCCGGCTGGGCGTCCAGCTGGTGGTGACGGCCCTGGCGAGCGTGGTCTTCCTCGGCTTCCGCCCCGCGGGCGGCGTGGCCGGCCTCGCGCTGGCCCTGCTGCTGACGATGGTGGTGGGCTGGTGCCTGAGCTGGGTGTTCGTCGCGATCACGACGTGGCTGCGCAAGGCGGAAACGCTCCAGGCAGCGTCGTTCGTGGTGATGTTCCCGCTGATGTTCTCCTCGAGCGCGTACATGCCCCTGGACACGATGCCGGCGTGGGTCCGCGCGGTCTCGGCGGTGAATCCCCTGACGTACGCGATCGACGCTACCCGAGCTTTGGCGTTGGCCCGCCCGATCGGCTGGTCGGTGGCGGCGGCACTGGCGATCGCCGCGGTGGCGGCGGTAGCAGGCTCGACGCTGGCGGCCCGCACGTTCCGCACCCGCGCCTAGGCGAGGGCTTCCAGGTGTGACGCCGCTTCTTCCGCGCCGCCGGCGGCTTCGAACGACTCGCGGATCCTTTCCGCGCCAGGCCGGAACGTCTCCGCCGCCTCGATCGCCTTGCGGATGTCCGCCGCCTTCGCGCGGTCGAACCGGATCCGGACGCCCGCCGACGCCGCCGTCACCTGCTGGGCCAGCATCGACTGGTCGTCCCGGATCGGCGCGACCACCAGCGGCACCCCGGCCGACAGCGCTTCGCACACCGTGTTGTGCCCGCCGTGACAAACCACCACCGACGCGTGCGCCAACACCGAAACCAGCGGAACCCGCCGCACCAGCTGCACGCTCTCGCTGACCAACCCACCTGTGGGGTCCACGACGAGCCCCTGCACGGAAGGCATCCCAGCCAGCGCGTCCACGCTCTCCGCGAGGAACCGAGCCCCCGCCGAGGCGTTCGACGTCCCCAGCGTCACCACGACCAGCGGCCGATCGTCCACAGGAGACCACTCGCCGGACGCGGCGGGCAGCGCGGGACCGACGTAACACACCGGAGCCGCCAAGCGAGACGAACCGGCCAACGCCCGCGTAGTGAACGCCAGCACCAGGTGCGGCGAGAACCGCAGGTCGCCGAGCAGCACGCCGTGCCTCGCCCGCAGCCCGGCCTGGAGATCGGAAACCCAGGACGCGATCTTCGGCAGCGCGCCCAGCGGGTCCGCCAGCTCGGTCGACGTCGACGCCGACGTCGCCCACGGCAGCCCGCACCGCGCGGCCACCAGCGCCCCGGCCATCGCCTGCTGGTCCACCACGACCACGTCGGGCTTGAACGAAGTGACGGCCGACAAGACCCCCGGCGCCATCGCGTCCGCCAACGGAACCAGGTACGACTCCCAGAGGTACTTCAGCGCGGCGAACCCCCGCAACTCGGGCGGCCGCAGGGAAAGTGAGAACGGCGCGGACTCCCCAGCCGGGAACACGACGCCAGAGACCAAAGTGGACACTTCCGGTGAAGGACCGCACCAGGCCACGGAGTGACCGCGTGCGGCCAGAACCGAAGCCACTCCGCGCAACGGCGCCACGTGCCCGGCCAGCGGCGGCACGACCAGCAGGAACCTCACGCCGCGTGCCGTTCGATCCAGCGCAGCACCAGCTCGCGCACCTCCCGGTGCTGCTCGACCAGCACCGAGTGTCCTTGCCCCTCGAACACGTGCAGCTCGCCGTGCGGCAGCAGCGACGTCAGCGCTTCGAGGTCGTCGGCCTGGTAGCCGTGACTGCCCAAAATGGACAGCACCGGGCAGCCGATCGCCGCCACCTGCTCCCACGTGAGCAACGGCCCGAGCGGCACCTCCTCGGCCATCTTCGTCGACGTGATCCGCTCGGCCGCCATCCGCGCGAGCCGCCGGTGGTGGGCGCTGAAGTTCGCCTCGATCCAGTCGAAGCTCTCCTCGACCTGCAGGAACTTCATGGTGTGCGCGAGGATCTCGGCCATCTTGCCGGCCCACACCTCGGTCGCGGGTTCCGACTCGATGCACACGATGCTCCGCACGCGCGAAGGATTGGCCACCGCGTAGCTGTAGGCGAGCGTGCCGCCGAAGCTGTTGCCCACCAGGTGCACCGGCCGGTCGACGCCGAGCTGCTTCAGCAGGTCGTCGAGGTCGGCGACGAAGTCCGCGAGTGTGTACCCGTGCACCGGCCGCTCGGTCTTGCCGTGCCCGCGCAGGTCGTAGCTGATCACGTCGATGCCGGCGGCAGCGACCGGCGGGGCCAGCGTGAGGTAGAAGCTCGCCAGGCTGTCGGTGCCCATGCCGTGCAGGAACACCACGGTCTCGGTGCCGCCGGCGGGCACGAGCTGCACGTTGGTGCGCAGCCCGTTCACGGTCATCGTGGGCACGTGCGCTCCCCCACGAACCGGGCGATGTCGCCGACGGTCAGCCCGATGACGTCGTCGAGGTCCTGCTCCGCCAGGTACTCGGCGAGGTTGACCTCGGCGCCGAAGTGCTCGGCGAGGATGCTCGCGAAGGTCACCAGGTCGATGCTCTCCAGCTGCAGGTCCTCGTGGAACGTCGTCTCGGGCGTGATCTCGATGCCGAGCACGTCGCCGACGAGCTCGGTGAGCAGCTCGGCGACGACGTCGAAGGTCGCGGACGCGTGGTCGGTGGTCATGGCGTGCTCCTGAGGTGGGCGATGGCGGTGTCCCCGGTCAGCTCGACCGTGACGGCGAAGTCCGGGAGTGTCCGGCCGCGGCCGGACACCCGCCCGTCGTCGTGGACGCGGATCTCCGCCGGGTAGACGGGTTCGGTCAGCCGGGACCGGACGGCGTCCTTCGCGGCGATGCGCTCCAGCAGCCAGCCGCGAGCACGCCGTGGCGGCACGGCGGCGAACTCGGCGCGTTCCTCGGCGCTGAGGTAGATGCCGGCGTAGATGTCCCGCGCGGCGACCGTCGGCCAGCGGTCGGTGACCGCGACCGAGCCGTCGTCCCGCCGGTCCGCGAGCTGGTGGCGGTCCGGGAACGCGTACACGCGGTGGGCCGCGCGGTCGCAGGGGAACCGGACGTCCCGCCAGCCCTCGATGCTCGCCAGCACGCGGCCGTCGCGCACCAGCTCGGCGTCCATCTCGAGCACGTCGGGCCGGGGCAGCCGGACGCGCACCAGGCACCCGACGCGCGTCCCGGGCGCGGGTTCCGGCCCGTGCCAGACGAGCCGGCCGATCGACCGCGGGAAGGCGAGCAGGCCGTCGGAGCGGGCCGCCATCAGCCAGCAGCCGAGCAGCTGGCCGACGTTGTCGAGCAGCCCGCCGGGTGCGTCCGGGACGACCAGCTCGCCGCGGATGTGCTGCTCGCCGAGGCCGGTCAGCCGGGACAGGCCCTGGTAGGACGGCCCGTGGAACATCTCCCGCTGCTCGTAGATCTCTTCCGCGGTCAGCGGCGGTTCCGTCTCCGGGCCGGGTATCCCGGCCGGGGACGGCGGCGGAGCGTACGCCCCCAGCTCGACGGTCAGCAGTGCGTACGGTCCGATCTCGACGGTCACGCGGTCGCCCTCGCGGCTCATCGACAGCGGCACGTGCCGCGCCGGCGTGGCGATCAGCCACCGCGAGAACACGGCGTCCCGCACGGCGACGGCCGTCACGCCCGGCCAGGTGCGTTCGACGGTCCGGCAGGCGAGGTCCACCAGCGTCGTCGCCGGCACCACAGGACGGAAGTCGGACTGGTCGGGCCAGCCTTCGCGCTGCCGGAAGAACCGGTGGTCCCGCAGGTACGGCATCGCGGCCAGCGAGACATCCACAGTGGACTCGGCGCGCCGGCTCGCGGCAGCCGCCACGACGTCCGCCGCGGTCCGGCGGGTCTCGTCGAGCAAGGCGGTGAACTCGGCGACGATCGCGTCCGGCACCCCGGCGGGCAGAGCAGGCTCGTCGAGCAACCCCCGTGCCGAATCTCCCAGCGACAGCAGGGAGTTCCCCGTGGTGAGCCGGATCCGACGCGACTCGAGAGCCGCGAAGTCCGGGTCGCCGCCTTCGGTCCACAACGCGGTCGCGACGCGGCGCAGCTGCGCGAGCCCGGACCGGGTGCCGGACGCGGCCGCGACGACCAGGTGCCGTCGCTCGCCGAGCGTGTCGGTGACGTACGAGCCGAGCTGCCCGGCGCCGACCTGCACGAACGCGCGGAACCCGGCGTCGTGCAGCGCTTCGGTCAGTTCGCGGAACCGGACCGGGCGGATCAGGTGCACGAGGTAGAGCTCGCGGACCGCGTCCGGCTCGGCCGGGTAGGGCCGCGCGGTCGTCGCCGACCACACCGGCACCGCCGGCTCGTGCAGGTCCAGCTCCGCGGCCAGCCGCGCGAACGGCGCGAGGTGCGGCCGCATCAGCGGGGTGTGGAAGCCGGACCGGAACGGCAGCGTCCGGGCCACGATCCCGAGGCCGCGGCACGTCTCGGCGAACTTCGCGACGGCGTCGGGCGGGCCGCACACGATCGTCTGCTTCGTCGCGTTCTCGTGCGAGACCACCAGGTCACCGGGCAGCAGCTCCGCGACTCGCGCGGCCGGGCAGCCCAGCACCAGGTAGTCCGCGTCGGGCAGCTCGAACCCGCTGGGCCAGTAGCGTTCGAGGAGGCCCGGCCCGGCCCGGTACATCCCGGCGGCCTGCATCGCGGTCCACTCGCCGACGCTGTGCCCGGCCAGCGCGTCCGGCCGGATCGCCAGCCGCCGCAGGGCTTCGCCGAGCACCAGCCCGGTCGCCGACACGCTCGCCGCGCGGTCGAGCACACTGGCGGTCGACCACTGTGGACGGTCGAGCCCGAAGTGCTTGGCCACGTCGTCGATGCGTGGTTCGGCGCCGGCCTCCAGTCCAGGATGGACGAACGCGGTCTTGCCGCCCGGCAGCAACGGGTCGATCGAGCACCAGATGTCGCCACCGCCGTGCCACGACCGGCCCTCGGCCGCCACCTTGGCGAGCACCTTCCGGGCCGTGGCCAGCTTGCGGTCGTCCGGGCCGACGATCCCGAGCCGGCAGGGGCCGTCACCCTCGCCGGGCCGGTCGAGCCGGTCCAGGAGCTCCTCGGGGGTGTTCGCGACCAGCCGCAGCACGCGTTCCGGCTCGTCGACGCGGACCCGCCGTTTCGGCGCCGGATCACCGGCCTCCAGCACGACGTGCGCGTTCACGCCGCCGAAGCCGAAAGCGTTGACCGCGCCGACGCGGGGCAGCGCGCCCCACGGCTCGGCCTCGGCCAGCACCCGGAACCGCGTCTTGTCCAGCAGCGGGTTCGGGTCGGCGCAGTTGAGCGTCGGCGGCAGCACCCCGTGGTGCAGGGCGAGCGCCACCTTGACCAGCCCGGCGACCCCGGCCGTCGGCAGCGTGTGCCCGATCATCGACTTCACCGAGCCGATCACCGACCGCGTCCCCGCCGCTTGCCCGAAGAAGTCGGCGACGGTCGTCAACTCGACGGCGTCGCCGGTGGGGGTGGCGGTGCCGTGGGCCTCCAGCAGGCCGATCTCCGCCGGGTCGAGCCCTTCCCACGCCCGGCGCAGCGCGAGCGTCTGCCCGGCGACGGACGGGCTGAGCAGGCTCGCGCCCCGCCCGTCGCTCGACGTGCCGCTGCCGCGGATCACGGCGTACACGCGGTCGCCGTCGCGGCGCGCGTCGGCCAGCCGCTTGAGCACGACGAGCGCGGTGCCCTCGCCGATGAGCATGCCGTCGGCCGCGCGGGAGAGCGGGCTGATCCGCTGGCTCGGCGAGAGCGCGCCGAGCTGGGTGAACAGCGACCAGAGCGTGTCGTCGTGCGTCTGGTGGGTGCCGCCGGCGAGGACGACGTCGCAGCGGTGCCGGGTCAGTTCCCCGATCGCCTGGTCGACCGCGACCAGCGAGGACGCGCAGGCAGCGTCCACTGTGTACGCCGGGCCGCCGAGGTCGAGCCGGTTGGCGACGCGGGCCGCGGCGAGGTTCGGCACGAGCCCCGCGGCGGTCTCCGGCCGGAACTCGCCGAGGGGCTCCAGCAGCGCGGTCCGCAGCCGGTCGAGGACGTCCGGCCCGGCCGCGGGCACGAGCTCGCCGACCGTGCGGGTGATCTGCCGGACGGTGCGGACGCGCTGGTCGAAGCCCCGCAGCCCGGGCGAGAGGTAGCCGCCCCGGCCGAGCACGACGCCGACGCGTTCGAGGTCGCCGAGCCGGCCGAGACCACCGGCGTCGTCGACCGCGGCCACGGCGACGGCCAGCGCCGTCAGCTGGT
The DNA here is from genome assembly GCF_055633615.1 of Amycolatopsis sp. NPDC114505. NCBI lineage: Bacteria > Bacillati > Actinomycetota > Actinomycetes > Pseudonocardiales > Pseudonocardiaceae > Amycolatopsis > Amycolatopsis sp. NPDC114505. Next base: position 3,043,908 of record NZ_JBVKDV010000001.1, on the reverse strand, counting down.
CCGGCTCGGTGCCTTCGAGCGACGTCGGCGGGACGCCGTGGGCGATCGGGTCGAACTCGAGGGTGTCGGGGGCGAAGCCGCCGCGGCGGCCGTGGGTCCGGTCCGGCGCGGTGGCGTCGTGGCCGTGGAACGCCGGGTCCCGGCGGTGCGGCGGGATCTCGGTGACGGCGTCGACGCCCTCGGCGAGGTTGCGCCAGTACTGGTCCACTGTGGATGCGCCGGGCAGGAACACACCCATGCCGACGATCGCGACGGGCTCCTGGCTCACCACAACGACGCCGTGTACAGGACCGCGCGGTCCGTGCCGTAGGCGAGTTCGCGCAGCAGCGCGGCGGTGCCCTCGTCCGCGTCGAGCAGACTGATGTCACGGCGTTCGTACTCGCGTGCGAGCTCCGGCGACACCATGCCACCGTGGTCGTCCGCGGGCGCCCACGGTCCCCAGTGGACGGTCACGGCGCGACCGGGCCAGTCCCGTCCCAAGGCTTCCAGTGCGTCGTTCGCCGCGGCGTAGTCGGTCTGGCCGCGGTTGCCGAGCACCGCGGCGATGCTGCCGAAGAACGCGACGAACCCAGGCTCGACGTCGAGCGCGTCGAGCAAGGTACGCGCACCATCCACTTTGGTCTCGTAGACGGTCCGGAAGGACTCCTCGTCCTTGTCCGCCATGAGCTTGTCGTCGATGACCCCGGCCGCGAAGACGACACCGTCGAGGCGGCCGGGCAGGTTCCCGACGAGGTGGCGCACGGCGTCCGGGTCACGCACGTCGAGCGTCCGGTAGGCCGGGTCCCCGCCGGCGGCCCGGATCTCGTCGAGGGTGCGGCCGATCTCGCGCTGGGCCAGCACGGTCCGCACGCGACGTTCGATGTCGGCGACCGAACCACCGCGCCCGGCCAGCACCGCGCGCATCGCGGTGGGGTCTTCGGGCAGGTCGTCCGGCTCACCGGGCCACGCCGTGCGGCCGGCCAGCTCGATCCGGCAGCCGGACGCGGCGAAGGCGATCGCCGCGCGGGCGGTGATCCCGCGGGCCCCGCCGACCAGCAGCACGACGGAGTCCGGGCCGAGCCCGAGCGCGGCCAGCTCACCACCACCCGGCCCGGCGCCGGAGTACGCGATCGACCCGAGGTCGGCGGGCCGCGGCTCGATCGTGAAGCGGCCGGTCTCGTCGTGGCCGACCACCGAAGGCCCGTCGCTGAGAGCCTCGTCCACCAGGGTTTTCGCGACGTCCTGCGTCAACTCGACGAGCCTGGTGACACCGTCGCGTTCCAGCGCGGCCGACCGCACCAGGCCGCGGAGCCCGGCCGTTCCCGGCTCCGCCGCGATCAAAACGGTGCCCTTCAGCGCCTTGAGCTGGGCGAACACCCGCAGGACGTGGTCGTCGAGCACGATCGTGAGGTCCGCGTCGCCGGTGACGACCTCCGCACCGGCCGCGGCGAACGCGGCCCGCACGGAATCGTCGTCACCCACGATCGCGACGGACTTGCCGCGCAGCCGCGCGGGATCCGGGTCGAGCGGCACCGGCACGCGCTCCAGGCGGTACCGGCGCGGCGCGCTCGCCCGGGTCAGCCAGCTCTTGAGGTGCGCGGTGAGGGCGTCGGCGGTGCGGTCGCGGCTGAGCTGGTCGGTGCGGTCGTCGGCGGGCAGGCCGAGCCGGCCCAGCAGCGTCCCGGCGATCTCGGTGCGCTTGATGGAGTCGATCGAGAGGTCGGCTTCGAGGTCGAGATCGCCGGCGATCATCTCGGGCGGGTAGCCGGTGCGTTCGCTGATCACGCCGATCACGGTGGTGAGGACGTCGGCCGGGGCTTCGGGTTGTGGTTCGGGTTGGGGTTCCGGCTGCGGTTCGGGCTCCTGGATCACGACGGGCGCGGGGGCGGGCGCGCTGCCCAGGTAGCCGAGCATGACCTCCCGCTGAGCGGCGACGAGTTCACGGGCGGTGCGCAGGAAGTCGACGACCGCCTGGTCTCGACCGGGAGCGGGCTGGGTCATGGCGGAACTCCCTTGTTTCACGGAGATTCGTCGAGCCGGGCGTAGGGCGGGCGCCACGGAACCGGGCGCGCGAGCGGACCGCCCGTCGACGGCCCAGGCGGTCGGGGACGGTGCGGGAGGTTTCTGTCGCGCCAGACGCTCGACGCGGACGTCGACCCCGGCTCGCGCGAGGCTGCGCAGGGCGGTCAGGAAGGCGTTGAGATCGGGTCCACAGGCGACAACGGTGTGCGGCCGGTCGCCGAGAATCTCGGCAACGAGCTTGGTCAGCACCCGCCCCGGACCCACCTCGACGAACGTCCGCGCGCCGGCGTCGTACATGGCTTCGATCTGGTCGAGGAACCGCACGGGTGCGCCGATCTGGGCGGCCAGTTCGGTTTTGACGTCGCCGTCGTACAGTTTCGCGGTCCGGTTCGACCATACTGTTCGTTGTGGGTCCTCAATGGACTCTCCGGCCAGCGCTTTCGCGAAGAGATCACCGGCTTCGGCGACCAGAGGGCTGTGAAAGGCACAGGCAACGGGGATCCGCTGAGCGGCGATGCCGGTCTCACGCAGCCTCCGGATCGCCCGTTCGATGGCGGCGGTCAGCCCGGAGAGAACGGCCTGCTCGGGGGCGTTGTGGTTGGCGATGACGACATCCGGGCCGATGAGGGTGGAGGTGAGCAGATCCCGCGACGCCTTGACGGCGGCCATCGTCCCGGGTTGCGCGACGTCGGCGATGGCGTTCGCGCGGGCTCGGCTCAGCCTCAGCAAAGTCTCGGTGTCAAACGCCCCAGCGACCGACAACGCGACGAGCTCACCGTAGGAGTGCCCGGCAAGGAAGTCCGGCCGGACGCCGACTTGCTCCAGCAGCCGCGCGACGGCGGTCTCGACCAGCCCAAGCGCGGGCTGGGCTATGCGAGTGTCGGTCAGGGCTCGTTCTTGCGCCTCGGCTGCCTCGGGGTCGAAGGCGTTGTGCGGAAACGCTTTCGCGGCGACGTCGGGGGCGAGCCGGAGCAGGTCGGCGAGTTCGGGGAAGTGCACGAACAGCTCGGTAAGCATGCCGGTGCGCTGGCTCCCCTGGCCGGGGAAGAGAAACGCAACCTTGCCCGGCCCGGCGGTGCGCGCACCAACGTGCCCCGCGCCGGCTTCGCCCACAGCGACCTCGCCCCGATCAGCCCTGCGTGCACCAGCCTGCCCCGCGCCCACAGCAACCTTGCCCGGCCCAGCCACACGCGCACCAGCGTGCCCCGCGCCGGCTTCGCCCACAACGACCTCGCCCGGCCCGGCCCTGCGCGCACCAGCCTGCCCCGCGCCCACAGCAACCTTGCCCGGCCCAGCCACACGCGCACCAGCCTGCCCCGCGCCAACTCCGCCCGCGCTACCCCCGGCCGCACCATCCGTGCCCGCGGCAACCTTGCCCGACTCGTGCCTGGCTGCGCCGGCGCCGGCGGGCCGGGCCTCCCCGGTCGGCAACCCGGCCGCACTGCGCCCGATCTCAGCGAGCACCTCCTCCGCCTCCGGAGCCCAATCCCGCAGACCATGCCGACGGTCCGGGGACACCGGTCCCGCCGCCAGAACCGCGTGGAAGTTCGTCCCCCCGAAGCCGAACGCGCTGACCCCCGCCAACCGGGCCGGGTTCGCCCATGGGCGGGCCGCCGTCGTGAACGTGAACGGGCTCGCCTCCGGGTCCCATGCCGCGTTCGGCCTGCTCAAGTTGAGCGTCGGCGGCACCACCTCGTGCCACAACGCCAACGTCGCCTTGATCAGCCCCGCCAACCCCGCCGCGCACTTCGTGTGGCCGATCTGGCTCTTCACCGACCCCAGCACGCACGAACCCGGCGCCGCGCCCGACGATGCGAAGAACTCGGTCAACGTCCGCAGCTCCGTCGCGTCGCCGACCACCGTTCCTGTCCCGTGCGCCTCCACCAGGCCGACGTCCACAGGGGACACTCCCGCGTCCCGGTAAGCCCTTTCCAGCGCCCGGTGCTGACCTTCCGGACGCGGCGCCGTCAACCCCAGCGCCTTACCGTCGCTCGCCGCGCCCACGCCCTTGACCAGCGCGTAGATCCGGTCGCCGTCGCGTTCGGCGTCGGACAGGCGCTTCAGCACCAGGCATGCGACGCCCTCGCCCAGCGCTATTCCGTCGGCCGCCGCGTCGAACGGGCGGCAGCGGCCCGTCGGCGACAGTGCGCCGGCCGCGGTGAACATCAGGTAGTCGTGGATGCCGTTGTGCAGGTCGACCGCGCCGCACAGCACCAGCGAGCTCGTCCCGGCGCGCAGCTCCTTCGCCGCCAGGTCGAGCGCGGCCAGCGACGACCCGCACGCCGCGTCCACGGTGTAGTTCGCGCCGCCGAGGTCGAGCCGGTTGGCGATCCGGCCCGAGATGACGTTGGCGAGCGTGCCCGGGAACGTGTCCTCCGTCGGTGCGGGCAGCTGGGCGAGCAGCTCGGGCGGCACCTCGTCGAGGTAACCATCGAGCAGCGACCGCAGCGTGCCCGCGTTGGCGAGGTCACCACCGGCCTCCGCGCCGAACACGACGCTCGTGTGCTCGCGGTCGAACTCGCGCTCGCCGTACCCCGCGTCGGCCAGCGCCCGGCGCGCGGTCTCCAGCGACACCAGCTGCGCGGGATCGATGCTGCCCATCGCGGACGGCGGGATGCCGTAGTCGAGCGGGTCGACGTCCAGCGGCGGCAGGAACCCACCCCACTTCGAAGTAGACTGTCCGAAGTAGACGGCCGGGTCCCAGCGTTCCGGCGGGACCTCGGTGACCGCGTCCTCGCCACGCAGGATGTTCGACCAGAACGCTTCGAGGTCGGGAGCACCCGGGAAGGTGCAGGCCATGCCGATGACGGCGATATCCTTGCTGTCCGATGTGGACACTTCTTCCGGACGAGCAAAGGTTTTCCCGGACGTCAAGTCGGCGTGCAGCTCGGCGATCGTCGTCCGCCGGTCGCGCAGCACCGCGACCTGACCGGCCATGAACATCCCCTCGGCGAGCTGGGTTCCGTCGTCCAGCCGCTCGCCGTCGCGCCGGACGCCCTTGCTCGCGACGCGCAGCCGTCCGGTGTTCAGCTCTTCCAGCCGCTGCCACGCCTCCTGCGCGGGCACGTCACCCAGACCGGCCTTGACCTGCTCGAACTCCGTCGTGTACGGACTCGGCAGGCACCGCGTGCGATGCCCCGGCGCGGTCTCGAGCGTGACGGTCGCCTCGGCGGCGATGGCGCGTTCCTGGAACAGGCCGGTGATCGCGCCGTGCCCCACGGCTTCCTCGGTGAAGAGGTACGCGGTGCCCATCAGGACGCCGACGGCGTCGAGCGGCGCCGCCATCGCGGTGACCATCGCGGCCGACCGGGCGTCGTGAATCCCACCCGCGAACAGCACTTCGACGTCGTCGGCAGCCCCGAGGACCGCCAGTTGTTCCTCCCACAGCTCGAAACTCGGCCGCGGCCCGACGTGGCCGCCGCATTCGGCGCCCTCGAAGACGAACCGGCGGACCCCGGCGTCGAGGTACTGCCGGAGCAGGATCGGCGACGGGACGTGCACGAACGTCGCGATCCCCTCGGCCTCCAAAGCCTTGACCTGCCCCGGTTTCCCGCCCGCGACGAGCACGCACCGCGGCCGCGCCGCGCGGATCGCGGCGAGCTGCTCGACCCGCAGGTCGTCGGGGACGAAGCCCAAAATGCCCGCGCCCCACGGCCGGTCGCCGAGGCGTTCGGCGGTGGCGGTCAGCAGCTGCGTGGTGCGCGCGCCGTTCGCCGTGGCCACCGCGACGAAGGGGAACCCGCCCGCTTCGGCGACTGCGGCCGCGAACCCCGGCTGGTCGCTGACCCGCGTCATCGGGCCCTGGACGACGGGGAGCGCGCTGCCCAACGTCCGGCACAGCCGCTCGGACGTCCCCACAGACACTTCGGCGCCGATGATCCGACGGACGTCTGATTCCACTGTGGACTCTACGAGCACTCCGGCCGCGCCGCCGGCGAGCGCCCCCACCGCCGTCCGCGGGCCGGCCACACTGCCCCACACCGGGACCTCGAACGCACCGAGAAGCTGTTGCAGCAGGACGAAGTCGCTGAGCTCGCCACCACGGGCGAGAAGTCCCAGCGCGCCGCCCTCGACGGCCTCCGCGGCCGTGGCGACGTCGGACACCTCGGCGAGAGCGCCGGTCCACGGCGCCTTCGTGCGGACGGCGAAGGCGGCCCCCTCGGGAACCGGGCCGTCCGTGCGCACCCCGTAGGGCACCCGGACCCGCGTCGCGACGAGCCGGAGGTCGGCCGGATCGGCGCCGTCGAGCACCCCGAGGCCGCCGCCGCGGGCGACGGCGGCCACCGCGTCGGGATCGCCGACGCCCAGGCACCGCAGCCGTCGAGCATGCGACGGCGGGACGAGCTCGGCCATCGGCGGACCTCCTGTGCGGGGTGGGGTGATCTTCACGCAGACCAATCACAGGAATAACGCACCCGACCCGTAAAAAGCAATACTCGTGCTAGGGTCGGAAACTGTGAAGACCGCACGATTATGGCCCTGACCAGCACTTTTATCATACGCATTCTAAATGGTAAATGCTATTCGCTCACCTGCGTAACAATAGCCCGGAAAATACTGGAGCACGCGTGGAACTGACCGGACGGGTCGTCGTGCTGACCGGCGCCGCACACGGAATCGGGGCCGCCATGGCGCGGCGCTTCGCCACCGAGGGCGCGGCCGGGGTGGTCGTGTCCGACGTCGACGCCGCGGGCGCCGGGCGGGTGGCGGACGAGATCGCCGACGCGGGCGGGCGCGCCATCGCCGTGACCACCGACGCGACGTCCAAAAAGGACCTGAAGACGCTGGTCGCGGCGGCCCGCGCCGAGTTCGGCGAGGTGGACCTGTTCTGCGCCAACGCGGGCGCGGCGTTCGGCACCGGCGTCCACGCGGCGGACGAGCAGTGGGCCAGGTCGTGGGAGATCAACGTCATGCAGCACGTCCACGCCGCGCAGGTCGTGCTGCCCGCGATGCTCGCGCGCGGCGAGGGCTACCTGCTGATCACGGCGTCGGGCGCCGGCCTGCTCGGCACGCCCGGCGACGCGCCGTACTCGGTCACCAAGCACGCGGCCGTCGGCCTCGCCGAGTGGCTGGCGATCACCTACCGGCCGCGTGGCGTGCGGGTCAGCGCGCTGTGCCCGCTCGGCGTCCGGACCGCGCTGCTCGAACCCGGCATCGCCGCCGGTCACCCGGCCGCGCTGGCGATCGCCGCGGCCGCGCCGCTGCTCGACCCCGAAGACGTCGCCGAGGCGGTCGTGCGCGGCCTCGGCACGGAAGAGTTCCTGATCCTGCCGCACCCGTCGGTGCGGGAGTCGTTCGTGCGCAAGGCAAGCGCGGTCGACGCGTGGATCGACGAGATGGCTGTCCAAGGAGGCTGACGTGGAGTACCGCAGGCTCGGCGCGAGCGGGCTCGCCGTGAGCGAGATCGCCTACGGCAACTGGCAGACGCACGACGCGCCCGGGTGCGTCGCCGCGGCCCTGGACGCCGGCGTGACGACGTTCCACACCGCGGCGGCGTGGGACGGCGGCGCGGCGGAGACGTCCCTCGGCGAGGCGTTCGCCGGCGTGCGCCGCGACGACATCGTGCTGTGCACCGGGGTGTTCTGGCCCGAGGGCCCGGGGCCGAACGACGCCGGCCTGAGTCGCAAGCACGTGATCGCGTCGCTGGAGGGCTCGCTGCGGCGGCTGCGCACCGACCACGTCGACGTCCACCAGCTGCTGCGCTTCGACTACCGGACGCCGGTCGCCGAAACGTTCCTCGCGCTCTCGGATCTGGTGCGGCAGGGGAAGGTCCGGTACGTCGGCACGTCGGAGTGGACGGCCGAGCAGCTGCTCCAGGCGCATGAGGCGGCGGTGCGGTACGACGTGCCGTTCATCGCGAACCAGCCGCACTACTCGATGCTGTGGCGGGTGCCGGAGGCCCAGGTGATGCCGGTGGGCGAACGGATCGGCGTCGGGCAGTTCGCGGCGATGCCGCTCGCGCAGGGCGTGCTGACCGGCAAGTACCGGGACGGGCGCGTCCCGGCGGGCTCCCGCGCGACGGGGCCGGCGCACGCGCGGCCGCTGCTGATGCCGGAGCTGCTGGAGCGGGTCGAGCTGCTGCGCGGCGTGGCGGACGACGCGGGCCTGACGATGGCGCAGCTCGCGCTGGCGTGGACGTTGCAGCACGAGACCGTCGCGTCGGCGGTGGTGGGCGCGAGCACGCCGGAGCAGGTCACGGAGAACGCGAAGGCCGCCGGCGTCCGGCTGGACCTCGACGTGCTGACGCGGGTCGACCACCTGCTCGGCAGCTTCGTCCAGACCGATCCGCGGCTGGTGTGGTCGCCCCCGGCCTTCTCAGCGTCTTCAGCCTGAGCCGAGGCAGACGAAGGGCCGGCGGAACGGGTCGACGGCGATCGCGTCGGCCAGCGCCAGCGCGGGCCTGTCGCGGACGGCCAGCGCGCGGTAGTAGTCGTCCATCGCGGCCGCCGAGGCGAGGTCGCCGACGCGCGACAGCGGCGCGATCACCGTGCGGGAGCCGCTGGCGAGCAGGGCGCTGGCGAAGCCGAGGGCTTCGTCGCCCGGCCGGATCCGGTTCAGCGCGAGCTCGCAGGCGGCGAAGACGACTTGACGCGGCGGTTGCCGCAGCCCGGCCATCTCGTGCCCGAAGAGCGCGCCGTCGGCGAGTTCGAGGCGGGAGAACAGCGCGTTCTCCGGCTCGTGCGCGCCGTGGGCGGCGAAGTGGGCGAGCTTGGCGCCGTCCATCGCGCGCAGCACCGACTTCACGGTGGCCTTGGCGCCGGTCATGGTCGTCGCGCTGCGGTAGTGGGTGGTCAGCTTCTCCAGCTCACCGCGCGCACCGGCCAGCCCGGGCCCGCGGACGAGCACGATCTTGCGGGCGCGCGGCGACTTCGTCAGCTCGGCGGCGAGCCAGGCGGTCGCCGACGGCGCGACGACGGTGGGCCGCCCCCGCAGCCCCGGCAGGACGCCCCATGGCACGGCGTAGAGCGGCCCGGTGGGGACGATGACCAGTTCGCGGTCGCCGAAGAGCTCGGCGAGCGGCTGGATGAGCTGGGCGTCGAGCTTGTCGGCCTGCTTGCGCGCGGAGGCCATGACGACCTCGGCCAGCCGTTCGGGCAGGTTGTCGGGCGCGAGGGCGTCGAGGTCGACGTTGAGCACGCGCGCGGACTCGGCGGCGGCCCCGGCGGACCCGAGCCGCACGAGCCGGCACTCACCCCCGGCGACGACGATGGCGACGAGCTCGTCCCCGGAGGCGGCGAAGCTGACCAAGGCTCGTTGCCGGAGCTGCGCGACGACCTCACCGAGCCCGGCCACCGGCCGCGGCCGTCCCCAGCGCCCGGTGTGCCAGCCGAGCCGCTGGGCCTCGCGGAGCCGTTCGTTGTACTTGGCCCGCAGCCCGGCGATGGGGTGGCCGTCGTGCTGGGCCTCCTGGATGGCCTGGCCGAGGCCCCGCACCTCGGCCACGCGCGCGGCGAGCTCGGGATCGGTCCCGGCGGAGAGCGGTTCGTAGCGGTAGGTCTGTGCCCGCGTCCGTTCGAGCCAGACGAAGAGGCGCCGGGCATCGTTGCGTTCGAGCACGAGCTTGACGGCGAGGTCGGCGAGCTCCTGGCCGTGGAGGGCGGTCCCGGACACGAGGTCCAGCCCACCCATCCGGTCCCGGACGGCGTCGAGCTCGGTGAGCCCGGACCGGATTTCGGTGAGCGCCTTGGCCTGATTCCCCTGCGCGACGGCTAGCTCGGCCCGGCAGAGGCGGCGCAGCATGCGGTAGTCGATGGGGGTGAGCTGCCCGGGGCGCGGGACTTTCCGGAGGGTCTCGACGGCGCGTTTGAGGTTGCCCCGCCGGATGTCCAAGCGGACGGCCAGCATGCGAGCGGTGGCGGCCTGGTCGGCGAGAAGCGGCGAAGGCATCTTCGCCGCGATGCGAACAGCCCTGGTGGGCAGCGCGGCCGGCACTTCGTCCGAGCGCAGGGCCTCCCGCACATCGGCGTGCAGCCCGATGATCAGGGCGTTGGCCACACAGGTCTGGCAGCCGACGCGCAGCATGCGGCGCCGGGCCGAATCCGCCATCTGCCGCGCGGGCTCGAGATCGTCGGCCAGCAGCGCCGCGGACGCGCGATACAGCTCGGCTCGCGCGAGCTCCTTGCTGATGCTCTGTTCCTCGATGAGCACGGGAAGCACGTCGTCGAGGTGAGAGGCGGCCTCGTCGGCCAAGCCGGCCGCCAGCAGGGCCTCGGCCTGCTCGAACCGCAGCGCGGCCGGCACGTCCATGTCCAGTGCCCGGTAGTTGCGCTCGGCCTCCTCGTAGAACCGGAGAGCTTCCGGCACGTCCCGCACGCGGAGCGCGAGCATGCCCATCGTCCGGCGCACATCGGCGGCCACCGACCGGAGTTCGTACTTCTCCGCCAGCTCGAGCGCACGAGCGAGGTCGCCCTGCGCCGCGGAGACGTTGCCCAGCCGCACCTGCACCCAGGCCCTCGACGACAGCGTCTGGACGAAGCTGCCCATCCGCGTCTCCGGTGCAGGCCCGTGTGCCAGCCGGTACTCCTGGTGCGCCACCGAGATGTCGAAGGACACGAGGCTGTCTTCGTTGCGGCCGACGCTCATCAGCCTCGCCGCGTAGTTGTAGTTCAGGGAGCCGTCGAGCTCGGCCCGCAGCATCGGGTCCGGCACGTCCGCGATCAGCTTCCGCACCTCGTTCAAGCCGGCCAAACCGGCTTCGAGGTCGCCGCTGATCTCCGACGACATGGCCGTCAAGGTGCTCGAAAGGCGGATCCGGGTGACCAGCCAGTCGAGGTGCAGCTGCTCGGTCGACGGACGGACGGTCTCGAGCATGCTCATCCCGCGCTTGAGCAGCCGGACGCCTTCGCGATAGCGCCCGAGGCAGGATGCGTCCGTGGCGGCCTTCTGCAGGGCGCGGACCCTCTCGATGACGGAGACCGGGTCCAGGTTTGTCACAGGCACTCTCCTATGACAGCACAGCCTGTTACCAAAGAAGCCCGCCTGCCAGGCGAAGATCGGCAGGCGGGCGTCACAAGTTGGTCAAGGTCAGCGAGCGACCTGGTAGCACGGCGTGCCGCAGTTGGGCGTCACGACCGGGCCGTCCTTGAGCGGCGGGTGGTCGATGTGCACCCAGCCGTGCTCGTCCGGCTCCGGGTGCGGAACCACCGGGCCGGCCTTCTCGACCGGCTCCGGGGTTTCTTCCGGCTTGGTGTCCGTAGGCGTCGACATGGTCGATCTCCTCTCCCCTGGGGATCTGCATGGGGCCGCTCACCGTGACGGTGAGTCCCCCTCGCGAGGCCCTCTCCCCGCGAACGGACCAATAGTTCCACAACGGAGCAATGATCGGGAGGGTTTTCGCTACGGAAAGTCAGTCCGACCCGCGTGATCAGGGCAAACGCCGTGGCCGGAACGTCCTAACGAGTGAACTCTGTAACGACGTCCATTACGGACGTGCATCCCGCCGGGTGGCCGAGTGGGAGCCAGGGCCGTCCGGGGTGAGGTATTGCGCCGGGCGCGGACGGCGATGCCGGTGATCGGAGAGCCGGCTCAGGAGATGGGTCGGCCGGGTGCGGGCGAGCCGTCGAGCGGGGCGCCGGGTGGGCCTTCGACCCGACGAGCGCGGCGGGTTCGCGCCGAGCTGGGCCCGAACCGGGCGCGCAGCCGGTTCGCGACGGTCCGGGCGACCCGTTGTACGGCCGGCCGCACCTCGGGGCGGGCGCGCAGTCGCGGCGATCGGCCGCCCGGCGAGTTTCGTGGCAGTCCGGCTCTCCGCGGTCGGTGCGGTGAACCTGGCCGCAGCGCCGAGCGAACCGGAGTTGGGCCTAGGCGCCGCTCGGCGACGTAAAGCATCCACTCTCCTGGCCGACTGGCCAGGAGAGTCCTTTGTGGACCGCTACTTCGTCACACCCGCTGTTCTGTCACCGCCTTGTGGATTGCGCTTACCAGCCTTGCGTTCTCCGGGGCCGCTCCGCCTGGAAATGCGAAACGGCGGCGGTTGTAGCCGTAGGCCAGGCCACTGCGGGGGTCTGCGAATGCCTGAGAACCCGCTGCGCCGCTGTGGCCGAATGCTCCTTGTCCCAAGACCGGGTAGTCGTCCGAGACGGCTGCGAAACCGAGGCCGAATGCGTTGCGGTTGCGGGTTGACAGGTCGTCGCCGATCGAATGGATCTGGGCGAACTGCGCCGCCGTCTCCGGGCGTAGGAGCGGGTTGGGGCCGCTGATCGCCGCCGCGTACATTCCGGCCAGGCCGCGTGCCGATGCCACGCCGCCCACCGAGGCCGGGCTCAGGCGGCGGACCACCTTGAGGTTCGGGAGCTCCCAGAGCTCCGGGGCCTTCGGGTGGTTGCGGTTGAACGCGATGCCGGTGATGCTGTCCGGCCCCGTCGCGTTCGCCTCCAGCTCGGCCAGCTGCTCCGGTGTCGGCAGCATCGGCTGCGTCGTCAGGAACCTCGGCTCCAGCTCGTCCGGCAGCCCCAGGTAGAAGTCCAGGCCGAACGGCTGCCGGACGCGCTCCTCGTGGTGCTCCTGGATGCTGCGGCCGGTGACGCGGCGGACCACCTCGCCGGTCAGGGCGCCGATCACCAGCGCGTGGTAGCCGAACTGCGTGGCCGGACGCCAGTACGGCCGCTGCGGGGCGAGCCGCTCGGCGATCACGCGGTCGTCGGCGATCTCGTCGGCTGTGAAGCCGGCGTCCGCGCCCACGACGCCGGCGCGGTGCGCCAGCAGGGTCCGCAGGGTGATCGCCTCCTTGCCCGCCGCGCCGAACTCCGGCCAGTAGTGGCTGACGCGCTGGTCGAGGTCGAGCACGCCGTCCTGGACGAGCAGCGCCACCACCAGGTGCGCCGCCCCCTTGGTCGAGGAGAACACGCCGGTCAGCGAGTCGGCGGTGATCTCGGGGCCGGTCCACAGGTCGACGACGCGTTCGCCGTCGACGTGCGCCACCAGCTGGGCGGCGTAGTCACCGCCTTCGCCCGTCGCGACAGCTGCGAACTCCTCGCGGACCGGCTCGAACCCGTCGGCGACGGTCCCCTGGATGTGCTCGGACGACATGGCGGCTCCCTCAGTGATCTTTCGGTTGCGCTTGGAGTCAACCCGCGCCGCAACGGGGTATTCCGCGTAACGCCGGGGCGTCCCGCCGGGATGTTCCCGGTATGGGGGCACCGGAGCTCGACGCCGAACCGACCGAAACCACGCGGCCCGGCCGCGGACTGGCGATCGCGTCGCTCGCGATCGGCGCGTCCGGGCTCACGCTCGCCGTCGCCACCTGGGCGGCCTGGCTGATCGTCCGGCCGCCGGTGGTGAGCGCGTGGGTGTACTCCTGGGTCGCGCAGGCGTTCGTGCTGGTCCTCGGCGCGCTGTGGTTCGCGCTGCTGCCGATCAGCGTGCTGGCGCTGGTCTTCGGCGTCCACGCCGGGGCGCGCACCCGGCCCGGGCCGGGCCGGATCGGTGCCACGCTCGCCGTCGTCACCGCGCTGCTCGCGCTCTCGGGGGCCGCCGTGTTCGCGACGACGTCGTGGCGGCAGGTCGGCCCGCCCGTCGCCTACTTCGACACCCAAACCGGCTCGCCCCGGTAGAAGGCCCGCACCGGCGGGTACCACCGGACCATGAAGCTGACTTCCACCGTGCTGGGCACGCCGGAGCCGCGTGCGCTCGCCGAGTTCTACTCGAAGCTGCTCGGCTGGCCGATCAAGACCGACGAGCCGGAGTGGGTCACGCTGCGCCCGGACGACGGCAGCGCCGGGTTGTCGTTCCAGCTCGAGACCGAGCACCTCCCGCCGGTGTGGCCGCCCGCCGGCGGCGCCCAGCAGATGCAGCTGCACCTCGACATCGAGGTCGACGACCTCGTCGCGGCCACGGCGGCCGCCACCGCCGCGGGTGCCACGGTCTCGGACTTCCAGCCGCAGGCAGACGTCCGCGTCTGCTTCGATCCGGCCGGGCACCCGTTCTGCCTCTGGACGCGTGAATGAGGTGACGCCCCGCGTTCGTCCGGTCACAGGATCCGCTATGTTCGCTTGAGGTCCTGTTTCCGGCGAACGGAGTTGAGTCCTGTGGGGGTGCACCGGATCTGGCACCACGGACTGGTCCCCACCGAGGGAAAACGCCCCCTGGACGCGTTGCGCGGCAGGCTGATCGCCCGCCAGCGGCAGCACGACGACTACACGGTCGCCGATCTCGGCTCCTCCGACGACGGCGGTTCGCGCCGGTGCGACCTGAAGTTCGGGTGGACGGGCGGCGAAGGCCGCTACTCCGTTCAGGTATTGCTTTCGCTGTGCTACCACGCCGGCGAGGACCGCGTGGCGTGGTTGCTGGCCGCCGCGTGCACCCGGCCTTGGCGCAGCTGCCACGAAGCGCCGGCGCACCGGATCGGACTCGAGGAGCTCGGCGCGAGCGGGAGTGACGAGATCCCGATCGAAGCGCCGGTTCTCGCGATGCGCGGCTGGTCTCGCAAGGAGTGCGACCGCGTCGCCGAACTGCTGGGCGAGGCACTGGTGGCGGAATGGCGGACGTCGGCGGTGCTGGTGCTCACCGAACCGCCGGACGTGCCTCTCGACGGCTGGCCCGGGCTGGTCAACGTCTTCGACGTCGACGACCGCTTCCGCCGCACCCTCAACCAGCACGTGCCCCTCGGCTACGAGGCGCCGCAGGGCGCGCGGCTGTACGCGCCGCCGTGCGATCAGCTCCCGGACTTCGTCGAGGCCGCCAGCCCCGTGTCCGGCGAGGCGCTCCAGGGCGCGATCACGCGGCTGCTCCAGACGCGCGGCCGGACGCCGCTGCCCGAGGAGTGGGCGGAGGTTCCGAGCGTGAAAGCGTGGTATGCCAACGATCCGTTCGACGCGCCCGAGCGGGAACCGGACGCCGAGCTGACGGAGAAGCTGGACCGCGTCGAGCGCGAGCTGGCGGAGGCGCGGGGCGTGATCACGATCCTGCGCAAGAAGTCGAAGGCCGACACCGAGGACCGGGATCGGCACGCCGGCGAGGCGAAGGTGCTCCGCCGCCGGCTCGAGGACCTCTCCGCGATCGACGTCGCGTGCCTGCGGACGCAGCTCGCGCGACTGCAGGGCGAGGTGGACGACTACGCGCGCGCGTTCGAGGAGACGGAGACCGAACGCGACGAGCTCAGACGCGTGAACGGGCTCCTGGCGGGCACGCTCGCCCGGTACCACGACGCCGACGACGAGGTCGCCGCCACCGAGCGTCCACCCGAGGAGTTCCCCAGCTTCGCCGAGCTGATCGGCGCCGCGACGGCGACGCTCACGCACCTCGCGATCACGGCCGAACCGGCACCGGCCGCGATCCTCGACCACCACCCGAAAGCCGGCGCCTGGCGACGTAAGGCGTGGGACGCGCTCCGCACCCTCGACGCGTACGCCGGCGCGCGGACGACGTTGCTCGACGCGGGTCAGGATCCCGGGCCCGAGCTCTCGGACGTGCTCGCGTTCGCCCGCACCGGCCAGCCGGGTTCGCTGATCAGCGCCAACATCATCGCCCTGGCCGAGTCGGACACCGTGACCACGAACGAACGGCTCCGCCAAGCGCGGACGTTCCGCGTCGACCCGCGGACGAATCCCGTCGGCCGCGACTACTTCGGCGCCCACATCGCCCTGGAGCGCTTCAAGTCGCCCGCCCCTCGGCTGCACTTCCTCGACGACACCGACCGCACGGGCACGGTGTACGTCGGGTACCTCGGCGCCCACCTGCCGACGTCGAAGACCAACTGAGCGAGAATCGCGCGCATGACGGAGATCGCGCGGAAACACCTGGCCTACTGCTGGATCGCCCGCGGCGACCGGGTGCTGTTCCTCCGGCGCGGGCCCGGTGTTTTCCTGGCGGGACGGTGGGAACTGCCCGGCGGAACCGTCGAGCCCGGCGAAGCTTTCGAAGCCACCGCGATCCGGGAAGCGGCGGAAGAGACGGGGTTGCGCGTCCGGGTCACGGGTGAACTCGCCCGCGATTCCTGGCCGGACGTCGCCGGGCGCGCGATGGAGATCCACGCTTTCGTATACACGGTGGAAGAAGACGGCACCGGAGACGTCGTGCTCAACCCGGAAGAGCACGACGACTTCACGTGGCTCACGCCGCGGGAAGCGCGACGCCTCGAGATGGCGGAGCATTTTCGCCGGCTGCTGTGATCGCCGCGGGTGCGGCACCGGTCTTCGGCCGCGGGGCGGGGAAAGAGTGGTCATGCCACCGACATTACCGAACACACGTGCGAAAAACATCGCTGAATCGAGTGAACCCGGAACTGCGGAAATTGGGGATTTCCGTTGCCACACAAAGGAACCGCGCGTTAGAAGCCCCCGATTTCCACACTACCAGCGGGCACCGACAAAACGGGCTCGTCGCAGAAGGAAGCCTGCCGGTTGACTGATGTCAGGTTCCTGACATACAGTGGCTCATGTCAGGAACCTGACACGTGACCAGAAGGAGCGACACCATGCCCGCCACCGGCCCCGACTTCATCTCGCTGCAAGCGCGTGACCTCGACGCTTCGCAGGCGTTCTACGAGCAGTACCTCGGCCTCGTCCGCTCGCCGGCCGGGCCTCCGCACGCCGTCGTCTTCGAGACGAAGCCGATCGCGTTCGCGCTTCGCGATGTCGTTCCCGGTACCGATCTCGACTCCGTCGCCCAGCCCGGCATCGGTGCCGCGATCTGGCTCCACGCCACCGACGTCCAGGCCATTCACGACGCTCTCGTCGCCGACGGGCGCACCATCGTCTCCGCGCCGATCGACGGCCCCTTCGGCCGGACGTTCACCTTCGCCGACCCCGACGGCTACCACGTCACCCTCCACGACCGCAGCTGACCACGACACGGCGCTAGCGGGGAACCAGATACCGCAGCAGCACACTCTTGCCATCGGTGAGCACCGAAGCCAGCTCCAGCGAAGCCGGGTCGATCGCCCCGCCCACCGCCGCGCGGCCGGCCGCTCCCGCCACCAGGAACGGTGCCACCGTCAGGCGGAACTCGTCGATCACGCCCGCCTCGATCAGCGAGCCGAACAGCCTGGGCCCGCCCTCGCAGTCGATGCGGCCCAAACCCTCGGCCACCAGCGTCGAGACCACCTGCGAAGCCGAACCCACCACGAACACCCGGGCCCCGTTCGCCGCCCAGTCCGCGCGCACCGACGCGGGCGCCGCCGCGGAGGTGAACACCAGCGTCGGGACCGCCGCCTTCGTGATCACCGGGGCGTCCGGGGGCAGCGAGCCCGTCGTCACCACCGCGACCGGCGCGATCGGGGCCAGCCCGAACCGGCGGCGGCGGTCGGCGGAACGCTCGTCGGGGCGGCTGCCCTCGAACCCCTCCGCCATCGCCGTGCCCGCGCCCACCAGCACCACGTCCGCCAGGTCGTTGCCCAGCCGGTAGACGATGCGGTCGGCCGGGGTCGACAGGCTCGCCGACCGGCCCTCGACCGCGATCGCGCCGTCCGTGCTGGACACGAAGTTGACCGCGACCCACCGGGGGTCGGCCGGGTAGCGGTAGAGCTGCTCGAGGTCGTGGTCGTCGAGGCCGCGCTCGACCGGCCAGATCTGCCGGATCACTCCCATCGGAGTGCCGCGTCGGGCTCCGGGAGCACTCGGACCAGCGGGTGGTCACGGCTCGACCGGCCGCCCCGGAAGACGACGTCGGGGGTCTTCATCGCACTCTCCCTGCTGGGCATCCGGGCGTCCCGATCATAGGCGAGACCAGCAGGTATGCGTTCTTCGCCGGCAGGTGGCGGGGCCTCGTCGCCGGGCCACCCGACCGTGGCGGAACTCCTCAGGAGGCGATGGCCTCGTTGATCGCCAGCAGCTCCTGTGCGGTGCGCGTGGCGGCGAACTCGATGACCTCGTACCGGGCGAGACGCCGGACGACGAACGGGTCGCTGGCGAGGATCGCGTCGAGCCTGCCGCGCAGCACCGAGCGCGTCAGGATCACGTGGTCGGCCGCGCCGCTCCCCTTTCCGGAAACGAGGAAGACTCCCTTCGTGAATTGCTTGCGCAACCAGTCCGAATGGTCCGGGAGCGCGTAGTCGACTTCTGTTTCGGGTGCTGTGTAGGTCAGCAGGGCTATGTACATGATTCGATGGTAGAACTCTTCCGGCCGCGGCGCATCCGCCTGGCGAGTGTCGCGGCACACGCGTTTTCCCCTTATTCGGTCAAGAACAACGCAATTCCTTTACCAACACTTTTCGACATTTCTCCACGATTGCCGTACGCCCGTCGTCGTACGGCACACAGTCGCCACCGGGCCGACGCGGTGACGGCCTCGCCGGCGCGACACTCGGCGCCATGAACGCAGTGACCCGGATCTGGCACGACGGCAGGCGGACCGAACGGATCGCCTACGCGATCGGCGCGGCACTGTTCGTGAGTGGCGTCGTGCACGCGGTCGTGCTCGTCGCCACCGGCGGCTCGTGGCTGGGGCCGCTGTCGATGCGCAAGGCCGTCACGTTCGGCCTGTCGTTCGGGCTGACGCTCGCGTCGGTCGCCTGGGCGACGTCGTTCCTCACCGTCCGCCCCCGCCTGCGCACGATCCTCCTCGGCGCGTTCACGGCCGCGAGCGTCGCCGAGGTCGCGCTGGTCAGCATGCAGGCCTGGCGCGGTGTGCCGTCGCACTTCAACTTCGAGACGCCGTTCGACAACGTCGTGTCGATGACGCTCGCCGCCGGGGGTGGCGTGATCATCCTGACCATCATCGGCTTCACGGCCGCCGCGCTGGTCGAGCCCGGTCCGGACGCGCCGAGCCTGCGCCTGGCCGTCCGCGCCGGCCTGGTCGTCCTCCTGGTCGCGCTGGCCACCGGCGCGGTGATGATCGCCCGCGGCGTCGTCGAGGCACGCGGCGGCGACCCGCAGGGCGCGTACACCACCGCCGGCTCGCTCAAGCCGCTGCACGCGGTCGCGATGCACGCGATCCTCGTGCTCCCCGCGCTGGCCTGGGTCCTGCGGTTCACCCGCTGGCCCGAGGCACACCGGCTGCGCGTCGTGCGGGCGGCGGTCGTCGCCGACGCCCTGCTCACCGCCGTGATCGGCGTCGAGTCCTTCGCCGGCATCGACCCGCTGGCCGCGCCGCTGCCGCTCCTCGCGCTCTCCGTGCTGGCCGGCGCCGCGCTGGCCGGTCTCGGGATCTACGCCGTGACCGGTGTTGAACCGTCCGTCCGATTCACACGTATCCCCATCGGGAAGGCAAGGGGCCGGTAAAGCGGCGGACGGAGACCACGCGTGCGGCACGGTATGACCACCAGAGGCCTTTTCCAGCAGAGTGCGGCCCACAGCCCGTCGTTCTTCTCCGTGGCCAGGGCGATGGGACAGCACGCCGACGACCTCGCGGACTTCTGCATCCCCTGCAACCCCTACTTCCCCACCGACGAGATGTTCGGCGAGCTGGAGCGCAACCTCCGCACGATCCTCAAGTTCTACCCGAGCGACGCGGGCGCGATCACCGCGCAGCTGGCGCACGTGCTGCGGCTCAACCCGTCGACGATCTCGCTGGCCAACGGGTCGACCGAGCTGATCACCTGGATCGACCGGCTGCTGGTCGACGCCAGCATCGCCGTGCCGATCCCGACGTTCGGCCGCTGGACCGACCAGCCCCTCGAGACCGGCAAGCGCGTCGACATGTTCCTGCTCAAGGAGTCCGACAACTTCGAGCTCCGCGTGGACGAGTACGTCGACTTCATCAAGCGCCGCGGCTCCCGGGTCGCGGTGCTGTGCAACCCGAACAACCCCGACGGCGGGTACCTGCCGCGCCGCGAGGTGATCCGGTTCATGGACGCCCTCGAAGACCTGGACCTCGTGGTGATCGACGAGTCGTTCATCGACTTCGTCGAGGCCGAGATGAGCCCGTCGGTGGCCGCCGAAGCCGTCGTGCGGCCGAACGTCATCGTGCTGAAGAGCCTCGGCAAGAACTTCGGGCTGCACGGGATCCGGTTCGGCTACCAGGTGTCGAACCCGGCGTTGACGCGCAAGCTGTCGGGCGCGCTGCCGAAGTGGAACCTGAACTCGCTCGCCGAGACCGTCATCTTCATGCTCGCCGAGCGCCGCGCGGAGTACGAGGACAGCCTGAAGAAGCTCGCCCTCGACCGGTTCATGATGAACTCGCAGCTGAACCAGTTCCAGGAGCTGACGGTGTTCCCGTCGCAGGCGAACTTCCTGCTGGTCAAGCTGCCCGGGTCGGTCGACGGCGCCGAGCTGTGCGACTACCTGCTCGCCGAGCACCACCTGCTGGTGCGCCAGTGCGGCAACAAGATCGGCATGACCAGCCAGTTCATGCGCTTCGGGGTGCGGCCGGACACCGAGGTCGAGCGGCTGGTCGAGGGCCTGCGCGGGGTCGAGCGGCTGGGTGGCGGCGGGCGCCACACGCCGACGATCGAGCTCGTCGCGCACTCCCGCGAGCCGGAACGGTCGATCAGCTGAGCACGTGGGCCATGGCGGGCGCAGGCGCGAACGAGCGGCCGTTCGCCGGCCTCGACCGCTCCGGCCGCACCCGACGCCTGCGCCGGCTCGCCGAAGCGGCCTTGACCGACTACGACGTGCCGGTGGCCCGGTTGACGCCGCTGGGCCGCGGGCTCAACACGACGTTCCGCGTCGACGGCGCGGACGGCCACCGGTACGTGCTGCGCGTGCAGCGCGCCGACGGCCCGAGCACCGCGCAGGTGCGGGCCGAGATGACGTGGCTCGCCGCGCTGGGCCGCGAAACCGACCTCATCGTGCCCCGGCCGGTGCCGACGCGGGCGCGGGACCTGGTCACCGTGGTCGCCGACCCGGCGGTGCCCGAGCCGCGCACCTGCGTGCTCTGCCACTGGGTCGACGGCCGGTTCGTCGACGAACGGCTCAGCGCGCCGCAGCTCTACGCGGTGGGCGAGTTCGCCGCGCGGCTGCACCTGCACGGCGCGCGGATGAACGGCCTCGACCGCGGCCGCGTCGACGACGTGACCGACTTCGGCCGCTCGCAGGTCGACGGCTTCTCCGACGCCGTGCTCGACCGGGCGGTCGCGCTGGCCGGCGGCGACGAACGGGTGCGCGCCGCCGCCGGGCGCGTGCGCGCGATCCGGAGCGACCTGGGGTGCGGCGCCGACGTCTTCGGCCTGGTCCACGGCGACCTGCGCCAGGAGAACTACCTGTTCCACCGCGGCCGCGTCCGGGCGATCGACTTCGACGACTGCGGGTACGGGCACTTCGCCTACGACCTCGCCGTGGCGCTCGACGAGCTCAAGCACCTGCCGCAGCGGGACGAGCTGCGGGAGTCGCTCCTGGACGGCTACCGGTCGGTGCGCCCGGACGCGGTGACGACCGACCCGGCGGTGCTGAACGCCTTCGCCGGGCTCCGCCGGGTCCAGCTCCGGCTGCGGGCCTGACGTTACACACCGGCGTTACAATTGCTACATGGCTGGACGAACGAGCAACGCCACCAGCACCCGCGACCGCCTGTTGCTGGCCGCGGGGCAGCTCCTGCACGAGGCGCAGGGCGGCCCGGTGTCGACCCGCGCGATCTGCGAACGCGCCGGCGTCCAGGCCCCCACGCTGTACCACCACTTCGGCAGCAAGCAGGGCCTGCTCGACGCCGTCGTGAACTACGGCTTCACGCAGTACGTGCAGGCACCCGCGCCGGGCGGCGACCCGGTCGACCGGATCCGCGCCGGCTGGGACCGGCACGTCGGGTACGGCCTGGAAAACCCGCAGTTCTACGTGCTGCTCTACGGCCAGATCGAGGCGGGCGTGCCGTGCAACCTCACCTCCAGCGCCGAGGCGATGCTGCTGGAGCTGTTCACGCCGCTGGCGCGCGACGGCCGGCTGCGCGTCGACGCGGCGGAGGCCGCGCGGCAGTTCGCGGCAGCGAACAGCGGGGTCACGCTCAGCCTGATCGCACAGCCCGAAGACGGCCGCGACCTGGCGATGTCCACGCAGGTCAGGGAGGCCGTCCTGGCCGGACTGCTCGCCGAGCGACCGGCCGAGGGCTCGTCCGTCGGCGCGCTCGCGGTCGCTTTGTCGACCGCGCTCGCGGACGACGTCGACGAGCTGACCACGACCGAACGGCACCTGCTGCGGGAGTGGCTACACCGCCTCTCGAACTGATGGCGCTACATTTGATACATTGATTCCTATGACGAATGTAGCGAACCTTGGCACCTTCGGCGTGTTCCTGTCCCCGCACCGCGACGACCCGACCCGCAAGCTCCACGCCATCGCGGCGGACAAGCTGGGCTACGGCACGGCCTGGCTCGGCACCGGGCGCGCGTCGATCAGCGACCTCGCGTTCGTCGAGGACATCCTGGCCTCGACCGAGCGGATCACCGTGGCGACGGCGATCGTGAACGTCTGGGCCGACGAGCCGGAGCCGCTGGCCGCGTCGTATCACCGGCTCGCGGAGCGGTACGGAAAGCGCTTGCTGCTGGGGATCGGTGTCGGCCACCCCGAGTCCGTCACCGGCTACCACAGCCCGTTCGACACGCTCGTCGGATTCCTGGACCGGCTCGACGCGGCCGGCGTGCCCGCCGAGGCCCGGGTGCTCGCCGCGCTCGGCGACCGCGTGCTGAAGCTGGCCAGGGACCGCACCGCGGGCGCGCACCCGTACCTCGTGCCGGTCGCGCACACGCGGCACGCCCGGTCGGTCCTGGGCGCGGGAAAGATCCTGGCTCCGGAACAGAAAGTCGTCGTCGGCAGCCCCGAGGAGGCTCGCGAAGTCGGCCGCGCCTTCATCCGCGAGCCCTACCTCGGGCTGCGCAACTACGTGAACAACCTGCTGCGCCACGGGTACACCGACGCCGACGTCGCCGGCGGCGGCAGCGACCGGCTGATCGACGACCTCGCGGTGCACGGCACGCCGGAGGACATCGCGAAGCGGCTACGGTCCCATGTGGACGCCGGCGCCGACCACGTCGCCGTCCAGGTGATCGGCCGGTCGGCCGAGGTCGAGGCCGAAAACCACCGGCAGCTGGCCGAAATCCTGCTCTGAACAGCTCTGCTCAGCCGGGCGCGGGCAGGAGGGCGTTCAGCGCGTCGACGATCGTGCGCTCCTCGTAGGCGAAGTGGTCGTCCAAAGCGGACGCCAGCCGATCGAACTCCGCCCGCAGCCGGGCCGGATCGGTTTCCTCGTCGACGAGCCGCTGGATCTCCTCCTGCAGCCGCGCGACGACGACGTGCTCCTCGCCCAGCTTGTCCAGCGTGGACGCGAGCGCCGGGAACCGCGTGGCCAGCATGGGGAAGATCGCGGCGCCCTCCCCCGAGTGGTGCCGGGTGAGCGCGGTGCAGAAACCGGAACACCGCGTGCTCAGGCTGTGCGACCCGCCGTCGCGCAGCTTCCGCAGCTCGGCGCGCAGCCAGTCGTGTACCTCGACCAGCCAGTCGCCCATGCGGCGCACGGCGTCGAGCCGGAGCAGCTCCACGACCGGCAGCACGCGGGTCGTTTTCGCCTGGTAGTCCGCGAACCCCGGTTCGCGCGCGACGACCTCGGCGAACAGCGCGTCGCGGTCCGGCGGGAGCGCGGCCATCGCTTCGAACGTCTCGGTGCCGCTTTCCACGGTGACCAGCGGGTTGTGGCGGATGTTGTGGTACCAGGCGGGGTGCTTCGGCGAGCCCATCGCCGAAGCGACGACGACCAGGCGGCCGTCGATGTCCAAGGCTCCCAAGGTAACGCGGTGTTCCCGGCCGGTGCGGGCACCGGTCGTGGTGAGCAAGATCAAGCTGGTCCTTTCCGATGAAGTGATCACCGGAGGCCGTGAACCGACACGGAACGGGCGCGCGGAGGGCACACTTCTGCCAGGGACGGCAGAACGTGTCGATTCAAGGGGGCTGAGTAGCCACTACCTCCGTGCGTAGGCCCATCCGGGGCGCATCGCCACGCTAGCACGGAATCAGCGTGCCTCGGCGGCTTTTCGCGCTTCCTCGGCGGCGTTGTCGGCCTGCTCGTAGGTTTCCTTCGCCTTCTCGAACTCCGCCGTCGCGCGCTCGGCGCGTTCCTCCGCCTCGGCCAGACGGGCGCGCAGGTCGTCGACGCGGGCCGTCGCCTGCTCGGCCGCACGTTCGGTGCGGACCAGGTCGCGCTCGGCCACCGCGCGCTCCTTGGCCAGCTCGGCGGCCTCCTTGCGCAGGCGCTCGCGCTCGGCCCGGACGCGTTCGCGTTCCTTGCGATCCTCTTCTTCGCGCCGGTGGTCCTTTTTGGGCTTCGCCGGTTCGGCCTTTTCCACCAGCTTCGCCGGGCGCTTGCCGGTGGACGGCGGGGCGGCACTCGCGGCGAGGGTGAACCACTGGTCGGTGTCCTGGTGCGCCACCGACGTCAGGCGCCCGGCCACGGCGAGCCCGGCGGTGCCCGGGTCGGCCGCGACGGCTTCGAGGGTCGCCTCGACCTCGCGGGAGACGGTGTCGCTCATCGACGGCAGCCCGTGCAGGATCCGCCGGACCAGGTCGCCGCGGCGCCTCGTCAGGGCTCGCAGGTCGTCGCCGGCCAGGCGGCTGTGCGCGTCGCGCAGCTCGTCGCCCAGCTCGGCCAGCTCGCGCAGCTCGGCGGCATCGTCCCTGGCCAGGCGGTTGACGATGGCCGCGGCGGTGGTCGGCTTCCGCAGCTCGCGGATCCGCGTCGCGAGCTCGGCGTCCCCCTCGGCCTTCGCGGCCTTCGCCGCCGCGTTGCGCGCGCTGATGAACTCCGCGAGGTCACCCCCGTAGAGCTCGCCGGCCACCGTGTCGAAGTCCATCGTGCTCCAGCGAACCACATCGGACTGGTGCGAGCACCTGCGAAGAGTCATCATCGGGGGCATGTTCTTCGATCTGGGTGTCCGGGACTTCCTCGACCGCGCGGAAACGGTGTACCCGGACCGCGTCGCGGTGGTCGACGAGCCGGACCAGCCCGCGCCGAGCTGGGGCTCGCTCACCTACCGCGAAGTGGCGAAGCGGGCGCGTGCGCAGGCCGCGCACCTCGACGAGCTGGGCGTGCCGGTCGGCGGGCGCGTCGCGATGGTGTCGCACAACGCCGCGCGGCTGCTCGTGTCGTTCTTCGGCGTGTCCGGCTGGGGCCGGGTCCTGGTGCCGGTCAACTTCCGGCTGGCGCCGGCCGAGGTCAAGTACATCGTGGAGCACTCCGGGGCCGAGGTGCTGATCGTCGACCCCGAGGTGGAGCACCTGCTGGACACGGTGACGGCGAAGCACGTCTTCGTCCTGGGCCGCGACGACGAAGCGATCTGGGGCGGCGACGGGTCACCGGCGCCGTGGGCCGGCGACGAGTCCGCGACGGCGACCATCAACTACACCTCGGGCACGACGGCGCGGCCGAAGGGCGTGCAGCTCACCCAGCGCAACATCTGGCTGAACGCGGCGGTGTTCGGCCTGCACACGACGTTGAGCGACAACGACGTCCTGCTGCACACGCTGCCGATGTTCCACTGCAACGGCTGGGGCATGCCGTACGCGGTGACCGGGCTGGGCGGGCGGCACATCGTGCTGCGGAAGGTCGACGGCACCGAGATCCTGCGTCGGATCGCCGAGCACGGCGTGACGATCCTGTGTGCCGCGCCCGCGGTGGTGACGGCGGCCCTGGACGGCGCGGCGACCTGGGAGGGCGAGATCCCGGGCCGCGACCGCGTCCGGATCGTCGTGGCCGGCGCACCGCCGCCGACGCGCACGATCGAGCGGGTGCGGGCGGAGCTGGGCTGGGAGTTCATCCAGATCTACGGCCTCACCGAGACGGCGCCGCTGCTGACGGTCAACCGGATGCGCAGCGAGTGGGCGGACCTCGACCCGCACGAGCAGGCCCGGCTGCTGGGCCGGGCGGGGACGCCGGCGCTGGGCGTCCGGATCGCCGTCGACACGGACGGCGAGGTGCTCGCGCAGTCGAACCACAACCTGGACGGGTATTGGGAGAACCCTTCGGAGACCGCGCGGGTCCAGGAGGGCAACTGGTTCCACACCGGCGACGGCGGAACGTTCGACGACGGGTACCTGACGATCGCGGACCGCAAGAAGGACGTGATCATCTCGGGTGGCGAGAACGTGTCGTCGATCGAGGTGGAGGACGCGCTGAACTCGCACCCGGCGGTGCGCGAGGTGGCGGTGATCGGCATCCCGGACGAGAAGTGGGGCGAGCTGGTGACGGCTTTGGTGGTCACTTCGTCGGAGGTGACCGCGGAGGAGCTGATCAAGCACTGCCGGGAGTACTTGGCGGGGTACAAGTGCCCGAAGCGAATAGAGTTCCTCGATGAGCTTCCTCGGACGGCTACGGGCAAGATCCAGAAGTTCAAGCTCAGGGAGCCGTACTGGGAAGGCCAGTCCCGACAGGTCAACTGACCTGCGCTTCTTCTTCTCCGCGGGTTCGGGCGCGGTGCTGTGGGGCTGGATGGGCCCCGCGGACGTCGACGAGCTGCCGATCAGCGCTGATCTCCGCGCCACCCTGGAGAGTTTGGCCGAGCAGTACGACGAGTCGCTGAACTGGGACTATCCGCCGGACCCCGGCCCGTGGCGCGAGGCCCGGTGCGCGCGGTTCAACGCCGACGTCCGAGCGGCGTTCGAGCGGTTGTGGGCCGAGCTGGAACCCGGCTGGTACGTCGCGAACGAGTTCACCGAGCTGCACGAAGATCCGGAGCTGGACCGGTACCTGGCCGATCCGAAGGGCTTCAAGCGCTAGCGGACCATCCTGAAGAACGTGCGCACCTCGTCGGCGAACAGCTCAGGCTGCTCGTAAGCCGCGAAGTGCCCTCCCCTCTCCAGTTCGTTCCAATGCCGGATGTCCGTGTACCTCCGAGCGGCCCACCGGCGTGACGGCCGCGGCATCTCCGCAGGGAAGATCGAACAGCCCGTCGGCACGTCCACCGTGTCGTCGGTCGCCTCCGAGAACCACCGCTGCACCTTCCGGATGCTCTCCCAGTACAGCCGCGCCGACGATGCCGCCGTGCCCGTCAGCCAGTACAGCGTCACGTCGTCCAGTAGCTCGTCGCGGGTGAACGGGAAGCCGTCGGACCACGCGTGGAACTTCTCCACCAGCCAGCCGCACAGGCCGGCCGGGGAGTCCAGCAACCCGTAGCCCAGCGTCTGCGGGCGGGTCGACTGCAGCACCGAATACCCGTCCTCCCAGCGCGAAGCGTGGTCCAAGGCCGCGAGCGAGGCACGCTCGGAAGAGGTCAAATCGGAGAAAGTCGCCGGGTCCGGGGCCGCGATCGGCGGGTTCAGGTGGATGCCCGCCAGGTGGTCCGCGTCCAGCTGGGCGAGTGACGTCGTGATCGACGTCCCCCAGTCGCCGCCCTGGGCGCCGTAACGGGAGTAACCGAGGCCGGCCATCAGCGACGCCCACGCCGCCGCGATGCGCTCGATCCCCCAGCCCGGCGACGACGGCTTGTCGCTGAAGCCGTAGCCCGGCAGCGACGGGATCACCAGGTGGAACTCCGCCGACAGCGGCTCGATCACCTTCGTGAACTCGAGGAACGAGCCGGGCCAGCCGTGCGTGAGGATCAGCGGCAACGCGGCCGGATCGGGCGAACGCACGTGCAGGAAGTGGATGCCCAGGCCGTCGATTTCCGTCCGGTACTGCGGAAAACGGTTCACCCGCGCTTCCAGGGCCCGCCAGTCGTAGCCGGAAGCCCAGTAGTCGCACAGAGAACGCAGATATCCCAGGGGCGTGCCCTGGCTCCAGTCGTCGGGCCCGGCCTCGGGCCAGCGCGTCCGGCGCAACCGCGCACGCAGGTCGTCGAGGTCCGCCTCGGGGACGTCGATCCGGAACGGCGTGGTCACGCCGGCACGTAGGACAGCCGGACGACGCCGTTTCCGAACGTCGAAGACTTCTTCAGCGTCAGCGGGAATCCCGGCCCTTCCTCGGGGAACAGCCGCTTGCCCCGGCCCACGACGATCGGGTACAGCAGCAGGTTCAGCTCGTCGACCAGTCGCTCGGCCAGCAGCCAGCGCACCGTGGTCGTGCTGCCGCTGGTGATGATGTCGCCGCCGGACGACGCCTTCAGCGTCCGGACGGCGTCGGCCGGGTCACCGGTCAGCAGCGTCGCGTTGTTCCAGCTGACTTCGGACAATGTCGACGAAAGCACGTATTTCCGCACATTGTTCATGAACTCGGCGCCCTCGTCGGTCTGCCCGGGCCAGGCCTCGGCGAACCCTTCGTACGTGACGCGCCCGAGCAGCATCGCGTCGGCCGCGGCCATCCCGCTGCCGACCGCCTGGCCGATTTCGTCGCTCCAGTACCGCAGCGACCACTTGTCCGGTGCTTCCACCACGCCGTCGAGCGAGGTGAACAGGTTCGAGACAATCTTGCGCATGGGTCACTATAAACCGGGGAAAAGTCACGACCGTCCACTCGCGACGGTCTCCCGGACGCGCGCGCTGTCCGTCTCCGCCCGGGTTCGCTCCTCCTCCGTCGCCGGCTCCAGGCGCGCCGGGACGTCCTTGTGGTGCGGTGTGCCCGCGATCGGGTCGCGGTCCCGTGGGTCCGTCAGCAGGTTGATGCGCGGGCCGCTGACCACGCGCCTGCCGTGGGCATCCGGGTGGGCCATCCCGTAGCCGTGCGGCAGGGAAAGCTGCCCCGGCCGCAGGCCTGGGTCGGCTTCGGCGCGGACGACCACCCGGCCGGCCGGGGTCACCACCGCCACCCAGTCGCCCGCCGCGGCACCGATGGACGAAAGTTCTTCCGGACGCGCACGCAGCGCGCCGTCCGGGTCCGTGCGGCGCCAGCGCGGGTCGCGCAGGATCTGGTTCGCGTTGTGCGCCCGGCGCTGGCCGTTGATCAGCGAAAACGGGAACGCCGGGTCGGGCCGCTCGGCCGCCGGGTCCAAAGATCCCAGCCACTCCAGCAGCTCCGGCACCGCCAACCGGACGCGCGAGCGGCGCATCAGGCTCCACACTTCGTCCTGCTCGTGCGTCGAAAACGGCGTCGGACCGGCCAAAACGCGGGCAAACAGCTCCTCGCCGAGTGCCAAGCCGGACAAGGAGCTGCCCAAAGCGCGTTGCACCGGCACGGTCATCGTCTTCGCCGCCCGATGACAACCGGCCCACAGCGGCGCGATCGACGCCGCGCCGCTGGGCAGGGACGCGCCCAGCGTCCGGTACAGCAGCACCGGCAGGATCGCGGCCCGCTCCGGCATCGCCTGGACCAGCGCCCCGATCCCGGCCTGCAGCTCTTCACGCGGCCCGGCGGCCAGCGACGCGAGGACGTCGGACGGCGGCAGCACGCCCAGCGCGTCGAACAGCCGCGTGTAGATCTCAGCTTCGACCAGCGTGCCCGGCAGCGGGTCCAGCAACGGCGGCCGCAGCTGGAAGTAGTTGGTCGGCCATTCGAACGTGAAGAGCGTGAACTCCCACTTCTCGTGCTGGGACGCCGCCGGCAGCACGTACTCCGCCAGCGCGGCCGTCTCGGTGTAGGCGACGTCGACGACGACGGACAGCTCGGCCTCCCGCACCGCCCGTTCGACTTCGCGGGTGCCCGCGTAGGTGTTGGCCGGGTTGGACGACTCCACCCACAGCGCGCGCACCCGGTTCGGGTGGTCGGTGAGGATCTCCTCGGCCAGGGTGTTCGCCGGCAGCAGGCCGCCGATGTACTCGAAGCCCGTGACCTCGGAACGCTGCCCGCGCGAAGAGCCCCACAGCGGCAGCAGCCACGAGTGCAGGTTGTTCGTCCCGCGCCGGCCGAAGTGCCCGGTGACCAGGTACACCAGCTTCTCGAGGTAGCTGTTGAGCGTCGAGTGCCGGCCCTGCTGGATGCCCAGCTCGACCCGCACGGTCATCGCCGACGCCGCCAGGATCAGGTCGACCGCCTTGTCGACGTCCACACGGGACACTTCGGCGTGCGCGATCCACTCGTCGACCGGGATCTTCCGCAGCACGGCGGCCACTTCGTCGAAGCCTTCGGTGCGCTCGGCCAGGAAGGCCGAATCCTCGCCGCCGCGTTCCAGCACCAGCGCCAGGATCGCGCCCAGCAGGTAGGCGTCGGTGCCCGGCCGCAGCGGCAGGTGCAGATCCGCGATCTCCGCCGTCTCCGTGCGCCGCGGGTCGATCACGATCATCTTGCGCGCGGGGTCGTTCTTGATCGTGTTGAGAGCGTGCCGCGCGTTGCTGAACCCGTGCGCCTGCCAGGGGTTGCAGCCGAGCACGACCAGCAGGTCGCAGTGCTCGACGTCCTCGGCGGTGTGCACGAGCGCCGAGCCGAACAGCTCGCCGTTGACCCAGAAGTCGCCGGTCTTCTCCTGCGAGAGCGCGTTGAAGTGACGCGTCGAGTTCATCCACTTCAGCAGCGACGCGCCGTACGCGCCGCCGGAGTGGTTGCCCTGGCCACCGCCGCCGACGTAGGCGAACGAGCCCGGCCGGCCGGCTTCGGTGTCCGCGTCCCGGATCGCCCGCAGCTTCGCGGCGATCTCGGTGAGCGCGGTGTCCCAGCCGATGGGTTCGTGGGTGCCGTCCGGACGTCGACGCAGCGGCGTCGTCAAGCGATCGGAGTGGTCGCCGTACCAGGTCAGGCGCTGCGCCTTCTGGCACAGGTACCCGGCCGAGCGCGGGTGCGCCTTGTCGCCGCGGACGCGGGTGATCTTGCGGCCGTCGAGCTGCACCTCCAGCCCGCAGTTGAGGTAGCAGAGGCTGCACGCGGTGCGGTGCCACTCGCCGGTCATATCAGCTCCAATGCGCGGCCGAGCGTCGTGAGACGCGCGTCGAGCGTTTCGCCGGCCGGGTACAGCCGGACGGTGTCGATGCCGGTGTCGCGCCAGACGCGCAGCCGGGCGCGGACCATCTCTTCGGTGCCGATCAACGTCGTGCCGAGCACCATCTCGTCGGTGACGAGCGCGGTCGCGCCGTCGCGGTCGCCGGCCTGCCAGCGCTCGCGGACCTCGGCGGCGACGTCGGCCCAGCCCTGACGGCTGTAGGCGTCGTTGTAGAAGTTCGTGGTGGCCGAGCCCATGCCGCCGAGACTGAAGGCCAGCTCCTTCTTGCGGCTGCCGACCATGACGCGCAGCTCGTCCTCGTTGTCCGCGAAGGCGACTTCGGCGCCCTGACAGACGTCGATGTCCTTCCGCGTGCGGCCCGACTTCGCGAGTCCGGCGTCGAGAGGGCCGAAGTACGCGTCGGCGCCTTCGGGGACGAAGCTGGTGCCGAGCCAGCCGTCCGCGACCTCGCCGGTGAGCTCCAGGAGCTTCGGCGACAACGTCGCGAGGTAGATCGGGATGTCCGGGTTCGGCGGGGTGGACAGCCGCATCGGCCGCGCCTCGCCGGGCAGCGGGATCTCGAAAGCCTTGCCGGAGAACGAAATCTTCTCCCCGGCGATGGCTTGACGGATGATTTCGACGGTCTCGCGCATCCGCGTCAACGGCTTCGCGAACGGGACGCCGTGCAGGCCTTCGATCACCTGCGGCCCGGACGGGCCCAGCCCCAGCGCGAACCGGCCGCCGGACAGGTCGGCGAGCGTCACCGCGGCCTGCGCGATGGCGACGGGTGTGCGCGTGCCGAGCTGGATGATGCCCGAGCCGAGCCGGATGCGGTCGGTGCGGGCGGCGAGGTAGCCCAGCGCGGACGGCGCGTCCGAGCCCCACGCTTCGGCGACCCAGCAGACGTCGAGGCCGAGCTTTTCCGCTTCCAGCACGAAGTCCAGCGTCGTGCGCGAATCCCGCGAGAACTCGACCGTCGTCGCGGTCCTCACCGGTTCTCCACCCGCTCCTTGATCGCGGCGAGGTTGCCGGTCATCGCGGCTTCGAACTCGCGCAGCCGCACGAAGACGATCTTCTGTTCCTTCTCCGGCATGCGGTCGATGGCGAACGACAGCCCCGACCGGCCCGGTCCCATCTGCATCCACTGCGAGAGCCGCGTGCCGCCGTTGTCCGGTTCGAGGGTGAACTTCCAGACCGAGCTCGGCTCGGCCGGATCCTGCACCGCCCACGAGAACACGCGCGGCGCTTCGCACTCGACGACGTACGACGTCGTTTCCCACTCGCCGAACGCGTCGTGCTTGCTGCGGCCGACGAACTTGCGGCCGGGCTCGCACCACTCGACGGCCTGCAGCTCCGAACTCAGCGACGGCATCAACGCGATGTCGGAGACGACCGGCCAGACGTCCTCGGGGACGGCGTCGATCCAGGTCGAGACCTCGGCCGTCGGCTTGTCCGCATACCTCGCGCCCGTCCACTCCATCGTGGTCGCCACTCCTCTCGGTGAGCCTCTGACCACGATAGTTGCGTAGATAGACCTACGCTGTCAACGTCACTCCTGCCGTGCGAACCGCGCTTCGACGTCCGGGCGCTGCGCCAGCCGGGGCGGGAAGCCCGGCCCGCGGCGCATCCGCGTGTCCTCCGGCGTCATCGGTTCGCCGCAGTCCGCGCAGACGATTTCGGCGTGCGTGTCGTGCCCGCAGGCGGTGTGGTGGACGGTGATCGGCGGGCCGGCCTCGCTCGAGAGCCACTTGTCGCCCCAGCGCGTCATCGCGAGCAGGACCGGGTAGAAGTCGCGGCCCTTTTCGGTGAGCACGTAGTCGTAGCGCACCGGCTCGGTCTGGTAGGCGACCTTCTCCAGCAGCCCCTCGTCGACCAGCCGCTTGAGCCGGTCGGCGAGGGTGTTGCGCGCGATGCCGAGCGCCTGCTGGAACTCGTCGAAGCGGCGAACGCCGTAGAAGGCGTCCCGCAGCACCAACGGCGTCCACCAGTCCCCGAGCAGGTCCATGGTGCGCGCGATCGAACACGGCCACTGCGCGAAGGAGGTCCGTTTCATGCGGCCGAGGATACGCCGTCCTTCAGAAGGACTCAGCAGGTCAGCCGCATGACGACCCGCCTCGCGGTCGGACGGCTCACTTCGGTGAACCCCGCGTCGGCGAAGATCCCGGCCGTACCGACGAACAGTTCGGCGGGCCAGGCGACCTTCTGCCCGGGAACGACCAGCATCGGATAACCCTCGACCGCGCGGGCCCCGCGCTCGCGTGCGAAGCCCGGGACCGCCTGCGCCAGCGCGGCGCTCACCCCGAGGCGCCGGAAGCCCTTGCGGGTGACGAAGCAGGTCACCGCCCAGACGCTGCCGTCGGCCGGGTCCTCGTCGCGCCCGGCCCAGACGACGCGACTGCCGAGCAGGTGCGGGTAGGCGGTGCGCGGTTCGACCGCGCACCAGCCGGCGGGCTCGTCGTCGAGGAAGGCGACGAGCCCGGTCGCGTGCTCGGCGGTCTGGACACGCAACCGCTCGGCGCGAGCCTCGGGCGTCCCCGCCTTCCACTGCGCCGGCGTCTCCTTGAAGTACTGACACCGGCAGCGGGCCGGGTCGCCGCGGTCGCCGAAGATCGCCTGCAGGTCCGCCCAGGACGTCTGGTCGACGGGTACGACAGTCAGCATCTCCCGACGTTAGACCAGGTGGCCGGTGGTGACGTCGACGTGGTCCGGCACCGCGTCGTGCTCGTCGCCGACCGAGAGCGTCCCCGCCGGCTCGACCAGCAGCACGCTCGCGCCCGCCTTCGACGACGGCTTGTGGAACGTCCCCTTCGGCACCACGAACACCTGGCCGCGGGACAGCGTCACCACCCGCTCGTCCGGGTCGCGCACGCCGATCTCGATCTCCCCGTCGAGGACCAGGAAGAACTCGTCGGTGTGCTCGTGGACGTGCCACACGTGCTCACCGGCGAAACGGGCGAGGCGGATGTCGTAGTCGTTCACGCGGGTGACGATCCGCGGGCTCCAGGCGGCGTCGAAGCTCGCCAGGACTTCGTTCAGGTCGATCGGGTTCATGGTCACCATCGTCGACCTGGTGTTTCCGTCGCGCGAGTGCTAGGAATCGCACATGCCGCAAGAATTCTCGCACCGGGTCGTCGTGCTGGTCGACGAGGGCTCGAACCCCTTCGAGATGGGCGTCGCGACCGAGCTGTTCGGGTTGCGGCGGCCCGAGCTGGACCGGCCCTGGTACGACTTCGCGCTCTGCTCGCCCCACCCGGAAACCACCATGCACCTGGGGATGTTCACGCTTTCCGGCGTGCACGGCCTCGACGTCGCCGACACCGCGGACACGCTGATCGTGCCCAACCGGCCCGACCCGCTGACCCGGCCGTCCCCCGCTGTCCTGGCCGCCGTCCGGCGGGCGGCGGACCGCGGCGCGCGGCTCGTGAGCTTCTGCACCGGCGCGTTCACCCTCGCCTTCGCCGGTGTCCTCGACGGCCGCCGCGCGACGACGCACTGGCGCTGGGCCGAGGACTTCGTCGCGCAGTTCCCGGACGTCGACCTCGAGCCCGACGTCCTCTTCGTCGACGACAGCGGCGTCCTCACCGCGGCGGGCAGCGCGGCCGCCCTCGACCTCGGCCTGCACCTGATCCACCGCGACCACGGCGCGGAGATCGCCAACGCGGTCAGCCGGCGGCTGGTGTTCACCGGCCACCGCGACGGCGGCCAGCGCCAGTTCGTCGAACGGCCGGTCCCCGCGGTGCCGGACACGTCGCTGTCCCCGGTCCTGACGTGGGCCCGCTCGCGGCTCGACCGGCCCCTGACAGTGACCGACCTGGCGGCGCACGCGGCGATCAGCCCGGCGACGCTGCACCGGAAGTTCCGCGCGGAGCTGGGCACGACCCCGCTGGCCTGGCTGACGACGGAACGCGTGACGCTGGCCTGCCGCCTGATCGAACGCGGCGAGCTGCGGCTGGACCGGGTGGCATCGACGAGCGGCTTCGGCACGGCGGCGAACCTGCGTCTGCAGCTGCGGCGGCACACGGGGTTGAGCCCGAGCGCGTACCGGCGCCGCTTCGGCCCGGCGGCTTAGGACCTCAGCTCGCCAAGTGCCTTGGCCAGCGCGGCTCGCTGCAGCTTCGCCGGATACCCGGCCGGGTCCGCCGCGGCCAGGACGTTGAGACCTTCGACCAGCGCCACCAGGCTCTTGGTCGTCAGCTCGAGCCGCTCGTCCGTCCACTCCGGACGGCACGCCGCGACCAGCCGGCGGACTCGCGCCAGGAACGAGTGGTTCGCCGCGCGGTGGCGTTCGGCCAGGTCTTCGTCGGCCAGGGCCGCCGCGAGGAAACCCACCCAGACGCGGGATTCGTCGTGGTGGCCGTGGGGCAGGTCGACGGCGCACCCCAACACCGCCGCCAACGCCTGGCCCGGGTCCGTGGTCGCGGCCTCGGCGGCGTCCGCGCGGACGGCGGTGCGGTCGTAGAGCAGGTCGCGCGCGTGCAGCAGCAACGCTTTCTTCGTCGGGAACGCGTGCATCACCAGGCCGGTCGTGCACCCCGCGCGCTCGGCGACCGCGCGCAGCGTCAAGCCCGGCAGGCCGCCGTCGGCGAGGACCTGCCAGGTCGCGTTCGACAGCAGCTCCCGCTGCGCCTCGACGTCACGCTGCTTCGGCACGGAAACCTCCTTTCCGGGGAGCGTAACAGCTGCTACGGTAACGCTTGTTACGGAAAGGAGCACCGTGCCGACCACCCTCGAGATCACCGCCGTGACCTGGGACGATCCCGACGCCGTCCGGCTGCGCGCGGCCCAGCGCGTCGAACTGGACGCCCGCTACGGCAGCGACAACCACGAGCCCGGCGCCCTGCCGACCGCCGACACCGTCGCGGTGTTCCTCGTCGCGCGGGACGCCGCCGGCGCGGCCGTGGGCTGCGGTGGGCTCCGCCCGCTCGGGCCGGGTTCGGGCGAGGTCAAGCGCATGTACGTCGAGCCGGCGGCCCGCGGCACCGGCGTCGCGACCGCCCTGCTGCGCGCGCTCGAAGACCACGCGCGTGACCTCGGCATCGCCCGGCTGCTGCTGGAGACGGGCACCGGGCAGCCGGACGCGATCCGCTTCTACCAGCGCGAAGGCTACGAGCCCATCGACGCCTACGGGCCGTACGTCGGCGAAGCGCTCTCGCGCTGCTTCGCCCGCGAACTGTGATCGGATTTCCGATGGCCGCCCCAGCCTGAGCTATTGGTGCCCGGGGGCGCACCGGGCCTACCGTCGAAGGCACGGCGATCTGGGGTTCTCTTCGCCGTTCCCTTCACCCTGACGGAGTTCCTTTGCGCATCAAGCAGATCGGCGTCGTGCTGGCCGCGGCCGCCGTCTTCGCCCTGCCGGCCGCACCCGCACTGGCGGCGTCGAGGATCGTTCCCCTCGACCTCGCCGCCGGGCAGCAGCCGGAGAACATCACCCTGGAGCCCGACGGCTCCGCGGACCTCACCTTCGCCTACACCGGCGAAATCGGCCGGGTCACCCCCGGCGGACAAGTGAGCGTCCTCGCCCGCATCCCGGTCCCGGACGACGGCGACGTCCCGGTCGTCCACAAGAGACTGTTCCTCGGCGGCATCGTCCGGGCCCCCGGCGGCGACCTGTACGTCGCGGTCTCGACCGGCACCGCGGCGACCGGCCTTTACCGGGTTCGTCCCGGCACCGCACCGGTCCAGGTGGCCGCACTGCCGCCGGCCGGCTTCCAGAACGGCGTCGCGCGCGACCCGCGCACCGGCGACCTCTTCGTCGCCGACTCGTTCGGCGCCACGGTCTGGCGGGTCTCGCACGGCCGGGTCACCGCCTTCGCCACCGGCGACCTGCTCGCCCCCGTGAGCGGCTTCGGCGCCAACGGGATCAAGGTCCACGACGGCGCCGTCTGGGTGTCCAACCTGGACCGCGGCACGCTGGTGCGGTTCCCGCTGACCGGCGGACCCGGCCGAGTCATCGCGACGGGTCTCGGGCCGGTCGACGACTTCGCGTTCCACGGCGGCACCGTCATCGCCGCGATCAACCAGGAGAACCGAGTGGTCACGGTCGGCCGCGACGGCGCGCGGACAATTCTGTCCACTTCGGACGGACTGGCCAACCCTACGGCGGTCGCGGTCCGCGACGACACGGTGTACGTCACGGACGGCGCCTACTTCGGCGGCTCCCCGAACCTCCTTCAGGCGACGCTCGCCGCGAACACGTGCGGCGCCGGGTTCGACGGCAGCGTCGCCGGGTAGGCCGGGCTTATCCCGATCTTGCCCAGGACGGTCGTCGCGCCGCACTGGGCGGGATCGGCGCAGCAGTCCCGGTGCCGGCCAGCACGAGCTTCGAGCCGGGCACTGCGTCGCACGTGTGCCGTTTCTGCAATTTGCACTATGCATATAGCAATCCGAAGCTTCCGATCCCGAACCTACGACTCCGTCGCTTCTGACGCTGCGCACCCGGCCGGTCACCCACCGAGCAGCCCCTCCGCGGCTTCGACGACGATCCACGGAATTCGCCTCGCCATTTCGGTGAATATTCAAATGCGGCACACCATGATCGGCACGTGCATCCGCACACGAGTGGTGCACGCTCACCGCCGCGGACCTTGGCACACCGTGGAAATGGTTGCTGTGCGCCAAATCCGCCGGTATGTTGACGCGGTCCCCGGAGAACCGGCATCGGTCGCGGGGTTGCGCGCTGCTCGGCCGCGGTGGGGAGGCCGTCTCCGGGATAGCGCTTTCCGGTGGTAGGGGTCACCACCGGGGAGCAGAAGGGAAGTAGTGCCTTGGCGTACTCGGGAACGGTCATGGACGATCGGGTGACCGAGCCGTACCTGGTCGGGCAAGAAGCCATCGCGGGTGAGCTGCTGCGCGGAAAGTGGTGCGTCTACCTGCACGAATGGCTCGGTGACGAGCACGATCTCGACACCTGGCGCGACGCGGTGGCCACCCACGCGGCGAAGTCCGGCGTCGAAGTGTGCTTCATGGAGATCCCGCGCAAGGACATGACGCTGGTGGCCAACGTGCACGCGCTGCCGAGCTTCGAGCAGGTCACGCAGTCCGTGGCGGCGCTGGAGCACCACCGGCACGCGGTCGCGGGCCGCCGGCCGGCCGCGCGCCGGGGCCGCACGGGCCCGCCACCCGGGTACGACTGACCCCGGCGACCGCGACGGACGGAAAGCGCTGTCCCGCCGGAAGCAGTCCGAAATAGACCCGGTCAGTCCGTGGCCGCGCGCTGCTGGGCCGCCAGGAAGTGCGCCGTCTCCGACGTCGCCTCGTACAGCGCCCGGTAGTGCCGGTAGAACTCCTCGTACCGCGCGTGGTTCCCCGGGTCCGGCTGCACCGTCGCGGCGATCGGGTTCCCGCGGGCGGCGTCCATCCCCAGTGCCTCGGCGGCCAGCAGCGCGTCACCCAGGCACGCGCCGATCGTCTCCGCCGGGATCTGCTGCGGCAGCCCGGTCACGTCCGAGACGATGCGCGTCCACAGCCCGCCCCTGGTCCCGCCCCCGACCGCGACCAGCCGCCCCGCCGCACCACCCGCGGCCGCCATCGCCTCCAGGTTGTGCCGCACGCCGTAAGCGGTCCCCTCGAGCGCCGCGCGGTAGATCTCGGCCCGGCCGTGCGCCGTCGTCAGCCCGGCGAGCACGCCCCGCGCGTCCGGGTCGAACAGCGGCGTCCGCTCCCCCGCGAAGTACGGCAGCAGGAGCAGCCCGCGGCTGCCCGCCGGCACCGAAGCCGCCTCCGCCACGAGGTCGCCGAAGGAAGCCCCGACGAGTTTCCGCAGCCAGTCGGTCACCGCGCCGGACGTCGCCATGCCCGCCGCCAGTGTGAAACTGCCCGGGACGACCCCGCGCGTGCCCCACAGCCCCGCGTGCGGGCGCGGTTCGGTCAGCACCTGGACGAGGAACATCGTCGTCCCGTACATGACCATGACATCGCCCGGCTCGCGGACGCCGACACTGGCGGCTTCGGCCCAGGCGTCGACCGTCCCCGCCGTCACCGGCAGCCCGACGGGCAGCCCCGTCAGCGAAGCCGCGGCCGCGGTGACCTCCCCCGCGATCTCCGTCGGCCACAGCAGTTCGGGCAGCGGCAGCCCCGGCGCGACGCGGTCGGCCCAGTCCCCGGCCCAGTCGCCGGCGGCCAGGTCGTACATCGGCGTGCACTGGCTCGCCGAGTGATGGTCGAGGACGTACCGGCCGGTCAGCCGGTGCACCAGGAACGAGCTCGCCATCAGCAGCTTCTTCGTGCGCGCGTGGACGTCCGGCTCGTGCCGGGCCAGCCAGCGCACCTTCGGCCCGACCGCCTGGCTCGTCAGCGGCGAACCCCCGCGGGCCAGGATCTCGTCCGCACCGAGCTCGTCGTTCAGCTCGGCGATCTCCGCACCCGCGCGGGTGTCGACGCCGTAGAGGATCGCGGGCCGCAACGGCGTGCCGTCGGCGTCGGCCGGGAGGAGGCACGGCCCGATGCCGCTGACCCCGAGCCCGGCGAGCGGCCGCCCCTCGGCCGCGCGCAGCAGGTCGGCGACGATCCCGGTGAAGTCCGCCCACCAGACCGTTTCGGCGTCGTGCTCGACCCAGCCCGGACGCGGTGTCGAGACGGTGTGCTCGCGGACCGACCGGGCGAGCACGGCGCCGTCGGGGTCGACCAGCACGCCCTTCGAGCCGGCCGTGCCGATGTCCACGCCGAGCAGCAGTCCGGTCATCCGCCCCTCCACGGGCCAACCCGCGGGAAATCGATTACCACCACGCTATGGTGTGCCGGAAGCACTGTCAACGAACGAAGACCGAACGAGGACGCGGTGGCGACGATCTCCGACGTGGCGGCGCTGGCCGGGGTCTCGACCGCGACCGTGTCGAGAGCGCTCAACGGAAAGTCCACTGTGGACCCCGTACTCGCCGAGCGCGTCGCGATGGCCGTGGCCGAGCTCGGCTACACGCCGAACGGCCTGGCGCGCAGCCTGCGCCGCCGCGAGACAGCGGTGCTGGCACTGATCATTTCCGACGTCGAAAACCCGTTCTTCACGGCGATCGCGCGCGGGGTCGAGGACACGGCGCAGGCCGCCGGATACTCGGTGATGCTGTGCAACTCCGACGAGAACACCGCCAAGGAACGCCGGTACGTCGAGGTCGCGGCCCAGGAGCGGCGCGCCGGCGTGATCATGTCGCCGACCACCGTCGACAGCGACGTCCGGCCGCTGACCACGCACCGGACGCCGATCGTGACGGTCGACCGGCGCCTCGCTTCGGCGGACTGCGACGCCGTGCTCCTCGACTCCCGCGCCGCGGCCCGGGAAGCCGTGCGGCACCTGGTTTCCCAGGGCTACCGGCGGATCGGCTGCATCGCGGGCCCACCGGGCGTCACGACGGCGGACGACCGGCTCGACGGTTACCGCGACGGACTGCGCGCCGCGGGCCGGAAATACTCGGCGAACCTGGTGCACCGGTGCGAATTCCGTGAAGCGGGCGGCCGGGAAGCCGCTGTGCGACTGCTGACGAGAGCCGATCCCCCGGACGCACTCCTGGTGTCCAGCAGCACGATGTCGGCCGGCTTGCTGCAGGTGATGGCGGAGCTGGGCCTGCGGTCCGGCCGCGACGTCGGGATCGTGTCGTTCGACGACCCGCCGTGGGCGACGCTGATCTCCCCGGCGCTGACGGTCCTCGCCCAGCCCGCCCACACGATGGGCCGGCTGGCCGCGCGTCTTCTGCTCGACCGCATCGCCGGCGGCGCTTCCCGCGCGCCGGCCACGACGACGTTGACGGCACAGCTGATCGTCCGGGGCAGCTCCACACGCTGATCTACGCTGGCGACATGCTGGACGCTCTGATCGAAGGTGCGATCTCCCACCGGAGAGCGCGCAAGAGCCGGTCGTCCTTTCGCCGCGCACCACGTCGTGGGCCGGCTCGCGCCCCGCGAAGCCGGCGACAGCCGCCACGAACTCGCCGTCCTGACCCACGATGTCACGTTGCTCCGGCAGGTCTTCGACACTCGCCGCAGTTGACTTCGACCTTGCTTCAGCTTTTACCGTCGGAGCCATGACCGCTCCTCCCATTCCGCGCACCGTCTGGATCGCCTCCGGCGTCATGGCGCTCGGCGGCTTCCTCGGCAACATGGACGGCTCGATCGTCGCGGTCGGACTGGAGTCGATGAGGCTGCGCCTGGGGGTCGGCCTCGTCGAGATCCAGTGGGTGGCGACGGCGTTCCTCCTCGGCCTCTCGGCCGCCCTCCCGCTGACCCCGTGGCTCGTGCGGAAACTCGGCGCCGGACGGCTCTGGCTGTGGGCGCTGGGAGCCTTCCTCCTGACGTCGGTGGCCTGCGCCCTCGCGCCGGACGCCGGCACGCTCATCGCCCTGCGCGCGGTGCAGGGCATGGCCGCCGGTGTCATGGTCACCGCCGGGCAGACGGTGATCGGGCTGGCCGTCGGGCCGGAGCGGCTCGGCCGCACCATGGGCACGCTCGGGCTCGTCGTCGGGCTGGCCCCGGTCGTCGGTCCGAGCGTCGGCGGGTTCCTGCTCGCGCACTTCTCGTGGCCGGTGCTGTTCTGGCTCAACCTGCCGATCGGGCTGCTCGCGTTCGGCCTCGCGCTGCGGTACGTGCCGCGCGGCGACCGCGGGCAGCCGCCGCCCGTGGACTGGCCGGGACTGCTGCTGGTCTCGCTCGGCCTGCCGCTGCTGGTCTACACGCTGACCGAACTCGACGTCGTGCTCGCCGCCGTCGGCGTCCTCGCGCTCGCGGTGTTCGTCCGGCGCTCGCTGCGCGTGCCGCATCCGGTGCTGGACCTGCGGCTGGCCGCGCGGCCGGTCATGGGCTCGGCGCTGGCGTCCGTGCTGCTGGCCGGCGCCGGGATGTTCGGCGCGGTCCTGCTGCTGCCGCTCTGGTTCCAGGTCCGGCTCGGCGCCGGGCCGGCCGAGGCCGGCGTCCTGCTCGCGCCGATGGGCCTGGCCACCACGGTGTTCGTGCTCGTGGCCGGGCGGCTGACGGACCGCTACGGCGGCGGCACCGTCTCGCTCACCGGGTCACTGGTCGTGCTGGCGAGCACCGTCCCGATGCCGTGGCTCGGCCCGGACGCGCCGATGTGGCTGGTCCAGGCGGTGCTCGTGGTCCGCGGCGCGGGACTGGGGCTGTCGATCATGCCCGCGTCGACGGCGGCGTACGCGTCGGTCCGCGCGCCCGAACTGGGCCACGCGACGGCTTTGGTCAACATCGTGATGCGCGTGGGCGGCGCGGCCGGCGGCGCGGTGTGCGTGATCGTGCTGTCCCGCGGCCTCACCGCCGGCCCGGCGACGGGGTTCGCCTGGGCGTTCGGGGTGCTGGGCGTCATCTGCGCGCTCGGCACCGTGGCCGCCGGCCGGCTCCGCCACGCCGAGCGTTCGTCCACAGTGGACGTCACGGGGTAGTCCACCAGGGAACCTGGCGCGATCACCGGTTTGGTGATTTCCTGGAGCCGATCAACCACTGTCGGTAAGGGGAAGGGCTGACGATGTCGGGGGTATCGAAGCGGCTGGTGACGGCCGCGGCAGCAGTGGCGGTAATGGGGAGCTTGGTGGCGGCGACGCCGGCGTCGGCCGCACCGTCGATCGACTGGAAGCCGTGCGCGGACGCGCCCGGGGTGGACTGCGGCACGGTGACCGTGCCGATCGACTGGGCGCACCCGGACCGCGGCACGGCGAGCATCGCGCTCGCCCGGCGGAAAGCGACGGATCCGGGGGCGCGCATCGGGTCGGTCCTGATGGACCCGGGCGGTCCCGGCGGGCCGGGCGCGGGCGGGGTCAAGGACGGCTGGACGCTCTCGCCGGAGATCACCAAACGGTTCGACACGGTGGGCTTCGACCCGCGCGGCGTCGGCAGCAGCACGCAGATCAAGTGCGGGCTCGACGAGCTCATCGCCGACCACCCGGAAGTCCCGCGCAACCAGGCCGAGTTCGAGCAGCTCGCGGCGTACAACCGGAAGCTCGGCGAAAGCTGCAACCGGCTTTCCGGGCCGCTGGGGCAGTTCGGTGACACCGAGAGCGTCGCGCGCGACATGGACGCCATCCGCGCCGCGCTCGGCGAGAAGAAGCTGACGTACTACGGGGTTTCGTACGGCACGCTGATGGGCCAGCAGTACGCCGAGCTGTTCCCGGACAAGGTCCGCGCGCTCGTGCTGGACAGCAACATGGACCACTCGCAGCTCACGGCGTTCCAGTTCCTCAACAGCGAAACTCAGTCGGTGCAGGCGGAGTTCGGCGAGTTCGTGGCGTGGTGCGGCCGGACGCCGAGCTGCGCGTTGCACGGCCGGGACGTCTCGAAGCTGACACGCGACCTCCAGGACAAAGCCGCCCGCGGAGAGCTGAAGGATCCGCAGAGCGAAGAGGTCATCACGCCGCTTTCGCTCGCCGGGATCTTCCAGGGCTCCTTCTACGGCCCGAGCTGGGACAGGCTGGCGACGGTCCTCAAGTCGTTCGCGGACGGCACCCCGCCCGCCGCGTCCGCGCGGCTGAAGGACGACATCCCGGTCAACACCGTGTTCCAGAGCGTGTTCTGCGACGACTGGAAGCTGCCGGTGCACAACTACGCCGAGCTCGAGGCCTACCGCCGGACGGCCGCGGCCCTCGCCCCGGACGTCAAGGTCAACTCCCTGGGCTGGACGGCGGTCACCGGCTGCATCGGCTGGCCGAACAAGGCGAGCAACCCGCAGCACCCGCTGCAGGTGCACGGCGCGCCGCCGCTGCTGATGCTGAGCAGCAAGTACGACCCGGCGACGCCGTACGCGTGGTCGCAGGCCGCGGCCCGGCAGAGCGGCAGCACGCTGCTCACCTACGACGGCTGG
Organism: Amycolatopsis sp. NPDC114505; assembly: GCF_055633615.1. Taxonomy (NCBI): domain Bacteria; kingdom Bacillati; phylum Actinomycetota; class Actinomycetes; order Pseudonocardiales; family Pseudonocardiaceae; genus Amycolatopsis; species Amycolatopsis sp. NPDC114505. The sequence continues at coordinate 3,000,553 of NZ_JBVKDV010000001.1, read as the reverse complement.
GGCCACGGCGCGTACGGCAAGAACAGCCAATGCGTGATCAAGGCGACCGACGACTACCTGATCAGCGGAAAGCTCCCGGCGCGCGGCACGCACTGCGCGGCCGTCGAGCCCGGGACCCCCGAAGCCCGGATCGCCGGGCCGAAGCAGCCGGCAGTCATCGGTTTCTGACGCTCCTGACGCTTCCGCCGCGTGGCCGGGACGAGGCACAATCGTTCCGGCCACGCAACGGTGCGGGGAAGGGAGCCGAGGATGCTTCGCCGATTCTTCGTCATGGCCGCGGCGATCGTCGCGGCGAGTTCCCTTCTCACCGCACCGGCGGAGGCGTCGTCCCGCCACGGCGGGTATCTCGCGCTCGGCGATTCCGTCGCGTTCGGCTACCGGCCCAACGCGGGTGCGGCGTACCTGAACGCGGCCAACTTCAGTGGCTACGCGGAGAAGTACGCGTCACTGCGCGGTCTCCAGCTCGCGAACGCGTCCTGTCCCGGCGAGACGACGGGCAGCATGCTGGTCGTCACCGCGCCGAGCAACGGCTGCGAGAACGGCTACCGGCTGGCGTACCCGCTGCACGTCGCGTACGTGGGAGCCCAGATCGACTACGCCGTGCAGTACCTGCGGACCCACCGCGACACCCGGCTCGTCACGCTGACCATCGGCGCGAACGACCTGTTCCTGTGCCGGGACACGACGCCGGACCACTGCACCGGCGCTACTTTCCAGGCCGCGTTGACCCAGGTGAGCCGCAACCTCGCGACGATCCTTTCCGCGGTGCGCGCCCACTACGGCGGCGACGTCGTGCTGGTGTCGTACTACTCGCTCGACTACCGCGACCCGACGCAGGTCGCGCAGGTCAAGGCGATCAACGCGGCGCTGACGCAGGTGACCCGCCGCTACCACGGCAAGATCGCGGACGGCTTCACGGCGTTCTTCCTGGCCTCCCTGCGCGCGGGCGGCGACCCGTGCGCGGCCGGGCTGCTGATCAAGCTGCCGGCCGGCGGCTGCGACGTCCACCCGAGCGCGGCCGGCCACCGCGCGCTGACCGCGGCCCTCGCGCTGGCCCACTGAGTCAGACGGCCTGGACCTCGACCCCGGCGGCTTCGAAGGCCCGCACCGCTTCGGGGTCGGCGTCGGTGTCCGTGACCAGGGCGTGCACCTGCGTCGTCTCGCAGATCCGGGCGAAGGCACGCCGTCCCAGCTTGGAGCCGTCGGCGACGGCGACCACGCGCTCGGCGCGTTCCACCATCAGCCGGTTGATGCTGGCCTCGCCCTCGTGGTGGGCGAACGCGCCGGCGTCGGGATCGAAGGCGTCGACACCGAGGAACAGCAGGTCGATGGTGAGCTCGCTGAGCACGCGCGTGGCCAGCGGCCCGCTCAGTTCGAACGACTGCGGCCGCGCGACCCCGCCGGTGACGACGATCTTGACGTTCGGCCGCACGGCCAGCTCGTGCGCGATGTTGAGGGCGTTGGTGACGACGGTGATGCCGTGCGCGTCCCCCCGTCCACCCAGGTCGGACCGGATGGCGAGGGCACGCGCGACGCCCGCGGTGGTGGTACCCCCGTTGAGGCCGACGACCATGCCTTTCTCGGCGAAAGCTGCGGCGGCGGCACTGATCCGCTGCTTCTCGGGCACGTGCCGCGCGGTCTTGTAGCGCAGGGGAAGGTCATAGGCGAGATCATTGGCGACGGCACCCCCGCGGGTGCGCGTGAGCAGCTGCTGTTCGGCGAGGTGGTCGAGATCCCGCCGGATGGTGGCGGCGGAGACGTCCAGCTCCGCGGCGACGTCCTCGACGTCGATCTTTTCCCGCTGCCCCAGCATGTCCAGCAGGCTGCTCAACCGTTCGTGCCGGGCCATCGGCGGTACTCCCTAGCTCAGCTCTCGGTTGCCTATCGCGCAAGACGTTGCGCTGTTGGCCGCCGTTTCGAGCAGTATGCTGCATTCGGGGTGGTCTTTGCACGGGGGGCCGAGTTCTCCTGATGCGGCTTCGCCGGGACACTCGGGCGCAGCAAAAAGGCCACCCTCGGCGAGGGTGGCCTGCGGAAGAGCGCGGGTGGGACCTACCGCGGCTTGCGCCGCCAGAGGCCGGTGACCACGGCCAGCGCGCGCGAACGCGGCGTCGGGGCGACGACCGGCTCGGGGCCGACCCGGCGACGCATCCGGTAGGCGAGCTCGAGCACCTCCAGGTCCTCGGGCCGGCGTCTGCCGTGGACGTCCGGCCGGAGCATCAGCTCTCCCACCGTGACGGGCTTGCGACTGGCACGGTGGGCCGTGCGCGCCATCGGGAACCTCCGCTGAATCGGACCTACCGGGATCTGCGGGCTGATTCTATGAATCTGATTCGGGTTCGTCACCTTACTGGCCAGTTGTGTCCGGTGTGGTCCTCGAACCGGTCAGCCGGCGGGTTAGCCTCGGCGCATGATCACCCTTGGGGGCCTCACCGCGGAAGACCGTCCGGCCTGGGAAAACCTGTTCGCCGGCTACAACACGTTCTACGGCAGGACACTCGCGCCCGAACTGATGGACCGCGCGTGGCGCGAGTTCGCCACCGGCGAGCGGATGCACGCGCTCGGCGCGCGGCTCGACGGCGAGCTCGTCGGCATCGTGCACTTCTTCACGCACGTCAGCACGACGTCCGCCGACGTCTGCTACCTGCAAGACCTGTTCACCGACACCAAAGCCCGGGGACGTGGGGTCGGGCGGGCCCTGATCGAAGCCGTCGCGGACTGGGCGCGCGAACGGGGATGCGTCCGCGTCTACTGGCACACGCAGACGTCGAACACCACCGCGCGGCGCCTCTACGACCAGGTCGCCGTCGACAAGGGGTTCATGCAGTACCAGATCCCGCTCGGCTCGTAGCGTCATCGGCGGTGGCGGCCACCGCCGCAGTCGTGGCGGTGCTGCTGCTGGTGGTGCCCGCGCGACCAGGCCGGGACGTCCGGGATCGCGTGGCGCACCGGGGCCGCCTGCTTCGGTTTCGCTTTCCCGACGATCTTGACCGCTTTCGCGAGCTTTCCGCGATGGGCGGGCGTGGTTCCGGAATTCGTCTCCTTCACCACGGCCGCCGGAACGATTCCACTCGGATCGATCGACGGCGCCACGGATTCCGGAGCCGGCTTCGCGGGCGGAACCACGATCTCCCCGGGAAACGGCACCAGCGGCGCGGCCACGGGTTCCAAGCCGGCCGGCGTCCAGGCCGCACCCGCGCTCCGCCCGCCCGGCATCGACACCGCCGTCGCGACCCCGCCGGTCAGCGCCAGCGCGCCGGCGACCACGGACAACACCCGCAGCCGGGCCAGAGAGCGCAACACCGGCGGTTTCTCCCGGTGCCGCGGCGGCGCGTGCTGACGGTCGCCCGTCGCGGATCGGACCAGCAGCTCGGCGACCGTGACCGCCTCGCCGCGGGGAGCCCTGCGTGCCATCAAACCCTCCACCTTGGGCCGACCGGACGCGGGCGCTGCGTCCGGTCGGCCGATCATAGGAATGGCGCGTGATCCTGTAAAGGCTCGCTCACCCTCGGTTTTCAACCGAGCCTGCCGCCCCCGTCCACGTGCAGCGTCGTGCCCGTGATGAACGGGTTCGCCAGCACCTGCAGGGTCGCCGCCGCGAGGTCCGCGGGGTGCCCGACCCGGCGCGCCGGGTTCGTTTCCGCGGTCCGGCGGAGGAAGTCCTCCTTGCCGGCGCCGAGGCGGTCCCACGCACCGGAGTCGACGATGCCCGGGGAGATCGCGGTGACGCGGATCGGCGCGAGGTCGACCGCGAGCGCCTGCGCGAGGAACGTGACCGCGCCGTTCGTCGTGGCCATGACCGTGCGCTCGGGTGCCGGCCGCCACGCCGCGACCCCGGAGAACAAGACGATCGCGCCGCCGTCGCGGAACCGCGGGGCGAAGTGCTTGGCCAGCATCAACGGCCCGATCACCTTGGCGTCGAAGGCCCGGGTGACCGCGTCCCGCTCCAGTTCCGCGACCGGCCCGTTCGCCGGCGCCCCGGCGAGGGTGACCAGGTAGTCGAGTTCGCCCACGGTTTCGGCAAGCGCTTTCAGCGACGATTCGTCCCCGAGATCCGCGAATGCGGCGCGAATACCGGGAACGTCGATCCGCTCCGGATTCCGCCCGGCCGAGGTGACTTCGGCGCCGGCCGCGAGCGCGTCCGCCGCGATCCGGCGCGCGATCCCCGATCCACCGCCGACGACGACCAGCCGCTTTCCTTCGAACGACATTTTCGTGCTCCTTTCGTTTCGCACACCGGGAGTCAGCGCGCAACACCGCCGGAACAATCCCTTCGAGGCGCGAATGTTTTCGAAGGCTGCGATAGAATCTGCGAATGCCTACGCTGCGCGCGCTCGAGTGCCTGGTCGCGGTGCTGGACGCCGGGTCGATCACCGAGGCGGCCGCGCGGCTGCACCTCTCGCAGCCCGCGCTGTCGCACCAGATCGGCGCGCTCGAACGGGAACTGGGCACGCCGGTGCTCGAACGGCTGCCGCGCGGAGTGCGGCCGACGGCCACCGGGCGCGCGGTATTGGCCGACGCGCGGGCGGCGCTGGCCGCGGCCGAGCGCGTGGTCCGGACCGGCCGCGCGGTGGCCGGCGGCGGCGAGGGCACGCTGCGGATCGCGTGCGCGGAGAGCATGACCGCCGGGCTGCTCGCGCCCGTGCTGCGGAACTGGCACCGGCACCGTCCCGGCGTGCTGATCACGCTCACGGAAACGACGAGCGCGGACGCGCTGGTGGCGGCGCTGGAAGCGGGCGAAGCGGACGTCGCGGTCGGGCCTCGGCCGAGCCGCTGGACCGGGCCGCTGGAGGTGGTGGGGCGCGAGGAGATCGTCGTCGCGCTGGCCCAGGATCACCCGCTCGCCACCCGGGCGGCGGTACCGATGACCGACCTCGCCGGGGTGCCGGTGGTGCACTACCACCCGGACAACGGGCTCGGCGGCTGGCTGGACGAGCAGTTCGCACAGCGCGCGACCGTGCTCGAGGCGGTGATGCGGACGAAGCAGGCGGCGACGGCGGCGCAGCTCGCGGCGGCCGGGCTGGGCGTGGCGCTGGTCCCGACGACCGCGCTGACGCGCACGTTCGCGGGTGCGCTGCGGCGGCTGAAGCCCGCTCTGCACCGCGATGTCGTCACGTTCACCGCGACGCCGTCGGATTCGCTCGTCCGGCGGTTTTCTTCGGACGTGGTGCACCGTGGGATCGCCGTACCCGGTGTCCTGGTGGACAAACTCTCCTCAGCCACCCGTTAAGTCCTGGTGAATGTGACAGATTCCCTACGAAGGTTTTGTGCCATCAGGACGAACTTCTCTTCGCGGCCCCGATTTCGCTGTGCCATTCGCCAAAGTTTGCTTCCATCGGATAGCTTGCTCCTACCGGTCAGTACCGGTGGGTGGGGCCGATCGGTGAGGCGATCAGCGAAGATCGAGGGAAGCGGGGACGCAGCATGCCGAAGCACCGGCCACGTCGCAAGGGCTCGCGCGGGGTCCGCCGCACCGCCGTCGCGCTCGCCGGTGGCGCGCTCGTCGTGCTGCCCACGCTGACCACGGGCCTGCCCGCACCGGTCGTCATCGCCGGCGCCGGCGAGGCACTGCCCGACCAGGCGGCCCCGCTGCAGCCGCCGAACATCGTCATGCCGCCGATAGCCGTGGACGGCAGCCTGCCCCAGCCGCCGCTGCCCACGCCGCTGGTCGTCCCCGGCGGGCACGCGGGCTCGGCGGGCATCTCCGGGCCGCTCGGCATCCCGGGGAGCATGCTGAAGGCGTACAAGAACGCCGCCGACATCCTCGCCAAGGAACAGCCGAACTGCCACCTCGACTGGGCGCTGATCGCGTCCATCGGCCGGATCGAGTCGAACCACGCGCGCGGCGGGTACGTCAACGCCAACGGCGACACCCTCGAGCCCATCCTCGGCCCGGTGCTCAACGGCGCCGGCGCGTTCGCGGCGATCCCGGACACCGACGGCGGCAAGTACGACGGCGACGCTGTCTGGGACCGCGCGGTCGGCCCGACGCAGTTCATCCCGGCCACGTGGAAGGGCTACGCCTCCGACGGCAACGGCGATGGCATCTCGAACCCGAACAACATCTACGACGAGGCGCTGGCCACCGGGCGCTACCTGTGCTCCGGCGGGCTCGACCTCTCGACCGACGCGGGCCAGCGCATCGCGGTCCGCCGGTACAACAACTCCCAGTCCTATGTGGACACTGTGATGGCGTGGGCCGCGGCCTACCGCGGCGGCGTCGCGCAGCTGCCCGACAGCCAGGTGCCGATCGGCACCCCCAACGCCCCGGACTCCGCCGCCGCGGGCAGCCCGGTCGGCATCCCCGCCCCGCCGGCACCGCCGGTGACCGAGCCGCCGCCGGACTCGCTGCCGGGCACGTCGACGCCGCCGACGAGCGAGTCGCCGACGTCGTCCACCCCGACGACGGACCCGACGACCACTCCGCCGTCGACCACCCCGCCGCCGTCGACGACGACGCCTCCGGAGACGACGCCGCCCGCGACGACGAGCACCACGGCGCCGTCCAGCACCGCGGCCGACTCGCCGAGCACGCCCACCGAAACCACCACGACCAGCCCGACGGGGTGAGCCCGGTGGAGCCGTTCCTGGTGCACATCCGCTGCGACACCGACGGCTACACCCACGCCGTCACGGAGGAAGAGTTCGCGGCGGGCCGCCACGACGGCCGCTTCCGAGCGGTGTGCGGCCACGTGGTCCTGGCGGCCCCGATGATCGAGGCCCCCGGCCGGTTCGACCCGGTGTGCCGGGACGTCCTGCGTGAGGCTCCGGTCGAGCCGTCAGTGCCCCGGCAGGAACGCCGGCGGTCCAGGTGGCGCACCCGCCGCTAGCGGTCGTGAGTGAGAAACAGTGTTCTAACCCTGGTTCTCACTCACGAGGGCCTGGATGCCGTCGAGCATGCGGTCCAAGCCGAACTCGTACGCTTTGTCCCCTTGAGCCTTCGCGCTCTCGTCGAAGCCGCCGCCCAGCCAGATGCGGTTCATCGCCGGGTGGGCGTCGACCACGAAGTAGTTCTTCCAGAACGTCGAACGCTGGTGCCACCAGGCCTCCGTCGACTGGCCGGTGCTGCGCTCGAGGCGGGTGTTCTCCGCGCCGAGCGCCGCGTTCGCGTCGATGTACGTGCCTATCCCGTTGGCCGCCGCCACCGCATGGCGCGGGGGCAGGCCCAGCGCGTCCATGATGGACAGCAGATACTCCTGCCCGGCCAGCTGCCCCGGCCCGAGCGGCGGCCGGACGCGCGAAACCTCGCACAGCCACGGGTGGGTGCGGTATGCCGCCCGCGTCCGCTCCGCGTACAGCGCCACCTGCTCGCGCCAGTCCGCCGGGCGCGGCTCGCCCGGGCCGGGCAGCCTGCGCTCGACCAGCACGTCGTCGACCATCAGGTCGACCAGCTCGGCCTTGCCGGGCACGTACGTGTAGAGCGTCATCGTGCCCGCGCCGAGCTCCTTGGCGACGCGGTGCATCGACGCGGCGGTGAGCCCGTCGGCGTCCGCGACCGCGATCGCGGCGGCGACGATCCGCTCGATCGACAGCGTCGGGCGGCGGCCCCTGGTCGGCTCGGTGACGGCGCCGCGGGCGCGCCAAAGCAACGCGAGCGTCCGGTCGACTTCTTCGGCGCCAGTGCGTTCGGCGGTCATGCGTTCCCCTCGCTCCTCCGCCGGCGATCCTACCCGGACCGGCCGTCCGACCTGGCATTCTGGAAGCATGACCGGACGCAAACCGCCCAAGGTCTCCTTCCGCTGGTGGGTCGACCGGCAGATCGGCGAGGCCCGCGACCGCGGCGACTTCGACGCGCTGCCCGGCGCCGGCAAGCCGCTGCCGAAGCCCACCGGCAACGACGCCGCCACCGACTGGGTGCTGCGGGAGGTCCGCAACGGCGGCCACGACACCAAGGCGCTGCTGCCGCCGGCGCTCGCCCTCAAGCGCGAGGTCCAGGACCTGCCCGAACGGCTCGCCGGCGAGCGGGCCGAACGGCAGGTGCGGGAGGTCGTCGAGGACCTCAACGAGCGGATCCGCCTGGCCTACCTCAACCACCACACCGGCCCGCCGCTCACGGTCGCGCCGGTGGACGTCGAGGAAGCCGTCGAAGACTGGCGGCGCTCACGAGCCGCGTCGTAGCAGCGCCCGTTCCGCCACGGTCCACGCCGTCGTCGTGAGCAGGTAGATCCCGGCGGCCTGCGGCACGACCAGCGTCGCGAGCACCGTGCCGTAGGGCAGCAACCGCAGCCACTTCCCGCCCGGAACGTCGGCCGTGCCACCGCGGCTCTGCAGACGGACCGAGAACCACGCGACGACCGCCAGCCCGGCCGCGATCACGAACACGAGCGGGCTGCCGGCCAGGCCGTGCGCGCCCAGCGGCGTCCCGAACAGCGTCGCGCCGAGCAGCGAGTTGGGTTCGCCGCCGACCGTGGGCGTCGTGAAGAGCCGGTACATGACCGTGAAGAACGGCAGCTGCAGCAGCATCGGCAGGCAGCCGACGAACAGCGACGTCCCGGACTCCTGCTGCAGCTTCGTCATCTCCGCGGCCAGCCGCTCCCGGTCGCCGCCGTGCTTGGCCCGCAACGCTTTGATCTCCGGCAGCAGGGTGGCCCGGGCACGCTCGCCGCGGGCCGCCGACCGGGCGAGCGGGTGCAGCAGGAGCCGCACGCCGAGGGTGAACGCGACGATGGCCAGCGCCGTGGACAGCGGGCCGGTGAACGCGTGGATCAGGTGGTACGCGCCTTCGACGGGCACGTCGAGAAAGCCGAACATGGGCAGCACTCCGCAAGAGTGGAAGGGGTGGGGGTACGCGGAATGGCTGCGCTGAAGGGGTTCCTACGCAGCCGTGCTGCGGGAACCGGGTGCTCGTGGCCTGCTGCTGCCCGGCCGGCCGGGGTCGCGCAGGCGGATCGACTCGGCGCGCCGGGCCCGGCGGCGCAGGGCGGCGACGCGGCTGCGCACCGGCGCCGACCACAGGGCGACCTCGCTGCGGTGCGTGCTGCCGACGAGCAGCACGACCAGGAGGCTCGCGGCGGCGAGGGAGGCGAAGGCGACCAGCGCGGTCGGGCTGGTCACGACGGGGAACACCAGCTCCAGCACCGTGTTCACGGCAGTGGTCCCCCTTTCCTCTCCGACCCCAGGGTAGCGGAACCGCGACCCCTGCCTTCCGGAGGTAACAGCCCGATGGGCTGTAACCTGGTTCGATGAGAGGCCAATTCGTCGTCGTGCCGATCCTGGCGCTGATCCTGCTGTTCACCGTGCCCTGGTGGACGCTCGTCCTCGCGCCGGACTGGGGCACGGCGGCCACGATCGCCGGCACCGCGGTGTTCGCGCTGGGCCTGGCCACGATGCCGGTCGCCATGTTCCGCGGCCACTCCCGGCACCAGAGCGACGCCGCCGCGCGCGTCGGCGACTCGCTGCTGGCCGTGATCTGGGTGCTGTTCAGCTGGTCCGTGCTGAGCCTGGTGCTGCGCGCCGCGCTGCTCGGCATCGACGACCCGACGCGCTCGCGGATTGTCGCGGGCGTGACCTTCGTGGTGGCGGCCGGCCTGCTCGTGCACGGCAACCGCGTCGCCATGCGGGTGCCGCCGGTGAAGGCGACCGACGTCGTCATCCCGCGGCTCGGCCCGGGCCTCGACGGCCTGCGCGTCGCCGTGCTGACCGACACCCACTACGGGCCGATCGACCGGACGAAGTGGTCGGAGCAGGTCGTCGCGGCGGTCAACGCGCTGGAGGCGGACGTCGTCTGCCACGCCGGCGACCTCGCCGACGGCGCGGTGGCGAAGCGCCGCAAGCAGGTCGACCCGCTCGGCGGCGTCCAGGCCGCGCTCGGCCGGTTCTACATCACCGGCAACCACGAGTACTTCGGCGAGGCCCAGGCGTGGATCGACCACATGGAAGGGCTCGGCTGGGAGACGCTGCACAACCGCTCGACGCTCCTGGAACGCGACGGCGACCGCATCCTGTTCGCCGGCATCGACGACCCGACCGGAGCGGCGTCCGGCCTGCCCGGCCACGGCCCCGACCTGCCCGCCGCGCTGGCCGGCCGCCCCGCCGACGTGCCGGTGGTGCTGCTGGCACACCAGCCGAAGCAGGTGCGCCAGGCCCGCGAGGCCGACGTCGACCTGCAGATCTCCGGGCACACGCACGGCGGGCAGATCTGGCCGTTCCACCTGCTGGTGCGGTTCGACCAGCCGACGCTGTCGGGCCTGACCCGGCACGGCCCGACCCAGCTGTACAACAGCCGCGGGACCGGGTTCTGGGGACCGCCGTTCCGGGTCTTCGCGCCCAGCGAGATCACACTCCTCACCCTGCGCGCGGCCTGATTTCAGAGCGCCCCAAGGCCACTTCGGGACGCTCGTCCATCACCGACAACTTTTTTTGTCTTGACAGTTTCAACCGTCGGGTGCCACGCTGTTCGCCATGACCACCACCGCGATCCGCCCCCAGTCCCTCGCCCCTTCGACCGCCCGCGGGCTGCTGACCTGCGGGATCCTCGCCGGGCCCGTCTTCGTGCTCACCGGTGTCGTCCAGGGCCTGACCCGCGCCGGGTTCGACTTCACGCGGCACCCCGCCAGCGTCCTGTCGAACGGCTCGCTCGGCTTTGTCCAGATCACGAACTTCCTGGTCACCGGCCTGCTGACGATCGCGGCCGCCGCCGGCATCCGACGCGTCCTGCCCGGGCGGTGGGGCCCGCGGCTGCTGACCGTCTACGGCGTCAGCCTGCTCTGCGCGGGCGTCTTCCGGGCCGACCCGCAGGACGGCTTCCCGCTCGGCACGCCCGCCGGTCCGCCGTCGGCGATCAGCTGGCACGGGACGCTGCACTTCGTCGCCGGTGGCGTCGGCTTCGCCGCACTGGTCGCGGCCTGCTTCGCGATCGGCTCGCACCTCACGCCCGCGCGGGCGTGGTACTCGCGGATCAGCGGGTTGCTGTTCCTCGCGGGCTTCGCGGGCGTAGCGTCCGGCTCGGCGAGCCCGGTCGTCACCCTCGGCTTCTGGGCGGCCGTGACGATCGCCTGGACCTGGCTCGCCACCACGTCCGCCCACCTGATCCACCCGATGCCGCGAGGAGAGTCCCGATGAGCACGACGGTTTCCGCCGACGGCACGAAGATCGCCTACACCCGCGCCGGGTCCGGCCCCGCGCTCGTCCTCGTCGACGGCGCGATGTGCTACCGCGGCTCGTCCCCCAACGACGGGATCGCGAAGGAGCTGGCCGCGCGCTTCACCGTGTACACCTACGACCGCCGCGGCCGGGGCGAGAGCACCGACACCGGGCCCTACGCGGCCGAGCGCGAGGTCGAGGACATCGCCGCGCTCGTCAAGGAGGCGGGCGGGGAGGCGTTCCTGTTCGGCATCTCGTCGGGCGCCGCGCTGGCCCTCGAAGCGGCGCGCGCTCTCCCGGTGACGAAGCTGGCGCTGTACGAGCCGCCGTTCGTCGTCGACGGCACCCGACCCCGCGTCCCGGCCGACTACGCGGCCCGCCTCGACGCCGCGCTGAGCGCGGGCAAGCGCGGCCAGGCGGTCAAGATGTTCATGACCGAAGGCGTCGGCCTGAGCGGCACGATGGTGGCGATGATGCGGATCATGCCGTTCTGGCCGAAGCTCAAGCGCATCGCCCACACGCTCCCGTACGACACGGCTCTGGTCGTCGAGCACCAGTCCGGGACGCCGCTGCCGGCGGCGTGGCCGGAGGTGAAGGTCCCGACGCTGGTCGTGGACGGCGGCAAGAGCCCGGACTGGATGCGCAACGGCGTCGCGTCGCTGGCGAAGGTGCTGCCGTCGGCGGAGTACAAGACGCTGCCGGGCCAGACGCACATCGTGAAGGCCGCGGCGCTCGCCCCGGTCCTGACGGACTTCTACCTCGGCTGATGCGCATCCGGATCCTCGACGCCGACATCACCACCCTCGAGGTCGACGTCGTCGTCAACGCCGCCAACTCCTCGCTCCTCGGCGGCGGCGGGGTCGACGGGGCCATCCACCGCAAGGGTGGCCCCGAGATCCTCGCCGCGTGCCAGAAGCTGCGGGCCGGGCACTACGGGAAAGGGCTCAGGACCGGGCAGGCCGTCGCCACCACCGCCGGGAACCTGCCCGCGCGCTGGGTCGTGCACACCGTCGGGCCCGTGTGGTCGGCGACCGAGGACCGCTCGGGGCTCCTCGCCGACTGCCACCGGAACTCGCTGGAGGTCGCGCGGGAACTCGGCGCCAAGACCGTCGCCTTCCCCGCGATCTCGACCGGGATCTACCGGTGGCCCCTCGAGTCGGCCGCCGAGATCGCGCTGACCACCGTGCACCAGGCCGAGGCCGGCGAGATCGAGGAAGTCGTCTTCGCCCTGCGCGGCGAAGAGGCCATGGCCGCCTTTCGGGCTCGTCACAACTCCCTTGCCTGAACGATCACCGACCGGGCAGGGTGCAGGCGTGCCCACCCGCGCCCTGGTCTTCGACTTCGACGGCACCCTCGCCGACACCGAGTCCGCCGTCCTGCAGTCGTGGCAGGAGGTGTTCCGCGAGCACGGGGTCGAGCTGCCGATGGCAGCCTGGTACGCCGTCATCGGCACGCAGCACACCACACCCGCGATGTTCGCCCTGCTCGCCGAGCACGTGCCTGGCATCGACCCCGACGCACTGCGGCCCAAGACGAAAGCCCGCGTCTACCAGCTCCTCGAGAAACTCGGCCCGCGCGAAGGCGTCCGAAGCTACCTGGAGAGCGCGAAGGAGCACGGCCTCAAGCTGGCCGTCGCCTCCAGCTCGTCCGGCGCTTGGGTGAACCCGCACCTCGAACGGCTCGGCATCGACGGCTACTTCGACGCCGTCCTCACCGGGGACCGCCACCGGGCCAAGCCCGATCCGGACCTCTACCTCGCCGCGCTCGACGCCCTCGGCACCGAAGCAGCGGACACCATCGCCTTCGAGGACACGCCCCACGGCGTCACCTCGGCCAAGGCCGCCGGGCTGACCTGTGTCGCCGTGCCGAACGCCATCACCGAGAGCCTCGACTTCGGCCAGGCCGACGTCGTGCTGCCGTCGTTCACCGCCAAGCCGCTCGAGGCCCTACTGACCCACTAGCTCGAGCAGCCGGTCCAGGAACGGCAGCTGGCCCTTCACGAGCTTCTCGCGCGCGACGTCGAGCGAGAACCATTCGACCCGGTCCATCTCGGGGAACTCCTGCTGCTTGCCCGAACGGGGCGGCCACTCCATGGAGAACGTCCCCGGGACCACCGACGCCGGGTCGAGGTCGCCTTCGACCGCCCACGCCGTGACGACCTTGCCGCCCGACTGCTTCACCTCGCCCAGCGGGACGTACTCACCGGTGGGCGCGGGCAGGCCCAGCTCCTCCTCGAACTCGCGCCGCGCCGCGTGCTCCGGCGGCTCGTCCGGGTCCAGCTCGCCCTTCGGCAGCGACCACGCCGCCGCGTCCTTCTTCGCCCAGAACGGCCCGCCCATGTGCCCGAGCAGCACTTCGACGTCCTCGCCCCGCCCGCGGTGGAGCAGGAGCCCGGCACTGCGTTTGCCCGCCATCGAAACAGTCTCCCGAATCTCTTCGAAGATTTTTCCGCGGGGTTGTCGATCCGGTGAGAACCCACTCGACGCGTAGGCAGAAGGCAAGGAAGAACCCAGGGAAGGAACCCCGATGACCACCACGATCGCCCGCGAGACCCAGACCACCGCCACCAGGACCGCCCCGGCCAAAGGCATCGTCGTCGGCGCGAGCCGGATCGTGATCTCGTTCCTGTTCGGCTTCCACGGCCTGCAGGGATTCGGCTACTTCGGTGGCATCGACGGCCAGGGCGGCGGCGTCCCGTTCGGCTCGTTCCCCGGCTGGTGGGGCAGCGTGATCGAGCTCGTCGGCGCGGTGCTGCTGTTCGCCGGGCTCGCCAGCCGGCCCGCCGCGGTCGTGCTCTCCGGTGTGATGGCCTACGCCTACTTCACCGTGCACGCCCCGATGGGCCTGCTGCCGCTGCAGAACATGGGCGAGCCCGCCGCCGTCTACGCGTGGATCTTCCTGCTGTTCGCCGCGATCGGCCCGGGCCGGTTCGCGCTCGACAACCTGCGCAAGCGCTGACGGAAGAAGACGCGCGGTCCGATCTAGTAGCCGCCCTGGGCGGCCGCCAGGTCGGACCGCGCCATCACGTGTTCCATCAGGCTGGTCAGCACCTGCTTCGTCGACTCGCGCTCGCGGGCGTCGCACAGCAGCAGCGGGACGTCCATGCCGACGTCGAGCGCCTGCCGGACCTCCTCGGTGCCGTAGCGGTACGCACCGTCGAAGCAGTTCACGCCGACGACGAACGGCAGGTTGCGGCGCTCGAAGAAGTCGACCGCCGCGAAGCAGCTGTCCAGCCGGCGGGTGTCGGCCAGCACGACCGCGCCGAGCGCGCCCTCCGCCAGCTCGTCCCACATGAACCAGAACCGGTCCTGCCCCGGCGTGCCGAACAGGTACAGGATCAGGTCCGGGTTGATCGTGATGCGGCCGAAGTCGAGCGCGACCGTCGTGGTGGTCTTCTGCTCGATCCCCGAGAGGTCGTCGACGCCCTCGGACGCGGTCGTGATGACCTCTTCGGTACGCAGCGGCGGCACTTCGCTCACCGAGCCGACCATCGTGGTCTTGCCGACCCCGAAGCCGCCGGCGATGAGTACCTTGACCGCGGTCGCGGTCAGGTTCCGCCGGGGATCAGAGTTTCCGGATGCCATCAAGGACCGCCTGCAATACGTGTCGGTTGGGGGATTCCTGAGCCGGTGCCGCGGTACGGAACAGCACCAGGTTCTGCTCGATGAGGTCGCTGAGCATCACCTTGACCACGGGCAGCGGCAGGTCGACGCGGGCGGCCACCTCGGCCACCGAGACCGGCCGCTGGCACAGGGCGATGATGCGCGCGTACTCCGGTTCGAGCATGCCCGCTTCGTGCGCGGTGCGCAGCGCGACCACCAGCGTGATGAGGTCCAGTCCGAGCGTGTCCGACCGGGTGCGGCCGCCCGTGACCGCGTAGGACCGGACCAGCGGGCCGGCCTCGTCGTCGAACCAGGCTTCGTGCCGTCCGCTCATGGCGACGTGGGCAGGACGCCGGCACCGGTCCGCGGGGCCGAGGTGAGTACCTGGCCGACGCGCTTCACCATCAGGTTCATCTCGTACGCGACCAGCCCCATGTCCGCGTCCTCGCGGGCCAGCAGGGCGAGGCAGGCGCCTCGGCCGGCCGCCGTCACGAACAGGAAGGCGTGGTCCATCTCCACCATCGTCTGACGGACGTTGCCGCCGCCGAAGTGCCGTCCGGTCCCGCGCGCCAGGCTTTGGAACGCCGAAGCGACCGCCGAGAGGTGTTCGGCGTCCTCTTCGGAGAGGTTCCCCGACCGCCCGATGAGCAGGCCGTCCGAGGACAGGACCACCGCGCGGTCCGCCCCGGCGACCCGCTTGACGAGGTCGTCCAGCAGCCAGTCGAGCTCACTGACGCCTGAGTTGGCCATTACTCGCGCTCTCCGTACCTGTCGTCGTTCTCGGCTGGTTCTTCGTCACGGCCGCGGCGGGTGCCCTGCTGGAAGGCGGACAGCCGGCTGCGGGCGCTCTCCGGCGAGTCCAGCCTGACCTCTTCCCGCTCCTGCGTGGCGGGCTTATCTTCCCGCAACTGCGGAACGAGGCTCTGCTGACGTCGCCGTTGGGGCAGCGGCGGGCGGCCAGGGGCCTCCGGGCGGCGCGGTTGCTCCGGCCGGCCCTGCGGCATCGCGGGCCGCGGCTCGGACGGCGGCCACACCGGCGGCTGCGCGGCCGGGCGGGCCGGGCGCGACGTCCGGGTGGGCGGCGCGGGCGGCCGCACCGGGGCGACCGCCGGCTGTGCCTGGGTCGGCTGGCTGATCGGCTCGGACACAGACCCGACCGGCACCGGCGTCGGCGCGGACGGCGGCTGCGCCGGGGACGGCTGCGTGACCGGCATCGGCGGGGCGACCGGGTCGGGCTGCGACACCGGCATCGGCGGCTCGGTCCGGTGGCGGGCCGGGCGGCGGACCGGCCGGCGCAGCGGCGCGACCTCGTCGTTCACCTGCTCCGGCTCGACCGGGTTCGGCACGAGCTCCGGCTTCGGCGGGGTGATCGGCTGCTCCGGCTCGGACTCCGCGAGCGGGGCCAGCAGGTCGGTGCGCACCAGGACGATGGCCCGGGTGCCGCCGTAGGCCGACTCCCGCAGGTGCACCTGGATGCCGTGGCGGGCGGCCAGCCGCGCGACCACGAACAGGCCGAGGCGCGGTTCGTCGGACAGCGCCATGATGCCGAAGTCCGGCGGGCCGGCCAGCATCGTGTTGATCTCTTCGGTCTGGTCCGGCTCGAGCCCGAGGCCCTGGTCCTCGACCTCGATCACGACGCCCTTGCCGACCACGTTGCCGCGGACCTCGACCCGCGACTGCGGCGGCGAGAACGACGTCGCGTTGTCGATCAGCTCGGCCAGCAGGTGCACGAGGTCGCCGACGACCGGGCCGCGGATGGCGATCTGCGGCAGCGCCGCCGTCTTCACCCGGGCGAAGTCCTCGGTCTCGGCGGACGCGCCGCGGACCAGCTCGGCCAGCCCGACCGGGTTGCGCCACTGCCGGCCCGGCTGCCCGCCGCCGAGGATGATCAGGTTCTCGGCGTTGCGGCGGGCGCGGGTCGAGAGGTGGTCGAGCTGGAACAGGGTGTCCAGCTGCTCCGGGTCCTCCTGCTTGCGCTCGGCCTGGTCGAGCACCTTGAGCTGGCGGTGCACGATGACCTGGCTGCGGTGGGCGATGTTGAGGAACACCGTCTTGGTGCCCTCCTTGATCTTCGCCTCGTCGATGGCGGCCGCGATGGCGGTCTGCTGCGCCTTGTTGAACGCGTCGGCGACCTGGCCGATCTCGTCGGTGCCGTGGTCGAGGAAGTGCCCGCCCTCTTCGAGGTCGACGGGCTCGCCCGCCTGGACCCGGGCGACCAGCTCGGGCAGCCGGACCTCGGCGGCGTCGAGGGTGTCCTCGCGCAGCCGGTGCAGGCGGCCGATGAGCCGGTTCGACAGCCGGACGGCGACGAACACCACGAAGACCGCGAACAGGACCGCGATCACACCGGCGATCAGCGACTCGGTGAACGTCGAGTCGGCGTCGTTGATCGCGGCCTGGCTGGCGTTGGAGCTCTGCAGGACGAAGATGCCGGACAGGGCGTCGCCGACCAGCTTGGCGCTAGTGCGCCACTGCTCCTGCGACACCGGCAGCTTGGTCAGGTCACCGCGCAGGAAAGCGGTTTCGACCTGGTTGACGACCTGCCACGGCTGGCTGGCCAGCAGCTGGTCGTACTTCGCCTTGACCTCGGGGATCATCTTCGGCGCCGACGCGTCGAGCTGCGCGTGGTAGGCACCGACCTGGCTGACGTAGTTGCGGAAGTCGTCGCTGCTCAGCCCGCCCGCGGCGAGCCCGGCGGCGGCGAGCGCGTCACTGCGCTGCATCGACTCGGCCGCGCTGAACATCGGGATGGCGGTCAGCCGGTCGAACGCGTTCTGCGCGCCACGCGCGTTCTGCGCGAGCCCGGCCAGGCCGTCGGTGAACTGGTCGATGATCTTGTTGTAGAAGGTGAAGGCCTGGCCGATCTGGATCTGGCCGCTGTCGACCGCCTGCCGCGTCTGCGGGAGCTGCTGGAAGAGCGCGAAGAACGTGGCGATGTTCTTCTGCACGCTCGGCGGGGTGTCGTCGTAGCCCGCGAAGCTGTCCTTCAGGTACTCGATCGTCTTCGCGGCGTTCTGGTCCGTCTTCGGACGGACGGCCGCGAGCACCGCGCGCTGGTTGCCCTGGCCCGCGAGGAGGCTCAGGGTCGCCAGGCGCTCCTGCTGGAGCGCGCCGAAGAACGGGATCGACGGGGCCTCCGAGCCCCGGATCCGGTTGACGTAGTCACGGCCCGTGACGGCGTCGTAGATGAGGTAGCCGGCGAGGGCCACACCCACGAGGAGCAAGGCCACACTGGGGATCAGCGCGATCGTGAGCACGCGCCTGCGAATCGAGGATCCCCGGTTGCGTCGAAGAGAAATCTGCTTCACCTGGGTCCGTATTCCTTCCGGCAGTACATGGTTTCGGGTCGCCCGAGGCGGTCAACACCCGGATTCCGACCAGCCGGATCAACATCACCGTGGTCTGCTTCGCCCGCGACGACGGTATGCAGCCCTTCAGGGCGCGTCAAGTCCGTGGCGATAACGTGATCTTGAAACGGTGACCCGTCCACAGTTGCCGCCCGCGCTTGGAAAGTCCACCACCGAAAGTCGTGAGGTTCGTCCCAGGCCTGCTTCCGTTTGGCCCCATGGGTGCAGGCTCTCCGGTGGTGCGATCGACCCAAGCGCCCGGACAGCATCCGCTACGTACGACAGAGCCGGATGGTTCGGTGAGAAAGGTCACGAGCCTGCCACGACAGCCGGGTCCGACCGCTTCGTCCGGAGTTCGCGGCCTCCGCAAAGCGGAATTGCATGGCATTCGACACCTTCGCCACGGATTCCCCGGACGGCGAGGCCGAATTCCCGCCATTCCGCATGCGAAGTGGTTCGACCACTCCCCGTGGCACCCGCCGGGGGCCTGGAACCGGTTCCGCGGCGTCAGGCCCGGAACTCGGCGGCGAGGGTGTTCCAGAACTGCAGCTCGTAGCTCTGGAAGAGCCGGGCGTAGAGGTGGGCTTCGCGTTCGTCGAGCCGGCGCGCGTCGAGCCCGGCTTGGATCGCCGCGAGTGCTTGTTCCTCAATTTCCGGAACATCCGCGGCGAAGAAGTCGAAGAACGCGCATTCGTCGTCGGTGAAGCCGTAGTGCTCGCGCATGCCGGCGGCGACGTCCGCGCAGTACCGGCCGAAGGCGGCGAAGTTCGCGTAGATCCCGGCCGCGGTCGCCGACGATTCGCCGTTCAGCGCGAGCCAGGCGACGTACGCGGGGTAGGCCTGACAGCCGGCCCGCGGCCGTTCCTTCCCGTGGTCCGGACCAGTGGCCCGGAGCAACGCGTCCAGCATCCCGTTCGCCTGCTGCTCCCCCGGCGCGAGGCCACCGAAGAAGGTGCGCGCGTTCGGTTCGTCGGCCCGGGCGGCGAGCGCGTGGAAGCTCCGCCAGTCGCTCGTCGTGATCCGCTTCTCCTCCGCGGCGAGCGCGGCGAACACCGCGCGCGGCGCGCGGCCCGCCTTGATCAGCGGGACGAGCCGGTTGTCGTCGTCGCGCGGAGCGAGCTCCTTCTGGATCTCGTCGAGCAGTGCACGAGCCGTGCGCGTCATCGCATCCCCCCGGAGTCGGTATCACCTCCATTGAAGCGCGGTTCGCGCGCCGACGCCCGTGTGCACTGTGGACAGTCGTGGGGAGCTGACCGCGAAAGGCCGGGTAAAGGGGGCGTTTGACGTGGCCGCGATTCTCTATCCACCCGGCCGGGGAGCCAATACAGTGTGGCCATCCGCAGCACCCGAGGAGGCCAGCGTTGACCACCCCGTCCGTCGCCGAGCAGACCGAAGGCCTGACGATCCCGCGGTTGCTGCACCGCAACGCGGTCGACTACCCGGACCTGCCGGCGATCACCTCGCTCGACCTCGAAGGCAAGCCGACGCTCAGCTGGCTGGAGTTCCGCACCGCGATCGCCGAGGTGTCCCGCGGCCTCGCCGGGCTCGGGCTCGCCAAGGGCGACCGCATGCTGATCATGGCGCCCGGCTGCCCGGACCACATCGTCGCCGACCTCGCCGCGACGCACCTGTCCGCGATCCCGTGCACCGCCTACGCCACGCTCAGCCCGGACCAGATCCGGTTCGTCGCGCGGCACAGCGCGGCCCCGGTCGTGGTGCTCGGCGGCGAGTCCGAGCTGGCGCGCTGGCGGCCGGTGCTCGAAGACCTCCCGGCGCTGCGCCACATCGTCGTCATGGACGCGGAGGCGATCCCCGCCGGCGACGACCGCTTCCTCTCCTTCGCCTCATTGCGGGACCAGGGCCGGGAAGCGCTCGCCGCCGACCCCGACGCCTTCGAGCGGTCCTGGCCGGAGATCAAGCCGGACGACCCGCTGTCCATGATCTACACCTCGGGCACCACCGGCGACCCCAAGGGCGTCGTGCTGTCGCACCGCAACGCGATCCACCAGGCGTACGCGGTGACCGAGCTGCACCACCCGCCGATGCACGCGACGAACATCGCGTACCTGCCGCTCGCGCACATCGCCGAGCGGGAGCTGTCGATCTACCTGCCGATCGTGTGGGCCGGCCACGTGCACACGCTCGCCGACCCGTCCGGCGTCGTCGCCGCGCTCGGCCAGGTGCACCCGGAGAGCTTCTTCGGCGTCCCGCGCGTGTGGGAGAAGATGGTCGCCGGGCTGAAGAACATGCTCGGCGGCGTGCCGGAGGACCGGCGGACCGCGTTGCTGCAGGCGAACGAGCTGCTGCAGCAGGGCTACAAGCTGCGCAGCGCCGGGCAGCCGGTGCCGGCCGAGCTCGCCGAGAAGATCAAGCAGACCGACGAGGCCGCGCTCGCCCCGATCCGCTCGCTGCTGGGCCTGGACAAGGTGCTGGTCGCCTCCAGCGGCGCGGCCGCCCTGCCGGTGGAGATCATCTACTTCCTGGCCGGGCTCGGCCTCGAGATCTGCGAGGTCTGGGGCCTGTCGGAGACGACCGGGGCGGCGACGTCGAACTCCGGCGAGGCGTTCCGCGCGGGCACGGTCGGCAAGCCGCTGGACGGCGTCGAGGTGACGCTCGCCGAAGACGGTGAGCTGCTGGTGCGCGGGCCGATCGTCTTCCTCGGCTACCTGCAGGAGGACGGGACGATCAAGGACGCCACCGACGCCGACGGCTGGTACGCCACCGGCGACATCGGCACGATCGACGAAGACGGCTTCGTGACGATCACCGACCGCAAGAAGGAACTGATCATCACCTCGAGCGGCAAGAACATCGCGCCGACCCGCGTCGAGGGCCTGCTCAAGGAGCACCCGCTGATCGGCCAGGCGGTCGCGATCGGCGACGACCGGCCGTACGTGACCGCGCTGATCGTGCTCGACGACGAGATCGCGCCCGGCTGGGCCGCGGCGAACGGCGTCGAGGCGAAGCCGGACGAGCTCGCCGACCACCCGGCCGTGCGCGCCGAGCTGGAACGCGCGGTCGAGTCGGCGAACAGCAGGCTCGCCCGGATCGAGCAGATCAAGCGCTACCACGTGCTGCCGAAGGCGTGGACGCCCGAGTCCGGCGAGCTGACCCCGACGCTCAAGCTCAAGCGCCGGGTCATAAACGACCGCTACTCGACCGACATCGAGGCCCTCTACGCGGCGACCCGCGACCCGGAGCCGGCCGCCGGCGCCTAAGCCGTCCGGGGCGAGGTCGACTCCGTCCACTTGCGCAGCCGCGGCGGGACGCGCTTTTCCAGGCCGTAGTTCTCCAGGTGGGCGGAGAAGACCTCGTCGAACGCCTTCTGCACCGTCTCGGTGTCCCACACCGGGCGCTCGAGGATGGGCTGCTTGAGGAACGGCTGGCCCATGACGTGCAGCTGCGGGCCGTTGCACCGAATCATCTGGCCGGTGATGCCGTGCGAGCCCTCGCCGAGCAGGAACAGCACGACCGGCGCGATCCGCGACGGCGTGCGGTCGGGCGGGCACGCGCGCAGCGAGCGTTCGGACTTCCACACCATCCGCGTGTGCGCGAGCGGGCAGACGGCGTTGACGCGGATCCCGGACTCCTCGAGGTCGAGCGCCCAGGAGTAGGTCAGGGACGCGACCGCGCCCTTGCTCGCCGCGTACACGCCGAGCTTGCGCTGCCCGAGCGACGCACCCGACGAGATGTTGACGATCGAGCCGCCGGTGCCGGCGCCGACCATCGCCTTGATCGCGGCCAGGCCCGTGTTCACCACGCCCATGACGTTGACCTGGACGAGCTCGGCCGCCTGCTCGGCGTCGTCCTCCCAGGGCAGTGCCTCGTAGTTCAGGCCCGCGTTGTTGACCAGCCCGTCGATCCCGCCGAACTCCTTGACGCACAGGTCGACGATCTCCTGCGCCTCCCCGGCCTCGGCCACGCTGTGCCCGCTGGCCACGGCGCGGCCGCCGTGCGCGCGGATGTTCTCCGCCGTGCGCTCGGCCAGCTCGACGTCGATGTCGTTGACGACCACCGACCCGCCGGCCCGCGCGACGTGCACCGCGAAGGCCTCGCCCAGGCCCCGGCCGGCGCCGGTCACCACGACCGCCTTGCCCTGCATCAACCCGTCCATCGTCATCTCCCCGCTCTGCGGCACGCCGACGGCGGCGCGGTCCGTCCACCCCGGCCGGCTCTGCCTCCAGTCTTGGCCCATTCGGTCCAGTGGGAGACGGTCACGACGACGAGCGGCAGCCGCCCTGCGCCGAGCGAATCCGGTTCGATCAGTCCGGAGGTACCCGCGCGCCGGTCACTGCCAATCACGATCCCTCGCCGGCGGGGGTAACCCGATCGGCTCCGAAGAGGGCGGCGAAGCGCGTTCCGATGACATCGGCGTGTAGTCGACGGCATACTGTGAGTGCTTCCGGGCGGTCGACAGTGACTCCCCCGGACGGGGTCGTCACTGGCGAGGCACAATGCGGGCGATCCATATTCACTCGATCGGGGGACGGTGGTTACGAGGTGACGACGCGCGCGACACCCCGCTTCCGGGCCGTCCTGGCCAACCGGGAGTTCCGCGCGCTGTGGTTCGCCGAAACGCAGTCGATGCTCGGCGACCAGCTGACCATCGTCGCGCTGGCCATCCTGATCTTCGACCGGACCGGGTCGCCGCTGCTCTCGGCCGTCGTCTACTCGCTGACGTTCCTGCCCGCGCTCGCCGGCGGGCTCGGGTTGTCCCAGCTCGCGGACCGGTTCCCGCGCCGCGCGGTGCTGGTGGCCGGCTCGCTCGCGCAGGCCGTGCTGATCGGGCTGATGGCCGTGCCCGGCATGCCGATGGGCTGGCTGTTCGTCCTCTTCGTCTTCGCCCGGCTGGCGAACGCGCCGGGCAACGCGGCGCAGAACGCGCTCGGCCGGGAGATCTTCACCGACGACGACGTCTACCTGCAGAGCCAGGACCTGCGCGGGATCACGAACAACACGGCGATGCTGGCCGGCCTGGCCGCCGGCGGCCTGCTGGTGACCGGCATCGGCACGTCGTGGGCGCTGGCGATCGACGCGGCGACGTTCCTGGTCGCCGCCGTCGCCGTGCGGCTGATGGTGCGGCGGCGAGCGGCCGCGGGGGACGGCGGCGCCCCGTGGTTCGGCGCCATCCGGCAGGTTTTCGGCGACGAACGGCTCCGCGTCCTGCTCTACCTGTCGTGGCTCGTCGGCCTCGCGGTGATCCCGGAGGGCCTCGCCGCACCGCTCGCCGCACAGCTGGGCGCGGGCGACCAGGCGGTGGGCTGGCTGCTGGCCGCCGATCCGCTGGGCTTCGTCGTCGGGACGTTCCTGCTCTCGCGGTTCGTCTCGACGGAGCACCGTCGACGGCTGCTGGGGGTGCTGGCCGCGCTGCCGCTGGCCGCGCTCGCGGCGTTCGCGCTGCGGCCGAACCTCGCGTTCGCGCTGATCCTGCTCGCGCTGGCCGGCGCGACGGGCGCGTATGTCATCACGGTCTCGGCCACGTTCATCACGTGGGTGCCCAACGACATCCGGGGCAGTGCCGGCGGGCTCTACCGGACCGGGCTGCGCGTGGCCCAGGGTGTGGGCGTCGGCATCGGCGGGCTGGTGGCCCAATGGGTCGGTTCCGCGAACGCGACGATCGCGCTCGCGGGGGCGGTGGGACTGCTGCTGGCCGTTCCGGTCGCGTTGTCCTGGCGCCGGGTCGGCGGAGCGGAACCGGAGCCACGGGCGTCATGAGCGGGGAACGGGATCTCCCGGCCGGGACGGTTCACCAGTCACGGTTGGCCATCGGATGCCACCTCTCCGTGCGCAAGATCATGAATCGCATTCGCGGGGGTCGCGGGCGACAATTCAACGGTGGTTCAGAAGTCGCGGTTGCTCATGGGGGCCACCTCCATGCGGGGAGAGTCTCGCAGAACCTTTTGCGCCGCGTTCCCGGCAGTTCCTCCGGGACCTCGGCAGGTCTGTTGCTGTGGGATGGTACCCGGCCGCGGAATGTGTGAACACTCTGCCAGGTACCGATGAGATTACTCAAGACGGCGGCTAGGCTGGAAAGGAGGTGACCAATTGCATCCAGGACCGGACGGTGAGCCGGGCGCGCCGGAGGAGCCGGCGCCGACGCGGCAGGCAGGCACCGGCGAGGACTTCGGCCATGGCGCGGCGGAACAGGGCGTGACCACGGACGGGTCGGCGACCACGACCGGTGGTCCGCTCGCGACCGCCCGGACCGGTCACGCGTACCGGCCGCGCAACTGGGCGCTGTGGCGCCGCCGGCCGGTGCAGATCGCGTTCATGCTCGCCGCCGAAGCGGTCGCGGTCGCGATTCTCGTCGTCGCTTTCGCCCGCTCGCCGATTCCGTCCGGAAACGACTGGATCAATTTCGCCATTCTGGCGGCGGGTGCCACCGTGCACATTCAGCTGACCCAGCGACAGGAAGAACGACGACGGAACCGGACGAAAACGGTCCTGATCGACCTCACCGCCGTGTGGACGTTTTCCGCCGCGATGATCCTGCCGATTCCGCTGATTCTCTTCGTCATCGCGGTGATTCGGGCGCAGCACTGGTTCATCGCGCGCCGCCCGGCCCACAACTTCGTTTTTTCGTCGATCACGCACGGCCTCGCGGCCACGCTCGCGCACGTCACCTACACCTCGCTCGGACCGCACCTGCTGGGCCCGCCGGACTGGAGCGGCTTCCTCCGCGAGTTCGGCACGATCGTGCTCACCGGGGCCATCTACGAGGCCATCCAGATCGCGTACGTGGGCGGGGTCCTGCTGCTCGGTTCCCCCGCCGGGCGCACGGTTCGTAACGTGCTCGGCAGCCCCGCCGACAACACCCTCGAAGCGATCACCATCGGCCTCGGCGCGGTGACCGCGATCCTGCTCGCCGCCGTGCCGCCGATGGTGGCGGTGATGGCCGTGGTCACCGTGGTCTTCAATCGCCTCGCGGAACTCGACCAGCTGCAGAACGACGTCCGGACGGACCCGAAAACCGGGATTCTCAACATGCGCGGCTGGTCGGAGTCGGCCGAGCGAGCACTGGAACGGACCGCTCGATCGGGTGATCAACTGGCGCTGCTGATGGTCGATCTCGACCACTTCAAGTGGATTAACGACACCTATGGACATCCGGCGGGTGACGACGTGCTCCGGACGGTTGCGCAAACCCTCGACGAAGTGACGCGGCCGAGTGACTTGGTCGGCCGTTTCGGGGGTGAGGAATTCCTCATTCTGCTCCCGGACATCGATGAGGAGTCGACCTGGGACGCGGCCGAGCGGATACGGGTCGCGATCGCCAAGTTGCACATCGTGACCACCGACAAACGCGGCGACCCGGCCACGATCGCCGACCGGACCACCTCGATCGGGGTGGCCCGCCACCCCCGCCACGGCGACACGCTGGAGCGGCTGCTGCAGTCGGCGGACGCGGCGGTCTACCTGGCGAAGGAGAACGGGCGCGACCAGGTCTGTTTCGCGCCGGACACCCCGGGCGGCGGGCTCCCGGAACCGGCGCCGGTCACGCCCCCAAGAGAACCGTGAGCTCGAGCTTCACCAGCACTTCGGCGGACGTCCCCGGCGCGGCCGGGTCCAGCCGCAGGCGCTCGCCGCGGTAGCCGGCCGACTCCAGCCGCAGCACGCGGGCGCCCGGCGCCGGGCGGGGGTGGCACCAGTGCCGGACCACGCCGGTGCCGTCCGGGTCCTTGGCGAGGATGAGGTACTCGTGGCCGAGGTCGTCGCTCACCCGGCCGAGGCCGTTCCACCACAGCGCGCGCAGGGCGAGGCCCGCGCCGTCGCGCACCAGCTCGACCGGCGGGTCGGCCCGGACGTCGACCCGGAACCCGCGCTCGCCTGCACGCACCGAGCGGACGTCGAGGAAGCCGGCGGAGCCGAGGCGCCGCGGCACCAGGACCTCCCGGCCACCGTCCTCCGGCCGCGGCAGCAGCGCGGCCACCACCAGCTCCGCCGCGGACCGGCCGTCCGCACCGTCCGGGACCGGCGGGATCCCGCGCAGCTCGTCCGCGAGGAGCCGCCCGCCGGCCGCCTCCGCCCAGCCCAGCGCCGCCGCGCGCAGTCCCGGCTCCGCCTTCAGCCGGTCGAGCAGCGCTCCCCGGCACCGCCCGCTGAAACGCGCCGCCCGGACCAGCCGGGCCGCCGCCGGGCCGCGGACCTCCGGGCCGAACACGCCCGTCATCGCCCGGCCGAGCGCCCGCAGCTGCGCGGCCAGCACCACCCGCACGACGGCCGCCGGACACCGGACGGCCAGTTCCTCGGGCGAGCAGTCCCGCAACGCGGCCGCCAGCACCCCCAGCTCGGCGGACACCGGGCGCAGCGCGGCACCCGGAGCCAGCCGGTGCAACGCGCAAACCGTGTTCTCCACAGGCACCGAACGCGAGCCCACCGCACGCCTCCTGGTCCGCCGCACCCCCGCGACCAGTGTCACGGGCGCACCGCCGCCGCGAAACGTAAGAAGGGGCAGTCCCCCGCGCCACCCGATCGGGCAGAACCGGACTGGGGGGTTAGCCCCGTGTCGCCGCCGTGTCGGGGCTGGCACCCTGGGACCATGCCAGCCCCGACCGAGCCGTCTCGTGTCCGCCGACCCTGGTCGACGTCCGGCTGGCTGCTGCTGGTCCTGCTGGTCGTGTTCGCCTTCGGCCTGATCTCCTCGCGCCCGCCGGCCCCGCCGGACCAGGGCCCGCCCACCGGCGACGTGCTCGCCGCGCAGAACGCCATCGAGGCGCTGGTCCACCCGGGCCCGCACCCCGACGCCCTCGCGCTGCTGCCGAAGGACTTCACCGCGCTCAGCGGCGTCACCCCCGGCGCGATGCCGGCCCGCGACGGCACGGTCCGCGCCGTCCACGTCGACGGCGGCTGCTCGACGCCGTGGGGCGACGACAACACCAAGTGGGACTACGCCGTGCCGTGCAAGGCCCACGACCTCGGCTACGACCTGCTGCGCTACGCCGACCGCAAGGGCCACCCGCTCGGCCCGGAGGTCCGCGAAGCCCTCGACAACCAGCTCTCGCACGACATGCACCACGCCTGCGACCTCAACCCGATGAACTCCGCGGGCACCTGCCGGGTCGTCGCGTCGTTCTATTCGGCCGGCCTGGTCGTCAACTCCTGGCACCAGCGCTGGGGCCCGCCGGTCGGCGACCCGATCGGCCCCATGGTCGCCGGCGTGCTCGTCATCGCCTGCCTGCTGGTGGTCCGGCTGCGCGGCTGGCTGCGCGCACGTCGCGAGCCGCGGCTCCCGGCTCCCACCGGCACCACCGCCGTCCCGGCGCCGGTCAGCCGGTGGGCGCTGCTCGGCACCGCCGGGGTCGTCCTCCTGCTCGTCGGCGAGTCGGTGACGGCGCTCGCGCAGTGGGCCGGGGCGCCCGAGGTGTCGGTCTGGCCGCTGACCTGGCTCGCCCAGCTCGTCCCGCTGATCTTCTTCGCCGGCGGCCACGCCAACGCGGCCGGCTGGCGCTCCGAACAGGCCGACGGCGGCGGCTACCGCCACTACCTGGCCGAACGCGCCAGCCCGCTGCTGCGCCCGGCGCTGATCTTCGCCGTCGTCGCCCTCCTGACGCCG
This sequence comes from Amycolatopsis sp. NPDC114505, assembly GCF_055633615.1. Taxonomy (NCBI): domain Bacteria; kingdom Bacillati; phylum Actinomycetota; class Actinomycetes; order Pseudonocardiales; family Pseudonocardiaceae; genus Amycolatopsis; species Amycolatopsis sp. NPDC114505. Next base: position 2,972,969 of record NZ_JBVKDV010000001.1, on the reverse strand, counting down.
CTCGCGCTCGAGCTCCTCGGCATCCCGGCCGGGACGACCGCGACGGTCATGCGGATCGCGCTGCACCCGCTGTGGCTGCTCGGGGTCTACCTGCTGACGATCGTCTGCGCGCCCCCGCTGCTGGCCCTGCACCGCCGCGCCCCGGTGAGCGCGGCGGCCGGGCTCCTCGCGCTGGTCGTCGGCGGCGAGCTCGCCGCCGACGCGACCGGCTCGCCGCTGCCCCGCTTCGCGGCGACGTTCGCCCTCGCGCTCCTCGCCCAGCAGCTCGCCTTCGCGCACGCCGACGGCGTCCGTCCGTCGCGACGGCTGCTCGCCGCGGCCGCCGCGACCGGTCTCGCCGGGCTGGTCGTGGCGAGTGTCCTGCGGGACGGGCCACCCGTCCTGCTCGGCAGCCCGGGCGCCCCGGCGGCGTTCTCGGCCCCGCCGTGGGGCGTGCTGCTGCTCGGCCTGGTCCAGCTGGGCGTGCTCGGGCTCCTGGCCGGCCCGCTCGCCCGGCTGGGCGACCGCCCGCGCGTCGCCGCCGCGAGCCGGTTCGTCCTGCGCGCGCCGATGAGCCTCTACCTGGCCTTCCTCGCCGGGATGCTGCTGCTGGTCGCCGTCGTCTACCTCCCGGGCCGGATCGCCGACGGGCTGAGCTGGCTGGTCCGGCCGCGCACGCTGGTCGCGGTCGGGCTGCTCGCGGTGCCCGCGACCCTGGTCTTCTGGTGGTTCGAGCGGCACGGCCACGGCGTCCGGCGGCCCCGCGCGGCCGAGCTCCCCGGTCGCCGGGCGGTGCTGCTGACCAGGGCCGCGGCCGGGTTCGGCATCGGCTACGCGACGCTCGGCGTGTTCGGCTTCGCGCTGACCCGCTTCGGCGGGGTGGCCGCCGACGCCGACCTGCTGGGCCTGCGGCTCGACCCGATCCAGAGCCTGGTGCACCTGCTGCTCGGGGTGTTCCTGCTGCACACGATCCGGCTCGGCGCGGGCGCGGCGACGGGCACCTGGCTCACCACGGCGCTCGCCTGCGCGCCCTCGCTCCTGTTCGCCGACGGCGGCGGCACGTCCGAGCTCCTCGGCGTCACGCTCCACGCGGCGACGGCCGCGTTCGCCCTGCTCGCGACGGCGGGCACCCTGCTGCCGGCTCGCAGACCGGCAAATGCGACGTCCTGACCAGGCGAAACCGGCGGGCGTGCGGGAAACTGGGTGGTGCGTGCCACATTCACAGGGGGATGTGTAACGCTACGGCAACCACGGGCAGGCACCATGCGTCCCAACCCCTGGCAGTACCGATCGAAGCAGTGAGGAGTCGCCCGCGTGGATCACCCGCCTCGGAACGGGCAAGGCGACCGCCGCCCCGCCCGTCCCCGGCCGGACGAGCCAGGCCGGCGCACCCCACCACCGCGCCGCCCGGCGCCCCGCCGCGAGCCGGTGGACGCGCGTCGCACGGCTCCGCCGCCTCGCCGTCCCCAGCCGCGGCCGGTCCCGCGGGCCCGCCGCAACTCCTTCCGCGGCGCGAAGGTCGCGCTGGCCGTGGTGTCGCTGCTGGTGATGGGCCTGACCGGGTACGCGTGGGCCGCCATGCAGGGCCTGGTCAACGGGCTGAACTACGCGAACGTGATCAGCGACGGCGGCGGTGGCGACAAGCCCGCCGATGGCGCTCGCGACATCCTGCTGGTCGGTCTCGACAGCCGGACCGACGCCCAGGGCAACCCGCTTTCGCGCGAGGTGCTCGACCAGCTCCGTGCCGGCGACTCCGACGGCGAGCTCAACACCGACTCGCTGATCTTCGTGCACATCCCGAACGACGGCAGCAAGGCCGTCGCGATGTCGCTGCCGCGCGACTCCTACGTCGACATCCCCGGCTACGGCAAGCACAAGATCAACTCGGCGTACGCCCGCGCGATGCTGCAGGCCCGCAAGGACCTGCAGAAGCAGGGCGTCACCGACCCGAAGCAGCTCGACGTCCAGGCCAACCAGGCCGGGGCGAAGGAGCTCATCGAGACCATCGAGAAGCTCACCGGGTCGACCATCGACAACTACGCCGCTGTCAACCTGCTCGGCTTCAGCGAAATCACGAAGGCCATCGGCGGCGTCGACGTCTGCCTGAACAACAACGTCAAGGACCAGTACTCCGGCGCGAACTTCACCAAGGGGCAGCACACGATCTCCGGTGTCGAGGCGCTCGAGTTCGTCCGGCAGCGCCACGGCCTGCCCAACGGCGACCTCGACCGGGTCGTCCGCCAGCAGGTGTTCATGGCCGGCATGGCCCGCAAGGTGCTCTCGGCCGGCACGCTGACCAACCCGGGCAAGCTGTCCGACCTGATCGACGCCATCAAGAAGTCGGTCGTGCTCAACCAGAACTGGGACGTCTTCGGGTTCGCCCAGCAGATGAAGGGCCTGACCGGCGGCCAGCTCGAGTTCCGCACCATCCCGGTGAAGAACATCGAGTACAAGACCCCCGAAGACGGCACGGCCATCCAGGTCGACCCCGCCGAGGTGAAGCAGTTCGTCCAGAGCCTCGCCGGGCCGCAGCCGGGCCAGACGGCCCCGCCGGCGGACCAGGCCGACCCCGCGAACAAGGCGACCACGGTCGACGTCCGCAACGCCTCCGGCAAGACCGGGCTGGCCGCGAGCGTCGCCAAGACCCTCGACGCCAAGGGCTTCGCCTCCGGCGACACGGCGAACTCGACCTCGCGCAAGACCACGGTCATCTGGGTGCCGAAGGGCGGCAAGGACAAGGGCCAGGCCGTCGCGGACGCGCTCGGCGGCTCGCCGACGATCCAAGAGGACAAGAGCGTCCAGGCGGGGCACGTGATGGTGTTCCTCGGCTCGGACTACCAGGGCACGAGCGCCGACTCGGGCGCCGGTTCCGGCGCGGCCGCGGGCTCGCCTTCGCAGGCCGCCGCGCCGCCGCCGACCGCGGCCGAGGACAAGCCGATCACCGCCGAAGGCGTCCCCTGCGTCAACTGACGACGCCGGTCCCCGGACCGTCCATCAGGGACACTGCGATCGCTTGAGTCGTCTGCACACTGCAAATTGCACGCACGGCCACCTGCCGTTAACCCGATCGGCCTAACTCGCGCAATCGGTATCAAAGACATGCCCGGAATCGCGTAAGGGCCGGGCTCTCGCGCACTTACATACAACGTGAGGGTGCACCTGCACGGGAATGTTGTCACCACCGTGAGGGTGCCGCGGGAGAGCACGGCAGGGGACATTGATGTGCTGATCGACGCTGAGGACTATCAGCGGATACTCGGAGACGAGCTCCGCAAGCTCAGGCGCAGCCGAGGATGGACGCGCAAGGAGCTGAACCAGCACCTGCAGAGCGAGATCTCGCTGCAGACGCTGGCCACCTACGAACTGGGCACCAGACAGTGCTCGGTGGTGCGCCTGGTCGAACTGTGCGTCGCGATGGACGAGCTGCCCCAGGACCTGCTGGCCAAGGTGCACCGCCGGGTCTTCGTCGACGAGCCCGGCCGGGTCCGCGTCGACCTGCGCAAGGTCGTCGCCGACGCGTCGGTCGACCTGCAGCCGTTGCGCCGCTGGGCCGAAGACCGGCTGCGGCAGGCCGGCGAGCAGGGTGCCGCCGAGGTCGCGCTCGACCTGCCGGCGCTCGAGCGCATGGCCGAACTGTGCGAGCTGCCGACCGTGGACCTGATCGGCCGCCTCCGCCGCTACGTCTCCCGCTGATCCCCCGCGGTCGTGAGTGAGAAACAGGGTTAGAACACTGTTTCTCACTCACGACCCTCAGCCGACCCGGAAGTCCTCGCGACGCACCTTCCGCGTGTCCAGCCAGTACCGCCAGGTGAAGCCCGGCCAGATCGTCCGGTTGACGCCCTTCGCGTCCAGGTACCAGCTCTTGCAGCCGCCGCGCGTCCAAATCCCCTTCGCCAGCTTGCGCTGGATCGCGGTGTTGAACCGCTCCTGCGCCTCGGGCTTCGGCTCGATGGCCCTGCCGCGGGCCAGCCGCAGCGCCTCGGCGACGTAGGAGATCTGCGCCTCGATCATGAACACGACGGAGTTGTGGCCGAGGCCGGTGTTCGGGCCGAGCAGGAAGAACAGGTTCGGGAAGCCGGCGACGGTGATCCCGAGGTGCGTCCGCATCCCCTCGGTCGCCCACTCCTTGCCCAGGTTGCGCCCGTCGCGCCCGACGATCTCCAGGTCGTCGAAGGCGTCGGTGACGTGGAAGCCGGTGCCGTAGACGATGACGTCGGCCTCGTGCTCGACCCCCGCCGCGTCGACGACGCTGTGCTCGCGGACCTCCCGGACGCCGTCGGTGACGACGTCGACGTTGTCCCGGGCCAGCGCCGGGTAGTAGTCGTTGGAGATGAGCACGCGCTTGCAGCCCATGGTGTAGTCCGGCGTCACCTTGCGCCGCAGTGCCGGGTCGGTGATCGCGCGGTCGATGTTGCGCTTGGCCAGGCGCTGGCCGAGCTTCATCACCCACGACTGGCCGTTGAAGCCGATCGCGCGCGCTTCGAGCAGCCAGTACAGGACGTTCCGGTAGGCGCGCTGGGCCGGCGGGAACGCCTTGAACAGCGCGCGCGTGCGCCCGGACATCTCGTGGTCGGCCTTAGGCATGATCCACGGCGGCGTGCGCTGGAACAGCGTCAGCTCTTCGACGTCCGGCGCGATCTTCGGCACGAACTGGACCGCACTGGCGCCAGTGCCGATCACGGCGACCTTCTTGCCCTTCAGGTCGACGTCGTGACGCCACCGCGCCGAGTGGAACGCCGGGCCCGCGAAGTCCTCGATCCCGGGCAGCTCCGGGATCTGCGGCAGGTGCAGCGCCCCGACCCCCGCGACCAGCGCGCCCGCCACGAACTCGTCTCCGCCCCTCGTGGCGACGTGCCAGCGGTTCTCGTCGGCGTCCCAGCGGGCGCCGGTCATCTCCTGGCCGAAGCGGACGAAGCGCCGCAGGTCGTGCTTGTCGGCGACCTCGCGCATGTACCGCCAGATCTCAGGCTGCGGCGAGTAGGCCCGCGACCAGCCGGGGTTCTGCTCGAAGGAGAACGAGTACATGTGCGACGGGATGTCGCAGGCGCACCCGGGGTAGCTGTTGTCGCGCCAGGTGCCGCCGACGTCGTGCGCCTTCTCGAGGATGACGAAGTCGTCACGCCCCTCCTTGCGCAGCTGGATCGCCATCCCGAGACCGGAGAACCCCGTCCCGACGATGACGACCCCGGTCTCCGTGCGGTTGCCCATCGCGCCTCCCGATTCCTGTTACTCGTCGTCCATCTTACTCAGAGTAGGTTACTACCGGTAGAGTGTTCCTCGTGACCACCGCGAAGCGCAAGCGCATGCCCCGGGCCGAGCGGATGCGGCAGATGGTCGAGGTCGCCGAGCAGGTGTTTTCGGCGCGCGGCTACGCGGCGGCGTCCATGGACGAGATCGCCGAACTGGTGGGCGTCTCGAAGCCGATGCTCTACGAGTACTTCAACTCGAAGGAAGGCCTCCTGCTGGCCTGCATCCGCGAGTCGCGGTCGATCCTGCGCGAGGTCACCGAGCAGGCGACGGTCGGCGCGACCACCGCCGAGGACGCGCTGCGCCGCGGCCTGCTGGCCTTCTTCGTCTTCATCCGGGAACGGCGCCAGGCGTGGTCGCTGCTGCGCCACGAGATGGCACTGATCGGCACGCCGGCCGCGGACGAGGTCGAGGAGACCCGGCGCCAGCAGACCGACCTGATCGCCGCGCTGATGAGCGGCTACTTCGACAGCGGCGACGACCTGCGGGCCGAAGCGGCCGCGGAATTCGTGGTCGGGGCGTGCGAACGGCTCGCGATCTGGTGCGAGCGACACGATGAGGTGAGCCCCGAGATGGCCACCGAATACGCCATGGACGTGCTGTGGAGCGGCCTGCGGAGCCGTGCACGGTAACCTGCGCGTGCATTAGGCCATTCGGTCGTTACTCAGCGCTGTCGTGTCGTGTGACACAGAGTTGCTCTACGGTACTGAAGACACGGTAGAAAGTGTGCTGGACCTTCACGACCGAGAGGGGGCGCGGACAACGTGATCCGAAAGCAGCGTCATGGAATCGCGACGACCGCGTCACGGTTGTGTAAGGCATCGAGAGGGGCGTGAGGCAGATGGTGGAAGCGATCACGGCGGCGTACGTCCGCGAGGACGCCGACTGGGCGATCACGGTCAGCGGCCGCGGCAAGGAGCTGACCGCTCGCGCGCCCGGCATCATCGCCGCGCGCGACCGGGCCGACCAGCTGGTCGAGGAGCTCGGCGGCGACGGCCGGAACACGGTCGTGCACCTGCTCAACGGCAGTGCGCTCGAATTCACCCAGACCTACATGACGGCCCGGCTGACGCTCCCGAAGCAGGCGCCGCTCGAGGTCCCGCCGCCCGGCAGTGTGCCGAAGCAGCAGACCACCGAGAAGGAGCCGGCCGCGGCTTCGGCGGCTCCGGCGGCTTCGGCTGCCGAGAAGAAGCCGCAGCTGCCGCCGAGCAAGCAGCTCCCGAAGGCCGTCGAGGAAAGCAAGCCGGCGGCCGAGCCCGCCCCCGCCGCCGAGAAGACGGCGGAGCAGGCCCGCGCCTGAGCGCTTACTTGAGGAGCTTGCGCACCAGCAGGACGAGCACCAGGATGCCCCCGCCGATCAGCGGGTACTTGACCTTGGGGTTGTCCAGCTTCGCGCGCACACCATTCTTCGCCGCGTCCGCGAGCTTCTTCGGGTCGGCCTTGACGGTCAGCTGATCGAGCGTCGCCGCCAGAGCAGTCCTGGCCTGCTCGATCTCACGCTCGATCGTCTCGGGATCGCGGGCCACGTGTCCTCCTCGCCGCAGTGACTTCCAGGCCCCAACCTAGTCGACCGCCCCACCGCCGCCGCAGGGGCCACGCCGCACGCTACGCTTCCTCCTGCAGCGGGCCCGTAGCCCAATTGGCAGAGGCACACGGTTTAGGTCCGTGCCAGTGAGAGTTCGAGTCTCTCCGGGCCCACTCCGCTCATGAGCCCCTTCTCCGCGCTTCGCGCCTTCGCCGGGCTCCTTCGCTTCGTCGTATCTCCTGGGGGTGCGACCCCCAGACCCCGCCCGGCGGGCTCCGCCCCCGGACCCCCGGCTGCGGTCACCTTTGGTCGTCGGCTGTGGGTTTCCTTGGCTCAGGGCAGTTCGACCGTGACGTGCGGTGCCAGTGCCCGCAGGAAGTCCTTCGCGTCGAAGATCTCCCCCGCCGCCGCGACGCCCTTCACCTTCGTCCGTCCACTCAGGATGCGGTCCACCGCCTCCACCGCCAGTGGGGCGCTCACCGCGTAGATGTCCTCGCCGCGAGCAGTCGCCCGGCGCTCTTCGCCGTTCGCGCGGACCGCCACGTCGACCACGAAGCTCTCGGCCGAGTCGCGCTCTCCGCCCGCGAACAGGTCCTTGGCCGCGTTGACCGTCATGTAGCTCGTCACGCTGGGAACCGTCAGGTGACGGGGGATCGTGACGATGTCGGCCATCGAGAACTCGCCGAAGACGGGCTGCGGGCCCAGGGGCTCGGGGAACGTCCAGTCCAGCGTCGGCAGGGCGTCGTCGCGGTGCTCCAGGCGGCCGTTCGCGTAGCGGACGCGGCGGCCGTCGCGGCGTTCGCGGGACACCTGACCCGCGTTCAGCGTCCCGGCCGTCGGACGCCAGCTGCTGAGCGCGTACGCCACGTGGATCGCGTCCGCCGACCGCCAGTCGCCCATCGCCGCCGTGGCCAGCAGGTCGGCCAGGCCGCCGAAGAACGCCATCGCCGGCACCACCACCGTGTCCGCCTCCAGGGCGAACGTGTCCAGGTTGGCTTCGATCTCGGCCGCGACGTCGACGTACGGGACGCCGGCGCGTGCCGCCGCCTCGATCAGGGGGACGGCCGTCGCCGCGAACGGGCCCGCGCAGTTGATCACCGCCGCGACGCCGTCCAGCGCGCGGTCGAGCGAGGCCGGGTCGTCGACCGAAGCGGGCCGGCCGCCGGGCAACTTAGCCGCGTCACGGCCGGACAAAATCGGCTCGAAGCCGCGGCTGCGCAGCTCCGCCACCACGAAACGACCTGTGTGCCCGTAGGCGCCGTACACCAGTACCGAAGTCATGAATCCATCTTCGTGACGGCTCCGCGCCGGCGACAGTGTCCGGAACGACGGGATGCGTACACTTTCGGACATGCACGCAGTCGCGCTCGCCGCCACCGACGGGATGCTGCCCTTCGAGCTGACGATCGCGTCCGAAGTGTTCGGCGAGGATCCGCGGTACGACTTCGCCGTCTGCGGCTCGGGCCCGGTGCGGGTCGGGCGGTTCCTCCTCGAACCCGACCGCGGGCTCGACCGGCTCGCGCGCGCCGGCACCGTGATCGTGCCCGGCTGGGCCGACGTCGACGCGGACCCGCCGGCCGACCTCGTCGAGGCGGTGCGGGCGGCGCACGCGGCCGGCGCGCGGGTGGCGTCGCTCTGCACGGGCGCGTTCGTACTGGCCGCGGCCGGCCTGCTGGACGGCCTCCGCGCGACCACCCACTGGGCGCACACCGACGTCCTCGCCGCCCGGTTCCCGCGGGTGACGGTGGACCCGGACGTGCTGTACGTCGACAACGGCAGCGTGCTGACGTCGGCGGGAAAGGCCGCCGCGATGGACCTCTGCCTGCACCTCGTCCGCGCCGACCACGGCCCGTCGGCCGCCAACGCGGTCGCCCGCCGGCTGGTCGTGCCCCCGCACCGCGCCGGCGGGCAGGCCCAGTTCGTGTCGGCCCCGGTCCCGGCCCGGGACGACCACCCGCTCGCCGCGCTGCTCCCGTGGATCACCGCGCGGCTCGACCAGCCGCTGACGGTGGAGGACCTGGCCAAGCAGGCGAAGGTCAGCACCCGCCACCTGACCCGTCACTTCCACGCCGCGACGGGCACGACCCCGCTGCGGTGGCTGCTGGTCCAGCGGATCCGCCGGGCGCAGGAGCTGCTCGAGAAGACGGACTCGGGAGTCGACACGATCGCGGCGGCCGTCGGCATGGGCACGGCGACGACGTTGCGCAGGCACTTCAACCGCACGGTCGGCGTGCCCCCGGACACCTACCGGCGGACGTTCCGCGGTTAGGGTTCGCCATGCAGTCGTACGGGTTCGTGGGCACCGGCGAGCTCACCGCCGCCATCGTCGAAGGCCTGAGCACCGGGGCACCGCGGGTGTTCCTCTCCCCGCGCAACCACGCCATCGCGCACGACCTGGCCGCCCGGTTCCCGAACGTGCGGGTGTGCGGCAGCAACCAGGAAGTGCTCGACAACGCGACCACCGTCGTCGTCGCCGTGCGGCCGCAGGTCGTCCGGGAAGTGCTGGGGGAAATCACCTTCCGGCCGGAGCACGTGGTGGTGAGCGCGGTCGCCGGGGTGTCCCTGGACCGGCTCGAGGAGTGGGTCGCGCCGGCCACGCGGATCGTCCGGTCCATCCCGCTGCCGACCGCGAGCCGCCGCGCCAGCCGCACCGCGATGTACCCCGACGACGTCGATGCGCGGGCGCTCTTCGAGAGCGTCGGTGACGTCGTCGTCCCCGCGGACGAAGCGACCCTCGACACCTTCAGCGCCGCGACCGCCACCTTCGCCGCCCACCTCGGGCAGCTCGCCGCCATCGCGGGCTGGATGGCCGAGCACGGCGTCACGCCCGCCGACGCCGACGGCTACATCGCCCACGTCTACGGCGAGCTCGGCCGCACCCTCGCCGCCCACGACGGCACCCTCGAAGAGCTGGCCCGCAAGCACGAAACGCCCGGCGGGATCAACGAGCAGTTCCGAGCCGCGATGCGGGACGCCCCGACGCGGCAAGGCCTCGACGAAGTCCTGGCCCGCCTCAAGAGTCAGTAGCGGACGTCGCTCTGCAGCAGCGGCGGGTACACAGTGGACGGTTCGCCGTCGACCGTCGTGCCCGCGAACTGGAGCATCGCGCGCTGGGCGCCGTGCATCGGGGCCGGGTAGTCGAGCGTCGGCGCCGAAACCTCGTCCAGGCGCGCCAGGTCCGACGCCGAGAGCGTCACGTCCAGGCCCGCGAGGTTGCCGGTCAGGTGCTCCAGCCGCCGGGCGCCGACGATCGGGACCACCGTGCCCGGCCGGGCCCGCAACCACGCCAAGGACACCGCCGCGGACGTCGTGTCCAGGTCCGACGCGATCGCGGCCACCACGTCGATCACGGCGAACTCCTCCTCCGTCGGGCCGCCGACGAAGGCCGCCCGCGCCGAGTCGACGGCGCCGTCGCGCCGGTACTTGCCCGACAGGAACCCGTTCTTCAGCGGGCTCCACGGCGTCAGCGCGATGCCCTGGTCGAGCGCGAACGGTGCCAGCTCCCCCTCCACCGTCCGCGCCAGCAGCGAGTACTCCACCTGCAGCGCGACCAGCGGCGTCCAGCCCCGCAGCAGCGCCGTCGTCTGGGCCTGCGCGGTGACCCACGCCGGGGTGTTCGAGAAGCCGATGTAGCGGACCTTGCCCGCGCGCACGAGGTCGTCGAGGGTCCGCAGGGTCTCCTCGATCGGCGTGTGGCGGTCCCAGTTGTGCAGCCAGTACAGGTCGAGGTGATCGGTCCGCAGCCGCCGCAGCGTCTCCTCGAGCTGGGCGATGATCGACGCGCGACCCGCGCCGCCGCCGTTGGGGTCGCCCGGGTGCATGTTGCCGAAGAACTTCGACGCCAGCACCACGTGCGAGCGCAGGCCCGGCCGCGCCGCGAAGAAGTCGCCGAGGATCTTCTCCGAGTGGCCGTTCGTGTAGAAGTTGGCCGTGTCGACGAAGTTCCCGCCGAGGTCGAGGTAGGTCTCGAGGATCTTCTCGGACTCTTCGACGCTGCAGCCCGCGCCGCCGGGATCCTCGCCGAAGGTCATCGCGCCGAGCGCGAACGGGCTGACGCGCAGCCCGGACCGGCCGAGGGTGACGTAGTGGTCGAGTGTCATGGAACTCTCCTCTGGTGTCGGATTGACCACCACTAGGAAACCGCGAAACCCCAGCTCGACGGTAGATCGATCGACGTCGGCTCTTGCACGATCCGCTCGACTTCGATTGCGAGTGTCAAACCGACGTGCTTCCCTTGTTGAGTGCTGACCGAGCTCCGCGACCTCGTCGCCACCCACGCGCGCGCCGACCTGCGCACGCCGATCCCGGGCCTGCTGCTGTCCGAAGTGGACACCAGCGAGCCGCACCACTCGCTGGCCGAGCCGCTCCTGGTCGTCATGGCCCAGGGCGGCAAGCGCCTGCTGCTCGGCGAGCAGGTGCACGAGTACCGCGCCGGGCAGTACCTGCTGGTCAGCACCGATCTGCCGGTGACCGGCCACTTCGTCGGCGCGACGCCGGAGACGCCGGCACTGGGCGTGGGACTGGCCCTGCGGCCCGCGGCCATCGCCCCGCTGATGCTCGAAGCCCCGCCCGGCCGGTTCGCGCGCACCCCGCCGTCGTCGCCGATCGCGACCGGGGACGCGAGCCCCGAACTGCTCGACGCCGTCGTCCGGCTGGTGCGGCTGGTCGGCCACCCCGCCGACGCGCGCGTGCTCGCCCCGCTGATCGAGCGGGAGATCCTCTGGCGGCTGCTGACCGGCCCGCACGGCGGCCTGCTCCGCCAGATCGGCCTGGCCGACAGCGGGCTGGCGCACGTCGGCCGGGCGATCCGGTGGATCCGCGAGAACCACGCCGAGCCGATGCGGGTCGACGAGCTCGCGAAGCTGAGCGGGATGAGCCCGTCGGCGTTCCACCGGCACTTCCGCGCGGTCACGGCGATGAGCCCGCTGCAGTTCCAGAAGCGCATCCGCCTGCAGGAGGCCCGCTCGCTGCTGCTGGCCGACGCGGGCGACGTCGCGGGCATCGGGCACCTCGTCGGCTACGACAGCCCGTCGCAGTTCAACCGCGAGTACCGCCGCCTGTTCGGCGCCCCGCCCGGCCAGGACGCGGCCCGGCTGCGCGCGGCCGTCGCCCCGGCCGGCCCGCGGCTGCCGTGAGGTCCGATCCGTTCAAGACCCGCGGCCACGACGGTGCGACGCTGACCGCATGGCTGTGAACCTTTCCGCGGCGGCGTCGTTCATGGCGACGCACGCCCGGCTCCTGGACCGACGCCGCTTCGAGCTGCTCAGCGGCGAGACCGGCGCTGACGCCGTGCTGGCCGCCGTCGACGGCTACCGCAATCCCGACGGGGGCTACGGCTGGGGCCTCGAGCCCGACCTGCGGGCGCCGGAGAGCCAGCCCGGCGGCGCCCTCCACGCCTTCGAGGTGTTCGAGGACGTAGCGCCGGCGACCTCCCCGCACGCGGCCCGGCTCTGCGACTGGCTCGCTTCGGTCTCCACCCCGGACGGCGGCCTGCCGTTCGCCCTGCCCGTGGCGGACCCGGCGGGCTGCGCGCCCTTCTGGGTCCAGGCCGATCCGACGCGGGCCGCGTTGCAGAGCACGGCGTTCGCCGCGAGTGTCGCCCTGCGCGTCGCCCGCCACGACCGGGCCGTGCGCGAACACCCGTGGCTCGCCGCGGCGACGGAGTACTGCTTCCGCGAAATCCGTGCGCTGAGCGAGGCGCCGCACGCGATCGCGCTGTCGTTCGCGGTGGGTTTCGTGGACGCGGCCCACGACTTCCACGCCGAAGCGGCGACGCTGCTGGACCGGCTGGCGCCGTTCGTCTCCCCCGACGGCCTGGTCCCGGTGGCCGGCGGCTCGGCGGGGGAAACCCTGCGCGCACTGGACTTCGCGCCGCTGCCGGACCGCCCGGCCCGCGCGTTGTTCAAGGACGACGTGATCGACGGAGAGCTGCGGCGGCTCGCCGGTGAGCAGCACGACGACGGCGGCTGGCGGGTCGACTTCGCCAGCTATTCGCCCGCGGCGGAGCTCGAGTGGAGCGGTTACGCGACCGTCCGTGCGGTCTCGATCCTGCAGCGCAACGAAGCCCTCTGAAGATCTACACGAGAGACGTCGGCGTTCACCCGCCCGTGGCACGTCAGGTCACGGGCGGTGAGCGGTCACTCGCCTTCCGGCGAGCACGGCCGTACCCGTACTGTGACGGGTAGGCCGGTGCCCGGAGGTGAAGCATGTCGTCGCGCAACCCGTTGAGCTGGTTCACCCGCTGGGCCGACTGGTTCGAGGAGCGTGGCGTCTACGTGCCCGGCGAGGAGAGCCGCGCGGTCGACCCCATCCGGGATTTCGGCTGGTTGATGGCCGCCTGGGTGGCCGGCGTGGCGATCTTCATCCTGCTGTTCGCACTCGCCGTTTAAGTGGCATGTCGGCGGTGATTGTCACCACCCGTGCCGTTCCGGTCACGGATTGGCCACGGCGCGGCACCAGGTGCGCGACAACCCCCCGTGTCCGCTCGTAACCACGCGCGATCACGGCCAGAGTGGAGCGGGTTCGCCCGGCACGCCCCGTTGCCGAACGGCACCCCCGACCCGCCGACTGGAGTACCTGCGATGGCGCTCGCGCGCACATGCAAGATCATGTTCACCACAGGACTGCTTTCCCTGGCGGTGGCGTGCGGGGTCCCGTCGGCAAAGGACGGCACCGCGGCCCTCGGGGCGGGCGGCGGCCAGGCGGGCGCCAGCGCGGCGCAGGCGGGCAACGACCTCAAGTTCGGCGCCGACCACCGGTTCGCCAGCGGCGTCACCATCTCGGTCGGCTCGCCGGAGTCGTTCAAGCCCAGCGCATCGGCGTACCCGAGCAGCCCGCGCGGCGCGGCCTTCGACGTCGAGCTGACGAACGACGGCGCGACGACGTACAAGCTCTCGGGCCTCACCGTCGCCGCCACCTCGGCGGGCACGCCGGTCAAGCAGGTCGTGGACACGACCCAGGGGTTCACCGGCATCACCGACGCGGGCAAGGACGTCCTGCCCGGCCGCTCGGTGCACGTCACGCTGGCCTTCGCGGTACCGCAGGAGCCGACGCAGCTGCGGCTGCAGATCCGCCCGAGCGCGACCGAGGCCGCCGCGGTCACCTACTGCGGACCCGCCTGACGTTACGCTCGGCATATGACCGAGCGACTTTCCCCCGGCGACGAAGCCCCGGACTTCACCCTGCCCGACAGCGAGGGCAAGGACGTCTCGCTGCGCGACTTCCGCGGCAAGTCCGTCGTCGTGTACTTCTACCCGGCGGCGAGCACTCCGGGCTGCACCAAGCAGGCCTGCGACTTCCGCGACAACCTCGCCGAGCTGAACGACGCCGGCTACCAGGTGATCGGCATCTCGCCGGACAAGCAGGCGAAGCTCGCGAAGTTCGTCGAGACCGAGAAGCTGACGTTCCCGATGCTGGGCGACCCCGAGAAGGGCGTCATCGAGGCGTGGGGCGCGTACGGCGAGAAGAAGAACTACGGCAAGACCTACCTGGGCGTCATCCGCTCGACGTTCGTCGTCGACGCCGACGGCAAGATCGCCCACGCCTTCTACAACGTCCGCGCGACCGGTCACGTGGCGAAGCTGATCCGCGATCTGTGCGTGGCTTCCTGATCTCCCGCTGACCGCTCGCTCACCGGTTCCCCACACCCTTTCGCGACGCTGCCTGGGCCACGAAAGGGAGGTTCTCGTGGCCCAGGCAAGGAAAGTCACCGCGCTCGCCGACGCGACGTGGGTCGCCGACGACCAGCAGAGCGGCCACGACCAGGCGTTCCTGGTGCTGAACCCGGACGCCCACGGCCGCCGCGCCGCCGACGTCACCCGGGCCGCCCAGCCACTCGGCCTCGACCTTCCGGGGAACCTCCCCGCGCAGGAGTTCGGCTACCCGCGTGCCGCGAAACAGCCCGGCCACGGCGCCAGCGGCGGCCCGCGGCTGACGTCGTGCGGGCCGGTCGTGAGTGAGAAACAGTGTTCTAACCCTGTTTCTCACTCACGACCACCGGCACCGACGGGCAGCCGCAGCGTGAACGTCGAGCCCTGACCGGGCACGGAAGCCGCGGTCACCGTCCCGCCGTGGGCCTCCGCGAGCTTCCGGACGATCGCCAGCCCGAGGCCGCTGCCGCCCGTCCCCCGTGTCCGGGCCTTGTCGGCCCGCCAGAACCGGTCGAACACGTGCGGCAGGTCCTCGGCGGCGATCCCGGCGCCGGTGTCGGCGACTTCGATCACGACGTCGTCGCCGTCCCGGCGCCCGCGGACCTCCACCGACCCGCCGGCCGGCGTGTGCCGGATCGCGTTGGACACCAGGTTCCCGACCGCCTGCCGCAGCCGCACCGGATCGGCGGTCAGCTCCAGCGAAGAAGCCGACGCCGTGAGCGAGACGTCGGCCGGCCGGAAACCCGCGACGACCTGGGTCAGCAGCGCCGCCACGTCGACCGGCTCCGGGTGCAGCCGCAGCGCGCCCGCGTCGGCGAGTGCGAGGTCCTGCAGGTCGTCGACGATGTGCTGCAGGTGGACGGCCTCTTCGAGCAGCGAGTCGACCAGCTCGTCGTCGAGCCGGCTGAGGCCGTCCTGGGTCGCTTCCAGCCAGCCGCGGATGTTGCTCAGCGGCGTGCGCAGCTCGTGCGCGATGTCGCTGACCATCGCCTTGCGGGTCTCCTCCAGGCGTTCCCGGTTCGCCGACATGGCGTTGAACGCGGTCCCGAGCCGGGCGATCTCGTCGCGGCCGCGCACCTTGACCTGCGCGCCGGTCTCGCCGCCTTCCATCCGCCGCGCCGCGCCGGTGAGCGCGCGCAGCGGCCGGATCAGCCGGAGCCCGGCGAACGCCGTGACCAGCAGCGTCAGCAGCAGGATCCCGCCGGCGACCTGGAAGAGCCGGACCTGGTTCTCCGGCGAGAGCGTGAACCCCGCGGGCGGTTCACCCGACGACGCCGTGAGGTAGAGCGACGCGGCGGGCGCGACGTACGGCGTCAGCTGCTCCCGGCGGGCCGCGTTCAGGCACGACCGCACGGCCTGCTCGGTCTCCTCGGCCGAGACGCCCTTGTGCACCCAGGTGAAGTCGAGCAACACCTGCACCTGCGCCCGCGGCTTCGACTCCGGCCCGCGGTTCAGGCAGGCGTTGACCAGCGTGGACAGCTGGTCCAGCGCGGCCTGTTCGGTCTTCGTCGGCAGGCTGAGCGCGGAGCCCCTGCACGCGGACAGCACGAACGGGTCGGCGCCCTCGATCCGCGGATGCCCGCCCGGCGACGTCTCGATCGTGCCGGCGCCCGAGCGGCCCTGCACGCACCGCAGCACCCGCTGGGCGACGGCGGCGAGGTTCGCGCGGTCGGCCTCGGCCAGCGCGTACGGGCCGACCGCGTCCGGGTCGATCCGGTCGGCGGTGGTGTCCTGGCCGAGCCCGGAGTCGACCGACAGCGGGTCGACGACGATCGAGGGCCGCAGCGGCAGCGGCCTGCCGTCGGTGGCCGAATCGGCGACCGGGGTGCCGTCGGTCAGCGTCAGCGCGATGCGACGGCCGGAGATCGCCGCGGTGCCGCGTAGCTGGTCACCGACGTCGTGCCAGTCCGGATGGGTCGCGGCGTACTTCAGCAGCCCCCGGTAGATGTTCCCGTCGTCGGCCAGGGCCTGGCCCTGCTCCTGCTGGATCGCCCCGGACGTCGTGCGCGCGGCGAGCCACGCCGTCGCGGCGATCGAGGCCACCGCGACCAGCGCCGACAGCACGAACAACCGCAGGAGGAGGCTACGGCGCATCGGCGCCCGCGGTCAGCTTGTAGCCGACGCCGTAGACGGTGAGCAGCCGCGCCGGGCGCCGTGGGTCGGCCTCGATCTTCTTGCGCAGGTTCATCACGTGCACGTCGATCGCGCGCTGCGTGATGAACCGGTCGAAGCCGTGCAGGTGCTCCAGCAGCTGGCCACGCGTGAAGACGCGGTCGGGCTGCGTCGCCATCAGTTCCAGGAGCCCGAACTCGCCCGGCGTGCAGTCGATCGGCCTGCCGTCGACGGTCACCTCGTGGCGCAGCGGGTCGACGGTCAGGCCACCCACCCGCGCCGTACCGCCGGGACGCGCGGGAGCGGCCCGCCGCAGCAGCGTCCGGATCCGGGCCATCAGCTCGCGCGGGCTGAACGGCTTGGTGACGTAGTCGTCGGCGCCGAGGTCGAGCCCGGCGAGCAGATCGTCCTCTGTGGACCGTGCGGTGAGCATGAGCACCGGCAGGTCGGACTCCGCGCGCAGCGTCCGGCAGATCTCCAGCCCGTCCACCCCGGGCAGCATGACGTCGAGCACCAGCAGGTCGGGCGGGTGCCGGCGGACGAGGTCCAGCGCGACGGCGCCGTCGCCGACGACGACCACGGTGTGGCGCTCCCGCTCGAGGTAGCGCCGGACGAGCTCCGCCTGCTTGGCGTCGTCCTCGGCCAGCACGATGTGGGCGCACATGATCCGAGCATAAGCGCGGCTACCGGAAGACCACGCTTTCCTGACCGGTCCCTGACATTCCGCTGCGAGCGTGACGCCCATGAAAACCCGATCGGGTGGCTTGTGGGCGGCCGTCGCCGTGGTCGCCGTGCTGGGCGCCACGACGTACTTCGTCGTGGACCACGGCCGCGGGACCGCCGCCCCGGCCGCGCCGCCGCCCGCCGTGACCACCGTCGCCGTCCGGAAGACCGACCTGGCGAACACGCAGTCGTTCACCGGCACCCTGGGCTTCGGGACGCCGGTGCCGGTGAAGGGCACAGGTTCCGGCACCGTCACGAAGCTGCCCGCCGTCGGTGACGTCGCCCAGCGCGGCAAGGCACTGTACTCAGTGGACGGCCGCGGAGTCCCGGTGTTCTTCGGCGACACCCCGCTGTTCCGCAAGCTCGACAACCCGGACCTCACCGGCCCGGACGTCGCCGTCGTCGCCGCGAACCTGGCCGCGCTCGGCTACAAAGTGGGTCACCCCAAGGCGTTCACGTTCGCCGACGCCCTGAAGAAGTGGCAGAAGAAGGCCGGCCTTGAGGAAACGGGAGTCCTCGACGTCGGCCAGGTCCTCGTGCTGCCCGGCCCGGTGCGGGTCAACTCGGTGACCGCGCAGCCCGGCGACCCGGTCGCGGGGCCCCTGCTCACCGTCAGCGCGACGACGAAGGTGGTGGTCGCGCCGGTGTCCGCTTCGGACGTCGCGGCGATCAAGACCGGCGCGCCGGTGACCGTGGCCCGGCCGGACGGGACGACGGTCCCGGCCAAGGTGACGTCGGTGAGCACGGACGTCACGGGAACGCCGGAAGGCGGGCCGCAGGGGCCGCCCAAGGTGAACGTC
This sequence comes from Amycolatopsis sp. NPDC114505, assembly GCF_055633615.1. Lineage (NCBI taxonomy): Bacteria > Bacillati > Actinomycetota > Actinomycetes > Pseudonocardiales > Pseudonocardiaceae > Amycolatopsis > Amycolatopsis sp. NPDC114505. Next base: position 2,954,934 of record NZ_JBVKDV010000001.1, on the reverse strand, counting down.
ACGGTCACGCCCGACGACCCGAAGTCCGTCGCCGACCTCGATTCGGCGGCGGTCGAGGTCCGGATCGCCACCGAAACGCACGCCGGGGTGCTCGCGGTGCCGGTCGGCGCGCTACTGGCGCTGCGCGAAGGCGGGTACGCCGTACAGCTGCCGGACGGGACGCTTCGCGCGGTCAAGACCGGGATGTTCGCGCGCGACCTCGTCGAGATCAGCGGCGACGGCGTCACCGAAGGCCTGAAGGTGGTGACGACGTCGTGACGCCGGTGCTGGCCCTGCGCGGGGTGAGCAAGCGCTATCCCGGCGACGTCGTCGCGCTCGACGACGTCACGCTGACCGTGTCCGACGGCGAGCTGCTGGCGATCGCCGGGCCGTCGGGCTCGGGGAAGTCGACGTTGCTGCACATCGCCGGGACGCTCGACCGCGCGACGGCCGGCACGGTGGAGGTCGGCGGCGACGACGTCACGACGTTGTCCGACCGGCAGCTGTCCGCGCTGCGCGGGCGCCGGCTGGGGTTCGTGTTCCAGCAGTTCCACCTCACCGACGGACTGTCCGCTGTGGACAACGTCGCCACCGGCCTGCTGTACGCCGGGGTGCCGCGCCGCCGTCGCCGTCCGCTCGCGCTGGACGCGCTGGGCCGGGTCGGGCTCGCGCACCGCGTCGCCCACCGGCCCCACGAGCTCTCCGGCGGCGAACGCCAGCGCGTCGCGATCGCGCGTGCTGTCGTCAACGACCCGGCGCTGGTGCTGGCCGACGAGCCGACCGGCGCGCTGGACACCGCGAACGGCCGGGCCGTGCTGGACCTGCTGACCGGGCTGCACGCCGAGGGCACGACGATCGCCGTCATCACGCACGACCGGGACATCGCCGCCGGGCTGCCCCGGCGCGTCGAGTTCCGGGACGGCCGGATCGTCGGGGACTCGGCGTGACGCCCGCCGACGTGCTCGGCGTGGGCCTGCTGGGCATCAAGACGCGACCGCTGCGGGCGGTGTTGTCGGCGTTGGGGATCTCGCTCGGCATCGCGACGCTGATCCTGGTCACCGGCATCCCCGCGTCGAGTCAGGCGGCGTTGCTCGACCGGCTGACCGCGCTGGGCACGAACATGCTGCGCGCCGAGCCGCAGCCGAACCAGACGCCGCCGGTGGTGCTGCCGGAGTCGGCGGTGGGGAGCGTGCGGCGGATCGGGCCGGTGACCACGGCGGCGGCCGTCGCGAACACGCACGCCGTCGTCCGGCGGTCCGACCGGATCGACCCGCAGGACGGCTCGGGACTCGCGGTGCTGGCCGCGTCCCCCGACCTGCTGCCGGCGTTGAACGGGACTGTCCAATCAGGACGATTCGAGGCGTCGGACCTGCCGGTGGTGGCGCTGGGCTACGTCGCCGCGTCCCGGCTCGGCATCTCGCGCGTGGTGCCGGGGCAGCCGCCGCCGCTCGTGCTGATCGGGACGACCTGGTACACGGTCACCGGGGTGCTCGCGCCGATGCCGCTGGCGCCGGACGTCGAACGCGCGGTGCTCGTGGGATGGGAGTCGGCGAAACGGTTCCTGGGCTTCGACGGGCACCCGACGGTGGTGTACGTGAAGGCGCGCGAGGACGCGATCGCCGACGTCCGCGCGGTGCTGCCGGCGACGCTGAACCCCGCGTTGCCGGGCTTGGTCCAGGTGTCCCGGCCGTCGGACGCGCTGGCGGCGAAGCAGGCGACGCAGACGGCGTTCTCCGCGCTGTTCCTGGGGCTGGCGGGGGTGGCGCTGCTGGTCGGCGGGGTCGGCGTCGCCAACACGATGTTCGTCTCGGTGCTGGAACGCCGTCGCGAGATCGGCTTGATGCGTGCACTGGGTGCGACGCGGGGAAACATCCGCGACCAGTTCCTCACCGAAGCCGTGGCACTTTCGGGTCTCGGCGGCTGTGCGGGGACGGTGCTGGGCGTGCTCGTGACCTTGGGCTACACGACTTACCAAGGCTGGCCACCGGTGATTCCGGTCGCTTCGGTGGCGGGAGGAGTCGTCGGGGCCTTGGTGGTGGGGGTGCTGGCGGGGCTGCACCCGTCGCTGCGGGCCGCGCGGATGCCGCCGACGCAGGCGCTGGCATGAGTCGCTCACGGCGTGCTGACGAGTTCCTGAAAAGCGCCGGTCATGCTTCCGGTATGGCTCTTCGTCTTCTGGCTGGTTCGGTGTTGCTGCTCGGCTTGGCCGCGTGTTCGTCTCCGCCCCCGGCGCCCCCGCAGGTGGCTTCACTGTCGACGCCGGCGTCGTCTTCTTCGGCTTCTGTGGCTCCCTCGACAGACGCGGACGGCGGCCGCCCCCGCCACCGCGTCGACGAGACGGCGGAGGAGTCCAACCGCCTGATCGAGCCGTGGCGCACGTGCATGAAGGACCACAACGCGGACGTCGACACGCAACCGAACACCATCGAGGGAGCAAAGAAGTGGAGCGCGGACCACAAGGACGCGGGCGACGCGTGCCGGTCGAAGCTGCCACTGCTGCCGTGGGGAATGGACCGCGAGAACCCGGCGTACCAGGACAACATGCACAGGTGGGTCCAGTGCATGAACGACAAGGGCATGCACGTGGCGGAGACCCCGGACAACGACGAGTCCCCGTGGACGTACTCGAGCGATTCCCAGCCCCCGAACGCGGACAAGATCGAGCACGACTGCGAGGTCGCGATCCTCGGCCCGAGTGACAAGTAGGTCCACCCGATTGCAGGCTTGTCCCTGCTCCGTTCGCCGGGAAACATCCGGCGGTCTGAGGGTGGGAGGACACTGTGACGGGCTTGGAAGCGCCTGCACTGAAGCTCGGCGGGCAGATCGCCACATCCGCGGCGAAATCGTGGCTGCGACGCCGAAAAGCGACGTCAGTACGCTCGGACGACTTGGCCGATCTCGCCGCCGGGGAGCTGAAGGGCCCTCTTGAGCGGCAGAAGCTGGAGAACCTCGTCCAGAACATCGGCACCCAGGTGGCCGAGCAACTGGAGCAGGTTCTGGCGGATCGGTTCGCCACGCTGCCCCAGAACGAGATCGACGCGGCCTTCCTGGCTGTCGGGGACGCGCTGACCAAGACCGATCTGTCGGACGAGGTCTTCCTGGTCACGGACGCGGACCCCGAGCAACTGGCCAGAAAGATCCGAAGCGGGCTCCCTGACCTGGCGGCCGAGCGGCACCTGGCTCCCAAGGCGGCGGCGCTGTACGAACTGGCGCTGGATCAGGCGTGCCGTCACCTCGTCCAGGTGGTTCGGCACCTGCCGTCGTTCCAGCCGCGGGCGCTGGCCGAGGTACTGGGCCGGCTGAGCAGGCAGAGCGACCAGCTGGAAGAGCTGCTGGCCCGGGTGCCGAAGACGAGCCTTGCCTCACCCGAGGGCGTCGACCGCGACGCCGAGTTCGAAGCGGAATACCTCGATCTCACCGCGCACAAGCTGGACCGGCTCGAGCTGCTCGGTCTCACGATGGACGATCAGCCCGCCGTCCCGCTCACCATCGCCTACCTGAGCTTGAGTGTCTGCCCGGAAACCATAGTGGCCCAGCTGCCACAGCAGCCGGACGAGAAGTGGTTCGGCGACAGGCAGAAGCGCGAGGGCACAGCGAACATGCGGGTCGAGGCCGCACTGGGGAACCAGACCCGGCTCCTGATCCGCGGGGAAGCGGGCTCCGGCAAGACCACACTGCTGGACTGGCTCGCCGTGACGGCGGCACGCCGCGAGTTCAACGGCGAACTAGAGAGCTGGAACGGCCGTGTTCCCTTCCCGATCCGCCTGCGGTCCTTCGCGGCCGGCCCGCTGCCGCCGCCGGACCGCTTCATCGAGCACGCCGCGCCGACACTGGCCGGCCGGATGCCGCCGGGCTGGACCAGCCGGGTGCTCTCGAGCGGCCGGGCGCTGGTGCTGGTTGACGGCGTCGACGAGGTCGGAGCGTCCCACCGCCGTGGTGTGAAGACCTGGCTGCGAGAGCTCGCGCTGACGTTCCCACAGGTCTGGCTGGCAGTCACGGCCCGGACGGCAGCGGCCGACCGGCGCTGGCTCGCCAACGACGGCTTCAGCAGCGTACTGCTGGAGCCGATGACCGCCGGAGACATAGAGGCGCTGATCGAACGCTGGCACCAGGCGGCGCTGGTCGGTGGCACGGTCCGCTCGGACGTCGACGTCCGCACCGTGCAGCGCCGCCTGCTCAACCAGCTCGACAGTCGCCCGCACCTGCGCATGCTCGCCGCGAGCCCGCTGCTGTGCGCCATGTTGTGCGCCCTCAACCTCACCCATCGGTCCGAGCTCCCCCGGGATCGGATGGATCTGTACCGCAAGGCGCTGGCAATGCTGCTGCATCTACGCGACGCCGAGCGCCAGATCGACGTGCTCCTCACCGAGGCGCAAAAGGAGGTCCTCCTGGGAGACCTGGCTTGGCGGCTCACGCTGGCGTCCAAGGTCGAGCTGCCGAAAAGCCGGGCCCGCGACCACCTGGCCCGGCGGCTGCCGTCGCTTCCGCACGTGGATCAGACCGCCGGCGAGGTGCTCGACTACCTGCTGGAACGCAGCGGGGTACTCCGCGAACCGGTGCGCGACCGGGTGGACTTCGTGCACCGGACCTTCCAGGAGTGCCTCGCCGCCAACGAAGCGACCGAGCAGGACTACCTGGACGTCCTCGTCGATCGGGCACACCGGGACACCTGGTGGGAGACGATCGTGATGGCCTGCGGGCATGCGAAAAGCCACCAGGTCGGCGAAATCCTGAGCGGCGTTCTGGACCGCGCCGAACACGAGCCCCGGCACGCGCGCCACTTGCGTCTGCTGGCCGCAGCCTGTCTCGAGACGGTGAGCAACGCCGATCCCGAGGTGATCCGCCGGGTGGAGTCGGTGATCCAGGACAAGCTGGTCCCGCCCCGCAACATCCGCGAGACTCAGTCACTCGCGTCGATCGGGCCTCGGGTCCTGCGATACCTTCCGGACACCCTCGACGGACTCTCCGACGCTGTGGCCGGCGCGTCGGTGCGCGCAGCGGCGCTGACCGCAGGCAACGAAGCGCTGAAGGTGCTGCAGGCTTATGCGCGGGATCCTCGCAGCACCGTGCAGGAACAGCTGATGCACGCGTGGCAGTACTTCGATCCGGAGGTTTTCGCCTGCGAGGTCCTGGCCGAGTCACCGCTCAACTACGGCCGCACCGTCGCGCGGAACGCCCGGCTGCTGCCCTACGTCGGGCTGCTGGCCAACCTGACCGAGCTGTCGATCTCCCTGCCCAGCTCCGAACCGCAGACGGACCTCGGTTTCGTGACGGGGCTGCCGCACCTGAAGTGGCTCGCGACGTACTTCCGGCCCGACGTCGTGGTGCCCCTCGATCCCCTTGCCGAACACCCCGGACTGAACACGGTCATCCTGGATTCGGCGCTCGGTTTCACCGGCCTCGATGCACTTCGACGCATCGCGGCGCTGGAAACGTTGTACGCGTACCCGCGGCGCCCGTGGCGGGACCTGGAGTTCCTTCGCGGCCTCACCCGGCTGTCGATGCTCTCCATCGACGAACTTCGGGATGTTCCGGGCCTGGGCCCCCTCGCCGACCTGGAAAAGCTGGACAAGATCCGGATGTGGAACGTCACACCTCGGACGTTCTCCGACCGGGTGTGCGTGCCGGCGCCGACCGAGGTCTGGCTGGCGCTACCGGAACCCGGCGTCACCCTGGAGATGATCACGCGGACGTTCCCCAACGCTGTCGAGTTCCACCTGCACAACGTCGAACTCGGAGACCTGACGCCGATCGCCGACCGTGCGATATCCGTGCTGCACATGGATTCGTGCCACCTGCACGACCTGAAACGACTGCGGACGGTGCCCACGCTCCGCGAAGTCGTCATCTCCGACTTCCCGGAGCCGGTGGACGTCTCGCCGCTGGCCGAGCACGAACTCGTCCTCAAGATCCGGAACAGCGTCTGTACCGGTCTCGGTGAGCTGGGTCCGGGTGTGACCGTGAAGACCGGACCGGACGCCGTCGTCGAGCCACGCTAGCCCTCCGCCAGCTCCCGCAACGCCGGCACCAGCGCCCGCAAGGCACGCCCCCGATGCGAAACCGCGTCCTTCTCCGCCGGCTCCATCTCCGCCGACGTCCGGGACTCCCCATCCGGCTGGAAGATCGGGTCATACCCGAACCCATTCGCCCCCCGCCGCGAGCGCACCATCGTCCCGCGCCACTCGCCGCGCACGACGGTCTCCTCGCCCGACAGCAACACCAAAGCCGCCGCGCACACGAACTGCGCCCCGCGGCGCTCGTCCGGTACATCCCCGAGCTGGGCCAGCACCAGCTCGAGGTTCGCGGCATCGTCCCCGTGACCACCAGCCCACCGAGCCGACAACACCCCCGGCATCCCGTTCAACGCGTCGATCGCGATGCCCGAGTCGTCGGCGATCGCGGGCAGCCCGCAAGCCGCCACCGCGTCGCGGGCCTTCGCCACCGCGTTGCCCTCGAAGTCCGGCGCGGTCTCCGGTGCCTCCGGGAACGGTGGCACGTCCGCGAGCCCGATGACCTCCAGGCCGGAGATGCCTTCCGCGACCAGGATCCGCCGCAGCTCGCCGAGCTTCTTCTCGTTGCGCGTGGCCAGAAGCAGCTTCGTCACTTCGAGCCCTTCTTCTTGTCCGGACGCGGTTCCGGCAGCTCGCCCGGGTACGGCAGCGCCAGCGCTTCGTTCTGCAGGCGGGTCAGCTCTTCGCAGCCGGCCTGGGCCAGGTCGAGCATCTTGTCCAAAGTGGACCGGGCGAAGGTCGCGCCCTCGCCGGTGCCCTGGACCTCGATCAGGGTGCCCGCGTCCGTCGCCACCACGTTCATGTCGACCTCGGCGCGCGAGTCCTCCTCGTACGGCAGGTCGAGGCGCACGCGGCCGTCGACCACGCCGACGCTCACCGCCGCCACCGACGACGACAGCGGCTGCGGGTCGTTGAGCCGGTTCGCCGCGCCCAGCCACGTGATCGCGTCCGCCAGCGCGACGTAACCGCCGGTCACCGCGGCCGTGCGGGTGCCGCCGTCGGCCTGGATGACGTCGCAGTCGATGACGATCGTGTTCTCGCCCAGCGCCGCCAGGTCGATGCAGGCGCGCAGCGAACGGCCGATCAGCCGCGAGATCTCGTGCGTGCGCCCGCCGATGCGCCCCTTGACCGACTCGCGGTCACCACGCGTGTTGGTCGCGGACGGCAGCATCGCGTACTCGGCGGTCACCCAGCCGAGCCCGGACCCGGCCCGCCAGCGCGGCACGCCTTCGGTGACGCTCGCGGCGCACAACACCCGCGTGTTGCCGAATTCGATCAGGACCGACCCCGCCGGCCACTGCTGGAATCCCCGGGTGATCTTGATGTCACGGAGCTGGTCGTCGTTCCTGCCATCTTTTCGAGCCACGGAGAGCACTCTAGGACCGGCGGCTCAGACGTCGTAGACGGCACCCTGCTTGACGACCTCGGCCCCGGGGAACTCCGCCGACGCCTCGGCCAGAACCGCGCCCGCGTCCGTCCACGGCGCGATGTGGGTCAGCAGCAGCCGCCCGACCGCGGCGTCGCGCGCCAGCTCGCCCGCCTGTTTCCCCGACAGGTGCACCCCGGCCGGCCGTTCGGCCGAATCCGTCCAGGACGCCTCGGCGAGCAGCAGGTCGACGCCGTCGGCGAGCTCGTTCAGCGCCGCGCACGGCCCGGTGTCGCCGGTGAACGCGAGGATCCGGCCGCCGTAGGAGATGCGCAGGCCGTACGCCGGGGTCGGGTGGTCGACCGCGACCGCGACGACCTCGAACGGCCCGATCCGGAACGGCTCGGCCCGCAGCGGGTGGAAGGCGTAGACGTCGGTGAGGTCGGTGGTGGCCCGCTCGGTCTCGTTGGGCGCGTACGCGTTCGCGAGCCGCAGGGGCGCGTCGTGCGGCGCGTAGAGCGGCAGCAGGCGCGGGCGGGCGGGGTACGGCGGCGCCGGGTGGTAGCGCCGCAGGACGGTGAGCGCGCTGACGTCGGCGCAGTGGTCGGGATGCAGGTGCGTGAGCACCAACGCGTCCAGGTCGAACGGGTCGGCCACGGCCTGCAGCTGCGCCAGCGTGCCGTTGCCGAGTTCGAGGCCGAGCAGGAAGCCCTCCGCCTCGACCAGGTAACCGGACGCGGCGGTGTTCGGCCCGGGGATGCTGCCGGAGCACCCGAGGATGGTCAGTCGCACTTCGCCACCCTAAGCGTCCGGACGTCTGATCACGCGGTGGTGGGAGCCAGGACACCCGGGGCGAACCCCATGAACCGCGCCGCGAGCCGCGTGAACGGCTCGGCCGAGCCGGTGGCCAGGAACTCGTGCCGTGGCGGCGTCTCCCGGGTCGTCAGCAGGTCCCGTTCGGTGAGCACGCGGACGACGTCCTTGGCCGTCTCCTCCGCGCTCGACACCAGGGTGACCTCCTGGCCCATCACGATCTGCAGCACGCCCTGCAGGAGCGGGTAGTGCGTGCAGCCGAGCACGAGCGTGTCGACCTCGGCGTCGAGCAGCGGCTGGAGGTAGCCCTGCGCGAGCCCGAGGACCTGGCGCCCGGAGGTGATGCCGCGCTCGACGAAGTCGACGAACCGCGGGCAGGCGACGCTGGTGAGCGTGATGCCCGGCGCGGCGGCGAACGCGTCCTCGTAGGCACGCGACCGCACGGTGCCCTCGGTGCCGATCACGCCGACCCGGCCGGTGTGCGTGGCCACGACGGCGCGGCGCGCGGCGGGCAGGACGACCTCGATGACCGGCACGTCGTAGCGCTCGCGGGCGTCGCGCAGGCAGGCCGCGGACGCCGTGTTGCACGCGATGACCAGGGCCTTCACGCCACTCTCGACGATCTCGTCGAGGGCCTCGAGCGCGTAGCTGCGGGCGGTGGCGATCGGGAGCGGGCCGTACGGGTTTCGCGCCGTGTCGCCGACGTAGCGGAGCTGCTCGGCGGGCAGCTGCTCGAGCAGCGCCCTCGCGACGGTCAGCCCGCCGACGCCGGAATCGAACACGCCGATCGGGGCATCAGCGGGCGAGGACGTCACCCTTCGAGGTTACCCGGGGCCGCGGGCTCGGCTTTGCGCGACTTGCCCGTGCGGCCGGTCAGCCACGCCGCGAGGACGCCGGCCAGCGCGCCGAAGACGTGTCCCTGCCAGGAGACACCGGGGTTCCCGGGCAGCAGGCCGGCGAGCATGCCGCTCCACACGCCGAGCAGGACGACGGCGACCAGGATCTGCCCGGCCGCGCGGTTGAAGATGCCGCGCACCAGCAGGTAGGCGAGCCAGCCGAAGGCCAGCCCGGACGCGCCGACGGTGACCGTGTTGGCCGGCCCGATCAGCCACACCCCGAGCCCGGACACCACCCAGATGATGGCCGTGACCAGGGCGAACCGGCCGATCCCGGCGGCCATCGCGAGGAAGGAGAACAGCAGCACCGGCACGGTGTTGGCGAACAGGTGCGACCAGCCGGCGTGCAGCAGCGGCGCGAACAGCACGCCGTCGAGACCGGACAGCATCCGCGAGTGGATGCCGCCCTGGTCCAGGTCGCCGGGCAGGATCACGTCCACCAGCTCGACCAGGTAGAGCAGCAGGGTGAACGAGAGCGCGACGAGCGCGGCCGCCTTCGGTTTCGGCGGCAGCACGCGCTTGGCGGCGTCGGTGTCCGGGGCCGGGTTCACAGGCAGTGTGCTCACGTGATCGACGCTACGTCGATCCTGCCGGGTCCACCTCGGGTGAAATCCCTGATCCGCGCTTTCTGTCGGTGCCTCCCGCTAGCGTCTGGGGCATGGGGAACTTCGACGTCCACGGATACCTGGAGCGGCTCGGCCTCGACGCCGAGCCGCCGAGCATGGCCGCGCTGCGGCGGCTGCACGCGGCGCAGGTCGAGCGCGTGCCCTACGAGGCGCTGGAGGTCCAGCTCGGGCGGCCGACGCCGCTGGAGCCGTCGGCGTCGCTCGCGCGGATCCTGCGGGGCCGCGGCGGGTACTGCTACCACCTGAACGGCGCCTTCTCCGAGCTGCTGGGCGAGCTCGGTTACCAGGTCACGCGCCACCTCGGCGGGGTGCAGGGCGGTGCGGGCGACGCGCCGAACGTCGACCGCAACCACCTGGCGCTCACCGTCACCGGCGTGCCGGACGAGCCGGAGACGACGTGGCTGGTCGACGCGGGCCTGGGGGACGGCATCCACGAGCCGCTCCCCCTACGGGAAGGCACCTACTCGCAGGGCCCGCACACCTACCGGCTGCGGCCGTCGGAGGTGGCGCCGGGCGGCTGGCGGTTCGACCACGACCCGTCGGGCAGCTTCGCGGGCTTCGACTTCGCGCCGGGCGCGGCGGAGATGGCCGACTTCGCCGAGAAGCACGCGTGGCTGTCGACGGCGCCTGAGTCCGGGTTCGTCCGGGTCTGCGTGCTGCAACGCCGCGACGCGACGGGGGTAGACACCCTGCGGGCGCGGACCCTGAACCGCCACGGCACCAAGGAGTTCGTCGAGTCCCCGGCGGACTGGTGGACGGCCGCGGCGGACGTCTTCGGCATCACGCCGGACCTGTTCACGGCCGAGGAGCGCGAGCGGCTGTGGCGGCAGGTCGTGGCGCAGCACGAAGCCCACACGGGAGGGCCGGTGGTCAGCGTGTGACCGGGGCAGGCGGCAGCGGGGCCTTGCCGAGCGCGAAGTCGACGGCGGCATCGGCGTGCAGCCGCGTCGTGGGGAAGGTCGGCACGGGCGAGTCCTCCGGACCGACCAGCAGCTCGATCTCCGTGCACCCGTAGATCACGCCCTCGGCACCCGCGTCGACCAGCCGGGCGATCACCTCGCGGTAGGCCTGCCGCGAGGTGTCCTCGACGACCCCGAGCACCAGCTCGTCGTAGATGACGCGGTGGACGAGGTCACGGTCTTCGGCGCCCGGCACGAGCACGTCGAGGCCGTGCGCGGCGAGCCGGTCGCGGTAGAACGGCTGTCCCATGGTGAAGCCGGTGCCGAGCAGCCCGACCCGGCGGATCCCGGCCGCCTTGACGGCCGCCGCGGTGGCGTCGCCAAGGTGCAGGAGCGGGATGCCGAGGCCGTCGGTAAGCCGGTCGGCGACCTTGTGCATGGTGTTGGTGCAGAGCACGACGAAGTCGGCACCTGCGGCCTCGAGCGCACGGGCCGCCCGGTTCAGCTCGGCGCCGGCGTCGTCCCAGCGGTCTTCGGCCTGCATGGCTTCGATCGCGGCGAAGTCGACGGAGTAGAGCACGGTGTGCGCGGAGTGGAAGCCGCCGAGAGCGTCTTTCACCCGTTCGTTCACGAGCCCGTAGTACTGGGCGGAAGATTCCCAGCTCATCCCGCCGAGCAACCCGATGACCTTCATGCTGTTCAGCATGCCCGAACTGCGCACGGCTTTCGCCGGGGTGTCGAACGTCCTGGTCACCGACGGCACCTCGGCCGTCCTGGTCGACGGCTTCTTCTCGAGGCCGTCCCTGGTCAAGATGGCGACGCGGGTGGCGCCGGACCGCGGCCGGATCGACGACGCCCTGCGCCGCCTCGGCGTCACGAAGCTCGACGCCGTCCTGGTGGCGCACTCGCACGTCGACCACGTCCTCGACGCGCCGGTCGTCGCCGAGCTGACCGGCGCCACGCTGGCCGGCTCGCCGTCCACCCGGAAGGTCCAGGAGGGCTACGGCCTGGCCGCCGAGCCGTTCGAAGAGCTCGTTCCGGGCAAGCTCGTCGAGTTCGGCGCGTTCACCGTGACGCCGGTCGACACCCGGCACAGCGACGGCGACCGGGTGCCGGGCGAGATCACCGAACCCGTCCGGCTGCCGGCCAAGGCGAAGGCCTTCAAGACCGGCCGGTGCTACTCGTTCCACATCGCGCACGCGGCGGGCAGCGTCCAGGTCCACGCGTCGGCGAACTTCGTGCCCGGCGCGCTGGCCGGCTACTCCGCGGACGTCGTCTACCTCGGTGCCGGAGCGGCCGGGAAGCAGACGGAGGAATGGCGGGAGGAGTATTGGCGCGAGACCGTCGGCGCGCTCGGACCGCGCAAAGTCCGCCCGATCCACTGGGACGCCTTCTGGCGCCCGCTGTCCAAGCCGCTCAAGCTGCTGCCGAAGGTGTTCGACGACCTGGAGACGACCATGGCCACCTTCGGGCGGCTGGCCGAGGCCGACGGCGTCGACCTGGCTCTGCCCGAACTGTGGAAGGCCGAGTGACTCAGGCCCAGAGCTGCCCGTCGAGCCGCGCGGCGGCCTCGTCGAGCGACCCCGCGTAGGCACCCGTCGACAGGTACTTCCACCCCGCGTCGGCGACGACGAAAGCGACGTCCGCCTGCTCACCCCGGGCCGCGGCCTTCTCGGCCACCGCCAGCGCCGCGTGCAGCACCGCGCCCGTCGAGATGCCCGCGAAGATGCCTTCGTTCTCGAGCAGCTCACGTGTGCGGCGAAGCGCGTCGTACGCGCCCACGGAGTAGCGGCCGTTCAGCACCGAAGCGTCGTACAGCTCCGGGACGAACCCCTCGTCGAGGTTGCGCAGGCCGTACACCAGCTCGCCGTAGCGCGGCTCGGCCGCGATGACCTGGACGTCCGGCTTCGCCTCGTGCAGGTAGCGGCCGACGCCGACCAGGGTCCCGGTCGTGCCGAGGCCGCCGACGAAGTGCGTCAGCGTCGGCAGGTCCTTCAGCAGCTCGGGACCGGTGCCGCGGTAGTGCGCGTCGGCGTTGGCCGGGTTGCCGTACTGGTAGAGCATCACCCACTCGGGGTTCGCCTCCGCCAGCTCCTTCGCCCGCCGGACGGCCTCGTTCGAGCCGCCCGCGGCCGGCGAGAACACGATCCGCGCGCCGTAGGCCTGAAGCAACTGCTTGCGCTCGGTCGAGGTGTTCTCCGGCATCACGCAGACCAGCCCGTAGCCCTTGAGCTTGGCGGCCATGGCCAGCGAGATGCCGGTGTTGCCCGACGTCGGCTCCAGGATCGTGGAGCCGCGGCGCAGCTTGCCTTCACGCTCGGCGGCTTCGATCATGGCCAGCGCGGGGCGGTCCTTGATCGAGCCGGTCGGGTTGCGGTCCTCCAGCTTCGCCCACAGGCGCACGTCGTGCGTGGGCGAGAGCCGGGGCAGCCCGACCAGCGGGGTGCCGCCGAGCGCGTCGAGCAGGGACTCGAAGCGAGCCATCGATCAGCCACCGGCCACGGCGGGGAGGATGGTCAGGGTGTCGCCGTCCTTGACCTCGGCCTCGAGCCCGCCGGCGAAGCGCACGTCCTCGTCGTTGACGTAGACGTTGATGAAGCGGTGCAGCTTCTCCTCCTTCACCAGGCGGCCCTTGATGCCCGCGTGGCGGGACTCGACGTCGTCGATGACCTCGAGGACGGTCGCGCCCTTCGCCTCGACGGACTTCTCGCCGCCGGTGTGGGTGCGCAGGATCGTCGGGATGGAGACGGTCACGGCCATGGGTTCTTACCTCCGGTGGGTTCTTACACGCAGACGCCGGTGGCGCGGCGGTTTATTCCGACGGGGCTCAGTCGACGATCTCGACCGGCTCCTCGGTGATCTCGGCGTCCACGATCCGGTACGACCGGAACTCGTGCACTTCGGGGTCGCGGGTGGAGACGAGCACGTAGTGCGCGTCCGGCTCGGCCGCGATGTTCGCGTCGGTCCGCGACGGGTAGGCCTCGGTCGCGGTGTGCGAGTGGTAGATCACCACGGGCACCTCGTCGTTGGCGGCCATCTCCCGGTAGAGCTTCAGCAGGTCACCGGAGTCGAACTCGTAGAACGTCGGCGAGCGCGCGGCGTTCAGCATGGGGATGAAGCGCTCGGCCGAGTCGGACCCTTCGGGCCCGGCGATGACGCCGCAGGCCTCGTCGGGGTGGTCACGGCGGGCATGGGCGACGATCTCGTCGACGAGTTCACGGCGGATCCGGAGCACATCCACATCTTAGGTGGTGGACACAAGCTGTCCAGATGATGAGATATTGCGCTCACCAGGACAATCGAGGCATGCCGATGCCCGCGAACGCCCGTGAACGCTGCCGCGAGTTCCTCGAAGACGGCGAGGTGATCCAGTACCTCATCCCCGGCGTCTCGCTCTACGTCGACGGCGTCCGCACGCGGGCGGCGTTCTTCATCGTGGTCACCGACCGCGCCATCACGGTGCTCTACGGCGGTCGCTTCCGCCGCTACACGCCGAAAGCCGTCTACGACCGGGTGTCGCGGCGCACCGAGATCGGCCCGGTCGAGGTCCACCCGTCGCTCGGTCCGGTGCTGTCCTTCGCCCGGCTGCACCTGGAGATCGACGAGGAGTACGTGAGCGCGGTCCGCGCGGCCAACCTCGAAGGCGCCCACGACCTGCCGCCGGACCCGCTCCCGGACCTCTGACTCAGGCGAACGCTTCCGGCCACACGTCCCGGTAAGCCGGCACCCCGCCGGCCGTCGTCGCTGCCAAGAGCCCGTGCACCATCGCCCGCGCGAACACCCGCGCCGCCGCCGAACACAGCGCGTCCAACGCCACCGGGCGCGCCGCCGCGCCGAACGGGCCGCTCGCGTCCGGCAGCTCGTGCGCGCCCGTGGCCAGCGCGAACACCGTGTCGCCGTCGAACATCGTGTGCGCGGGACGCACCGCGCGCGCCAGGCCGTCCTGGGCCGCGACGGCGATCCGCCGCGCCTCGGCCTTCGACAGCGCCGCGTCCACCGCGACCACGCCGATCGTCGTGTTCAGGTCGGTCCGCTTCGACGGCAGATCCGCGGGACGGGAAGGCCACGTCACGCCGAAGTCGCCGTGGTCGGCCGCGTACGCCCGGCCCGTCGAGAGGTCCACGGCCTCGCCCGCCGCGTTGACCGCCGCGACCGCCCCGACCGTGAACTCGCCGACGACCTCGCTCGCGGACCCGATCCCGCCCTTCAACGACCCGACGGCGGCCCCTGCGCCAGCTCCGACCGTCCCCTGCGCGAAGGAGTCCGAAGCTGCTTCGCAGGCCGCGTAGCCGAAGGATGCGTCAGGCCGGTTGCCCCACTCGCTGCGCGGCAGGTCGAACAGCACCGCGGCGGGCACGATCGGCACGACCTCGTGTGGCCGGGCACCCACCGGGAACCCCAGGTTCCGCTCGGCGAGCCACCGCATGACGCCGTCGGCCGCGGCCAGCCCGTACGCCGACCCGCCCGAGAGGCAGACCGCGTTGACGCGCTGCACCAGGTTCTCCGGCTCCAGCAGGTTCGTCTCCCGCGTGCCGGGTGCGCCGCCGCGCTGGTCGACCGCGCCGACCGCGCCGTCGGGCACCAGGACCACCGTCGTGCCGGTCGCCCAGCCGTCGCCGACCCGCTGGTGGTGCCCGACCAGGACACCCGGCACGTCGGTGATCATCCCGTCAGCGCCTGGATCAGCGTCTCCTGCACCCAGGTCAGCCAGTGGTAGACGCCCAGGTGCGGCGCCCGCGGGTCGTCCTCGGGCAGCTCGTCGGGCATGTCGTCGGTGACGTCGAGCGCGGTGCCGAGCGCCAGCCGGACGTCGTTGAGCGCGCCCAGCCAGGCGTCTGCCTGCTCTTCGGTCAGCCGGACGTGGCCGCCGTCGCGGGGCAGTGTGTCGAGCACGATCTTGGCCACGCCGACCTTCATGTCGAGCAGCTCCGGCTCGTGCAGTGACCGCATCGCCGCGGCGGAGTCGAGGTCCTCGCGGGTCGGGTTGTCCGGGTCGAGCTTGTGGAAGTCCGGGAGCAGCCGCGAAAGCACCGGGTCGTCCGGGGACTCGGTCGGCCCGATCCGGATGCCGGTCAGCTCGGCGAGCTCGTCCTGCGGCGCCTCCTCGGCGCGCGCGGTGAGCATGTCCTCGAGCTGGCTGACCAGCCCGCGCAGCACCGCGGCTTCCTGCTGCTCGAAGCCGGCGTGGATCACCGCGCCCTTGCGCCGCCAGCCGTTCACGAGGTCTGCTCCATCGTGGCCCACAGGCCCGCCGCGTGGAGCTTCGCCACGTCGGTCTCCACCTTCTCCTTGGTGCCGGACGAGACGATCGCCTTGCCCTTGTGGTGCACGTCCAGCATGAGCTTGGTGGCGTGGTCGCGCCCGTACCCGAAGAGCTTCTGGAAGACGTACGTGACGTACGACATCAGGTTGACCGGGTCGTTCCACACCACGGTCCGCCAGGGTGTGTCCGACTCGGTCACCTCGGCACCGGCCGGCTCGACCTGCGTCTGCTCGGCTGCGACAGGCATGGACATGCACCCCATGGTGTCACGGGGGCGACGGGGTACGCCGCGCCAGGTCCGGCCATGTGGGTGAATAGGCTGACCCCATGGGTTCACCGGAGTCGCCGACGGCCAGCACGGCGCTGCTCACCGACCACTACGAGCTGACCATGCTGGGCAGCGCGCTCGCCGACGGGACGCACGCGCGACCCTGCGTGTTCGAGGTGTTCGCCCGGCGGCTACCGGACGGGCGCCGCTACGGCGTCGTCGCCGGCACCGCCCGCGTCCTCGACGCGATCGCGGACTTCCGCTTCACCGACGCCGAACTGGCGCAGCTGGAGGCCACCGCGGTCGTCGACGACGCGACGCTGGCCTGGCTCGCGGACTACGAGTTCTCGGGTGACGTCGACGGCTACCCCGAGGGCGAGCTGTACTTCCCGGGCTCGCCGCTGCTCACCGTCTCCGGCTCGTTCGCCGAGTGCGTGCTGCTCGAGACACTGGTGCTGTCGATCCTCAACCACGACAGCGCGATCGCCTCCGCGGCGGCCCGGATGTCCGGGGCCGCGCACGGCCGCCCGATCATCGAGATGGGCGGGCGCCGCACGCACGAGTACGCCGCGGTCGCGGCCGCGCGGGCCGCCTACCTGGCCGGCTTCGCGACGACGTCCAACCTCGAAGCCGGGCGCCGCTACGGAATCCCGACCCGCGGCACCGTCGCGCACGCCTTCACGCTGCTGCACGACAGCGAGGAAGAGGCGTTCCGCTCGCAGGTCGACAAGATGGGTGCGGACACGACGCTGCTCGTCGACACCTACGACATCACCGCCGGCATCGAGACCGCGGTCCGCGTCGCCGGGCCGGAGCTGGGCGCGATCCGGATCGACTCGGGCGACGTCGGCCCGCTCGCCCGCCGCGCCCGCGAGCAGCTGGACTCGCTCGGGGCGAAGGACACCCGGATCGTCGTCTCCGGCGACCTCGACGAGCACGCCATCGCGGCGCTGCGCGCGGAGCCCGTGGACGCGTACGGCGTCGGCACCTCGGTGGTCACCGGGTCCGGCGCGCCGACCGCCGGGATGGTCTACAAGCTGGTCGAGGTGGACGGCAAGCCGGTCGCCAAGCGCAGTGCGCACAAGGAGTCCCGCGGCGGGCGCAAGTCCGCGCTGCGGCGCTACCGCGGCACCGGCACGGCGGTCGAGGAGGTCGTCTGGACCGCGAGCCCGGGCACCGCGCCCGAACTGGGTGCCGACGACCGACCGCTGCAGATCCCGCTGATCCGCGGTGGCCGCGCGGAGGCGGACCTGCCTACGCTCGACGACGCGAGGCAGCGGCTGCGCCGCGGCCTGGTCAGCCTGCCGTGGGAGGGCCTCAAGCTCTCGCACGGCGAGCCCGCCATCCCCACCCTCTTCCTCTGAAACGGAGACCGGCCATGGGAACCGCGCTGATCGTGGTGGACGTGCAGAACGACTTCTGCGAAGGGGGTTCGCTCGGCCTGCCGGGCGGGGCCGCCGCGGCCGCCGCCATCTCGAAGCAGGCCGCCGAAGGCGGGTACAGCCACGTCGTGGCCACCCGGGACAACCACATCGACCCGGGCGCGCACTTCAGCGACACCCCGGACTTCAAGGACAGCTGGCCGGTGCACTGCGTCGCCGGCACGCCGGGCGCGTCGTTCCACCCCGCGCTCGACGTCGTCCCGATCGGCGAGGTGTTCTCCAAGGGCGAGTACAGCGCCGCCTACTCCGGCTTCGAAGGCGCGGCCCGTGACGGGAAGTCCCTGGAGACGTGGCTGCGCGAGCACGACGTCACCGATGTCGACGTCGTCGGCATCGCGACCGACTTCTGCGTCCGCGCGACGGCGCTCGACGCGGCGAAGGCGGGCTTCGGCGTACGGGTGCTGCTGGACCTCACCGTCGGCGGCTCGCAGCCGACGGTCGACGCGACGATCGAGGACTTCGCCAAGGCGGGGGTCGCCCACACCGGCACGGCGTTCGTCGGGTCGGCCGGGTGAAGGACCTGCAAGCTCTCCTGGCCGAGCACCGGCTGGTCGCGATCCTGCGCGCGGCCGACGCGTCACGCTTCGCCGACGCGGCGATGGTGCTGCACGCGGCGGGCATCCGCCTGCTCGAAGCGACCTTGACGACACCCGGCGCACCGGCGGCCATCACCGCGTTGCGCCTGGCGCTCGGCGACGACGCGCTGATCGGCGCGGGCAGCGTCCGCGAACCGTCCGATGTGGACATCGCGGTCGACGCGGGCGCGGCGTACCTGATCACGCCGACGGTGAACCCGGCGGTCCTGGAACGCGCGGCCGAGCTGGACACCCCGGTGGTCTGCGGCGCGCTGACGCCGACGGAGATCGACCAGGCCTGGCGCCTCGGCGCGGCCGCGGTGAAGGTGTTCCCGGTCGCGGCGGTGGGCGGGGTCGCCTACCTGCGCGCGATCCGGGCCCCGCTGCCGGACGTCCCGCTGGTCCCGACCGGCGGCGTCCACCTGGCCGACGTCGAGGGCTACCTGCGCGCGGGCGCGATCGCGATCGCGGCGGCGACCCCGCTGCTGGGCGACGCGCTCTCGCCCTCCGGGAGCCTTCCCGACCTGGCGACGCGGGCCGGCGAGTTCGTCGCGGCGGCAGGCCGTTTCGCTACTTCTCGCTGAACGGGTCGCAGGCGGCCGTGCCCAGGTAGATGTCCCCGCTCGCCGGGCCGCCCTGCGGGAACAGCTTGATGTGCACCGCGTGCGTCACGAGGCTGCCGTCCGGCGGCTGGGGCGTCACGGTCTCGTTGAGGATCACCGTCGCCAGCGCGGTGCCGGCCGGCCCGCCGGGGATGACGATCCGGTCGTTCGGCGGGATCTCCGCGGGCACGGTGATCCCGGTGACCGTGCCGATCGAGACCTCGCCCTGGCTGCCGGTCTCCGTCGTCGCGCACTTCGCCGTGAAGGTGCGCACGGAGAGCGCCGGACCGCCGTAGCGCTTCAGCACGGCGGTTTCGAACCGGTGCCCGGACGCCTGCGCGATCGACACCGCCCCCGAGCGCCCGCAGCCGGTCTCGCCGACGCCGAACACCGCGACGTCGCCGGTCTCACCCCCCTGCGTCCGGGCGCTGTAGGGGCCGTCGACGGTGCATTTCGCCAGCTCACCGGTGACGACGTGCTCGTTGTCGACGGTCACGTCGACCGAGCTGGAAGACGCCCATCCGGTGGACGTGACCGGCGCGGCGGCGACCAGGAACGGGGTGGCCAGCGTCGTCACCGCCAGCAACCGGAATGTCCTCTTCCTGGCGTTTCGCATCTACCGGCCTCCTCGGTTCCGTGACAGTTCGTAGTCACCCCTTTCGTCATCGGCAGGCTCGGTGCCTTCCCTGATCGGGTCCACCCGGACGGGTGGCCGGTGAGGAACGCAACTTCCAGGTCTTTTCCCGGGGTAACGAGCGTTAACCTCGGTCGTCCGCTCACCCAGGGAGGTTCTGTGTCTTCGCTGTCCTTAGCCGGCAAGCGGCCCGTGCTGGCCGACCTCGTGCCCGGTTCCCTCGTCCGGGACATCGCGCTGGTCGCCGGCGGTGCGGTGCTCACCGGCGCCGCCGCGCAGCTGACCATCCCGGTGCCGGGCAGCCCGGTGCCGATGACCGGCCAGACGTTCGCCGCGCTGCTCGTCGGCGCGTCGCTCGGCATGTCGCGCGGTGCCGCGTCGATGCTGGTGTACCTGCTGGTCGGCGCCGTGGGCGTGCCGTGGTTCCAGCACGGCACCGCGGGCCTCTCCGGCGCGAGCGCCGGCTACATCGTCGGGTTCGTCTTCGCCGGCGCGCTGGTGGGCGCGCTCGCCGGCCGCGGCGGCGACCGGACGCCGGTGCGCACCGCGGGCACGATGGTGCTCGGCAACGTCGTGATCTACGCGTTCGGCGTGCCGTGGCTGATGGCGTCGACCGGGTTCGACCTGTCGACGGCGTTCGCCAAGGGCGTGACGCCGTTCCTGGTCGGGGACGCGATCAAGATCGTCGTGGCCGCCGGCCTGCTGCCGCTGACCTGGAAGCTGGTCTCCGGCCGCGATCAGGACTGACTGCTCGCCGCGGGACCTTCCACACGGGAGGTCCCGCGACGCGAGTGGCCCGTTCGCGACGGAGCGCCGCTCTTTGTCGGAGGCGGCGGCTAATGTGTCGCTGTGCCCGCTCGAACTGACTTCCCCGGCGTCCTCGAACTCCTCACCCACGCGGTGGAGTCCGTCGGGGGTGCCGAGCGTCCAGGGCAGGTCGAGATGGCGGACGCCGTCGGCCGCGCCATCCGCACCGGCGAGCACCTGGCCGTGCAGGCCGGCACCGGCACCGGCAAGTCCTTGGCCTACCTCGTTCCCGCGATCCGCCACGCCGTCGAAAAGGAAGCCACCGTCGTGGTTTCCACGGCGACGATCGCGTTGCAGCGCCAGCTCGTCGACCGCGACCTCCCGCGCCTGGCGAAGGCGCTGAAGAAGCCCCTGGGCCGCGAACCGACCTTCGCGATCCTCAAGGGCCGCCGCAACTACATGTGCCTGCACCGCCTGGATTCCGGCGCGCCAGACGAGCCGGAGGACGCCCAGCTCTTCGACCCGTTCGCGGTGTCACGCCTGGGCAAGGAGGTGACGCGGCTGCGGGAGTGGGCGTCGGACACCGAAACCGGCGACCGCGACGAGCTCGTCCCCGGCGTCACCGACCAGGCGTGGCGCCAGGTATCGGTGACGGCGAAGGAATGTCTCGGCGCGTCCCGCTGCCCGATCGGCACGGACTGCTTCGCCGAGAAGGCCCGTGCCGAAGCCGGCCGCGCCGACGTCATCGTCACCAACCACGCGCTGCTGGCGATCGACGCGCTGCAGGGCTACCAGGTCCTCCCCGACCACGACGTCGTGATCATCGACGAGGCGCACGACCTCGTCGACCGCGTCACCTCGGTCGCCACCGGCGAGCTGACCAGCGCGATGTGCGCGTCGGCCGCGCGCCGTTGCGGCAAGCTGATCGACGCCGACGTCGCCGACGGCCTCCTGGAGGCGGGCGACGGGCTGGCGCTGATCGTCGACGACCTGCCCGCGGGCCGGATGGACCAGCTGCCGCAGCCGCTGAAGGGCGCCATCCCGGCGATCCGCGACGCCGCGCACCGGTGCATCACCTCACTGGGCTCGGACCGCAAGGAGGACGTCGAAGGGGCCACCGCGCGCAAGCTGGCACGCTCGCTGCTCGACGAGGTGCACGACACCGCGGTCCGGCTGCTGGAGGCGTTCGACGACGACCAGGCGCACCAGCGCGACGTCGTCTGGCTCTCCGGCGACAAGTTCTCGTCGAACCCGCGGCCGCCGGCGCTGAAGGTGGCGCCGCTGGGCGTCGCCGGGCTGCTGCGCGAGCGCGTCTTCAACCAGCACACCACGATCCTCACCTCGGCGACGCTGACCCTGGGCGGCACGTTCGACACCATGGCGCGCCAGTGGGGGCTCCCGCCGGGCGCGCCTCGCGTCGAGAAGGCGCCGGGAGCCGCGACGGACAAGGAAGCACCGTCCGACACCGACTCCGGCCCCAAGTGGATCGGCCTGGACGTCGGGTCGCCGTTCGACCACAAGAAGAACGGCATCCTCTACCTGGCCAAGCACCTGCCGCCGCCGGGCCGCGACGGCCTCGCGACGTCCACAATGGACGAACTGGCCGAGCTGGTCGAGGCCGCGGGCGGGCGCACGCTGGGGCTGTTCTCCTCGATGAGGGCGGCCAAGCAGGCGGCCGAGGAGATGCGCGAGCGGCTCGACTTCCCGATCCTCTGCCAGGGTGAGGACTCGACGTCACTGCTGGTGCAGAAGTTCTCCGAGGACGTCCGCACGTGCCTGTTCGGCACGCTGAGCTTGTGGCAGGGCGTGGACGTCCCCGGGCCGTCGCTGCAGCTCGTGGTCGTCGACCGGATCCCGTTCCCGCGCCCGGACGACCCGGTCTCCTCGGCGCGGCAGCGCGCGGTGGAAGCGCGCGGCGGCAACGGCTTCCTCACCGTGGCGGCGACGCACGCGGCGCTGCTGCTGGCCCAGGGCACCGGGCGGCTGCACCGGTCGGTCACCGACCGCGGCGTGGTCGCGGTGCTGGATTCGCGGCTCGCGAACGCCCGCTACGGCGGATTCCTCCGTGCTTCGCTGCCGCCGTTCTGGCCGACGATGGACCCGAAGGTGGCCCGCGACGCGTTGCGCCGGCTGGACGCTGCCGCGCCCGCGTGACGCGGTCCACAACACCGCCCGGTACGGTGAAGCAACCGAAGCAGCTAAGGAGCACCGGTTGACCCAGGATTCGTCCAGCGCACAGTCCCGGACCGTCAGTGTCGACGACACCGGTGTGCGGCGGCGGCTCGCGGACGGCAGCGAAGAAGCTGTCACGTGGGCTGCTCTGTCATCGGTGATGGTCCGGGTGATTCCCGACGGCCCCTGGAACGAAGACGTGTTCTTCATGCTGGTGGGAACCGACGGCAAGGGCACGGCGGTGCCGAGCGGCGACCCGGCGGCCGACGCGCTGATCGAGCGCCTGCAGTCCTTGCCGGGCTTCGACAACGAGAAGTTCATCGAGGCCATGACGACCGACGCCGACCAGGCGTACGTCGTCTGGGAGTCCAGCGAGAACTAGGCGGTGGGGAACTCCTCCGTCACCGGGATCCCCTTCTTGAGCGTCCGGCTCACCGTGCAGAGCCGCTCGATCGCGCGATCCACGGCACCGGCCAGCGCTTCCCGCTGATCCGCGGCCAAAGTCGACACGTCGACATCGAACGCGACGTGCACGGCGTCCAGCTCCGAAGCACCCTCACGCCGGTCGGCGCTGACGGTCACGCGGAACTTCGCGTCTTCGCCCACCCGCCGCGTGATCAGCTCCTCGGCGGTCACCGCGCTGCAGCCCGCGGCCGCGATCTGCAGCAGCTCCGCGGGCGCGAACGCTCCTTCGGCGCCGGTGCGGCCCAGCCGCACCTCGGCGCCCCGGTCGTTGCGGCCGACGAACGAGTGCTTGCCGTCGCGCTGTACTTCGAGTCCCATGCCCGCTCCAACCCGCTCAGGAAACCGCTTGTTCCGGCTCCCACTGGGCAAGAACCGTGATCGTGCCCGGATCGACCTCGGTGAACCCGGCGTCCCGCACGGCGACGACGCGATCGCGCCGCCACGCGCCCTCGGGGTCGTCCCCGGGGTGCAGTTCCTTCCACCGCGCGACGCTCGCCGTGCGCACGGCGGTCCGGTAGCCCCGCGCGGCCCAGCCGGCCAGCGCGTCGTCGTCCAGCAGCGCCGCGAGGATCATCGTGGCGTGCCCGACCTGCGCGGCGGCCTTGCCGACGGTCATCGGCGCGTGCGGGTTGAGCAGCAGCAGCGGGACGCCGGCGGGCAACGGCCCCGGCTCGTCGGGCGGCAGCTCGCTGCCCGAGATCTGCAGCCGCGAGACCTCCTTCGGGGCCTCGGCGACCAGGCCCGGCACCAGGGCCCGCGCCTCGGCGCCGTCGATCTCGACCGTGATGCCCGGCAGGTCCTGGACGGCCGCCCAGTGCGCACCTCGCGCCCGCCGCGCCACCTTGCGGATCCGGTTGTCGAGCCACGCGTGCATCGGCTCGGCCCACTCGCCGCCGGGCTCGGCACGCTCGTCGAGGCAGACCGCCAGTGCGGCGGCCGCGGCGGCCTCCAGCAAAGGCGTGCGCCTCGGCGGCTCGGCCCGCTCGATGCGCAGGATCACCGGCATCGCCCGGACTTCCTCCGGGAGCTCGTCGGAAGTGTCCGAAGTGTCTTCGGCCGGGAGCCCGAGCCAGTAGGCGTAGCGGGCGCCCAGGGGGTCGAGAACGCTGCTCACGGACGCATCAGCTCGAGTCCGTCGGCGGCGTCGGCCGCTTCGACCTCGCCGCGGGTGAGGCCGAGCACGAACAGCACGGCGTCCAGGTACGGGTGCGACAGCGCGGTGTCGGCCACCTCGCGCAGCGCGGGCTTGGCGTTGAACGCGACGCCCATGCCCGCCGCCGACAGCATGTCGATGTCGTTGGCGCCGTCCCCGACAGCGACGCACTGCTCCAGCGGGATGTCGTACTCGCCGGCGAAGCGGCGAAGCACCTTCGCCTTGCCGGCGCGATCGACGACTTCCCCGACGACGCGCCCGGTGAGCTTGCCGTCGACGATCTCGAGCTCGTTCGCCGCCGCGAAGTCGAGGCCCAGCTCCTCCACCAGACCCCCGATGACCTGCGTGAACCCGCCGGACACCACGCCGGTCTTGAACCCCATCCGCTTGAGCGTGCGGATCGTCGTGCGGGCGCCCGGGGTCAGCTCGATCGACGCGGCGACCTCGTCGATCGCCGACGCGGGCAGCCCCTCCAGCAGCGCGACCCGGCGTTCCAGCGACTCCGTGAAGTTGAGCTCACCGCGCATGGCGGCCTCGGTGATCTCGCGGATCTCCGGCTCGACCCCGGCGTGCGCGCCCAGCATCTCGATGACCTCGCCCTGGATGAGCGTCGAGTCGACGTCGAAGACGACCAGCCGCTTCGCCCGGCGCGTGATCCCGGCCCGTTCCACCGCGATGTCGACGCCCACCTCGACCGCGGCGTCGGCGAGCGCCGAACGCAGCGCGGCGTCGGCTTCGGGGGTGTCCCCGTCGACCGAGACGTACAGCTCCAGGCCCGTCACCGGGTAGTCGGCGACGCTGCGGATCCCGTCGATGTTGACGCCCAGCGACGCCAGCCGGCGCGCGACCTCCGAGAAGCCCCGCGCGGTGACCGGGCGGCCCAGGACGACCAGCACGTGCGTGGAGTCGCGGCGGCCCAGCGCGAACGGGTCGTCCCCGATCGCCGAGCCGATCTTGACCTCCACCGTCATGCCGACGGACGCCATCGCCTGCTCGACCGACTCCTGCAGGCCCTCCGGATCGCGGTACACGCCGGCGAGCACCCCGAGCACGAGCTGCCCGCGGATGACGACCTGCTCGACGTCGAGCACGTCGACGTCGTGCCGGGTCAGCACGGCGAACAGCACGGACGAGACGCCCGGCTTGTCGGGGCCCGTGGTCGTGATCAGGACGGGGGTCTGGGTCACTGGTCATCCCTCGTTCGGCGACGCTGCACGGTCAGTCTGCCGGTCCGGCCCCGGACATAAGTAGAGCGCGTGCCCGGCTTCACAAAAGCCGGGCACGCGCTCACTAGATCAGGTCCTACTTGTCGTCGCCCTGCTCGCTGGCGTTGTCCTGGGAGTGGTCTCCCGGGATCAGCGCTTCGGTGAGCACCTGCGACGGCGCCGCGTGGCTGTTGACCTTCTGCTTCCCGAAGAAGCCGATCTCGCCCTCGCTGTGCATGCGCTCGATCATGTGCGGGTAGTGCAGCTCGAACGCGGGCCGCTCGGAGCGGATCCGGGGCAGCTCGGTGAAGTTGTGCCGCGGCGGCGGGCACGACGTCGCCCATTCGAGCGAGTTGCCGTAGCCCCACGGGTCGTCCACCGTGACGATCTCGCCGTACCGGTAGCTCTTGAAGACGTTCCAGATGAACGGCAGCGTCGAGGCACCGAGGATGTACGCACCGATCGTCGAGATCGTGTTCAGCGTCGTGAAGCCGTCACTGGTCAGGTAGTCCGCGTACCGCCGCGGCATGCCCTCGGCACCCAGCCAGTGCTGGACGAGGAACGTGCCGTGGAAGCCGATGAACGTGGTCCAGAAGTGCCACTTGCCGAGCTTCTCGTCCATCATCCGGCCGGTGATCTTCGGGAACCAGAAGTAGATACCGGCGAAGGTCGCGAACACGATCGTGCCGTAGAGCACGTAGTGGAAGTGCGCGACGACGAAGTAGCTGTCCGACACGTGGAAGTCGATCGCCGGCGCGGCCAGCATGATGCCGGTCAGGCCGCCGAAGAGGAACGTGACGATGAAGCCCATCGAGAAGATCATCGGCGTCTCGAAGGACAGCTGGCCCTTCCACATCGTGCCGATCCAGTTGAAGAACTTCACGCCGGTCGGGACCGCGATCAGGAAGGTCATGAAGGAGAAGAACGGCAGCAGCACCGCACCGGTGGCGTACATGTGGTGCGCCCACACCGCGACCGACAGCGCCGCGATGGCCAGCGTCGCCCAGACCAGGCTCTTGTAGCCGAACATGGGCTTGCGGCTGAACACCGGGAAGATCTCCGACACGATCCCGAAGAACGGTAGCGCGACGATGTAGACCTCTGGATGGCCGAAGAACCAGAACAGGTGCTGCCAGAGGATCACCCCGCCGTTTTCGGGGTCGAACACGTGCGCACCCAGGTGCCGGTCCGCCAGCAGGCCCATCAGGGCCGCGGTCAGGATCGGGAAGGCGAGCAGGATCAGGATCGACGTCACCAGGATGTTCCAGGTGAAGATCGGCATCCGGTACATCGTCATGCCGGGCGCGCGCAGGCAGACCACGGTGGTGACCATGTTGACCGCGCCGAGGATGGTGCCGAGACCGGAGACCACCAGGCCGGAGATCCACAGGTCCGCGCCGACGCCCGGCGAGTGGATCGCGTCCGACAGCGGGGTGTAGGCGAACCAGCCGAAGTCGGCGGCGCCACCCGGCGTCAGGAAGCCCGACAGCACGATCAGGCCGCCGAAGAGGTACAGCCAGTACGAGAACGCGTTCAGCCGCGGGAACGCGACGTCCGGCGAGCCGATCTGCAGCGGGAGCACGAAGTTCGCGAAACCGAAGAGGATCGGGGTCGCGTACAGCAGCAGCATCACCGTGCCGTGCATGGTGAAGAGCTGGTTGTACTGCTCCTGCGACAGGAACTGCTGCCCGGGTCGCGCCAGCTCGGTACGGATGAGCATGGCCATCGCGCCGCCCGCCATGAAGAAGGCGAACGACGTGACCAGGTACATGATCCCGATCTGCTTGTGGTCCGTCGTGCGGAACAACCGCAGCAGGTACGAACCCTTGACCGACTCGCGCGCGGGGTACGGGCGCGTCGCGATCGGCTTGGGGGCTACGGCCGTCACTCCTGCCTCCAACACTCAAACCTCGTGGTGGTCATCGTCCGGCCGCCGAGGTGGGCAACGCCCGGTTCAGCGGTCATGGGGGATCGTAGCCCTCGTCACCGACAGTCGCGCGCACCGGCTGGCAAGATCGGGCCGTGGCCGACGAATACACGCGCGCCGCGGTGCGCGCGGCACGGACCGTGACCTCCCGGCTGGGTCTGCCGGAGCACGAGCCCGAGGTGCTCCACGAACGCTCGAACGTGCTGGTGAAGCTGGGTCCGCTGGTCGCGCGGGTGCCGGGGACCACCCGCCTCGCGCGGCCCGGTCCGGCGTGGCAGGAGCGGGACCTGGCCCTCTCCCGGTTCCTCACCGAACGTGGTGTGCTCGTCGTCTCACCGGCCACGGATCCCCCGGCCGGACCGCATTTCGCCGACGGGCTGCCGGTCACGCTCTGGCACCACACCCCGCACGATCCGGACCACCGGTACGCACCGGACGTCGTCGCGCGTTCGCTCGCCGAGGTGCACTCCGCGCTGCGGGACTACCCGGGCGAACTGCCCCGGCGAGGACCGCTCGACGACCTGGTGCGCATCCTCGACCGGCACGACCTGGACCCCCGGTTGCGCGGCGAGACGGACCGCCTCGCCGCGCTGCTGCCGGACGTCGCCGTGCAGCCGCTGCACGGCGACGCGCACCCCGGCAACCTGATCGCCACCCCCGCGGGCCCGTGCTGGCTGGACTTCGAGGACACCTGGCTCGGACCGCTGGCCTGGGACCTCGGGATCCTCGCCCGTCAGGGTGGCCCCGAGTACCTGGCCGCGTATCCGGGCGAAGTGGACGAAGAGGCGCTTCGCGTGTGTACGCGGCTACGAGAGCTGTACTCGGTCGTCTGGCAGTACGTGATCGCGATCCGGTTCCCGCACCGGCTCGACGGCGCCCGGTCGGCGCTCGCCGCCTACTTTTCGTGAGTCGCCGGGTACCAGGAGAGGATCGCTTCGACCACGCCCGCCGGGTCTTCCAGCGGGGTCAGGTGCCCGGCTTCCGGGAGCACCACGAGCGTCGCGCCGTCCATGGCCTCGACCATCTCGCTCGCGGCCGCCACCGGCGTGATCGGGTCTTCTTCGCCGACGACGACCAGCGCCGGGACCTTCGCTTCCCGGAGCAGTTCGAGGGAGCCGGGCCGGGTCCGCAGCGCGAGCGCCGTCCACGAGATCCCGGCCGGCGGCTGCGATTCGATGATCTCCCGGACGTTCTCGACGATGTCCGGCCGCCGCTCGCGCGTCGACGCGGCCAGCAGGTTCGGCAAGTTGGCCTCGGCGAGCCAGCCGTGGATGCCCTCGTGGTCGACGCGCTCGGCGACGTCCAGCCGGCTTTGCGCGGCCTCGGGCGTGTCGGGCGCGGCCTTGGTGTCGATGAGCACGAGCCCGCCGACCCGTTCTGGCGCCAGCCGCAGCACCGCCATCGCGAGGTAGCCGCCCATCGAGCAGCCGCCGAGCACGACGCGGTCCAGCTCCAGGCGGTCCAGCAGGGCGACGACGTCGCGCGCGGCGTCCTCGAGGCTCGGTTCGCGGTCCGTCTCCGGCAGCGGCGAGCGACCCAGCCCGCGCTGGTCCGGGGTGATCACCCGAAGGTGTGAAGCGAGGGGCTCGCGCACCGCGTTCCACATACGGGCGTCCAGGGGAAAGGCGTGGAGGAGGACCAGCGGCAGTTCGGTCATGCCGGATATTTTGTCGGACCCCCGCGCTAGCTTCGCCGATGTGTTCACCGACATCGAAACCGACCGGCTGCTGCTGCGTCCGCTCCACGAGGCGGACCGGCAGGCGATGGTCGACATCCACACCGATCCGCGCACCAACCGCTTCCACCCGGACCCGCCCGACGTCCCGCGCGCGTCGGCGATGTTCTCGGAGTGGCTGGCGCACTGGGCCGAGCACGGCTTCGGCTACCCCGCGGTCACCGAACGCGGCGGCAGCGAGGTCCTCGGCATGTGCGGGGTGCGGCTGCGGGAGTTCCACGGCGAGAAGGTGCTCAACCTCGGCTACCGGTTCCGGCCGTCGGCGTGGGGCAAGGGGTACGCCGTCGAGGCCGGCCTGGCGGTCTTGGAGTGGTGTGCCCGCGAGCTGCCGTCGGTGCCGGTGCTGGCGAGCGTCAGCGTCGACAACAAGCCGTCGCTGCGGGTGGCGGAGCGGCTCGGCTTCACCGAGTACACGGAGGAGATGTACGACGGCGCCTTCTCGCGGCACTACCGGCGCTGAGCCGGGTGATGTTTGACAACTCCAGAAGGAATCGCGTCACCGGCGGCGGTTCGGCCGCCGGCGCGCCCGCGCGTCCCAGCAGGCGCGGTGCCAGTGCCGCCGGTCGGCGACGGAGCCGGTCTCGTCGGCGGGCCAGACGACGAGGTGCGGAGTGCCCGGCCGGATCTCGTGGTCGCAGCCGGGGCACCGGTAGTCCTTGGTGGCCTGCGAGCCGGGCACGGTCCGCACGAGCCAGTCGCCGTCCGAACCGGACTCGGCCCGCGCCCACCCGGTCGCGGCACCGAGCTCGCGTTCGGGCGGCCCGCCGTCCGCCCGGCGGCCGGGACGGTTGCGTCGAGGCACCCCCGAACGGTATCCGCCACCCGCACCCGCCCATGACCCGTCCACCCAGGTACGCGTGTCGTCCACCCAGGTACGCGAGTCGACCCTCCAATCACACGAGTCGACCCTCCAATCACGCGTGATGCCTCCCCAATCACGCGTGATGCCCCTCCAATCACGCGTGATGCCCCCTCAATCACGCGTGATGCCCCTCCAGTCACGCATGATGCCCGTCGGAGCTCAAGCCGCGACCCGGCCACCGGCCCGCAGCCGGCGCCGGATCCCGTCGTGGCCGAGCCCGTCCCAGCCGAGCCGAGCCAGCGTCCGCCCGGTCAGCCGGAAGTCCTCGCCCCCGAGCACGGACATGATCGTGATGGCGGCGTCGACCATCGGCGTGGCGACCCCGGCGCACCGCGCGAGTGCCTGCAGCGGCACGAGCGTGGAGCGGATGTCCTCGGTGAGGAACCGGTGGTCGAGGCTGGTCGGCGCGGCGATCGTCCGGTACGGCTCCACCGTCCGCAACGCGTCGAGCAGCGTCGTGGCCGGGCAGCCGTAGTAGCGGTCGAGGACCTCGGTCATGGGCAGCAGCCGGGCGCCGTACGCCCGCGCGACGGCGGCGAACTCGGCCTCGGTCCGCTCCAGCAGCGCGATAGTGCGGTGGGAGACGCCTTCGACGTAGAACAGCAGTTCCTCCGCCCGGTCGATGGTGCCGAGGTTGGCGAGCGCGATCGGCACGTGCGCGACCGCGCCGAAGTCGTGCAGGCCGCGTTCGACGGGGTTGCGCGCGACCTCCAGCATCGGGAACCACTCGCGCAGGAGCCCGGCGTGCCGTCCGACGGCGGCCGGCGTGCAGCCGGAGATCAGGTTCCAGCCCTTGACGCCCAGCACGGTCACCCCGCCGGTCCCGGACGGCCGCGCGGCGAACAGGGCATCGGTCTCCACGACGTCGACCTCCGGTGCCCCGGCGGCGGCGAGCGCGTGCGCGAACTCGACGCTCCCGCACAGCTTGCCGGAGAACAGCACCACCACCTGCCCGGGCCGAAGGTGCGGCGCGAGCCGGACGGCGACCTCCGGGTAGGCGGTGGTCACGGTCGCGACCAGCACCACGGCCCGCCCGGCCAGCGACGCGGGATCCGCCGTCACCTCCCGCAGCGGGAACCGCCCGTCGAGCACCCCGCTCGCGACGATCTCCCGGCGGCGCGCGATCTCCGCCATGGCCGCGAGATCCCGCGTGCAGAGGTGCACGGGCAATCCCAGCGACGCGAGATGCGCCGCGACGGCCCGTCCCTCGCCACCGGCCCCGACGACCCCGATCCCGTCCATTCCGCCCACTCCCGTCACTCGGGTACGCAGTGGACAGGTCGGCGGACCGCCGGGGAAAGTTCCCGGAAGCCGGACCCGCTCACCCCTGGGCGAGCGCCAGCGGCACCAGCTGCTCGGCCGTGGTGAGCGACCCGTGCTGCCCGATCAGCGACGTCTCCACAGCCTCGGCGAGCCCTCGCACCATCCCGAACCGCCCCCGGGCCGCCGCGACGACGTCGCCGATCCGCGGCAGCACCCGGTCGCTGACCGTGTGCCCGAACCACCCCTCGGCGATGGCCTCCTCGCGCGACCGCACCCAGGCCCGCTCGCCCAGCACCGACCGCCAGGCCGCGAGGACGTCCGCGGCCGCGCCCGGCTCGGTGTAGACGTGCCGCGCCCGCACCTCGCCCCCGAACGTCCGGACCCCGGCAAGCAGCTCCGGGACGTCTTCGAGGTCGAGCTTGTCGTCGACGGTGACCATCCCGTGGTCGGCCACCACCGCGAGCAGTGCCCCGGCCGGCAGACCGTCCACAAGGGACTCGACGAGCCGGTCGACCTGCCGCAGCTGCGCCCGCCACGCGGCCGAACCCGGGCCGTAGACGTGCCCCATGAGGTCGAGGTCACCGTGGTAGGAGTAGCAGAACGCGCGCCCGTCGAGCACCGACAGCGTCCGCGCGGCGAGGTCGCCCAGCGCGTGCACCCCGGCGTACCGCGCACCGCTCTGCGTGGCCAGGGTCAGGGCCGTGTCGCGCAGCTTGGCGGCCGACACCACGGCCGCGTCGACGCCGGCCGACGCGGCCCGCTCGAACGTCGTCGGCAGCGGCTGCACCTCGCGGGGCGGGAGGGCGCCACGCAGGTCGCTGCCGTCTTCGTGGCTGCACCAGCGCAACGCGTTGAGCACGCCCGTGCCGGGCATCTCGAACGTGTAGCCGACCATGCCGTGCTCGCCGGACGCGAGCCCGGTGCCGATCGCCGCCACCCCGGCGGCGGTCGTGGACGGGAAGCCCACGCGCAGCGACTCCCGGGCCAGCTCGGTCAGCACCGGCGCGTCCGCGGCGTGCTCGGCCAGCAGCTCCCAGCCGAGCCCGTCGACCAGCAGGACCCCGGCGCTGCGGGCCTCCGGCAACGCCAGCGTGTTCGCGAAGCCGGGCACCCCGAGCGCGGCGAGCAGGGACGGGACGACCTGGCCGAGGTGGGGAACGTCGGCGAGCGAAGGCGGCTGCACGCGCCCAGCTTCCCATCCACCCGGCCGTCCGGCGATAATCGCGGCATGCCGACCTACGCCTACCGCTGCCGCGAGTGCACCGAGACCTTCGAGCTCCTGCGCCCGATGAGCGAATCGAGCGCGCCGGCGGCCTGCCCGGAGGGCCACGCCGACACCGTCAAGCTGCTCACCACGGTCGCCCTCACCGGGGCCGCGAGCGGACCCACGGTCCCGGCGGGCGGCGGCGGTGGCTGCTGTGGCGGCGGCTGCTGCGGCTAGAGCGCCTTCAGCGCCTGCTCGAGGTCGGCCCACAGGTCCTCGACGTCCTCGAGCCCGGCCGACAGCCGGATCAGCTGGTCGGACACCCCCGCGTCGTGCCGGTCGCCCGCGTCGACGATCCGGTGGCTGATCGAACCCGGGTGCTGGATCAGCGTGTCGACGCTGCCGAGGCTGACGGCCGGCGTGATCAGCCGGACCGCGCCGATCAGGGCGTGCGGGTCGCCCTCGACCTCGAACGCCACCAGCGGCCCGCCGAGACGCGGGTAGTGGACGGCGGTCACGGCCGGGTGCTCGCCGAGCCGTGAGGCCAGCGTCGCCGCGGTCTCCGACGCCGCGTTGACGCGCAGCGGCAGCGTGGAAAGCCCGCGCAGCAACAGGTATCCGGCGAGCGGGTGCAGCACGCCGCCGGTGGCGAAGCGGATCTGCCGCAGCCGGGCAGCTTCCTCAGCGTCGCACGCGACGACCCCGCCCATCACGTCGCCGTGGCCGCCGAGGAACTTCGTCGCGCTGTGCAGCACGATCCGCGCGCCGTGGCGGCCGGGGCGCTGGAGCACCGGGGTCGCGAAAGTGTTGTCCACCAATAGAGGCACGTCCCCGCAGGCGACTGCCAGCGCGGCGATGTCGGCCTCGGCGAGCGTCGGGTTCGCCGGCGTCTCGACGAACACCAGCCCGGTGTCCGGCCGGATCGCGGCGGCGACGGCGTCCGGCGCGGCCCAGGTGACCTCCGTGCCGAGCAGCCCGGACTCGAGCAGGTGGTCGCTGCAGCCGTACAGCGGGCGCACGGCGACGACGTGCCGTTTCCCTTGCGCCACCGCGGAAAGCAGGCAGGCCGAGACGGCGGCCATGCCACTGGCGAACGCGACGCCGTGCTCGAAGCCTTCGAGCTCGGCGAGCGCCCGCTCGAACCGTTCGACGGTCGGGTTGCCCACCCGGCCGTAGATCGGCGGGCCGTCGAGTTCGCCGCCGGCGGCGAACTCGTCGATCCGGGCGGCTTCGGCGGCACTGTCGCGGGAGGGGTAGGTCGTCGACAGGTCGAGCGGGACGGCGTGCACGCCGAGGTCCGTGAGGTCGTCACGGCCGGCGTGGACGGCACGCGTGCGCAGCGAGGAGGTCATAGCGTCATGGTCGAGCTTTCACCGGATCCGGGGCAACAGTCTCGGATATCATTCGCGGATGGCCGATTCCGTCGAACTGAGTCCGGTTGATCTCGAAATTCTGCGCCTGCTCCAGAACGATGCCCGGGTCACCAACAAGGACCTGGCGGCCGCGGTCGGCATCGCGCCGTCGACGTGCCTGGACCGCGTCGCCCGGCTGCGGGACACCGGCGTGATCACCGGGCAGCACGCGTCGGTCGACGCCGCGAAGCTGGGCCGTCCGCTGGAGGCGTTCCTGTTCGTCCAGGTCCGCCCGCACCGGCGGCCGCTGGTGGACCCGTTCATCGAGCACCTGCTGTCCCTGCCCGAGGTGCGCGCGGTCTACCACCTGACCGGGCCGGACGACTTCCTCGCGCACGTCGCGACCAGCTCCGCCGCCGAGCTGCAGCGGCTGGTGCTCGACGAGCTGACGGCCCGGGACGAGGTCGCCCGCGTGCACACCAACCTCGTCTTCCAGCACTGGAGCGGCGGCCCGCTGCTCCCGCCGGGCGCGTGAGTCAGAGCGACTCGAGCCAGCGACGGGTCTCGCGCGGAGACGTCATCCGGACGACCGAGGGGCACGGCGGTTCGGCGGCCCACTCCCGGATCCGCGCCCGCTTCCGCGCGAACGACGCGAAGTGCCAGCGGATGATCGAGTCCGCGGAGAACATCTGGCGGAACGACTCGACGTTGCCGTTGCAGATCCGCTCGCGGGTCACCGAGCGCAGGGCGGTCCGGCGCACCAGGCGGCCCAGCGAAAGCCAGCGCGGGTAGTCGAGGCCCACGATGAGCTGGGTGCGCGGCAGCACGACGTCCTTCCACCGGGTGTACGCCGCGTCGAGGACCCAGCGCTCCCCCGCGCACACCTCGGCGATGCGGCGGCGCTGCTCCTCGTCGGACACCTGGACCCAGCCCGGCAGCCAGGTGAGGTCGTCGGCCGAGACGTAGGGCAGGCCGGTGCGCTCGGCGATGCGGGCCGCGAGCGTCGACTTGCCCGAGCCGGTCACGCCGTAGACGAGGATCCGCTCAGGCGTCGAGATCACGGGCGGGCTCCCGCGGTCCGCGGTAGGGCAGTGTCTGGCTGTAGACGATGCTCGTGGTGGTGCTGCCGAACTGGGCCAGCTCGTCCATCGTGCGCTCGAGGTGGGCCATCGAGGCGGCGGCGACCTTGAGCGTGTAGCAGTCGTCGCCGGTGGTGCGCAGGCATTCGAGGATCTCGAGGCGCTCGCCGAGCAGCTTGTGCAGTGCCTCGTGCCGGCTGCCGGGGTACTTGAGCCGGACGACGGCGAGCACCGCGTAGCCGACCTTGCCGAGGTCGATGTCGGCGCGGTAGCCGGTGATCACGCCGGCCGACTCGAGCCGCCGGAGCCGTTCGGTCGTGGCCGACGCGCTGAGGTTCACGCGGCGGCCCAGTTCGGTGAGCGGCAGCCGGGCGTCCTGCTGCAGCTCGACGAGGATGGCCCAGTCCGTCTGATCGAGACTCTCGGTCATGAGGCGAATGTACCGCGAGATCCACGGCCGAAGCCGCCGAACGCCGTGATCATTCCCTTCCGATCACGGCTTTGACCTCGATAGCCTTTCGTGGTGAAGATCGGCGTGAACGTCCCCAACTTCGGCCCCGGCACCGACCCCGGCGTACTGCGCGCGTGGGCGCGGACCGTCGAAGGCCTCGGCTACGACCTGCTGATGGTTTCCGACCACGTCGCGATCACCCCGGACGTCGCCGGCCAGTACCCGGCGCCGTTCTACGAGCCGTTCACGACGCTGTCGTGGCTCGCGGGCGTCACCGAGCGGGTGCGGCTCGGCACCACCGTGCTGGTCGTGCCGTACCGGCATCCCCTGTTGGTGGCCCGGATGGCGGCGAACCTCGACGTGCTCAGCGGCGGCAGGCTCGTGCTCGGCGCCGGCATCGGCTGGGCGAAGCAGGAGTTCGACGCGCTCGGCGTGCCGTTCGAGCAGCGCGGGAAGCTCACCAGCGAGTACCTCCGGACGATCCGCGCGGCCTGGGCCGACCAGGACGACTACCGCGCCGGCCCGATCCCGCTCTGGCTGGGCGGGCACAGCGACGCCGGGCTGCGCCGCGCGGTGGAGCTCGGCGACGCGTGGCACCCGCTGCGGCTGACCATGTCCGGGTTCCGGGAAGGCTTGGAGCGCCTGAAAACCCTGGCCGGCGACCGGCCGATGCCGGCGTTCGCGCCGAGGA
Source organism: Amycolatopsis sp. NPDC114505 (assembly GCF_055633615.1). Lineage (NCBI taxonomy): Bacteria > Bacillati > Actinomycetota > Actinomycetes > Pseudonocardiales > Pseudonocardiaceae > Amycolatopsis > Amycolatopsis sp. NPDC114505. Next base: position 2,919,254 of record NZ_JBVKDV010000001.1, on the reverse strand, counting down.
TCCTCCTGCGGGTGACCGGCGAAGAGCTGACCGGCCCGGGCCGCCGTGCCGGGGAAGGCACCCTCGACCAGATCCTCGACGACCTGGCGCAGTTGCGGGCGCTGGGCGCGGACACCGTCGTGCTCGACCCGTTCGATTCGGACCCCGCCGAGACCCTCCACCCGGAGGTCGCGTGGCGGGACCTCGCGGCGATCGCCGCGTCCTGGAAGGAGAACCGGTGAAGGACACCGAAGAAACCCTGTTGCGGCGCGCTATCGAGCTCGCCCGCCAAGCGCGCGAGGAGCACGGCAACCCGCCGTTCGGCTCGCTGCTGGCCGACGCCGACGGCAACGTCCTGGCCGAAGACCGCAACACGTCGTTGTCCGACAACGACATCACGGCGCACCCGGAGCTGAAGCTCGCCCGCTGGGCGGCGCAGAACCTGACCCCCGAAGCCGCGGCGGCGACCACGATGTTCACCAGCACCCAGCCGTGCGGGATGTGCACCGGAGCGATCGAGCGGTCCGGGCTCGGCCGCGTCGTCTACGCGCTGTCGACGGAGCAGTTCCTCACGCTGCGCCCGCCGGTCAAGTGGGGATACGAGCTGGAGGGCCCGGCGCTGTTCGACGAGGCCCGCGTACCGGTGGACGGCTACTACAAGTGACAGCCTTCGAAGTGCACCCGGTGGCGCACATCGAGTCGTCCCTCCAGGACCGCGCGACGGCCCCGCGGCAGGCCGACGAGGGCGCCCCACCGGCCCGGGTGGTGTTCGCCCCCGAGTTCCACCCGGCGGCGGCCGACCTGCGCCCGGGCGACCGCGTCGTGCTGCTGACGTGGCTGCACGAAGCCGACCGCGAGGTCCAGTCGGTACACCCGCGCAGCGACCCGGACCGTCCCCTCGAAGGAGTGTTCTCGACACGCTCCCCGGACCGCCCGAACCCGATCGGCCTCCACACGGTGACGGTGATGGCGGCCGAGAACGGCACGCTCACGGTGACGGGCCTCGAAGCGATCGACGGCACCCCGGTCCTGGACGTGAAACCGGTCCTCGGCGAGGTGACCGAGCGCTGAGCCGCGCGATCACGATCGGGGCACCCCGGTAACGACCGTCGCCATCCGGCCGACCTCCCTCCTGCAAACGGAGCAATCCCCGGACGTGCCGACGGAGGCCGCGATGACCAGTGCGTTCGAACCTGTGCTGCCGGACCCGTGGGCGCCGCCGCAGGCTCCGCCCACGGTGCGCACCGGAACGAACCCTTGGCATCTGCTGCTCGCGGCCGCCGGCGGCGCGGCACTGGTGGGCGCCCTGTGGGTGGGCCTGGACCTGGCGGATTCCGGTGCGCCCACCGGGATCCCCGGCACGCCCACGTCCGGGGAGGCGTTCGACCTCCGCGGCACGTTCACGCTGAACAGCGGCGGGTACGCCTACAGCACCTGTGGCGGTTCCGGCGGCTACTCGGACATCACCACCGGGACCACGGTCACCGTCTACAACGCCGCGGGAACCGTGCTCTCCCAAGGCGCTCTCGGGACCGGGCGGCCGAACGGCGGCGGCAGCTGCGTGTTCACGCTGTCCGCGCCGAACGTTCCGGCGGGCGAGAAGTTCTACCTCGTCGAGGTGTCCCACCGAGGCCGGATCATGGTGCAACCCGACGACGCGCGGAACGGGAACGTCGCCCTCAGCCTGGGCAGCTGATCAGTAGTCCTTGAAGCCCTTTCCGGTCTTCCGGCCCAGCCGCCCGGCCGTCACGAGGTGCTCCAGCAGCGGCGCCGGCGCGAAACCCTCCTCGCGGAACTCGTTGTACAGCGTCCGCTGGATGGCCAGCGACACGTCGAGCCCGACCACGTCCAGCAGCTCGAACGGACCCATCGGCAGGCCACAGCCCACCTTCATCGCCGTGTCGATGTCGTTGGCACCCGCGTAATGGGCCTCGAGCATCTTCACCGCGTCGTTCAGGTACGGAAACAGCAGGGCGTTGACGATGAAGCCCGCGCGGTCTCCACAGTGGACAGCGTGCTTGCCCACCGCCGAACAGACCGCGCTCGCCGTGGCCACCACGTCCGGGGCGGTCGCGATCGTCGAGACCACCTCCACCAGCTTCATCACCGGGGCCGGGTTGAAGAAGTGGAGGCCGATCACGTCGGACGGCCGGGACGTCGCCGCCGCGCACTCGATCACCGGCAGCGAAGACGTCGTCGTCGCCAGCACCGCGCCCGGGCGGACGACCTCGTCCAGGGCCGCGAACACCGCCTGCTTCACCGACAGCTCCTCGGCCACCGCCTCGACGACCAGGTCGACGTCGGCCAGCGCCTCGAAGTCGGTCACCGGGGTGATCCGAGCCAAGGCCAAAGCAGCGTCCTCTTCGGACAGCTTGCCCTTGACCACGGCCTTGTCGAGCGACTTCTTGACGCGAGCCACCGACGCCTGCGCCTTCTCCAGGCTCCGGGCGCGCAGCACGACGTCGAGGCCGCGCTTGGCGAACACCTCCGCGATGCCGGTCGCCATCGTCCCGGTGCCGATCACGCCGACCCGGGACACCGGCCGCGGCGGCACACCCTCCACTGTGGACTTGACCGAAGCGTCCGAGACCACGGTGGGCGAATCCGGCGCGTCGTAGGCGTAGAAGCCCCTGCCGGTCTTGCGGCCCAGCTGGCCCGCCGTGATCATCTGCTTGAGCAGCGGCGCCGGCGCGTGCAGCCGGTTGCGGGACTGGTGGTACATCGTGTCGAGGATCTCGTACGCGGTGTCCAGCCCGATCAGGTCGAGCAGCGCGAGCGGGCCCATCGGGTACCCGCAGCCGAAGCGCATCGCGGCGTCGAGGTCCTCGCGCGTGGCATAGCGCTGCTCGTACATCCGCACCGCGTGGTTGAGGTAGCCGAACAGCAGCGCGTTCGCGATGAACCCGGCCCGGTCACCGATCACCACCGGCACCTTGCCGAGCCGCTCGGCGAACGCCACCACGTCGGTGACCACCTCCGGCTCGGTCACCACGGTCTTCACGATCTCGACGAGCTTCTGCACCGGCGCCGGGTTGAAGAAGTGCATGCCGACGACCTTGCCGGGGCGCGCGGTGTGCACCCCGATCTCGGTGATCGACAGCGACGACGTGTTGGACGCGAAGACCACCTCGGGCCGGGTGATCTTGTCCAGCTCGGTGAAGACGTCGGCCTTCAGCTCCAGGCTCTCCGGGATCGCCTCGACCACGAGGTCCACTTCGGACAGATCCGAGAGCGAGGTGCTGTACCGGATCCGGCCCAGCAGGGCGTCCCGGCCGGCCGGATCGAGCTTGCCGCCGGAGAGCGCGCGCTCGGTCGAGTGCTCGATGTGCCCGCGGCCCCGGGCGACGCCGGTTTCGTCGAGCTCGACCGTCACGACGTCGAGCCCGCTGCGCGCGAGCACTTCGGCGATCCCGGCCCCCATCGTGCCCAGGCCGACCACTCCGACCGTCGAGATGTCCCGCGCCATCGAGGCCTCCAGAGATGTTACTCGCTGGTAATTGGCCCCTGACTCTGCCACACGGAACCGCCGGAAGCCCAGACGGAATCGAGTCAGTACCGCGCAAGTCACCCGGTCGGCGAACCGGGTTCACTCGCCGAAGTTGCCGTCCACCAGCTCTTTCGCCTTGTCCAGCGCGGCGCGCGCCTGCGGTCCGCGCGCCCGCACGCGGATCCGGTCACCCTGGCGGGCCCCGAGCGACATCAGCCCGAGCACGCTGTGGCCGTCGGCCTCCTGGTCGCCGAGCCGGACGGTGACCTCGGCGTCGAACGCGCTCAGCGCGCGCACCAGCACCGCGGCCGGCCGCGCGTGCAGCCCGACCTCGTTCCGCAGCACCAGCTCGACCTCGTCGCCATCGCCGGCGGGGGCGGGTTCGGCCGGCGAGAGGTCCTCGGGCATCCCGGCGGCCGCGGCGGCCTCCGCCACCGCCTTGCGGTCCTTGCCCGACTGCGCCGCGACCGCCGCCGCGATCGCGCCTTCGACCAGCGGGCCGTCCGCGACGATCGCGGCCGACGGGTCGGCCAGCGATTCGACGGCGAGCTCGGCGGTCATCTGGGCGCTGCCGAGGTCGTAGAGCAGCACGACGCCGTCGCCGGAGTCGGCGCGCTGGGTGGCCGCGACGACCTCGTCGTAGTCCGTGCCGATCGAGCCGTCGGAGAGGCCTCCGGCCGGCAGGATGGTGACGTCCGGGGCCATCTGGGCGGCCAGTTCCGCCAAGCCTTCCGCGAGCTTCGCGCTGTGCGAAACGAGCACGATACCGACGCTCACCGGGCGGCCTCGGCGAACGCGCGCAGCAGCAGCGCCGAAGACCGAGCGCCGGGATCCAGGTGCCCGACCGCGCGCTCGCCCAGGTAGGACGCGCGCCCCTTGCGCGGCACCAGCTCCACTGTGGACTCCGCGCCGCGGTCGGCCGCGTCGGCCGCCGCGGTCAGCACCGCGGCGACGTCCCCGCCGTCCTCGGCCGCCTTCTCCGCGGCCGCGACCGCCGGGATCAGGGCGTCGACCATGGTCGCGTCGCCGCCGACCGCCTTCCCGCGGGCCTGGACGCCTTCGAGCCCGGCGCGCAGCGCGTCCAGCAGTGCCGGCACGTCGAGGTCCGCGGCGGTGCCGAGCTTGGCCGAGGCACGCAGGAAAGCCGTGCCGTACAACGGTCCCGCCGCCCCGCCGACCTTGGAGATCAACGTCGTCGCGACGAGCTTCAGCACCGCACCCGGCGTCTCCGGCGCAGCCGCGTCGAGCGCCGCCACGACGGCGGTGAACCCGCGGTTCAGGTTCTCGCCGTGGTCACCGTCGCCGATCGCGCGGTCGAGTTCGATGAGCTCGGCGCGGTGCTCGGCGACGACGGCCGCCGCGGCACGCACGGCCGCCGCGACCCCGTCGGCCTTGCAGGTCATCAGACCCCCCACCGCAGCGCCGCGGTGTTGACCGGCGCGTCCCAGAGCTCGGTCAGCTCGTCGTCCAGCTTGAGCAACGTCAGACTCATCCCCTGCATCTCGAGGCTGGTGATGTACGGGCCGACCAGCCGGCGTTCGACCACGATCCCACGCTCGGCCAGCAGCCGCTCGGCGATGCCGTGCGCCAGGTAGAGCTCGACCAGCGGGGTGCCGCCCATCGAGTTGGTGAACAGCAGCACGCGGTCGCCGGACTCGAACGGCAGGTCCTCCACCACTGCCTGGACCAGCCGCGCCACCAGCGCGTCGGCCGGTTCGAGCGGGATCCGTTCGCGGCCGGGCTCGCCGTGGATGCCGATGCCGAACTCGATCTCGCCGTCGCCGAGGTCGAAGCTCGGGGTGCCGGCGTGCGGCACGGTCGGCGCGGTCAACGCGACGCCGATCGACCGCACCTGGCCGATCACCTTCCGCGCCAGCGCGGTCACGGCGTCGAGCGAGTCGCCCCGCTCGGCGGCCGCGCCGGTGATCTTCTCCAGCAGCACCGTGCCACCGACCCCGCGGCGGCCCGCGGTGTAGGTCGAGTCCTTGACCGCGACGTCGTCGTCGATCACGACGCTGCGCACCTCGAGGCCGTCGGCGGCGGCCAGCTCGGCGGCCGTCTCGAAGTTCAGCACGTCACCGGTGTAGTTCTTCACGATGAGCAGGGCGCCCGAGTCACCGGTGGTCGCGGTGACGGCGGCCTGCACGGCGTCCGGCGTCGGCGAGGTGAACACGGCGCCCGGCACGGCGGCGGCGAGCATGCCGAGGCCGACGAACCCACCGTGCAGCGGCTCGTGCCCGGACCCGCCGCCGGAGATGACGGCGACCTTGCCGGCGACCGGCGCGTCGGCGCGGACCACGACGTCCGGATCCTCCTGGACCCGCAGGATGTCCGCGTGCGCGGCCGCGAGGCCCCGCAGCGACTCCGCGACGACGTTCGCCGGATCGTTGATGATCTTCTTCACGGCAACCTCCGGCACATCGGCGGGTGGGGTTCCCTTCCTACCTCTCCGCGCGGCCCGCCGCCAGGTCAGGGTTTGGGGAGCTTCGTGACGACGTTCTTCGCGACGGTGACCGCCTTGCCGCACGGGTCGTCGGTGGCCGGTTGGGCGTTGTAGTTCTCGTAGTCCACTTGGGCCAGTTCGACGTCGTCGCCCTGCCAGGGCCGGTGCTGCCACTCCACCGTGCACCGCGAGGTGCTCCCACTCGCCTGCTTCTGGAACGCCGTGACCCCGCTGCCCAGGTCCACCTTGGAGTAACCGTCGCCGAGGATCGGCGGCAGTCCCGGCAGGAACTCGACGGTCACGGTCGGGTTGGCGCCGTTGCTCTGCCACTGGCAGGAGTGCAGGCCCGAAGGCGCGGACTTCGCCGACGGCACGCTGGGCGCGACCGCCGCGGTGTCGGCCATCGCGCACGGGTCGGCGGCCAGCAGGGTGCCCGCGGGCGTCGAGTACTTCTCCGGCGAGCTGTGGAGCTTCTGCACGATGGCGTCCATCAGCGTCTGGCCGGGCCGGCACGGGTCGCCGGGGTAGGTGACCGAAACCGTCAGCGCCATGTCCGGGTTCAGCGCCGTCATCGTCGCGACCGTGCAGCTCGTGTCGTCGGTCTTGTTCACGCGCAGCGGGAGCCCGCCGACCTGCCCGGTCGTCTTGTCCGCGTGCGGCAGCAGGGTGCCGCCGATCTCGAAGTCGAGCCGGATCTCCTTGCCGCCGGGATCCTTCACCTTGTTGCCGCACCGGTCGAAGGCGATCGACGACGGCGACGGGTCCTCCTCGACCGTGCCGAGGCCCAGCGCGCCGAGCGCCTCCTTGGTCAGGAACTGGCACGGCTTGATCGTGCGCAGGACGTTCGCCGCCACGGCGGCGTCGGTGATCGGGCCGTCGGTGACCTGGCCGGTGCCGGCCGCCGCGGGCACCGTCGTCCGCGCGAAGTTGGACTTGCCGAGGTCCTGCCCGCACGCGGTCAGCGGCAGCGCGAGGACGGTGACCAGCAGGAACAGCTTCGGGAGACGGCGGCGCCGAACGTCAGGGAGCACGCGGTGCACGGTAGCGAAACCAGCGCGCCGCTGTCCGGACAACCCGGCTATTCCCCCGCCGCGGGGGTGGTGTCGCCGGTCTCGGTCTCCGCCGGCACGACCAGCGGCCGGACCTGAGCCCAGATGACGAACGCGGCGGCGACCACCAGCATGCCGATCCCGGCCCACAGGTTGATGTTCACCCCGGCCGCCTTCTCCCGATCGGCGTCGGAGGTGAAGAAGGCGCCCATCACCGTGAGGATGACGCCGTAGACGCCGATCAGCAGGGCGATGATCAGCCGGATGTCGAAAGCGCCCGCCTTCTTGGGCTGTGAAGTGGACTCGGTAGCCATGACCGTCAAACCTCCTAGAAGATGACGTTGAGGACGATGGTCAGGATGAGCACGATGCCCGCGAGCAGGCCCGGCTTGCGGTACCAGCCCGCGTTCTCGCCGGTGTCGTCGTGCTTGCGCGTTTCCTTCGGCGTCAGCGAGTAGACCAGCCCCACCAGCTCTTCGTCCGGCTTCGGCTTGGTCGCCAGCGACACCACGACGCTCACCACGATGTCGACGACGAACGCGGTCCCCGCGGCGACGAAGCTGGTGCCCTGGCCGCTCAGGCCGATCACCCCGGCCTGCGACAGGCCCCAGACGGTGATCGCGGACGCGGTACCGAGCACGAGGCCGCTCCAGCCGGCGTGCGGCGTCATCCGCTTCCAGAACATGCCCAGGATGAACGTCGCGAACAGCGGCGCGTTGAAGAAGGAGAACAGGTCCTGCAGGTAGTTCAGGATGTTGCCGGAGTTCGACGCGATGAACGCGGTGCCGATGGCGAGGATCGTGCCGACCGACGTCACGATGCGGCCGAGACGCAGGTAGTAGCCGTCCGGCTTGTCCTTCTTGATGTACGTCTGCCAGATGTCGTACGTGAAGACGGTGTTGAACGAGCTGAGGTTCGCGGCCATGCCGGCCATGAACGAGGCCAGCAGGCCGGCGATCGCGATGCCGAGCATGCCGTTCGGGAGCAGGTCGCGCATCAGCAGGAGCAGCGCGTTGTTGAAGGTGACGCCGCTTTCCGCGGTACCACCGTCGAGCAGGACCTGCTTGTCCTTGACGTACTCGGACACGGTGACCGCGGCGATCATGCCGGGGATGATCACGATGAACGGCACGAACATCTTCGGGAACGCGCCGATGATCGGCGTGCGCCGCGCGGCGGACATGCTCTTCGACGCCATCGCGCGCTGGACCTCGACGAAGTTCGTCGTCCAGTACCCGAACGACAGCACGAAGCCCAGACCGAACACGATGCCGAGAATCGACAGAATGTTGTTGCCGAAGCCCGTGAGGTTGTCACCGGGCCACGAGTGCAGCTGCGCGGTGCCGCCGGGGCTGTTGGTGACCTTGTCGACCAGGCCCTGCCAGCCACCGACCTTGACCAGGCCGATGATCGTCAGCGGGACCAGCGCGATCACGATCACGAAGAACTGCAGGACCTCGTTGTAGATCGCGGCGGAGAGGCCGCCGAGCGCGGTGTAGGAGAGGACGATCACGGCGGCGATGATGATCGACACCCACAGCGGCCAGCCGAGCAGCAGGTTCACCACGCTGGCCAGCAGGAACAGGTTCGCGCCGGCGATCAGGATCTGAGCGGCGGCGAAGCTGACACCGTTGACGAGGTGGGCCGGCTTGCCGAAGCGCCGGCGCATGAACTCGGGGACGCTGCGGACCTTGGAGCCGTAGTAGAACGGCATCATCACGATGCCGAGGAACAGCATCGCCGGGATCGCGCCGATCCAGAAGTAGTGGACGGTCGGCAGGCCGTACTGGGCGCCGTTGGCCGACATGCCCATGACCTCGACCGCGCCGAGGTTCGCCGAGATGAACGCCAGGCCGGTGACCCAGGCGGGCAGCGAGCGGCCCGACAGGAAGAAGTCGAGGCTGCTGGACACTTGACGCCGTGCCAGGTACCCGATGCCGAGCACGAGCACGAAGTAGAACGCCAACTCGATGTAGTCGATCGCGCTCGCGTCGAGTCGCAGGTTCGCATCGGCTAGGACGAGCACCCGACCCACCTCCCGGCAGTACCTTTGTTCAAACCGGACAACAATCGACAGGAATCACCACTACCCTGTCGGATCCGGACAGTACTGCATGGATTCAGGGTCGGCACGCTGACGTGTCCAAAGTGGTCAGAGGGCGCGTCCCCCCGGCTGTGAGCTGGGGAAACGCGCCCTCCGTCAGACGCCGCGGGAGCGGTGGTGGATCACCGGTCGGTCGGGACCGCGATCTCGCCGTCTTCTTCGATCAGCTTGGCGAGCACCTCGTCGGGCAGGTAGGTGCGGTGCGGGTAGCCCGGCCCCCACGAGTTGAGCAGCGGCACGGCGCCGAGCTCGTCGGCCCGCGGGTTGGCGAGCACCGAGTGCACGTCGTCGACCGACTTGGCCCAGCGGAAGGCCTTGATGCCCTGCTTGGCCTCGGGCGTGTACTTCTCGCGCGCCTGCCAGTCGTCGTTGGCGTAGGAGTCGTCCCAGAGGACGTGCCCGGCCTCCTTGAGCACCTCGGCCGCGGCGCGGACCGACGTGCCGTTGTCGTCGCCGGGGTTGGTTTCGGCCCACTCGTCGCGCTTCTTGGCCGAGTCCCAGAGCCAGCGGGCGGTGTACTCGCTGCCGTTGAAGATCGACATGCAGCGCGACCAGCCGAAGCCGACGCAGGCGCCTTCCTTGCCCTGGTCGTAGAACGCGTAGTTGGCGTCGGTGTCCGGGGTGCCGCCCGGCTCGAGGCAGACGCAGTGGCCGCCGCGGATCCGGCCCAGCTTCTTGACGCCGGCCTTGGCGATGAAGAACTCGCCGGAGGCCTTGTCCTCCGCCGGGGTGTCGAAGGCGGAGTACCAGTTGACCCCGATCACGACGGGCGCCCGGCTGGGCCGATCTTCCGCGGAGAGCGCGGCGAGCGGATACCGTTCGACGTGCCGCCAGTCGTCCGGAATGAACCGCCCCAGACGCGGGTCGGCCGGATCGGAACCGAGTGGGCGATAACGCATGACTTCCTCCTCCGTGCAGGCGAAAAGCGCGCACCCCGGCCGGACGACATGCGCACACCGAGCTCGAAGGCGATTGAAACGTTGGCACGACAAAGAAAGACGGCCGAGCGCACCACCCTCCGGCACACCGGACACACCGGCGGAACCCCTCGAAATCGAGTGTCCCACGAGTCGGCGCAATAAGATCCCGAACTCACCCGAACAGCGCATAAAGGCAGGTCAGAAAGGAGGCGATCACTTATCTGAGGCCTATCGGGTTAACGATTTCCTTGCGGAGTAATCAGCCGGGAATCAGATACCGCAATTCGGCATCGATTCGGTATCGGCGCCGGGCCCGCCCCTGTGGGCCGAACGGAGGCCCCGAGGTCACCCGCACCTGAAACACCGGGCGCGCTTCCCGCGATCTTCATCCCACGATCACGGAGGTGCCGATGAAGCACCTACGCGATCGCCTTCGACGTGCGATGAACCTCAGTCCACCCGCCGGAACCGCGGCACCACACCGTCCGCGGTCTCCACCGTCTCCCCGAACATCGCCGCCGGCCGCACCCACAGCCCCCGCGCTCCATACAGCGCCCGGTACACGACCAGCTCTTCTTCCGTCTCGCTGTGCCGCGCCAGCCCGAGCACCTCGTACTCGCCGCCCTTGTAGTGCACGTACCGCCCGGGCTCCACGGCTAAAACAGCCGGAACGCGTCGGACTCGATGCCGCGCAGCTCGTCGTAGTCCAGCGTCAAGCAGCGGATCCCGCGGTCCTCCGCCAGCGTCCGGGCCTGCGGCTTGATGATCTGGGCCGCGAACACCCCCTGGACCGGGGCCAGCAGCGGATCCCGGTTCAGCAGCTCCAAGTACCGCGTCAGCTGCTCCACCCCGTCGATCTCGCCGCGGCGCTTGATCTCCACCGCCACCGACTTGCCGTCCGCGTCGCGGGCCATGATGTCGACCGGGCCGATCGGGGTCGGGAACTCGCGGCGGACCAGGGTGTAGCCGTCGCCGAGGGTCTTGATGTGCTCGGCCAGCAGCTCCTGCAGGTGCGCCTCGACGCCGTCCTTCTGCAAGCCCGGTTCCGCGCCCAGTGCCTGGCTGTAGTCGTGGAAGATCTCCTCGATCGAGATCACCAGCTTCTCGCCCTGCTTGTTCTCGACGATCCAGATCTTGCCGTCCTCGATCAGCCAGCAGGGCGGGCTCATCCAGTTCAACGGCTTGTACGCGCGGTCGTCGGAGTGGACGGACACCGACCCGTCGGACTTCACGAGCAACAGGCGGGTGGCCATCGGCAGGTGGGCGGTGAGCCGGCCGGCGTAGTCGACCTGGCACCGCGCGATCACGAGACGCACCCGAGGAGGGTAGGACAGCCTCGGTGATACTGGGCGCGTGGACCCCATTCAGCGTGTCGCGTCCCGCGAGGTGTATCGGAACAACTGGATGACCGTGCGGGAGGACGACATCCGCCGTCCCGACGGCTCGGCCGGCCTCTACGGCGTGATCGACAAGCCGGACTACGCGCTCGTCATCGCCCAGGACGGTGACCGGTTCCGGCTGGTCGAGCAGTTCCGCTACCCGCTGGGCGAACGGCGCTGGGAGTTCCCGCAGGGCACCGCGCCCGACCTCGCCGACGTGCCGCCCGCCGAGCTCGCCGTGCGCGAGCTGCGCGAAGAGACGGGCCTGCGCGCCGGCTCGATGGTGCCGCTCGGCAAGCTCGACGTCGCCGCCGGCATGAGCAGCCAGCGCGGCTGGGTGTTCCTCGCCACGGACATCACCGAGGGCGAGCCCGAACGCGAGCTCGAGGAGCAGGACATGCGCAGCGCGTGGTTCGCGCGCGCGGACCTCGAGAAGATGATCCTGGCCGGTGAGATCACCGACGCGCAGTCGATCGCCGCGTGGGCGCAGCTCATGCTGTTCGAGCGGCACCGGCCTTGAGCATCCCGCGGATCACCAGGTGGTGGAACGGCTTGATCAGCGCGAAGTAGGCCGGCCCGACGCGGTTGTGGAAGTGCACGAGCGTGCCGAGCCGGTAGCCGCGGGGCACCGCCTCGACCGTCAGGTACCCGCTCAGGTGACTGTCGTCCACGCCCGCGACGAGGTAGCGCTCCGGGTCGCCGGCCCGGACGGTGAAGAACGCGACCCGGTCGCCGGGCGCGAACCCGACGTCCTCGGGCCGGAGCCGGCCGGTGCGCGGAACGGCCGCGGTGTCCAGCCGCAGCGCCTTCGCGAGCACGTATCGGGCGCCGAACAGGACTTTCACCCAGACGGGCGACCAGCCGAACACGCCCGCGACGAACTCGCGCAGGCTGTTCTCGCTTTCGATCTCCTTGAACTCCACGTAATCGGCGCCTTCGACGAACGGCTCGGTCATTTCCTTCTCCCCAGAACGAGTTCCAACGCACTCTTGAGCTGACGGCCGGACAGCGGCGGCACGACCTGCCCGGCACCGACGACGATCAGGTACAGCGCCTGCGCCAGGCCGGCGTCGCCGCTGATCTCGGTCAGATAGGTCACGCGGGTCCGGTCGACGCGCTCCTGGACCGCCCTCGCTTCAGCGTCCTGCAACGCCCACGCCCGGACGGCGATCTCCAGCTCCGGCCCGGGTCCCGGCGAAAGAACGAGCTTCAGCAACGCGCCCAGGCGGTCACCCGAAGCGGCTTCGGCCTGCTCCACGAACCGGGTCGTGCGCTCGGCCTCGAAGTGCTCCAGCAGGGCGGTCCGGTAGCCGGTGATGCCCTTGAAGTGGTGGTAGAAGGAGCCCTTCGACAGGCCGAGCCGCTCGGTCAGCCGCTCGATCGTCAGCGCCGGCGCACCCTGCTCCGCCAGCAGCGTCAAGCCCGCGTCCAGCCAGTCCCGCTTGCCCGCCATGGCCATACCATACCGTATGGTACGGCTCGCGGCCACGACGAAAGCCGGCCGGAAGCGGAACGGCTCAGTCGGGCCAGGAGGGCTTGCGCTTCTCCAGGAACGCCGCCATGCCTTCGCGCGCGCCGGGCAGCTGCGACGCCGAGGCCATGACCTCCAGCGCGATCGCGTAGGCGTCGGCTTCGGGCCGGTCGAGCTGGGCGTACAGCGTGACCTTGCCCATCGTCTTGCTGGCCCGGCTGCCGCGCGTCGCGCGCCCCAGCAGCTCGGCGACGGCGTCGTCGAGCTGATCGTCGGGGACGACGCGGTTGACCAGGCCCCAGTCGAGCGCGGTGGACGCGTCGATGACGTCGCCGGTCAGCGCCAGCTCCATCAGGCGCTTGCGGCCGATCGAGCGCGCCACCGGGACCGCCGGGGTGTGGCAGAACCAGCCACCCTTGCCGCCCGGTAGCGCGAAGCCCGCCGATTCGGCGGCGATCGCGAGGTCGCACGACGCCACGAGCTGGCACCCCGCCGCCGTCGCCAGGCCGTGCACCCGCGCGATGACGACCTGGGGCACCGACTGCATGGTCTTCATCAGGTCCGTGCACAGCGTGAGCAGCTCGCGCACGCCCATCAGGTCGCGCGCGGCGACGTCGCCGAAGTCGTGCCCGGCGGAGAACACCGGCCCGGCGCCGGCCAGCACGATGCCGGTCGCGTCGGACGTCCCCGCCTCGTGGAACGCGGCGAGCAGCTCGGCCAGGTGGTCCGCGGACAGCGAGTTGCGCCGCGCCGCGCGGTTCATGGTGATCGTGACGGTGTCGCCGTCGCGCTTGACCAGGATGTGTTCGTACTCGGTCATGCCCCGACGGTAACCCGCCGGAAGGTGCGCCGATAGCTGTCCGGGCCGACGCCGACCTCGGCACGCATCCGGCGTCGCAGGTTCGCCGCCGTACCGAGCCCGGACCGCTCGGCGACGCGCTCGACCGGCAGCGACGTCGTCTCCAGGAGCTGTTGCGCGAGGCGGACGCGTTGCACGCGCAGCCAACGCCCCGGAGTGACGCCGGTCGCCGCGGCGAACTCGCGGTGGAATGTCCGTTCGCTCATCCGCGCGTGCCCGACCAGGTCGTCGACACCGATCCCGGAACCGAGCCGCGCCAGTGCCCAGTCCATTGTGGACGACAAGCCCGGCCTCGTGGCGGAAGGCACCGGGGTGTCGACGTACTGCCGCTGCCCGCCCTCGCGCGCCGGGGGCATCACCAGACGGCGGGCGAGTGCGGCAGCGATGTCGGCGCCGTGGTCGCGGCGGACCAGGTGCAGGCAGAGGTCGAGGCCGCCGACGACGCCCGCCGACGTCAGGATGCCGCCGTCGTCGGTGTAGAGCACGTCGCGCTGGAGGTCGGCGCGCGGCGCGGCGACGGTCAGGGCGTCGAAGTCGCGCCAGTGCGTGGTCGCCGGGCGGCCGTCGAGCAGACCGGCCGCGGCCAGGGTGAACGCGCCCGAGCACAGCGCGGCGACGGTTGTCCCCGCCCGGTGGGCCCGCCGCAGCGCCGCGACGGCGGCCGGCGAGACCGGCGCGAGCGGATCGTCGCGGCCCGGCGCCAGGACGAGGTCGCAGCCGTCGAGACCGGCGAGCCCGTGCGTCGCCGCGACGTCACCGAACGGCGAGACGGCCGTGCGGACCCGGCCCTGGCTGCACAACCGCAGGGTGAACGGGCCGATCCCGCTGTCGGTCCGGTCCTGGCCCCAGACCTCGCCGATCACCGCGAGGTCGAACATCCGGGTGCCCGGCAGCAGGAGAACACCGATCGTGCGCATGGCAGGAAAGTACCGCATCGCGCGTCTTCTGCCACTCCCCTGAGCGCGAGAACCCCGCGAAACTCGACGTCATGACCGAAACGGCACTCATCCTGATCGACGTCCAGCGCGGGTTCGACGAGCCCGTCTGGGGCCCGCGCAACAACCCCGGCGCGGAGGCGAACATCAAGGCACTGCTCGACGCGTGGCAGGAGCGGCGGCGGCCGGTCGTGCTGGTGCACCACGACTCGACGGGGCCGCAGTCGTCACTGCGGCCCGGCCAGCCCGGCAACGACTTCAAGCCCGAGCTCGACGGCGCGCGGCCGGACCTGGTGTTCGGCAAGAAGGTCAACTCGGCGTTCCTCGGCGACGTCGACCTCGACGCGTGGCTGCGCAAGCGCGGCATCACGAGTTTCGTGCTCGCCGGGATCCAGACGAACTTCTGCTGCGAGACCACCGCGCGGATGGGCGGGAACCTCGGCTACGACGTGACTTTCGCGCTCGACGCGACGTTCACGTTCGACCTCCCGGAGGTGACCGCCGACGAGCTGTACCGCGTCACGGCGGCGAACCTGGCGAACCAGTTCGCCACCGTGAAGTCCACGAAGGAGATCCTGGCTGACCTCAGCTGAGGCCGTGACGCTCCCGGACCAGCGAGACGATGCCGTCCATGATCTCGGTCAGCTCGTAGTCCTTGGGCGTGAACACGCGGGCGATGCCGCGCTCGGTCAGCAGCGCGGCGTCGTCCGGCGGGATGATGCCGCCGACGATCACCGGGACGTCACCGGCGCCCGCGGCGCGCAGGCCGTCGACGACGTGCGGGACGACCTCCAGGTGCGAGCCGGAGAGCACCGACAACCCGACGACGTGCACGCCTTCCTGCACGGCGGCCGCGACGATCTGCTCGGGCGTCAGCCGGATGCCCTGGTAGACGACCTCGAAGCCGACGTCGCGCGCCCGGACGGCGACCTGCTCGGCGCCGTTGGAGTGCCCGTCGAGACCCGGCTTGCCGACCAGGATCCGCAGCCGCTCGCCGAGCTCCGCCTCCGTTTCCCGGACCCGCGAGCGCACCCGCTCGATCCCCGGGTCGCCGCCACCCGCGGCGGCCGCGGAAACCCCGGTGGGCGCCCGGTATTCGCCGAACACCTCGCGCAGCGCGCCGGACCACTCGCCGGTGGTGACGCCGGCCCGCGCACAGTCCACAGTGGCCTCGAAGAGGTTTTCCGTGGTCTGCGCCCGTTCCTTCAACGCGGCCAGGGACCGCTCGACGGCGTCGTCGTCGCGCTGCGTGCGCCACTCCTCGATCGCGGTGACGGCGGCCTTCTCGACGGCGGGATCGATCGTCTCGATCGCCTTCGCGCCCTCGGCCTGCAGCGGCGACGGCTCGGTCGTCTCGAACTTGTTGACGCCGACCAGGACGCGCTCGCCGTTCTCCATCCCGCGGCGGTACTCGGCGAGCGAGCCGACCAGCTGCGACTTCATGTAGCCGCTCTCGACCGCGGCGACCGCGCCGCCGAGGTCCTGCACGCGGGCGATCTCCTCGCGCGCGCCGGTCATGATCTCGTCGACCTTGGCCTGGATGACGTGCGAGCCGTCGAAGATGTCCTCGTACTCCAGCAGGTCCGTCTCGAACGCGAGCACCTGCTGCATCCGCAGCGCCCACTGCTGGTCCCACGGCCGGGGCAGGCCGAGCGCCTCGTTCCAGGCGGGCAGCTGGATCGCGCGGGCGCGAGCGCCGCGGGAAAGCGACACCGCGAGCATCTCGAGCACGATCCGCTGGACGTTGTTCTCCGGCTGGGCTTCGGTGAGGCCCAGCGAGTTGACCTGGACGCCGTAGCGCAGCCGGCGGGCCTTCGGATCCGTTACGCCGTAACGGTCCCGCGTGAGCTCGTCCCAGAGCGCGGTGAACGCGCGCATCTTGGACATCTCCTCGACAAACCGGACGCCGGCGTTGACGAAGAACGAGATCCGCGCGACGACCTTGGCCATGTCGGCCGCCTCGACCTGCCCGGAGTCGCGGACGGCGTCGAGCACGGCGATCGCGGTGCACAGCGCGTAGGCGACCTCCTGCGTCGGCGTCGCGCCGGCTTCCTGCAGGTGGTAGCTGCAGATGTTGATCGGGTTCCACTTGGGCACGTGGTGCACGGTCCACGCGATCATGTCGGTGATCAGCCGCAGGCTCGGCCCCGGCGGGAAGATGTAGGTCCCGCGGGACAGGTACTCCTTGATGATGTCGTTCTGCGTGGTGCCGGTGAGCTTCGCGAGGACCTCGTCGACGTCGCGGCCCTCGGCCTCGGCCTGCTCGCGCGCCACGGAGACGTACAGCGCGAGCAGCCACATGGCGGGCGCGTTGATCGTCATCGACGTGTTGGCCTCGGCGAGCGGGATGCCGTCGAAGAGCCGCCGCATGTCCCCGATGTGCGACACGGGCACGCCGACCTTGCCGACCTCACCGCGGCTGAGCTGGTGGTCGGGGTCGTAGCCGGTCTGGGTCGGCAGGTCGAAGGCGACCGAGAGGCCGGTCTGGCCCTTGGCGAGGTTGCGCCGGTAGAGCTCGTTCGACGCGGCCGCGGAGGAGTGGCCCGCGTACGTGCGCATCACCCACGGTCGGTCTCGCTCGTGGTCCGTTGGGTACGGCACTGGGCACCTCCGGCGGTGGACGTTTCGCCGAGTGTACCGAGCGGTAACTTACGGTGGCAGTGCGATGGGACACGTCCGGGTGACTCAGTCCGCGACCAGAGCCCGCACGATCAGCGCCCGGACCCGCTCGGCGTCCGGCACGGCGAACAGCGCGATCGGGCGCGGCTGGTTCTTCTTCGGCAAGCCGAAGCCGAGGATGTCCACCGTCTCGAACAGTGGGTGGAAGGTGAGCGTGCCGACGCCGTCGCCGCGGAGCGAGGTGACCGCCGGGGTGGTCGAGTCCATCCACTTGCGGGTGCGGCCCGAGATGCGGTCGGCCACGACGACCCGCTGGTCGGTCACCGCGTACACCGCGCGATGCGTCGTCCACAGCCGGGCGAGCACCGGTCCCCAGACGACCGCGAACCCGAGGACGGCGACCACGCCCGCCCCGGTGGCGGCGGTGAACACCGACACCAGGATCGAGCCGAAGCCGAGGCGGAACCACTCCCAGCCGACCGGGACGACCCGTCGCGGCCGCCCCGACCACAGCAGCCGCTCACCCGGCTGCAGGGCGATGATCGGTTCTTCCACGGCGACCTCCCTTTGCGGGGCTGACGCCCGGGAAGGCCGTGTCGGTTGCCCTCAGGCGGCCGAAGTGCCCGAAGCGTCCGCCTCCGGCGGGGCCTGGCGGGCCTTGGCCTCGTCGATGGCCTTGGTGAGCAGGTCGCGGACGCGCTTGGGCTCGCCGACGCCCATCAGCGTCACGGTCCCCGGCTCGGCGAAGGACAGGGTGCCGGTGCGGGACGGCCCCGGCTTGAGGACCGGCGCCGACAGCCCGGCCAGCACGCTGGCGCGTTCCTTCTGCCGGAACAGCCCCGTGCGCGCGATGATCCGGCTGTCGGTCACGGCGTAGGTCGTGCGCCCGAGCGCGAGGTACCGGACGGCCGACCGCCCGACGGCGCCGTACAGGCCGATCACCAGCACCACGACGGTCCCGCCCATGGCGCCGCCGCTGGGCTGCTTCGCCAGCAGGAACCAGAGCGCGGCGACGGCGAGGATGAGTCCGGCAGGGGCGATCACCCCGTCCGCGGCGACGTAGAACGGGCGCTGGACCGGCTCGCCCGCCCAGAGCACGCGCTCACCGGGTAGAAGATCGATTTCCCCTGCTGACATGGCCGAACACTACTCTGCGGAAGCCCTGGTCGCCGAACCCCGAGCACGCTGTGCGCGACCGGGCACGCTCGGTGCACTGTGACCGAAATCCGCGAGACCCGGGCCGGTCCCGTCAATTAGCGTGGGCAGCCGTGACGTGGAGTGCCTACGGAAGTTACCTGCTCATCGTGGTCCTGATCGTGCTCGCGCCGGGGCCGGACACGATGGTGATGCTGAAGAACGCGCTCTCCGGCGGGTTCCGCGGCGGGCTGCTCGCCTCGCTCGGCATCTTCGCCGGCAACGCCGTCCAGGGCAGTGCCGCCGCGCTCGGGCTCGGCGTTCTCGTCGCGCGTTCGCAGCCGGTGTTCCTCACGCTCAAATGGGTCGGCGCGGCCTACCTCGTCTTCCTCGGCTTCCAGGCGCTGCGCGGGGCGTTCCGCGGGAACTACACCGTCGTCGAGGAGGTCCAGCGGCGCCGCGGTGGTGGCTTCCGGCGGTTCCGCGAGGGGTTCCTCTCCAACATCACGAACCCGAAGGTGCTGGTGCTGTACCTGTCCGTGCTGCCGCAGTTCCTGACGGCCGGCTCGAGCATCGGGGACTCGCTGCTGCTCGCCTACACCGTCGCGGTGCTCGGCGGGCTGTGGCTGCTGGTGCTGCTGGTGTTCGTGCACCGCGTCCGCGCGTGGCTGGGCCGCCGCCGGGTGCGCCGTACGCTGGACGGCGTCACCGGCACCGCGCTGCTCGGGTTCGGCGCCGCCCTCGCCCTGGAGTCCTGATGACGTGGAACACCTACCTGGGGTTCGCCGGGATGATGGCGTTCCTGGCGATGATGCCGGGCCCGGACACGATGGTCGTGCTGAAGAACGCCCTGACCGGCGGCGCGCGCGGCGGCGGCTGGGCGTGCGCGGGCATCAGCGTCGCGAACTTCCTGCAGGGCACGGCCGTCGCGTTTGGCCTCGGCGCGGTGATCACGCGCTACCAGCCGTTGTTCGAGACGGTGAAGTGGCTGGGCGCGGCCTACCTGGTCTTCCTGGGAATCCAGGCGTTGCGCGGTGCGTGGCGCGGGAACTACGAGCACCTGGACGACGTCCGCCGCGCTCGCACGTCCCGGTGGCGCCGGTTCCGCGAGGGCTTCCTGTCGAACATCACCAATCCCAAGGTGATCGTGCTGTACCTGTCGGTGCTGCCCCAGTTCCTGACCCCGGCGTCGACCTTCGCCGATTCGCTGCTGCTGGCCTACACGGTCGCCGCGCTCGGCGTGGTGTGGCAGGTGCTGCTGCTGTTCTTCGTGCACCGGGTGCGCGGGTGGCTGGAGCGGCGCCGCGTCCGCCGCGCCATGGACGGCGCGACGGGCGCGGCTCTCGTCGGCTTCGGTGCCGCCTTGGCCCTCGAAGGCTGAGTCAGGAACCGCAGCGCCAGAGCACGGGACCGTAGTCGTCGCGGCCGAAGACCGTCCCGTCGTCGCCGACGAGGTGGGCCGACGCCGACGCCGCCCCGGCCGGGAGCGGCAGCTTCGTCACCAGGCTCGTGCCCTGCCAGACCGCGGGCGGGCCGTCCCAACCGCCGACCCGGCCGGCGATCGTGCCGTGGCGGTTGACGCTTTCCGCGGTGCCACCGCCGTCGAGCGGGTGCGGGGTGTTCTGCGACCACAGCACGGCCTTCGGGCCGGCCGGGTCGAGCACGGTGCCCACGGCGTTGCCGCCGCTGATCGCCCGGGCCAGCACGGGGGTCTGCGGCGAAGGCGGCTGCGGGGTGAGGGTGCCCGAGCGCCAGAGGTAGGCCGAAGAGCCGCCGCTGAGGAGAACGGTGCCGTCCTCGTCGATGTCCACGGCGGACGCGTAAGGCAGTTCCGGCGGGGCGATGACCCGCGGGCCGGCGGCCAGGACGGACCACAGGATCACGACGCTGCCACCCGGTACGCGCGCGGTGGCCACGACGTCGCCGCGGTCGTTGATCGCGTCCGCGTGCACGTCCCGATAGCCGTCGGGCGGCCGGATCGGCTCGTAGGTTCCGTTGCGGTACAAGAAGATCTGCGAGGTCGCCGGGCTGGTGAACGCATCCGCGTTCACGAGGACGGTCCCCGACCGGTTCAGCCCGGCGGGCATCGCCGAGTCGAAGCCGGCGGGCAGGTCGAGGTTCCGCGGGACGCCGTGCTCCCACAGCACCACGCGGGACGTGCTCCGGTCGATGGAGTGGCCCACGTAGTTCCCCTCGCCGTCCGTCGCGTCCACGTCGACGAAACCGGGCTGGCCGAACGGCGGGAGCACGACTCTTTCGGCTTGCCAGGTGCAAGGTGCCGGGCTCGCGGCCGCCGCCGGTGCCACCGCGACGGCGGCCAGGGCCAGCACGGCCAGCCCCGCCGTCGTCGTTCTTTTGAACAGGTTCATGAAGTTCCCCCTCGGTCGTCGGTCGCGCTGACCACGCGCCGGCACCGCTCACCGTTGAGCACCGGGGGTTCGGTTCACCCGTTCGGCCGCGCGGTCAGAGCGTGCGGTCCAGCCAGTCGTAGATCCGGCCGGCCGCGAGCCGCTGGGCGCCGACGTGGCAGTGCGCGTCCGCGCCCTCCTCCGCCGTGAACGTCAGCAGCGTCTTCGGCGCGTTCAGGTGGTCGTACAGCCGGCGCGGCTCGGTTTCGTTCTCCCCGGCGAAGAACAGGTCGTCCGCCGCCTCGCACACCAGCGTCGGGCACGTGATCTTCTCCGCGACGCCGTCCTCCAGCGTGTACTCGAGGTACTTCGCGATGAACTCGCGGTCGGTCGCCGCACCCAGGACGTACCGGCCGTGGTCGCACGCCCAGCGCAGCGTCGAGCTCGCCTCGCGGCCGGCGGCGAGGATCGCGTCGAACTCCGCGTCCTCGGAAGCCTGCGCCCGGCGGACGATCTCCGCGCGGTCCCAGGGCAGCAGGCCGGTCACCGCCGCACCCGCGTCGTACACGCCGTCGACCGCGACGACCGCCGCCAGCCGCGGCTCGAAGGCCGCCGCGCGCGGGGCGAGCATGCCGCCGAGGCTGATGCCGAGCAGCGCCACGCGCGAGGCGTCCACGCCGTCGAGTCCCAGCGCGAAGTCCACCACCGGCGTGACGACGTGCTCCCAGTCCGGCCGGAACACGAGCTTCTCGCGCCGGATCGCGCTCGGCTGCCCCGGGCCGTCGAACGTCAGCACGTGGTAGCCGCGCTCGGCGCCGGCCGCCGCGCCCATGTAGTGACACTCCTCGGCGCTGCCGTCGAACCCGTTGTGCATGATCAGCAACGGCTTCGGCCCGTCGCCGGGCGCGCGGTAGAGGTACCCCTGCAGAACCGTTCCGTCGTAAGGGATTTCGACCGGCTCCGCGACGCCCGCGCGCCGGAAGCTTTCGACGCTGCGGTCGTACGCCGCCGCGATCCGCGGGTCCGCAGGGTCGCCGTGCAGGAAGAACTCCGACGAGAAGTAGTACGTCGACGCCCGCAGCAGCAGGTCCCGCGCGGTGATCGGCCCGGCGTCGGCGGCCTCGACGTAGAGCCGGTCGGCCAGTGCGCGGTAGGCGTCGTGCCAGCTGTCGTAGTCGCCGGCCGTCACGGTCGACGCGGCCGCGAGCACCTCGCCGAAGTCCGAGCCGCCGTAGGACGAGTGCCCGAACAGGCGCAGCGTCTCGAACCAGAACTGCGGGTCTTCGGTGAACATGATCTGCTTCATCGGATCTCCTCCTCCACAAAGGTTTCGAACGGGCGGGCGGGCCGGCCGGTGACCTCTTCGACGGCCGGGGTGACGCGGTCCTCGGTGCCCCGGCGGATGTCCTCGTCGAGGGCGGCGAGCACCCGCGCGAAGTCCGCCGGAATTCCGGCCGCGGTGAGCAGAGCCGCGAACTCGGCGGTGCTCACGGCGCGGTGCCGCACCGGACGGCCGGTGTGCGCGGCGACGATCGACGCGGCTTCGGCGTAGCTCACCGCGGCCGGGCCGGTGAGGACGTGTTCGGTGTTGTGCGGTTCGGGATCGGTCAGCGCGCGGACGGCGACCGCCGCGATGTCGCCGGCGTCGACGAACGCGACCCGCGCGTCCCCGGTGGCGGTGACGATCTCGCCGTCGCGCACACCCTGGGCGACCAGGTGCTCGCCGGTGAAGTTCTGCATGAACCAGGACGGCCGCAGCACGGCCCACTCCGGCGCCGCGCGCACCAGCCGCTGCAGGTCGCCGAGCCCGGGCGTGTCCGCCGTGACGGCCGACGAGCTGAGCAGGACGACCCGCCGGACGCCCGCGGCCAGTGCGTCGTCCAGGAACGGCGACACGAGCTTCGCCGGCGAAGCCTCCCCGATCGGCGGCAGCAGGTACACCGCGGAGACGCCGCGCAGAGCGTCGGAGTGGGTCGAGCGGTCGGCCCAGTCGAACCGGACCTGCCCGGGCTCGCCCGGCTTGCGCGTGGCGGCCCGAGCCGTGACACCGCGAGCGCGCAGGCCCGCGACGACCCGGCGCCCGGTGGTGCCGGTGCCGCCCAGGACCAGGACGTCAGCCACCGAAGGCCGCCGTCAGCTCGTCGACGCCGCCGAGGACCTCGGCCGCGGCGAGCGGGCTCCAGTAGTCGCGGTAGTGGCGGATCTGGCCGTCCTCGACGGTGATCACCGCGATGTAGGACAGCTCGTACGGCTTCCTCGAGGCCACCACGACCCCGGCGACCGTGAACTCGGCGACGACCACGGCCGGGTCGGTCGTTTCGTGCACGGTCTTGGCGACGACCTCCCGGATGTCCAGCAGGTTCGGGTAGTCGCGCAGGTACTCGGTGATCGCGTCGCGGCCCTCGACGCGCTTCGGATAGCCCGGGCCGGCGAACGGGAACTCCAGGACGCCGTCCTCGGCCCACAGCCCGGCGAACCCGGTCATGTCGTGCTTCAGCAGCAGGTCGATCCCCTGCTCGACGAGGTCTCGTGAGTGCATCGCAACCTCCGGTCATCGATTGGACGAGACGGTACCGTCCTGACGTCAATGTAGACGGGACGGTACCGTCTCGTCCACCCGCTACACTGCGCCCATGGCACGCACCCCGACCGGCGCCGCGGTCCTCCAGCCCGAGGTCACACAGGCGATCGCCGACGCCGTCATGTGGGAACTCGCCGAGCAGGGCTACGGCCGGCTGTCGATGGAAGCCGTGGCGAAACGCGCCGGCGTCGGCAAGAGCGCGCTGTACCGGCGGTGGGTGTCGAAAGACCACATGATCGCGTCCGTGGTGACGGACTTCAGCGTGACCCGCGCCGCGGAGGCGGACACCGGCTCACTGCGCGGCGACCTGCGGGAGACGATGCAGGCGCTGATCGACTGGCTGACGCACCCGCTGTTCTCGCGGATCCTGCCGGACCTGGTCGCGGAGGACGCCCGCAACCCGGACCACGGCCGCGGCCTGCGCGAGGCCATCGGCGGGCCCCGCCGCGAGGTCGGCGAGGCGATGCTGCGCCGCGCGATCGCCCGCGGCGAGCTCCCGGCGGACCTGGACATGGAACTGGCGCTCGACGTCCTGGCGGCGCCGATCTACTGGCGCCTGGTGGTCCGGATGGCCCCGGCCGAAGAGGACTACGTGGAGCGGCTGGTGGAGTTCGCCCTGCGCGCACTCGGCGCGCAGGGCGCGTGAGTCACGCCCTATCGGGCTCTCCGCTGACGCGCTTGATGTTCGCGCCCAGGCGGTTCAGGTTCTCGACGAAGTGCGGGTAGCCGCGGTCGATGTGGAAGACGTCCCAGACCTCTGTGACGCCGTCCGCGCACAGGCCGGCCAGCACCAGGCCGGCGCCCGCGCGGATGTCGGACGCCCAGACCGGCGCGCTCGACAGCGTCTTGACGCCGCGGACCACCGCGTGGTGGCCGTCCGTGCGCGCGTCGCCGGACAGGCGGACCATCTCCTCGATGAAGCGGAAGCGCGCCTCGTAGACGTTCTCCGTGATCATCGACGTGCCCTCGGACACCGCCGAGAGCGCCACCGCGAACGGCTGCAGGTCGGTCGCGAAGCCGGGGTACGGCAGCGTCACCCAGTCGACCGCCTTCGGGCGCTCCGGCTGGACCACGCGGAAACCCTTGTCGCCGAACGTCTCGACGTCCGCGCCGGCCAGCTGCAGCTTGTTCAGGATCAGGTCGAGGTGGTGCGGGTTGACGCCGCGGACCGTGATGTCGCCGCGGGTCATCGACGCCGCGAACGCCCACGTCGCGCCGACGATCCGGTCGCCGATCACGCTGTGCTCGGTCGGGTGCAGCTGCTCCACGCCGTGCACGGTCAGCGTCGACGTGCCGGCGCCCTCGATCTTCGCGCCCATCTCCGTGAGCATCGTGCAGATGTCGACGATCTCGGGCTCGCGCGCGCAGTTGTCGATGACCGTGGTGCCCTCGGCCAGCACGGCCGCCATCAGGATGTTCTCGGTCGCGCCGACGCTCGGGAAGTCCAGCCAGATCTGCGCACCGACCAGCGTCTCGGCCTTCGCGACGACGCAGCCGTGCTCGATGGTGCTCGTCGCACCCAGCTTGCGCAGGCCGTTCTGGTGCATGTCCAGCGGGCGCGAGCCGATCGCGTCGCCGCCCGGCAGCGCGACGACGGCCTGCTTCAGCCGCCCGACCAGCGGGCCCAGCACACAGACGGACGCGCGCAGCTTGCCCATCGCGGCCGAGTCCGCGCGGTGCGACAGCTCGGCCGGCGTCGTGATGGTGGCGGTGTCGCCCTCGATGACGACCTCGCAGCCGACGCTCCGCAGCACGTCGCCCATCAGCGGGACGTCGAGGATCTGCGGGCAGTTCGTGATGGTCGTGGTGCCCTCGGCCAGCAGGGCCGCGGCCATCAGCTTCAGCACGCTGTTCTTGGCGCCGACCACGTCGACCTCGCCGACCAGCCGGGCTCCGCCATGCACGTCGAAGTGCTCGCTCATGGCCGCCAATCATGCCCTCTCGCCCGGATTCGGCCCGGGCGGGGGCCGCTATGGTGGGTTCATGGTCGTTCGCATCAACCGCGTCTACACGAAGGTCGGCGACAGCGGCACGACCGCGCTCGGCGACGGGTCCCGCGTGCCCAAGACGTCCCCGCGCCTGGGCGCGTACGCCGACACGGACGAGACGAACTCGGTGCTGGGCCTGGCGATCTCGGTCGGGCAGCTGACCGACGAGGTCGCGGATGTCCTGCGTGCGGTGCAGAACGATCTCTTCGACGTCGGCGCGGACCTCTGCCTGCCGATCTCCGACGACCCGCCGTACCCGCCGTTGCGGATCACGGAGAAGTACGTCGAACGGCTCGAAGGCTGGTGCGACGAGTTCAACGAGCGCCTGCCGAAGCTGACGTCGTTCATCCTGCCGGGCGGGACCCCCGGCGCGGCGTTCCTGCACCAGGCGCGGACGGTGTCCCGCCGCGCGGAGCGAAGCGCGTGGGCGCTGCACGAGGCCGAGCCGGAGACGACGAACCCGGTCGCGGTGAAGTACCTGAACCGGCTGTCGGACCTGCTGTTCATCCTGGCGCGGCTGGCGAACCCGGACGGTGACGTGCTGTGGGCCCCGGGCGGGCAGCCCTAGATCCCCCAGCTGTCCCGCAGCGCGCGCAGCGCCTGGTGGAAGCCGGGGAACGTCTTCTTGACGCAGTCCGGGTCGTCCAGCGTGATGCCCTCGGTCAGCAGTCCGGCGATGCTGAATGCCATCGCGATCCTGTGGTCGCGGCGGCACTTGACCAGCGCGCCGGTGGGCGTCCCGGGCTGGATTTCGATCCAGTCGCGGCCCGTCTCCACCGCGATGCCCATGGCGCGCAGGTTCTCCTCGCACGCGTCCAGGCGGTCGCACTCCTTGATGCGCGTGTTGTAGACGTCCTCGATGCGCACCGGGCCCGAGGCGAACGGCGCGATCGCCGCCAGCGTCGGCACGGTGTCGGAGATGTCGCGCATGTTCACCGTGACGCCGCGCAGGCCGTCCGACGGGCCCGCGACCGTCACCGAGTCCTCGGTCAGCTCGACGTGCGCGCCCATCTGCTCCAGCACGGACACGAACTGGACGTCACCCTGCAGGGCCGACGACCCCAGCCCCGGGATGGTCACCGTCCGGCCCGTGACGGCCGCCGCGGCGAGGAAGTAGCTGGCCGTCGAAGCGTCCGGCTCGACCGGGTACTCGCACGCCTGGTACGGCTGCGGCGGCACCACGAACGTCTTGCCCTCGCGGCGGACGTCGACGCCGAACCGCCGCATCATTTCGAGGGTGATCTCGACGTACGGCACCGACACCAGGTCGGTCACCGTGATCCGCAGCCCCTCGGCGGTCAGCGGCCCGAGCAGCAGCAACGCCGTCAGGAACTGGGACGACAGCCCCGCGTCGAGGGTCAGCGAACCGCCCTTGACGCCGTTCGCGCGGATCGTCAGCGGGTGGTGCCCCGGCTCGCCTTCGAAGGTCAGGTCGACGCCGAGCTCCTGCAGCGCGTCGGTCAGCGGGCCGAGCGGGCGGCGGCGCATCTGGTCGGACGCGTCGAAGTGGAACGTCCCGGTGCCGGCCGCGGCCAGCGCGGGCAGGAACCGGGCCGTCGTGGCGCCGTCGCGGCAGAAGACGTCCGCCGCGGCGACGCCGGGGCCCGACGGGCGGCCCTCGATCGTCCACGCGCCCGGCTGCCGGTCGACGCGGTACCCGAGCTTGACGAGCCCCTCGGCGAAGCCCTCGGTGTCGTCCGAGTGCAGCGGACGGCCGAGGGTCGTGGTGCCGTTCGCGGCGGCGGCCAGGAACAGGCCGCGGGCGGTGACGGACTTGGAGCCGGGGATCTCGACGAGAGTCACGAACCCCAGTTTAGTGGGGCGAGATCTCGGCCATCGGGCCCCAGTCGGAGGCGTCCTGGACGTTGATGATCTGCGGGTTGTCGCTGATGTAGGCGCCCAGGTTCGCGACGGCCCACTTGAAGTGGTCGGAGCCGACGTGCGCGACGGCGGCGTCCTGGCCCTCGAAGCCTTCGACCAGCACGTACGTGTTCTTGTCCTCGAGGCTGCGGGACCACTCGAAGAACCGGTTGCCCGCTTCACCACGGGTGTTCGCGGTGTAGTCGGCGACGATTTCCGGCCAGGCTTCCGCGTGTTCCGGCTTGACCGGGAACTTGACCACGATGAAGATCATGCGCTCAACCGTAGGCCAAAACGGCGGCCGTGGCTGTCCCAGTTTGAGACAAAGACAGCGTCAGGAAGCCCGGGGAAGACGTCGCCCGGGCGGGGCGGACTCCAGCCACGAGAGGAAGCCGGTCAGCGCGCCCGGGCCCATGGCGATCTCGATCGCCTCCTGGGTCTCCGACTCGCAGCGCAGCACGGTCGAGCCTTCGGGAACGGCGTAGGCCTCGGTCCCGGACGGGTCGCGCCGGTCGGCGATCTGCATGCTTTCACGCTGGAAGACGCGGTCCGGGCCGGTCCGCAGGCTCCACACGCGGTACCAGACGAACTCGTCGCCCTCGTAGCGGCCCAGCCCCAGGTGCCAGCTGGACCGCGCGGCGTCCGGACGCCACCGCAGCGCGACGCTCACGCCCCCGCCGCGGCGCATCCGGATCCACCGCTGGCCGTACCAGGCGACCAGCACGGCGAGCACGATCAGGAGCCCCACTACGACCACGGTGATCTTCACGGCCTCGGCTCCTGCCCGTCTCCCGCTCAGGCCGACTGACCTGCCGCGCGGAGCTGGGCCGTGGCCCTCGTCCGCTCGGTCTCGTCGTCGGCGCTCAGTGCCGCCTTCGCCGCGTTGACGTCGATTTCGTCGGAAAGCTCGGCGCTCTCGGCCAGGATGCTCACCCCGGTACCGGTCACGGAGAGGAATCCGCCGTGCACGGCGGCACAGACCGTCTCGCCGTCGGTGGTCGTCACCTTGACCACGCCACCCTCGACGAGCTGCCCGAGCACGGGTTCGTGGCCGGCCATGATGCCGATCTCGCCCTCGGTGGTCTGGGCCACCACGAAAGTGGCGGTACCCGACCAGAGACGGCGCTCGACGGCCACCAGCTCCACGGACATCTCAGCCACGTAGCACTCCTTAGCTCGGGGTGTTGATCCCGAGTGTAATAGGTCTGTATCCCGGTATGAGAACGGCGGGGGCGCGCATCCACATAGGACACTGCCCCCGCCGTGCTCACGGAATCACTTCTTGGTGATTTCCTTGTACTTCTTCTCGAGGTCCTCGAGGCCACCGATACCCAGGAACGCCTGCTCCGGGTAGTGGTCGAAGTCACCCTTCGAGATGCGGTCGAACGACTCGATGGTCTCCGAAAGCGGCACCGTCGAGCCCGGGATCTGCGTGAACGCCTCGGCGACCAGCATGTTCTGCGACAGGAACCGCTCGATGCGGCGCGCGCGCTGAACGGTCAGCTTGTCCTCTTCCGAGAGCTCGTCCATACCGAGGATCGCGATGATGTCCTGCAGTTCCTTGTACTTCTGCAGGATCCGGATGACCTCGGAAGCCACGCGGTAGTGGTCCTCGCCGACGATGGCCGGGTCGAGGATCGTCGACGTCGACGCCAGCGGGTCCACCGCCGGGAAGATGCCCTTCTGGAAGACACCACGCGAGAGCTCGGTGGTGGCGTCCAGGTGGGCGAACGTCGCGGCCGGGGCCGGGTCGGTGTAGTCGTCCGCGGGGACGTAGATCGCCTGCATCGAGGTGATCGACCGGCCTCGGGTCGAGGTGATCCGCTCCTGCAGCTGGCCCATCTCGTCGGCCAGCGTCGGCTGGTAACCCACGGCCGAAGGCATGCGGCCCAGCAGGGTCGACACCTCGGAACCGGCCTGGGTGAACCGGAAGATGTTGTCGATGAACAGCAGCACGTCCTGGTTCTGCACATCGCGGAAGTACTCCGCCATGGTCAGCGCGGACAGGGCGACGCGCATGCGCGTGCCCGGCGGCTCGTCCATCTGGCCGAACACGAGGGCGGTGTCGTTGATGACGCCGTCTTCGCTCATCTCCAGGAAGAGGTCGTTGCCCTCACGGGTGCGCTCGCCGACCCCGGCGAACACCGACGTACCACCGAAGTTCCGGGCGACACGGGTGATCATCTCCTTGATGAGCACCGTCTTGCCGACGCCGGCACCGCCGAACAGGCCGATCTTGCCACCCTGGACGTACGGGGTGAGCAGGTCGACGACCTTCAGGCCGGTCTCCAGCATCTCCGTCTTGCCTTCGAGCTGGTCGAAGGACGGCGGGTTGCGGTGGATGCCCCAGCGCTCGAGGTCGTCGCCGTAGCCGGGCTCGTCGAGGCACTCGCCGAGCGCGTTGTAGACGTGGCCCTTGACCTTGTCGCCCACCGGCACGGTGATCGGCTTGCCGGTGTCGGTGACCTCGGCGCCCCGGACCAGGCCGTCCTGCGGCTGGAGCGAAATGGTGCGGACGAGGTTGTCACCCAGGTGGCTGGCGACCTCGAGGGTCACGGTCTTGCGGAGCTGCTCGAACTCGATCTCGACCTTGAGCGCGCTGAACTGGTCGGGCACGGAACCGCGCGGGAACTCGACGTCGACGACCGGACCGGTCACCGACACGATGCGCCCCTTGGCGCGCGGGGCTTCAGTACTGGTCATCAATCATCACTTCCTGCTGCGGTGAGCGCGTTCGCGCCACCGACGATTTCGGAGATCTCCTGGGTGATCTGCGCCTGGCGGGCCTGGTTCATCTCCCGCGTCAGGTTCCCCACCAGGTCGTTCGCGTTGTCCGACGCGGCCTTCATCGCCGTCCGGCGGGCGGCCAGTTCGGACGCCGCGGACTCGAGCATGGCCGCGTAGAGCCGCGTGTTGATGTACTTCGGCAGGAGCGCGTCCAGCAGCTTGTCGGCACTGGGCTCGAACTCGTAGCTGGGGAGCAGCCCGGCGGGCTTCTCCTCTTCTCCTTCGGAGTACTCGACCTCGAGCGGCGCGACGCGCTTGGCGGTCGGGCGCTGCGTCAGCATCGACACGAACTCGGTGTAGACGATGTGGATCTCGTCGACACCCTCGATGCCGTCGGCGTTGCCGTGCTCGTCGTCGACGCCGGCCATGAACGACCGGACGAGGGCCTCGCCCGCCTCCACCGCGGCGGTGTAGGTCGGCTGGTCGGAGAAGCCCGTCCAGCCGTCCACCACCGGGCGGTCACGGAAGCGGTAGTAGTTCAGGCCCTTGTTGCCGGTGACGTAGATCCGCGCTTCCTTGCCCTCGGAGCGGAGCAGGGAAAGCAGCTCTTCGGTCGCGCGCAGCACGTTGGAGTTGTAGCCACCGCACTGGCCCTTGTCACTGGTCACGACCAGGACAGCGGCCCGCTTCGGGTTCGGGCGCTCGACCAGCATGGGGTGGTCGAGGTTGGCCGCCGCACCGGCCAGCGCCGAGAGCACCTTGGTGATCTCGTCGGCGTACGGCCGGGAGGCGGCGACCTTCGCCCGCGCCTTGGTGATGCGCGCGGTGGCGATGAGCTCCATCGCCTTGGTGATCTTGCCGATCGACTTGGTCGCCTTGATGCGCGACCGGAGTTCCCGGAGTTGTGCGGCCATGAGCTATCAGCTCACTTCTTCGGGGCGGGCTTGTTGACCTTGACGGTCTCGTGCCCGACCTTGTCGGCGTCCATGGCGTCGGCGTCCGCCTCGACGAGGGACTTGCCCTCGGCCGTGGTGAACTCCTTCTTGAACTCGTTGACCGCGGCGACCAGCTTGTCGGCGGTCTCGTCCTCGAACTTGCCGGAGTCGCGGATCGCGCTCAGCACGTCCTCGTGCTTGCGGCGGGCCGAGTCGAGGAACTCGTGGTTGAAGCGGCGCACGTCCTCGGTCGGGACCGAGTCGTAGTGGCCGTTCGTGCCCAGCCACACCGTGCAGACCTGCTCCTCGACCGGGACCGGCGAGTACTGCGGCTGCTTGAGCACCTCGTACAGGCGGGCACCGCGCTCGAGCTGCGCCTTCGACGCGTCGTCGAGGTCCGAGGCGAAGGCGGCGAACGCCTCCAGCTCGCGGTACTGCGACAGGTCGATCCGGAGCGAGCCCGAAACGCTCTTCATCGCCTTGACCTGCGCGGCACCACCCACGCGGGACACCGAGATGCCCACGTCGATGGCCGGGCGCTGACCGGCGTTGAACAGGTCCGACTGGAAGAAGCACTGGCCGTCGGTGATCGAGATGACGTTCGTCGGGATGTAGGCCGACACGTCGTTGGCCTTCGTCTCGATGATCGGCAGCCCGGTCAGCGAGCCGGCGCCCAGCTCGTCCGAGAGCTTGGCGCACCGCTCGAGGAGACGGGAGTGCAAGTAGAAGACGTCGCCGGGGAAGGCCTCGCGGCCCGGCGGGCGACGCAGCAGCAGCGAGATCGCGCGGTACGCGTCGGCCTGCTTGGTCAGGTCGTCGAACACGATGAGGACGTGCTTGCCCTCGTACATCCAGTGCTGGCCGATGGCCGAGCCGGTGTACGGCGCGATCCACTTGAAGCCGGCGGAGTCCGAAGCGGGGGCGGCGACGATGGTGGTGTACTCCATCGCGCCCGCGTCCTCGAGGGACTTCTTGACCGCGGCGATCGTCGAGCCCTTCTGGCCGACGGCGACGTAGATGCAGCGAACCTGCTTCTTCGGGTCGCCGGTCTCCCAGTTGGCCTTCTGGTTGATGATCGTGTCCACGGCGACGGCGGTCTTGCCCGTCTTGCGGTCACCGATGATCAGCTGGCGCTGGCCGCGGCCGATCGGGGTCATCGCGTCGATCGCGGTGATGCCGGTCTGCAGCGGCTCCGACACCGGCTGGCGCTCGACCACCGAAGCGGCCTTGACCTCCAGCGGGCGGCGGTCGGTGGTCTCGATGTCGCCGAGACCGTCGATGGCGGCACCCAGCGGGTTCACGACACGGCCGAGGTAGCCGTCGCCGACCGGCACCGACAGGACCTGGCCGGTGCGCTTGACCTGCTGGCCCTCCTCGATGCTTTCGAAGTCGCCGAGGATCGCGACACCGATGGAACGCGCGTCCAGGTTGAGCGCGACGCCCAGGACGCCGCCGGGGAACTCGAGCAGCTCGTTGGCCATGGCCGAGGGCAGGCCCTCGACGTGGGCGATGCCGTCACCGGCGTCCGCCACGATGCCAACTTCTTCCCGGCTCACGTCCGGGGCGTAACTCGAGACGTAGTTCTCGATCGCGCTACGGATCTCATCCGAGGAGATCGTCAGCTCGGCCATGTCTTTCCCGCTCTCGCTTCGTTCTTGCCAGTATGCAAAGTCTTGTGTGACCTGGGGCTATGCCCGGGCCAGCCGCCTGCGCAGGGCCGCCAGCCGACCCGCGGCGCTCCCGTCGATGACCTCGTCCCCGACGCGGACCACGAGCCCGCCACCGAGGTCGGGGTCGACCTCGACGTGCAGCGCGATCGCCCGCCCGTAGATGTCGTTCAGCTTCGCGCCCAGCCGGGCGGCCTGCTCGTCGGTCAGGGCGCTCGCGCTGGTCACGTAGGCGACCGAGCGCTCGCGGCGTTCCGCGGCCAGCTTGACCAGCTGGTCGAGCCCGGCGCCGACGCCGTGGCCCTTGGCCCGGCGGACGACCTGCTCGACGAGGGTCTCGGTGACCACGTCCACCTTGTCGGCGAACAGCCCGCGCACCAGCGTCCGCTTGGCCTCCGCGGGGCCGGCCAGGTCCGAGAGCGCCGTCTCGAGCTCCGGGTGGTTGGCCACGACCCGCGAGACCTGGAACAGCTGGGTCTCGACGGCGTCGATGTTGCCGGTCTTCTCGGCCGCGGTGAGCAGCGCGGAGTGACCGAGCGACTCGAGCCCGTCGACCAGCTGACGAGGGCTGGACCAGCGGTTGCCCGCCACGGCGTCGAGCACCTTCAAGGCCGGTTCGGACAGCTTGCCGTCGAACAGCCGGCGCACCAGCGCGGTGCGCGTCTCCGGCTTCGCCGAAGCGTCACTCACCGCCCGGCGGAGACCGATCTCCCGGTCCAGCAGGTCGACGACCGAGAGCAGCTCGTCGCCGACCGTGGCCGCGTCGGCTCCCGCGTCGGCCAGAACCTCGCCGAGGCGTTCCTCGGCGAGGCCGAGCGCTTCACGGCTCGCAGCATGCAGCATCGTCATTCCGGTCTACTTCCCCGCTAGATTCCGGCGCCGTTGGCACCGGCGGTGTCCAGCTCCGCGAGGAACCGGTCGACGGTGCCGCGACGGCGCGCCTCGTCTTCGAGCGACTCACCGACGATGCGGCTGGCCAGCTCCACGGCGTTGCGGCCCATGTCGGCCCGCAGCTCGGCGATGATCTGCGCCTTCTGGGCCTGCAGCTGAGCCTGCCCCTGGGCGACGATCCGCTGGGACTCGGCTTCGGCGTCGGCCCGCAGTTCCGCCTTGATCTGCTCGGCTTCGAGCCGGGCGTCGTCGCGGATCTTCGCGGCCTCGCTGCGGGCTTCCTGCAGCTGGGCCCGGTACTTGGCCAGCGCGTCTTCGGCTTCGGCCTGGGCCTTTTCGGCCTTCTCGATGCCACCCTCGATCTTCTGCGCACGCTCGTCGTACGCGGCCTCGAAGCGAGGGACGACGTACTTCTTGAGGATGAACAGCAGGATCAGGAAGGCGACGATGCCGAGGATCAGCTCCGAGATGTCGGGGATGATCGGGTTGTGCGTCTCGCCTTCTGCGGCGAGGAGCATTGCACTCTTCAGCACGGCGTCTCCTTAAGCGATGAGCTGCTGACTCAGGCGGCGGAGGCGATGAAGTAGATGACGATGCCGATCAGGGCCAGAACCTCGGTCAGCACGAAGGTCGAGAAGCCGATGCCCTGCAGCTTGCCCTGGGCCTCCGGCTGACGCGCGGTGCCGTTGATGACGGCGGCGAAGATCAGACCCACACCGATGCCCGGGCCGATCGCGCCGAGGCCGTAACCGATGGCGGCGAGGCCGGGGTTGATGTTGGCGGCCTGCTCGGCGGCCTGGGCCAGAACGATGTTGCTCACGTGCGTTTCCCTTCACTTCGGTCCACGCGCTCGCGTGGATCGGGGGCTTGTGTTCTCAGTGCTCCGACGCCAGCGCGGCGCCGATGTACCCCGCCGAAAGCAGGGCGAAGATGTAGGCCTGCAGGACCTGGATGAAGGCCTCGAGGAAGGTCATCCCGATGGCGAAGATCCAGGCCACGAGCGAAACCGGCTTGAGCGCCCAGCTCGACGTCTCGGTCAGCAGGAACGTGCCGCCGAGCGTGAACACCGCCAGGATCAGGTGACCGGCGAACATGGCGGCGAAGACACGGATGGCGAGCGTGAGCGGGTTCAGGAAGAACTTCTCCGCGAACTCGATCAGCGAGAAGAGCGGGAGCACCGCCTTCGGCACACCCGGGGGCGCGAGTTCCTTCTTGAAGTAGCCGGCGAAGCCGTGCTTCTTGAAGCCCGCGTAGTGGTACACCGGGTAGACGACGAGGACCGCCAGAGCGACCGGGAAACCGAATCGCGCCATGGTCGGGAACTGGAGCAACGGGATGATCCCGTAGAGGTTGTTCACCAGTACGAAAGTGAACAACGAAAAAACGAGCGGCACGTACCGCTTGAAGTCCTTCGAGCCGATCTGTTCGCGCGCGATGTTGTTGCGGCTGAAGTCGTAGATGGACTCGGCGACGAACTGCCCCTTGCCGGGCACGACCTGAAGCTTGCGGGTCGCGAGCAGGAAGTACGTCGCGATGATGACCACCGAGAGCACGACGAGCAGCATCGGCTTGGTGACTCCGCCGAACAACGCCGGCAACTCGAAGCTTTCGGCGCCGGGCGGTGCGAACACAGCACCCTCGGCCAATACCAGCGCGCCCACTGGGCTCCTTCCGGTTCTCCCGGCCGGCGTTCACTCCGCCGGGGGAATCGTCACGATCTGGACTTAACGTACCCGATACGTATCGGGACGCCGGAGGCGGCTGCCCCACTGTGCGATGAACACGGCTTCACGTTCTGCACACGGGGTTGTCTCGCGTGAACACTGCCCTGCGGTCTACTTCGGACCAGCGGCGAAGAGGCGGAACTACACGGTCGCCACACTGCTGATCGCGGTTCGTCTTAGGGAGCGTGCGGCCGAGGCCGCCACCCTTGACGCGGACCATACCAGCAGGTCAATCAGTGCCGTACAGGCGTACTCCATACCAACCGATCAGCCCAGGACCTAAGTCCCGGGTCCGCCAGGGACCCAGGTCCGGGACCGGACGGGACCCCTCCGGCAACGGTGCAGGCGGCGGGTCCCGGGGCCATTTCGGAGGCCGCGCGAAAGCGCACGTCTGTGGCCCCGGTCACACTCGGGCGGCCGCAGCCCGGTTCACCGTGAGTAACGGAAGTCCACGGCAATACGGACGGGCGTCAGGAGGGGATGATCGTCGGGATCTTGGTCTTGCGGAAGGCGGCGAACTCGGCCGCGGCGGCCAGCAGGATGGCGACGATCATGGTGATGCCGAGCGAAAGCGGGTGCAGCGCCGTGACGCCCTTCAGCAGCGTCAGCGCCCCGAAGAGCAGGACGACCTTCACGACGTACCCGCCGAGCGCGATCACCATGACGAACATCGGGTCCTGGCCGGCGCTGAACTTCATCAGGCCCAGCGTGGACAGCGACGCCACCATGGCGAGCACCCCGCCGACGAGCGAGCCGAGGAAGCCGGGCATGCCCTTGAGGATGCTGAAGAGCACGATGCAGACGATCACCGCGGGCGGGGTGACGAGCAGCGAAGCCTTCGTCATCGCCCGGGCGGCCTGCAGCACCACCTTGGCGTGCGGGTTCTCCTGGTCCTGCGGTTCGGTCTCGCTCACGACTGGCTCCCTGCTCGGTTCGGACACCGAGTCTAGAGAACGCGCCTGGTCAGGTTCCGGGCTGGTTGCGCGAACGCAGGCGCGGGACGATCGAGACCACCACCGCGAACACCAGCCCCACCCCGATGATCCACAGCGCCGCCGCGTCGTCGAACAGTGTCACCGACACCGCGCCGAACGCCAGGATCCCCGCCCACAAGTAGATGAGCAGGACCGCGCGGCGCTGGGAGTGGCCGATCTCCAGCAGCCGGTGGTGCAGGTGCATCTTGTCCGCCGCGAACGGGCTCTCGCCGCGGCGCGTGCGCCTGATGACCGCCATGATCAGGTCGAGCAGCGGCACGAACAGCACCGCCGCCACGACCACCAGCGGCGACAACAGCGCGATCGCGTCCTTGCCGCTGAACTGCGGGTACGGCACGCGCCCGGACGCCGACGTCGTCGCGCCCGCGAGCATCAGGCCGATCATCATCGATCCCGAGTCGCCCATGAAGATCTTCGCGGGCTGGAAGTTGTACGGCAGGAAGCCCAGACACGCTCCCGCGAGCGTCGCCGCGATCAGCGCCGGCGGGTACGTGCCGACGTCGCCGCCGGAGCTGTCGAGCAGACCCAGCGAGAACGCGCACGTCGCCGTCGCCGCGATGAACCCGAGGCCGCCGGCCAGCCCGTCGAGGCCGTCGACGAAGTTCATCGCGTTGACCATCACCACGACCATCACGACGGTGAGCAGCGCGCCCTGGTTCTTGTCGAGCACCAGCACCGAGCCGAACGAGTCGCCCTGCCCGCCCCACGGCACCCAGAACGACACCCACTGCACGCCGAAGATGACCAGGATCCCGGCGCACATGACCTGGCCGGCCAGCTTCGTCCACGCGTCCAGCTCGAAGCGGTCGTCGAGCGCGCCGATCAGCGAGATGACCCCGGCCGCGAGCAGCACGCCGACCGAGTCGAACGACGCGTCGAAGCCGTGCGACAGCGCGGGCAGCTGGTGGGCCAGGCCCATCGCGCCGGCGACGCCGAGGAAGATGCCGATTCCGCCCATCCGCGGGATCGGGGCGACGTGGACGTCGCGCGCACGCGGGTTGGCGATCGCGCCGACGCGGATGGCGAGCCGGCGCACGAGGCCGGTGAGCAGGTAGGTCACCGCCGTCGCGGTCAGCGCGACGAGGATGTATTCCCGGATGGGGAGAAGACCGGATGTGGGCGGCACGGGTGCGTCACGCTCGCGGGGTCGGGGTCACCCGCGACACGCTATCGTGCCGCGGAAAACCGCTTGATCCGGCTTCAGGCCAACGATTCCGCGGGTACACCCAGCACCTCCGCGATGGCGTCCTTGCCCACGGCGCCTTCGCGCAGCACCACCG
This sequence comes from Amycolatopsis sp. NPDC114505, assembly GCF_055633615.1. Classification (NCBI taxonomy): domain Bacteria; kingdom Bacillati; phylum Actinomycetota; class Actinomycetes; order Pseudonocardiales; family Pseudonocardiaceae; genus Amycolatopsis; species Amycolatopsis sp. NPDC114505. The sequence continues at coordinate 2,881,879 of NZ_JBVKDV010000001.1, read as the reverse complement.
GTTCGGTGCCGGTGAGGTCCACGATGCTCGACGCGACGGCCTCGCCGCTCGAGCCGCCGTCGAGGTACACCGCGACCGAGTCGCCGAGCTGCTCCTGCGCCTCCTGCGCGGTGCTGGCCGGCGGCCGGCCCGAGACGTTCGCGCTCGACACGGCCATCGGGCCGACGTCGCGCAGCAGCTCCAGTGCCACCGGGTGCAGCGGCATCCGGAGCATCACGGTGCCGCGGGCGTCGCCGAGGTTCCACTGCAGACTCGGCGCGTGCGGGAGCACGATGGACAGATCGCCCGGCCAGAACGCTTCGATGAGCGCACGTGCCTGCGGGGGCACGCCGAGCACCAGGCCGTCCACAGTGGACCACGAGCCGACGAGCACGCCGACCGGCATGTCCGGGCCGCGGTTCTTCGCGCGCAGCAGCGCCTGGACGGCGCCCGCGTCGAACGCGTCGGCGCCGATGCCGTAGACCGTGTCGGTCGGCAGGACGACCAGCCTGCTCGACCGCACCGCCCCCGCGGCCGCCGTCAGTCCGTCGGCCCGGGACTCCCGCTTGCTGCAGTCGTAGACCACGCTCATGGGCGCCAAGCGTAGTCCGGCCGCCGGAGCGGGCGTTCGCCGCGTCACACCCGGGCCGGCGACACCGGGCTGACAACCCGGCCAGACTTTCGTCGTGGGGCAAGCGGGTAAACCTCGCCTCGAGGCAGAACCGGGACAGCGTGGCTCAATACGGTCGATCACTGGGAACCACCACCTCCGTGGGTTCCCAGTGAAGGAGCCGCAGATGCGCCCCAGAACCCCGAAAGCGCTCGCCCTGCTCGCCGCGGTCACCGTCCTCACCGGGCTCGGCGCCGGCACCGCCGCCGCCGAGCCGCTGACCCGTGGCTGGCCGGCCCCGATCGACGCCGCGCACTGGGAGAACCAGGACCACATGACCTGGGCCGACTACCAGAAGGTGCCCGGCACGAACTGGGCCGATCCCTCGCTCAAGCCGACGCAGCGCACCTTCAAGGGCGCCGTCGTCCTCGCCGACTACCCGGACCAGGACTTCGTCGTCACGAAGCCGGCGAACTCGACGATCTTCGGCAACCCCGGACCGGCCGCCGCGAACATCCCGCGGGCCGGCGTCGCGCAGTACTACCAGGACTTCCTCAACAAGCCCGAGGCGCTCAACAACGGCCACACCATCAACGAGTACTGGATGGAGGACTCCGGCGGCCGGTTCGCCGTGCAGCTGACCGCGTTCGGGCCGTACCGGATGCCCGGCAAGTCCTTCGAGTACGGCATGGAGTTCCAGCCGAGCGCGTGCCCGCCCGGCGCGAACTGCGACCGCGACATCCGCAAGGACGCCGGCGACGCGTGGCGCGCGGACGTGGGCGACACCGCGAACCAGTTCGACTTCGTCTTCTACCTCTCCGCGGGCCAGGACGAGAGCTCGACCTGGCAGGAGTTCGGCGAGATGAAGTTCGGCGCGAAGGAGAACGTCCCGGACGCGTTCGGCCCGCCGAACCACGACCTGCCCAACTACGCCGCGACGCGGTACGTGCCGTGGACGTCGTGGGCGTCGGCCGCCAGCATCTGGCCGAACGCGCAGAACGGCAGCTCGGTGCAGGCCGAAAGCTCGGGCCAGTCGACCTACGCCCACGAGTTCAGCCACATCCTGGGCATCGGCGACAACTACAACAACCCGTTCGGCGTCCCTCCGTCGCGCAGCTACAGCGGGCCGTGGGACATGCTGTCGCGCGGGACGTTCAACGGGCCCGGCGGCCCGCACACGCGCTGGCAGATCCCGGCGACGCAGGGCAGTTCGATGGGCGCCCAGCACCAGCTGCGCAACAAGCTGAAGCTCGGCATCGTCGACCCGGCGGACGTGCTGCAGCTCGACCGCAACGCGCTGGCGACGTCCGGTCCGGTGTCGGCTCGCCTGACCGCGCGCGAGACGGAGGCGCAGCCGGGCGCGTTCACCGGCCTGAACATCAAGCTCACCGGCGGGGACAAGGCGCCGAAGTGCGACCGGTCCAAGGACCCGTTCTGCGACGGTGGCGGCTACGACAACTACACGGTCGAGGTCGTCGACCGGATGGGCGCGGACTCCTTCGCGCCGGACTCCGGCGTCATGATCACCAAGACGAAGAACCAGGACAACGCGCCCTTCGACTGGGTGATCGACGCGAACCCGCAGGACATCGGCATCACCGACTACACGAAGCCGGACGGGACCCCGGTGAAGATCACCGTCGGCGACTACCGGCAGCTCAACGACGCCCTGTTCAAGGCGGGCACGGAGGCGGCGAGCCCGTACGAGTACACCGACCAGGCCAACCGGCTGCGGTTCCTGATCACCGACCTGGCCCGCGACCGCCGCGGCATCCTGTCGTACACGGTGACGGTGGCCTCGCTGGACGGTTCGGGCAGCCAGGCCCGCGGCGCGGCGCTGACCCCGGCCCTGCCGGCCTTCGCCCGCGGCGGCCTGGCGACGTGTGACTTCGGCCTGCTGAACACGGGGTCGGCCAAGGGCGCGAAGGCACCGTACGACACGGACACGTACCGGTTGAGCGTGTCGACGGACGCCCGCGGGTGGGAGGTCCGGCTGCCGAACGAGCTGGCGACGGCGAAGTTCGGCGGGCACGTGAAGGTGCCGGCGCTCGCGAAGCGCGGAGCGGGCGGTGATTTGGCGGCAAGGGTGAAGCTCACGGCGACGTCGGTGAGCGACCCGTCGAAGACCGCGACGGCGAGCTGCACGGCGTTCGGCTTCTAGAGTCTGCCGCGGCTGGTCGTGAGTGAGAAACAGTGTTCTAACACTGTTTCTCACTCACGACCTCTCAGCCCAGCCGGCGAGCGGTGACGAACCGAGCCCGCCCCGTCAGATCCGCATGCCCCTCGACCCCGGTCAGCACCCGCCGGGCCCGGACCAACGCCGGCACCGCCGACCCGTGCGTGTCGTCGTGCTCGATCGCCAGCCCGCCCCCCGGACGCAGCAGCCGCGCCCCCGCCGCGATCGCGTGGCGGATCACCGCCAGGCCGCTTTCCTCCGCGAACACCGCGCGGGGCGGGTCGTGCTCCGCGACCTCCGGAGGCACCGGCGTTCCCTCCGGGACGTACGGCGGGTTGCACAGCACCAGGTCGACCAGGCCGTCGAGCTCGGCGAACATCGTCGGGTCGCCGATGTCGCCCGAATACAGGCGGATCGGGGTGTTGCCCGCGTCCGCGTGGACGTCCGCGTTGTGGCGCGCCCAGGCCAGGGCCTGCGGGTCGACGTCCACCGCGTAGACCACCGCGTCCGGGCGCGCGTTCGCCACCGCCAGCGCCAGCGCGCCGGAGCCCGTGCACAGGTCCACCACCACCGGGAACTCGCGCCCCTGCAGGAACTTGACGCCCCACTCGAGCAGCAGCTCGGTCTCCGGGCGCGGGACGAACACTCCCGCGCCGACCGCGACCGTGATGTCCCCCAGCGCCGCCCAGCCGGTCAGGTACTGCAGCGGGATCCGCTTCGCGCGCTGCTGGACGAGCTGGCCGATGGCCTCGATGACCGGCGGGTCGACCAGCGGCACCATCGGCAGCCTGCCGCGTTCGACCCCCAGCACGTGCGCCGCGATCACCTCGGCGTCGAACCGCGGCGACGCGACGCCCGCGCGCTCGAGGATCCGGGTGGCCTCGATGATGGCCAGGCGCAGCGGCTGCCGATTCACTCGTCGTCCTTCACCTCGTCAAGCCTGGCACACCAGGCGGAACTCCCCTGTCAGGACACGCGCCGGTCCGACGCCCCTCAGCGTATCGAGGTCCCCTCTCCGGTCAGGTACCCCGCCAGGACCGAACGGCGCCGCTGCAGCGCCCCGATCCGGTCGTCCATCGCGCTCAGTTCGCGGTGCAACAGGCCCGCCAGCTCCGGGCACAGGTCCAGGTGCGCGTCCTCGCCGCGAGCGCACTGCAGCGCCGACGAGATGACCTCGGTGGTCAGCCCCGCGGCCAGCAGCCGCCGGATCTGGCGCACCCGCACGACGGCGTCTTCGTCGTAGGCCCGGTAGCCGTTGCCGTCGCGCGAGGCCGTCAGCAGGCCCTGCTCCTCGTAGTAGCGCAGCAACCGCGTGCTGACGCCGGTGCGACCCGCGAGCTCGCCGATCCGCATACGTCCCCCTGCCGACTTGACCTTCACACCGATGTGAAGACCTAACGTCGCGGGCATGACCGGACATTTCCTCGAGGTCGTCCTGCCGAACGAGCAGCCGGACCTCGACCCCGCCCGTCCCGCCGAACTCGCCCGGGTAGCCGAGGACCTCGGCTACCACGCCGCCTGGCTGCCCGACCACCTCATCCCGCCCGGCGCCTTCGGGGACGTCTTCGGCGGCGTCTACGAGCCGCTCGTCACGCTGGCCCACATCGCCGCGCGCACCAGCCGGATCCGGCTCGGGACGTCGGTGCTGATCGTGCCGCTGCGGGAGCCGTTCGCGCTGGCCAAGCAGGTCGCGACGCTCGACCGGCTCTCCGGGCACCGGTTCGACCTCGGGATCGGCACCGGCTGGAACGAGCCCGAGTTCGCCGAGGTCGGGGCGGACTTCGGCGGGCGCGGAAAGCGGACCGACGCCACCCTCGACCTGCTCGCCGAGCTCTTCCGCACCGGCCGCGGGCCCGGCGGCGGGTACTTCGAGCCGCGGCCGGCCGGGCCGGTGCCGATCACCGTCGGCGGCAACTCCGCCGTCGCGCTGCGCCGCGTCGCGCGGATCGGCTCGGGCTGGATGAGCGCCGGGCTGTCCCCCGCCGAATTCGGCGAGCGCGCCGAAAAGCTCACGGGCATGACAAACGGCCGCGAAACACGGCTGACCGCCAGAATGGAATGGAACGGGGACGATCTCGGGGCCGCCATCGCGCGATTCCGGGCGTATATCCTGGCCGGGGCGGACGCGGTGGCCGTCCACTTCGGCCCGGCCGAGGACTACGACCAGCGGATGGCCGTGTTCGCCGAGGGCGTCGCCGATCTCTAGGATGCCCGAGACGCCGACCCACGGGAGCGCCAGTGCCGACCGAGCCGACCACGCGCCGCCGGGTCGCGTTCATCTTCCCCATCTACAACGAGGAAGCGAACATCGACCTGCTGCACCGCACGGTCGACGAGGTCACCGCGCCCATGGCCGGGCGGTACGACTTCAGCTTCATCTACGTCGACGACGGCAGCCGGGACGCGTCCCTGGACCGGCTCACGGAGCTGGGGGCGCGGGACCCGCGGGTCACGGTCGTCGAGCTTTCCCGCAACTTCGGCCACCAGATGGCCGTCACCGCCGGGCTCGACCTGGTCGACGCCGACGCGACGATCATCATGGACAGCGACCTGCAGGACCCGCCGCGGGTCGCCCTCGAGCTGCTGGAGAAGTGGGAAGAGGGCTACGAGGTCGTCTACGCGCAACGCCGCTCACGCCGGGATTCGCCGTTCAAGCGGTTCACCGCGACCGCGTTCTACTGGTTCCTGCAGAAGATGGCCGCGGTCGAGATCCCGAAGAACACCGGCGACTTCCGGCTGGTCGACCGCAAGGTCGTCGACGAGCTGCGCAAGTACCGCGAGCGCGACCGGTTCCTGCGCGGCCTGGTCAGCTACGTCGGGTTCCGGCAGACGGCGGTGCTGTTCGACCGCGACCAGCGCCACGCCGGCGTCACCGGCTACCCGCTGACGAAGATGCTGCGCTTCGCCGCCGACGGCATCCTCGGGTTCTCGACGACGCCGCTGCGGATGATCACGCGGATGGGGTACCTGATTTCGCTGCTGAGCTTCCTCGGCGTGCTCTACGTCGTCGGCGTGAAGCTGTTCGCGCCGGAGACGGCGGTGCCCGGCTGGGCGTTCATCACCATCGCGATGTTCTTCCTCGGCGGCATCCAGATCATCATGCTCGGCGTGCTCGGCAGCTACATCGGCCGCACGTATTCGCAGGTCCAGAACCGGCCGCTGTACACGGTGGCGTCGGTGCGCACCGGTGCCGGAGACCGGAGCGCCGCCCGATGAGGTTCGTCACGGCCACGCAGGTGCGCTTCGGGATCGTCGGGATCGGCAACACGCTCGTCGACGTGCTGGGGTACGCGCTGCTGGCGACGCTGGGCGTGCCGACGTTCGTCGCCAACTTCATCTCCACGACGGCGGGCATGCTGCTGTCGTTCACGCTCAACCGGAACTTCACGTTCCGCGCGAAGGACGGCGACATCCGCCGCCAGGCACTGCTGTTCTTCGGGGTGACGGCGTTCGGGCTCTGGGTGGTCCAGTTCGGCGTCATCACGCTGGTCAGCCACCTGTTCCCGGGCGTCAACCTGCTGGTGCCGAAGGGCGCGGCGATCGTCGTCGGGCTGTTCTGGAACTACCTGCTCTACCACTACGTGGTGTTCCGGCACGCGCCCGTTTCCCCCGTTCCCGGCGCCGCACCCGCCGATTCGGCCTGACCTCAGGACGAGCCCGGCCCCCAGTGCCGCGGCCACCCGGGACGTGGCGGTCATCCGTACATCGCCACCTGCTGGAGCTCCGCGAGCGCCCGGTCGAGGGGATGCGGCTGCGGCACCCCCGCGGGGTCGAGCCGGTTCCACCGCTGCAGGTTCATCGCGACGGACAGCTGACGCTCGCCGTCGGCCCGGATCATCGCGAGGGTGCCGCCACCCCAGACCGTGCCGCCGTGGCCCCAGAATGTCTCCCGGCCGGGCACCTCCGCCGGGTGCAGGCCGAGGCCGTAGTCGATCACCTTGCCCTCCTGCGAGACGACCTTGACGGTGCGCCGCATCTCCGCCAGCGAGGACCGGCTGACGATCTCGCCCGCGAGCAGCAGGCGGAAGAAGCGGTTGAGGTCCGCCACGGTCGAGACCAGCGCGGCCGCCGGCCCCACCCAGGACATGTCGAAGACGCTGTAGTCGCGCGGCGGGTCGATCTTGCCGAACCACGCCTCGTAGAGCCGCGAGTGCGGCCCGGCGACGTCCGTGCCCTCGGGGAACCCGGTGTCCTGGAGGCCGGCGCGCTCGATGACGTGCCGCGTGATGTGCTTTTCGGCCGCCGTGCCGGTGACGTGCTCCAGCAGCTCGCCGAGGAGCAGGTAGTTGGTGTTCGAGTACAGCCCCGGCGTGCCGCCCGGGACGCCGGCGGCGGGTGCGGTGACCCCCAGCCGGATCAGTTCGACGGGGTCGAACCGCGTGAACCGGTGGTCGTCGAAGCTCTCGGGTCCGGTCTTCGCCAGGTCGGGGAACGCGCTGAGCGAGGAATAGGCGTACGGCAGGTATTCGGCCAGCCCGCTGGTGTGGTCGAGCAGCATCCGGACGGTGATCGCGTCGCCGCGCTCGCCGGGAACCAGCCGCGGCAGGTAGTGGCCGACCGGGGTGTCGAGCCCGATCTGCCCGCTCTCGACCAGCTGGAGCACCGCGGCGGCGGTGAAGGTCTTGGTGATGCTGCCGACGCGGTGGCGCAGGCCGGCGGTGACGGGACGGCCGGTGCCGACGTCGGCGACGCCGGCGGCACCGCGCCAGACCTGGTCGCCGGCCCGCACTTCGGCGAACAGGCCCGGCATCCCGGCGCGGTGGACGTTCTCGAGGGCGGCGGTCAGCTCGGCGGGGTCCAGTGAGTTCTGCACAGTGGGGTTCCCTTCTCGGAAGTGCCGTTGTCCTCATTATGCACGCGGTGCGTGCAACAGCAAGTGCATAATAGGTTGGGACAGGTACCGGACGAGAGGAACGCGATGACAGGCCGCAGGCGCTGGTCGACCGAGGAGATCCTGGACACGGCGGCGGAGCTGCTGCGGACGGACGACGCCGAGTCGTTCAGCGTGCGCAAGCTCGCCGTGGCGCTCGGGACCGACTCCTCGAGCCTCTACCGGCACTTCCGCAACAAGACCGAGCTGCTGCGCGCGGTCGCCGACCGGACCCTCGTGGCCGCCATGGAGGGCTACCGCCCCGAAGGCGACTGGAAGCAGCGCCTCACCGCCACGGCTCTGCGCCTGCGCGAGGCTTTCGGGCAGCAGCCCCAGATCGCCGCGATCTGGGGGCGCTACGCGTCAGGCGGCGCCGGGTCCCGGCTCGTCATGGAAGAGGTGCTGCAGGCGCTGCGCACGTCGGGGCTGCCTGACGCGGAGATCCCGGCGCGCTACCACCGGCTCGCGATCCTCATCGCCGCGTTGATCGCGTCGGAGGCCGGGGTCAGCACCGTCACCCCCACCGAACACGAGCAGGGCATGGAGCAGTTCCGCGTCGCGGTGCTGGGCGCCGACCCCGAGCGCTTCCCGGCGCTGGCCCACTTCGCCCGCGACGTCCGGCCGCTCGGCGCGGACCGCCGGGCGGCGTTCGAAGAGATCGTCGCCGCCCAGCTCGACCGGATCGAGGCGGCGATCCCCTGAGGCTCAGCCGGCGGAAACGGCCAGGCGCTCTTCGCGGTCCGCCGTCGCCAGCGCGTCCAGGACGCCGTCGAGGTCGCCGTCGAGGACCTGGTCCAGGTTGTACGCCTTGTAGTTGACCCGGTGGTCCGAGATCCGGTTCTCCGGGAAGTTGTACGTGCGGATCCGCTCCGAGCGGTCGACCGTGCGGACCTGCGAGCGGCGGGCGTCGGACGCCTTCGCCGCGGCCTCTTCCTCGGCCACCGCCTGGAGCCGGGCCTGCAGCACCTGCAGGGCCCGCGCGCGGTTCTGGATCTGGGACTTCTCGTTCTGGCAGGACACGACGATGCCGGTCGGCAGGTGGGTGATCCGCACCGCCGAGTCGGTCGTGTTGACGCTCTGGCCGCCGGGACCCGACGAGCGGAAGACGTCGATGCGCAGGTCGTTCGGGTCGATCTCGACCTCGACCTCCTCCGGCTCCGGGTAGATCAGCACCCCGGACGCCGACGTGTGGATCCGGCCCTGCGACTCGGTCGCCGGCACGCGCTGGACGCGGTGCACGCCGCCCTCGAACTTCAGGCGGGACCAGACGCCGTCGACGACGGCCGACTTCGTCTTGATCGAGAGCGTGACGTCCTTGAAGCCGCCCAGGTCCGAGTCCACGGAGTCGAGGACCTCGGCCTTCCAGCCGTGACGCTCGGCGTAGCGCAGGTACATCCGCAGGAGGTCGCCGGCGAACAGGGCCGACTCCTCGCCGCCCTCACCGGACTTGATCTCCATCACGACGTCGGAGCCGTCGTACGGGTCGCGCGGCAGCAGCAGCTCGGTGAGCTTCGACTCCAGCTCGGGGATCTTCGCGGCCAGCACTTCGGCCTCGGCGGCGAACTCCGCGTCCTCCGAGGCCATCTCCCGGGCGGCCGCGAGGTCGTCGCGGGTGGTGTCCAGCTCGTGGACGGCCCGCACCACCGGCGTCAGCTCGGCGTAGCGGCGGCCGAGCTTGCGAGCGCGCGCCTGGTCGGCGTGCACCGCCGGGTCCGCCAGCTGGGTCTCCAGCTCCGCGTGTTCGGCGAGCAGCCCCTTGAGCGAGCTCGAATCCACCTCTGCCACCTCTCAGCCCGGTTTGCCCACACCAAAACAACGGCGCCCACCCGCGCGTGCGGGTGGGCGCCGTGAAAAAAGCTACTTGGCGTCGGCGTCCTTCTTCTGCCGCTTGCCGTAGCGAGCCTCGAAGCGCGCGACCCGGCCACCGGTGTCCATGATCTTCTGCTTGCCCGTGTAGAACGGGTGGCAGTTCGAGCAGATCTCGACGTGGATGTCGCCACTGGTCTTGGTGCTGCGCGTGGTGAAGCTGTTGCCGCAGTCGCAGTTCACGTTCGTGACCACGTACTCGGGGTGAATACCGCTCTTCATGGTGTCCTCTCTCGTTGGCTCCGGGTCCCCAGTCGTTCTCGCGGGGTGAACCGGTGCCGGACTTCAGCGGGTAATTCTGCCAGACGGGCTGACGATCACTGGAACGCACCCCGCTGACCTGGTATTCCGGACGTGCCGGAGGCCTCCCCGCGGCGAGCGGGGAGGCCTGGCGATGAGCACGTTCAGTCGTCCTCGCCGCCACCGAGGGCGGTCTTCGAGACCTGCATCAGGAACTCGACGTTCGTCTTCGTCTTGCGCAGCCGCGAGATCAGCAGGTCGATGGCCTGCTGCGAGTCGAGCGCGTGCAGCACCCGGCTCAGCTTCACGGTCACCGCGAGCTCGTCCGGGGAGAGCAGCAGCTCGTCCTTGCGGGTACCCGACGGGTTGACGTCGACGGCCGGGAACACCCGGCGCTCGGCGATCTTGCGGTCGAGCTTGAGCTCGGCGTTGCCCGTGCCCTTGAACTCTTCGAAGATGACCGTGTCCATCGTCGACCCGGTCTCCACCATCGCCGTGGCGAAGATGGTCAGCGAGCCGCCGTTCTCGATGTTGCGCGCCGCGCCGAGGAACCGCTTCGGCGGGTAGAGCGCGGTCGAGTCGACACCACCGGACAGGATCCGGCCGGACGCCGGGGCCGCCAGGTTGTACGCGCGGCCGAGACGCGTGATCGAGTCGAGCAGCACGACGACGTCGTGGCCCATCTCGACCAGGCGCTTGGCCCGCTCGATCGACAGCTCCGCGACCGAGGTGTGGTCCGCCGGCGGCCGGTCGAAGGTCGAGGCGATGACCTCACCCTTCACCGAGCGCTGCATGTCCGTGACCTCTTCCGGACGCTCGTCCACGAGGACGACCATCAGGTGGCACTCGGGGTTGTTCGTCGAGATCGCGTTCGCGATGTCCTGCATGATCGTGGTCTTACCGGCCTTCGGCGGCGACACGATCAGGGCGCGCTGCCCCTTGCCGACCGGCATGATCAGGTCGATCACGCGGGTCGTGAGCTTGTGCGACTCGGTCTCGAGGCGCAGCCGCTCGTTCGGGTACAGCGGGGTCAGCTTGGTGAAGTCCGGGCGGCGCTTGGCTTCGTCCGGGTCCAGGCCGTTGATCGAGTCGACGCGCACCAGCGGGTTGAACTTCTGCCGCTGCTGCTCGCCCTCGCGCGGCTGGCGCACGCTGCCGGTGATGGCGTCCCCGCGGCGCAGGCCGTACTTGCGGACCAGCGACAGCGAGACGTACACGTCGTTCGGGCCGGCGAGGTAGCCGGAAGTCCGCACGAACGCGTAGTTGTCGAGCACGTCCAGGATGCCCGCGACGGGCAGCAGGACGTCGTCCTCGCGGATCTCGGTGTCCGGCGAGCCGCCGGCTTCGCGCTGGCCGCCCCCGCTGCCCCGGCGACGACGGTCGCGGAAGCGACGGCCGCGACGGCCGCCTTCCTCGTCGTCGTCCTGCTGCTGGGCGCGGTTGTCGCGGTCCTGGCCGCGGTTGCCGCCGTCCTGCTGGTTGCGCTGGCGGTTCCCGTCCTGGCGGTTGCCGTCCTGACGGTTGCCGTCCTGACGGTTGTCGTTGCGGCCGCCCTGGCGCTGCTGGTCGCGGTTGTTCCCGCCACCCTGCTGGCGGTCGCCCTGCTGACGGTCGCCCTGCTGGCGGTCGCCGCCCTGACGGTCACCGCTCTGCTGACGGTCGCCCCCGACCTGGCCGTCGGGCGCACCGGCGGCGCGGTTCGAGCCGCGGCGACGCCGGCCTCGGCCACCCTCGTCGGGCTGGCCGTCCTGGCCCTGCTGGCCGTCCTGCTTGTCCTGCTGCGGGCGCTCGGCCTGCGGGGCCTCCACCACCGGAGCACTCGCGACCGGGGCTTCGGCCTTCGGCTCCGGCTTGGTCTCGACCGGCGCCGACGGCGCCTCGGCCTTGGGCTCGCGCTTCGGCGCCTTCACCGGCTCGCCGACGCCCTCGAGGGGCAGCGTCTCGGCGGCCGGACGCTTGCGCGACTTGCCCTGACGCTCACGGATCGCGGCGATCAGATCGCCCTTGCGCATGCCCGTCGTCTCACCGACGCCGAGCTCCCCAGCCAGCGAACGCAGTTCCGCCACGGTCTTCCCGGTCAACCCGCCGACCGTTTTTTTGGGAGCGGGGGTGGTGCCGTTCGACTCCGCGGCGCTGCTACCCACGTCGCTCAAAAGATCGGTGTTGCTCACACATGTCCTTCCTGACCGATCCACGCCTCCAGGCGGATCAGCGGACTGCCGCTCGCTTCTGATCGCGAACCGGCGTATCTGCCCCCCGATACGGGAGACGAGCTCTTCGGCCGTGCGAAACACAGCTGGAGCGCCTCCACCACAGGGGTTTGCGTCCTCCATTCGGAGGACACGGAATTCGGCACCGCCGAAACCGGAAACCCGCCTACGTTCCTCCGCGTTACCCCGCTTGCCAGGCGGTGCGGATTCGGCGGATCAACGAAGGATGCGATCCGGGGACCGGCATCGGGTGCGGAAACGCACGGTGATCGAACGCCCCCGAGGGTAGACCGCGCCGGTGCCGGGTGCAACAACCACCCCCCGCGTGGCGGACGGGGCGGCGGCCACGTGACCCAGCCTTTACTGAGCCGCAACCCGCACGCCCGCGAGATCCACGGGCAGCTCGAAGACGTCGAAGCCCTCAACGTCGACCCCTGGCGGCAATATTCCCGTCGTGGTCAGCGCGAGCACCGTGGGACCCGCGCCGGAGACGGCGGCGGCGACTCCGCGTGCACGCAGCGTCGCCACCAGCTCGCCGCTCGCCGGGTACGCGGGGGCCCGGTAGTGCTGGTGCAGACGGTCTTCGGTGGCCGCGAGCAGCAGCTCCGGCTTCGCCGTCAGCGCGTGCACGGCGAGCGCGGCGCGGCCGGCGTTGTGCGCGGCGTCGGCGTGCGGCACCGTCGCCGGCAGCAGGCCGCGCGTGGTCGCGGTGGCCGAGCGCACCGACGGCACCGCCACGACGGGCCGGATCGACGCGTGCGGCGCGAGCCGTTCGGCGTGGAACTCGGTGCCCTCGCACCAGGCCACGACGAGACCGCCGACCAGGCTCGCGGCGGCGTTGTCGGCGTGGCCTTCGAAGCCGGCGGCCAGCTGCAGCGCCTCGAACTCCTCGATTTCCCGGCCGGCGAGGGCGTACCCGGCGGCGACGCCGGACACCACCGCGGCCGCCGAGGAACCCAGCCCGCGCGCGTGCGGGATCGCGTTGTAGCAGCGCAGGTGCAGGCCCGGCGGCTCGACGCCGAGGTGCGCGCAGGTCCGCCGGATGGCCCGCACGACGAGGTGGGTCTCGTCGGTGGGGACGTCCTCGACCCCGCCCGCGCCGGCGTCGATGACCTCGACCTTGAGCCCGGCGTCGATGACCCGCACCTCGACGACGTCGTGCAGGCCCAGCGCCATGCCGAAGGCGTCGAAACCCGGCCCGAGGTTCGCCGTCGAAGCCGGGACGGTGACCTTGAACCCGGCGGTCACCGCAGGTCCAGCGCCGCCGCGACCGCCGACGGGTCCACCGCGAGGGGTTCGACCTCGACGTTGCCCGCCAAGGCCGTCTGCGGGTCCTTCAGGCCGTGGCCGGTGACCGTGCAGACGACGCGCGACCCGCGCGGCAGCCGTCCGTCGGCGGCCGTGGCCAGCAGGCCGGCCACGCTCGTGGCCGACGCCGGCTCGACGAACACGCCTTCGCGCCCGGCCAGCAACCGGTACGCCTCCAAGATCTTCTCGTCCGTCACGGCCTCGAAGAGCCCGTCCGAGGCTTCCTTCGCCTTCACCGCGGCGGTCCACGACGCCGGGCTGCCGATCCGGATCGCCGTCGCGATCGTGTCCGGGTCGCGCACCGGCTCGCCCAGCACCAGCGGGGCCGCGCCGGCCGCCTGGAAGCCGAACATCCGCGGGGTGTTCTTCACCACATCGTCGGCCGCGTACTCCGAATACCCCGCCCAGTAAGCGGTGATGTTCCCCGCGTTACCGACCGGCAGGCAGTGGATGTCGGGCGCTTCGCCGAGCGCGTCGCAGATTTCGAACGCCGCGGTCTTCTGGCCGGCGATGCGCACCGGGTTGACCGAGTTGACGAGCGTGACCGGGTAGTCGGCCGCGGTCTTGCGGGCCAGCTCGAGGCAGTCGTCGAAGTTGCCGTCGACCTGCAGGATCCGCGCGCCGTGCAGGACGGCCTGGGCGAGCTTGCCCATCGCGATCTTGCCCTGGGGCACCAGCACGGCGCAGGTGAGGCCGGCGCGGGCGGCGTAGGCCGCGGCCGAGGCGGACGTGTTGCCGGTCGACGCGCAGATCACCGCCTTGAGTCCGCTGGCGAGCGCGTGCGTGATGGCCACGGTCATCCCGCGGTCCTTGAACGAGCCGGTCGGGTTCGCGCCCTCGACCTTGAGGTGCACCTCGCAGCCGGTCAGCTCGGACAGGTGCCGCGCGGGCAGCAGCGGCGTGTTGCCCTCCCCGAGCGTGACGACCTGCGCCCCGTCCGGAACCGGGACGCGGTCCCGGTACGCCTCGATGATTCCCGGCCAGGGTTGACTGCTCACTGGTCTTCGCCTTCCACCCGCATAACGCTGACGACCTCGTGGACGACGTCGAGCTTCGCGATTTCGTCCACAGTGGACTGAAGCGCCGCGTCGGGGGCCTGGTGGGTCACGACGACCAGGCTCGCGCGGTCGCCGACGTCGCTCTGCCGCACGGCCGCGATGCTCACGCCGTGGCCGGCGAACGCCTGCGCCACCTGGGCGAGCACCCCGGCGCGGTCGGCCACGGAAAGGCTTACGTGGTACCGGGTCGGCGTCTGGCCCATCGGCCGCACCGGCAGCGCCGCGTGCGCGGACTCGCGCGGGCCGCGGCCGCCGGCCACCAGGTTGCGGGCCACCGCGACGAGATCGCCGAGCACCGCACTCGCGGTCGGCGCGCCACCCGCGCCCTGGCCGTAGAACATCAGCTCGCCGGCGGCGTCCGCCTCGACGTAGACGGCGTTGAACGCGCCGCCGACGCCCGCGAGCTGGTGGCTGCGCGGGATCATCACCGGGTGCACGCGGGCGGAGACCGACTCGACGCCGTCGTCGTCGGCCACGCGTTCGCAGATCGCCAGCAGCTTGACCGTGCGGCCGAGCATCCGGGCCGCGCCGAGGTCGGCGGCGGTGACGTCGGCGATGCCCTCGCGGTGCACGTCCGAAGCGGTCACGCGGGTGTGGAAGGCCAGCGACGCGAGGATCGCGGCCTTCGACGCGGCGTCGTAGCCGTCGACGTCGGCGGTCGGGTCGGCCTCGGCGTACCCGAGGCGGCTGGCCTCGTCGAGCGTCTCCGCGTAGCCGGCGCCGGTGGAGTCCATCGCGGACAGGATGTAGTTCGTGGTGCCGTTGACGATGCCCATCACGCGCGTGATGCGGTCGCCCGCGAGGGATTCGCGCAGCGGGCGCAGCAACGGGATGGCGCCGGCGACCGCGGCCTCGAAGTAGAGGTCGGCGCCCGCGGCGTCGGCCGCCTCGAACAGGTCGGCGGAGTGCTCGGCCAGCAGGGCCTTGTTCGCCGTGACGACGGACTTCCCGGCCTTCAGCGCGGCCAGCAGCCAGCCGCGCACCGGCTCGATGCCGCCGACCAGTTCGACCACGACGTCGACGTCGTCACTGGTCACGAGCTTCTCGGCGTCGGCGGTCAGCAGCTCCGGCGGCAGCTCGGGGTGCTTGTCCGGGCGGCGGACGGCGATGCCGGCCAGCTCCACCGCCACCCCGGCCCGCGCGGCCAGCTCACCGGCCTGCTCGGAGAGCAGCCGGGCGACCTCGCTGCCGACGGTCCCGCAGCCGAGCAGGGCGACCTTGACGGCACGCCGTTCTTCGGGGGCAGCCACTGTGTTCAGACCTCCAGGCGGAGCATGTCGTCGGTCGTCTCGCGCCGCAGCAGCAGCCGCGAGCCGCCGTTGCGCACGGCGACCACGGCCGGGCGCGGCTGCCGGTTGTACGTGCTCGCCATCGAGTAGCAGTAGGCACCGGTCGCCGCGACGGCCAGCAGGTCGCCGGGAGCCAGCGTGTCGGGCAACCAGCAGTCTCGTACGACGATGTCGCCGGACTCACAGTGTTTTCCCACGACCCGGGACAGCACGGCCGGGACCGGCTGGTCGTTCTCGCTCGCGGAGCGGGAAACGAGCCGGACGTCGTACACCGCGTCGTAGAGCGCGGTCCGGATGTTGTCGCTCATCCCGCCGTCGACGCTGACGTAGCGCCGCGACGACTCGTCCCCGAGCGCGACGTCCTTGATGGTGCCGACCTCGTAGAGCGTGACCGTGCCGGGACCGGCGATGGCGCGGCCGGGCTCGCCGGCGATGCGCGGCACCGGCAGGCCCGCGTACGCGCACTCCTTGCGGACGATCTCGCGGATCTGCGTGATCATCTGCGCCGGCGGCGGCGGGTTGTCCTTCTCGGTGTAGGCGATGCCGAAACCGCCGCCGAGGTCGACCAGGCTCAGCTGGTCGAGCAGCTCGGGGCCGTGCTCCTTCGCGAGATCGGCGAGCAGGCCGACGACGCGGCGGGCGGCGACCTCGAAGCCGTCGGCGTCGAAGATCTGCGAGCCGATGTGGCTGTGCAGGCCGACGAGCTTGAGCGAGCGCGCGTTGAGCACCCGGCGCACCGCCTCGGCGGCGTCGCCGGAAGCCAGCGAGAACCCGAACTTCTGGTCCTCGTGGGCGGTCGCGATGAACTCGTGGGTGTGCGCCTCGACGCCGACGGTGACCCGGATGAGCACGGCCTGCACGACGTCGTGGCGCGCGGCGATGTCGGCCAGCCGGGCGATCTCGAAGTACGAGTCGAGCACGATCGTGCCGACGCCCGCGACGATCGCGGCTTCGAGCTCCGCGGGCGACTTGTTGTTGCCGTGGAAGGTGATCCGCTCGACCGGGAAGTTCGCGCGCTGCGCCACGGCGAGCTCGCCGCCGCTGCAGACGTCCAGGCTCAGCCCCTGCTCGGCCACCCAGCGGGCGATCTCGATGGACAGGAACGCCTTGGACGCGTAGTGCACGAGCGACGGGTCGTCGAACGCCTCGGCGTAGTCGGCGCAGCGGGACTTGAAGTCGGCCTCGTCGACCACGAACAGGGGCGTGCCGTGCTTCTCGGCAAGCTCGCGGACGTCGACCCCGGCGATCCGCACGACGCCGTCGCCGGCGCGGAAGGTGTTGCGGGGCCACACCTTCGCCGGGAGCTTGTCGAGCTCCTCGGCCCCCGACGGCTGGAGCCCGGAGGTGTCGGCGTGGGTGTAGACGTCGGCGTGCCTGGGGCCCGCGGGGTGAGCCATGGGTTACATCCGTTCCGGAGCAGAGACACCGAGCAGGGCAAGGCCGTTCGCCAGCACCTGGCGGGCGGCCTCGCACAGCGCGAGCCGGGCGTACGTCAGAGGGGTCGCCTCTTCGTCACCCATGGGCAGCACGCGGCCCACGGTGTAGAACTTGTGGTAGGCGCCCGCGAGTTCTTCGAGGTAGCGCGCGATCCGGTGCGGCTCCCGCATGTCGGCGGCGCGGCGCACGGTTTCCGGGAACTCGCCGATGGTGCGGATCAGGTCGCCCTCGGCGGGCAGCGTGAGCAGTCCGAAATCGACGTCCGAACCGGACTGCTTCGCGAGGCCGAGGTCGGCCGCGTTGCGCTGCAGGGACGCCAGCCGCGCGTGCGCGTACTGGACGTAGTAGACGGGGTTGTCGTTGGAGTGCTTGCGCAGCAGGTCCAGGTCGACGTCCAAAGTGGAGTCCACGGAGTAGCGGATCAGCTCGTAGCGGGCCGGGTCGACGCCGACGGCCTCGACGAGGTCCTCCATGGTGATCACGGTGCCCGCGCGCTTGGACATCCGCACCGGCTTGCCGTCGCTGACCAGGTTGACCATCTGGCCGATCAGCACCTCGACCGTCGCCGGGTCGTCGCCGAACGCGGCGGCCGCGGCCTTGAGGCGGGCGATGTAGCCGTGGTGGTCCGCGCCGAGCATGTAGATGCAGAGGTCGAAGCCGCGGTTGCGCTTGTCCTTGAAGTAGGCCAGGTCACCGGCGATGTAGGCCGGGTTGCCGTCCTGCTTGATGACGACGCGGTCCTTGTCGTCGCCGTACTCCTTCGACTTCAGCCACCAGGCGCCGTCTTCGAAGTAGAGGTTCCCGGAGTCCTTCAGCTCTTGGACGGCCGCGCCGACCGCGCCCGACTCGTGCAGCGAGTTCTCGTGGAAGAAGACGTCGAAGTCGGTGCCGAACTCGTGCAGGCTCTGCTTGATCTCGGTGAACATCAGGTTGATGCCGATCCGGCGGAACGTCTCGTGCCGCTGCTCTTCCGGCAGCGACAGCGCGCTCGGCTCGGCCTTGATGACCTCGGCGGCGATGTCGTTGATGTACCCGCCCGCGTAGCCGTCCTCCGGCGCGGGCTCGCCCTTCGCGGCGGCGATCAGGGACCGGACGAACCGGTCGATCTGCGCACCGGCGTCGTTGAAGTAGTACTCGCGGGTGACCTCGCCGCCCTGCGCGCCCAGCACCCGGCCGAGCGCGTCGCCGACGGCGGCCCAGCGGGTGCCGCCCAGGTGGATCGGGCCGGTCGGGTTCGCCGAGACGAACTCGAGGTTGATCTTCGTGCCGGCCAGCGCGTCCCCGCGGCCGAACGCGGCGCCGGCGTCGAGCACCTGGCGCACGATGTCGCCCTGCGCGGCCGCGGCGAGCCGGAAGTTGAGGAAGCCGGGGCCCGCCACCTCGGCCGAGGCGACGCCGTCGTCCGCCGAGACCGCTTCGGCGAGCTCCTCGGCGAACTCGCGCGGCTTCAGCCCGGCCTTCTTGGCCACCTGCAGGGCCAGGTTCGTCGCGTAGTCGCCGTGGTCGGGGTTGCGCGGGCGTTCGATGGTCACCTGCTCCGGCAGCACGGCGTCGTCGATGCCGCGTGCGGCGAGCACCTGCACGGCGGAGCTGCGGACCAGGTCGGCGAGAGCGGCGGGAGTCACTCGTCGAATTCTAGGTGTGCCCAGGTGGGGCGCTCGCATCGGTCTCGGCCACGTCACGGTCACCAGGTGTGTGAGGTGTTAACGGTGATCAGACGGGCGGTCTCTACACTGGCCCGGGCGGGAATCCGTCCGCAGTCACCAGAGGGAGAACGCGGGAGCCATGGCGAACGGGACAACTCGGAAAAAGGGGTCTGCGGTGAAGGCCGCCCGCGGTTCCGTGGTGAGCAAGAAGGGCACGCCGTGGGGCACGATCATCGCCGTCGTGGCCATCGTGGCCCTGCTCGCCGCCGTGATCACCTACTACATGGTGAAGTCGGCGCCGAAGCGCGACCAGGCCGACCGTGAAGCGGCCGCCGCCTCGTTCGCGCCGACCGCGCAGGACCCGGACCCCTCGAAGCGCATCCCCGGTGTGGTGACCGCGACCTACACCGGCAGCGTGCACGTGCTCCCGACCGAGCGCGTCGCCTACGACCACTCGCCGCCGTTCGGCGGCCCGCACGACCAGACGTGGGCCACCTGCACCGGCATCGTGTACCCGACCGCCGTCCGCACCGAGAACATGGTGCACGCGCTCGAGCACGGCTCGGTCTGGATCGCCTACAACCCGCAGCAGATCTCGGGTGACGCGCTGAACCTGCTGAGCGTCCGCGCCAAGGACAAGCCGTTCACGATGCTGTCGCCGTACCCCGGCCTCGACAAGCCGATCTCGCTGCAGTCCTGGGGCCACCAGCTGAAGCTGGACAGCGCCGACGACGCCCGCATCGACGAGTTCATCGCGGCGCTGCGGAGCAACCCGAACGGCGTCTACCCCGAGGTCGGCGCGTCCTGCGACGCCGTCCCGGGTCAGTTCGACCCGGACAACCCGCCGCCGTTCGACCCGTCGAAGCCGGGTCCCGACGCGAAGCCGATGGACTACAAGGGCAGCACGGCCGCCCAGGGTGAGCAGGGCGCGCCCGCTTCCGCCCCGGCTTCGGCCCCTGCCTCGGCTCCGACTTCTCCGACGCCGACCAAGTGACCACCGAAGCCGACCTCGACACCGAAGAGGTCACCGAGCAGCCGACCTGGTCGCGCTGGGTGATCATCGGCGGGACGCTGCTCGCGGTCCTGCTGATCGGCGCGACGGCGGGGATGTTCATCACCCGCGCCGTCGACGAGCCGGCGGCGGCCACTCCGGCCGCCGGCTCGGTCGAGGTCGGCTTCGCCCAGGACATGTCCACGCACCACCTCCAGGCGGTGACGATGGCGGGCATCGCCCGCGACCGCACGACCGACCCGGAGATCAAGCAGCTTTCGTTCGACATCGAGCGCACGCAGCTCGAGCAGGTCGGCCGCATGAAGGGCTGGCTCATGCTGTGGGACCAGCCCGAGCAGTCGATCGGCTCGCCGATGAAGTGGATGACGGAACCGATGGCGGGCCACGACGGGATGTCGATGGCCCCGTCGTCGGTCAACCCTGCGGGCGGCGCCCTGATGCCGGGCATGGCGACGGACACCGAGCTGAAGAAGCTGCGCTCGCTGTCGGGCCGCGAGTTCGACGTCTACTTCCTGCAGCTGATGCTCCGCCACCACCAGGGCGGAACGTCGATGGCCCAGTACGCGTCGGCGCATTCGTCCCTGCCGGCGTTGAAGGCACTGGTGAACAGCATCCTGGCGTCGCAGGGCGCGGAGATGGACCAGATCAAGCTGATGCTCTCGGGCCGGGGGGCCCAGCCGCTGCCGGCCTGACCTACCAGCTGAGTTCCTGGCACCGCCGCGCGCACTGCGGCGCTTCCACCTGCAGCGTCGCGTGCTCGATCGCATACCGGGACGACAGCAGGTTCTGCGCCTCCGTCAGCACATCCGACTGCTGGGCGGGCGGCGCCAGCGTCAAGTGCGCCGAAGCCACCTCCATGCCGGAAGTCAACGTCCACACGTGCAGGTCGTGCACGTCCGCGACGCCCGGCAGCGCGGACAGCTCCGCACTGATCGCGCCGACGTCGACGCCCTGGGGCGCGTGCTGGAACAGGATGCGCAGGGCACGGCGGGCCAGCGTCCACGTGCGGGGCAGCACGAACAGCCCGATCGCGACACCGATGATCGGGTCGGCGTAGCGCCAGCCCGTCAGCAGCGTCAGCGCGCCGCTGAGCAGCACGCCGACCGAGCCGATCAGGTCGGCCAGCACCTCGAGGTAGGCGCCGCGGACGTTGAGGCTCTCCTTCGCGCCCGCGCGCAGCATGCAGAACGACACGATGTTGGCCACGAGCCCGGCGGACGCGGCCAGCAGCACCGGCAGGCCGGGCACGGCGGGCGGGTCGGCGATCCGGCCGATCGCCTCGACGAGCACGTACCCCGCGACCCCGAACAGCAGGACGGCGTTGGCCAGCGCGGCCAGCACTTCCGCGCGGTAGAGGCCGAAGGTGCGGCTGACCGTGGGTCCGGTGCGCCGCGCCAGGATGATCGCGGCGAGGGCCATCCCGACCCCGAGGACGTCGGTGAACATGTGCGCCGCGTCGGAGATCAGGGCCAGCGAGCCGGTCGTGAAGCCGACGACGAACTCGATCACCATGAAGCCGGCGCCGATGCCCAGGGCGATGGTCAGGCTCCGCACGTACCGCCCCGACGCGCTCGCCGGCGCGACCGACTGGCCGTGCCCGTGGCCGTGTCCCATTCCGCCTCCGTTCGCGGTTCACCGTCGGGGCCAAACATATAGTCGAATGCGCATATGTGCAACAGAGGGCACCCTAAGTTCACCCACCCGAAAGCTACTCCGCGCGCACGCGGCTACCAATCCACCAGGCGGGGTTTCCCGCCAGGCGGACTCGTCACGCTTCGGCGCCGACCATCCGCTCCAGCAGGTCGCGCAGCTTCACGCGGTCGTCCGGGCCGAGCGCCGCGAGCGGTTCGGCCGCGAAACCCAGTGACCGCTGGAAGTCGCGCGCGAGCACGGCACCCGCGGGCGTGGCCACGATGTTCTTGATCCGCCGGTCGCGGCTGTCCGCCCGGCGCTCGACCAGGCCGCGAGCCTCCAGCCGGTCGATGATCCCGGTCACGTTCGAGCGCTCCGAGTTCAGCTTTTCGGCGATCCGGTGCATCGGCATCGGCTCCCGGAGCGCGCCGAGCACCTTGGCCTGCACGGTCGTCAGCCCCTGGGCGGCCGCCGCGGACTCGTAGGAGCCGACGAACCGGTCGACGATCCGGGCGAGCAGGGCGACGACGTCGTCGGTGATCGGGTCAGCGCTCATCCGGAGAGTGTAAGCCGATAGTTGACTGCATGAACCATCCATGACTATAGTCATTTTAGTTCACTGCATTAATCATCATTCACCTGAATCACATCGAGGTTCGAGATGAGCAACGACCGCGTCGCCCTGATCACCGGCACGTCCACCGGAATCGGCCTCGCCACGGCGGTCCGGGCGGCCCGCGCGGGCTTCCGGACAGTTGCGACGCTGCGCGACCCCGCCCGCGCCGACCGCCTGCGCGAAGCCGGCGTCGACCTGGACATCCGCCCCCTCGACGTCACCGATCCCGCGTCCGTGCGCGCGGCGTTCGAGGGTGTCCTCGCGGACTACGGCCGGCTCGACGTCCTGGTCAACAACGCCGGCGCGGGGCACGTCGGCACGCTCGAGCAGGAGCCGGTTTCGGCGGTGCGCGCCACGATGGAGGTCAACTTCTTCGGCGTCGTCGAGGCGACGAAGGCCGCGCTGCCGGCGTTGCGCGCGAGCGGCGGCCGCGTGATCACGGTGACCAGCATCGGCGGCGCGGTCGGCCAGCCGTTCAACGAGGCCTACTGCGCGGCGAAGTTCGCCGTCGAAGGCCTGATGGAGTCCCTCGCGCCGGTCGCCGCGGCCCAGGGCGTCACGGTGTGCGTCGTCGAGCCGGGCGCGGTCGCGACGGAGTTCGTGAACAACATCGGCGTCGGCGAGCACCTCTTCGCCGAAGCCGGCCCCTACGCGGAGTCCCTGCAGAAGTACGTCGCGAACGTCACGAAGTCGTTCGAGGGCGCCCAGACGGCCGACGAGGTCGCCGAGGTGATCGTGGGCGCGATGACGGCCGACGCGCCGGCGTTCCGCATCCAGACGTCGAAGCAGGCCGAGGAGTTCACCGGGCTCAAGTTCGCCGACCGCGACGGCTCGGCCGTCCAGCGCCTGACGACCGGCTGGCTCGCCTAGCGCACCAGCCGGAAGAAGCCGCGGACCTGGTCGACGAACAGCTCGGGCTGCTCCAGCGCGGCGAAGTGCCCGCCGACGGGCAGCTCCTCGAACCACCGCAGGTCGGTGTAGCGCTGCTCGGCCTGCCGCCGCGACGGCCGCACGATCTCCTTGGGGAACACCGAAACCCCGGCCGGCACGTCCACAGTGGACAGGTCCCGGTCGTTGTTCTCCCAGTACATCCGCGCCGACGAAGCCGCCGTCGCGGTGAACCAGTAGGCGGAGATGTCGTCGAGGATCTTCTGCCGGTCGACGGCGTCCTCCGGGTGCCCCTTGTTGTCGGTCCAGGCCCAGAACTTCTCGGCGATCCAGGCGGCCTGGCCGGCGGGAGAGTCGGTGAGGCCGTAGCCGAGCGTCTGCGGCCGGGTGGCCTGCTGCGCGGAGTACCCGGCCCCGGAGCGCCGGAACTCTTCGAGGTCGGCGCGGGCCCGCCGCTCCCCGGGCGTCGGATCGTCCTGGTCCATCCGCACGGGCGCGAAGTTGACGTGCACCCCGGCAACCCGCCCGGACCGCGCGAGCGCGTTGGTGACGGCGGCACCCCAGTCACCACCCTGGGCGCCGTAGCGGTCGTAGCCGAGCTGCTGCATGAGCAGGTCGAAGAGCTCGGCGACCCGCGCGATCTTCAGCGCGGGCTTGTCGCTCCACCCGAACCCGGGCAGCGACGGAGCGACGACGTGGAAGGCATCGGCGGGATCCCCACCGTGCTTGGCGGGATCGGCGAGCGGCCCGAAGACATCGAGGAACTCAAGAACGGACCCAGGCCACCCATGGGTGAGAACAAGCGGCAAGGCATCGGCTTCCGGCGACCGAAGGTGCACGAAGTGCAACCCGACGCCGTCGACGTCGGCCCGGAACTGCGGGAAGGCATTGAGCCGGGCGGCGAACCCGAAGTCGTACTCCTCACCCCAGTCCCGGCAGAGCTCCCGGACGTAGGCGAGCGGAACCCCCTGCGACCAGTCCTGGACGGTCTCGGCCTCAGGCCACCGAGTCCGCCGAAGCCGCTCCCGCAGATCGGCGACCTCGGCCTCATCGAGAGACACCTGGAACGGCTTGACCATGTCGGCTCCTTCAGGTGGGCTTCCCACGCTAGCGACGTAGCGGCTAGTGGATCAACTTTCTGACCACTGACCAGCGGATTCACAGATGAGACCACCTGCGCGCGAGGGGGCACCGGGATGCGCTAAGCTTTCCGAGTCGCCCAGCGATGGGCCCTCGTAGCTCAGGGGATAGAGCACTGCCCTCCGGAGGCAGGTGTCGCAGGTTCGAATCCTGCCGAGGGCACCCAAGGTGCCCGAGGTGTGTCCGCGGATTGCGCGGACCTTGCCTCGGGTTTCGTGCTTTCTGGGGGTCGAGCCCTCAGGCCCCCGGCGGGGCCTGTCGTATGGCTGAGCTCAGGCCTGGACTTGCCTCGACGCCGCGTCGCAATCCGGTCTCCTGGACGCGACCACCGGCAATATCTTCGTTCAGCCGGTCGGAGTAACCCGTCGAGCGTTCTTGCTCTCGATGCCGCTTGAACCCGACGGTCGATGGTTTCCGTCGCCTCGTCCGTCAGGCATAATGGAACAACTCGGTCGCGATAGGGAGGCTGGTCGGCGTGAGGTCAACCGATTCGGACGTACGCACGGAATTGCTCGATCTCACCGGGGTTTCCCTCCGGGAACTGCGCACGATCCACGCTCCGTCACTGGACTCCGCGATCAGAAAAATCTTCGACAGCTCGAAACTCGTCGACGTCGACGAAGTTCAAGGACAGGCACAGATCAAGCTGTGAGCCGCGCCTGGGGGCTCCACGATTCACTTCTGGTGGACCGGCGAAAAGGAGACGGACCTGATGCCGGTCGAGCTACCACGGCACCAGTTACCGTGGGCGTCGTTCACCCAGCTTTCCGCTGGGCCGGCGGGAAAGCTCGACGTAGAGCAACTTCGAGCCGGGCAGCTCAGTCGTCGGAAACTCCAATTGAGAGCACTGATCGAACTGCTCGAGGCCGCAGGCCTGCGAGCTGCGTCAACACAAGCTTGGCCCGTCCTCGTCACCGCAGAACGTCGGAATTCCGAAATCGTCGATGAGCTGCTACTGCACCCGTCGGCGGGGGTATGGCTCACCCGGTCACTCCGGAAGCTGTCGGGGGCACCCGTCGACAGCACACCGCTACGGACGGATCTGAACTACCTCGCTTCGCTCACCGGAGCAGCGGCCCTGCGGTGCGGCATCCCGTGCACGATCGATGTCCCGGTCGTACACGGTGTGACCACCCTTCCGACCGTCGGCCAACTGAGGCTTCCGACCGCGTTCCCCGTCGGAAAGGCGGTCCTCGAGACAGCTCCGGACGGGTCCGGCATCCTGCGTGCGCTCGCCGGGAGCGTTTCCGTCGAGTTCGTCTCGTCACTGCCGAGTCCCGGTTTCGTTCCGGTCAACCGCCACTCTGTCGAGTGGCGCAGTGCCCGGCTTTCAGTCGAGATCGACGACCGAGGGCCGTACCGGACCTTTTCGGCGCCGGTCGCGCCACAGCCCTTGAGCCGGCAGGAATACGCCGAATGGACCAAACTGCTCGACGAGGCATGGCAGCTCCTCATCTCGCACTACCCCGGATTCGCCGGCGAGCTGGCCGAAGGAATGGTCACGCTCGTTCCTCTCGAAACCGAAAGCTCCTTCACCGGGGCGTCTTCATCCATCGCCTTCGGCGCGATCGCGATGACCTCGAAGTCTTCCGCGATCGACCTGGCTGAAGCACTCGTTCACGAGCTCCAGCATTCCAAGATGAATGCGCTCCTTGACCTCGTCGATCTGGTCGACCCGGACTTTGAAGGTCTCCTGTACGCACCGTGGCGCGACGATCCACGACCCGCGAGCGGTCTTCTGCACGGAATTTTCGCGTTCTTGACCGCCGTGGAGTTCTGGCACGTCCAGCTCGGCCGAGACGAAGCCGACGTGCGGCACGGCCAGTTCAGCTACGCCTACCGAAGGCAGCAAGTGAGGCAGACGGCCGACGTGCTGCTCGCGTCCGGTGCCCTGACCGATCTCGGCCGGCAGTTCGTGAAGTCCCTGTCCGATCGGCTGGCCTCGGTCGAAGATGCCGGCATTCCAACCGAGGTCGACGAAGCGGTGACTCGGGTGGCAAGCGAGCAGCGAGCCACCTGGCGCCTTCGCCACCTCCACGCGAACGAGAGCTGGGTGACCGCCGCCGCTGAAGCCTGGCTGGCAGGTGCCGAGCCACCACGACCGCCTGCAGCTCCCTCCGAGGTCAGGCCGTGGCGGAGGTCATTGCCCCCGTCTCCGCGCATGGACCTGCTCAGACTGCGCTGCATGGGGCAGCGGGCGCGCCGCCGGGTCCTCTCCGCGGCGGACGTGGCCTACGTGGACGGTGACCTGCGTTCCGCAAGAGCGGCCTACCTCGCGACGATCTTGACAACGCCTCGAGACGACCAAGCGTGGCTCGGCCTTGGCCTCACCATGGGCGCGAGCGGGCAACGGAACGCGCTGCTCACCGCACCCCAGCTGGTGCTCGAGGTCCGTGACCGGCTTCTTGGTCGCGACCAACCGTGCGACCGACCGATCCAGCTGGTGGACTGGCTGGCCACCGTCGTGCCCGCCGACTGACCGGCGGACACGACGGGCACCGGCTCAGAGCTGCATGGTGTCGGTGTCGCAGTTGGCCCGCTCGTTCTTGACAGCCGCGACGACAGCCGGGTGGTCTTCGCCGAGCGCGATTCGCAGCCGCTCCAGAGTGTTCTCGTGCAGGATCGCGGCCTCGTCCTCACGCTGCATGGCTCGCAGATCGATCGACAAGTTCACCGCGATCGCCAATGTGGCGGGATGGTCCTGCCCCAGCACCCGAGTAGACCGCTCCAGGTTGGCGACGTCGAGGTCGTGCGCTTCTTCGATCCGGCCCAAAGCCGCCAGGTCGCTCGCCAGGTTGGTGACGCACACCATCGTAGAAGGATGGTCGTCCCCGAAGACCTGCCGTAGTGACGCGGCCGTCTGCTTGTCGAGTTCGTGGGCTTTCTCGAGACTGCCGATCAACCGCATTGTGATACCGAGGTTGATGGCCGCCACGAGCGTGAACGGGTGCTCGGCACCGTGGGTTTCGACGAACAACCGGTGACTCGACTGGCCGAGATCGAGCGCCCCGGCCAAGTCGCCCAAGTGCCGCAGGTCGGCGGCCATACAAGTCTCCGACGTGATGGTGTCGAGGTGTCGGTCACCGTGCCGACGCCGGTAACGCTCCACGCACTCCTTCGAGAGTTCGTACGCGCCTTCGTGATCCCCTGCCTTACGCCGGGCGACCGCGAGGTTTCGCATCGCGCCGATCGTCCGCGGGTGGTCGGCGCCGACCACCTCACGTTGCCGGTTCAATGTCTGTTCCTGAAGTTCGCACGCCTCGACATACTGACCGCATTCACGCAGGTCCATTGCGAACGCGTTCAGG
The DNA here is from genome assembly GCF_055633615.1 of Amycolatopsis sp. NPDC114505. NCBI lineage: Bacteria > Bacillati > Actinomycetota > Actinomycetes > Pseudonocardiales > Pseudonocardiaceae > Amycolatopsis > Amycolatopsis sp. NPDC114505. The sequence goes on along the minus strand of NZ_JBVKDV010000001.1, from coordinate 2,854,594 downwards.
GTCAGGAACGTGTCCACGTGTTCCTCGCCGAGTACGATCTTCTTGCGTCGCCAGACGTCTTCGTCCAGATCGCGCGCGTCGAAGAACTTACCGACGAGGCGCAACGTGCCGGCCAGGTTGTTACCCGCCGCCAACGTTGCCGGATCTTCCTCGGTGAGGACGCGCTTGGACCGTTCGAAGATGTCCTCGCCCATTTCCAGTTCCCGGTCGAATCGACCCAACGATCGCATGTCCTGACGCACCGTGTTGGCGACGCTGAGGAAGAGTTCGTTGTCCTCCCCCATCGTCTCCTTCACAAGGTCGTACGTGCGCGTGTTCAGCTTCCGCGCCTCTTCCATGCGACCGAGCCGCCACAAAGAAACCCCTTGGAGCCGAGCCATCGCCAACGTGTCGGGATCGGTGTCGCCGAACATGCCTTGCCACTTTTCGAGCGCCTCGCGAGATGTCTCTCGCGCACCCTCGTAGTCGCCGTAACTGACCAGGTAGCGAACGAGGTTGACCATCATCCGACGCACCCACGCGTCGGACTGGCATTCCATCATCCGCGATACCATGGCGTGCGGGAGCAACTCGGAATAGGTCTTCCAGTTGGCCGAGTTCTCCGGGTCGTTCGGGTCGCCGTGTACGAGCAGCACGTGCACCGCATGCCGCAGTTCATTTCGCTCGGCCTCGCGTAGCTGGCTCTTCAATACCGTCTGCACCAGTCGATGCAGCTGAAGAGTGTTGCTCCGGTGATCCAACCGGGCCAAGCTGTAGCGGCTGATCTCTCGGATCGCCAGGTTGAGCTTGATCGGCTGACTGAGCGCCTCGGCGAGTGCGGTCGGCACCGGTGCGCTGCGCACCGCGGTGAATAGATTCCGCGAGATGGGTTCCGGGCCGAAAAAGGCGCAGACCTGGAGCAACTGCAACGCCGCCGGATGCGAGGCTCGGAGCTTCGCCAGCGGCACGTTCCACGCGGCAGCCACGGAACGCTGATAGTCACCGGATTCGAACTCCGTCGTCAGCTCGGCGAGGTTCTGGTCCAGCAGCTGCAGGTATTCGGCCACCGGCATCCCGGTCTGCGCCCGCCAGGCCGCAGCCTGTTCCACGGCCAGGGGCAAGTCACCCAGTGCTTCGGCGAGCACGTCAGCGTCACCATCGGTGATTTCTCCGCCGGCTTTTCGAAGCAGTTCTTTGCTTTCTTGCCGGGTGAAGAGGTCGACCTCGACCGTGCGCGCGACGCCCGACCACTGCGAATTTCGTGAAGTGACGACGATATGGCCGCTCTCGCTCGAAACTGCCGGGAAGAACGGACTGACGACGTCCGGTCGGTCGGCGTTGTCGAACACCAGAAGCCAGCGTGAATACGGTTCGCCCTTACGCAGCGCTTCGAGCACGCCTGGAACTGCCGTATCCGCTGTACCCGGTACCTGCAGGCCAAGGCGTTTGGCCAACTCGACGAGGCTGCTCGAGATCTGCGAGGTCTGCTCGGCGGGAATCCACCAGATAACGTCGTATTCGTTGGCATGCCGGTAGATATATTCGACCACTGTCTGCGATTTGCCCACGCCGCCCATGCCGTGCAAGGCCTCGGGAAGGACCGCGGTCGCACCGCCGGCCTGGACGAGCCGCTTCCGGAGCTGGTCGAGGAGTTCGGTTCGGCCGACGAAGTCGGGGTTGCGCAGCGGAATCGTGCCCCAGATCTGCGGCCGGCTCCGAGTCGTCTGCGCCCCTCCCGGGGCGGTCGGTGCGGGACTGGTCACGGCGTCGTCTCCTCCGGAAGGGGTGGTGGCACCCGCGGATTCCACGGTGTCGGTCGTGGTCAAGTTCGGATCCTCGCTCTGAATTGATACAGAAACGGTGTTACTGCCCACAGTAGGGGATCCGTTGCCGGGACCACCCACCAGCTCACCGTTCCGAGGGATCAGTTCCGCCCGCAGTTTCTTCGCTCGTGGGGCGTATCTTCCGGACAAAGCACGGAAGACTGCCTCTTGGACACGCAGGTACGGGACATTCTGCGGCGACGCTTCGAGCTGTGACGTCGTGTCCGGATCGTCTACAGCGTCACGATAGTTGCGCAACGCCGCTATCCGGGAACCCGCGTACTGTCCCAGAACACGGGCAACCCGGACAGTCGTATCACGCCTTTCACCCGAAAGGAGCTCCGCGCGCACTCCGTCACGGAATTCGAACGTCACTTCCGACGGATCCGACAACGTGCTGGTACGGGAGATCCGCTGGACCAAATCCCCGAGGAGCACTTCGGCCAGCACTGGCAGCCCGGAGCCGGGGAGCAGCACGCTCTGCACCAGCCGCATCAACGGCAGGTTCAACGGCGCCGCTGCGAGGAGCCCGGCCAGTTGGAAAGCCTGCGCGGAGGCGTAAGTTCTGAAGCGGAGCACCCGGGTACGCGGCGTCAACTCCTCGGGGGGCTCGACCGGCGGGCTGGCTGCCAGACGCTTGCGGTGATCACGGTGGGCGAGGACCGCCGTCGTTTCGATCGTGGTCGCCGTCGAGACCAGTTTGGCCCAGTCACCCAACCACGGCTCGGAGAGGTTCAGCACCGGCACGGCGACCGCACCCTCGGCGGCCGCGGGAGCGTCGCCGGGCACCGGTTCCCGGGGCCGCACGCGCAGCCGCCGGTTCGGCATCCCGGGCGCAGTCGCGGACAGGCGGAGCCGGCTCGGCGAAAGGCCGCCCCACGTCCAAAGCCGTTGGGGAAGCACGTTGGCGACTGCGACCGGCATCTGCTCAGACCAACGGGCCAGCATCTCGTGCGCGACGCCGTCGTGCCAGGTGGAGCCGATCGCGTCCGTCAAGACCAAGACGAGCCGACGTCCGGTGGGGTCGGCGAGGTCCCGGGCGCGGTATCGCGCTCCGCCGGGCCCTTCCGCACGCAGCACCGGACCACCGGGCGACGGCTCCGAACTGTCCATCAGATGAACCCGGACATCGCGGAACGCTCCCTGCCTGCGGGCCAGGTTCCGGAATTCGGTGATCGTGTTCTGCCAGATCTCCATCGAGGGAGCGGTGTCCACCACGAGCGACAGCTCAAACTTGTGCCACAGGTCTGGCTGCCACACCGGCAGCCACAGCCCATCGTCGGCGGCCCGGATCGCCGTGGCCTCCTCGTCCAGGACCGTAGCCCACGGCGATGGCGAAGCACGCATGAGCGGACGCAGAGCCCTGGAGACTCTCCGGACGTCCAGCGCCGGGCCGATCGACGTGAGCAGTGGCGCCGAACCCTGACCGTCATCGGCGATGACACCGGTGGCACGGAGGAATCCGGGCTCACCGGCTTCGAAGATCTGCCGCCCCAGCGAGGGCGACTGGTCAGCGCCAGCGAGTTCCGGTTCCGGCTTTGGCGGGTTCGGCTCGGTATTCTCAGCCTGCGGGCCAGGCCTATCCGGTTCCGGAGACTTGCTTTCCGGTGTAACGTTCGGAAGCACCGGCTCCGAATCGACCACCTCTTGGGGCTGCCCGGATAACCACTTGGCACCGAGCCGTTTAGCAAGCCAGAGGGCGTCGCGAGCTTCCCACCAGGTCAGATCCTCACGACTCACAGACGAATGCAGCGAGTCGGAGGACGATTCGTCGGTGGTCATTCTCCCTCCAGCGAGGACAACGGGTGCCAGATCGCCTCGCGGAGTTCTCTCCATTCGTCGCCCGGCTGGTAAGCGCCGGACGTCGCGAGTTCAGCGGCGAGGTGAACGGCGTTCAACAGCTGGTCGGAGGCCAGGCCGCCGACGCGTCGACTGTGCTCGAGGAACTGGTGAATGAGTCTCTGGATGTCCACAACGTCGGTGTCCCCGAACTGCGCCGCCACCATCTGCCCGAGCTGTTCGGAAGTCGGTGGGTGCATTTCCAGGCGCAGGCACCTTCGCAGGAATGCGGGCGGAAACTCTCGTTCGTCATTGCTCGTGATGATGACAATCGGAAAAGCGCGCGGCCGGACCCGGCCGTCTTTGACGACAGCCGACCCGCCTCGGTCTTTCGTGAGAACCACAACTTCCGGCTGCTGCTTGGCAATCCGAACGAGCTCATCGATTTCGTATTCGCCGTCCTCGAAAACGTTGAGCAAGTCGTTCGGTAGGTCAATGTCACTTTTATCGAGCTCGTCGATGAGCAGTACGCGCGGTTTTTCGAATGGCAACAACGCAGTTCCGAGCGGGCCGAGACGGATGTAGTCGCCGATGTCGGACTGTTCTTCGGGGTGTGCGCGCGCCGCTTGCACGCGGCCGATGGCATCGTAGAGATAGAGTCCGTCCTTGAGTTGCGTCCGGCTCGATACCGGCCATTTCATCACCGGACCAAGACCGAGTTCGGTCGCCACCAGATACGCCAAGCTCGATTTTCCCGTTCCCGGACGGCCGGTGACCAGCAGCGGGCGGCGCAGGTAGATAGCCGCGTTGACCATGGCCACCTCGCGTGGGTCGGCAACCCGTGGCTGCAAACGCAACCGGCCGATCCGTCGGCTGCCGTCGCCGTCGTCGTCGACCGGATGGGAGGCCGTGCCCTCGCCGTCGAACCGCCGCCAGGGCGGCGGACTCGGCAGCGAGTCCGGGGCTTCATCGGGAAGTCCCGTTCCGCGGTAGACCCGCCAGTCTCGTGCGTGGTTCGCCGACTCGGCATCCGTCATGCGCTGGGCACCGCCTCCGGGGCTCCCGGCCGCTGTGGCAGGACGATTCGTTCCGGATCGTCGTACAGCAACGCGAGCCGGCTACCGACGTGCGTTCCTTCCGGTCCTTCGGCGAACGCGGACAGCCGAATGAGCCTCAGACGCTCCAGCAGGTGGTGCGAGTCCTCGGCGTGCAGTAGTTCTTTCACAGTGTGGGAAAACTCCTCCGAACGGCAGTCATCTCGATGCCAGACCATGATGGGAAAACCCGCGCGCAGGCCGACCGCGATCTCGTCGCTTTCCGCCGTGAAAGCGTGCGGAGGTGCGCTCAGGACGAATGCCACGAGTTCCGGCCGCGCCTCGAACCGGGAGGTCAGCTCACGCAGGTTCCGCGTCTCGTCGTCAACACTCCAGAACCCGGACTCCAGCGCGATAGGACCTCCGTCGCCGGCTTGGGCCTTCAGTTCCTTCCAGCGAACAAACCAGGCGCGATGCCACTTCCGCAATTTCATCCGCTCCAGGCTGCGCACCCCCAGCGGAAAATGACAGCCGAGCGGCTCCGGCACGAGTGTTTCCACCTCCCACTGCCATTGGTCGACGTCCAAATGGAGCAGGTCGCGGCTGAGGATAAAGTCCAGGCGAATGTCGGGGTCGTAAGGCGCCCAGTCACTCTCCACCTTTTCGGCCAACACCGCCACCTCATACTTGATCTCTTCGAAACCGCCGATGTAGTCCGTCCCGTGTTCCGGGAACCAACCTTCGGAAACGTCGAGCTGGCGCCAGTGGGACAGGCGGTACTGGTCGCCGGTCGGTCCCTCGGGCTGGAGCAGGAGAACGAGGTACGCCTCGGACCGAAGTGCCGGCGATTCGGCCGGTCGGGCTACGCCCTTGATCCGGTCACCGAACGCTTCCATCTCTGCTGTCAGGTTCATGCGGCCGGCCATGTTCTTCACCCATTCGCGGACCTCTGCCGCGAGGTCGAACCGCAGTCGAGCTGCGACGCGCTCGACGAACATCAAGCTCTTGGGCAGACCGTCCGAGCCCGAGTTCATCGTGTCCAGCAGAAGGAACGCGTCTTCCAGCGAGGCTTCGGGCGGCAACTGCGGTGCACCGTCGCCGCCGACCAAACCGTAGATATCGGCGACGTTCGGAACCGTCACCCCGGACAGCAAGCTGAACAGTTGCCGACGTTCTTCGGGCGACCACGTCTCCAGGGTCGTCATGTCGACGATGATCCGGCGGACCGCGGCCATCGCGATGGTCCCCGGCTCGAATTGTTCCAGGACGTCCAGCAAGGCGTTGAGCCCACGTGCCCGCTGCCGGCAAGCTTCAACGATGGCGAACAAGTGCATGTTGGTCTGCGCGTATTCGGTAACCGCCAACGAGTATCCCAGTTTGTCGGAAAGGCCCTGGAGCACAAGTTGCCTGCCGTTGAGATCAACCAGACACGAGACCCGGCGCAAAGCTTCGACGAGTGGCCACAGGACACCTCCGTCCGGCGTCTCACCCGCCATGGCAAGCCCTCCGCCTCCCCGTGGGACAGACCAACCATGGTAGCGATGTCAGGTTACGAAGTCGCTCCTACCTTCCAAGGTATTCACTAGAACCTTTGTTTTCGCACGATAGAAGCAACGCGAAGATCGTTTTCCCTCCGTGGCGTCAGCCGGACCAGTCCTCCAGACTGCACCATGTCGAGGTCGTCCGGAACCCCTAGTTCCGTACCGCGCTCCGGTAGCTTCCCGGTGCGGTGCCGAACTGGCGCTTGAACGCGTGCGAGAACGCGAAAGGCGAGCCATAGCCGACCTTCGACGCGATCGACGGCAGCGGCAGATCCGTGTCCTGCAACAGCCCCGCCGCCGTCGTCAAGCGCCACCACGTCAAGTACGCCATCGGTGGCTGGCCGGTCAGCGCCGTGAACCGGCGGGCGAGCGTCGCGCGGGACAGGCCCACCCGGGACGCCAGATCCTCGATGCGCCACGGTGCCGAGGGATTCGCGTGCAGAGCCTCCAGCGCCGCCGCTATCGACCGGTCGTGCAACGCCTGGGGCCAGCCCGCGTCCGGGTTTTCCGCCAGCCACGCGCGGATCAGGTAGACCAGCAACAGATCCAGCAGCCCCGTCAGGACCGTCGCCGAGCCTGGACGGTGGGACGTCACCTCCGCGCCGAGCAGGTCGATCGCCGCCCGGAGTTCCGGAGAACCGCCGACCTGGGCCGGGATGTGCACCACCTCCGGCAGGCTCGCCAGCACCGGATGGCGGCGCGTCCGGGACAGGCGGTACTTGCCGCACAGGAACTCCGTTCGACCGGCCGGCTCGGGGACCGCCGTCTCGAACGGGACCGCGCCCGACGCGTCCGGCCGCGATGACAGCGTGTGCTCGCTGCCGTGCGGGACCAGGACCACGTCGCCCGCGCCCAGGGGCACCGGCTCGCCCGCCGGCGGGATCAGCCAGCCGCTGCCGCGCAGCAGCACGTGGAAGCCCGCGCCCTCGTACGGCGCGAAGCGGTAGCACCACTCGTCGCCGGCGCGCAGCCGGTTCGACGTCGGCTGCCCGATCCGCACCGCCGCGATCGCGTCGCTCAGGAGGTCCACGAACGCAACTATAAGACGTTCGCGCATCAAAGTGAGCAACCAGAGCATTGAAAAGCTCAGAAGGCAGGCCGACAGTGGATACATGCACATCGGTGACGTCGAAGTCGTGAAGGTCCTCGAGTGGCAGGGCGAGATCGCCCCCGCGCGGACCATCGTCCCCAGCCCGCCCGAGCTCTGGCAGGACAACGCCGACTGGCTCGCGCCCGATCACTGGAACCCGGACACCGGCGGCTACCGCGGCACGGTCCAGACGTGGGTACTGCGCAGCGAGGGCCGGGTCATCCTGATCGACACCGGCGTCGGCAACGACCGGGACCGCCCGCAGATCCCGCTGTTCGACCACCTGGCCACGGACTTCCTCGACCGCCTCGCCGATGCCGGCGTCCGGCCCGGAGACGTCGACGTCGTCGTCAACACCCACATCCACTACGACCACGTCGGTTGGAACACCTTTCTGCGCAACGGTGATTGGGTGCCGGCCTTCCCCAATGCCACCTACCTGATCCCCCGCGCCGACCAGGTGTACTTCGACCCGCGCAACGCCCACCGACGCCCCGCCCCACGCACCGAGCACGACCAGGTGCGCCGCGAAGGCAGCCTGCTCGTCTACGCCGACAGCATCGCCCCCGTGCTCGGGAAAGCCGTGCTGTGGGAGGGAAACCACCGCATCGACCGCAACCTCACCCTCGAACCCGCGCCCGGCCACACGCCCGGCTCGTCCGTCGTGCGGCTGGCCTCCGGCGGGGACCGCGCCGTGTTCGTCGGCGATCTGCTGCACAGCCCCGTGCAGATCCTCGAACCCCGGCACAGCAGCTGTTTCTGCGAAGACGAACAGCAGGCCGCCGTCACCCGGCGCCGGGTCCTCGAACGGGCCGCGGACCACCGCGAGCTCGTGATCCCCGCGCACTTCGCCGGTCCCGGCGCCGCCGAAGTCGAGCGCGACGGCGGCCGGTTCGCCATCCGCCGCTGGGCGGGCGATCCTGTCGAAAACCTGTGAACCGGACGGAACCGGCACTCCCCGCACCTCCCGCGCGTTGTCAGGAGGACAAGGAGGAACCATGGGTGCACTAGGGACACTGCTCGGCTTCGCGCTGAGCCTGTACCTGCTCGTGCTGATCGCGCGGATGGTGCTGGACTGGGTCGGGGTGCTGGCCGACAGCCCGCCGTGGACGCGGCGGGCCCGGAGCCTGGCCTACTCGGCCACCGAGCCGGTCATCGGGCCGGTGCGGCGCGTCGTGCGGCCGGTGCGGATCGGCGGGATCTCGCTCGACCTCGCCTTCACGCTGGTCTTCATCGGGGTGATCGTGCTGCGGGGGATCGTCTTCGCGCTCTAAAGACTGCCGCGGAAGCCCGGCGAAAGGCGGTCGATGCCGCGCTCCAGCTCGGTGCGGACGCCGCGCAGGTCGATGCCGTCGGGGTCGATCAGCGCCTGCATCGAGATGCCGCGCAGCTGCGCCAGCAGCGCGGACGCGTACGCATCCGCGTCGCGGACGCCGGCGATGGTCCCGTCCGCGACGCCGCTGGCCAGGGTCTGGGCGATGGCGAACCGGAACCGGCGGTCGGCCTCGGTCAGCGCGCCGCGCAGGGCCGAGTACTCCGCCGCCGCGTCGCCCCAGAGGGCCAGGAAGGCCTGGTTGAGCGTCGGCATCGTGCGGATCAGCTCGAAGATGATGTCGACCAGCGCGCGCAGCATGTCCATCGGCGTCGCGGTGGCCGAGCCGGTCCGGGCCGCGACGGCCTCGCTGTAGGAGTTGGTGAACTCCTCGACGGCGTACTCGACCAGCCGCTTCCCGAGGCCGTCCTTGTCGCCGAAGTGCTGGAAGATGACGGCCCGCGCGTAGCCCGACCGGGCGCAGACGGCCCCGATCTTCAGCCGCCCGAACCCCTCGTCGGCGATGAGGTGCGCGGCGGCGTTCAAAATGCGCGCCTCGACGGCGGCATCTTCGCCGTCCTGCGGGATCCGGTCTGCGGCGGAGCGGTCCACGGGCGTCATGCTAGCCACTCGAACCGGACACCACCGGCCGAACGGTCAGCGGATCGTGCGAGAACCGTCAGCGGCGGGCCGCACTCTCGGGTCATCACCACCGACCCGAGAGGAACCTCCGATGACCGCCAAGACCGTGCTCGTGTCCGGGGCCAGCATCGCCGGCCCGTCCGCGGCCTACTGGCTGCGCCGCCACGGCTACCGCGTGACCGTCGTCGAGACCGCGCCCGCCCTGCGGCCCGGCGGGCAGGCCGTCGACTTCCGCGGCGAGCAGGTGAAGCTCCTGAAGGCCATGGGCGTCCTCGACGACATCCGGCGGTTCGAGACCGCGATGGGCGACCAGACCGTGCTCGGCCTCGACGCGAAACCCCAGCTGACGGTGCCCGGCGCCGCCTGGAGCGGGGAGGTCGAGATCCTGCGCGGCGACCTCGCGCGGATCCTCTACGACCACACCAAGGCGTACACCGAGTACGTCTTCGGCGACAGAGTCACGAGCCTGACCGAGACCGGCGACGGCGTCGACGTCACCTTCCGCCACGGCGCGCCGCGCCGGTTCGACCTCGTCGTCGGGGCCGACGGCGTGCACTCCGGGGTGCGGGCCGCCGCCTTCGGTCCCGAGTCGGACTTCCGGCGTGACCTCGGGTTCGGCATCGCCGGGTTCACCGCGCCCAACCACCTCGGCCTCGACCACACCAGCGTGATGTACAACGAGCCCGGCCGCGGCCTGACCGTGGGCAGCCACCGGCTGCCGGACAAGCTGCACGTCAACCTGGTCTTCGCGGCCGACGGCGTCGAGTTCCGCCGTCGCACCCCCGACGAGCAGCGCGCCCTGGTCGCGCAGCTCTTCGCCGACACCGGCTGGGAGACGCCGAAGCTGCTCCAGTCACTGCCGGGGGCGGACGACCTGTACGTCGACTCGATCAGCCAGATCCACCTCGACCGCTGGTCGAAGGGCCGGGTCGTGCTGCTCGGCGACGCCGCGTGGTGCGCCGGGCCCGGCGGGTCCGGCACCGGGCTCGCGATGATGGGCGCCCAGGTGCTGGCCGGCGAGCTCGCGGCGGCCGGCGGCGACCACGTGACGGCGTTCGCGAAATACGAGGAGCGCCTCCGCAAGCCGGCCACGGTCGGGCAGAAGAACGGCAAGGGCTCGGGCAACTTCCTCGCCCCGCGCACCGTCGCGAAGATCCGCAGCCGCAACCGCGCCTACAAGATGATCAGCACGCGGCTGTTCGGCCGGGTGTTCACCTGGATGACCGATCGCGCCGCCAACGCGGTCGAATATCGTGAGTACCCCGCGCTCACCTCCGCCTGAACCGACGATCTTCGTCTCATCGGGGGACTCGGCTGGCGACCCGGCGTGGCGTACGTCACTCTTGACGCCATGTCAATACGCCGGGCCGCCGACGCCCCGGTCAAGACGGCGCTCGCCGGCCTGACCGTGCTGGCCCTGGGCGTGTTCGCCGCGCTCAACGCGCGCTCGCTGCCCATCATCGGCGACGGCACGACCTACTCCGCGGAGTTCAGCGAGGCGGCCGGCCTGTTCGTGGGCAACGACGTCCGCATCGCCGGCGTCGAGGTCGGCCGCGTCTCGGACGTCAAGCTGCGCGGCGACCACGTGCTGGTCTCCTTCCGGGTCAAGGGCGCGTGGCTCGGCGACACGACGGGCGCGGCGATCCGGCTCAAAACCGTTCTGGGCCAGAAGTTCCTCGCGCTCGACCCGCGGGGCGACGGGACGCTCGACCCGGGACAGCCGATCCCGCGGTCCCGCACCAGCGTTCCCTACGACGTCCTCGCGGCGTTCGGGAAGCTTTCGTCCACTGTGGACAGCATCGACACCACCCAGCTCGCGAAGAGCTTCGACACCCTGTCGGCGACGCTCGCGAACACCCCGCAGAGCGTCCGGGCCGCGCTCAGCGGGCTGTCGCGGCTGTCGGACACGCTCGCTTCGCGCGACCAGCAGCTCGCCACCCTCTTGGGCAACACGCGCGTCGTTTCGCAGACGCTCGTCGACCGCGACGCCGCCGTGCGGCAGCTCCTGGCCGACGGGAACCTGCTGCTGTCCGAGGTCAGCGACCGCGAGCAGGCGATCAGCTCCCTGCTCGACGGCTCGCGGCAGCTCGCCACCGAGCTGTCCGGGCTGGTCAGCGACAACGACGCGCAGCTCGGCCCGCTGCTCACCCAGCTCGACCAGCTGACGTCGATGCTGCAGCGCAACCAGGACGCGCTCGCCGCCGGCATCAAGGGGTTCGCGCCACTGGTCCGGCTGGCCGTCAACCTCACCGGGAACGGCCGGTGGGTCGACGGCTACCTGTGCGGGCTGATCCTGCCGTCGTTCGGCCCGGTGAACGAAGGCGGCTGCCACGGCTGAGCCTGCGTGGCATGCTGACGCCGTGCGATACCTGCTCCTGTTGTGCGGTGACGAGTCCGCGGGCGCGGCGGCCGGCCCCGAGATGGCGCGGCGCTGCCACGATTGGGCCGCCGAGGCCGAACGGCGTGGCGTCCGGCAGGGCGGCACGGGCCTGCACCCGCCCGCCGAGGCGAAGACGATCCGCGTGCGGGACGGCGAAGTCCTGCTGACCGACGGCCCGTTCGCCGAGACCAAGGAGCAGGTCGGCGGCTACAACATCCTCGAAGGCGCGGACCGGTCGACGGTCCTCGACGTCGCGTCGCGGCACCCGTGGGCCGAGTTCGGCACGCTGGAGCTGCGCGAAATCCTCGACGGGCCGCCTGCGGCTTCGTGATCTCGGGGCGGTCCCTCGGCTCACCTCACGATGAGCCGGAACCCCGCGTCCCACTCCGTCCGGTCCAGCAGCTCGGCGTGCTCCTCGTGCCAGCGCCCGGACTCGAGATCGGCGCGCAATCGGGCGATTCCCCGGAGCACCGCCTCGGGCGACGTCTGCGCGAGTGCCGAACACGACCGCCGCACCGCCGGGTCCAGGTAGGCCTCCGGACGGCGCCAGTGAGCCGGGAACACGCCGTCCGTGAAGTCCCACGGCACCGGCAGCTCGACGACCGAAGCCGCGCCCAGGAAATCCGCGATCTCCGGCGCCGACGGACGGGACGACTCCAGCGAAGCGACCTCCGGCACGTACTCCCGCACGAGCCAGAAGTCGTTGTGCAGCGCGGTGTCGTAGGCCAGGACGACCTGACGGCGGGAGACCCGGCGCAGTTCCTCGATGCCGCGACGCCAGTCCGGCCAGTGGTGCACGGTCAACACGGCCAGCGTCGCGTCGAACGCGCCGTCGGCGAACGGCAGCGCCTCCGCGACCGCCCGCACCGCCGGCGCCGCTCCGGGCGGCCGTTGCCGGATCATCTCGGCCGCCGGCTCGACCGCCGTGACCCGGCGCCCGGGTGGCTCGTAGGACCCCGTCCCGGAGCCGACGTCGAGCACGGAACCCGCGTCACCGAGCGCGTCGAGCACCGGCGTCAGCCACCGCGGGTCGGTGCGCCTCCCCAGTGAATAGCCGACGCCGATCTCGTCGTAGCGCGTCATCAGCGCTCGGGTCCGTCGCCACCGTTCTGCTCGGCCAGGAACCGCTCGAACTGGGACCCGAGCTCCTCAGCGGTCGGCATGTGCTCGACCGACTCCGCGAGCAGCGAGCCGCGCTCGGACGCCTCGATGAACGTGTCGTACTGCCGCTCCAGCGCGCGGACGACGTCGGCGACCTCGTCGGACTCCGCGACCTGGCGGTTGATCTCGGCGTCGGCCAGCTCCGCCGCCGAGCGCAGCTCGCCCTCGGCCAGGCTCAGCCCGGTCGAACGGCCCAGCGCGTCGAGCACGACGAGCGACGACGCCGGGTACGTCGACTGCGCCAGGTAGTGCGGCACGTGCGCGGCGAACCCGACGGCGTCGTGGCCCCACTCGCCGAGCCGGTACTCCAGCAGGGCAGCCAGGCTGCCCGGCACCTGCAGCCGGTTCGGCAGCGGCTGGTGCTCGCCGACCAGGTCCTTGCGGGTCGCGTGCGCGGTGACGCCGAGCGGGCGGGTGTGCGGCGCGCCCATCGGGATGCCGTGGAAGCCGGCCGTGAGCCGGACGCCCCAGCGCTCGACCAGGTTCCGGACCGCGCGGCAGAACCGCTCCCAGTCGTGGTCGGGCTCGGGGCCGGACAGCAGCAGGAACGGCGTGCCGTCGGCGTCGTGCAGCAGGTGCACGACCAGCTCCGGCGCGTCGTAGTCCTCCCAGTGGTCCACGGCGTAGGTCATCGTCGGGCGGCGCGAGCGGTAGTCGATGAGCCGGTCGACGTCGAAGCGCGCGACCACCCGGTGCTCTCCGCCGAGCAGGTGCTCGGCCAGCAGACGCCCCGCCGAACCGGCGTCCATGAACCCTTCGAAGTGGTGCATCAGCACCGCCCCGGTCAGGTCGGGGACGTCCGAGTCCACCTCGTACAGGTCGTCGGGATCGAGTCCCACCGGGTCCTCCTGCTAGCCGACACGTATGTGAATCCTTCAAGCACAACACACCCCGACGGCGAATCCATTCCTCCGACGGTGTGGCCGATCGTAACGGCACGCGATCGAGGACGGACCGAATCGCCATCGGTGAAGATTATTCAGCCGTCGGCCGCCGCATGACATCCGAGCTGGCCGCCGGCCTGTGAGCGGGGCGCGGCGGCCTAACCAGAATAAACTTCAGTGACACATGTCGTGGGCACGCAAGGCGCCGATCGGGCACGCTTGACCTGTGAGCGAACACAGCACGAACACGGCGGCACTGCGGCTGCGCCCGCCCGCGCACCAGGTCAGCCGCCGGGCCATCGGCTACTGGACGGCGACCGCCGCGCTCCTCTGGATCGTGCTGATCGGGGTGCAGACCGTCATCGTCGTGACCAGCGACGACCCACCGGCGTTCCTCGACGTCACGCTGGTGATCTCGTGCGTGCTCGCCCCGCTGCACCTCATCGTGATGCCGCAGTGGCGCTACCGCGTGCACCGGTGGGAAGTCACCGGCGAGGCCGTCTACACGCAGGCCGGCTGGCTGAAGCAGGAGTGGCGGATCGCGCCGGTGTCGCGGATCCAGACCGTCGACATCGAGCGCGACCCCTTCGAGCAGCTCTTCGGGCTGGCGAAGATCACCGTGACGACGGCGTCCGCGGCCGGCCCGTTGCGCATCGCGGGCCTGGCGCACGACCGCGCGCTGGAGCTGGCCGACGAGCTCACGAAGAAGACCCAGGCGGTCCGGGGCGACGCGACGTGACCCCCGCCGACGCACTCTCCCCCGCGGCCGAAGCGGCCGTGACCCCACCCGCCGAGGGGAAGCCGGAGGCGCCGTGGCACCGCCTCGACCGGCGCATGCTGCTCATCCGGCCGGTGCTGGACCTGGTGCGGTCGCTGCCGGTGCTGCTGGGCGCGCTGCTCGTCGGCCAGGGCGAACCGTGGCAGTGGATCGGCCTGATCTTCACCGCGATAGCCGTGTTCACCGGCGTCTCGCACGTGCTGACCTCGCGCTACCGGATCACCGAGACGCAGGTCGAGTGGCACACCGGGCTGCTGCTGCGCAAGCAGCGGGCCATCCCCCGCGACCGGATCCGCACGGTCGACGTCACCTCCGAGCCGAAGCACCGGCTGTTCAAGCTGGCGGCCGCGCGGATCGGCACCGGGCGGCACTCGGGCGGCAAGGGGCCGGGCAAGGACGAGCTCGTCCTCGACGCCGTCACGATCGCGGAGGCTCAGCGACTGCGGACACTGCTCTTACATCGTAAGGCGGTGGCCCCCTCCGAGGAGGCCACCGCCCAGCCGGAGCAGCTGGTGGCCGCCGTCGACAAGAAGTGGCTGCGGTACGCGCCGTTCACGCTGTCCGGCCTGGCGGTCGTCGGCGCCGCCGTCGGCACCGTTTACCACTTCGCGCACGAACTGCACTTCGACCCGGTCCAGTTCTCGCTGGTCCAGACGGTCGTCGGACACTTCGCCGACACTCCGGCGTGGGTCAGCCTGGTGCTCGCCGCCGCCGGCCTGCTGGTGCTCGTCTCGCTGCTGTCGATCGGCGGGTACGTGCTGTCGTTCTGGAACTTCCGCCTCACCCGCGAACCCGCCGGCACGCTGCACATCCGGCGCGGCCTGATCACGACGCGCTCGGTGTCGATCGAGGAGGACCGCCTGCGGGGCGTGGAAATCCGCGAGCCGCTGCCGCTGCGGCTGGCCGGCGGCGCCCGCTGCGTCGCCATCGCCGGCGGCCTGCGCGAGGGCAAGGGCGCCGACAAGAGCGGCGGGCTGCTGCTCCCGCCCGCGCCGCTCGCGAAAGCGCACGAGGTCGTCGCGGAGGTGCTCGGTGAGGACCCGGCCGCGACGCCGCTGGTGCGCCACCCGCGCCGGGCGCTGTACCGGCGGCTCTCCCGCGCCGTCGTCGGCGTACTGCTGCTCGCCGCGGCGCTGTACGGCCTGGCGTGGCTCGGCGCGCTGCCGGACTGGCCGTGGCAGGCCGCGCTCGTGCTGCTGCCGTTCGCCGCGCTCGTCGGCTGGGACCGCTACCGCGGCCTCGGGCACGCCTTGACCGGCCGCTACCTGGTGACGCGCTCGGGTTCGCTGGACCGCGGCACCGCGGCGGTCCGCTGCGACGGGATGACCGGCATCGTCGTCGAGCGCTCGTACTTCCAGCGCCGGGCCGGGCTGGTCACGATCATCGCGCCGGTCGCCGCGGGCAAGGGCCGCTACCGCGTGCTCGACGTCGGCGAGTCCGCCGGGCTCGCGCTCGCCGACCAGGCGGTTCCCGGGCTGCTGACGCCGTTCCTGACCGATCAGCGGGATCGCGGTTGACGCCTCACCCGCACCACTCGTAGCGTGAAATCCGCCGTCCGAACGCAATGCCCATCGCATTCGTCGAGAGGACGGCATGATGTTGAAGAAGCTCCTTGGCGTGCTCGCCGCGGGGATCGTCGTGGCCTCGGGGTTCGCCCCGGCCGCGCAGGCGGCGGACAACCCGTACGGCGACCCGAACCTCGTCCCGATGTTCAACGGCACCGATTTGAGCGCTTGGACATCGTCCAAGTCAGGCCTGTGGTCGGCGAAGAACGGCGTCGTCCACGGCAATGGCACCGCGCGCGGCTGGTTGTACTACAACAAAGCGCAGGTCGGCACTTTTCGGTGGATATTCAATGTCCGGCAGGTCAAGGGCAACCACAAACCGACCGTGCTGATCTGGGGCACCACCGACCCGATCCGCGACGCGCTGAGCGCCATCCAGTTCCAGCCGCCGAACGGTGGCCACTGGGACTACCGGCCGGGCCACAACGACGGCGGCGGCAAACTGTTCACGCAGCTGCCGCACACCACGATCGACATCAAGAAGTGGGCCCAGTGCGAGCTGATCGGCGACGCGGCCACCGGCGTGGCCCGGATGGCCTGCTGCCCGCTCACCGGGACGGCCGCGACCTGCAAGGGCACCGAAGTCCTGCGGTTCACCGACAAGACCGCCGGGCGCACCGGTCCGCTCGCGCTGCAGGTGCACAACTCCGGGATCCAGGACGAGTACCGCGGCCTCTACGTCGAGTCACCGGTGGTGACGAAACCGGGCGAGTTCCTCACGCTCTGACTCGCGGTTTTCCCGAGTGGCGGACCGTCGGTCGAATGCTGGCCTTCGTTTAACACAACGTGCTAATTTATTCACCCCGTGTGATAGCGAAGGTCGTTTTTGTCTCACCGAGAGGTCATGATGACGCCTGCCGTCAGTGCCGCCAGTGCCGTTGACGGTTCCGCCACCACCGAACCGCGCCGAACCCCCGGTGCCAGCAGTTCCCGGAAGGTCCTCCAGCTGCTGCTCGCCTTTTCCGAGTCCCGCTGGGAGGCCAGCGTCGCCGAGCTCGCCGCGACGATCGGCACCCCGGTCGCGACGACGTACCGCTACGTCGCGCTCCTCAAGGAGCTGCAGCTCCTCGAGGAGGGCCGGGCCGGGCACTACCACCTCACGAGCCAGGTCATGCCGCTCGCGCGCGCCGCGCAGCTGGCGAACGACCTCGTGCGGCTGGCCAAGCCGTCGATGGAGGAGGCCGCGCGGGAGCTCGGCGAGACCGTGATGCTCTTCCAGCAGTTCGGCGACGCCGCCGTGTGCGCGGACCGCGTCGAGTGCGACCGCGCCATGCGGTTCACGTTCGAGCCGGGGCATTCGCTGCCGCTCGGCCTCGGCGCGTCCGGGAAGATGCTGCTCGCGCTCCTGCCGGAGATCGAGCGCGACCGGCGGCTGGCGCCGATCATCGAGCAGCGCGGCACCTTCGTGCGTGACGAGCTCAAGCACGCGCTGGAGAACCGGTTTTCGGTCAGCTCCGGGGAAATCGACGAAGGTGTCTGGGCGTGCTCGGTGCCGGTGCAGGCCTACGGGCGGCGGCCGACCGTGCTGAGCCTGGCCGGTCCGGCCGCGCGGATCACCGACGGGGCCCGGCGCACCGCGATCACTGCCCTGCAGGGGTACGCGACCCGAATCCAGCGCACGATCTCGTCTTATTCGCTGTGAAAATCCCCGCCGGACGCGTACGAATGCCTTCGTGATCCGGCTCGCGCGCCCCGACGACCTGCCCGCGCTGATCGACGTCGAGCGCGAGGCGGGCAGTCTGTTCCGCGCCCTTGACATGGCCGCGATCGCCGACGACGACCCGGGTTCGCCCGCCGAGCTGGCGGAGTACCAGTCCGACGGCCGCGCCTGGGTGAGCGTGGACGACGCCGACCGGCCGGTGGCGTACCTGATCGCCGAGGTCGTCGACGGGCACGCGCACGTCGAGCAGGTCTCGGTGCGGCCCTCGCACGCGCGGCGGGGGCTCGGCAGCGCGTTGATCGAGACGCTCGCCGAGTGGGCGGTCGCGCGCGGGTTGCCGGCGCTGACGCTCACGACGTTCGCGGCCGTGCCGTGGAACGCGCCGTACTACGAGCGGCTGCGATTCCGGGTGCTGGCGGACGCGGAAATCGGCGCCGGGCTGCGCGCGATCCGCCGCGCGGAGGCCGCCCGCGGTCTGGACGCCTGGCCACGCGTCGCGATGATCCGAACACTCTGACCTGCTGTTTTGCCTTTTTCTCCCCTGGCCGGGGGATGTACTGGCGCGTCGGGTCGAACATGTGTTCTACTGTGCTCGCCGGCCTCGGAGGGGGAAGCTCCTGGGCCGGCCCACAGACTTCGGAGGTTGTCATGGCGGTCAAGATCACCCACCTGACGAACGGCCAGCAGGTGCGGTTCGCCAACGCCGACGGCGCCCGCCGCTACGCCGAGATCATGGGCGGCGGCGTCGACAAGTGGCGCTTCACGGTCGTGCCCGAGGACTCGATGCTCCGGAAAATGTCGGACTCGGTCGTTAACGTGCCGGTATGGCGCATGACTTCCAGGTAGTGGTGGATACGGCCGACCCGCACGTGCTCGCCGACTGGTGGGCCGAGACGCTCGGCTGGCCCGTGGAACCGACCGACGCGGACTTCATCCGCGAGATGATCGCGAAGGGGTACGCGAAGGAGGAGGAAACCCGCACGTACAACGGCTCACTGGTGTGGAGAGCCGGGGCGGCGATCCGCCATCCGGACTCGCCACCCGACGGTCCACCCCGGCGGGTCCTGTTCCAGGAGGTCCCGGAGCCGAAGACGGTGAAGAACCGGCTCCACATCGACGTGTGGGTCGGCGCGGACAACGTCGAGGCGACGCTGGAGAAGCTGACGTCCCGCGGGGCGAAGTTCCTGCACCGGGGGCGTCAGGGCCCGCACAGCTGGGTCACGATGGCGGACCCGGAGGGCAACGAGTTCTGCATTTCTTGAGCGTGAACGGCTCTTTCCTGCGGTCGGAGGACAGGAAAGAGCCGTTCACCGCGCGTCAAGCCTGGGCAGCCAAGCGGTCCAGGGCCTTCGGCAGTGCCGAAGCCAGCAGATCCAGCTCCGTCTCCCCCGCGATCAGCGGCGGCGACACCGCGACACCGCGCCCGAGGTTCCGCACGATCACGCCCTCGTCCCGGCACGCGCGCTGCAGCTTCACCGGGGCGCCCGGGTCGGCGTCCATGACCTCTGCCGTCAGCTCGACCGCCGCGAGGAAGCCCAGTCCCGCCCGGACTTCCGCGACCAGCGGGTGGCCGGCGACCCCGGACACCGCGTCGGCCAAGGGTTTCTCCAGCTCGCGGCCGCGGGGGATCAGGCCGTCGCGCTCGTAGATGTCGAGCGTCGCCAGGCCCGCCGCGCAGGCCACCGGGTGACCCGCGTACGTCGCGCCGTGGCGGAAGATCGGGGCGCCCGGTGCTCCCGTGAAGAACGGCTCCGCCACCCGCGGGGCCACCACCAGCGCACCCAGCGGGATCGTGCCGCCGGTGATGCCCTTCGCCGTCGTGATCATGTCCGGCTCCACCGCCCAGCGGTCGATGCCGAACCACGTCCCGAGCCGCCCCCAGGCCGCGATCACGCAGTCCGCGACGAACAGCACGTCGTGACGGCGGCAGATCGCGGCGACCTCCTCGAGGTAGCCCTCCGGCGGGAGCAGCACGCCACCCGCGCCGATCACCGGCTCGCAGAAGAAGGCCGCCACCTTGGCCGCGCCGACGCGGGAAATCTCGGCCTCCAGCGCCGAAGCGCTGTCGAACGGCACGTGCGAGAACTCCGGCGGCTGCGGCCCGACACCGGCCGCGTTGGCCGGGATGCCGCCGACGGCCGTGCCGAAGCCGTGCGTGCCGTGGTAGCCCTGCGTCCGCCCGATGACGTGCGCTTTCTCCGGCCGCCCGGTCTGCGCGAAGTACGCCCGCGCGAGCTTGACGGCGGTGTCGATGACGTCCCCGCCGCCCGACCCGAAGAACACCTTCGACCCCGGCGTCGGCGCCAGCGCGGCGACGCGGTCGGCCAGCTCGATCGCCGGCTCGTTCGCGTTGTAGCCGAACAGGTTGTACGAGTCGAGCTTCCGGAGCTGCTGTCCGACGGCCTCGGTGATCTCGGGCCGCCCGTGGCCGAAGTTCGCGTACCAGAGCGACGCGGTGGCGTCGAAGTACCGACGGCCGGCGTCGTCCCAGACGTAGGAACCCTCGCCGCGGGTGATGACCATCCGGTCGCCGTCGACCGCACCCATGTCGGCGAACGGGTGCCAAAGGGCGTGCTGTGCTGACATCGGTCCTCCTCAGTCCTCCCCCATCCCTACCAGGGCGAAGCGGCGAGCGCGAACACTCCATCGTGCACACTTCGCGACGCGGGACTGGCCGGAACGGCGACGCAACGGGTAAGGCCGACGCCGCCGGGCCCGCGGCGCGTGCTCCGGCCGACCCGGCGCTGGTGCCGGGAAGCTGAGCCTCAGCCCAGGAACTCCGCGATCTCCTCCGCCGAGTAGCCCAGCTCCGCCAGCACCTCCGCGGTGTGCTGCCCCAAGGTCGGCGGCGCCGACGTCGGCCGCGCCGGCGTGTCCGATGCCTTCACCGGGAAGCCCGTCCCCAGGTACGTCCCCACCGTCGGGTGCGGCAACCGGACCACCTGGTCGCGCGCGGCGGTCCACGGGTCCGCGTAGACGTCGTCGATCTCGTTGATCGGGGCCGCCGGGATGCCCGCCGCGTCGAAGGACTTCATCCAGTCCGCCGCCGTGCGCGTCAGCAGCACCGGCTCCAGGAGAGCGTTCAGCTCGTCGCGATGAGCCGCGCGTGCGGCGTTCGACGAGAACCGCGCGTCCGAAGCGATGTCCAGATCGAGCGCCCCGCAGAACGCGTGCCACAGCTTTTCGCTGCCCACCGCGATGATCAGCCAGCCGTCCGACACGTGGTACGCCTGGTACGGGACGATGCTCGGGTGCGCCGAGCCCATCCGCCGTGGCCGGGGCGCGTCGTAGAAGTGCGCACCCGCGGCGTACACGTGCCAGGCCAGCTGACTGTCCAAAAGGGACACATCGAGGTACTGGCCGCGGCCGGTCGCGTGCCGGGCCTGCAAGGCCATCAGCACCGCGATGATCGCCCACGTCCCGGCGTTCAGGTCCGCCACCGGCAGCCCGACCTTCGCCGGCGCGCCGCCGGGCTCGCCGGTCAGCGACATCACGCCGCCGAGGGCCTGCGCGACCAGGTCGTAGCCCGCGCGGTCGCGGTACGGGCCGGTCTGCCCGAACCCGGTGATCGACACGTGGATCAGCCGCGGGTTCAGATCCGACAGGACCGCGTACCCGAGCCCCCACTTCTCGAGCGTGCCCGGCCGGAAGTTCTCGACGAGCACGTCGGCGTCGACCACCAGACGTCGGAGGGCTTCGCGACCGCGGTCACTCTTGAGGTCGAGCACGATCCCGCGCTTGTTCCGGTTCGCCGCGAGGTAGTACACGGCTTCGCCGCTCTCGCCGACGAACGGCGGGCCCCAGCCGCGGGTGTCGTCGCCGTGGCCGGGTGGCTCGACCTTCACCACGTCCGCACCCATCTCGCCGAGGTACTGCGTGCAGTACGGCCCGGCGAGGATGCGGGACAGGTCGACGACCTTGATCCCGTCCAGCGGGCGGAATCCGGCGTGGTCAGCAGGCAGCGAAGTCACGGCCCTTTCTCTCCCACCGGGGCGGAATCCGCAAGGTGTTCCTCCTAACGGCCGTAGACATCCGACCTCTTCATGGTGTTTGTTGTTGAGTGAGTTTGTGCAGAGTTGCGCACTCCTGGAGGGATCATGCGTCTTCTTGTCGGGCTCGCGGCCGCCGTCGTGGCCGCCGCGATCGCTTCTCCCCCACCCGCCCAAGCCGCCGAACCGGCCGACGCCCAGCAGCTCGGCCAACGGCCACCCATGGGCTGGAACAGCTGGAACAAGTTCCACTGCGACATCAACGAAGAGCTCATCCGCGAGACGGCGGACGCCATGGTCAGCTCGGGCCTGAAGGCGGCCGGCTACCAGTACGTCAACATCGACGACTGCTGGGCCGAACAGAACCGCACCGCCGACGGCAAGCTCGAAGCCAGCCACGCGCGCTTCCCCGGCGGCATCAAGGCGCTGGCCGACTACGTCCACGACCGCGGGCTCAAGCTCGGCATCTACACCAGCGCCGGCACGCTGACCTGCCAGAAGACCATGCCCGGCGGCCTCGACCACGAGGACGTCGACGCGCAGACGTTCGCGGACTGGGGCGTCGACTACCTCAAGTACGACAACTGCAACAACCAGAACCGCCCGGCGATCGAGCGCTACACGAAGATGGGCGAAGCGATCAAGAAGACCGGCCGGCCGATCCTCTACGCGCTCTGCGAATGGGGTCAGAACCAGCCGTGGCTGTGGGGCAAGGACGCCGGCGCGCAGCTGTGGCGCACGACCGGTGACATCAGCGACAGCTGGAGCAGCATGACCGGGATCCTCGACAAGCAGGTCGCGCTGGCCGGCTACTCCGGCCCGGGCGGCTGGAACGACCCGGACATGCTCGAAGTCGGCAACGGCAAGATGACGACCACCGAGTACCAGGCGCACTTCGCGTTGTGGGCGCTGATGAACGCGCCGCTGCTCGCCGGCAACGACCTGCGCTCGATGTCCGACACCACCAAGTCGATCCTGGAGAACAAGGACATCGTCGCGCTCGACCAGGACTGGGCGGGCAAGCAGGGGTACAAGCTCCGCGACGACGGCGACACCGAGGTCTGGACCAAGCCGATGTCGGACGGCTCGGCGGCGGTCGTGCTCTTCAACCGCGGCCTGACCGCGGCGCCGATGTCCGCCACCACCGCCGAGCTCGGCCTCGCGAAGGCCCGCGACTACCGCGTCCGCGACCTGTGGACCGGCGCCGAAACGGAGACCACCGGCGCGCTCCGGGCGTCGGTGCCGAGTCACGGCGCCGCGGTGTTCCGCGTCTGGCCCGCGAAGTTCCCGAACGCTGCTCCGCTGTCGACGCTGACAGTCCAGGCGCCGGACTTCGCCGACGCCGCCCAGCCGTTCACGGCCACGCTGAAGCTGACCGACGACGGCAGCACCCCGCTCCTCGCCGCGCAGGTCAAGCTGACCGCCCCGGCCGGCTGGAAGCTCGACGGCCGCGCCGACGTGCTCGTCCCGGCGGTCGCCCCGGGCAAGACATGGCAACGCTCCTGGACCGTGCGTCCGGACGCTCCGAGCGGCGACCGCGTCACCCTGACCGCGACGGCGAACTACTGGACGGCCTGGGGTAAACGCTCGTTAACGGCCGACGGCGGCGCGCCCATCGTGGTACCGCCGGCGCCCGGCGTGACACCGCTGTCGAAGGCGACCTGGCTTTCCGCCGAGAACGGCTACGGCCCGGTCGAACGCGGCACGAGCAACGGCGAGTCCAAAGCCGGTGACGGTCACAAGATCACCATCGGCGGCGTGACCTACGACGACGGCCTGGGCGTGCACGCGCCGTCGCGCGTCCGGTTCTACCTCGGCGGCGGCTGCACGGCGTTCGGCGCGTCCGTCGGCCACGACGACGAAAAGGCCAAGGGCAGCGTCGCGTTCCAGGTCCTCGGCGACGGCAAGGAGCTCGCCGCGACCGGGGTCATGACGGCGGGACTGCCCGCGCAGCAGCTCGCGGCGAACCTGAGCGGGGTGCGGGTGCTCGACCTCGTCGTCACCGACGGCGGGGACACCAACGACTCCGACCACGCCGACTGGGCGGACGCCACGATCACCTGCTGAGCGCCAGCAGCAGGGCTTCGGCGTCGCGGAGGTAGCGCTCCAACGCTGCCTCCGCGACGCCGAACCGGCCGCCGCGCAGGTCGCGCAGGATCTGCTCGTGGCAGACCAGGAACGGCTCGTAGAACTCGCGCGTGTTCTCGTTGAGGACGAAGAACAACCGCGTCTCGGCGAGCACCTGACGCATCGTCGCGGAGATGCGCTCGCTGCCCGCCAGGTCGGCCAGCGCCTGGTGGAAGTGGATGCTGGCGGTGCCGACCGCCGGCCAGTCCTCGGCCGCCGCGGCCGCGCGACCGTCCCGCAGGGCCTGTTCGACCGGCACCAGGTCCACAGTGGACAGTTCGGCCGCCCGCCGCAGGGCACCGCATTCCGTGGCGCGGCGGACGACGTAGAGGTCCTCGATGTCCTCTATGGTCAGTTCGCGCACGAACACGCCGCGGTTCAGCTCGTGCACCGCCAGCCGCTCGTGGGCCAGCAGCTGGAACGACTCGCGCAACGTGTTGCGCGAGACGCCGAGCGCCGAGCTGATCACCGGCTCGGACAACCGTTCACCGGGGGCGAAGACGCCGTCGGTGATGTACTGCCGCAGGATCGCGGCGACCCGTTCGGCCGTACCGCTGCGCTCGAGCAGGTGCCGCTCGCTCTCCAGCCCCGAGGGATCGACGGACACGGCGCTACCTGACGCCGAGCTCGAAGTCGAGGCTGTAGCGGTTGCCCGGCATCGCACCCGCGGCCTTCGCGCCGTCGATCGGCAGCACGACACCGTTGATGAAGCGCGACTCGTCGCTGGCCAGGAACACCACGGCCTTCGCGACTTCCCACGCCTCGCCGACGCGCGCCGCGGGCGTGCTCGCGACCAGCTGGTGCTGCTTGGTCTCGAACTCCTCGGGCGAGTTGAGCGTGCTGCGCAGCATGTCGGTGTCGATCGCGCCGGGGTTCACCGTGTTGGCGCGGATGCCCTGGTGCGCGTGGGCGACGGCGATCGACTTCGTCAGCCCGACCAGCGCGTGCTTGGTGGCGTTGTACACCGGGTCGCCGGGGCGGCCCATCACGCCGCCGTTCGACGACGTCGTGATGATGCTGCCGGCCTTGCGCTCGATCATGTGCGGCAGCACGGCGCGGGTGCCGAGGAAGGCCGCCCGGACGTTGAGCGCGAAGATGTTGTCGAACTCGGCCAGCGTCGTGTCGGCGAGGGGCTTGCCGAGGTGGATGCCGACGTTGTTGACCAGCACGTCGATGCGCCCGGCTTCGGCGAGCACACCGTCGACAAAGGACGCCACGGCGTCCTCGTCGGTGGCGTCCACAATGGAGTGCCGGTAGCCGTCGACCTGTTCCGCGGGCTCGCGGATGTCGGACGCGAACACCGTCGCGCCCTCGGCGAGGAACTCCTTCACCGTGGCGAGGCCGATGCCCCGCGCGCCGCCGAAGACGACCGCCACCTTGCCGGCCAACCGACCCATGTCACTTCCCCGCTCTCAGTAGTGCTGTCTGCTCTTCGTCCACCGCGTAGTCCCCGGGCAGCCGGACGAGCGCCGCCGGGTCGCCGAGGTACCGCACCTCGACGCCGTACACCGCGCGCGCCGCCGCGAGCGAGACGTATCCCTCGACGACGTCGTCGAGGACCTTGGAAACGGGCCGCTCGAACGGAAGCCCGTAGCCACCGCCGCCGGGCAGCGTGACGTCCACAACGGACTCGCGCGTCAGCGTCACCCGGCTTTTGGCGGGCAGGTCGTCCCCGTGGTGCAGCCCGAACCGGCCGGCCGCGCCGGGTGTTCCACCGTCCACACCGGACGCTGCCGCGCGCACGCGGTCGACGTTCCCGTTTACGCTCCAGGAGTCCTGGTCACGTGCGGCCATCGTCGTCACCTGGCCGAGGCCGCCACGCCACCGCCCGGCACCACCGGAGTCCACGCGCAGCTCCCGCGAACGCTGGACGAGCGGTGCCATCGTCTCGATGACTTCCGTCGGCGTCGAGCGCAGGCCGCTGGGGAAACCGGTGGTGTTCAGCCCGTCCTTGTTGACGCGCGCGCCCATGCCGCCGGTCTGGAAGACGTTGAGCATGAACCCCGGCCCGCGCCAGATGGTCATCCACAGCGCGTCCGCGCTCGGCGCGATCGCGGCGCCGGGCAGGGCACCGATCAGCAGCGACGGCAGGAAGTGCCCGATCAGGTGCCGCGACGCGACCGGGGCGGGCGGCAGGCAGTTCAGCACCGACCCTTCGGGCGCGGTGACGTGCACCGGCCGGAACGACCCGGCGTTGTGCGGCACCTCCGGCGAGATCGCCGCCTTGACCGCGAAGGACGCATACGCCCGCGTGTAGTTGAGCACGACGTTGATGCCACGACGGCTCTGCGGCGACGACCCCGCGAAGTCGAGGTGGATCGCGTCACCGTCCACAGTGGCCGTCACGCGCAGGACGATCTCTTCGTCGTCGAAGCCGTCGGTGACGATCTCGTTGGTGTAGGTCCCGTCCGGCAGCTTCCGCAGCGCGTCGCGCAACGCCTTCTCGGAGCGGTTCATGATCTCGGCGGCGACGTCGTCGAGGGTGTCGATGCCGAACTCGTCCAGCAGCTTCAGCAGGCTGACCGCGCCGACCTCGTTGCCGGTGACCTGCGCGTACAGGTCGCCGACGGTCTCCTCCGGCGTCCGGACGTTGGCCCGGATCAGCCGTTCCAGATCGGCGTTGACCTCGCCCGCGCGCAGGAACTTCAGGATCGGCAGGCGCAGGCCCTCTTCGAAGACCTCGTGTGCCTCGGCGGAGACGAGCCGGCCACCGATGTCCGGCGCGTGGCAGCAGGAAGCGAACCACGCGACCACCTCGCCGCGCCGGAACACCGGCGTCGCGACGGTGATGTCGTTGATCTGCCCGGCCGTCTGCCACGGGTCGTTGGTGAGCAGCACGTCGCCGGGTTCCAGGGTCTCCGCCGGGTAGGCCGCGACGAAGTGGTGCATGCCGGTGGCCATCGCGTTGATGTGCCCGGGCGTGCCACCGACGGACTGGCCGATCATCTCGCCACGCGAGTCGAACACCGCGCAGGCGAGGTCGAGCGATTCGCGCACGACGGCGGAGAAGGCGGTGTTGACCAGCGCGTTCTGCTGTTCGGCGAGGATCGAGTGCAGCCGGTTGCCGAACAGCCCGACGAGGATCGGGTCGACGCTCACGCCGTCACCTTCAGCGCGGCGTCCTCCCGGACGACGCAGTGCGCGCCCGGCGGGACGACCACAGTGGACTCGCGTTCCTCCACAATGGCCGGTCCTTCGACGCGCTCGCCGGGCTGGAGGCGGTAGCGGTCGTACACGACCGTGTCGACAAATCCACCGGCCGCCGGAAAGTAGGCTTTCCGCGTCCCCTTGCGCGCGTCGCCGCTGGTCACCTGGGCAGTCAGCCGGAGTGTGACGTCCGGCGCGGGCCCGCTGGAGACGACGCGCCAGTTCAGCACCTCGACGCCGACGTCGGGCCCGGTGCGTCGGTACAGCGCGCGGTAGGTGGCGGTGAACTCGTCGATCAGGGCGTCCGGCCAGCGGCCGCCGCGGACCGGGACGCGGATCTCGTAGCCCTGCCCGGCGTAGCGCATCTCGGCGATCCGCCGGTGCGTCACCTCGGCGGCACCGGACTTCGCGAGCAGCGCCGCACCCTCGGCTTCCATCTCGGCGAAAAGCGCGTCGACCTGCTCCCACGCCAGCTCGCGCACGGCCGCGCGGGCCGATCGGACGAAGTCGAACGCCAGCGGCGCGGTGAGGAACCCGGCCGCGCTGAGCACCCCGGCGGCGGGCGGCGCGACGACCGACGGCGCCCCGAGCGCGCGGGCGACGCCGACGCCGTGCACCGGGCCCGCCCCGCCGAACGTGTACATCGGCAGCTTCGCCGGATCCCGGCCGCGCTCGACGGCGTGCACGCGGGCGGCGTTCGCCATGTCCTCGTTGACGCTGGTGTGGATGCCCCACGCGGCCTCTTCGACGCTCACGCCGAGCGGTCCGGCGATGCCGCCGATCGCCGCACGCGCCGCCGCGGCGTCGAGCTTCATGCCGCCGCCGAGGAAGTAGTCCGGGTCGAGGTAGCCGAGCACGAGGTCGGCGTCGGTCACCGTCGGCTCGCTGCCGCCGCGGCCGTAGCAGACCGGGCCGGGCTCGGAGCCGGCCGAGTCGGGCCCGACGGTCAGCAGGCCGAGCGCGTCGATCCGGGCGATCGACCCGCCGCCGACGCCGATCTCGATCATGTCGGTGACCGGCACCTGCACCGGCAGCCCGGACCCGGGCAGCAGCCGGTACTTGCGGTCCACTTCGAACTGGTGCGTCACCGAAGGCGCGCCGCCGGCGATCAGGCACAGCTTCGCCGTCGTGCCGCCCATGTCGAAGGCCAGCAGATCGGCCGGCCCGATCGCGGCCGCCGCCAGCGCCCCGCCGGCCGGGCCGGACTCGAGGATCCGGATCGGGTGGCGAGCCGCGGTGTCCACAGTGGCCAGTCCGCCGTTGGACAGCATGATGTGCGGCGCCCCGGCGATCCCGAGCCGTCCCAGCCGGTGTTCGAGGTCGCGCAGGTAGCGCTCGGTCAGGTCCTGGACGTAGACGTTCGCGACCGTGGTCGACGCGCGTTCGAACTCGCGGATCTCGGGGACGACGTCGGAGGACAGCGCCACCCGGAGCGAGGGTGCCACCTCGGCGAGGATCTCGCCCGCGCGCCGCTCGTGCTCCGGGTTCGTGAACGCGTGGAGGAAGCAGACGGCGACCGCTTCGATACCCCGTGCCGCCAGCTCACGGCCGAGCCGCGCGACGTACTCCTCGTCGAGTCCGATGTGGATGGAGCCGTCGGCGAGGATCCGCTCCGGGACGTCGAACCGCAGGTGCCGCGGGACGAGCGGCGGGGGCAGCTCGATGTGCAGGTCGTACAGCTCGTACCGGTGCTCGCGGCGCATCTCCAGGACGTCCCGGAAGCCGGCGGTCGCGAGCAGCGCCGTGCGCGAGCCCTTGCGCTCGATCAGCGCGTTCGTCACCAGCGTCGTCCCGTGGACGACCTGCTCGACGTCACCGGCGGCGATCCCCGACTCCGCGAGCAGCGCGGCCAAGCCCTCCTCGACCGCGCGCGCCGGCTCGTCGTGCGTGGTCAGCACCTTGCCGACGGCCGCGATCCCCGTTCCGTCCACCGCGCAGAGGTCGGTGAACGTGCCACCGATGTCGACGCCGATCCTCATGGGCGATACCACCGCGGGGACGTGTTCAGCGGGGGCTTGAGCTTGGCCTTCACGACCAGGACGTTCGGCTCGTCGGACTCGACGAACTCGCCGAGCAGCCGCCGGAACGCGCGCCCGAACCCGGACACGCGGTCGGCGTGCACGCCGAAGGACCGGGCCAGGCCGACGAAGTCCGGGCTGTCCCAGTCGACCCCGCGGTGCGGCAGGCCCTCGCGGTCCTGGTCGTAGCGCAGCATCCCGTAGCCGCCGTCGTCGACCAGGACGACCGTGACCGGCAGCTGTTCCTGCGCGAGCGTCGCCAGATCGCCGCAGCCGTAGAGAAACCCGCCGTCGCCGGTGATGCAGATGGCGCGCCCGACCCCGGCCGCGGCGGCGCCGAGCGACGCCGGGAAGCCGTAGCCGAGGGTGCCCCAGCCCATCGGGTAGGCGAGCTTGCGCGGCGCCCGCACCCGGTGGAAGCCGCCGACCCAGTAGCCGGCGACGCACATGTCGGACACCAGCACCGCGTCCGTCGGCAGCACCTCGTCCAAAGTGGACAGGAAGTCGTAGGCCTGCGGCTCTTCGTCCCGGATCCGCTGGCGCACCCGGCGGCCGATGCCGGCCAGCCGCAACGTGATGTCGTCCAGCCCCGGCCGCTGCTTCGGCAGCAGCCGCTCGACGATCGCGCGCGCGTCGCCGACCAGCGTCAGGTCCGGCGGGTAGTTCTTGGCGGCGTCGTCGGCGTCGACGTTGATCGCGACCAGCGTGCGCGGCTTCGGCATCCGCCAGTTCTGCGTCATCAGGCCGTCGAAGTCGGTGCCGATGGCGAGCACGACGTCGGCCTCGTCCCACAGCTCGCCGACCTCCGGCGTGTGCACCGGGTTCGGCGCGAGGCACGGGTGGTCGAGCGGGAGCAGGCCGCGAGCGCCGAACGTCGTGATGACCGGCGCGGCGATCTTCTCGGCGAGCGCGCCGATGGCGTCCCCGGCCCCGGACCGCAGCGCGCCGCCGCCGGCCCAGATCAGCGGGTTCTTCGCGTCGGACAGCAGCGCTTCCGCGCGGGCGAGGTCGGGAACGTCGCCGTCGGGCTTGCGGTGCGGCGCGGGCGGACGCCGGTGCGGCACCGTCTCGCGCAGGTAGTCGGTCGGCACGCCGAGGTAGACCGGGCCGCTCTGCGCCTCCAGCGCGAGCCGCGCCGCGCGGTGCACGGTGGTGCCGATCTGGTCGGCGGCCCGCACGGTGAAGACCCCCTTGGTCACCGGCGCGAACATCGCCTGCTGGTCGGACGTCTCGTGCAGCACGCCGCGGACGACGCCGGGACGTCGCAACGTCGACGGGATGTCGGTGGCGATGATCAGCACCGGAGCCGCGGAGGCCATGGCTTCGCCGACCGCGCCCAGAGTGTTCGCCGCGCCCGGCCCGGTGGTGACGAGGGCGACGCCGAGCTTGCCGGTGGCGCGCGCGTAGCCGTCGGCCGCGTAGCCGGCGGTCTGTTCGTGACGGACCCCGACGAGCTTGATGCGGGTCTCGGCGAGCGCCTCCCACAACGGCAGGTTGTGCACCCCCGGGAGGCCGAAAACGATCTCCGTCCCCAGTCCTTCGAGGGCGTCCACCAACTCCCGAGCACCACTCACAGCCACGGCCCGGATACTGCCAGATCGTTGAACGATCTGGCAATCAACCCCTAGACGATGTTGTGCTCGACCGGTGCGGTATCGGCGCGTTCGAAGCGCCGGACGTCGAGCTCCGCGATGTCCACGGCCGGTTCTCGGCCGAGGTAGAGGTCCCGGATCAGCTCGCCGGTCGCCGGTCCCATCTGGAACCCGTGCCCGGAGAAGCCGGTCGCGTAGAAGAACCGCGACAGCAGGACGCTTTCCCCCACGATCTGGTTGCGGTCGGGCGTCACTTCGTACAACCCGCCCCAAGCCGTGCGGATGTCCGCGTCGAGCACGGCCGGGATCCGGCGGCCCGCCAGCTCGGCCAGCCGCGGCAGCCACTCGCCCGCTTCGTAGTGGGTGTCGAAGCCCGGGAAGCCGTCGTCCTCGCAGAACGACATGGCCAGGCCAGGGCCCTCGCGGTGGAAGTAGAACGCCGACGACATCTCGATGGTCAGCGGCACCGCGGCCGGCAGTCCCGGCACCGGCCCGGTGAACACGACCTGCCGCCGGAACGGGCGCACCGGGAGATCAAGGCCGGCCAGCTCGCCGATCCGCCCCGACCACGCACCCGCCGCGCACACGACCGCGCCGGTCCGGACGAACCCCGCGGTCGTGTTAACGCCGGTTAACGCGTCGCCGTCACGCTCGATCCCGGTGACCTCGACGCCGGTCCGGAGCTGCGCGCCGCACGCGCGCGCCGCCTTCGCGTAACCCTGGACGACGGCGTCCGGAGTGGCCTTCGCGTCGTCCGGCGACCAGAGCGCGGCGACGATCCCGTCCGGCTCGAGCAGCGGAAGGATGTCGCGCACTTCGGACGGGTCCAGGAGGTGGCTCCGCACGCCGTAGGCCTGCTGCAGCTCCGCGCAATGTCCGATTGCAACTGTGTCTTCCGAGTTGGTGAGCAGGTAGAGGTAGCCGTCGCGGCGGAAGTCGATCTCGACGCCGAAGTCGCGTGAGAAAGCGCTGTACGCGGCGAGCCCGCGCAGTCCCAACTCGACGTTCACGCGGCTCGTGAACGACGACCGGATGCCGCCCGCGGCCTTCGCCGTCGAGCCTTCGCCGAGCCCGTCGCGCTCCATCAGCAGGACGTCGACGCCGGCCTCCGCCAAGCGGAACGCGCAGCTCACACCGATCACACCGCCGCCGATCACGACGCACTCGGCCATCGGTGGCAGGGACGTTTCCCGAGCGCCGCGGACGGTCATACTCGCCAATGTAGAACGTGATCCACCCACGGCAGCCGAGCGCGTAGAGTCGGCGTGCCGAGTGCGGAAGGTGATGTCCCATGGCGATGATGCCCGTGACCGACTCGATGTTCCTCCTGGTCGAAACGCGCGAGCATCCGATGCACGTGGGCGGTCTGCAGCTGTTCAAGAAACCCGACGGCGCCGGGCCGGACTACCTGCGCGACGTCCGCCGCTCGCTGCTGGAGTCGGACAACATGCGGCCGGTGTTCCGCCGCCGCCCGGCCCGGCCGGTCAACACGCTCGGGCACGTCGCCTGGAAAGCGGAAGACGACCTCGAGCTCGACTACCACTTCCGGCACTCCGCGCTGCCGCAGCCGGGCCGCATCCGCGAGCTGCTGGAGCTGACGTCCCGCTGGCACAGCACCCTGCTCGACCGGCACCGGCCGCTCTGGGAGACGCACCTCATCGAGGGCCTGGCCGACGGCCGCTTCGCCGTCTACACCAAGGTCCACCACGCGCTGATGGACGGCGTCTCGGCGCTGCGCCAGCTGCAGGGCACGCTGTCGGACGACCCCGCGGACCTCGACTGCCCGCCGTGGTGGGGCACCCGGCGCAAACCGGGCGAAGGCCGCACGAAGAGCCCGCGCTCGTTCCTGCAGACCGCGGGCAAGACCGCCAACCAGCTCGCCGGTCTGGCGCCGGCCGCGCTCAAGGTGGCGCGCGAGGCGTTCGGCGAGCACACGGTGACCCTGCCGGGGCAGGCGCCGCGGACGATGTTCAACGTGCCGATCGGCGGCGCGCGCCGGTTCGCGGCGCAGTCGTGGTCGCTCGACCGCGTCCGGAAGGTGGCGACGGCCGCCGGGGTGTCGCGCAACGACGTCGTGCTCGCGATGTGCTCGGGCGCGCTGCGCGACTACCTCATCGAGCAGCGCGCGCTCCCGGACGCGCCGCTGGTCGCGATGGTCCCGGTGTCGCTGCGCCGCCAGAACGACCCGGGCGAGGCCGCGGGCAACAACATCGGCGCACTGCTGTGCAACCTCGCCACCGACCTGCCGGACGCGGGCAAGCGGCTCGTCACGATCCACCAGTCCATGCGCAACGGCAAGCGGCTGTTCTCGGAGCTGACGCCGTTGCAGACGCTGCTGTTATCAGCCGTTAACGTCGCGCAGCTCGGCGTCTCGCCGATCCCGGGCGTCGTCAACAACACGCGGCCGCCGTTCAACCTGGTGATCTCGAACGTGCCCGGGCCGCGCAAGCAGATGTACTGGAACGGCGCGCAGCTCGACGGCATCTACCCGGCGTCGGTGCTGCTCGACGGCCAGGCCGTCAACATCACGCTGACCAGCAACGGCGACAACCTCGACTTCGGCGTCACGGGCTGCCGCCGCAGCGTGCCGCACCTGCAGCGGATCCTGACCCACCTGGACACGGCGTTGGTGGAACTGGAAGCCGCGGTCAAGTAGCACCGCTGATCGGCACCCCACTGCGCCATCGGAAGGAAACTTTCCGAACTCCTCTGGCCAGCCCGCTCGTCGCGCTCTTACGGTGACGGCGATCAGCCCCGCGAGAGGAGCAGGAAATGACCGAATCCGTCGAGGTGTGGACGACCCCTGACTTCGTCGAGTACGAAACTCCCATGGAGGTGACCGCCTACGCGGCCCGCATGGCGGACTGACCGATGCCCGTCGAGCCGCTCGCGGAAAGCGCATTCATCGAGGCCCTGCGCGGTCTTTCGGGCCGGTACTGGGGCACGCACCCGTTCCACCGGAGGCTGCACGCGGGCGAGCTCGACGAGCACGGGCTGCGGATCTGGGCGGCCAACCGCTGGTACTACCAGTGTCAGCTGCCGCAGAAGGACGCGGCGATCATCGCCAACTGCCCGCTGCCGGAGATCCGGCGCCAGTGGCTCGACCGGATCGTCTACCACGACGGCCCGCACGCAGGCACCGGCGGGATCGAACGCTGGCAGCGGCTCTGCACGGCCGTCGGCCTGGAGCGCGACGAGGTGCTCGACGAGCGGCACGTCGCTCCCGGCGTCCGGTTCGCCGTCGACGCCTACGTGACCTTCGCGCGGACGAAGCCGTGGTGGGAGGCCGTCGCTTCGGGACTCACCGAGATGTTCGCCGGGCACCTGATGCAGCAGCGCGTCGCGGACATGCTCGCGCACTACCCGTGGATCGCGCGCGCGGACCTCGACTACTTCACCAACCGCATCGACAAGGTCGCCGGCGAGGGCAAGGACACGCTCGACATCGTGGTCCGCCACTGCGTCACGCGCGAGCAGCAGGACCGCGCGATCGCCGCGCTGTCGTTCAAGTGCGACGTCCTGTGGTCGATGCTCGACGCGATCGAACGGGCGGCGAAGTGATCGCCCCGGTCTCGGTTCCCCAGTTGCGTCGCGGCGTGCGGCTGTCCTTCGACCACGTCCGCGAGACGCACGTCCTGTTGTTCCCCGAAGGCGTCCTCGTCCCGAACGCCACCGCGGCCGCGGTGCTCGAACTCTGCGACGGCGCCCGGACCGTCACCGACATCACCGCGGTCTTGGGAAAGCGCTTCACCGGTGTCCGGGAACAGGACGTCCTCGACGTGCTCTCTCGGTTGGGCGAACGGAGGGTCGTCGCGTGGACGTGACCCCGCCGCTGGGCCTGCTGGCCGAGCTGACCCACCGCTGTCCATTGCACTGTCCTTACTGCTCGAACCCGGTCGAACTCGTAGCGCGGTCCGCCGAACTGTCCACTTCAGACTGGATTTCGGTACTCTCGCAAGCCCGCGAACTCGGCGTGCTGCAGGTGCACATGTCCGGCGGTGAGCCGCTGGCCCGACCGGACTTGTCCGCGCTGGTGGCGCACGCGAGTTCGCTCGGGTGCTACGTCAACCTCGTGACCTCCGGCCTCGGCCTGACTTCCGCCCGGCTCGACGACCTGGTTTCCCGTGGGCTCGCGCACGTCCAGCTGTCGGCGCAGGGCGCGACGCGGGAGCGTTCCGATCTGCTGGCCGGCGCGCGGGCGTTCGACCACAAGCTCGCCGCGGCCGCGCTGGTGAAGGCGTCCGGGCTGCCGTTGTCCTTGAACGTGGTGCTGCACCGGCGCAACCACGACCAGCTGGCCGGGATCATCGAGCTGGCCGAGCGCATGGGCGCGGACCGGCTGGAGCTGGCGAACACCCAGTACTACGGCTGGGCGCTGCGCAACCGCGAGGCGCTGATGCCGACCCGCGCGCAGCTCGCCGACGCGGAACCCGTGGTGCGCGCGGCGATCCGGCGGCTGCGCGGCACGATGGAGATCGTCTACGTCGTCGCCGACTACTACGAGCCGTACCCGAAGCCGTGCATGTACGGCTGGGGCGCGCGGCAGCTGACCGTGGCGCCGGACGGGACCGTGCTGCCGTGCCCGGCGGCGTCCGCGATCTCGACGCTCACCCTGGACAATGTGCGGGAGAAGCCGCTGGCCGAGATCTGGTACGACTCGTCGTCGTTCAACGCCTACCGCGGCGAGGACTGGATGGCCGAACCGTGCCGGACGTGCGACCGCCGTTCCGTCGACTTCGGCGGCTGCCGCTGCCAGGCGTTCCTGCTCACCGGTGACGCCGCGGCCACCGACCCGGTGTGCTCGCGCTCTCCCCGGCGCGAGGTCGTCGACCTCGTCCTGGCCCGGCCACCGGAATCCGACCTGGCCATGCGCCGGTGAAGGTGATCCTGCTCGGCACCGCGGCGGGCGGCGGGTGTCCACAGTGGAACTGCGCGTGCCGCCTGTGCGCGGCCGGGTTGCCGCCGCGCACCCAGGACTGCGTCGCGGTCAGCGCCGACGGTGCCGGCTGGTACCTGCTCAACTGTTCGCCGGACATCCGGTCCCAGATCCTCGCGACTCCGGCGTTGCGCGCGGGGCCCGGTCCACGCGAAATCCCGTTGCGCGGAGTTCTGCTGACCGACGCCGAACTCGACCACTCGCTGGGCCTGCTGATGCTGCGTGAGGCCGGCGGGCTCCCGGTGTTCGCACCGGACGTGGTGCTGGAAGCGCTGTCCCCGTTTCGCGCGATCGTCGACGGCTACGGCGGCTGGACATCGCTCGTGGACCTTCCCGGACTGCGGGTCGACGTGCTGCCGGTGAGCGACAAGAAACCGAAGTACGTTTCGTCCCCAGGTAATGGCCCATGGGTCGTCGCGTACCGGATCTCGGACCTCTCGACCGGCGGCGTGCTGGTGTACGCGCCGTGCTTGAAGAGCTGGCCCCCGGGGTTCGACGCCTTCGTCGCGGATGCTTCGCTGGTACTGCTGGACGGAACGTTCTACGCGGCGGACGAGATGGCGGGCGTCGGTGGTCCGGACCAGCTCGCGATGGGCCATCTGCCGATCACCGCGAGCCTCGCCCGGATCGCCGGTCGGCCCGGGCGCTGGGCGTTCACGCACTTGAACAACACCAACCCGGTGCTGGACCCGGCGTCGGAAGAACACGCCGCCGTGCGGTCCGCCGGCGCCCTGCTCCCGGCCGACGGCACGGAGTTCTCTGTGTGATCAACCGACTCCTTTCCGCACACCGTCACGATTACGTCGCGGCGGTAAACCTTTCGACGCGCTCAGGCGACTAACAGTCATGAGTACTTCGCTCTGAAGTACCTGGGGAGGAACGTTCATGAGCACTGAAGTAGCCCACGGCGCGGCAGCCGCCCTCACGCTGCAGCCCGGATCCGGTGCGCCGACGGCGGTCCGGAGGTACTGGCACCCGACGGACAAGGACTGGCTGTCGGTGCCGGCGCACGGCAACCAGCCCACCGCCGCGCAGCTCCAGGGTTACGGGTACCAGACGCCGACCGGACCGCAGTTCTACGTCAGCCTGGTCGGCAACAGCGAAATGGTCGAGGTCTCCCGCTGGTGGCACCCGACGGACAAGGACTGGATCGACATGCCCGCCGGCATGGCGTCCGACGCGCAGATGGCCACCTGGGGTTACCAGAACAAGACGTTCCAGTACTACGCGTTCCCGACGCAGCGCACGGGAACGGTGGCGGTGTACCGCTGGTGGCACCCCACCGACAAGGACTGGCTCACGGTGCGGACCGGCGAGTTCACCGACGCGCAGATGCAGTCGTTCGGCTACCAGAACAAGACGCTGTTGTTCTACGCCTTCGCCCAGCAGTCCCCGTCGACGGACCTCGGCTACTTCGCGCTGGGCACGCCGCAGAAGTCGGTGCTCAGCCCCGTCTCGTGGAGCGGTTCCGGTGACCACCCGCACACGTTCAGCGTGCTGGAGGTCAACCCGACGCAGTCGCCGTCGATCAACCAGGGCTTCCGCTACATCGGCTACTACGGGCACCACAACTGCTCGGGTCTGGGCATCGCGCGGACGAACGACCTGAACACGACGGCGTGGACGCAGGAACCGACGCCGCTGTTCACCGGCACCGGTGAGCGCTGGGGGAACGCGCTGCTGAACCCCGACAACACGATCGGGCTGGTGCACAACGTGTACTGGTGCGGCGGCAACCCCGACGGCGGCGAGTACTACATCGCCGGGCGCAAGAGCACCGACGGGATCGACGGCACGCAGTTCACGTCGTTCGTGCCGCTGGTCAAGGAAATGACCGTGATCAACGGCAACCCGACGCTGTTCCGCGACCCGGACACGCAGACCGTGTACCTGTACTGGTTCCGCGAAGCCAACGGCCGCAAGGAGATCCGCGTCAAGAGCGCGGCGACGTTCGACGCGCTGCTGCAGACCAGCCCGACGGACCTCGGCACGCTCATCGCGTACTCCCACGACGTCGTGGCGTCGCCGCAGGTGATGAAGGTGGGTTCGCTGTACTACCTGGCGGTGGAGACGCTGGAGCAGACGAACGTCTGGAAGACGCGGGTGCTGACCGCGGCCAGCCCGACGGCGCAGTTCTTCGAGCTCCCGGCCGGGCCCGTCTACGGCAACGGGTCGGCGTGCGTGTTCCAGCACGTCTTCGGCACCACCCTGCACACGTACTTCGGCAACGAAGGAACACCGGGCGTCGGCAACTGGACGCTCGACCACGTGAGCGCGCCCCTGCCGTGACCCCGGCGGCTCCGGAGGGCGGGTGCAACGCCCTCCGGAGCCGCTCCGGCAACCCCCAAATAACTCTTTGACGGTCATGGCAGACTGACGCCATGCCCCACGACAACCTGCGCGTACTGGCGCACCCGCTCCGCATGCGGATCTTGTCGCTCCTGACGGGAACGGCAATGAGCGCAGCCGAGGCGGCGCGCGAGCTGGGCGAAACGCAGGCGAACATCAGCTATCACTTGCGCCGCCTGCACGAGGCAGGCCTGCTGGATGTCGCGGAGGAGCTGACGATCCGCGGCGGCCGAGCGAAGCGGTATCGCCACGACCCGGAGTCGGGCCGCCGCTTGACAACCCGCAACCCGGCCGAGGAGCAGCTGCTGACCAAGGCGGTCGCAGGCGAGCTTCTGCGACGGGCGGGGTCCCGGGCACCGGGTAAGCGAGCGTCGTTGACGGACGCGGAGCTGTGGGTGGACCCAGCAGTCTGGGCGCGACTGCTCAAGCGGGCATCGGAGCTGAGCCAGGAGCTGCACGCGGCGGCTCAGCCACCACGGACCCCGGGAACGGTCCAGGTCAGCGCGAGTGTGGCACTGTTCGAGCTGGCTCCGGATGAAGTCCGATGAGGGCTGCCGACTCGCCCCTTTGCCCGGCCGCGCCGGCTCAAGCCGGCGTGTCCGGCAGCGCGAACCCGAACCACTGCCGCCGCGTCGCCAGCCGCAAGGTCGCCCCGCCCCATGAGCCCGGCCCCGATGTCGCCCCGCGGATGAGCCATCCGCCCACCCCACCACGGGAACCCGGCTCGCGACTCGATCGCCGCCAACGCGTCCACTCGCCCTCCGCTACCGTCCCGCCGGAGCTGCTCCCATGACTTCCCCGCTCCTCGCCCCGCTTCGCGAATCTCGCTTTCGCGCCCTCGTCACCGGGCGGACCTTCGCCGACTTCGCCAATGCCGTCGCTCCCTTCGCGCTGGCCTTCGCCGTCGTCGATCTGACCGGGTCGGCTGTGGATCTCGGGATCGTCGTCGGGGCGCGGTCGATCGCCAACGTGCTGCTCGTGCTCTTCGGCGGGATGCTGGCCGACCGGCTGCCGCGGTCGGTGATCCTGCAGGGCACCGAGACCGCCGCCGCGCTCACCCAGGCCGCCATCGCCGCGAGCGTCCTTTGTGGATTCGCCTCGGTCCCGCTGCTGGTCGGGCTCAGTCTCGTCAACGGCGCCGTCTCGGCCATCTCGCTGCCGGCGGCCGCGTCGCTCACGCCGTTGACCGTGCCCGCGCCATTGCTCGCCCAGGCGAACGCGCTGGTCCGGCTGCTGTCCAACGTCGGCCGCATCGCCGGCGCCGGGCTCGCCGGGGTCCTCGTCGCGTTCGCCGGCTCGGGCTGGGCGCTCGCCGGGAACGCCGTCCTGTTCCTCGCCGCCGCGCTTTCCTACCGGCGGATCCGCCTGCCGCACGGCGTGCGCGTCCCGGGCAGCCGCCCCCTCAGCGAGCTCGCGGAAGGCTGGCGGGAGTTCCGGGCCCGGTCGTGGGTGTGGCTGGTCGTACTGCAGTTCATGATCGTCAACGCGGTGAACGCGGGCGCACTGCGGGTGATCGGCCCGCTGGTTGCCGACGACACGTTCGGCCGCACCGGCTGGGGCCTCGCGCTGGCGGTGCAGACCGCCGGCGCGCTGCTCGGCGGAGTCTTCGCCGCGCGGTGGCTGCCACGGCGGATGCTGCTGTTCGGAGTTGCGCTCGTGACGGTCGACGCGCTGCCGATACTCGTGCTCGGCGAGACGCCGTACTTACTGCCGATGCTGTTCGCGATGTTCCTCTCGGGCTTCGCGATCGAGCAGTTCGGCGTCGCCTGGGACGTGTCGCTGCAGGAGAACGTGCCGCCCGAGAAGCTCGCCCGCGTCTACTCCTACGACATGCTCGGCTCGTTCGTCGCGATGCCACTCGGCCAGATCGCCGCCGGTCCGCTGGCCGAGCACGCCGGCCGTTCGGCAACACTCCTCGGCGGCGCGGCCCTCGTCGTCGGCGCGACGGCGATCGTCCTGCTCAACCCCCAGATTCGCGGTCTGGTCCGCCGCGCACCGGTCGGCTCGGGCACACCGGGATGAGGATGCAGCAGTCGACGCCCGGACTCAACACAGTGGACAGCCACTGATCGGCGCAAGCCGAATCACGCCGGCCGGCAAACCGCCCCGCGCATGGTCTCACCGGCCGGCTCGGGGTTCCGGGGTCAGGTCGCGGTGACCGTCGAGACGCCACCAGCTCTCCAGCGTCTCCCGCAACGCCTTCAACAGCTCGCCACCCGTTTCCAAAGAGACCAGGGCTGCTTTGCCGTCGTCCACGCGGAGCGCCGCCGTCAGACGGTCGCCCTGCTCGATCAGGCCCACCACCACCCGGGTCGGCTCTCCCGCGACGTCCACGGTCGGAATAGCGCGCTCGTACCGCCAGCCTTCAGCGTTCACCCGGCAGACAGTGGCACAGCTTTCTCCGCCCCGGCCCGGGTTTCACCCTCACGTGTGGTCAGGCCGGCGCCCAGGGCCGCACTTCCTCCAGGAGCTTCGCCACCGCCAGCACAAGGTCGTCCGAGTGCCGCGGCCCGATGATCTGCAGCCCCACCGGCAGCCCCTCCGACGTGTAGCCGGCCGGCACGCTGATCGCCGGCTGCTGGGTCATGTTGAACGGGTACGTGAACGGCGTCCACTCCGGCCACTCGCTCAGCCCGCTGCCCGGCGGCACGTCGTGCCCGGCCTCGAACGCGGCGATCGGGACGGTCGGGGTGATCAGCACGTCGTGGCGCGTGTGGAACTCGCCCATGAGGATGCCCAGCGCGGCCCGCTCGGCGGTCGCGTCGAGGTAGTCGCTCGCCGACCACGTCCGGCCGAGCTCCCACACTTTGCGCAGGCCCGGGTCCGTCCGCTCCTCGGACCCGGGCGGGAACGAGTCGAGCAGCTTCGCCGCCCCCGACGACCACAGGATGTCGAACGCCGGCTTGGGATCGGCGAACCCCGGATCGGTCTCCTCGATGTGCAGCCCCGCGTCGCCGAGCGCGCGCACCGCCGCCGCGACGACTGCCGCGATCTCCGGGTCGACGTCGACATACCCGAGCGTCGGCGAGAACGCGGCCCGCAGCCCGCGCACGTCCCGGCGCACGGCCTCGCGGAACGACCCCACCGGCGGCGCCAGCGCGGCCGGGTCGCGATGGTCGGGGATCGACAGGACGTCCAGCAGCAGCGCGGTGTCGTCGACCGACCGCGCCATCGGGCCGGCGTGCGAGAGCGGGCCGAACGGGCTCGCCGGGTACAGCGGGATCCGGCCGTGGGTCGGTTTGAGCCCGACGATCCCGCAGAACGACGCCGGGATCCGCACCGAGCCGCCGCCGTCGGTGCCGACGGACAGCTCGCCCATCCCCGCCGCGACCGCCGCGGCGCTGCCGCCGCTCGACCCGCCTGCCGTCTTCGACGGGTCGGCCGGGTTGCGCGTGATGCCCCGCAGCGGGCTGTCGGTGACGCCCTTCCACGCGATCTCGGGCGTCGTCGTCTTGCCCAGCACGACCAGGCCGGCCTCGCGCATCCGCGCGGCGACCGGGCTGTCGACGTCCCACGGCTGGTCCGGGTCGATGCTCTTCGAGCCCCGGACGGTCGGCCAGCCCTGCGTCAGGAACATGTCCTTGATCGAGGACGGCACGCCGTCGAGCCACCCGATCGGGTTGCCGTCCCGCCAGCGGACCTCCGACGCCTTGGCCTGTTCCAGCGCCCCGTCGGCGTCGACGAGGCAGTACGCGTTGCACTCGCCGTCGCGGTCTTCGATGGCCTGCAGCGCGTTCTGCGTCGCCTCGACCGGCGAAAGCTCACCGGTCGCGTAGGCGGCGACGAGCTCGCTGGCGGTCAGCATCCTGTCGTTCATCCGGCTCCCTGGTTCCCCGACGGCACGTAGCCGAGCGTCTTGTCGACGACATTGCGCAGCGGCTCCCCAGCGCGCCAGCGGCGGAAGTTCTCGGCGAACACCTCGACGAGGGTGTTCCGCCAGCCGATGAAGTCCCCGGACATGTGCGGCGAGACGAGCACGTCCGGCATGGTCCACAGCGGGCTGTCCGGCGGCAGCGGCTCGGTGTCGAAGACGTCGAGCGCGGCGCCGGCGATGGTCCGGCTCTTAAGCGCGGCGACCAGGTCGGAGGTGACGACCAGCTCGCCCCGGCCCACGTTGACGAACCGCGCCGACGGCTTCATCGCGGCGAACGCGCGCGCGTCGAACATGCCCTTGGTGTGCTCGGTCAGCGGCGCGACGGCGACGACGTAGTCGGCGTGCGGCAAGAACGCGTCGAGCTGCGAAGACTCGTGCACGACGCCGAAGTCCGGGTCGCCCGTGCGCTCCCGGCGGCCGGCGCCGCTCACCCGCATCCCGGCCGCGCGCAGCAGCCGCGCGATGGCGCGGCCGATCGGCCCGGTGCCGACGACCACCACCTCGCGTCCGGCGATACGTTCACTCTCCCGGTGCAGCCAGCGCCCCTCGCGCTGCAGGTCGTGCGACCGCGCGAAGTCCTTCGCGAAGGCGAGGACGACGCCCAGCACGTACTCCGCGATGGCGTCGTCGAAGACACCCCGGGAGTTGGTCAGGACGACGTCACTCTCCACCAGCCCGGGGAACAGCACCGGGTCGACGCCCGCGCTGGCGATGTGCAGCCAGCGCAGGCGATCGGCCGCGTACCAGGCGCCCGGCACGGCCGTGGAGAGGAAGTCGTAGACGAAGAGCGCGTCGGCTCCGGACAGCGCTTCGGACAGGCCCGCCGCGTCCGTGTAACGCACGACGGCCCCGGATTCGACAGCACGCATGTCCGGTGGGCGGGACTCGCCGCAGAGCACCGCCAGGACCGGGGTTTCCTGGGTTTCCGAGCCGATCACGTTGACACGGTAAAAGTCGCTCGTATGATTGTCAACAATCCGAGGAACGACCCCCGGAGCACCGGACGTGTCATCAAGTTCAGACGTATTCCGGAGGCTGAGCCTTGGATTTCGACTTCCTGGCGTTCGACGGCCCGCTGGCGCAACGCGGCATCGGCGTCATCGCGCCGTTCGACCTCGCGCTGGAGCGCGAGCTCTGGCGCTGGGTACCGATGGAGGTGTCCCTCCACCTCGCCCGGACGCCGTACGAGCCGGTGCCGGTCAGCATGGAGATGGCGCGCCTCGTCAGCGACAGCCACC
This sequence comes from Amycolatopsis sp. NPDC114505, assembly GCF_055633615.1. Classification (NCBI taxonomy): domain Bacteria; kingdom Bacillati; phylum Actinomycetota; class Actinomycetes; order Pseudonocardiales; family Pseudonocardiaceae; genus Amycolatopsis; species Amycolatopsis sp. NPDC114505. The sequence continues at coordinate 2,811,696 of NZ_JBVKDV010000001.1, read as the reverse complement.
ACCTGGCCAGCGCGACCCGCGACGTGCTGCACGTCGAGCCCGAGGTCGTCGCCTACCTCTGCACGTCGGGCAGCTTCGTCAACGGCGTCGACTACGAGCGCTCGCTGACCAAGGCGATCTGCGACGCCGGCGCGCCGGACGCCGTCACCACCTCGGGTGCCCTGGCCGAGGTGCTGCACCAGCTCGACCTGCACCGCGTCTCGGTGCTGACGCCGTACGACGCCGACCTCACCGGCGCCCTGCACGACTTCCTCGGCGAGCTGAACGTCGAGACCGTCGCCAGCGACCACCTCGGGCTGGGCGGCGGCATCTGGAAGGTCAGCTACCGCACCATCGCCGAACGCATCCTCGCCGCCGACCACGGCGATGCCGAAGCTATCTTCGTCAGCTGCACCAACCTCCCCACCTATGACCTGATCGAGCCCCTGGAAGCCGCCCTCGGCAAACCGGTGCTCACCGCCAACCAGCTGACCATGTGGGCCTGCCTACGCCGGATGAACCTGCCGATCGTCGGACCGGGAAGGTGGCTTCGCGACGTGTCGTGACGGCTTTCCTTGACCATCCACTAGGATTGTCGACAATTTGCGTCCCTGCGGAGGTTTCGTGACCACCATCGGCTTCATCTACCCCGACCACGCGGCCGAAGACGACTACCCGCTGGCCGAGCAGCTGCTCGGCGGCGCGGCCGCCGACGAGGGCGACATCCGCCTCGCGGTCGAGCACATCTACGGCACCGACAAGCACGCGGTCGCCGAGCTCCTGGACCTCGGCAGCGAAACCCGCCTCGCCGACGGCGCCGCACTGCTCAAGAAGCACGAGCCGGACGCGGTCGTCTGGGCGTGCACCAGCGGCAGCTTCGTCTACGGCTGGGACGGCGCCCGGGACCAAGCCGACCGCCTCGCCGCCGTCGCCGGGGTCCCGGCCTCCAGCACCTCCTTCGCGTTCGTGCACGCCGCGCGCGCCCTGGACGTCAAGCGGGTCGCCGTCGCCGCCAGCTACCCGGACGACATCGCCCGGCTGTTCGTGGACTTCCTCAAGGCCGGCGGCATCGAGGTCGTCTCGATGGCCAGTGCCGACATCGTCACGGCCGCCGAGGTCGGCGCGATGACGTCGGAAGCCGTCATCGAACTCGCCGTGCGCAACGACCACCCGGACGCCGACGCGGTGCTGGTGCCGGACACCGCGATGCGGACGCTCCAGGAGATCAACATCGTCGAGGCCGCGCTGAAAAAGCCCGTGCTGACCGCCAACCAGGTGACCGTCTGGGAGGGCCTGCGCCTGACCGGACGGCACCGGCTCGTCCGCTCCCTCGGCGCGCTGTTCCGGCACCTGCCGGACGGGAGCGCCTGACATGGCCCTGCCACCGGGCATGCTGCCCGAGATCGAACCGGTCAGCCGCGAGTCGACGGCCGCGGTGATCGCGCGTCAGCTACGCGACGCGATCATGACCGGCGCCCTCCCGCCCGGGACCCAGCTCGGCGAGACCGAGCTGGCCTCCCGGTTCCAGGTGTCACGGGGGCCGCTCCGGGAGGCCATGCAGCATCTCGTGTCCGAAGGGCTCCTGCGCAGCGAACGGCACCGCGGGCTGTTCGTGATCGACCTCGAGCCCGGCGACGTCTACGACATCTATGCAGCTCGATCGGCCATCGAACGCGCGGCGATGATCCGCGCCGTGCGGGGCGGGGACCGCGACCGGATCGCCGACCTGCTCGAACAGACCGTCACCGAGATGGCCACGGCCGCCAGTGAAGACGACCCCAGCGCGCTCTCCACCGCGGACCTCAGGTTCCACGAGGCCCTCATCAACGCATCCGGCAGCAAGCGGCTCGTCCGGATGGCCCGGACCCTCCTCATCGAGACGCGGATGTGCCTGACCGCGCTGCAGAGCACCTACCAGCGAGTCGAGGAACGGGTGGATGAGCACACGAAGCTCATCCAAGCCCTTCGCGACGGCGACGAAGAGACGGCGCTGGCGCTGCTCGACTCCCACATGGAGGACGCGGTGCAGCGGCTCGCGCCGGGGACGAGCCTCATCGAGGGACACGTCCCGCCGGTGCCGGGAAACGCGTGAGCGAAGCTCCGGCAGCACGGACCTGAAGGCAGACGCGCGCGGCCGGTAAACCGGCGCACGCAACCGCCGACGCGACAGCCGCACCCGGACCACAGGCTCGGGATCCGGGGGAACCGGCAAGCGTACGTGGACGGCCCGCACGGGTATCGGGAAGCAGTTGGCCGGCGGCGAGCACCCGCAGCTAAGCGCCATCACGCACCCCCAGCACCGGCTGGCCACCGCGGCCGTCGCGGTAGTCCGCGGACCACGGGAAGCGCCCCTGCGGGTCCGCGTGGACCAGTTGGAGCGCATGGATTTCCGGGCCGTACAACGCCACCGCGAAGATCAGGTGCACCGACGGCTCCGCCAGCGGGACCGCCTCCACCACCGGGCCGCGCCGCAACGGGACGCGCTCGCCCGGTGTCGGTGGCGACGCGTGCAGAGAGTGCGCGGCCAGGTCGTTCAGCAGCTCGGCGGCCTCCAGCATCGGCAGGCCGGTCACGACCAGCTCCGGCAGGCCGTACCCGCTCAGGCCAATCGTGTAGGCCCACGGCGGGTACGACCCGCAGTCCTCGACTCCCTGCACGACCCAACCCCGCTCGGCCACGCCGGCGCGAAGCCGTTCCAGGTAACCGGATCTGTCCGGGTTCTCACATTCGAAGCACATCGGGTGACTCCTCCCCCTCGGTGGACTTGTGACCACCGTGCCGGAGGGCACCGACAAAAACTCAGCCCAGTGCTTCGGCCACGGCCGAGCCGAGCCGTTCTGTGGTATCCGTGCCGCCGAGGTCCGGAGTGCGCACGCGGCCCTCGTCGAGCACCCGGTCCACCGCGGCACGGATCGCTTGCGCGGCAACGGTTTCGCCCAGGTGTTCGACCAGCATCGCGGCCGCCAGGATCTGCGCCACGGGGTTGGCGATCCCCTGCTCCGCGATGTCCGGAGCACTCCCGTGGACCGCCTCGAACATCGACGGATGTTCACCCGATGGGTTGATGTTGCCGGACGGTGCCATGCCCAGTCCGCCGGTGATCGCGGCCGCGAGGTCGCTCAGGATGTCGCCGAAGAGGTTCGACCCGACGATGACGTCGAGCCGGTCCGGCGCCTGGACCATCCGCGCCGCCAGCGCATCCACGTGCATCTGTTCACTGTGGACGTCCGGGTATTCGGCCGCGACCTCGGCGAAGATCTCGTCCCAGAAGGGCATCGAGTGGATGAGCCCGTTGGACTTCGTCGCCGAGCACACGCGCGAAGACCGTGTCCGCGCCAGCTCGAAGGCGTACCGGATGATCCGCGAGACGCCGACGCGCGTGAACACCGACTCCTGCAGCACGAACTCGTCCGGCCGCCCGGCGTTGTGCCGGCCGCCGATCGCCGAGTACTCGCCTTCGGAGTTCTCGCGGACGATGACCAGCTCCAGCTCCTCGGCCTTCCGCCCGGCCAGCACGGACGTCGTGCCCGGCAGCAGCCGCACCGGGCGCAGGTTGACGTACTGCTGGAACGCGCGCCGCAACGGGATCAGCAAGCCCCACAACGAAACGTGGTCCGGAACGCCGGGGAAGCCGACCGCGCCGAGCAGGATCCCGTCGAACGCCGAGAGCTGCTCGACGCCGTCGTCCGGCATCATCGCTCCGGCCTGCGCGTACCGCTCGCAGCTCCAGTCGAATTCCGTCCACTCCAAGGAGAAACCGAAGATCGCGGACGCACGGTCGAGGACCTTGCGGGCCTCGACCGTGACGTCCACACCGATGCCGTCGCCGGGGATGCTCGCGATGCGGTAGGCCGTCACAGGGCCACCGCGATGTACTTGGTCTCGAGGAACTCGTCGATGCCGACCGAGCCGCCCTCGCGGCCGAGCCCGGACTGCTTGATCCCGCCGAACGGCGCTGCCGGGTTCGACACGATGCCCTGGTTGAGGCCGATCATCCCGGCTTCCAAAGCTTCGGAGACGCGCAACGCCCGCTTGAGATCGCTGGTGAAGACGTAGGAGACTAGGCCGAACTCGGTGTCGTTCGCCTTCGCCACCGCCTCTTCTTCGGTGTCGAACGGCGTGATCGGGGCGACCGGCCCGAAGATCTCCTCGTGCGTCAGCCGGGCTTCCTGCGGGACGTCGGTGAGCACGGTGGCCTGGTAGAAGTGGCCCGGCCCGTCGACGCCCGAGCCGCCGGTCAGCACCTTCGCGCCGCGGTCGGTGGCGTCCTTGACCAGCTCCGTCACCTTGTCGACGGCCTTGTCGTCGATCAGCGGTCCGACCACGACGTCCTTCTCGGTGCCGCGCCCCATCGGCAGCGCCCGCATCCGCTCGGTCAGCCGCCGCGCGAACTCGTCGACGACGCCGCGCTGCACGTAGAACCGGTTGGCCGCGGTGCACGCCTCGCCGATGTTGCGCATCTTCGCCTGCATCGCGCCGTCGATCGCCGCGTCCATGTCAGCGTCGTCGAAGACCAGGAACGGCGCGTTGCCGCCCAGCTCCATCGACGTCCGCAGCACCTTGTCCGCGCACTGCTCCAGGAGCTTGCGGCCGACGCCGGTGGAGCCGGTGAAGGAGAGCTTGCGGGCCCGGCCGTCGCGGATCAGGGGCTCCATCACGCCGCCGGAGTCGCTGGTCGTGAGGACGTTGAGCACACCCTCGGGCAGCCCCGCCTCGGCGAGTATGCCGGCCAGCGCGAGCATCGACAGCGGCGTCTGCGCGGCGGGCTTGATCACCATCGTGCAGCCGGCGGCGACCGCCGGGCCGATCTTGCGGGTGCCCATCGCCATCGGGAAGTTCCACGGCGTGATCAGGATCGTCGGCCCGACCGGCTGCTTCGTGATGAGGAACCGGCCCACGCCGTTCGGCGCGGTCGCGAAGCCGCCGTCGATCCGGACGGCCTCCTCGGCGAACCAGCGGAAGAACTCGGCGGCGTAGGCGATCTCGCCCTTCGACTCGGCGAGCGGCTTGCCCATCTCCAGGGTCATGAGCAGGGCGAGCTCCTCCTGGCGCTTCATCAGCAGCTCGTACGCGCGGCGCAGGATCTCGCCGCGTTCGCGGGGCGCCACCTTCGCGAAGTCCGCCTGCGCGGCGACGGCGGCGTCCAGCGCGGTGACGCCGTCCGTCGGCGAGGCGTCGGCGACCTGGCACAGCTCCCTGCCGGTGGCCGGGTCCACCACCGGGAACGTCTTCCCCGACTTGGCGGCGACCCACTTGCCGCCGATGAACAGTTCCTTGCCGACCGCGTCGACGACGCCGGACTCGGTGCTAGCGCTCATCCCGACTGCTCCTCACGTGTTGTCCCGAGAGCCATGCTATGGATATTGTCAACAATCGACAACCCGCTCAACCGACCAAGGAGCACGCTGCCATGGCCCAGCTATCTCCGCTGCTCAAGCAGGCAACGCCCGTCGTGGTCGACCACGGTGAAGGGGTCTACCTCTACGACGTCGACGGCAAACGTCACCTCGACTTCACCGCCGGCATCGGCGTCACGAGCACCGGGCACTGCCACCCGCACGTCGTGCGAGCGGCGCAGGAGCAGATCGGCAAGCTCGTCCACGGGCAGTACACGACCGTGATGCACAAGCCGCTGCTCGAGCTGACCGAGCGCCTCGGCGCCGTCCTGCCCAGCGGGCTCGACTCGCTCTTCTACGCGAACTCGGGCAGCGAAGCCGTCGAAGCGGCGTTGCGGCTCGCGCGACAGGCGACGAAGCGCCCGAACGTCATCGTCATGCAGGGCGGCTTCCACGGCCGGACCATCGCGGCGGCGACCATGACGACGTCCGGGACGCGGTTCAGCGCCGGCATCGGCCCGCTGATGGCGGGCGTGCACGTCGCGCCGTTCCCCTACGCCTACCACTACGGCTGGGACGAGCAGACCGCGACGAAGTTCGCGCTGCGCGAGCTGGACTACCTGTTCCAGACGGTCAGCGCCCCGAACGAGACCGCCGCGATCTTCGTCGAGCCCGTGCTCGGCGAGGGCGGCTACGTCCCGGCGAACACGGAGTTCATGGCGGGCCTGCGCGAGCGCGCGGACCGGCACGGCATCCTGCTCGTCCTCGACGAGATCCAGACCGGCTTCGGCCGCACCGGCAAGTTCTGGGGGCACGACCACTTCGACGTCTCCCCCGACATCGTGCTCATCGCGAAGGGCCTGGCCAGCGGCTTCCCGCTGTCGGGCATCGCGGCTTCGCAGGAGCTGATGGCGAAGGCGTTCCCGGGTTCGCAGGGTGGCACGTACGGCGGCAACGCCGTCTCGTGCGCCGCGGCGATCGCGACCCTGGAGGTCATCCAGCGGGAGAACCTGGTGGAGAACGCCGCCGAACGCGGGCGCCAGCTGCTCGAAGGCGCGCGGGTGATCGCGGACAAGACGCCGGCGATCGGTGAGGTGCGCGGACTCGGGCTGCTGGTCGGCTCGGAGTTCACCACCGCCGACGGCGAGCCGGACGCCGCCACCGCGGCGGCCGCGCAGCAGACGGCGTCGAAGAACGGTCTGCTGCTGCTCACCTGCGGGCCGTACATGAACGTCGTCCGCATGGTGCCGCCGCTGGTCGTCAACGCCGAGCAGGTCGACGACGCGCTGCGCATCTGGGGCGACGTCGTCGCGTCCGTGACGGGGAGCTGAGCATGGCGCGGTACATCACGATCACCCTCGACAAGCGCGGGATCTCCTGCCGGGCCCGGCTGCTCGACGACGAGGCGCCGCGCACCTGCAAAGCGGTGTGGGACGCGTTGCCGCAGAGCGGTTCGGCCTACCACGCGAAGTACGCGCGCAACGAGGTCTACACGCTCGTGCCGCCCTTCGCGGAGCCGAAGCCGGGGCGGGAGAACCCGACGATCACGCCGATCCCCGGCGACGTCGTGTACTTCGGCTTCGAAGCCTGGGAGATCGGCAACCCCGCGTACGGCTACGACCAGGAGAGCGAGGCGCACAGCGACCAGGGCGCGACCGACCTCGCGATCTTCTACGGGCGCAACAACCTGCTGATCAACGGTGACGCGGGCTGGGTGCCCGGCAACGTGTTCGCCACGATCGAGGAGGGTCTCGCCGACATGGCGGCGGCCGCGCAGGACCTCTGGCTGCGGGGTGTCGAGGGCGAGACGCTCTCGTTCGCGCGAGCCTGAATCCCTTGCTCACCACCGGGACGCCGGGTGCGACTGCCGCACCCGGCGTCCCTTTTCGCGCGTCGGGGCTACCCGAAAGAGTGATCGTCGGACACTCACCTTTCGTGGCGGGTGATCACCGGATCGAGCTACGCGCGTACCCGGGATGCCGGATCAAGGTCGGAATTACCGACAGTGAGATTCACTCCGGTTCTTACCCACAGTGGTTGACCGCCGAAGCGGGCACCCCGGCGTCGAACACGAAGGGATTACGTGTTTACGATGGGAAGATTCCGCAGCTCCCAGATTTCCGGAAACGGCGTTTTGACAGTTCGACGGCGCGGTGAAAACCTGATTCCGCTCCCTACAGGGAGCTTCTCCAGGGAAATCATGAGTTGTTCGACAAGGAGTCATTCCATGCAGATGTTCGCTCAGCACGCCCACTACTGCCACGACATCCTGACCGGCGCGCTGGCGCACCTCGCGCACGTTCTCGGCTGGCTCGTCTGATCCAGGCGGTAAGCGAACGCCCGGCCGCGGGAAACCGCGGCCGGGCCGTTTTCACGCCAGCTCGCTCAGGCCGGCGAAATCGTCGTCGGAAATTGCGACTCCGGCCGCTCCGCAGTTTTCTTCGAGGTGCGCGAGCGACGACGTGCCGGGAATCGGGATCACCACCGGCGACCGGCGCAGCAACCAGGCGAGGGACACCTGGGCGGGTGTCGCACCGAGGCCGGCCGCGACCTTTCCGAGCACGCCACCCGCCGTCGCGTGGTCACCGCGTGCGATCGGCAGCCAGGGCACGAACGCGATCCCCTCCCGCTCGCAGTAGTCGAGGACGTCCTCGGACGCGCGATCGGTCAGGTTGTAGCGGTTCTGGACGCTCGCGATCGGCGCGACGGCCCGCGCTTCGACCAGCTGCGCGACGCTGACCTCGGACAACCCGATCCGCGCGATCTTGCCCTCGTCCCGCAGTCGCGCGAGTGCGCCGACCTGGTCGGCGAGTGGCACCTGCGGGTCGAGCCGGTGCAGCTGCAGCAGGTCGAGACACTCGACGCGCAGGCGTCGCAACGAGAGTTCCGCCTGCTGCCGGAGGTATTCGGGCCGACCGAGCGGCACCCACTCGCCCCGGCTCGGGCGCGCGTGCCCGCACTTCGTCGCGATGAACAGGCCCTCGTACGGATGCAGAGCGTCGGCGAGCAGTTCCTCGTTCAACCCCAGGTCATAGGCGTCGGCGGTGTCGAAGAACGTCACGCCGAGCTCGGCCGCCCGGCGCGCGACCGCGGCGGCGCCGTCGCGGACGTGGTCCCACTCGGTGAGCCGCATCGCGCCGAAACCGAGCCGCCGCACGGAAACGCCGTCTTCGAAGGTGTACGTCGATGTCATGCCGGAAGCCTCATCCGGCGCGGAGTCACCCGCCAGAGATTTAGTCTGAGCTAAATCCTCCTCTGTAATCGGCTGATCACCGGTTTCATCCGGATTTCATCGGACCTCCCTAACGTCCCCCTCGCAGTGATCAACTGACGGAGGGGACTGCGAAGTGAAAAATCTGAAACGGCTTTCGCTGATCGGCGCGGCGGTGGCGGCGCTCGTCACCGGGTTCGTCACCACACCGGCCGCGCACGCCGAAGGCGCGCACTACTACATCCTCATCGGCGGCACCTGCAACGGGAACGCCGACCAGTACCAGGAAGCGTGGCTGCGCGGCGGGATCCGCAAGGTCGTGAACTACCCGGCCGGCGCGTCCGGGCTCCCGGGCCCGTGCGGCGCCACGCCGATGGACCAGAGCGTCGCCATCGGCCGTGAAGAGGCCAAGCGCGTCGCCCAGGATTCGTTCAACGAAGACCCGGGCGGCGAGTTCACCGTCGTCGGGTACTCGCAGGGCGCGATCGTCGCGAACTTCCTGCTGAACGACATCGCGGACGGCATCGTCAACGTCGACAGGAGCCACTTCAACGCGAAGCTCTACGCCGACCCGATGCAGCCGGTCGGGCCGCCGGGACGCGGGATCAGCGCGGTGATCCCGGCGGGCGCGGGCGCGCCGTCGCCGTTCGGCGGGTACGTCTCGTTCGGCCCGGGCCGAACGGACTTCGGCGGCATCCCGTACATCCGCTACTGCATCCAGACCGACGGCATCTGTCACTTCGACACGCTCGAGGCGCCGGGCGGCTACTTCGCCCAGCACTGGTGCTACGTCGAACGCCCGATCATGGACAACACCCTGGCCGACGGCGTGTACACGAACTCGTCGATCGAGCTGCCGCGGCAGGACTGCCGGCCGCCGTGGCCGATCGGCTGACCTGACCGTTCCCCGGGCGGGCGCCACTTCAGGCGCCCGCCCGACCTTCTCCGGGCAAATGTGAAAAACCTTCATGGCGGCGTACCGGCGGTACGTACTACGCTGCGGTAACCACAGCAACGGCGCGGAGGAGAAGCTGTCGATGGGCGACGTGGCGGCACGGCTGGCCGAGATAGTCGGGGACAAGAACCTGCTGACCGGCGAAGCGATCTCCGAGGACTACGCACACGACGAAGCGCTGAACGCAGAGCCGCAGAAGCCGGCGTACGTCGCGAAGCCGGCAACCGCGGACGAAGTCGCGGAGCTGCTGAAGGTCGCGACAGAACACAACCTGCCGGTGACCGCGCGAGGCTCCGGAAGCGGACTTTCCGGTGCTGCGCGACCGCGCGAAGACGGGCTCCTGATCTCCTTCGAGCGGATGAACCAGGTCCTGGAAGTCGACACCGGGAACCACGTCGCCGTCGTGCAGCCCGGCGTCACGCTCGCGGAACTCGACGTGAAGACCGCCGAAGCCGGGCTCAGCTACACCGTCTACCCCGGTGAGCTGAGCGCGAGCGTCGGCGGGAACGTCGGGACCAACGCCGGCGGGATGCGGGCCGTCAAGTACGGCGTCACCCGCAACAACGTCCTCGGCCTGCAGGCCGTCCTGCCGACCGGCGAGATCCTCCGGACCGGCGGCAAGACGTCGAAGATCTCCACCGGCTACGACCTCACGCAGCTGATCATCGGCTCCGAGGGCACCCTCGCGCTGGCCACGGAGATCACCGTCAAGCTGCACCCGCGGCTCACCCACGGCGCCACCGTGCTGGCCCCGTTCGGCGACTTCGGCCAGGTCATGGCCGCCGTGCCGGCGATCGTCTCCAGTGGCCTCGCGCCGCACATCCTCGAGTACATCGACAACATGACGATGGCCGCGATCGTCTACAACGAGAAGCTCGAGCTCGGCGTCCCGGACAAGATCCGCGACACCAGCGAGGCCTACCTCGTGGTGGCGCTGGAAAACCGGGAGAACGGACGCCTGCACGAGGACATCGAGACCGTCGGCGAGCTGCTCGGCGAACTCGGCGCCACCGACGTCTACGTCCTCGAAGGCCCCGCCGCGCGCAAGCTGATCGAAGCCCGCGAGAAGGCGTTCTGGACCGCGAAGGCGGCCGGCGCCGACGACGTGATCGACGTCGTCGTGCCGCGCACCGCGATGCCGCAGTTCATCTCGAAGGCGCGCGAACTCGCGATGGCCGCGGGCGGCGGCGCGATCGGCTGCGGGCACGCCGGCGACGGCAACGTCCACCTCGCGATCTTCTGCAAGGACGCGGACAACCGGAAGCAGCTGCTCACCGACATCTTCGCCTTCGCGATGCAACTCGGCGGCGCGATCTCCGGCGAGCACGGCCTCGGCCGCACCAAGGCGAGCTACCACCAGGCACTCGAAGACCCGGCGAAGATCGAGCTGATGCGCCGGATCAAGCAGAGCTTCGACCCCGCCGGGATCCTCAACCCCGGCGTTCTCTTCCCCGAAGGAACCGCATGAGCGAGCTGAACGGCGCCCAGTCCCTGATCCGCACGCTGGTCGACGCCGGTGTCGAGGTGTGCTTCGCCAACCCCGGCACGTCGGAGATGCACTTCGTCGCCGCACTCGACACGGTGCCCGAGATGCGGGGTGTGCTCGCGCTGTTCGAAGGCGTTGTCACCGGTGCCGCGGACGGATACGCGCGCATCGCGGACAAGCCCGCCGCGACGCTGCTGCACCTCGGCCCGGGCCTGGGCAACGGCCTCGCGAACCTGCACAACGCGCGGCGCGCGCACACGCCGATCGTCAACGTCGTCGGCGACCACGCGACCTATCACAAGCAGTACGACGCGCCGCTGGAGTCGGACATCGAGGCCCTCGCGGGCTCGCTGGAAGGCTGGGTGCGCCGTTCGGAGCACACCAAGGACGTCGGAGCCGATGCCGCCGCCGCGGTCGCGGCCGCGCAGGACGCGCCCGGCCGCGTCGCGACGCTGATCCTGCCCGCCGACGCTTCGTGGGGTGACGGCGGCGAGACGTGCGCGCCGGTCCCGCCGCGCGTGCCGCAAGCCGTCGACGCGACGACAGTCAAGGACGTCGCCGCGGTGTTCGGCACCGGCGAGTCGGTGGCGCTGCTGATCGGTGGCGGTGCGTGTCGCGAGGAAGGGCTGCGCGCGGCGAGCCGGATCGCGGCCGCGACCGGCGCGAAGGTTTTCGTCGAGACGTTCCCGTCTCGTCTCGAGCGCGGCGCGGGCCTGCCGACGATCGAGCGGCTCGGGTACCTCGCCGAGCAGGTCACCTACCAGCTCGACGGGGTCAAGCACCTCGTCGTCGCGGGCACGAAGGCGCCGGTGTCGTTCTTCGCCTACCCGGGCAAGCCGAGCGACCTCGTGCCCGAAGGCGCGAAGGTGCACACACTCGCGTCCGTCGGCCAAGACGTCACGCGCGCGCTGAACGAGGTCGCGGACGTCGTCGCCGCGGACACCGAGCCGGTGCTGCAGCAGCCGTCCCGGCCCGCGCTGCCGACCGGGCCGCTGACTCCGCAGAACTGGGTCGACGTCATCGGTGCGCTGCTGCCGGAGAACGCGATCATCGCCGACGAGGCCAACACGTCCGGCCTGCTGCTCCCGACGGCGACGGCCGGCGCGCCGCGACACGATGTCCTGACACTCACCGGCGGCGCGATCGGCTACGGCATGCCGGTGGCCACCGGCGCGGCCGTGGCGGGACGGGACCGTCCCGTCCTGAACCTCCAGTCGGACGGCAGCGCGCTCTACACGATCTCGGCGCTGTGGACGCAGGCACGGGAGAACCTGAACGTCACGACGGTGCTACTCAACAACCGCGCGTACGCGATCCTGCGGCTGGAGCTACAGCGCGTCGGCGCGGCGTCGGGCGGCCCGAAGGCGAACGACCTGCTCGACCTGTCGCGGCCGGACATGGACTTCGTGAAGATCGCGGAAGGTATGGGCGTCCCGGCGACGCGGGCGACGACCGCCGAAGAGCTCGCCGAGCAGCTGCAGCGAGCCTTCGCCGAGCCGGGTCCGCACCTCATCGACGCGGTGGTGCCGCCGCTGCTCTGACCCGGCTATTCTCGCCGTCACACCTGAGCCCGGGAGCGGCGGATGAGCGAAGACGAACACGCGAAGCGGGGAATCGACCTCGAAAGACCGAACGCGGCGCGCGTGTACGACTACATGATCGGCGGCAAGCTGAACTATGCCGTCGACCGGATGTTCGCCGACCAGATCCTGAGCGTGCTGCCGAACGCGCGGCACATGGCGCTGGTCAACCGCGCGTGGCTGCGGCGGGCGGCGCGCTTCGCGGCGGAGCAGGGCATCCGGCAGTTCCTCGACATCGGCTCCGGGATGCCGACGGTCGGGCACGTGCACGAGGTCGTCCAGGCGGTCGACCCCGCGTCCCAGGTCGTGTACGTCGACAACGAGCCGATCGCGGTCGCGCACAGCGAGATCGTGCTCGAGGGCAACGACAACGCGGCGATGGTCCAGGCGAACGCCGAGCACCCGGACGACGTGCTGGAGCACCCGACCACCGAGGCGATGCTCGACTTCAGCGAGCCGGTGATGGTGATCATGGCGGCGTTCGTGCACTTCATCCCGGACGAACGCGACCCGGCCGGCCTGATCGCGACCTACCGCGACGTCCTCGCGCCGGGCAGCTACCTCGCGTTGTCGTCGGGCACGTGGGAGGGGCAGGGCGAGGAGTCCCAGCGCTCGGTTTCGCTCTACGAGAAGAGCGGCACACCCCTGACGCTGCGGTCGCCGGACGAGCTGCGCGCGTTGGTGAAGGGCTTCGAGATCCTGCCGCCGGGCGTCGTGTTCACGCCCGAGTGGCGGCCGGACGCGCCGCTCGAAGACCCGCCGGAACAGTCAGGCGGGCTGGCGCTCGTGGCGCGGCGATGACCGACGAACACGCGAAGCGCGAGATCGACTTCGACAAGCCGAACGCCGCGCGCGTATACGACTACCTGATCGGCGGCAAGCTCAACTACGCCATCGACCGGATGTTCGCCGAGAAGATCCTGGCGGTGCGGCCGGAGTCCAAGGAGCTGGCCCTGATGAACCGGCGCTGGCTGCGCCGGGCCGTCCGGTTCGGCGCCGAGCAGGGCATCCGGCAGTTCCTGGACATCGGCTCGGGCATGCCGACCGTCGGGCACGTGCACGAGGTCGTCCAGGCGATCGACCCCGCGTCGCGCGTGGTCTACGTGGACAACGAGCCCGTCGCCGTAGCGCACAGCGAGATCGTGCTGAAGGACAACGAAAACGCCGAGATGGTGCAGGCGGACGCCGAGGTCCCGGAGGACGTCCTCGAGCACGACACGACCGAGATGCTGCTGGACTTCGACCAGCCGGTCATGCTGATCATGGCCGCGTTCGTGCACTTCATCCCGGACGAACGCGACCCGGCCGGCCTGATCGCCACCTACCGCGACGCGCTCGCGCCGGGCAGCTACTTCGCGCTGTCGTCGGGCACGTTCGAGGGCCAGGGCGAAGAGGTCCGCCGCGCCGCGGAGATGTACCAGAAGAGCGGTACGAACGTGGTGGCCCGCTCGAAGGACGAGCTGCGCGCGCTGCTGGACGGCTTCGAGATCCTGCCGCCCGGGATCGTGTTCACGCCGGAGTGGCGGCCGGACGACCCCGACGAGGTGGGCGAGCACCCGGAGCTGGCGAGCCAGCTCGCCCTGGTGGCGCGCAAGAACTGAGGATGTCTCACGTCGGCTATTCTCGCCGTCACACCGGATCTTGGAGCGGCCATGAGTGAAGACGAGTACGCGCGTCGCGGCATCGACCTCGACAAGCCGAACGCCGCGCGCGTGTACGACTACATCCTCGGTGGCCGGCTCAACTACGCCGTCGACCGGATGTTCGCCGACCAGGTGCTGGCCGCCCAGCCGAACGCGCGGGAGCGCGCCCAGCTGAACCGGCGGTGGCTGCGCCGGGCCATCCGGTTCGGGATGGACCAGGGCATCCGGCAGTTCCTCGACATCGGCTCGGGCATGCCGACCGTCGGGCACGTCCACGAGGTCGCGCACGCGATCGACCCGACCGCGCGCGTCGTCTACGTCGACAACGAGCCCGTCGCCGTCGCGCACAGCGAGATCGTGCTCGAGGACAACGAGAACGCGGTGATGGTGCACGCCGACGCCGAGTTCCCGGACGACGTCCTCGAGCACGAGACCACCGAGATGATGCTCGACCTCGACCAGCCGGTGATGGTCGTGATGGCGTTGTTCGTCCACTTCATCCCGGACGAGCGCGACCCCGGCCGGCTCATCTCCGCCTACCGTGACGCGCTCGCGCCCGGCAGCTACCTCGCGATGTCGTCGGCGACTCCGGAGCAGCAGAGCGACGGGACCGCCCGCGCCGTCGCGATGTACCAGAAGAGCGCGAACCCGGTGACGCCCCGCACGGCCGACGAGCTGCGCGCGCTCGTGGACGGGTTCGAGATCCTCGACCCGGGCGTCGTCTTCATCCCGCAGTGGCGGCCGGACGACGCGGCCGACGTGCCGGCGAACCCGGCCGAGTGCGGCGGCCTGGCCCTGGTGGCGCGCAAGAACTAGACGGCGACGAGGTCCGGCGCCACGCGCGTCTTCGGCACCAGTCCCGCCAGCAGCACGCCCGCCAGCGCGGCGAGCGCCGCCACGGCGAACGTCGCCCGGAAGCCGAACAGCGACGGCACGGACAGGCCGCCGACCGTGATCGTCAGCTGGGCCAGCATCGCCGCCATCACCGCGCTCGAAATCGCCGTGCCGACCGAGCGCATCAGGGAGTTCAGGCCGTTCGCGGACGCCGTTTCGGTGACCGGCACCGAGCCCATGATCGACGCCGGCATCGCCGCGTAGGCGATCCCGACGCCCGCGCCGATGATCACCGACGCCGTGATCAGCTCGGCCGCGTTGTCCATCAGCACGATCGCGAACAGGTACCCGACGGCGATCACCAGCGCGCCGCTCATCAGCGTCGGACGCGGACCGAACCGGGTGATGAGCCGCGCCGAAACCGGCGAGAGCAGCATCATCACCAGGCCGTTCGGGGCCAGGGACAGCCCGGACTCCACCATCGTCTGGCCCAGCCCGTACCCGGTCGACGCCGACGCCTGCAGCAGCTGCGGGAACGACAGCGCCATGGCGTACATCGAGAACCCGACCATGATCGACGCCAGGTTCGTGAACAGCACCGGGCGGCGGGACGACACCCGCAGATCGACCAGCGGGTCGCGCCGCCGCAGCTGGTAGGCGCCCCAGGTGAGCAGGATGACGACGGCCGCCGCGGCCAGCCCGAGTGTCGGCACGCTCGTCCAGCCCCACGTGGCGCCCTTGACCACCGGCAGCAGCAGGCAGAGCAGACCGGCGGCCAGCCCGAACGCGCCGAAGTAGTCGAACGGCGCGGGGGTGCGCACCGGCGACTCCGGCACGAACCTGAGGATCAGCAGCGCGAAGAAGAGCCCGAGGCCGGCCGCCATCCAGAACAGCACGTGCCAGTCGGCGTTCTCGGCGACGATCGCCGCGACCGGGAGCCCGATCGCGCCGCCCACGCCGAGCGTCGCGCTCATCAGTGAGATCGCGCCGCCGACGCGTTCGGGCGGAAGCTCATCGCGCATGATGCTGATGCCGAGCGGGATGACGCCCATCGCGCAGCCCTGCAGCCCACGGCCGAGGATCTGGAACGCGAGCGCGCTCGTCGTCGCGGAGACGACCGAACCGGCGATGAGCAGCGCGAGGCTGACGAGGATCATCCGCCGCTTGCCGTAGAGGTCGCCGAGCCGTCCGCTGACCGGGGTGATGACGGACGCGGCCAGCAGCGTCACGGTGACGACCCAGGACGCGTCGGCCGCGGAGGCGTTCAGCAGCCGCGGGAACACCGGGATGAGCGGCACGACCAGTGTCTGCATGAACGACGCGACCAGCCCGCACGAAGCGAGCACCGCGACGATCGCGCGGCCGGACCGCCCGGGACGGGACACCAGCACACCCCCGGTGTGTAGTTAGTACGCATCATGCAACTTCATGCACTGTACCTACGTGCCGGGCGTTTTCCGCTCGATTGGTGCTCTCGTCACAGCCAGGTGCGCACACCTCCGTGGCCGGAGCACGTGCCGGAGCGGTGCTGGCTGTAACTGTACGAACCGTCCTTGCAGATCGCGGTGGCTCCGGACGGGTTGTCGCTGGGCCGGTGGACGCAGTTGCCGGAGGAGTTCACGTAGTAGTCGGCGCCGCACGTGGCCGGCTTCGGCGCGGCCTTCGTGGTGACCTTGGGCTTGGCCGCGGCCGTCTTCGGCGCGACGGCCTGCGCCTGGGTCGGCGCGGTCGTGACCACCGGCGCTTCGGACGTGGGCGTCGGCGTCGGCGTCTCGGTCGTGACCGGAACGGGCGCCGAGTACGTCGACGACGGTGCGTCCAGAACCCCGACGCTGCCCGCATCCTTGACCTGCGGAGCACCGACGCCACAGCCCGCGACCAGCAGGCCGGCGGCCAGGATCCATCCCAGCTTCTTGTTCACCCAGACTCCTTAGCAGCACGAACCAATGCCGCCGTAGTCGCTGGCCCGGGAGCGTTTGTTACGCCGCTTAGACTCGGGCGTATGCGGCGTTATCTCCCCGAGCTCGCGGTCACTGTCGCGGTGCTCGTCGGGTCGCTGTTCGCCGTCCTGAACGACGGCGCCAAGCCCGCGAACCACGCCGCGATCGGCTGGGTCCTCACCGTTCTCGCCTGCGCCGCGATTTTCTTCCGGCGGAAGTACCCGCTGAGCGTCGCCGGGTTAACGCTCGTTTGCTGCGCCCTCTACTACCCGCTCACCGATCCCGACGGCCTCGTGCTGCTGGCCTTCGCCTACACCCTCTACAACGCCGCCGCGGCCGGGCGGATCCGCGGGGCCGCCCTGCTCGTCGTCGCCGCGATGGCGGGTGTCGCCGCCGGGGAGGTCAGCTCGCGGACCGGCCGGCACGTCGACAACTTCGCGTTCTTCCTGATGACCGGCTGGTTCGTCGCGCTCGTCGCCGGGGGCGCCGTCGCGCACTACCGCGCCGAGGCCGAGCGCACCAAGGAAGCCGAAGCCCGGGCGCGCGCCACCGAGGAACGCCTGCGCATCGCGCGGGAGCTGCACGACGCCCTCGGCCACCACCTCGCGCTGATCAACGTCCAGGCCGGCGCCGCGCTGCACCGGCGTGACCCCGCGCAGGCCGAGGACGCTCTCGGCACCATCAAGGACGCCAGCAAGACCGCACTCCAGGAGTTGCGCGCGACGCTCGGCATGCTCCGCCAGACCGAGCCAGGCCTGTCGCGGGTGGCGGAACTGGCCGAGTCGGTCGGCGCGTCCGGGCTGACCGTGCGCACCGAGATCGACGGCGTCGCCCGGGACCTGCCGCCGGACGTCGAGCACGCCGCGTTCCGCGTGGTGCAGGAAGCACTGACGAACGTCGCGAAGCACGCCGGCGCGAAGAGCGTCGTCGTCCGGCTCGGGTACGGCGCCGACGCGTTGTCCGTGCAGGTCGACGACGACGGCCGCGGCGGCGACGCCCCGCCGGGCACCGGGATCCGCGGCATGGCCGAACGCGCGCGGGCGCTCGGCGGCAACCTGACCGCGGCGCCGCGCGAGGGCGGCGGTTATCGAGTGCGCGCCCGGCTGCCGGTGCGATGATGGGCCGATGATCCGGGTCCTGCTCGTCGACGACCAGCGGCTGGTCCGCGCCGGCTTCCGGTCCATTTTGGACGGCGAAGACGACATCGACGTCGTCGCCGAAGCCGCCGACGGCCGCGAAGCGCTGCAGGCCGCGCACGACCACCACCCGGACGTCGTGCTGATGGACATCCGGATGCCGGTGCTCGACGGCCTCGCCGCGACGCGGCACCTGCTCGAAGACCCCGCGGTACACAGCAAGGTCGTCATTCTGACAACGTTCGACCTCGACGAAGACGTCTACGGCGCCCTGCGCGCGGGCGCGAGCGGGTTCCTGGTCAAAGACACCGAGCCCGAAGAGCTGATCCACGCCGTGCGCGTGGTCGCGCGCGGTGACGCGTTGCTGGCGCCGTCGATCACCCGGCGGCTGATTTCGGAGTTCGCCGCGCGCGTCACGCGCCCGTCGCCGGGGCCGGCACTGAACCGGCTCACCGACCGCGAACGCGAAGTGCTTTCCCTGGTCGCGGCCGGATTGTCGAACGACGAGATCGCGCGCGAACTCACTCTCAGCCCGGCGACGGCGAAGACGCACGTCAGCCGCATCATGACGAAGACCGGCATGCGCGACCGCGCGCAGCTCGTCGTCCTCGCCTACGAGTCCGGCGCGGTGACACCGCGGTGGCTCACCCCATAGCCGTACTCCCCCGGGAGTACGGGATGCGCCGTAAGGGACACCGCCGGGAGCACGGCAAGTGTCCTCCGCTGCGCGACGCGAAGTAGTGCCCTCGCGGCGAATCCTTGTCCCCCATGGACACCATCACTCGCCCCACTGGGGGAAGGCTGGCCCGCGTGGCCGGCTGGGCGCAGCGCCACCGGTGGCTCGCCGTCGCACTCTGGGCGCTGGTCCTCATCGGCGTCACGTTCACCTCCCGCCTCACCGGCAGCGCGTTCCACGACGACAACTCGCTGCCCGGTACCGAGTCCCAGCAAGTCGTCGACCTCCTGAAGAACACCGCACAGTCCGGGGCGAGCGCGCAGATCGTGTTCAAGGAGGACAACGGGCTCGCGACGCAGCGCGCCGCGGTCGAAAACACTCTGCGAAATGTCCGATTGCAGCCGCACGTGCGGTCGGTGACCGGGCCGTTCGAGACGCTGTCGCCCGACGGCCGGATCGGCTACGCGACCGTCACCTTCGACGCGGCGTCGACAGACCTCCCCTACGACGACATCGTCAAGTTCGCCGACACCGCGAAACAAGCCGGACCGGTGACCGTCGCGCTCGCCGGCGATCCCATCGAGCGGATCTCGGGAGGCGGCGGACCCGCGGAAGGCGTCGGGCTGCTCGCCGCGCTGGTCATCCTCGTGTTCCTGTTCCGCTCGCTGCTCGCAGCCGGGCTGCCGGTGCTCACCGCGGTGTTCGCGGTCGGCAGCACGCTCGGCGTGATCACGGTCGTCTCGCACTTCGTCGACATCGCGAGCTACACCGCGCCGCTGATGATGCTGGTCGGGTTCGGCGTCGGCGTCGACTACGCGCTGCTGATCTTCTCCCGCTACCGAAGCGAGATCCTCGCCGGCTACGAACGAGACGCGGCCGCTCGGCGGGCGCTCGACACCGCCGGGCGCTCGGTGCTGTTCGCCGGGACGACGGTGATCATCGCGCTGCTCGGCCTGCTCGCACTCGGGCTCGGCGGGTTGCGCGGGGTGGCGCTGGCCGTCGCGCTCACCGTGTTGATGACGATGCTCGCGTCGGTGACGCTCCTGCCCGCGTTGCTCTCGCTGTTCGGCAAGCGGCTCGAGCGCGGCATCCGGAAACACGCCGTCCGCCGCGAGCACGGCAAGGCGTGGCGACGGCTCGCCGACGGCGTCCAGCGGCGTCCGCTGGCTCCGCTCGCGATCGGCCTGGTCCTCCTCGTCGGGCTGTCCATTCCGGCCGCGGGCATGCGGCTCGGGTTCGCCGACGCGAGCACCGACCCGGCCGGATCGACGACGCGGCAGGCGTACGACCTGCTGGCTGAGGGCTTCGGGCCGGGCTTCACCGGGCCGCTCGCGATCGTCACCGAAGACGGCGACGCCGGCGCACTACAGCAGAAGCTGGCCTCGACGCCCGGAGTCGCGCGTGCGTTAACGCCGGTTAACGGGACTGTCCTCGTGTTCCCGACGACGTCACCCCAGGACGAGGCGACCGCCGAGCTGGTGACGCGCCTGCGCACCGACGTCCTGCCGGCACTCCCCGGGCACTACCTGGTCGGCGGCTCGGTCGCGGCCGCGACGGACTTCGCCGACGCCGTCGCCGACCGGCTGCCGCTGTTCGTGCTGGTCGTCGTCGGGCTGTCCGCGTTGCTGCTGATGGTCGTCTTCCGGTCGATCCTCATCCCGCTCAAGGCGGCGCTGCTGAACCTGCTGAGCATCGGCGCCTCGCTGGGCGTCATGACGCTGGTGTTCGGCGACGGCTGGTTCGGCGCGCAGCCCGGCCCGATCGAGGCGTTCGTGCCGGTGATGATCTTCGCGATCGTGTTCGGACTGTCGATGGACTACGAGGTGTTCCTGGTGTCGCGCATGCACGAGGAGTGGCGGCGCACCGGCGACGCGCGGCTCGCGGTGCGCGAAGGCCTCGCGTCGACCGGCGGCGTGATCACCGCGGCCGGCGCGATCATGGTGCTGGTGTTCGGCGCGTTCCTGCTCGACCCGTCGCGGATGCTCGCGCAGTTCGGCCTCGGCCTGGCGGTCGCGGTGCTGCTGGACGCGCTGGTGATCCGCTGCCTGCTCGTCCCGGCGATCATGCGGCTGCTCGGCGAACGCGCGTGGTGGCTGCCGCGGTGGCTGGACCGCCGGCTGCCGCACCTCGCGCTGGAACCGTGACTCAGAGCCGCTTCGCCACCACGGCCGCCAGTGTTCGCGCGGGGGCGCACAGGTCCTCCGGCCGCGCGTCGCTCTTGTCCACGTCGACCACCGCCAGCTCGTCCGTCCGCTGGCCCTTGGTGTCGACGTAGTTCCGGTAGGCGATGGTCACGGTGCAGCTGGTGTCGCCGCGCTCCTGCGGTTGCACCCGGGCGCCGAACTTTCCCAGCCGCAGCGGCGTCCCCGGTTGCCGGATCTCGGCGGCGGTCCGGTCGAAGAGCACCTTCACCAGCCCGGGCCGGTCAGTGTAGTTCCAGTCGCAGGCCCAGTTCGCGAACCCGGGAAGCCGCTCCACCGGCCCGGTCCCGAGCGCCTCGGTCGTCGCCGCGGTGTCCAGCAACGCGCAGGCGTCCTTGCCCGCCAAGGAACCCGCGGGAAGCTGGCGCCGCGGCACCTGGCCGTTGCCCAGAGCGATCCGGGCGCGGGTGGCGGCCGCTTCGGCCATCCCGCAGAAGTCGTGCGTCCCCGCGGGGTCGCCGTCGGCGTCGACGACCAGCCGGGTGCCGGCGTCCGGCAGGAGCAGGATCCTGGTGCAGTGGCCCGGTTCGGCGGCCGGCCGCTGGAGGCCGAACCCGCCGTCCCACTGGACCGGCAAGGGATCCGCGGCACCGGCGGCGAACTCGACGCTGACATCGATGTAGTTCGCGCGATCCCCGGACGGGTACACCAGGGCGTCGCAGCGGTTGAAGTTGCCGTAGTCGTCCGACTGCTCGACCACGCCGTACCCGCCGAGTGCGTCGGGGAAGGTCACCGCGCAGGGGTCCGCGGTGCGGGGCGCGCCGACGATCGACTCGCCGGGCTCGGCGGGAGGGTTAGTGGGCGTTAACACCAGGTAGCCGACAGCGAGGAGCGCGACCGCCACGATCCCGGCGAGCAACGGAATGCGCGGGTTCACGGCGGCCCGTGCCCGCTTCGGCGGATACGGGTGGTCCGGCCGCGCGATCCAGGCGTGCTCCCGGGTTTCCTTCTCCTTGACCTTGATCCGCCGGTAGGTGTCGGCGTCCGCGGCCGCACTGGCCCGGACGACTTCGGTGTGGAACCAAGCGGAAGTGCCGAGGACCAGGACACCTTGGGAACCGGCGAGCGCTTTCTTCAGCGCACGCGCGTCGAGCAGACGGGCGGCCGTGATGATCGCCGGTGACGTCACGCCGCCGTGTTCGCTCGCGGCGACTTCACTGGCACTCAGCACCGTCCGGACTCGCATCCACGCCTGTTCCCGGTTCGCCGCGTTGTGGTCGCGAATCGCCGCCGCGAGGACGCGCGGGAACCGTTCGACCAGGAACCGTTTGCCGGCGTCGACGGGAACGAGGACGAACCAGCCGTCACCGCTGTCCTGTCGCCTGAGGCCGTTCCACTGCACGCCGGCATCCAAGAACGCGGCGGCGAGCGCCTGGTTCAGGCCTTTCTTCAGCACGAGACGGTCGTCGTTCGTCCGTTCTTTCGCGCCGTATCCCTTGACGTCGACCAGGAAGATCGTCTGATGAACGGGTTCTGTCACCTCTCCAGGACTCCCTTGTGCCGTGGCAGGAAAGTCGAGACAGTACCTGCCACGGCCGGGTCGCTGAATGCATTCAGCCCGATCGGGTGACGATCAGCTCCCCCACGTTGTCGGCGTCTCGGACAGCCGGAAGTCCAGGCTTCCGCCGCGCAGGAACGAGGCGTCGACCTTCCAATCGCGCTGTGGCCTGCCGCCTCGGCGCACATCGGCGATGTACTTCCCGCTGCCCGACGTCGTGATCCGGATCGGCGCGCCGCCCGCCGGCCGGATGACCGCGCTCGGGAACAGTGGACTCGAGAGCAGCAGTTCGCCCGAGCCCGGCGTCCGCGGGTAGATCCCAAGCGTCGCGAAGACGTACCAGGCGGACATCGTGCCGAGGTCGTCGTTGCCGGGGAGCCCGGACGGCCCGATCCCGTAGACGGAGTTCACCAGCTGCCGCACGGTTTCCTGCGTCTTCCACGGCTGCCCGAGCTCGTCGTACAGCCACGGCGCGTGGATGTCGGGCTCGTTGGTCGGGTCGTACTTGAGCGGGCCGCCGCCCTTGAGCTGCCAGTTGCCGTTCGCGTCGTGGAAGAAGCCGTCGAGCCGGGTGACGGCGTTCGCCTTGCCGCCCATCGCGTCGGCGAGCCCGGAGACGTCCTGCGGGACCATCCAGGTGTAGGCGGCCGCGCTGCCCTGGGCGAAGCCGCGGTCGCTCGCCGGGTCGAACGGCGTCACCCAGCTGCCGTCGACGTTGCGGGCCTGGGTGTAGCCGGTCTCCGGGTTGAAGACATTTCGCCAGTACGCACCCCGGGCCCGCAGCTCCGCAGCTTCGCGAGTGCGGCCCAGCAGCTCTGCGAAATGTCCGATTGCGGAGTCGGCGACGGCGTCTTCCAGCGTCTCGGCGGCGCCGCCCCAGCAGTGGCAGACATCGTTTGGCGCGTAGTGGGACGTCAAGTACTGCGCGAGGTTGGGCCGCTGGCCGACGCACTGGCCGGGGCAGCCGCCGTCCTGCAACCCCTCGGGACGCGGGACTGTCGCCTGCTTGTACAGCGAGTCGAACGCGCCGCGGTAGTCGAAGTTGCGGACACCCATCGCGTAGAACGTCGCGATCGTCGCCGCCGACGGATCGCCGGTCATGACGTGCGTCGCGCCGTTGACGTGCACCCAGCGGTCCCAGACGCCGTCGTTCTGCTTCGCGTAGTTGTAGAGCGACTGCGCGAAGTTCCCGGCGACGCGCGGTTCGAGCAGGGCCAGCAGTTGGATCTGCGCGCGGTACTGGTCCCAGCCGGAGAAGTTGGAGTACTGCGCGTCCTGTCCGCGTTCGACGCGGTGGAGCTTCTGGTCCATCCCCAGGTACTGGCCGTCGACGTCGCTGACGAGGTTGGGCTGCTGCAGCCCGTGGTAGAGCGCGGTGGTGAAGACGACGCGCTGGTTGGCGGTGCCGCCCGCGACGTCGATCCGGCTCAGCTCGGCGTTCCAGGCTTTCTTGGTCTTGTCCGCGATGGTGTCCACTGTCGACTTGCTGTTCTGCTCGGCGCGCAGGTTGCGTTCCGCGCCTTCGAGGGAGACGTAGGAGATCGCGAGCCGCATGGTGACCTTGCTGCCGGGCGCGAACGTGACGTAGCCGCCGGAGCCGCGTCCGGCGCGGTCCTTGCCGGTCGCGTAGCCCTCGCCGCCGGTCTGGTCCGTGCCGCCGGGCTGCAGCGTCGCGTCCTTCCACGTCCCGGTGCCGGTGACGGGCTGGTCGAACCGCGCCGTGAAGTACAGGCGGTAGTAGGACTTGCGGTTGTTGACGCCGCCATTCGCGCGGCGGCCGCAGAACGCGCCGGTGAGGACGGACCCGGTGACGGTCCCGTGCTGTGCGTCGATGTGGGTCTCGGCGTCTTCGCTGCCGTTGAGGGAGTTCGACGTCCGGAACAGCAGGCTGGCGGGTTTGCCCGCGGGGTACTGCAGGGTGCCGATGGCCGTGCGTTCGGTGGCGGCGACGTCGCTCGTGACGCCGTTGGCCAGGCCGAGACGGTACCGTCCCGGCGACGCTGCTTCGTCGGCGTGGCTGAAGTTGCTCGCGTAGACGGCGTCGGCGCTGTCCGCGGTCGGCGAGGAGGTGACGTCGCCGACGAAGGGCAGGATCGGCACGTCACCCGCGGCGCCGGGGTTGCAGCCAGCGCCGTTAACGTGCGTTAACGCGAAGCCGCGGACGCGGGTGGTGTCGTACTGGTAGCCGTTGGCGGCACCGGTGCTCGTCTGGTCCCCGCGCGTGCTGGTGGGGCTCCAGGCGAGCATCCCGAACGGCGCGGTGGCGCCGGGATAGGTGTTGCCGTCCCCGGCGGAGCCGATCAGCGGATCGACGAAGTCGGCAGGACTCAGGTCAGCAGCGGCGGCTGACATCGTTGTCAACGTCGAGGCGAGCATTGCGGCGGCCAGTGCCACCGTGACGGGACGGCGCATGGGCGGAGGTTAACCCGCGTTAATGGCCGCCGGGCGAACTGGAGCGGACAAACAGTCGGACACGACGAAGGCCGCCACCGAAGTGACGGCCTTCGACGTCCAGCTCTTATTCGTAAATCTCGCCCTTGGCGGCCTTGTCCACCAGGGACTGCGGCGGCTCGAAGTGGTCGCCGTACCGGGCCGCGAGCTCACGCGACCGGTCGACGAAGCCCTGCAGGCCACCCTCGTACTGGTTGATGTACTGGATGACGCCACCCGTCCACGCCGGGAAGCCGATGCCGAAGATCGAACCGATGTTGGCGTCGGCGACCGACGTCAGGACGCCCTCGTCGAAGCACTTCACCGTCTCGAGCGCCTCGGCGAACAGCATCCGCTCCTTGAGGTCCTCGAACGGCACCTCGACCGAGCCCGACTTGAACGCGTCGCGCAGCCCCGGCCACAGCCCGGTCCGCTTGCCGTCCTCGCCGTAGGAATAGAAGCCCGCGCCCGTCGAGCGGCCCTTGCGGTCGAACTCGTCGACCATCCGGTCGATGACGCCTTCCGACGCGTGCGCCTTCCACGTGCCACCGGCGGCTTCGATCGCCTCGCGGGTCTCCTTGCGGATCTTGCGCGGCAGCGTCAGCGTCAGTTCGTCCATCAGCTGCAGCGGCGGCGCCGGATAGCCGGCCTGCGAACCCGCCTGCTCGATCGACGCCGGCTCGACGCCCTCGCCCAGCGCGGCGACGGCCTCGTTGATGAACGTGCCGATGACGCGCGAGGTGAAGAAGCCGCGGCTGTCGTTGACGACGATCGGCGTCTTCTTGATCTGCAGCGTGTAGTCGAAGACCTTCGCCAGCGTCGCCGGCGACGTCTTCTCGCCGCAGATGATCTCGACCAGCGGCATCTTGTCCACCGGCGAGAAGAAGTGGATCCCGATGAAGTCCTCGGTCCGCTGCACGCCCTCGGCGAGGGTGGTGATCGGCAACGTCGAGGTGTTGGAACCCAGTACCGCGTCGGCGTTGACGACGCTCTCGATCTCGCCGAACACCTTGTGCTTGAGCTCGACGCTCTCGAACACGGCCTCGATCACGAAGTCGACACCCGCGAAGTCGGCCGGGTCACCGGTCGGCTTGATCTTCGCCAGCAACGCGTCGGACTTCTCCTGCGTGGTCTTGCCGCGCGAAAGGGCCTTCTGCTCGAGCTTGGCCGCGTAGCCCTTGCCCTTCTCGGCCGCCTCGAGCGAGACGTCCTTGAGGACGACGTCGATGCCGGCCTTCGCCGACACGTACGCGATCGCGGCGCCCATCATCCCGGCGCCCAGGACACCGACCTTCTTGGCCGTGTACTTCTCGAAGCCGTCCGGCCGCGAACCGCCGGAGTTGATGGTCTGCAGGTCGAAGAAGAACGCCTTCGTCATGTTCTTCGAGACCTGGCCGGTGGCGAGGCTGATGAAGTAGCGCGTCTCGATCAGGATCGCGGTGTCGAAGTCGACCTGCGCACCCTCGATCGCGGCGGCCAGGATCGCGCGCGGCGCCGGCATGTTCGCGCCCTTGATCTGCTTGCGCAGGTTCGCCGGAAACGCCGGGAGGTTGGCCGCGAAGCTCGGGTTCGACGGCGTGCCGCCGGGGATCTTGTAACCCTTGACGTCCCAGGGCTGGACGCCGCCCTCGGGGTTCGCCTTGATCCACGCCTTCGCGGCGGGGACGAGCTCCTCGACGGTGCCGACCAACTCGTGCACGAGGCCGAGCTCGAGCGCCTTGGCCGGGCGGTGGCGCTGGCCCTGCAGCAGGACGTTCAGCAGCGCACTCTGGATACCCAGCAATCGGACAGTGCGCACGACACCGCCGCCGCCGGGCAGCAGGCCCAGCGTCACCTCGGGCAGGCCGATCTGGCTGCCCTTGACGTCGGCGGCGATGCGGTGGTGCGTCGCCAGCGCGATCTCGAGGCCACCGCCGAGCGCGGCGCCGTTGATCGCCGCGACGACCGGCTTGCCGAGCTGCTCGATGCGGCGCATCTGGCCCTTCATCAGGCCGGACGACTCGGTGAACTCGACCGCGTTCTCGGGCTTCGCCTGGATGAGGTCGTTCAGGTCGCCGCCGGCGAAGAAGGTCTTCTTGGCGGACGTGATGACGACGCCGGTGATGGAGTCCTTCTCGGCCTCCAGGCGGTCCACGGTCACGCCGAGCGACTCGCGGAAGTCGGCGTTCATCGTGTTCGCCGACTGCTTCGGGTCGTCGAGGGTCAGGGTGACGATCCCGTCGGAGTCCTGCTCCCAGCGGATGGTCTTGCTCTCGGCCATTGTGGTCCTCACACCCGCTCGATGATGGTCGCGACGCCCATGCCGCCGCCGATGCACAGGGTCACCAGGGCGCGGCGCGCCTGGCGGCGTTCGAGCTCGTCGACCACGGTGCCGACCAGCATCGCGCCGGTGGCGCCGAGCGGGTGACCCATGGCGATCGCGCCGCCGTTGACGTTGACCTTGTCCTCGTCGAGGTGCAGGTCCTTGATCCACTTGAGCACGACGGACGCGAACGCCTCGTTGAGCTCCCACAGGTCGATGTCCTCGGGCTTGAGGCCCGCGGTCTTCAAGACTTTTTCGGTGGCCGGAGTCGGGCCGGTGAGCATGATCGTCGGCTCGGAGCCGATCGACGCGGTCGCCACGATCCGGGCGCGCGGCGTCAGCCCGAAGGTCTTGCCGATCTGCTCGGAGCCGACGAGCACCAGCGCGGCGCCGTCGACGATGCCGGAGGAGTTGCCGCCGGTGTGGACGTGGTTGATGCGCTCGACCGAGTGGTACTTCTGCAGCGCGACGGCGTCGAAGCCGCCCAGCTCGCCGATGCCGGCGAAGGCGGGCTTGAGCTTGCCGAGGCTCTCGACGGTGGAGCCGGGACGGCGGTGCTCGTCGTGGTCGAGGACCGTGACGCCGTTGATGTCCTTGACCGGGACGACGGACTTGGCGAAGTAACCGCCGGACCAGGCAGCCTCGGCGCGGTCCTGCGAGCGGACGGCCCAGCGGTCGACGTCCTCGCGCGAGAAGCCCTCGATAGTCGCGATCAGGTCGGCGCCGGTGCCCTGCGGGACGATGTAATTGTCGTACGCGGTGGCCGGGTCCATGAACAGCGCGCCGCCGTCGGAGCCCATCGGCACGCGCGACATCGACTCGACGCCGCCGGCGATGATCAGGTTGTCCCAGCCGGAACGGACCTTCTGCGCGGCGGTGTTGGTGGCTTCCAGGCCGGAGGCGCAGAAGCGGTTGAGCTGCACACCGGCGACGGTCTCGGGCAGGCCCGCGTTCAGCGCGGCGGTGCGCGCGATGACCGCGCCCTGCTCGCCGACCGGGGAGACGACGCCGAGTACGACGTCGTCGATCACCGCGGGGTCGAGGTTCGGGTGGCGGACCTTGAGCTCTTCGATCAGGCCGACCACCAGGTCGACCGGCTTGGTGCCGTGCAGGGCACCGCCCTTGTTCTTGCCGCGAGGCGTGCGGATCGCCTCGTAGATGTAGGCCTCGCTACTCACAGAACCTCTCCTCGCGAGCGGTGGACGTCGTCGTTCCGTGGCCGATGATACCGACCGGTAGTGCTAATGGCCATTAACATATCGCCGGATAACCCCAAGGTGTCAATGGGTTGCAGGTGTGCCGTTAGCCGCTATCGTTCTTTCACGATGACCGACTCTGTGCGAAGTGCGCGCCCCCGCGACCGCAAGGCCCAGCTGGCCGCGGTGGCGGCGGAGCTGTTCCGCGCGCGAGGGTTCCCCGGAGTAGGCATCAAGGACATAGCGGACGCGGCGGGCGTCACGGGGCCGGCGCTGTACCGGCACTTCGCGGACAAGCAGGCGATCCTGGCGTACGTGGTCCTGAGCGGCTTCGAGGACCTGGAGGCAGCGACGGCGGAGGCGTTGTCGGACTCGGTTTCCCCTGTTGACCAGCTGGAATCCCTCCTCGGCCGGCTCGCGACACAGGCCGTCGAACGCCGTGAGATAGCGGCGTTGTGGCGCTGGGAGGGGCGTCACCTGCCCAAGGAGGACCAGCGGGAGATCGCCCGCCGTTCGACGTTGGCGCTGACGGCATGGTCGAAGGCGCTGCTGGTCCAGCGCCCTGACTTGCCCACCGAAGACGCCGAGCTGTTGTGCTGGGGAGCACTGTCGGTGTTCGGCAGCGTGTCGGTCCACCACACGTCGGTGGCGCGCCGCCGGTTCGCTGCATTGCTGGTGGAGCTGGCCCTGGGTGTGCTGAACGCCACACTCCCGACGCCGTCCTCACCGCCACCTCCGTCTGCGCTCAGCCTGGGTACTCCCTCCCGCCGCGAGCAGGTCCTGGCGGAGGCGACGACGTTGTTCGCCCAGCGAGGCTTCCACGACGTGAGCATGGAGGACATCGGAGCGGCGGCGGGCATCGCGGGCCCGAGCGTGTATCGGCACTTCCCGAGCAAGGCGGCTTTGATGGTGGCGATCGGCCACCGCGCGGCGGACCGGTTGGCCCTGGCGGCGGAGAGGGCACTGCAGACGTCGGACGAGCACTCCGCCCTGCGCCGTCTGGCGGCGTCGTACGTGCACACGATTTTGCACACGCCGGAGCTGCTGGTGTCGTTTTCGACCGACCGCGTGACGATGCCGGACCGCGACAAGGCTGATCTGCTGCGGGTGCAACGGGATTACGTGGCCCAGTGGGTCACACTGCTCTCGGCAGTCCGCCCATCACTACCCCCGCGCGAAGCGAAGATCACGGTGCACGCGGCGCTAACGATCGCTAACGACCTGGCCCGAACCCGCCGGCTGGCGACCCGGCCGAACTTCGAAGCCGAACTGACGACGTTGCTGCACACGGTCTTGGGCATCGCCTGAGTCGGGTCAGCGGTCCTCCGGCCACCGCCCGATCAGCTCGGCCAGCCGCACGACCTCCGGGGAGTCGGGATCGATCGTCAGCACCACGTCGAGCAGGCACCGCAGGCCGTCCGTGAAGCGGAGACACGTTTTCGCCAGCGCGATCACGTGCAACCGATCTTGCGGGTAGTACGACACCTGGGACGCGATTTCGCGGCGGGGAAACATCTCCAGCAGCAGCCGGCGGCTGTCGCTGTTGCGGACCCACGGGACGTCCATGAGCGTTTCGACGAGCGCGGTGAAGTCGGGCACCGGTTCGCGGGGCACCGGGCGGCGAACCTCCGACACTCCCAGGAGACGCAGCCACGCGACCGTGCTGGTTTCCTTGACCGACACCGGGATCCGCGCGTACTCGCCGGGAGCCGCGGCCGGGTCCTGGGACACCACGTCGTTGTAGAACGTGTCGGACGCCAGCAGTGCCAGGTCTGCGCCGGTGGCCTTCTGCGCGGCCTTCGCCGCCGAAGCGTCAAGCACGCGGAACGTGAAGCTGACGGCCTTGCTGACCGAACCGTGACTGGCTTGCTGGACTTCGCCGGCATTGAGGGCGACCCGCAGCTGGATCCGCGCCGCCTCGGAATGCACAGTGTTGTAGCGACGCAATTCGGCGTGCATGCGTTCGGGCAACTGGGCGACGAGATCCGCCTTCGCGATTTCCGGGGGCAGCAGGATCATCGCGCCATCGCCGGTGTTCTCGACGAAGCAGACGTCCCATGGGACGCCTGTCTCGGCGAAGCTGCCTTTGAGGACCGACCAGAGCCCTTCGTGCACCTCGCGCAGGTGGGCCATCGTGCGGCCGGGGTCGTTGTAGCCGGCGATGTCGACGGCCATGATCGTTCTGTGGTGCGCAGCCGGAAGTGAATCCACGACACCTCCCCGTCCCGTCTCGATTGTCCCAGACGCGTGCACCGTCGGCCATGTTCGCGCACAGCGTTACCGGGAAACCGGTCCTCCTTGTCCTTGTTTCGTCCATAATTCGGCGTGCCCACGAGACGCCTGCACCTGGTTAGCGCGGATGAGGACCACCGCGTCTCCACCATCGAGCTCTTCTTCGACCTGGTCTTCGTCTACGCCATCACCCAGACCACCCAGCTGATGGCCGACCACCTGAGCCCCATGGGCGTCGGGCAGGGGATCGTCATGCTCGCCGTCCTGTGGTGGTGCTGGTGCTCCTATGCCTGGCTCGGGACCACCATCCACGTCGACCACGGGATCGCTCGGCTCGCGATGTTCGGGGCCATGACCGTCATGTTCCTCGTCTCGCTCACCATCCCCGAGGCCTTCGTCGACTTCCCCGGCGGGCTGTTCGCTCCGGTGCTCTTCGTCGCCTGTTACGCGCTCGTGCGGCTGCTGCACCTCGTCGCCTACCTCGGGGCCGCGCGGCATGATCCCGGGTTGCGCAAGGTCCTGCTGCGGATGTTCGTCGGACTGTTGCCGAGCGTCGTGCTGCTTGCCGTCAGCACCGCGCTGAGCGGGCCGTGGCAGCTGGGACTGTGGGTCGTCGCGCTGCTGGCCGACTACCTCAACGTCTACCTCGCCGGACCCGATGGGTGGCGGCTGAACTCTCCCGCGCACTTCGCCGAGCGGTTCGGGCTGATCGTGATCATCGCGCTCGGGGAGTCGATCGTCGCGATCGGCATCGGGATCGGCGCGCTGCCGATGTCGTGGCTGGTCACCGGGGCCGCCGTGTGCGGGCTCGCGCTGGCCGCCGGGATGTGGTGGACGTACTTCGACGTCGTCGCGCGCGTCTCCGAGCATCGGCTGACCCAGGCGACCGGCACCGAACGCACGAAGCTCGCCACCGACTCCTACACCTTCCTGCACCTGCCGCTGATCGCCGGGATCGTGCTCGTCGCCCTCGGCCTGAAGAAGGCCTTCCTCTACATCGCCGACACCGAACACCACACACCCGGCGAAGCGCTGCACGGCGTGCCGATCTGGGCGCTGACCGGCGGCCTCGCGCTCTACCTGATCGCGCTGAGCGCCCTGCGCAAGCGCAACCTCGGCAGCTGGAACGTCCAACGTCTGACGCTGGGCGTCCTGCTGGTCGCGGCGACGCCGTTGCTGGAGCACGTGCCCGCCGCCGTGCTGCTCCTGGTCGTCGCCGGGCTCGTGCTCGGGCTCATCGGCTTCGAACGCCTCCGGTTCGCCGAGTGGCGGCGGCAGGTGCACACCGAGCACTCATAACAGCTCCGGGCCGACGACCGAGAGCAGCTGCAGCTTCTCCGCGTCCTCGGTGCCGGGCGTCGCGGTGAACACCAGCAGCAGCTGCGCGAGGTCGTCGGTGAAGAGCAGCTGGCAGTCGAGCGCGATCTCGCCGAGACCCGGGTGCACGATCGTCTTGCGCCGTTCGAACGGCACCGAGACCTCGTGCGCCTCCCACAGCTTCGCGAACTCCGCGCTCTTCGCGAGCAGCAACCGCGCCAGCTCTGCGGCCCGGGGATCGGTGCCCGAAGCCGCGCGCAGCGTCGCCACCAGGAACCGGGCGTGACGCGTGCGGTCCGCGGGCGGGTAGAGCAGCTGCTCCGCCGGGTCGGTGAACCACCGGTAGGCGGCGCTGCGCGCGGGCCCAGTGTGGCCGGTCTCGTCCCCGAGCAGCGCCTGGGCCGGCCGGTTCTGCACCAGCGTCTCGCCGAGGTTCGACATCACCTGCGCGGGAGTGTCGTGCAGCCGGTCCAGCACGCGCATCAGCGCCGGGCTGACGTGGTCCGCGCGCGACACCCGGGACGGCGCCGTGTGCCCGGCCAGCCGGAACAGGTGGTCGCGCTCGTCCAGGGTGAGCCGCAGGCCGCGGGCGATCGCGGCCAGCATCTGCTCCGACGGCCGCGGCCCGCGCCGCTGCTCCAGCCGCGTGTAGTAGTCGGTGGACATCCCCGAGAGCGTCGCGACCTCCTCGCGTCGCAGCCCGGACGTGCGGCGGCGCTGCCCGAGCGGCAGCCCGACGTCCTCGGGGCGCAAAGCCTCGCGACGGCGACGCAGGAAGTCGGCGAGCTCGGCACGGTTCACGCGATCGATTATCGACGTCCGGGCCGCGCACACCCAGGGATCGCCGATCCCCCGATCGGCGCACTCTGCCGGGTCGCCGCGAGCGCGGCGACGCTGAAGCCATGACCACTTATCTGATCACCGGCGCCGGCGGCGGCCTCGGCGCTCTCACCGCCCGCGAGCTCGCCGCCCGGGGTCACCGGGTCGTCCTCGCCGTGCGCGACCCCGCCCGCGTCACGCCGCCGCCGGGCGACACCGAGGTCCGGCGCCTCGACCTCGCCGACCTGGCTTCGGTGCGCGAGTTCGCTGCCGGCTGGACCGGCGACGTCGACGTCCTGGTCAACAACGCCGGGGTCATGGCCGTGCCCTACGGGAAGACCGCCGACGGCTTCGAGACGCACATGGCCGTCAACCACTTCGGGCCGTTCCTGCTGACGACCCTGCTGCGGCCGCACCTGACAGGACGGGTCGTTACCGTCTCGTCCGGACTGTCGCGGATGGGACGGCTCCGTCTCGACGACCTGAACTGGGAGCGCCGCCGCTACTCGAAGATGGGCGCGTACGCGCAGTCGAAGCTGGCGAACCTGCTGTTCACCCAAGAGCTGCAGCGGCGGCTGACCGCATCCGGGAGCGGCGTCCGTGCGGTTGCCGCCCACCCCGGCGTCGCGCGGACCGGGATCGACCGGAACTACAGCGGCGTCCAGGCCATGGCGCTGAAGGCGCTCTACCCGGTGATCGCGCAGCGAAAGGCCGAGTACGGCGCGCTGCCCATCCTGTTCGCCGCGACCGAGGACGTCTCCGGCAACGCGTACGTCGGCCCGGGCGGGCGCAACGGCGGGCGGCCCCGGCTCGAGCGACGCCGGGACCACGGCGACGCCCGGGAGCTGTGGGAGATCTCGGTCCGGCTCACTCGTAAGTGAGCCCACACTGGCGCCGAAGCGACTCCCGCGTTAACCTACTCACGAGTAGGTAACGGATGGAGGGCCACATGGCTGCGCCAAGGAAACGGGACGCGATGGGCTGGGGCCTGTCCGCGCTGACCCGGCTGGCCGGGAGCAAGGTCGTCGATCGGGCGGGGCTGCGCAAGCCCATCGAAGGCCTGGTCACCGCGGGGACGCGCACCGGCTTCCGCGCCGCCGGCGCGGCGACCCGGTCGTTCAAGTCGGTGCAGAAGCTGGGCAAGCCCGCCCGGCTCACGCCGGCCGGCGACACCGGACTGTTCGACCTCACGCCGAGCGAGGACCAGCAGCTCATCGTCGAGACCGTGACGGAGTTCGCCGCCGAGCAGCTGCGCCCGGCCGCCGCGGACGCCGACGCCAAGCTCGAGGCGCCCGAAGGCCTGCTGACCCGGGCCGCCGAGCTGGGCATCAGCCTGGTCGGCATCCCGGAGGAGCTCGGCGGGGTCGGCGTCGAACGCTCGGTCGTCACCAACGCGCTCGTCGCGGAAGCGCTCGCGCACGGCGACCTCGGCCTGGCCGTGGCCGTGCTCGCGCCGTCCGCGGTGAGCACCGCGCTGGTCAGCTGGGGTGACGAGCAGCAGCAGGCCGACTACCTGCCCGCGTTCGTCGGCGAGAATGTGCCCGCCGCGGCGCTGGCGTTGCAGGAGCAGAAGGCGCTCTACGACCCGTTCAAGCCCGCGACGAAGGCGCGCCGCACGCCGAAGGGCTACCAGCTCGACGGCGTGAAGACGCTGGTCCCGCGCGCCGCGCAGGCCGAGCTGTTCATCGTGTCGGCCGACCTCGAAGGCCGCGGACCGGCGCTGTTCCTCGTCGAGTCGTCGAACGCCGGGGTGACCATCGAGAGCGAACCGGCGATGGGCCTGCGCGGCGCCGCCACCGGCAAGCTGCACCTGGAGCGCGTGAGCCTGCCCGCGGGCGCGCTGCTCGGCGGCGGAAAGCTCGACGTCTTCACCGACCTCGTCCGGCTTTCGCGGCTGGGCTGGGCGGCGCTGGCCGCCGGCACCGCGAAGGCCGTCCTCGACTACGTCGTGCCGTACGTCAACGAGCGGACGGCGTTCGGCGAGCCGATCAGCCACCGGCAGGCGGTGGCGTTCTCCGTCGCCGACATCGCGATCGAGCTGGAGGGCCTGCGGCTGGTGACGCTGCGCGCGGCGGCGCGGGCCGAGCAGGGCAAGCCCTACGCCCGCGAAGTCGCGCTGGCGCGGAAGCTCGCCGTGGACAAGGGCATGCAGATCGGCAGCGCGGGCGTGCAGCTGCTGGGCGGGCACGGCTTCGTGAAGGAGCACCCCGTCGAGCGCTGGTACCGGGACCTGCGCGCCATCGGCGTCATGGAAGGCGCCGTCCTTCTCTAGGCTTCGGAAAGGCGTTAACGATGATTAACTTGGAAGCTCCCAAGAAGGCCGGCGCGCTGATCAACCAGGCGTACCAGGCCGCGGCCGAGGTGTTCCGGCCGATCTCGCGCAAGTACGACCGCGCGGAGCACACGTACCCCAGCGAGCTGGACATGTTCGCGGCGCTGCTGGACGGGCTCAACTCCTCCGGCGAGGGCGGCGCGGGCGCGGCCGGCGTGCGGCGCTCCGGTCCCGACAAGGAAAAGGGCAACCGCAACGGCGCCAACCTGAACGTGGTCCTCGGCACGATCGAGATGTGCTGGGGTGACGTCGGGCTACTGCTGTCGATGCCGCGCCAGGGCCTCGGCAACGCCGCGATCGGCTCGGTCGCGACGGACGAGCAGCTGGAACGCTTCTCCGGCATGTGGGCGGCGATGGCGATCACCGAGCCCGAGTTTGGCTCGGACTCGGCGGCGGTCAGCACGACGGCCCGCCTCGACGGCGACCACTACGTCCTCAACGGCGAGAAGATCTTCGTGACGTCGGGCGAGCGCGCGGACGCGGTGGTGGTCTGGGCGACGCTGGACAAGTCCAAGGGCCGCGCGGCGATCAAGTCGTTCGTGGTGGAGAAGGGCACGCCGGGCTTCGAGGTGGTGCGCGTCGAGCACAAGCTCGGCATCCGCGCTTCGGACACGGCGGTGCTGCGCTTCGAGAACTGCCGCGTGCCGGCGGAGAACCTGCTGGGCACGCCGGAAATCGACACGGCCAAGGGTTTCGCGGGCGTCATGCAGACGTTCGACAACACCCGTCCGCTGGTGGCGGCGATGGCGATCGGCGTGGCCCGGGCGGCGTTGGAGGAGACCCGCCGGATTCTCACCGAGGCCGGTGTTTCGATCGACTACGACCGTCCGGCGAACTCGCAGCACGCGGCGGCGGCGGAGTTCCTTCGCCTGGAGGCGGACTACGAGTCGGCCTACCTGCTGACGCTGGAATCGGCGTGGATGGCGGACAACCGCAAGCCGAACTCGCTGCAGGCGTCGATGGCGAAGGCCAAGGCGGGACGTTCGGTCGTCGAGATCGCGCTCAAGTGCGTCGAGCTGACCGGGGCTTACGGCGAAGAGTCTTTGCTCGAGAAGTGGGCCCGGGACGCCAAAATTCTGGACATTTTCGAGGGGACGCAGCAGATTCAGCAGCTCATCGTCGCCCGGAGAATTCTCGGGAAGTCGAGCGCCGAGCTGAAGTGAGCGCGGGGCGGTCGGCCTCCGGTACCCTCGCGGTCCGGAGGCCGACCGTGACCGAACACAGCGAGACCGTCGTCCATGAGCCTGGGGATTCCACGCCGATCAAGACGCCCGAAGAATGGGCTGCGGAAGGCTGGGACAAAACCCGGCAGCAACCGAAGACCCTCGACGAAGCGCGCGAAGCACTCGCCGCCCGGATCGCGGCGCGCGATGCGCCCGATACCGAAGCGGACGCCGGTGCCTACGACGCTCTGGAGGGCTGACCCGTGTACGTTCCTTGGCTCGTCGATGCCGCCCGCAGCACCGGGTATCCCGTTGTCGAAGTCCCCGGGTGGCAGACCCGCGGCCACGGCGGCATGCGCGTCGTCGAAGGTGTTGTCGGGCACCACACCGCCACCGCCGACTCCGCGCCCGGGGACTACCCCTCGCTCGACATCGTCACGCACGGCCGCGCCGATCTCGCCGGACCGTTGTGCAACCTCGGCCTCGGCCGGAGCGGCACCATCTACGTCGTCGCCGCCGGGTGTGCCTACCACGCCGGTGCGTCGCGGTGGCTCGGGTTCCTCGATGTGAACGACGAGTTCCTCGGCATCGAAGCGGAGTCCACGGGCGCCGGTGGCTGGACGGCCGCGCAGCTCGACGCCTACCCGAAGCTCGTCGCCGCGCTGCTGCGGTACATGAACCGCGGTGTCGAACGCTATGCCGGGCACAAGGACGTCTGCGTTCCCGTCGGCCGCAAGATCGACCCCGTCGGCATCGACAGTGCCTGGCTGCGCGAACGTGCGGCCAACCCCACCAGCACCGGGCCCGTCGGCGTCGAGATCCTGGAGCGCATCACCGTCACGCCGCCGGACGCGGGCGAGCACAGCGTCCGCGTCTACCTGTCCGGCAGTCCCGGCGGGGCGATCGTGGTCCGGCCGCGGCTGGGCGGCGACGGCTCCGCGCGGCCGATGTGGGTGTCGAACATCTTCGCGTGGGGCTCGGATCGCGCGGGCGTCGGCCACAACCCCGCGCAGAACCCCGGCCACGACCCGAAGCTGACGTCTCACCGGCGCTACGAAGTGCCCGGCGCGGTCTGGGCGGACGTCAGCTACAGCGCGGCCGAGCCGTTCGAGATCGACCTAGTCGGCTGACGCCTGGTCGTCGAGGAACTCGTCCAGGTAGCGCCACGTCGTGCCGCGTGCCTTGCGGCCCGTCAGGACGCCGAGGTGGCCGCCCGGCGCCGTCTTGAAGCGGACCTCCGGGGCCTTGTCCAGCAGTTCCACCACCCGCTCCACCGACGGCCGCGGCGCGATCGTGTCGTTCTCGCCCGCCACCACCAGCGTCGGGACCCGGACCGAGGACAGCGAGATGATGCGCCCGTTGAGGTCCACCTTGCCCTCCGCCAGGTCGTTCGTGCGGAACAAGCGGTGGTACAGCTGGCCGAACGTGCGGCCCGGGTAGGCGTACATGTTGCCCATGAAGTGGTCGACCGCCTCGATCTGCGCGAGGTAGTCGCGGTCGTCGAGGTGCGAAAGGATCGCGATCGGCTTCGTGATCTCCTTGCTGATGCCCGTCGCGCGGAACACCCGACTGACCAAATAGGACGGTGCGCCGCCGAACGCGCGGTAGATCGGGGTCAGCAGGTGGCCGTTCGTCAGGTCCACCAGCGGGCGGAACGGCGCGATGATCGGGATCGCCGTGAAGTCCACCGGGGAGCCGATCGCCGTGATCGACGCGATCGGCAGGTCCGGCTGGTCCGCGTTCACCAGCAACGAGAAGATCCCGCCCAGCGACCACGACACCAGGTGCACGGCCTGGCCACCGTTGTCGGCGCTCACCTTGCGGATCGCGCGCGGCAGGACCTCGTCGATCCAGTGCTCGATGCCCAGGCGGCGGTCCGAGAAGGCGACCATGCCGTAGTCGACGAGGTACGCGTTGCGACCGCCCTCGACCAGGTGCTCGATGAGGCTGCAGCCGCGGCGCAGGTCGAAGCAGATCGCCGGCGCGGCCAGCGGCGGCACCAGCAGGATCGGTGGCCCGGACACCGGACGGCTGCTGTGCGTCATCCGGTACACCGAGCGGTTGGGCCCCTGGTCGATCAGCACCCGCGGCATCGGGCGCAGGTCGGCGACACCGCCGTGCAGCACCTTGCCGACCACGTTCGACGCCGCCGCGGCCAGCCGTGCGGGCGGTGAAACCATTTCGAAAGCCTCCTGCGACGTCCCCCGGGCACTTCCGGCCAATCTTGCCCGGTCAGGCCGGTGGACTCAACAGCGGCCACGTCCAAATCGGACAGTGACTAGGCCGTCCGAGTTACTCCGTGCCCGCCCCGGGTGCGCTTTCGGCGGCGCGCGCCTCGTAGTCCGCGCGGGCCGGGGAATGGGCCGCTGAAGCCAAAAGCTGGTCCGCTTTCAACGCGCGGGCGAGCACTTCGCCGGCCCGCCGGGGCAGCAGCCGGGTGAGCTTGCCCATAGTGCCCACCGAGCGGGGCACGAAGACCTCGAGCCGGGGCTTGCGCAGCGTGGACACGATGGCGTCGGCCACGTCCTCCGGCCGTGACGACTTGAAGAACTTCGCCTCGCCGAGTCCGCTCGCGAGCTCCGTCCGGACGATCGCCGGCATCACGCACGAGACGTGCACCCCGGATCCGTGCAGCTCCAGGTGCACCGCTTCGGACAATCCGACGACGGCGTGCTTGGTCGCGCAGTACGTCGCCGCACCCGGGAAACCCGCCTTGCCCGCGAACGACGCGACGTTCACGATGTGCCCGGACCGTCGCGGCCGCATCCGCTTCATCGCTTCGCGGGTGCCGTGGATGACGGCGTGCAGATTGGTCTCCAGCTGACGCCGGGTCGTCGCGTCGCTCTCGTCCTCGAGGCGGGCCAGCGGCATGATCCCGGCGTTGTTGATCAGGACGTCGATCCGGCCGTGGCGGCGCTCGACCTCGTCGAGGAACTCGGTGAAGCCGCGGATGTCGGTGACGTCCAGCGGCAGCGCTTCCGCGTCCAGCTCGCCGGCCGTTTTCTCGGCCCGGACCTGGTCGAGGTCGCCGATCACCACCCGCGCGCCCAGCCGGGACAGCGCCGACGCGGTCGCCGCGCCGATCCCCTGCCCGCCGCCGGTGATGACGACGACCTTGCCCGCGAGCTCCTCGGCCATGGCGACTCCTTCGTCTGTTGGCAACCCGTCAACAGTGTCACCCCTGGTCCGCGATCGCGCTACCCCACGCGTTGCTCCAGGACCTGCCCGACCCACTCCTCGACGTGGAACTGCACGGTCGGCTTGAAGCCCTGGCTCTCGTAGTAACGCTGCAAGGCACCGTCGCCGCCGGCCCAGCAGTCGACGCGCACGAGGTCGATGCCGCGCCGCCGCGCCTCGTCGAGCGCGTATTCGACGAGGCGCCCGCCGACGCGCCGCCCGGTGAACCGCCGCGACGTGATCAGCAGCCGGACGTACAGTTCACGCTCGTTAACCGGCGGCACGTGCGGGTCGTGCTCCTCGGAGACGATCAGCGCGCCGGCCGCCTCGCCGTCGACCATCGCGATGCGCAGGCCCGGGTCCGCGGCCATCACCTTGACGCGCTCGACGCGCTTCGGGACGCGGGTCCACGGCTCGGTCCCCCACTGCTTAGAACTGCCGCGCGCGACGAGCCATTCGACGGCCTCGTCGAAGAAGCGCAGCAGTGTGTCAGCATCCCCAGAGTCACCCGATCGGATGACGATGTTGTCCATTCCCCTTGTCTACCGCACGGTGAGCACACGCGGGCCGTCTTCGGTGATGGCGATGGTGTGTTCGACGTGCGCGGCGCGGCTGCCGTCGGTGGTGAGCAGCGACCAGCCGTCCTCGGCGCACCGGTAGGCGTCGCCGCCGCGGGTGAGCATCGGCTCGATCGCCAGCGCGAGACCGGGCTTGAGCCGCATCCCGCGGCCCGCGCGGCCTTCGTTCGCCAGGTGCGGGTCCTCGTGCATCCGCCGGCCGATCCCGTGGCCGCCGTGGTCCTCGAGCATGCCGTGGCCCGACGCGCGCCCGGCGGTGCCGATCGCGTGGGAGATGTCGCCGAGCTTCGCGCCCGGCTGGGCCGCGGCGATCCCGGCGGCCAGGGCGCGCTCGGTCGCTTCGATCAGCGCGAGGTCGAGTGGGTCGGCGTCGCCGACGACGAAGCTGATCGCGGCGTCGCCGTTCCAGCCGTCGAGGATGGCGCCGCAGTCGATGCTGACCAGGTCGCCGTCCTGGATGCGGTACGCCGTCGGGATGCCGTGCACGACGACGTCGTTGACGCTGGCGCAGATGACCCCGGGATAGGGCGTCGGCGCGGACCACGGCTGGTAGTGCAGGAACGACGGCTTGGCCCCGGCTCCGCCGATCACCTGCGCGGCGACCTCGTCGAGCTCGCGCAGGGAGACGCCGATCGCGGCGGTCTCCTTCACCGCGTCCAGCGCCTGGGCGACCACTCGCCCGGCTTCGCGCATTGCCGCCAGCTCGGTCGCGGATTTGATCTCGACCATGACGATAACTATACCGGTATAGATATCGGCGTCCAGCAGGTGCAGCGGCCCTTCGGCACCCGGGGTCGGCATCGCGTTCAGCCTGCGGCTCCGTTCGAGCCATCCGAAGTTAAAACTGCGCTGATTGACTTGCAGGGTTCACAACCTCTCTCGCGACGAGGACAAATTGACCCAGTCAGTGCCCCCCGGCGGCGACCCGCTGGCCGCGTTCACCGTCGAACTCGAGGAAATCCAGGCGAAAGCCGCGGCGGCGCAAGAACAGCTGCGCACCGCCGTCGCCTCGGTGCAGTCGCCGGACGGGGCGGTCTCGGTGACCGTCGGCCCGAGCGGCGTCCTGCAGGAGCTCCGGTTCGGCCCGCGCG
The DNA here is from genome assembly GCF_055633615.1 of Amycolatopsis sp. NPDC114505. Taxonomy (NCBI): domain Bacteria; kingdom Bacillati; phylum Actinomycetota; class Actinomycetes; order Pseudonocardiales; family Pseudonocardiaceae; genus Amycolatopsis; species Amycolatopsis sp. NPDC114505. The sequence continues at coordinate 2,770,584 of NZ_JBVKDV010000001.1, read as the reverse complement.
CGTACGAACGGCCCCCGCAAGCGTTGTCCGGCCTGGTGATGCAGTTGATCGGCCGGGCCCAGCAGAAGGTCTCGGCCCAGGTCGCCGACGCGTTCAGCGGCATGGTCGGCGAGGACTCGGCCGCCCGCGAACTGCTGGACGAGTTCCTGCCGGCACCCGAAGCGGAAACGCCCACGGACAAGAGCGACGTGTTCATGCCGGAGCAGGAGGCCGACGACCGGCCCCCGCCGCCCGCGCACCGCCCGCCACCGAACCCGCAGCCGCCTCAGCCACCCCCGCCCCGTCGTCGTCCCCGGCCCGCGCCGGACGAGGACGACGGCGACAGCAACCCCTGGTAGTACGGAGGAGAACCGGTGGTTTCCGGAGAAGGTTTCACGGTCGACCCGGCCGAGCTGCAGAAGTTCAGCCAGTTCCTGTCCGGCACCACGCAACCGGCGGTGCAGGACGCCGCGAACCGGATGCAGGCGGCGAACGGGTTCGACAACGCCGCGTTCGGCATCCTGCTCGCGCAGGTGCTCGCCGTGCCCTCGCGGATCACGATGGGCGTGATCACCGGGGAGATCACCAAGCTCGTCGGTGACATCGGCAAGTCCGCCGACGACCTCAAGAAGGCCGCCGAGACGTACGCGACCCACGACTCGAACACCGCCCAGGGTTTGAGCACTTTCGAGACGGAGCTGGGCAAGTGACCGTTCCCATCACGGCATCGAACTCCACGACCGGCGCCGGCGTCTTCGACAGCTGGAAGCAGGTCGGCGACTCGATCGGCAAGGTCCAGACCGAGCACGGCGGCGACCTCGCGGCCGTCAGCGTCGAGCTCGGCATCAACGTCATCAGCGCCGTGCTCGACACCGTCGCGTTCGCCATGGACCCCCTCGCGAAGCTGATCGCGGCGGGCCTGGGCTGGCTGATCGAGCACGTCTCGTTCCTGAAGTGGCCACTGGACCAGGTCGCGGGCAACCCCGCGGAGGTCACGAAGGTCGCCAACGAGCTGCACAAGATCGGCGAGTCGCTGCGCAACACCGGCACGTCGCTGGACGACACGCTCAAGGCGACGATCACCCAGTGGCAGGGCAAGGGCTACGACAGCTTCCTCAAGTCGATCAACGACCGGAAGGGCTGGATCGACGCGAACGCCAAGGCGGCCGACGTCGCCGGCTACATGGTCGAGACCACCGGCGCCCTGATCGGCGCGGTCCGCTCGCTGCTGCGCGACATCATCACGACGATCCTCGGCGACATCATTTCGACGATGCTGATCGCGCTCGCGCTGGCCATCCCCACCTTCGGCGCGTCGATCGCCGTCGGCGTGACCAAGTGCGTCGCGACCGTCTCGGTGCAGGTCGCGGCGATGATGGCGAAGCTCGCCAAGGTCGTCTCCTACGCCGGCCGCACGCTGGCCCGGCTCACCGGGCTGTCGAAGCTGGTCAAGGGGAAGCCGGGCTCCTCCTCGAGCGCGGGGCACGAGATGACGCCGATGCCGCCGCCGGGTACCGCGGTCACCCACAACGGCCCGCCCACGACCGGCGGCGCCACGCCCAGCACGCGTCCTCCGGGCGACGGCACGACCCCCAACTTCTCGCGGCCGCTGCCACCACCGGGGACGGCGGTCACCCACGACGGCCCGCCGACGACCGGGGGCGCGACGCCCAGCGCCCACCCCGGCGACGGCACCACGCCGAACTTCTCGCGGCCGCTGCCGAAGCCGCCGGAGCCGCCCAAGCCGACGCCGCCGAAGTCGCACCTGAGCGACCACGACGTCTCGACGATCAAGAAGCACGAAGACTGGCTGAAGACGAAGTTCGGTGACAGCTACAAGAAGATGAAGTTCGTCGACGACTGGCTGAAGGCCAAGGCCCCGGACTACTACCCGATGCTGAAGTCGCTGTCCGACGCCAAGAGCTCGAAGAACTTCGTGGGCTGGGCGGGCAAGGACATCGTGCAGGTCGACCGCGGCCTCACCGACATCCAGATGCAGGCGGAGGCCGCCTGGGCCGAAGAGGACAAGAAGCAGCAACAGCCGCAGTAGCCGAAAGGGGCACCTCCCGCGGGAGGTGCCCCTTTCGCGACGTCAGGCGACTTGCGACGTCAGGCCACGCCGAGGTGGCGCGAGATCAGCATCTTCTGGACCTCGCTCGTGCCCTCGCCGATCTCCAGGATCTTGGCGTCGCGGTAGAAGCGGCTCACCGGGTACTCGTTCATGAAGCCGTAGCCGCCGAAGATCTGCGTCGCGTCGCGCGCGTTGTCCATGGCCGCGTTGGACGCCACCAGCTTCGCGATCGACGCCTCCTTCTTGAACGGCTCGCCGCGCAGCATCTTCGACGCCGCCTGGTAGTACGCCAGGCGCGCGGTGTGCGTGCGGACTTCCATGTCGGCGATCTTGAACTGGATCGCCTGGTACTCCCCGATCCGCTTGCCGAACGCGACGCGGTCCTTCACGTACTGCAGGCACTCGTCGACGCAGCCCTGCGCCAGACCCACCGACAGGGCGGCGATCGCGACGCGACCTTCGTCCAAAATGGACAGGAACTGGGCGTACCCGCGGCCGCGGGTGCCGACCAGGTTCTCCGCCGGGACGCGGACGTCCGAAAAGGACAGCTCGTGGGTGTCCGAGCAGTTCCAGCCGACCTTGGAGTACTTCGGCGCCACCTCGAAGCCCGGGGTGCCGGACGGGATGAGGATCGCCGAGATCTCCTTGCGGCCGTTCTCCATCACGTCCGTCACGGCCGTGACCGTGACCAGGCGCGTGATGTCCGTGCCCGAGTTCGTGATGAACGCCTTGCTGCCGTTGACGACCCAGTCGTCACCGTCCAAAGTGGCCCGCGTGCGGGTCGCACCCGCGTCCGAGCCGCCGCCCGGCTCGGTCAGGCCGAAGCCGCCCAGCGCCGTGCCCTCGCACAGCGACGGCAGCCACTTCTCCTTCTGGTCCTGCGTCCCGAAGCGGAAGATCGGCATCGCACCGAGCGAAACGCCTGCCTCCAGGGTGATCGCCACCGACGAGTCGACCCGCGCGAGCTCTTCCAAGGCCAGGCACAGCGCGAAGTAGTCGCCGCCCATGCCGCCGAACTCCTCGGGGAACGGCAGGCCGAACAGGCCCATCTCCCCCATCTTGGCGACGATCGCGTACGGGAACTCCTCCTTCTCGTACAGCTCGCCGATGACCGGCGCGACCTCGGCGTGCGCGAAGTCCTCCACGGTCTTGCGGAGGGCCTCGTACTCCTCGTCCAGGCGGAAGTCGATCACTGCTGCTCCTCTTGGGGCTTCACTACGGCAAGGGTTTCGTCCAGCGCGACCTGTTGGCCGGCCCGGACGGGGAGTTCGCTGACCACGCCGTCGATCGGCGCGGTGACCGTGTGCTCCATCTTCATCGCTTCGACGACCAGCAACGGCGTCCCGGCCTTCACGACGTCTCCCGCGGCGACCTTGACGACGAGCACCGTGCCCGGCATCGGGCTGGTGACCGGCCCGGCCCCGGCGGCCTCGCCGCGCGACGACAGGACGAACTCCTGCTCACCGAAGGGAAAGCTCAGACCGTCCCGGGCGAGCCAGACCGTCCGATCCGGACCGCAGGCCTGGCGGTACCGGTCGAACCCACCGGCGTGGCGGATCTCCAGGACGTCACCGTCGCGCCGGGCCGAAACCTCGACGGGCTCGCCGTCGTCGACCTGGACGACGGCGGAAGCGGGCGTGCCCTGCACCCGGACCACGGCCTTGGCCTGGCCGGACTTCAAGCGGAAGGTGACCCCGCCGGACCCGCCCATGCGCCAGCCGTCCGGCACGTCCCACGGGTCCACGACGGACCCCGACGGCTGCAGCTCCAGCAACCGGTCCACGGCGGCCGCGACGAAGAACTCCTCGGGCACGTCCGAAGAGACCAAAGTGGACAGTCGGCGGTCGACCAGCTCGGTGTCCAGACGGCCGGCGCGGACGTCCTCGTCGGCCAGCAGCCCGCGCAGGAACGCCGTGTTGGTGCCGACGCCCAGCAGTGCGGTGTCGGCCAGCGCCATGTCCAGCCGGTGCAGGGCGGACGCGCGGTCCGGGCCCCAGGCGATGACCTTGGCCAGCATCGGGTCGTAGTTCGAGCCGATCACCGCGCCGCGTGTCATCCACGAGTCGACGCGGACGCCGTCGCCGGCCGGCTCGTGCACCGCCAGCACCGTCCCGCCCGTCGGGATGAACCCGCGCGCCGGGTCTTCGGCGTACACGCGCGCCTCGACCGCGTGTCCATTGAGGACGACGTCATCCTGCGCGACGGTCAGGTGTTCCCCCGCGGCCACCCGGACCTGCCACTCGACCAGGTCGAGGCCGGTGACCAGCTCGGTGACGGGGTGCTCGACCTGCAGCCGGGTGTTCATCTCCATGAAGAAGAACTCGTCCGGGTCGTGCGCCGACATGATGAACTCGACCGTGCCCGCGCCGACGTATCCGACCGAGCGCGCGGCCTCGGCCGCCGCGGTGCCCATCTTCGCGCGCGTGGCCTCGTCCAGCAGCACCGACGGCGCTTCCTCGATGATCTTCTGGTGCCGCCGCTGCAGGCTGCACTCGCGCTCGCCGAGGTGGATGACGTTGCCGTGCTGGTCGGCCATGACCTGGATCTCGATGTGCCGCGGCGTCGTGACGAACCGCTCCATCAGCAGGGTGTCATCACCGAAGGAGCCCTTGGCCTCGCGCCGCGCGGACTCGATGGCCGCGTCCAGTTCGGACTCTTCGCGGACCAGCCGCATGCCCTTGCCGCCACCTCCGGCGGACGGCTTGAGCAGCAGCGGGTAGCCGACCTTCGCGGCCGCCTCGGCGAAGCCGCCGGCCGGGATGTCCACATCGGACGCACCGGGCACGACCGGGACGCCCGCCGCGGACACCGTCGCCTTGGCGCGGATCTTGTCGCCCATGGCGTCGATCGCCGCGACCGGCGGGCCGATGAACACCAGCCCGGCCGCCTCGCAGGCCCGCGCGAACTCGGCGTTCTCCGCCAGGAAGCCGTAACCCGGGTGCACGGCCTGCGCGCCCGAAGACACGGCGGCGTCCACGATGGCCGGAATGGAGAGGTAGCTCTTCGCGGCCTCCGCCGGGCCGATCCGGACCGCGGTGTGCGCCTCCCGGACGTGCCGCGCGTCGGCGTCCGCGTCGCTGTACACCGCGACCGCGCGGATGCCGAGCGCCCGCAGCGTGCGGATGACCCGGACGGCGATCTCGCCGCGGTTGGCGACCAACACTGAGTCGAACATCATCACATCCGGAAGACGCCGTAGTTGACATCGGACAGGGGTGCGTTGGCCGCGGTCGAAAGCGCGAGACCGAGCACCGTGCGGGTGTCCGCCGGGTCGATCACGCCGTCGTCCCACAGCCGCGCCGTCGAGTAGTACGGGCTGCCCTGCGCCTCGTACTGCTCGCGGATCGGGTCCTTGAAGGCCTCTTCGTCCTCGGCGGACCATTCGCCGCCGCGGGCCTCGATCGAGTCGCGGCGGACCGTCGAGAGCACCGACGCCGCCTGCTCGCCGCCCATCACGGAGATCCGCGCGTTCGGCCACATCCAGAGGAAGCGCGGCGAGTACGCCCGGCCGCACATCGAGTAGTTGCCGGCGCCGAACGAGCCGCCGATAACGACGGTTAACTTCGGCACGCGCGCGCAGGCCACCGCGGTGACCATCTTCGCGCCGTGCTTCGCGATGCCGCCGGCCTCGTACGCGCGCCCGACCATGAAGCCGGTGATGTTCTGCAGGAACAGCAGCGGGATCGAGCGCTTGTCGCACAGCTCGATGAAGTGCGCGCCCTTCATCGCGGACTCGGCGAACAGCACGCCGTTGTTCGCGACGATGCCCACCGGGTGGCCGTGGATCCGGGCGAAGCCGGTGACCAGCGTGGAGCCGTACTCCTTCTTGAACTCGCCGAAGCGGCTGCCATCGACGATGCGCGCGATCACCTCCCGCACGTCGTAAGGGGTGCGCGGGTCGGTCGGGACGACGCCGTACAGCTCCGCGGGATCGACGGCAGGGGCCTCGGTCGGGAGGACATCCCACGGTCGTGGGGTGCGCGGCCCGAGCGTCGAGACGATCGAGCGGACGATCCGCAGCGCGTGCGCGTCGTCGTCGGCCAGGTGGTCGGTGACGCCGGACTGGCGGGAGTGGACGTCGCCGCCGCCGAGCTCCTCCGCCGTGACGACCTCGCCGGTCGCGGCCTTCACCAGCGGCGGGCCGCCGAGGAAGATCGTGCCCTGGTTCCGGACGATCACGGCCTCGTCGCTCATCGCCGGGACGTACGCGCCACCCGCGGTGCACGAGCCGAGCACCGCGGCGATCTGCGGGATGCCGCGCGCGGACATCGTCGCCTGGTTGTAGAAGATCCGGCCGAAGTGTTCACGATCTGGGAAGACGTCGTCCTGCTTCGGCAGGAACGCGCCGCCGGAGTCCACCAGGTAGACGCACGGCAGGTTGTTGTGCAGCGCGACCTCCTGGGCGCGCAGGTGCTTCTTGACCGTCATCGGGTAGTACGTGCCGCCCTTGACGGTGGCGTCGTTCGCGACGACCACGCATTCGCGGCCGGAGACGCGCCCGATCCCGGTGATGATCCCGGCGGACGGCGCCTCGTCGTCATACAGTCCGTTCGCGGCCAGCGGGGACAGTTCCAGGAACGGCGAACCCGGGTCGAGCAGCGTGTCGACGCGGTCGCGCGGCAGCAGTTTGCCGCGTTCGACGTGCCGGGTGCGCGACTTCTCGGGCCCGCCGAGGCGGGCGCTCGACAAACGTTTGCGGAGGTCCTCGACCAGCTCCGCGTGGGATGTGACGTTGCGGGCGTAGGCCTCGCTGTCCGGGGCAGCCGAAGTCCCCAGTGCCGGCGTGTCCATGGGCTCCCTCGACGTTAGCGGTCGTTAACCTCAGCTCCGATGTTAGCGACCGCTAACGTGAGTGTCCAGTCGCCGGAATGCCATGAAGGCCCCCTACCGGCTTCTCGGGCCGGCCAGGGGGCCTTCACGGGCTTCCGCGGGAGGAAGGTCAGCCGATCGCGCCCCGCAGCGGGGCGTAGTAGCCGCCCGACTGCCCGGCCACGGTCGGGTGGTAGGACTCGATCACCGGCCAGGTCAGGCTGTGCAGGTAGTCGTCGGCCGACGAGCAGATGTTGTGCCCGACGAACGACGGCCGGACGTCGACGAACGTCGCGCCCGCCGACGCCGCCCGGGACTGGATCACCGAGGCGAGGGTGTCCGCGCCGGAGTTGATCGCGGTCCGCTTGGTGTCACTCAGCCCGACCCAGCAGGAGCCGGGGACGGTGTAGAAGCGCGGGTAGGACAGGACGACGAGCTTGGCGCCCGGAGCCTTGACCTTGATCGCGTTGTAGGTGTTCGTCAGCAACGCGGGCAGGGTGTTGTTGACGTAGGTCTTCGCGGTGTTGACGCGGGCGGTGCAGGTCGCGTCGCTGCCAAGGGTGCAGGTCTGGATCACGTCGCTGAAGCCGGCGTCGTTGCCGCCCACGGTGACCGTGACCAGGGTCGCGTTGGAGGGGATGGAGTTGGCCTGGCTGATGACGTCCCCGGTTTTGGCGCCGGAGCAGGCCAGGAAGGTGAAGGACGTGCCGCTGTGGGCGTTGGCCCAGAGCTGGCCGTAGGCGTTGGAACTGCGGTAGCAGCTCCCGGAACTGCCGTAGCTGCCGGCGCCGACTCCCGAGGAGTAGGAATCGCCGAGCGCGGCGTAGACGGTCCCGGCGGCGTGGGCGAGGCCCGTGACGCCGAGAGTGGACAGGACGACGGCCCCGAGAGCCGTGCTCAACCTCAGCAGGAAACGTCGCGACAGACGGATCGGAACCCCCATGGGCCACTCCTTTGTGACAGAACCGACCCCAAAAGCACAGCATGTGGAAGGCCCACGAGGAACCCCTAGTTACCTGTAAGTAACCCACTCGGCCCACGCCGGAAGACGGGAACAGTGTTAGCGCTCGCTAACCTGGGGATTCGTTCGCGTGCCGGACGCCTCCGGGCGAGGCCGGCGCCATCTGATGTTGGCGCTCGCCGGCCTGCTCACGCGGCCCGGAAGCGAGGCCCGCGCCGCTGGGTGTTAGCGCTCGCTAACCTGCGGCCCTAATATGGCCGGATGCCGGTCAACCCCACTCCGCTAGTGAACGGCGAGAAGGCGAACAGACGCGAACAGATCCTGTCCGCGGCCGCCGAGCTGTTCGCCCACCACGGGTTCCACGGTGTCGGGATCGACGACATCGGCGCCGCCGTCGGCATCTCCGGGCCCGCGCTCTACCGGCACTTCCGCAGCAAGGACGCGATCCTCGGCGAGATGCTGAACTCGATCAGCCGCTATCTGCTCGACGGCGGCACGACGTGGGCGGCGAGGCCCGGCTCGCCGGACGACACGCTGGCCGGGCTCGTGGCGTTCCACGTCGGCTTCGCGCTCGCGCACCCGGCGCTGATCACCGTTCAGGAGCGCAACCTCGCGAACCTCACCGACGCCGACCGCAAGCAGGTGCGCGCGCTGCAGCGGCAGTACGTCGAAGTGTGGGTCAGCGCGATCCGCGAAGCCATGCCGGAGCTGGGAGAACGACAGGCTCGGTCGGCGGCACACGCCGTGTTCGGATTGATCAACTCGACCCCGTACAACCGCCATCTCAGTGACGGAGACCTCGCCGAACTGCTCTCCCGGCTCGCGCTGGGTGCGCTCCGCGCGGCCGGATGACCGACCCGGATCAAGGTATCCCCACGATCGGCGTCGCTGGTGTTTGATGGGGCACGTGGATGCGGACTGGAACGAGCAGGAGCTCGTCGAGAAGGCACAGCGCGCACTGACGGCGCTGAGCCTCGGTGACGACGCCGAAGCCCTCGTCGAGGTCGCGCCGACGGCCGCCGAACCGCAGGCCCGCGCGGACGAGACGAAAGCGTTGATGCTGCTGCTGTTCGGCGAATGCAGCGCGATGGTCTCCACCCTCGGCGACGGCGGCAGCGCGCCGGTCAAGGTCCAGGTCTTCGACGAAGACGGCGAAGAGGTCTCGATCGACCAGGCCGACCCGCCGGTGCGGACCGCCGTCCGGACGCTGCTGGCGGAGGTCCACGGCAACACGGAAGCCGCACAGGAGCAGGTCGAGATCGCCCTGGCGAACGCCGCGCCCGACGAGGTGGACAGCCTGGTGCTGCAGGCGTTGCGGTGGACGATCCGGCTGTCGGTCGAGTGCCTGGACCGCGACCTGCCGGTGGCGCCCTGGATCTCGGAAGCCGTCTCCGACTAGGCCGGACGCAGCGAGCGGACGATCGGCGCCAGGTACAGCTCGGCCAGCCGGCGCCGCTGGACGTCGTCGTCGACCGGCAGGACCGTCTCCTGGGTCAGCACCAGCGAAACCACGATCCGGATGAGCAGCTCCGCCATGCCGTCGACGTCCTCGGCCGGCAGGCTGAGCCGGCCCGCCGCGATCTCCGCGTGGAAGTGCGCCGCGATCCGGGTGCGGGCCGCCGCGAACAGGCCGCCCGCCTGGACGGTCAGCTGCGGGAGGATCAGCTCCGGCTCGGTGCGCAGCAGCCGGTTGAGCAGCCGGTGCCCGCGCAGGTACCCCAGGGAGAAGCTCAACCCCTCGATGAGCTTCTCCTCCGGGGTCGCCTGCGCCTCGACGACGGCGTCGACCTTGGTCAGGAACCGCTTCATCTCCCGCAGGACCAGCGCGTTGAGCAGCTGGTCCTTCTTGGGGAAGTAGCGGTAGATCGTCACCCGCGAGAGGCCGACGCGGCGCGCGACGTCGTCGACGGTGAACCGGCGCAGCCCGAAGTCCTCGGCCTGGGTCAGCGCCGCGCCCATGATCCGCTCCGCGGTCTCGTCGCCGGGCAGCTCGGCTTCGAGCGCGTGCTTCAGGAGGTCGCGCATGGCTGCAACCCTAGGCGCCTTTACAACTTGACGGAAAATGTTTCATGCGTTCTAGTGTTACACGACACAGGGAGGTGCGCGTGGGTGATCGCGAAGCCACGGCGGAACGGCTGCTGAAGTCGAGCGCCCGGCTCTCCTACGACCCGGACGTCGACGTCCACTGGGCCGCGCCGCTCAACGAAGACCAGTTCTTCATCCCCGAAAAGCTGGTCTCCCTCTACGGCACTCCACTGTGGGACACGCTGAGCCGCGAACAGCGGATCGAGCTTTCGCGCCAGGAGCTCGTGAACACGGTCAGCGTCGGGATCTGGTTCGAGCTGATCCTCATGCAGATGCTGCTGCGCGCGTCCTACCGCCAGGACCCGACGACCCGTCACGTGCACTACGCGCTGACCGAGGTCGCCGACGAGTGCCGGCACTCCACGATGTTCGCGCGGCTGATCGAGCGCGTCGACGGACGCCCCTACCGCAACAACCGCTGGCTGCAGCTGTCCGCGCAGGCCCTGCCGTCGATCCTCCACGGCCCGGCGATGTGGGTCGCGACGTTGATCGGCGAGGAGATCTTCGACGCGCTGCAGCGCGAGCACCTCGACGACGAGTCGGTGCAGCCGGTCGTCCGCGCGGTGATGCGGATCCACGTCACGGAAGAGGCGCGGCACGTGCGGTACGCGCGCGACGACCTCGTCCGCGAGCTGGCGCACGCGCCTTGGTGGCGCAAGGAGTTCGCGCGGATCGTCGTCGCCGTCGGCGCGCTGCTGATGTCGCGGCTGCTGTCCCGGCCACGGCAGTACCTGCGCGCGGGGATCGACCCCGGCGTCGCGGCCGAAGCCGCGCGGACCAGCGCGCACCGGCGGGAGACGCTGGCCTTCGGGGCCCGGAAGCTCGTCCGGTTCCTGAAGGAGAACGACCTGATCGGCGGCCCGAGCTCGGTGCTCTGGCGCCGCGCCGGAATGCTCTAGGCGGAGGGAAGCCATGGCACTCAAGGATCTGCTCGCCGCCGGCACCGGCCGGCTCGCCGACCGGATCGCCACCGTGGGCGACGAAGCGGGCGACCGCGCGGACGACGTGGCCTGGCGGGTCGCGAAGCTCTCCGACCGCGCCGCGGAACGGCTCGGGGACTACGCCGCCGACGCGTCGCGCCGGGTCGCGGACACCTTGGTACGCCTGGGAGAGCGCGTGACTAGCCCAGAAGCGCCTTCGCCAGGGCGGCGATCTGATCGGTCTCGATGAGGAACGAGTCGTGGCCGTACGGCGAGGAAACCACCGACGGCTCCGACGTCCCCGGGATCCCCGCCGCGATTTCCGCCGACTGGTACAGCGGGTAGAGCCGGTCGCTGTCCACCCCGCCGATCACCGCGCGGGCGGTCACCCGGCCCAAAGCCGCCGCGACGCCACCGCGGTCACGGCCGACGTCGTGGGTGTTCATCGACTCCGTCAGGACCAGGTAGCTGTTCGCGTCGAACCGCCCCGCCAGCTTGCCGGCGTGGTGGTCCAAATAGGACTCGACGGCGAACCGCCCGCCCCGCAACGGGTCCTCGTCACCCTGGTACGCGCGGCCGAACCGCTGGGCCAGCTCCGGCTCGCTGCGGTACGTGACGTGCGCGATCCGCCGCGCGATGCCGAGTCCGGCCCGGGGCCCTTCCGGCGCGGAGTAGTAGTCACCGCCGTGGAAGAACGGGTCGCTGCGGATCGCGTGCAGCTGCGGCGCGGCCCAGGCGATCTGCTCGGCCGACGCCCGCGCCGTCGAGGCCAGCACGAGCACCGACGCCACCCGCGAGGGCAGCGTCACCGCCCACTCCAGCGCGCGCATTCCGCCCATGGACCCGCCGACGACGCCCGCCCAGCGCTCGATGCCCAGGTGGTCGGCCAGAATCGCCTCCGAAGCCACCTGGTCCCGGACCGTCACGACCGGGAACCGGCTGCCCCACGGCGTCCCGTCCGGATCGGGTGACGACGGCCCGGTGGATCCCTGGCAGCCGCCGAGGACGTTCGGGACCACGACGAAGTACTCGTCGGTGTCCAGGGCCTTCCCGGGCCCGATCAGTCCGTCCCACCAGCCCGCGCTGGGATGCCCCGGGACCGGCGGTCCGGCCGCGTGGCTGTCGCCGGTCAGCGCGTGCTCGACGAGGACGGCGTTGGACGCGTCGGAGTTCAGCGTCCCCCACGTCTCGTAAGCGAGCGTTAACGAAGGCAGCACGCCACCGGCCTCCAGCGCGAGCGCGCCGGGGCCGGTGACGAACTTCCGGCGACCCGGCGGATCACCGATCCGCCAGGCGCCGGTGACGGAACCAGCCGTCACAGTTCCGCCTTCGCCGCCCGGAATCCGGCCTCCAGGTCGGCCTTGAGGTCCTCGATCCCTTCCAGCCCGACGGCGATCCGGACCAGGCCCGGCGTCACGCCGCTGGCGAGCTGCTCCTCGGCCGAGAGCTGGCTGTGCGTGGTCGACGCCGGGTGCACGATCAGGCTGCGGACGTCGCCGAGGTTCACCAGCTGGCTGTGCAGCTCGGTGCCGTCGACGAACTTCCGGCCCGCTTCCACGCCGCCGCGCAGGTCGAACGACAGGACCGCGCCCGCGCCGCGCGGCAGGTACTTCTGACCGGCCTCGTAGAAGGGGCTCGACGGCAGGCCGGCGTAGTACACCTTCTCGACCTCGTCACGCTGCTCGAGCCACTCTGCGAGCGCCTGCGCGTTCTGCACGTGCCGCTCGATGCGCAGCGACAGCGTCTCGATGCCCTGCAGGATCAGGAAGCTGTTCAGCGGGGCGATCGCCGCGCCGGTGTCGCGCAGGAGCTGGACGCGCGCCTTCGCCGCGAACGCGCCGGGGCCGAGCGCCTCCCAGTACTTCAGGCCGTGGTAGCTCGGGTCGGGCTCGGTGAAGCCCGGGAACTTCGCCGGGGCCTTGCCGAAATCGAACGTGCCGCCGTCGACCAGGACGCCGGCGATCGTCGTGCCGTGACCGCCGAGGTACTTGGTGGCGGAGTGGATCACGACGTCGGCGCCGTGCTCGATCGGACGTACGAGGTACGGCGTCGGGATGGTGTTGTCGACCAGCAGCGGGACGCCGGCCTCGTGCGCGACGTCGGCGACGGCGCGGATGTCGAGGACGTTGCTGCCCGGGTTGGCGAGCGTCTCGGCGAAGAAGAACTTCGTGTTCGGCCGGACGGCGGCGCGCCACTGCTCGAGGTCGTCCTGGTCGTCGATGAACGTGACCTCGATGCCGAGCTTCGGCAGCGTGTAGTGGAAGAGGTTGTAGGTGCCGCCGTAGAGCGACTGGCTGGACACGAAGTGGTCGCCCGCGCCCACGAGGTTGAGGATCGCCGCCGTGGTCGCGGCCGAGCCGGACGCGAACGCCAGCGCCGCGACGCCCCCTTCGAGCGACGCGACGCGCTGCTCCAGCACGTCCTGCGTCGGGTTCATGATCCGCGTGTAGATGTTGCCGGGCTCGGCGAGGCTGAACAGGTCGGCGCCGTGCTGGCTGTCGCGGAAGACGTACGACGTCGTCTGGTAGATCGGCGTCGCCCGCGCGCCGGTGGCCGGATCCGGCGCGGCGCCCGCGTGGATCTGCCTGGTCTCGAAGGACCACGCCGAGGTGTCGTCCGCGCTCATCGGTTTCTCCTTGCGGCTCAAGGGGTTCGTTCAGCCTGACGCTACTTCGGCCGAACGGAGTACCCAACCGTTCCCACGTCCTGGGAGCCTACGCCGCTTGCGCTCCAGATCTCTCTCTTACTAAGATACTTTTACAAAGAGATTCACGGACTGGGAGGAAATCATGACGGAGCGGGTTCAGGTGCTGGTCGTGGGGGCCGGGCTGGGCGGACTGTCGGCGTCGCTGTTCCTGGCGAGGGAAGGAGTGGACGTCCTGACGGTCGAACGGCACGCCGGAACGTCGGTCCACTCACGAGCCGCCGGGCAGAACTGGCGCACGATGGAGCTGTTCCACTGGGCAGGAATCGACCGTGAGGTGCTGGCGGTGAGCCCGCGGGCGTCGCAGGGGCTGCGGATCACCGTCGCGACCAGCCTGGCCGGCCGCGTCCTGCACCGGCTCATGGAGGACGGCAGCGAGTTCGACATCTCGGCCTCGACGACGATGCCCGCCGGGATGGCCGGGCAGGACGTCGTCGAGCCGATCCTGCTGGCCCACGCCGAGAAGGCCGGGGCGCGCGTCCGGTTCCGCACCGAACTGGTCGGACTGACCCAGGACGACGACGGCGTGACCGCGACCCTGCGGCACCGCGACTCGGGCGAGGAGACGGAGGTGCGCGCGGACTACGTCGTCGCCGCCGACGGCGGGCGCAGCGGCATCCGCGCCCGGCTGGGCATCGGGACCACGGGGATGGACGCGCTGAGCCACTGCCTCGGCGTCGTGTTCGACGCCGACCTCGGCGACCGCGTCCAGCCCGGCGTGACCGATCTCTTCTACCTGCAGCACCCGGACTTCACCGCCGGGCTGGTCAACACCGACGTGCCGAACCGGTACGTCTTCGCGCCGGACTACTTCCCTTCGCGCGGCGAAAGCCCGGCGGACTTCCCCCACGACCGGCTGGTCTCGATGATCCGCGCGGCCACCGACCTGCCGGACCTGGAGCCGGAGATCGTCTGGACGGGGTCATGGGAGATCGCCGCGCGGCTGGCCGACCGGTTCCGCGAGGGCCGGGTCTTCCTGGCCGGCGACGCGGCGAAGGTGACCCCGCCGACCGGCGGCCAGGGCGGCAACACGGCGGTCGGCGACGCCGCGGACATCGCGTGGAAGCTCGCCGCGGTGCTGCGCGGCGAGGCGGGCCCGGCGCTGCTCGACACCTACGAAGCCGAGCGGCGGCCGATCGCGCGGATGATCATCGACACCTCGCTGCACAACATGAAGCAGCGGATGCACCCCGATCTCGACGTCTCGGGGATCACCGAGCCGGAGGACATGCTGAACGCCATCCTCGGGTTCCGCTACCGCTCGTCCGCGGTGCTCTCGGAGGAGCCGGACGACGGCGCGCGGGTCGAGGACATCCACGCGCCGACCGGCCGTCCCGGCTTCCGGGCGCCGGGCCTCGCGTCCACTGTGGACCTGCTGGGGCACTCGTGGGTGCTGCTCTGCGCGGGTGACGGGTCGCGCTGGGAACCCGCGGCTTCCGAGGCGGGCATCGACTGCCACACGCTCGACGACATCGCCCCGCAGTACGGCCTTTCGCGGGGCGGCGCGTCGCTCGTGCGTCCGGACGGCATCGTGGCGTGGCGCGCGAAGGAGCCGGTCGACGACCCGGCGAGCGAGCTGCGGCGGGTGCTGGACGCGGTGCTGTCGCGCTAGCGGCGGCCGAGCACCCAGTGGAAGGTCGCCGCCCCTTCCGGCTCGTGCATGGTCACCGGCTCGTCGACGACCAGCGTGAAACCGGCGGCTTCGAGGAGCCGCCGGTTCTCCGCCGGGGCGTGGCTGCTGAAGAACATGGGCGTGCCGAGCCAGTCGTCCTCGACGCCGTTCGCTTCGCTGCAGCCCAGTGCGGCCAGGAACCAGCCGCCGGGCCGCAGCCAGCGCGCGATCCGGGCGAAGAGCGCGCCCTGTTCTTCACGCGGGACGTGCAGCACCGAGTAGAACGCCGTCACGGCGTCGAAACTGCCGTCCGGAAAGGACACCGCGGCCATGTCCGCCTTCTCGAACCGCGCCCCGGGGACCTTGCGCCGCGCGAGGTCGAGCTGCGCCGCGGAGACGTCGACGCCGAGGACGTCGTGCCGCTCGGCGAGCACCGCCGTGCAGGGGACGCCCGCGCCGCAGCCGAGGTCGAGCACCTCGGCGCCGTCGGCGAGCCGGTCGGTCAGCTCGGCCAGGAAGCGCAGCCGCGGGTCGTCGGCGATCCGCGTGCTCCACTCGAGGTACCGCTCCGCCGAGTTGTCGTAGCCGGATTCGACGATCCGCCGCGCGTCGCTCACCCATCCGACCCTACCGAGCCGTCCACCGGTTTCTCGGCCAGAATGACCACGTGGTCTCGGTGCGCAGCGTGGTCGACCGGGTGGGGCCGACGCTGCTCCACGCGCTCCAGGTGCCCGACGACTCGCCCGCCGTCGCCGACGTCGTCATCGCCGAACCCGGCGGGACCGTCGCCGCCGGGGATCTCGTGCTCGGCGTCGCCACCTCCGGGGCCGACGACGCCGCCGAGCTGGTGAAACGGAGTGCCGAACAGGGCGCCGCCGCCGTCCTGCTGAAACCGCCCGTGGCCGCCGCGGTCAAGCGCGCCGCGAAGGCCAGCGGGGTCGCGCTCGTCCAGGTGCACGCCGCGACGTCGTGGGCCCAGCTCGTGTGGCTGCTGCGGACCGTCCTCGACGCGCTCGCGGACGAGTCCGAGGACCTCGACCCCGGCTCCGGCGACCTCTTCCGGCTGGCCGACGCCGTCGCCTCCGTCGTGAACGCCCCGGTGACCATCGAAGACACCAACTCGCGCGTGCTCGCCTACTCCGCGCGCCAGGACCTGACCGACCCCGCGCGCGTCGCCACGATCATGGGCCGCCGCATCCCCGACGACGTCCTCGCGCGGTTCCGCTCGCGCGGGGTCTTCCGCGAGCTGTCGCGCGGCCGGCAGACGATCTTCGTCCCGGCCCAGCGCGACGGCACGCTGCCGCGGCTGATCGTGCCGATCCGGATGGGCGGCGAGCTGCTCGGGTCGATGTGGGCGGTCGTCGCCGGGCCGGTGTCCGACGAGCGCGCGGCCGCCTTCGCCGACGCCGCCCCGGTCGTCGCGCTGCACCTGCTGCGCCGTCGCGCGCACACCGACGCGCAACGCCGGGCGTCGGCCGAGCTGCTGCGCGGGGTGCTCGAAGGCCGGGCGAACCCGCGCAAGGCGATGGCCGAGCTGGACCTGTCCGACGAGCCGCACCGCGTGGTCGTCATCGAGGTCACCGGCGGCGACGGCCGCGACGCCGAGGGCCTGCGGCTCGCCCTGCTCGAGCGGATCTCCCAGGGCATCGGACGCCGTCCGGTGGCGACCGAGCTGGGCGGGCTGCTCTACGCCGTGGTCCCGGACCGGCCGGGCCCCGGCGGCTGGGCGGAGCTCCGGGACGCTCTCGTCGTGACGGGACCGTCTCGTCGCAGCGGTGCTCCGCGCGCCGCGGCAGGCGCACCCGGCGAGATCGGTGACCTCTCGGCGTCCCGCCTCCAGGCCGACGAAGCCCTCGGCCTGCTGCGCGCGGAGATCCTCGACGAGCGCGTGATCACCTTCGACGAAGCCTGGACGGCGTTGACGCTGCACCGCGGCGCGACGGCGGCGGCCGGGGCGAAGGTCGCGGAGCTCGGCCCGCTGGGGCTCCTGCGCGCGCACGACGAGACGGGCAAGGCCGGCTACGTCGAGACACTCTACGAGTGGCTGCGGCATCCCGGCGACCCGCGCGCGGCGGCGCGCGAGCTGCGGATCCACCCGAACACCCTGCGGTACCGGATGCGCAAGCTCCTGGAACTGGTGCCGCTGGACCTCGACGACCCCGACGTCCGGCTGGCCCTCATCACCCAGCTGGTCGCGCTGCGCTGGAGCTGACTGCGCCGTTCGGCCCATTCCACGACCTATGCGTTACTCTGCATGGATCGCGCCGATCGTTCCGATTGTCTTTTCCAGCCGAAAGATGGTGGATTCCGGTGATCGCCTGACGCACCTTCTTCGCAGCACCCGGGGTAGCCGGGTCGTCGCAGAGGAGTGTCCATGAGCAGTTCCGAGCGGGTTCGCAGGGCCGTCAAGCTGGGTGCGGTGTCCGCACTCTCCCTGGTCGCGCTGGTCGTCCCGGGCACCACCGCCGGGAGCGCCGTCGCGGCGCCGGCCGGCGACTGCTTCACCCCCGCGCACGCGGCCGACCGCGGCAAGGACGGCCACACCGACAACCTGTCGCCCGCCGAAGCGGCCCGCATGGACGCGGACCTGCAGAGCAAGCTCGCCGGCAAGCGCACGACGCTGAAGGCGCCGGCGGCGGTGTCGATCCCGGTCTACTTCCACGTGATCACCAGCGGCTCGACCGGCAACCTGCCGGCGTCGGCCATCACCAAGCAGATCTCCGTGCTCAACAGCGCGTACGCCTCCAGCGGCTTCAGCTTCACGCTGACGAGCACCGACTACACGAACAACTCCACCTGGTACAACGGAATCACCGACGGCACGTCGGCCGAGCGGAACATGAAGAACGCGCTGCGCAAGGGCGGCAAGAACGCGCTCAACATCTACACCGCCAACCTCGGCGACGACCTGCTCGGCTGGGCGACGTTCCCCTCGAACTACAGCTCGCAGCCGAAGCTGGACGGCGTGGTGATCCTCGACGAGTCCCTCCCGGGCCGATCGGCGACGAACTACAACGAGGGCGACACGGCCACCCACGAGGTCGGCCACTGGATGGGGCTATACCACACGTTCCAGGGCGGCTGCTCCGGTTCGGGCGACTACGTCTCGGACACCCCGGCCGAAGCGACGGCGACGTCCGGCTGCCCGGCGAGCAAGAACACCTGCTCGGCGGCGGGCAACGACCCGATCCACAACTTCATGGACTACAGCTACGACAGCTGCATGTACGAGTTCACCGCGGGCCAGGCCACGCGGATGAACAGCTCCTGGTCGGCCTACCGCGCCTGACCTCTTCCGTGAAGGGCACCCCCGAGGCGTTCGGGGGTGCCCTTCACAGCACTCGGTAGCTGAGGTCCTTCGCGACCAGCCGCGACGGCCGCAAGCGCACCCACACCGTGTCGGCGTTGTCGTGCAGGTACGCGCGGAACCTCGGATCCCAGCGCGCTTCGTCGGAACCGAGGTAGCGGACGAGCTTCCGGCGACCACGCGCGACGTCGAACGGACGCACCTGCGCGTCGCCGCTCGCGATGACCTGCCGGACCACGCCGGTGTCCAGCTCGCAGATGTCCACGGTGAGCGCGATCGCCGGTCGTACGCGAACCCGCGACGGCAGGTGTGACCACGGGCCGCTGAGGATCCAGAACGCGCCGTCCTCCCAGAGGTACCACGTCGGCCGCACGGTCGGTCCGTCCGTGGCCACCCGGGCCGTCAGCGGCCGGGCCAGGAACTCGTCGATGTCGATCATGCGACCAGGAGCGTCTTTCCCACCGTGGTCCGGGACTCCATCGCCGCGTGGGCGTCCGCGGCCTTCTCCAGCGGGAAGCGCCGGCCGATCACCGGCACCAGGCGGCCGGCCGCGGCTTCGGACAACGCCGACTCCGTGAACGCCCGCAGCTCCGCCGGACTACCGATCGACCGGACCAGGGAGACTCCGCGCGCCGCGGCTGCCTCCTCCGACACTTCCGCCCACGAGCCGCCCGCGAGGCCGTACATCGCCATCCGCCCGCCCGGACGCAGCAGCCCGAACGCCGCCGTGCCGATCGCCCCGCCCACGCCGTCGAAGACGACGTCGACCTCGCCGGCCGAAGACGTCCAGTCCGGGGCCAGGTAGTCGACGACGTCGTCCGCCCCCAGGATGTGGGCCACCTTCGCCGGCCCGCCCGCCGCGCCGACCACCGAAGCTCCCGCCGCCTTCGCCAGCTGCACCAGCAGGCCGCCGACGCCGCCCGCCGCCGCCTCGACCAGGACTCGATCGCCGGGCCGCACCCTGGTCGCATGGACCAGGCCCGTCGCGGTCCGGCCGTCCGCGAGCAGCGCCACCGCCGCGTCGAGCGCCAGTGCGTCCGGCACCGCGAACACCGCCGCCGCGTCCACCGCGACGCGCTGGGCGTACCCGCCGGACCCGCCGGTCGACGTCACCACCCGCTGCCCGGCGAGCCCCGGGTCCGCGCCCGGGCCGACCGCGCTGATGACGCCCCCGACGCCGTTGCCGGGGACGATCGGCAGCGTCGGACGGAACGGTCCCGTCCCGGCGCGCGTCTGCGTCTCGACGAACGTGGTGTTCGCGAACGCGACCTCCACCAGCACCTGCCCGGCCCCGGGGACCGGGTCCGGCGCGTCCCCCGGCTCCAGCGCTTCCGGCCCGCCGAACTCCCGCAACCACACAGCTCTCATGCCTGCACGCTGCAACCTCCAGCGCGGTCGAAGTCAACGTTCTTGTCCGCGTAGCACCACGATAACGGCGAAGAAATGTCCGCTCAGCACGATGACACCGCCGTCCGGGTGGCTCACCGTGAGTGGCACCACCGCACCGAATCCGAACGCAGACCGACCCAGGAGGCCGACCGTGCGTATCGCTGTTCCCCGTGAAATCAAGAGGCACGAGTACCGGGTCGCGCTGACCCCGGCCGGGGTCCACGAGCTGGTCGGCCGCGGGCACGACGTCTTCGTCGAGACCGGCGCGGGCATCGGCTCGTCCATCACCGACGACGAGTACGTCGCCGCCGGCGCGAAGATCCTCGCCACCGCCGAGGAGACCTGGGCCGAGGGCGAGCTCGTCCTCAAGGTCAAGGAGCCGATCGCCGAGGAGTACCCCCGGCTGCGCGCCGACCAGGTCCTCTTCACCTACCTGCACATCGCCGCCGACCGGCCGCTGACCGACGCGCTGCTCGCCGCCGGCACCACCGCGATCGCGTACGAGACCGTGCAGACCGCGAACGGCGCGCTCCCGCTGCTCGCCCCGATGTCCGAGGTCGCGGGCCGGCTGGCCCCGCAGGTCGGCGCGTTCTCGCTGATGAAGCCCAGCGGCGGCCGCGGCGTGCTGCCCGGCGGCATCCCGGGCGTGCACCCGGCGCGCGTCGTCGTCATCGGCGGCGGGGTGGCCGGCATCAACGCCGCCCGCGTCGCGCTGGGACTCGGCTCGGACGTCGAGATCCTCGACACGAACGTCGACCGTCTCCGCCAGATCGACAACGACTTCGGCGGCCGCATCCGCACGGTGACGTCGAACCGCCTGTCGGTCGAGGAGTCCGTGCTGCAGGCCGACCTGGTCATCGGCGCGGTGCTCGTCCCGGGCGCGAAGGCGCCGAAGCTCGTCTCGAACGAGCTCGTGTCCCGCATGAAGCCGGGCAGTGTGCTCGTCGACATCGCGATCGACCAGGGCGGCTGCTTCGCCGACTCGCGCCCGACCACCCACGACGACCCGACCTACACCGTGCACGAGTCGGTCTTCTACTGCGTCGCGAACATGCCGGGCGCGGTGCCCCGGACGTCGACCTACGGGCTCACGAACGTGACGCTGCCTTACGCCGTCCAGTTGGCCGAGCACGGTTGGAAGGCCGCGCTGCAGGCGGACGCGGCGCTGGCGAAGGGCCTCAACACGCACGCCGGCGCCCTGACGAACGGCCCGGTCGCGGTCGCTCACGACCTGCCGCACACGGCGCTGGAGACGGTTCTCGCCTGACCCTATTTCACCCGAGCGGGCTCCTGTCGTTCCCCGGCAGGGGCCCGCTCCCCTTTCGCCACCAGCCGCCGGCCGAACGCGATCGCGGGCAGTTCCACCCACCGTCGCAGGCCGCAGGCGAAGAGCAGCGCGAGACCCGACGTCGCCGCAGCCTTGAGCAAGCCCGTCGGCAGCAGGAGCCCCGCGACGCCCGCGGCGCCGGTCTGGGACAGGTAGAGCGCGTAGGACCGGTCACCGAGGTAGGTCAGCGGACGGCTCGCGAGCAGCCGCCGCACCGGACCCGCCGAGACCACCGCGACGAGCAGCAGCGCCGCTCCCACCGCGTAGATCGGGACGACGAACTGCCAGTTCCCGCCCAGCGCCTGCCCCAGCGGCTTGACCGACAGCTGCAGCACGCAGAACCCGAGCGCGACCAGCACCGCCGCGGCCGGGCTGGTCAGCGGCCGCAGCACGGCGAACCCGCGCGGGTGGTGCAGGGCCAGCCCGAGCAGGCAGCCGACGACCAATGAGCCGTAGTGCACCGTCAGGCTCGCCCACTGCTGCGAAGGCGCCAGCGGCAGCACACCCAGCACGACGCCCACCGCGCCCGCGCCGATCATCAGGCGCAGCGCGGTCTTCCCGGACTTCGCGAACGACGTCAGCACGAGCACCGCGGGCCAGACGAGGTAGAACTTCTCCTCCACGCCCAGCGACCACGACGTCGGGTACGGCGTGTTGAAGTCGACGACTTCGTTGAGGAAGGTCAGGTAGTACGGCATCGCGTCGGAAAGCCGGCTGCTCTGGTAGGTCCCGGCGAGCGTCACGGCCAGCGCCGTCAGCCCGAGCAGCAGGAAGTACACCGGCATGATCCGGAAGACGCGCCGGACGTAGAAGTCGCGCAGCGAGATCCGGCCGGTGCGGTCCTCTTCGCGCAGCGCCAGCGTGGTGATGAGGAAGCCGGACAGCACGAAGAACAGCTGTACGGCGATCCAGCCCTGCAGCCGGTCGACGACCGGCCCGCCGTAGTGGAAGAACACGACGGCCAGCGCGGCGAGCGCGCGCACGCCGGTCAGACCCGGGAACCACGACGACGACCGGTATTCGGCGTGGTCGAGGGGCCGCCAAGAGTTGATCATGCCCGCAGCGTCGGCCGCCGACGCTGAGCCCGGCCTGAAGCCGGCTTAAGACGTCTTCAGCTCCGGGAGCCGGACGACGAACCGGCTGCCGCCTTCGACCGCGGCCGTGCCGCCGTGGGCGCGGGCGATGTCGGCGACGATCGCCAGGCCCAGCCCGGATCCGCCGTCGTCGCGGGCGCGGGCGTCGTCAAGGCGGACGAAGCGGTCGAAGACGCGCTCGCGGTCAGCTTCGGGGATGCCCGGCCCGTCGTCGGTGACCGACAGCACCACCCATCCGTCCACAGCGGACACCTCGACGGCGACCCGGGACACCGCGTGCCGCCGGGCGTTGTCGACGAGGTTGCGCAGGAGCCGTTCCAGCCGCGACCGGTGACCGCGGACCACCGGCGCGCCGCGGATCTCGATCTCCGCCCGGCCGGCCGCGACCGTCTGGACCACTTCGGACAGTGGGACGGGTTCGAGACGGTCCGGCCCGGCGTGGTCGAGCTTGCCGAGCAGCACCAGGTCGGCGACGAGGTCCTGCAGGCGGGTGACGTCGAGCAGCGCGTTCTCGCAGGAGTGCCGCCAGTCGAGCCGGTCGGGGTGGGCCAGCAGGACCTCAAGCTGCGTCCGCAGCGACGCGAGCGGGGTGCGCAGCTCGTGCGACGCGTCGGAGGTGAACCGGCTCTGGCGCGTCACGGCTTCGTCGAGCCGCGCGAGCATGGTGTTCATCGTCCCGGCGAGGCGCGCGATCTCGTCGCCGGTGCGCGGAGCCGGGACGCGGCGGCTCAGGTCGTGCGCGCCGATCTCGGCGACCTCGCCGCGGATGGCCTCGACCGGGCGCAGCGACCGGCGGACGGCGAGCCACGCGATGACGCCGATGAGCAGCGCGACCGCGGGGACGCCGGCCGTGAGCACCGTCCGGACGGAGTCGACGGCCACCTGGCCCTCGGGGTCGATCTGGACGCCGGCGTAGACGTCGTACTCGCTGTCGCCACTGTCGGCGTGGACGACGTGCAGGGTGAGGTATTCGTCGAGGTCGCGCAGTTCGGGCCCGCAACCGACGGACGTCTGGCTCGAGCGGTCGAACTCGTACGGCGCGAGTGTGACATCGGTGTCGTAGGTGGCCAGGGTGGCGTCGCGCAGGACGGGGCAGGACGCGACGCTCTTGCCGGCCTGGTCCTTGACCTCGTAGATCGAGTCACGCACGAGCAGTGCCAGGTCGGCGGGCCGGGCGCCGGTGTTCAGGAGCTGGACGATGGCGTCGGCGTGGGCGTCGGCCAGCTGGGCGGCGGTGTTCCGGAGGCGACCCTCCGCCTGGAGCACGAACCACACCGACACGGCGCCGAGCGCGACGGCCGAAGCGGCGAAGGCCGTCACGGCGACGCGGAACCGGGTGGAGCGGAGGAAGCTAGGCACCCGAGCCGACCACGTGGTAGCCGGCGCCGCGGACCGTCCGGATGGTCTCGGCGCCGAAGGGGACGTCGATCTTGCGCCGCAGCGCGCTGACGTGGACCTCGACGAGGTTGGCGGTCGCGGAGGCGGCGAAGTCCCAGAGGTTGTCGAGCAGCTCGGCTTTGGTGACGACCTGTCCCGGCCGTTGCATGAGGTAGGCGAGGAGGGCGAACTCCTTGCCGGTGAGGGTGATGTCGGCGGTGCCGCGCCGGCAGGTCCGGCCGGCCTGGTCGAGCTCGAGATCACCCAGTTTGAGGACCCCCGGCCGGGTGGCGCCGCCCCGCCGGATGAGGGCGCGCAGCCGCGAGAGCAGGACACCGTAGGAGAAGGGCTTGGGCAGGAAGTCGTCGGCGCCGGTGTCGAGGGCCTCGATCTCGTCGTCCTCGCCGTCTTTGGCGGTGAGCATGAGGATGGGGGTGGAGTCGCCCTGGTCCCGCAGCCGCCGGCAGACGCGATAGCCGTTCAGGCCGGGCAGCATGATGTCGAGGATGATGGCGGAGTAGGGGTGCTCACCGGCGAGCCAGAGAGCATCCCGCCCGTTGTGGGCGACATCGACGGCATAGCCCTCGGCCCCGAGCCCGGCCCGCAGGGCTTCGGCCAGCCGCCGTTCATCTTCAACGAGCAAGATCCGCACCGCGCAACGATGCCACAAGACAAGCACCACCGAACGACGCCAACCAGACACGCAACCAGACCGCGCCACCAGACCACGCCACCGGGACAACGCTGGAAGCCGAGCCCGAGGCACCGTGGGGGTCCGGGGGCTCGGCCCCCGGGTAGAGGGGATGAGCCGACGCCGAGGAGGCGAAGCCCGAGGCGGAGACGAAACGGCGACCCGCTCAACCAACCTGGGGGTCATTGGGAGCGGGCCGCCAGTTACTAGCTTAGAGGTGTCCGGCGGACTTTGCTCCACCGGGTCGGCAAGTCGAATGAATTCTTTACCAAGTTGATCTGCCCCCAGGGCCACCCCAGCACCGAAACCTCAGGTCAGCGCCGTGCAACGCGCACGGCCGCCCGCCGGATCCGGTAGCGGAACGTGACGAAGGTCGCTCTTCGCGGGTTCGGCCGTTCCGTGCGCGCGGGCGGCGCGGGTAGGGCAGGATGACGCCGCATCAGCGGGAACGTTAGGGGACGGTATGCACGACGGCAGTGGCCGGATTGTGGTGCAGAACCTGAGCAAGCAGTTCGGCGCGGTGAACGCGGTGCAGAACCTCAGTTTCACGGTCGAGCCGGGCTCGGTGACGGGCTTCCTTGGCCCGAACGGCGCCGGGAAGACGACGACGTTGCGCATGCTGCTCGGGTTGGTGACGCCCACGGCGGGGCAGGCGACGATCAACGGGCGGCCGCACTCGC
This sequence comes from Amycolatopsis sp. NPDC114505, assembly GCF_055633615.1. Taxonomy (NCBI): domain Bacteria; kingdom Bacillati; phylum Actinomycetota; class Actinomycetes; order Pseudonocardiales; family Pseudonocardiaceae; genus Amycolatopsis; species Amycolatopsis sp. NPDC114505. Next base: position 2,745,578 of record NZ_JBVKDV010000001.1, on the reverse strand, counting down.
AGCTGGGGAACCCGGCGCGGATCGTGGGCTCGGTGCTGGAGAACGAGGGTTTCCACCCGAGCCGGACGGCGCGCAACCACCTCCGTGTGTACGCGGCGGCCATCGGGGTGCCGGACCGGCGCGCGGACGAGGTGCTCGGCCTGGTGGGCCTGGGCAGCGCCGCGGACCGGAAGGCGGGCGGGTTCTCGCTCGGCATGCGGCAGCGGCTGGCGCTGGCGACGGCGTTGCTGGGTGACCCGCAGGTGCTGGTGCTGGACGAGCCGACGAACGGCCTCGACCCCGAAGGCATCCTGTGGCTGCGCAACTTCCTGCGCTCGTACGCGCGGGAGCAGCGGCGGACGGTGCTGGTCTCGAGCCACCTGCTCAACGAGGTCGAGCAGCTGATCGACCAGGTCGTGATCATCAGCCAGGGCGTCACGCGGTACTACGGCTCGCTCGACCAGCTGCGCAAGAGCCAGCAGTCGCGCGTGCTGGTGCAGCCGGCGGACCCGGGTGCGCTGGTGAAGGCGTTGCAGGAGAACGGCATCACCGCCGTCTCACCGACGCCGGACGGCCGGGTCGCGGTCGCCGGGTCGAGCGTCCAGCAGATCGGTGACATCGCCGCGAAGGCCGGCATCGCCGTCTACGGGATGCAGGAGGACCACGCCGACCTGGAGCGGATGTTCTTCCAGCTGACGCAGGGTCAGTACGCCGGCGGTCCCCAGGGTTATCCCCCGCAGCCGCAGTACCAGGGCCCGCCGCCGGGGTATCCGCCGACGGGTCCGCAGCAGCAACAGCAGCAGTACTGGGGAGGACCGCAGCAGTGATGGGCAACCTGATCAAAGCGGAGTTCCGCAAGACGCTCTCGCTGAACACGTGGTGGGTGCTGCTGATCCCGCTGGCGCTGGTGGCGTTCTGGCTGACGTTCGTCTGGGGCAGGATCACCAACGACTTCGCGGACTTCATCGGTTCGAGCGACGCGCGCGAGGTCGCGGGCGCGGTCGGCCTGGACGCGAGCAAGCTGCCGGTCGGGCTGCTGGCGTTCGCGCACGGCGTGAACATCGCGCAGCTGATCCCCGGCCTGTTCGGGGTCTTCGCGCTGGCCGGCGAATACCGCAGCAAGACGATCACGACGACGTTCCTGACCGCGCCGAACCGGATCGCGGCGCTGACCGCGAAGATGCTCACGTACGTGGCCTGGGGCGCGATCTACGGCCTGGTCAGCTTCGGCGTCTCGGCAGTCGCGGTGATGGTGTCGGTCGACGCCGGGCGATGGCCCAGCGCGGGTCAGTGGCTGGCCGCCCTCGGCGGGACGATCCTGGCCTCGGTGCTGGTGACGCTGTTCGGCATCGGGTTCGGCGCGGTGCTGCGCAACGTGCCACTGGCGGTGGTGCTGTTCCTGGTGTGGTTCCTGATCGTCGAGAACGTCCTCGTCATCGCGCTCTGGGGCCCGGCCGACATCCTGGGCGGGATCCTGCCGAACGGCACCGCCAACGGGATCGTGGGCGGGATCGCGGCGGACGCGTTCGGGATCAACTCGCTCAACCTGCCCGGCGGCGTCGACCACTGGTCGGCACTGGGCCTGCAGCTCGCGGCGGGCGCGCCCGGCGTGATCTCGTGGTGGGCCTCGGCGTTGATCTTCTTCGCGTGGACGATGCTGTTCTTCGGCCTCGGCTGGGCGGGCAACCAGAAGCGCGACATCACCTGAGTTTCACCCGTCCGTGAAGGCCGTCTCGAAGTCTTCGAGGCGGCCTTCACGGCTTTCCGGGAAATATTTTGTCGGTGGCGGCGCTTAGTGTTGCAACGTGACCATCGCTCCGCCCCGCTCCCGTCAAGAGCTCCCACCCGCTGAGACCGTCGGCTGGGTCCGCCGGCTGTCCGCCGCGGCCTGGGAACACCGCGGCGTCGTCGTGCTCTCGCTGCTCGCCGCCGTCTTCAGCGTCGGCGTGCAGGCCGCGAGCCCGCTGCTGGTGCGCACGGCGGTCGACGACGCGGTGGCGGGGCGGACCGGCGCGCTGCCCGGGATCGCCGTCTTCCTGGTTTCGCTGCAGCTGGTCGCGTTCGCCACGGCGTTCCTGCGCCGGTACTTCGGCGGGAAGCTCGCCCTCGACGTCCAGCACGACCTGCGCCAGCGGGTCTTCAACGCGGTCTCGCGCCTCGACGGCGGCAAGCAGGACGCACTGCGCACCGGTCAGGTCGTCTCGCGGGCCATCTCCGACCTGCAGCTGGTCGTCGGGATCCTCATGCAGATCCCGCTCTCGTTCGGCTCGGTGATCTTCGCGCTGCTGTCGTTCGCGGCGATGCTGTGGATGTCGCCGGTGCTGACGCTGATCGCGCTGGTCGTCACACCCGCGGTCGGCGTCGTCATCGCCCGCAGCCGCAAGCGCCTGTTCCCGGCGACGTGGTCGGCGCAGCAGCGCGCGGCGGACGTCGCGCAGCAGGTCGAGGAGACCGTCACCGGCGTCCGCGTCGTGAAGGGCTTCGGCCAGGAGGCGCGGGAGGTCTCGAAGCTCGAAGGGACCGCGCGCAAGCTGTTCGCGGAGCGGCTTCGCGCGGCGAAGCTGTCGGCGGTGCCGACGGCGACCACCGCGGCCCTGCCCGCGGCCGGTCAGGTGGCCGTGCTCGGCATCGGCGGTGTCCTCGCGCTGAACGGCTCGATCACCCTGGGCACCTTCCTCGCCTTCGCGACCTACCTCGCGACGCTGATCGGCCCGGCCCGGATGCTGTCCGGCCTGGTCGTGCAGGCCCAGCTGACCCGCGCCGGCGCCGAGCGCGTGTACGAGCTGATCGACGCGCAACCCGAGGTCGTCGACTCCCCCGACGCGCGGCCGCTGCCGCCGGGACCGCTGGGCGTCGAGCTGGCCGACGTCCGGTTCGGCTACACGCGCACCGACCCGGTGCTGGCCGGGCTGTCGGTTACCGCGAACCCGGGCGAGACCCTCGCGCTGGTCGGCACCGCGGGCTCCGGGAAGTCGACGATCTCCTTGCTGCTGCCCCGGTTCTACGACGTCCACGCGGGCTCGGTACGGGTCGGCGGCCTCGACGTCCGCGACATCTCCCTGCGGCAGCTGCGGCAGGCGATCGGCGTGGTGTTCGAGGAGGCGTTCCTGTTCTCCTCCTCGATCCGGGACAACATCGCGTACGGCCGGCCGGACGCGAGCGACGAGGAGATCGTCGCGGCGGCACGCGCCGCCGAGGCCGACGAGTTCATCCGCGCGCTGCCCGACGGCTACGACACGCTGGTCGGCGAGCGCGGGCTGACGCTCTCGGGCGGCCAGCGCCAGCGCCTCGGGCTGGCCAGGGCGCTGATCACCGACCCGCGGATCCTGATCCTGGACGACGCGACGTCGGCCATCGACACCGTCACCGAGGCGGCGATCCACGACACCCTGCGCTCGGTCACCGCGAGCCGCACGACGCTGCTGATCGCGCACCGGCGCTCGACCCTGGCGCTGGCCGACCGGATCGCGGTGCTGGACGAGGGCCGCGTCGTCGACGTCGGCACCGAGGACGAGCTGATGGCGCGCTGCCCGTTGTTCCGCGAGCTGGTCGCGGGTCCGGGCGACGACGTCGAGGAGAAGCACCGCTGCGAGGGCCTCGACCGCGGCCCCGCCGGGATCACGCAGGCGCTGTGGCCGCGGGACGAGAGCCGCGACGAGGTCGACGACCTCGCGGACGCTGCGCGCCTGCGCAGCGGCGACACGAACAGCAGCGGCTTCGTCGGCGGAGGCGGCGGCAGTGGCGGCCTGGACGTGCCGCCGACGCCGGAGCTGATCGAAGGCGTGCGCAAGCTCGCACCCGCCGTCGACGAGCCGCGGATGTCCGATGTGGACGTCACCGCGCCCGACCCCGGCTTCCGGCTGGCCCGGCTGCTGCGGCCGGTCCGCTGGCCACTGGCGCTGGTGATCGGGCTGGTGGCGGCGGACGCGCTGGCGTCGATCGCGCTGCCCGGGCTCTACCAGTTCGGCGTCGACCACGGCGTCCGCGCGGGCGTGGAGTCGATGATCTGGCTGGCCGCCGGGATCGGCGCCCTCGTGATCGCGGCCGACTGGCTGGTGGTGTTCGCGCAGACGCGCCTGACCTCGCGGGTCGGCGAGACGGTGCTGTACGCGCTGCGCGTCCGCAGCTACGCGCACCTGCAGCGGCTCGGGCTCGACTACTACGAGCGGGAGCTGTCCGGGAAGATCATGACCCGGATGACGACGGACGTCGACGCGCTCTCGACGTTCCTGCAGACCGGCCTCGCCACGGCGGTGGTCAGCGCGCTGACGCTGGCCGGGATCACGGCGGCGCTGCTGGTCACCGACGCCGGGCTGGCGCTGTACGCGCTGGCGATGGTGCCGGTGCTGGCCGTCGCGACGGTGATCTTCCGGCGGGCGGCGTCGAAGGCGTACAACGAGGCCCGCGAGCGGGTCAGCCTCGTCAACGCGGACATGCAGGAGAACATGAGCGGCCTGCGCGTCGCCCAGGCGTACACGCGCGAAGACCGTTCCGCGGAGGCGTTCGCTTCGCGCAGCGACGACTACCGGCGCTCGCGGCTGCGGGCGCAGCGGTACGTCGCGACGTACTTCCCGCTGGTGGCGCTGATGTCCGACCTGGCGACGACGACCGTGCTGGTGGCGGGCGCGAACCGCGTCTCGGCCGGGACGCTGTCGGCCGGCGTGCTGCTCGGGTTCCTGCTGTACCTGCAGCAGTTCTTCTCGCCGATCCAGCAGCTGTCGTCGGTGTTCGACGGCTACCAGCAGGCCCGCGTCGGCCTGAACCGCATCGGCGACCTGCTGCGGACGCCGACGTCGGTGCCGGCGGCGGAGAACGCCGTCGCGACGCCGTCACGGCTGCGGGGCGAGGTGTCGTTCAAGGAGGTCGACTTCTCCTACACCGGCGCGGAGACGCCAGCGCTCGCGGAGTTCTCGCTGGACGTCGCGGCCGGCGAGACGATCGCGCTGGTCGGCGCGACGGGCGCGGGCAAGTCGACGGCGGTGAAGCTGGTGGCGCGCTACTACGACGTCACCGGCGGCGAGGTCCGGATCGACGGCACGGACGTCCGCGAGTACGAGCTCGCCGGGCTGCGGCGCCGGATGGGCGTGGTGCCGCAGGAGGCGCACCTGTTCTCGGGAACGGTGGCGGACAACGTCCGCTACGGCCGCCCGGCGGCGACCGACGCGGAGGTGGAGGCGGCGGTCCGCGCGGTGGGCGCGTTCGACGGCGTCGCGGCCCTGCCGGCGGGCTTCCTGCAGCCGGTGGGCGAACGCGGCCGGTCGCTGTCGGCGGGGCAGCGTCAGCTGGTGGCGCTGGCCCGGGCGGAGCTGGTGGACCCGGACGTCCTGCTCCTCGACGAGGCGACGGCGGCCCTGGACCCCTCGACGGAGGCGGCGGTGTTGCGCGCGACGGAGACGGTGTCCCGCCGCCGCACGACGTTCGTGGTGGCCCACCGCCTGGCGACGGCGGCCCGCGCGGACCGCATCGTGGTCCTGGACCACGGCGGCATCGCGGAGACGGGAACGCACGAGGAGCTCCTGGCGGCGAACGGCCTCTACGCCCGCCTCTGGTCCCTCGGCTGAAGTGCGCAAACGGGCATCATGCGTGATCAGGAAGGCATCACGCGTGATTGAGCGGGCATCGCGCTGATGCCCGCGGGATCACGCGTGATGCCCCTCCAGTCACGCGTGATGCCCCGCTGAGCACGGGCGATGCCCTCTTGCGCACGAAAGTCCGTGGCCGGGCGGCCGGGGCGCTGGGAGCATGGCGGGCATGTTCGAAGAGAAGCGGGTCCCCGACCGGCAGGTGCGAGCTGCGCAGACCGAGACGACGGTCCGCGTCTACCAGGCGTGCTCACCGGCCGTCGCCGACGCCGCGCTCGAAAAGCAGGCCTTCGGGGAGCCGGACGGCACCGTCTGGCTCGACCCGTCCTTCCGCCTGGCCGCCTACCACAGCGGCAACGGGAGCAAGCCCGGCCACGAGCGCGTCCTGGCCGTCGACCTCACGCGCGAGGGCTTCGAGTGGGCCCTCTCGCACGAGGGTCCGGTGCTCATCCAGTGGGACGCCGAGCGAGATCTCGACCACACGCCGCTGAACTTCCAAGCTGTCCGCCTCGGTCTCACCGGCGAAGCCCTCGACCGCTACGCCGGCGGGTGGATCACCGCCGTCACCGACGTCACCCCGGTCGTCCGGGACATCTCCGGTCTGCTGGCCACCGACCAGCTGCACAAGGCGGTCAAGCTCGTCCCCCACGAGCCGCCGTACCCGCTCGGCTAAGGCAGCGCCCGCCACTTCAGGGCGCCCATGCCCGCCGCCTCGACGTCCGGCCGCGAAGCCCACCGGACCGTCCCCGGGCGGACGTGCACGCCGGCTCCGACCAGCCAGTCCGGCTCGTCGGGCTCGACCCACTCCATCTCCTCGAAGTCGGCCAGCGTCGGCCAGACCGCCTGGCACGAGTCGCAGCGCAGCACGACCTTGCCGGACTCCGTCACCAGCGGCCGCACCAGGCCCTGGTCCCAGAACGAAGGACATTCGACCAGCCACATCCCTCCAGTGGAACCCGGCGTGGTGAACGACCGGCGGCAGGCGGGCGAACCCGGCAAAAAGACGCCGCGAACCCTGTACCGGGTACAGCGCTTAAGGTTCCCTTAGCACATCTTGATCGAGTCAGTGACCGATCCCCTAGTGCGCCACGCCTCACACAGGCCGGTTCCATCACATCGCGGTCACCGAGGGGGTTAGCCTGGTAGGCGCATCAGCGGATTCATGATCGAGATCGAGACGGATAGAGGCGAGCCCCAGCCGTGTCCAGCAGCAGCCCTGCGTCACAATTCGGCCCCAACGAGTGGCTGGTCGAGGAGATGTACGACCAGTTCCTCGCCGACCCTTCCTCAGTCGATGCCGCATGGCACGACTTCTTCGCGGACTTCAAGCCGACGCAGAACGCGCAGGCCAAGGCGGACAACGCCCGGCAGCAGGCCGAAGCCAAGCCGGCCACCAACGGCCAGGCGGCTCAGCCGTCGCCGAAGGCCGTGCAGAACGCGGAGTCGGCGGCCAAGCAGGCGTCGACCAAGCCGGCCCCCGCGAAGGCGGCCCCCGCGAAGCCGGAGCCCAAGGCCGCGCCGAAGCCGGCCGCCGCCAAGGCGGAGCCGAAGGCCGAAGCGAAGAAGGACGAGCCGGAGTCGAAGCAGCTGCGCGGCGCCGCGGCCGCCATCGCGAAGAACATGGACGCCTCGCTGAGCGTCCCCACCGCGACGAGCGTGCGCGCGGTCCCGGCCAAGCTGATGGCCGACAACCGCATCGTCATCAACAACCACCTCAAGCGCACCCGCGGCGGCAAGATCTCCTTCACGCACCTCATCGGCTACGCCATGGTGCGGGCGCTGAAGAACTACCCGAACATGAACCGGCACTACCAGGTCATCGACGGGAAGCCGTTCGCGATCACGCCGGAGCACGTCAACTTCGGGCTCGCGATCGACATGAAGGGCAAGGACAACTCCCGCACGCTCGTCGTGGCTTCGGTCAAGGGCTGCGAGGACATGTCCTTCCTGCAGTTCTGGCAGGCCTACGAGGACATCGTCAAGAAGGCCCGCAACAACAAGCTCACCGCGGACGACTTCGCCGGCACCACGATCTCGCTGACCAACCCGGGCGGCATCGGCACCAACCACTCCGTGCCGCGTCTGCAGGCCGGCCAGGGCGCCATCATCGGCGTCGGCGCCATGCAGTACCCGGCGGCGTTCGAGGGCACCAGCGAGAAGACGCTGGTCGACCTCGCCATCAGCAAGATCATGACGCTGACCTCGACCTACGACCACCGCATCATCCAGGGCGCGGAGTCCGGCGAGTTCCTCAAGCGCATCCACCAGCTGCTGCTCGGCGAAGACGGCTTCTACGACGACGTCTTCACCAGCCTGCGCCTGCCGTACGAGCCGATCCGCTGGGTCGCCGACATCCCCGAGGGCCCGGTCGACAAGACCGCCCGCGTGATCGAGCTCATCGACGCGTTCCGGATGCGCGGCCACCTGATGGCCGACACCGACCCGCTGAACTACCGCCAGCGCAGCCACGCCGACCTGGACGTCCTGTCCCACGGCCTGACGCTCTGGGACCTCGACCGCGAGTTCCCGGTCGGCGGCTTCGCCGGCCAGGAGCGGATGAAGCTGCGCGACATCCTGGGCGTGCTGCGCAACTCGTACTGCCGCACGGTCGGCATCGAGTACACGCACATCCTCGACCCCGAGGAGCGCCGCTGGATCCAGGAGCGCGTCGAGATCCCGCACGAGAAGCCGGACCCCGCGGTTCAGAAGTACGTGCTCTCGAAGCTGAACGCCGCCGAGGCGTTCGAGACGTTCCTGCAGACCAAGTACGTCGGCCAGAAGCGCTTCTCGCTCGAAGGCGGCGAGACGGCGATCCCGCTGCTCGACACGCTGCTGGACAAGGCCGCCGAGCACGAGCTCGACGAGGTCGTCATCGGCATGCCGCACCGCGGCCGGCTGAACGTCCTGGCCAACATCGTCGGCAAGCCGATCAGCCAGATCTTCCAGGAGTTCGAGGGCAACCTCGACCCGGGCCAGGCGCACGGCTCCGGCGACGTGAAGTACCACCTCGGCGCCGAGGGCAAGTACTTCCGCATGTTCGGCGACGGCGAGACGAAGGTCTCGCTGACGGCGAACCCGTCGCACCTGGAGACCGTCGACCCGGTCCTCGAGGGCATCGTCCGCGCGAAGCAGGACCTCCTCGACAAGGGCGGCGAGGGCTACACCGTGCTGCCGGTCCTGATGCACGGCGACGCGGCCTTCGCGGGCCAGGGTGTCGTCGCCGAGACGCTGAACCTGTCGCTGCTGCGCGGGTACCGCACCGGCGGCACCGTGCACGTGGTCGTCAACAACCAGGTCGGCTTCACCACCGCGCCGGAGCACTCGCGCTCGTCGCAGTACGCCACCGACGTCGCGAAGATGATCGGTTCGCCGATCTTCCACGTGAACGGCGACGACCCGGAGGCCGCGCACTGGGTGGCCAAGCTGGCGGTCGAGTACCGGCAGGCGTTCCACAAGGACGTCGTCATCGACCTGATCTGCTACCGCCGCCGCGGCCACAACGAGGGCGACGACCCCTCGATGACGCAGCCGGCGATGTACGACATCATCGACACGAAGCGTTCGGTGCGGAAGACCTACACCGAGTCGCTGATCGGCCGTGGTGACATCTCCGTCGAAGAGGCCGAGGCCGCGCTGCGCGACTTCTCGAGCCAGCTGGAGCACGTCTTCAACGAGGTCCGGGAGCTGGAGAAGCACCCGGCGAAGGCGTCCCCCTCGGTCGAGGAGGAGCAGCAGGTCCCGGCGAAGGTGTCGACCGCGATCTCGAGCGAGACGCTGGAGCACATCGGCGACGCGTTCGTGAACGTGCCGGAGGGCTTCACGCCGCACCCGCGCGTCAAGCCGGTCATGGAGCGCCGCCACAAGATGTCGCGCGAGGGCGACATCGACTGGGCGTTCGGCGAGCTGCTCGCGTTCGGCTCGCTGGCGCTGGAAGGCCGGCTCATCCGGCTGTCCGGCCAGGACTCGCGCCGCGGCACGTTCACCCAGCGGCACTCGGTGTTCATCGACCGCAAGACCGGCCAGGAGTACTCGCCGCTGCAGAACCTGGCCGACGGCCAGGGCCGCGTGATGATCTACGACTCGGCGCTGTCGGAGTACGCGGCCGTCGGCTTCGAGTACGGCTACTCGGTGGCGAACCCCGAATCGCTGGTGATGTGGGAAGCGCAGTTCGGTGACTTCGTCAACGGCGCGCAGACCGTCATCGACGAGTACATCTCCTCGGGCGAGGCCAAGTGGGGCCAGCGCTCGGACGTCGTGCTGCTGCTGCCGCACGGCCAGGAGGGCCAGGGCCCGGACCACACGTCGGGCCGCATCGAGCGCTTCCTCTCGCTGTGCGCGGAGGGCTCGATGACGGTGGCGGTGCCGTCGACCCCGGCGAACTACTTCCACCTGCTGCGCCGGCACGCCCTCGACGGCATCCAGCGCCCGCTGGTCGTCTTCACGCCGAAGTCGATGCTGCGCAACAAGGCGGCGACGTCGGCGACCGACGACTTCACCGGCCAGTCCCGGTTCATGTCGGTCATCGACGACGTGACGCCGGACCCGGCGAAGATCCGCAAGGTGCTGCTGACCTCCGGGAAGCTGTACTGGGAGCTGATCGCGGAGCGGACGAAGCGCGAGGCGGACGACGTCGCGATCGTGCGGATCGAGCAGTACTACCCGTTGCCGAAGAAGAAGCTGGTGGCGGCGCTGGAGCGCTACACGAACGCTTCGCAGGTCGTGTGGGTCCAGGAGGAGCCGGAGAACCAGGGCGCGTGGCCGTTCTTCGGCCTGAACCTGCCGCGGAAGTTCCCGGAGCTGCTCTCGGGCCTGCAGGTCGTGTCGCGCCGCCCGATGGCGGCGCCGTCGGCCGGCTCGTCGAAGGTGCACGAGGTGGAGCAGAAGGCACTGATCTCGAAGGCGTTCGACTGATCGCTTGAGCACGACGAAGGCCTCCTCCCGGTCCGCCGGGAGGAGGCCTTCGTCGTCCGGGTGAAACCCGCTTTCGCACGCGGCCGGTTCGGGGCAAGGTGGCGGGATGCTCATCCGCCGCGAGACGCCCGCCGACCGGACCACCGTGTACGCGATCCACAGCGAGGCCTTCCGGCGCGAACCCGGCGTCACCCCGGTCGAAGCGCCGCTGGTGGACGAGCTGCGCGCGGACGGCGACCTGCTCGACGCGCTGTCGCTGGTGGCCGTGTGCGAGGGCGAGCTCGCCGGGCACGTGTGCTGCAGCCGGGCCCGCCTCGGCGACGACACGACGTCGGCCGTCGGGCTTGGGCCGCTCGGCGTGCGGCCCGGGCACCAGGCCGCCGGCGTCGGATCGGGGCTGATGCACGCGGTGCTCGGCGCGGCGGACGCGCTCGGGTACGGCGTCGTCGTCCTGCTCGGCGACCCGGCGTACTACGGCCGGTTCGGCTTCGTCACGGCGTCGACGCTCTCGATCGCGGCGCCGGATCCGGCCTGGGGCAAGCACTTCCAGGCCCGCACGCTCACCGGCTACAAACCCACGCAGGCGGGCGCGTTCGAGTACGCGCCCGCGTTCTCCCGGATCTGAGGAGCCTCCGCATGTACGCACCGACCTCGTCCGTCGGCGTCCGGATCAACCGCGAGCAGCCACCGGCCAAGCTGGTCGAGCTGGCCCGCCAGGCGGAGGCCGCGGGTCTCGACGAGGTCTGGCTGGTCGAGGACTGCTTCTGGGCCGCCGGGATCGCGACGGTGGCGACGGCGCTCGCGGTGACGTCGACGATCAAGGTGGGCATCGGCGTCCTGCCGGCGGTGGCCCGCAACCCGGCGATCGCGGCGATGGAGCTGGCGGCGCTGGCGGAGCTGCACCCGGGCCGGCTGATCGGCGGGCTGGGCCACGGGGTGGCGTCGTGGATGCGCCAGATCGGCGCGTACCCGGCTTCGCAGCTGGCGGCGTTGGAGGAGACGCTGGTGGCGGTGCGCCGCCTGCTGGCGGGCGACCGGGTCTCGATGACGGGCAAGCACGTCAGCCTGGACGAGGTCGAGCTGGTGTTCCCGCCGGCGGTCGTGCCGCCGGTCCTGGCCGGGGTACGCCGCCCGAAGTCCCTGGCGGTGGCGGGGACGTCCGCGGACGGGACGATCTTGGCCGAGCCGTCACCGCCGGAGTTCGTGCGGACGGCGCTGGAGGGGATCGGCGAGGCTCCGGGACACGTGGTGGTGACGTACAACTGGCTGGCACTGGGCGACCCCTCGCGGGCCCGGTTGACCGTGGCGGAGTCGTTGACCCCCGGTGCGCGCGTGCAGGTCGAAGGGTTGCCATTCGCCGCGGAGCTGCTGGAGCTGGTCGACTCGGCGTCCACTGTGGACGAACTGGCGGCCGCGCTGGATCCTTCGTGGCTCTCGCGGCTCGCGGTGTGCGGCGAGCTGGACGAGTGCGTGGCCTCGGTGCGCGCGCTGCACGAGGCCGGGAGCGGGTCGGTGGTGCTCCTGCCGCTGCCGGAGGAGCCACCGGAGCGGGGAATCGAGGACGCCGGCCGAGTCGCGGCGGCCTTGCGCGGTTAGCCGGCCTCGAGGACGAAGAACAGGAAGCTCAGGAAGGCCCCGGACGGGAACTTCGCCAGCTCATCGGGGAAGAGCTCGCGAGCTTCCGGCGCGAACGGCGGTTCGCTGACGACGGCGGTGCGGAAGCCGGCCGCGGTGAAGGCGTCGGTCATCGCGTGCAGCGGCCGGTCCGCGCCGTCGCCGAGCCGCTGCGAGTGGGTGCGCCGGAAGAAGAACCAGCGGCGGATCGAGGTCGCCACCGGTGGCATCTTCATCGGCCTCGGGGTGAAGCTCGCCCTGGACTAGGACTTCAGGTTGTTGCGCGCCAGGAAGTCCTCGGCGATGTCCAGTGGGTTGCGCTTCTTCTCGGTGAACTCGACGTTCAGCTGCGTCAGCTGCTCGGTCGTCAGCGCCGCCGACACGCGGTTCAGCGCGGCCGCCTCGGAAGGCGACAACGTCCCTCGCGCCACCAGCGGGACGATGTTCTGCGCCGGGAACATGTTCTTGTCGTCGGCCAGTGGCACGAACCCGTTCGCCGCGATCGTCGACGACGTGCTGAACAGGTCCGCCACCTGGACGTCGCCCGACTTCAACGCCGCCACCGTCACCGGGCCGCCCGTGTCGGTCGTGCGGATCTCCTTGAACTCGCAGCCGTACAGCGACTTGATCTTGTCCTTCCAGCGGCTGCTCCACTGGCCCGGCCCGCCGAACACCAGCTCACCGCAGCGCTTCCCCAGGTCGGAGAACGTCTTCACGCCCGAGGCCGCCAGCTGCGCGCCGACGACCAGGAGGTCCTTGTCCTCGGCCGGTGCCTGGTCCAGGACCTCGAACCCGGCCGGGACCTTCTGGCGCAGCTGCGCGTAGACGTCCTGGGACGTCGTCGCGGACGTCTCCTTGTCGAAGTACCGCAACAGGTTCCCACTGTAGTCCGGCACCACCGACAGCGACTTGTCCTGCAGCGCCTTGACGACGACCTCGCGGCTGCCCACCGGCGGCCGCACGGTCACGTTCGTGGCACCGGCATTGCGCAGCGCGCCGGCGTAGATCTGGGCCAGCAGCAGGCTTTCGCCGACGTCGGACGCGCCGATGATGATGTCGCCGGAAGCGCCGCCCTCGCCGCCGCCCGCGAGCGGGTTGCCGCAGCCGGCCAGCAGGACCAGAGCAGCGGCCAGCAGACCCAGGCGTTTCATGCCGTCACCTTCTTCACGGCCGCCGCGAGCCGGACGCCCCGCGGCACCAAAGCGCGGTTCAGCAGCGAGAACAGGAGGTCGAGAACGACGGCCAGCAACGTCGTCAGCAGCGCGCCCGCGATCACCTCCGGATAGTCCAAAATGGCCAGTCCGTCGAGCAGGAACCGGCCCAGGCCACCGAGTCCGACGTACGCGGCCACCGCGGCGGTCGCGACGAGCTGGAGCACGGCGTTGCGGATCCCGCCCAGGACGAGCGGCAGCGAGATCGGCACCTCGACCTTCCAGAGCCGCTGCCAGCCGGTCATCCCGATGCCCTGCGCGGCGTCGACCACGCCGTGGTCGGTCGCCTGCAGCCCGGCGTACGTCCCGGCCAGGATCGGCGGGACGGCCAGCACGACGAGCCCGATGATCGTCGAGGTGACGCTCTCGGTGAAGAGCAGGAACAGGAACGTCACGAGCCCCAACGTCGGCAGCGCGCGGATCGCGTTGCCCGCACTCACCAACGCGACGCCGCCACGTCCCGTGTGACCGACGAACAGTCCTAACGGGACAGCGATGACCAGCGCGATCACCAGCGACAGCGCGGTGTAGCCGAGGTGCTCCAGCAACCGCTGCGGGATGCCGTCCGGGCCGGACCAGTGCGCGGGGTCGCCGAACCAGTCGAAGAGTCCGGTGATCATGCGGCAGTCACCCGTTCCCACGGCGTCAGGAGGTTTCGGATCCCCACCAGGACCAGATCGACGACCAGCGCCAGCACCAGCGTCAGCACGATGCCGACGACGATCGGCGAGAAGTACTCGCGCTGGAAGCCGTCGGTGAACAGGACACCGAGGCCGCCGGTGCCGATCAGCGCGCCGACGCTGACCAGGCTGATGTTGCTCACCGACGCCACCCGCACGCCGGCCGCGAGGACCGGCACGGACAGCGGCAGCTCGACGGCGAAGAACTTGCGCACCGGCTTGTAGCCGACGGCGGTGGCCGCGGCGATCACCGACGGCGCCACCGCGTCGAGCGCGTCGAGCACCGGGCGGACCAGCAGCGCCGTGGTGTAGATCGTCAGCGCGACGACGACGTTGATGCTGTCCAGGATCTTCGAGCCGATCAGGCCGGGGATGACGACGAACAGCGCCAGCGACGGGATCGTGTACAGCAGGTTGGCCAGCACCATGAGCACCGACCGCGCCGGCTGCCAGCGGTGGCCGAGCCAGCCCGCCGCGATCGCGAGGACGATGCCCAGTACCAGCGGGAGCAGCGCCAGGTAGACGTGGTCGCCCAGGTCTCCGAGGACTTCGGCGCGCGTGTTCCCGCTGCTCAGGTACTGCCCGAGCTCGTCGAAGAAGCTCATGACGCCTGGGGCGTCGCCTCGATCACGTCCAGTACCTGTCTCGCGACGACGCCGCCGAGCACGCGGTGGTCTTCGTCGACGACCACGCCGAGGCTGGCGGGCGAGGACAGCGCGGCGTCGAGCGCGCCGCGGATCGGCGTCCCGTGGATCCACAGTGAACCGCCGGCGACGAGGTCGTCTTCGGACAGCGCGCCGTCCACGGAGGTGTTCGGCCGCAGCCAGCCGCGGGGTTGCTTGTCGGCGTTGACGCCGAGGCGCCAGCCGTCGCTCGCCGGCACCGGGGAGCCGATCTCGACCAGCTCGATCTCCTTCACCTCGACGCCGTCGGCGGAGAGGAAGGACAGGCCGCGGTAACCGCGGTCGCGGCCGACGAACGACGCGACGAAGTCGTCCACCGGGTGGCGCAGCACGTCGGCGGGCGTGCCGTACTGGGCGAGCTTGCCGCCGACGCGCATGACGGCGACCTTGTCGCCGAGCCGGACGGCCTCGTCGATGTCGTGGGTGACGAACACGATCGTCTTGCCCAGCTGCGACTGCAGCCGCAGCAGCTCGTTCTGCAGGTCCTCGCGCACGATCGGGTCGACGGCGGAGAACGGCTCGTCCATCAGCAGCACCGGCGAGTCCGCGGCGAGCGCGCGGGCGACGCCGACGCGCTGCTGCTGGCCGCCCGAGAGCTGGGCCGGGTACCGCTTGCCGACCTCGACCGGCAGGCCGATGGTCTCGAGCAGCTCGGCGGCCCGCTTGCGCGCCTTCGCCTTGTCCCAGCCGGACAGCAGGGGCACGGTGGCGATGTTGTCCAGGACCGTCCTATGTGGAAAGAGCCCGGCGTGCTGGATGACGTAGCCGATGCCGCGGCGCAGGAGCGCCGGGTCGCCCTCGGCGACGTCCTTGCCGTCGAGCAGCACCTGGCCGCCGGTGGGCTCGATCATCCGGTTGATCATCCGCAGCGAGGTCGTCTTGCCGCAGCCGGACGGGCCGACGAACACGGTGATCGTGCCGTCCTCGACCGTCAGGTTCAGCTTGTCGACGGCGACCGTCCCATCGGGATACTGCTTGGTCACGTCGCGGAATTCGATCGTCACTTGCCCACTCCCCATGTCAGGTGCAATCGACCGTAGCCGAGTTGGCGACGGTTGGCACGGCGTTCCGGCAGGTGGTGACTAGGCTCGGAGCCCGTGAAGGCACTCGACGACGTCCTCGCCGCGCACGGCGTCGGCGTCCGCCCGCTGTACCGCGTCATCGACCTCCTGCGCACCGGCGACCACGACCTCGGCGAGCTGGTGCGGCTGAGCACGGCGCCGCGGCGCAGCGTGGAGGACGTCCTGGCCGCGCTGGGCGACGACCTCGACCGCAGCGGCGACCGGCTGCGGATCTCCCCCGGCGTGGCCGCGTCGTACCTGGAGTACACCGCGCCCCGCTACGCCGACCCGCTCGACGAAGCCGTCGCGACGCACGAGCTGCTGCCGAAGGTCGCCGAGTGGGTCGCGGAGGTGCCGCCGCCGCTGGCCGCGCTCGACCACGTGCAGGCCACGCCGGAGACGGTGCTGCGCCGCGCGTTGTGGCTGGACGCGCGGTACGACCTCGCCTCGGCGCGGCTGCTGTTCCTCGGCGACCACGACCTGACGTCGCTGGCGGTGCACGCGGTCTGCCCGGCGGCGTCGCTGACGGTCGTCGACCTCGACGAGCGCGTGCTGGCCTACCTCGACGAGCGCGGCGGACGCGAGATCGCCACCGCCCACGCGGACCTGCGCGTCGGCCTGCCGACGGCCTTCAACGGCGGCTTCGACCTGGTGTTCAGCGATCCGCCGTACACGCCCGAAGGCATGGGCCTGTTCGCGGCGCGCGGGGTGCAGGCGCTGCGGGAGCCGTCCGAGGGGCGGCTGCTGTTCGCCTACGGCTACAGCCCGCGGCACCCGGCGCTGGGCGCGCAGGTGCAGCGGTCGCTGGCCACTCTCGGCCTGACGTTCGAAGCGATCCTGCCCGACTTCAACCGCTACTTCGGGGCGCAGGCGATCGGCAGCGCGGCGGACCTGTACGTCTGCCAGCCGACCGCGAAGGCCAAGAAAATGCGTGGAGGCAAGGGGAAGTCCGCGATCTACACGCACGGGCCGCAGTCGGTGGAGGCGGCCGGGACGAAGCCGGCGCTGCTGGACAAACTGAAGGAGATCGCCGTCGCGGGCGGGCTTTCGCCGGAGACGCGGCCGGTGGACTGGTCGATCTCCGGCCCCGAGGGCGACGCGGTCGCGATGGACCTCTCGGCCGACCCGGGCCCGTGGCTGCTGCGCACCCTGCTGGGCACGAACGCCCGGCGCCTGGCGCTGCTGGTGCCGAACGCACACCCGGACCTGGCCGACGAACGGTCCCAGACGGCGCTGGCGGAGCTGATCCGCGGCAAGTACACGCTGCGGTACCTGCGCAGCACGCCGGACAACCGGCACGCGGTGGTGGTCGCGGACGCCGTCGAGCACCAGGAAGAGGTGCTCACGCGCGCACACGCCCGGCTGGCGAACGTCTCCCTCGACGTCCCCGCCGACCTGACGGACCTGCGCCTGGTCGACGTCCCCCGCCACCGCCTCACCGAACTGCTCTGAACACGCCGAAGGGCGGCACTTTCCCGTGAAAGTGCCGCCCTTCGAACCAAACGTCAGTCCGTGACGCCGTCGGCCTGCGCGGCCTTCGCCACCGCCGCGGCCACCTCGGGGGCGACGCGCGGGTCGAGCGGCGAGGGCACGATCCGGTCCGGGCCCAGGTCGTCCATGGCCACCGACACGATCGCCTCGGCGGCCGCCAGCTTCATGCCCTCGGTGATCGCCCGCGCGCCGGAGTCCAGCGCGCCGCGGAACACGCCGGGGAACGCCAGCACGTTGTTGATCTGGTTCGGGAAGTCGCTGCGCCCGGTGGCCACGATCGACGCGTAGCGCGCCGCCACCTCGGGGTGCACCTCCGGGTCCGGGTTGGACAGTGCGAACACGATGCCGCCGCCCGCCATCCGGCCGAGCAGCGTCTCGTCGATCGTCGCGCCGGACAAGCCGAGGAACACGTCGGCGCCTTCCAGCGCCTCCGCGAGCCCGCCCTGGAGGCCGGCCTTGTTCGTCGTCGCGGCCAGGCGCGCCTTGATCGGGTTCAGGCCGTCGCGGTCCGGGTGGATGATGCCGCGCGAGTCGAGGACGGTGACGTCGCCGATGCCGGCCTCCTGCAGGATCCGCGCGCAGGCGACCCCCGCCGCGCCGGCGCCGGAGACGACCACGCGCTGGTCGGCGATCGCCCGGTCGAGGACCAGGTTGGCGCCGCGCAGCGCGGCCAGCGTGACGATCGCCGTGCCGTGCTGGTCGTCGTGCATGACCGGGCAGTCCAGCGCCTGCTTGAGCTTGTCCTCCAGCTCGAAGCACCGCGGCGCGGAGATGTCCTCCAGGTTGACGGCCCCGAAGGACGGCCGCAGCCGCACCAGCGTCTCGACGATCTCGTCGACGTCGGTGGTGTCGAGCACCAGCGGGATCGAGTCGAGCCCGCCGAAGGTCTTGAACAGGACCGACTTGCCCTCCATGACCGGCAGCGACGCGCTCGCGCCGATGTCGCCGAGGCCCAGCACCGCCGTCCCGTCGCTCACCACGACGACGAGCCGGTCCGCCCACGTGTAGCGCTTGGCCTTGGCCGCGTCCTCGGCGATCGCGCGGCTCACCTTCGCCACACCGGGGGTGTACGCGATCGAAAGGTCACGCGGGCTGGAAATCGGGCGGGTGGCCGCCACCGAGAGCTTGCCGCCCTCGTGCCCGGTGAAGATCTCTTCGTCGGTGACCGGCGCTCCGGCACCGGTGGGGTCGCTCATGGGGATTCCTGTCGTCGTTTCCGTCATTCCCCCAGTGGGAATGACGGAACTCGCGGATCGGACTTGGGTCACTGGAATTTCTCCTGGGCATGCGAGACGGGACCACGGCTACAGGGGAAACCGTGGTGGTTCCCGGCACGGCAGCCCAGCGCGGTAGCGCCGGCCTGTCGGCGAGGCGTCACGTCGGCCATCGGTGCCGTGGGTCTGGCGATGGCCGCGGACGCGGCGGTCCAGTCAGTGTGACAGGTCTTGTCCAGTAGGTGACCCCTCGGTGCGGTTGACGTCACACCGGACCCCTATTCCGGCAATTGCCAAGACGTCCGTTCGGTTTTTTAACCGCCCGATATGGTGACGCCATGGAATTCCGCCGGCTGAGCGTCCCGGACGCCTTCGAGTTCTCCCCCCGGGCGTTCCCCGACGATCGGGGCCTGTTCGTCGCCCCCTTCCAGGAGGAGGCCCTGCGCGAAGCGGTCGGGCACCCTCTGCGGCTGGCCCAGGCGAACCACAGCGTGTCCCGGCGCGGCGCGATCCGCGGCATCCACTTCGCCGACACGCCCCCCGGCCAGGCGAAGTACATCTACTGCGCGCGCGGCTCACTGCTCGACGTCGTCGTGGACCTCCGCGTCGGCTCGCCGAGCTTCGGCACGTGGGACGCCGTCCGGCTCGACTCCGAGCGGTTCAACTCGGCGTACCTCGCCGAAGGTCTCGGACACGGCTTCATCGCCCTCGAAGACGACACGGTGATGGCCTACCTGTGCTCCGAGCCGTACAACCCCACGGGCGAGCACGGCATCACCCCGCTCGACCCGGCACTGGGCCTGCCCTGGCCCGCGGACATCGAGCCGATCCTGTCCGCGAAGGACCGCGACGCCCCCACGCTCGCCGAAGCCCAGGAGCAGGGCCTGCTGCCGTCCTACCAGGACTGCGTCGCCTACTACGACAAGCTGCGCTCGGCGAACTGAGCCCCGCACGACCGGGTCCTCGCGACCCCTTGCCGAAATAGTATGCGCGCATATAGTCTGCCCGCATGACACTTTACGAGTACGAGCACAGCGAGACCTCCTCCGCACCCGCCGCCGCGATCTGGCCGCTCTGGGCCGGCACCGCCCGCTGGCCCGAGTGGGACGCCGGCGTCCGCTCGGTGGTCATCGACGGCCCGTTCGCCGTCGGGACCAGCGGAACCATGACGATGGACGGCATGCCGCCGATCCCGTTCACGCTGACCGAGGTCACCGAGGGCCGCAGCTTCACCGACGAGACCCGCCTGCCCGACGCCCACCTGCGGTTCGAGCACCTGCTGACCGACGTCGACGGCGGCACGCGCATCACTTACCGCGTCACGATCGATGGACCCGAGGGCTTCGGCGAACAGGTCACCTCGGACACTCCGGAGGCGATGCAAGCGCTTGCGCGCCTCGCTGAGGCAAGCTCGCGGGTATGACCGCCCCGAAGTCCCGCCTGCCCGGCCCCGAGCGCAGCCCCGGCTTCCTGCTGTGGCGCGTGACCCTGGCCTGGCAGCGGGCGATGCGGGCCGCGCTGGCCCCGCACGACCTCACGCACGTCCAGTTCGTGCTGCTGACCACGACGTGGTGGCTCACCCGCTCGGGCGAGCCACCCACCCAGCGGCAGCTGGCCGAGCGGGCCGGCACGGACACGATGATGACCAGCCAGGTCGTCCGCAAGCTGGCGGACCGCGGCCTGCTCGCCCGCGCCGACGACCCGGCCGACGCGCGCGCGAAGCGCCTCGAAGTCACCCAGAACGGCCTGGATCTGGTCGCGAAGGCCCTGAAGGACGTCGAAGCCGCCGACGCGTCCTTCTTCGAAGCCGCGGACGACGGGTTCGTCGACTCACTGGCGAAGCTCAGCCCCTGAGGTCTTCGGCGAGGACGCGCTCGATGTTGCGCTCGGCCAGCGCCGTGATCGTCACGAACGGGTTGACGCCGGTGCTGCCCGGGATGAGCGAGCCGTCCGTGACGTAGAGGTTCCGGTAGCCCTTGACGCGGCCGTAGTCGTCGGTGGCCTCGCCGAGCACCAGGCCGCCCAGCGGGTGGTAGGTGAAGCGGTTCTCGAACGCGCGGGTGTCGCCGAACAGGTCGTAGCGGTAGATCGTCTTGTTCGCCCGGTTGACCTTGTCGAACAGCGCCTTCGCGGCGTCGATCGACGGCTGGCCCTGCGACGCCGTCCAGTGCAGCTTCGCCGAGTCGCTCGCCGCGTCGTAGGTGAAGTGCCCGCGTTCGGGGTTCTTCGTGATCGCCAGGTAGAGGCTGACCCACGTCTCGAGGCCGGCGGGCACCGGCGCGATCTCGGCGAACGCCGGGTGCACGGGGTCGGCCCGGTTGTCGATGCCGAGGGCGGGCATGCCGGACTGCAGGCCGCCGGTGGTGTCCCAGACGTGGTTGGCGCGCCCGCACATGACGTTGCCGTTCGTGCCCCAGCCCCGCCCGACGGCCTCGCCCAGCTCCGGGAGCCGTCCGGTGTCGCGGGCACGCACCAGCAGCTCGGTCGAGCCGACGCTGCCCGCGCCGAGGAACAGGTGTTTGGTGTTCACGTGCCGGGTGCCCAGGACAGTGCCGTGCTCGTCGATCTCGCGGACGACGAGCGTGTACGTCCCGTCGGGCTGCTGAAGGATCTCGCGGACCTCTCGCAGCGTCTCGATGGTCACCCGGCCGGTGCCGAGCGCGGCGGCCAGGTAGGACTTGTCGAGCGAGCGCTTCCCGTGGTTGTTGCCGTAGATGACCTCGGACGCGTCCGCCGAGCGCGGGACCTCGCCCGCTTCTTCGCGCCGCAGGTAGTCCATGTCGTACACGCTGGGCACGAACACCGTGCCGAACCCGGCCTTGCGCGCGGCCTTCCGGGAGACGCGGGCGTACCGGTACGACCGGCACGTCTCGAACCAGTCCGGGTCGACGACGTTGACGCCGAGGGCCGCGTTCGCCCGCGGGAAGTACTTGCCGTACATCTCGGCGGCGTCGACCCGCGGCAGGATCTCCTCGAAGTACGAGCGCTCCGGCGTCACGGCCATCGCGCCGTTGACCAGGGATCCGCCGCCGACACCGCGGCCGAGGTACACCGCCATGTCGCCGAAGCTCACCCGGTCGAGCACGCCGGCGTGGCGCCCGATGTCGCGGTTGGCCAGGTCGAGCCAGAGGAACGACGCGAGCGGCGCCTCGGTGCGGTCCTTGAACCACATCGCCCGCTCGTCCGGCTCGAGCATCGAGCAGAAGACCTCGCCGTCGGCGCCGGGCGTGGTCCACAGCTTGCCCATCTCGAGCATCAGCGTGGGGATGCCGGCCTCGCCCAGCCGCAACGCCGTGACGGCGGCGCCGTAGCCGGTGCCGATGACGACCGCGGGCGAGTACTCCGGGAGCGTCGACGCGGCGGCGGGCCGCGTCGAGACCGTGGTCAGCCCGAGGGCGGCGGCGGAGTTCAGGGCGGCGAGGCCGAGGAACCGGCGGCGGGAGAAGGCAGACATGGTCCCGAGCATGCCCGAGTTCAGTAAACAGCGTTAACTAAAGGGAACACGTTTCACCCGGTCGAGGGAAATTTCCGGTCTTCCCCTGGGGGCGATCCCGGATGTCCGCGGCCCCCGGCGCGAGCAAGCTCACCGGCATGAAACTTCTCGCACTGGGGGCGGCCGCGGTCGCCGTCGCCGCACTGGGGGTCGTGCCCGGGACGGCGTCCGCCGACGAGCTGCCGACGTTCGACTTCACGGACTGCCCGGCACCGCCCGCGAACGCCGACCCGGGCACGTGGCGCTGCGAAGCCTTTGTCTCGCAAGGGAAACTGACGATCGACGGCAAGGAGATCCCGCTCGGGGAGGTGCGGCTGACCTTCAGCGAGGGCCGGGTGAACGGCCAGTACGCGCAGGTGTTCGGCTCGCTGCGGCACGCTCCCGCGCGCATCCCCGGCCTGGCCGGCGCCACGATCCAGCTGCGCTACGGCGGCTACTCCGACTTCCACAGCGACGACGTGCGCCGCGGCGAGCTCGACGTCTACGCCGTGGTGCGACACCCGTTGCTGCGCAAGGACTGCAGCATCGGCACGGCTTCGACGCCCCTGCACACGGTCGTCCACGACGACCCCTCGGTGCCCCCGCGGATCATCTCGGAGAACCCGCGAACGGCGTTCTCCGGCGTCATCGACGCGGACCTGGCCCTCCCCGCGACCCAGGGCTGCGGCCCGCTCGGCAAGCTCGTCGACCGGCGGCTGGGCCTGCCGTCGCCGTCCGGCGAGAACGCGTTCCAGCAGGCGTCCTACGTGCAGTACAAGCCGCTCTAACGCTTTTTCGGCGTCACCCAGATCGTGATCGTCCCGGTGACCACCGGCTCGCCGCGCGTATCCGAAATGGTCACCGGGACGTCGAGTTCGAACCCCTCGTCGCCGAACTCCGGCAGCTCGGGCAGCGACGCCACCGCGCGCAGGCCCGTCTCGGCCTTCGCGACGTACTGGACGTTCATGCCCTTCGGCAGCCATCGGTGCGTCGCGGGGACCGTCGCCTCCGCGAGCATGCCCATCGCGATCTCGGCGAGGTTGCAGGCGGCGATCGCGTGGAACGTGTGGATGTGGTTGTAAACACCCCACCACTTCGGCGCGGTGACCTCGCAGTGGCCCGGCCGCAGCTCGCGCACCGAGGGCAGCACCGTGCGGAAGTACGGCACGCGCAGGCACATCGCGGCGCTGAACAGCTGTTTCCCGCCCGGCTTCGCGGCCAGCTTGTGCCACAGCGCGAACGTCGGCGTGTCGGACATCGGGGTCTCCTCCAGCTAAGCTACTGCTCAGTAGCCAAGCAGACGACCGGCCGCCGCGCAAACCGCCGGATATATTCGCCCGTGTGGCGAACCGTCTCTTCCTCCTCCGGCACGGCCAGACCGAATGGTCGGTGAACGGGCGGCACACCGGCCGCACCGACATCCCGCTGACGCCGGCCGGGGAAGGTCAGGCGCTGGCCGCGGGCGGTACGCTCCGGAGCCTCCTCGGCGGGCCGTCGCTCGTGCTGTCGAGCCCGCGGGCCCGCGCGCTGCGGACCGCCGCGCTGGCCGGCCTGCGCGTCGACGAAGTCACCGAGGACCTGTCCGAATGGGACTACGGCGAGTACGAAGGCATCACCACGCCGGAGATCCGCGAAACCGTGCCGGGCTGGACGGTCTGGACGCACCCGATCCCCGGCGGCGAAAGCGCTTCGGAGGTCTCCGATCGCGCGGACCGCGTGCTGGCGCGCGCCCGCGCCGACATCGAGGCCGGCGACGTGATCCTGGTCGGGCACGGGCACTTCAGCCGCGTGCTGGTGGCCCGCTGGATCGGCCTGCCCGCGACGTCCGGCGTCCACTTCGGACTGGACGCGGCCGGCATCGCGGTGCTCGGCGACGAGCGCGGCGAACCCCAGATCGAACACCTCAACCTGCCCCCCGCCCTGGAGGACTGACGTGCCCGACGACCGCATCCGCCGGATCCGGCCCGACGACGTCGAGGCGGCCGTCGGCCTGGCGTACGCGCTGGCCGACTACGAGCGCGCCCCGGACGAGTGCCACCTGACGACGCCGCAGCTGCACGAGGCGTTGTTCGGCGAGGCACCGAAGCTGTTCGGGCACGTGGCCGAAGTGGACGGCGAGATCGCCGGCTTCGCGGTCTGGTTCCTCAACTACTCGACGTGGCGCGGCGTGCACGGGATCTACCTGGAGGACCTGTTCGTACTGCCGTCCCACCGCGGGTCCGGCCTGGGCAAGGCCCTGCTGGCGGCGCTGGCGGCGGAGTGCGTCGCGAACGGCTACGGCCGGCTCGAGTGGTCGGTGCTGGACTGGAACCCGGCGACGGAGTTCTACAAGGCCCTCGGCGCGGTCCCGATGGACGAGTGGACGGTCAACCGGCTCGCGGACGCACCCCTGCGAGCCCTGGCCGCCCAGGCGTAGCTCAGTCCTCTTCGTGGCCTTCGCGCTCGGCGCGGCGGCCGGCGAGGCCGCCCCGCTCGGCGGCTTCGGTCTCCGACTCGCCTTCGCGCAGGCCCAGCGCCCAGGCCCGCGACGGCGCGCGGAACAGCAGCACCAGCGTCGCGATGCCGAACAGCGCGATCGGCACGCCCCACGCCGGCTCGCCCGACGGGCCGAGCAGGTACCAGCCGAGGCCGATCACGATCAGCGCGATCACCACCCCCGGCGAGCGCGCCCACGTCTGCCCCAGCACCAGCCCGCCGGACGCGGCCAGGAACGCCAGCGCCACCACGATGAACGTGCCGGACTCGACGTAGACGTTGTTGCCCGGCTGCGCCGGCGAGCCCAGGCCGTTCACCAGCACGACCACCCCGAACACCAGCAGGGCGAGCGACGGCACCGCGGTGACCACGCCGGCCAGCCGGACCTCACGGGGAGCGGGCGAGAGCTTCACTGCGGCGGCCTTCCGGAAATCTTTTTCACGGGAGCACAGTGGACTCGACCAGGGCGGGTCACCGTGCGTGAGCTGATTCGATCGTATGCCACCCGGTCGGCCGTTTTCGCGGGACCGCCCGGGCGCTGAGAATTCAGGTGTCGTCGATGAGCGGGCGGTCGGCCCGGGTGCACTTGTCACGACGAGCGGACAACTCGTCACGCGAAGGAGGGCCGCCCGGCACAGGGTCACAGGTGCTGTTCGGAGCGTTGCCGGACCGGTGCTTCCGGTCACCTTGCGCCGTCGAGAGGTTCTCGGGGCGGTGAGCTTCACCTACCCTGCGGTAGTGCGCGCAATCCTCGTCGTGAACCCCCAGGCCACCTCGACCACCGCCGGTGGCCGGGACGTCCTGGCGCACGCACTCGCCAGCCAGGTCAAGCTCGACGTGGTCGAAACGGACTACCGCGGGCACGCCATGGCCATCGCGCGCTCGGCCGCGCGGGACGGGATCGACCTGGTCGTGGCCCACGGCGGCGACGGCACGGTCAACGAGGTCGTCAACGGCCTGCTGGCCGACGCGGACGGCGATCCCACGCAGATCGGGCCGGTCCCCGCACTGGGCGTCGTGCCCGGCGGCTCGGCGAACGTCTTCGCGCGCGCCCTCGGCATCTCGGCCGATCCCGTCGAGGCCACCCACCAACTGCTCAACGCGCTGGAGAACGACCGTTCGCGCCGGGTCGGGCTCGGCCTGGCCGACGGGCACTGGTTCACCTTCAACTCCGGGCTCGGCTGGGACGCCGACGTCGTCGGCCGGGTCGCGAAGCGCCGCGGCAAGCAGACGACCGCGGGCCTCTACATGAGGGCCGCCGTCCGCTCCTACTTCCGGCCGCCGCTGGGCCGGCCGGCCCTGACCATCCGCGTCCCGGGTGAGGAACCCACCGAAGCGCTGACCGCTTTCGTGTCGAACACCGATCCGTGGAGCTACCTGGGCGAGCGTCCGGTCCACCTCAACCCGGGTTGCTCGTTCGAGACGGGATTGGGTTTGTTCGCGTTGAACGGTCTGGGGTTGCCCACGGTGTTCAAGCATGTACGGCGCGCTTTGGCTACGAAGAGCAACCAAAAGGGCCGACGTCTCGTGCGTCACGATGACCTGCCGATGATCCGCATCGACGCAGCTGAACCGGTAAACTTCCAGGTGGACGGCGACCTCGTCGGCCAGCGGACCAGAGTGGAATTCTTCAGCGTCCCTAATGCACTCACGGTAATCGTGTGACGACGGGACCGCTGATCGCCTGCGGCAAAGTGCAATCTGCCGTTCGTCGACGCAGAGGCTCCACTCACCGCATCAGCCTTCCCTTCGAGTGGCTGTTTCGGAGAGAAACCGCAGGTCAGAAGCGTCGCTCGGCCGGGTGAGCTGACTCACCGATCTTCAAGAAACACTTGTCGAACGCGGTGCTTCGTGAAAGCATTCACAAGCACCCAAGAACACGACCGCCATTGACGACTGTGGCGCGGCCCTCCCGCGCCATATGAAGGAGCTCACGAACATGGACTGGCGCCACGACGCGGCCTGCCGAGACGAGGACCCCGAGCTGTTCTTCCCGGTGGGAACCAGCGGTCCTGCTCTGTCGCAGGTAGCTCAGGCGAAGGCCGTGTGCCACCGCTGCCCCTCCGCTTCCGACTGCTTGGCCTGGGCTTTGGCCAGCGGCCAGGACGCCGGCGTGTGGGGCGGCATGAGCGAAGACGAGCGACGCGCGCTCAAGCGCCGCCGTACGCACATCGGCACGCGTACCAACGCCTGAAATTCTTCTCGAAGCACCAGCTTTACCTTGAACCACAAGGCCCCAACATCCAGGGGAATCACCCGGCGGGCATTGTCGTGCCCACGCCGTCTGGGGTGATACCTACCCGGTTCAAGTTTAACAACCGAGGCGAAACCACCCGGCAACGGGTGCGCTGAAACCTCACCAGGACTTCAAGTCCTCCCGCGAACGTTGAACGGCCCGGCACACGAGAACGACGTGCCGGGCCTTCAACGTGTAAACGATCCCTCCCGCGACCCGCACCCGATCACGTTCACCGGAACGCGGATGCCCGGCGGTGATCGAGTCCAAACGCGACGGTCTACAAGCGCCTCGAAAGAGGGATGCGCAGCGCGGCTTCGGTTCCCGTCACCCGGCTGGACGACGCCTCGGCGTGCACCTTCCGCAGCGACAGCGAGCCCCGCAGCTCGGACTCCACCAGCGTCCGCACGATCTGCAGGCCCAGGCCGTCCGAACGCTCCAGCGAGAACCCCGCCGGCAGGCCGCGCCCGTTGTCGCGGATGACGACGTCCAGCCAGCGGGCCGAGCGCTCGACGATCAGCTCGACCTTGCCCGACCGGCCCGCCGGGAAGGCGTGCTCGATGGCGTTCTGCACCAGCTCGGCCAGCACCATCACCAGCGGCGTCGCGATCTCCGCGACGACCACCCCGAACGAGCCCTTCCGCTTCAGCCCGACCTGCGACTCCGCCGTGGCGACCTCGCCGACCATCGGCAGCACGTTGTCGAGCAGCTTGTCGAGGTCGACGCGCTCGTCCACCGAGATGGACAGCGCCTCGTGCACCAGCGCGATCGACGTCACCCGGCGCACCGACTCCGCGAGCGCGAGCCGCGCCTCCTCCGACGACGTCCGGCGGGACTGCAGGCGCAGCAGGGCCGCCACCGTCTGCAAGTTGTTCTTCACCCGGTGGTGGATCTCGCGGATGGTCGCGTCCTTCGACAGCAGCGCGCGGTCACGGCGTTTCACCTCGGTGACGTCGCGGACCAGCACGAGCGCGCCCGCCGCCTGCCCGGCCGGCCGCAGCGGCAGCGCGCGGAACAGCACCACCGCGCCGCGCCGCGAATCGGCCTCCGTGCGGCTCGACGGCTTCCCATCGAGGGCTTCGATGATGCGGTGCGACACCTCGGTCGCGTCGAACGGGTCGCGGATCAGCGACCGCGTCAGCGGCGCCAGCCGGGTGCCGACCAGGTCGGACTCGTGGCCCATCCGGTGGTAGGCCGACAGGCCGTTCGGGCTGGCGAACACGACGGTGCCGCTCGAGTCGAGCCGGATCAGCCCGTCCCCCACCCGCGGCGACGTGTGCGTGTCGGTCGCGTTGGTGCCGCTCGGCGGGAACGTGCCGTCGACGATCATCTGGCACAGGTCGCCGGCGCTGCCCAGGTACGCGATTTCCAGCGGCGAGGGCACGCGCGGCGCGGCCAGGTTCGTCTCGCGGCTCATCACGGCGACGACGTCGTCGTGGAAGCGCACCGGGATGGCCTCGCGCCGCATCGGCAGGTCGCGGTACCAGTGCGGGTCCTCCTCGCGGCAGATCCGCGCCTCGCGCATGGCCTTCGCCAGCTGCGGGTGCTCCTCCACCGTGAACCGCGTGCCCACGACGTCCTCGGGGTGCGCGGTGGGAGCCGTCGTCGGCCGCGCGTGCGCGACGCAGACGAAGTCGCCGCCGTCCGGCTGCAGGTCCTCGGTCACCGGGACCCAGAGCAGGAAGTCGGCGAAGGACAGGTCGGCCAGCAGCTGCCACTCCGCGACGACGGTCTGCAGGTGGTCCGCGGCCTCCCCGGGGAGGCCGGTGTTGTCGGCGAGCAGTTCGGCGAGCGTCGACACGGGTTACTCGACCGTCCCGAGGACGTCACCCTGCTGGACCCGGTCGCCCTTCGCCACGGCGAGGCTGGTCAGCGTGCCCGCCTTCGCGCTCACGGCGGGCAGCTCCATCTTCATCGACTCCAGGATCAGCACGGTGTCACCGGCGTTCAGCGCGGCGCCCGGCTCCGCGACGACCTGCAGCACGGTACCGACCATTTCGGCCCTGATCTCGGCCATCCGGCACCCCTCCTCGCGCTCGCCCGGCCACCCCATCCAACCAGAACGGGACGTCATGACACACTTGAGAGGTTGACCAGCTTTGACGACGAGGAGTGAACATGTCGAAGCGCGCCCGCAAGCGTCGCGACCGCAAGAAGAACGGCGCGAACCACGGCAAGAAGCCCAACGCCTGATTCCCGGCGTGCGGCATGACGAAGGCCCCCACACCGGGTGTGGGGGCCTTCGTCGTGCTCGGGCGCTATTCGGAACGCTGCTCGAGGGTGATCTCGGTGCGTTCGACGGTGACGCCGCCGCGCGTGGCGACGGTCTGGCGGATCGACGCCCGCAGCCGGCTCTTCAGCTCCGCCGGGGCGTGGTCGCCACCGCACTTGCGGGCCAGCAGCTGCTTGATGTGCTCGTCGATGCCGTACTCCTCGAGGCACGGCGGGCAGTCCTCGATGTGGGCGCGCAACGCCGCGTCCCGCTCGGGACCGCACTCGCGGTCGAGCAGCAGGTAGATGTCGGCGAGCGCCTCTTCGCAGCGGACCTTGTCCGACGCGCCCTCGCACATGTCGTTCATCGCCCCGCCACCTCTTCCTTGGCACCCCGGATGAAACCGCGCTCGCGCGCAACGTCGGCGAGCAGGTCGCGCAGCTGGGCGCGGCCGCGGTGCAGGCGGGACATCACGGTGCCGATGGGCGTGTCCATGATCTCGGCGATCTCCTTGTACGCGAAGCCCTCGACGTCGGCCAGGTAGACGGCCAGCCGGAACTCCTCGGGCAGCTTCTGCAGGGCGGCCTTGACGTCGGTGTCGGGCAGGTTGTCCATCGCCTCGACCTCGGCCGAACGCAGCCCCACGGAGGTGTGGCTCTCCGCCTTGGCGATCTGCCAGTCGGTGATCTCTTCGGTGGGCTGCTGCACGGGCTGGCGCTGCCGCTTGCGGTACCCGTTGATGTAGGTGTTGGTGAGGATGCGGTACATCCACGCCTTGAGGTTCGTACCGGCCTTGAAGGACGCGAAGGCGGCGTACGCCTTCAGGTAGGTCTCCTGGACCAGGTCCTCGGCGTCAGCGGGGTTGCGAGTCATCCGCATCGCGGCCGAGTACAGCTGGTCGAGCAGCGGCATGGCGTCCCGCTCGAAGCGCTCGGCGCGCTCGGCCTCGGTCGCTTCTTCCGACGCTGGGTTCTGCGTGCTCGGCAAACCGTTCCCTTCCCGCTCGGCGTCGATGCGCGTGCGCGCATACGGCGACGTCGAGTTTACGCGGGGGCCGGGCACACCGCGGTTCGCCGGTGCCTCAGGGCGGCGGCGGCTGCGAGAGCGTGTGGTGGCGAGGGTTGGTGTCACGTCCGGTACAACCGATCGGGGGGTGCGGGCATTCCCTAGACTCCGGCCCATGGCTGGCAAGGGCACCCCGGCGACGGCGTTGCTGGGGAAGCAGAAAGTGGCTCACACGCTGCACGCGTACGACCACGACCCGCGCGCGGAGTCGTACGGCCTGGAGGCGGTGGAGGCGCTGGGCCTGGAGCGCGCGAGGGTGTTCAAGACCCTGGTGGCCGAGGTGGACGGCCGGTTGGTGGTGGGCGTGGTCCCGGTCACGGGCCAGCTGGACCTGAAGGCCCTGGCGGCCGCGGCGGGCGGCAAGAAGGCCAAGATGGCCGACCCGGCGGCGGCCCAGCGGGCAACGGGGTACGTGCTGGGCGGGATCTCCCCGCTGGGCCACCGGAGCCGGTTGCCGGTGGTGATCGACGAGTCGGCGTCGACGTTCGAGACTGTTTTTTGTTCGGCCGGGAGGCGGGGGCTGGAGGTCGAGCTGGCCCCGGCGGAGCTGATCCGGCTGACCGGCGCGGTGGTGGCGTCGATCGCGGCTTGACCCGCCCGTCGGGTGAGGGTGGCCGGCTACGGAAGCAGCAGGCCGGCGCGCGAGAAGACCCGGATGTGCCGGGTCAGGCTCGCAGCCGACTTCGGGCTCCGCGAGGATCGGCAGCGCCGCGGCGTCGGACACGCTCGCCACAGGCGTCGTGCGCCTTGTTGTTGCTCAGGCCAGTGGGCGCAGCACCCGGGACAGCCACTCCGTCGCCGCCCGGGACACCGTCTCCAGGTCCTTCGACAAGCTGTGGTCGCCGTCGACCATCACGATCTCCTGGTGGGCTCCCACCTTCGGCCGGCCGAAGGGGTCGCGTTCGCCCTGGATCACCAGGGTCGGGACCTCCACCGCGTCGAACTCCGGCTGGCGGGTCTTCTCCGGGCGGCCCGGCGGGTGCTCCGGGAACGCCAGGCACAGCACCGCCACCGCCTGCCCGGCCGACGCCGTTCGGCAGGCCACCCGCGCGCCCGACGAGCGGCCGCCGAACACCAGGGGCAGCGCGTCGAAGCGCTCCGACAGCTCGTCCGCGATCGTCAGCCACGCCGTGTCCAGCTGGTTCGCCGGGGCCGGCGCGCGGCGGCCCGCCACCTTGTACGGCTGCTCGACCAGCGCCACGTGCACGCCGGCCGCCTGCGCCGCGCGCGTCACCGCGACCAGGTCCTTCGCGCCCAGGCCGCCGCCCGCGCCGTGGCCGAGCATGAGGACCGCCACGCCCTCCTCGGCGCAGTGCAGGTAGACCCGGGCCGGGCCGTACGCGGTGTCGATCGGGAGGGCGGTCATGACTTCGGCGCGTCGAACAGCGCGCCCTCCTGCACCGGGTCGACGCGCTCCAGCAGCTCGGGCCCGTTGTTGCGGACGTTGTTGACCAGGGTCGAGATCGGCCGCAGCTCCAGCGACGAAACGATCTCGTCCGGCGTCGGCACCAGCAGGTCCTTGACGTCTTCGCGGTCCGGATCCAGCCAGCCGTCCCAGTGCGAGCGAGGCACGATCAGCGGCATCCGGTGGTGGACGTCGGTGAGCTGGCCGGCGGCGTCGGTGGTGATGATCGAGAACGTGATCAGCGGCGACGCGTTGTCGTCGTCCTTGGGCCGCCAGCTCTCCCAGATCCCGCCGAACGCGATCGAGGAGCCGTCCGGCTCGGTCATGTAGAACGGCTCCTTCTCCTTGCCGGTGCGGCGCCACTCGAACCAGCCGTCGGCGGGCACCAGGCAGCGGCGCGACACCAGCGCGCGGCGGAAGGCGGGCTTCTCGGCGGCCGTCTCGGCGCGCGTGTTGATCATCCGCGAGCCGACCGACGGGTCCTTGGCCCAGAACGGCACCAGGCCCCACTTCATCATCCGCAGCGACCGCTCGGCGGGCTCGTCCTCGAGCACCTGGCCGTCTTCGTCGCGCGGGTGCCGCTGGACGACGGTGACCACGCTCTTCGTCGGCGCGACGTTGTGATCGGCGCGCGCGTGACCCTCGGTGAGGTCGATCGCCTCGAACTCCTCGATCAGCTTCGCCGGGTCCTTCGTGGCGGCGTAACGGCCGCACATGGCCAACCTCCTCTACCGGACAGGACGCCATCGTTACACGCAGGCCAGGGCCGTGGCGAGCGACGTGGGATCATTCGGGTGGGCACCGGTGCACGAGAGGACGAGGGTTTGGCGCGCAACGACTGGAGCAAGCTGGACGAGTCCGACGTCCGCGTGCGCCCGGGCAAGGGCACCAGGCCGCGCAGCAAGCGCCGTCCCGAGCACGCCGACGCCGTGAACGCCATGGTCATCGGCAAGGACCGCGGGCGCTGGACCTGCGCGGTCGACGCCGATCCCGAGCGGGTGATCACCGCGATGCGGGCCCGCGAGATGGGCCGGACCCCGGTGGTCGTCGGCGACCGGGTCGGGATCGTCGGCGACGTCTCCGGCAAGCCGGACACCCTCGCGCGCATCATCCGCGTCGACGAGCGCACCAGCTCCCTCCTGCGCACGGCCGACGACACCGACCCGTTCGAGCGGCTGGTCGTCGCCAACGCCGAGCGCCTGCTGATCGTCACGGCGCTCGCCGACCCGCCGCCGCGCACCGGCTTCATCGACCGCTGCCTGGTCGCCTGCTACGCGGGCGGCGTCGAGCCGGTGCTGTGCCTGACGAAGGCCGACCTGGCCAGCCCGGACGAGCTCCTCGCGGGCTACGCGGGCCTCGACATCCCGGCGGTCGTGACCCGCTTCGACGAGGAGCCCGAAGGCCTCGCCGAGATGCTCAAGGACCGGGTGACGGCGCTGGTCGGGCACTCCGGTGTCGGCAAGTCGACATTGGTCAACCGCCTGGTCCCGAACGCCGACCTGGCCGTCGGTGTGGTGAGCGGAGTCGGGAAGGGGCGGCACACGTCCGTCGCCGCGGTGGCGCTGCCGCTGCCGGACGGCGGCTGGGTGATCGACACGCCGGGCGTCCGGTCGTTCGGCCTCGCCCACGTCACCGCGGACGACATCGTCGACGCCTTCGAGGAGTTCGCCGCGGCCGCCGAGGAGTGCCCGTCGGGCTGCGGGCACCTGGGACCGCCCGAGGACCCGGACTGCGCGCTCGACGACGTCGTCACCGACGGCACGGCGCTCCCCGAGCGGCTGGCGTCGCTGCGGCGGCTGCTGCAGTCCCGCGGCGGCCACGAAGTGACTCGCGTCACAGAATCCTGAGACAACCGGGAACCGAACGCGGATCGTCACCGTCACATCGGTAACCAATCGCCCGTTCGGGCGATATGCCGAGCGGAAGATCCGACTCTGAGGGGAATTCGATGCGCAAGACCACCCTGGTCGCCGCGGGTGCCGCACTGGTGCTGACACTGACCGCGTGCAGCAACTCCGGCACCGCCGAGCCGGCCGCCGCGGGCAACCAGTCGCAGGCCAACGGCGGCGGCCTCCTCGCCTCGCCGTTCACCGACGCGATCCAGCTGGCTTCGGCGTCCAAGCAGGGCACCGAGAAGTCCAAGTCGGCGAAGTTCAGCATGGAGGGCTCCGCCGCCGGCCAGACCATCAGCGCGACCGGCGCGATGGCCTTCGACGGCGCGAACACCACGTTCTCGATGACCAGCACCGCGGCCGGCCAGACGACCGAGATGCGCATGGTCGACAAGGTCATGTACATCAAGCTGCCCGCCGAAGAGCAGAAGCAGATGGGCACGGACAAGTCGTGGGCCAAGATCTCGGCCGACGGCACCGACCCGGTCTCGCAGGCGCTGGGCGGCGCGCTGACGCAGTCGGCGGAGCAGAGCGACCCGAGCAAGATGCTCGACCAGATCTCGAAGACCGGCCGGATCATCTCGTCCGACCAGACCGACCTGAACGGTGAGCAGGTCAACCACTACAAGGTCGAGCTGGACGTCGCCAAGGCGATCGACCAGTTCACCGGCCAGGTCCCGGCCGCGGCGCGCGACAAGCTCACCGACATGCTCAAGGGCAAGGACATCAAGATCCCGGCCGAGCTGTGGCTGAACAAGGACAACCTGCCGGTGCAGGTGACCATGGACCAGGGCCCGCTGATGCAGGCGATGGGCGCGCCCGCGGGCGACGCGAAGTTCACGATGAAGTACAGCGACTGGGGCACCACGGTCGACGTGGCGGCCCCGCCGGCCGACCAGGTCGTCGACCTCGGCGAGCTGATGAAGAAGGCCGGTCGCTGACCGGAAACGCTGAGTAGCGGCGGCTCCCCCGAACGAGTTCGGGGGAGCCGTTGTGTTTTTGTTGGCACCATGCGCAAAGCCGCCGTCGTGCTGCTGCTCGTCCTGCTCACCGGCTGCTCCGGTTCGCCGCCCCCACCCGCGTTCACCGACGCGCGGGCGCTGGCCGACGCCGCCACGGCGGCCACGACGAGCGGCGGCTCGGCGAAGTTCGGCACGGACGTCGCGGTGGGCCAGGTCCGCTCGAAGGGCCAGGGCCAGGCGCGCTTCGGCGCGGGCGGGACGTCCCAGGTGATGACGACCGACTTCATCGGCGAGCCGATGGAGCTGCGGCTGGTGGCCGGGAAGCTGTACGCGAAGGTCCCGGAGGGGTCCCGCGACGAGGTCGGCGCCGGCAAGCCGTGGGTACTGGTGGCGGCGGACGGAACGGACCCGTTTTCCCAGGTCCTCGGCGGCAGCCTGGCCCAGCTGGCAGCCCAGAACGACCCGGCCCACACCCTGGGCGAAATCCGGACGGCGGGCTCGATCGTCTCCTCCGAGCGCACGAACCTGGGCGGAGTGGCGGCGGAGCACTACCGGGTGGAGCTGGACCTGTCGCGCCTGGGCGCGGACCTGCCGGCGGGGTTGTCAGCGGACTCGGCGGGGCGTCTAGGGGGCAAGTTCCCGGTGGAGGTGTGGCTCGACGACGCGCACCGGCCGTTGCAGGTGGTGCTGGATCTGTCGCCGATCCTGCAGGGCGGGGAAGCCCGGATCACCACGCGGTACAGCGACTGGGGCGTGCCGGTCGACGTCCAGCCGCCACCTCCGGCCGAGGTGGGCTAGTCATCCCCCGCCCTTCTCTGGGGGCGTCCCCGAGTCCAGGCTATCGGTCACCCCCGGCGGCAACCCCGACTCGACCCGACTTGTCCACAGGCAAGTCCACCTGTGGACAACTCAGAGGAGCTCCAGCAAGAACGGCAGTTCCTGCGGCGCGTACCAGGCCAGTTCGTGGTCCTCGGCGTCGCCGAGGGTGAACTCCGCGTCCAGGTCGCCCAGGTCGGCCGCGTCGATCACCGCCGCTGCCGCGGCCACCGCTTCGCCCGCCTCCGAGTTGTCCACGTGGATCGCCGCCACCGCCGAATACGGGATCGGCCCGCCGATGCGGACCACCGGGGCGTCCAGGTCGGGGCGGAGCGTCACCCCCGCGACGTCCGCCGAAATCACCACCCGGCGGGGCTCGCCCTTCTCCTCCGCCGCGATCAGGCGCAGCGACGCCCGGGCCGCGTCCAGCAACGCCGCGTACTCCAGCTCTTCGTCCGAACCGGTCGCGTACGCCTCGCGCAACGCCGGTGTCAACGCGAACGCCGTTCCGTTGCGGGCGCGGAACTCCCCCGAGGATTCGAGGTCGCGAAGCATCGCGATGGTCGCAGGCAGATAGACCCTCACCAGTGCGCACCCTTCAGCTCTTCCAAGGACTCTTCGATCATCCCGGCCACGAGATCGACGTCGAATGCGGCCTTGCGGTCGCCGTTCAGTCCGAAGTAGACGCCGCCGTGATACGACGTCACCCCGATCGCCAGCGCCTGGGTGCGCATCAGCGGCATCACCGGGAACATCTCGACCAGTCTGGCCTCTCCCGCGTACATCGGCACCTGCGGGCCCGGTGAGTTGGTCACCATGACGTTGAAGATGCGCCCGGACAGCGACCCCGCCGCCCGCGCCCCCAGCGAATGCAGGGTAGCCGGGGCGAAGCCGCCCACCTTGAGCAGCCCGCGCGCCGCGACCGGGCGGCCCGAGTCGAGGTGCTCGGCCATCGCGTGCCCGACGTGCTGCAGCCGCAGCACCGGGTTGGGCTCGCCGACCGGCAGGTCCACCAGGTACGCGGCCACCTGGTTGCCGACCAGCGCCGGCGGTGAATACTCCGCCGTCTCGGCGTCGTGGACCGCCAGGGGCACCAGCGCGCGGATCGTCGCGTTCGGGGTCAGCGTCTCCTCGCGCGACAGCAGCCACTCGCGCAGCGCGCCCGTGATGGCCGCGAGGACGACGTCGTTGACCGTCCCGCCGTGCGCCGCACGGATCTTGCGGAAGTCCTCGAGCCGCGTCCGGACCACCGAGAACACGCGCCCACCGGACACCCGGACGTTCAGCGGCCCGGTCGGCGCCGGCTTCACCAGCGTGCGCAGCGTCGACGCCACCCCGCCGACGGTCTCGGCGAACTTGCCCGCCGTGGCGAACGCGTCGTTCGCCGCCGAGCGGACGTTCTCCACGACCTCGCCCGGCCGCTGGACGCCCTCGCTGACCGCGTCCAGCACCAGCTGCGCGCGGCTCGGCTCGCGGCGCGGCGTCCAGATGTCCTCGAACGGCTCCGGCTCGGCCGGCGTCGGGTCGAGGATGAGCTGGCCGAGCTCGATCGTGCCGACACCGTCCACAACGGACTGGTGGGTCTTGGTCACCAGCGCGACGCGGTCGCCGGCCAGCCCCTCGATGAAGTACGCCTCCCAGAGCGGGCGCTCCGGCGCCAGCCGCCGCGACATCAGCCGCGCGACCAGGTCGAACAGCTGCTCGTCGCTGCCCGGCTGCGGCAGCGCCGAGCGCCGGACGTGGTAGTTCAGGTCGAAGTCGACGTCGTCCACCCACACCGGCCGCGCGAGGTGACCGGGCACCTCGGCCACGCGCTGGCGGTAGCGCGGCAGGTACGCCAGCCGCGCCCCGACGAGGTCGAGCAGCTGCGCGTAGCTGAACCCGGACTTCGGCCGCTCGAAGATCGCCACCCCGCCGACGTGCATCGGCGTCGCGTGGTCCTCGACGTAGAGGAACGAGGCGTCCAGCGCGGAAAGGCGGTCGGGCATGAGCCGATCCTTACACAGTGCGAGACTGCCGGGTGTGGGTGATGAGTCGACTGTCTCGCCAAAAGATCGCTTCCTGACCGTCTACGGCCGGAAGCCGGTGCTCGAAGCGCTGGCCGACGACGGCCTGCGCGTCGACAAGGTGATCCTCGCCGACACCGCTCGCGGTCCCGGCGCGGCGGAGATCCAGCGCGCGGCGAAGGACGCCGGCGTGGCGGTGCAGCGCGCCAGCGCCCACCGGGTCAAGGTGCTCGCCGGCAACGGCAAGCAGGATCAGGGCGTCCTCGCCGACGTCGTCGCGCCGCGGATGCGCGCGCTCGAGGCCGCGCTGTCCGGCCGTCGCCCGCCGGCGCGCGTGCTGCTGCTCGACGGCATCACCACGCCCGCGAACGTCGGGATGATCCTGCGCACGGCGACCGCCGCCGGGCTCGACGGCGTGATCGTGCCGCGCCGCGGCGTCGCGGCGCTCGACCCGCTGGTGGTCAAGGCTTCGGCCGGCGTCGCGTTCCGCGCGCCGGTGCTGCGGTGCGGTTCCGCGCGCGAAGCCGCCGAAATGCTCACCGAAGCCGGTTACGGCCTTTACGCGCTCGACGCGTCGGCGCGCACGACGGTTTTCGACGTCGACCTGCCGCAGCGCGCCGCGTTCGTGCTCGGCGGCGAGACGGCCGGAGTCGGCGGCGAAGTCGGCGAGCTCGTCACGGAATGGGTGTCGATTCCCATGCCGGGTGACGTCGAGTCACTGAATGTCTCAGCTGCCGCGGCGGTCCTGTCTTTCGAACTGGTGCGCCGCGCGCGGTGACGCTCACGCGTCCGGGAACAGCGCGCCGAGCTCGGTGAGCGTTTCCTCGACCGACCGGTGGTGCACGCCGACCATGCCGGCCTGGACGGCGCCGCGGATGTTCGCGGTGGAGTCGTCGACGAACGCACAGCGCACGGCGGGCAAGCCGAGCCGGTCGGCCGCGATCAAGTAGACCGCCGGATCCGGTTTGGCGACACCGACCTCGCCGGAAAACACGAGTGCGTCGAAATAGTCGAACATCGTGTTCTTGACCTCGGCCGACGCCCCAGGGGCGTTCGACAGCAGCGCGGTGCGAACCCCTCGCTCACGCGCGGCCACCAGATAATCGTAGAAGCGGCCGGCGTCG
Organism: Amycolatopsis sp. NPDC114505; assembly: GCF_055633615.1. Classification (NCBI taxonomy): domain Bacteria; kingdom Bacillati; phylum Actinomycetota; class Actinomycetes; order Pseudonocardiales; family Pseudonocardiaceae; genus Amycolatopsis; species Amycolatopsis sp. NPDC114505. The sequence continues at coordinate 2,707,487 of NZ_JBVKDV010000001.1, read as the reverse complement.
GGATCCGTGAGAACTCCGGCGAAATCGACCAATAACCCCTTCAGCACCCGGCACACCATAGCCGGGGCGGCGACGGGTGTCTCGGATAGCGCAACACCGGCCGGCGCTTACCGCACCGGCATCGGCGAATCCATCGCTTCGGCGGTTCTTTCCCGGATCGGGCGATTCCCGTCGCCTTTCCGGCCGGTTCCCGCCTCTAACCGACGGCGCCGGCGAAATGCCGTGGCCGGGAGGGGAGGAAATGTCCGAGGAACACCGCGTGAGAACGCTGGTCCACTACGAAGTACCGCGCCGGGCCGAACGGCCGTCGGCGGTGACCCCGCACGAACACCGGCGGGGCGACGCCCGGTGGCCGGTGCCGAGACACCTCGAGGCGAGCGAGGTGCACCGCCTGCTGACGATGCTGCTGGAGGCGTACGACGGCAGGCGGCCGGTGCCGCAGATCCGCGGGCTGGTGGCACCGGAGGTCTACAACGGCCTCAGCGCCCCCCACCTGGCGGGGCCGCGGCACCGGATGCGACGGGTCCACGTGTGCACGCCGGTACCGGAGGTGATCGAGGCGTGCGCCCGCGTGGAGGCGGACGGCCGGTCGTTCGCACTGGCGGCCCGCTTCACCCGCACCCCGGCGGGCTGGCAGTGCGTACGTTTCGCCCTGCTGAAGCCGGGACGGCCGGACCAGCAGTCCCGCCGACAGGCGGCGGCGTGAGGCCCGCCCGCTCGGCCCGCGCACCGCCGGCCCGCGCGCGCCGCTCAACCGGGCGGCCCTGGCGTTGCCGACCACGCGCACCGCCCGACCGGGTGGCCCGGGCACCGCCCACCACGCGCACCGCTCGGCGGGCGACCCGCGGCGCCGGCCGACCACGCGCACGGCCTGCCCGCTCGGGCCGCGCACCGTCCGGCCTGCCCGGGCCGCGCACCGCTCAGGCCGCGCACCGGCGGCCGACCGAGGAAAGGCCAGTCCCGGGCCACACGTCCCGCCGGCCAGCGCACCGCCCGACCGGGGAACCCCATGCGCCGGTCGGCCGGCCGGAGAAAGGCCGGTCCGGGCCACGCGTCCCGATTCGCCGGCCGGCTGGTCCGGAAGCCGGTCCGCCGGATCAGGGCGCTCCTCCACAAAAGAAAGCCGGGGTGCGTGCGGAATTCCGCACGCACCCCGGCCTCTTTCTACGTCAGCGGCGCGGGCCCTTCTTGCCCTTCTTCTGGGCATCGCGCTGTGCCGCACGGCGGTCCCGGCGGGACGATGCTCCGCCGCCGCCCGCGGACTGGCCCTCGCTGTCCGCGTGGGACTCGACCTCGCCGTCCTCGCCCGGGCCGGACAGCGTCACTCCCGACTGCTGGCCTCCGCCGCCGAGGCCCTTGCCGCGCAGGGCGGCCGGGACCGACTCCGTGTCGGTCGTCGGGGGCTGGGGCGGTGCCGGGCGCGCGTGCCGGCCTTCCGAAGGCGCCACTGCCTGGCCGTTGCCCGAAACGACGCCCGTCGGCAACGCCGCGGCGTCCTCCGCCGGCGGGGCCTCGGCCCGCTCGACCTGAAGGTTGAACAGGAAGCCGACGGCCTCCTCCTTCAGCGAGTCGAGCATCGCGCGGAACATGTCGAAGCCCTCGCGCTGGTACTCGATCAGCGGGTCGCGCTGCGCGAGCGCCCGCATGCCGATGCCCTGCTTGAGGTAGTCCATCTCGTAGAGGTGCTCGCGCCACTTGCGGTCGAGGACCGTCAGCATCACCTGGTGCTCCAGGGTCCGCATGCCGTCCGGGCCGACGAGCGCGTTGATCTCCGCCTCACGCTTGTCGTAGGCGTTGCGGGCGTCCTGCACCAGGGCCTCGCGCAGGCCGTCCGCGTCGAGGTCGCCGTCCTCCACGAGGTCGTCCCACTCGATGCTGACCGGGTACAGCTGCTTGAGCGCCGTCCAGAGCTTCTCGTGGTCCCAGTCCTCGGCGTAACCGTTGGCGGTCGCACCGTCCACATAGGCGTTGACGACGTCGACGAGCATGCCCTCGATCTGGTCGCGCATGTTCTCGCCGGCCAGCACGCGGTGGCGCTCGGCGTAGATCACCTTGCGCTGCTCGTTCATGACCTCGTCGTACTTGAGGACGTCCTTGCGCTGCTCCATGTTGATCTGCTCGACCTGGGTCTGCGCGCTCTTGATGGCCTTGGAGACCATCTTGTGCTCGATCGGCACGTCGTCGGGCAGCCGCATGGTCGTCATGACGCGCTCGACCATCGTCGCGTTGAAGCGGCGCATGAGCTCGTCACCCAGCGACAGGTAGAAGCGGGACTCGCCGGGGTCGCCCTGACGGCCCGACCGGCCGCGGAGCTGGTTGTCGATGCGGCGCGACTCGTGGCGCTCGGTGCCCAGCACGTACAGGCCGCCGGCTTCGCGGACCTCTTCGGCCTCGGCCTTCGACTCCGCCTTGACCTGCTCCAGGACCTCGGGCCACGCGGCCTCGTACTCCTCGGAGTGCTCGACCGGGTCCAGGCCCCGCTCGCGCAGCACGTGGTCGGCGATGAGGTCGGGGTTGCCGCCCAGCACGATGTCGGTACCGCGGCCCGCCATGTTCGTGGCGACCGTGACGGCGCCCTTCTGGCCGGCGCGGGCGACGATCAGCGCCTCGCGGTCGTGGTGCTTCGCGTTCAACACCTCGTGCGGCACGCTCAGCTTCACCAGCAGCTTCGACAGCCGCTCGGACTTCTCGACGCTCGTCGTGCCGACAAGGACCGGCTGGCCCTTCTCGTGCCGCTCGGCGATGTCCTCGGCGACCGCCTCGTACTTCGCGTCTTCGGTCTTGTAGATCAGGTCCGGCTGGTCGGCGCGGACCATCGGGCGGTTCGTCGGGATCGGCACCACACCCAGCTTGTAGGTCTGGTGGAACTCGGCGGCCTCGGTCTCGGCCGTACCGGTCATGCCGGACAGCTTGTTGTAGAGGCGGAAGTAGTTCTGGAGCGTGATCGTCGCCAGGGTCTGGTTCTCGGCCTTGATCTCGACCTTTTCCTTGGCCTCGATCGCCTGGTGCATGCCCTCGTTGTAGCGGCGGCCGACCAGGATGCGCCCGGTGAACTCGTCGACGATCATGACTTCGCCGTTGCGGACGATGTAGTCCTTGTCCCGGTGGAAGAGCTCCTGGACCTTCAGCGCGTTGTTCAGGTACCCGACCAGCGGGGTGTTCGCGGCCTCGTAGAGGTTCTCGATGCCGAGCTGGTCCTCGATGAACCGGACGCCCTTCTCGGTGACCGCGACGGTGCGCTTCCGGACGTCGATCTCGTAGTGGTACTTCGAGTTGATCAGGTTCGTCTTCTCGAGACGCTCCCGCGAACCCATCGTGGTGGTGTCGATGCCGTTCATCAGCGGCGCGAGCCGCGCGAACTCGACGTACCACCGCGACGACTGGTCCGCCGGGCCCGAGATGATCAGCGGGGTCCTGGCCTCGTCGATCAGGATCGAGTCCACCTCGTCGACGACGGCGAAGTTGTGCCCGCGCTGCACGCAGTCGTCGAGGCTCCACGCCATGTTGTCGCGCAGGTAGTCGAAGCCGAACTCGTTGTTCGTGCCGTAGGTGATGTCGGCGTTGTACTGGGCGCGCCGGACGTCCGGCTGCTGCTCCGAAAGGATGACGCCGACCTCGAGGCCGAGGAACCGGTGGATGCGGCCCATCCACTCCGAGTCGCGCTTGGCCAGGTAGTCGTTGGTCGTGACGACGTGCACGCCCTTGTCGGGGATGGCGTTGAGGTAGGCCGGGAGGACGCAGGTGAGCGTCTTGCCCTCACCGGTCTTCATCTCGGCGACCTGGCCGAGGTGCAGCGCGGCCCCGCCCATCAGCTGGACGTCGAAGTGGCGCTGGCCGAGCACCCGCTTGGCCGCCTCCCGGACGACCGCGAAGGCCTCCGGCAGCAGATCGTCGAGGGATTCGCCGTCGCCGTGGCGCTTGCGGAACTCCTCGGTCTTGGCCCGCAGCTCGGCGTCGGTCAGGTCCTTGACGTCGTCTTCGAGGGTGTTGATGTGATCGGCGATGTTGCGCAGCCGCTTCACCATCTTGCCCTCACCCGCGCGGAGCAGGCGGTTCAGCACCATCCGGTCGACCTCACTAGCTGATCATGAGTGCGCCCAGGCCGGTCCCGGGCAGGTTTTCCCGCGGTGGCGGCCGTGGTCGGCGCCACCATCCCACCCCATCGTAGGGAACGGTGGGCGTCGTGTGCACACGCCGTAGGTCCGGACGTGCGGATGGCCCGCACGCGAGCCGCGTGCGGGCCATCCGGAAAGCCTCCTTAGAGCCGGCTCAGCCGAGCCGGATCACGCCGTAGTCGAAGCCTTTCCGCCGGTAGACCACGCTGGGCCGGCCCGCCTCCGAGTCGTTGAAGAGGTAGAAGTCGTGGCCGACCAGCTCCATCTCGTAGAGAGCCTGGTCCACCGTCATGGGCTCCGCGGTGTGCTGCTTCTCGCGAACGACGCGACCGGGCTGGTGACCGAGGTCGTCGTCGGCCCAGCTCTGCTGCTGGGGCAGATGGATCTCTCCGGCGACCGCGAAGCCGTTCGTCTGCGGCTCGGCTTCGGGTGCTTCCAACACCGCGGTAAGCGCGGCGGGACTGGCTGCGGCCGGGGATCCACCACCCGGCAGGGCCGAGGTCGCTTCGGCGACCGATTCCGGGCGGCTGCGTCCGTAGTGCACGCGCCTCCGGTCGTGTGTCCTCCGCAGCCGGTTTTCCAGCTTCGTGACTGCGGAATCGAGCGCTGCGTAGAAGTCGGCGGCACACGCTTCAGCGCGTACGGCCGGGCCACGTCCCTTTCCGGTGATTTCGACGCGCTGGCAGCTCTTGGCCTGGCGTCGGTTGGGTTCGTGGAACAGCTCCACGTCGTACCGGATGACTTTCCTGTCGTAGCGCTCGAGGCGGGCCAGCTTTTCACTGACGAGTGCCCGATAGTGCTCGGGCACCTCTACGTTGCGGCCCTTAACGACGATGTCCATACACGACCTCCCTCGCTGAGATGACTGCGAGCTGTTGAGTTCACACACGGCGCCGGTGTAGCGGGGACGGAAGCCCGGATCGCGGGCTGAGAAGGAACTCGGTATCGGTTCACGACGTCTCGTGCCGAAAGCCCGAGCGCGGACTCAGCGCACCTCCGGCGCCAGGGACATGGGCTCGTCACCTCCCTGCCTGCGGGGATTGCTGATAGCGGAGCACGTTAGCTTCCTCACGCCCGGAGCAACAGCCCCCGAGCCGGGGGATGTCGAGGAATGAGACTCCGTCACCCCGCGCAGTGAGCGGAGGGTGAACACCGGACAACTCCCGCTGGTCGGACGCTCGCGATCACTCGCGGCATCACACGGACGGCGCACCGCCGCCCGCTGGTGGAAGCCGAGGGTGACGGCCACGTCCGCCACAGCCGCCACCCCGGTGGAGTGGCGCGGCGACCGAGTGCTGATGATCGACACCCTCATGCCCGGACAACGGCCGCGGGGCCGGTCGCGTTCCCGACGGATGTCACTCGTGTAGGTGACATGCGGGTCACCCGGGTGCGGGGTGAGGTGGGGTGTGCGAGGGGTTGGTGGGGTTTGTGGTGGTAGGCGCGGTGGGGTTGATGGGCGGTGGTGGATTTCGCGGGGTCGGGCGGTGGGGGTGGTGTGCGGTTTTCGTTAGCTGACACGGCCGTCGCACGCCGAATCACCCGGCCACCAGCAACGTCAAAACCGCCGCGACCTCGATCCCCTCCCCCTCCAGTGCCCGCACGCAAGCCGCCGCCGTGGCTCCCGTTGTGATCACGTCGTCCAGCAGCACCACCGGAAATCCCGGCGGTGGGCGCCCCGCTTCGCGGAACCTCAGCCGGCCCGCCAGGTTGGCCGCCCGTTCCGCGCGGTCCAAACCGACCGCGTCACGCGCCCCGCCCGTCAGCTCCAGAGCCGGAGCCACCGCGACTTCGAAACCCCGGTCCGCCAGGACGCTCGCCGCCGCGTTCGCCAGGCGCAGAACGTGCGGCCCGCCGCGGACCCGGGATGCCGATCGGCGGCTCGGGGCCGGGACCAGGCAGATCGTCCTGGCCTCCTCGGGAGCGGTTCCGGTACCGGTTTCCGCCGGGCGGGCGGACGCGGCCTTCCGGAGCGGCAACACCACCAACGCCTCCGCCAAGGCCCGCCCCAGCGAAGCGGCCAGATCCCGCCGCCCCCGCTCCTTGTACGCGATCACCAACCGCCGGCCGACTCCCCGGTACCGGGCCAGCGCGAACACCCGCGCCATCCCCGCCACCGGCACCCGGACCACCTCGGACACCGAACCCCACACCCCCGCGCACCGGGCGCAGCAGGGCGCTCCACGGGCCCCGCAGCCGGCGCACCGGGCGGGGATCAGCAAGTCGAGCAGCAGCACACGGACAGTGTCCCCGGCACCACCGACAGTTTTCGACGGCTCAGCGGGCCGCTCAGCCCGGGTAGAAGGGGTCCGCGTCCTTCGTCGTGTGGGGGTGCGGCCGCCAGACCTCGCCCAGGACCGACGCCGTCCACAGGCCGCTCGCGTCCGCCACCACGATCGGGCGGCCCAGTACCGCCGTCACGCCGTGGACCGGGGTCGTGAGGTTCGAGCTGTTGAACGCGTCCAGCCGCTGGCCGTCCACCGTCACGCGGACCACCGGCTGCGACGGCGACGTCGTCACCGCCACCAGCGTGTCCTGGGTCAGCCAGTCCACGTCCACCACGTCTTTGAGGTCGTGCTGCTGCAGCAGCCGCGGCTCGCGCAGGGCCACCGAGTCGCCGGCGCTGACCACCGAGGCCACCCACAGCTGCTCGTTCACCACCGCCGCCACGCGGGCGCCGTCGCGGGAGAACCGCAGCTCCGTGACTTCACCCTGCTGGGTGAGGTCCGTCGCGTTGACCTGCAGCGGGGTCCACTGGTTGGCCGGGTTCAGCACGACCCTGGCCACCGACGCCCGGTCGACCACCGTCCACACCTCGCCGGTGCCCGGCCGCCACGTCGGGCGGCTCAGCGTGGTCCCGCCGAGGCCGGCCGGCGGCAGGTCGTGGCCCAGGTCGCCGATCCGCAGCCGCACCTTGGTGCCGTCGCGCTCCACCACCGCCAGGCTCTTGCCGTCGATCGACTGGGCCGCGTTCACGACGTCGTAGCCGCCGTTGCCCGCCGGGCCCCCCACCGGCGCGCCGTCGCCCATGGACCGCACCCGGCCGTCGGCCGTCATCAGGCCCTTGAGGTCCTGGTTCGGCGACAGCGTCGCGCCGTACGCCGGCAGCTCGTTCGACCGCCAGTCCGGGTGGTTCGCGACCAGCGGGACGCCGTCGGCGAGGATCCGGATCCGCGCCGACGTCACGTACTGCAGCGTGAGGACGATCTGCGCGGCGATCAGGTTCCGGATGTCTTCGGCGACCCCGGACAGCCCGGTCAGCGGGACCAGCAGCGTCCCGTCGTCGAGGCTCTTGACGTTCGTGTCGATCTCGACCGGCTCCCCGAGCAGGTTCTTCACCGACCCGGCCAGGCTCGTCGACGGCCCGTTGACCAGCAGGTACATCACCCGGCTCGGCAACCCGGACTGCGGCTTCGCGACGACGTAGCGCCGGTCGGGGACGAAGGTCGCCGACTGCTCCGAGTAGAAGTTCACCGGCACCGCGGTGTAGTTCTCGCTGAAGTCGGACTCGGTCGCGTACAGGTCCGGCGGCGGGTCGACGATCCGCCACTGGCCGTTCGCCTGCTTGCGCACCTTCACCTTGAGCGCCGCGGAGCTGTAGTCCGGCACGAACGCGCTGTTCTGGTCGAGCGTGCCGACGTCGAACCCGCGCACGTTGACGACGAGGGTGTTCGGGTCGGGCTGCGGCGCCGTGTCGTAGACCGTGCCGAAGGTGTCCTGGATGATCGTCAGGCTGCGGCTCGGGCGCCAGTTCGCGCGGCCCTGCTCGTCCAGGTAGGCGCGGGCGGCCGCGTTGTTCTGGCCGGGCTTGAGCGTCGCGCCGACGAAGTCGCGCACGAGGGTCAGGGGGTCGCTGTTCGGCTTCGGCTCCGGCACGACGTCGCCCGAGCCCTGACCCTGGCGTTCGCCGGAGACGACCTGGGGCTGGGACTCCAGCGGAACGTTCGCGCAGCCGGCGACCAGCACGACGCTCAACAGCGCGAACAGCACCTTCGCCGTGGCCCCTCGGGCATGTGGCTTCACTGACCGATTTCCTCACGTTCGGCGAAGATCGCCTCGGGCGCCGGCGTGATCTCGATCAGCCCGAGGGGCACCTCGGCGGCGATGCGGTCGGGCGGCGGCAGCACCAGCGGCGGGTCACCGGCGGGCACCTCTTGGCGGCGCGGCAGCACGAGCCGGAAGCACGCGCCGTCGCCGGGAGCGCCCCACGCGTCGAGCTCGCCGCCGTGCAGACGCGCGTCCTCCAGGCTGATCGCCAGGCCGAGCCCGGTGCCGCCGGTGCGCCGGTTGCGCGACGGGTCGGCGCGCCAGAACCGGTTGAACACCAGGTCGGCCTCGCCGGGCCGCAGGCCGACGCCGTGGTCCCGGACGGTCACCGCGACCGCGGTCTCGTTGGCGCCGACGGTGAGCACCACCGGCCGGCCCTCGCTGTGGTCGACGGCGTTGCCCAGGAGGTTGCGCAGGATCCGCTCGACGCGCCGGGCGTCGACCTCGGCGATGACCTCGTCGTCGGGCAGCACCAGCTCCACCGAGCTGCCCGCGTTGCCGGCGATCACCCGCACCTGCTCGACCGCGCGGGTGGCGATCGGGCGGACGTCGATGAACTCCGCGGACAGGTCTTCGACGCCGGCGTCGAGCCTGCTGATCTCCAGCAGGTCGCCGAGCAACGATTCGAACCGGTCGAGCTCGTCGACCAGCAGCTCGGTCGAGCGCGCGAGCCCGGCCGGGAACTGCTCGCGCGACGCGTGCAGCACGTCGGCGGCCATCCGGACGGTGGTCAGCGGCGTGCGCAGCTCGTGCGAGACGTCGGAGGTGAACCGGCGCTGCAGCCCGCCGAAGTCCTCGAGCTGGCGGATCTGGCGCTGGATGCTCGCGGCCATCCCGTTGTAGGACACCGCGAGCTTGGCCAGGTCGTCCTCGCCGAGCACGGTGAGGCGCTGGTCGAGGTCGCCCCCGGCGAACTGCTCGGCCGCCGCGGCGGCCTGCCGGACCGGGCGGACCACCTGCCGCGTCACCAGGTTCGTGATGCCCGCGAGCAGGAGCAGCAGCACGAGCCCGCCGACCAGCAGCGTGTTCTGCACGGTCGCGACGGTGTTCTGCTCGGTCGTCAGCGGGAACAGCAAGTACAGCTGCAGCGGGCTCGCGACGGTGTTGAGCGGCGTGCCGACGATCAGGTACGTCGTGCGCCCGCCGTCGGTGTCGGTGACCGTGTGCTCGAGCCAGCTCATCTCGTTGGCTTCGACGAACTGGCGCAGCCGCGGCGGCACGTTCTGGAACGGGCCCGCCGACGCCGGCTCGTCGCCGGACTGGTCGTGGCCGCCGCTGGCGAGCACCGGGACGAACGTGCCCGCCGCCGAGCCGGCCGCGTCCTGGCTGGTCGGCGTGATCGCGATCTTCTTCAGCGCGTTCTGGAGGCGGTTGCTCATCGCCTCGTCCGTCTCGCCGCCGAGGCCGACCAGCTCACCGGCGGCGGTGTCCGCGGCCGCGCGGGTCTGCGCGATGGCGGCTTCGCGCTTGGTGTCCAGCAGGCGCTCGGTGATCTGGTTCTGCAGCACCATGCCGAGCACGAAGACCACGGCCGAGGACAGCGCGAGCGTCGACACGGTGACGCGGAACTGCAGCGAGTGCTTCCACAGCTCGTTGAACGCGACCGCGCGACGGCGCGCGAAAACGACGACACGCCGCACCAGGCGTGCCGTCGAACGCGCGAACGCGGGGAGCCGGCCAGGGCTCGCGAGAGTCATCGAGCCATCACGGCGGGCCGGCCTTGTACCCGACTCCGCGAACGGTCAACACCACCTCGGGGTGCTCCGGGTCCTTCTCCACCTTCGAACGCAGCCGCTGGACGTGCACGTTCACCAGACGGGTGTCCGCCGCGTGCCGGTAGCCCCACACCTGCTCGAGCAGCACCTCGCGGGTGAACACCTGGCGCGGCTTGCGCGCCAGCGCCACCAGCAGGTCGAACTCCAGCGGGGTCAGCGGGATGGCCTTGCCCTCCCGCGTGACTTCGTGACCGGGCACGTCGATCGCCAGGTCGCCGATGGTGAGCGACTCCGCGGGCTCGGCCTCGGTGCGGCGCATCCGGGCCCGCACCCGCGCGACCAGCTCCTTCGGCTTGAACGGCTTCACGACGTAGTCGTCCGCGCCGGACTCCAGGCCCAGCACGATGTCGACCGTGTCGCTCTTGGCGGTGAGCATGACGATCGGCACGCCGGACTCGGCGCGGATCGCCTTGCAGACGTCGATCCCGTTCATCCCGGGCAGCATCAGGTCGAGCAGGACGAGGTCGGGCTTCAGTTCGCGCAGCGCGGGCAGCGCGCGCGAACCGTCGGCGACCACCGCCGTGTCGAACCCCTCCCCACGAAGCACGATGGTGAGCATCTCCGCGAGGGCGGGGTCGTCGTCGACCACGAGAACACGTGCCTTCATGTCCACATATTCGCACTAGTTCCGGCGGCCGGACGCGCGACCCGCGTGTTTGACCACCAGAAAGATCAAGATCCGCGGCACCGCCTGCTCCATCCGGGTGCCCCTGGACGGTCCGTGAAGGCCGGCACACGGCCTTCACGGACCTGCGAGGGAGCGCTCAGGGGACGGCCGGGACCGGCGCGTCGACGTGGATCTCGCCGTCGGCGACGACCACGCGGTAGGTGCGCACCGGCGCCTTGGCCGGCAGGCAGGTCGGCAAACCGCTGCGCAGGTCGAACCGCGCGGCGTGCAGCGGGCACTCGACGAAGCAGCCTTCGAGCCAGCCGTCGGCGAGCGAGGCGTCCTGGTGGGTGCAGGTGTCGTCGACGGCGAAGAAGCCGTCTTCGGTGTGGAACACCGCGATCGGCACCGGGCCGTCGAGGCGGAGGGCTTCGCCCTCGGGCAGGTCGGTGACGGCGCAGGCGCGGATCATCAGGGCCTCCGGAAACGACTGGCGGGATGCCGGGACGGTTTGTGAATGTTGCGCATCGCGCGACTCTGCGCTTCCTGCGCAACAATCCGGCTTCGACGACGTCCGCGTCAAGAGATTCGCCCACTCAGCCGATAGCCGCGGTGCAAAACCGATAGTGTTGCGCTATGCGGAACCACGACTCTGCTGACGCAACCTCGGCGGGAAAGCGTGCCTCGGCTGGTGGCAACGCAACACAAAGCCAGGTGCAGTCGGTCGATCGGGCGATCAGCGTGCTGGAGCTGCTCGCCCGCAACGGCGAAACCGGCATCACCGAGATCGCGGGCGAGCTGGGCGTCCACAAGTCGACGGCGTCGCGGCTGCTCAGCGTCCTGGAGTCCAGAGGCCTCGTCGAGCAGCTCGGCGAACGCGGGAAGTACGCGATCGGGTTCGGCATCGTGCGGCTGGCCGGCGCCGCGACGGGCCGGATGGACCTGGCCAAGCTCGGCCGCACCAGCTGCCTTTCGCTCGCCGAAGAGCTGGGCGAGACCGTGAACATCGCCATCGCCGACGACGGCGTCGCGATCAACATCAGCCAGGCCCGCGGCTCGGCCGCGATCACCACGCAGAACTGGACCGGCCAGCGCACGCCGCTGCACGCGACCTCCAGCGGCAAGATCCTCCTGGCGTACATGGCCGAAACCGAACGCAAGCGGGTGCTGAAGCGGAAGCTGGAGCAGTACACGCCGCGCACGACGGTCGAGCCCGACGAGCTGATGACCGAGCTGGAGCGAGTGCTCGAGGACGGCTTCGCGGCCTGTTACGAGGAGCTCGAGCTCGGCATGCACGCGGTCGCCGTGCCGATCCACGGCCCGGGCGGCGACGTCGTCGCGGCGATGAGCGCGTCGGGCCCGTCGTACCGGCTTTCGAAGCAGCGGGTGAAGCAGATCGTGCGGCCGATGACCGAAGCGGCGGACGACCTTTCCGCGCAGCTGGGCTACTTCCGCGACTAGGGGTACAGCCGCGCCATCGCACGGATCGTGGTTCCCAGGTGTGCCACCAGTTCCGCGGGCGCCAGCACCTGCGCGTCCGCGCCGAGCCGCAGCAACCCCGCGGCCGCGTGGGGCACGCTTTCCAGCGGCACGCGGGCGCGGCGCCACCCGTCGGCGTCTTCGGGTTCGAGCGTGCGGGAGACGAGCCGGGCGGCTCGCGGGCCCAGGATGTCCGGCAGGGCCTCGATTCCCGCCGGCGAGAGCCGCACAGTGGCCGTCTCGCCCGCTTCGCTCTCTTCGTAACTCTCGACGTTCGCGCCCCAGAACTCCGCCAGGTCGAAGCCGTCGGGCCGTGTGAAGTGCTCGTCGAGCGCCCGCAGCTCCTCGATGTTGGCGACGCGGTACGTGCGCGCCTTCGGCCCCGCGACGAGGTACCAGACGCCGGCCTTGAGAACGAGGCCGAGCGGGTGCAGCCGCCGCGTCACCACGCCGGGCGTCGGCGACCAGCGGCGGTAGGAGACCTCGACGACCTGGTCCTGCCACAGGGCTTCCGCGGCCGCGAGCAGCTGCGGCACCTGGTCCGCTTCGCGGTACCAGCCCGGCGCGTCGAGGTGGAAGCGCTGCCGGATCCGGATCGACGCGTCCCGGTACGGCGTCGGCAGCGCGGCCATCAGCTTCAGCTCGGCCGCGGCCACCTGGGCGCCCAGGCCCAGCTCCGCGGCCGGCTGCGGCAGGCCGGTGAGGAACAGCGACCCGGCCTCGCCTGCGGTCAGGCCGGTCAGCCGCGTCCGGTAGCCCTCCATCAGCCGGTAGCCGCCGTCGGGGCCGGTCTCGGCGTAGATCGGGACGCCCGCGGCCGCGAGCGCTTCGACGTCGCGGTACACGGTCCGCGGCGTCACGCCCAGCTCGGCGGCCAGCTTCGACGCGCTCATCAGGCCGCGGTTCTGCAGCACCAGCACCAGGGACACCAACCGGCTCGCGCGCACCCGGCGAAGTCTGCCAGCCACCACTGACAGAAGGTGTCAGTGGTGGCGGCCCAAGATCGCCGTCATGACCGATTTCGCCTTCTTCCACGGCTCCTGGACCGTCGTCAGCCGGCGGCTCACGACCCTCTTCGCCGGCAGCGACGACTGGGACGTCTTCCCCGGCACCACCACCTGCACGCCGCTCTTCGACGGCGGCGGCAACACCGAGGAGATCCACTTTCCCGCCCGCGGGTTCCGCGGCTTCACGCTGCGCCTGTTCGACGTCGAGCGGAAGGAGTGGTCGATCTACTGGGCCAACGACCGCACCGGGCTGCTCCAGCCGCCGGTCGTCGGCACGTTCACCGACGGCCGCGGCGACTTCTACGGCGACGACGTCCACGACGGCAAACCGATCCGGGCGCACTACATCTGGTCGGACATCACGGACACCTCGGCCCGCTGGGAGCAGGAGTTCTCCGCCGACGGCGGGCGGACCTGGGAATCCAACTGGGTCATGGAGTTCACCCGGGCCTGAGCGGACCCCCTTTTCGGGCGCTTGACACGACGTCTCGCATGACGCACTTTGTTGCCGAAGACGCAACTTCGGCGCCCGGAGGAACAGATGGCAGCACGGCCCCGGGTGGTCGTCGCCGGCGGCGGCCTGCTCGGCTGCGCGCTCGCGGACGAGCTGACCGAGCGCGGCTGGACCGACGTCACCGTCCTGGGCGGCAGTGAGGCGGCCGAGGAGCCGGGGCTGGTGTTCCGGACCGACTCGGACCGCACGCTGACCGAGTTCGCGAAGTACACCGCCGCGAAGTACGGCGGCCTCGACGGCCAGTGGTGCTTCAACCCGGTCGGCAGCCTGGACGTCGCGACCACTCCCGAACGGCTCGCGGACCTGAAGCGGCGGCACGGCTGGGCGACGTCGTGGGGCGTGCGCGGGTACCTGCGCACGCCCCGCGAGTGCGCCGACCTGCACCCGCTGCTCGACGAAACCCGGCTGCTGGGCGGGTTCCACGTCCCCGGCGACGGTCTGCTCCACGCGCGGCGCGCGGCCGAAGCCCAGGCCCGGCGGGCGAAGGCCCACGGCGCGCGGTTCAGCGCCGAGGAGGTCGTCGAGGTCGAGCGGGCCGGCGGCCGCGTCACGGGCGTCGTCACCGCGGCCGGGCGGGTACGGGCCGACGTCGTCGTCTTCTGCGACGGCTCGGACGGGCTCGCCCTGCCCGAAGTGCCGCTGCCGCTGCGGTACGCGCGGACGTCGCCGCTGCCGGAGCTGGCCGGGCACAACGACGAACACGCGCAGGCGGGCAAACCCGTGCTGCGCGACCTCGACACCGGGCTGACCGTCCGCGAGCACGTCGACCGGCTCGGCATCGGGGGCCCGTGGGACGCGGCGGTCGCGCTCCTGCCCGCGCTCCGGGACGCCGAAGCCGAGGCCACGACGACGATCCCGCTGTCCGGCACCCCGGACGGGATGCCGCTGCTGGGCGAACACCCGGAGCTCGACGGCTTCTGGGTGGCGAAGGCCGTCCGCGCCGAGCACTCCGCCGGGGTCGCGCGCGAGCTGGCGCGCTGGCTCGTCGACGGGCAGCCGGTGCTCGCCCTGCACGGCTGCGACCTCGCCCGGTTCGCGCCGTCGGCCCGGTTCACCGCGTCGCCGGTGCGCACGAGCCCGTTCCACGAACGGCAGATCGCGCTGGGCGCGCACTTCGGTTCGGCGGACGGCTGGGCGCGGCCGGAGCGGTACTCGTCCGACGCCGCCATGGAGGCCCGCGCGACCCGCGAGCGCGTCGCGATGTTCGACCTGACGCCGGTGCCGCGGCTGGCCGTCACCGGGCCCGGCGCGCTGCCGTTCCTGCAGACCATGACGACCGGCGACCTGGCGAAACCGCCGGGGACGGTGACGGAAACGCTGCTGCTCGGCGAAGACGGCGGCGTGCGCGGCCGCCTGACCGTGGCCCGCCTCGGCGGCGAACGGTTCCACATCGGCGCCGGCGGGCGCCTCGACTTCGACTGGCTGCGGCGGCACCTGCCCGGCGACGGCACCGTCCAGGTCCACGAAACGACCCCGGGCACGTGCTGCCTCGGTGTCTGGGGGCCGGCGAGCGGCGAGGCACTGCCGGAACTGTCCACAACGGACTTCTCGGCCGAAAAGACGTACATCGGGGACGTTCCGGTCGTCGCGTTGAGACTGTCCACTGTGGGCGAACCGGGCTGGGAGCTGCACACCACGGCGGACCTGGGCCGGCGTTTGTGGGACACCTTGCGCGAACGGGACATCGCCGTCGCGGGTTATCAAGCGTTAATGAGCCTGCGACTGGAGGCCGGCACGCCGGTCGCTGGCGTCGACTTCACCACCGAACACGACCCCTACGAGGCCGGGCTCGGGGACGCCGTCCGCCGGGACAAGGGCTACTTCCTCGGCCGGGACGCGCTGGCGGGCCGTTCCGCCGAAACCGTGAGCCGCCGGCTGACGCGCCTGACGACCGGGAAAGTCTTGCAGGGCAAGGAACCCGTGTACGTCGAGGGCCGCGCGGCCGGGTACGTGACCAGCGCCGGGTACGGCCACACCCTGGGCCACGCCATCGCGTACGCCTGGCTCCCGGTGGAGCACAGCGGATCCGGGACAGCGGTGGAGATCGAGCACCTCGGCGAGCGCGTGCCGGGGAGGGTCGCATGACGCACTACGACGTGATCGTGCTCGGCCTCGGCGGGATGGGCAGCGCCGCGGCGTACCGGCTGGCGGAGCGCGGGCAGCGGGTGCTGGGCATCGACCAGTTCGCGCCGGTGCACAACCGCGGGTCGAGCCACGGCGGCTCGCGGATCACGCGCCAGGCCTACCTCGAAGGACCCGAGTACGTACCGCTCCTGCTGCGCGCCCACGAGCTGTGGGATGGCCTCGAACGCGACAGCGGACGGCGGCTGTTCACCCGCTGCGGCGGGATCATGGTCGGCACGGCCGGCTCGCGCACGATCACCGGCAGCGTGGCTTCGGCGCGCGCCTTCGACATCCCGCACGAACTGCTCGACGCCCCGGCGATCCGCCGGCGGTTCCCGACCCTGGCACCCGCCGCGGACGAGGTCGCGCTGTACGAGCCGGGCGCCGGGCTGGTGTCGCCCGAGGGCAGCGTCGCCGCGCACCTGCAGCTCGCCGCGCGGTGCGGCGCCGAGCTGCACCACGAGGAGAAGGTGTTCACCTGGAGCACGATGGCCGGCGGCGTGCGCGTCGGGACGTCGCACAGCTACTACACGGCCGACCGGCTGGTCCTGTGCCCCGGCGCGTGGGCCGGCGAGCTGCTGCGCGACTTCGGCGTCGAGTTCACCGTCCGGCGCAAGGTGCAGTACTGGTTCGCGCCTTCGGGCGGAGCCGAACCGTTCCGGCGGCATCCCGTGTACCTCTGGGAGAGCGACGGCTACACGTTCTACGGCTTCCCCGCGCACAACGCGCCGGCGGACGGCGTCAAGGTCGCGTTCCACACCGGCGGCCGGAACTGCACCCCGGACGGCATCGACCGGACGGTGTCGGCGGAGGAGGTCCACGAGATGGCTTCCGTCGTCAAGCGCCACCTCCCGACGCTGCCGGGAGCGTTCCTCCGCGCGGCGACGTGCATGTACACCGACACGGCCGACGAGAGCTTCGTCGTGTCGCCGCACCCGGACGAGGAGCGCGTGGTGCTGGCGTGCGGGTTCTCCGGCCACGGCTTCAAGTTCGCCCCGGTGATCGGCGAGATCGTCGCGGACCTGGTCGTCGACGGCGCGACGACCTACCCGATCGCGCAGTTCGACCCAGCCCGGTTACGACGCTAGAAGCGTCTTCGCGAGCGCTTCGAGGTCGACGCCCGCGACGCCGTCCAGGACGTGCCACGGCGCGAGCCAGCCCGACGCGGCCAGCTCGTCGTACACCGCCGCGCACCGGCGCTGGAGTCCGTCGTCGGTCTCGAACGCGTCGCGCTCCCGGTCGGTCTCCGCCTCCGCGCGCCGCTCGGCCCGCTCGGCCGCGACCGCGGGCGCGACCCGCAGCAGCAGGTGCGCGTCGGGGCGGGGCAGGCCGAACCGGCCGACCTCCAGCTCCCACACCCACTTCACGACCTCGCCGGCCGCGTCCTGCCGCAGCCGCGCGGCCGCGTACGCCGCGTTGGAGGCCACATAGCGGTCGAGCAGGACGACGTCGTGCGCGTCCCGCAGCGCGCGGATGTCGTCCGCCGCGCCGCTGCGGTCGAGCGCGTAGAGCACGGCCATGCCGTACACCGAGTCGGCGAGGTCGCCGTGCCCGCGGTGCAGCGCCTCCTTGACGAGGTCGGCGTGCACGCTCACGCCGTAGCGCGGGAACGCCAGCGACGCGACGCTCGCGCCCTTCGCGCGCAACGCGTCCGTCAGCCCGTCGGCGAGCGTGCGCTTGCCCGCGCCGTCGAGCCCTTCGATGACCACCAGTCGTCCCACGAGGGTCACAGTAACGGTGGTGAACCGGCGGGCTCGGTGGAAGGGGATCGACGCCGAGCCCGCCGGTTGGTCTTCAGGCGGAGATCCGCCTCAGGTGCAGCACGTAACCGGCGCCGCTGACGGCCAGCACGCCGACGAGGATCAGCAGCGGCACCCAGCCGGTGTCGTGGCCGGACGGTGCCGGGCCGCCGTCGCCGCGGGGCATCACCTGGGACGTCGCGTCGTAGCCGCCCGCCTCGCCTTCGCGGGCGTACGCCGAGCCGGGGAGCTTGTCCGCGTACCGCGCCGAGACCGTCCGCTGGTAATCGGCGACGTTGACGGTCGTTCGCTCCGGCAGAGACGTGAGAAGACCGTCCCTCACGGCGTACCAAGCATCGATCTGCGGTTCGTGCAGCAGCTGCGCGCCCGCCGGCAGGGCGCGGGCGAACGCCGTCTCGACGTCGCCCGAGGCGATGTTGCCGATCTGCCAGGTGCCGTCGTCGCCGCGGACCGACCAGAGCGTCGCGGTCCGGCCGTCGGACGCCACGGCGGGCACCGCGAAGTAGGCGAAGTCGCCCGGCGTCGCGCCCGGCTTGCCCACGACGAAGTCCGGCGAGAGCTCGTAGACCGGGTAGGCGCCCGGCGCCACCTGGACCGTCACCGGCCCCTTCGCGTCCGGTGCCTGCGCGAAGAACCGCACCAGCGTGTCCTGGAGGTCCGCCGCCGCGGCGTGCGCGGCCACGGCGTCGGCGCTGCTGATGCCGGTGGCCTGGGCCGCGCCTGACACCGGGGCCGTCATCAGCAGCGCCGCGCCGGTCAGCACGGCGAGCACGAGCGCTCGCCCGCTCATCGGGAGATCCCGGTGAGCGTGTGCGTCCAGGTGAACGACGAGTTGTGCGTGTAGTAGCCGTAGGTCGACCAGTTGTAGCGCTTGGCCGGTCCGGGGTCGCCCCAGTACACCCAGTCGCGGCCGGCGTCGTAGCCGTAGAGGACGTGGGTGTGGCCACCGCCGGAGCGGTACCCGACGCGGGTCTCCACCGGCCGGTTCGCCGCCGTCTGCGTCCGGACGTCGGCGTAGGAGATGCTGCGGTCGAGGTAGCGGCCCGGCGAGGCGAACCCGAGCTTCGCGAAGGCGCGCTGCGGGTCGGCGAGGGTGCCCGGCAGGTTCGCGCAGTCCTGGCCGGTCTCGCCGTGGGCGAGCTGGCAGAACCGCGTCTGGCTGACCGCGGCGCCGTGGAAGGCCGCGATGGTGGCGCCCGATCCCGCCCAGCACCACTGGCTCCGCTGCTGGGACTGCATCGTGATCAGGGCCTGGAAGGTCGACGGCACTCCGGGCGCGGCTCCGGCGGTGACCGGCGCGACCAGGCACAACATCAGGCTCACGGCCAGTACGGCGTGGACCCGGCTCGACTTCACCAGCACGGACGGCCTCCTGCTCGAACGTGGGCGAACCAGCGGTGGTCACAACGGTGAACAACGCGGTCACAAGGAGCAAGAACGCCATCTGGATGAACGGACCGTTCCGGGGGGCGACCGGAACGCGGAACAGTCACCATCACGTGGCCAACCTCCCTGAACGGGGGTCGGCTGTGCCACTCTACGCTGCTAACGTGAACGTTCCGCGGTGTTCACGCCCAGCGCACACACTGGTCGGGTGAAGGGACGAGCGGTGGCACAAGACGGGAACCTCCCACTGATCATCGATGGCGCCCGTACGACCCGGGCATCGGTCGCCGAGCTGCCGAAAGAGCTGACCGAGGCGCTCCGCACCGGCGAGTTCCACCACGCCCTGAGACTGGCGATCGCCTACCGCGGCCTCTCGCTCGCGCGGCTGCGCGCGCACCTCGCGCTGCGCGGGGTCCAAATCGGACAGTCGACGCTGAGCTACTGGCAACGCGGGCTGCGCCAGCCCGAGGTGCCCAAGGCGCTCCCGGCGGTCCGTGCCCTGGAATCGGTCCTCCAGCTGCCCGCGGACGCCCTGGTGGTGCTGATCGGGCCGCGACTGGTCCGCCGCGGCCACCAGCCCGCGGCGTCGTTCCACGACCTGCGTTCCGGTGACATGGGGTCGATCGTCGAGGACCTGCTGGCCGAGCTCGGCGCGTACCCGTCGTCGAACCACTACAACGCCGACCTCGAGCTGCTGTCGGTCCACGACACGATCACGTTCGACGCCGAGCACCGCCAGGTCAGCCTGCGCACGCGGCTGGTGACGCGGGCGCGCCGGCACGGCCCGGACCGCTACCTGACGGTGTACAACGGCGATCCGGGCTGCCGGATCGACGACGTCGAGCTGATCACCGACGAGGGCTGCCGCGTCGGGCGGATGCGCCGCAACCCGGACGCGGACACGATGGCGACGGAGCTGCTGTTCGACCGCAAGCTCGCCGAGGGCGACATCCACGTGTTCTGCTTCGAGG
Organism: Amycolatopsis sp. NPDC114505; assembly: GCF_055633615.1. NCBI lineage: Bacteria > Bacillati > Actinomycetota > Actinomycetes > Pseudonocardiales > Pseudonocardiaceae > Amycolatopsis > Amycolatopsis sp. NPDC114505. The sequence goes on along the minus strand of NZ_JBVKDV010000001.1, from coordinate 2,687,702 downwards.
TCCGCGACGACTCGGGCTCGGCGTCGCCGGGGTACTACCGGATGCTGCGCGACCGGTGCGCGAGCTACCTCGTCCAGCTGCGCTTCGACCGCAACGCGCTGCCCGCCCGCTGCACGCGTCAGGTCCGGGCGCGCGACGACGCCCTGCCGGTCGTGGCGGAGGAGCTGGCGTGCGACATGGGCGGGGTGAGCAGCGCGTTCTTCAACGACGCCGGGCCGGGGCTGGCCGGCGTCGCCGTCGAGTGGAACTGATCACGCGACTCCGGCTCGCAGGGCGGCGAACAGCCGCTCGAGACGTTCGCGGTGGTCGTCCGCCACGACGTCCGGGTCACCCCCGTCGATGAGCCGGCTCGCGGTCTCCACCAGCACCGTGGCGTAGCCGGCGATGAAGAAGGCGGCGAACAGCGTCCCGTCGCCGTCGAAGGCCGGGTCGCTCGCGAGTTCGTCGGCGAGGAGCCGTTGGAGGTCCGAGCCGATCTCGCGCACGCGCGCGATCAGGGCTGGTGACGCCGCGACCGTGCGGAAGAACGGGACCGACCCGTCCGCCACGCCGGACAGCCCGTGACGCTCGTCGAGGAGCCGGAGGGTCGCGTCGCGCAGGGACGCGAGCACGTCGACGTCCGGAGCGCGGTCGCGCACCGCGGCGCGCAGGACGTCGACCGCGTCGACCTGGCGGTCCAAGAGGAGGTCCTCCTTGCGCGGGAAGTGCTTGAAGACCGTCACGCTCGAGACGCCGGCCTCCCGCGCGACCTCGGCGACGGTGACCGCGTCGAACCCGCGCTCGAGGAACAACCGGGTGGCGACCAGCGAGATCTTCGCCCGCGTCTGCGGCCCGCCACGCTCCCCGGTCCTGGGCATCGCTCACACTCCTTCATCTCACTGAAGCTTGTGTCACTAAACTTAGTCAGTTAACTTAGTGGCATGTCCTCCGAACAGACCACCGGCATTCTCGCCGCACCCGCGCCGCGCTCCTTGCGCGAGGCCTGGGTCGCCCTGGCGGGGCTCTCCGCCGTGTTCCTCTTCGAGATGCTCGACAACTCGATCCTCAACGTCGCCTTGCCCACGATCGGCCGCGAGCTGCACGCGTCGACGACGGTCCTGCAGTGGGTGACCGGCGCCTACGCGGTCGTGTTCGGCGGGCTGATGCTGGCGTTCGGCGCGGTGGCCGACCGGTTCGGCCGTCGCCGGATCATGCTCATCGGCCTGGTCCTGCTCGGCGTCGCGAGCCTGGCGACCGCGTTCGTCTCCACCGCGGAGCAGCTGATCGCCGTGCGCGTGGCGATGGGCGTCGCGGCCGCGATGACGACCCCGGGCTCGATGGCGCTGGCGTTCCGGCTGTTCGGCGACGACGGCCTGCGCGTCCGCGCGACCACCCTCATCTCGACCGTGGGTCTCGTCGGCCTGGCGATCGGCCCGACCGCGGGCGGGTTCGTGCTCGCGATCGCGCCCTGGCAGGTCCTGCTGCTGGTGAACGTGCCAGTCGCGGCGCTCGCCTTCGCCGGAGTGCGGTTCGGCATCGCCGCGGACGACCCGGCCGGCCTCCACCGCGACCCGGTGGACCTCCTCGGAGCGGCGCTCGGCACGGCGACGGTCGTGCTGGCGCTCGTCGCCCCGACCCTGTTCGTGCACGAGGGCGCTCGAGCGTGGACGCCCTGGGCGGCCACCGCGGCGGCCGTCGTCGCCGGGTTCCTGTTCGTCGTCCGCGAGCGGTCGGCCCGCTACCCGCTGCTGGACCTCAAGCTGGTGGCGCACCCCCTGGTGTCCAGCGGCCTGGCGTTCAAAGCCGCGGCGGGACTGGCGACGGCCGGCCTCGGCTACCTGGTGACGCTGCAGCTGCAGCTCGACTGGGGCTGGCCACCCGCGCTCGCCGCGGCCGGGATGCTGCCGCAGGTGGTGGTGCTGGTCGCGGGCGGCGCGTTCGTCAGTCCGTTCGTCCGCCGGGCCGGCCTCTCGCGCGCGGCCTGGATCAGCGCGGCGGCGGTGGTGGCCGGGCTCGCCGTGTACGCCCTGCTGAGCCGGTTCGGCTACGTGTGGGTGGCGATCGCGCTGGTGCTCGTGGCCGCGGGGATGCGCGTGGTCGGCGTCGTGGCGGGGGTCAACGTGCTGCGCGGCCTCCCGGAGAACCGGACCACGATCGGAGCGGCCCTCACCGACACGGCCACCGAGGTGACGTCGGGCGCCGGCATCGCCGCGACCGGCACGATCCTCGCCGCGCTGTTCACCGGCGACATCGCTACGGCGCACTGGAGTGCACAGCAGACGGCGGAGTTCCGGGAGGCGGTGACGGTGGCGGGCTTGACGCTCACGATCGTCGCGGCGGCGCTCGTCGGATGGGGGTTCGTCCGCTCACGGCGTGCTCAGTGAGGTCGATGCTTACGCGGGTCGATCCCGGCGAAGAGTTCGACGCTCACCGCACCTCGAATCCGTTGGCCTTCGCGGCATCGGCCTGACGCTCGTCGCGGGTGACGAAGGTGACCGCTTCGCCGCCGGTCAGCTCGGCCGTGTCGTGCATCGCGACGGCGATGTGGATCGCGTCGAGGGTGCGCACGGGGTAGTTGTCGGTGACCAGCCGACGCGCGGCGGCGAAGATCCGCGACGGCTCCAACGGGATGACCCCGAGGACCGACCTTGCGTCCTCGTCGAACTGGGCCAGGAACGCGCGGGCATCCGGAATCCGGCCGGTTCGCTTGGCCGCCGTGACCGCACTCGCGAACTCGAGCCGGGTCAGCTCGCTGGTGAACACCACGTGATCACCAGCGATCAGCAGCTTCCGCAGCTCGGCGTGGTCGGGCTCGTCGACGAGGTAGGCACCGACCACCGCGCTCGTATCGGCGTAGAGGACGGTCACCATTCACCCCTGGTCCAGTCGAGTGCCTCACTGACGGCCGTACCCCAGCCGCGCGAGAGCCTTTCCAGCTCGTCGTGCCCCGGCGCCTCGCCTTCGGCCTCGAACGTCATCAGCTTGCCTTCGGCGATCAGTCGCCGTTTCCATTCCGCGCGGGTTTCGGTCTTCGCCACTACGCCCCTCAACGCTTCCGTGACCAGGTCGTTCATGCTGCGCCCCTCGGCTTCGGCTCTCGCCTTCAGCCGGGCGTGCAGCTCGTCGTCGATCCTCGTGATCAACTGTTTCACAACCCCATGATAGCGCATCACCCGTTCGAGCTATCACTGTCGCAAACGCAGAACAAAGGGCCGCCCCGAACACTCTCGGGGCGGCCCTGACCAGCGAAAACTCAGCGAAACTCAGTAGCGGTAGTGGTCCGCCTTGAACGGGCCTTCGACGTCCACGTCGATGTACTCCGCCTGCTCCTTGGTGAGCTTCGTCAGCTCGCCACCGAGCGCGGCCAGGTGGATCTTCGCCACCTTCTCGTCCAGCTTCTTCGGGAGGCGGAAGACCTCCTTGTCGTACTCCTCGTGCTTGGTGAACAGCTCGACCTGCGCGATCACCTGGTTGGAGAAGCTGTTCGACATCACGAACGACGGGTGCCCGGTCGCGTTGCCCAGGTTGAGGAGCCGGCCCTCGGACAGCACGATGATCGTGTTGCCGTTCGGGAAGATCCACTCGTCGACCTGGGGCTTGATGTTGATGCGGCGGATGCCCGGGTAGCGCTGGAGGCCCGCCATGTCGAGCTCGTTGTCGAAGTGGCCGATGTTGCCCAGGATCGCCTGGTGCTTCATCTTCGCCATGTGCTCGACCAGCACGACGTCCTTGTTGCCGGTCGTCGTGATGATGATGTCGGCCTCGGGCAGCGCGTTCTCCAGCGTGCGGACCTGGTAGCCGTCCATCGCCGCCTGCAGCGCGCAGATCGGGTCGATCTCGGTGACGACCACGCGCGCGCCCTGGCCGCGCAGGGACTCCGCCGCGCCCTTGCCGACGTCGCCGTAGCCGCACACGACCGCGACCTTGCCGCCGATCAGGACGTCGGTGCCGCGGTTGATGCCGTCGATCAGCGAGTGGCGGATGCCGTAGCGGTTGTCGAACTTCGACTTCGTCACCGCGTCGTTGACGTTGATCGCCGGGAACAGCAGCTCACCGGCCGCGGCGAGCTGGTAGAGCCGCAGGACACCGGTGGTGGTCTCCTCGGTGACGCCGCGGATGCCCTCGCCGATCTTCGTCCACTTGCCGGTGTCCGAAGCGACCGACGTGCGCAGCAGCTCGAGGAACACGCGGAACTCGTCCGAGGTGTTCTCGTCCGGGTTCGGCACGACGCCGGACTTCTCGTACTCGGTGCCCTTGTGGACCAGCATGGTGGCGTCGCCGCCGTCGTCGAGGATCATGTTCGGGCCCTCGCCGTCCCAGGTGAGCATCCGCTCGGTGCACCACCAGTACTCCTCGAGCGACTCGCCCTTCCACGCGAAGACCGGGACACCCTTGGGCTCCTCGGTCGTCCCGTGCGGGCCGACGACGATCGCGGCGGCCGCGTGGTCCTGCGTCGAGAAGATGTTGCAGGACGCCCAGCGCACCTCGGCACCCAGCGAAACCAGCGTCTCGATCAGGACCGCCGTCTGCACGGTCATGTGCAGCGAGCCGGAGACGCGCGCACCGCGCAGGGGGTAGACCTCCGCGTATTCGCGCCGCAGCGCCATCAGTCCGGGCATCTCGTGCTCGGCGAGGCGGATCTCCTTGCGGCCGAACTCGGCGGCCTCGAGGTCGGCGACGGCGAACTCGATGCCGTTGCGGGTCTCGTGCCGCTTGGCAACGCTTTCGGGGGTCATAGTGGCGATTCCTCCAAGACTCGATGACGTCCGAACACTACCGTTGTCCGCTCGACCTTCCCTAGGATCGCGTAGGAGGCCTGCACCGTGCCCATGCCCGGCCCGGACACCCGCGTCGTCGAAATCCGTGTCGCCGGCCTGGTGGGCACCAGTGGCGAGACCCTGCTCGACGCGGTCTCCACCGTCGACGTCGCCGGCGACGGGCTGGGTCGCGTGGTCCGCCCGGCGGACCGGCTGCGACGGCCGGCGCCCGGGCCCGTGCTGCCGGCGCTGGGCCGGTCGATCCCGCGGACGCTCGAAGGCTACCTGTGGCACGGGATGACCTCCGGGGGCGCCGCGAAGGCGACCTGGGCGCTGCTGTTCCCGTTCTCCCTGGCCAACGTCGCGTTCTGGATGCTGCCGCCGGCCCCGCCCGGCCGCCGGCTGCCGCGCGTGCTCGGAGCGGTGTGCCGCGGCCTGCTGCGCGTCGGCGCCCTGCTGCTGACCATGCTGCTGATGGGCCAGCTCGCGGCGATCGCGCTCGACCTGTTCGCCACGCAGTGCCTCGCGCCCGGGTCCGGCTGCCTGCCCGCGGTCCCCGACGCCGTCCGCTCGGTGCCGGCGCGGATCGCGGTCGGCGTCGTACCGCTGCTGGTCGTGATCTTCGTGCTGCACCGGATCTCGTCGGCGACGTGGGCGGTGCACGCCGACGGCGACCTGACCGAGGGGCCGCTGCGGATGCGCGCCGACCCGGAGACGCCGGCGCTGCGCTGCCTGCACACCGTCGCGGCGCTGGCCTCGGTCGCGCTGCTGCTGCTCGGCGGGCCGTTCCGGGTGCCGGGCGACGGCTTCGACCTGGTGGTCTGGATCGTCACGCTGGCGCTGGTCCTCGCGACGGTCGTCGCGGCCGCGATCGGCGTCGACACCGGCCGGTTCGCCCGGCCGGGGGTGATCGCGCTGGCCGCGCTGCTCGTCGTCGTGGCCGCGGTGCGGCTGCGGCCCGGCGCGGGCCCGCTGCCGGGGACCAACGGCGTCGTCGAAGGGCTGGGCGCGGCGCTGGTCGCCGTCACGGTGCTGTTCGCGCTGTTCCTGGCCCCGGCCGCGCTGCTGGCGCGGTCCGCCTGGGTGCACAAACCGCGCCGGCTGCGGCCGTGGCTGGGCGGCTGGGCGGCCGCGCCGGTGCTCGCGCTGGCCGGTCTGCTCGGCGGCGGATTCGGCGCCGGTCTCGCCGAAGCGCTCCGACGGCTTTCCGGCGCGGAGCCCCTGCGCGTGCCCGACACGTACCTGCTGGTCACGGTCCTGTGGGGAGCCGGGCTGGCGTTGGCCGCGGTGCTCGCTGTGCTGGGTTTCGCGGTCGCCGTCCCGGTGCGCCGGCTGCGCCGCGGCGTCCCCGCGATCGTCGAGCTGATGGAGCACGACGAGCACCAGGAGGCCCAGGCCGCGGCGGCGTGGGCACGCTCGGCGTGGGAGCGGCGGCACCTGCACCACCTGGCCCTCACGGTGGCGTCGGCGATGTCCGCGGGCGGCGCGGCGCTGCTGGTGCTGCGGTTCGGGTTCGGGCTGGTCCCCGGCTGGTTCGGACCGCTGTCCGCGATCGGCGTGGTCGCACTCGGCGCGCTGGCCGCGGGCCTGCTGCGCGTCGTCTACACGGCCGCGCGGACCCCGCAGCGCAGCCGGCACCTCGGGGCGCTCGCGGACCTCGTCTGCTTCTGGCCGCGGGCGGCGCACCCGACCGTGCCGCCGTGCTACGCGCTGAAGGTCGTCCCCGAACTGGCCGCGCGGGCGCGCGAACACCTCGCCGAACCGGGGACGCGGGTCGTGCTCTCCGGCTACAACCTCGGCAGCCTGCTCACGGTGATGGCCGCCGCCCGGCTGGCGGCCGAGCTGCCGGCCGCCGACCTCGAACGCGTCGGCGTGCTGACCGCCGGCTCCCCACTGCAATGGGGTTACCAGCGTGCTTTCCCGGCGTTGCTCCCGCAGGAATCGCTCGAAACGCTCTTCGCCGACCTCGACGGCCGCTGGCGCGCGCTGTGCCGCGGCACCGACATCTTCGGCGGCGGCGTGACAACTTGGCGGCACGAGGTCTCCGACCGGCAGCTCTACGGCGTCGGCTACCAGCCCGAAGGCGGCATCGGCCCGCTGAAGGCGAAGGCCGACGCGAACGGCGTCCTCATCCTCGGCGGCGACCACTGGCTGCCGGACCCCCTGCGCGGCCCGACCGGACGGCACCGCTGGGCGCCGGGGGTCCTCAAGCACCAGGACTACGTGGTCGACGCGGAGTGGGACCACGCCGTCGCGATGGCCGCCGGCCTCGGCAAACCCACCGGCGGTGAGCAGGGCCTGCTCTTCGGGGACTTCCCCCTGAAACAGTGAAGGCCCCTCGCCGGAGCGAGGGGCCTTCGACCGTGAGCTAGCTCAGCTTCACTCGGAAGCCTTGCGACGGAACTTCAGCAGCGCGAGCAGGCCGCCACCGCCGAGGATCAGCAGGCCGGCGATCCAGACCAGCCACATGTTGTCGAAACCGGTGTTGGCCAGGCCGCCGCCAGTACCGGACTCGTTGCCAGCCGGGACGACGGCCGGAGCCGTGGTGCTGGTCGGCGCGACGGTCTCGGAGGACGCCGGAGCGCTGGGCTTCGTCGTCTCGGTCGGCTTGGTGGTCGGCGGGGTCTTGGTCTCGGTCGGCTTCGTGGTCTTCGTGCCGCAGAGGTACCAGTGGTCGATGTCGGCCTGGTGACCGTTGCGGCTGAACGGCGCGCGCAGGTCGTTCCACGGCGCGGTCTTGCCGAGGCCCTTGGCGCCCGGGGTGTAGTCGTTGAAGCCGTCGTCGCCACCGACGACGACGATGCGCGTCACCGTGACGCCCTCGTGCACCTCGGAGATGTTGAGGCGGTTCTTGACGATCTTGCCCTCGACATCGGTCTGCTTCAGGTCGGTGCCCTTGGCACACGGCGTCGCGTTGCCCGGCGTCGGGTGCGGGCGGGTGTCGTCACTGTGGCAGGCCAGCGCGGAACCGGCGGTGCCGATGAGGGCGGCGGTGGTCAGCGCCATGATCGCGACGGCGCCGCGGAAGGTACGTCTGCGCATTCAGAACTCCTGATACCGGCGGGGAGGTAGCACTTGCGAAATCTGGGGTCGCGAAGCCACCGAGCGTGCGAATCACGCTGCTGTAATTCACCCGTCAGTGGCACGCGAAGGATCGAAAGGTATCGCACGTCACTCGGTCGGCTACACCGGGTCCCCTTTTAAGCACGAAACGCAAGATCGTCCGATGTGAAGTTCCGCGAAAAAGCCCCGCCGACCTGCGCGAACGCGGATCGGCGGGGCTTCACGAACGGGTGGGTGACGCTAGGCCTCCGGGGCCTTGAGGGGCTCGTCGAGACCGTCGGCCTGCCGCTTGCCGAGCAGCGAGTGCCGGCGGCTGTAGGCGAAGTAGATCACCACGCCCACGATCATCCAGGCGACGAACCGCAGCCACGTCAGCACGGTCAGGTTCAGCATCAGCCACAGGCACGCGAGGATCGCCAGGATCGGGATCAGCGGCACCAGCGGCACCTTGAACGCGCGGGGCAGGTCGGGCCGCGTCCGGCGCAGGATCAGGACACCCGCCGAGACGAGCACGAACGCGAAGAGCGTGCCGACGTTGACCATCTCTTCGAGCTTGTCCGCCGGGAAGAAGCCGGCCGCGAGCGCGACCAGTCCGCCGACGATCAGCGTCGCGCGCTTCGGCGTGCCGTGCTCGCCCGTCTTGGCCAGGCCGCGCGGCATCAGGCCGTCGCGCGACATCGCGTAGATGATCCGGACCTGGCCGAGCATCAGCACCATGACGACCGTGGTCAGGCCGGCCAGCGCGCCGAAGGAGATGATGTTGGCCGCCCAGTCGACGCCGTTCGCGGAGAACGCCGTCGCGAGGGTCTTGTGGCTGCCGTCGCCCGCCGACGTCGACAGGTCCTTGTACGACGTCATGCCGACGACCACCAGCGAGACCGCGACGTACAGCACGGTGACGATCGCCAGCGAGCCCATGATCCCGCGCGGGACCGCCTTCTGCGGGTTCTTCGTCTCCTCGGCGGTCGTCGCGACGATGTCGAAGCCGATGAACGCGAAGAACACCAGCGAAGCGCCGGCCAGCAGGCCGAAGACGCCGTACGAGCTGCTCGCACCGCCCGCGATCAGCGAGAAGAGGGACTGGTCGACGCCGGTCTCGCCGGCACCGCCGGTCGAACCCGGCGGGATGTACGGCGAGTAGTTGGCGCCCTTGATGTAGAAGATGCCGAGGATGATCACGAACAGCACGACGGCGACCTTGATGCCGGTGATCACCATCGAGACCCGCGAAGACAGCTTCGTGCCGACGGCCAGCAGGATCGTCAGGATCGCGACGACGACCAGCGCGCCCCAGTCGACGGTCACGCTGCCGATGTCGAACGTCGTCTTGGCGCCCTTGCCGAAGAGGTAGCCGAGCACCGTCTCGAGGTAGACCGACCAGCCCTTCGACACCGCGGCCGCGCCGACGGCGAGTTCGAGGATCAGGTCCCAGCCGATGATCCACGCCATGAACTCGCCGAACGTGGCGTAGGAGAACGTGTACGCGCTGCCCGCGACCGGCACGGTCGAGGCGAACTCGGCGTAGCACAGCGCCGCCAGCGCGCAGGCGATCGCGGCGAAGACGAACGCCAGCGAGACCGACGGGCCGGCGTAGTCGCCGGCCGTCCGCGCGGTGAGCGTGAAGATGCCGGCACCGATGACGACCGCGACCCCGAACACCGTGAGGTCCCACGCGCTCAGGTTCCGCCGGAGCTTGGTATCCGGCTCGTCGGTGTCCGAAATGGACTGTTCGATGGATTTAGTGCGCCACAATCCCGTTCCGGGCACCGTTGACCTCCTGCGGCTGGCCTGCGTGTATCGCGGTAGGTCACCCTATCGGGTCAGACGCGTGACGGCTCACCGAGCGGCGAGAAGTGGATCTTGAACCCTACTTCGCGAGGCTGCGGTCGAGGTCCGGCTCGAGGTAGATCAGCTTGGCGACCGGCACCTTGGCGCGCACGCGGGCCTCGGCGTCGTCGATGGCCATGGCCAGCTCGGCGGTGTCGAGACCCGGCACCATCGCCAGCTTCGCCGCGACGAGCAGCTCGTCCGGGCCCATGTACTGGGTCCGGATGTGGATGACGCGCTCGACCTTGCCCGCGGCGAGCTCGTCGACGATCGTCGCGAGCACCGGCTCGTTGGCGCCTTCGCCGATGAGCAGGCTCTTCATCTCGACGATCAGGATGATCGCGATGACGCCGAGCAGCGCGCCGATCGCGAGGGTGCCGACGCCGTCCCAGACGGGGTCGCCGGTGACGACCGAAAGCCCGACGCCCAGCAGCGCGAGGACCAGGCCGATCAGCGCGCCGGCGTCCTCCAGGAGGACGACGGGGAGCTCGGGCTCCTTGGCCTGGCGGATGAAGCCCCACCAGCTCGCGTCGCCCTTGATCTTCCGGGACTCGCCGATGGCGGTGTAGAAGCTGTAGCCCTCCAGGCCGACCGCGACGACGAGGATGATCACGGCGACGATCGGCGACTCGAGCGGCTCCGGGTGGCCGATCTTGTGGATGCCTTCGTAGATCGCGAAGGCGGAACCGAGGGTGAAGAGCATCAGCGCGACGATGAAGGAGTAGAAGTACCGGTCGCGGCCGTAGCCGAAGGGGTGTTCCTTGTCGGCCGCGCGCTTCGACGTCTTCTGGCCGAGCAGCAGCAGGCCCTGGTTCGTGGTGTCGGCCAGCGAGTGCACGGACTCGGCCAGCATCGACGACGACCCGGTGACGAGGAAGCCGACGAACTTCGCGGCCGCGATCCCGGCGTTCGCCCCGAGCGCCGCGATGATCGCCTTGGTTCCGCCTCCAGCTGACACGACCGCTCCCCTGGTTGGTCCTGAATGTCCGGGTGGAGCCTAATAGGGCGGCGCGCCCGCGGCCGTCCCCGCCCGGGCTAACCGGGGTGCACCGCCGCCGCCTTCGGGGAACCGCCGGTTTCTGTCGTACCCCTCCGCTAACGTGACTCTCCCTGCTCACCAGCCTGGGGAAGGTGACATGGCGTCCTTCGCCGTCCTCGGTCCGCTCGCGATCGAAAGCCCGCCGGGGCACTGGGTCGCGTTGCGTGGCGACCGGCAGCGCACCCTGCTGGCCGTGCTGCTGCTCAACGCCAACCACCACGTCCACGTCGACGTGCTGGTCGAAGCGCTGTGGCCGGAGCGGCCGCCGAAGTCCTACGCCTCGAACCTGCACACCTACCTCTCCCGGCTGCGCGAGCGGATCGACGGCCTGCGCGTCGAACACGGGCCGCTCGGCTACCGGCTGTGCGCCGAGCCCGGCGAGCTCGACCTGCTCGTCTTCCGGTCGGCCGTCGCCGACGGCCAGCGGGCCGCGGACGCCCTCGCCGCGGCCGGGCACTACCGGCGGGCGCTCGCGCAGTGGCGCGGGCCGGTGCTGGCCGGGCTGCACGTCCCGCGGCTCGACGCCGACGTCGCGCGGCTGGAGTCCGAACGGCTCGCCGTGTTCGAGGACTGCGTCGACGCCGAGCTCACCGCCGGCCGCCACGGGGAGCTGACCGGCGAGCTGCAGGCCATGATCACCGAGCACCCGCTGCGGGAACGGCTGGCCGCGCAGCTGATGATCGCGCTGCACCGGGCCGGGCGGCAGGGCGACTCCCTGGAGATCTACCGGCGGCTGCGGACCACGCTGATCGAGGAGCTCGGCGTCGAACCGGGCGCCGAGGTACGCCGGGTGCACGCCGCCGTCCTGCGCGGCGAGGACCCGGTGCCGCGGATGCCGCCGCCGGTCTGGCCGGTGTGCCAGCTGCCGCCGGACATCGCGGACTTCACCGGCCGCGACGCCGAGCTCGCCGAGCTGACGGCCGCGCTGGGCAGCGGCGCCGGCGTCCCGCTCGCGGTGCTCAGCGGCGAACCGGGCGCGGGCAAGAGCACCCTGGCCGTGCGCGCCGCGCACCGGCTGCGGGCGCGGTTCCCGGACGGCCAGCTCTACGTGCCGATGGGGCGTGCCATCGGCGAGGTGCTGGCCGACCTGCTGCGCGCGCTCGGCGTGCCCGGCCCGGCGGTGCCGGACGACGTCCGCGCCCGCGCGGCGGTGTTCCGCGGCCGGCTGACCGATCGCCGGGTGCTGGTGGTGCTCGACGACGCCGTCGACCCCGAACACGTCCGCGCCCTGCTGCCGGGCACGCCGGGCTGCGCGGTGCTCGTGACGAGCCGGCAGCGCCTGAGCGGGCTGGCCGGCGCGCACCGGCTGTCGCTCGGTCCGCTGTCCGACGACGACGCCACCGAGCTGCTGAACCGGCTCGCCGGGGCGCGGGTGGCCCGCGAGCGCGTCGACGCCGGCCGGATCATCGCGGCGTGCGCGCGGCTGCCGCTGGCCCTGCGGATCGCGGGCAGCAGGCTCGCCATCCGCCCGCACCTGCGGCTCGGCGAGCTGGCCGACCGCCTGGAGGACGAGGTCCGCCGCCTCGACGAGCTGACCGTGAGCGACCTCGCCGTCCGGAGCAGCATCGCGCTGAGCCACGAAGGGCTGAGACCCCCGGCGCGGCGCGCGTTCCGGCTGCTCGGGCGGTGCCGGCTGGTCGACCTGCCGGCGTGGGCGGTCACGACGCTCATCGGCGAGCCGGACGCGGACGAGGCGGTCGAAGAGCTCGTCGAAGCGAGCCTGCTGGAGGCGCGCGGCCCGGACGCGACCGGCGAGGGCCGGTACCGGATGCACGACCTCGTCCGGCTGTACGCGGCGGAAGGGCCGCCCCCGGAGGGCGGCGGAGCGTCGACGGTGCTGGCGGCGACCCTCGCGCTGGCCGACGCGGCCGCGGCCCGCCTGCCGCGCACGGTGCCGATGCCGGCGATGGTCCACGAGCCGTTCCCGCAGCCGTTGCCGGGCACGTTGGTGGAGCGGCTGCTGGAGCGTCCGGAGGAGTGGTTCGCGGCCGAGCGTGCGAACCTCGTGCGGCTGATCGGGACGCTGGAGACGCGGGAAGCGTTGCTGCTGCTGGACAAGCTAAGCGTGTACCTGTACTTGCACGGGCACTACGCCGACATGCGCGCGGCGTACGAGACGGTGCTGGCGGCGACGGAAGACCGCCCGTCGGCGGCGATCGCGGAGGCGAACCTGGCGCTCCTGCGGCACGCACGCGGCCAGTACGAGGAGGCGGCGTCGGCGTACCGCGAATGCGCGAAGGAGCTCGAGGCGCACGGCGACCACCGCACGCACGCGTGGGTTTCGGCCAACCTGGCGCACTGCCTGATCGGGCTGGGCCGCGCCGAAGAGGCACTGCGCACCGCGCGCTCACTGTCCACATTGGACGACCAACTGGTCCGCGAAGCGGAGTCGGCGGCCCTGCTCCGGCTGGGCCGGGTGGCGGACGCCCGCGAGGTCGACCGGCTGGCCCTGGCATCGGCCCGGGCGACGGGCGACCCCCGTCGGATCGGCACGGCGCTGCACGGGTTCGCGTGGTCGTCCCTGCTGACGGGAGAGGGCGAGAAGGCGGCGTCGGCGATCGCGGAGTCGGTGGAGCTGCTGCGGGGGACGATGGCCCGTTCGGCATTGGCGAAGTCGTTGCGCACCCTGGGCGCGATCTCGGCGGCAACGGGAGCGAGGGAGCGCGCGACGGCGGCGTTCGAGGAGGCCCGCGACCTGGCCCGGGATCTGGACGAGCGGCCTCGCGAGTTGTCGTGCACACGTGCGCTGGCGGCGGGCTGGATCGGCGAGGGTCGAGCGTCGCAGGCGATCCCGGTGCTGCGGGCGTGCCTTGACGAGTTCCGCGAGATGGGCGGGAAACCGGCGACGGGGTTGACGTGGCTGGTGCTGAGCCGGGCGTGCGAAGAGGCGGGCGACGAGGAGGCGGCCGCCCAGGCGGCTGCCGAGGCGGAGAGCTTGGCCGACCCCCGCGACGCGAGCGCGGCCGCCTTGCGGGGAGCGTTGCTGGCGCTCACGGAGCCCGCCTGACGACTCGGGCGGTCGGCCTCCGGCGAGCGGTTGCTTGCGCCGGCTGCGACCGGCGGGGCCGTATCTCTCGCGAGCACTTTGCTTGCCCGCCCGGCCCGGCCGCCCTCGTCGGTGAGCGCCCCTCGCCCTCACCGAACCCGCCTCGCAACCGCCCGGGCCGTACTTCCCCGGAAGCCATGCCCCCGACCCCGCCCGACCACCCGCACCGACCAAGTAGCTTTCTCCGGTGAGCGCCCCTCGCCCCCTCACCGAACCCGGCTCGCAGCCGCCCGCAGCCGTACTTCCCGCGGAAGCCATGTTCCCGACCCCGCCCGACCACCGGCCAGGCCGCCTCCGGCGAGCACCTCCCGCCCCCGCCGAACCGGCCCACCAGCAACGCGACCGGCGACCGGCAACCGTCCGGCACAGGCCCACCACCCCCGCGATCCGCACTTCCGGAAAACGGGGTGGTGCCGCCCCCTCGCGGCACCACCCCAGCCCACGGACGCCGGGCGCAAGCAAAGCGCGACCGGCGCCACCCCCAGGGAGCTGCTGCTACCGGTGGCCCTTGCGAGCCTGCGCATACCGGTTGATCGCCGGCAGCCACGCCAGCGCCACCGCGACCAACCCCGTCACCAACGTCAGCCACGCGACTCCGCGAACCGCCGCCGTCCCGCCCTCGATGTCGGTCGCCAGTCGCAGGGCCACGCTCGCGTTGGCCAGCGCTGCCAGTGTCAGCAGCACGCGCACCCAGACCGCCCCGCGCAGCGCCAGCAACCCCCACAGCAGCAGCACCGCGCCGAAGAAGATGGCCACACCGCCGCGGACCTGGAGCGTGCTCTGCACCTCGTCCAGGGCCGCCTGCAGCAGCGGGCCGCCGTCGGCCTTCACCGAGTCCGCCGATGCTCCGGTGATCGCCGCGATCGTCTCCGCCGCGACGTCCAGGGCCATGTCGCGGCCGCCGACGAAGTACAGGACACCGTCGACGATCGCGGCCAGCGCCGACACCACGGCCACCCCCACCAGCGCCAGGAGCGCGCCGGGCCGGGACGGCGCCGCGACCGGGACGGGCTGGGGCAGCCCGGTGGCGGCATCGGGATAGGAAGTCACAAGCTCGTTCTCCTCGAAAATCGACACGACGGGGCGGAAGAACCACCCCTACGGGCGATACTGGAGAACAGCACCACACGGAACGCACACAGAAGTGCGTCAGTCCTCGCAGGTTCCCGCGGTCGCGCGGAACAGCTGGGCCCGCGCACCGTCCAGCGGACGCACGCGTACCGGCGGGTCCGCCGCCGGCAGCCACACCGACTGACCCCGGCGCAGCTCGACCTTCTCGCCGTCGTCGGCCGTCACGAGCAGGTCGCCCGCCGTGCACAGCAGGATCTGCGGGCCGACGCTGTCGACGGAGATCTCGTCGTCCTGGCCCGGCGCCCACTCGACGCGCGAGAGCTCGAACTCCGGCGCGTCGGTCCGGTAGACGGCCATGCGGTCGCCGCCGTCACCGCACTGGACCGGCATCTCGCCGCACGCGAAGTCGACCACGCGCAGCAGCTCCGGGACGTCCACGTGCTTCGGCGTCAGGCCGCAGCGCAGGATGTTGTCCGAGTTCGCCAGGATCTCCACGGCCGTGCCGTGCAGGTACAGGTGCAGGTTGCCGGCGGGCAGGTAGATCGCCTCGCCCGCGCGCAGCGTCAGCCGGTTCAGCAGCAACGCCGCCAGCACGCCCGCGTCCCGCTGGTGCGCCTCGCCCAGCTCGAGGATCGTCCGGCACTCCACCGCGAACTCGCCGTGCTCCTGGACGTGCCGGACGCAGGCGTCCAGCACCTCCGGCAGCAGCGCGTCGAGCGACGGCTGCGGCAGCGTGATCCACGTCGTGAACAGCGCCCGCAGCCCGGACGGGTCCGGCTCCGCCTCGAGCAGCCCGGTGTACTTCGCCAGCCCGGGCGTCTCGATCGCCTTCAGCAGCTTCACCGTGCGGTCCGGCGCGCGGAACCCGGCCAGTGCGTGGAACTCCGTCAGCGCGCAGACGAGCTCAGGTTTCGCCGTCGGGTCCGGGTAGTTGCGGTTCGCCGCCTCCCGCGGGATGCCCAGCCGCTCCTCGCGGGCGTGCCCCTCCGCGGCCTGCGCCGCCGACGGGTGCGCCTGCATCGACAGCGGCTCCTCCGCGGCGAGGATCTTCAGCAGGAACGGCAGCCGCCCGCCCCACCGCTTCGCGCACCGCTCGCCGAGCTGCCGCACCGGATCGGCGTCGACCAGCTCGAGCAGGCTCCGCTCGGTCCCGTCGGGGCCGATGACGTGGGACGGGTCACCCGGGTGGGCACCCATCCACAGTTCGGCCTCGGGGTGCGGCGCGGGTACCGGACGGCCCAGCAGCTCGGGGATCGCCGTCCGCGATCCCCAGGCGTAGGGCCGCACCGCGTTGCGCAGCAGCTCCACTGTCACCTCAACTCCACTCCTTCGGCGCCGGCCGGGGCCGTTGCTCGGCGGGTCTCACGCCCTCGCGGGCGCGAAGCGACCCGCGCCGCCGATGCTGCCCGCCGCCAGCCCGAGATAGACCGCCGCCAGTTCGAACCGCAGTGCCAGCACCGCGGCCCGCACGATTTCGTCGGCCTCGATCTCCTCGGCCGGTGCGATGACCTCCGACCCGGGCAGCAGATCCTCGGCCTCGTAGCGCGCCGCGTCCGTGGCCGGACCGGTTCGCACCGAGAGGAGCAGCACCCGGGTCGGGATGTCACCTGATGGATCGTCCGGATCGGCGAAGATGTCACGCGCCGCGCCACTCGAAAGTGCGGCCCGCCGCAATGCGGGCCGCGCCAAAGCCTGACGATAGTCTTCGACGTCACAGACGGTAGCAGCGTGGGCCGCAAACGCGTGCGCAGCGTGTTCGCCAACGGCCACCGCGACCGGGTCGAGACCCCACAGCAGGGGCACGCGGTCGGCGACGCGCAGCGCCAGCGCCTTGGCCGGGTTCGCGAACGACTCGCGGGCCAGGTAGTCCTTCTCGGCTTCCAGGTCGAGCTGGTCGGCCAGCGCCTGGACGTCGGAGACCAGCAGGCCCAGCGCGTTCGCGGTGAGCAGCCCCGCGGCCAGGCCGCGGGGGAACGCCAGCTCCGGCGGCACCGGGATGCGCGGCGCCAGCAGTACGCCCTTGCCCGCCACGGCGGCCGCGACCGGACCTTCGGCCGGCGCGGAGAGCACGACCGAGGCGCCGAAGCGCGCGGCACGTTCCAGCGACGCGGCGAGCTCGCGGTCGCCGGGGTCGTCGGTGTGCGCGAAGACGACGTCGAGCGCGCCGATCCAGCTCGGCACCACCTCGGCGACGACGACCGGCACCGGGCACGTCGGCGTCAGCAGCGCGGCGAGCAGCCGGGTGAGCGTCCGGCTGACGCCCGGCCGGTCGATCAGCACGAGGGCGCGCGGGCGCCCCACGTCGAGCCGGTCGGCCAGCCCCATCTCGGCGGCCATCTCGGCGGTCGCGCGCACCTGCGCGCCGGCCATCGCGGCCGCCCGGAGCAGCCCCGCGCTGTCGGCCTCGGCCAGGCGTGCGGGGTCGTCGAGCAGCGAGTCGTCAAGCACTGTCGGCATCGGAATTTCCGCTGTCGCCGGGGATCCGGGCTTCGTCGAGGAGCAGCACCGGGATCCCGTCACGGACCGGGTACACCCGGCCGCATTCGGTGCACGTCAGTGCGTCGGCCTCGGGGTCGTCCGGTGCCCCGGGACGCAGTGGGGCGTGATCGGGCGACGGGCACGCCAGGATCTCGAGGAGCTGGGCGTCGAGCGTGAGGGCCATGGTTCCTCCATACCACGCGATGAGGTGTGGTGAAGGGCACCTTCCGGACACAGTTGGGCCCGGAAGCCGCCCGCCACGGGACGGGTCAGCTGCGGATGATCGCGAGTACTTCGTCCACCAGCCCCTGCACGGCCTCGGCGTTCGCGGCCTCGACGTTCAGCCGGAGCAGCGGTTCGGTGTTCGAGGGGCGCAGGTTGAACCAGGCGCCGCCCGGCAGCTGGACGGTCAGCCCGTCGAGCTCGTCGAGCTCGACACCGGGGCGGACGCCGAAGTCGTCCTTGACGGCCATCATCTTCGCGACCTGGTCGTCCACCGTCGAGTTGATCTCGCCGGAGGCCGCGTAGCGCGAGTACGCGCTGGTCAGCTCGGACAGCGGGCCGTTCTGCTCGCCGAGGGCGGCGAGGACGTGCAGCGCCGCCAGCATGCCGGTGTCGGCGCGCCAGAAGTCGCGGAAGTAGTAGTGCGCGGAGTGCTCGCCGCCGAAGATGGCGCCGGTGCGGGCCATCTCGGCCTTGATGAACGAGTGCCCGACGCGGGTGCGCACCGGCTTGCCGCCGTGCTCCGAGACGATCTCCGGCACGCCCTTGGACGTGATCAGGTTGTGGATGATCGTGCCGCCGGGGTCCTTCGCCAGCTCGCGGACGGCGACCAGGGCCGTGATCGCGCTCGGCGAAACCGGCTCGCCGCGCTCGTCGACGATGAAGCAGCGGTCGGCGTCGCCGTCGAAGGCCACGCCCGCGTCCGCGCCGACCTCGCGCACCTTCGCCTGCAGGTCGACGATGTTCGCCGGGTCCAGCGGGTTGGCCTCGTGGTTCGGGAAGCTGCCGTCGAGCTCGAAGTACATCGGGACGACGTCGATCGGGAGCCCGTCGAAGACGGTCGGGACGGTGTGCCCGCCCATGCCGTTGCCGGCGTCGACCACGATCTTCAGCGGCCGGTTGCCGGACAGGTCGACGAGGTTGCGCAGGTAGGCCGCGTAGTCGGCGAGCACGTCCCGCTCGCTCGTGGTGCCCCGCTGGCCTTCGAACCCGGGCACACCCTGCTCGACGGTGTCGCGGATCTCGGCGAGCCCGGTGTCCTGGCCGACCGGGGAGGCGCCGGCGCGGCACATCTTGATGCCGTTGTACTTGGCCGGGTTGTGGCTCGCGGTGAACATCGCGCCCGGCAGGTTCAGCGAACCCGAGGCGAAGTAGAGCTGGTCGGTGCTGGCCAGCCCGATGCTCACGACGTCGAGACCCTGCGAGGTGACGCCCTCGGCGAAGGCCGCCGCGAGGCCCGGCGACGAGTCGCGCATGTCGTGCCCGATCACCACCGCCGGCGCTTCCGGCTTGATGAGCAGGGCGAACGCGGCGCCGAAGTCGCGGACGAGCGCCGCGTCGAGCTGCTCGCCGACCACGCCGCGAATGTCGTAGGCCTTCACGATGCCCGAAAGGTCTGGCACGCCGTCTCCCCGCGAATAGTCGTCCCGGCGCCCGCTGCGCCGCGCGGAAAGCCTACCGGCGGTGGTGGTGGGTTACGCGCTCAGGCGCGACCGGGGAGGACACGCAGGTGCCCGCGGCGCCCGGAGGGGCCTTCCGGCTCGG
Source organism: Amycolatopsis sp. NPDC114505 (assembly GCF_055633615.1). Classification (NCBI taxonomy): domain Bacteria; kingdom Bacillati; phylum Actinomycetota; class Actinomycetes; order Pseudonocardiales; family Pseudonocardiaceae; genus Amycolatopsis; species Amycolatopsis sp. NPDC114505. The sequence continues at coordinate 2,668,675 of NZ_JBVKDV010000001.1, read as the reverse complement.
GCGCGGGGGGCGGCCGATCGGAGCGACCGGCCTCGCGCACGGCCTCGGCCAGCGCCGTCAGCTCGTCGGCCGACGGGTCCGGCGCGGCGAAGGCGCCTTCGTGCCGGACGACTTCCCACCCCTTGGGGACGGTCAGCCGCAGCGCGTGGGCTTCGCAGAGGTCGTACGAGTGCGGCTCGGAGGCGGTGGCCAGTGGGCCGACGACGGCGGTCGAGTCGCTGTAGGCATACGTCAGCGTGGCCACAGCCGGCTCGAGACAGCCGGTACGCGAACACTTCCGTACGCTCCGCACGATCCGAAACGATAGCGCGTCGCCGCAAGCTAGTAGGAGCGACACGCGCTGGGACGTGCCGACCGCATAGACTTCCGGGGTGGCGACGGCTCGTGACTACCGACAGCGGCGGCGCTCGCGAAGGGACCGGCACGGCCGGGGCCTGCGCGGGACGCTGTATCCGGCGACCCTGCCCGCCGCCGCGAGCCGGGCGGAGAGGTTCGACGCACTGGTGCTCGACGCGCTGGAGCCGATCGAGGCCCGCTGGCGCCACGAGCTGACGAAGCTGGACGTCGCGGTGGACGACGTACCCGAGGTCCGCGAGAACGGCCGCGCGCCGTCCGACGGAGTGCTGCACGACGGCGCGGTGCCGTTGTCGCGGCTGGTCCCGGCGGGAGTGGACCGGACGGGGATGCCGACGCGGGCGCGGATCGTGCTGTACCGGCGGCCGCTGGAGGCGCGGGCGAAGGACCCGTCGGAGCTGGCGGATCTGGTGCACGACGTGCTTGTGGAGCAGGTGGCCGGGTACTTGGGCGTGGAACCGGACGTCATCGAAGGCGAGTAGCTTCACGGCGGTTCGGGGGCGGCGCTGGCGGGATGCGCACGAACGGTCCAGTCGCGCCGCTTGAGGTGTGCGAAAGGGCCAGTCGCGCCCTCCAGGCGTTGCGAAAGGGCCACTCGCACCGCCCGAGCCGTTGCGAAAGGGCCACTCGCGCCCCCTGCCCCGCCGGCGCGAAAGGGCCACTCGCACCGCCCAAGCCGCGCGAAAGGGCCACTCGCGCCCTCCTCGCGTCGCGAAAGGGCCACTCGCTCCCCCAACAACCGCGCGAAAGGGCCACTCGCGCCGCCCGAGCCGCCCGCGCGAAAGGGCCACTCGCGCCGCCCAAGCCCAAGCCCAAGCCGGGCCCTCACCTCACGGGCGGCGCCGGGCCGGGACCGCCGTCAGCAGCGTGAACAGCACCGCCGCCAGCTGGGCCAGCAGCAGCAGGTTCCGTTCCGTCCCGGGAAACTCGACCGTCACTTCGGACGTCGACGGCGGCACCGACACCGCCACCTGGTGTCCCCACGCCGGCACGATCGGCACGCTCTTGCCGCCCACCGATGCCTTCCAGCCCGCTTCCTGCTCCGCCGCGAGCACCAGCAGCCGCCCGGTCGGGCCGTCGGACACCCGGACCCGCACCTCCGGCAGGTCCGCCTGGACCGGCGACACGCCCGGCGAGTTCCCGGGCGCGCCGCCGCCCGTCACCGCTGCATTCGCCTGCTCCGGCGAGATCAAGATCACCTGGCCCGCCGGCGGCAACAGGCGCAGGACCCCACGGCCGTCGGACGTCGGGGCGGCCACCGAAACCAGGTCCTTCGCCAGTGGCACGTACGCCTGCGGGTCCACGCCCGGCGGGAGCACCGCGAACTGCACCCCCGCGGCCGCCGCGGCGGCGAACGCGCGCTGGACCGCCGCCGCGTCGCCCTGGCCCAGGTCGCGGCGCCACGCCGCCAGCCGGGCCGGGGTGCCGGGTGTCGGCGCGAGTTCGTCGTCGCCGTAGTGGGGCAGGCGGCCGCCGATCTGGCGGGTCGCGTCGGCCGTGAGGTCGAGCACCGACCGGCCGGACGCCGACAGCTCGGCCGACACCTCCGGCGCGAGCGCGGGCCGCTCGCCGGCGCGCAGCGGACCTTGGCCGCCGACGACCACCGCGCCCGCCGCCAGCGCGAGGAACACCACGACCCCGGCGACCGCGAACACCTTCGGCAGCCACGTCGCGGGCACGCCGGCCGAGCCGCCGCGCTGCCACGAACCGAGCACGACCCACAGCAGCCCGGCGCCGACGATCAGCAGCGGCACGCCCGCGTGGCCGTGGGCGGGCGATCCACCCTGCATCGGTACCGCCGTCACCAGCCGCACCAGGACCAGGCCGCCGGCCCCCAGCGCGGCCAGCGCGAGCCCGCCCGCCGCGAGCTTCGTCGGGCGGACGACGATCGCGATCAGGGCCGCCGCGATCACCGCGACGCCGATCGGCCACGCGCCGGGCCCGCCCGGGTCGAGCCCGGCCAGGTCGGTACCGGACACCGCCGACGCCGCGCCGCCGAGCCCCTGCACCAGCAGCTCCGGGTGCCGCAGCAGAACCGTCGGCCACGGCAGCAGCAACGCCAGCGGCAGCAGCACCACGATGCCGACCGACGCGATCCGCCGCGCCAGGCCGGTCGGCGCGGGCAGCACCACGAACCCGATCAGCAGCCCGGCGAGCGCGAGCCCGTGCGCCAGCGGGGAGAACGCGCCGAGCAGCGCCACCCCGAACGCCGAGAGCGCCGACACGTGCAGCCACCGCGTGTCCGCCCGGATCAGCAGCCCGGCGATGCCCGCGGCCACGAGCGGCAGCACGAGGTGCACCACGACGACGTCGAGCCGGCCCTGCGCCACCCCGGCCGTCGCGGCGGGCAGCAGCGCGTAGGTCGCGGCGATGACCGCGCGGACCCACCGGCGCACGCGCAGCCGTCGCGTCGCCGCGTACGCGCTCAGCGCCGCCAGCGGGATGTCGCCGAGGAGCAGGATCGCCACCAGCGCGGCCGGGCCGCCGATCGGCGCGAACACCGCGCCCAGCGTGCCGAGCACCGGCAGCGTCGCCGACGCGGGCGCGCCGGTGCCGCCGGCGATCGCGTGCCACGGCGTCAGGTACGACGACCACAGCTCACCGAGCCCGCCGACCGGCAGCAGCTTGCCGCCGAAGAGGTCGAGGCCGAGCCGGGCGCGGTTGACGACCAGCCCCAGCGCGGTCATCACGACGAGCAGCACCACCGGCGGCGCGAAGATCGTCGCCGCGAGCACGCGCCGCCGGTTCACCTCGACGAAGACGATTTCCGGCTCGGGCGCTTCTTCCGGCGCCTCGTCGGTGGCGGAGACCGGTTCGGGCGCCGGGGTTTCCGGCAGCGCGACGGCGACGAGCGTGCCCGGCTTGCGCAGCCCGGACCCGCGCGAGCTGAGGCCGCGCAGGGCGCCGGCGGGCAGCGCGTCCGGCCCGACCGGACGGCTTTCCCGTGCGTCGAGCGCTTCCGGCGTCACCCACGCCGACTCGGTTTCGACGGTCTCGGGCACGCGGCCGAGCGCGACGTCTTCCTCGACGCCGCGGCGGACCAGCCCGACGACGCCGGCGCGGACGGCGTTGCGCAACCGCGTCCCGCGTCCGGTGAAGAGCCCGCGAACTGTGCCAGGCCGCGGATTCCGTCGTCGGCGGGCGCGGGCGGCACGCAATCCGCCGCGTCCACTGAGGAGGTACGTCGCGGCGGAGAACTCGGCCCGCGCTTCGCCGGTGCGGCGCAGCAGGACGAACGCCAGCGCGCGCAGGAGGGAGAGCAGCGGGAGCCGGATCATCCCCAGCCAGAAGGAAAACGGCGAGCAGTTCACGAGGAACACCCGCAGCCCGTGAGCGCGGTTCGCGGCCGCGAGCGGGGTGGCGACGGCGTCCGCCGTGCGCTGCCCGGTGGTGACGGCGCGCGCGTGCCGCACCCGCGCGGTCGGCACGGAGAGGACGAGCCCGCCGGCGGCGTTCGCGCGCCAGCCGAAGTCGAGATCCTCGCGCAGCAACGGGAAATCGGGGTCGAAGCCGCCGAGCTCGTCCCAGGCGTCGCGGCGCACGAGCGAGCCCGCGCTGGGCACGGCGAGCACCTCGGCCGGCTCCTCGCCGAGCGCGGCGACCTGCTGGCGATGCCCGGACGCGTCGGTGGACAGGCCGGCTTCGACGATCAGCCGCGGGTCGGTCCAGTCGAGGCCCAGCGAGCCGAGCACGGTCGCCGACGGGTTCTTGGTGGCGACGCGCAGCAGTTCGTCGAGGCAGTCGGGCTCGGGCGCGCAGTCGTCGTGCAGCAGCCACAGCCACGAACCGGGGTCACCCCAACGTTCGGTGGCGTGCTCGACGGCCTCGGCGACCGCGGCGGCGAAGCCGGCGTCACTCGAAAGCGTGATGACGCCGGAGAGCACGGGGGTCGCGTCGAGGCCGGGATCTTCGGCGGCTTCGGCGAGCAGCCGGGCGGTCGCGTCGGTGGAACCGGTGTCCACGGCGAGCACGTGCCGGGGCCGGACAGTGCTGCGGCGCAACGAAGAAAGCGCCAGCGGCAGCCAGCTCTCACCGTTGTGACAGACCACAATGGCCAGAACGGGCGCGGTGCGCAGGGCGGGCGGCGCGGCGGTGCGGGGCAACGACGGCTCCAGATCAGGCGGCGGATCGGTGCGGCCACCCTACGGCCCCGGTCCGTCACCCGGTGGTGAACCCACGCCGAGTGTTCACCACGTGGAATCACCGGTGATGCCTACGCATCACCGGTGAGTCCCCCTCTAGACAGCCCGTTTCTTCAGCTTCCGGCGCTCCCGCTCGGACAGACCGCCCCAGATGCCGAAGCGCTCGTCCTTGGCCAGCGCGTACTCAAGGCACTCGTCCTTGACCTCGCAACCCAGGCAGATCCGCTTGGCTTCACGGGTGGAGCCGCCCTTCTCGGGGAAGAACGCCTCCGGGTCCGTCTGCGCGCACAGGGCGCGTTCCTGCCAATCCTGCTCTTCCTCGGTGGCATCGATGAGCTCGGTGAGATCTCCCAGAGCCTGCTCCGGGATCTCGCCCCAACCCATGACGTGCCCCCATTCCTTACCATCGGCTTCCAACCGCACGTCCGCCTCCTCGCTCCCTAGCACTCCCCAGGCTGGCGGTGGTGAAACGACACTCGCTGTCCCCTCGACAACGAATGACATCACTGTGATTACACCCGTGTAGTGCGGTCAGGTCAAGCGGAGTAGCGAGTTCGGGGGACGTTCGTGCCCGACCGCGCAAGGGGACACGCCGGTAACTTCACACCGGGCATACGGAAGACTGGAAGTGTGCAGAAGTCAGCAGTGCGCCCCAGCCCGGTCTTCCTCGGCATCCTCGCGCTCACCGTCGCCGGCGGCGTGATGGCCGCGTTCGGTTACGTCAACCCGTACTCAGTCCGCGATCACGACACCCTGGCCGTCGCCGGAGTCGTGATCTTCGTCGCCGCCGGCTGGGTGGCGTCGCTGTCGCTGCACGAGTTCGGGCACGCGATGGTCGCCTACCGCGGCGGCGACCACAGCATCGCCCATAAGGGCTACCTCTCCCTGGACGTACGGAAGTACACCGATCCGGTGCTGTCGATCGTGCTGCCGCTGATCTTCCTCTTCATCGGCGGCATCCCGCTGCCAGGCGGCGCGGTCTGGATCAACCGCGGCGCGCTCCGGTCACGGGGGACGTCGTCCTGGGTGTCGCTGGCCGGGCCGCTGAGCAACCTCGCGGTCGGCGCGGCGTTGTGCCTGGTGGTCGCGCTGGTCCCGATGTCGCACGGCCTCGTGATCGCGATGTCCTTCCTCGCGCTGCTGCAGGTCGTGACGTTCATCCTGAACATCCTGCCGATCCCGGGCCTCGACGGCTGGGGCGCGATCGAGCCGTACCTGTCACCGCAGGCCCGCGCATTCGGGGCGAAGGTCCGCCCGTGGGCGCCGATCGCCCTGTTCGCGATCTTGTTCCTGTTCAGGCCGGCGAGCGCCGCGTTGTGGGCCGGTGCCGGCTGGCTTTTCGACTTGCTGGGGGGCTATCCCGGTGCCCAGAACGGGTTCGTCCTCTTCCAGTTCTGGAACTACTGAGGTCCCGGCCGGGCACCGCGCGGGAAGCTCACGCGCGGTGCTCGGTCAGCCAGACGTGCGCCCGCTTCCAGACTTCGCGCAGCCCCGATCGCTCCCCTAAGTAGTCCCCCGCCGCGCCGACGACCGGCAACATGCCGATCGCACGGTGCAAGAAGTTCCCGCGTGGCCGCTTCTCCAGCTCCTCGGTGATCCCGAGCAGTCCCCGGCCCAGCCGCCACAGCGTCCGGCCCGCGGCCTTGACCGTCGCCTTGCCGTGCTTCTTCTCCGACGCCGTCAGCTCTTCGGTCAGCTTCGCCGCTTCGTCGGCCTCGGCCGCTTCGTCGTGCTCCGGGTGCTTGCCCGCCGCGAGGTCGGCGTCGATCTCGCGCTCGAACAGCACCGCCGCGATCAGCCGCACCCGCGTGCCGACGTCCGTCACGCCGTACTCGCCGGCGATCGCGCACAGCAGCAGCCCCTGCGACGCCGCCCCCAGCGTGTCCTGCACCGGCAGCCGGTCGGCCAGCGCGCCGCCCAGCCCCGGGATCGACGTCAGCAGCGCCGTGAACCGGCCGACGCGGTTCATCCACCAGCTCGACCGGTCGTAGCCCGTCATCCGCGCCCACGCGGCGGTGCCGGGCACCTTCACCGACGTCACGCCGTGGATCAGCTTCGCCTTGAGCCCGGACTCGACCTCCGCGAGGTCTTCCTTCTCCCGCGCCTGCAGGCCGAACGGGTCGGACTCGCGCAGCGCGTCGAGCATCGGCCCGCACGCGCGCACGAACGGCCGCAGCACCGCCACGACCTGTTTGTCGGAGATCGCCTCAGCCACGTCCCGCACTCCTTCCCGCCGCTGCCCGGCCCAGCCCGCCGCCGAGCACCAGCGCGCCCGGCAGCGCGCTCGCGCCGAGCAGCACCAGCGCTCGCCAGTCCTGGATCAGCACCAGGTCGCCGCCCGGGCCCAGCAGGCCGAACCCGAACACGACGACCACCCACACCGCCAGGGGTACCCACGAAAGCCCGGGCCGCACCAGCTTCGCCGTCGTCGACACCAGCCACGGCGTGGTGACCGCGCCGACGACGACCGTCAGCGGCAGCGGCACGACCCCGATCCGCAGCGGCAGGAAGAACAGCTCCAGCACGGCCAGCAGCACCGTGTCGAACGCGAGCAGCAGCAGGAGCAGCCGCTGCTCCCAGGTCAGCGGCTCCGGCACGGTCACAGCCCACCGAACAGGTCGTCCGCCGCACCGTCGGCCGGGCCGTGGGCCAGCACGAAGGAGTCGTGCGCCGGGATCGGCTGGGCGACCTCGTTCGTCAGCGCGAAGTACGGGACGTCCCCGTCGACGACGGCCAGCTGCGTCGCGTGCGCGCGCAGGGCCGCCAGCTTCGCCGGGACGTACGCGGCGACGTCGAGCGTCGTCGTGATCTCTTCGTCCGGCGTCACGGGCAGCTCGTCGTCGGGCGGGACGGGGTACTCGGGCTCGCCGGCCCGCAGCGCGGCCAGCCCGGTGCGCATCGCGTCACTCGACGTGACGGTGTGGAACACCCGGGCCACCGACTCCGCGCTCGGCGCCGCGGCCATCGTGATCTCGTGGGCGCGGATGTGGTCGGGGTGGCCGTAGCCGCCGAAGGCGTCGTAGGTGACGACGACCTGGGGCCGCACCTCGTCGAGGATCTCCGCGAGCTGCGCGGCCTGCTCCTCGGCACTCCCCCCGGTGAACGCCCGCGGGTGCGAAGCCGACGGCGTGCCCGCCATGCCCGAATCGCGCCACCGGCCGATCCCGCCCAGGTAACGATGTCGTGACACCCCCAGCGCGGCGCACGCGGCCTTCAGCTCGGCGACGCGGTAGCCGCCCAGCTGGTCGGCCGCCCAGGCGCCCAGCCCCGCCAGCTCGGGCAGGCCGGCCATGATCTCACCCTCTTCGCCGAGCGTGCAGGTCACGACCGTCACCTCGGCACCTTCGGCGGCGTATCGTGCGATCGTGGCGCCGGTGGTGATGCTCTCGTCGTCGGGATGGGCGTGGACGAGCAGCAGCCTGCGCGGTACCGGGGAGATCACGGGTTGAGCGTAATTCCCGTGCTCCGACCTTCGTCGGGGACACCCTCGGTTATCCTCGCGCGAGTCGCGACCGCCGCGTCGCGATCGTCTGTACCCCCACGAAGGGCATCTTGGTGAGCACTGAAGCAACTTCGGCGGATGTCGCCGGCGTGTCCGGATCCGTTCTGTCGATCTCCGACCTCAGCGTGTCGTTCCAGACCGAGGACGGCGTCGTGAACGCCGTCAAGGGCATCGGTTTCGACGTGCAGCCCGGCGAGATCGTCGCCGTGGTCGGGGAGTCCGGGTCCGGCAAGTCCGTCACGTCGATGTCGGTGCTGGGCCTGCTGCCCAAGACCAGCAAGATCGCCGGCGAGCTGCGTCTCGGCGAGCGCAACCTGGCGGATCTCAAAGAGAAGGAAATGCAGAAGATCCGCGGCAACCAGGTCGCGATGATCTTCCAGGAGCCGATGACCGCGCTGAACCCGGTCTACACGGTCGGCTGGCAGCTGCGCGAGGCCCTGCGCTCGCACCTGGACATCTCCAAGGCCGCCGCGGACAAGCGCGCGGTCGAGCTGCTCGACATGGTCGGCATCCCGAACCCGGAGCTGCGGTTCAAGCAGTACCCGCACCAGCTCTCGGGCGGTCTGCGCCAGCGCGTCGTCATCGCTATGGCGATCTCGTGCGACCCGAAGGTCATCATCGCCGACGAGCCGACCACCGCGCTCGACGTCACGGTCCAGGCGGAGATCCTCGGCCTGCTGCGCAAGCTGCGCGACACCCTCGACACGGCGATCGTGCTGATCACCCACGACATGGGCGTCGTCGCCGACATGGCCGACCGCGTCATCGTGATGTACCAGGGCGAGATCGTCGAAGAGGCCCCTTCGCGCGAGCTGTTCGCGTCGCCGAAGGAGGACTACACCCGGCGGCTGCTGGCCGCGGTGCCGGTGCTCGGCCAGCGTCCCGAGGGACGTCGCCTGCTCGACGACGCCGGGATCGCCTCCGACAGCACCGAGGCGGCCAAGATCGCCGAGGAGATCCGGCTGGCCGACGCCGAGCTGGAGGCCGTCATCGAGGAGGCCGCGCCGGCCCTCGAGATCAAGAACCTGGTGCTCGAGTACCCGGGCCGTCGCGGTCAGGGCAAGAACCGCGCGGTCGACGACGTCTCGATCACCATCGCCAAGGGCGAGATCGTCGGCCTGGTGGGCGAGTCCGGCTCGGGCAAGACGACCGTCGGCCGCTGCGCCGTCGGCCTGCTCCAGGCCACCGAGGGCACCATCGCGATCGCCGGCAAGGACATCACGAAGATGTCGGCGAAGGAGCTTCGCCCGCTTCGCCGGTACTTCTCGATCGTGTTCCAGGACCCGGCGTCCACTCTGGACCCGAAGATGACGATCGGCGAGTCGATCGCCGAGCCGATGGTGCTGCACAAGGTGCTGGCCGGCAAGGAGCTGTCGGCCCGCGTGCGCTCGCTGCTCGACAAGGTCGAGCTCGGCGGGCACTACATGAACCGCTACCCGCACGAGCTCTCCGGCGGCCAGCGCCAGCGCGTGGCGATCGCCCGGGCGCTGTCCCTGGACCCGGCGCTGCTCATCGCGGACGAGCCGACGTCGGCCCTGGACGTGTCGGTGCAGGCCCGCGTGCTGGACCTGTTCCTCGACCTGCAGCAGTCGCTGCAGTTCGCGTGCCTGTTCATCAGCCACGACCTGGCGGTGGTCGACCTGCTCGCCGACCGCGTCGCGGTGATGCAGCACGGCAAGCTGGTCGAGATCGGCACGCGCGACCAGGTGCTGCACTCGCCCCAGCAGGACTACACGCGCCGCCTGCTGTCGGCGGCGCCGGTCGCGGACCCGGTGCTCCAGGCCGAGCGCCGCGCGGCCTGGGAGGCCGGCAAGCTGGCCCCCGTCGCCGACTGAGGCTCTGAGACACGAAGGCCGTCACCCGGGTCCGGGTGACGGCCTTCCGTCGTTCCTGGACGGACGACACGCGTACCCAGACGGCGAACACGCGTCTCACGGGTGGTACGGGCGGCCAAAGGCCGGATCTGGAGAGCGTGCGGGGCCAGCCCAGCTTGTGCTCGGTGTCGGCGATCGCCTGGAGGTTGGAGCACGAGATTCATCCGAACCCCAGGCCCGGCGATCCCCGCGCGAAAACGGACGCGGGGGCGACCGGAACCGGTCACCCCCGCGTCGGCGTTCAGGCCTTCATTCTCCGCTGTCGCGGGTCGAAGGCGTCGCGAAGACCGTCACCGATGAAGTTGATCGTCAGTGAAATCAGCACGAGCACGATGAACGGCCCGAAGAACAGCGACGGCCGCGTCTGCAGCTGGGCGTAGTTCTCCAGGATGACGCGGCCGAGTGAGGTGTCCGGGAGCTGGACACCGAGGCCGATGAACGACAGCGCGGCTTCCGCCAGCACGGCCTGCGCGACCGCGAGGGTCGCGTTGACCGTGATGCTGCCGACCATGTTCGGCACCAGGTGCTTGAAGATGATCCGGAACGTGCCGGCACCCGAAGCGCGAGCCGCGTCGACGAACTCGCGCTGGGACAGCGACATCGCTTCGGCGCGGGTGATCCGGGCGATCTGCATCCAGCCGAACGACGCCAGCACCAGGGCGACGATGTACCAGGAGCCGCTCCCGAACACCTTCGCCAGGATGGCCGCCGCGGCGATCTGCGGGATGATCAGGAACAGGTCCGTCACCCGCGAGACCGCCGAGTCGGTGAACCGGCGCAGGTAGCCCGCCAGTGCGCCGAGCACGACACCGACGACCGTCGACAGGATCGACACCGTGAGGGCGATCAGCAGCGAGAACTGGGTGCCGCGCAGGATCTGCGACACCATGTCCTTGCCGACCTGCGTGGTGCCCAGCGGGAAGTCGCCGCTCGGCTTCGCGAAGGACGGGAAGGAGCTGTCCTCGTAGCTGTGCTTCCAGAAGATCGGCAGGATGATGCTGAGCAGGATGATCAGCAGCAGGATCGCGGTCGACGCCATCGCCAGCTTGTGGTGCAGGAACTTCCGGAGCACCAGCTTGCCCTGGCTCCGGGGTTCGGGCAGCGCCTCCGGCGGGAGGGTTCCGTCCTTGGTCGCGGTTTCGCTCGCGAGAAGGGAGTTCAAGTCAGCCAACGCGAATCCTCGGGTCCAGGATGCCGTACACCAGGTCGGCGATCAGGTTGGCGACGATCACGCTGGTGGCGATGACCACGAGCCAGCCCATCATCACCTGAGTGTCGTTCTTGTTGACGGCTTCCACCAGCAATGTGCCCATACCGTGCCAGTTGAACACCGTCTCGGTGATGATCGCGCCGGCGAGCACCGACCCGAAGTTCACCGAGAACAGCGTCGTCACGGGGATCAGGGCGTTGCGGAACGCGTGCCGGAAGATGACCCGGCCGTTCGCGAGGCCCTTGGCCCGCGCGGTGCGCACGTAGTCGGAGTTCATCACTTCCAGCATCGAGGCCCGCTGGAACCGGCTGTACGCGGCGAAGCTGATCGCCATGATCGACAGCGTCGGCAGCAGGTACGCCCCGATCGTGCTGGTTATGAAGTCCCCGACGCCGTCGGTTTTCAGCTGTTCCGGGCTGGTCGTGCGTAGCCATGGATTGCCGAGGACGTCCTGCAGACCGAGATCACGGACCCAGCCGTTGATCTCGATCGCGTAGTTCTTCAGCACGATCGCGATGCAGAAGATCGGCATCGAGAACAGCAGGAAGGCGAGCGTGGTGGCGAGGTAGTCGACGATCGAGTACTGCTTCACCGCGGCGAGCACGCCGACGATGATGCCGATGATCAGCGCGAGGATCTCGGCCCCGACGACCAGCTTGAACGTGACGCCGAACGCGGCCAGCACCTTGGGCGCTACCGGCTGGAGCGCGTTGCCCTGCGCGATGGACGTGCCCCAGTCACCCGACAGGAAGTCCCCGAGCCAGGTGAAGTAGCGGGGCACGACGCCCTGGTCCAGGCCCAGCTTGTGGGACAGCGCGTCGATCGCGTCCTTGCTCAGCTGGGGGTTGTTCCGCAGCTCGCCCAGCGGGTCACCGGTGGCGGCGACCATCACGAACGACAAAAAGGTCCCGACCAGCAGGACGGGAATCGATATCGCCAGACGGCGAAGGATGTAGATCACCAGGTTCAACGAACTGCTCCTCATCCGGGCCTGGTCGTCAGAAGTGCGCTGGACCGCTACCCGGTTGTCTACCGTAGTGGCGGTAACCCTACGGTCAACAGCTACTTCCGGTGGGTACCGGGGCCCGGCTCGTGGCCGGACCCCGGTACCTCCCAGGTCATCTGGAGCGAGGGGGAAGAAGCTGCGGGGCTAGGCCCTGCTTACTTCTTCTCCCACTCGCCGGCGTTCCACAGGGCACCGTTGTACGACTGCATGTACACGCGGTCGATACCCTTGAACGCCCACATCGACGGGGTCTGCCAGAGCGGGACCGTCGCGTACTTGTCCGCGATGGCCTTGTCGGCCGCCTGGTAGGCCTGCGTCTTGACGGTCTCGTCCGTCGCCTTCACGGCGGTGTTGAACGCGTCGTCGATCTTCGGGTCGCACAGGTTCTGGTAGTTCTGGTCGCCACCCTTGTCCGGGCAGACGTAGATCGAGCGCGACTGCGACTTGAACGGCGCCGAGGACCAGCCGAAGAGCGCGACGTCGTAGTCACCGGTCGAGACGCGGCCACCCTTGAGGAAGTTGGCGTCGGTCTCGTCCTTGACCTCGATGCCGGCCGCCTTGGCCTGCGAGATGATGATCTCGACGGTCTGGCTGCGGCGGGCGTTCTGGTTGTGCGTGATCTTGAACGAAGCCCGCTGCGTGCCCTTGGCGAAGATGCCGTCGGCACCCTTGGCCCAGCCGGCGTCGGTCAGGGTCTTGGCCGCGGCCTCGGCACCCAGTCCGGCCTTGCTGCCGTAGAGGTCGGTGTAGCCCTCTTCACCCTGGAAGAACACGATCGAGTTCAGCGGGGCCGCGTCGGCCTGGACTTCCTTGAGCAGCTTGTCCGTGATCGCCTTGCGGTCGATCGACTCGAAGAACGCCTTGCGGAGGGCGTCGTCCTTGAAGATGCGGTTGAACTGCAGGTCAAGGTGCTCGTAGGTGAGCTGCGGCGCCGAGCCGTAGGTCACACCCTGCGGGGCGAGGCTCTTCATCGTGGCCGCCGCGGTGGCGTCCGGCTGGGTCGACGCCGCGACGTCGATCTCACCGTTCTGCAGCGCGGTCGCCATGGCCTTGGTGTCTTCCATGGCGCGGACGATGATCTTCGCCGGGCCGCCCTTGCCGCCCGCCCACTTCGGGTTCTTCACCAGCGTGACGGACTTCTGGTTCGCGTCGAACGAGTCGATCATGTACGGGCCGGAGGCCGGCATGATCGACTTGTCGAAGCCCTTCCACTTGTTCGTCCAGAAGTCGCCGGCCTTGGACAGCTGGGCCGGGTCACCGGTCGGCGCGAGCTTGGTGATGTCCGCGATGCCGGCGTTCTTCTCGAGAACGTGCGCCGGCAGGATCTGGACACCGCTGAACAGGCCCTTGTAGTCGAGGTACGGCTCGCTGTAGTCCGTCTCGAAGGTCAGGTTGTCCTTGCAGGTGGCCGTCTTGATCTTGTCGTAGCCGGTGGTCGAGGCCGCGTTGAACGGGTTCTTGCCGTCCGAGCCCTTGGCCAGCCCGCTACCCGACAGCCAGGCCAGGTAGAAGTCCTTGCAGTCGAAAGGCGCGTCGTCCGACCACTTGAGGTTCGGCTTGATCTTGTACGTGACGACCTGCGGGTCCTTGGAGGTCACGTCGACCGAGTCGAGGATGTCGTTGTTGAGCAGCACCTTGTTGTTGCCGTCGAGGACGAAGGCGTCTTCGAGGACGGTGGTCAAGATGTACGTGTTGTACGAGCTGTTGGTGTCCGGGGTGTTGTTGTTGTACCCCGAGTACCCGTCGTCGATCCCGACCGTGACCGTGCCGTCCCAGCCCTTGACGTCCGCGAGCTTGAACGAGTCACCCTGCTCGGCCTTGCCGACCGCCATCGACTTGACGTCGGTCGACGATCCGTTCTGGTCCGTGCTGCCCGAGCCCGCGTCGCCACCGCTGCAGGCACTCAGCAGCAGCGAGGCGCCTGCGACGAGCGACAAGGCGGAGACTGCTTTGGTTCTCCTCATGAAGTGTGCCCTCCTAGCACTGAGTCCTTGAATTGTGACAAGGACCCACACCGCTCCGGTTTGGTGCCGGAGCCTACGACACGCCAAGCGACACTCAACTGGCGCACTGCGGGAGCACGCTAGAAAGGAAAAGCACCGACAGTCACCAGTTCAGGGTCGATCGTGACCAAAGGGTGACTTCCAGTGGACATCCAGAAATACGACGGTTACCTCACGGATTCACGGAGTCCCACTCGAAGGCGTGCGTGAAGATCACCCGGTAGTACTGAATGCGTAGTCGAACGATTACTTCGGGCCGCGAGTCCAGTTCACGGCGGACCCGAACGGGCCCACCATCGGAGGACCTGGGGTTACTCCCGAGATACCCGATCCGATCGCGAGGGTGTCAGCCATTTGGAACAGCGGGATCACCACGTTCTGACGCCAAAGTTCAGGCTCCAGAGTGGTCAGCGCCTCGGCGATCGGGGTCGCCCCGGACAGCGCCGCGTCGATCGACGGCTGCAGCGCCGGATCGCAGAAGCCCGACGAGTTGCCCGGTACGACGGGTTTCGCCGGGTCCGTCCCCGATGCCGTTTGCTCGGGGCGGCAGCCGAAGGTGGACGCGAGCACCGAAGCCGTGTCGCCGCCGACCGCCTGCGGCACGACCGCGATGTCGATGCCGACGCTGCCCGCCGAGTCGCCGGTCGGCTGCTGGATCCCGCCGGCCACCGGCATCGCGAGCAGGCCGCTGAACAGGTCGCGCGGCTGCGGCGTGATCGCGCTGACCTCGACGCCCTGCGCGACGAGCTGGCTGGTGAGCTCCTTGGCGATCGTCGCGAACGGCTCCTGGGTGGCGGGCGAGGCGATGACCAGCGAAAGCGCCTTGCCGTTCTTGCGCCAGGTGCCCGCGGTCTTGGCGTAGCCGGCCGCCTTCAGCGACTCCTCGGCCTTGGCGACGTCGGGCGCGGTGGGCGGGCCGGGCGGGATGGTCGCCGCGTACCCGGTCACCGACGGCGCCTTGACCTGCGCGTCGGCGTGCAGCTGCGACGACGGGCCGCCGTTGACGCCCTCGGTGATCAGCTTGGACCGGTCGATCAGCGCGGCGATGCCGGCGCGCACCTGCGTGTCGTGGAGCGTGGCGCTGACCGGGCGCAGCAGCACGTCGGCCACCAGCGGCCGGGCCACGGTGTGCAGCTGCACGGCCGGGCCGAGCTCGCCGAGCAGCTTGAGCTCGTCGCCGGTGGTCCTGGCCAGTGCGAACTGGTCGTTGCCGCTGCGCAGCGCCGCGAGCAGCGTGTTCTGGTCCGAGCGGCGCAGCACGATCCGGTCGATGGCCGCGGGCTTCTCCCAGTAGCGCTCGTTGCGCTCGAGGATCACCTCGCCGCGGGCGGTGTCAAGGCTCTTGATCGAGAACGGGCCGGCGATGGCCGGGAAGTTCGAGGCCAGCGCCCCGCGCCAGCCGTCGGGCGCGTCCTTGAGCAGGTGGGCGGGCAGCAGGTCCGAGAACAGCGTCTGCCAGCCGGGGTAGGGCTTGGCGAAGGTGACCTCGACGCGCTTGCCGCCTTCGCGGGACTGCAGGTCGGTGATCTGCCGGTAGCCGGCCGGCCCGATCACGCCGGGCTGGTCGCGCATCTGCGTGCGCAGGTAGTCGAAGTCCTCGGCGGCGATGGGCGCGCCGTCGGACCAGGACGCGTCCGGGCGGATCTCGTAGGCGACCACGAACGGCTGCTGCGAGAGCACCTCGGCGGACTTCATCAGGCTCTTGTCGAGCTGGGTGCTGCCGTCGTCCTTCTGGCGGAACACCGAGGGCAGCAGCAGCTGCGACAGCGCGGACGTGACCTGCGAGGAGTCGGCCAGGTTGTGCGGGTTGTAGCCGCCGAGCACGTCGTCGACCCCGACGACGATCTGCGACGGCGTCTTCCCGGTGGTCGAGGCCGGTGGGACCGACGAGGACACCACCGGCGGTGGCGGGGTGTTCGAGCAAGCGGTGACCAGCACGGCCGCGAGCGCCAGCACCGGCACCGCCTTGCGATTCACCCGCACGCCCCGTTCCTCCCAGAATCTCCCCGATCGGGTCAGCCATGCTCCCACGACCGCGTCGGCGGCCGGAACCGGGATTCCCGTACCCGGATCGGCCGGGCGCGGCGCCGCTTGGTGCCGCTATCGGAAAAGACGCGCGGCGCACCGTCCGGGTTCCCGGACCGTTCCGGAACGGCGGAACGAACACGCCCCGGACACGGGACGGGTCCGGACCGGTGGTGAACACCAGGCGTCGAATCCGCGAAAGCCCCTATAAAGATATAAGGAGAAGAACAACGGAATTCGTGACTTCGCGTCGGCCGATTATCCACCCAGGGTGACCGGCAGGCAATACAAAAACCTCCCGGCGCGGTACGCCGGGAGGTTTTTACGCGATTTTCGACCGATTCAGCTGTTGTCGCGGCTCTTCGCGCGCGAACGCTCCTTCGCCCGGGTGTTGATGTCCAGGGTGACCTTGCGGACCCGGACGACCTCGGGCGCGACCTCGACGCACTCGTCGACCGAGCAGAACTCCAGCGCCTCTTCCAGGCCCATCTTGCGCGGGCGGGCCAGCGTCTCCATCACGTCGGCGGAGGACTGACGCATGTTCGTCAGCTTCTTCTCCTTGGTGATGTTGATGTCGAGGTCCTCGAAGCGCGGGTTCTCGCCCACGACCATGCCCTCGTAGACGTCGGCGCCCGGCTCGACGAAGAACGTGCCGCGGTCGGCCAGCTGGATCATCGCGTACGCGGTGACCGGGCCGGTGCGGTCGGCGACCAGGGAGCCGCTGTGGCGGGTGCGGATCTCGCCCGCCCACGGGAAGTAGCCCTCGAACACGTGGTTCGCGATGCCGGTGCCGCGGGTCTCGGTGAGGAAGTCGGTGCGGAAGCTGATCAGGCCGCGCGACGGGAGCACGTACTCCAGCTTGATCCGGCCGGTGCCGTTGCCGCTCATGTCCTCCATGCGGCCCTTGCGGGCGGCCAGGAGCTGGGTGATCGCGCCGAGGTGCTCCTCCGGCGAGTCGATGTAGAGGCGCTCGAACGGCTCGTGCAGCTTGCCGTCGATCGTGCGCAGGACCACCTGCGGCTTGCCGACGGTCAGCTCGAAGCCCTCGCGCCGCATCTGCTCGACGAGGATCGCCAGCGCCAGCTCGCCACGGCCCTGGACCTCCCAGGTGTCGGGGCGCTCGGTCGGCAGGACGCGGATCGAGACGTTGCCGATCAGCTCCTGGTCGAGGCGGGCCTTGACCAGCCGCGCGGTGACCTTGTCGCCGCCGTTGCGCCCCGCCAGCGGCGAGGTGTTGACGCCGATGGTCATCGAGATGGCGGGCTCGTCGACGGTGATCCGGGGCAGCGCCACCGGCGTCTCGGAGTCGGCGAGGGTGTCGCCGATGGTGATCTCGGGGATGCCGGCGATGGCGACGAGCTCACCGGCGCTGGCCTCGGTCGCCGGGACGCGGGTGAGCGCCTCGGTGACCAGCAGCTCGGAGATGCGGACGTTCTGCACGCTGCCGTCTTCGCGCATCCAGGCCACGGTCTGGCCCTTGCGGAGCTTGCCGGCGTGGATGCGGATCAGCGCGATGCGGCCGAGGAAGTTCGACGCGTCGAGGTTGGTGACCAGCGCCTGCAGCGGCGCGTCGAGGTCGGCGGCGGGCGGCGGCACGTGCCGGAGCAGCGTGTCGAACAGCGGGTCGAGGTTCTCGCTCTCGGGGATCTCGCCGTCGGCGGGCTGCTCCAGGCTCGCCTTGCCGGCGCGCGCGGAGGCGTAGACGACCGGGAGGTCGAGGATCGCGTCGTGGTCGGCGTCCTCGATGTCGCTGGCCAGCTCGAGCAGCAGGTCGTGGGTCTCCTCGACGACCTCGGCGATCCGGGCGTCCGGGCGGTCGGTCTTGTTGACCAGCAGGATCACCGGCAGGCCGGCTTCGAGGGCCTTGCGCAGCACGAAGCGGGTCTGCGGGAGCGGGCCCTCGCTGGCGTCGACCAGCAGGACGACGCCGTCGACCATGGCCAGGCCGCGCTCGACCTCGCCGCCGAAGTCGGCGTGGCCGGGGGTGTCGATGACGTTGATCGTCACCTGGCCCTCGGGCGTCTGGCGGTGGATCGAGGTGTTCTTCGCGAGGATCGTGATGCCTTTTTCGCGCTCCAGCTCCCCGGAGTCCATCACCCGGTCGACGAGCTCGGCCCGGTCGGCGAAGGCGCCGGACTGGCGCAGCATCGCGTCGACGAGGGTCGTCTTGCCGTGGTCGACGTGGGCGACGATCGCGACGTTGCGCAGGTCGGGCCGGGTCTTACCGGTCGGCCGGCCGGTTTCGACGGTAGCGCTGGCTGCGGGCACGCGAAGACTCCTGAACTTCAAGGGGTGGGTGGCCGCGTAAGCCCGTTCGGCATCCTGTGACCGGCTTTGGTCACACGCGGACCTCACCAAGGATACCTGTCGCCCCATTGTGAGCGGCCCCACGCCCCCCAATCGGTTAGCCTCACCTAACGTGGGAAACCGGTTGAGTCGCCGATTCGAGGGAGCGTGCGCGTGGGCAAGAAGCCGGACGACCCGCGAAAGGTCGTGCGCAAGCTGATGAAGGCCGGCAAGGTCAAGAAGAAGTGCTGCCGGTCGAAGCCGCGCTGCAAGAAGTGCCCGGTGCTCGCCCTCAAGAAGGCCAAGCTGGACCTCGCCGCCTAGCTCAGTGCGTGACCGCTTCGTTGAGCAGCCGCAGCTCCGGAGCGGTCTTGGTCGGCGAGAACTCGATGACCTCGTACTGGGCGAGGCGCCGCACGCAGAACGGGTCGGACGCCAGGATGGCGTCGAGCTTCCCGCGGTTCAGCGGGCGCGTGATGATGACGCCGCCGGTGCGCGGGTTCCGCCGCCCGGACGCCAGGAAGTGGCCGTGTTCGTACTGCTTGTTCAGCCACTCGACGTGGTCCGGGAGCGCGTAGTCGATTTCCTCGATCGGAGCCGTGTAGTTCAGCAGGACGACATACATGGTTAAGACGGTAGACCCGCGAGCCCGTTCCCGCGTCCGGACGATACCGAGTGGTGACGGACGTCGGCTATGCTCGCCGCATGCACGCGCAGACGTCCAGCTGGTGGCCGCCCCAGGCGGCCGTCTAGTCCTGCGCTGATCACCAGCGGCCGCCCCGGACGGGCGGCCTTTTTCATGCCTTCTCCGGGGTGGTCCCCCTCGGAAAGGAACCCCCGTGAGCAAGCTGTCCGGCATCACGCCCTCCGGTCACGTCCACCTCGGCAACTACCTCGGTGCCGTCCGCCGCTGGGCGCGCGAGGGCGGCGCGGACGACCTGTACTTCGTCGCCGACCTGCACGGCATGACGAACCCGCACAACCCGGCGAAACTCCGATCACTGGCGAGGGAGCAGCTCGCCGTGCTGATCGCCGCCGGGATCGACCCCGAGCGGGTGTTCGTCCAGTCCGACCTGGCCCGCGAGCTGGGCGCGCTGACCTGGGTCCTGGAGTGCACCTGCAACTACGGCGAGGCCGCGCGGATGATCCAGTTCAAGGAGAAGTCCAAGGGGCAGGCCGGCGTGCGGCTGTCGCTGCTGACGTATCCGGCGCTGATGGCCGCGGACATCCTGCTGCAGGGCGCGGACGAGGTGCCGGTCGGCGAGGACCAGCGCCAGCACGTCGAGCTGACGCGGACGCTGGCCAAGCGGTTCAACGGCACCTACGGCGACGTGTTCACGATTCCCAGGGCGGTGCTCCCGCCCGCGGGAGCGCGGGTGAAGGACCTCGCCGACCCGGCGCGCAAGATGTCGAAGTCGACGCGGGACGCGGTGGGCGTGGTGTTCGCGCTCGACGAGCCCGACCAGATCCGCCGCAAGATCCGCCGCGCGGTCACCGACGGCGAATCGGTCCCGGCGCACGACCCGGAAACCCGCCCGGGGATGGCGAACCTGCTGGAGATCCTGGCCGCGTGCCGGGGCGGCTCGCCGGCCGACCTGGCGGCGGAGTTCTCGTCTTACGGCGCGGTGAAGGACGCCGTCGCGGACGCGGTGATCGAGGAGCTGCGCCCGCTGCGTGAACGAGCGTTAACGCTGCTCGACGACGTCGCGGAGCTGGACCGGGTCCGCAAGGCGGGCGCGGAGCGCGCCCGGGAGCGCGGCTCGCACCGGCTCGACGCGGCGTTGCGGATGATCGGCGCTAACTGAGCAGCGCGTGCAGGGCCGGGAGCAGGATCCGGTCGGCGGGCAGCCAGTCGAGACCGTCGAGGTCGTCGGGCCCGAGCCACCGCACGGCTCGGTGCTCGACGGCCCGCGGCTCTTCACCGGGCGAGACGAGCTTCGCGGCGTAGATGCGGAGGACCTTCTCGCCGGGCAGCGGCACGTCGTGACCGACGCGCGTCCCGACCTCGATGACGACGTCCAGCTCCTCGCTGCACTCGCGGGCGAGTGCGAAGGACTCGGACTCGCCCTCCTCGACCCGGCCACCGGGCAGTTCCCACTGCCCGGTGTGCTTCGGCGGCCAGGCCCGCTGCTGCGCGAGCAGCTTCCCATCCCGCACCAGGGCAGCACCCACGATCACACCGTTCACAGCCCCGGAATCTACCCGGAAGCCCCGCCGCGGGCCGCGCCCGGCGACCGTTCCCCACGCGCCGCGCCCGGCGATCGTTCCCCACGCGCCGCGCCCGGCAATCGTTCCCCACGCGCCGCGCCCGGCGACCGTTCCCCACGCGCCGCGCCCGGCGACCGTCCCCCACGCGCCGCGCCCGGCGACCGTCCCCCACGCGCCGCGCCCGGCGATCGTTCCCCGCGCGCTGCCGCCGAGCAGCGCGCCGCCGAGCAGGGCCGCCGCCGAGCAGGGCCGCCGCCGAGCAGGGCCCACCCGCCCTGGGGGTCCGCCCCGCTCCAGCGTATCGGGGCGGTCCGACGAAACCCGCTCGAAGATCGCCGCCGGTGCCCGGTTGTCCACATCACGGCGAGGCTGTGGGCAACCCGGCAACCCGGCAACTGCCGAGCACCCGGGACTCTCAGCCGGCCTCGCCGGCCGCGGCCGCGCGCCAGACGACCACGAACCGCGCTCCGCCGTCCGGCGACTCCCCCACCTGGACGCGGCCGCCGCGCCGGCGGACCGTCTCCGCCACCATCGCCAGCCCCAGACCCGTCCCGCCCGACGACCGGGCCCGGTCGTCCGCGATCCGGTAGAAGCGGTCGAACACCTTCTCGCGGTGCTCTGGTGCGATGCCCGGGCCGTCGTCGTCGACCACCACCCGCACCGACGACCTCGACGCCAGCACCGACACCACGATCTCGCCGCGCGCATAACGGCACGCGTTGCGCAGCAGGTTGTCGAGCACCAGCTCCACCTCGGCGTGCGCGGACGACGCCCAGGCCTGGGCGACCGCGTTGCTCACCCGCGTCTCCGGCGCCCCCGCCGGGAGCCGCGCCACCGCCGCGCGCACCTCGCTGACCAGCTCGACGGGCGAAGCCGGCGGCACCTCCCCCGCGTCCGACCGGGCCAGCGACAGCAGCCCGTCCAGCAGCGACGACAGCCGCTCGGCCTCCGTCAAGATGTCCGACAGCGTCTCCTGGGACAGCTCCGGATCCGGGTTCGTCACCGCCACCTCGGCCTGCACCCGGATGGACGCGACGGGCGACCGAAGCTCGTGCGCCGCGTCGCCCGTGAACCGCCGGAGCCGGTCGCTGGCCTGCTCCTGCCGCTCCATCAGCGCGTTGAACTCCTCCGCCAATGCGCGAAGCTCGTCGTGCGAGTCCGGCAGCGCCAGCCGCGCCCCCGGCGGCAACGCCCGGACCGAACCCCGCATGCGCGCCACCGGCCGCAGCGACAGCCGCACCACCAGCCACGTCGCGAGCCCCGCCACCAGCGCCCCGACCGACGCGACGACCACCAGCCAGACGCCGCCGTAGTGCACCGCGGCGGAGAACCCGACCAGGCCGGCACCCGCGACGACCAGCCGTTGCGACCCGTCCGGCGCGCTGACGACCGTGGCCAGGTACCGCGCGCCATCGCGCTGGACCGGCTGCCCGGCCTTGAGCGTCGAGATGTCGTACGGCGTAAGGCCGGTCGGGGTACCGCCGTCGACCGGCGTGCCCGCGGTGTCCAGCACCCGCAGCGTCACCGGCGCCGCGCCGGACAGCGGCCGCCCGGCGCTCACCTCGGCGCCCGCCGGGCCCAGCGCGCCGGACAGCTCGCGGTCGACCGAGTCGATGAGCAACGGCGACAGCTTCGCCGCCGCCAAAGCCGCCAGCCCGAGCAGGCAGCCCAGGGTGATCGTCGCGGCCAGCACGGTGATCCGGACCTGCAGGGACCGGCCCCGCCACCAGGAGATCACGGGGTGATGACCTCGTCGAGCTGCGCGTCGGAGGCCAGGTAGCCGTGCCCGCGCACGGTCCGCAGCAGCGCGCCGGCGCCGACCGCGTCCAGCTTGCGCCGCACGTATCCGACGTAGACCTCGACGAGGTTGCGCGTCACGGCCTGCTCCTCGCCCCAGACCGCGCGCAGCAGCTCGTCCTTCGTGACGACCGTGCCCGCCCGGCCGACGAGCACCTCGAGCAGCGCGAACTCGCGCGGGCTCAGCCCGACCTCCTCTCCGTTCCAGTGCACCTGCCGCAGCCCGCGGTCGACCGCCAGTGCGCCGAGCCGCAGCGTCCCCCGGCCCGCTTCCGGCCCGGCGCGGCGCAGGGTCGCGCGGACCTGCGCGACCAGCACGACGAAGGAGAACGGCTTGACGAGGTAGCCGTCGGCGCCGAGGTCGAGGCCGTCAGCCTGGTCGACCTCGCCGTCCTTGGCCGAGACGAGCAGCACCGGCGTCAGGACGCCGTCCTTGCGCAGCCGCTCCAGCACGCGGTAGCCGGACAGGCCCGGCAGCATGATGTCGAGCAGCACGACGTCGAACGAGCCGGTGCTCGCCAGCTGCAGCCCGGTGGGGCCGTCCGCGGCGGTGACCACGTCCATGCCCTCCGCGCGCAGCCCGCGTTGCAGTGCCTTCCGCACGCCCGGTTCGTCGTCGACCACCAGCACCCGAGGTTTCACGAGGTTCATCATGGCCGGTTTCCGCAGGTCGTGCGTCAGCTCTCAGCGCGATCTCAGCCGGAGAGGGAGAACCTTCAGGGGTATCTCAGTCTCGAGAGGGAAGCGTCGGAGCCAGGGAGCCGGGCACACTCGGGCTCGGGAACACCACAGGGAGAGACGCATGAAACCGAAGACGAAGGGCATCACCGCCGCGGTCGTCGGCACCGCGCTCGGTGCGGGCGGGCTCGCGTTCATCGCGATGCCGGCCAGCGCCGACGACAAGCCGGCGCTGCCGCAGGTGAGCGCCGAGGACCTGGTCCAGTCGGTCATGAAGGCCAAGCCGGGCGCGTTCGACGGCACGGTCAAGATCAGCAACGACCTGGGCCTGCCGTCGGTGGGGAACGCGCTGCCGGGGGCGTCGGCGCTGAACATCGACTCGGCGCACATCTTCAGCGACGGCGCCGGCAAGAGCCGCCTGGCCGCCACGCAGGGCGCCAGCCAGGAGACCGTGGTCCACGACGGCACGACCGTCTGGGACTACAGCTCCAAGACGAACACCGCGACGAAGGTGACGATCCCGGCCGACGTCGCCAAGCAGAAGGGCGCGGGCAGCGAGAAGACGCCCGACCCGATCACCGCGTCGACCGAGCTGCTCGCGAAGGTCCGCGAGAGCAGCACGGTTTCGGTCGACGGCACGGCGACCGTCGCCGACCGCCCGGCCTACGAGCTGGTGCTGACGCCGAAGCCGAGCGAGCGGACGCTGCTGCGCGAGATCCGCGTCGCGGTCGACTCGCAGACGCGGATGCCGCTACGGGTGTCGGTGCTGAGCAACGGCACGTCGACGCCGGCGCTCGAGGTCGCGTTCAGCGAGATCCAGTTCACGCAGCAGCCGGCCGACCTCTTCACCTTCACCCCGCCGAAGGGCGCCAAGGTGCAGGAGAAGACGCCGACGGTGGACGACAAGGACAAGGCCCTCGCCGAGCAGGCGAAGGACAACGTCAAGGTCGTCGGCGACGGCTGGGACACCGTCGTCACGGGCAAGGTCCCGGCCGACGCGCTGAACGCGGCGCCGAAGCAGCAGTCCGGCCGTGAGGGCCGCGGCAACGCCGACCCGAAGGCGCTGCTCGAGCGCTTCGCCAAGAAGGTCAGCGGCACCTGGGGCAGCGGCTACCTCGTCACCACGAAGGTGGGCACCGCGGTGCTGACCGACGACGGCCGGTTCGCCGCCGGCGCGGTGCCGGAGCAGGTCCTCTACGAAGCGCTGGGCCAGAAGTGACCAGCACCACTGTGGAGTCCGGGGCGGACGTTTCTTCGGAAGCGTCCGCCCCGGCGGTTCCCCTGGCGGCACGCACGCGGGGGCTGCGCAAGGTCTACGGCAGCACCGTCGCCGTGGACCACGTCGACCTCGACATCCCGGAAGGTGCGGTCGTGGGGATGCTCGGGCCGAACGGCTCGGGCAAGACGACCACCATCCGGATGCTGCTCGGCCTGGTCCGGCCGACCGAAGGCGAGGTCGAGCTGCTCGGGCGCAAGATGCCCGACGCCGCCGCGCACGCGCTGCCGGACGTCGGCGCGCTGGTCGAGGGGCCGGGCTTCCACCCGTTCCTCTCCGGGCGCGACAACCTGCTGCGCTTCGCCGCGGCCGAACCGCGGCTCGCGTCGGCCGGGATCCCGGCGGCGGTGGACTCGGCGCTGGAGCGCGTCGGGCTGACCGTCGCCGCGCGCCGGCGGTACAAGGGGTACTCGCTCGGCATGAAGCAGCGGCTCGGGCTCGC
Source organism: Amycolatopsis sp. NPDC114505 (assembly GCF_055633615.1). NCBI lineage: Bacteria > Bacillati > Actinomycetota > Actinomycetes > Pseudonocardiales > Pseudonocardiaceae > Amycolatopsis > Amycolatopsis sp. NPDC114505. The sequence goes on along the minus strand of NZ_JBVKDV010000001.1, from coordinate 2,643,872 downwards.
CTCGGCGTTGCTCGTGCCGCGGAAGATGGTTGTGCTCGACGAGCCGACCAACGGCCTCGATCCTGCGGGTACCAGGGAGATCCGCAGGATCGTCGCCGAGCTGCACGCTTCCGGCGTCACCGTGCTGGTGTCGTCGCACCTGCTGGCCGAGGTGGAGGCGACGTGCACGCACGTCGCCGTGCTGCAGTCCGGCAACGTCGTCGCGCAGGGCGAGCTGACCGAGCTGCTGGAGTCGGGGAACGCGGCCCTGCTGGTCCGCACGCCCGACGCGGAACAGGCCGTGGAAGTGCTGCGGGAGCACCGGATCGGCGTCCGGCTCACCCCGGACGGCGTCCGGGCCGACCTCACGGCGGCGGAAGCGCCGCGGGTGCTGCAGGTCCTGGTGGGCGCGGGGGTCGCGGTCCACGAGGCGACGCGGGCCCGCACCGGGCTGGAAGACCTGTTCGCCCGGCTGACGGAGTCCACTGTGGAGGGATCGGGATGACCGCCGTCCTGGAAGCACCGGCGGCCCGCACGGGCCACGACACGGTGCCGCTGACCCGCCTGCTCGCCGCGGAGCTGCGCTGGATCTTCCGGCGGCCGCGGACGCTGGCCGTGCTCGGGCTCCTCGCGCTGATCCCGGTGATCATCGGCATCGGCCTGACGCTGGTCGACGATAACGCGGCGAACGGCGGCGGCCCGGACGACGGCGGCGGCGCACTGCTGGCCTCCGCCGTCAACAACGCGTTCGTGCTGCCGATCGCGGCGGTCGTGCTGTCACTGGCGCTGCTCCTGCCGCTGGCCTCGGCGATGGCGGGCGCGGACGCGATCGCGGGCGAGACGGCGCACGGAACCCTGCGCGGCTGGCTGATCGCGCCGGTCGGGCGGGGCCGGTTGCTCGCGGTGAAGGCGTTCGGCGTCGCGACGGTGTCGGTGGTCTCGGTGCTGGCGATGTGCGTGACGGGCGTGGTGACCGGGCTGATCATCAACGGCACGGACTCGCTGTTCACGCTCTCGGGCACGACGTTGACGCTGGGCGGCGCGCTGGCCCGGATCCTGCTGATGGCGGGCTGGGTGGTGCTCCAGCTGTGGGCGGTCGGCGCGGTGGCGCTGGCGATCTCCAGCTGGACCGAGCACCCGATGCTGGTGGTGGCGTCGGTGCTGGCGGCCGACATCGTGTTCACGATCCTCGGTTTCCTGACGTCGCTGGACTGGCTGCACCCGTTCCTGCTGACGAAGGACTGGTCGGTGGCCCCGGCGGAGGTCCTGCAGGACCCGATGGGCGCCCAGATGCTGGGCGAAGGCGCTTTGCGCGCGGCCTGCTACATCGTGATCGGCCTGTCGCTGGCCTACGCGCGACTGTCCACTCGCGACGGCTGAGTCTCCCGGACGGCGTCGTCAGCCCACCAGCGCGACGCCGTCCGGGTCGAACTCCAGCTTCACGGAGTCGCCCGCCCGCAGGTCCGACGCGGCGGGCGCGACGGCGTCCACTGTGGATTCCTCGAGCTTGACGACGAGCCGGACGTGCTCGCGCCGGTGCACCGCCGCGACGACCTCGCCCGCCACGCCTTCGGTAGCCACCCGCAGTGCGTGCGGCCGCAGCCCGAGCCGCACCGGGCCGTCGTCGACGTCCGGCAGCGCGACGTCTCCCAGCTCGGTGTGCACGACCCCGCCGGCCACGACGCCGTCCACGAACGTCGTCACGCCGAGGAACCGGGCCACGTCGTCGTCCGCCGGGCTGCGCCACACGCGCCGGACCGCGCCCTCCTGGCGGACCTCGCCGGCGTCGAGCACCGCGACCCGGTCGGCCAGCGTGAACGCCTCCTCCTGGTCGTGCGTGACCAGCAACGCCGTGATCTTGCTGCGGCGCAACAGGTCCGCCAGGTCGATGGCCAGCTGCTCGCGCAAGCCGGCGTCCAAACCGGACAGTGGCTCGTCCAGCAGCAGCAGGCGCGGCTTCGGCGCCAGCGCCCGGGCCAGCGCCACCCGCTGAGCCTGGCCGCCCGACAACTCCGTCACCCGGCGCTTTTCGAAGCCGGAGAGGCCGACCAGCGCCAGCAGCTCCGCGACGCGCGGGGCCCACTGCGCGCGGGGTACGCCGTGCATCCGCAGGCCGAACGCGATGTTCGCGGCGACGTCGCGGTGGCCGAACAACTGGCCGTCCTGGAACACCAGCCCGAACCCGCGCCGGTGCACCGGCACCGCGCCGAGGTCGTCGCCGTCCCAGCTCACCGAGCCGCGGGCCGAGGGCTCCAGCCCGGTGATCGCGCGCAGCAGCGTCGACTTCCCCGAGCCGGACGGGCCGAGCAGGGCCAGCACCTCGCCGTCGGCGATGTCGAGCCGCGCGTCGCGCACCGCGGCGAACGATCCGTAGTGGACGGTCAGGTCCCGCACCGACAGCGCCATCAGAACTCTCCCACCCGGCCGCGTCCCAGCCGGTCGATCAACGCGACCGCCAGCACCGTCACGAGCATCAGCAGCGCGCACGCGGCGTACGCCATCTGGTTGTTCAGCTCCCCCGGCCGTCCCATCAGCGACGCGATCGCGACCGGCAGCGTCGGCGACGTCGGCCGGGCGAGGAAGCTCGTCGCGCCGAACTCGCCAAGGGCCACGACGAACCCGAACCCGGCCGCGGCGACGAGCGGCCGCAGCGTCAGCGGCAGGTCGATCTCCCGCCACACGCGCAGCGGGCTCGCGCCGAGCGTCGACGCCGCCTGCCGCAATCGGACATCGACCGAGCGCAGCACCGGCAGCACCATCCGCACGATCAGCGGGATGATCACCAGCGCCTGGGCCAGCGGGACCAGGTAAGGCGACGTCCGGAGGTCGCCGGGCAGCGCGTCGAGCGTCACGAGGTAGCCGAACCCGACGGTCACCGCGGACACCCCGAGCGGCAGCATCAGCACGGCGTCCATGGTCTCGCCCACGCCGCGAGCGGCCTTCGCGGGCGACCGGCGCAGCGCGACGAGCACCACCGACGCGAGCACGCCGACGACCATCGCGAGCAGCGTCGCGTCGATCGCCACCTTCAGCGAGTTCACCGCCGCGTCCCAGCCGGACACCTGCAGTGCGCCCTTCTCCCCGGTGCTTGTTAACGCTCGATAACCGGCGAAGCTCCAGCCGTCGGAAGTGGAGACCGACTCGACGAGCAGCGCGACGATCGGCGTCAGCAGCAGGGCCAGCACGACACCCGCGGCACTGACCACCGGCCACTCGCCGCCGCGCGGGCGCCGGGACGTGCCGACGCCGATCCTGGCGCCGTCCTTGCGCCGCCGGGCCAGCCCGCCGAGGACCAGGCTGGCGACCACGGCCGCGAACTGGATCAGCGACAGCGCCGCCGCGCCGGAGAGATCGAGGAGGTCGACGGTCCGCAGGTAGATCTCGGTTTCGAGGGTCCGGTACTTCGCGCCGCCGAGGATGAGGACCACCCCGAAGCTGGTGGCGCAGAACAGGAACACGACGGCCGCGGCGGACGCGATCGCCGGCGCCAGCGCGGGCAGCGTCACCGAGCGGAAGGCCCGCCACGGTGACGCGCCCAGCGCGCGGGCGGCGTCGGTCGTGCGCGAATCCAGCCGGGCCCAGAGCCCGGCGACGGTCCGCGCGACGACGGCGACGTTGAAGAACGCGTTGGCCAGCACGATCGGCAGCACGCCGCCGTCCGGCCACAGCGCCCGGAACGCCAGGCCGACGACGACGGTCGGCAGCACGAACGGCACCAGCACCAGCGTCCGCGCGAGGCCGACGCCGGGCAGTTTCACCCGGGCCAGCAGGAACGCCACCGGCAGCCCGGCGAGCACCGCGACGACGGTCGACGCCGCCGCGCTGCCGACCGTGAACGCGGCGAGTTGCCAGGTCCGCGCGTCGCCGAGGACGACGTCGAGGCCGCCCGCGGCGAACCCGCGGCCGATGATCGCCAGCACCGGCCACGCGAAGAACACCACCAGGAAGCCGATCGGGACCAGACCCAGCAGCGCCAGGCCGAGGCCGCGGGGCGTCCTTGGCGGGGCTACGACTGCACGAGCGTGCGCCATTCGCCGATCCACTTCTCGCGTCCGGCCTGGACCTGGTCCGCCGTCAGCGCCTGCGGCTTCTGCGGCAGCGGCGCGACCTGCGCCCAGCCCGCGGGCAGGTCGACGCCCTGGCGCGCGGGGTAGACGTACATGTTGGCCGCCACCGTCGCCTGGAACTGCTGGGAGAGCAGGAAGTCGACGACCTTGCGCGCGCTCTCGGCCTGCTTGCCGTTCGCCAGCACGCCCGCGTACTCGACCTGCCGGTAGCAGGTGTCGAGCAGCGCCTTGGTGCGCGGCTTGCCGTCGTCGCCGACCTCCGCCGCCGGCGAAGAGGCGTACGAGACCACGATCGGGCGCGGGCCCTTGCCGGACGAGCCGGAGAAGTCCTTGGTGTAGGCCTCTTCCCAGCCGCTGACGACCTTGAGACCGTTGACCTTCAGCTTCGTCCAGTAGTCCTTCCAGCCGGCCTCGCCGTACTTCGCGATGGTGCCGAGGAGGAACGCGAGCCCGGGCGACGCCGTCGCCGGGTCCTCAGCGACCAGCAGGTCCTTGTACTTCGGGTCGGCCAGGTCGTCGTACGACGCCGGTGCCGCGATGCCCTTGCTCGTGAAGTAGTTCGTGTCGACGTTGACGCAGACGTCGCCGACGTCGACCGCGGACAGCCGGTGCTCGGGGTCGACGGCGTAGCGCTGCGGCCCTCGGTCGGCCTCCGGGCTGGTGTACGGCTCGAAGACGCCTTCCTTGAGCGCGCGCGAAGCGAAGGTCGAGTCGACGCCGTACGCGACGTCGCCGATCGGGTTGGCCTTCGTCAGCACGAGCTTGTTGGTCAGCGAGCCGGCGTCGCCCTGCTTGAGCACGGAGACCTTGATGCCCGACTGCTTCTGGAAGGCGTCGAGCACCTCCTGCGGCGCCAGGAAGGAGTCGTGCGTCACGAGGGTGACGGTGGGCGTCTGCTGCGTGGCACCGTCACCGTCCGACAGCGAGCACCCCGCGGCGACGGCGCTGACGACGGCGATGGCCGTCGCGGCGCGCACAGCCCTGCGTTTCATCTACCCCTCCTGCACTTCGCCGGACGAGGAGGGAAAGCCCTCCCTTCGCCGGCATGATCCGGTCAGGTGCGAACGGTCGCGGGTGACCCCGCCTCTCAGCCCGGCTCGACCGGACTCCCGTGGCAACCGTGCAGCGTAGTCCAGGACGTACGACCATGGAGACATGACGGAAATCTTGAGCGACTCCGAGGCCGACGAACGCTTGAGCGCGGACTGGACCAGGTCCGGGAAGGTCATCTCCCGCGAGGTGGAGCTGGCGAGCTTCCCGCAGGCGATCGAGGTGGTGGACCGCGTCGCGGTGCTGGCCGAGGCCGCCGACCACCACCCGGACATCGACATCCGCTGGCGCACGCTGACGTTCCGTCTCAGCACGCACTCGGCGGGCGGGTTGACGGCGAAGGACTTCTCACTGGCGTCGGAGATCGACGCGGTGCTTTCTTCTTTGTGATCCCGGTTACGCGGAGTGCACTTTTCCGCGGTTTCGACGTCTCTCGGTAAACGACTTTGCTAGGAGAGACGGCTATGACGCAGGCGATCGTGGTAGGCACGGCGGCATTCGCGACGATGGTGGCGGCGGCCGGAGGTGTGCTCTGGTTCACGGTCCGGGGCCGTCGTCACCCGGATGCCGGTGAGTTCGATCACAGCCGCTAACAAACGGCAAGATCAGCGCGCTGAGCAGGGCGGAAGCATCGGATTTCGGCCCTAGGAAGCGCCATGAACAGCACCGCCACCGCCCCCCTCACCGCCGCCCAGCGCGCCTGGATCAACGCCCTCGCCCCCGCGGTGGTGCTGATCGCGATCGCGCTGATGGGCCTCCTCGGCTGAGTCGGCCCCGCGCCGTCGCCCTGATCTTCAGAGCGGCGGCGCACTCGTCTCCGGGCGCTCGATCCGATCCACGGACGGGAGCTCCTCCGGAACCTCGTCGCTCGTGGTCCAGTACTCGAGGCCGGACAGCCGCCCGTCGTCGGTGAACACGATGAGCCCGCCGTCGGGCGCGTCCGCCTCCACGACCACCCGCTCGGTGAGCCGGGCCGCCGGCAGCTCTTCGTCCACCGCGAGGTCGATCGTCGGGCACCCACAGCCACACCGGCCGGTGACCCAGGCCGTTTCCGCCTGCGCCCGCAGTTCGGCCGCGCCCGGGACGTCGCCGGCGAGCAGGAAGGTCAGCACCTCCCGCTCGCGCGGCGTCAGCGGACGGCTCATACGTTGAAGCGGAACTCCACGACGTCACCGTCGGCCATCGTGTAGTCCTTGCCCTCCATGCGGACCTTGCCCGCCGCGCGGGCCGCCGCCATCGAGCCGTTGTCCATCAGGTCGTCGTACGAGACGATCTCCGCCTTGATGAACCCGCGCTCGAAGTCCGTGTGGATGACGCCCGCGGCCTGCGGCGCGGTCGCGCCCTTCGGGATCGTCCAGGCGCGCGATTCCTTGGGGCCCGCCGTCAGGTACGTCTGCAGGCCGAGCGTGTGGAAACCCGCGCGGGCCAGGGCGTACAGGCCCGGCTCCGGCTGGCCGACCGACTCGAGCAGCTCGCGCACCGACTCCTCGTCGTCCAGCTCCAGCAGCTCCGCCTCGACCTTCGCGTCGAGGAACACCGCGTCCGCCGGGGCGACCAGCTTGGCCAACTCCTCGCGACGGGCATCGTCGGTGAGGATCGCCTCGTCGGCGTTGAAGACGTACAGGAACGGCTTCGTCGTGAGGAGGCTGTGCTCGCGAAGCAGCTCGAGGTCGACGTCCTTCTGCGCGGAGAAGAGCGTGCGGCCGCTGTCGAGGATTTCCTTCGCCTTCTGCGCGGCCTCGAGCGCGGGCTTCGCTTCCTTCTTGGTCCGCGCTTCCTTCTCCAGGCGCCAGACGGCCTTCTCGAGGGTCTGCAGGTCGGCCAGGATCAGCTCGGTGTTGATCGTCTCGATGTCGCTCATCGGGTCGATCCGGCCGTCGACGTGGATCACGTCGGGGTCGTCGAACACGCGGATGACCTGGCAGATCGCGTTGGCCTCACGGATGTTCGCGAGGAACTTGTTGCCCAGCCCGGCGCCCTCGGAGGCACCCTTCACGATGCCCGCGATGTCCACAAAGGACACCACAGCCGGCACGATCTTCTCCGACTTGTACAGCTCCGCCAGCTTGTCCAGCCGCGGGTCCGGCAGCGGCACGACGCCGACGTTCGGCTCGATCGTCGCGAACGGGTAGTTCGCGGCGAGCACGTCGTTGCGGGTCAGCGCGTTGAACAGGGTGGACTTGCCGACGTTGGGCAGGCCGACGATACCGAGGGTCAGACTCACGATCCCGCAGTCTACGTGCCGCGCCCGACCGGGGCCCAAGCGCCCAACGCCGCGTCGGATTTCCGCCAGCGACCGCGCTGACCTGCTGGCATGCTCGGATCCATGGTCACCGAAACGCTCGCACTCTGGCGGGACGCCGAGCGCTGCTACCGCGTGGTCACCGCCCGCGATCCGCGCTTCGACGGCCAGTTCATCATGGCGGTGCGCACCACCGGTATCTACTGCCGGCCGTCCTGCCCGGCGTCGACGCCGAAGGAGCGCAACGTCCGCTTCTTCCCGACGTCGGCCGCCGCGCAGGCCAACGGCTTCCGCGCCTGCCGCCGCTGTCTGCCCGACGCCGTGCCGGGTTCGCCGGACTGGAACGTGCGCGCCGACCTCGCGGCGCGGGCGATGCGCCTGATCTCCGACGGGACCGTGGAGCGCGAAGGCGTCCCGGGCCTCGCACGGCGGCTCGGCTACTCGGAACGCCAGCTCGGCCGGGTGCTGACCGCCGAGCTGGGCGCGGGCCCGCTCGCGCTGGCCCGGGCGCACCGCGCGCACTCGGCCCGGCTGCTGATCGAGATGTCGGGGCTGCCGCTGACGGACGTCGCGTTCGCGGCCGGCTTCTCCAGCGTCCGGCAGTTCAACGAGACGATCCGCGAGGTGTTCGCGACGACGCCATCGCAGCTTCGCGCCTTCGCCGCGTCTCGACGTGGACGCCACGGCGACGTGAGCGGGACGCGCCTCAGCCTGCGGTTGCCGTTCAGGCCGCCTTTCGACGCTGGCGGGCTGCTTCGCTTCTTCGCGGCTCACGCGGTTCCCGGTGTCGAGGAGGTGACGTCGACGTCCTACGCGCGGACGTTGCGGCTCGCGCACGGCACCGGCGTCGTCCGGCTGACGCCGGAGCCGGACCACGTGCGCTGCGAGCTGCTGCTGACCGACCTGCGAGACCTCGGCAGCGCGGTCAGCCGGGTGCGGCGGCTACTCGACCTCGACGCCGACCCCGCGGCGGTCACCCGGGTCCTCGGTGCCGACCCGGCGCTGGCCCGGGTCGTGACGGCCGTACCGGGGATCCGCGTCCCGGGCACCGTCGACGGTGCGGAGCTGGTGGTCCGCGCCCTGCTCGGCGACCGGGTTCCCGCGGCGCTCGGCGAGGAAGTGGCGGGCGAGTGGGGCGTGACGCGCTTGTTCCCGTCGGCGGACCGGCTCGCGGCTGTCATGCCCGAGCACGCGGGGATCGCCGCGCTGACCGAAGGGCGCCTGGACGTGCACGTCGGCCGCGACGCGGCCGAGCTGCGCGCCGAACTGCTCGCGTGCCCCGGGATCGACGGCGCCACCGCGGACTCCGTGCTGACGCGCGTACTGGGCGCACCGGACATCCTGCCGGCCGCGGACCTCGCCGTCCGGCGTGGCGCCGGGGCACTGGGCATCCCGCCGGACTCACTGCCCGAGCGAGCCCGGGAGTGGACGCCGTGGTGCTCCTACGCCGGGATGTACCTCCGGCAGGCCGCCTGACGCGACGTCAGCCCTGCTCGCCGTGCCACAGGAGGGCCTGCGCGACGATCACCTGGGTGCCGTCGAACGTCGCGGCCGGCGAGCCGTGCAGGCGGTAGCCGAGGTCGAGCGCCTCACTGACGCGGTGGCAGAACTTCGCGTCGTCCGGGCCGGTGAGCAGGCGGTAGCGGGGCAGGCCGTTCGGCGGCTGGTCGGTCATGACTTCCACTCAACCGGCGCGCACCTCCACTGTCGAGCCGGTGCGGGACTTGCGGACCCGCAGCCTTGTCGGGATGCGCTGCCGCAGCTCCTCGACGTGGGACACCAGGCCGACCACCCGGCCGCCCGCGCGCAGCTCGTCGAGGATGTTCATCACGACGTCGAGGGTCTCGGCGTCCAGCGTGCCGAAACCCTCGTCGACGAACAGCGTGTCCAGCAGCGCGCCGCCGGTCTCCCCGGCGACGACGTCGGCCAGCCCCAGCGCGAGTGCCAGCGACGCGAGGAACGACTCGCCGCCGGACAGCGTCTTCGCCGGGCGGATGGTGCCCGAGTAGTCGTCGAGGACGTCGATGCCGAGCCCGCCGCGGGTGCCGCGGGCGCCGGCCGCGTCCGAGTGCACGAACGAGTACCGCCCCTGGCTCATCGTCCGCAGCCGGTGGGTGGCGGCGACCGCCACCTCTTCGAGCCGCGCCGCCAGCACGTACGACCGCAGTGACATCTTCCGGCTGTTCTGCCCGCGCCCGTTGACGACGTCCGCGAGCGCGCGCAGCTCGGCGTACGCCGCTTCGGCCGGTGCGAGGCCGGCGAGGGCCTTGCGCAGCAGGCCCGCCAGCCGGGTCAGCTCCTCGTGCTGAGCGGTCGCCACCCGCAGCGCCGCGTACGCGGAGTCGGCCCGCGCCCGCGCCAGCTGAGCCGCGTCGGCCGCGCGGTCGACGTCCGCGACGTCGTCCGGCGAGATCCCGAACAGGTCCGGCTCGGACAGCAGCGCCCGCGCTCCCGCCGCGGCCGCTTCGGCCTCGGCGATGCCCTGCTCCAGCTTCTCGATCTGCTCGTCCGGCAGCATCGCGGCTCGCGCTTTCTTCAGCGACGCGAACCCCTTCGCCTCGACCGCCGTCTCGACCAGCGCGCGCTGCTGGGCGACACGCTCCCGGGCGCCCGCGACGGCCGTCCGGGCCTCGCCGACCCCTTCCAGAGCCTCGGCCAGCCCGACCAGGTGCTCCCGCCGGGCACCGACGTCCGCGAACTCACCGCGCCCGGCGACGAGCCGGCGTTCACGCTCGGCCAGCCGTTCTTCCAGGGCCCGGACGTCGGTCGTGGCCTCGGTCGCCGCCTGCTCGGCCCGGCGGCGACGTTCGGTCCGCAGCTCCAGGTCGCGTTCCAGGAGGACGACCTGTTCGCCGAGCTTCGCCTTCCCGGCCGCCTGCTGCGTCAGCGAAGCGACCGACGCGCGGGCTTCGGCCAGCTCGGCGGTGATCGACTCGGCCGTGCGCTCGCCCAGCCGTTCCAGCAGGCCCGCCAGCCGCGCCTTCGCCTCTTCCAGCGCGACGACGACCCGCTGCCGCATCGCATCGGCGGCCTGTTCGGCCTCCTCGGCGGCGCGTTCCTCGGCCGGGTCGACGAGTTCGACATCCCGGTTCGCCGGCGCCGGGTGCTCGGCCGACCCGCAGACCGGACACGGCGCGCCGGCCGGCAACGCGGCGGCCAGTTCGGCCGCCATCCCGTCGAGCCGCCGCTCGCGCAGGTCGAGCCGGTGCTGCCGGGCCGCCTGATGCGTGTCGACGACCTCGCGCAGCTTCGCCTCGCCTCGCTCGACCTTCGCTCGCGCCTCGGGCAGCTCCGCCGCGTCACGCGCGAAGGTCCTCAGCTCGTCGACTTTGGCTTTGGCGCCCTCGAGCTTCGCCTCGGCTTCGGCCGCTTTGACGGCGTCCGCCCGCAGCTTGGCCAGCTGGCCGGGGAGGGCGGCCAGCTCGGTCGTCAGTTCTTCGACCTGCTGCCCGGCCGTGACGGCGGCCAGCTTCCGGTCGTCGCGCCGCATGACGTCGAGCTGCTGCTGTTCGGCCTCGGCGACGAGCTCCGCGACCGCGCCGGCCTCTTCCCGCGCGGTGGCCGCCCGCGCCTTGAGGTCGCCGGTGGCCCGGGTGCCGAACTCCCGCAGGTCCGCGCCGCGGGCCTTCTCCGCCTGCTCGGCTTCGGCCAGCTCCGCCGTGCGCCGGTCCAGCAGCTCGGCCTCCACGGCGACCCCGGCGGCCCGCCGCGCGGCCGCGACCTCCTGGGCCCACTCGGCGCGTTGCGGAGCCTGCTCGGTGATCTCGAGGAGCCGCAGGTGCGCGGTGCGGACCCGGCGGATCTTCTCCGCGTCGGCCCGCTCTTCCTGCAGGTGGACGTCCGCGCGCTGAGCCGCCGCGCGCGTGCGCTCCTCCTCGGCCGCGACCTGCGCGGCACGTTCGGCGCATGCCGCCAGCACGGTGCCGACCCACTCGCCGACGTCGGTTTCGGGCGGGTCCTGCTGGGCCTCCTGCGCGTAGCGCGCCAGCAGTTCCCGCACTTTTCCCTGCTGCTGGTCGAGTTCCCGGCCCCGCTCGACCCGCAGGTCGGCGAACCAGCGCTCGACGTCGGCGAAGCGCTCGGTGCCGAAGAGCCGCTCCAGCAGCTTCTCGCGCTCGGCGGTGTCCGAGCGCAGGAACCGGGCGAACTCGCCCTGCGGCAGCAGCACCACCTGGAAGAACTGGGCCGCGGTCATCCCGAGCAGCCGCTCGACGGTGCGCGCGACCTCCTCGATCCGGATCAGGCCCTCCGGCGGGAGCCCGCCCGGCGCGGCGCCGACCCAGCTCAGCGACACCCGCGCCTGCTGGGTGGTGGTGCCTTCGCCGCGCCGCTTCGGCCGCTGGTACTCCGGGTTGCGGACGATCTTCAGCCGGTGGCCCTGCACGGTGAGCTCCAGCGCGACCTCGGTGACCTGGTCGCGCTCGGCGAGGTCGCAGCGCAGCCGCTTGGCCTCGTTGCGGGCACCGGGAACCACGCCGAACAGCGCGAACGCGATCGCGTCGAGCAACGTGGTCTTGCCCGCACCCGTTTCGCCGTGCAGGAGGAAGAGACCGTCGGCGCCGAGCACGTCGAAGTCGACCACTTCGCGTGCGCAGTACGGCCCGAAGGCTTCGACCTCCAGCCTGTGCAGCCTCATTTCGCGAGGGCCCCCCGGTCGGCCGCTTCCAGTGCCTTGAACAGGAGCTGCTCTTCGCTCTCGGTCGGCGCGGCACCGCGGCAGTCGTCGAGGAAGCTGCGCGAGATCTCGATGTCCGACCGGCCGCGCACGGCGTCGGAGTAGCGCAGCGGGGCGCCGCTGTACCCGCCTTCGGGCTCCCATTCCAGGTGCACCGCATGGGGAAACCGCCCGCGCAGCCGCCGCATCGCGTCCACCGGGCGGACCGGGTCGGTGACCGTGACCGAGAGGAAGTGCTCGAGGAGCTCGTCGTGCGCCGGGTCGACGAGCAGGTCTTCGAGCGGCCCGCGGAGGGTCGCCAGCGCCCTCGGCACCGGCAGTTCGTGCCGGCGGACCTCGGCGAGCCCGCTTTCGTCCAGGTCGACCAGCCAGACCGATTTGCGTTGCCGTGCCTCGGAAAACGAGTACGCCAGCGGGCTTCCGGAGTACCGCAGGTGCTCGGCGAGCGTCTGCGGGCCGTGGAGGTGGCCGAGCGCCACGTAGTCGACGCCGTCGAAGACCGAGCCGGGCACCTGCTCGACCCCGCCGACCGCGATCGTGCGCTCGGACTCGGTCGGTTCGCCGCCGGTGACGAACGCGTGCGCGAGCACGACCGACCGGACGCCCGGCCGGGTTCCGAGGTCCGCGCGGATCCGCCGCATGGCCTCGGTGAGCACGCCGGTGTGGCCGCGCGCCTCCGGCACACCCAGCGCGTGGCGCGCCGGTTCCGGCTCCAGGTAAGGGATTCCGTAGACGGCGACCGGGCCGTGGGCGTCGTCCAGCAGCATCGGCTCGGCCAGCCCCGCGATGGTGGTGCGCAGGTGCAGCCCGCCGGCCGCGGCGAACTCCGCGAAGGCGCCGAGCCGCGGCGCGGAGTCGTGGTTCCCCGGGGTGACGACCAGTTGCGCGCCGGCGGCGCGGATCCGCGCGACCGCCGCGGTGGCCACCCGGACGGCCTCGGCCGACGGCACCGCGCGGTCGTAGATGTCGCCCGCCACCAGGACGGCGTCGATCGCCTCGCCGGCCACGAGGCCGGCGAGGTGCCCGAGCACCGCTTCCTGTTCCGCGAGCAGATCGGCGCCGTGGAACGTGCGGCCGATGTGCCAGTCGGAGGTGTGCAGGAATCTCACGAGGGCCAAGGTACGACCCGCCTCCGACGAAATCGCGCAGGCTCGCCGCCTCCTCACTCGAACGTGTGTACTAACACGAGAGTGCCGATTCGGACACGCCCTGCGTGGATTCGATTTGTTCGCAGGTCAGCTACCCAGAGCGACGGATCGGGTGCGGTTTTTGTCGGTGGGGTCCGCCATGATGTCTGCGCGGTCGGATCCAGGCGGCCCGGAGGGAGGAGGCGAAGTGGCGACAGTGCTGACCACCGCGGCGATCGTGCTCGCGGTCCTGCTGCTGTTCGCCGTCGCGGTGCTGTGGCGGCTCTACAACGACGGGATGCGCCGGGCGGACGCGGCGGCCCGGCAGGTGGCGGCCGAGCGGGCGAAGTCGGACCAGCAGCAGCTGGCGCTGCGCCGCTACGAGGTCGCGTTCGCCTCGATCAGCGGGCGCGGCGAACTGGGCGAGCAGGTGCTGGTGGAGACGGCGCGGGCGCTCGGGCTGCGCGAGAACCTGCACTTCACCCTGCAGACGGACGTCGGGGGCGGCGGCTCGGCGAAACCGGACATGGTGCTGCGGGTGGGCGGCGACCGCACGGTGCCGGTGGACGCGAAGGCGAGCATGGCGATCTGGGCCGAGGCGGTGGAGACCGACGACCCGGCCGAGCGGATCGACGCGTTGCGCGCGCACGTCCGCCAGGTCCGCTCCCGGGCGGCCGAGCTGGCGGGCAAGGGCTACCAGCGGTGGGCCGACGCGATCTACGGGACGATCATGTTCATCCCGTCCGACGCCGCCGTGGTCGCGGCGCTGGACACCGACCCGGAGCTGCTGCGCTGGCTGATCGACCGGCGGGTGTTCCTGTGCGGCCCGACCGGGTTCGGGGTGCTGGCGTCGGCGGCCCTGTTCGCGGCGAGCGACCGGACGTTGGAGGCCGACGTCGAGCAGGTGCGAGCCGGAGCGGCGGCGGCCCACCGCGCGGCGGGCGGCGCGGTGGAGGCACTGAACCTGTCGAGCACGCACCTCCAGCGGTTCCTGTCGGCGCGACGGCGCGAGATGGAAGCACTGGAGACGTTCCGGGCGACGGTGGCACCACTGACGGACGCGGCGGGCAGCCCCTCGGCGGTCCCCCAGGTGCGGAAGGGGGACGAACTGGCGGCCAGCTGAGCTCACCGCGCTCCTGCGCCGGCGGCGACCGACGCGCTGTCGCGAGCCTCCTACCTGCGACGATCCACGGACACCCGGCCACGTGAAGGAGACAAACCGGAAGCGCTCGCAAAGGACTGGACCACGTCACAGCAGCACCCGGCGGACCACTCGGGTCACGCCGCCGGGTGGCGATACACCCACGTCGGCGGCGGTGCTGGCAAGATCTTCACAACCACGAGATACGGTGTTGTGCTGTGACCGCGATTCGCGATCGCCAGAGCGATCCAGATGCCGACGACGTCCACGTGCCGTGGGACGAGCGTCCAGTCGTCGGTTCGAGGCGCGGGTTGCCGTGGTGGGCGGCGGTCCTGGTCGGCCTCGTCCTGGCGATCGTGGGCGCCCTCATCGGCAAGCCGAGCCAGACCAGCATCCCGGTGATCTTCACGGTCTGCTACATCGCCGGGGCCGTCATCGCGGTCTGCGCGGTGCGGCGCCGCGGGCTGTTCGGGCCGATGGTGATGCCGCCGCTCGTGCTGGCCGTCACCGTGCCCGGCGTGATCCTGCTGACCTCGGGCTCCGAGGGCGACGACATGCTCTCGAAGGTGCTGAGCATCGGCACCCCGCTCATCAACGGCTTCCCGATCATGGCGATCACGACCGGCATCACGCTGCTGATCGGGTTCGTCCGGATCTTCCGCGAACGCGACCCGGACGCCCCCAAGAAGGGCAAGGCGGCCGACCGCCGGTCAGCGGACGAGGACGACGAGAAGCCCTCGACGCGCGCCGCGGCGACGTCGGCGGGCGGTCGTCCGCGGCCGCCCGGGTCGAACCGCACCGGCCAGACACCGCTGCCTCAGGGCGCACGCCGCGGCCGGGACGGCGAACCGCCGCGACGCCCCCGCCCGCCCGCGGACGGCGAACGCCGCACCCCGCGAGCCGGCGCCCCGGCCGAACGCGACCGCGGCGCACGCAAGCCACCCCCGGCAGGCCGCCGCACACCACCGCCCGCGGAGAGCGACCCCCGCCGACGCGGCGACGCCCCCCGCCGACGCCCCCGCCCGCCCGAGGACGGCGGCCGCGACAAGCCACCGCCCCGCCGCCCGTCCGGCGAACGGGGAGCCCCACCGCGCCGCAACCGCCCCTGGGACGACGAAGAGCGCTGAAGACCACCGAAGAGGCGGTCACCTTCTACGGAAGGTGACCGCCTTTTCGCGTCGCAAGTGATCGCCGACGGACTCGCGTGATCGAGGACCGAGCCGGCGTGGCCGCGAACGGAACCGCGCGGCCGAAGACCGGACTCGCGGGCGCGAAAGCCGAGCCCGCGCGGCCACGGACGCAACCGCGCGCCCGAAAGCCGCACTCGCGTGACTGCGACCCGAACCAGCGTGATCAAAGGCCGCGCCCCACAACGCAATCCGGCGGCGAGCCGCACCCGCGACCCGCCGCCGAACCGACCGAAACCTCAGACCTTCCGAAGCTCCTTCGGCGGCGCGAAGGTGATCTTCTCGTTCGCCGTAGTCACCTCGTTGACGTCGCCATAACCCCGCTCGGCCAGCCAAGCGAGCAGCTCCATCACCAGCTCGTCCGGCACCGACGCCCCGGACGTAACCCCGACCGTCGTCACCCCGGACAGCCACGCCTCGTCGACCTCGTGGGCGAAGTCGACCAGGTACGACGCCCGTGCCCCGGCCTTCAACGCCACCTCGACCAGGCGCTTCGAGTTGGACGAGTTCGTCGACCCGACCACCAGGACCAGGTCGCACTCCGCCGCCATCGCCTTGACCGCAACCTGGCGGTTCGTCGTCGCGTAACAGATGTCGTCGCTGGGCGGGTCCGCCAAGCCCGGGAAGCGCTCGCGGAGCTGGTCCACGCGCTCCATCGTCTCGTCGACCGACAGCGTCGTCTGGGACAGCCAGATCACCTTCGACGGGTCGCGGACCTCGACCTTGTCGACGTCCTCCGCCTTGTCGACCAGCTGGACCTTGTCCGGCGCCTCGCCGGCCGTGCCCTCGACCTCTTCGTGGCCCTCGTGGCCGATCAGCAGGATGTCGTAGTCGTCCTTGGCGAACCTGTTGACCTCCTTGTGCACCTTCGTCACCAGGGGGCAGGTCGCGTCGATCGTGCGCAGGTTCCGATCGGCCGCCTCCGCGTGGACCATCGGCGAGACGCCGTGGGCGGAAAACACCACCAGCGCGCCCTCGGGCACTTCGGACGTCTCGTCGACGAAGATCGCGCCGCGCTCGCGCAGCGTGTCGACCACGTGGCGGTTGTGGACGATCTCCTTGCGGACGTACACCGGGGCGCCGTAGACCTCGAGCGCCTTCTCGACGGCGATCACCGCGCGGTCGACGCCGGCGCAGTAACCACGGGGTTTGGCGAGCAGCACCCGCTTGCCGGAAGCGGTGCCGGTGATCGTCGGGGTACCCGCGGGCTCGATTCCGGGACTCGCTGAACTCATGGCACCCAGCGTACGGGCAGTCCCGAGACGAACTCGAAGTCCCTTTCGGGTGAGCTTCGTCCCCCTACCGTGCTGTGCCCGGCGTCACGCAACGCGCCCAACTCCACCCGTTCGGTTGGGCAGGATGGCGGATATGCGGCAGGCTGGACGCATGAAGCCATTCCCGCTCCCCCTCCGGGTCGCCGCGGGCCTCGCCGTCTCCACCGCCGAGCGGGTTCGTGAGCTTCCCCGGCAGCTCGCCGGGCTCCCGGTGACCGTGGTCAGCCAGGTGCTGCAGGCCTCCATGCGTGTCCAGCAGCACGTCACCGAGCTGGCGATCAAGGGCGACAACGCCCTGTCGAGCCTGCGCCCCGTCGAGGACGCCCCCAGCTGGGCGACCTTCGACGAGGACCTCCAGCCCGACGTCCCGCCCCTGCGGCCGAACCTCGCGCCGGTCGCCGACGTGCCGGAGCCGCGCTCCGAAATCAACGGTCACATTCCGTCAGCGGCCGAACTCGAAGCGGAGCTTGGCGATCCGTGGGCCGAAGAGGAACGCGCGCTCGCCGAGGACCACGCCGACGGCGAGAACGACGCCGCGGAGGACGAGACCAAGCCGAAGCCCGGCACGCCCAAGATCGACAAGAAGGCCAAGGGCGACATCCCCCGGACCAGCGCCGGCGGGTACGACGGCCCGGCCGGGCTCACCGGCTACGAGCAGCTGACGCTCCCGCAGCTGCGGGCCCGCCTGCGCCAGCTCTCGATCCCCCAGCTCGAGACGATCCTCGAGTACGAGCGCGCGCACGCCGACCGCTCGTCGTTCACCGGGATGCTGTCCCGCCGGATCGCCAACGCGCGCAAGGCCGATCAGGCCAAGGAGAACGGCGAGGAAAACGGCACGGAAGGCCGGTGAGCACCGAGTCCGCCGCGGCACCCTCGAGCACCGCCGAAAACCCGTGGCCGGTCCGGACGGTCGCGCGCAAGATCGGCGACTGGATCCACCGGCTCGGCAGCGTCTGGGTCGAAGGCCAGGTCACGCAGGTCAACTCGCGGCCGAACACGCAGACCGCGTTCCTGACGCTGCGTGACCCGTCGGCGGACGTCTCGATGTCGGTGACCTGCCCGAACTGGCTGATCCGCGAGATGGAGCCGCCGCTGCGCGAGGGCGCGAGCGTCGTCGTGCACGCGAAGCCGTCGTTCTTCTTCGGCCGCGGCACGATCAGCCTGCGCGCCGACCAGATCCGCGCGGTCGGCATCGGCGAGCTGCTGGCCCGGATCGAACGCCTGAAGAAGCTGCTGACCGCCGAAGGCCTCTTCTCGGCGCAGCGCAAGCGGCCGATCCCGTTCCTGCCGAAGGGCATCGGGCTGATCACCGGCCGCGCGTCGGCGGCCGAGCGGGACGTGCTGGTCAACGCGCAGGCGCGCTGGCCGCACGTCCAGTTCAAGGTGTTCAACACCGCGGTGCAGGGCTCGCAGGCCGTCCCGCAGGTCATGCGCGCGCTGCGCATCCTGGACGCCGATCCCGAGGTCGACGTCATCGTCATCGCCCGCGGCGGCGGCAGCGTCGAGGACCTGCTGCCGTTCTCCGACGAGGCGCTGTGCCGCGCGGTGTCCGCGGCCGGGACGCCGGTGGTCAGCGCCATCGGGCACGAGCCCGACACCCCGCTGCTGGACTACGTCGCCGACCTGCGCTGCTCGACGCCGACCGACGCGAGCAAGCGGATCGTCCCGGACCACCGCGAGGAGACCGAGCGCGTCCGGCAGATGCGCGACCGCGGCCGGCGCGCGCTGCACGGCTGGGTCGACACCCAGACGCGGCTGCTGACCCAGCTGCGCAGCCGCCCGTCGCTGGCCGACCCGCTCGGCCCGGTCCAGCGGCGCCAGGACGACGTCGACGTCCACCGCGAACGCGCACGCCGCGCCATGCTGACGCTGCTCGCCAAGGACCAGGCCGAGCTGGCGAGCGCACGGGCCCGGCTCACCGCGCTCGGCCCGGCCGCGACGCTGGCCCGCGGCTACGCGGTCGTGCAGTTCCTCGACGCCGAAGGCAACCTCCAGGTACTCCGCTCCGTCTCCGAAGTCGAGGCCGGTGCCCAGCTGCGCGTGCGCGTGGGCGACGGTGCGATCGGCGCGGTGGCGGAAGGAGCACAGGGGTGACGCTGAAGGCGGCGACGTTCCTCCCCCTCACCATGGACGCGGCCCGGCGGTTGGGCTCGCGTCCGCTGCTGGACCAGGCGATGCGCACCGACCGGGCGGCCGCCGAGTGTTGGACGGCGCTGCTCGCCGGCTGTGGCGGCGCCGCTCGCCGCGAGCTGGGGCCGCAGCTGCGCCGGCTGTCCGAGGCGACGTCGACGCAGGTCGGCTCGCGCTGGTGGTTCGCCGAGGGCGCCGGGCACCGCAAGCGGGTGGCGGGCGCGCAGGAGAACCTCGAAGAGGCGATCGCGGAGGGTGACGGCCAGGAGTTCGCGCTGGCGTTCGTCGGGTACGACCACGCGATGGCCAGCGCGGTAGTGTGCGCCACCAGCAGCGCAAGCCGGAAGGTCGGAGAACGCCCAGCGTGAGTGAAGCAGCCAGCGAGGAACTCGGCTACGAGCAGGCCCGTGACCGCCTCGTCGAGGTCGTCCGCGAGCTCGAAGCCGGTGGCCTGTCCCTCGAGCAGTCGCTCGCGTTGTGGGAGAAGGGCGAGAAGCTCGCGAAGGTCTGTGAGCGCCATCTCGAAGGCGCCCGCGAGCGCATCGAGGCTGCTCTGGCGTCCGTCGAGGACGAAACCAGCGACAGCCAGTGACGTTTGCCATGCTTTCGGCATCGGGAAACCGGACAGGGATCTGACAGACTGTTGACCCGCCAGTTCCACGATCCGGGAGGCCTGATGTCCACGGAGCAGCGCCGTCGTGAAGCACCCGACCGCAACCTCGCGATGGAGCTGGTCCGCGTGACCGAGGCCGCCGCGATGGCGGCCGGCCGCTGGGTCGGCCGCGGCGACAAGATCGGCGGTGACGGCGCGGCCGTCGACGCGATGCGCCAGCTGGTCTCGACGGTGTCGATGCGCGGGGTCGTGGTGATCGGCGAGGGCGAGAAGGACGAAGCGCCCATGCTGTTCAACGGCGAAGAGGTCGGCAACGGCGACGGGCCGGACTGCGACGTCGCGGTTGACCCGGTCGACGGCACGACGCTGATGGCCAAGGGCATGCCGAACGCGATCGCGGTGCTGGCGGTCGCCGAGCGCGGCGCGATGTTCGACCCGTCCGCGGTGTTCTACATGGAGAAGCTGGCCGTCGGGCCGGAGGCGGCGGGGAAGGTCGAGCTCGGCGCGCCGATCGCGGAGAACATCCGACGCGTCGCCAAGGCGAAGAACAGCAGCGTCGGCGACGTCACCGTGTGCGTCCTGGACCGCCCGCGCCACGACGGGATCATCAAGGAGATCCGCGACGCCGGCGCGCGGATCCGGTTCATCTCCGACGGCGACGTCGCGGGCGCGATCGCCGCGGCCCGTCCGAGCACCGGCGTCGACATGCTGATCGGCATCGGCGGCACGCCCGAGGGCATCATCGCGGCCTGTGCGATGAAGTGCCTCGGCGGCGAGCTGCAGGGCCGGCTCTGGCCGAAGGACGACGCCGAGCGCGAGAAGGCCATCGGGGCCGGGCACGACCTCGACCGGGTGCTGCTGAACGACGACCTCGTGCGCGGCGACAACGTCTTCTTCTGCGCCACCGGCGTCACCGACGGTGACCTGCTGCGCGGCGTCAACTACCGCGAGGGCGGCGCCACGACGCAGTCCATCGTGATGCGGTCCAAGTCCGGGACCGTCAGAATGATCGACGGCTACCACCGGCTGGACAAGCTGCGGGCGTACTCCTCGGTCAACTTCGACGGCCACCTGGACGCGCTCGACGACGACGTCGTTCCCCCGCTGCCGTAAAGGAGATCCGTGACCAGGCGACTGCTGGCCCTGCTGGTCCTGATGTTCGCTCTGGTCCCCGCCACCGCGTCGGCCGAACCCGCCATCGTCGGGGGCGGGAACGCGGATCAGCCGTACCCGTTCGCGGTGTCGCTGCACTCCTCGACCGGCAAGCTGTTCTGCGCCGGCGCGCTGATCGCCCCGACCTGGGTGGTGACGGCCGCGCACTGCGCGTTCGACAAGGCCCCGGCCGGGATCTCGGTGCGGACGGGAACGAACGAGGTGGGCCAGGGCGGCGAGGTCGACCAGGTCGCTGACGTCGTCGTGAACCCGGCCTTCAACACCGAGAGCCCGGCGGGCGACATCGCGCTGCTGCGCCTGGTGACGCCGGTGAAGGCGGCCCCGATCGCCGTGGCGGCGACCGCGGCGCCGGGCACGGCCACCCGGATCCTCGGCTGGGGCCAGACCTGCCCGAAGGTGAACTGCGGCCAGATCCCCACGACGCTGCAGCAGCTCGACACGCACATCGTCGAGGGCGCGAAGTGCACGTCGGTGTTCGACGGCACGGCCGAGCTGTGCACGGACAACCCCGGCGGCAAGTCCGGAGCGTGCTTCGGCGACTCGGGCGGCCCCGAGGTCGTCCGCGACGGCGACCACTGGCTGCTCGTCGGCGTCACCAGCCGGCCGGGCAACAACGACCCGGTGTGCGCGTCGGCGCCGTCGATCTACACGTCCGTCGTCGCGTACGCGCCCTGGATCGCGGAGAAGACGAAGGCCTGACCTACTCGGCGTTGCTGGAGTGGCCCGGGAACAGGTGGGCGTCCGGGTCGAGCGCGACGGCGATGTTGTTGACGGCCGTCGCGGCCTCCCCGAAGCCGGTCGCGATCAGCTTGACCTTCCCCGGGTACGCGGCGACGTCGCCGGCGGCGTAGACGCGCTCGCGCGGGGTCGCCATCGTCGAGTCGACCGCGATGGCGCGGTGGTCGATCTCCAGGCCCCAGCTCTCGATCGGGCCGAGGTCGGCGGTGAACCCGAGCGCCGCGACGACGGCGTTGGCGGGGAGCCGCTCGTCGCCGGCGCCCTTGATCGAGAGGTCGACGGCTTCGAGCGCGCCGCTCTCGTCCTCGACGAACCGCGTGACCTCGGCGTCGGTGATGATCCGGGTGCCGAGCTCGCGCGCCTGCCGGACGATCGACTCGGCCGCGCGGAACTTGGCGCGGCGGTGCACGAGCGTCACGCTCGCCGCGACCGGGTGCAGGGCGAGGATCCAGTCGAACGCGGAGTCGCCGCCCCCGACGACCACGACGTGCTGCCCGGCGTGCACCTGCAGCGACGGGACGAAGTGGACCATGCCGCGGCCGAGCCAGCCGTCGCCGGCGGGCAGCGGGCGCGGGGTGAACTCGCCGATGCCCGCGGTGATGAGGACGGCCCGCGCGCGAAGGGTCTCGCCGCCGTCGAGGGTCAGCTCGACTCCGTCGGCTTGGCTTTCCAGCTTCTCGGCCTTGCGCCCCAGCAGGTACTTCGGCTTGAACGGTGCGGCCTGCTGCACCAGGCCGTCGACGAGATCGCGCCCGCGGACCTCGGCGAACCCGCCGACGTCGTAGATCATCTTCTCGGGGTACATCGCCGTGACCTGACCGCCGGGCTCGGGCAGCGAGTCGACCACCGCCATCGAAAGGCCGCGGAACCCGGCGTAGTAGGCGGCGAACAGGCCCGTCGGGCCCGCACCGATGATCACGAGGTCGTAAGAGTCCCCAGAAGCTTCAGTCATGCTCGCTCCAGCCAGTGGTGGATGGCGGTGATCGAGAACACATCCGATCCTAGCGGGATCGGAGTTCACTCGACGTGGTGCGACACCGGCGCCACGACGACCGGCGCCCGCCGTGGGGTGGGCGGCGGACGGCGCTGAGCGCGACGGCGGCGGTCGCGGCGCTGCTCGGCTGGTTGGTGCTCGCGGTGTGGCTGGGACTGCCGTCGGCCGAACCGGTGGGCTTCCTGCCGTTCGTCTTCGGCGCGTTCGCGGACCTCGCCGGGTTCGGCCGCCGGCCGGCGCGAGCGGGCCTCCTGCTCGCGCTCCTCGCGTTGCTGCCAGTGCTCGGAGCGTGGACGGCGATCGGCGATGAAGTCCTGCTTTCGCCGGGGGGGGAACCGGTCGCAGCCGCGTTCGCGCACCAGCACAGAGGCAAGTTCGGCCACCGATCCACAACCTCGGACGATTGTGGACAAGTCGGCGGCCGGCCACCAGGAACGCCGGTTTTGCCGGTGACCGCCGGTAGACTGGCCAAGGGGACGCCCCCCGGAGAGGGCGGGGGTGGTCCTGGGCTCCGGCGCCGCGCACTGCCACCACTTCACCTACGCCTGGCCATCGGACCGAGCCGCGAGCGGCGCAGGGTGCGCAACGCCACCACGCGGTGACCCGCGAACAGGTCCAGAATCGGTGTCATGGCTGACCAGGAATACCGGATCGAACACGACACGATGGGCGAAGTCCGCGTCCCGGTCGACGCGCTCTACCGGGCGCAGACCCAGCGGGCCGTCGAGAACTTCCCCATCTCCGGCCGGGGCCTGGAGCGCGCCCAGATCCGCGCGCTCGGCCTGCTCAAGGCCGCCGCCGCGCGCGTGAACCAGAAGCTCGGCGTGCTCGACGCCGACGTCGCCGACGCCATCGCCAAGGCCGCCGACGAGGTCGCCGAGGGCGCCCACGACGCGCACTTCCCGATCGACGTCTTCCAGACCGGGTCCGGCACCTCGTCGAACATGAACGCCAACGAGGTCATCGCCACGCTGGCGAGCAAAACCCTCGGCCGGGACGTCCACCCGAACGACCACGTCAACGCGTCGCAGTCGTCCAACGACACCTTCCCGACGACCATCCACGTCGCCGCGACCGAGGCCGTCATCAAGGACGTCATCCCGGCGCTCGAGTACCTCGCCGGCGCGATCGAGGTCCGGGCCGCGGAGTGGGCCGACGTCGTGAAGTCCGGCCGCACGCACCTGATGGACGCCGTCCCGATCACGCTCGGCCAGGAGGCCGGCGCGTGGGCGTCGCAGATCCGGTTCGGCATCGAACGGCTGAAGTCGGGCCTGCCGCGCCTCGGCGAGCTGCCGATCGGCGGCACGGCCGTCGGCTCGGGCCTCAACGCGCCGGACGGCTTCGGCTCGAGCGTCGCGGCCGAGCTCGCCACCGTGACCGGCCTGCCGCTGACCGAGGCCCGCGACCACTTCGAGGCGCAGGCGACGCAGGACAGCGTCGTCGAGACGTCCGGGCACCTGCGCACGCTCGCCGTGTCGCTCAACAAGATCGCCAACGACCTGCGCTGGCTGGGTTCCGGCCCGCGCACCGGGCTGGCCGAGCTGGCGCTCCCGGACCTGCAGCCGGGCTCGTCGATCATGCCGGGCAAGGTGAACCCGGTGATCCCGGAGGCGACGCTGCAGGTGGTCGCGCAGGTGATCGGCAACGACGCGGCCGTGGCGTTCGCGGGCGCCGCGGGCAACTTCCAGCTGAACGTCAACCTGCCGGTGATCGCCCGCAACGTCCTCGAGTCGGCCCGCCTGCTCGCCGCCGTCTCGCGGCTGCTGGCGGACAAGGTCTTCGCGGGCATCACCGTGAACACCGAGCGCACCCGCACCTACGCCGAGGGTTCGCCGTCGATCGTGACGCCGCTGAACAAGTACATCGGCTACGAAGAAGCCGCGGCGGTCGCGAAGCAGGCGTTGAAGGAGCTGAAGACGATCCGCGAGGTCGTCCTCGAGCGCGGGTATGTGAAGGACGGCAAGCTCACCGAAGAGCAGCTCGACGAAGCGCTCGACGTCCTCCGCATGGCCCGCGGCGGCAAGTGACCCGCTACCGCCGGCGCAGGCGCGAATCCGCCAGCGCCGGCGGGGTGTAGTCCTTCTCGGCCGAGTTGAGGTCGGTGCCCGGCGGGACGATCTCGTCGATGCGGTCCAGCACCTCGTCGTCCAGCACCAGGTCCGCGCCGGCAATCAGGTCGTCGAGCTGTGCCGGCGTGCGCGGGCCGATGATCGCCGACGTCACGCCCGGGTGCGCCCGGACGAAGGCCGTCGCCAGGTGGGTGAGCGGCCGGCCCAAGTCGTCGGCGATCTTCTTCAGCTGCGCGATGGCCTCGAACTTGACGGCGTTCTCCGGCAGCGCCGGGTCGAACTTGTGGATCTGCAGCGTCCGGCGGCCGTCGGAAAGGTCCACATCGGACGGTTTCAGGTACTTGCCGGACAGCCAGCCGCTGGCCAGCGGGCTCCACGTGAGCACGCCCATGCCGTACTTCTGCGCGGTCGGCAGCACTGCGGCCTCGATCGCCCGGTTGAAGATCGAGTACGGCGGCTGCTCGGCGCGGAACCGCGCCAGGCCACGCTTTTCCGCCACCCACTGGGCTTCCACGATCTGCTCGGCCGGGAAGTCCGACGACCCGATCGCGCGGACCTTGCCCTGGCGCACGAAGTCCGTCAGCACCGACAGGGTTTCCTCGATGTCGGTCGTGGGGTCCGGCCGGTGGACCTGGTAGAGGTCGACGTAGTCGGTGTCGAGCCGCCGCAGGCTGTCGTCCAGCGCCCGCGTCAGCCAGCGCCGCGACAGCCCGCCCTGGTTGGGGTCGGCACCCATTTGGAAGAAGCCCTTGGTGGCCAGCACGACCTCGTCGCGGCGGCCCTTCAAGGCCTTGCCGACGATCTGCTCGTTCTCGCCGTCGCTGTACATGTCCGCGGTGTCCCAGAAGTTCACGCCGGCGTCGAGCGCCGTGTGCAGCATCCGGACGCCTTCTTCGTGGTCCGGATTGCCCCACTTGCCCAGCATCATCGCGCCGAACGCGTATTCGCTGACCGAGATGCCCGTGCCGCCCAAAGTTCGTCGTTTCATGCCACCACTCTGGAAGCGGCGAAGCGGACGGACCAGGTCACGCCCAACCTGGGTCCGGCAGTACCAGGCGGGGAGCCGCGAGCCGGGGATACTGGAGGCATGAGTGACGCAGCCGAACTGGGCGCCTTCCTGAAGGCGCGTCGCGCCGCACTGGACCCCGCGGACCTGGGCCTGCCGCAGGGGATCACGCAGCGGCGGGTCAAGGGCCTGCGCCGCGAGGAGCTGGCGCAGCTGTCCGGCATCAGCGTCGACTACTACACGCGGCTGGAGCAGGGCCGCGCGAAGAACGTCTCGGACGCGATCCTCGACGCGCTGGCCCGCGCGCTGCGGCTGAACTCCGGCGAGGAGTCCTACCTGCGCAACCTCGCCGCGCCGAAGCGCCGGGACGAGCGCGCACCGCAGCTGGTCCGGCCCGAGCTGCAGCAGCTGCTCGACGCGATCCAGGCGCCCGCGTTCGTCTTCGGGCGGTACATGGACGTGCTGGCCTGGAACGCGCTCGGCGGCGCGGTCGCGTTCGCCTTCGCCGACCTGGACGAGCGCAACATGCCGAAGCTCATCTTCACCGACGAGCGCGCGAAGCAGCTGCACCCGGAGTACGACGCCGTGTGCCGCGAGCTCGTCGCGAACCTGCGCGCGGAAAGCGGCCGGCACCCCGGAGACCCGCGGTTCGCGCAGCTGATCGGGGAGCTCTCCTTGGCCAGCGAGCAGTTCCGGAAGCTGTGGGCCGAGCACGCCGTGCTGGAGAAGGCGCAGGGGTGGAAGGTGCTGATGAACCCCGTCGTCGGCGAGCTGCGGCTGCGCTACGAGACGCTGCGCCTGCCGCAGGACCCCGACCAGGGCATGGTCGTCTACCACGCCGAACCGGGGTCGGAGACCGAACGTGCGCTCGGCCTGCTGGCCAGCTGGGTCGCCGATGAACGACCGGTGAACACTCGGTCGTCGCAACCCCACGCCGGGTGAGCGCTCCTTAGGCTGCTTCACCTGGGGAGTCAGGGGTAGAGGAGCAGCACGGTGGGCGTCGGCGCGACGATGCAGTCACTCGCCGAAATCCTGAGCTCGGACTCCGGCAGCCTCGTCCTGGGCCTTGCCGCGCTGGTCGCGATCGCCGCGCCGTTCATCGACCGCTACTTCATCCGGCGGCGCCGGCTGACGTTCCGGGTGCTCTACAACTCCAAGATCGGGCTGTCGCCGATCGACCTGCACGACGGCGAAAACGGCTCCGCGCAGGCGGCCCCGCAGCTGGAGCAGGTCGCGCGGCTGCTCGACCGGATGAGCATCGTCGTCATCCGGGTGCACAACACCGGCAGCTTCGACATCGCGCCGGGCGACTTCGAGATCCCGCTGTCGTTCACCTTCGGCAACCGGACCGTCTGGGACGCGCGCGTGTCCGACGCCACCGACGACGGCCTGCGCCAGCACGTCCGCGACGGCCTCGAGTTCTTCACCCGCGAGACGCCGCAGAAGCCGGTCGAAGGCGTGAAGCTGTCCCGCGTCCGCGCGCTGCTGCCGAAACGGTTCGCCGGGCTCGCCGCGGCTGAGGCACCGCCCGAGGCGCCCGAGTGGCACGGCGTGCGGTTCGCGCGACTTTCCTTGAAGCGCAAGGAAAAGTTCAAGCTGGTCGTCGTCCTGCGGGAGTCCGACGGGTACGAAGGCGAGATCAGCAAGGAGATCGACCACCACGCGCGGCTCGCCGCCGGCCGGATCAAGGACGACCGCAAGCAGCGCCGGTTCGGCTGGCCGGTCATCACGACGGCGGTCGGCGTGCTGCTGACCGGCGCCCTGCTCGCGACGCTGCTCGTCTCGTGGTCGCGGCCGGGCGACTCCGCGCAGTGCGCCACTGGGAAGCTCTCAGTCGAGGGGTCGAGCGCGTTCGTGCCGATCATCGACAGCATCGCCGCCGAGTACCACGGCCAGTGCGACGGCGCGGCGATCACGACCCGCGCGACCGGCAGTGTCACCGGCGTCCGCGCGCTCGCCCCGGTCGGCACGGCGGGCAAGGACGAGCTGGCGGTGCTCTCGGACGGCCGGTCCGGCGAAGCGGGCCCGGATCTCGAGGCGAAGGCCGTCGCGGTGGTCGTGTACACGCTGGTCGTCAACCGGGCCGCCGGGGTCGACAAGCTGACGATCCAGCAGGTCAAGGACATCTTCAGCGGTCGCGTGCGGAACTGGGACCAGCTGCGGCCGGGGCCGTCGGTGCCGATCGGGATCGTCGGGCGCGGGCAGGAGTCGGGTACGCGCAAGACGTTCGAGCAGAAGGTGCTCGGCGGCGCGGAGGACCGGCTGACTTCGGACTCGTGCCGCAAGCCCGAGCGCGACCCGGCCGCGGCGACCACGCGCTGCGAGCGCGGCACGACCGCCGAGGTGCTCACCGAGGTCGCCGCGGTGCCGGGCGCGATCGGGTACGCCGACGTCCCGGCGGCCAAAACAGCAGCCGCTCGCGACCAGCAGGTGACGGTCGTGCAGCTCGACGGGCACTATCCCGACGTCACGACCGTCGGCGCCGGATACCGGTTCTGGACCGTCGAGTACCTCTACACGAAGGGCGTACCGGACGGCGAGAGCGTGCTGAAGCGGTTCCTGGACTACCTCGCGAGCCCGACCGCGCGGGCCGAGCTGCAGGACGCCGGGTACACCCCGTGCGTGACCAAGGACGGGCTGCTCGACCCCCTCTGCACCAGGCCGGACATCTAGACGTTCTGAAATTGTCGGTGGTCCGGGTCATGATGTCCGGGTGTTGCTCAGCGAGATAGTCCGGGCGTCCGCCGAACTGGCGGCGACGCGGTCCAGGAAGGCGAAGATCGCCATCCTGGCCGTTCTGCTGCGCGCGGCCGAGTTCACCGAGCTGGCCACGGTGATCGCGTACCTGACCGGGCAGACGGCGCAGGACCGGCTGGGTGCGGGCTGGCGCACCCTGGCCGGGCTCGGCGCGTCGCCCGCCGCGTCGCCGGTGATCACGGTGCTGGAGGTGGACGCGGCCTTGACAGAGGCCGCCGGCGTAGCCGCGGGCACGGGCTCCTCGACGCGGCGGCAGGACGTGCTGCGGGCGCTGTTCGCCCGGCTCACCGAGGAGGAGCAGCAGTTCCTGTTCCGGCTGGTCACCGGCGAGCTGCGGCAGGGCGCGCTGGAAGGCGTGATGGTCGACGCGATCGCGGCGGCGGCCGAGGTGCCAGCCGTCGACGTGCGGAGGGCCTTCATGCTGTCCGGGAAGCTCGGCGTCACCGGCGTCGCGGCGCTGACCGGCGGGCAGGCGGCGCTGGCGGAGTTCCGGTTGACGCTGGGGACACCGATCAAGCCGATGCTGGCGTCGCCGGCGGAGTCGCTGGACGAGGCCGTCGCCGAGCACGCCGAGGCGATCGTCGAGTACAAGATGGACGGTGCGCGGATCCAGGTGCACCGCCAGGGCGACGAGGTGCACGTCTGGACGCGGACGTTGCGCGAGATCACCGGCAGCGTGCGTGAGCTGGTCGAGCTCGTGCGGGCGCTGCCGTGCGAGTCGGTGGTCCTGGACGGCGAAACCCTGGCGCTGACCGACGCGGGACGGCCCCGGCCGTTCCAGGACACGATGAGCCGGTTCGGCAGCACGCGGGACGAGCAGGTGAAGGCGCTGCTGCTGCGGCCGTACTTCTTCGACTGCCTGCACCTCGACGGCGTCGACCTGCTGGACGCGCCGCTGTCCGAGCGCAACGCGGCGCTGCGCAAGGTCACCGGGGCGCACGTGATCCCCGGCGAGGTGGGCGTTTCGCGCGCCGCCGAGGTGCTGGAGGCGGCGATGGAAGCCGGGCACGAAGGGGTGATGGTCAAGGACCTGGCGTCGCCGTACGCGGCCGGGCGGCGCGGGCGGGCGTGGCTGAAGGTCAAGCCGGTGCACACGATCGACCTCGTGGTGCTCGCGGCCGAGTGGGGCCACGGGCGGCGCACGGGCTCGTTGTCGAACCTGCACCTGGGCGCGCGCGACCCGGACGGCGGCCCGCCGATCATGGTGGGCAAGACGTTCAAGGGCATGACCGACGAGATCCTCGCCTGGCAGACGAGGACGTTCCAGGAGATCGAGACCCACCGCGACGACTGGACGGTGTACGTCCGGCCGGAGGTCGTGGTGGAGATCGAGCTGGACAGCGCCCAGGTTTCGACGCGCTATCCCGGTGGCCTGGCGCTGCGGTTCGCGCGGGTCGTCCGCTACCGCCCGGACAAGGAAGCGGGCGACGCGGACACGATCGACACGGTCCGCGGCCTGTTGCACGGCGACCGTTCGGAAGGGAGCTGACTACGAAAGTATCGATCACGACATCGGGCGTCTCCGCGGTGCTTTCCTCCTAAAAGGAAAGACGAAAGTCGATGTTGCCTTCTCCCTCTGCTGAGCAGAGTGGCTGACGGAGTTTCCTTCGGCCAGGGAGAAAAGCATGAGATTGCGCGCTGTGTCCGGCTTGCTCGCGAGCACCACCCTGCTCGTGACCGCGTTCGCGGCGCCCGCCGGCGCCTCGCCCGTGCCGAGCACGCCGAACGCCGGGCACCAGCCGTCGAAGCACCACTTCACGGCGGCCGCGCAGTCCTTCGTCGGCGCCGACACCGTGCAGAAGCGCGTCGCCAAGCTGGAAGCGGCGATGGCGTCGCTGCCGAAGGAAAGCACCGCGTACAACGCGACGAAGCTGTGGAACGCCGGCATCACCGGCGCGGGCAGCACCGTCGCGACGCTGGTGTCCTTCGGCGACGACCAGGTCAAGCAGGTGCTCGACACGTACTCGAAGAACCACGGCCTGCCGCCGGCGAACGTCGAGGTCATCGAGCCGTCCGGCGCGGTGCCCGCGTGCACCGACCCCGGCGTCGACACCGCCACCTGCCAGGACTGGGGCGGCGAGACCGACCTCGACGTCACGATGATGCACGCCATGGC
Source organism: Amycolatopsis sp. NPDC114505 (assembly GCF_055633615.1). Classification (NCBI taxonomy): domain Bacteria; kingdom Bacillati; phylum Actinomycetota; class Actinomycetes; order Pseudonocardiales; family Pseudonocardiaceae; genus Amycolatopsis; species Amycolatopsis sp. NPDC114505. Next base: position 2,613,534 of record NZ_JBVKDV010000001.1, on the reverse strand, counting down.
GCCGAACGCGAAGATCATCGTCGCGGCGACGCCGGTCGCCGAGACGCAGGGCTTCACCGGCCTGCCCGAGATGATGCACGCGGTCGACTACATGACCGAGCACAAGCTGGCCGACGTCATCTCGATGAGCTTCGGGACCACGGAAGAGAACTTCCCGTCGTTCGACTCGATCAAGACGCTCGACCCGGCGCTGGAGCGCGCGAGCAAGGCCGGCGTCACGATGGTCGCCTCCTCCGGCGACGACGGCCCGACCGGCGGCTACCTCTACGGCCCGGGCAACTACCCGTACCGCGTCGCGAGCTGGCCGGCGTCCGACCCGCGCGTCACGACGCTCGGCGGCACGCAGCTGCACCTCGACGCGAACGGTGTCCGCACCAAGGCCGACGACGTCGTGAACGTCGCCGACAACGGTTTCTCCGAGGGCGCCGGGCTGTCGAAGACGTACGCGCGGCCGAACTGGCAGGACGGCGTCAAGAAGATCACCGGCAGCAAGATGCGCTCGTTCCCGGACATCAGCATGGAAGGCGTCTACGGCACGTCGCAGTCGGCGCCGCTGTTCGCCGGCGTGCTCGCGCTCGCGGTGCAGGCCAAGCAGGGCAGGCTCGGCCAGATCAACCCGGCGCTGTACACGAAGCTCGGCCCGGCCGGCACGAAGGCGGGCATCGTCGACGTCACCGAAGGCGACAACAGCCAGGACGGCGTCACCGGATTCACCGCGGCGAAGGGCTTCGACGTCGCCAGCGGCTGGGGCACGGTCGACGCGTCGGTCTTCGTCCCCGCACTGGTGAAAGCGCTGCGCTGAGCATTTCACCAGAATCGCCGAAGTTCGGTTTATTCGACGCGTGAAATGTCAGGAATTTTACCGACAGGACGAAGATCCGGTCACCGCTACGATGCTGCTCCCTGAAGACCCGCTCAGTCCCCGAGCGGTCATGGAGGAGCACAAGTGGCAAGCAAGGAAGAGATGAAAGCGGCGATCCACGCGGCTTTCGACGGGGCTGTCGCCGACGGGCCCGGTTACACCAAGGTGTACGGCGCGGAAATCAAGCAGAAGAACTTCATCGTTTTCCGCACCACCACCGTCAGCAATTTCGCGATCGGTTTCCGGCCGGGCTCGACCGACCTCGTGATCGTCCCGCTCGAAGAAAAGAGCGGGACGATCACGGCGGGCACCCCGCTGACGATCACGGACGCGAACCGCGCTTCGGTCAAGAAGCGCGACCTGCAGGGCCGGTTCGTCATCAAGACGACGGACGGGCAGAGCTTCAAGCTCAGCATCATCCCCTCCGTGCCGAAGCTCCTCGCCGCCAGCTACCAGCTGCCCGTCGAGCAGAAGGCCGAGTACGAGGCGTTCACCACCCTCCGGGACGCCCTCACCGCGGCCTGACGACCGAGCGCCCCGGTGCACCACACCGGGGCGCCACCGGACTCAGTAGCAGCGGTCCGACTTGATCGCGTACGTGTAGTTGTTGGACAGGTTGGACGTCACCTCGAACCGGATCTTGTGGTAGACGGGCGGGTCGCCGAGCACGCCGTGCGAGACCGTGTGCTCCTTGCCCGGGGCGATCGCGCCGCTCCACAGGCCCCGGTCGAAGACGTCTTCGATGATCTGGACGAGCATCCCGCGGTAGTCGCTGTTGTGCACCGTGATGTCGATCTTCTGCCCGGCGCTGACCTCGACGACCTTCGTCGCCCCGCCCATCAGCTGGCCGCCGACGCACACCTTCGTCGCGGCGGACGCCGACGGCGCCACCAGCAGCGTCGCGGTCAGGGCCACCACCGGGACGACCAGCTCGCGGATCATCGGTTCCCCACCTTCGTCTTGACCACAGTGGACGTTTCGGCGATGTCGATGCCGAACTTCATCGAGCCGCCGCAGTAGGCGTGCTTGCCGTTCTTGAAGTAGAGCGTCAGGTCGCCCGCGCACTCGAAGACGCGGATGTCCCAGGTGCGCTCGCCCGGCCACAGGCAGATGGCGTCCTTGCCGGCCCGGCGCATCCAGCCGTGGTACCCGGACTCGCACGTGATGATCGGATCACTCGCGACGACCCCCGTCGCCGGAGCCGAGGCCGACGCCGGGCCGGCGGGCAGCAGTCCCGCGACGAGCGCGGCCCCCGTGACGGCCGCGACCCTCAGATACGGACGCATGGATTTCCTTCCCCTGCAAGAAAAGATGAAATGGATTCGCCCAGGAGATCCGGACACCGACGACGTTAGGGACAGCCGGCTGCCCAGGGGAAGGCCTTCATCGGCTACCTCGCGACGAAAGCCAAAGGAAGATCGTCTTCGCAGGTCAGCGCAATGGCCAGGGCCACGGAAAGCCAAATTCAGGGGGTGATCCGCACTGAGAAGAAGACCGCGCGGGCATCGGGGAGCAGCAGGTGGCCCTCGGAGTCGGCCATCTTCCAGTAGACCTGACAGTGCCCGGCCGACGGCGGCGCCTGAACCTCGACGGAGATCCGCACGTGCTCCCCGGGAGCGGTGTAGGGCACCGGCACGCGCTCGGGCGTGCGGCACGGGTCCGGGCTGCCGAAGGAGCCCGAGCGGACGAGGTACCGGCCGATCCATCCGACCGATCCGGCGTTCCGCAGCTCCCAGGTTTTGACGAACCGGCTCCCGGCGGGGACGGGGGTGCCATCGGGAACGGTGACGTCGGCGACGAACTCGGACACATCGCCGGGGCCGGTGGCGGCGGGTTCCGCCGAGAAGGCACCACCGAAGAGGAGGCCGACCGCGACCACGAGCACGACAGCGACGGCTCCGGCGAGCCCGTAAGCCGCCCACTTGCGACGTGGGGAGGGAGGTTCGGTCGCGAGAGAAGCATCGCTTTCCTGCACGAGCGCCCGCCCCCAGCGGCGCCGCCCGGCCTCCCGCGCCTCGGGTTCCGGCTCCCGTGCCTTCTCCCAGTACCCGCGCCACTCCAGCCGCGCCGACGTCTCTTCCTGGCCCAGCACCCCGACCGCCAGGACGCGCACGAACTCCCACGTCGTTTCCCAGCTCGGCAGGTGCCTACCCCTGGCCGCCGCCGACAACGCGGACTTCGACGCCAGCGCACCGAACTCGTCGCGCATCCGGTCGTACGACGGGTCGCCCGCCGTGCGCTTCAGCTCCCACAACCGGCGCGCGAACTCCGCGGCCGGTCCGGTGTCCGCCACGGGGCCGAGCGCGGTCCGCCCGCGCCGCCCCGGCGTGCGTTCGACGTCCATCTCCGCCGACAATAGGACGCGCACCGGGTGACCGGCTCGACTCGATCGGGTGGTCCACAGTGGAACTATCCTCCGGACATGCGCAGCGAAAAGCTCACCCGCGCCTGGTTCGCGGTCACCACGCTGGTCGCGCTCACCGGTCTCGTCACCCAGGTGATCGCCACCGCGACGGATCCCGGCGGCCGGCTCGCGAACCTGCTCTGCTTCTTCACCATCGACTCGAACCTGCTGGTCGCCGCCACCTCGGCGCTCGTCGCCCTGGGTGCGGCCCGCAACAAGCTCTTCGCCGTCCTTTGGCTCGACGCGCTGGTCGGCATCATCGTGACCGGCATCGTCTACCAGGTCGCCCTCGCCGGCCTGTACGAGCTGCACGGGCTTCCGTTGTTCGCCGACACCGTGCTGCACAAGGTCACGCCGATCCTGTTCGTGCTCGGCTGGCTCGTCGCCGGCCCGCGCGGCACCCTGACCTGGCGCACGGTCTGGTGGTCGCTGCTCTACCCCCTGGCCTGGCTCGCGTTCACGCTGCCGCGCGGGGCGATCACCGGCTTCTACCCGTACCCGTTCGTCGACGCCGGCGCGCTCGGCTACGGCCGCGTGGCGGTCAACTGCGTCGTCATCGGTCTCTTCTTCACCGCGCTCGCCCTCGGCGCGCTCCTCCTCGACCGCCGCCTGTCGAACACCCGGCCTACCGCGTTAGGGTCGGGCGCATGACGGCGATCGTGCAGAACCTCGTGACGTCCGGCACCTTCCAGCTCGACGGCGGCAGCTGGGGCGTCGACAACAACGTCTGGATCGTGGGCGACGACACGACGGTGATCGTGATCGACGCGGCCCACGACGCGAAGGCGATCGAGAACGTCATCGGCGAGCGGAAGCTGGCGGCGATCGTCTGCACCCACGCGCACAACGACCACGTCAACGCGGCCCCCGAGCTGGCCGCGGCCACGGGCGCGCCGATCCTGCTGCACCCGGACGACCGGGTCCTGTGGGACCAGACGCACCCGAACCGCGCGCCGGACGGCGAGCTGACGGACGGCCAGACGATCACGATCGCGGGCACGGAGCTGCGGGTGATCCACACGCCGGGACACGCGCCGGGCGCGGTGTGCCTGTACGCCGAAGAGCTGGGCGTGCTGTTCACCGGCGACACGCTCTTCCACGGCGGCCCTGGTGCCACGGGGCGGTCCTATTCGGACTACCCGACGATCGTGAAGTCCATCCGCGAGAAGCTGTTCACGCTCCCGGAGGCGACGAAGGTGCACACCGGCCACGGCGAGGGCACGACGCTGGGCGCGGAGAAGACCGCGTCGACCGGCTGGGACGAGGCCTAGGGGCTCGGCGGTGGGCCATCGCCACTCCCGCGAAGTGCATTTCAAGAAGAAAACGCACTATTCGACGCCGTAGCCGACACCGGTGACGCTGATTTCGCAGGTAGCGGCACGCCGCGCGGAGGTTCCGTTTCCAGGGACCCTTCGGGCACGGGTAAAACGTCCGGGGCCGGTTGACGCCGTCCAGTCACGGCTGGCACTTTCGGCCTGGCGAGAGCGTCTCACCCGACTGGGGTGACGATTCCGGCGCTCTCGGCAACTGGGGTTGGTCTACAACTCGCCCGGATTTCCGTGTGCGAGTGCGAGAAATGGGAGTCATACAATGCGCAACAAAATCGCGGCCTTGGTCGCGACGACCGCTTTCGTCGCCGGCGGCACACTCCTGACCGCGACGTCGGCGTCGGCGACCGTGGACCCGCCCGGCGGCAGCTGGGACCACACGTGGACCACCACGGACGGCAACAAGGGTGGCACTGTCTACGTCGAAGAGAACGGCGACGTCGTGTCCGTCTGCGACTCGTTCGCCGACGGACTTGCTGCCCGGGCGCGTGTCTCCGTCCAACAGGGTTCGGGCGCCTACTACGAGCGTTACACGCTCGTCGCCTCCGGTGGATTGGGATCTTGCGCCACGGCCAGGGCTTCTGATGGCGGCACGCACGACCTCCCGGAACACGTGAGCATCGGCGTCACGGTCTACCTGGGTCCGGACTTCCAGCACGCGAGCGACCACTATTACCTCAACGATCACTAGGCAGCCCTGTCCGGACGGCCCGGCCGGTGGATCCCGGCCCGGGCCGTCCGTGCTGGTTGCGGTATCAGGACGTGTGCTTCCGGGCGACGAGGGCGAACTCCTCGATCGCCCGGTCGAACGCGGCACTGGCTTGCCGGACCGGCGCCGGCAGGAACTCCCGGTCGAACTTCTCGTCGGCGTCGAGTTCCCACCGGGTGTGGTGGAGTTCCATCTCCTTCTTGCGGAGCAGGTTCGCCTGCGCGACGAGCTCGTCCGGCCCGCTCATCACGAGCAGCCCGTAGAACGCGCGTATTTCGGTGCGGGCCGTGTAGTAGCCGTCTTCGAACTCGACCTCCCGCTGCGCGTCCGTCTCACGTTCCTTGCCGAGCGTCCGGCGGCGGTGGACCACGTTGATGTCGATGATGTGCTTGCGCGCCCGCGTCGCGGCCTCGATCAGTCCGGCGCAGCGGTCGGCGCGGTCCTGCCGCAGCTTCGCGCGTCGCGCCGCGTTGAGCTTCAGCGGTTCGAGCAGCGCGCCGAGCGTCACGCCGATCAGCGACGCCACCGCGGCGATACCCGCGGCCCCGGCCGCGGTCAGCACGTCAACCGCGGCGACGTCGGCGACACCCGCACCCGCTTCTTCGCCTCTTCGGCCAGCGTGAGTGCCCACTCCTGCAGCCCGGCGACGTCGATCCCGTACGGCGGCTCGCCCCGGTACGGCTCGATGTTCGCCGCGCCGCGCTCCAGCAGCGATGCCGCCCCCGCCGTGTTGCCGCGGGCCGCGTGCGTCAGGCCGACCGCGAGCTGGGCCATCCCGCGCCACAGTTCCCGATCCGGCCCGTCGGTCGTCTTCCACGCGTCCTCGAAGACCTCGTGCGCGTGGAACGGCTTGCCGTCGTCGAGCAGCTGCTGGGCCTCCGCAAGCGTTTGCGCCGGGGTCCGCGCGATGCCTTCCGGCTGGCGCTCGACGCCGTTGGCGCCGTACGGCAGCGGCCGGCCGAGGCCGTCGCGCGGCCGCGCGTTGCGGGCCCGTCCCTCGGTGTCCCGGTCACGGCGGCTCATGCTCCGATCCTCCCACGTTCGCCGTTCGCGCCCGGGCCACGTAGCCTGGGGACTCGTGCGTTTCCTCGACGGCCACCGGCCCGCCCACGACCTGACCTACGACGACGTGTTCCTGCTGCCGAACCGTTCGGACGTGGAGTCCCGCTTCGACGTCGACCTCTCCACCGCGGACGGCACCGGCGCGACCATCCCGATCGTCGTCGCCAACATGACCGCGGTCGCCGGCCGCCGGATGGCCGAGACCGTCGCCCGCCGCGGCGGGCTGGTGGTGCTCCCGCAAGACGTCGACACCCACGCCGTCGCCGAGATCGTCGGCTGGGTGAAGAGCCGCCACACGGTGTGGGACACGCCGCTGGTGCTGACCGGCGGCGACGCGGTGGCCGACGCCCTCAACCTGGTCCACAAGCGCGCTCACGGCGCCGTCGTGGTCGTCGACGGCGAAGGTCGCCCGGTCGGCATCGTCGACGAAGCGGCCTGCGCGGGTGTCGACCGCTTCGCGCGTCTCGCCGACGTCGCGGAGCCGGCGGCCGTCGCGGTGCCGCTGACCACGCCGGCGCGTGAGGTCTTCGAGCGGCTCCACAGCCACGGCGCCCAGCTCGCACTGGGCCTGGACGCGGAGGGCCGGCTCGCGGGCGTGCTCACCGCCGTCGGGGCGCTGCGCGCCGACATCTACACCCCGGCGGTCGACGGTGGGGGCAAGCTGCGCGTCGCCGCCGCGGTCGGCGTCAACGGCGACGTCGCGGCGAAGGCCGAAGCCGTGCTCGGCTCGGGCGTCGACGTGCTGGTCGTCGACACCGCGCACGGGCACCAGGAGAAGATGATCGCCGCGCTGAAGGCCGTCCGGTCGGTGTCGCCGCAGGTCCCGGTGGTCGCCGGGAACGTCGTCACGGCCGAGGGCACGCGCGACCTGATCCAGGCCGGCGCCGACGTCGTCAAGGTCGGGGTCGGGCCGGGCGCGATGTGCACCACGCGGATGATGACCGGCGTGGGCCGCCCGCAGTTCTCGGCGGTCGCCGACTGCGCGGCCGCGGCGCGCGAGCTGGGCAAGCACGTCTGGGCCGACGGCGGCGTCCGCCACCCCCGCGACGTCGCGCTGGCGCTGGCCGCGGGCGCGTCCGCCGCGATGGTCGGCTCGTGGTTCGCCGGCACCTACGAATCCCCCGGTGACCTGCGGTTCGACGAGCAGGGCCGACCGTACAAGGAGTCGTTCGGCATGGCGTCGAAGCGCGCGGTCGGCGCGCGAACGCGCACGGACAACGTCTTCGAGCGCGCCCGCAAGGCGCTGTTCGAGGAGGGCATCTCGTCGTCGCGGATGTCGCTCGACCCGGCCCGCCCCGGCGTCGAGGACCTGCTGGACTCGATCGGCTCCGGCGTCCGCTCTTCGTGCACCTACGCGGGCGCGCGCACTCTCGAAGAGTTCCACGAGCGCGCGCTGCTGGGCGTCCAGTCGGCGGCCGGCTTCGCCGAAGGCCGCCCGCTTCCTTCCGGCTGGTAAACGCCGTGAAGGCCACCTCGGACCGAGGTGGCCTTCACGGACTTCAAGCTCCTAGCCGTGGTCCTCCAGCATCTCGGTGACCAGAGCCGCGATCGGCGAGCGCTCCGAGCGCGTCAGCGTGACGTGCGCGAACAGCGGGTGGCCCTTCAGCTTCTCGATCACCGCCGAGACGCCGTCGTGCCGGCCGACGCGCAGGTTGTCGCGCTGCGCGACGTCGTGCGTGAGCACCACCCGCGACGCCGTGCCGAGCCGCGAAAGCACCGTGAGCAGGACATTCCGTTCCAGTGACTGCGCTTCGTCGACGATCACGAAAGCGTCGTGCAGCGAGCGGCCGCGGATGTGGGTCAGCGGCAGCACCTCGAGCATGCCGCGGTCGAACACCTCGTCCAGCACTTCCTGGCTGACCAGCGCGCCGAGGGTGTCGAACACCGCCTGCGCCCAGGGCTGCATCTTCTCGCTCTCGGACCCGGGCAGGTAGCCGAGGTCCTGGCCGCCGACCGCGTAGACCGGCCGGAACACCACGACCTTGCGGTGCTGACGGCGTTCCATCACGGCTTCGAGCCCGGCGCACAGCGCGAGCGCCGACTTGCCGGTGCCGGCGCGGCCGCCGAGGGAGACGATGCCGACGTCCGAGTCGAGCAGCAGGTCGAGCGCGACGCGCTGCTCGGCGCTGCGGCCGTGCAGCCCGAAGGCCTCACGATCGCCCCGCACCAGCCGGATGCGCTTGTCCGCCGTGACCCGTCCCAGCGCGCTGGACGTGCCCGCGAGCAGCCGCAACCCGGTGTGGCAGGGCAGCTCGGAGACGTCGTCCATGCCGTACTCGACCGGATCGACTGTGGCGCCGCCGAACAACGTGTCGAGCACGTCCTGCTCGACGTCGACGTCCGCCATGCCGGTCCAGCCCGACGGCGTGACCTCCTGCGCGCGGTACTCGTCGGCTTCCAACCCGACCGCACCCGCCTTGACCCGCAGCGGGATGTCCTTGGTCACCAGGGTGACCGCCGGGAACTCCGCCGCCAGGTTGAGCGCGCAGGCGAGGATCCGGTGGTCGTTGGAGTCGGTGCGGAACCCGACCGGGAGCACCGTCGGGTCCGAGTGGTTCAGCTCCACCTGCAGCGTGCCGCCGTGGTCCCCGATGGGGAGCGGCGCGTCGAGCCTGCCGTACTGCCGGCGCAGGTCGTCGAGCATGCGCAGGGACTCCCGGGCGAACCAGCCGAGCTCCGGGTGGTGGCGCTTCGCCTCCAGTTCACTGATGACGACCAGCGGAAGCACGACTGCATGCTCGGCGAAGCGGGTCACCGCCCACGGGTCCGAAAGGAGGACCGACGTGTCGAGCACGTACATGTGCTGCTGGGATTCGGGCGAGGTCGAGGCTTTCTCCGGGCCAGGAACGGCACCGGTCGAAGAACGGCCAGAGGCCTTACGGGGCAAACGCTGCGCAGTCACGACGGCATCTCCCTCGAGGGCGTGTGCACCTCACGCCCGCACTCGCTGGGCCGGGCACCTCCCTGGCTGGACCACTCCCTCTGACCGGTGGGTCAGGTGGCGCGGCCACGAGGGCCGGGTGCCGGCCCCCTCGTGCGTCTCGTGGGCGGCTGCGCCGCCCCCTCGATCACCGTCACGACCAGGGCCTCCCGCGAGGACCCGCACGGAACGCGTGCCCTCACCTCGGAAGGTACCCACGAATCCGAGATCGCGCAGGGAGCCAACACGGTGATTCGCCAGATCGTCACCTCACTGTCGGTCGTCCGACATCGACAGCTGGTGATGGTCACCGTGGGTGACCTGGGCCCCGTTCGATGCACACACGTCGGAATGATCTTGGGAAAATTGCTGACCCGACGTATTCACAAGATCAAGGGATGAGCTTTTACCACGTTCGGAGCAACGCCGCATTTTGCGCCACGAAGAGAGAACCGTACCGAGTGAAAGCGCCTGCGCCAGGCTCACACAATGGGCGTACAGGTCGTACGAGAAGCCCGATAAGCGAGTAATTTTTTGACTGCGGGACACACCACCGGTCCTCCGGTGCCCCGGATCCCAACAGTTCTACCTAGGAGTGTGCGAAGTGCTGAAGAAGGCTGGTTTCGTGGCCGCCACCGCTGCGGGCCTCATGATGATCGGCAGCACCGCGTTCGCCGCCACGGGCGACCACGGCGGCACCCCGGACCCGACGTTCGGTGACGCCTACGCCACGTTCATCGAGGGCGGCGGCGCCCTGGGCTACGGCGCGGCCTCCCTGGTCGCCGGTGCCTACGCGGGCATCGCCACCACCCCGGCGCTGATCCTGCACTCGCTGGAGCACCACCACCACTGAGTGTGGCTTGCGAAGGGCCCCGGAGTTCGCTCCGGGGCCCTTCGGCGTTTCTACGATCCGAATCGCCGGTGCCGCCAGGCGTAGTCGCGCATGGCGCGCAGGAAGTCGACGCGGCGGAATGCCGGCCAATACGCTTCGGTGAACCAGAATTCCGAATGCGCGGACTGCCAGAGCAGGAATCCGGAAAGGCGTTGTTCACCGGAAGTCCGGATGATGAGGTCCGGATCCGGCTGCCCCGAGGTGTAGAGGTGCTCGGAGATGTGGTCGACGTCCAGGATCTTCGCGAGCTCGTGAATGGTCGTGCCCTCGTCCGCGTGCTGGAGCAGCAACTTGCGGACTGCATCGGCGATTTCCTGCCGCCCGCCGTAACCGACCGCGACGTTGACCTCCATCCCGGTCCGCCCCTCGGTGCGCGCGGCGGCTTCGCTGAGTCGCTTCGCGACCTCGGTGGGTAGCAGATCGAGGGCGCCGACGATCCGCAGCTGCCAGCTCTTGCCGGGCGCGGCGAGCTCGTCGGTGACGTCGGTGATGATCTTCAGCAGCGGCGTGAGCTCGTCCGGGTCGCGGTTGAGGTTGTCGGTCGAGAGCAGCCACATGGTGACGACCTCGACGTCGGCCTCGTGGCACCAGCTCAGGAAGTCGGCGATCTTCTTCGCCCCGGCCCGGTGCCCGTCCGCGACGTCCGAAAAGCCGGCTTCACGGGCCCAGCGGCGGTTGCCGTCGAGCATGATGGCGATGTGCCGCGGATGCCGGCCGGCGGCCTGCTGGATGAGGCGCCGGCCGTAGGCGCTGTACAGGACGTCGGACAAGAAGGAGCGCACACTCACGTCGAGGAAGCCTACGCACCCGGTGTGAGGCGCGTGACTTGACCGCTGCCCGGGAACCTACGGTCCCGTAACCTGGTCGGGTGAGCCTGACGACGGAACCACCCGAGCCCGTAGTGGACCTCCGCCCCCGGCTGCGCGGGCACATCCACTTCTGGACGTTCTTCGGCGCCGTCGCGGCAGCGGCGGTACTGATCAGCCTGGCGGCGTCCACAGTGTCTTCGACCGCGGCACTGGCGACGTCGGTGTACGGCCTGACGGTCCTGGGGCTGTTCGGCGTGAGCGCGCTGTACCACCGCCGCCTGTGGAGCCCGCGAGCGTACAAGTGGATGAAGCGCGCGGACCACTCGATGATCTTCTTGTTCATCGCGGGCACGTACACCCCGTTCACCCTGCTGGCGATGTCCAAGCCGACCGGCTACGTGGTCCTGACGATCGTCTGGGGCGGCGCGGTTCTCGGCGTGGCGTTGAAGATGCTGTGGCCGCACGCACCGCGGTGGCTCGGAGTGCCGATCTACATCGCGCTCGGCTACGTCGCGGTGTTCGTGTTCCCCGAGCTTTTCACGCACGCCGGAGTGGCGGCGGTGGTGCTGCTCTGCGTGGGTGGGCTGTTCTACACGCTGGGGGCGGCGTTCTACGGGTTCAAGTGGCCCAACCACTGGCCGGATACCTTCGGGTACCACGAGTACTTCCACGCGTGCACCGTGCTCGCGGCGATTTCCCACTACATCGCGATCTGGCTGGCCATGTACGCCTAGGCCGCCGCTGGGGACCTCCCCCTGGAAGTCCCCAGCGAAACACCTCCGTGAAACTTCTCAGCCGAACATGCCCGGCTGGTACTCGCCCGCCGGGTTGCGGGCGATCACGTTCAGGCGGTTCCACGTGTTGATCTCCGCCACCAGGCAGACCAGCGCGCCGATCTGCTCGTCGTCGTAGTGCTTGCGGATCTGGTCCCACGTCTCGTCCGTCACTCCGGTGTGGGTGTCCGCCAGGCGGGTTCCCTCCTCCGCCAATGCCAGGGCCGCGCGCTCCGGCTCGGTGAACACCACCGCCTCGCGCCACGCTGCCACCATCGCCAGGCGGACCGCCGTCTCGCCCGCCGCCGCCGCGTCCTTCGTGTGCATGTCCAGGCACATTCCGCAGCCGTTGATCTGGCTCGCGCGGATCTTCACCAGCTCCTGCGTCGCCTTGGGGAGCGACGACTCCTCGATCGGGCGCGACGCCGCGATCAGGCGCTTGAAGAACTTGCTCGTGACCTCGTTCTCGAACATGTTGAACCGCGCTTCCATGACCCGTTCCCTTCATCGTCCGCTGTCACCCCCCTTGACGACGCGGGCCGCGGGGTTGTGACAGCTCGCCCGGTGGCGCCGGTCACATCCACACCTTCGCGCCATCCCCCACGCTGCCGGGCACGGCGAAGACACCCCACGCGACCTGCGGGAACGCGCCGGGCCTCGCCACTGCGTGGCGCTTCAAACCAGCACTTTCCGGGGTCACCCACGGGAGCACCACGACGGTTGCCGTGATCAACAGCGCGCCTCACCGTGGCTCCTACAGACACCGACGCGCGAAAGGAGCAGCACCGCGATGGCCAAGACCATGCAGCCCCAGGAGCTCATCGACAGTGCCGTGGTCGACCCGGCCGGAAACAAGCTCGGGAAGGTCGGCAACGTCTACCTCGCCGACGCCACGCACCAGCCGGAGTGGATCACCGTCAAGACCGGCCTGTTCGGCACCAAGGAGAGCTTCGTCCCGCTCTCGGGTGCGCACACCGACAAGGATGGCGTGCACGTCCGGGTCGACAAGAGCGCCGTCTCCGACGCGCCCCGCATCGACGCCGACGGGCACCTCTCCCCCGAGGAAAGCGCCCAGCTGTACCAGCACTACGGCCTGCCGATGCCGCGGACCTCGCCGGACGGGCGGATGGGTGACCGGACGCAGGGCCGGGACCCGGCCATGGGCGGCACCGGCCGCGGCAAGTCCGAAATGGACGCCGGGCAGCGCGGGAAGTCCGAAATGGACGCCGGGCAGCGCGGGAAGTCCGAAAAGGACTCCGGCATGACGCGCTCCGAGGAGCGGCTGAACGTCGGCACCGAGCAGGTCGAGACCGGGCACGTGCGGCTGCGCAAGTACGTCGTCACCGAAGAACAGCAGGTCACCGTCCCGGTGCGGCACGAAGAGGTGCGCATCGAGCGCGAGCCGATCAAGGACGGCCAGGCCGGCGCCGAGATCGGCGAGGCCGAGCAGGACGTCATCCTCCACGCCGAGAAGCCTGTGGTGCGCAAGGAAGCAGTGCCGGTCGAGCGGGTGCGCCTGCGGACCGAGACGGTCACCGACGAGCAGACCGTCTCGGGCAAGGTCCGCAAGGAGCAGTTCGAGGTCACCGACGACGAAGGCAAGCACCGCAAGTAGGCCCCCGGTGGGTGGCCGGCCCCCGACGCCGGCCACCCCCGGTCAGCGGATCAGGAGCGCAGCATCGGCGCCGCGAGGAACTGCTCCGGGATCGCGAACGCGTCCACCAGCGCCCGCGCGTGGGGGCGCAGCTGGGCGCACAGGCCGTTCACCGCCGCGGTGACGGCCTTTCCGCGCGACGCCGTCAGGCGGCCGTGGCCCAGGAACCACGCCAGGTCTTCTTCGATCGCCGACAGCGCGTACAGGTCGCAGACGCGGTCGAGCAGCGTGCGGGCGTCCGGGTCCTCACACCGTTCGATCGCCGCCGCGAACGCCTCCAGCACCAGCCGCTCGACGTGGACGCGGCCCGCGCGCAGCACGTGGTCCTGAGCCGCGTTGAACACCCCGAACGGGTCCGAACCCGCCTTGCGCAGGCGCTTCGCCACCCCCTCGACGACGTGCTCTTCGCGGTCCTCGAACAGCCTCAGCTGCCACTCGCGACGGAAGAAGACGTCCGCGTCGGACCCCTCGGTGAGCGACTCGAGCGCCTTCCGCGCGGACGTCCGCTCCAGGATCGCGCTGACCACCTGATCGGCGAAGAACCGGGCCGTCGCGAGGGGCGAAAGGTCCTCGAAGTCGTGCTTGTAGCTGGTCAGCAGGCCCTTCGCGACCAGCTGCAGCAGCACCGTGTTGTCGCCCTCGAACGTCGTGAAGACGTCGGTGTCGGCCTTCAGGCCCGGCAGGATGTTCTCCGCCAGGTAGCCCGATCCGCCGCACGCCTCGCGCGCCGCCTGGATCGTCGCCGTCGCGTGCCACGTGTTGAGCGCCTTCAGCCCGGCCGCGCGCGACTCCAGCTCGCGCTGCTCCTCCTCCGGCGCCGACGAGTCGATGTCGTGCAGCTTCGCCACCAGCTCTTCCTGGGCGAACGACAGCGCGTACGTCTTCGCCAGCGCCGGCAGCAGCTTCCGCTGGTGCCCCAGGTAGTCGAGGATGACGACCTCGTCGCCGTCGGGCGTCATGAACTGGCGGCGCTGCTCGCCGTAGCGGATCGCCAGGGCCAGCCCGCGTTTCGTGGCGGCGCCCGCGCTGCCGCCGACGCTCACCCGGCCGCGGATCAGCGTGCCCAGCATCGTGAAGAACCGGCGGCTGTCGCTTTCGATCGGGCTCGAATACGTCCCGTCCTCGGCGACGTCGCCGAAGCGGTTCAGCAGGGCCTCGCGCGGGATCCGGACGTTGTCGAAGCTCAACCGTCCATTGTCGACACCGTTCAGGCCTGCCTTCGGACCGCAGTCTTCAATGGACACTCCGGGCATCGACGCCCCGGACTCGTCGCGGATCGGCACCAGGAAAGCGTGCACCCCCCGGGATTCGCCGCCGGTGACGAGCTGGGCGAACACGACCGCCATCCGGCCGTCGCGCGCCGCGTTGCCGATGTATTCCTTCTGCGCCATGGCGTCCGGGGTGTGCACGACGAACTCGCCGTCCGCGAAGGTCGCCGTCGTGCGCAGGTGCTGGACGTCGGAGCCGTGGCCGTGCTCGGTCATCGCGAAGCAGCCGAGCAGGCCGAGGTCCATGATCGCGCGCAGGTGCGCCGCGTGGTGGCGCTCGGTGCCGAGCAGCTGGACGGCGCCGCCGAACAGTCCCCATTGGACGCCAGCCTTCACCATCAGCGACAGGTCGCCGTAGCCGAGCAGCTCGAACGACGTCACCGAGCCGCCGACGTCACCACCGCCGCCGTACGCCGGGTCGAAGCCCAGGCCGGGGCGGTCGCTCTCGGCCAGGGCGCGCAGCTGGTCGAGCACCTGGGCGCGGTGGTCCTCGATGCCGAGGTCCACCGGGTCCCGGAACTCCGCCTCGCTCATCTGCGCGCGGACGCCGCGGCGCAGCTCGGCCCAGCGCCCGTCGAGGACGGTGGTCAGCGCGTCCGGATCCACCTTCGACGGCACTTCGGGGATGTCCACGGCTACCTCCGGAAAGGACTGACGGCAGGCTTCCTACTCGTTGGTAGTAAGCCTGCCGCAGCCGCGCCGATCCTGCCACGTCAGATCGGCTTGCCGTTGACCCTCACATTCGTGAACTTGGCGTTGTCCACGTACTTCAGCGTGTTCGACGTGTCGGACACGCCGTCAAACGTGGAGTTCGCCACGCTGAACCCGTGCACGTGGGCGTTCGAAAGACCGCTCACGTCGAAGGTCTTGCCCGCGATCTTCGTGCTCGAGCAGTTGCCGATCGTGAACGGCCCGAACGACGGGACGTAACCGCCGGTCTGGCTGTTGTACGTGGACGTCACGTACACGAAGTTCCGCGCGAAGGTGCCGGAGACACTGTCGAGGTTGACGTTCTCCGTGAACCCGCCACGCAGCGTGTTCGACTTCACGTACAGCGCGAACTTCGTCTCACCCTTCACGGTGAGCTGGTACGCGTAGACGTTGCGGATCCCGCCGGTCTGCTCGCTGCCGCAGGTGATCGCGCCCCAGTTGCCGTTCATCACGCAGTTCACGACGACGAGGTTCTGGCACGGGACGTTCACGCGGCGCCCGTCGGCGTCGCGGCCGGACTTGATCGCGATGTTGTCGTCGTGCGCGCCGAGGGTGCAGTTCGCGATGACGACGTGGTCGCACGACTCGGGGTCGCAGCCGTCGGTGTTGGAGTGCGCGGTGCTGGGATCGGTGCTGACGCCGTCGACCGTGACGTTGCGGCACAGCGTCGGGTGCAGCTGCCAGAACATCGAGTTCTTCAGGGTGACGCCTTGGATCAGCACGTTTTCGCAGTCGTACGGCTCGACGAACGCCGACCGCATCGTGTGCCCGGAACCCGGGACCACGCGTTTCTCCGGCGCGGTTCCCTTGGCCACCAACGTTTCCAGGTAAGCGCGGTCGCTGCCCTTGTTCCACGACGACGTCGCCGCCGCGTCGAGCGTGCCGCTGCCGGTGAGGCCGATGTTCTTTTCGCGGTAGGCGTAGATCATCGGCGAATGGTTGACGCACTCGATTCCTTCGTAGCGCGTCAGGACGTTCGGGAACTTCGACGCGTCACCGCCGAACTTGAGCACGGCACCCTTTTCCAGGTGCAGGTCGACGTTGCTCTTGAGGTAGACCGCACCGGTGAGGAAACTGCCGGCCGGCACGACCACGTGGCCGCCGCCGGCCGCGGCGCAGGCGTCGATCGCTTTCTTGATCGCCGCGGTGTTGTCGGTCTTGCCGTCGTTCTTCGCGCCGTACCCGGTGATCGGGAAACTCCGGTCCGGGAACGTGGGAACCGTGGTGTTCGCGACGATGTCGTTCGCCGCCGGCCACGGGAGCGTGGGGACGTCGACGCGGTACCGGTGGGGAGCCGGCGCCGGGATACCGGGCACGAGCGAAACCGCCAGTGTGCCCTTGATCAGCTGCCGACGGGTGAACCTGCCGTCCATGGACGCCATCCTTCGAGGGAAGACCCGGTGCGACGGCGGAACCACGGCACGGACCGTGGGCACGACGAACTCTAAGCGCGAACGCCCCCGCGGGTCCAGGCTTGCGCGACGGGCGAAATTGCTGTCATGATCGGTCCATGTCGATTCGAAAGGGCGTGCGCGCCCTCGCGCTTTGAGCGCCTCGCGACGGCCAGGCCGTCGCTTCCCCGGCCCCGAACTCTGGTCACGGGCCCTCGAAATCCGGAACTCCTGGCTGAGCCACGCGCTGAGCACCGAGCCGGCTGACCGTCCGGCCGCGGAAGCGGCCATCACCCGCCTTTACGAGCTGGCCGGCGCGTCGCCGCCGACGTTCTCGTGGGTGGCTTCCCCGGCCGCCGCCGTCGAGGTGGTGGCACCCGGGCAAGCGCTTTCCCTGGACGGTGAGCTGCCGGTCGAAGCCCGCCTGGCGACGCTGGTGACGTCCCTGCGCGAGCGGCTCGACCAGCGGATCGGCCCCTGGCACGACCCCCGCGTGCGGATGGACCGGCCCCCACCGGACCCGCTGCGGTTTTCCCTGCGGACGCTGCTGAACAACGGCCTGGGACCCGCGCTGCGGCGGTCGATCCGGGACTCCGTCGCCGGTGCCGTCCGCGGTGCGCTCACGACGCGGGCCGGGCTGCACTGGGACGGCCAGCAGGAAGCGCATTGGATCGCGCTGTACGACCTCCACCGGCAGGTCGACGACGTGCGGTTCGACGCGGCCGACGTCGCCCAGCTCGATCTGTGGGCCACGCTGGCGCGGTCGTGCGGCTGGTGGTGGCCGCGGGAAGGCGTCTGCGTCATCGCCGAACGGCCGCTCGTCGTGCGCACCGAACGCGTCGACGGGGACTACGGCCAGGTCCGGCTGCACCACGCGACCGGCCCGGCCATCGCGTTCCCCGACGGCTGGACCGTGCACGCGTGGCGCGGGACGCGGGTGCCGTCCTGGGTGATCGACGCGCCGACGGCCGACCGGATCATGGCCGAACGCAACGTCGAGGTGCGCCGCTGCGCGCTGGAACACCTCGGCTGGCCGGAGTTCGTGGCGGAAGCGGGGCTCGAGCTCCTCGACCGCGCCGACGACCCCGGCAACCCCGGGTACGAGCTCCGGCTCTACGACGGCCCGGCGACGCGCCTGCTGCTGGTGGTCAACGGCTCCGTCGAACGCGATGGCACGCGCCGGCACTACGGGCTGCGCGTGCCCGCCGAAATCGACCATCCTCTCGACGCCGCCGGCTGGACGTACGGGCTCAGCGGAGCCCAGTACGCGCAGCTGCGGCGCCGGACCTGAACTCCTCGAGGTGATCCCATGTATTTGGCAGAACTGCTCGACAAGACCGGGCTCGACGTCCTCGCCCACCTCGACCGGCAGGTCGACGTCCCGGTGATCGACGGGCTCCAGGCCCAGGGCGACCTGATCGTGGTGCCGTGGGCGATGACCGGGCTGGCGGAGGCGCGCGGCGGCTGGCACGCGTTGCCGGCCGAGGGCGTCGAACTCGTCCAAGGCGGCGACGGGACCAACCCGCACACGCTGGTCGGCTCGTGCGACCTGACGAGGTGGGTGGCGGACCCCGAGGGGCTCGCGGTGGCGGTGGTCGACAACGCGGCCCCGGTGTACCTGGTGCACCCGGAGCACGGGGCGACCGGCATCGCCCCGGGTCGCTGGCTCGTGCGACGACAGCGTGAGGCCGGCGGCTTCCGGCGCGCCGGGGCGAGCTTCTACCAGGGCGGGCCGGTGCTGGTCGCCGACTGAGGGGCCCGTGGGGTGCCACCGAGGGGGCGGCACCCCACGGCACCGGTCGTGAGTGGGAAACCGTGTTCTAACGCTGTTTCCCACTCACGACCGGCCGCGGCAGACCGCTCAGGCCAGGTCGGGGCCCTTCGAACGCAGGTCGTCGACCTTGGTCATCGCTTCCCGCAGCTCGCCGAGCCAGCTGTCCGCGTGCTCGCCCACCAGCCGGACCGCCCACGCCAGCGCGTCCGAACGGGACCGGGCCACGCCCGCGTCCACCAGGGTGTCCAGCACCAGGCGCTCCGGCTGGCGGAGTCGGGTCATCACCGGGGCCGAATGCGTGGTGAACAGCGCCGTCGTGCCGCCCAGGCGCGCTCCCCATGCGACCTTGCGCTGGTAGCGGTGCTCGGCCTGGCGGGCGATCTCGATGCGCTCGTCGCGCGTCTCCTCGCGGTGGCGGCTTATCCGGCCCTCTTCGGCCGCCGCGCGGGCCGCGTCGTCCGCGTACTCCTCCGTCAGCGCCGGGAGCTCGCCCACCACGATGATCTCTTCGCGGTCGACCGAGATGTCCGGTGCTCCGGTGAACCAGCCGTCGGGCAGGCGCCCGCCGAACCACGCCGCCGCGTCGCTCGCCGACGGCACCTCCGTCTGCTGCCAGCCGCTGCTGCCCTTCCAGCCACGTCCCATGTCCGCCACCTCCGCGATTACATGATTACAACGCTACTCAAGCTACGCCGGATACAGGCGGAAGAGCAGGCCGTTCACTCAGAGCTGAGCCGTCAGCTCCTCGGCGGAGGTGACCGGGCGGTCGCAGACGTACCCGCGGCAGACGTACGCCGCGGCCGA
The DNA here is from genome assembly GCF_055633615.1 of Amycolatopsis sp. NPDC114505. Classification (NCBI taxonomy): domain Bacteria; kingdom Bacillati; phylum Actinomycetota; class Actinomycetes; order Pseudonocardiales; family Pseudonocardiaceae; genus Amycolatopsis; species Amycolatopsis sp. NPDC114505. The sequence goes on along the minus strand of NZ_JBVKDV010000001.1, from coordinate 2,594,173 downwards.
CCCGTCCACCAGCGGCCGGTCCGCCAGCAGCGGGACGCCCGGCGCGTCCGGCTCCCCGGCGAGCACGATGCCGCCGCCGTGGACCCCGCGCGCCGCGGCCAGCCGCAACGCCGGATCCGCGCCGACCACCGCGACCTGCACCGGGCCGGCCTGCAGCGCCTCCGCGACCGACAGCCAGTGCCCGGCGAACCGCGGCACCCGCGCCGCCAGCACCCCGACCCGCCGCAGCGCCTGTTCGGCCGCCTCGCGATAGCGCGTCGCGGAGTCGTGCCCGGCCAGCGCGGACGCCGTCAGCAGCGCCCCGGCCAGCGCGGACGCTCCCGCCGGGCTCGCGTTGTCGCCCGGGTCGGCCGGACGCTGGACCAGCGTCTCGGCGTCGTCGGCGGTGTCGAAGTACGCACCAGGGACGTCCGGGGACGCGAAGTGCGCCAGCGCCAGGTCGAGCAGCCCGGTCGCCTCGGTGAGCCACTTCGCGGCGCCGGTCGCCTGGTGCAGGGCCAGGAACCCGTCGGCGACGCAGGCGTAGTCCTCCAGCACCCCGGCGGACTCCCCGACGACGCCGTCACGCGAGCTGCGCCGCAACCGGCCGTCGACGACGTGCACGCGGAGCAGCAACTCGGCCGCGTCCACGGCCCACTGGATCCACTGTGGACGATCTAGCGCGACCCCTGCCTCGGCCAGCGCCGTGATCGCCAGGCCGTTCCAGGACGCGATCACCTTGTCGTCCCGGCCCGGCTGCGGCCGCTTCGCACGGGCCTCCAAGAGCTGGACGCGGAGCGCTTCCGGCAGGTCCCCGAACAGGCGCAACGTCGAGGCACCCTCCTCGAACGTCCCCTCCTCGGTGACGCCGAACAACGACGCCGCGGAGTCGTCGCCGACCACCTCACGCAGCTGCGACGGCGTCCATACGTACGTCAGGCCTTCGACGCCGTCGGTGTCCGCGTCCAGCGAAGACGCGAAGCCACCCTCGGCCGTCCGCAGGTACTCGAAAAGGAAGTCCGCGGTCCCGGAAGCGACGCGCAACGCCGTCGCCGAACCGGTCCGCCGCCAGAGGTGTGCGTAGAACCGCAGAAGCAACGCGTTGTCGTACAGCATCTTCTCGAAATGGGGAACGACCCACGAAGCGTCCACGGAGTACCGCGCGAAGCCGCCGGCGAGCTGGTCGTACAGACCGCCGCGGGCCATCGCCTCGGCCGTCTTGTCCACAAGGGACAGTGCGTCGGCCGAGCCCGTCCGCTCGTGGTGCCGCAGCAGGAACTCCAGCACCATCGACGGCGGGAACTTCGGCGCGCGGCCGAACCCGCCGTTGACGGGGTCCGCTTCCTGCTGAAGCTTTTCGACGGCGGCCGCGAGCACGGCTTCGTCCACAACGGACTCCTGCAGCGGGCCCGTCTGCTCGGCAATGTGCGCGACGATCTGCTTGGCGCCCTCCAGCAGCTCGTCCGGCCGCTCCCGCCACGCCTCGGCGACGGCGGCGAGCAGCTGCCGGAACGACGGCATGCCCGGCCGCGGTGACGGCGGGTAGTAGGTGCCGCAGTGGAACGGCTCGCCGTCCGGGGTCAGGAAGCACGTCATCGGCCAGCCGCCCTGCCCGGTCATCGCCTGCGTGGCGGCCATGTACACGGCGTCGATGTCCGGCCGCTCCTCGCGGTCGACCTTGATGTTGACGAAGTGCTCGTTCATCAGCGCCGCGGTGTCGGCGTCTTCGAACGACTCGTGCGCCATGACGTGACACCAGTGGCACGCCGCGTAGCCCACCGAAAGCAGGATGGGCACGTTCCGCCGCTTCGCCTCGGCGAGCGCGCCGGCGCCCCACTGCCACCAGTCCACCGGGTTGTCCGCATGCTGGAGCAGGTAGGGGCTGGTCGCACTGGCGAGACGGTTCATGGCTCCCAGCGTAAGTGCGGGTTCACGTCTGGCGCTGGGTGGCGTCCATCGCGACGCCGACGACGTTGCCGGTGCCCGACGTCCGGCGGTAGTTCACCGCGACCCGCACCTCACCGGCGTAGGGCTGGCCGGGCAGGGCGTACGGGCCCCGCCGGTTGCGGCCGAGGCCGGGGCCCATCGACCACGTCTCCGCGACCCTGGCCTGCCCGGCGGCGTCGGTGATCACGATCTGGCCCTCGCCGTTGGTCGCGCCTTCGCACCCTTCGACGGTGAACAGCTGGATGAACGGGTGGGTCTTCTGGAAGTTGGCCTCCCACACCGTTTCGAACGACGCGTTGGTGATCTTCGGCCAGTCGGCGAACCGGACCTTCTCGAACGACACCGGGATCCACGGCCGCGCCAGGCCGGTCCCGGACACGGCGTCGTCGGAGGCGACGATCCCGCTGCCGCCGTCGGTCAGCGCCCAGAACTGGCGCCCGCTGTCGGTCGTGTACGTGTACATCACGTCCGAGCCGCCGTCACGGCGGATGCGGATGATCTGCTTGCCGTCGCCGCCCGGCCCGAAGTAGAGGATGAGGTGCCCGTCCGGGTCGACCATCCGGATCACGCCGTTGTCCTGCACGGTGAACGTGCCGCCGGAGATGGTCGCGTTGCCGATGCCGACCCGCTTGCGGAGCTCGTCGACCTCGCGGCGCAGGGCGACCACCTGGTCGACGATGTTCGACGGCTGGTTGATCTGTGCCATCAGGCCGCGTCCTCCAACAGGGGGTTCATGGTCAGGACCACGCCCTCGCGCCCATCGTCGCCGACGGTGACGTCGAGCGCGACGATCCGCATCAGCGTGTCGAGCCCGCCGGCGTGGAAGTCGTCCTTGATGATCACCCGCGCGTCGTCGCCCATCCCGATCTCGGCGACGGTCGGCGGGAGTCCGCCGTGGACGGTCAGGGTCGGCAGCACGACGGGCAGCCGGCTCACCGCCTGGTCCGAAAGCGCGTGCGAGGCCAGCTGCCCCGGGTCGGTGACGGAGCTGTAGCCGTACTCGGTCTCCAGCATCGGCCAGCCGTCGGGGTACCGGTCGCGGTCCTCGGCGACCGCGACGAGCATGCCGGTCTCGATCCCGTCGCCGGAGGCGAACGTCCGGGTGGCCATCCGGGTGCCGTCCGACGGCCAGCCGTACCCGAGCAGGTTGCCGCCGTACTCCCAGACGTGCGCGGAGCCCTGCTGCCCGAGCCTCGGCGTGCCGAGCCGCAGCAGCCGCGTCGGGCGCCCGTCGCGGTCGGGCGGCCCGACGTCGAACATCACGTCCGGACCGTCGTAGAGCTGGGAGAGCTTGCGCAGCGCGTCGCCGACGCTGACGTTCTGGTAACCGAAGTACGTCCGGTCGAGCCTGATGCCGGAGAGGTCCCGGTCGGGGAACGTGACGCCGATGTTCCCGCCGGGGTGGGACTGCGCCAGCTCGACCAGGTTGCGGGCGATCGTGTTCTGGTCGGTGTTCTTCCACTCGACCTTCTGCTTCGCCACGAAGTGCGGGTCGGTGAACGCGGCCGCCGGCAGCACCGGCAGCACCTTGCGGTGCTCGAAGTAGGACCAGAAGTCCCCGCACCCCAGGGAGATCTGCTGGGACGTCGAGTCGAACTTCCGCGTCCACACCGGCCCGCCCCACACCGGGCGGCTGTCGCGCAGCACGTAGACGACCCGGCGCCCGGGCGTGCTCAGGTCGTACGGGTCGATCGCGCGGATCCGCGGGTCGCCCAGGCTCAGCGTCGCGGACAGCGAACCCGAAGCGCCGAGCTTCTTCGAGTACTTGACGCCGGTGAGCGGGACCTCGGCGAGCGTCCGGTTCGTCACCAGGTCCGAGATCAGGTACGTGTGGACCGGGTCCTGGGCCATCTCAGGCCCGCAGCCAGGTCAGCGAGACGTGGTTGACGTTCGCCCAGCCCGCGTCGTGGACGCGGCCCGCGTTGTCGGTCCAGAAGATGACGCTGACCGTGGCCCCGGCGTTGAAGAAGTTCGTCGTGGCGCAGCTCATCGTGCCCGGCGAGGTGAGCAGCCAGCGCGACATCGTGTTCGCGTACCGGATCTCGACGTTGGCGCCGTCGGTGATCGCCATGTAGGTGTGGTACTCGCCGGTGCCCTGCGGCGCGGTCGTCCGGAAGCTGGCGGTGATGGTCCAGATCCCGGCCCGGTTGAGCGTGAACACGTCGTTGGCCGCCGAGGTCGTGACGTCCGGCGACCCGTAGACCATGGTCGGGAACCTGCTGCGGGTGTTGGTCTGGGCCGGGAAGGTCTGCACGTTGCCGCGGACCTCGTAGCGCGCCTCGTGCCGGGTGGCCGTCGGCGTCGTGCCGACCGCGCCGCCGCCCGCCGCGACCGAGCCGATCCAGTCCGCGCCGTTCCAGCGGTAGACCAGGTTGTCCTGCGTGCTGAAGGCCAGCTGGCCGGGCAGCGGGTCGGTGATCATCGCGCGGACGTCGGCGAGCGAGGTGCACACCGGGATGCTCGGCACCCGCCACTTCTCGCCGTCGTTGATCTCCAGCCAGCGGCGGTCCTGCCGGTAGGTGGTGAGGCCGTTGTAGCCGTGGGTGCCGTTGCGGTCGTCGACGCCCTTGCTCGGCATGATCCCGCCGAGCCCGACCACCCAGCCGGGCCGGCGGTCCTGGATCTGCTCCGGGGCGATCGACTTGGCGCCGGCCGGGACCCGCACGCTCGCCAGCAGCATGTAGTCGCCCGTCGGGGTCGGCTCCTGCGACGTCGTCGGGTCGCCGACGATCTGCTTGACCACGAACCCGTTCGCGGTGTCGCCGTAGAACTTGTCCGTCTGCTGCGCGACGATCAGGTCGATCCGCGCGTTGGCCGAGTGCGCCGGGTTGTCCTTGAGCAGGTCGAGCGTCTTCACGGCGTCCAGCGTCTGCACGTAGCTGCCGGCCCCGCGGCTCGCGCGCATGAACATCTGGAACGGCTGCACGGTCACCGTCCCGTCCGGCGTCGGCGACGCCGCGGCCACCCGGCCGGGATCGCCGTTGGCGGGGCGGATGCCGTTGCGGGAGAGCACCGGGCTCGGACCGGACTGCACGGCCGCGCTCAGCGCCAGCCGCGCGTCTTCGGTGGTGATGACGCCGTTCGGCGAGTCGGACACGGCCCACGAGTTGCGCTCGGCCATGGTTTCCCCCTCAAGTCAGATGATGGCGTGCCGCCAGCGCCCGGTCAGCGACGCCTTCGGGTCGTAGGACGCGGCGGTGAAGTCGACCTGGACCGCGCCGTTCGCGGGGATCGGGAACCAGCCGCGGGCGAGCAGCTTGTCGCTCCGGTTGACGCCGTTGAGCAGCACCGTCCGCGCGTCGGTGTCGATGGTCAGCACCTGCTCGTCCCCGACGGTGAAGGTGTCGTCGAACACCAGCCGTTCACCGGTGTCCCGGTTGGCGATCACCGGGCCGGTGACCGGGCCGCGGATCTCCCACACGGGCCAGCTGGCCGCGCCGCCCGCGTTGACCGCGCGCAGCCGGCCGCCCTGCTTGCCGGTGCCGAACACCAGCGGGAAGGTGAGCGGGAACGCCAGGCCGTCGGCCGGCGGCGAGGGCAGGGCGGTGACGTCGCGCTGCTCCGCGACCGAGTACAGCCGCGGATCCGTGGCCTGCCACTGGATCGCGCCGGTCGTGTAGCCGAGCGCGTAGTACTTCTCGACGTTGATCGTCCGCCGGACGCACCGGGCGTTCGCCAGCCAGCTCTCGCCGTCGAGCCGCACGATGAGCGGCTCCTCCAACGGCCGTTCCGACGGCGCGGTGATCTTCCGCAGGGTCGTGACGACCGCGCCGAAGTCCGCCGCCGGCACGCCCTTGACCAGGTACGACAGCGTGACCGTGCGCTGGCCGGCCAGCTGGTTGCCCTGGAACCCGCCGTGGCGGCCGGGCCGGTCGGGGTTGTCGGCGCGCATCTCCGGCAGGTCGAGCCAGCCGTCGAGCTTGGTCATCCGGAACGGGCTGCCCGAGCCGAGCAGCGTGTCCCGCCACTCCAGCTGGCCGTCGGCGGTGATCAGGTCCCCCGCGCTCACTCAGCCACCCCCTCGGGACATCCAGTCCAGGTCGCCCGCGATGTCGCGCGGGGTCTGGCTGGGTGTGGCGTAGAAGTTCTCGATGTGCACCACGGCCCGGTCGGGCTGAGGCGCGTCCGTGCCGAACCCCGCGCCGGCGAAGGCCAGCGCCCTCGGCTGGACATTCGCGAGGTCACCCAGCCGGTTCGTCACCAGGCCGGCCAGCTCGGTCGACGCCCGTGACACGGCGGTGCTCGTCTGCTCGATGCCCTGGGCGAGCCCGAGCGGCACCCAGCGGCCGAGCTCGGCGGCCACCTTCGACGGGGAGTTGATGCCGAGGATCGACTTGATCGGGCCGGGGATGATGTCCTTGATCAGCCCGATGATCTTGTCCTTGATCCAGTTCGCGGCGTTCTTGATGCCGTTCCACAGGCCCTCGAGGATCGAGCTGCCGACGTCGAGCAGCAGGTTGCCGAGGTTGCCCAGCGCGCGCAGGATCATGCCGGGCAGGCCGCCGAGCCACGACAGCAGCTCGCCGAGCTTCCCGACGGCGCCGCTGACGATCGAGCCGAACCAGCCGATCACCATGCCGGGCAGCTGGCCCAGCCAGCCGATCGCGGCGATGACGCCGTTGATCGCGACCTGGATCGCCGAGACGATCGCGTTCCACACCATCTTGAGGAAGTCCCAGATGGCCTGGAACGCGGCCTTCGTCCACGCGACGATCGTGTCCCAGTTGGCGATGATCAACGCGACGAGCGCGACCACCGCGGCGATGATGATCGGGATCGGGCCCATCGCCAGCAGCCACGCGGCAGCCATCTTCGCCGCGTTCACCAGCGATTCGACGCCCATCATCACCCAGGCGGCGACGACCTGCGCGGCACTGGCCAGCGCACTCCAGCCCATCAGTCCCCATTGGACGATCGCCACCGCGCTCTGCGCGAGGAACACCGCCGCCGACGCCACCGCCTGCGCGGCCATCGTCGCGAAGGACGCGATCGTCGCGGCCGCGGCCACCGCGGCGGCGATCCCCAGCTGGACCAGCGCGGGCAGGAAGAACGTCAGGATGGCGCCGCCGACGATCATGATCGGGGTCTGGTTGGCCGCGATCCAGCTGCCCAGCGCCTGGAACGCCGGGACGAGCGTGCCGTTGATGAACGCGCCGACCGCGTCGAACGCGGGCTGGAGCTTCTCGCTCAGGAACGCGATCGCGGTCTGCAGCCCGGCTTGCAGACCGGTGGACAGCAGTCCCATCACCGGCCCGCCGACCAGGCTCAGCAGGCCGCCGCCGAGCGCCGTCGCCGCCTGGACGCCGAGGCCCGCCGCGGCGCCGACGACCGGGCCCTGCGACTTGCCGAGCGCTTCGGCCACCTTCTTGCCGGCCTCGCCGGCCTTCTCGACGATCTTGTCCTTGGCCTTGTCGAACTCGGTCTGCATCTCGGCCAGCGTGTCCTTGAACATCTGGTCGTTGATCCCGAAGTTCGCGATGAAGTCGCCGACGGTCAAAGCCATCGCACACCCCCTCCCTACAGGTTGCCGATCACCGAGCGGGCCGTCTCCCCGTCGACCTCGACCGGCTCGTCCTTGGTCACCTGGCGCCACACACTTTCCGGGGACAGCCCGGAAACGAGCGCGGCGAACTCCCACCAGGACAGGCCGTCGTCGAGGTCGGCCATCAGGTCACGGCCGTACTCGCGCCGCCAGTCCGCGTAGAGCAGCCGCCAGTGGCGCAGGATCAGGCGGATGGTGTGTTCGCCGTCGCCCCCGCCACGCTCGCCGCGGGGGCCTGCCCGTTTCCCGGGGCCTGCTGCCGGTTCTGGTAGAGCTGCTGGCAGGTGCCGAGCACGTCGGGCAGGTCGTCGATCTCCAGGCCGCGGTTGAGGATGTCGACCAGGTTCTGCTCGCCGAGCAACGCCGAAAGCATGTCGAACGCCTCCTCGGCGCTGACCTCGTCCGTGGCCGCCCGGCCGTTCTTCTTCGCCGACACCGCGAACAGGATCAGCTTGGCGGGCAAGGAATGCGGCAGCGTGTAGACCTTGCCGAGGATGCGGATGCGCGGTGCCACGCGGGCCGCCTTGCGCTCGCGCCAGGCCTCGTCGAAGTCGTAGTCGACGGTGAGCTGGTCGTCGGAGACGCCGTTCGGTTCGGTCATTCGCCGTCCTCCGCGACGCTCGCGCTGACGGCGGCGGTGGTCGACGGACCGGACCGGGTGATCGTGGCGACCCAGGCGTACTTGTCGTTGTTGCCACCGCCGTGCTCGCCGAGGCTGAAGGTCGCGTTCCAGACCTTCCACTGCGTGTCCACCGGGTGCCGGAAGCGGATCTTGCCGACGCTGGCGAACCCGACCTGCGTGGCCAGCGCTTCGACCCGCGCCTGGCCCGGGTCCTGCGCGCCGTTCGCGGGATCCTTCAGCAGGAACCCTTCCAGTGCGAGCGTCGCGCCGCGCTGGATGACCTCCTGCTCGTAGTTCCCCGCCGAGTCGAACGTCGTGGTGTCGACGACCTCTTCGTTCTCGCCGGCGTTGGGCACGGCGGAGTTGAGGCCCCCGACCGGCGTCCAGGTGGTGCCGTTCGTCTCGGCGACCTGGATGATGATGTCGCGGGCGTTGATCTTGACCGTGGGCATCGACGCTCCCCTCCTCGAAACTGCTTGTGCGGTGCGGAAAAGCCGGTTCAGGCGCGGTTGCCGACGGGGCGGTGCAGCTCCATCCGCAGCGCGACGGACCATTCGTCGCGATCGCCGGCGTCGCGTCCGACGTAGACCGGACCGGCCTGCGTGCCGACGCTGGAGACGAGCCAGGTGTTGCCGGGCAGCCGCCGGTTTCCCAGTCCGTGCACGGCGTCGTAGACGGCCTGGGCCTTCGCCTCGGCCGTGACGGGGTTCTTCGGAGTACCGCGCACGCGGATCTGGACCACGGGTTCGTCGTAGGGAAGCCGTGCGTCGGACTCCGCGCCGGGAAGGCGGCTCAGCACCAGGACCGCGTCCGGGGTGGCGGGCATCGCGAGCAGGAAGACGTCCCCGCCGGTGCCGCCCGATTCGTAGTTCCCCAGCCCCAGTTCCTCAAGCAGCGCAGCGACTTCTTCAAGAAACGTCACAATGGCCCCCCGGCCTGCTCCCCAGCCCTGTCGCCATCGTGCCCGAGGTCCGAAGGATCGTCAACTGTCCGTTTTTGCCAAAATTCGGCCGCACTCGCCACGGTTCTCGGCCACACTGGGCAGGTGCTGCTGACGATCACGACGACCCGGAACCCCGCCACCGACTTGGGTTTTCTCCTGCACAAGCACCCGGAGAAAGCGCAGTCGGTCGCGCTGTCCGCCGGTACCGCGCACGTCTTCTACCCGGAGGCGGCGGAAAATCGCTGCACCGTCGCGTTGTTCGCCGAAATCGACCCGATCGAGCTCGTCCGCGGCGGCGGGACTTCGCTGACGCAGTACGTCAACGACCGGCCCTACGCCGGCGGCTCGTACCTCGCGGTCGCGCTGCGGGCCGCGTTCACGACGGCGCTCGCGGGCCGGTGCGCGACGCGTCCGGAACTCGTCGACGAGCTTTTCGAGCTCGAGATCCGCGTGCCGTCGCTGTCCGCGCGCGGCGGTGCCGAAGTGGTGCACAAGTTGTTCGAGCCGCTCGGCTGGCGCGTTGCCACCGAGCCGATCCCGCTCGACCCGCAGTTCCCGGAGTGGGGCGAGAGCCACTATGTCGACTTGACGCTCGCCGGCACCCACCGGGTCGTCGACGCGCTGCGCCACCTCTACGTCCTGCTGCCCGCGCTCGACGGCGGCAAGCACTACTGGGTCGGCCAGGACGAGGCAGACAAGCTGCTGCGCGCCGGCGAAGGCTGGCTCTCCGCGCATCCCGAGCGGGAGCTCATCGCGAACCGCTACCTCGAGCGGCGCCGCCCGGTCGTCAACTACGCGCTCTCGCGGCTGGCCGAGGCGGACGACGTCCCGGCGGAGGCCGAGGCGGTCGTCACCGAGCTGCCGGACAAGCCGGAGAGCCTCGCGTCCCAGCGCCACGGCAGCGTGCTCGCCGCGCTGCGGGCCGCGGGCGCGCGGCGCGTGCTCGACCTCGGCTGCGGCTCCGGTGCGCTGCTGCGCGTGCTCGAGAAGGAGCGTTCCTTCGTCGACATCGTCGGCGTCGACGTCTCCGCGAGCGCGCTCGCCATCGCCGAAAAGCGGCTGGGCGGTTTCACCCGGGTGACGCTGCGCCAGTCCGCGCTCACCTACGCCGACCCGGCGCTGGCCGGGTACGACGCCGCCGTGCTCATGGAGGTCGTCGAACACGTCGACGAGGAGCGGCTCCCGGCACTGGAACACGCGGTGTTCGGGGTCGCGGCGCCGCGCACGGTGCTCGTCACGACGCCCAACGCCGAGTACAACCGGCTGTTCGAATTCCTGCCGATGGGGCATTTCCGGCACGCCGACCACCGGTTCGAATGGACCCGAGCCGAGTTCCGCGCCTGGGCGGACGGCGTCGCGACCCGGCGCGGCTACGACGTCCGGTACTTGCCGATCGGACCGGAGGACCAGGAATCGGGACCGCCGACCCAACTGGCGGTCTTCACCACCCAAAAGGAGGTGGCCGCGTGAAGCTGACCGTTCCCGACATGTCGCTCGTCGTGCTCGTCGGCGCTTCCGGCTCCGGGAAGTCGACGTTCGCACGCACGCACTTCGCGCCCACGCAAGTGCTCTCCAGCGACTTCTTCCGCGGACTCGTGGCCGACGACGAAAACGACCAGTCGGCGTCGGCCGAAGCGTTCGACGCACTGCACTACGTCACGGCGAAGCGGCTCGCGGCCGGGCGGATGACCGTCATCGACGCGACGAACGTCCAGCGCGCTTCGCGGGCGAGCCTGGTGAAGCTCGCGAAGGAGCACGACGTGCTGCCGACGGCGATCGTGCTCGACCTGCCGCTCGGCGTCTGCGTGGCACGCAACGCTTCGCGCCCCGAGAGGGACTTCGGCGACCACGTCGTCCGGCGCCAGCGCGGCGAGCTCCAGCGGTCGCTGAAGTCGCTGGAGCGCGAGGGGTTCCGGCGGGTGCACGTGCTGCGGTCCGAGGCCGAGGTCGCCGAAGCGGAGATCGTCCTCGAGCCGCTGCGCAACGACCAGCGCGAGCTGACCGGGCCGTTCGACGTGATCGGCGACGTCCACGGCTGCGCGGCCGAGCTCGAGGAGCTGCTGGCCGAGCTGGGGTACGTCGACGGCGCGCACCCGGACGGGCGGACGGCGGTGTTCGTCGGCGACCTCGTCGACCGCGGCCCGGACACCCCGGGCGTGCTGCGGCGCGTGATGGGCATGGCCGAGAGCGGCACCGCGCTGGTCGTCTGCGGCAACCACGAGCAGAAGCTGGTGCGCGCGCTGCACGGCCGCAAGGTCAACGCCGCCCACGGGCTCGCGGAGTCGCTCGAGCAGCTCGCCGCGGAAAGCGAGGAGTTCCGCCGTCGCGCGCACGAGTTCTGCGACGGGCTGATCGCGCACTACGTCCTCGACGGCGGCGACCTCGTCGTCGCGCACGCCGGGCTGCCCGAGCGCTACCACGGGCGCGCGTCCGGGCGGGTGCGGAGCATGGCGCTCTACGGCGACACGACTGGCGAGACCGACGAGTACGGCCTGCCCGTGCGGCTGCCGTGGGCGCGCGACTACCGCGGATCGGCGATGGTCCTCTACGGGCACACGCCGACGCTGGAGCCGGAGTGGGTCAACAACACGATGTGCCTCGACACCGGGTGCGTGTTCGGCGGGAAGCTGACCGCGCTGCGCTACCCCGAGCGCGAGGTCGTCTCGGTGAAGGCGCACCAGGTCTGGTACGAGCCGGCCCGGCCGCTCGACGCGTCACGGCCGTTGGGCGGGCGCGAGCCGGCGGTGCTGGAGCTGACCGACGTCACCGGGAAGCGGATCCTGCAGACCGCGCACCACGGCCGCGTCGGCGTCTCGGCGGAGCAGTCGGCGGCGGCACTGGAGGTGATGAGCCGGTTCGCGGTCGACCCGCGCTGGCTCGCCTACCTGCCGCCGACGATGGCGCCGTGTTCGACGTCTTCGCGGGAGGACTACCTGGAGCACCCGGAGGAGGCGTTCGCCGAGTACCGCGCGGCGGGCGTCGAGTCGGTGCTGTGCGAGGAGAAGCACATGGGCTCGCGGGCCGTGGTGCTCGTGTGCCGGAACGACTCGGGTACCCGGCGGTTCGGCGTCGAGGGCGGCGGCGCGGTGTACACGCGCACCGGGCGGCCGTTCTTCTCGGCGGAGCAGAACGCTTTGCTCCTGGACGACGTGCGCTCGGCGGCCGGCGGGCTGTTCGACGAGCTGAAGTCGGACTGGCTGCTGCTCGACGCGGAGCTGCTGCCGTGGAGCGCGAAGGCGGGCGGGCTGATCGCCGGCCAGTACGCGGCGGTCGGCGCGGCGGCCCAGGCGGTCCTGCCGGCGGCGGTCTCGGCGCTGACGACGGCGTCCGCGCGCGGCATCGACGTCTCGGACCTGCTGCGGCGCACGGCAACGCGTGCGTCCACAGTGGAGGCTTACCGGGACGCCTACCGGCGGTACTGCTGGCCGACGTCGGGGCTGGACGGGGTCCGGCTGGCGCCGTTCCAGCTGCTGGCGTCGGAAGGGGCGGCCTACCACGACCGGCCGCACTCGTGGCACCTCTCGGTGCTCGACGGCCTCACCGGCCCGCGCTTCCAGCGCACCCGGACGCTGCCGGTGGACCTGCTGGACGCCGCGTCGGTGGCCCGGGGCGTCGCGTGGTGGGAGGAGCTGACGGCGGCGGGCGGCGAAGGCATGGTCGTCAAGCCGTCGGCGAACCTGACCCGGGGCGCGCGTGGGCTGGTCCAGCCGGGGGTGAAGGTCCGCGGGCGCGAGTACCTGCGGATCATCTACGGGCCGGACTACACGCTGCCCGCGAACCTCGACCGGCTGCGCAAGCGCGGGCTGAGCCGCAAGCGGATGCTGGCGCTGCGCGAGTACGCGCTGGGGCTGGAGGCCCTGGAGCGCGTCGCGCGGGGCGAGCCGCTGTGGCGGGTGCACGAATGCGTGTTCGCGGTGCTCGCCCTGGAGTCGGATCCGGTGGACCCCCGGCTCTAGCTAACTGTCGGCTTTGGTGGTCGAGGAGTCCTTCGCGGGCTTCTCGGCCACCTCGGCTTCACCCTGCTCCGGAGCCTCGGCCTCGGCCTTCTCCTCGACCGGCGGGTCGTCGAAGCTGGCCGGGACGCGCTTCAGGTGCTTCGTCATCGAGCGGACCAGGAACGCCACCGCGATGAGGAACAGGATCAGCACCAGGAAGCCGACCGGCGAGGACTTGCCGAAGTCCTCGCCCTGCCCGCCGTTGTCGCCGTCACCCGGTTGCTGCGTCAGGACCAGGGCCGACGCGGTCACCGGAAGCGCCACGCCGGCCGGCAGCGTCAGACTCATGTGTTCACCTTCTCCTCGATGCCGATGCCGGCGAACAGGTCGTCCTCCGGCAACGTGCTGTCGACCTGCGACTTGACCAGCTCGTACTCCTCGGTCGGCCAAGTCTCGCGCTGGATCTCCAACGGGACGAAGAACCAGCGGCTGTTCGGGTCGATCTGCGTCGCGTGCGCCTTCAGCGCCTCGTCCCGCACCTCGAAGTATTCACCGCACTCGACGCGGGTCGTCACCCGCTCCATCACATCGGCGCGGTCGGGGTCCCACTTCGCCAGCCACTCGGTGTACGGCGACTCGATCCCGGCCTCCTTCAGCGCGGCGTCGAACGCGACCATCCGCGCCTTCGAGAAGCCGTGCATGTAGTACAGCTTCAGCGGCTGCCACGGCTCGCCCGCGTCGGGGAAGCGGTCGGGGTCCGGCGCCGCGTCCCACGCCGCCATCGACACCTCGTGCGTGCGGATGTGGTCGGGGTGCGGGTAGCCGCCGTTCTCGTCGTACGTCGTGATGACGTGCGGGCGGAACTCCCGGATCACGCGCACCAGCGCCTCGGTCGACTCCTCGAGCGGCACGACCGCGAACGAGCCCTCGGGCACCGGCGGCATCGGGTCGCCTTCCGGCAGGCCGGAGTCGACGAAGCCGAGCCAGCGCTGGCTCACCCCGAGGATCTTGGCCGCGCGGGCCATCTCCTCGCGGCGCACCTCGGTCATGTTCGCCAGCACCTCGGGCCGGTCCATGGCCGGGTTGAGGATGCTCCCCGCCTCGCCACCGGTGCACGTGACCACGAGCACCTCGTGACCTTCGGCGGCGTAGCGCGCCATGGAGGCGGCGCCCTTGCTCGACTCATCGTCCGGATGCGCGTGCACGGCCATCATCCGCAGGCGCGGCTTGGCGGTCTTCGTCAGCTGGTCCACCATGCTGCGAACGACTCCTTCTCTACCTGTATTCCGCGACCCACCTGCGGGCCGCCCACCCAGCGGGCGGATACTCGAAGCCGTACCCGCCCCACCATTGTCCCCGTGGGTACGACAAGAACGAGCAGGAGGCCCCGCGTTGGCAGGCGGACCGGCGGAAACGGCAGCGCCCGTGCTGCCCGAAGGCCGCTACGGCACCGCGCGCGCGAAGGCCCCCCGCCGCTGGCGGCGCTGGCTGTTCCTCGCCATCGCCCTGCTGGTCAGCGGCGTGATCGCGTGGGTCGCGTACGTCAACCTCGGTGCCGCGCCGATCGACGCCGAGCGCGTCGCGTTCAGCGGCGAACCGGGCAACGCGATGCAGATCACCATCAACGTGACGCGGGACGACAACAACCGGGCGGGCGTCTGCATCGTCCGCGTCCGCGACAAGACCGGCGCCGAGAGCGGCCGCAAAGAGCTCCTGATCCCCGCCGGCGCGAAGTACAGCAGGATGACCACGACGATCAAGAGCATCGGGGAACCGGTGACGGCCGACGTGTACGGCTGCTCGTACGACATACCAGACTACCTGTCAACCCCATAGCGGCCAACGGGGTGAACCGCGCGCCCAACGCCCACGGCGCGCGGAAATAACGGGCGTTGACCAGTCGCGCCGTGATAGTCTGACCCCTCAGCACGGCCCGCGACGGGCCGTGTTTTTCCTTTATCTCAGCCACGCGGGCACCTACGCCCACGTGGGCCGGCTTGAACACGCAAGCCTGGCAGGCCCGACGAGGAGATGGTGACCGTGAGCGACACCAAGGTGACCTGGCTGACCCAGGATGCCTACGACCGGCTCAAGCACGAGCTCGACGAAATGATCGAGAATCGTCCGGTCATCGCCGCGCGCATCAACGACAGCCGCGAAGAGGGCGACCTCAAGGAGAACGGCGGCTACCACGCCGCCCGTGAAGAACAGGGCCAGGCCGAGGCGCGCATCCGGCACCTGCAGGAGCTGCTGCGCTCGGCCAAGGTCGGCGAAGCGCCCGCGAACGACGGCACCGCCGGCCCCGGCAAGGTCCTCACTGTCCGGTACGAGGGCGACGACGAGGACGAGAAGTTCCTGCTCGCGACCCGCGAAGAGGGTGCCGAGGGCGACCTCGACGTGTACTCCCCGGAGTCGCCGCTGGGCAAGGCCCTGCTCGGCGCGAAGGAGGGCGAGTCGCGCGAGTACGAGCTGCCCAACGGCAAGCTCCAGAAGGTCACCCTGGTCAAGGCGGTTCCGTACACCGAGGCCAAGTAGGTCGCGGCTAGCGTGTCCTCCCAGGATCCACACACTGGGAGGACACCGTCGTGAGCACCGAACCCATCTGCCAGGCCTGCGGCATGCAGTACGCCGTGGCCCGTGACGACTGCCCGGTCTGCGAGGACGAACGCCAGTACGTCCCGGCGGCCGGGCAGCAGTGGACGAACCTCGCGACCCTGCGCGCGAGCGGCACATACACGCCGCGCGTCGAAGAGCAGGGCCGCGGCATCATCGGCGTCGGCTCGAACCCCGGCTTCGCGATCGGCGAACGCGCACTGCTGGTGCGGGCGCGCTCCGGCAACTTCCTCTGGGACTGCGCCGCGTACCTCGACGACGCGCTCGTCCAGCAGGTCCGGGACCTGGGCGGGATCACCGGCATCGCGATCAGCCACCCGCACTACTACACGACGATGGTCGAGTGGGCGCACGCGTTCGACGTGCCGATCTACCTGCACGAGGGCGACCAGCAGTGGATCGGCCGGCCCGACCCGGCGGTGAAGCTGTGGTCCGGCACGACCCTGGACGTCGCCGACGACCTGCGCCTGATCAACCTGGGCGTGCACTTCACCGGCGGCACGGTCCTGCACTGGCCGGACGGCGAAGACGGCCAAGGCGCCCTGCTCTCCGGCGACATCGTGCAGGTGATCCCGGACCGCACGCACGTCGGCTTCATGTACAGCTACCCGAACCTGGTCCCCGAGCGCCCGCACATCGTGCGCCGCGCGGCCGAGCTGCTGGCCGGGTACCGGTTCGAGGCCATCTACGGAGCCTGGTGGGACGCGATCGTGCGCACCGACGGCTTCGAGGTGGTGCAGCGGTCGGCCCGGCGGTACCTGGCCCAGGTCGTCGACCAAGCCTGAGTCACTCCTCCCGCGCGGTCCGCTCCAGCAGGGGGCGGACCCGCGGCGGCACCGGCGTCGACAAAGCGATCGACGTCGACGTCCGCTGCACGTCCGGGACCCCCACCACCTCGTCGATCACCCGTTGCAGGTCGTCGTTCCCCCGCGCCACCATGCGCACGAACAGGTCGCCCTGGCCGGTCGTCGCGTGGACCTCGCACACCTCGTCGATCGCCGAAAGCGCCTTCGCCACCTCCGCGCGGCGGCCCTGGGCGATCTCCAGCACCGCGAACGCCGTCAGGCCGTAGCCCATCGCCGCCAGGTCGAGCTCCGGCGGGAAGCCGCCGAGGATGCCGCGTTCGGTGAGCCGGTCCAGCCGCGCCTGGACCGTCCCGCGCGCGACCCCGAGCCGGCGCGCGCTCTCCAGCACGCCCAGGCGCGGGGAGTCGGTGAGCAACAGCAGCAGCCGCGCGTCCAGCGCGTCCAGGTTTTCCGACATGGCCCGCTCCCTGCACAAGTTGTCCACGATGACAGCAGATGTCCGTCAACTACCAAGCATAATGTCCAGAGAAAACTGAGACCATTGCACATCTTGCCGCACAGGCTGATCCTTCGAGGTATGACCCAGACTGCCGAACCTCAGGGCGCGCTCGACGACGTCAGCTATGACCAGCTGCGTCAGCTCGTCGGGCTCGTCGACCACGACGCCTCGACCGACCCGTTCCCGGTCAAGGCCATGGACGCGGTGGTGTTCATCGCCGGCAACGCCACCCAGACCGCCTGGTACTACCAGATCGCGTTCGGAATGCAGCTCGTCGCTTACTCGGGCCCCGAGACCGGCGACTTCGAGCGCAAGTCCTACGTCCTCAAGTCCGGCTCGGCCCGGTTCGTCATCACCGGCGGCGTGCGGCCGGACTCGGCGCTGCTCGACCACCACCGCAAGCACGGCGACGGCGTCATCGACCTGGCGCTGGAGACCACCGACGTCGACAAGTGCGTCGAGCACGCCCGCGCGCAGGGCGCGACCATCCTCGAAGAGCCGCACGACGTCTCCGACGAGCACGGCACCGTGCGCGTCGCCGCGATCGCGACCTACGGCGAAACCCGCCACTCGCTGGTCGACCGGTCGCGCTACACCGGTGTCTACCTGCCCGGCTACGAGCCGCGCGAGAGCACGATCAAGCGGCCCGAAGGCGCGCCGAAGCGGCTGTTCCAGGCCGTCGACCACTGCGTCGGCAACGTCGAGCTCGGCAAGATGGACTACTGGGTCGACTGGTACCACCGCGTCATGGGCTTCGTGAACATGGCGGAGTTCGTCGGCGACGACATCGCGACCGAGTACTCGGCGCTGATGAGCAAGGTCGTCTCGAACGGCAACCACCGGGTGAAGTTCCCGCTGAACGAGCCCGCCGTCGCGAAGAAGAAGTCGCAGATCGACGAGTACCTCGAGTTCTACGGCGGCGCCGGCTGCCAGCACATCGCGCTGGCCACCAACGACATCATCGCCACGGTCACCGCGATGCGCGCCGCCGGCGTCGAGTTCCTCGACACCCCGGACTCCTACTACGACGACCCCGAGCTGCGCGCCCGGATCGGCAACGTCCGCGTGTCGATCGAGACGCTCAAGGAGCACAGCATC
Source organism: Amycolatopsis sp. NPDC114505 (assembly GCF_055633615.1). Lineage (NCBI taxonomy): Bacteria > Bacillati > Actinomycetota > Actinomycetes > Pseudonocardiales > Pseudonocardiaceae > Amycolatopsis > Amycolatopsis sp. NPDC114505. Next base: position 2,576,189 of record NZ_JBVKDV010000001.1, on the reverse strand, counting down.
CTGGTCGACCGCGACGAGGACGGCTACCTGCTGCAGATCTTCACGAAGCCGATCGGCGACCGTCCGACCGTCTTCTACGAGCTGATCGAGCGGCACGGCTCGCTGGGCTTCGGCAAGGGCAACTTCAAGGCGCTGTTCGAAGCCATCGAGCGCGAACAGGAGCGTCGCGGCAACCTCTGACACAACTCGGCGAAGGCCACCATCGGGAACCGTCAGGTCCCCTATGGTGGCCTTTGACGCGTTCCGGGAACCGATGGCGATCCGGGACCGTCAGTGTGGAGAAGCAGAGAGAAGGGGCCGGGATGCCGGACAGCATCGACGCCAGCGACGCGATGATCGACAACTGGACCAAGCGGCTCGAAGAGAACGCCGCCCGGTACCAGGCGCTGGCCGATCGCATGCAGGGCCAGTCGGTCACCGAGCGGTCGAAGGACGGCACCGTCACGGTGACCGTCGATTCGCGCGGGCTGCTGAAGAACCTCGTCATCGCGGAGACGGCGGCCGGCAAGCGGATGGCCGAGGTGTCGGCACAGGTGATGCAGCTGGTGCAGCGCGCGCAGGCCCGGATCCCGGAGCTGCTGCAGCAGGCCATGACCGAGACCACCGGCACCGGCGACCAGGCCGCGGTGGAGATCGTCCGCGAGGCGCAGAGCACCTTCCCGCAACCGCCGCCGGAGCCCGAGCCGGCGTTCCCGGAGCCCGACCGCGTCCGCCGGTTCCTGCCGGAGGACAACGAAGAGCAGCCGCCGCGCATCCCACCTCCGCCGCCCGCGCCGCCTGCTCCGCCGCAGCCGCCGCGGCGCCGGCGTCCGGCCGACAACGACGATGACGACGACTTCGGCGGTCCGATTCTTTCCTGAGGGGGAAACCGATGACGGATGTGGAACTCAGCACCGACCTGACGGCGCACGCCCACCAGCTCGACGCCATCGGTGACGGGCTGCAGCAGGCCGTCGACGCGGCGAACCAGGTCAGCATGCCGACCGACGCGTACGGCATCCTCTGCCAGCCGTTCCGGATGATGCTGGACCCGGTGGAGCAGTACGGGATCGACGCGCTGAAGGACGCCGTGCAGGCGATGACCGCGGTCTCCGGCAAGGTCCGCGAAGCCGCGGCGGCGTACCACAAGTACGAGGCCGGCGTGGCCGACGACCTGAACAAGTCCACGGGCGGTGCGTGATGCCCGAAGGCAACCCGCTCGTCGTCGACGCCAAGGCGGACCCGGACGGGCCGGGCGCGTTCACCGCGGGCAACGGCGACTACGGCTGGGCCGGCGGCATCGGCCTCGCCGAGTCGTCGATGGACGCGTTCAACGGGATCAAGGACGGCGACTGGGTTTCCGGCGGACTGGGCGCGCTCAGCCTGGCCGGCGAGATCGCGGGCGCGGCGATCGACCCGTTCGGCTACCTGATGTCGTCGGTGGCGTCGTTCCTGATGGAGCACATCCAGCCGCTGAAGGACATGCTCGATTCGCTCGCGGGCAACCCACCGGTGATCCAGTCCTATGCGGACACTTGGGGCAACGTCTCGAAGGCCTTGGGCGAGCGCAAGACCGACTTCGACAACGCGGTCAAGAACGGAACCACCGGCTGGACCGGCGACGGCGCGGACGCGTACCGCAAGTTCGCCGCGGAGCACAGCGACGCCCTCTCCGGCGCGGCAACGGTGGCCGGCGCGATCAGCACGGTCACGATGATCATGGGCCAGGTCGTCTCGTTCGTGCGCGAGACGGTGCGGCAGCTGATCGCGGACCTGGTCGGCAAGCTGATCGCGTGGGTGATGGAGGAAGTCTTCTCACTGGGCTTCGGCACCCCGGTCGTCGTCGCGCAGGCGTCGGCCGCGATCGCCAAGTGGGGCAAGAAGATCGGTGAGCTGCTGAAGAAGCTCACCGACACGATCCGCAAGGTGTCGCCGCTGCTGTCGAAGCTGGTGGACATCTTCGAGAAGATCGCGAAGGTCTTCGGCAAGGTGCTCGGCAAGGTCAGCGGGCTCGACGGGCTGAAGGTCAAGGAAGGCGGCTTCGTCCACAAGATCCCCAAGGGGGAGGGCGGAGTCCACACCCGCGCCCACGGTGGCGACGGCGAGGGTTCGTCGACGGATTCCGGCGATCCTGCTCACACGGACGGGGATTCGCCGAGTTCCGACCCGATGAACACCGACTCGTCGCCGGACTCGGCCTCCCGCCGGAGTTCGAGTGGAGACGGTTCCCGTTCACCCGACGGAGACGGTTCACCCTCGGCGCACAGTGGTGACGGTTCGCCGGATGGCAGCCCATCGGCGGTGCGTTCGGACGGCTCGCCTTCCCACACCGGGGACTCGAGCCCGTCGCCGACCCGCGGCAGCGACAGCACGCCTTCCCGCGCGGGCGACAGCAGCCCTTCTCCCACGCGCGGCAGCGACAGCACTCCCTCGCACGCGGGCGACAACACGCCTTCCCGCGCCGGGGACAGCAGCCCTTCACCGACTCGTGGCAGCGACAGCACCCCCTCCCGCGCCGGGGACAGCAGTCCCTCACCGACCCGTGGCAGCGACAGCACTCCCTCTCACGCGAGCGATAGCAGTCCTTCACCGACTCGCGGCGGCGACAGCACGCCCTCCCACGCGAGCGACAGCAGCCCCTCACCGACTCGCGGCGGCGACAGCACGCCCTCACACGCCGGGGACAGCAGTCCGTCGCCCACCCGCGCAGGCGACAACACGCCCTCGCACGCCAGTGACAGCAGTCCGTCCCCGGCCCGTGGCGGGGACAGCAGCCCCTCGCCCACTCGCGGTGGCGACAACGGTCCCGTTCCCACGCACTCCGGCTCCTCGCCCGCCGCGCGATCCGATGCACCCGGTTCGCACGCAGGCACCGAGACCCCGAGCAGCGCCGCACCTCCGCGAGCCGACGGCACCACCTCCGCCAGCGGCACCGCCCCGACCGCTCCGCGGACCGGTGACCCGGGCACCGTCCCGTCGCCGCGAGGCGGGGACGCACCCGGCGTTCCACCGCAGGGTGGCGCTCCGATGGGTGGTGGCGGGATGCCGCCCGGCGGTGCCCCAGGCGGTGGCGGTCTCGGCGGTGGCTCCCCGCGCACCGGCGGCGGCGGCGGTGGTGGCGGCTGGACCGGCACCCCGGGCAGCCCGGGCGCGCACACCCCGCACGTCGACGCACCCGGCTGGCCCCGCGCCGGCGGCGACCTGCCCTCGGGACGCGCGCGCACGCCGGACGCACCCGCCCCGGCGGCCCGCGGCTACGGCCCCGGCACGCACGCCCCCGACACCCGCCCCGGCGGCCACACGCCCGGCACCCGCCCACCAGGCGCGGACGGCGGCACCCCCGGCCACGCCCCTCACGAAAACGCACCGCACGAAAACGCACCCCACGACCACAACCCCGCCGACCCGGACGGCGGCCCCCCGCACCACGACGACCCGCTGACCCCGGACGAGGTCAACGCCCGGCACTCGGAAAGCACCCCCTCGGGCAGCTCGTACCACGCCGGCGATCCCGACATGGGCGATCTGCCGCACCGCGTGCAGCCCGACCCGGACGGCCGCTACACCGTCGACGTGCACGTCACGCCCGATGGCCACGCCCGGATCGGCGACCGCCTCTACACGCCCGAAGAGTTCGCGGACATCCTGCGCCGCAACGGAGACTACGACGGCCGCCCGGTCCGGCTGATCGGCTGTGACGCCGGCTCCAACGACTTTGCGCACCGGCTTTCGCGGGAGCTCGACACCGAGGTCATGGCTCCGACGAAGCCGGCGTGGACCGACTCGCACGGCCGCGTCTTCTCCTCCGACTACGAAATCGGCCCGGATGGCCGGATGCGTCCGCGGATCCCGCCGGACGGCGAGTGGAACACCCACCACCCGGACGGCTCGACCCACCGCGCCGGCGACGACGGCTTCGCGCCGGACAGCCACCACGGCGACGCGCACGACGTCGACGCCGACAGTGCGCTCGCCCGGGGCAAGGAACACCCGGACATGCACGACGTCGAGGACGGCTGGCAGGAACCGGAGTTCAAGCGGCACGAAGACGTGACAGTCGGGCGGCACGAACGGTTCTACGACCCGGCGAACCCGCGGCACCTCGAACCGAACACGCGCTACGAGGTCACCGACCCGGACGGCCGCTTCACCCGCGTCTACACGAACGGCGACCAGCCGCCGCGGATCACGCACGTCGACGCCGACGTCCCGAACACGCGCGTCGGCAGCGATGTGGACCCGAGGCTCCAGACCGGCAACCCGGACGCCTCCCACCTGCTCGGCGACGTCGACTACCGGGTCAACACCGGCGAGGGGCAGTTCGAGTTCCACACGGACGCGGACGGACGTCCCGAGCTGGACATCGACCGCTTCGACCCGCCGACCGACCCGGTGCCGACCGAACGCCGGATCACCGGCTACGACCCGAGCCACAGCGGCGACGGCCCGTTCGGTGCCACTCCCCCGGAGGACCTCAAGCCGAACAGCCGGTACGAGATCTACTCGAGGGCGCCCGACGGCACCGACCAGTGGCACGGCACCTTCTACACCAACGGGGAGAACCCGCCGGAGTTCTCGCACATCAAGACGTGGCACGACAACGAACGCGGCATGATCAACCCGGAGACGGGTGACAAGAACACGATGCACGACCAGCACGCCGGGCGGCCCGACGGCATGCCGGTGCGCGGCGCCAAGTACGAGATCGGCGCCGACAACATGCACTACCACGTCGACGCGCACGGCAACGCCGCCGTTTCCTGGGAGCCGGACTACTCCAGCCCGGCCACCAAGCGGGTCGGCCTCGGCCCGCAGGAACGCACCGGCCACGTCGGGCTGGAAGACCACCCGGGCAGCACCGTCAACCGCGGCGGGCACACCGCCGACCACCGGTCGGGCGGCCTGCAGGGCCGGATGGGCATGGTTCCGCAGGACTACAACCAGAACCACCTCGTGGGCGACGAACACAACTGGGCGCAGATGGAGACGGACCGCCGGACGTTCGAACGCAACGGCGGTGACCACGGCACGACGCGCGTCTACGCCGACGAGCCGTCGACGCCGAACACCGAGAGCCCCGATCGCCTGCACGTGATGTCCGAGAGAATCCACCCCGACGGCACCCGCACCTACAACTACAGGAGTTTCCGCAATGTCCCGCTCCCAGCCCCCGTGGTACCCCCCACCCGGACCTGATCTCCGGGAGGCGGACGAGGACCAGATCGTCCGCTGGATCGGCGGCTGGCTGATGGACGCCGCTCCCGAAGGCTGGCGGCGGATCGACATGACGGCCCGCGTCGCTTCGACGGTCGAGGAGATCTCGCTCGCGGTCGTCATGCCCGACGGCGACGCGGCGCGGATGGAACCGCCGCCCGCCATCAGCCCGCTGCTGTCCGAGCTGCGGCAGAAGAAGTACATGCGCGGCCGCGGTACCTGGCTGTCGATGCGGCTGGTCATCGAGCCGTCCGGGGACTACCGCGTGACCTACAACTTCGACTCGGACCCGCGGTGGGACCCGCCGGTCGACCCCGCGGTCTTCGACCACGACTTCGAGACGTTCCCCCGCGACGACGAGTGGATCCCGGCCTGGTACCGGGAAGGGATCAAGGGGGAAACCGGCGGGACGCGGACCCCGGACGAGCCGAACGCCCTGCTGAAGAGCGTCGCGGACGAGCTGAAGTTCGCCCTTCCCGCGGGCTGGGACTACGTCCAGCTGCAGTTCCGCGCGGTCGGCGACTACGAGGAGTCCGGCGCGGTCGTCCACTCGGTCACCGGGACGGTCTACCCGTGGACGCCGCCGGAGCACGTGCTCGAGCTGCTTCGGCGCCACCGCGCGGCTTCGGCGTCCGAAGACCGGGGCACGTGGGTGAGCCTGAAGTACGAAATGAAGTTCCCGGAGTCGGTCAAAGCGCAGTTCAACACGACCGAAGACCCGGGCTTCCAGACGCGGCCGCCGGCCGAGGCGTACGCCGAAGAGCTGCGGCGCTATCCGCGTTCCGAGCGGCGCACGCCCGACTGGCTGCGCCAAGGCGCCGAAGGGGCCTGACCATGACGCAGCCACCGGGGCCGTTGCGGCCGGAGCAGCGCCACGAGCTCGTCCGGCAGATCGGCGCGGCGCTCACGGCAGCCGTCCCGCCGGGCTGGCGGCAGCTGCGCGTCGAGTACCGCGCCGCCGGCCGGCACGTCGAGACCGACCTGCTGGTGACCGGCCCGGACGGGCTTCCCCGGCCGGCGCAGCCGCACCCGGAGACGGTGCGGCTGCTCGGCGCGCTGCGGTCGGGCATGTACCAGCCCGGCCTCGGCACCTGGCTGGGCGCGATCCTGGTGTTCGAGCCCGGGCAGCCACCCGACGTCGACTTCGTGCGGCCGGACCTCGAGCCGCCGTTCCGGCAGCAGCCGCCGCCGATCGGGTTCCAGGACGAGCTGCGGTTCTTCCCGCGGGCCGACGAGCACATCCCGGGCTGGCTGCGTGAGCGTGCCGGGCTGACCCCGCCGGCCGCCGACGGCGAGGTCCGCACGCCGCGGATCTACGACGGCGTCGACGCGTCCGGCAAGCCGCTCGTCCGCCGTCAGCCGCTGATCCCGGCCGAGGCCGAGCGGGTGCTGGCGTACCTCGACGCGGCGCCCGTCATCCTCGCTTCGCGCAGCAACGGCCCGGACGCGTTCGCGCCGGACCGGGCGGACGCGGTGCCGATGAACTTCCGCACCGACGGCGCGTGGGCCTGGCCCGGCGCGGTGGCGTACTACCTGCGAGAGCACGGGGTGCCGCCGGACCCGGACCTGGTCGCCCACATCCGGGCCCGCCGCTTCACCGCGCCGGCGGACGTCCCCGAGCCGGCGAAGGACCTGGCCCTGGCGGCGATCACCGGAGAGCAGCCTCAGACGACCGTGTAGCCCGCGTTCGTCAACGCGACCTCAAGGTCCTTGCAGTGCTCGGGGCCGCGGGTTTCGAGCGCCAGGACGACGTCGGCCTCACCGAGGTCGAGGCTGCCGGAGATCCGGGAGTGCTCGACGTCGAGCACGTTCGCGCCCAGCTCGCTCACGCAGGACAGCACGCCCACCAGCGAACCCGGGCGGTCCGGGACCCGCAGGTGCAGGCGCAGGTAGCGGCCGCCCGCCGTCATGCCGTGCTGGATGATCTGCAGGAGCAGCACCGGGTCGACGTTGCCGCCCGAGAGGATCGCGACCACCGGGGGCTCGAAGACGCCGGGGTGCTGCAACAGCGCCGCGACCGGCGCCGCACCGGCCGGTTCGACGACCAGCTTGCGGCGTTCCAGGCAGAGCAGCACCGCGCGGGAGAGGGACTGCTCCGAGACCGTCACGACGTCGTCCACCAGCGACGCGACGTGCGCGAAGCTGACCGGGCCCGGCTCGCCGACCGCGATCCCGTCGGCCATCGTCGAGGTCGAGCCCAGCCGCACCGGCGAACCCTTGGCCAGCGACGGCGGGTACGCCGCCGCGTCCTCGGCCTGCACGCCGACGACGCGGACGTCCGGGCGCACCGCCTTCACCGCCGACGCGACCCCGCCGACCAGCCCGCCGCCGCCGGTGGCGACCAGGATCGTCTTCACCCCGGGCACCTGCTCGAGGATCTCGAGGCCGACGGTGCCCTGACCGGCGATGACGTCCGGGTGGTCGAACGGGTGGATGAACACCGCCCCGGTCCGCTCGCCGAACTCGATCGCCGCGGCGAGGGTCTCCTCCAACAGCGCGCCGTGCAGGTGGACGTCGGCGCCGTACCCGCGGGTGGCGGCCAGCTTCGGCAGCGGCGCCCGCAGCGGCATGAAGACGGTGGACTTGGCACCGAGCAGCGACGACGCGAGCGCGACGCCCTGCGCGTGGTTGCCGGCGCTGGCCGCGACGACCCCGCGTTCACGTTCGGCCGCGCTGAGGCCGTGGATGCGGGTGTAGGCGCCGCGGATCTTGAACGAGCCCGTGCGCTGCAGGTTTTCGCACTTCAGGTGCACCGGACCGCCGTGGAGCTTGCGCAGGTCACGCGCGTGCTCCATCGGCGTCACCCGGGTGACTCCGCGTAGGAGTTCCCGGGCGGCCTGGATCCGCTCGATGGTCACGAGTTCCATGGCCGGAGGTTATGCCACTCAGGAACTCCACAGGTTGACCGGACCGGGAGCCGGGTACCCTTGGCGTGTCAATACGCGGTAAACAGGGAGCAACCATGGCACGGGGGAACGACGCGGACGCCGCTCGACGGAGTCGCGCCACCCGGTCCGCCGGGCTGGTCCCGCTGGTCATCGGGCTGGCCTCGGCCGCGGCGCTGACCGGAGCCGCGTACTTCACGGTGGACAACGCCTCGTGCGGCTCCCCGGCCCAGTACATCCGCCACGACAGCCACGTCGAGCTGGTCGGCGGCTGCGTCGACGGCGCGACCCTGCCCGCGACGGGCACCCCGAAGTCGGGTGGCGTCGTGCACGGCAACTACAACCCCTGAGCAACGCGAAAACGGCGCCGGAGCAGCTCCGGCGCCGTTTTGCTGTGTCCAGGGTCAGCCCAGCGCGGTCAGCAGGTCCGCGACCAGGTCACGGCCGTCTTCGATGCCGACCGACAGGCGCAGCAGGTCGGCCGGGACCTGCAGCGTCGAGCCTGCCGTGCTCGCGTGGGTCATCTTGCCCGGGTGCTCGATCAGCGACTCGATGCCGCCCAGCGACTCGGCCAGGATGAACAGCTTCGTGCGGGACGCCACCTCCAGCGCCGCCTGCTCGCCGTCCGCGTGGCTGAACGACACCATCCCGCCGAAGCGGCGCATCTGCTTCGCCGCCGTCTCGTGGCCCGGGTGCTCCGGCAGGCCCGGGTAGTAGACCTTCGCGACCTTCGGGTGCTTGACCAGCGCCTGCACGACCAGCTCGGCGTTGTCGCTGTGCCGCTCCATGCGCAGGGCCAGCGTCTTGATGCCGCGCAGCGTCAGCCACGCGTCGAACGGGCCGGGCACCGCGCCCGCGGCGTTGCGCAGGTAGAACAGCTGCTCACGCAGCTCGTCCTCGTTCGTGATCACGGCGCCGCCGACGACGTCGGAGTGGCCGCCGAGGTACTTCGTCGTCGAGTGCAGCACGATGTCCGCGCCCAGCGAGAGCGGGTTCTGCAGGTACGGCGTCGCGAAGGTGTTGTCGACCACCAGGCGGGCACCGGCGTCGTGCGCGACGCCGGCCAGCGCGGCGATGTCGGCGATGCCGAGCATCGGGTTGGTCGGCGACTCGCACCAGATCAGCTTGGTCTCGGGCCGGATGGCGGCGCGCACCTCGTCGAGGTTCGCCAGGTCGGCGACGGTGTGCTCGACGCCCCACAGGCTGAGCACCTTGTCGATCAGGCGGAACGTGCCGCCGTACGCGTCGTTGCCGAGCACCAGGTGGTCACCGGGGCGCAGGGTACTGCGCAGCACCACGTCGGAGGCCGCCATGCCGGAGGCGTAGGCCAGCGCGTGCCGGCCGCCTTCCAGCGAGGCCAGCGCCTCCTCCAGCGCCGAGCGGGTCGGGTTCGCGGTGCGCGAGTACTCGTAGTCGCCCTCGCGGGTCCCGCCCACGCCGTCCTGCGCGTAGGTGGAGGTCTGGTAGATCGGCACGATCACGGCGCCGGTGCGGGGGTCTGGCTTCTGACCGGCGTGGATCGCGCGAGTCTCGAATCCCAGTACGGAGTAGTCGTCCACCATGGGCTAAGCGTACGGCGAGGCCCCGACATTCCCGTCAGGTGGGATGGGTCTCAAAACCGCACCACCGGGCGGCCGGCGCGGACACCGCGAGCAGCAGCGTGACCAGTGCCGGCGGCGCCACCAGTGCCAGGGCGGTCAGCCCGCCCATCGCCAGGTCGCCGGGCCCGCCGATGTCCGCGAACGTCAGCCCGGCCGCGGCGAGGACCGCGGACGTCAGCGTCGCGAGCAGCGCCGCCGAACTCCCGGCGATGCAGCCGATCCGGCCGGCCGGCTGACGGCGCAGCAGCAGGACGCCGCCGGGCAGCAGCGTCGAGGCGAGCACGACGTTCACGGCCGCGTGGACGACCACCCGGCCGGCGTCACCGGGGAACCGGACGAGCGCGACGACGTCCAGGACGAGCCCCGCCAGGTAGAGCAGCCCGCCGAGCAGGGCGAGCGCCGCGGCGGCGAGCGCCGTCCGGCCTTCGGTTCGGGTCACGGCAGCGAGGATAGGGTCGGTCACCGCGGGTGACCGGCGCGGGTCACCAGCTCCGCGACGAGTAGGCCTCCTGGCCCGCCCACATCGGCATCATCGGCGCGCGGTAGCGCAGGTAGCGGAAGGTCGGCGGCAGGAACGCCAGGATCAGGACCAGCACCGCGAGACCGGCCAGGCCGACCCGGTCGACCATCGCGAAGCCGCCGTGGGTGAACATCGCGTCCGCGAACCGGCCCAGCGGGACGCCCACCGACAGCGGTTCCGTCAGCAGCGCCCCGACGGCCAGCAACGCACCGAGGCCGAGCAGGATCGCCCCCGCCGTCGCCCGGAAGAACGTCGCCAGCGCGCCCAGCAGGAGCACGAGCCCGGCACCGAGGTAGGCGGCCAGGTCCACGAGCACCCAGCCCGGCAGGGCGCCGAGGCTGAATTCGGCGGGCATGTCGAGGAAGATCTTCACCGGCACATATCCCGCGGCGACGGCGGCGGCGAGTCCGAGCAGGCCGGCGAGTATCGCCGTTACTCCGGACGGACGAGTCGATGAATACGAATGCGAATGCGCCACCGGGTATCCGCGTGGACCGGTCACAACTCCCCCATCAGCAGAGCGGGACTACGGCGTTCACCCTAGTCGGCAAAGGGGGAAGTGACTCCGAAAGAGAACGGAATTCGGCCGGACGGCGGAACCCAAGATCATTTTCATGCGGTAGCGGCAGAAATGCTGTCACGCGATCCACACGGTCTTCGATACCACGCAATTGTCCTTTTCGGACAATTGCGTATTCGGCTGTAAATGCAGCGTGCCCCGGAGCCGAATGGGCTCCGGGGCACGCTGCGGTGTACTAGTTCACCACTGCTGCTGTTGCGGCGGCTGACCAGGCTGGCCGAACCCGCCACTGGGCGGACCCTGCTGGCCCGGGGGCTGGCCCCAGCCCTGCGGCGGCTGCCCCGGCTGCTGCGGGTAGCCCTGCGGCGGCTGGCCCGGCTGGCCGTAACCGCCCGGCTGCTGCTGACCCGGCTGCGGGAAACCGCCACTCGACGGCTGCGGGAACCCGCCGCTGGACGGGTTGGGCCCGCCCGGCTGGCCGTAGCCCGGAGGCTGACCGAAGCCCTGCGGCGGCTGGCCGTAGCCACCCTGCTGCTGCCCGAACCCGCCCGGCTGACCGGGCTGGCCCGGCTGACCGAAGCCACCCGGCTGCTGCGGGCCGCCGAAGCCACCCTGCGGCGGTCCGCCGAAGCCCTGCGGCCCGCCCGGCGCGGCACCGCCGGCACCGAGGCCGACGAACTGCTGCGTCGCCGGGATGAGCCCGAGGACACCCACGATGAGGATGAGCACGCCGATGATCAGCGGCGGGAGCCCGAGGCCGAACGTGTCCTTCTCGGACGCGGTCGACTGCGCGAGCGTCTCGGCGTTCGGCGTCATCCCGATCTTGAGCAGCAGCGCGAAGACCGTGAGGAGCGCACCACCCGCGGCGATCGCGATCGGGACGAACTTCTTGATCCCGCCGAGCTTGCCCACGAGCGCCAGCCCGACGCCGCCGGCGAGGGAGATCAGCGCGCCCACGAGGATCATGATCACGTAGAACCAGACGAGGCCCGGGCCGATGATGCCGGCCGCGTCGAGCACCTTGTCGATCGCCGCCTGGTCCGGCGCGAGGTCGAAGATCTTCGAGTAGTCGCTCGCGTCGCCCATGTAGCTGAACGAGATGATCAGCGCGATCAGGCCCAGCAGCGCGACGACGCCGCCGGCGATGTAGCCGAACAGGCCGTTGCCGCCACCCGCCGGCGCGCCGAACTGCGGCGGCTGACCACCGAAGCCGGGCTGCTGGGGGCCACCGAACCCGGGACCGCCGAAGCCCTGCGGCGGCTGGCCGGGCTGCCCCGGCTGGCCGAAGCCCGGCTGCTGCCCGAACCCGCCGGGCTGACCCGGCTGCCCCGGCTGGCCGAAGCCGCCCTGCTGGCCGTAGCCGCCCGGCTGCTGGCCGAACGCCGCGGCCGGGTTGTCGGCCGCGCTCGGCGGCGGGGTGTACGGGATCGCCGGCGGCTGGGAGCCCGGCGGAACCAGCTGTGTGGAGTCCGCGACCGGGGCGTCGCCGCCGCCGGCCGGGTTCACCATCTGCGTCGCGTTCGCGTCGACCGGCGGCATCGCCTGGGTCGCGCCCGCCCCGCCGTCACCCGGGTAAGACGGCTGGACGACCTGGGTCGGTTCGGGCGTCTCCCCGAACGGGGAACCGCCCTGTGGCTGGGCGGGCTGCACGACCTGGGTCGGTTCCGGGCTGCCGAACGGGTTGTCCTGCTGCGGCTGGGGGCCACTCGGCGGGCCCTGAGGTGGCTGGCCGCCACCCCACGGCTGGTTCGGTGGCTGCGGTGCACTCATGTGGGTCTTGAACCCCCTTGACGAGAACGCGAAAGTGTTCTATTTGCGCCCTACGCTATCGGATCACCCGGCAGGGCGCTCGTAACGCCCCGGCCGGGTCCGCCGATTAAGATTCTTCTCAGCCGCTGTTCAGCGACCGGCCAGGAAACCGAGGAGGTCGTGCCGGGTGACGACCCCGGCCGGCTTGCCGTCGACCAGCACGAGCGCGCCGTCGGCACCCTCGAGCGCCGTCATCGCGGCGCCCACCTGCTCACCGCCGCCGATCGTCGGCAACGGCGGGGACATGTGCCGGTCGAGCCGGTCGGCCAGCTGGGCCTTGCCGGTGAACAGCGCTTCGAGCAGGTCACGCTCGTTGACCGCGCCGACGACCTCGGCCGCCATCACCGGCGGCTCCGCGCTGACCACGGGCATCTGGCTGACGTCGAACTCGGCCAGGATCGCGATGGCCTCGGCGACCGTCTCGTTCGGGTGCGAGTGCACCAGCGACGGCAGCGAGCCGCTCTTCTTCGTGAGCACGTCGGCGACCGTCGCGCCCGAGGAGTCGGGCGGCAGGAAGCCGTAGGAGGACATCCAGGTGTCGTTGAAAACCTTCGTCAGGTAGCCGCGGCCGCCGTCGGGCAGCAGCACGACCACGACGTCGTCCTCGGTGAGCCGCTCGGCGAGCTTCAGCGCGGCGGCGACGGCCATGCCGCAGGAGCCGCCGACCAGCAGGCCCTCCTCCAGCGCGAGCCGCCGGGTGACCTGGAACGAGTCGGCGTCGGAGACCGGGATGATCTCGTCGGCGATGTTCCGGTCGTAGGTCTCCGGCCAGAAGTCCTCGCCGACGCCCTCGACCAGGTAGGGGCGGCCGCTGCCGCCGGAGTAGACCGAGCCCTCCGGGTCGGCGCCGACCACCTGCACGCGGCCGTCGCTGACCTCCTTGAGGTACCGGCCGGTGCCGGAGATGGTGCCGCCGGTGCCGACGCCCGCGACGAAGTGCGTGATCTTCCCGTCGGTCTGCTTCCACAGCTCGGGGCCGGTGGAGAGGTAGTGGCTCTCCGGGTTCTGCGCGTTGGCGTACTGGTTGGGCTTCCAGGCGCCGTCGATCTCGCGGACCAGGCGGTCGGAGACGTTGTAGTAGGAGTCCGGGTGCTCGGGGGCCACCGCGGTCGGGCACACCACGACGCGGGCGCCGTAGGCCTTGAGGACGTTGCGCTTGTCTTCGCTGACCTTGTCCGGGCAGACGAAGACGCACTGGTAGCCCTTGCGCTGCGCGACCATGGCCAGCCCGACGCCGGTGTTGCCGGACGTCGGTTCCACGATCGTGCCGCCGGGGCGCAGCGCGCCGGAGCGTTCGGCCGCCTCGATCATGCGCAGCGCGATCCGGTCCTTGACCGAGCCACCCGGGTTCAGGTACTCGACCTTGGCCAGCACGAGCGGCTTGAGCCCCTTGGTCAACGAGTTCAGCTTGACCAGGGGGGTGTTGCCCACGAGGTCTGCGATGTGCTCTGCGTACTCCACGACCACCAGCCTAAACGGCCGACCGGTGGCGGTGTCCACGCACCGCGTCGGGGCAGGCCCCGGGCGGTCTCCGGGTGCGCGTCGGTGATGCCGGGTCGCGAGGGCGAGGTCGGACCGTGCGGTGGAGACCGCCGGCAGCCACCAAGCTGCTCGTCTACACCGGTACCGGCCCGAGGGCCGCCACTCGCCGAGCCGTCATCCCGTCCCGGAGGTTCCACCCGGCGCCGATCACGTCGCGGCACCCCGTCCGAAGGGTCGGAGACGCCCAGTGGGCGGCCCGTCTGATAATCATCGCCGGTTCACCTCCCGGGTCAGGAATGGCGACCTTTCCTTGGTCGGACGATCTTATCGGGCGCCCGGTTGCCCCGGATCGTCCTTTCGTGTCAACTGTGACCAACCCGACCGGTCGGCGATCGGGCGTTCTTCCCAGCCCGGCGGCCAGGTCCGACGAAAGCCCTGTTGCGCTTCGGCGCCCGCGAGCCCGGCTTCGGACTTCGTGCCGAAATCGGCCGGACCTGCGAAAACGGCGCCGTTGAAGCCGTCTTGCCGACCACCGAAATCGGTACCGCGGAAATCGACGCGGTCAACGAAGTTCGCTTGATTGAAGTCCGCTTTCGTGCGGAATTCGGAGCCGCGGAAGGAAGTCAGTTCGAGGAACTTCGTTTCGAAGCACACGATCGACCGGATCGAACAGTGCGTGAGGGTCAGGCCGACGAGCGTCGCCCCGGAGAAGTCGAGGTCGACGTCCGGCCAGAAGTCACCGTTCGGCCGTTCCCCGGACCCGGGCCGCAGGTGCAGCATCAGGATCCGCTGCGCGGCCTTGCGGACCTGCAGCTCCTCGGCGTTCTTCGGGAGGTGCTTGTACGGCATCCGCAGGTAGGCGCAGAGGACGTTGACGATGGTCTGCCGGTGCTCGGCGTACCCACCGGCCAGCCGTTCGAGGGAGTAGAGCCCGGCGAGCCGCACCGGCGCCTTGTCACTGCCGAGCTGGTCGGCGGCCTTGCCGTAGATCTCGGTGATCCGCCGCTCGGTGGCATCGTGGTCCTTCTGGGCAAGGTCCAGCTCGGCCGACCGTTGCCGCCGAGCGGCCAGCAGCAGAGCGGCGGCACCCCCGGTCCCGACGACGATGTTGGCGGCGGTCTTGAGGGCATCCAGCCGAGCGGAGTCCTCCGGCCGGCCACCCCCGAGCAGGGTGAGCAGCAGGGTGGCCGCGACAGCGGCGATCACCAGGAGGCCGGCTCCCCACAGCAGGATCGTCCTCGTCCGCAGCACCCGCGCCTCGGTCCCCATCGGGCTGATCCTGCCAGTCCCGGCTCCGGAGATCCCCCGGAACGGTCAGTGCGGCCGGAGACCTTCTCGCGTCGTCCCGTGACGGGCGAGGTAGGCATCCAGGTGAGCGGTCCACCGCCGGCTGACCTTCTCGGGCCGCACGAGCCACTGCGTCGGCGTCTCGGGCAGCGGCAGGCCGACCAAGGCGAAGAAGCACTCCACGGGTATCCAGGAGCGCGTCCGGAAACCGATCTTGCCCACCTTCGCCCGCAGCTCTTCGAGGCGGCCCCGGTCGCCCGCGATCGCGGCGGCGCAGAACTCCGCGATCGCGTAGCGGAACTCGATGGTCCCGCCCGCCGCCGAAGCCCGCTCCAGGTTCTCCAGCCGTTCGAGCGCCACCGAAATCGTCGTCGGGTCCGACTCGTGGTGCAGGACCGTCGCGAGCAGGGCGTTGCGAATCGCCAGGACGTGCCCGACCTGCTCACCCTCGGCCAAGAGGTCCGCGATCTCCCCGCCGTCCACGTCACGGTGGAAGAAGACCCGCCGCGCGAGGTGGTCGCCGCGGTCTTCCAGGGCCTCCCGGCGGCGGCCGGCGGTCTCCAGCTTCTCGATCTTCTCGCCGATCTCGTCGAAGTACCGCTCGGGACGGCCGTGCGCGTACTCGGCGAGGCGGGTCAGGTCCGGGACGTCGTCTCCGGCTTCCCGGGCGTCCTCGAAGCGCCTCGCCAAGCTGAGGGTCAGGGGGCGCTGGCGCCGGTTCACCCTGGTGGGGGCGAGCCGGACCACCTCGTCGAACACGGCGAGCGCCTCGTCCCAGCGGCGCAGCACCTTCAGGGTGTAGCCGAGGTGCCGCCCGGCGGGCAGCCTGAGCGGGTGATCCGAGTCGAAGACGGACCGGAGGAGCAGCAGGCGCTCGTCCAGCGGCACCTCGATGGACTTGCCGGCGATGAAGTCGAGGACGTGCCGTCCGTACTCCGTCCGGCTGGCGCCGGGCACCCGGGACCGCAGCCCCTGGATCGACGGGCTGAACACGATGTCCCGCGACAGCCAGTCCTCGTAGTTCGAGCGTCCGGCCGGCCGCTCGATGTCGGTTTCCTGGTCGCAGACGACGCCGATGGCGATCCCGAGCGCCCACATCAGCCGGTCGTCGTCGCCACGCTTGGCCTCGTCGTGGAGCTCACGCGCCGCCGCCACGGCACGCGCGGCGGCGAGCCGCCAGTCACGGTCGGACCAGCCGCCCGAGACCTGGAAGTCGGTGCGGCGGATGGCTTCGCGGACCGCGTCGTGCATCCGGTACGGGAACCGGTCGCCCTCGTGCCGGTCGATCATCGGGCGGAGGACGGCGCGCTCGGCGCAGCCGTGGTCGACGCCCGCCGCCGCGGCCACGAGGCCCGTGTCGAAGACCCGGAACAAGCAGGCCGCCCTGATGGCGCGCTGCTCGTCGGCCGGGATGTCGTCGAGCACGCGCAGAACCAGGGACCCGAGAGAGCCGGTGACGTCCGACGCCCGCACCTGCCTGCCCTCCCCGGAGTCCTTGACGGAGACGGCCACCTGGCGGGCCACCTCGACGTACTGCGGCAGCCCCCGCGACGCCGTGACCAGCTCTTCGACGACCTCGTCGCTCATCGGCAGGGCGAGCTGGTCACGGCTCAGCCGGATCAGCGCCCGGGTGTCCGAAGGGGACAGGTTGCCGACGAGGTGCTGCCGCGGCTCGCCGGCGGCCCCCGGCACGAGACCGGGCCAGGTCCACGGCCCGCGCTGCGGCAGCTCGATCCTGGTCTCGTCGTGCCAGTCGAGCACGTCCCGGCCGGTGAGGACGAACAGGACGTTCGGCATGCCGTGGATCAGGCTGTTCAGGTGCCGTTCGGCCACCCGCCGGGGATCGAGCTTGAGCCGCTCGGTCGTGTCGACGAACACCACGAGGACCCGGACGGGATCGAGGGTGGCGATCTCCCACGAAAGGGTCGCGGCGATCTCGCACAGGAGGTCGGGCCGGGGGTCCGTGGCGCTGGGCTCGTCCGCGCACCGCAGGAGGAAGTCCTCGAAACCGGAGAAGGCGTCGACGGCGAGCCTCAGGTCACGCCGTCGCCGGAGCACGCCGACCAGCTTCCGGACGCCTCGCACGGCGAGCCCCGCGCCGGCGCCCACGGCCAGGTCGGCCAGGGAGCCGACGTCGCTCAGGACGTCTCTGACGGTCTCGCCGACGACGGCACCGACGTCCTCCCGCCCGGGGAACCGGGGCAGGGCTTCACCGGGGTGCGCGGCCGACCAGTAGGCGGTGAAGGCGAGGTCGAACACGGGCCAGCGCTTCCGGAACTTCCCCACGCCGGCGCGGAGGGCGATGAGGGCACCGGTCAGGTCGAGCTGCCCGGCCGAGCCGTGCAGGTCGATCCGGGCGGTGGCGTCGACCTTCGTCGGCGGCGGTGGGCCCCAGCCGTTGACCAGCGGGAGACCGTGGCTCACCCAGGCGTCGAGCCGCTCGGAGAGGGTCGTCTTGCCTATGCCGCCCAAGCCGTAGTAAGCCAGGACGTTGCGGCGGGCGACCCCGGCCTCGTCGTCACGCTCGATGTGCCGGCGGAACTCCGCCAAGGACGTCTTGAACGCCTTGGACTCGCTCTCGCGGTCGGTGAAGAGCTCACCGGCGTGGGGCACCCTGCGACCGGCGCCGCTGCCGGGCGGCGAAACCCTCATCGCGGACATCCCTCCGGTCGCTTCCCCCGTCATCAGCCGGTCGCGCCGGCACGAGTGGGCGTTACGCGATCCGGCTCGCAGACGTCACACCAGGTTCGGCTTTCTCCTCGGGCCGGTACACGGCACTATGGTGAGCAACCGCTTAGCACGCTTAGCTCGCGATACGAGGATGTGTCACGTCATGCCTGAAGCCGTCATCGTCTCCACCGCTCGCTCGCCGATCGGCCGCGCCGGGAAGGGGTCGCTGGTCAGCATGCGGCCCGACGACCTGACCGTGCAGATGATCCAGGCGGCACTGGCCAAGGTGCCGCAGCTCGACCCCACCGACATCGACGACCTGATGCTGGGCTGCGGCCTGCCGGGTGGCGAGTCCGGGTTCAACATGGGCCGCGCGGTCGCCGTCGAGCTCGGGTACGACCACCTGCCCGGGTGCACCATCACCCGCTACTGCTCGTCCAGCCTGCAGACCACCCGGATGGCGTTCCACGCGATCAAGGCAGGCGAGGGCGACGTCTTCATCTCGGCCGGCGTCGAGACCGTCTCGCGGTTCGCCAAGGGCAGCTCGGACTCGTGGCCGGACACGCACAACCCGCTCTTCGCCGACGCCGAGAAGCGCACCGCGGCGACCGCCGAGTCCGGCACCGACAGCTGGACCGACCCGCGTACCGACGGCACCATCCCCGACGTCTACATCGCGATGGGCCAGACCGCGGAGAACCTGGCGCGGCTGAAGGGCGTCACGCGCGAGGACATGGACGAGTTCGGCGTCCGCTCGCAGAACCTGGCCGAGAAAGCCATCGCGGACGGCTTCTGGGCCAAGGACATCACCCCGGTCACGCTGGCGGACGGCACGGTCGTCTCGAAGGACGACGGCCCGCGCGCCGGCGTCACCGTGGAAGGCGTCTCGGGGCTCAAGCCGGTGTTCCGCCCGGACGGCCGCGTGACGGCGGGCAACTGCTGCGCGCTCAACGACGGCGCGGCGGCGCTGGTCATCATGTCCGACACGAAGGCCCGCGAGCTGGGCCTGACGCCGCTGGCGCGGATCGTGTCGACCGGCGTGACGGGGCTTTCGCCGGAGATCATGGGCTACGGGCCGGTGGAGGCGTCCAAGCAGGCGCTGTCCCGCGCGGGCCTGTCGATCGGCGACATCGACCTGGTCGAGATCAACGAGGCCTTCGCGGCGCAGGTCATCCCGTCGTACCGCGACCTGGGCATCGACCTCGACCGCCTGAACGTCAACGGCGGCGCGATCGCGGTCGGCCACCCGTTCGGCATGACCGGCGCGCGCATCACGTCGACGCTGATCAACTCCCTGCAGCACCACGACAAGCAGTTCGGCCTGGAGACGATGTGCGTGGGCGGCGGCCAGGGCATGGCGCTGATCATCGAACGCCTCTCCTGATCGCTCGAGACGACGAGGGCCGCCACCCGGAGTCCGGGTGGCGGCCCTCGTGTTTCGGCTCGGCGCCGAACCCACTTCCGGCGGCCGAACGGGGTTAAACTCGGGCTACGAACCGACGCCACGACGTTTGGTTACACCGAACATCGGCGTCCGAGTTGACGAACGTCATGTTCGGGCGGACCATACAAGTATGGGCTCCGACTCGATCCTGCACGCGCTGCTCTCCTCGGGAGCGGAGCGCGGCCTTTCCGAACTGGCGTCCGCAGCGGACAAGCGGCTGCGCCGGGAAGCGCCGTCCTGGACGGTTCCGTCGGTGGCCGAAGCCCAGCAGCTCGTCACGCTCGCCGAAGAGCTGCTCCAGTTGACTGTGACCGTCGAGCGGGCCCACGGCACCTCCTGGGAAGAGATCGGGGGCTCCCTCGGCATCACCCGTTCGACCGCGCATGGCCGGTTCTCCGCCGGCAGTTCGGAGGCCGGCCTCGCCGATCCCGAGCAGGAGCTCGCCGGCAAGGTGGACGCGGTCTTCGATATCGCCGAGAAGGCGAAACGACCGGTCACCAACAGCGCGGCCCACCTCGGCTCCGCCGCCCGGAGTTCCTTGATGACCAGCCTCCGCCGCCTGGCGAACGACCACAAGACGGCTCCTCTTCCCCGGATGCGTGCGGTCGAGCTGATCACCGCGCTCGAGCCGGAGCTCGGCGAGAATTCGTTGCGGGAGCTGGCCGAGTCGTACCTACACGCCGCGCGAGACCGGGACGAGCCCGGAATCCGCGCCATCGAAGGCTCGGCCTACGCCCGCTACATGGAGCAGCTGACCGCCCAGAGCCACGTCGACAGCTCGATGACCGGCCAGGAGGCCGACTTCCTGGTCACCGCCTACCGGGCCGTCTTGGACCGCGTCGCCGGGCACACCACGATGGCACACCGGGCAGCGGGAAACCTGGCGCGCGCACTCCGGGCTCGCTTCCGCGTGCGGGGCGAGACCAGCGACCTCGACGAGGCCATAACGCTGCTCGACACGCTCACCGACGAGCCCGTCGGCGAGATGGATCGCCACGACTTGCGGGTCTGGCTGGGTTCGGCGCTCTTGGATCGCTTCAAGATGACGTCAGACCGCGGCGATCTGATCCGGGCACGGGAGATCCTCCTGTTCGACCTGGCGTCGGATCGGATCCCTTCACGCATGGTGGAGTCCGACCGCCTCGTCACGGCATTGCAGACGCTGGCCACGATCTTCGCCACGATCGGCGACTGGGACGAATCCGAGCGAGCCATCCGCGAGGCGTTCTCGCACCTGAACAAGTTCTCGAGCCGCCGGACGGGCGCCCCGGCGATCGGCGTCCGTCTGATGCTGGCGTGCCTCCACGCCGAGCGGGGTGCTCTCGAGCTGGGCCGAGCGGAGGCCGAGCGAGCCCTCGCCGACGCCAGAACCAACCTGAACGAAGACCACCCGTTGACGGACCTGGCTCGTCAGCTCCAGGTCACGATCCTCCTCGGCCTGAACAGCGGCGTCGACGAAATCCCGGACATCCTGCGGGTGCTCGAAGATCTGGGTCGCGCCATCCGAGGGCCCCGCCACCGCTAGCAGCCACCAGCACGAGGAGGTAGCCCCACGAACCGATCCCACACCACCGAGATCTCGAGTGCGCCGCCGCCGGCCGGCGAAAGCAGAACGGCGGCGCACCCAGCGTTCAACCACGAAAGGATCGAACAACGTGAAGGATAAACCCCCCGACCGGAGATGGCCCGCGCTCTTCGAGGCCGTCGTGGCCCACGGCCCGACCGGTGTCATCGCGCTGGCCCTGATCGTGGTCCTCGCCTGTGTGGTCACCGGAGTCTCCGCCGCTTTCGTCTACGCGATCGCCGCCCTCATCGCGATGATGATCATCCTGATCATCGTCGCGGGCGTCGTCCTGCGGCGGACCCGAGGAGGCGATGACTCCGACGACGATGACGCACCGAAACCGACTGAGCGGCAGAACCGCTGATCCGGCTCACCCCGGGACGTCGAAGCGTCCCGGGGTGAGCTCGTTCAGTGGACCATCACCGGCGGGGTGATCTCGTCGCCGTCTTCCGAGACCGCCGGGGCTGCCGGGCGGGACTTCGGGAGGAACAGCGCCGGGATCACGCACAGCACCACCAGGACCAGCGACCAGACGAACGTCGTCGAGAACGCGTCCGCCGCCAAGCCCGTTGCCGCGGTGTGCGTCGAGGGGTTCAGGATCGCCGCCGTCGCCGCCAGCTGGCCCTGGGCCGTCGGGACGCCGAACTTGCCCGCCAGCAGGGCCGCCAGGATCGTCGCCATCACCGCCGACCCGATCGCGCCCGCCGTCTGCTGGACGATGTTCGTCGCCGTCGATGCTCGGGCCATGTCCTTCGGCTGCAGCGTCTGCAGCGCCGACGTCGTGATCGGCATCATCGTGCAGCCCATGCCGAGGCCCATCACGAACAGCGCCGACAGCAGCACCCAGTACGGCGTGGTCGCGGTGACCTGGGTCAGCATCGCCATCGAGCCGACGAGCAGCACCATGCCCGGCAGCACGATCTTGCGCGCGCCCACCTTGTCGGCCAGGCGGCCGGTGATCGGCATCATGATCATCGCGCCGAAGCCCTGCGGGGCCAGCAGCAGCCCGGCGTGCAGCGTCGTTTCGCCGCGCACCAGCAGGAAGTACGTCGGCAGCAGCATCATCCCGCCGAGGAACGCGACGAAGAACAGCGACATCGTCACCATCGCCACCGTGAACGACCGGTTCTTGAACAGCCGCAGGTCCACCAGCGGGTTCGGCACGCGCAGCGCCCGCACCACGAACGCGACCAGCAGGACCACCCCGGCCAGCACCGGCAGCCACACCTCGACGGCGCCGAACCCGCCAGCGGACGGGATCTTCGAGACGCCGAAGATCAGTGCCGCCAGCCCCGGCGACACCATCAGCATGCCCGCGAAGTCGAAGCGGGAAGCCGTTTCCGGCTCGTCCTTCGGCAGCAGCCGCCACGACAGCAGCAGCGTGACGACGCCGATCGGCACGTTGATGAAGAAGATCCAGCGCCAGCTCACCGCGTCGACCAGCCAGCCGCCGAGGATCGGGCCGCCGATCGGGCCGAGCAGCATCGGCACGCCCAGCACCGCCATCACGCGCCCGATCCGCTGCGGGCCGGCCGCGCGGGTCAGGATCGTCATGCCGCACGGCATCAGCATGCCGCCGCCGAAGCCCTGCAGGACGCGGAAGATGATCAGTGTTTCGATGTTCCAGGCCGCCCCCGCGAGCATCGAGCCCGCCAGGAACAGCACGATCGCGATCATGTAGAGCCGCTTGGTGCCGAAGCGGTCGGACGCCCAGCCGGTGACCGGGATCACGGTGGCGAGCGCCAGCAGGTAGCCCGTGGCGACCCACTGGATGACGTCGAACGACGTCGAGAACTCGATCGTCAGCTTCTGCAGCGCGACGTTGACGACCGTGGTGTCGAGGATCGCCATGATGGCGCCCAGGACGACCACGGAGGCCACCTTCAGGACACCGGCGTCGAGCGCGTCACCGTTCGGCGCCGAGCCGGTTCTTTGCGTAGTCATAAGGAAGAGGTCCCCCAGGTTCGTGGATTCGTCCGCGAGAGTACCGGGGGACCCCGACAAAAACGTCAGCAGATGCTGTCGGTGGGCACCGGGTTGGCCAGCCCGAACAGCGGCCGCAGCTTCAGCCCGACCCACGTGCCGCCGAGCGCGAACACGCCCCACAGCCAGCCGTGCAGGCTGCCGGTCGAGATGCCGCCGAGGTACGCGCCGATGTTGCAGCCGCCCGCCATGCGCGCGCCGACGCCCATCATGATCCCCCCGAGGACCGCGGCGACCGCGGTGCGCCACGGGATCGAGCTGTGGATCTTCCACGCGCCCGCGGCCGCGGCGGCCACCGCCGCGCCGATCATGATCCCGATGTCGGTGAGGCTGTTCTTGTCCTTCCAGATCGGGCCGGCAAGCGACGTCGCGTTCGACTTCTGCCGCCAGAACTCCCAAGACTCCGGGTGCAGCCCGAACACCTGCAGGATCTTGGCGCCCCACAACGAGAACGCGCTCGTGACGCCCCAGATCCCGCCGGAGACGCGGCGAAGGCCTCCTCGCGGATCGTGCGAGGAGGCCTTCGACGGACAGCGTGGTGCTAGTTGGTCTTGACGCACATCGTCGTCGCCGGCTGCGGGTAGATCGCCACGCGCGTGGCGTCCGTGCCCTCGCACACGCTGTCGCTCGCCTGGCCCGCGACGACCTTCACGAGCTCGGCGTCCTTCGTCGGGTCGGTGCAGGGAACCTTCTGGTAGCCCTTGGTCTGCGACGAGAAGTTCGTCAGGCAGTCGCCCTGCTTCGCGTTGATCATCAGGCACAGCTTGTACGAGCTGCGGCCGCTGACCGAGTAGGTGTCGTAGCCTGCGTCGGCGCCGCCCGGGCACTCGTCACTGGCGCTTTCGAGCTTGACGCCGATCTTGACGTTGGCCTTCGGGTCGTTGCAGTCGGCCTTCGCCGGGTCGTCCCCGCCCCGGGTGAACTCGGTGATCGACAGGCAGTCGCCGGCGTTGGAGCTGGCCGGCGAGCTGTTGAACGACACGATCCCCACGACGATCGCGACGACCACGACAACGCCGATGACGGCGAACTTGACGATGGTGCCGGTCTTCGACTTCTTCGGCACGGCCGGCGGACCGGGCGGGAAGCCGGGCGGCGGGTACTGGCCCGGCGGCGGGCCGTACTGGCCGGGCTGGCCCTGCGGCGGAGTGCCGGGCTGGCCGTACTGGCCCTGCTGGCCGAACTGCTGCGGCTGACCGCCGGGAGGCGGCCCGTAGGGATCGGGCTGACCCACCGGCTGCTGGCCCCCGGGGGCCGGAGGGGGAACGCTCACTGTGAACCTCACACATGTGAAATGAAGAACCGACCCGGACATCAAACACGCAGGGTGAGCACAGCCACAATCGGGGTCCCTATATGCACGAATTACCCACAGAAAAGGCGCCCCGTTGGTTACGGAGCGCCTTCACTGCGTCGCCTATCGGAACGGTGAGCCAGGGTCAATCGCGGAGGTAGGACAGCAGCCGCAGGATCTCCAGGTACAGCCAGACGAGCGTCGTCATCAGGCCGAACGCGGTGTACCAGGCCCACTTCGACGGCATGCCCTCGCGGATCATCCGGTCGGCCTGGTCGAAGTCGAGCAGGAAGCTGAACGCCGCGATGCCGATGCAGAGGATGCTGAAGGCGATCGCGAGCGGGCTGCCGTCGCGCAGCGGGTTGAACCCGAAGGCGAACGAGCTGATCAGGTTGAACAGCATCAGGATCGCGACGCCGACGACGGCCCCGACGATCCACTTGGTCAGCTTCGGCGTCACCTTGACCGCGCCGGTCTTGTAGACGACCAGCATGCCGATGAAGACACCGACGGTGCCGATGATCGCCTGCAGCGCGATGCCCGGGTAGACCGCTTCGAACACGCCGCTCAGCGCGCCGAGGAAGAGCCCTTCGGCGGCCGAGTAGACCAGCGTCAGCGGGCCGCTCGGCTTCTGCTTGAAGATGATCACCAGCGAGATGACGAGCCCGACGATCAGCCCGCCGATCATCGCACCGATCAGGGCGCCGGAGAGCCGGCCGGTCTCGGCCAGCTGGTTCTGGGCCCAGATGGCGGTCACGATCCCGACGAGCAGCGCGACGCCGAGGCTCATGCCGGTCTTGACGACGACGTCGTCGACGGTCATCGGCCGGTCGTCGTCGCCGGAGGTGACCTGGCCGGGGCCGTACCCGGGCACGCCGCCCTGGGTCTGGTTGAAGCCCACCGGGGGCCCGTACTGCCCGTGAGTCTGGGTTCCGCCGCGGGGCAGGTTGCGGAACGCCGGGTTGCTACTGGAACGCACCTGATCCTCCTGGATCTGCTGCTTCGTGGATCGACGCTGCATGGGGTTCAACGACCGCCGGGTACGTGCGGTTCCCGTCGAGTAAAGGCGACTTTACTCGACGGCAAGCCCGTGGCCACGGCAGACACGGTATGCGATCGAGATCACGACCGTTCGGGCACCGCCACCCGAAGGGCGGTAGACAGCCGAACCCGGTTCGAGCGACGCTCACCAGGCGTGCCCGGATCTTCACCGTACGCGCGTCGGGGAGTTGATCAATCGTGTGACCTGCGGCGACGCCGTTGTCGTCGCCGCGTGTCCGACGAAGGAGCCTACACACCATGAGGTGGTCAACACGCCCGCGCGCGAGCCTTCGCGCGCTCACCGGCCTGGTCGCCGTGATCCTGCTCGGCCTGCTCTCCGTGGCCGGGGCGCCCACCGCGGCCGCCGCGAGCCGAGAAGGCATCGGCTACCGGATCGGCGGGCAGCAGGACGACCCCGCCGCCGCCGTCTGGCTGGGGTCGTACGTCGTCGGCGGGCAGCAGGTGTTCTGCGTGAGCTTCAAGCTCAAGGCGCCGGACACCGACGAGGTGTACAAGCCCGGCGACGAGCTGCTCACGAAGTGGGGCACGAAGCTGCCGGCCGACGAGGCGGCGAACATTTCGTACCTGCTGCTGCGCTACGGCGACACGAAGGACCCGGACGAAGCGACCGCGCTCGCGCACCTGCTGCACTCGTGGACCGCGGCGCCCCGCACCCCGGCCGACCTCGACAAGAACCTGCCCGCGGACAAGATCGCCTACGACGCGCCCGGGCACCTGAAGGTCATGCGTGCCGATCACCCGGCCGCGGCCGACGCCGTCGAGCGGCTGAAGGCCGAAGCCGAGGCGAACCGCGGCCCGTGGACCGCTTCCGTGACCACGCCGAAGGGCGACCAGCACCTCGGCGAAGCCGCCGAGTGGACCGCCTCCCTGAAGAACGCCGAGGGCAAGGGCATTCCGGACGTCGAGGTGAAGCTGACGGCGACCGACGCGACCCTCGGCGACGGCACGAGCGCGGCCGACACGGGGAACGCGAGCCCGCAGGCCGCCGCGAAGGACGTCACGCTGAAGACGGACGCCGACGGAACCGTGAAGGTGCGGGTGACCCCGACCGGCGACCAGCCGAAGCTGGTGGCTTCGCTGTCCGCGCCGGCCGACCGGCCCTACGTCCGGCTGCCGGTCGACACGACGAAGCAGCGCGTCGTCTCTACCGGCGGCGAGAAGGAGCTGACGGCCCAGGGCGTCGTCGCGGTCGCCAAGCCGGGCCAGGTGAAGGTGACGAAGACGGACGCGAACACGGGCAAGGGCGTCGGCGGCGCGGTCCTGCGCGTCACGGGTGCGGACAAGAAGTCGGCGGCGGTCGGCCAGGACGGAAAGCCGCTCACGGGCGCCGACGGCAAGCCCGCGGTGGTCACCACGGACGGCACGACCGGCGGCGTGACGGTCGAGAACCTCCGCACACCGCAGGAGATCTGCGTGGTGGAGGCCGGCCCGCCCCCGGGCTACACGAACGCGTACGACCCGGCGAACCCGCCATCGGCGTGCGGCACGGTGCAGCCGGGCGAGACGCTGGCGTTGACGGTGGCGAACAAGCCGAACGAGGTGCCCCGAGCGATCCCGGCCGGCGACGCACCGGTCGCGCAGGCCAGGGGCGTGGTCGAGACGAGCTATTCGGCGCCGGGCTTGGCCGGGCTGGGACTGCTGGTGCTGCTGGGCACGGGCCTGGTCGGCTTCGCCGCGCGGCGGGCTTCGCGCAGGTAACCGGAATGGCGAACAGGGACTGGCAGGAAGAAAGCTGGTTCATCGACGACTGGCACCGCGGAGATGAGCCGGCCGGCGGGCAGGTGGGTGGCGGGTGGGCCGACGCCGGCTCGCCGGGCGACCGCACGGGCGGAGCGGGGCCCGGCCGGGCAGGAGCAGGCTCGGACTGGGCGGCAAGCGGCCACCCGAGCGGAGCGGCGGCCGGCTGGGCCGAACCCGCCTGGGCGGCAAGCGACCCCGCGGGCAACCCGGCCGGACCGGCACCCGGCTGGGCCAACCCAGCCTGGGCCGCAACCGACCCCACCGACCAATGGGCCCGCCCAAAACCCAAGCGCGGCCGCTTGATCGCCGGCTTCGCCCTCGGCGCCGCGACGGTTCTCGCGGTGCAGTTCGGCTCCACCGTCGTCACCTCGCCGCCGGTGGCCGTCGTGGCCGGGACGGCACTCCCCGCCGCCGGTGCCGCCGCGCCCGCGGCCGCTCCGACCTCCCCCTCACCGACGACCACCCCGTCCGCCGCTCCGGCCGCGCAAACGCCGACGCCGACGCCGACCGCGGCCGTCCCTCCCCCGGCACCGCCGCCTCAGCAGCCCGGCACCGTCCGACTCCCGGCCGGCGGTACCGCCGCATTGGTGCGCAAGGACCTCGGCCCCGGGGGTGAACTGCCCGTCCCGAACGACCTCGGCCAGGCCACCTGGTGGGGCGCCGGGCTCGAGGCCGCCGGTGGGGCGAGCGTCTTCGCCGGGCACGTGAACTGGCGGGGCGCCACCGGTCCCTTCGCCGAGCTGTGGAGCGCGCGGATCGGCGGGGAAGTGACCATTGTGGACAGTGTGGGCAAGACCTGGCGCTACCGGGTCTCCCAGCTGGTCACGGTGCACAAGAACGACCTGCCCGCCCGCGCCGACGACCTGTTCGGCCAGTCCGGCCCGCACCGCGTCGTGCTGGTGACCTGCGGGGGCCGCTGGGTCGGCGGCTCGGACGGCTACGAGGAGAACCGCGTCGTCATCGCGGACCCCGAATAAGTTACTCGTGAGTAACTTCACGTTCCGGCAAGGTGGTCACTGACGGCCGCATGCAGCAGAATGCCCAGGGTCAGGGATGCGGGCGAGAGGTGTGAAGACGATGGCGACGTTCTTGGTGACCGGGGCGACCGGACTGATCGGGCGCCAGTTCACCCGGCTCCTGCTCTCCCGCCCCGACGACGACCGCGTCGCGCTGCTGGTCCGCGCGTCGAGCAAGGCGAAGCTGGCCGCGCTCGTCGACCAGTGGCCGCACTCCGACCGCGTCACGCTGGTCACCGGCGACCTCGGCGAGCCGCTGCTCGGTGTGTCCGAAGCGGACCGTGACGAGCTGCGCGGCAGCGTCGACCACGTCGTGCACCTGGCCGCGCTCTACGACCTCACCGCCGACGACGACGAAAGCATCAAGGCCAACGTGGACGGCACGCGCGCCGTCGTCGCCCTCGCCGCGGACCTGCGCGCCGGATGCCTGCACCACGTGTCCTCGGTGGCCGTCGCGGGCGACCACGAAGGCGTCTTCACCGAGGAGATGTTCGACGCGGGCCAGCGGCTGGTCACGCCGTACCACCGGACCAAGTTCGAGGCCGAGAAGATCGTCCGCGAGCAGGACGAGGTGCCCTGGCGGGTGTACCGGCCCGCGGTCGTCGTCGGGCACTCCGAGACCGGCGAGATGGACAAGATCGACGGCCCGTACTACCTCTTCCCCGCGATCAACCGGCTCGCCGGGCTGCCGGACGTCCTGCCGCTCGTCGGCCCGGACCTCGGAGACACCAACATCGTGCCGGTCGACTACGTCGCCAAGGCGCTGCTGGAGCTGGTCGTCAAGCCCGGGCTCGACGGCCACGCCTTCCACCTCGTCAACCCCGAGCCGCAGCCGGTCGTCTCGGTCTACAACGCCTTCGCGAAGGCCGCGGGCGCGCCGACGATCACCGTGCAGCTCGGCGAGGGGCTCTCGAAGCGGATCGTCGGGCTGGTCAAGCTGACCGAGCACATCCCCGGCGTCACCATCGCGCGCGACGCCGTGATGGAGCGCTTCGGCATCCCGCCGGTGCTGCTGGAGACCATGGCGTTCCCGTCGGTGTTCTCCTCGGCCGAGACGCGCAAGGCGCTGGCCGGCAACGTCGAGGTCCCCCGGCTGGAGGAGTACGCGCCGACGCTGTGGCGCTACTGGCGCGAGCACCTCGACCCGTTCCGCGCGCGCAAGCACGGGCCGCGCGGCGAGCTGGACGGCCGTCGCGTGATCATCACCGGCGCGTCGTCGGGCATCGGCCGGGCGACGGCCCTCAAGGTCGCCGCCGCAGGAGGCGTCCCGCTGCTCGTCGCACGCCGCCAGCACGAGCTGGAAGAGGTCCGCGACGAGATCGTCGCCGCCGGTGGCACGGCGTCGGTGTACCCGGCCGACCTCACCGACGAGGACTCGGTGCACAAGGCCGTCGACGCGATGCTGGCCGAACACGGCCGGATCGACATGCTGGTCAACAACGCCGGCCGGTCGATCCGCCGGTCGATCAAGCTTTCGTACGACCGGATGCACGACTACGAGCGCGCGATGGCCATCAACTACTTCGGCGCGGTCCGGCTGATCCTCGCGGTGCTGCCGCACATGTCGGAGCGGAAGTTCGGGCACATCGTCAACGTGTCGTCGATCGGCGTCCAGGGCATCGCGCCGCGCTTCTCGGCGTACGCGGCGTCGAAGGCGGCGCTGGACTACTTCTCGCGCATCGCGGCGACCGAGACGCACGGCGACGGGATCACGTTCACCACCATCCACATGCCGCTCGTGCGCACGCCGATGATCCGCCCGACGAAGATCTACGACGCGTTCCCGACGAAGTCGCCGGAGCAGGCCGCGGACATGGTGATGACGGCGCTCCTCGAGCGTCCGAAGCACATCGGCACGCCCGCCGGGCAGGCGATCGGGCTGGCGTACACGCTCACGCCGGGCCTCACCGACGCCGTCGCGTACCAGGGTTTCCGGATCTTCCCGGATTCGACCGCGGCGGGCGGTTCGGGCGAGCTCAAGATCGGGCGTGGCGAGAAACACCTCTCGCGTGCGGCGATGGCTCTCGCCCGGCTGTCCCGCGGATTCCACTGGTGACGCAGCGTTTCCGGGGTGCGGCCATTCCGGCGACGCACCGCCGGGAGCGCGACACGTGTTGGTGATTTGTTAAGCCGAAGGGCGTAAGCGGACGGTGCCCGGGTACGGTCGGGCGCATGGTTCCTGAGCGCGACCCCGCCGCAACCGCCCTCAACGGCCTTCTCCCCCTTCGTCGTGAATACACGCAGGCCTGGCACGGCTTCGACCGCAACGAAGTGCGCCAGTACCTCGACCACGTCGAGGCCCAGCTGCGCCGCGTGCTGAGCGAGCGCGACGCCGCGGCTTCGCAGGCCGCCGCCGCGACCCGCGAGGCCGAGTCGGCCCGATCGCAGATGGCGGCGCTGGAGGCGCGCATCGAGGAGCTGAAGAAGCCGCCGGAGCGGCTCGAGGACCTCGACGAGCGGATGCAGCGGACGGTCACGCTCGCGCAGGCCCGCGCGGACGAGATCATCAAGCGCGCCGAGGCCGCCGCGGAGAAGACGTGGGCGGGCTCGACCGAGGCGTCGACGAAGCTGCGTGAGCGGTACTCGCGGCTCGTCACGGAGCTGGACAAGCAGGCCGACCTGCTGCACTCGGAGCACGAGAACGCGCTTTCCGAGACGCGCGCGGAGGTGCAGCGGCTGACCGTCGAGGCGGCCCAGCGGCGCGAGCTGCTGGACAACGAGGCGGAGCGGAAGCGGCGGAAGCTCGAGCGCGAGTTCGAGTCGTCCCAGGCGGCCCAGAAGGCGGCGCTGGAGAAGCACGTCGCCGACCAGCGCACGGCGAGCAAGAACCAGGCCGAGCGCCGGCTCGCGGAGGCGACGGCCGAGGCGAAGCGGCGGCTCGACGAGGCCACGGCGGAGGCCCGTCGCCGGCTCGACGAGGCGACCACGCAGGCGGCCCAGCGCACGACGGCGGCGAACCGCAAGGTCGAGCGGCTGGCGGAGATCCGCGAGCAGGCCCGCAAGAGCCTGGCGGCGGCGGAGGACATCCTCAACCGCAGCGAGACGCAGCTGGCGACGCTGCCGGAGGAAGCGGTGATCCCCCAGGCGTCCAAGCTGGTGGGCGGCGATTCTCCGGAGTCCGCGACCACGCCGTCGGCTCCGGTGGTGCCGGTGGTCCAGCCGTCGATCCCGGCTTCGGCCAAGCCGGCGGTGAAGGCCGCGGCGCCGAAGCCCGCTCAGGCGGCGAAGCCGGCCAACGCCCCGAGGCAGAACGGCCCGGCGACCAAGCCGGCGAACGGGAACGGAAACGGCGTGAAGCCGCTGTCGCCGACGGCGAGCAAGCCGGGTTCCTGAGTCTTTTGCGCTGAAGGCCGCCTCGAGTGCTTCGGGGCGGCCTTCAGCGCGTTCCGGGGCTGAGCAGCCCCCGTTTTCCACGCTACCGGCGGGCGCCGACGGTTCCGGCGGTCCGCGGGGTCCGGGAGCCGAGTTGTCCCCAGGGTGCGGTCGTTGTGGACAACGTCAGCCGCGGGCCGTCCTGGGCCAGGGGTTCGCCGCCTCCAGCTGGGCCGCCAGGCCCAGCAGCAGTGACTCCCCGCCCGGCTTCGCCACCAGCTGGACCGACGTCGGCAGTCCCGATCTCGCCGACCGGCCCACCGGGACCGTGATCGCCGGGTAGCCCGCCAGGTTCCACTGGCCCGTGAACCCGGCCAGGCGCGTCGACGGCAGCACGTTCGCCAGCCACCTCCGCTCGTGCCACCGCCCCGCCTTCACCGGCCAGTGCGACAGCGTCGGCGTCATCAACACGTCGTGGGACTCGAAGTACTCCGCGGCCCGCGAGACCCACCGGTCACGCGTTCGCGAGCGGATCAGGCCCGCCCGGGACAGCGCGCGGCCCACCCGGACGTGCGTGCGTGTCCGGCGCTGGAAACGGCTGAAGTCGAACCCGGTGGCCTGCTCGGCCGGGCCCGCGCACCAGCGGGCCGTCATGCCCAGGACCATCGTCGCCGGGTACCGCGGTGCCGACGGCGACACCGCATGCCCCGCCGACCTCAGCAATTCCGCCGCCTGTGAGACCGCCGCGACCAGCTCGCGGGGCACCGGCGTGCGCAGCAGCGGCACCGTCGTCGACGTCCCGATCCGGGAAACCGGCGGCGTCGGCACCTCAGCCAGCGAAGGCTCCGACGCCAGCACCGACACCAGCAGGGCCGCGTCGGCGACCGTCGTGGCCAGCGGGCCGTGCACCGACATGCCGAACCAGCCGCCCTCCGACAGCACGCCCGCGCCCGGCTTCAGCCCGACCAGCCCGCACATCGCCGCCGGCAGCCGGACCGAGCCCATGCCGTCCGTGCCGTGGGCCAGCGGGACCAGCCCGGCCGCCACCGCCGCCGCGCTGCCGCCGGACGAGCCGCCCGAGGCGTACGTCGGGTCCCAGGGGTTGCGGGCGATGCCGTCCGGGGTGTCGCTCATCGGCCAGACGCACAGCTCCGGCACCCGCGTCAGCCCGACGAGCACCGCGCCGGCCGCCCGCAGCCGGGCCGCGATCACGCCGTCCTCCGCGGCGGGCGACGACGGCCCGGCCAGCGAACCGTGCGACGCGTACTCGCCCTCGATCTCCGTGACGTCCTTGACCGCGACGGGCACCCCGGCCAGCGGCAACGACGCGAGATCGGGCCGCGCGGCAACCGAAGCGGCCTCCGCGAGAGCCTCCTCCGCCCGCACCCGGCGGAACGCGCCGACGACGCCGTCCGCCGCGGCGATCCGGTCGAGCGCTTCCTTCGTCACCTGCACCGGATCGAGGTTCCCGGCTCGCACCGAAGCCGCGATCTCTGCTGCCGTCGACACCATGATCGCGACCCTAGCCCACGAAACGCCGGAAGAACCGGCTCAGATCGCGCCCGCGCGCAGGGCGTAGGCGACGGCGTGGGCGCGGTTGTTGAGGCCGCAGCGCGTCATCAGGCCGTAGAGGACGTTCTTCACCGTCCGCTCCGAGTAACACAGCTTCGCGGCGATCTCCTCGGTCCCGAAGCCCTCGGCGACCAGCCTCAGCACGTCGCACTCGCGGGCGGCGAGCCCCGACAGCGTCAGCCCGTTCGGCTCCAGGACGTCCTTGCGCATCCGCTGGACCTGCGAAAGCAGCGCCCCCTGCAGCCGCGGCGGCAGGTTCGCCGTGCCGTCGCCCGCGGCGAGCACCGCCGTCACCAGCTCGGCGCCACCCGTCTCGCGGCGGGGCAGGATCGCCACGACGCCGCTCTCCAGCACCGACATCAGGTCGCTCTCGCGGAAGTGCTCGACCACCAGCACGACGTGCGACGCCTTCGCCGCGCGGACCTCGCCCAGCACCGCCTCCGTGACGTGCTCCTCCATCACCAGCAGCACGTCGGGCACGAGGTCGGTGATCCGGACGTCAGGATGGGACTCCAGCAGGGTCACCGCGCCGGCGTGCGTGATCGGGTCCGAGGCGAGGACGGTCACTTCGACGGGCTTCATGGCAGCAGTGTGACCGGCCGGTCTTCACGCCTTCCCTATTCCGTCTTCACGCGCGTGAAGACGTCACCGGCCGCCGCGGGCCAGCTCCCCGACGGCCTCCCGCGCGCGCTCCAGGCACGCCGGCATCCGCTCGGCCGCCCGGCCCCAGTCGCGCTTCGCGCGCAGGTAGTCCTCCCGCGCCTCGGCGGTCCAGCCGGACAGCTCCGGCTCCACAGTGGACTCCAGCTCGGCGAGCAGGTCGCCCAGCTCGCCGGTGATCTCCCCCATCCGGTCCAGCACCAGATCGGCGAAGCCGAAGTCGAGCTCGCGGCGCGTCATGACCGCCGCTGCCGCGGGACGCCGCCGCCGGTCAGCTCGAACAGCCGGACCAGCCGCGAGTGGATCACGTCGAACTCCTGCTCCCAGTCGCTCATCGCCTGGCCGAACCGCACCGACGCCTCACCGCGCCACGACGCCTGCGCCAGCGCCATCTCGCTGGTGACGTCGCGCAGGTGGGCGCCGGCCGCCTCGATGGCGTACGCGAAGCGGACAGCGGCCCGCTTCATGTCCTCCGTCGGCTCGGCTGTGGCCATTTTCGGGCTCCCTCGAGGTCTCGGCGAACCGAGCGTCGCGCACGCCACGGCCCGGCGGAACCCCGGCCGTCCGCCGTTGCCCGAATGTCCGCCATCCTTGCCTGCCGGTTCACGGTGGCCGCGTATGCTCACGTCAGGCATCCGGCGTGTGACGGTTCGTCAGCGCACGAAGGGAGACCGATGTCGGCTGCGGACGGCTCCGCACCGAGACTCCAGCTGCTGGGCCCGGTCAAAGCGTGGCACGGCGAAACGGAGCTCGACCTCGGTTCCGCACACCGTCGGACGGTTCTCGCCGCGCTGGCGATGAACCCGAACCGCACGGTTTCGCGCGAGGAGCTGATCGACGCCGTCTGGGGCGAAGCGCCGCCGCAAAGCGCGCAGGGCTCCATCTACACCTACGTCTCCGGCCTGCGGCGCGCGCTCGAACCCGGCCGCGCCAAGGGCGAGGGCCCGCAGCTGCTCGCGTCGATCGGGTCCGGCTACTCACTCCGCCTCGACGCGGGCGCGATCGACGTCCACCGGTTCGAAACGCTGCGGGAACTGGCCCAGCGCAAGCAGTCGGCCGGTGACCCGCGCGGTGCGCGCGAAGTCCTCGACGAAGCACTCGACCTCTGGCACGGCGTCCCGCTCTCGGGCCTGCCCGGGCCGTTCGCCGCCGCCCAGCGCGCGCGGCTGGCCGAGGTGCGGCTGGCGACGATCGAGCGCCGGGCCGAGATCGTGCTGGAGTCGGGCGGGCACGCCGAGCTCATCGCCGAGCTGACCGCGCTCACCCGCGAACACCCCTTCCGCGAGACGCTGCGCGGCCTCCTGATGCGCGCGCTGGCCCGCTCCGACCGACGGACCGAGGCGATCGCGGTCTACGCCGACGTCCGGGACAGGCTCGTCGAGTCGTCGGGCACCGAGCCGGGCCCCGCGCTGCGGCGGCTGCACGACGAGCTGCGGGACAAGCCGGCGCCGAAACCGCCGCCGACCGTGCGGGTGCCGCGCTCGCCCGTCACGTCGATGCCGGACCGCGCCGACGTCTTCGTCGGCCGGGAAGCCGAGCTGGCCCGGCTGTGCGAAGCCGTCGGCGAACTCGGCTCGGGCACCGGGCATTCGCTCTGGCTGGAAGGCGAACCGGGCAGCGGCCGGACGGCGCTGCTGGCCGAGCTGCTCGCCATGGCCCAGGACTTCCGGCCCGCCTTCGCCGCGGCGGACGCGCTGGACCAGCGGTTCGCCCTGCGGCCGCTGCTCGACGCGCTGGGCGTGCACCCGCGGGCCACCGACGAGCGCCGCGCGAACCTGGCCGCCCGGCTCGCCGAGCGGTCGGGCGAAGACCCGGTGGACGCCCTGCTGGGGCTGGTCCGCGAGCTGTGCGCGGAGGCGCCGCTGGTGCTCGTGGTCGACGACCTGCACTGGGCCGACGACACCACGTTGCGCGTCTGGCGGTACCTGAGCCGGGAGACGCGGGAGCTGCCGTTGCTGCTGGTGGGCGCGAGCCGGCCGGTGCCACGACCGGCCGCGCTCGACGAGCTGCGTGCCGAACTCGACAACGATGTCACATCCGTCGTCACGCTGCCGCCGCTGACCGAAGCTGAGACGCACGAGCTGGCCCACGAGCTGGTGGGCGCGCCACCCGGCCCGGGGCTGCGGGCGCTGGTGTCCTACGGGTCCGGAAACCCGCGCTACGTCAGGGAAATCGTCGAGACGCTGCTGGCGCAGTCGATGATCGTGCTCGACGGCGTCCACGCGCACCTGGACGGCAACTCGTTCCAGACCATCCCGGCGCCGCTGGCGTCGCGGATCACGCTGTACCTGAGCTTCCTGTCCAGCGGCACCCGCGACACGTTGCGCTGGGCCGCCCTGCTGGGCAGCGACTTCTCGCTGTCGGACATCGCCGTCGCGACCGAGCGGCCGCCGACGGCGCTGGTCGGCGCGGTCGACGAGGCGATCACCGGCGGCGTGCTCGTCGAATCGGGTGACCGGCTGGCGTTCCGGCACTCGCTGCTGCGCCGCGTGCTCTACGAAAAGACGCCCGCGGCGATGCGGGTGGCGCTGCACCGGCAGCTGGCCGAGGCGTTCGCCGCCGCGCGCGCCCCCGCCGACCGCGTCGCCCAGCAGCTCGCGGCCGCACCCGCGCAGGTCGACCCGTGGGTGACGACGTGGCTGCTGGACAACATCGGCGCGGTCGCCACCGAAACCCCGCGCGTCGCCGTCGACCTGCTGCGCCACGCCGTCACGCAGGGCACGCTGCCGCCGGACGCGCGGGAGACGCTGACCGCGACGCTCGCCCGGCTGCTGTTCTGGCTCGGCCGCGAGCCCGAGGCGGAGGCCCGCTCGGTCGTCGCGCGGACGTCCGACAGCAGGCGCGCCGCCGAGATGCGCTGGATCCTCGCGTACGTCTACTACCGCCGCGGCGACTTCGCCGAGGCGACGGCCGAGCTGAAGCGGACGCTCGACGACGCCGACGTCCCGGAGATGTGGCGCGGGCGCCACGAGTCCCTGCTGGCCACGCTGGAGCGGCTCGGCGACGAGACGGCACTGGCGCCGGCCGGGCTGCACCCGCTGGACGACGCGGCGCTGTCCGTGCCGACCCTCGACAGCCTCGAGAACGCCGCCGAGCCGCTGGAAGCCGCCCGGCGGATCGCCGCGACGCGCGCGGTGCCGGGCGAGATGCACCTGGCCGGCGCGGTGCACTACTACTGGCTGGGCCGGTGGTCCCAGGCGCTGGCCGAGCTGGACGCGGTGATCCGCGACGGCGCGGAAACGGCGTCGTACGTCCTGCGCAGCCCGGGTTCGGCGTTGCTGGTGCACGGCGTCGGCGCGCTGATCGCCGGGCACCGCGGCCAGCCGGTCGTGGCCGGGACGCACCTCGACGCCGCGGGCCGGCAGCAGTGGCCCCCGGGGCTCGAGCCCGACGGCGGCGACTTCCTGCTCGGGGCCCGCGCCCTCCTGGCCGAGCAGGACGGCCGGCCCGAGGCGGCGCTGGCCGCGTTGCTGCCGCTGCTGGAGGAGCACTACCCGCCCGCGGCCCGCCACCAGTGGCTGCCCGACCTGGTCCGGCTCAGCCTGTCGCTCGGCGAGTCCGACCTCGCCCACCAGGCAGTGCGCCTGCTGACCCCCGAGGGCGACGTCCCGCCCGCGCACGCGGCGGCGGCCGCGCACTGCCGCGGGCTGGTCACCGGGGATCCGGAACCGGTGCTGACGGCGGTCACGCACTACCGGATGGCGGGCCGGTTGCTGAAGCGGGCGAAGGCGACCGAGGACGCGGCGATCCTGCTGGCGGAGACGGGCCGCCTCGACGACGCGCGGACGGCGTTCCGGGTGGCACTGACGGCGTACACGGGGATGGGCGCGGTCTGGGACGTGCGCCGCGCGGAGAGCCGGATGCAGCCGTTCGGGATCCGGCGCGCGGGCTCGGCCCGGTCCCGGGCGGTCGCCGGCGAGTGACATCCGGGGCCGGAACGTCCCGTATTCCGGTGCTGCCCTACCGAAGTCGTAACCCGCGCAGGATCGGGCAACCCGGACCGGGCTTGCCACGTCAGTAAGCTCGCCGAAGTAGTCGGCACGAAAATCTCCGCCGGGGTCCTGGGGGCCCGCCCCCGGCGGGTTCGTCCCCTGAAGAACGGCAGGGACATGCGAGGGGAAGCGGACACCGGTCTGCGAGTGGGCTTGCTCGGCCCCCTGCGGGCCTGGCGCGGGGAGGCCGAAATCGGCCTGGGCCCCGCCCGTCAGCGCGCGATCTTCGCCGTGCTCGCGGTCAACGCCGGGCGGGCGGTCCCGCGGGCCGAGCTGATCGCCGGCGTCTGGGGCGACTCCGCGCCCGCCAGCGTCGAAGGCAGCGTCCACACCTACGTTTCCGGGCTGCGGCGGGCGCTCGAACCCGACCGGTCGCGCTGGTCGGCCGCCAGTGTCCTCGTGTCGGATCCCGCCGGGTACTCGCTGCTGCTCGACGACGACGCGCTCGACGCCGCCGTCTTCGAACGCCACCGCGAACGCGCGCAGCAGCACCTCGACCAGGGCGATCCCCGGGCGGCCGTCACCGAGCTCGACGCCGCCCTCGCGCTCTGGCAGGGGGAAGCGCTCTCCGGCGTGCCCGGCGGGTTCGCCGAGCGGCACCGCGAATACCTCGCCGAGCTGCGGCTGAACACCCTCGACCGGCGGGCCCAGGCCTTGCTGGTCCTCGGCGGGCACCTCGACCTCGCGCCGGAGCTGGCGGTGCTGGCCGGCGAGCACCCCCTGCGGGAGTCGCTGCGCGAGTCACTCATGCTCGCCCTCTACCGCAGCGGCCGGCACGCCGACGCCCTCGACGTCTTCCGCGACGCCCGCGCCACCCTCGTCGGCGAGCTCGGCGTCGAGCCTGGACCGGCGCTGCAGCGCCTCCACCAGCAGATCCTCGCCCAGGACCCGGGCCTCGACGCGCCCGCGGCGCCGGTCGAGGTCACCGGGCACCGGCTCTTCGGGCGGGAGGCGGAGACGACCCGGCTCGCCGAGCTCGTCGCCGACGTCCGAGCCGGGCGCGGGCGGGCCGTGTGGATCGAAGGCGAAGCCGGCATCGGCAAGTCCGAGCTGCTCACCAGCACCCTGCCGGACGGCCCCGGGTTCCAGCGGCTCTGGGCCGCCGCCGACGAGCTCAGCACGCGCTTCCCGCTGCAGGTGATGCTGGAGTGCCTGAAGATCGACGCGCATTCGGCCGACCCGCAACGCGCGAAGGTGGCCAAGGAACTCGCCGGTGAGGGTCCGGTGCGGCGCGGCCTCGGCCCGGCCGACCCGGTGCTCGGCGCCGTCGACCGGCTCCTGGCCCTGGTCGACGAGCTGTGCGCGCGTTCGCCGCAGGTGCTGGTGGTCGACGACCTGCAGTGGGCGGACGAGGCGTCCGTGCTGGTCTGGCACCGCCTCTGCGCGGCGACCCGTCAGCTGCCGCTGCTGCTGGTGGCCGCGACCCGCCCGGCGCCGGACCGCGCCGAGCTCGCCCAGCTGCGCCGCGGCGTCCAGGCGCGCGACGGCGTGGTGCTCGACCTCGCGCCGTTGACCGGTGAAGACGTCGGACGGCTGATCGAGGACCAGATCGGCGCCGCCCCGGGGCCCGGGCTGCGCGAGCTGGCCGCTCGTGGCGCCGGGAACCCGTTGTACGTCAAGGAAATGGTCGACGTCTTGCTGCGCGCCGGTGCGGTCGAGGTGTCCGGCGGCGAGGCCGACGTCGACGACCCGGCGGAGTTCGAAGCGCCGCGCTCGCTGGTCGCCGCGGTCGACCGGCGCCTCGACTTCCTCCCCGCGCGCACGCAGGAGGTGCTGCGCTGGGGCGCGCTGCTGGGCATGGAGTTCGCCGTCGGGGACATCGCCGCGGTGCTCGG
Source organism: Amycolatopsis sp. NPDC114505 (assembly GCF_055633615.1). NCBI lineage: Bacteria > Bacillati > Actinomycetota > Actinomycetes > Pseudonocardiales > Pseudonocardiaceae > Amycolatopsis > Amycolatopsis sp. NPDC114505. Next base: position 2,536,748 of record NZ_JBVKDV010000001.1, on the reverse strand, counting down.
CACGCGGCCGTCGGACCTGCTGGAACCACTGGAAGAAGCCGTCGCCGCGAACGTCCTCATCGACACCGGGACGCAGCTCGCGTTCCGGCATCCCCTGCTGCGCCAAGCCCTTTACGACCGGCTGCTGGCCGGGACGCGGGCGGCGCTGCACCGGCAGGCCGCGGAAGCGCTCGCCGGGATCGGTGCCCCGGTCAAACGCGTCGCCGAGCAGCTGGTGGCGGCACCGGCCACTGTGGACGAATGGGTGCTTGACTGGCTCGCCGCGCACCACGCGGCCGTGTCCAACCGGGCGCCGCTGATCGCGGTCGAACTGCTGGAACGGGCGCTGGCCGCGGGTGCCGGCGACCGGCGCGAAGTGCTGCTCGTGGCGCTGGTCAAGGTGCTGTTCCGGCTGGAACGCAACCCGGAATCGCTGGCGCAGCAAGCCCTCGACGTGACCACCGATCCGGAAGCCGCGGAGGAGATGCGGCACGTCCTCGCGGCGCTGCACCACCGCCGGGGCGACACCGAAGGAGCGGTCGCGATCCTCGCGTCGTCGGCCGAGGACCCGGCCGTGCCGGAGCTCTGGCGGGTCAAGCACCGGCAGCTGCTGGCGAACTTCCGCCGCGGCGATCTGTCCGATTTGGACACCGCGGAGAAGGCGGCGTACGAGACCAAGTCGTTCGCCGGCGGCGACCGGTACCTGACGGCGCACGCGCTGCAGTCGTTGTGGCTGGTGGATTCCGTGCGTCGCGAGCACGACTCCGCGCTCACGCACATCGACGCGGCGATCGAGGCCGTCGGCGACGAGCACGAGCTGGCCGACCTGCACCTCGACCTGCTCGACAACCGCGTCTTCACCCTCCAGAACCTCGATCGGCTCGCCGAGGCGGACGCGGCGTTGCGGGCGGCGGGCGACATCGCGGCCCGGCACGCGATGCCGGTGGGACTGCAGGTGTCGGTCGCGGTGCACCGGTACTGGGAAGGCCGCTGGGACGAGGCGCTGGTCGAGCTGGACACGGTCACCGAGGACGGCCCGGCGATCACGTTCTACGGCCTGCGCGAGCCCGGCCCGGCGGCCCTGCTGCTGCACGGCGTCGCGGCGCTGATCGCGGGCCGCCGCGACGACCGCGCGCAGGCGGCGGCCCACCTCGACGCGGCCGAGGAGTACGCCCCGGCGACCGGCGCCGAGCGCGAGAGCTTCGACTTCCTGCTGGTCGCGGACGCCCTCGCGGCCGAGCAGCGCGGCGACCGGGCCCGCGCGATGGCCGTTCTCGAGCCGATCCTGAACCCGACGTACGCGCAGATGATGCTGCGCCACCAGTGGCTCCCGACGTTCGTGCGGCTGGCGATGGAGCAGGACGACGTCGTCCGCGCCCGCCGGGCGCTGGAGGTCTGCGAGGAGGAGGCGGCGAAGGAGCGACGTCCGGCGCGGGCGCACGCGGCGGTGTCGTGGTGCCGGGGCCTGATCGAGGAGGACCCGGCGGCGGTGCTCGCGACGGCGGAGCACTTCCGCGCGGTCGGCCGCCGCCCGGAGCTGGCATCGGTGCTCGAAGACGCGGCCGAGCTGCTGGCCCGCGCGGGCCGCCTCGACGCGGCGCACGCGGCGTTCGAGGAGGCGGCGGAGCTCTACACGGCGCTGGGGGCCCGCTGGGACCTGCGCCGGGCGGAGACGCGGCTGCGGCGGCTGGGCGTCCGGCGCGGCGCGTTGTTCTCCCAGGTCCGGCCGGGCCACGGCTGGGAGTCGCTGACCCCGATCGAGGTCCGGATCGCCGGCCTGGTGGCCCAGGGCCGGTCGAACCCGGACATCGCGGCGGAACTGTCGCTGCCGCGGCGGACGGTCCAGGCCCACGTCACCCGGCTGTTGGGCAAGCTGGAGACGCCGTCACGCTCGGGCGTCGCCGACGCCTTCCGCCACCGCCCCTGACGCCGTGTCGTCCATCCAGGTACGCATGTCGTCCGCTCAGGTACGCGTGTCGTCCATCCCGGCACGCAAGCCACGCACGCGAACGGACGACACGCGTATCCCGGCGGACGACACGCGTACTCGGATGGACGACACGGCTAGTCCGTCAGCGCGTTGGCCTTCGCGACCCGGCCCAGGAACCGGCCGGAGTCCTTGACCGTCCGGACCTGCGTGTCGAAGTCGACGTGCACCAGGCCGAAGCGTTGCGAATACCCCATCGCCCACTCGAAGTTGTCGAGCAGCGACCAGGCGAAGTAGCCGCGCACGTCGGCACCCCGGCGGATCGCGTCGTGCACCGCGCGGACGTGCTCGAGGAAGTAGTTCACCCGGGCCGCGTCGTGCACCCGGCCGGATGTCACCTTGTCCACAAAGGACGCGCCGTTCTCGGCCACCACCATCGGCAACCCGCCGGACCGCGCGGAGATCCAGCCCAGCAGGTCCGTGAACACCGCGGGCGCCTGCTCCCACCCGAACGCCGTCAGCGGGCCGACGGCCGGCAGCACGTCCAGGCCCCGCAACCCCGGCAGCGGGCAGTTGCCGTGCACCGAAAGGTCCTCGAGGGGCGTCACCCGCGCGGGCGCGTAGTAGTTCACGCCCAGCCAGTCGATCGCCGCCGCGATGGTGTCCGTGTCACCATCCAGCACAGAAGCCGCGAACCGGCCGCCGTGGTGCTCCACATCGGCGACGACGTCCTCCGGGTAACCGCGTCCCAGCACCGGGTCCAGGAAGAACCGGTTGTGGATCCCGTCGAACTTCCGCGCCGCCTCGAGATGCGCCGGCGACGAGCCGTCGGGCAAAGCGGGCGCGAAGTTCAACGCCAGCGAGAACTCCTGGCCCGGACGCGCCGCCGAAGTCAGCGCCCGCGTCGCCAGCCCGTGCCCCAGCAGCAGGTGGTGTGCCGCGACCAGCGCCGTGTCGTGGTCCTGGACGCCGGGCGCGTGCACGCCGCTGCCGTACCCGAGGAACGCCGCGCAGAACGGCTCGTTGATCGTCGTCCACTGGTTGACGCGGTCACCCAGGGCGTCGTGGACCACGGACGCGTAGTCCGCGAACCGGTAGGCCGTGTCCCGCGACGGCCAGCCGCCCTCGTCCTCCAGGGCCTGCGGCAGATCCCAGTGGTACAGCGTCAGCACCGGCACGACGTCGCGGCGCAGCAGCTCGTCCACCAGCCGGTCGTAGAACGCGAGCCCGGCGGGCGACGGCGTCCGGCCGTCCGGCATCACCCGCGGCCACGCCACCGAGAACCGGTACGCGCCCAGCCCCAGATCCGCGAGCAGCCCGATGTCCTCGGGAAAGCGGTGGTAGTGGTCGCAGGCGACCTCGCCGGACGCTCCGCCCAGGACAGCGCCGGGGCGAGCCGCGAACGTGTCCCAGATGGACGGTCCGCGGCCGCCTTCGGCGATCCCACCCTCGACTTGGTAGGACGCGGTGGCCGCGCCCCACAGGAAACCCACCGGGAAGGTCATACTGGCGCCCCTTTCAGGATCCCCCGGACGATGTGGCGGCCCAGCAGCAGGAACAGCGCGATCACGGGCAGGACGCCCACGGTCGCGCCGGTGAGCATGAGCGCGTAGTCGGTGTAGTAGCCGCTGGCCAGCTGCGACAGCGCGACCTGCACGGTCGGCGTCTCGCCGGGGTCGAGTACCACCAGCGGCCAGAAGTAGTCGTTCCACGCGGCCATGAACGTCAGCATCGCCAGCACCGCGGCCGCCGGGCGCAGCGCGGGCACCGCCACGTGCCAGTAGGTGCGCAGGGTCGAGCAGCCGTCGACGGTCGCCGCGTCGACGAGCTCGGCGCTGATCGCGTTCTCGCACGCCTGGCGCATCCAGAACACGCTGAACGCGCTGAGCAGCCCCGGCACGATCACCGCCTCGAGCCGCCCGTACCAGCCGAGCTCGCCCACCACCAGGTAGAGCGGGATGACGCCGAGCTGCGCCGGCACCATCGCCGAGCCGACGACCAGCAGGAACAGCGTGTTGCGGCCGCGGAACCGCAGCCGCGCGAAGGCGAACCCGGCCAGGCTCGCGAGCACGACGTTGGACACCATGACGGTGCCCGCGACGATCAGCGAGTTGCCCAGCGCCAGCCAGAAGTCGACGGTGTCGAAGACGCGCCGCACGTTCTCGACGAGGTGCCCGCCCGGCAGCAGCAGCGGTGACGTCTCCCCGATCGCCGAATTGTCCCTTGTGGACACGACGAACGACCAGTACAGCGGGAAGATCGACGCGCCGAGCACCCCGGTCAGCACGACGTAGACCCAGCCGCCGGGGCGCCTCACGACGACCTCACGAACCGGCGCACCAGCCGGTAGTTCACCAGCGCGAACAGCGCGCAGATCACGAACATCACCCAGGTCAGCGCGGCCGCGTAACCGGCGTCGAAGTGCGTGAAGCCCTTCTCGTACAGGTACATCACCAGCGTCTGGAACTGGCGGTCGTTGCCGCCGGTCCCGCCCGACCCGCCGGCGTCGAACAGCTGCGGCTCGGCGAACAGCTGCAGGCCGTTGACCGTGCCGGCGATCGCGGTGAACGCCAGCGCGGGCCGGATGCCCGGCACGGTGACCGACCAGAACGTCCGCCAGCGCGAGGCGCCGTCCAGCGCGGCGGCTTCGTAGAGTTCGCCGGGGACGGCCTGCATCGCGGCCAGGTAGATCAGCGCGTTGTAGCCGGTCCAGCGCCAGAGCACCATCGACGCGACCGCGAGGTGCGACGTCCAGCTCGTCGCCTGCCAGTTGACCGGCGCGACGCCGAACCAGCCCAGCACTTCGTTGACGACGCCGTAGTCCTTGCCGAACAGCTGCCCGAACACCAGCCCGATCGCGACGACGGACACGACGTTCGGCAGCAGGATCCCGGTGCGCCACCAGGTCGCGCCGCGCAGCGGGCGGTCGAGCAGCGCCGCGATGCCCAGCGCCAGCAGGAACTCCGGGACGGCGGCCAGCACGAAGATGCCGACGGTGTTGGCGAGCGCGTTCCAGAAGTTCGGGTCCGCGAGCAGCTCGCCGTAGTTCGCCAGGCCGAGGTAGCCCTGGTCGCCCTCCAGCAGGTTCCAGTCGTGCAGCGACACCCACGCCGTGTAGAGCAGCGGGAAGGCCCCGAAGACGACGAAGAGGCCGAAGAAGGGCGCGACGAACAGCAGCGGCGTGGCCTTGCGGTCGAAACGGGCGAGCCGGTGCTGCACGCGCGCTACTTCAGGGCGGCTTGCGCCTGCTGGACGGCTTCCGCCCAGGCTTGGTCGACGCCGTCGGTCTTGTCCTCGATCCGCCCGAGGGCGCGGCCGAACTCCGGCCGGACGTCGGCGTCGCGCAGGCCGCGGTAGTTGGGGCGCAGCTGATCCGCGGACGCGGCGAAGATCCGGCCCGTCGGCGCGTCCCCGAAGTACGGGTCGGTGTGCGCGACGACCTGCGGGTCCGTGTAGACCGACGGCTCGCTGGGCAGGATCCCGTCGGAGAGGAAGAGCTTCTTCTGCTGTTCCGGCGCGGTCAGCCAGCGCGCGAGCTCGTAGGCCTCCTTCGGGTGCGCGCTCTGCTTCGGCACGGTCAGGAACGAGCCGCCCTGGTTGCCGCTCTTGCCGGGCACGGTCGTGACGTCCCACTTGCCCTTGCCCGCGTCGCCGCCGGCTTCCTTGATCTGGCTGAGCATCCAGGCCGGGCAGGCCACGGTCGCGAAGGAACCCTGCTTGATCGCGACGTTCCAGGCCTGCGTGAACGTCGTCGCGGCCGCCGTCTCCCCCTTCGCGGCGATGCCGCCGGAGAGGTAGAACGCGGCGCGGACGCTGGGGTTGCGGTCGCCGATGAACGAGTCGTCCTTGGCCGAGAAGTAGTTCTCCGGCGACTGGTTGAGCATCGCCGTGTAGACGGTCCCGGCCGAGTCCGCGAACTTCACGTCCGGCGTCTTCTCCGTGAACCGCTCGGCGGTGGCGGCGTAGGCGTCCCAGTCGGGCATCAGCTTCGCGACCTCGTCACGGTCGGTCGGCAGGCCCGCGGCCTGGAAGAGGTCGCGCCGGTAGCAGAGGGCGAGGCTGCCCATATCGGTGCCGAGCCCGAGGACGAACGCGCCGTCTGTGCCCTGCGCCCACTTCCAGGGCGCCCACTGCTTTTCGAGGTCTCCCGCACCGAAGGAGGCGAGGTCGACGAACTTGTCCTTCGCCTTCCGGTACTGCGGGATGTACTGCTCTTCGATCGCGACGACGTCGGCGGCACCGTGGCCGGTCGCGAGCTGCGTCGCGAGGCCCTTGTGGTGGGTGTCGAAGTCGGTGACGCGGTTCTGCACCGTGATCTCCGGGTGCAGCTTCTGGTACTCGGCGATCAGGGGCGCGTAGCCGAACTCGCCGAAGGTGGCGATGGTGAGCTTCGTCGGGCCGCCGGAGTCAGCGGGACTGCAGGCGGCGAGCGGGATCAACGCGGCGACCGCGACGGCGGTCCGGCGGACGATCGTGCGCAACGGGCTTCCTCAGATCACACCGGCCCGCACGGCGTAGGCGACCGCGTGCGGCCGGTTGCGCAGGTTGAGCCGGTTGGTCATGGCGTAGATGACGTTCTTCACGGTCCGCTCCGAGTAGCAGAGCTTGCCCGCGATCTCCGCAGTGTCCCAGCCTTCGGCCATCAGGCGAAGCACATCCACCTCGCGCGGCGTCAGCGCCGCCGACGAGCCCTCGTGCGCCAGTGCGTCGACCTGGTCGCGCAGCGGCGCCGTGCGCCCCCGTGCGGCGGCCAGCACGCTGTCGGTGAGCCGGTCGAGCGCGGTCCGCGGCAGCACGGCCGAGACGTGGCAGTCGGCGAGCAGGCCGAGGTGCCCGGGGTCGACGTGCCCGGCGACCAGCACGATCGCGGCGGGCGACTCGGCGGCGGCGGCCCGCAGCGCGGCGATCGCCTCGCGGTCGACCTGCCCGACGGCGAACACCAGCACCGCCGCCTCGCCCCGCCGGGCGCGGGGCACGACCAGCAGCTCCGGCCGGGACTTCAGGTGGTTGATCAGCCCGGTGAGCGCGATCGGGTCCGAAGCCCACGCTGCCACTCGCACCTGGTCCATCGAGGCCCCTCCCCACTGTCCGTGTCCTTGTCGTGCCAGTCTGCTGAGGTCGCCTTCACGAATTCTCTAACCGCGGTGCAGCCCTTCTTCACATCGTGAAGCCGGGTCGTCGACTACCGTCGTGGGGCACGCCGACGAGTGAAGGGACCGATGAACCACCGACGTCCGGCCGCCTTGGGGGTGGCGCTCTGCATCGCTGTCGTGAGTTCCCTGGTCACGGGCTGCCAATCGGACACCGTGGCCGGGCTGGCGATCCCCCGGTCACCGGTTCCTCCCCCGTCTTCACCTTCCCGGACGGCCGCACCTTCTTCCCCGGCACCGACGTCCAGCCTGACCCGGCCCGGCGACTGCGCGTCGCTGGTCAACGGCCTCGACGTGCGCAGCCAGGTCGCGCAGCTGGTCATCGTGGGGGTGCCCGGCGACAACCCGGGGTCCACGGTGTCCATGGTGCGCGCCAACCAGGTCGGCGGGATCTTCATCGGCGGTAACGCAACAGCGTTGTTGAAAGATCGTTCCCTGGACGCCGTCCAGGGCGCGGCCAAGCTGCCGGTGGCCGTGTCGGTCGACGAAGAGGGCGGCCGCGTCCAGCGCATCGACGACCTCGACGGCGAGATCCCGTCGGCCCGCGAGATGGCCGCGACGAAGTCCCCCGCCCAGGTCCGCGCGCTGGCCGCCGACCGCGGCCGCCAGCTGCGCGCCCGCGGGGTGACGGTCGACTTCGCGCCGGACACCGACGTCACCGACGCCCCGGACGACGACGTCATCGGCGACCGGTCCTTCAGCCCCGACCCGAACCGCGTGAAGACGTACGCGGCGGCGTTCGCGGCGGGCCTGCGCGACGGCGGTGTCCAGCCGGTGCTGAAGCACTTCCCCGGCCACGGCCACGGCTCGGGCGACTCGCACAAGGGCACGGTCGTCACCCCGCCGCTCGCGCAGCTGCGGACGCTGGACCTCGTGCCGTACCGGAACCTCGCGGACTACGGGCCGGTCTCGGTGATGGTCGGCCACCTCGACGTGCCCGACCTGACCGGCGGCGTCCCGGCGTCGATCTCCCCGGCCGCCTACCAGCTGCTGCGGACCGAGTTCGGGTTCACCGGCCTGGTCCTCACCGACGACCTCGGCGCGATGAAGGCCATCACGGCCCAGTACTCGCTGCCGGACGCCGTGCTGAAGGCGTTGCAGGCCGGGGCGGACGAAGCGCTGTGGTCGTCCGGCGGCCGCGTGGACGAGGTGCTGAACCGGTTGGAGCAGGCCGTGAAGTCCGGTGAGCTGCCCAAGACCCGCGTGCAGGAATCGGTGACGCGCGTGCTGCGTAGCAAGGGCACGTGCGGCTGATCGTCCCTAGACTCCTCGGCGGAACGCCACCTACCTGAGGAGCGGAATGGCAAACCTGGGCGGCACTTTCAGCCTCGGCGGGGAAGTCCCCGTGACCCGGATGGGGTACGGGGCCATGCAGCTGGCCGGCCCCGGTGTCTGGGGACCGCCGCGCGACCACGACACCGCGGTCGCAGTGCTGCGCGAAGCCGTCGAAAGCGGCGTCACCCACATCGACACCAGCGACTACTACGGGCCGCACACCGTGAACGCGGTGATCAAGGAGGCCCTCCACCCGTACCCGGAGTCGCTGACGATCGTGACGAAGGTCGGCGCCCGGCGGACGCCCGACAAGGCGTGGCCGCCCGCGTTGTCCGCCGACGAGCTCACCCAGGCCGTGCACGACAACCTCCGGAACCTCGGCGTCGACGCGATCGACGTGGTGAACCTCCGCCTGAGCAACGCCGCCGGCGACTACCCGGTGCCGATGTCGCTCGCCGAGCCCTTCGGCGTGCTCGCCGAGCTGCGGCAGCAGGGCCTGATCAAGCACCTCGGCGTCAGCCACGTCACCACCGAGCAGCTCGACGAGGCCAAGGCGATCGCGCCCGTCGTCTGCGTGCAGAACCAGTACAACCTGGCGCACCGCGAGAACGACGACCTCGTCGACAAGTGCGCCGCCGAGGGAATCGCCTTCGTGCCGTACTTCCCGCTCGGCGGCTTCAGCCCGTTGCAATCGGGCATCCTGGACGACTGCGCCACCAAGCTCGACGCGACGCCGATGCAGGTCGCGCTCGCGTGGCTGCTGCACCGGTCGTCGTCGATGCTGCTCATCCCCGGGACGTCGTCGCTCGGGCACCTGCGCGAAAACCTCGCCGCGGCTTCGCTCGAACTGCCGGCCGACGTCCTGGCCGACCTCGACCGGATCGGGGCCTCCTGATGGCGAACTGGGGCGATCTGGTCGCTTACATCAGGCAGGAGTACCGGGTCGTGCGCGACGACCCGGACGAGATCCGCATCCGGCTGATCTTCGGCGACGACCCCGACACCGAGCAGCGCGCCCAGATCATGGTGATCGCCCACGAGATCCTCGACCAGCAGGAGGACTGGGTCCAGATCGCGACGCCGTTCGCCCGCCACGACGAGGTCGACCTCCTCGACGTGCTGACCGAGGTCGGCAACTCGACGGTCGTGGGCGGGCTCGCGGTGATGGGCGACCACCTCGTGCTGCGCCACTCGCTGCCGCTGATCCACCTGGACATCAACGAGTTCATCGACCCCCTCGAGCTGGTGGCGGGCGCGGCCGAGCTGCTGGAACAGCAGTTCACCGGCCGCGACGACTACTGAGCGGCAGCACGGCGATGGCGGCGGCCACGGTCAGCCCGGCGGCGACGCCGAAGGCCGGGGTCGCCGTCCCGCTGCGCAGGTAGAGACCGCCGAGCAGAGCGACGCCGAGGGTGCCGCCGAGCTGCTGCACCGCGTTGAGCAGCCCGGCGGCCGAGCCCGTCTCGTGCGGGCGGACGCGGTGCAGGGCGGCGGCGAAGAACGGCACCGTGAACGTCCCCATCCCGAGTCCGCACAACGCCAGCGCCGGGGTCACCCCGCCGGCGACCGCGAGGATCCCGGCCAGCAGCAGGCCCAGTCCGGCGAACATCACGCGGGAGCCGAACTTCGGCACCAGCCAGGAACCGGCGACCCACGACGACACCGCGAGCCCGGCCGATAGCGGCAGCAGCGTCAGGCTCGTGGTGCGGACGTCGACGCCCTCGCCGAGCTGCAGCCGCAGCGGGACGAGGAGCATCAACCCGGTCATCACCGCGAAGTACAGCAGCGACCCGGCGAGCGCGGCCGGGAACCCGCGGTGGGCGAACAGGCTCGGCTCGACCAGCGGCGCGGCCGTTCGGCGCTGCTGGCACCCGAACACGACGAGCAGCGCGGCACCGGCCGCGAGCAGCGGCCACGCCGTCCCGCCCGGGCTGATCAGCGGGTAGACGAGCAGGCCGGCCCCGGCGACGACGAGCACGGTGCCGATGACGTCGAGCTTCGGGCGCGTGGCCGCCTTGTCTTCACGCAGGAACCGCGCGGCGAGCAGGACCGCGAGGCCGAACGGGACGTTCACCAGGAACACCGCCCGCCACGACAGCGCCTGCGTCAGCAGCCCGCCGAGCAGCGGCCCGGTCACCGCGGACAGGCCCATCACCGGGCCGATGCTGCCGAGCGCCTTCGCGAGTTCGTCGCCGTCGAAGAGCGCGCGGATGAGCCCGATCGTCTGCGGGATGATCAGCGCCGCGGCCGCGCCCTGCACCGCGCGGGCGCCGATCAGCAGGCCCGCGTCCGGCGCGGCCGCGCAGGCCAGCGACGCGAGCACGAAGACCGTGACACCGATCTTGAACGCCCTCGCCCGGCCGAAGACGTCCCCGAGCCGACCGCCGGTGATCAGGAAGGCCGCGAACGGCAGGGTGTAGGCCGCGCTGAACCACGGGATGCCGGCGGCCGGTCCGGGCAGGCCGTCGTGGATCACCGGGCCCGCGACCTGGACGATCGTGGCGTCGAGCAGGTTCATCGCTTCGGCGGTGAGCAGCACGGCGAGTGCGGCCCAGCGGTGCCGGTGGCGGGTCGTGGTCGGCAAGAGGTGCCCCCTTTCGGTCTCGGCACCGACCTTGACCCGGGACTCCTCTCCGATTCCACTCACAGCGGTTTCTTGGTGGATTTCTTCCACGCGATGCGCTTTGGTGAGGGATATGACCGCACTCGACGACGTCGATCGCGCGTTGATCCACGCGCTGCACCTCGACGGCCGGGCGCCGTTCACGAAGATCGGAGACGTTCTCGGCGTCTCGACGCAGACGGTCGCGCGCCGCTATCGCCGGCTACGCGCCGAAGCGTCGCTTCGCGTCGTCGGCATCCCGGACCCGCAGCGCGCCGGACAGGCCGAGTGGATGGTCCGGCTGACCGCGACGCCGTACACCGCGCAGGACCTCGCGCTCGCACTGGCGCGGCGCGCCGACACCGCGTGGATCAAGCTCATGTCCGGCGGCACGGAGATCTGCGTGAACGTCTACACGCCGGCCGCGAGCGACCATTCCCTGCTGCTGCGGGACATCCCGCGCACGGTGAGCGTCACGGCGGTGTCCGCGCACCAGCTGCTGCACCGCTACTTCGGCGGCCCGACGGCGTGGCTCGGGCGCGCGAACGCCCTCGACGCTTCGCAGGTCGCCGCGCTGACGCCGGTCTTCTCCGGCGAAGGCAAGCCGCTGACCGGGGACGACGCCGCGCTGATGGCCGCGTTGCAACGCGACGGCCGGGCGAGCCTGGCCGAGCTGGCGACGGCCACCGGCTGGTCCGCGGCGACCGTCGCGCGCCGGCTGGCCGACCTCCAGGCCGGCGGCACGGTGTTCTTCGACCTCGAGGTCGACCCGGCCCCGCTCGGCGCGACGACGCACGCGCTGCTGTGGATGTCGGTCGCCCCCGCCCACCTCGACGACGTGGGCCGGGAGCTGGCCACCCACCCGGAGCTGGCGCTCGTCGCGGCGACGACCGGGCCGGCCAACCTGGTCGCGCACGCGCTCTGCCCGGACGCGGCGGCGCTGCACCACTACCTGACCAGGCGGTTGGGGGCGCTCGACGCCATCCGCACCCTGGAGACGGCGCCGGTGCTCCGGACGATCAAGGCGGCCGCGTCCCGCTGACGCGGGCTCACCTCGCCGTCGGGATCCGCACCCGTGCGCCCGGGGCCAGCTGCGCGATGCGCTGCAGCCGGGCCCGGCCCAGCCGGTGGAGCATTTCGCCGAGCTCCTCCGGCGCGATACTGCTTTCGAGGTCGAGCCGCGTCACCTTGACGACGCGGTCGATCTCCGCGGCGGGGAGCCGCCCCACGAACTCCCCGGTCAGCCAGACCCCGACTTCTTCGACGACGTGGTCCGCCCGCTGGCTTCGTACGGTCATCGTTCTCTCGCTCTCCTCGGTCCGGATCGCCTTCGCCCTGGTCGAGGCCGGAAAACTCCGGTCCGACGCAGGTCTGACGAGCCCGCCCGTGAGCCATGACGCGGAATCGCCGACATTGGGGGCAGAAAAGCTTTCCGTGTCCGGACCGGTGAGTACCGTGACGGCCCGCCGTCACTCACATGGGCTGTTCGCCGCCTCAAGTTGTCGGCCGATCGGGTGGAAAACGCGAGAACCGTGCCGGTGCGGCGTACGCGTCGGGACTCTGGAGACGTCCGGTAGTGCGGGCGTTCCCTTGCGGGACGCGGAAACGGAGACGCGATCCATGGGCCGGTACGACCGGACCGACCTCGGGGCGTACAGCCTGGGGCTGCTCGACGCCGCCGACACGGCACGGGTGGAGCGGCACCTTTCGGCGTGCTCGGACTGCCGCCAGGAGGTCCGGGAGTTCGAAGCCGTCCGCTCGATGCTGGACCACCTCGGCCGAGCCGAGTCCACATAGGACTGATCGCGGAAACTGTCGGTGCCCGCCGGTACCGTCCCGCGCCATGACCGACTTCCTGGCCACGACCCGCCACGCCTACTCGATCGTCGCCGAGAGCTACGCCCGGCTCACGTCCCCGATCGCCGAAGACGTCCAAGACCGCGCGCTGCTGACGGCGTTCGCCGACCTCGTCCGCGAAGACGGCGGCGGCCCGGTCGCCGACCTCGGCTGCGGAACCGGCCGCGTGACGGCGTACCTGGCCTCGGCGGGGCTCGAGGTGGCGGGCATCGACCTGTCGCCGGAGATGCTCGCCGTGGCCCGCCGCGACCACCCCGAACTGCGGTTTTCCGAGGGGTCGCTGCTGGGGCTGGACCTGCCGGACGGCGGCCTCGCGGGCGCGGTGGCCTGGTACTCGATCATCCACACGCCGCCGGCCCGGCTGCCGGAGGTGTGCGCGGAGCTGTTCCGGGTGCTGCGCCCGGGCGGCCACCTGCAGCTGGCGTTCCAGGTCGGCGACCTGCGGCAGCACCTGACCGACTGGCAGGGCCACGACGGGCTCTCGCTGGACGCCTACCGCCAGCCGGTGGAGCGGGTGGGCGAGCTGGTGACGGGCGCCGGCTTCGAGGTACTGACCCAGGTACTGCGCGACCCGGCTGCACAGGTGCCGCACGGGCGGGTGCTGGCGCGGAAACCCGCCGGAGAGCCCGCGGCGGAGTAGCGCCGGCACCGATGGTTCGCGCGAGTTCGGCGCCCAAGGTGCCGCATTCGGCGGCGACGGCGGCCGAATTCCACGCCCCCGCCGAAGGTTCACGCGGGTCCGGCACCCGGAGCACCGCATTCGGCGACGACGGCGGCCGAATTCCGCGCGACCGGCCGCCGAAGGTTCACGCGAGTTCGGCGCCCAAGGGGCCGCTTTCGGCGGCGATGGCCGAATTTCCGCGGGCGACCGGGCGCCGAAGGTTCACGCGGGTCCGGCACCCGGAGCACCGCATTCGGCGGCGGCGGCCGAATTCCGCGCGCCCGGGGCGCCGGAACCCCGCCCCCGCACGGTTCAACTCGGGAGTCGTTCGCGCAGACCCCTTGCCCCGCCCGCCCGAATCCTTGACTGGACTAGACCAATCTGTTCTAGTGATCGGTGTCACCCTCGTTCCGGCCGGTCGAGCACACCCCCCTCCGACACCGGGCGCCCCCGCGTCCGGACTCCGTCGTGGCCGAAGGAGTGAGCCAGTCTTGAGAAGACGTCTTGTCGCGGTCCTGTCAGCATTCGCCGCCGCCGCCGCACTCGTGCTCGGCGTGCCCGCCGCCACCGGTCAGGTCCCGCAGGCGGCCGCCGCCGCCTGCAGCGGGCCCAACTGGGTCGCGGGCCAGTGGTACGACGTGGGCGCGGTCGTCAAGTACACCAACGGCAGCTATTACCGCGCCAAGAACGCCAACCCGGGCTACGACCCGATCATCAGCACCTGGTACTGGGAGCCCTACAGCTGCGACGGCGGAGGCGGCGGAACCACCTGCAACGCGCCGAACTGGGTCGCGGGCCAGTGGTACGACGTCGGTGCGATCGTGAAGTACACTAACGGCGGCTACTACCGGGCCAAAAACGCGAACCCGGGCTACGACCCGATCATCAGCACCTGGTACTGGGAGCCCTACTCCTGCGGCGGCGGCACCGACCCCGGCAACCCCCCGGGCAACCCGGGCTCGTTCGTCGTCAGCGAAGCGCAGTTCAACCAGATCTTCCCCGGCCGCAACGGCTTCTACACCTACAGCGGCCTGACCGCGGCCCTGTCGGCCTACCCCGGCTTCGCCAACACCGGCAGCGACACGGTCAAGAAGCAGGAAGCCGCGGCGTTCCTCGCGAACGTCAACCACGAGACCGGCGGGCTGGTCTACATCGTCGAGCAGAACACGGCCAACTACCCGCACTACTGCGACTACGGCCAGCCCTACGGCTGCCCGGCGGGTCAAGCCGCGTACTACGGCCGCGGCCCGATCCAGCTGAGCTGGAACTTCAACTACAAGGCCGCCGGTGACGCCCTCGGCATCGACCTGCTCGGCAACCCCTGGCAGGTCGAGCAGAACGCGGCCGTCGCCTGGAAGACCGGCCTCTGGTACTGGAACACCCAGAGCGGCCCCGGCACGATGACGCCGCACAACGCGATCGTCAACGGCCGCGGCTTCGGCGAGACCATCCGCAGCATCAATGGCTCGATCGAGTGCAACGGCGGCAACCCCGCCCAGGTGCAGAGCCGCGTCGACAAGTACCGCCAGATCACGTCCATCCTCGGCGTCGACCCCGGCGCCAACCTCTACTGCTGACCTGACGCGAGCGGCTCACCCGGCCACCGGGTGAGCCGCTCGCCGAGCAGGCGGCTCACCGCCTCGACCTGGTCGTTCAGGTAGAAGTGCGCGCCAGGGAACGTCGACAGCCCGAACTCACCGGATGTGTACGCCGCCCACTGGCGCGCCTCGACCTCCGTCACCCTCGGGTCACGATCACCGAGGAGCGCGAAGATCGGGCAGCTCACGTCGGGCCCCGGCCGGTAGTGGTAGCTCTCCGCGGCCTTGTAGTCGTTGCGCAGCATCGGCAGCACCATGCGGACCAGCTCGGGGTGCGCCAGCACGCGGTCGTCGGTGCCGCCCAGCCGCAGGACGTCGGCGAGCAGCTCGTCGTCACTGCGGTCCCGGATCGGCACGGCCGCCGACGGAGCCCGCCGCCCGGACACGAACAACGCGAGCGGCCAGGATTCGAGCCGCCGCGCGACCTCGAACGCCAGGCTGGCGCCCATGCTGTGCCCGAAGAGCGCCATCGGCCCGTTGACCTCGGCGGCGAGCGCGTCCGCCAGCCGGTCGGCGAGCACGAACAGGTCGTCCACCAGGGGTTCGCCGTGCCGGTCCTGCCGGCCCGGGTACTGCACGGCCAGCACGTCGACCGCGGGCGCCAGTGCGGCCGAGAGCGGGTGGAAGGAACTCGCCGCCCCACCCGCGTGCGGGAAGCACACGAGCCGCGGCGCGTCGGGCGTGGCCGGATGGAAGCGCCGGAACCACGCTGCGGAAGTCGTCATGCCTGCCAATTTCCCAGGCCGGCGCGGCCGGGGTCGACGCCAATCGTGCGGAAGCCGGGCGGGTCCCGGCGCCCGGGGACCCGCCCGTTCCCTCCCTCCTCAGTGGGTCACTCCGCCCGCCACAGCGCGGGGACGGCCGGTGGTTCCCAGCCCGGCTGGGCGGTGTGTCCCTGCAGGCAGACGTAGCCCCGGCCGCCGTAGGTGACCCGGGTGCCCGCCGCGTAGCTCGTCCCCGCCGCCCAGGTGGTGCCCCCGGGCGGCGTCGACGTCGGCGGCGTGGACGTCGGCGGGGTCGACGTCGGGTTCTGCGGGACGTTCAGCACGAAGTCGAACGCGGCTTCCTTCGCCGAGCCGTTGTCCCGCACGGTCATCAGCAGCCGCGCGTCGAAGATCGTGTCGGTGTTGTTGCGCGGCTCGTTCGGGAAGTAGAGCTGGGTGGTCAGGATCGGCCGGCCGGGTGCCTGGACCTTGACGTGGATGTGCCGGGTGCGGCCGGGGTAGAGGCCGGGCACGATCGTCGAGAGCCGGAACGCGCCCTGGGCGTCGGTGTACTGGTGGCCGCGGAAGGTGTAGCCGGTGTTGTCGTACGCGCCGTTGACGTCCGCCTGCCAGAAGTCCAGCAGCACGCGGCCCACCGGCAGGCAGGCCCGCCCGAACACGTAGCCGGACACCGTCAGGCGCGTGCCCTGGGTGCCGGGCGTGACCAGGTCGGTCCGCTCCGGCGAGTTCGGCTTGAAGTAGGGGCCTTCGGTCTGCTCGATCGTCGGCTCGTCGCCGTCGTGGCACGCCGGGGTCAGTTCCGGGGCGGCACCGGTGGCGACGGTCGTGCGGGCGAGCGCCGGCCCGCCGATCAGGGCGACCGGCGCGGCGACGCCCGCGGCCAGCGCGGCGCGCAGCACCGTCTTGCGGCTGAGCTTGGTGTCCTCGTCCATGCCTGCTCCTCGTGGGGGCGTCGGGAATCCCCTCGAACGTAGGCAGCGGACCGGTTGGGCGGCGATGGACTGGCCCGGTCAGTCGTGGTGCTTCTCCCCGCCGCGGCGGAAGTCGCCGGGGCTCAGCCCGGTCTCGCGGCGGAAGAACCGGCAGAAGTAGGCCGGGTCGGCGAACCCGACGCGGGTCGCGACCTGGCGCACGGTGAGGTCCGTCCGGAGCAGGAACCGCTGGGCCTCCCGCGTCCGCGCCTCGCGCAGCAGCTGCGCGGCGGTGCGGCCGGTCGCGGCCTTCACGGCCTCGGTGAGGTGCCCCGGGGTGACGCCGATGCGGTCGGCGTGCGCGGACACCGACCACAGCCCGAGGTCGGGACGGCCGGCGAGCCGGGCGAACTCGGCCGCCACCGCTCCGGCGGGCGCGGGCGGCGGCGTCCCCAGCAGGCGCCCGGCCCGCGCGACCAGGACGTGGAGCAGCGCCCGCAGGACCGACTCGTCGCCGTGGCGGTGCTCCTCCACGAGGTCCGCGACCAGCCGCGTGACGCCGGCGTCGGCCTCCGGGTCCAGCTCCAGCAGCGGCTGTTCGCTCAGCCGTCGCAACAGTTCGCGGTCGGCCGGGTGGTCGAGGAGGAACTCGTCGGTGAACAGGACGACGTGGCCGGTCAGGCCGCGCACATCGGCCCACTGGTGCACCTGTCCCGGCGCGATGACGCCGAGGTGCGGCGGCCGCAGCGGCCGGCGCGTCAGGTCGACGACGTGCGCGCCGGTGCCGCCGGTGACGTGGACCAGCTCGTGGAAGGTGTGCCGGTGCGGGAAGTCCGCCCGCGAGAGCGGCCCGACCTCGTCGAACGTGCCGACGGCGAACGGCGGCGCGGGCGGCGCCGGCACCTCCAGCCGGTGCATCGGCAGCTCCCCCGCCCGCGTTGGCTGGCAGGGCGTCCCGGGCGGAACGGTCGTACCGCGCATGACGTCGTCCCTTCGCCGTCCGGGCGAAAAGTCTAGACCAATGCGCGTGCGGTTCGCCGCTTTTGCCCCGATGATCGCAATCCGATGGTCGGGTCCCCGAGCACACGAAAACGGGGCCGGTCCACTGTGGACCGGCCCCGTTCCCGGGTACTGACTGGTGCTTACGCGCGGCTGCGACGACGGTTCAGCAGCAGCATCAGCGCGCCGCCGCCGAGCAGCAGGCCGCCGACGGTGAACGGAACCGCGGCGTCGACGCCGGTGTTGGCCAGGTCGCCGCCCCCGCCGTTCGAGCCGGCCGGGGTGGTGCTCGGCGCGGTGGTCGGGACGCCGGCCTCGGTCCAGCTGGCGGCCGCGTTCGCGGTCACCTCGGTCTTCTCCGAGTCGGCGACGATCAGCGACTGCGCCGGCTTCTTCGCGTAGTTGTCCGCGACGAACAGGCGGCCGGTGTCCAGCTCGCCGGTGGCCTTGAGGGTGAAGGCGCCCTTGCCCGGCTTGGTGCCCGCGGGGACGTCGACGAACAGCTTGCTGCCGTCCTTGACGTCGGTGCCCTTCAGCTCCTTGCCGTCGGCGTCGGTGATCTTGACGCCCTCGGGCAGCTGGCTGGTCAGCGAGGTGATGTCCCCGCTGGTGGCGACGCTGTACGGGCCGATCTTGCCACCGGCCGTGCCCTCGGTCTTGTCCGCGGCGATGTTCAGCGTCGGCTTCGGCTGCTCGCCGATGCCCTTGTTCTGGTCACCGGTGAAGTACGCGTAGAGCGCGGCGACGTCGGCGTTGGCGTCGGCCGAGTTCTCCTCGGCCAGCGGCTTGGTGGCGTCCAGGTTCACGCCGTCGCTGAAGTGCCACACGGCGGCCTGGGTCGCGGCGATGGCCTCACGCTCGGAGACGCCACCGTGGACCTCGACACCCTGCTTCTTCAGCGCCTTGCCCAGCGCGTCGAGGCCGGTGCCCGGGTAGCCGTTGTGCAGCACCCAGTTGATCTTCGCGCTGTTCGTCTTGAACGGACCCTCGGCCGGGTACTTGTTCCAGGGACGCTCGACCATGTCGACGTCGGTGCGCAGCCCGACGGTGATCTGCACGCAGTAGAGCTTCAGCGTGCTGCCGTTGGAGAGCTTCATCTCGAACAGCTCGGCGATGTAGTCGCCGCCCTTGCCGAGGTTGAGCCGGTAGCCGACCGTGCCGGCGTGCTCGTCGACGCGGCCGCGCGCGGCACCGTCGTCGGCGAGAGCGGCCGGAGAGCCGATCATGACCGCGGCGGCCGCGGCGAGAGCCGCGATCCCGCCACGCACGAGAGTGGACCTGACCTGCATAAATCTCCTATCCGAGCCCGAACCACGACGGGGGCAACCGCACACCCCGCAAGCGGCTACCGATTCGGGTGAGCGATCACCCAGTCAAGCGAGACCGGAGCTTACACGGACCCAACAAGCGCTACGCGGGGTGTCCCCATTAACTCGAAAGGCTTGAAAAATCGTATAAATCGGTCGCCTGAAAACGGCAAGGTCACGATTTAAACAACGCTCACTTCGCCGTTTGCAGGACGCAACCCCGACGCCATCTTCCCGATGACCGCGACGTACTCCGCCTTGAGCCGGGGCTTGTCCACTTCGGACGCCTCGGCCAGCGCCATCCCGGCCGTGCCGAGCATGCCGAACACCAGCCGCGTCGTGGTCTCCAGCGGCTGGTCGTCGATTTCGCCGTCGTCGATCAGGGCTTTGATCAGCTGCTCGACGAGCCCGTAGGCGTACTGCTCCTCGGCCGCCTGCCAGCGCAGCCAGCCGAGTGCCAGCGGCGCTTCCTGCCAGACGAGCTTGCCGTAGACGGGGTCGCAGCAGCGGTCGAGGAAGACGTCGAGGGCCGCGAAGGCCGCCGACCAGGGGTCCGCTCCCCGCGCCGCCGCGGCCGCGGACAGCTCCATCGCCTCGGTCTCGAGGTGCGCGAAGACCGCCTCGAACAACGCCGTCTTGCTGGCGAAGTGGTGGTAGATCGCGCCGCGCGTGGCCTGGATGTCGCCGGCGATGTCCTCGAGCGCCGTCCCGGAGAAGCCGTGCTCGGCGAACCGGCGGGTGGCCGCCGCCAGCAGGGCGGCCCGGGTGGCCTCGGAGTACTGCTCCCGCCGGCTCTTCACGGTCGACATGCGCAAAGCATAGGACATACACTGTGCATGTCACCGACACAGTGCATGTGGGGGTAGTCATGACCGACGTCGACGATCTGCTGTTCAACCCGTTCGCGCCCGGCTTCTTCGAAGATCCGTACGCGCAGTACAAGAAGCTGCGCGACGAGGACCCGGTGCAGGAGCACCCGCTGGGCTTCTGGTTCGTCTCGCGCTACGAAGACGTCTCGGCGCTGCTTCGCGCCGGGCTCTCGGTGGAGGTCGGCAACCTGGCCCCCGGGCCGCTGCTCGACCAGGCCACCGCGCTCACCCCGGACGCCGACCCGGGCGCGCTGAACCTTTCGATGCTCGACCGCGACCCGCCCGACCACACGCGCTTGCGTTCGCTGGTGACGAAGGTGTTCACCCGCCGCGCGGTGGCGGCCCTGGAGCCGAAGATCGTGGGGCTCGTGGACGCGGCACTGGACCGCATGGCCGAGAAGGGCGACTCGGACCTGGTCGAGGAGCTGGCGTTCCCGCTCCCGTTCGCGGTGATCTCCGAGATGCTCGGCATGCCCCCGACGGACCATTCCCGCATCCGCGAGCTGAGCGGAACCCTGGTCCGCTCACTGGAGATCGTGGCCGACGAGGAAACGGCCCGCGCGATCATGGCGGCGGACGCGGAGCTGAGCGCGATCACCCGCGAAGTGATCGCCTGGAAACGCGACCACCCGGCGGAGGATTTGCTGACGGCGTTGATCCAGGCAGAGCACGACGGCCAGGTCCTGGACGGCGACGAGCTGGTGGCCCAGGTGGTGTTGTTGTACGTGGCCGGCCACGAGACAACGGTCAACCTGATCGCGAACGGCGTGAACGCGTTGCTGCGGAATCCTGCGCAGCTGGAGTTGCTGCGGTCCCAGCCGGACCTGGCGTCGAACGCGGTGGAGGAGTTCCTGCGGTTCGACTCACCGGTCCAGCAGACGCGTCGTGTGACGACATCCCCGTACGAGGTGGCGGGCCGCGAGATCCCCGCGGGAACGTTCGTACTGGCGTGTCTGGGTTCGGCAAACCGCGACGAGAGGTTCTTCGGCCCGGACGCGGCCCAGCTGCGCCTGGACCGCCCGGAGGCCCGCCACCAGGTGTCGTTCGGCGCGGGTCCGCATCACTGCTTGGGTGCGGCGTTGGCTCGTTTGGAGGGTCAAGTCGCGGTGGGTCGGCTGGCGCAGCGGTTCCCGCAGCTGGGTTTCGCGGGCGAGCTGGAGTGGAACGGCCGGATCAACTTGCGCGGCCCGTCGAAGTTCCCGGTGACGATCCACGCCTAACGTAGACCATTTGGATCAATCAACAGGGGTCCATTTGGCCGCCCTGAGGTTGCTTTCCGACAGCTAACTTTTCGTCGTGAGCATCCACGAGGTCACCCGCGAAGCCATCCTTGCGGCCCTCGCTGAGCACGACCGGCTCGGACCCGAGGCCTTCTTGGCCGAACACGGGTTCGGGCCGGCGCGCGCATACCTGCTGATCCATGAAGGCCGGGAATACGACTCGAAAGCAATCGTCGGCGTCGCACACGGGTACCTGGACGGCAAGCAGCCCCTCGCGGCCGCCGATTTCTCGGGCGGGCTGGAAACCGTCGTCAAGGTGCTCCAGCGCTTGGAGTTCGAGGTTCGCGCCTCGCGCAGCCCCGCCTGGCTCGAAGCCGAGCTGGTCCTTGCCTGCGACTCGGTCATGCAGAACGACTGGCACCTCGTCCGCGCCCAGGACCCGCGCGCGACCGAGCTTTCCCGGCTCCTGCAAGCGCTTCCGCTGCACCCGCCGGAAACCAGGGGACCGACTTTCCGCAACCCCAACAGCGTGCAGCGCAAGACCTCGGACATCGCCACCCAGCACCCCGCCTACACCGGCAAGCCGACCAGGGGCGGCAAGCTGGACAAACTCGTCTTGGACGCATTCCTGAGCCGCCCCGACGAGATGCACGAACAGGCGGAGGCAATCCGCGCCGGCATCGTGTCGGGAACACTGACCTCGTTGCCGACCGCTGTCGACATCGACGAAGAAGAAGCGATCGCCGAGGGACGCGTCCTCACGCTTCTCCATTTGCGCCGGGAGCGGAACCCGAAGCTGCGCGCAAAGAAGATCGACACTGTCGTCGCCGCACACGGCCACCTCGAGTGCGAGGTCTGCACGTTCGACTTCGAGCGGACATACGGACAACGAGGCGCGCGGTACGCAGAGATCCATCACGTGGTCCCGCTCCACGTCACCGGCCAGACCGAAACCCGGCTCAAGGATCTGGCGGTGCTCTGCGCCAACTGCCACCGCATGATTCACCGCGGAAGCCAGTGGCTCACGCCGGCCGAACTTCGTACCCTGATCTGCCAGCAAACGATTACGGCCAAGTAAGACTGCGCTCCACCTGCGACTCTTGGCACCCCAAGCGTGAATGGTGCCCCCGACGGGGTTCGAACCCGCACTTTGTCGATTTTAAGTCGACTGCCTCTGCCGGTTGGGCTACGGGGGCACCGCACACTCTAGGTGATGGCCGTCAGTGGAGCGTCCACGACTGGTTCGCCGCTCCTGTGCACGTCCAGATCTGCAGCGGTGTCCCGTCCGCTGAACTCGGGCCCGTCGCGTCCAGGCACTTGCCCGAGGCCGGGTTCACCAGCTGGCTGCCCGACGCCGTCCACTGCTGCGCACCAGTCCCATTGCAGTCGTACAGCTGCACGCGCGACCCGTTCGCCGTGCCTGCCGCGTTCACGTCCAGGCACTTGCCCAACGCCCGCAACGTGCCCGACGTCGCCGTCCACTGCTGTGCGCCCGTTCCGTTGCACGTGTACAAATCCACCACAGTGCCGTTCGCGGAAGAAGCACCCGCCACGTCGACGCACTTGCCGCCGTAGCCTGTGATCGTTCCGCCGCCGGCCGGGGGCGGGGTCGTCGTGCCGCCGCCCGTGATCGCGTTGAAGATGCGCGAGTACGCGTAGCCCGTTGCCCGGTCGTAGTCCTGCAACTCCCAGAACGACAGCTCTGCCACTCCGTTGGACGCCGCGAACGTCTCCAGCTGCTGCGCGTCCGACTGGCTGAACTGCGCTCCGTCGTCGTTGCGGCCGGCGATCGGCGTCAGGCCCATCATCGCGTACGCCGCCGACGTCGAAATCCCGTACAGGCTTGCCAGCTGGGACGCCGATGCCCGCGCGGCCGAGAGGGCGTCGCCCAGGACCGGCTGGCCGTCGTAGAAGTCCATCACCATCAGGTTGACCACGCTGACCTTGACGCCCTTGCTCTTCGCATCTCGCAGGAGGTCGAGCTCCTTCGACGGCAGGCCCGTCGGGTCGACCGCCAGCGTGTAGTCGACCTGGACCGCCGGGTTCTGCTGCTGCAGTGCCGCCAGTGCCGAGTTGCGGCGCTGGTTGGACGCCGTGTCGTTCAGGACGCCGCCCTCGATGTCGAAGTCGAGGCGCGGCGTGCCGTAGGTGTTGACGACGTTGGCGTACGCCGCGGTCAGGCTCGACGTGGTCGTGCACGTCTGGGCCAGCTCGCCGCCTTCCGCGCCGCCGAACGACGGGATGACGTTGCCGCCCGCCGACTGCAGGGCGGTGATCTGCGACTTGAACGAGCCGACGCCGGTGCCGTTCGCCTCCCAGACCGGCGTGCAGCCGGACTGCGGGGTCAGGAACGCCAGCGTGAAGAACTTCGTGCCGGTCGCGTTCATGTCCGCGGCCATCTGGCCGGCGTCACCGTCGCTGATCTGCAGGTACGGCGCCGCGTAGTGGGCGGGGAAGGCGGGCGTGGCCGCGGCGGCGGCGGACGGTGTCAGTGCGAGCGCGGCGACGACGGGCAGCGCCGCCACGAGTGCCGCTTTGGTACGGGAAAAGGGCATGGCAAAGCTCCAAGGGGGACCGTGGGGAGAGGAGCCGGAGCGGACTTATTCCGCGTTGTGAAGAAAGGGTTTACCCGCTCATCGGCCCAGTTGTCCAGACCATGTCGCTCACCGGCACACAGCCGGATTTTTCCCCGCAATAGCCCCAAAAAGCCCTTAACCGCCGCTTTTGCCGGACGTCTCGTCGGCGCGGCGGTACGCCAGCCAGCGCTGCCCGACCAGGTCCCAGACGCGCTGGTAGTCGTCGAACTTCGCGCGGATCACCTCGACGTCGAGCTCCTCCGGCGGCGTCGACGCGACGTAGAACCCGAGGTCGTCGCGCAGCCGGTAGAAGCGCGACTGGACCTCTTCCATCAGCACCCAGAGCGACCGCCACGCGAAGAACGGCTCGAGCGCGCTCACCACGGTGACGACCGCGACGAGCGCGAACGCCGTCCCGGTCCAGCCGTCGAGGTTCTGCAGCCCGAGGATGATCGTCGACGTCGCCGAGAGCGCCAGCGCCACCAACCGGATCGACACCGCCCGCCGCCGGAAGCGGGACTTCCGGCTGCGGGCGTACTCGTTGGCGCGTTCGATCCGGGCCAGGACGTCCTGCGCGAGCTCCAGCGGATCGAGCCCCGGCTTCGGCGGGTCGGACTGGATCGGTGGCTTCACCGGACGGACATTACCGGCGCCACCGAGCCGGACTCAGGACTTCGAGACGCGCGCGAACTCGTCCTTCGGGTTGTTGATCTGCCCGAGCGAGATCACCTCACGCCGGAACAGCCCGCCGAGGATCCAGTCGAAGAGGATCCGGATCTTGCGGTTCCACGTCGGCATCGCCTTGAGGTGGTACGCGCGGTGGAAGAGCCAGGCCGGGAAGCCCTTGATCTTCAGGTTCAGCGCGTCGGCGACGCCCTTGTGCAGGCCCAGGCTCGCGACCGCGCCGAGGTTCTTGTGGTAGTAGTCCTTCGGCTTGCCGCCGCGGATCACCTTGATGATGTTCTTCGCCAGCAGCGTCGCCTGGCGGACCGCGTGCTGCGCGTTCGGCGGGCACGTCGCCGTCGGGTCCTCTTCGGTGCGCGAGAGGTCCGGGATCGCCGCGTTGTCGCCCGCGGTCCACACCTCCGGGTGACCGACGACCTGCATGGCGGCCGTCGCCTCGAGGCGGCCGCGCTTGTCGAGCGGCAGGTCCGAGTTGGCCAGCACCGGGTTGGCCTTCACGCCGGCGGTCCAGATGAGCGTGTCGGTGTCGAACTCGGTGCCGTCCGAGAGCACGACGTGGCCGTTTTCGAACGACTTCGCCGCCGTAGACAGGTAGACCTCGATGCCGCGCTTCTCCAGCTGCTCGACCGTATACACGCCGAGGGTCTCGCGGACCTCGGGCAGGATGCGCCCGGCGGCCTCGACGAGCACCCAGCGGACGTCGGCCGGCTGGATGTTCGGGTAGTAGTTCTCGACCGCGAACCGGGTCATGTCCTCGAGCTCGGCCAGCGCCTCGATGCCGGCGAACCCGCCGCCGACGACGGTGAACGTCAGCAGGCGCTTGCGCAGCTCGGGGTCGAGCGTGCTGGCGGCCTCGTCGAGCTTGGTCATGATGTGGTTGCGGAGGTAGATCGCCTCGCCGATGGTCTTGAAGGCGATGCCCTGCTCGACCAGGCCCGGGATCGGCAGGATGCGGGCGACGGCGCCGAGCGCGACGACCAGGATGTCGTAGCCCAGCTGCTCGATGTGGCCGTCGGCCGCCTCGACCGTGACGGACTTCTTGTCGTTCTCGATCTTGGTGACGCGCGCGGTCAGCACGTGGCAGCGCTTGAGCACGCGGCGCAGCGGCACGACCACGTGCCGGGGCTCGATCGCGCCGGCCGCGGCCTCCGGGAGGAACGGCGCGTAGGTCATGTGGGGCTGCGGGTCAACGACGGTCACGGAGGCCTCGTTGGCCCGGAGCATCTTCTGGAGGCCGTACGCCGTGTAGAGCCCGACGTACCCACCACCGAGGACGAGGATCCGAGTCGGTTCCGACTTCGACTTCGCAGCAGCCATGTCCTCATGGTGACACCTTCCGGAGCGCCTCGCTCGGGGACCCCATCTCGCTGTGACCAGCGTCGCTGCGGTTTCCGTAACGATTCAGTTCGGACGTGTCACCGAGGTCGCGGCCCGGAACACGTCGGCCACCATGGCGTGGGTCACGAGCCGAGTCTGGACATTCCGCGGCGACACGTGGTAACAGCCGAAAAGTCGCAGGTCGTCCAGTTCGACGACGGCGCCGTGCGCGAACGCCGGACGCGGTCGGGGCACCGGCCAGCCGGCCGCGGCGAGCACGGGCAGTAACGCCTGCCAGCCGAACGCGCCGAGCACGACGATCGCGCGCAGTGTCGGACGTAACAGCGTGAGCTCCTCCGCGAGCCACGGACGGCAGGTGTCGCGCTCGGCCGGCGTCGGCTTGTTGTCCGGCGGGGCGCAGCGCACGGGCGAGACGAGCCGGGTGCGGTAGAGCTCGAGGCCGTCGCCGAGCCGCTCCGACGTCGGCTGCGACGCGAGCCCGACCTCGTGCAGCACCCGGAAGAGGAAGTCACCCGACGGGTCGCCGGTGAACATCCGGCCGGTGCGGTTCGCGCCGTGCGCCGAGGGCGCCAGCCCGACGACCGCGATCGACGCGTCCGGCGGCCCGAAGCCCGGCACGGGCCGCGACCAGTACTCCTCGCCGCGGAACGCCGCCTTCGTGCCCACGACGCCTTCGCGCCAGGTCACCAGCCGCGGGCAGGCGCGGCACCCGGCGACAGCGGCGTCCAGTTCCGCGAGCGACCTCATTTCAGCGCCGCCCGGGACAGCCGGTCGGCCTGGCGCGTCGTCTCGGGGAGGCGGTAGCGCGGGGTCAGCGCCAGCGTGAGCCGGCAGGCGTGCGCCAGGTCGATCCGGTGCCCGGCCGAGACGTAGACCGGCTTGACGCCGTCCTGGGTCCGCAGCACCGCGCCGACCTCTTCCCCGGCGTCGACCAGCGGCACCGAAGCGCCCCGGGACGCCGCGGGAGCGTCGTGCGTGCCGACGAACCGCGTCTTGCCGACGCCGAACGCGGGCCGGCCGGTCAGCACGCCGAGGTGGCAGGCGAGGCCGAAGCGCCGCGGGTGGGCGAGGCCGTGGCCGTCGCAGACCAGGACGTCCGGCTCGTGGTCCAGCCGCTCGAGCGCGGCCAGCAGCGGCGGCAGCTCGCGGAAGGCGAACAGGCCCGGCTCGTAGGGGAAGACGGCCCGCGCGCGGTGCGTCCGCCGCTCGACCACGGTGAGCCCGGTGGTCTCGAGGGTGACGACGGCCGCGGCGATCCCGTCGGCGCCGTCGTAGGCGACGTCGAGGCCGGTCACCGTCGGCGGCCGCTCCGGGAGGTCGTCGGTGAGGTCGACCAGGCCGCGCAGCCGTTCCTGCACGGCGAGCGCGTCCTCCGCCGTCTTCGGCCAGTCCCCGGTGTGCACCAAGTCACCCTGCCACAACTAGGTTGGGTCCATGGCGGACACGACCCCCGAAGAGGCTCCCGAAAAGAAGGCTCCGGAGACGACGGAGATCCCGGCCGAGCCGACCGACGACATCGTCACGACTCGGCACACGATCACCGTGAAGCGGAAGAAGCTTTCCTACACGGCCAAGACGGGCCGGATCGTCCTCCGCAGGGAGATCGTCAAGGACGGCAAGTCGGAGGGGCACAAGGCCAAGGCGGAGGTGTTCCTCACCTCCTACACCCTCGACGACGCCGACCCGGGCTCGCGGCCGGTGACGTTCGCCTTCAACGGCGGCCCCGGCTCGTCGAGCATCTGGCTGCACATGGGCCTGCTGGGCCCGCGCCGGGTGCTCTCGGGCGACGTCGACGACCTCGTGCCGCCGCCGTACGGGCTGGCCGACAACCCCGAGACACTGCTGGCGCACAGCGACCTCGTGTTCATCGACCCGGTGTCGACCGGCTACTCGCGCGCGTCCGAAGGCGGCGAGACCAAGGACTTCCACGGCTTCAAGGGCGACATCGAGTCGGTCGGCGAGATCATCCGGCTGTGGGTTTCGCGGCACCAGCGCTGGCTGTCGCCGAAGTTCCTCGCCGGCGAGTCGTACGGCACGCTGCGCGCCGCCGGGCTGGCCGCGCACCTGCAGGAGCGGCACGGGCTCTACCTCAACGGGCTGCTGCTGATCTCGTCGGTGCTCGACCTCGGCACGCTGCGGTTCACCGAGGGCAACGACCTGCCGTACTCGCTGTACGTGCCGACGTACGCGGCGATCGCGCACTACCACGGCCTGCACGGCGAGCGCCCGCTCGACGACGTCCTCGCCGACGCCGAGGACTTCGCGGCGAAGGACCTGCCGTGGGCCCTCTCCCGTGGCGCCCGGCTGTCCACGCAAGACCGGGCCGAAGCCGTAGCCACGCTGGCGTCGCTGACCGGGCTCACGGAGTCCTATGTGGACCGGGTGAACCTGCGGATCGAGCACGTGCGGTTCTTCACCGAGCTGCTGCGCGACCGCGGCCTGACGGTCGGCCGGATGGACGGCCGGTTCACGACCTGGGAGCCGGACGGCGGCCGCGAGCACATGAGCGACGACCCGTCGATCTCGCGCGTGATCGGCGCGTACGCGGCGGCGTTCAACCACTACGTGCGGGCCGAGCTCGGGTACGAGAACGACCTGCCGTACGAGCTCATCCACGAGGACACGTTCAAGGCGTGGTCGTACGCGGACTTCGAGGGCCGCTCGGTGTCGGTGGTGGACTCGGTGAGCGCGGCGATGCGCGCGAACCCGCACCTTCAGGTCCACGTGGCGTTCGGCCACTACGACGGTGCGACGGCCTACTTCGCGGCCGAGCACGTGCTGGCCCACCTGCAGATCCCGGAGGAGCTGCGCGACAACATCGACACGGCGTACTACCCGGCCGGGCACATGATGTACGTCCACGAGCCGACCCGGGTGCAGCAGGCCAAGGACCTCGCGAAGTTCGTCAAGAAGGCGTCGAACCGCTGACTGGCCGGCTGGTCTTCACCGGGACGCCGGTGGAGACCAGTCGACGGCGGTCTGCGGCGGGACCGGTTCGCCGTAGTGGCCGGGTGGCAGCGGACGGCGGCCCCGGACGTACGCGACCAGCTCCGCGGCCGTGACCAGCACGGCGTACGCGACCAGCCACGGCGTGTACGACGGCGGCAGCCGGTGGGCGACGACGTCCAGCAGCGGCGGAACCGCGACCAGGGCCGGCGCCGCGCTGTGGAGGTTCTCCGCCTGCACCTGCCGGTACACCGCGAACGACGCCTCGTCCTCGGCGAGGACCGGGCCGCGCAGGAAGCCGGTCAGGATCGCGCCCGAGCAGAGCGCGCTGATCGCGAGCAGGATCAGCCAGCCCGCGGCGTACCTCCCCGGGAGCAGCGAAACCGCGAGCGCCGCGCCGCCGCCGTAGGCCAGTACCCCCGACGCGACGAACCAGGCGTCGAGCGGTTTCGGCGCCGGACCGGGCCACGGCTGGGTGTGCTTCGCCAGCTGCGACTGCCGGGACCGGACGCCCCGCCAGATCGTCAGCTGGATGGCGAAGTAGGCGAAGTACACGGCCATGCTCAGGGGCGTGCCGAAGAGCTGCCCGAAGCCGAGCCCGCCGACGAGCGCGAGCACGCCGAACAGCAGGAACCACGGCAGGCTGCGGTTCGTGAAGGCGTTGCGGGTGAGCAGCAGCGCGTCGATGTACGGCGTCGGCGCCGCCACGCGCCGGCCGCGGCTCGCCAGCCAGCGCAGACCCATCTCTTGCTCGGCTCCGGTGCTCATGCCGTCTCCCCCGTAGTAGCTGTCAGTGGCCAAACGCGCGGAGTGCCGCGACGGTTTACCGGCCGTAGAAACCCGGCGGCAGCTTCCGGGACCGCGTCCGCAGCCAGCCGGTCAGCTGCAGGCCCAGCACGACGACCAGGTAGGCCACCGCGAACCACTCGAACGGGCTGTGCACGGACTGGGGCATCACCACCACGCCGAACAGCGCCGACGGTGCGTAGCGGTAGGCGTCCTGGGCCCGGAGCAGGCCGTCGACGGCCAGTGAGGCGGGGTCCTCCGCGATGACCGGGGCGCGCAGGATCCGCCCGGCGATCGCCACGGTCGCGGCGGCTCCGGCCGCCAGCGCGAACGTCTGCGCGAAGGCGTCGAAGGACGGCGCCACCACGATCTCGGCCGCGGACAGCGCGGCGCCGCCGAGGAACGTGATCGCCGCGGTGGCCAGGTACCACCCGCCCACCTGCCGCGCCGCCTCCCGCGGCGCCGGCGGGGTACCGGTGCCCGCCAGGCGTTCGGCGAGCTCTTCGCGGCGGCGGATCTCCCGCGACCGGACCACCTGCACGACCGCGACGGCGGCGAAGAGCACCCCGAACCAGCCGGGCATCTCATGGAGAAGGGGGCTCACCGCGGCCAGCACGAGGCCGACGGCCACGCCCCACGGCGTCGTCTTGGCCGCCCACTCCCGGGACCCGAGGCGCAGGGCCAGCAGCCGGGTCGGGAGCCAGACCACCACCCCGCGGCGCCCCAGCCACATGCGCGCGGCGTTCACCTCCACGAGCATCGGTTCGCCCGGCAACCTCGGATCGACCGGTAACGCCGGTTCACGCACTTCCACCCGAAACCTCCCCCGCGTCCCGGTGTACACGCGCGACACCGGCCGAAGGTTGGCTGGCCGGAGACGCGAAACGGCCCACCCCCGGCGGAGGTGGGCCGTCGCGCGAAAAACCTACTTCAGGTACTGCGACCCATGGGTCACCGCCGAGTACGCGTCGACCGCGCCGTGGCCGTAGAAGCCGTTGAACGACGGGTCACCCGTGCACGTCGCCGTGAACTCCGGTCCGCGGCCTTCGTCCACGTAGTCCACCGTGCGCGGAACCGGGCACGCGATCTGCGACGCCGTGCCCTCGAGGACGCGCTGGACCTTGTCCGGGTCCAGGCCGAACTCGCCCTTGGTCTTCTTGCCGTACTGGGACACGATCAGCGCCGAGACGCCGGTCGCGTGCGGCGTCGCCATCGACGTTCCCTGCAGCCACTGGTAGTAGCCGACCCGGCCGTCGGCCGCCGTCGCCTTCTGGACGCCCAGTGCGACGCCCGCCGGCGTCACGTTGCCCGCCGCGTCGATGTTGCCCTCGGCGACACCCACGTTCTTCGGGTACGTCGAGAGGATCTCGTTCTCGACCGTGCGGAACCACGGCGTGCCGAAACCGTCGCGGAAGTACCCGCCCGGGCCGGAAACCGAGATCTGCTCGGTGCCGTAGTTCGAGTAGTCGGCCTTCGCCTGCGACGGGCCGAACGCGCCGACGCCGATGGTGTGGTTGCCCTCCACCGGCAGGTTCAGGCACGAGCTGTTGTCGACCGGACGCGGGTGCGTCGAGTTCGCCGGGTAGTCCGGGCTCGTGGTGTCCGGCTGCGGCGCGCCGAGGTCGGTGTGCTGGTTGCCCAGCGCGACCACCATCGTGACGCCCTTCTTGTGCGCGTAGTTCAACGCGCGCTGGGTCGCCTCGATGATCGTGCGCTGCTCGGCCTGCTCCGCGGCCGAGTCGGCCGGGTTCGCGGCGCAGTTGTACAGCCACGGGTCGGTGTAGAAGCTCATGTTGACGACGTCGATGCCCGCGTCACCGGCGTAGGTCAGCGCGTCGACGGTCGGCTGCAGGAAGAAGTAGCCCGAGTCCTGGCCGGCGCGGATGTTCACCAGCGTCACGTTCGGCGCGACACCGGAGACGCCGAAGCCGTTGGCCGCGGCGGCGATGGTGCCGGCGACGTGCGTGCCGTGGCCGCCGTCGTCGTGGTTGACCGGGTCGACGCAGCCGCGGAACTCACACGGGCCGTCGACCTCGACGCCGTTGACGTCGAACGGGATGTCCTTGGTGAAGTTGCGCGAGTCGGCCGCGTCGAAGTTCGGCGCGATGTCCGGGTGCGTGCCGTCGATGCCGGTGTCGATGACGCCGACCTTGACCTGCTTGCTGCCGGCCTGCTTGGTGCGCGAGAGGTCCGAGCGGACGGACTTGAGGCCCCAGAGCTGGTCGTCCAGCGGGTCCATCCCGACGGCCTTGGTGGCGGCGGCCTTCTTCGAAGCGGCGCCGCGGCCTTCCTTCTCGGCGTTGTCGTTCTTGGCCTTCTTGCCGTTCTTCGGCAGCGAGCCGATGACCTGGGCCTTGGCCGCGCCGAACACGGCCCGGTTCGCCGAGACGCGCTCGGTGAACCCGGTAGCCGGGGCGCTGGCCTTGATGAGGCCGACGGCGGTGTTCGTCTCCAGCACGGTGCCGCCCGCGGCGCGGATGGCCTGCTGGGCGGTGCCGATGCTCTGCGTGTCCTTGGCGAGCACGGTGAACTCGGTCGCCGGGCCGGCCAGCGCGGGCTGCGCCGACGCGACCGGGACCGCGACGGCCGAGATCGCCCCGAACAGCGGGACGACCAAAGCCGCGGCGAGAAGCCTGGGTCTGTGCACGATTCTCCTCCTCGGGAAAGCGGTTCCTGCACCGTATAGACCGGACAATGCAGCCACAACGGCCGAAAGGACGTTATGGAACAACCGACTTCTGTTCGGCGAAGTGACATGCTGACAAGTGGCCGTCGGTCCTCGGCACCAGCTCCGGGACCTCGGTGGCACATCGGTCCTGCGCTTTCCAGCAGCGCGTGCGGAACCGGCACCCGGACGGGGGATCCAGGGGACTCGGCACGTCACCCTCGAGCCGGATGATCTGCCGCTGTCCGCGCACGGACGGGTCCGCCACCGGCACCGCGGACAGCAGCGCCTGGGTGTACGGGTGGGACGGTCGTTCGTAGATCTCCTCGTCCGTCCCGATTTCGACGATCTTGCCGAGGTACATCACCGCGACCCGGTTGGACAGGTGCCGCACCACGGACAGGTCGTGCGCGATGAACACGTAGGACAGTCCGAACTCGTCCTGCAGGTCGCCCAGCAGGTTCATCACCTGCGCCTGGATCGAGACGTCCAAGGCGGACACCGGCTCGTCGCAGATGATCACCTTCGGCCGCAGCGCGAGCGCCCGCGCGATGCCGATGCGCTGGCGCTGCCCGCCGGAGAACTGGTGCGGGTAGCGGTTGAGGTGCTCGGGGTTGAGCCCGACGACCTCCAGCAGCTCCTGCACCTTCGTGGCGCGCGACCCCTTGGGCGCCACGTCGGTGTGGATCTCGAACGGCTCGCCGACGATGTCGCCGACGGTCATCCGCGGGTTCAGCGACGTGTACGGGTCCTGCAGCACGATCTGGATCTCGCGCCGCAGCTTCCGCAGTTCGGTGCCGCGCATCGCGAAGATGTCGCGGCCTTCGAACTTCGCGGTGCCGCCGGTCGGCTCTTCCAGGCGCATCAGGACCTGCGCCAAAGTCGACTTGCCGCAGCCGGACTCGCCGACGACGCCGAGCGTCTCGCCGGGCATCAGGTCGAACGAGACGCCGTCGACCGCCTTGACCTGGCCGACCGTGCGCTTGAACAGGACGCCGGTGCGGACCGGGAAGTACTTCTGGAGCTCGGTGACCGAAAGGATGGGTTCAGGCACGGGAGTTCACCACCTCTTCGGCGAAGTGGCACGCGCTGGTCCGCCCGAAGCCGATCCCGTGCGGGGCCGGGACCTCTTCGGAGCACCGGGCTTCGGCGCGTTTGCAGCGCGGGTGGAACGGGCAGCCCGGCGGGATGTCGAGCAGGCTCGGCGGCAGGCCCTTGATGGTTTCCAGCGTCTGTCCTTTGAGGTCGAGCCGGGGCAGGGAGTCCATCAGCGCGGCGGTGTAGGGGTGGGCCGGCGCGCGGAACAGCTCGACGACGTCGGCCTGTTCGACGATCCGGCCCGCGTACATCACCGCGATCCGGTCGGCGACCTCCGCGACCACGCCGAGGTCGTGCGTGATGAGGACGAGCCCCATCTTGCGTTCGGCCTGGATCTCGGCGAGCAGGTCCATGATCTGGGCCTGGACGGTGACGTCGAGCGCGGTGGTCGGCTCGTCGGCGATGAGCAGGTCCGGGTCCAGCGCCAGGGACATCGCGATCATCGCGCGCTGGCGCATGCCGCCGGAGAACTGGTGCGGGTAGTCCTTGATCCGCCGGTCGGCGGCCGGGATGCGGACGATGTCGAGCAGCTCGATCGCGCGCTTGCGAGCGTCCTTCTTGGACATCCCGAGCCGGACGCGCAGCTGCTCCTCGATCTGGAAACCGACGGTGAAAACGGGGTTCAGCGCGGACAGCGCGTCCTGGAAGATCATCGCGACCTCGCTGCCGCGCACCTCCCGGCGGCGGTCCTCGGACGCGGTCAGCAGGTCCTCGCCGCGCCAGCGCACCGTACCGCCGGTGATCACGCCGGGTGGCATGTCGAGGATGCCCATCACCGTCTGCGCGGTGACGCTCTTGCCGGAACCGGACTCGCCCAGCACCGCCAGGGTCTCCCCGGCGTGCACCGAGTAGCCGACGCCGTTGAGCACCTTGGCCACGCCGTCGGAGGTGCGGAACTCGACGTGCAGATCCTCTACTTCGAGCAGGAGTTCGTTGTCGGACAAGGGGATCTACCTCGACTTCGGATCGAGCGCGTCGCGGATGCCGTCACCCAGCATCACGAAGGCCAGCACGGTCAGGGTGACGAAGGCGCCGGGGAACAG
Organism: Amycolatopsis sp. NPDC114505; assembly: GCF_055633615.1. Taxonomy (NCBI): domain Bacteria; kingdom Bacillati; phylum Actinomycetota; class Actinomycetes; order Pseudonocardiales; family Pseudonocardiaceae; genus Amycolatopsis; species Amycolatopsis sp. NPDC114505. The sequence goes on along the minus strand of NZ_JBVKDV010000001.1, from coordinate 2,502,532 downwards.
CAGCATGTGCGGGTCCACCCGGAAGTAGTCCCGCGAGTCGCTGATCATCACGCCCCACGAGATCACCGGCGGGCGCACGCCGATGCCGAGGTAGGCCAGCGTCGCCTCGGCGCCGATGAACGCGCCGAGCGCGATGGTGGCGTACACCAGCACCGGGGCGAGGGTGTTCGGCAGCAGGTGCCGGAAGATGATCCGCGGGGTGCTCGCGCCGAGGCCGCGCGCGGCCTTGACGTAGTCGAGCTGCTTGGCCACCAGCGTCGCCGACCGCATGATGCGCATGGCCACCGGCCAGCTCAGCACGGCGATGGAGCAGACCACCTGGACGATGATCGTGACCGCGCCGGGGTTCGAGCCGGGCGCGTTGAACGTCGTCAGGATGACGATCGCGCCGAGCACGAACGGCAGGCCCGCGAAGATGTCGCCGAAGCGCGACAGGATGCTGTCGACGAACCGCCCGTAGTAGCCGGCGAAGATGCCGACGAGCGATCCGAAGAGGACGGTCAGCAGCGTCGAGAACACCCCGACCAGCAGGGACGCGCGGGCGCCGTAGATGGTGCGGGCGTAGACGTCGTAGCCCTGGTTGTCGTAGCCGAACCAGGCGTCCGCGGACGGGCCTTCGTTGGCGTGCGTCAGGTCGCTGAAGCCCGCTTCCCGCGAGCTGAACAGGCCGGGCGCGATGGCGATCAGCAGGATCAGCAGGATTATCACGGCCGAGATGACGAACGCCGGTTTGCGCCGGAGCTGGCGCCACGCGTCGTTCCAGAGGCTGCGCGGTTTCTGCGGGCCGGTGCCGGAGTCGTCGATACGGGACAGCTCGGCCGCGTCGGCCCCGCCGCCACCCACCAGGTTCGGGTCAGTCATAGCGGATCCTCGGGTCGAGAACGGCGTACAGCAGGTCGACGACCAGGCTCATCAGCAGGTACACCAGCACCAGCAGGACGACCACGCCGACGACGGTCGCGCTCTCCCGGTTCTGGATGCCGCGGAAGATGAGCCCGCCGAGGCCGTTGATGTTGAACACGCCTTCGGTGACGATCGCGCCGCCCATCAGGGCGCCCAGGTCGGTGCCGAGGAACGTGAGCACCGGGATCACCGAGTTGCGCAGCAGGTGGACACCGACGACGCGGCTCTGCGGCTGTCCCTTCGCGATGGCCGTCCGGACGTAGTCGGCGCGGCGGTTTTCGGCGATGCTCGTTCTCGACAGCCTCGCGACGTAGGCCATGGACAGGCTGCCCAGCGCGATGCCGGGCACGATCAGCTCGCCGACGCTGGGGTTGTCGGACACGCTGGCCTCGATCAGGCCGAGGCCGTTGCTGCCGAGGGCGAGCTGCAGCACGATCGCCGTGACGAACACCGGCAGCGAGATCAGGAACGTGGTCGAGACCAGGACGAGGTTGTCGAGGAAACCCTTGCCGCGCAGGCCGGTCAGCACGCCGGCGGTGAGCCCGATGAGGGCCTCGATGACCACGGCGATCACGGCCAGGCGCAACGTGATCGGGTACGAGGTGGCGATCAGCTCGCCCACCGACGTCCCGTTGAAGGTCTCGCCCCAGTCGCCGGTGAACAGGCTCCCGAGGTACTTGAAGTACTGGACGAAGAGGTTGTCGTCGAGGTGGAACTTCTCCGTCATCTGGGCGATGTAGGCCTTCGGGCAGGCGGCCTGGCCGCACTTGCCGGAGAACGGGTCGCCGGGCACGGCCCAGACCAGGACGTAGATGAGGAAGGTGGTGCCGAAGAACACCGGGATCAGCTGGAGCAGCCGTCGCAGGACATAACGGGTCATGACGTTCCTAGTGCGCGCCGGGCGTCGTGGGCGGGAAGGTGCTCCCGCCCACGACGCCGTGGTGGTGGTTGCGGCAGATCAGCGCGGCACTACTTCTTCAGGACCTCGATGGACGGGTAGTCCGGCATGCGCCTGAAGTCCAGGGCCGCCGACTTGAGGTTCTTCGACTTCGCCGCGACGCCCTTCTCGTCCCACGTCGGGATCGACGGGAGGTCCTTGGCGATCAGGTCCTCCGCCTGCTGGTACAGCTTGACCGCGGCGTCCTTGTCGGCCGTGGCGTCCGCCTGCGCGAGGAGCGCGTCGACCTGCGGGTTCGAGTACGACGAGTCGTTCGAGGAGCCGCCGGTCTTGTAGATCGGGTTGAGGAAGTCCTCGATGGACGGGTAGTCCGCCGACCAGTCGGAACGGCCCATGCCGGTCAGCTTCTTGCCGGTGACGATGCTGCGCCACTGGCCGAAGTCGGTGGCCGGCACGAAGTCGCACTCGACGCCGAGGGTGTTCTTGATGCTGTTGCACGCCGCGGTCAGCGGTTCCTTGCGGCCGCCGTCCGCGTTGGACGCGATGGTCAGCTTGCCCTTGAAGCCGGACTTCGCGAAGGCTTCCTTGGCCGCCGCCGGGTCGTACTTGCAGTACTGGCAGACCCCCGAGCGGGCGCCGGTGATGCCTTGGGCGACGTAGCCGTCCAGCGGGACGTAGGTGTCGTTCATGACCGTCTTGGTGATCTGCGCGCGGTCGATCGACATCGAGATGGCCTTGCGCAGCTCGAGGTTGTCGTAGCCGGGCACGTAGTACGGCACGGCGATGGTGCTGACCCCGAGCAGGTGCCCGGTGACCAGGCGGTCACCCAGGTCGGCCTTGTACTTGCCGCCCGCGACCGCCGACGGCGGCAGCGCCTCCATGAAGTCGAGCCGGCCGCTCAGCAGGTCCTGGTAGGCGGTCTCCTGGCTGGAGTAGATCTTGATGTCGAGGTCCTTGAAGTGGACCTTGTCGTCACCCTTGTAGTCGTCGTTGCGGGTGAGCTTGATGTCCTGGTTCGGCGTCCGCGAGACGAACTTCATCGGGCCGTTGCCGATCGGGTGCTGCTCGAAGGCCTTGGGGTCCTTGAAGAACGAGTCCGGCAGCGGCGCGAACGCCTGGTAGCCGACCTTGATGTCGAACACCGAGAACGGCGAGCTGAGCGTCACCTGGAACTCGTAGTCGCCCTTGGCGACCAGGCCCGACATCTTGTCGGTGGTCGGCTTGGCGTTCTCGTCCTCGGGGTGGACGTCCTTGTACCCCTGGATGTTCGAGTAGAAGTCCGTGTTGAGCTGGCCGTTCGGCGCGTAGGCGCCGTAGTTCCAGGCGTCGATGAAGTTGTGCGCCTTCACCTCGGTGCCGTCGTGGAACTTCCAGCCCTGCTTGATCTTGATGTCGTAGACCTTGGAGTCGGTCGTCGTGATCGAGTCGGCCATCAGGTTGAACGGCTTGGCGTCCGCACCCTTGAACCCGACCAGCGTGGCGAACATCGCCTGGACCGCTTTGGTGCCGCCGAGGTCGTTGATGTTGGTCGGGACCAGCGCGTTCTGCGGTTCGGTGCCGTAGACGCTCACCGTGCCGTCCGGGTCCGTCTCGCCGGCACCCGCGGAGCTGCCCGAACCGCCGCCGCAAGCGGCGAGCGCGAGCGCCAGCGAGGTCATCACCACCGTGGGTCCCCAGAGCCTGCGCGAACGACGCATGTCCCCTCCATCTCCGTCTGTCCGAAAGGTGAGACGCACGCTAGCGGGGGCGGTGAAGGTGATCACAGGACTGCGGTGTTGCAAATCAGTGACGACCGTCGGGACCACCTGGTTGGAGCACAACAAAGGTAGGAAACCGGGTACTCCGGACGGCCTAGCGCGGACAGGTGGTCATCACGCGCTCACGTTCGGTTCGCGTTCGATTCCCGTTGTGCCACAAGCCCTTTCGGATGTCCGAAAGGGCCGGTGGGGAGGTTGTCAAGAGGCCTTTGTGGCCGGAACCGGACCTCCCGGTCCGTCAGGCGAGCGAGAGGGCGATGCCGTCCAGGATGTCGTGCTCGCTGACCACCAGCTCGGTCGGGCCGCCGCGGGCCGCGAGCTGCTCGGCGAGGGTCTGGACCACCACCGCGCCGCCGCCGATCACGTCGACGCGGCCCGGGTGGATCACCGGGTTCGCCGCCCGGGTGGCGTGGTTTTCGGCCAGCAGCTTCGTCGCGAGCCGGTCGATGTCCGCGGGGCCGAGCTTCGACAGGTGGACGCGGTCGCTGTCGTACTCCGGCAGCCCGAGCGCGATCGCCGAAAGCGTCGTGACCGTGCCGGCGACGCCCACCCACGTACGAGCGCGTGCCACGTCGACGACGTCGAACGCGTCGGTGAGGACCTTGCCGGCCAGGTCGCGGGCGGCGGCGATCTCGCCGGCGGTCGGCGGGTCGCTCTTCAGCGCGCGCTCGGTGATCCGGACGCAGCCGATGTCGACGGACTTCGCCGCGGTCACCTCGGCCTTCCTGCCGTCCCAGGTGCCGAGGACGAGCTCGGTCGAGCCGCCGCCGACGTCGGCCACGACGAACGGGCCGTCGTCCGGGTCCTGCTCCCCGACCGCGCCGGTGAAGGACAGGCGGGCTTCCTCGTCGCCGCTGATCACCTCGGCCTCGACGCCGAGGGTCTCGCGCGTCATGCGGAAGAAGTCGTCGCGGTTCTTCGCGTCGCGGGTGGCGGAGGTGGCGACCATCCGCACCTTCTCGACGCCTTTGCGCCGGGCGGCGGCGGTGTAGTCGGCGAGCGCGGCCCGGGTGCGTTCGAGGGCCTCGGGAGCCAGCTCGCCGGTGGCGTCGACGCCCTGGCCGAGCCGGACGATCCGCATCTCGCGGTGCAGGTCGCGCAGGTCGACCGTGCCGTCGTGGCGGGGCGTCAGCTCGGCGACGAGCAGGCGGATGGAGTTGGTCCCACAGTCGATCGCGGCAACACGAGGCATGCGATCACCCTAACCGGCGGCACCCCGCCGACTCAGCTCGACGGCCCCGTGGTGATCGTGGTCGGGGTGGTCGTCGTGGTGACCGAGGTGACCGTCTCCCCGCACGTCGGTGTCGTCGGCGGCGGAGGCGGCGTCGTGGTCGGCTGGCCGGTCGTCGTCTCCGGTGTCGTCGACGGCGGCGGGGTCGTCGTCGTGGTCACGCTCGTGACCGTCGTCGTGGTGGTCGTCGTGGTCGGCGGCGCGCACGACGGTTCCTCGGACGTCGGCGGCTGCGACGTCGTCGGCGGGCCGGCCGGCGTCGTCGTCGGGACCGGGGGCGGCGGGATCGCCGGGACGGGCGGGCCGGCCGCCGCGTTCGGGGCGCCGATCGGGACCGTGCTGTCCGGCACCTGCATGATCCCGTTGCGGTAGGCCTCGGCCCACAGGACCACGGTGTTCACGTACGTGTCGGAGTTGTTGTAGCGGTAGATCGCGCCGCGCAGCTGGTCCGGGTTGGAAAGGTCGAAGCCGCCGGAGCAGAGGTAGCGGCCGGTGGCCAGGGCCGCGTCGAAGATGTTGTTGGGGTCGGACTTGCCGTCGCCGTTGCCGTCGGAGGCGTAGGCGCGCCAGGTCGCCGGGATGAACTGGGTCGGGCCGACCGCGCGGTCCCACACCGGGTCCGTGTCGAGCTCGCCGTGGTCGGTGTCGGGGATCGCGGCGAACGCGCCCTGGCCGTTGAGCTCCGGACCGAGGATCGGCTCGCGGGTGGTGCCGTTCGCGTCGACGTAGCCGCCGCGCGCGTGGTTGGACTCGATCCGGCCGATGCTGGCGATCAGGGCCCAGTCGATGTGGCACGCGGCCTGCTCGCGGCCGAGGATGTCGGCGGCGTTCTTGTACGCGGCGAGCGCGGTGGCGGGGATGCCGAGGGGGCCGTCGGGGAGTTCGTACGCCGGGAGCGGCAGCGGGGTGGGCGCGCCGGGGAGGGTGCCGTCGACGGCGATCTGCTGGATGGCGGAGTGGCCGGGGTCGTAGCCCTGGCCGAGCGCGGCGTCGCGGGTGTGGTCACCGCTGCCGCCCAGCCAGCCGAGCGTGACGACGCCGGCGAGCAACGCCGGGACCACCGCGAAGATGCCGGTGATCAGGGGGTACGCCGTGCGGTGGCGGATCCCGAATCTTCGGGTGTGGCTCCCGACTGCGTCAGGCAGTCGCCGCACGCGCATAGCTCGAAGCCCTCCTGGCCGGATCGGTCACCCACCCTCGGGTGACAGCCTGCCGTACCCGGGGCGCGGTTTCACCCCTTCGGGAGTCTGGATCTCGCCGGACGGGGGTTTTCGCTCACCCAGCCCAGTTATCTGTTTACGCGGCGCGAGCGTTACTCGGCACAGTCTCCCGTGGGCCACCCGTTCGCCTTAAGCAGCTCCAGCGTCTCGTCACCGAACGGATTCACGCCGGGACCGACCGCGAGCGAGTGCGCGACGTGCACGTGCAGGCACTTGACGCGCCCGGGCATGCCGCCGGCGGTGACCTGGTGGCCGAGCGGCTCGATCGCGTCACGCTCGGCGAGGTAGGTCTCGTGGGTGCGCTGGTAGTGCGCGGCCAGGTCGGGATCGGTGGTGAGCCGCTCGGTCATCTCCTTCATGATCCCGGACGCCTCGATGGTGCCGATCATGGAGTTCAGCTTGGGGCAGGTCAGGTAGTAGAGCGTCGGGAACGGCGTGCCGTTCTCCAGCCGCGGACTGGTCTGCACCACGGACGGGTGCCCGCTCGGGCACCGCGCGGCCACGGCCCGCAGCGCCCGCGGCGGCCGTCCGAGCTGCTCCGCGATGATCTCGCGGTCGGCGTCGGTGACGGGCTCGAACCGGTGCTGCTGCGTGCTGTTCACGCGCACCAGGTTAGTTCAGCCGCCCGAGACCTGGTTCCAGAGGTTCTCGTACCAGGAGCCGTCCGGGATCTGCTGCTGTCCCTGCTGCGGTGCCGCGTCCGGGGCCTTGTCCTCGGGCAGCTGGACGATGTACGGCGTCTCGCCCGGCTTGACGTACCGCAGCCGGCGCCGGGCCTCGGCCTCGATCTGCGCCGGGTCGCTCAGCTCCGCCTTGCGGCCCTGGAGCTGGGCGACCGTCTGCTGCAGCTGGGCCTGCTGCGCCTGCTGGTCGCGGATCTCGGTGCGCTGGGCGAGGTACGTGCGCAGGGGCACGGCGATGGTGAACGCCAGCGCGCACACCACGATCGCCACCACCGCCGCGCGGCGGGTGGTGGACATGCCGAGCACCTTCGCCGCACCGGACGCGCGCTTCGCCGCCAGGCTCCGGCGCAGCCGGGCCCGGGTGGTGTCCGCGTCGCCGGTGCGGCGCCGCGCGGCCGCCGTGCCGTCCGTGGGCCGGGGCGGCCGGGAGCCCTGGTTTCCCGCGCGCGCCGCTTCGGGGCGGCGGGCCGGCGCGGGCCGGTTGGCCCGCGTGGCTCCGCCGCCGCCTCGGCGGTTGCGCGTCGTCCTCCCCCGGTCGGCCATTCCCGGCTCAGCCCTCGGCGCTGAACCGCGGGAAGGCCAGCTCGCCGGCGTAGCGGGCGGCGTCACCGAGGGTCTCCTCGATGCGCAGCAGCTGGTTGTACTTCGCGATCCGCTCGCCGCGGGCCGGGGCGCCGGTCTTGATCTGGCCGACGCCGGTGGCGACCGCGAGGTCCGCGATGAACGTGTCCTCGGTCTCGCCGGAGCGGTGGCTCATCATCGACTTGTAGCCGAAGGACGTCGCCAGCGAGATCGCGTCGAGCGTCTCCGACAGGGTGCCGATCTGGTTGACCTTCACCAGCAGCGCGTTGGCGGCGCGGCGGGTGATGCCCTCCTCGAGCCGGTCCGGGTTGGTGACGAACAGGTCGTCGCCGACGATCTGGACCTTCTCGCCGATGTCGGCGGTCAGGGTGACCCAGCCGTCCCAGTCGTCCTCGCTCAGCGGGTCCTCGATGGAGACCATCGGGTAGTCACGGATCAGCTCGGCGTAGTACGCCGACATCTGCTCCGCGCTCTTCTTGCTGCCTTCGAAGGTGTACGCGCCGTCGGCGAAGAACTCCGTCGCGGCGACGTCCAGCGCGAGCGCGACGTCGCGGCCCGGGGTGTAGCCGGCCTTCTCGATGGCCTGCAGGATCAGGTCGAGCGCCTCGCGGTTGTTCGCCAGGTTCGGCGCGAAGCCGCCTTCGTCGCCCAGGCCGGTCGAGAGGCCGCGGCCCTTCAGCACCGACTTCAGCGAGTGGTAGACCTCGGCGCCCCAGCGCAGGGCCTCGCGGAAGGTCTCCGCGCCGATCGGCGCGATCATGAACTCCTGGACGTCGACGTTGCTGTCCGCGTGCGAACCACCGTTGAGGATGTTCAGCATCGGCACGGGCAGCACGTGCGCGTTCGGCCCGCCCAGGTAGCGGAACAGCTCCAGCTCGGCCGACTCGGCGGCAGCCTTCGCGACGGCCAGCGAGACGCCGAGGATGGCGTTCGCGCCGAGGCGGGACTTCGCCGGCGTGCCGTCGAGGTCGACCAGCTTCTGGTCGACGATCCGCTGGTCGACAGCTTCGATGCCGACCATCTCCGGGCCGATCTCGTCGAGCACCGCGGCGACCGCGCGCTCGACGCCCTTGCCGTTGTAGCGGCCGGTGTCGCCGTCACGGAGCTCGACCGCTTCGTGTTCGCCGGTGGACGCACCCGACGGGACCGCGGCCCGCGCGAGCGTGCCGTCGTCGAGAGCCACCTCCACCTCGACGGTCGGGTTGCCACGCGAGTCCAGAATCTCGCGCGCGCCTACCTGCTCGATGAGAGCCACGCCATGCTCCTCGGTGCGTCGTGCCTGCGGTAACGCGCCCAGCCTAGCCGTCGTGGCAGTTCACCCGTTGGAGGCACGGCCGGTCACTCACCCGTCGGCGCGGATCGCCTGCCACCCCGGCGGCAGCTCCACGGTCTCGGACGTCTGCTGCCAGAAGGTCCAGCTGTTGCCGCCGAGGTCGGCGACGGTGAACACTCGCGCGCCGTAAGGCTGGTCCTGCGGCGGGTCGAGCTCGCCCTCGTCGCCGAGCGCCACCTCGACCCGCCGGTAGACGTCGTCGACGTCGTCGACGTAGAGGATGTTGAGCTGGCCGACCGGCCCGTCGACGCCCTTGGCCTGGAAGTAGTCGGGCCCGACGCCGGCGAGCTGGATCCGCGCGTCGCCCGCGCGCAGCGTCGCCTGGAAGACCTCGCCGGCCCCGTCGCAGAACCGGACCTCCTCGGTGAACCCGAAGACCCTGGTCAGCCAGGCGAGCGCCGCCGTGGCGTCGGAGTAGTACAGGTAGGGCGCCAGGCCCCGGTACGGGCTGCTCATGGCGGGACAGTCCATCACGTCCCGTTCGGAGGCGTGTGCAAGCCCCTCCCACGAGGTAACGTGGGATGACCATGACGGACGCCGCAGCTGCTCCGCAGCCTCCCGAAGAGTCGCGGTTCCATGCCTTCCGCCAGGCCGAAGATCTCGTCGCCCGGCGCCGTCCGCTGGACGCGCTGAAGGCGCTGCAGCCGTTGCTGGAGTCCGAGACGGACAAGCCGTCGGTCCACCTCCTGGCCGGGCGCGCGTACTTCCACTCCGCCCAGCTGCGACGCGCCGAGCAGGCGTTCACCCGGGTGCTGGAGCTGGACCCGACCGACCACTACGCCCGGTTCATCCTCGGCCGGACCCTGCAGCGCCTCGGCCGGTTCGTCGAGGCGCTGGCCCAGATGCGGATGGCGTCGGCGATGAACCCGGTGCCGGAGTACCTCGAAGCGATCAGCGAGGTCAAGGCGCGCATCGCGCTGCGCGAATCCTGACCGCCAGGGCCGAACGGCCCGCCTGACATCGGACTTTCGGCCGATCCGGCCGGGCCCCTCGGCCGATCCGCCGCACCCCCTCCCCGGGCGAAGCTGGTTCCAGACCGAATCAGGGAGGAACCGGAAATGTCGATCTTCGCCACGCTGGGTGCTTACGCCGGCTTGCTGCTGCTGGTGCTCATGGCCGTCACGCCGCTGTTCGCCGACCGGGAGCTCTGACTCACGGCGCGACGCTCGCCTCCGCGTAGGCGTCCGCCGCGCTGAAGACGTCCTGGCCGTACGGGACACCCGAGTTGTAGAAGAGGATCGCGCGCCACCAGCCCGCCGGGGTGCCCAGGTCGTCACCGCCCGAACACAGGTAGCGCGCCGCCGTGAAGGCCGCGTCGTCCACGTTCTGCGGGTCCGGCGCGCCGCCGTCGCCGTTGGCCCGCTCCTGGTACTTCTTCCACGTCGACGGCAGGAACTGCAGCGGGCCGATCGCGTGGTCCCACGACTTGTCGCCGTCGAGCTTGCCGCCGTCGGTGTCGTGCACCGCCGGGACGCCGGGCGAGCCGTCCAGCGGCGGGCCGACCACCGGCTTCGCGACGCGGCCGTTCGCGCCGACCGCCGAGAGGTCGAAGTCCCCGCGGCCGGCCTCGACCCGGCCGATGCCCGCCAGCGTCGCCCACGACAGGTGGCACGTCGGCTTCTGCCGCTGCATCCACATCTCCGCCCGGCCGTACGCGGAAAGCACGCGCGCCGGGAGGTGCGTCTTGTCCGCCACGCGCGTCGCCCACGCGTCCAGCTCGGCCTGGTCGGACACCGCCGGCCGGTCGACCGGGGCGGCGAGCCCGGCCCGCGGCGACTCGGCACCGGGCTGCGGGCGCTGCTCGGGGATGGCCAGCGCCGGCTGGACCGGCGGCGGCGCGGCGGGCTCGTCCGGGTTCCGGACACCGATGGTGACGACGAGGACCACGCCGGTGAGCACCAGCCCCAGCGCGAGGGCGATCCGGCCGACGTACCGCCTGGGCGGGCCGCCCGGAGGCGACGACGGAGGCGTGACGGTCGGCTGAGCGGTATCGGCCACCCGATCAGGTTACGGAGCCACTCAAGGGGGTCGCCCGGAAGCCTGACCAGGCAAGCGGATGGTTAAAACAAGCCCACTGCCAGCGACGTCACAGAATTCGTTATCGAGTCGACGCGCAAGGCCCTGACCTGCGGTTACCCTAACCTAACTTCACGACCGCGTCCTGTTTGTCCGGTTGCATCGTTTCGATCGGTCGTACGCTCGCTGGACTTACAGGTGAGCCTTACCTAAAAACTTCCTGGACCCAGAAGAAACTCAGGAGGCGGACCGGTGTTGTTCTCGAGCGCGCTGATCGGGCTGCGTGAAGGCCTGGAAGCCGCACTGGTCGTCAGCATCCTGGTGGCATTCCTGGTCAAGACCGACCGGCGCCACGCGCTGCGCTGGGTGTGGCCGGGCGTCGGCGCGGCCGTGCTGCTGTCGGTCGCCGTCGGCGCGGTCCTCACCTTCACGACCGCCCAGCTGTCCTTCGAGCACCAGGAGCTGCTCGGCGGCAGCCTGTCGATCGTCGCGGTCGTGTTCGTGACGGCGATGATCTTCTGGATGCGCAAGGCGTCCAAGAGCATCGCCGCCGAACTGCGCGGGAAGATGGACGACGCGCTGGACGTCGGCCCGGCGGCCGTGCTGCTGCTGTCGTTCCTCGCCGTCGGGCGCGAAGGCCTCGAGACCGCGGTGTTCTTCTACTCGACCGTCCAGGCCGCGCAGTCGAGCACCGTGCAGCCGCTGATCGGCTTCGCCATCGGCATCGTGGCCGCGGTGCTCCTGGCCTGGCTGCTCTACAGGGGCGCGGTGCGGTTCAACCTGTCCAAGTTCTTCACGATCACCGGCGTGCTGCTGGTGTTCGTCGCCGCGGGCGTGCTCGGCTACGGCCTGCACGACCTGCAGGAGGCCGCCTTCCTTCCGGGCATCACCACCCTCGCGTTCGACGCTTCGAACACGCTGCCCGAGACGTCCTGGTACGGCGCCCTGCTCAAGGGCATCTTCAACTACTCGCAGCAGACGACCGTGCTGCAGGCCGTCGCGTGGGTCGCCTACGTCGTCATCGTGCTGCCTCTTTTCCTCAAGCCCAGCAAGAAGACCGCGCCGGCGCCCGCCGCCGCGGCCGCCCCGAAGGAGTGACCGTGCGCAAGTCCCCCAGAACCCCGCTGGCCGTGGTGGCCGGCGCCGCCGTGTTGGTGACGCTGGCCGCGTGCGACAGCCAGGGCAGCACCGGGAACGACACCGCAGCGGCCGGTGGCCCGGTCAAGGTCGAGGCGTCCGACACCGCGTGCACGGTCTCGGTCAACACCGCCGCGGCGGGCAACGTGACCTTCGAGATCACCAACAAGGGCACCAAGGTCACCGAGTTCTACCTCTACGCCGAGGGCGACCGGATCGTCGGCGAGGTCGAGAACATCGCGCCCGGGCTCAACCGGCGCCTGATCGTCGAGGCCTCCGACGCCGGCAAGTACCAGACGGCGTGCAAGCCGGGCATGGCCGGCAACGGCATCCGCGGCGACTTCACCATCACCGGTGGCGCGCCGAAGCAGAGCGACGCCAGCGCGCAGAAGGCCCAGGCCACCAAGAGCTACGCCGACTACGTCGCGAACAACACGACCGCGCTGGAGGAGGAGACGGGCAAGTTCGTCGACCTCGTCAAGGCCGGCAAGGTCGACGAGGCGAAGGCCGCGTACGCGCGCACCCGCATCTACTACGAGCGCATCGAGCCGGTCGCCGAGAAGTTCGGTGACCTGGACCCGGCCATCGACGTCCGCGAGGCCGACCTCGAGCCGGGTCAGCAGTTCACCGGCTTCCACCGGCTCGAGAAGGACCTCTTCGTCTCCGGACTGCAGGCCGACAGCTCGCAGATCGCGGACAAGCTGCTGACCGACGTCAAGGACCTCGTCGCGAAGTCGAAGACGCTGCAGCTGACCGCGCTCGACCTGGCCAACGGCGCGAAGGGCCTGCTCGACGAGGTCGCCACCGGCAAGATCACCGGCGAGGAAGAGACCTTCTCGCACACCGACCTGTGGGACTTCCAGGCCAACGTGGACGGTTCGAAGGGCGCGATCGCCTCGCTGCGGCCGCTGCTGCAGGAGCGCGACGCCGCCCTCGTGTCCACTTTGGACAAGGAGTTCGCGAACGTACAGGGCCTGCTGGACAAGACGCGCGTCGGTGACGGCTACAAGCTCTACAACCAGCTGTCCCAGGATGACATCAAGGCGTTCGCCTCGGCCGTCGACGCGCTGGCCGAGCCGCTGAGCAAGGTCGCGGAGGTCGTGTCCAAGTGAGTGAAAACGGCACCCGCGTCTCCCGCCGGAAGCTCTTCGGACTGGCGGGCGCGGGTGTCGCGCTCGCCGGAGCCGGCGCCGCGGCGGGCATCGGGATCGACAAGGCGACCGGCGGCAACCCGGCCGAAGCGGCGGTGAACACCGTCGACTTCGACGGCGAGCACCAGGCCGGGATCGTCACGCCGGCGCAGGCGAACCTGCACTTCGCGGCGTTGGACGTCACGACGAAGGACCGCGAGAAGCTGCGGCAGCTGCTGAAGACGTGGACCGACGCGGCCCGCCGGATGACGGCGGGCCAGGAGGTCGTGGCGAACGGCGCGGTCGGCGGCGGCGAGTTCGCCCCGCCCGGCGACACCGGCGAGGCGCTCGACCTGCCCGCGTCGCACCTGACGCTGACGATCGGCTTCGGGCCTTCGCTGTTCGACGGCCGCTTCGGCCTCGCGGGCAAGCGGCCGCCGCAGCTGATCGACCTGCCGCTGTTCCCGAAGGACAAGCTCGACCCGGCCCGCGGCGGCGGCGACCTGTGCATCCAGGCCTGCGCGGACGACCCGCAGGTGGCGGTGCACGCGGTCCGCAACCTGGTCCGGCTCGGCTTCGGCGTCACCGAGGTCCGCTGGTCGCAGCTCGGCTTCGGCCGCAGCTCGTCCACGTCGCGCACGCAGCAGACGCCCCGGAACCTGTTCGGGTTCAAGGACGGCACGAACAACATCAAGTCCGAGGACACCGACTTCCTGCGCGACCAGGTGTGGGCCACGCCCGCCGACGGCCAGGCGTGGATGGCCGGCGGCAGCTACCTGGTGGCGCGCCGGATCCGGATGCACATCGAGACGTGGGACCGCGAAACCCTGGACGGCCAGCAGCAGATCGTCGGCCGCACGAAGGGCACCGGCGCCCCGCTGGGCCAGACCGCGGAGTTCGACGAGCTCGACCTCGACGTCGGCGGCGCGGGCGGCGAGAAGGTGATCGCCGAGGACGCGCACGTCCGGCTGGCCTCGCACCAGGCGCTGAACGGCGTGCGGATCCTGCGGCGCGGCTACAACTTCGTCGACGGTTCCGACGGCGTCGGGCACCTCGAAGCGGGCCTGTTCTTCCTGGCGTTCAACCGGGACACGCGGAAGCAGTACGTGCCGATGCAGCAGGCGCTGTCGTCGAAGGACGCGATGATGGAGTACGTCCAGCACACGGGTTCGGCGCACTTCGCCGTGCCGCCGGGCGTCTCGAAGACCGGCTACTGGGGCGAAGGGCTGTTTGCCTAATACCTTTAGGCTGATCTACACTCTCTTTAGGCAAAGGGAGGTGTAGTGATGGTTCGTGCCGGATTGACCACGGAACGCGTGGTGCTCGCCGGGGCGGAGCTCGCCGACGAGATCGGCTTCGACGCGGTCACGCCGTCGGAGCTGGCGCGGCGGTTCGACGTCAAGGTCGCGAGCCTGTATTCGCACGTCAAGAACGCGCACGACCTGCGGACGAGGATCGCGCTGCTCGCGCTGGAGGAGCTCGCCGACCGGGCCGCCGCCGCGCTGGCCGGGCGCGCCGGGCGGGAAGCGCTGGTCGCGTTCGCCGGCGTCTACCGGGACTACGCCCGCGAGCACCCCGGCCGGTTCGCCGCGGCGCAGCTGCGGCTCGACCCGGAGACCGCGGCGGCGAGCGCGGGCGTGCGGCACGCGCTGCTGATGCGCGCGATCCTGCGCGGCTACGACGTGACCGGGCCGGACCAGACGCACGCCGTCCGGCTGCTCGGCAGCTTCTTCCGCGGGTTCGTCGCCCTCGAAGCCGACGGCGGCTTCGACCACAGCTCGCCCACGTCCGCGGACAGCTGGACCCGCCTCCTCGACGTCCTCGATTCCCTTCTCCGCGATTGGCCACGACCGTGATCACCACCCCGCTGACCGCCGGCCTCGTGCGCGGCGCGCTCGAGCTCGAACCCACTCCCCGCGGCCTGGTGCCGCACCGGCTGCCGGCCCGCGCGCGGGCGCAGAACACCGACGAGCGGCTCGCGATGGCCGAGGCGCAGCCCGCCGGCGTCCGCCTGCGGTTCCGCACGACGGCCACCGTCATCGAGCTGGAGACGGTGCCGACGAAGGTGGAGTATCCGGGCGCGCCACCGCGTCCGGACGGCGTGTACGACCTGCTCGTCGACGGCAAGCTCGCCGCACAGGCGACCGCGCCCGGCGGCGTGCGGTTCCCCGGCCTGCCCGGGCACCTCAAGGACGTCGAGATCTGGTTGCCGCACAACGAACTCACGGCACTGGTCGCGCTGCGGACGGACGCTCCGGTCGTCCCCGCTCCTTTTGCGGACCGGGTGTGGCTGCACCACGGCAGTTCGATCAGCCAGGGCTCGAACGCGCCCAGTCCCTCGGCGACGTGGACCGCGCTGGCCGCGGTTTCGGCCGGGGTCGAGCTGATCAACCTGGGCTTCAGCGGCAACGCGCTGCTGGACCCGTTCACCGCCCGCGCGCTGCGGGACACCCCGGCCGACGTGGTCAGCGTCAAGCTCGGCATCAACGTCGTCAACGCCGACCTGATGCGGCTGCGCGCGTTCGGCCCGGCGGTGCACGGGTTCCTGGACACGATCCGCGAGGGTCATCCGTCGGCGCCGCTGCTGGTCGTCTCGCCGTTGTACTGCCCGATCCACGAGCGGACGCCGGGTCCGGGCGACTTCGACCACGCGGCGCTGGCCGCCGGAAAGGTGCGCTTCCGGGCCACCGGCGACCCGGCCGAGGTCGCGGCGGGGAAGCTGACGCTGGAGGTGATCCGCGACTCGCTGGCGAAGATCGTCGCGCAACGTTCGGACCCGGCATTGCACTACCTGGACGGGCTTTCGCTGTACGGGCCGGCGGAAAACGCCGAGTTCCCGCTGCCGGACGAGCTGCACCCGGACGGCGCGGCACACCGGGTGATCGCGTCGCGCTTCACGGAGCTCGCCTTCGGCGGCCCGTTCGCTTGACTTCAACCTCCCTTGAAGTTGAATGCTTCGGGGCATGTTCACCGAAGCAGAGCTCGCCTACCTCGACGCGCAACCCCTCGGCCGGCTCGCCACCCGGCAGCCGAACGGAACCCTGCAGGTCAACCCGGTCGGCTTCCGGTACAACCCGGACGAGAAGACGATCGACGTCACCGGCCACAACCTGCGCGGCAGCAAGAAGTTCCGCAACCTGGCCGCCGACGACCACGTCGCGTTCGTCGTCGACGACCTGCCGTCCACGGACCCGTGGCGGGTCCGCTGCCTGGAGGTCCGCGGCCGCGCGGAGGCGCTGACGGAGGTGAACCTCCCGGACAACCACTTCGACGACGCCGTGATCCGGATCCACCCGTCGCGGATCCTGGCGTTCGGAGTGGAGGAGTGGGACCGGGAGCCGCTGGAGCTGGAGACGAACATCCGCAACGTCTGAGGCGTCGGCCGCCACGGGACCTGGGGGTTCCCGTGGCGGCCGTCACCGCGTGTGCAACGGGGCATCACACGTGATCAGGCGGGCATCACACGTGATTGGCCGGGCATCTCGTGTGATTGGGCGGGCATCACACGCCGGGCGAGTGATGCCCCTCCAGTCACGCGTGATGCCCCTCCAGTCACGCGTGATGCCTCTTCAGTCACGTGTGATGCCTGGCCGGGCACGTGTTGTCAGCGGCGGCCGCCGCGGGCCGTGTAAACCGCTGTGCCCGCGGCGGCCAGGACCAGCGCCGTCCAGGTTGCCGCCGGGGTCTCGGGCGGCTGGAGCATCCAGGCCACTATGTGGCTCGTCGTCGAGCCGTCGTCCTGGACGAAGGGCGTTATGGCCGCCCACAGCAGCGGGAGCGTCCAGCCGAACTGGCCACCCGCGATCGCTGCCGCCAGGCCGGCCAGGCCCAGTAACCCCGCCGCGTCGCGCAGGATGATCGACAAGTCGACAGTTTCCGTGCCCAGCTCCTGGACCACCAGTACCGCGCCCCCGGCCGCCAGGCCGATCAGGGCCAGGTGCGCGAAGCGGCGGAGCGGCCACGGCAGCGCCGCCGTGCGGTCGAGGTCCGGGTCCTGGCCGCTCAGGCCGATCGCCGCCACCGCGATCCCCGACGTCAACGTCAACATCACCGGCAGCGGTGACCACGAGTCGCGCGCCAGGAACCACAGTCCGGCCGTTGCCAGCAGCAACGCCGTGAACGCCGCCGGGACCTGCCGCGACCGCGCGTACAGCGTCGCCCACCTCATCGCGACGCTCCCGGCACCAGCGTGTCGAGCGGGTCACCCTGGCAGGTCAGCAGCACCTGGCGCACCGCGACCACCCGGGCGCGCTGGACCTCCGCCGGCAGAGCGTGGAACGTCGCCCACGCCCGGTCGAGCTGCTCGGGTTCGCGGAGGATCCACCGCCCGCCGAACTCGGGCAACGGCTTCAGCTCGCCGGTGAAGTACGCCGCCGCGATCATCCGGGCGGCCAGGTCGGCCAGGCCGCCGCCGTACGGGTGGACGCACGACGGCACTCCGGCGCCGGACAGCACCGCGAGCCGCAGGTCGGCCGCGTCCGCCGTGAGCAGGGCGTCGTTGAGCTGGAAGTTCAGGTAGACGACGCCGGGGTCGCGGACGGGCGGGTCGAGCACGGGGGTCGGCCCGACCTGCTCCTCGACCCGCGTCGGCGCGCCGGGGAGCTTCGCCAGCATCGCCAGCGCCTCCCGCCCCGGGCCGGCCAGCGCGGCCAGCCTGTCTTCGTGCGCCCGGCTGACGCAGATCGGCCCGTCGCAGAGCTTCTGCGCGGCGATGCTGTCCGGGGCCAGGAGCCCGCCCGCGGAGGCCGGGAACACCGGCAACGCGATCGCGGCCCCGGCCACCACCGGCAGCAGGCCCAGCAGCCGGGCCCGCACGGAGTTCGACGCCAGCAGCAGCAACCCCGTCACGGCGAGCCCGGTGAACCACACCACCTGCCCGAAGTCCACCGACGACGCCGTCGTCACCAGCGCACCCCGAGGCTGCCCGAGCGTCGGCGCCAGCAGCCCGAGCCGGCTGTAGGACAACGAGAGGCCCGATTCCTGCGACGCCCAGGCGAGCATCGACACCACCAACGTCAGCACGGCCAGCGCGGGCGCGGTCAGCGGGTGCGGCAGCAACCGCCCGGCCGCCAGCCCCACCCAGCTCCCCGCCACGACGGCGAGCACCGCGACGAAGACGACCGGCACGAAGCTCACCGACACGAACCCGCCGTGGCCGAGCACCTCCACCAGGCCGACGCCGAACACCAGCAGGAACCCGAGCGTGCTCAACGCCCCCACCGCGCCGGCCAGCCGGATCGCCCGGTGCCAGCCCGGCCGGGACGTCGTGGACAGCAGCTCGACCATCCCGGAACGGCTGTCGCGCATGCCCTGGATCGCCCCGGCCCCGACGGCGATCGGCCACAGGAACACCAGCAGGAACCGCAGCCACAGCGCGGTGGTCGTCGTGTTCCCCGTCCACGGCGCGGGCACCTTCCACCACGGCCCGGACAGCAGGAACAGGAAGCCGAGCGCCACCACGAGCAGTGCCAGCCCGGCCCAGGGCGCGATCGAGCGCCGCAGTTCGGTGCGCAGGATCATCACCAGGCCCCCTTGCCCGGCTCGTGGTTCAGCAGCGCCGAGTAGCCGCGCTCGATCGGGCTGTCGCCCACGTGCGCCTCGGTGCCGGCTGCGGCCAGCTCGCCCGGCGTGCCCTGGAACACCAGCTTGCCCTCGGCGAACAGGACGACGTCGGAGCACGCCGTGCCCACGTCCTCGACCAGGTGGGTCGAGATCAGCACGCACGAGTCCTGGCCGAGCTCCTGCACGAGCTCCCGGAACCGCACGCGCTGCGCCGGGTCGAGCCCGGCGGTCGGCTCGTCCAGCAGCAGGATGTCCGGGTCGTTGACGATCGCCTGCGCGATCCCGACCCGCCGGACCATGCCGCCCGACAGCGTCTTCATCCGGTCGTCCGCGCGGTCGGCGAGCCCCACCCGCTCGATCGCGCGCTGCACCGCACCCGGAATGTCCTCTTTGGACACTTCCTTGAGCCACGCGATGTACTCGACGAACTCCCGGGCGGTGAACCGCTTGTAGAACCCGAAGTTCTGCGGCAGGTAGCCGATCCGCCGGCGCAGGCCGCGCTGCCCGGTGTGTCCCCCGGCCTGTTCGCCGAGCAGCGACAGGCTCCCCGACGCCGGCCGGAGCACCGTCGCCAGCGCCCGGATCAGCGTCGTCTTGCCCGCGCCGTTGGGCCCGAGCAGGCCGTGCACCCCCTTGCCGAGCGACAGGTCCAGCCCGTCCACGGCCATCTTCCGGCGCCCTACCCGCACCTTCAGCCCCTCGGCCCGGATCTCCCAGGCGTAGGCCGTCGGCGCGACCTCGGCGGCTCCCACAGCACGCATGTTCTTCCTCCCTAGTCGCGCGCGTCCAGCCGGGTGAACGCGCCCTTGTGCAGGGCGACGACCACCGACGTCAGCGCGAAGATCCCCGCCCACACCGGCAGCGCGCCGGTGCTGAGCGCAAACGTTTGCCCGCTCGCCACCACGGTGGGCAGCACCAGTACGGCGACCCACACCGCGACGAGCGTCAGCGCCGCCCGGGTGACGCCGATCAGGCCACCCAGCGCGAGCGTCCCCGTGGTGAAGGCCAGGCTCGGCAGCAGCCAGAGCGCCAGTGCCGTGCCGGTCAGCCAGCCGGCGACCCCGAGCACCGGCAGGACGACGACGAGCACGGCCAGCGTCCGCCGTGCGATGAGGTACAGCCCGGCCCGCGGCGTCGCGACGACGACTTCGTACGCCGGATCCAGCCCCCGCACCCACGACGCGGCGACGCCGAGCACCGGCAGCACCGGCGCGAAGAGCTGCACCGCCGTCACGTCCAGCGCGGACCGCCAGACCTGGTCGAACGCCACCGCGAGCAGCGTGACCCCCACGATCATCCCCAGCCACGGCAGCATCACCGGCGTGACCCACGTGTCGAGCCACCGCCGCCGGCTGCGGTACCGGACCTTGACCGGGGCCCGCACGGGCGCGCCGTGGAAAGGCGCGTCCGGCAGCAGGATTTCGGCACCGAGCCGGCTCCAGACGACGTCCACCACGGGCTGCACGGGCGCCACCGCGGCGAGCCGCGCCCGGCACGCCCGGCACGTCTCCAAGTGCGCCTCGAGACCCCACAGCCGGTCGGCCGGGAGGCCGTAGCCCGCCACGTACTCGGCGATGAGATCGTCCGACGCGTGGGTCATGACAGGGCCTCCTTCATCGCGAACCGCGCCCGGCGCGCGCGGGTCTTGACGGTTCCTTCCGGCAGCCCGAGCAGGACGGCGGTCTCCCGGACGGTCAGCCCGTCGAGCACCATCGCCTGCAGCACCGCCCGCAGCTCGGGGGCGAGTTCGCGCAGCGCGTCACCGACGTCGTCCCCGATCGTCGCCGCCAGGGCCACGTCCTCCGCCGCCGGCACGGGCGCGACGTCGAGCGCCACCTCCGCCGGCAGCTCGGCGTGGTGCGCGCGGCGCCGGAACGCGTCAACCAGCCGGCGCGCCGCGATCGTCCACAGCCAGCCGACCGCGGTGCCGCCGGTCGAGGCCCCCGCGAACGAGGCCGCCGCGCGCCACACGGCCAGGTACGTCTCCTGCATGACCTCGGCGACGACCTGCTCGTCGGCGCACCGGCGGCGCAGGCGCACGGCCAGCCAGGGCGACGTGCGGCGGTAGAGCTCCTCGAACGCCGCGCGGTCGCCCTTGGCCGTGCGCTTGACGAGGTGCTCCTCGTCGGCGTCCTCCAGTGGCGGTTTCCTCACACCAGGCAAGACGCCGGATGATCCGAAACGGTTCTCACCCGATTGTGTGCTGCGTCACACCGAAGGCGAGGGCCAGAACTTCCGCCAGCCGTCCGCCTCCAGGGTCGTCGGCTCCAGCCCGGCGTCCCGCGCGGCCTGCTCGGCGGCCCGGATGTCGTTCGCGAACTGCTTCGCCTGCGCCCGCAGCTCACCCTCGGGGTCGACGCCCGCGCGCCGCGCCGTCGCCGCGATGCGGAACAGCTGAGCCGCGGCGGCGGTGCCGGCCGGGAAGAGGTCGAGCGGGATGCCC
Source organism: Amycolatopsis sp. NPDC114505 (assembly GCF_055633615.1). Taxonomy (NCBI): domain Bacteria; kingdom Bacillati; phylum Actinomycetota; class Actinomycetes; order Pseudonocardiales; family Pseudonocardiaceae; genus Amycolatopsis; species Amycolatopsis sp. NPDC114505. Next base: position 2,481,637 of record NZ_JBVKDV010000001.1, on the reverse strand, counting down.
GCGCGCCCGGAGCGCTGGCCGAGCTTGCCGGCCAGGGCTACCGCGGGCTGGCCGAGCGCGACGCCGTCCACAATGGACCTGCGCTGCTTCTCCTGCTGCTTCAGCTCTTCCCACTTGAGGTTCTGGTGCTCGACGGTGTGCACCGAGTCCGCATCGGCGAAGACGTTCGGGTGCCGGCCGACCAGCTTCGCGACCAGGTCGGCGGCGACTTCGTCGATGCCGAACGGGTCGGCGGCGTCCTCCGCCGCGACCCGCGCGTGGAACAACACCTGGAGCAGGACGTCGCCGAGCTCCTCGCGCAGCGCCTCGCGGTCACCCGACTCGATGGCGTCGAGCAGCTCGTAGGTCTCCTCGACCAGGTACTGCCGGAGCGAATCGTGCGTCTGGGCCACGTCCCACGGGCAGCCGCCCGGCGAGCGGAGCCGGTCCATCACCTCGGCGGCCTCGACCAGCGGCGGCGCCGGTGCCTCGATGACCTCGGCGCCGGTCGCGATGAGCAGCGACGCCGCGGGCTCGTCCCGGGAGCCGGCGACCAGCACGACGTCCTTCAGCGAAGGCGCCTCGGTGATGGCCGGGATGCCGAACGCGCTCGCGTCGACGTCTGTGGCCGCGTACACCGCGGTGGCGTCACGCAGGACCTTCAGCGCCGCGGCGGGCAGCGTCGCCCCGCGGACGACTACGACGACGCCGGTGCTCACTGCTGAGTACGGCCGGGACCCCCGACGGGCAGCACGAGGCCCGGGGCGGCGTCCAGGTTCGGCACGACGTCCATGGTGACGACGTCCCACGCGCCGTACCGCGGGTTGACGCGCAGGCCGCTCTCTTCGACGTAGGGCTGGAGGAGGCGGGTGCCGATGACGGTCAGCTGGTCGTCCGTCGGCTTCTGCGGCGCCTCGTCGGCGGGCACCGCCTGGTCGGTACCGCGGGTCCGGACGACGAAGACGTACCAGTCGGGCTTGGCCGGCATCCGCGGCTGGAACGCGATGACGCTGTTCGCCGGGGAGCCGAACAGCACGGTCTCGGCCAGGGCCGGGTACTGGGCGGCGCCGAAGAGCGAGGTGAGGCCGGCGTCGGAGAACCCGTTGGGGCCGGGCTGGCCGGTCTGCTGGGCCTGCTGGAGCTCCTGGCCCGCCGACTGCACCGCGGCCTGGACCTTCGACGGGTCGGCGGCGAACTGCTTCGCGACGTCGAACGCCCGCGCCCGGGTCTCGGGGTCGTTCGCGGCGGCGGCGGTGAAGCCGACGTAGTCCGCGCTGACCGCGAGCTTCGGCAGGAACTTGGCGGCGAGCTGGCGCTCGAAGTAGGTGTCGGAGGCGCGCTCGCCGCGGTCGCGCACGTTCGCGGCGATCTGCGCGACGGCGAGCGGGTCGCCCTGCCCGGTGTCGGTGACGGGCGCACCCGGCAGCGACGCGGCGATCTGCGCGATCTTCGCCTGGTCCGCGACGAGGTTTTCCTTCTTCGCGGCGTAGGTGATGAGCTCGTGCAGCGCCGCCTGCCGGACGATCTCACGGCCCAGCAGGACGACCTTGTTCTCACGGGCGAGCTTCTGCGCGTACGGCTGGTCGCGGACGGCCTGGTCGATCATCGACTGCACCCGGTCGATGCCGAACGACTGGTCGCCGAGGATCGTGGCCGCACCGACCTGGCTGGGACCCGAGCCGCACCCGGCGAGCAGAAGTGCACCGGCAACGACCGCGACCAGCGCGCGAGGGCGCCCCATGATCCGCATCACAGCGCATACCCTCTCACACCATCGCACCCGAAACGCAACACCCGTGCGGTGTCGCCGGGCGTAACCTTCACGACATGGACCACTGGCTGACCATCGAGGTCTTCGATGGCGAGTCCACGGCTTCCTTGTGGCGACTCGCCCGCGGTGACGCACTCACCGAAGCAGCTCTGACGAACGGCGCGGAACAGTGGGTGTGGCACGAACACCGCTGGGGCGTGGTGCTGGAGATCGAGTTCAAGTCGGAAGAAAGCCGCGACGCCTTCCGCGCGCTTCCGGTCGTCACGGCGGCATTGGACGCCGTACCGGATCCGGCGCGGGGGTTGCTCGTGTACCCGGGACGCGGCGGCGGCGCGGGTTCGCGCATGCCGCGGAAACCCCGGCCGCTGCCGATGACGAGCGCCGGAGCGGTTCCGGTGCCCGTGGAGTCGGTGAAGATGGGGTTGGCGGAGGCTTCGCCGCCGATGTTCAGCGAAGTCTGCTGACGCGGAAACCCCGGCGCCACAACGAGAAGTGACGCCGGGTGGCCGCTACACCGCCGCGGGCTTCTTGGTGAGCTGAGTCAGCAGCTTCGTGCACCAGTCCAGCAGCTCTTCGTCGCGCAGAGTCGGCGCGCCGATCCGGCCGCCGGCCGGGCCCTCCGTGGGCTTCGGGACCGAGACGGTGTTCGTCACCGCCTTGAACATCGCCTTGGGGTACAAGCGCTTCAGCCGGACCATCTGCGAATCCTGCAACGGCAGCGGTGCGAAGCGGATCGTGCTGCCCTGGACCGCCACCTCCGTCACGCCCGCCTCGCGGCACGTGTGCCGGAACCGCGCCACCGACAGCAACCGGTTGACCGGCGCCGGCGGCTGGCCGTAGCGGTCGATCAGCTCTTCGCGGACCGCGTCGAGGCCCTCGGTGTCCGGCGCCGCCGCGATCTTGCGGTACGCCTCCAGCCGCAGCCGCTCCCCCGGCACGTAGTCGTGCGGGATGTGGGCGTCGATCGGGAGGTCGACGCGGACGTCGGCCATCTCCTCGTCCTCCGCCGGCTCCGCGCCCGCGTGCCGCCGGAACGCGTCGACCGCTTCGCCGACCAACCGCACGTACAGGTCGAACCCGACACCCGCGATGTGCCCGGACTGCTCCGCCCCGAGGATGTTGCCCGCGCCGCGGATCTCCAGGTCCTTCATCGCGACCGCCATGCCCGCGCCCAGCTCGGTGTTCTGGGCGATCGTGGCGAGCCGGTCGTGCGCGGTCTCGGTCAGCGGCGCCTCCGGCGGGTACAGGAAGTACGCGTACCCGCGCTCGCGGCCACGGCCGACCCGGCCGCGCAGCTGGTGCAGCTGGGCCAGCCCGAGCAGGTCACCGCGCTCGACGAGCAGCGTGTTCGCGTTCGAGATGTCCAGCCCGGTCTCGACGATCGTGGTGCACACCAGGACGTCGTACTCGTTTTCCCAGAAGCCCTGGATGATCTTTTCGAGCTTGTCCTCGTTCATCTGCCCGTGCGCGGTGACGACGCGGGCCTCCGGCACCAGCTCCCGGATGTGCCGCGCGGCCTTCTCGATCGAGGAGACGCGGTTGTGGACGTAGAACACCTGGCCGTCGCGCAGCAGCTCACGGCGGATCGCCGCGCCGACCTGCTTGTCGTCGTACGAGCCGACGTACGTCAGGATCGGGTGCCGGTCCTCGGGCGGGGTGAGGATCGTCGACATCTCGCGGATGCCGGCCAGCGACATCTCCAGGGTCCTCGGGATCGGGGTCGCGGACATCGTCAGCACGTCGACGTGCGTGCGCAGCGCCTTGATGTGTTCCTTGTGCTCGACACCGAAGCGCTGCTCCTCGTCGACGATCACGAGGCCGAGGTCCTTGTAGCGGATGCCCGTCTGCAGCAGGCGGTGCGTGCCGATCACGATGTCGACCTCGCCGGCGGCGAGCTGTTCCAGGATGAGGTCCGACTCGGTCTTGTTCGTGAACCGGGACAGGCCCTTGATCGTCACGGGGAACGAGCGCATGCGCTCGTGGAACGTGTTCAGGTGCTGCTGCGCGAGCAGGGTCGTCGGGACGAGCACGGCGACCTGCTTGCCGTCCTGCACCGCCTTGAACGCCGCGCGCACGGCGATCTCCGTCTTGCCGTAGCCGACGTCGCCGCAGATGACGCGGTCCATTGGGACGCCGCGTTCCATGTCGGCCTTGACCTCGTCGATCGCGGCGAGCTGGTCGTTGGTTTCGGTGAACGGGAAGGCGTCCTCCAGCTCGCCCTGCCACGGCGTGTCCGGGCCGAACGCGTGCCCGGGCGCGGCCTGGCGCGCGGCGTAGAGCTGGACCAGCTCGGCGGCGATCTCCTTGACCGCCTTCTTGGCCCGGGCCTTGGTGTTCTTCCAGTCGGAGCCGCCGAGCTTGTTCAGCGTGGGCAGCTCGCCGCCGACGTACTTGGACACCTCGTCGAGCTGGTCGGTCGGCACGAACAGCCGGTCGCCCGGGTGCCCCCGCTTGGACGACCCGTACTCCAGCAGCAGGTACTCGCGGGTCGCGCCGGCGACCGTGCGCTGCACCATCTCGACGAACCGGCCGATGCCGTGCTGCTCGTGCACGACGTAGTCGCCGTTCTTGAGCGCCAGCGGGTCCACCGCGTTGCGCCGCCGGGACGGCATCTTGGTGGTGAGGTCCTTTGTGGACGTTCCGGCGCCGGACCCGCGGCCGGTCAGGTCGGCCTCGGTGAGCACGACCAGGGCGCGCTCCGGCGAGACGAAGCCGTCCGTCAGGCCGCCGCAGGTGACCGTGACCAGGCCCGCCGCGGGCACCCCGGTGAGACCGTCACCGGCCTGCGTCGCCGGGACGTCCGCGCCCGAGAGCTGCTCGACCGCGCGCGCCGCGGTGCCCTGGCCGGCGACGACGAGCACCGCCGTGCCGCCCGCCGCCGTGTGGGCGCGCAGGTCCGTCATCGCGCGCTCGAGCTCGCCGCGGTAGGCGGGCGCGGCCTCGATCGAGACGCGGTAGACGTCCGGGTCTTCGCTGGTCAGCTGGGTGAGCGTCCACCACGAGCGCTTGGTGTCCTGGGCGTGCGACGCGATCTCGTCGAGCCCGCGGTAGGCGGACGCGCCGAGGTCGATCGGGGCCTGCCCGCCCGCCGCGGCCGTCGTCCAGGACGCTTCGAGGAACTCCTGGCCGGTGCGGACGAGGTCGGCGGCCCGGGCGCGGATCTTCTCGGGGTCGGTGAGCAGGACGTGCGTGCCGATCGGCATCGCGTCGGTGAGCAGCTCCAGCTCGCCTTCGCAGAGCACCGGGATGAGGGCCTCCATGCCCTCGACCGGGATACCGTCGGCGAGCTTCGTGAGCATCTCGGCCAGGTGCGCGTCCGCTTCGTACGTCTTCGCCAGCTCCGCGGCCTTCTCCTTGACCGGCGGCGTGAGCAGCAGCTCGCGGCACGGCGGCGCGGTGACGCGCGGGATCTCGCCGGGCAGCGACCGCTGGTCGGAGACGGCGAACGCGCGGATCTCGCTGACCTCGTCGCCCCAGAACTCGACGCGGACGGGGTGCTGCGCGGTCGGCCCGAACAGGTCGAGGATGCCGCCGCGGACGGCGAACTCGCCGCGCTTCTCGACCATGTCGACGCGGGAGTAGGCCAGCTCGACGAGCCGTTCGAGCAGCTCCTCGAACGGCTCTTCCTCGCCGACGACCAGGTCGATCGGCTTGAGCGAGCCGAGGCCGGGTGCCATCGGCTGGATGAGGCTGCGGACGGTCGCGACGACGACGCGCAGGGTGTCGTCCCCGGTCTTCAGCCGGTGCAGGACCTCCAGCCGGCGGCCGACGGTGTCGGCGCGCGGGGAGAGCCGCTCGTGCGGGAGGGTCTCCCAGGAGGGGAAGTCGACGACCCGGTGCTCGCCGATGAGCGCTTTGAGCGACGCGGTCAGCTCGTCGGCCTCGCGGCCGGTGGCGGTGACGGCGAGGACGGGCTTCGCGGCGCCCTCGTCGGCGGCGAGGGCGGCGGCGACGAGCTGCCGGGCGGCGATCGGGCCTTGCAGCTCGAGCAGCGGCGCACCGGCGCGCTCGACCACGCCGCGCAGGGCCGGGTCGGGAAGGATGGCGGTGAGGAGTCCGGACAATGGAGCGTTTGTCACCGTCCCAGCCTACGTGGCACCCCCGACAAGTTTCCGATCACGGCTGGTCGCGCAGCAGTTCCGCCACCTCCGCGAGCCGCGGCAGCTGCTCGTCGAACACCTTCGGATCCGTGCTCGCGATGCGCAGCAGGACGTGCTCCGCGCCTTCGTACTCACGAAGCCGCGAAGCGACCTCCGCGACGCTTCCCGTCACCTGCATCTGGATCCCCTGGACGTACTCCGCCGGCGCGCCGTAGTTGGTGAGGCAGTACTCCTCGAGCAGCGCACGCCCACGGTCGGCGTCGTCCTCGACCAGGACCGTCGCGAACAGCGCCGGCGTCACCGGACGCGACGCCTCAGCGCGGATCCGGGCCAGGCCGGACACGTAGTCCGCGGGGTCCGGCGGGTAGGGCAGCCAGCCGTCGTACAGCCGTCCGACGCGCTCCAGCGCGCCCGGCGTGTACGCCGCCAGCCACACCGGCGGTCCGCCCGGCCGCGCGGGCGAGGGGAAGGACGGCAGCGAGTCGTAGTGCAGCACCTCGCCGTGGAACGACGACTCACCGCGCCACGCCGCTCGCCACAGGCCCACGATGTCGTCGAGGCGAGCCCGCCGTCGCGCCCACGGCACTCCCACGAACGCGAACTCCGGCTCGCTCCGCCCGGCGAACCCCGCGCCGACCGCCACCGTGAGCCGGCCGCCGCTGAGCAAATCGAGCGAAAGCAGCTGGTTCGCCGAGAGAACCGGGTCCCGCAACGCCGGGAGCAGCGCGGACGTCCCCAGGGTCACCCGCGAGGTCCGGCCGGCGAAGGCGCCCAGCACGGTGAAAGCGTCCAGCGGAGCCCGCGCGAGGGTGTCGCCCACCCACACCGAGTCGAGGCCGAGCTCTTCGGCGGCGACGGCGGCGTCGACCAGCTCGGGTGCGGTCCGCCCGGCGTCGAGGATGGGCTGGTAGGTCGGTACGACCAGGCCGTAGTTCGTCATGCCGGAAGCGTCGCCGAAGCGGGGAATGCCCTCAATTCCCCGCGGGGAATGGCGTGGCCGAGCAGGATGGGGCCGTGGACTTCGGAACGGCGCTCAAGGACTGGCGCACCCGGCGGCGGCTCAGCCAGCTCGACCTGGCCCTGCGCGCGGGCACGACGCAGCGGCACGTCAGCTTCATGGAGAGCGGCCGCTCGGTGCCCGGCCGCGGCATGGTGCTGCGCGTCGCGGAGTCCCTCGAACTGCCCCTGCGCGAGCGCAACGGCCTGCTCCACGCCGCCGGCTACGCGCCGACGTACCCCGAGACGAAGCTCGGCGACCCGGCGATCCGGCCGGTGCTCGACGGGCTGCGGCGGCTGCTCGACGGCCACCGCCCCTACCCCGCGATCGTCGTCGACCGCTACGGCCTGCTCGTCGCGAAGAACGACGCGTTTTCCCTGCTCATCGAGGGTGTCGACCCGGAGCTACTCGAAGAACCGGTCGACACGCTGCGGCTCGCGCTGCACCCGCGCGGGATGGCGCCGCGCGTCCGGAACCTCGACGACTGGGCCCGGCACATCCTCGAGCGCCTCCGCAACGACCTCGCGCGCACCCCGGACGACCGGCTCGCCGCGCAGCTCGCCGAGCTGAAGGGGTACCTGCCGCCGGAACGGCCGCCGAGCGCGGACCACCTCGGTTTCGCCGTGCCGGTGCGACTGTCCACTTCGGCCGGTGAGCTCCGGCTGATCACGGCGATCACGACGTTCGCGACCGCCGCCGACGTCACCGTGTCGGAGCTCAAGCTGGAGACGTTCCTGCCCGCGGACGCCGAAACCGCGGAACGCCTTCAGAGCACCAGCGCCGTCACCTGACCCATCAGCAGCTCCGCGCTCGCCCACAGCACGGCCGCGCACCCGCTGCCCGCGGCGAACCGGCGGTACGGCATCGCCGCCGAGCCCGCGACGCGCGGCACCAGCGTCCGGACGCCGGCCAGGCAGCGGCCCGCGACCACCGCCGGGACGCCGTAGCGCGCGACCGCCGCTTCGGCGCGGTCCCAGCGGTCCTGGCCGACGCGGCGGGCGAGCCGCGGTCCCCACGAACGTCCTTCGAAGTACGCCACCTGATCGCCGAGGAACGCCGCGAACACGGCCACCGGCAAAGCGATTCCGAAGTGGAGCGTGCCCCGCTCGGCGAGGAACCCCATGAGCAGCAACGCCGACAGCGTCGGCAGCACGATTCCGGGCAGCAGCGCGGTTTCCGCCGTGATCAGCAGCGCGCAGACGAGGTAGACGACCGGCGGTGGAGCGTCAAGCAGTGGCCGCAGCAGGCTGTCCATGGCTCGTCCTCCCCACCGCCACCGGCAGCGCCGCGCGGTAGACGAACGCGGGCGGCAGGTTCCCCCAGACGACCGAAGTGCGCTCCACGACGGCGAAACGGCTTCGCAGCGAAGCGGCGAAGCGACGCGCGGGTGGCGTCCAGGCCGTGTGGGCGTACGCGAACGTCGTGAACCGGCCGTTCGGGGCGAGCGCCGCCGTGACCGCGTCGAGGATGCGTTGCTGGCGGTCCGCGGTCATGGCCGTCCACGGCAGTCCGGAGACGACGACGTCGAGGTGGCCGGCGTCGAGGTGCTCCGCCGAACCGGTGACGACGTCGGCCCGGGGGAAGCGCTTGCGCAGCGAAGCAGCGAAACGCGGGTTGATCTCGTAAGCGGTCAGGCGCGCTTCGGGGCGAAGCAGCGCGAGGACCGCTTCGGTGAACACGCCCGTGCCCGGCCCGAGCTCGGCGACGCGGGCCGCGCGTTCCAGGCCGAGGCCCGCCGTCATCGTCCCGGCCAGCCGGGGCGAGCTGGGCGCGATCGCGCCCGTCAGCATCGGGTGGCGGAGGAATTCCCTGGTGATCGACATGATCCCGACGTTAGGAACGGCACGGGTGGCCGCGAATCCGCCGGCTCGGCCGGTGTCGTCCTCCCCGGGGAGGACACGATCGGGCCGAAGGGATGACGACCCGGGGCGGGTCGCGGCGTTACGTTCGATGGCGTGGAACGACTCGTCGTGTGGGTACGCAAGCACCGGTGGACGGTGGATCTTCCGCTGTACGGCGTGTTCGTCTTCCTGAGCCCGAACTGGAACGACGCCGGCTCGTGGGGTGTCCGCGCGATCCCCATGCTGTTCCTGCTCCCCCTGCTGGTCCGCCGCCGGTTCCCGCGGACCGTCGCGGTGCTGACCATCGCCGGCGCGGCGGCGGTGTACCTCAACGAGGTCTGGGCGTACGACCGCGGCCGCACCGAGCTGGCCATGGCGGTGGTGCTGTTCACGCTGGTGAAGCAGGGTCGGCGGTGGTTCGCCGCGGCGATCGCCCTCGCGATCGGCGTGCTCGACGTCCAGTGGGGCGTCCTCTGGGGGACCTACTCGGACAGTCCCACGTTCATCATCGTCAGCGCGTTCCCCCTGCACATCGCCGCGTGGGCGCTCGGGGAGTTCTTCCGCACCAAGGAACAGCTCGCCGCGGAGGAGGAGAAACGCGCCGACGCCCAGTCACGCGCCGCCGTCGCGGAGGAGCGCACCCGGATCGCGCGCGAGCTCCACGACGTCCTCGCGCACAGCATGAGCGTGATCGTGCTGAACGCCGAAGGCGCGAAGCTCGCCCGGCACCGCGACCCCGAAGCCGTCGACCGCACGCTCGACACGATCGGCCGCACGGGCCGGGACGCGCTCGCCGAGCTGCGGCGGCTCCTCGAAGTCCTGCACGCCGGCCAGGCGGCGCGCAGCCCCCAGCCGAGCATCGACGAGCTGCGTGAGCTCGTCGACCAGTGCGGCCGCGCCGTCGCGCTCGAGGTCACCGGCGACCCCGGTGCCCTGTCCGCGAGTGCCGCGCTGCAGGCGTACCGGATCGTCCAGGAGGCACTGACCAACATGATCAAGCACGCCCCGGCCGACGCGACCGGCCGCGTCGAAGTCGCGTTCGAACCGGCCGAGGTCCGGATCGAGGTGACGAACACCGGCGGGCGGGCCGCACCCGCACCGGCGCCCGCGCTGCCCTCGTCCGGGCGCGGGCTGGCCGGGATGCGCCAGCGGGTCGAGATGTTCCACGGCGAGCTGGCGCACGAGCCGTTGCCGGACGGCGGCTACCGCGTGCGGGCGAGCCTGGCGGTCGGGTCGTGACGGCGCGGGTCCTGCTCTGCGACGACCAGGAGCTGGTGCGCGTCGGGCTGCGGATGATCGTCGAGAGCCAGGACGACCTCGTGGTCGTGGCCGAGGCCGCGAACGGTGAAGAGGCCGTCGCGAAGGCCCGCGAGCTGCGGCCGGACCTGGTGCTGATGGACGTCCGGATGCCGGTGCTCGACGGCGTCACGGCGACCGGGCGGATCTGCGCCGAGCTGCCCGACGTGCGCGTCCTGATCATCACGACGTTCGACCTCGACGAGTACGCGTACGCCGCCCTGCGCGCGGGTGCCAGCGGGTTCCTGGTCAAGGACGCGCCGTCGGAAGAGATGCTCGTGGCGATCCGCGGCGTGCTGCGCGGCGACTCGATGGTCTCGCCGTCGGTGACGCGGCGGCTGCTCGACCGCTACCTCGCCGACGACCGCGATCCGGTGGACGTCGCCAAGCTCGACGTGCTGACCGAGCGCGAGAAGGACGTGCTGGGGCTCATCGCGCGCGGGCACTCCAACGGCGAGATCGCGGCGAAGCTGTACATCGGCGAGACGACGGTGAAGACGCACGTCGGGCGGATCCTCGGCAAGCTGCGGCTGCGCGACCGGGTGCACGCGGTGGTGTTCGCCTACGAGTCCGGACTGGTGCGTCCAGGTACTTGATCACACCCTATTTATCTCCTTGATAGGGAAGGATAGAGTACTTTGCATGACGATATACAAGTCCGAAGCCGGTGCCCGCCTCCTGCGTGAGCGCTACCTCGAAGCCCTGACGGCGTGGCCGGACCACGACCAGGTGCGCGTGCCGACGCCCGAGGGCGAGACGTTCGTGCTGGTCGCCGGGCCGGCGAACGCGCCGCCACTGGTGCTGCTGCACGGCTCCGGCAGCAACTCGGCGGAGTGGGCGCAGCGGATCCCCGCGCTGGTGGAGCGGTTCCGGGTGTACGCGGCCGACATCATCGGCGAGCCGGGGATGAGCGCCGAGACGCGGCCGCCGCTCGGCAGCGACCGGTACGCGCGGTGGCTGGACGCCGTGCTGGACCACTTCGACGTCTCCCGGGCAGCCTTCCTGACGTCGTCGTTCGGCGGCTGGCTCGCGCTCGACTACGCGACGCGGCGGCCCGGGCGCGTCTCCGCGCTGGCGCTGCGGTGCCCGATCGGCCTCGGCCCGATGAAGAAGGGGTTCGTCGTCAAGGCGGTGTTCCTGGCCCTGCTCGGGGAGAAGGGACGGCGGAAGTCCGTCGCCGGCGTCGTGGGCGAGCCGGAGTCGTCGCCGATCGTCGAGCAGCAGCTGCTCGTGTCCGCGCACTACCGCTACCGCACCGGCCCGTTCCCGGTCTTCGGCGACGCGGCGCTGGAGCGGCTGAGCATGTCGGTGTACGCCGTCGCGGGAGCGGAGGACGCGATGGTCGACTCCGCGACGACCAAGCGTCGCCTCGAAGCGGCCGGCGCGGTCGTCGACCTGGTACCCGGCACCGGGCACTACATCCCCGGCTCGGGCGACCTGGAGTTCCTGAAGGCGTCGGCGGCGAACGGCGATTTCACCGCTTGATGGCAGGATGAGCCGTATGCGGTGTGTGCTGGGTCTCATCGGAGCAGTGTCCCTGCTGGTGGCGGGCTGCTCGGGCGCCTCGAGCGCGCCGGTCCAGAACATCCCGCCCGCGTCCACGCCGGCGACGTCGAGCGGGAAGTTCAAGGTCGAGACGGTGACCGCCGGGCTGCAGCACGGCTGGGACATCGGCTTCCTGCCCGACGGCGGCATCCTCGTGCCACAGCGGCCCGGCAAGCTCGCGCTGGTCCGCGACGGGAAAGCCACCGACGTCAAGGCCGACTTCTCCGACGTCCTCGTGCAGGGCGAGGGCGGGCTGCTCGGCATGGTCATCAGCCCCGACTTCGCGACCAGCCGCGAGTTCATCACCTGCCAGGACCACCAAGAGGGTGGCAAGGCCGTCGACATCCGGCTGGTCACGTGGAAGCTGGCCGAAGACGGCGGGAGCGCGTCGAAGGTCAAGGACCTGCTGACCGGGCTGCCGGTGAACCCGAGCGGCCGGCACTCCGGCTGCCGGCCGACGTTCGCACCGGACGGCGCCCTGCTGGTCGGCACCGGCGACACGGCCCGCGCGTCGATCGCGCAGGACCGCCACTCCCTGGGCGGAAAGGTGCTGCGGCTGGACGCGAAGACCGGGAACCCATTGCCGGACAACCCGTTCATCACGTCGTCGAACCCGAAGGAACGGCTGATCTACACGTTCGGCCACCGCAACGTCCAGGGCGTGGCGATCCGGCCGGGCAGCGGCCAGGTGATCACGGCCGAGCACGGCCCGACCTTCGACGACGAGGTCAACCTGCTGAAGCCGGGCGCGAACTACGGCTGGGACCCGTCCAAGGGCGGCACGGACTCGAGCTACGACGAGAGCGTGCCGATGACCGACCTCAAGCGGTTCCCCGACGCGCTGAGTCCACTGTGGACGTCCGGCAAGATCACCGAAGCGATCAGCGGCGACGCGTTCCTGACCGGCGCGCAGTGGGGCAAGAACGACGGCGCACTGGTCGTGGTGGCGCTGAAGGGCCAGAAGCTGCTGCTGTACCACTTGGACGCGGCGGGCAAGGTCCTGGACGTCTCGCTCCCGCCGGAGTTCGACGACAAGTTCGGCCGGTTGCGGGCCGTGCGGACCGGCCCGGACGGCGCGCTGTACGTGACGACTTCGGACGGGACGGACGACAAGTTGCTGAAGGTCACACCGGCCTGAGCATGAGAAAACCACGGCCGCTGAGTGCCGTGGACACTTCCGCCGGGGCGGCGGATCGCGGAACATGGTGTGTACCAAGAGTTTTCGCCCGCCCCCGACGGTTGTTGGACGCGGTCCGAAGATAGCGTTCCCGCGGCAGCACCGCGCCGGTCCCCGAGCGCCATCGCCGACCTGGCGATCGGGGACCGGCCTCCAAACCGTGCCCCGCCCGGCGAACCCTAGGATCGGGGCATGACCAAGATCGACCCGGCCACGTCCGCGCTCGTGCTCGTCGACCTGCAGGAGCGGATCGTCGCGCTGCCGACCACGCCCTACAGCGGGAAAGAGGTCGTCGCGAACGCGCTTCGGCTGCGGACAGCGTTCCGCGAGGCCGGCGCGTCCGTGGTGATCGTCAAGGTGTCGCGGCCGGACAACCCGCCGGGCAACGAGCTCGTCTTCGACGCGCAGGACGACAAGATCGTCACCAAGTACGCGATCGGCGGCTTCGCGAACACCGACCTCGACGAGTTCCTGCGCGGAGCCGGCGTGAAGACGGTGTATTTCGGCGGAATCGCGACGGAGTTCGGCGTCGAGTCGACCCTGCGCGCGGCCGGCGACCACGGCTACGACACGGTGGCGGTGTCGGACGCGATGACCGCGCTGTCCGAGATCTCGCACGAAAACGCGATCACGAAGATCTTCCCGCGCCTCGGCACGGTCGTGACGACGGACGAAGTGTTGGCAGGCCTGGCGTGATCGACAAGGTCGCGTGGATCCACGTGGTGGACGGCCGCGTCCTGGCGGCCCGCTCACGCGGCAAGGACAAGTTCTACCTGCCCGGCGGCAAGCGCGAGCCGGGCGAGACGGACGTCGAGACACTGGTCCGCGAGATCCGCGAAGAACTGGACGTGGAGATCAAGCCGTCGACGATTTCGCCGGCGGGCACGTTCGAAGGCCAGGCGCACGGCAAGGCGGAAGGCACGGTGGTCCGCACGACGGCTTACTCGGCGGAGTACACCGGGACGTTGGCGGCCAGCAGCGAGATCGAGGAGATCGCGTGGTTGGCCTACGCGGACCGGCCGCGGGTGTCGTTGGTGGCGCAGCTCATCTTCGACCACCTGCACGAGACCGGCGTGCTCAGGTAGCGAGGAACTCGGCGACGTCCGCGCTGAACCGGCGCAGTTCCTCGCCCGGCATGACGAACGTCCGGACGGTGCAGGACCGGTGGGTCCAGCCGGAGTCGGGTCCGCTCGCCCGTCCAGCCGCGGAAGTCCCGGTCAAGGCCGGCGGCGAACGTCCCGAGGCCGGCGCGGTGTCCCGTCAGGGAAACCGTCACCCCAGTCGCAGCTTCGGCTTGTGCTCCAGGTGCGAAAGCCCGTTCCAAGCCAAATTCACCAGGTGCGCCGCGACCTCATCCCGCTTCGGCTTGCGCGCGTCCAGCCACCACTGTCCCGTCAGCGCGACCATTCCCACCAAAGCCTGTGCGTACAGCGCCGCCAGTTTCTCGTCGTAGCCTCGGGCCGCGAACTGCTGGGCCAGAATGTGTTCCACCTGGCTCGCGATGTCGTTCAGCACCGTCGAGAACGTCCCCGTCGAGCTCGCCACCGGGGAATCGCGGACCAGGATGCGGAAACCGTCGTGGGAATCCTCGACGTACGACAGCAACGCCGTCGCCGCCTGTTCCAGCATCACGCGGGGGTGGCCGCCGTGCAGGGTGGACACCATGCGCTCCAGCAGCAGCTGGGTTTCGCGGTCCACCACCACCGCGTAGATGCCTTCTTTGCCGCCGAAGTGTTCGTACACCACGGGTTTCGACACGTTGGCGCGGTGCGCGATCTCCTCGATCGACGTGCCGTCGAAGCCCTTTTCGGCGAACAACGCCCGCGCCACGTTCAGCAATTGCTGACGCCGCTCGCTGCCGGTCATCCGGACGCGCGTCACCGGGGCGACCGGACGCGCCCCGGTGACCTGCTGCTCACGCTTCGACCGTCGTCTCCCCGCCACTCCCCGAACCCTACTTGACTAGCCCTTTTCCGTCGCGATTCGGGCCAGGCGCTGCGGGGTCGGCCAGCGGACGTCGTGCACCCAGCCGAACTTCTCGAAGATCCAGATCAGCCGCGCGGAAATGTCGATCTGGCCGCGCTTGACGCCGTGACGCGCGGACGTCGGGTCGGCGTGGTGCAGGTTGTGCCACGACTCGCCGAAGCTGAAGATCGCCAGCGGCCAGAAGTTCGCCGACTTGTCGCGCGCGGCGAACGGCCGCTCGCCGATCATGTGGCAGATCGAGTTGACCGACCACGTCACGTGGTGCAGCACGCAGATGCGCACCAGCCCGGCCCAGAAGAACGCGGTGACCGCGCCCCACAGCGACCACGAGATCAGCCCGCCCAGCAGCGCCGGCAGCGCCAAGCTGACCAGCGACCACAGCCAGAACAGGTCGTCAACCTTCTTGATCGCCGGGTCCTTGACGAGGTCCGGCGCGAAGCGCTCGGCGTTGGTCTGGTCGCGCTCGAACAGCCAGCCCATGTGCGCGTGCCAGAAGCCCTTGGCGATGGCCCACGGCGAGGTGCCGAACGCCCACGGCGAGTGCGGGTCGCCGTCGCGGTCGGAGAACGCGTGGTGCCTGCGGTGGTCGGCGACCCAGGTGATCACCGGGCCCTGCAGCGCGATGCTGCCGGCGATGGCCATGACCACGCGCAGCCACGGCTTGGCCTTGAACGATCCGTGCGTGAAGTAGCGGTGGTAGGACACCGTGATGCCGAGCCCGCTGATCGCGTAGAACACCACGAAGATGCCGACGTCGACCCAGCTCAGTCCCCAGCCCCAGGCGAAGGGCACCGCGACCAGCAGTGCCACCAGCGGCGCGATCACGCCGAAGTAGACCGACAGCTGCACGCCGATGCCTCGCGTGCCTTCAGTAACGGGTTTGGGCCCCTTGGGAGCCGAAGGCTCCCCGGTGGGCTGAGAACGGTCGAGCGTGGCCGTCATACGCTTCACTTCTCCCTATGCGGGCAACCTTTGACGTAGGGTGCCCTAACCTACGATGCCGTAAGTTACGGTACAGGAGGTTTCGGCGACTGGGGAGTGCCGGAAGCCTCACACCCGTACTTCGGAACCGGGGTACCCGGCGGACTGGGCGGTAACGCATCCCCCGCGCGGACGACACCCGATCGTCGCTATCCTGACCAGGATCGATCCGCCGTAGTGTAATCGGCAGCACTTCAGATTTTGGTTCTGACAGTTCAGGTTCGAATCCTGGCGGCGGAGCAGCTCGAGGACCCGAACCCACGACACCGGGAGGTTGGCGCTGACCGACGAGGCGACCGACCCGGGTCCGGCCAGGCGTCCCGCCCTGGCCGAGATGTCCGACGCCTGGCTTGTCGGGCGTGCGCGGGAACTGATCGCCGCGGTCCAGCGGCAGGAGTACACCCAGCAGCTGCAGATCGTCGAGCTCATGGACGAGCTGCTCGACGAGACCCAGCGCCGCGGCGAGCCGACGATGATCGCGCAGCTCCTGCGCGCGTCCGCGATCGCCCGGCTGATCACCAGGGGTCTGGCCGCGGAAGCCGAACCCCGGCTCGACGAGATGCTCGCGCACACCCGGCGGCACGGCCTCGCGCTGCTGCGGGCCGACGCGCACGCGCTGCGCGGCCGCCGGCTGGTGATCGCCTCGCAGGAAGACCCCGCGCTCACCGAGATCGCCCGCGCGCTGGCCATCCTCGACGACTCCGCGATCCCGAACCGGCAGGTCGGCATCCGCCAGTGGAACCGGATGCTGTGGTCGGCGCTGAACGACTGCTGGATCGTGCTGAACCAGCTCGGCGTGTACGAAGCCGCCGAAGAGGTCATCGGCCGCGCGGCCTCCGCGATCCGCGAGAGCGCGAGCCCGCACGAGATCACGCTGCAGCTGATGAACCGGGTCAAGATGCTGCTCGGCTGGGGTCTGCGGCTCGAGCGCATCGACGAGTACGACGAGAGCGCCGAGAAGTTCCGCACCGCCGCCTCCATGGCCGTGGCCGCCGAAGGCCCGTTCACCGAGTCGCTGTTCCCGCGGAAGGCGGGCGTCGCGGCCGTCGACCAGGTCGGCGTCCTCGCCTCGGCGCAGGCGCTGCACAGCCCGAGCTCCGACCAGATCGACCGGCTCCGGGCGCTGCACGAAGGCACCGGCTACCCGGGCGAACGCGAGATCGTCGCCATCGCGCTGGCCCGCTGCCTCGACCAGGCCGGCCGCCGCGAAGAGGCGCTCGACGTGCTGCGGCACGCCCGCGAGTCGCTGACCGACGACACCTCGCAGCCGTCGATGCGGCTGAACATCGCCCGCGAGCTGGCCCGGCTGGACACCAGCCCGGACTACGCGTCCGGCGCGAGCCAGTCGCTGATCGACTACGCCACCCGGCTCGAGTCCGAGATGTGGAGCCTGCGCGAGTCGCAGATCGCCACGCTGAACGCGCGCCGCGAGCACGAACGGCTCTCCGCCGAGCACGGCGCGATCACCCAGCAGGCCCTGCAGGACCCGCTCACCGGCCTGCCGAACCGGCGCGCGCTGGACGAGAAGCTGCGCCTGCTCGCGTCGTCGGCCGACGCCCAGCCCCTCGCCGTCGCACTGGTCGACCTCGACGGCTTCAAGGGCGTCAACGACAAGGCGTCGCACGCCGAAGGCGACAACGTGCTGCGCGTCGTCGCGAGCACGCTGCGTGACGCCCTGCGCGGCGACGACCTCGTGGCGCGCTACGGCGGCGACGAGTTCATCGTCCTGCTCCCGGGCACGCCGGCGTCCGCGGCGAAGATGGCGCTCGGCCGCGCGGTGAAGTCCGTCGCGGGCCTGCCGCACCACCTGTCGCACGGCGTCACGCTGTCCATCGGGCTCGTCTCACTACGGCCGCAGGAGCGCGGCGAGCAGGTTCTCGCCCGCGCGGACGCGGCCATGTACCAGGCGAAACGCGGCGGCGGCAACCAGGTGGCGTCGGCCAACTCGATGGTCGCCGACCCGGGCGGCGCGTGGCCGGGCGACGCCCCACCTACCGACCCCGCGTGGGACACCGAAGACCACAGTTAGGATCTGAGCCCGACAGAAGCCATTCATTGGTAACCGTTGGGAGCGCCGTTGACCGGCCCGCTGAGCACGTTGATCCTCGCCGCGGGTGAGGGCACCCGCATGCGATCCGCGACCCCGAAGGTGTTGCACCCGATCGCCGGGCGGCCCCTCGTCGAGCACGCCGTCCGGGCCGCCGCCGGCCTGGACCCCGAGCACCTCGTGGTGGTGACCGGCCACGGCCGCGAGGCCGTCGGCGCCCATCTCGCCACGGTCGCCACGGCACTCGGGCGCGAGGTCGGCACCGCGGTGCAGGCCGAGCAGAAGGGCACCGGCCACGCGGTGGGCTGCGCGCTCGCGACGCTGCCGGCCGACCTCACCGGCACCGTGATCGTCAGCTACGGCGACGTCCCGCTGCTCGACACCGCGACGCTGCGCGCCCTGCTCGACGAGCACACCGACGCGAAGAACGCCGTCACCGTGCTCACCGCGGTGGTCGACGACCCCACCGGCTACGGCCGCATCACGCGCGACGACGCCGGCAAGGTCACCGGGATCGTCGAGCACAAGGACGCCACCCCGGCGCAGGCCGAGATCACCGAGATCAACTCGGGTGTCTACGCCTTCGACGCCGCGGTGCTGCGTGACGGCCTTTCCCGCCTGTCGACCGACAACGCCCAGGGCGAGCTCTACCTCACGGACGTCCTCGGCATCGCGGACGGCGACGGGCTGCACGTCGGCGCCCTCGTCGTCGACGACCCGTGGCTGACCGAGGGCGTCAACGACCGCGTCCAGCTGTCGGTGCTCGGCGCCGAGCTCAACCGCCGGATCGTGCGGCGCTGGCAGCGCGAAGGCGTCACAGTCGTCGACCCCGCGTCGACCTGGATCGACGCCGGCGTGACGCTGTCGCGGGACGTCGTCATCGAGCCGGGCGTCCAGCTCAAGGGCTCGACGTCGGTCGGCGAGGGCAGCACGGTCGGCCCGGACAGCACGCTGACGAACGTCAAGATCGGGGCGGGCGCCTCGGTGGTGCGGGTGCACGGCTCCGACTCCGAGCTGGGCGACCGCGTCAACGTCGGCCCGTTCACCTACCTGCGGCCGGGCACGAAGCTGGGCGAGAAGGCCAAGCTCGGCGCGTTCGTCGAGACGAAGGCCGCCGACATCGGCGCGGGCACGAAGGTGCCGCACCTCACCTACGTCGGCGACGCCACGATCGGTGAGCACAGCAACATCGGCTGCTCGAGCGTGTTCGTGAACTACGACGGCGTCAACAAGCACCGGACCGTTATTGGTTCGTATGTCCGGTTGGGAGCCGACAACACCTTCGTCGCTCCGGTGCAGGTCGGTGATGGCGCTTACAGTGGGGCGGGTGCCGTGATCCGCGAGGACGTCCCGCCGGGCACACTCGCGGTGTCGGCGCCGCCGCAGCGCAACATCGAAGGCTGGGCGATCCGGCGCCGGCCGGGTACGCCCGCGGCGGAGGCGGCCCAGGCCGCCCTCGACGCCGAGTCAGCAGCAGGAACCGACGGGGAGTCGCCAGCATGAGTCCGAAGTCAGGTACGCCGAAGAAGAACTTGATGCTCTTCTCCGGACGGGCGCACCGGGAGCTCGCCGAAGAGGTCGCCGAGCACCTCAACGTGACGATCACCCCGCAGACGGCCCACACGTTCGCCAACGGTGAGCTGTTCGTCCGGTTCGAGGAGTCCGTCCGCGGCACCGACGCCTTCGTCATCCAGGCGCACACCACGCCCATCAACGAGTTCGTGATGGAGCAGCTGATCATGGTGGACGCGCTCAAGCGGGCGAGCGCGAAGCGGATCACCGTGGTGATGCCGTTCTACCCCTACGCGCGCCAGGACAAGAAGCACAAGGGCCGCGAGCCCATCTCCGCGCGGCTGATCGCGGACCTGTTCAAGACCGCGGGCGCCGACCGGATCATGACGGTCGACCTGCACACGGCGCAGATCCAGGGCTTCTTCGACGGCCCGGTCGACCACCTGATGGCGCAGACCGTGCTGGCCGACCACATCAAGAAGACCTACGGCAACGCCGACATCACCGTCGTCTCGCCGGACTCGGGCCGCGTGCGGCTGGCCGAGAAGTGGGCGCAGACGCTGGGCGACCGGCCGATCGCGTTCATCCACAAGACGCGCGACCCGGACAAGCCGAACCAGGCCGTGGCGAACCGCGTGGTCGGCAAGGTCGAGGGCAAGCTCTGCGTCCTGATCGACGACATGATCGACACCGGCGGCACGATCGTGAAGGCCACCGAGGCCCTGATCGACGAGGGCGCGGCGGACGTGGTCATCGCGACGACCCACGGCATCCTGTCCGACCCGGCGACCGAGCGCCTTTCGCAGTGCAAGGCGCGCGAGGTCATCGTGACGAACTCGCTGCCGATCCCCGAGGAGAAGCGCTTCGAGGGACTGACGGTCCTGTCGATCGCCCCGATGCTGGCGGAGGCCATCCAGCAGGTCTTCGAAGACGGCTCGGTGACTTCGCTCTTCGACGGCAACGCCTGACGAAACCGTCCGCCGGGCGCGAACTCCGCGCCCGGCGGCGGTTCCCGGCGCTAGCGTCACCGGCATGGGGAACTTCAAGTTCGGCGTCAGCCTCCGCGGGATCGGCGGCCGGGACGCCTGGATCGCCAAGTGCCGGCGGGCCGAAGAGCTCGGCTACGACGTCATCACCATCCCGGACCACCTGGGCACCGGGTCGCCGGCGCCGTTCCCGGCACTGGCCATGGCCGCCGCCGTCACCGAACGGCCGCGGCTCGGCACCCTCGTCTCCAACGTGCCCTTCTACAACCTCGCGCTCTTCGCGCGCGAAGTCTCCTCGACGGCCGCGCTGCTCGACGGACGGCTCGACCTCGGGCTCGGCGCCGGGCACATGAAAGCCGAGTTCGACGACGCCGGACTCCCCTGGCGAAAGGCGTCCGAGCGCATCGCCTACCTCGAAAAGAGCCTCGGCTACCTGCGGAAACACTTCGAAGACGAGGGCATCGACCACCCCCGGCTGCTCATCGCGGGCAACAGCGACGGCGTCCTCGAACTCGCCGCCGAGCACGCGGACGTCGTCGGCTTCGCGGGCCTAAGGCAGCAGCCCGGCAAGCCGCCGGGAACCTTCGTGCTCGACAACGCCGAGGCCATGGACGAGCGGGCCGCGTTCTTCCGCGCCCACGCCGGCGCACGCGACGTCGAACACAACATGCTGGTGCAGCGGGTCGTCGTGACCGGCGACCGGCGGGCGGCCGCGGCGGAGTGGCACGAGGAGACCGAACACCGCGCCGCGCGCAGCGTCGACGAGCTCCTCGACGCGCCCCAGCTCCTGCTGGGCACGGTCGAGGAGATCGCCGGGCAGCTGGAAAGCCGGCGCGAGCGCTACGGCTTCTCCTACATCACGGTCTTCGAGCCGTTCCTCGAGACGTTCGCGCCGGTCCTGAAGGCACTTCAGTAAGCGACGGTGAAGCGCGCGCGGCGGTGCTTCGGCTGCTCGATCTCGTCGACGTACGCGGTCGCGAAGTCGTCGCCGCCGATGTGCGACTTGCCGTTCTCGTCGGTCAGCAGGACGTCGCCGCCGATGCGGAACTCACCCTTGCGCTCGCCCGGCGTCCAGGCGCCGAACTCGGCGGCGGGGCTGACGTAGAACCAGTCGAGGTCCTCGGGCTGCTCGCGCAGCAGGCCGAGCACCTCGGCGTGGTTGCCGGCCTCTTCCTTGTACTCGGCCGGGAACTCCGGGGTGTCGAACAGCCGCGGGCCGCCCTCGGCGACCAGCAGGCTCGCCGCACCGCCCACGAACGACAGCCGGACGCCGTTCTCGCGCGCGACCCGCGCCAGCGCCGGCACGGCGTCGATGAGCTTCTTGCCGTCGATCGCCCGGGCCGGGGTGGCCACCACGAACACGTCGGCGTCCTTCGCCAAGCTCGCCACGAGCTCCTCGTCGTGCAGCGACCCCTGCCGCTCGTCGACGCCGTCGGGCACCGCGCCGGTGTTCCGCGCGACGCCGACCACCTCGTGCCCGCGCCGCAGCGCCTCGGTGCCGATCCTGCCCCCGGCGTACCCGGTCCCCCCGAAAACCACCAGCTTGGCCATGTCACTTCTCCCGTTCGAATCGGCTGTACCCCCACTTCTTGAGCGGGGCGTGGGGGCCGCGCCCCCACTAAGCAGAGCCGATGCTAGGAACGGAAGATCACCTACTTCAACGGAAGGAACGCACCCCCGGGTAGGTGTCCAGCTCAGCCGCCCAGGCTGGCGAACTCCGCGGCGACCTTCTGCTTCACCGCGTTGACGTCGAGGGCCGCGCGGACCTCCGCCGTCGCGTTCGGCTTGGACAGCACCTGGTAGCTGGCCGTGCGGTTCGGCAGCTTGAACTTGACCGTGCAGGACATCTTGACCGTCGCGTACGGCTCGGCGTCGGCCGCCGTCGTGCAGGTCTGCGCGCCGAGCGAGTCGGCGCTGACCTCGACCGAGAGGTTGATGTGCACGACGCTCTTGCCGCCCGCGGCCGGCGAGCCGACCACACTGGTGGAGACGTCGACGGTCGTCGTGCAGGAGCCGACGAAGTCCTTGCAGTCGAGGGTGTCGTTCGTGACGACGGCGCTGGCCTGCACCAGGCCCTCGAACGGCTGGCCCAGACCCCCGACGGCGTTGTCGAGGTCGGTGTGGAACGTCTTCAGCGCGTCGCCGGCGACCGGGTCGACGCGGAACTCGGCGCCGAACTTCGGGCCGGCCTGCGGGTCGAGCAGCGCCGGGGCGAAGCTGACGACCCGGTTCGGCTTGGCCGTGGTGACGCGCAGGACGCTCGGCGCGGCGCCGAGCTGGTAGACCTCGGTGCCGTCCGGCAGCTTCGCCTTCACCGGGTCGCCCAGCCGGTCGAGGCCGGTCAGGGCCTTGCGCAGCCCGTCGGCCAGCGCCTGCGGGGCGAACCGGGCCGCGGGGTCGAAGGGCAGCTCGGACCCGAGCGAGCGCACCCAGCTCGTGCCGAACTGCGTGTCCTCGTCGATGGCGTGCGCTTTCCAGTAGTCGGCGTCGGCCTGCAGGTAGAACTGCCCCGCGGCCGAGGTCACCTGGACGACGCGCCCCTCGACCGGCAGCCCGCCGAAGGCGTTGCCGCCGCGGGTGACCCGGAACTGCTGTTCGGCGCCCTTGGCCGCCGACTTCAGGGAGAGCGCGGGCGTCTGGCCCAGCGCGGTGAGGGCAGCGTCGACCGCGGCGCGCTGCTCGGCGCGCCGATCGGCCGTCTGCTGCCCGGCCGCGGAGACCCCGGCGCTGCCGGGGACCGCCACCTGGCAGCCGGCCAGCAGTCCGCCCAGCAGCAGCACCGCCGCCACCATGGCCCGTCGAGCCCGCATCTTTTCCGCCCCTTGCTCCGCGTCTGCGTCCGAGCACACCTCGGCCGGTGAAGTCCCGCCACCGGATTTGTGTCGTCACGCACCGGGGATAGGAGGGTTCTAGCCTGGTCCGGGCCCCCGCCGCAACCCACCGTGATGAGGTTGGTTTACACTCTTGAGGTTGTCTCGGCGAGGCGGGGCCCCACTGGGGTGCCCGGCGTGATCGACGCGGCGGCTCGGAGTAGCTCCCGGCTGTTGTGCACGCCCGGAAAACTCGCCGCCGAACGCGACCACTGAACAGAACACCGCATCCCCCGCCGCAGCATGCTGTTCACCGCACCATGTTCGTGATTTGAAGGAGTGCCACACCGTGTCCGAGGTACGTCTGTCCGTCGAGCCGCGCACCGAGTTCGGCAAGGGCGCCGCGCGCCGTACGCGTCGCGCCGGCAAGATCCCCGCCGTCCTGTACGGCCACGGCTCGGACCCGCGGCACTTCGCGCTGCCGGCCATCGAGTTCGCCCGCGTCGTCCGCGAGAACGGCTCCAACGCCGTCATCACGCTCGACCTCGAGGGTTCCGACGAGCTGGCGCTGACGAAGACCATCGTCGTCCACCCGCTGAAGAACTACATCGAGCACGTCGACCTGCTGGTCGTCAAGCGCGGCGAGAAGATCGTCGTCGACGTCCCGCTGGTCGTCTCCGGCAACCCCGGCCCCGGCGGCCTGGTCAACCAGGGCATCGACACCCTGCAGGTCGAGGTCGAGGCGCTGCACATCCCGGAGCAGTTCGAGCTCTCGATCGAGGGCGCCGAGATCGGCACCCAGTTCCTGGCCAGCCAGGTCGAGCTGCCGCAGGGCGCCGTCCTGGTCACCGACCCCGACGCGCTCGTCGTGGCCGTCAACGAGCCGCAGCGTGAAGAGGCCGACGACGACGCCGCCGAAGCGGGCGAAGAGTCGGCCGAAGCCGCCGAATAGCATTTCCGCATGACCGAAGACCTGCCCGGGGCCGGCGAGCTGATCCTGCTCGCCGGCCTTGGCAATCCCGGACCCCAGTACGCCGGAAACCGGCACAATGTCGGCTTCATGGTGCTGGACGAGCTCGCCTCCCGGATCGGCGGCAAGTTCAAGACGCACAAGAGCGGCGGCGAGGTGCTCGAAGGCCGGCTGTCCGGTCGCCGCGTCGTGCTGGTGAAGCCGCGCACGTACATGAACCTCTCCGGCGGGCCCGTGGTCGGCGCGGCGCGGTTCTACAAGGTGCCGCCGACCGGCATCGTCGTGGTGCACGACGAGCTGGACGTCGACTTCGGCGCGCTGAAGCTCAAGTTCGGCGGCGGCGACAACGGGCACAACGGACTCCGCTCGATCACGAAGTCGCTCGGCACCCGTGACTACTACCGGGTCCGGTTCGGCATCGGCCGCCCGCCCGGCCGCCAGGACCCGGCGGACTTCGTGCTGAAGGACTTCGGGACGGTCGAGCGCAAGGAGCTCCCGTTCGAGGTGGACCGGTGCGCGGACGCGACCGAAGCGCTGGTCGGCACCGGTCTCGCGGCCGCGCAAAACGCCTTCCATGCGGGCTGACATCGGTGGCAAGGTGAACCCATGACCCCTGACGAAGTCCGGGCGATCGCGTTCGGCAAACCCCGCTTCGGCCGGCGCGGCTACAACGAGGACGAGGTCGACGCCTTCCTCGACCTGATCGCCGATGCGCTCGACGGCCGGAACATCCTGACCGCCGACGACATCCACTACGTCGATTTCACGATCATGCCCGTCGGCATGCGCAGCTACGACCAGGCTCAGGTCGACCTGTTCCTGGACGAGGCCGAGGCGGCGCTCATCGAGCTGCGGAACCCGCGGCCGGTGGTCGAGGAGCGGCGCCCCGAGGGCCCGCGGAAGTGGTTCGGCCGCAGCTGACGATGTGAAACCGGCCACACAGCGCTGCGTAGTTCCGGCTCACTCACAGGCGGATGGCGGCCGCCCATCGGGGTGAGCTTCCTGGTCCGCCCCTTCCGGGGGAACCCGTTCACGGGTTAGGACGGTGTACGGGAGTTCGCACCGCCAAACCCCGGAATCGGAGAGTTCCATGTCGTTCACCGCCGAAGACCTCGCCGAGGTCACCTTCGGTAACGCCCCGATCGGCCGCCGTGGCTACGCCAAGCACGAGGTCGACGAGTTCGTCCGGCGCATCGCCAAGACGTTCGCCGAGGAGGACGACCTGACCGCCGCCGAAGTGCACCACGTCATCTTCGCGAAGCCGTTGATCGGCAAGCGCGGCTACGACGAACGCGAGGTCGACGACTTCCTCGACACGGTGGAAGACCAGCTCGCCACCCGCACCGGCCACGCCCCGGACCTCCCGGGCGCCCGCACGGCTTCGGAAGCGATGGCCGAACGCGCCCTGCCGCCGACCCTGCGCGCGGAGCGCCTCCAGCAGCGCTGACCCCTCCGGCGGCGGGCCTGCGACGGCCCGCCGCCGGAGTGCGTCAGGAGTCGGCGTTCTTCTTGATCTTGTCCGCGAACTGCTGCGCCGTCGCCGCGCGCTTGACCTTGCCCGACGGGGTCTTCGGCAAGCTGCCCGCCGGCAGGACCACCACCGCGTACGGCCGCATGTCGACCGCGTCGCGCACCCGGGCCGAGACCTGCTTCATCAGGTCCTTCTCGGCCTCGGCGTCGCCCGCCAGCTTCGACTCCACGACCACCGCGAACCGCTCGCGCCGGCTGCCCGCGTCCAGCCGCACCGCCACCGCGTTGCCCGCCCGGACCCCCTCGACCGACGTCGCCGCGCGCTCGATGTCCGTCGGGTACAGGTTGCGGCCGCCCATGATGATGACGTCCTTGCGCCGGCCGCAGATGACGATCTGGCCGTCCACCAGGTAGCCGAGGTCGCCGGTGTTCAGCCAGCCTTCGGCGTCCTGTGTGTCGAGCGGGCCCTCCATGGTCAGGTAGCCGGGCGTCACGGCCTCGCCGCGCAGCCGGATTTCGCCGACCTCACGCTCGCCGACGCGTGCACCCGCGTCGTTGACGATCTCGGCTTCCAGGCCGTCCAGCGGCGGGCCGAGCACCGCGAACGACCGGACGCTGTCGGTGTCGCGCCGCGGGTCGCCCTCGGGCACCGGCACCGCGCGGTTGTCCGCCTCCAGCGCGTCGGCCTCGACGACGTCGAGCGTGAGCCCGGTGAACAGCGGCGCGAACGACACCGCGAGCGTCGCCTCGGCCATGCCGTAGGCCGGGAAAACGCATTCCGGCGGCATCTTGAACCGGGCACCGGCGTCCACGAAGGTCCGGACGGCGGTCTCGTCGATGGGCTCGGCGCCGTTCAAGGCGATGCGCAGCTTCGAAAGGTCGTAGGCGTCGTCCTCGTCGACGCGCGCCATCCGGCGTCCGACGATCGCGTACGCGAAGTTCGGCGCCGCCGTCGTCGTGCCGTGGTACTTGGTGATCAGCTCGGGCCAGATCAGCGGTCCCGAAAGGAACTCGACCGGCGTGATCTTGACGAGCTCGACGCCGAAGGTCATCGGCACGGTCAGGAAGCCGACCATCCCCATGTCGTGGAACGTCGGCAGCCAGGACACCATCACGTCGGTGTCGAAGTCGAACTCCGCGCGGTCGACCATGGCCTTGACGTTGGAGTACAGGTTCCCGTAGGTGATCCGCACGGCCTTGGGGTCGGCGGTCGAGCCGCTCGTCAGCTGCAGGAGCGCGGTTTCGCCCTCGTCGGTGGCGACGACGTCGGCGAGGGGCTCGGCATCGACGAGGTCGCTGATCAGCTTGAAGCCGATGCCCTTCTCCTCGAGCACCGGGGCCAGCTGGTCGAAGGGCTCACCCAGCAGCACGAGGTTCGAGCCGATCATCCCGAGCACGCGCACGGTGTCCTCGGCCCACTCGGCGAGGTCGGTACGCGGGGTGGGCTGGTGCAGCATGGTGACGCTGCCCCCGGCCAGCCAGACGGCCTGCACGGTCGGCGCGATCAGCACCGGCGCGGCGGCCAGCACCCCGACGGCCGTACCCCGCTCGAACCCGGCGGCGACCAGCCCGCCGGCAACCCGCCGGGCTTCTTCGTGCACCTCGGCCCAGGTCCGCCGAACCGGCTCCTTGGGCTCCCCGGTGACCATGCCACGCTGCTGACCTCGTCCCGCCGCGGTGGCGACGAGCGTGTCCACGAACCTGCTCATGGGCGTCAGATTACTGTCTGGGTGTCAACATCCGCCGTCCAAGGCGGAAACCGGGCCCTGAAGCCGGCGGTCCACCACTTCCCACGTACGGCACGCCCGAGCGTTCGCCCTGGCTGCGCGCGAGGGTCGGCTTGCCCGAGGACCCTCACTCGAGCAGTTCGGACGTCTCCAGCCAGCGGGCCTCGACGTCCTCGATCTCGCCCTTGACGCCCTTCAGCTGGCCGTTGAGCTCCATCAGCTTCGACGGATCCGTCGCCGCCTCCAGCAGGGCCGCGTGGAGCTTCTCCTCCTTCGCGTGCAGCTGGTCCAGCTTGCGCTCGAGCCGGCCCATCTCCTTCTGCGCCGCCCGCACGTCCGCCGCCGACTTCTTCGCCTCGGCCTTCGCCGCCGTGGGGGCCGCCGCGGCCGCCGGTTCCTTGGCGAGCGCCCGGCGGTTCAGGTACTCCTCGATGCCGCCCGGGAGGTGGGTGATGCGGCCGTCGCCGAAGAGGGCGACGATCGTGTCGCAGACTCGTTCGACCAGGTACCGGTCGTGCGAGACGACGATCATCGTGCCCGGCCAGCCGTCGAGCAGGTCTTCCAGCTGCTGCAGGGTGTCGATGTCCAGGTCGTTCGTCGGCTCGTCGAGCAGCAGCACGTTCGGCTCGGCCATCAGCAGCCGGCACAGCTGCAGCCGGCGCCGCTCGCCGCCGGAGAGGTCGCCGACCGGGGTCCACTGGCGGGCCTGCGGGAACCCGAGCTTCTCGCCCAGCTGCGACGCCGTCATCTCCTGCTTGCCGAACACCACGCGCCCGGCCACCTGCTCGATCGCCTGCAGCACGCGCAGG
Organism: Amycolatopsis sp. NPDC114505; assembly: GCF_055633615.1. Taxonomy (NCBI): domain Bacteria; kingdom Bacillati; phylum Actinomycetota; class Actinomycetes; order Pseudonocardiales; family Pseudonocardiaceae; genus Amycolatopsis; species Amycolatopsis sp. NPDC114505. Next base: position 2,453,633 of record NZ_JBVKDV010000001.1, on the reverse strand, counting down.
TCGGCGGGCAGGTCGTCGAGCTCCTGGCGCAGGTGCGCGAGCGCGACCGTCTTGCCCTCGATCCGGCGCCCGGTCGAGCCTTCGACGTCGCCGCCGAGCAGCTTCAGCAGGGACGTCTTGCCGGAGCCGTTGATCCCGACCAGGCCGATCCGGTCGCCGGGGCCGACCCGCCAGGTGACGTGGTCGAGCAGCGTCCGGTCGCCGACCTTGTACGTCGTGTCTTCCAGCTCCAGCACGGTCTTGCCGAGCCGGCGCTTCGCGAACGCCATCAGCTCGACGGAGTCACGCGGCGGTGGGACGTCCGCGATCAGCGCCTCGGCCGCGTCGATGCGGTAGCGCGGCTTCGACGAACGCGCCTGCGGACCGCGTCGCAGCCACGCCAGCTCCTTGCGGGCCAGGTTCTGCCGCTTCTCCTCGGCCGTCGCGGCCAGCCGCGCCCGCTCGGCGCGCGCGAAGATCCAGTCCGCGTAACCACCTTCGTACTGCTCGACACGGCCGTTCGCGACCTCCCACGTCAGGCTCGCGACGGTGTCGAGGAACCACCGGTCGTGGGTGACGACCACGACCGCGATCCGCCGGTTCAGCAGGTGGTCGGCCAGCCACTGGACGCCTTCGACGTCCAGGTGGTTGGTCGGCTCGTCGAGCACGACGAGGTCGAGCTCGCCGGTCAGCGCGGCCGCCAGGGAGACCCGGCGCCGCTCGCCGCCGGAGAGGTTCGCGGTCGGCGTGTCCAGCCCGATCGCGGTGATCCCGAGTCCGTCCACAATGGACCGGACGCGCGCGTCGGCGGCCCATTCGTGCTCGGCGCCGTAGCGTTCGAGCACGACCTCGCCGACGGTGCTGTCGTCCGGGAGCTCGGTCCGCTGGGTGACCACGGCCATCCGCAGGCCGCCGACGTGGCTCACCCGCCCGGAATCCGGCGCGGCGAGTCCGGAAAGGACTTCCAGCAGCGTGGTCTTGCCGCCGCCGTTGAGGCCGACGACACCGATGCGCTGCCCGGCCGCGACGCCCAGCGAGACGCCGTCCAGCAGTGGCTTCACCCCGTAGGACTTGCTCACCGCTTCCAGGTTGACCAGGTTGGCCATCCGCTCAGCCGTTCCTTTCCGGGAAAGAGAAATCTACAATGGACGGTCAGGCGTGCACGCGCGGCGGCGCCGGGCGCGGCGCGTCGTCCCCGCCGACCACGCGGGCGCCGGGGACCGGGCCGTGCGCCACCCGGACCGTGCGGCACACCCCCGCGCCCGACAGCTCCGCGGCGACCTCGACCGCGGTCTGCGCGTCCTCGCAGAGGAACGCGCACGTCGGGCCGGAGCCGGAGACCGTGCCGGCGAGCGCGCCCGCGTTGACGCCGGCCCGGAGCGTCCGGCGCAGCCCCGGCCGCAGCGAAACCGCCGCCGCCTGGAGGTCGTTGCCCAGCAACAGCGCCAGCTGACGCGGGTCGCCCGAAGCCAGCGCCTCGACGACCGGGGTGTGCGAGCCGATCCGCGGCGGGTTGCCGTCCGCGCGCAGGCGATCCAGCTCCTTGAACACCTTCGGCGTCGACAGCCCTTCGGAGTCGAACGCCAGCACCCAGTGGAAAGTGTGCCGCGACAGCACCGGCACGAGCTGCTCGCCGCGCCCGGTGCCCAGCGCGGTGCCGCCGTAGAGCGCGAACGGGACGTCGCTGCCCAGCCCGGCGGCGAGCTCGGCCAGCTCGTCGCGCGTGACGTCGAGGTTCCAGAGGCTCGCCAGCCCGACCAGCGTCGCCGCCGCGTCGGCACTGCCGCCCGCCATGCCGCCCGCGACCGGGATGCCCTTGCGCAGCACCACCCGAACGTTCGGCGCTTCGGTGCGGCCGACGTGCGCGGAAAGCGCTTCGACCGCGCGCCAGGCCAGGTTGGTGCCGTCGGCGGGCACCGAGCCCTCGCCCTCGCCGTAGATCTCCACGCCCGGCTCTTCGGTGACCGCGACGGTCACCTCGTCGGTCAGCGACAAGGCCTGGAACACGGTCACCAGCTCGTGGTAACCGTCTTCGCGCAGGTCGTCGACCGCCAGGTGCAGGTTGACCTTGGCCGGGACCCGGACGGTGACTGGGGGCGGAACTACGGCGAGCACCCGACCAGCCTACGTGGCCGCGAAAACGCCCCGATGCGACGTGCGCATCGGGGCGTTTACGGCGTTCGGGTCAAGCTGCCGCGACACCCTGGGGGCCGCGCGCGGTGTGCGTCACGTGGCCGCCGCGCTCGGCGACCCACGCCAGTGCCGCGTCGGCCCGCTCGCCGCGGACGCCGAGGCGGAACCGGCCGACCGGGGTGTCGCCGATCCGGGTCAGGCCGCCGCCGATCGTGGCGAACTCGACGTCGAACCGGCCCGCGGCCTCGGGCAGCAGCGCGCCGACCGAAGCGAAACCGATCAGCACGACGTCGGCCGAGCGGTCGTAGCGGGCGATCTGGGCGCGGGTGGTCTCGATGGCGGGCAGCAGCGCCTGCGCGGTGCGGCTGGCCGGGTTCGAGACCAGGTCGAGGACAGTGCCGCGCTCGACGACCGTGCCGTCTTCGAGCACCGCGACGTCGTCGCAGACCCGGCGGACCACGCCGGCGTCCGGGGTCGTGACCACGACGGTGGTGCCCAGCTCGGCGCGGGCGCGGTCGAGCACGGTGAGCACCGCGCCGGCCTCCTCCGGGTCGATGCCGGCGGTCGGGTCGTCGGCGAGCAGCACCGCCGGCGCCGCGGCCAGTGCCTTCGCGACCGCGACGCGGCGGAGCTGACCCTCGGTCAGCTCACCGGGACGCTGCGTCGCGCGCTGCGTCAGGCCGACGAGGTCGAGCAGCGAGCCGACCCGGCTGCGGCGCTGCGGGCCGTCGACGCCGAGCTGCTCGAGCGGGGAGGCGATGTTGCCGGCGATCGTGCGCTCGGCGATCAGCTCCGGTTTCGTCGAGACGACGCCGAGCTGGCGGCGGATTTCGCGCAGCCGGCGGCCGTCGAGGGTGCCGGTGTTGAGGCCGTCGAGGCGGACGACGCCGCGGTCGGGCCGCTCCTGCAGCGCGATGCAGCGGGCGAGGACGGACTTGCCGGACCCGGCCGGGCCGACCACGCCGAACAGCGAGCCGGCCTGGACCTCGACGCTCACGTCGTGCAGGGCGACGACCGAGTTTCCGTTGGTGGCAAAGGTTTTGGACAAGTTTTCGACGGTGATCACGAAGGCTCCAGAAAACGGGGTGCGCGCAGCGCGCGGCACCCGGCCGCAGGCGAAGTCCGTCCTTTGAGGACGGTGCATGAAGAAGAGGTGGACCGGCTACGACAAGCTCAGTGGGAGCGTCGACATGCGGTCACGGAGCGGCGGCCTTCGTCGACTACGCGACGCCTGGTCAGGAGCAGGGGGCGAGCTACCCTCTTCATCGGAAACGGCCTCCATCGGTCCTGGCGGTAGCACCTTCCCCGCGGGGGGTGGTTGCTGCGACTTCGGCGAGCCAGGTCTCTCAGTCGCTCGGGATGGACACTTCCGAGTAAAGCCGATCCCGGCGAGCGAAAGCAAGCCTGTTGGCCCAGATCACACGAGTGGAGGTGTCCGAATCGCGAGATCGCACGTCAAGAGGCGTATTTTCGCCGGACCCCGTTGACTTCCACTGTGGACGTGCTAACGCGCGGCGGCGAGCCTCGCGAAGTCGTGCACGTTCAGCTGTTCACCGCGGGTCTTCGGGTCGATCCCGGCGGCCGTGAGCAGCTCCCCGGCCCGCTCGGCCGAGCCGGCCCAGCCCGCCAACGCGGCGCGGAGCGTCTTCCTGCGCTGTGAGAAAGCGGCGTCCACGAGGCCGAAGAGCCGATCGCGGTCGTCCGACGCCGGAGCGTCACCGCGTTCGAAGGCGACGAGCGCGGAGTCGACGTTCGGCACCGGCCAGAACACCGAGCGCGGCACGGCGCCGACCTTGCGCGCGGGGCCGTACCAGGCGAGCTTGACGCTCGGCACGCCGTAGATCCGGCTGCCGGGGCCCGCCGCCATCCGGTCGGCGACCTCGGTCTGGACCATGACGAGGCCGGACGTGAGCGACGGCACCTCGGCGAGCAGGTGCAGCACGACCGGGACGGCGACGTTGTAGGGCAGGTTCGCGACGAGCGCGGTCGGCCGCGGCAGCTGGTCGTCGGTGATCCGCAGCGCGTCGGCCGTGACGACCTGGAGTCGTTCGGAGACCTCGGACCCCCGCTCGGCGACGGTCTTGGGCAGCCGTTCGGCGAGCTTGGGATCGATCTCGACGGCGACGACGCGCGCACCGGTGGCGAGCAGCCCGAGGGTCAGCGACCCGAGCCCGGGCCCGACCTCGAGGACGACGTCGTCCGGGCCGACGTCCGCCAGCTCGACGATCCGCCGGACGGTGTTGGGATCGTGCACGAAGTTCTGCCCGAGCTTCTTGGTCGGCCGCACGTCCAGCTCGGCCGCCAGCCCGCGGATCTCGGCAGGTCCCAACAGTTCAACCACCGCTGGAGCTTACCGATGGGGCATCACGCGTGACTGGGCAGGCATCACGCGTGATTGGGGGGGCATCACGCGTGATGCCCGCCTGATCACGCGTGATGCCCCTCGGGACACGCGTGATGCCTTTCCGCGCACGCGAAACGGCCCCCACCTCGTCGAGGTGAGGGCCGCTCGAAAAGCGTGTCAGGCCTTCTTGCCGCAGACCGGCCAAGCGCTGTAGCTGCCGCCACGGCCGGCCTTGACCTTCTCCGCGATCGCGATCTGCTGCTCGCGCGAAGCCTGGTTCGGGAGCGCCGCGTACTCGTCGCCGCCGTAGGCGTCCCACGTGCGCTTGTCGAACTGGAGGCCGCCGTAGTAGCCGTTGCCGGTGTTGATGGCCCAGTTGCCGCCCGACTCGCACTGCGCGATGCGGTCCCACGCGGAGCCGTCGCCGATCGCCGGGGTCGGGGCCTGCTTGGTGCCGACGTGGATGATCTTCGGCTTCGGCTGGGTGATGACCTGCTCGGAGATGCTCTCGCGGGAGACCTCTTTGCCGTTCTTCTGCGTGACCTTGTAGGTCACCATCTTCTCGCCGGGCGTGCCCGGGTCCTCGACCGAGGTCTTGCCCTTGACGAGGTCCGGGTCGTCGACCTTCTGCTCGGGCGGGGCGATGTCTTCCTTCTGGACGACCGTCGAGACGCCGGTGCGGCTGATGTGCACCTCGGCGCCGTCGGTCAGCTTGACGTCCAGACCGCCCTCGGCCTGGTCCTCCGGGCCCAGGGTGAGCTTGTACTCGCCCAGGAACTCCTTCGTGGTGACCGCGGTCGTGGTGACCTTCTTCGGCGCGTTGGCGCCGTCGTAGAGCGTGAGGTTCTTGAGGGTCTTGATCTCGACGGTGGCGCCCTGCAGGGGCAGCTCGCCGTCCTTCGGCATCGACATCCACGTGCCGGGCTTGTCCACCCCGGCCATGCCGAGCTGGCCGAGCGCGTCGCCGAGGTGGGTCGCGCGGACCCAGGAGGTGTGCTCCGCGCCGTCGACGATCATCTTCAGCTGACGGCCGCGCTCGAGCTTGATGACACCGCCGTCGCCGACCTCCGCCTGCGGGGACGGGGAGAGCGAGTCGTGCGCGCCGACGGACAGGCCCGCGTCCTCCAGCACTTCGCCGACGGTGTCGCCGAACGAGTGCACGGTGGTCTGCTGGCCGTCGACGTCGACGGTGATGCTCTTGTTCATCGCCAGCGCGGCCGCGCCGCCGCCGGCGATGCTGATCATGACGCCGAGGACGGCGCCCTTGAGGAAGCGGCGCTTCCAGATCTTGGTGGTCTCGCGCAGGCCCTCGTCCAGCATGGCCCGCTTGGCCTGCGGGGACGCGGTCCGGTCCGCCTCGATCTCGTCCGGGATGACGATCGGCGGCAGGTACGTCGTCTCGGCGTTGATGAGCCGGATCAGCTCGTCGACGTCGACGTCGATCTCGGCCATCATCGCGTCGGCGTCGGGGCCGAGCGCGGCGAGGATGTCCTGCTGCGTGATGTTCGGGTCGTCGGAGAAGTCGAGCTGGCCGTAGGCGGTGTCCTCGTAATGACGATCGAGGACGGCCGCGGAGCGCGCTCCAGCCTGTCTGCTACCTGTCACCGCTGTCGTTCCCTTTCCCAAGACGCCGTTCGGGGCGGCGTCTTTACGTCTGGGCCCGCAGCCGGCGCCATCGTCACGGTCCCGGTCGTACCTACCCGGTTCCGCTTCCCCGACGTGCACTGACGTGACTGTGGGCGTAACAGCCGGCAACTGCATGGTGCAGTACCGACCGGCACGATCACGGGACAGTAACGGGTCCCGCCGGGTTGCGCAAACACCCCCCGGAGTGTCGTGATCCCCGTCACTCCATCAGGTGGACGATCAAGGAACCCTGATGTCGCAATGCGTTCAACCCGTTGTGACACTGGGGAGTCGGTAGACCCGCTCGGCAGTGGTCCGGACCGATTCGGCGACTTCGTGGACAGCTTCGCCCCTGAGCGCCGCGAGGTGACGGACGGTGTAGGCCGCGCCGAACGGCTCGTTCGGCCGCCCACGGAACGGGTGGGGGGTCAGAAACGGTGCGTCGGTTTCGACGAGGTACTGGTCCGCCGGGCAGAGCCGGGCCGCCTCGTGGAGCCCCTTCGCGTTCTTGAACGTCACCGTGCCGGCGAAGGAAAGGACGTATCCCGCGTCGACGCACTTGCGCGCCATTTCCGCGTCTCCGGAAAAACAATGGAAGATTACGGCATTCGGCGCATTCTCTTCGGCCAGGATGCGCAGCACGTCGTCGTGCGCCTCGCGGTCGTGGATCATCAGCGGCTTGTCGAGCCGCTTGGCGAGGTCGATGTGCCAGCGGAACGCTTCCTGCTGGGCGTCGTGCGGGGAGTAGTCCCAGTAGTAGTCGAGGCCGGTCTCGCCGACGGCGACCACGCGCTCGTGGCCGGCCAGGCGCTCCACTTCGGACTTCTCGGCCTCGCCGAACTCCTTGGTGCGCGTCGGGTGGATCGCGACGGCGGCCCAGACCCGGCTGTCCCAGGTGGCGGCCTCGGCGGCCCAGCGGGCCGAGGCGAGGTCGTCCGCGACCGTGACGACGCGGGCGACGCCGGCGCGCTCGGCGCGGTCGACCATGGCCGTGACCTCGGCCGCGGTGACCGCGCCGCACGCGTCGAGATGGGTGTGCGCGTCCACCACCGACACCGGGAGCCGGTCCGGGACCGGCGGCAGCTCGCGCTTCTCGTCACCCATGCATACCTCTTACTCCTTGGTGATCGGCGCCCACTCCGGGCCGGTCTCGCCGAGCGCCGGGTCGAGCTTCGTGAACAGCGGCGACGGCTTCTGCAGGGGCTTGCCGACCTCGATCGGCTTCGACTCCCACTTGGCCTGCTCGCCCGCGTAGTCGCCGGTGAGGATCGGGTTGACCCGGCCGGCGATGTCGAGGTCGTCGACCTCTTTCAGCTCCGGCTGGGCGGCCCAGACGCCCGTGCCGCCGAGGGCCTCGTGCACCTTCTGGGCCGAGTGCGGCAGGAACGGCGTCAGCAGCGTGTTGGCGTCGGAGACGACCTGCAGCGCGGTGTGCAGCACCGTGTCACGCCGCGCGGGGTCGTCCTTGAGCTTCCACGGCTCCTGGTCGGAGATGTACTTGTTCGCCGCGGTGACGACCTTCATGGCCTCGCTCGCCGCCAGCTTGAACCGGGACCGGGCCAGGTGCGCGCCCGCGGTGTCGAAGGCCTTGCGGGACAGGGCCTTCAGGTCCTCGTCGGCCGCCGTCGGGGCCTCCGGGCGCGGGATGGCGCCGACGTTCTTGTGCGCCATCGAGATGGACCGGTTGACCAGGTTGCCCCACTCGTTGGCCAGCTCGAAGTTGGTCCGGCGGACGAACTCGTCCCAGGTGAAGTCGGTGTCCTGGGTCTCCGGGCCGGCCACCGAGATGAAGTACCGCAGCGTGTCCGGGCCGAAGTCGCGCAGGAAGTCCTCGACGTAGATGACGCGCCCGCGCGAGGTCGAGAACTTCGAGCCGCTCATGGTGAGGAACTCGCTGGAGACGATCTCGTCGGGCAGGTGCAGCTTGCCGTACTTGCCGGGCTCGCCACCCTTGTCGCCCTCGCCGTTGTGCCCGAACAGCAGGGCCGGCCAGATCTGGGCGTGGAAGGTGATGTTGTCCTTGCCCATGAAGTAGTACGACCGGGCGTCGGGGTTGTTCCACCACTCCTGCCACGCTTCCGGGTTGCCGGACCGGCGGGCCCACTCGACGCTGGCCGAGAAGTACCCGATCACCGCGTCGAACCAGACGTAGAACCGCTTCATCGGCTGGTCGCTCCAGCCGTCGAGCGGGATCTTGACGCCCCAGTCGAGGTCGCGGGTGATCGGCCGGGGCCGCATGTCGTCGATCAGGTTCTTGGTGAAGTTGAGGACGTTGGGGCGCCAGTCGGTCTTGGTGCCCAGCCAGTCGCCGAGGGTCTTGGTGAACGCCGGCAGGTCGAGGAAGTAGTGCTCGGTCTCGACGAACTTCGGCGTCTCGCCGTTGATCCGCGACTTCGGGTTGATCAGCTCCGCGGCGTCGAGCTGGTTGCCGCAGTTGTCGCACTGGTCGCCGCGCGCGCCGTCGTACCCGCAGATCGGGCAGGTGCCCTCGACGTAGCGGTCGGGCAGCGTGCGGCCGGTGGACGGGCTGATCGCCCCGCGCGTGGTCTTCGGCACGACGTAGCCGTTGCGGTGCAGCGCCAGGAAGATCTGCTGCGTCACCTCGGCGTGGTTGCCGGTCGTGGTCCGGGTGAACAGGTCGTAGGAGAGACCGAGGCCCTGCAGGTCGTTGCCGATCTGGCGGGTGTACTTGTCCGCCGTCAGCTGCGGGGTCGAGTTCTCCTTGTCGGCCTGGACCGTGATCGGGGTGCCGTGCTCGTCGGTGCCGGAGACCATGAGCACCCGGTTGCCGGCCATTCGCTGGTAGCGGGAGAAGACGTCGGACGGGACGCCGAATCCGGACACGTGGCCGATGTGGCGGGGGCCGTTGGCGTAGGGCCAGGCCACCGCTGTCAACACAGGGGTGCTCATACCTTATTAGCCTACGGAGGGCGTCACACGGATTGTCGAGAGGGAGGCCTGGGTTGTCGGCGACACGTCTGCTCGTGCTCGGGGTGGTGCGGATGTACGGCCGCGCGCACGGCTACCAGGTGCGGCGGGAGCTGCTCGGCTGGTCGGCGGACAAGTGGGCCAACGTCCAGCCCGGGTCGATCTACCACGCGCTGAAGAAGATGACCGCCGAAGACCTGCTGGAGCTGGTCGACGTCGAGCCGGGCGACGGCGGCCCCGACCGCACGGCCTACCGGCTCACCGACGTCGGCGAGCAGGAGTACCAGGTCCTGCTGTCGAAAGCGCTGTCCGATCCGGAGCTCAACCACCCGGACCTGTCGGCCGGGATCTCGCTGATGACGACGTTGCCGCGGGCCCGGGTGATCAACCTGCTCCGGCACCGGCTCGTGCACCTGGAGGCCGAGCAGCGGCAGGCGAAGCTGATGCTCGAAGAGATCAAGGCGAGCATGGAGCTGGGCACGCCCGAGCACGTCGGCGAGCTGTACCGGCTGTGGGGCGGGATCACCGACGCGAGCCTGACCTGGCTCGAAGGCCTGGTCGCCCGGCTCGAAGCGGGCGAGTACGTGATGGCCGGCGAGTAATCAAGTTTGACTAACACACTCCCTCCGGGGCACAGTGTGCGCTTCAAGTAGTCAAGTTTGATTAGGAGATCCCATGATCACGGCACGCGGTCTCGAGCGGCGGTTCCGCCGCAAGGGCCGCTCTGGGGGCGAAGTACACGCGGTGAAGGGCGTCGACCTCGACGTCGACGCGGGCGAGCTCGTCGGGTTCCTCGGACCGAACGGCGCCGGGAAGACGACCACGCTGCGCATGCTGACCACGCTGCTGAAGCCGACCGCGGGCACCGCGACCGTCGGCGGCCGCGACCTGCTGGCCGACCCGCTGGGGGTGCGGGAGCGCATCGGCTACGTCGCCCAGGGCGGCGGCACCTCGCCGGAGACCAGGGTCGCCGACGAGCTCGAGCTGCAGGGGCGGCTCTACCGGATGAGCAAGGCCGACGCGATCGCGCGCGGCGCCGAGCTGGCCGAGCAGCTCGACCTGACCGGGCTCGACCGGCGGCTGACCAGGACGCTGTCGGGCGGCCAGCGGCGGCGGCTCGACATCGCGCTCGGGCTGATCCACTCGCCGGGACTGGTGTTCCTCGACGAGCCGTCGACCGGGCTCGACCCGCAGAGCCGCGCCAACCTGTGGGAGCACATCCGCCGGCTGCGCACCGAACAGGGCGTCACGGTCTTCCTCACCACCCACTACCTCGACGAAGCCGACTCGCTGGCCGACCGGCTGATCGTCATCGACGACGGCCGGATCGTCGCCGAGGGCACGCCCGACGCACTCAAGGCGCAGGTCAACGGCGACCGCGTCGAAGTCGGCGTCGATCCGGAGCAGGGCGCGGACGCCGCCGAGATCGCCGGCCGGCTGGCGGGCGCGCACGAGCTGTCCGTGGCCGACGGCGAGGTGCGCTTCCGCGTGCCCCGCGGCGACGTCGCGCTACCGGAGCTGCTGCGGGCGCTCGACGCGAAGGACATCCCGATGCGCTCGATGCGGGTCCACCGGCCGACGCTCGACGACGTCTTCCTGACCCTGACCGGGCGCTCGCTGCGCGAAGCCGAGGAGGGCACCCGTGCTGCGTGACACCTGGCTGATCTTCCGCCGCGACATGACGGCGGCGCTGCGCAACCCGACCTGGCTGGTGATCGGGCTCGCCCAGCCGCTGATGTACCTCTTCTTCTTCGGCCCGCTGCTCGTGGACATGCTCGAGCGGGGCGGTGTCCCCGAAGTGGACGGCTGGATGCTCCTCACCCCGGCCCTGATCGCACAGCTGGCCCTGTTCGGCAGCTCGTTCGTCGGCTTCGGGCTGCTCGCCGACTACCGGGCGGGCGTGGTCGAGCGGTTCCGCGTGACCCCGGTGAGCCGGGTGGCGCTGCTGCTCGGCAAGGTGCTGGCCAGCTCGCTGCAGGCGGTGGTGCAGGCCGCGCTGATCATCGCGCTGGCGTACCTCGTGTTCGACCTGGACGCGCCGTTCTACGGAGTCCTGCTCAGCCTGGTGATCGTGTTCCTGCTGGCGACATCGCTGGCGTCGTGCTCCTACGCGCTGGCACTGACGTTGAAGAGCGAGGAGACGTTCCCGGCGTTCCTCAACGCCGTGCTGATGCCGTTGCTGCTGCTGTCCGGGATCCTCATCCCGATCACGTCGGGGAACGCACCGGCGTGGCTGTACACGGTTTCCCGGATCAACCCGTTCCGGCACGTGGTCGACGTCGAGCGGAACTCGTTCCGCGGCGACTTCACCATGGACGCGTTGTTCACCGGCAGCGTCGTGGTGCTGGCGATGGCGGTGGTGTCCGTGTGGTGGGGCACCCGAACGTTCCAAAAAGACAGCGCCTGATCAAAAAAGGCCTGATCAACCGGGTGTGGGTCACTGCGGGTCCGCTCCCGGCGACGTATGGTGTGCTCTTCATCTACGCGCCGGGGGCGGACTGTGACGGAGCCGGAAGCCGAGCTCGGCATCTCGCTGTCCCACCGCGAGCACGTCGCCGACTGGCAGGCCGTGCGCGCCGCGCAGACCCGGTTCGTCTCGGTGACGATCAGCGAGAACGTCAACTGGAGCAGCTCCGCCTCGGAACGAAACCTGGCCGGCGCGCAGGAAGCGGGGCTCCACGTCGGCGGCCGGCACTACGCGCGGCCCGGCGCGGTGCACGACCAGGCCGACCACTTCGTCCGGACGGCCAGCAGGCTCGGCGCGTTCGCGCCCGGCTCGCTGGCGCCGGCGCTGGAGGTGGCGGCGCCGAGCGTCGACGACCGCTTCATCAAGGCGTGGATCAAGTACGTCCGGCAGGCGGCGCGCATCGAGCGCGTGCTGGTCTACGCCGACTACGACTGCTGGCAGCACCGGCTGCACCCGGACCGCTGGGCCGACTCCGAGGTGGTGCTGTGGCTGATCCGGCACAACGGCATCCCGGGCCGGGCCGGCTGGTTCCACTCGCGACTCGGCGTGCACCAGCACGCGTGCGCGCCGGACGTCCCGGGCGTCGACGGGCCCGTGGAGCAGAACGCCGTCGTGTACCCGTTCACATTGGGCGACTTGCTGCTCTGACGTGTGGTGATATGTCGCCATGCGCGTGACGAGCAGGCCACTCCGGACGAACGTCACGCCCGCGCGCGCTTTCTCGGTACTTGCTCACCACAACGCCTCCCGCGGGCTCTCGCCGCCCGCGATGCTGTCCGGCGAGTGGTTCGGCGGCCACGCGGTGATCGCGCCCACCCTCGCCGTTTCTCCCCGTGACTTCCCTTCGCCCGGCGAAGTCGACGCCCCGCCCGGCGTGATCGGGGGCGGGTGGTTCGGCCATCTCTCGTACGACCTGGCGGATCCTTCCGGCCGGACCGGCGCGTTGCCGGCGTCCGCGTGGGGCTGGACGGACCACGTGCTGCGGTGGTCTTCGCCGGATACCTGCTACCTGGAGTCCCTGGACGGCGGCGAGCCTTCGGTGTCCACAATGGAGTCGCTGCTGGCCTCTTCTCCCGCCGATCTTTCCTGGACGGCCGGGCCGTTGCGGCGTCCGCTGCCGTCGGAACACCGGGACGCGGTGAAGGCGTGCGTGCACGCGATCGAGGCGGGCGAGCTGTTCCAGGCGAACATCTGCAGCCGGTTCACGGGGTCGTTCGCCGGCTCTCCCGCCGGGTTGTTCGCGGCCGGGGTGTCTTCGCTGGCGCCTCGCCGGGCGGCCTTCCTGTCCGGCCCGTGGGGGTCGGTGGTCTCGTTCTCGCCGGAGCTGTTCCTCGAGCGGCACGGCCGCGCGGTGCGGTCGACGCCGATCAAGGGGACGCTCCCCCGGCGCGGACCCGCCGACGACGGGAACGCCCTCCTGCTGCGGCAGTCCACAAAGGACGTCGCGGAGAACGTGATGATCACGGACCTGGTGCGCAACGACCTGGGGCGGGTGTGCGAAGTCGGGTCGGTGACGGTGCCGTCGCTGCTGCGGGTCCGCCCGGCGCCGGGTGTCTGGCACCTGGACTCGACGGTGACGGGCGTGCTGCGTCCGTCCGTTTCGGACGCCGAGCTGCTGGCGGCGACCTTCCCGCCCGGCTCGGTGACGGGCGCGCCGAAGATCCGCGCGCTCGACCTGATCGCCGCGCTGGAACCCTGCGGGCGCGGGGTCTACACGGGTGCGATCGGCCTGGTGTCGCCGGCGGCGGGGCTGGAGCTGAACGTCGCGATCCGGACGTTCGAGATCCGCGACGACGTCATCTCCCTCGGCGTCGGCGGCGGGATCACGGCGGATTCGGACCCGGAGGCGGAGTGGCAGGAGTGCCTCCACAAGGCGGCACCCCTGGAACGCCTACTTGCCGGGGTCGAGCAGTAGCTTGCCGACGGTCTTGCGGGAGCGCAGGGCCTCGTGCGCGCCGCGCGCGTCCGACAGGGCGAACTCGCCGCCGGGGATCGCCTTGAGCTTCTTCTGGAGCACCAGGTCGAACAGCTCGGTGAGGGCGGTCCCGAAGACGTTGCCGGGCAGGCGGAAGACGTGCGGCAGCCACATGCCGCTGATCGTCGTGCTGTGGCCGAGGAGGTTGCGCATCTCGACCGGCTTGGGGTTCTCCCGCCCGGCCATGCCGTAGAAGGCCAGCCGGCCGAACGGCGCGAGCGCGGCGATGCTCTGGTCGGTGGTCGTGCCGCCGACCATGTCGAGCACGACGTCGACGCGGCGGCCGTTGGCGTCGAGGAGCGCCTCGGTCATGTCCTCCGCGCGCGAGTCGACGGCGACGTCGGCGCCCAGTTCGAGGGCGAGGGCGCGCTTCTCCTCGCTGCTGGCGGTGGCGATGACGCGGCCGGCACCCCAGGCCTTGGCGAGCTGCACGGCGATGGTCCCGACCCCACCGGCGGCGGCGTGCACGACGACCGATTCGCCCTTTTCGAGGTGGGCGTTCTTGCGCAGGAGGACCCAGGCGGTGGCGCCCTGGACCAGCATGGACAAGGCGGTGAGGTCATCGATGCCGTCGGGAACGGGGAAGGTGGTCGCCTCGGGCGCGACGGCCTTCTCGGCGTAGCCGCCCCCACCGTTCAGGAGGGCGACGACGCGCTTGCCTTCGGGGGTCCGCCCGACGACCTCACCACCGGGAACGAGCGGCAGCTTGGACGGCGCGAGGTAGCTGTTCTCGGCCTGGTGGGTATCGGCGTAGTTGACCCCGATGCGGTCGACGTCGATGAGGACCTCGCCCGGGCCGGCCACGGGATCGGGCAGTTCGACCGGCGTGAGCACCTCGGGTCCGCCGAACTCGGTCACCTGCACTGCGCGCATGTCGCTGTCCCTCTCGCCGTCCGCCGTTCGATGTGAGACATTCTGACATATGTCTCACTCAGCTGCGTTCGCCCTGGCCCGCGACTGGTTCCTGGCCGGTCGGCGCGTGGACATGGGCGAGCTGGCGGAGGCGCTGTCGATCAGCCGCGCGACCCTGCACCGGCGGGTGGGATCGCGGGACCTCCTCCTGGGCGAGATCCTGTGGTCGCTGTCGTCGGCTTCGATCGCCCGGCTGCTGCCCTCGTGCTCGGGTCGCGGGGCTGCCGGGGTGGCTGACTTCGTGAGCGGGTACGTGCGGTCCGCGAACGAGTCGCCGCCTTTTCGGGACTTCTTGCGCCGGGAGCCTGAGCGGGCTTTGCGGCTGCTGACGACACGCGCAAGCGTTTGCCAGCAGCGGACGACGGCGGAGCTTTCGAACCTGCTGGCTTCGGAGGTCGCGGCCGGGCGGCTGGTGCCGCCGTTGCCGGTGCCGGACCTGGCTTACCTGCTGGTGCGGATCGGCGAGTCTTTTGTGTACACGGACGTGATCACCGGGGATGCGCCCGATGCGGAGAAGGCGCATGCCGCGGTGACCGCGTTGCTGACCTAGGGGTGGTCGAGGATCACGTCGACGTTGATGTGCTGCTCGTCGAGCACGCCGCTGTAGACGCGGACACCTCGCAGGTCGCCGTACCAGTAGTCGCTGTCCTGGCCGTTGGACCGGGCGCGCCCGAGGAAGAGGTCCTCGAGGTCGCTCGCGCCGTTCCCGACGGTGACGCCGTCGACGCACTTCGGGCTGTACTGCCGCTCGTCCGTCGTCGCGTACAGGCACGCCTGGTGCGTCACCGCGTCGTACGTCCCGGCGAGGTGCGTCCAGACGCCGGACTCGGCGTCCCCGTCCGGCGTCACCTGGGCCGTCCCGAGCGTCCAGTTCCAGGCGGGGTGCCAGGCGCCGTTCGCGTCCTGCGCGCCGCGGTAGCCCAGGAGGTACGGCGAGGTGGACGCGCTGTTCGCCCCGAGCGCCGTGCGGCCGGCCTTGTCCACGCCGGCGGGGTCGGACGGGTCACGCTGCTGCTCCCGCTCGACGTCCGCCTCGGTCCAGGTGTGCTTGACCCAGGCTTCGGCGGTGAAGCTCCGGTCGCTGCGGAAGTTCTGCGGGCGCGGCCCTTCGACCTGGGCGCCGCCGTCGAACGGGAAGCGGGCGACGTTCGCGCCGTTGTCGTCGGTCGTCAGCTGGAAGCTCCCGGCCGGGGTGCCCGTGACGCCGCTGACGGTGTCCGTCGTGGTGCCGTCGAGCTGGTAGTTCGCCCGCAGCACGGCGGTGTTGGCGAGCTCGGCCACTTCGGCGGACGGCACCGCGCGGTCCCACACCTGGACCTGGTCGATCGAGCCCGTGAAGGCGCCGATCCGGAACGGGCCGGTCGACCGCCACGCGGTGCCCGCCGGGATCGTCGTTTCGGCGGCGAGTGCGCCGTTGACGTAGAGCCGTTCCTTGCCCGCGACCACGTCGTGGACGCCGGTCAGGTGGGTCCACTTCCCGAGGTGCGGGGTGACGGACGTCTTCGCCCACCGCCAGTGCCCTCCGGCGGTGCTCAGCCCGAACTCGAGGCTGTCGGACGTGGCACCGAGGCTGAACGCGTCGCCGGAGGCGCCTCCCTGTGCGGCGAAGGTGTAGCAGCCGGGCTTGTCCAGCTTCACCCAGGCCGAAACCGCCAGGCTCCCCGCGGTGTCCACCACCGGGGACGACGTCGCCACGCCGGTGCCTGCCAGCGCCTGCCCCTGGCCGTGCCCGATCGAGTCGTCGGTCGCGGACCGGCCCGGCGAATCCGAGTAGCCGGGGCCGTAGGCGACGCTCGTCCCCGTCACCGTGCCGTCGGCGCCGGTGGCGTCGGCCGTGTCACCGTCCAATGTGTACTCACGAACAGCGGGAAGTCCCCCCGGGACGCCGTTCTGGCTGTAGAGGGTGGTGACATCGGCGGCGGAAAGGGCACGCCCGAAGGCCGCCACCTCGTCGATCGCGCCGTGGAACAGGTTCGCCCGGGCGCCCGCGACCAGGCCGCCGCCGAGGACCAGCGGGCCCACCCCGCCCGAAGCCGTGGCCGGGACCGTCTGCTGGGCTTGGCCGTCGACGTACAGAGTCGCCGTGTGGGCCGTCGCGTCGTAGACGCCCGCGAGGTGTGTCCAAGTGCCCGCGGCCGGAGCCGTCGTGGAGACCGCCGACCGCACGACCGGGTTCGCGACGTCCGAGCCGCTCAGGCTGAACGCCCACTTGCCGGTTTCCAGGTACTGC
Organism: Amycolatopsis sp. NPDC114505; assembly: GCF_055633615.1. NCBI lineage: Bacteria > Bacillati > Actinomycetota > Actinomycetes > Pseudonocardiales > Pseudonocardiaceae > Amycolatopsis > Amycolatopsis sp. NPDC114505. Next base: position 2,437,039 of record NZ_JBVKDV010000001.1, on the reverse strand, counting down.
AGGGCGAACCCGCTCGTCCGGGTGCCGTCCTGCGACAGCACCACCCGCCGCTCGCCCAGGTCGGCCGCGTCGACCCAGGCTGACACCGAGAACGACTTGCCGAGGTCCACGACCCGCGCGCTCGTCGCGAAGTAGTCACCGGGCAGGCCGCTCAGGGTCGCCGCCTGGCCGAGCTTGCCCGGCGCGAAACCACCCGAACCGGCGCCCGCGTAGCGCAGGCCGGCGAACTGCGAGCGGCCGTCACCCTCGAACTGCCACGCCGCCACCGGGGCCGCGGCGTCCTTGACCAGGAACGAGTAGTCGGTCCGCGCCGACGGCGTCTTCGCGGCGTCGCACGCCCACGCGCTCAGCACGTGCGAGCCCGAGCTGGCGGGCGCGATGGCCGTAGTGGCGGGACCGTGGGGCACCTTCGGCGTCACCGTGCCGGCCTCGACGCCGTCGCAGCTCGGCGCGACCGAGTTGTCCAGCCGCCAGACGTAGTAGTCGACCGGGGACCCGGTGCCGGCCGGCGTGAACGTGAAGTCACCGGGCTGGCCGGGACCGCCGCCGAACCCACCGGCCGGGTACGTCGACGAGGAGACCACGGGCGGGGCCGGCTCGACGGCCGCCGCTTCGGCCGGACGCGCGAAGGCCGCGGCGGGGACGATCCCGGATACCACGGCCAGCACGAGGAAACTCACGCCACGGCCGGATCTCGACCGGGAAGCACGCACGACGGAAGACACGCGGAAACCCCTCCTCCGCGGCCTGGACAGTCCTGGCCGCGCCCAAGAGGAACGATCGCCGATGATCGACTGCGGCGGTAGCGGCCGAATGGCTCAATATTCGGATTTGACCTGGGACAAAACAGACATTGCCCTTCCGGCGTGATCACCGGGGATGCGCGTCATCCCGGTCACTACGCCTTCCGCGCCAGCAGGACGGCGTCGTAAAGCTCCTTTTTGGACACCCCAGCGGCCTCGGCGACCTCCGCCGCCGCGGTCTTCAGGCGCTCGCCCGCCGCCACTCGGGAAGAGACCTCCGAAACCAGGTCCGCCACCGAGACCTCCCGCGGCTCCGCCCCGGAAAGCACCACCGTGATCTCCCCGCGCACACCCTCCGCGGCCCAGGAAGCCAGCGACGACAGACTCCCCCGCTTCACCTCTTCATACGTCTTCGTCAGCTCACGGCACACCGCGGCGGGCCGATCCGGGCCCAGCACCGAAACCGCGTCCGCCAGCAACGACGCCACCCGGTGCGGCGACTCGAAGAACACCACCGTCCGAGGCTCGTCACGAAGCGACGTGAGCCAGCGGGACCGCTCCCCAGGCTTGCGCGGCGCGAAGCCCTCGAAACAAAACCGATCACACGGCAAACCGGACAAAGCGAGCGCCGTCGTCACCGCGGACGGGCCCGGCAGGCACGTCACCGGGATATCCGCCGCGACGCACGCCGACACCAGGCGGAAGCCCGGATCGGACACACTGGGCATACCGGCGTCCGTCACCAGCACCACCGTCTCGCCCGCGCGTAACGATTCGAGCAACTTGGGCAGGCGCGCCGTCTCGACGTCTTCGTAGAAGCTCACCACGCGGCCTCGCGGAGTCACCTCCAGTGCCGATGCCAGCGAGCGGAACCGGCGGGTGTCCTCGGCCGCTATGACGTCGGCTTCCGCCAGCGCTTCCGCCAGGCGGGGCGAGGCGTCGCGGACGTCGCCGAGCGGGGTTGCGGCCAGGACGAGACGACCGGGAACAAGCGAGGCACTCACCGGGCCAGCCTAGGCTGATCAGCGGATCCGGACGACGCACGCCCTGCCCCGCCCGTAGGATCGCCCCCGTGACCGCCGTGCTGACCCGTCCCGACGACGAAAGCGTCCGGCCGGACCCGGTCGAGGCGCTCCGGCCGCCGACCGACCGCGAAGTGACCCTGCTCGGCCGCGGCATGCCGGCCGACCGGCTGCGCGGCTGGGTCGTCACCCTCGTGCTGACCCTCATCGGCGGCATCGTCCGGCTGCAGAACCTGGGCGTGCCGACGGACAAGGGCAGCCCGGTCTTCGACGAGAAGCACTACGTCCCGCAGGCGTGGCAGATGCTGCGCAACGGCGGTTACGAGGACAACTACGGCTACGAGCTGGTCGTCCACCCGCCGCTGGCCAAGCAGCTGATCGCGATCGGCGAATGGCTGTTCGGCTACAACGGCTGGGGCTGGCGGATCATGCCCGCGCTGGCCGGCACGCTCATCGTCTTCCTGACCATCCGCATCGCCCGCCGCCTGACCCGCTCGACGCTGCTCGGCGGCATCGCCGGCATCCTCGTGATCAGCGACGGCGTGCTGCACCTGCAGTCGCGCATGGGCATGCTCGACATCTTCATCGCGCTGTTCGTGCTCGCCGCGTTCGCCTGCCTGCTGGTCGACCGCGACCAGGTGCGCACCCGGCTCGCGACGGCGGTCCGCGAAGGCTGGGTCAACGAGTCCGTGTGGGGCCCCAAGCTGGGCTTCCGCTGGTGGCGGTTCGCGACCGGGCTGATGATCGGGCTGACCTTCGGCGTCAAGTGGTCGGCGCTGTACTACATCGTCGCGTTCGGGCTGCTGTGCGTATTCTTCGACGTCGCGGCGCGGCGCGCGGCCGGCGTCGAACGGCCGTGGCTCGGCACGATCCGCCGGGACGTGCTGCCCGCGCTCTGGGCGATCCTGCTCGTCCCGTTCCTCATGTACCTCGCCGCGTACTGGGCGTGGTTCGCGAGCGAGACCGCGACCGACCGGCACTACACCGAGATCAAGGACATCGCGCCGGGCATCTGGTCGTGGGTGCCGGCGTCGCTGCGTTCGCTCGCCGACTACACCGGCAACGTCCTGCACTTCCACGAAACGCTGGTCACGCCCAAGGACAACCCGCACCCGTGGGAGTCGAAGCCGTGGACGTGGCCGATGGGGCTGCGCCCGATGCTCTACAGCTACGACGGCGAGGTCACCGGCTGCGGCGAGTCCCGCTGCGTCAGCGCGACGATGCTGATCGGCACACCGGCGATGTGGTGGCTGGCCATCCCGATGCTGGGCTGGTCGGTCTGGCGCTCGATCTTCCGCGCGGACTGGCGCTACGCGGCGGTCCTGGTGGGCTACCTCGGCGGGTACGTCTTCTGGTTCACCAACATCGACCGCCAGATGTACTTCTTCTACGCGACCCCGCTGGCGGCGTTCCTCGTGCTGGGGTTGACGTTGTGCCTCGGCCAGATCCTGGGCAGCGCCCGGCGCGGGTTCGAAAGACGCGGGACCGGTCTGCTCGTGGTGTCGCTGTACGTGGGCCTGGTGGTGGCGAACTTCGCCTGGCTGTGGCCGATCCTGAACGGGGTTGCGATCACCACGGGCCACTGGGAAGCCGAACGCTGGCTGCCCTCCTGGCGGTAGGGCTGGCCGACCGCGCGAGGGCGCGGGCACGCCACCGCCCTGCTGCGGACGAGCCTGCTGGTCGCCCGCGAGGCCGGCCTCGACGACGCCCTGCTGACCTGCGCTCCCGAGAACCACGCGTCGCGGCGCGTGATCGAGCGCAACGGCGGTGTCCTGGCGGACACCAGTTCCGCCAGACGGCTGCGGTACTGGTGCCGGCTCAGCCCGCGAAGTACGCCCCCGGCGTGACCCCGACGGCGCGCCGGAACGCGGCTACGAACGCGCTCGCCGAGCTGTAGCCCACCCGGTGGGCCACCGCCTCCAGCGGCGAGCCCTGCGCCAGCAACGGCAGCGACGCACGCAGCCGCACCTGCGTGCGCCACGTCCCGAACGGCATCCGGCACTCGCGGACGAAGATGCGCGCCAACGTCCGCTCCGCCGCCCCGACGTCCCGCCCGAACTCCGCGAGGCTGCGCGGGTCCGCCGGGTTCTGCAGCACCGCCGTCTCGACGTCGCGGGCGCGTGGGTCGGCCGGGGAGGGCACCACGATCGGGACCACTTCCAGGGGCTCCAGCAGGTCGAACGCCACCGCCTCGGCCCGCAGCCGCGCCGCCGGGGCCACGCTGTCGCCGGTCAGGTACTCCAGGAGCTCGCGCAGCAGCGGGCGGACGACCACCAGCCGGGGAACGGGCCACGACACCGGGGACAACGCGGGATCGGCGTAGATGCCGCGCAGCGCCGCCCGGCCGAGCGCGCCCGTGCGGTGCTGGACGCCCGCCGGGATCCACAGGGCGCGGGTCGGCGGGAGCACCCAGCCCGCGTCACCGGACTTCACCGCGACGACGCCGCGGGCCGACCAGACCAGCTGGTGCACCGGGTGCTCGTGCCACGGGAACCAGGTGCCGGCGGGCAGGTCGACCTCGCCGAGGAGCATGGCTTGACCGTTTGGCGACATCATTTGTCAGGCTATCGGCTACCAGCCACCAGCACGCGGAAATAGCGTCGGACGCATGCCGATGAACCTGATCCACCGCAAGATCTGCAGCTCGGAGAAGTGGGCGGCGACCGTCGAGGAGCGCCTCACGCCGTGGCTGGAGGACCGGAACCTGGGCGACGACGTGCTGGAGATCGGGCCCGGGTTCGGCGCCACGACGAAGGTGCTGCTCGACGCCGTCCCGAAGCTGACGGTGCTGGAGATCGACCACGCGTCGACTGAGCTGCTGCGGGCGAAGTACGGCGACCGCGCCGAGGTCGTCGAGGGCAGCGGTGCGGAAATGCCGTTCGAGAGCGGCCGGTTCTCGGCCGTCGTCTGCTTCACGATGCTGCACCACGTGCCGACCAGGCAGCTGCAGGACGCGATCTTCGCCGAGGCCGCGCGGGTCCTGCGCCCGGGCGGCACGTACTGCGGCAGCGACGGCCAGCTCAACCTGCGCTTCCGGCTCCTGCACATCGGCGACACGATGAACGTGATCGACGCGCCGACGTTCCCCGGCCGGCTCGAGAAGGCGGGGTTTGAGCAGGTCAGCGTCGACCTCCGGCCGAAGGAACTGCTGATCTTCGAGGCCGTGAAGCCCGGCTAGCGGCGGGGCAGCTGGTTCCCCGGCTGACGCGGCACCACCCGCGTCACCGGCCCGTCGGCCGACTTGCCGGCCCGTGACAGCCAGCCCTCGACCTCGCGCCGCACGGCGCTCAGCGTCGGACGGCGACGCGGCTCCGGGTCCAGCGAAGCCGCCAGCAGCCGCGCGTGTGCGCTGCGCTGGGGCAGGCGGGACACCGGTTCGGCGCGGGCCGCGGCCATCAGGGCCGCCATCGGCGTCTCGCGGGTGCCGCGCGGGGGCTGGCCCGACAGCGCGTAGCTGATCGTCGCCGCCAGCTGCCACGCGTCCGACGCCGGGGACGCCGTCGCGCCCATCGCCTGCTCCGGGGCCACGAAGTCGGGCGTGCCGATCATCATGCCGGTCGCCGTCATCTTCGAGTCGCCCTGGCTGCGGGCGATGCCGAAGTCGATCAGGTGGGCCAGGCCGCTCGGGTCGAGGATGACGTTCGACGGCTTGATGTCGCGGTGCAGGACGCCCTTCTCGTGCGCCGCGGCGAGCGCGCCCGCCATCGTCGCCCACAGGCGCCCGGCGGCGACGTCGTCGAGCGGACCCTGGCCGTCGACCAGCTCGGCCAGCGGACGGCCTTCGAGGTACTCCATGACCAGCGCGAGCCCGTCCGGCTCCTCGGCCAGGTCGTACACCTTGACGCAGTTGGGGTGGCTCACCACGGCCAGCGCGCGGGCCTCGCGCTGCATGCGCTCGGCGGTGTCGCGGTCCGGCGCGTGCGCGATCTTCAGCGCGACCGTGCGGTTCAGCTGGGTGTCGACGGCCTGCCAGACCGTGCCGAAACCACCCGCGCCGAGCTGCTTGACGCGCCGGTAGCGGCTGCCGCCGGCGTTGCGCGAGCCGGGCGGCGGCGGGATCGGGCCGGGGGCCGCGGCCAGCGCGCCGGCCATCGGCGGGGGTTCGGGAGCGGCCGCCAGCGCCGTCTTCGGGTACGGCCGGTTGACCGGAGGCGGCGGCGGTGGCGGCGGGGTCGGGCGCGGCTGGACCTGCGACGGCGGCGGCCCCTGCGGCTCCTGGTCGCGGCGCGGCGGCGCGTCCGACCGGTTGATCACCGACCACGGCGGCGGCCCGACCATCGCGACCGGGATCAGGCCCAGCACGCTGAACGGCAGGAAACCCAGGAAGAAGTGCAGGGCGGTGTTGGCCTCCATGCCGACGCTGAACACGAGCATCGCGGCGAACGGGATCCAGAAGAACCGCGACGGCCACTTCGGGCCGCGACGGAAGGCCGTGCGGCCCTGCAGCATCACGAACAGCAGCGAACCGGCGCCCAGCACGACGAAGGCCGCCAGGTAGACGAAGACCGGGAGGTCGTCGGGGCCGGTGCTGCCGGCGGAAAAGACGTCGAAGACGGTCTGCCGCCCGCCCAGGTACGACTTCTGGTTGTCCACCCAGCAGAAACCGCTGGTCAACGTGGACGTCTCCGTCTTGGACAGCCCGGACTTCTGGTTCGAGAACTCCGCCCGGAACACGCCGGACACGCCGTTGGACAGCAGCCACGGCAGGATGAGCGCGCTGAACAGCCCGATCGCGGCGAAGACGCCCAGCGTCGTGACGTCGTAGCGGTTGCCCGTGCCCTTCCGGATGATCGACACGGCCAGCGCGCCGATCGGCGGCAGCAGTGCGACGAGCGCGCCGGCCGCACTCGTGGCCCAGACCCAGTCGCCGGGGCAGAAGCCCGGGCCGAACAAGGAATGGGCTAGCGAGAGCAACGCGCTCGCGAGTCCGTTCACCGCCGGGCTCCCCTCACTGTCCGTATTCGCTTGGTACCGCCACACGGCGTTTTCCTGCGGTCCAGCTTAGGACGCAGCCGGCCGCCGTTGGGTTGCCGGGTCTTCAGGGTGCCCGGAATCCGGCGAGCCCGCCGCCCGCGCGTCATGATGGGGTCGGAGCGGACGTCCGACGCGAAGGAGCGGGAATGGGTGCGTACTCCGAGGCCTACCAGCGGAGCCTGACCGAGCCGGACGCGTTCTGGCTGGAAGCGGCCGGGAAAATCAGCTGGACGAAGGCGCCGGAACGGGCCCTGGACGACTCGAACCCACCCTTCTACCGGTGGTTCCCGGACGCCGAGCTGAACACCTCGTACAACGCGCTCGACCGGCACGTCGAGGCCGGCCGGGGCGACCAGGCCGCGCTGATCTGGGACTCTCCCGTGACCGGACGGCAACGCACCTACACCTACGAAGAGCTGCGGGACGCGGTCGCGCGGTTCGCCGGTGCGCTCAGCTCCCTGGGGGTCACGAAGGGTGACCGGGTCATCGTCTACCTGCCGATGGTGCCCGAAGCCGCGATCGCCATGCTGGCCTGCGCGCGGATCGGCGCGGTGCACTCCGTGGTCTTCGGCGGGTTCGCGCCCAAGGAGCTCGCGGCGCGGATCGAGGACGCGAAGCCGAAGGTGATCCTGGCGGCGTCCTGCGGCATCGAGCCGACGCGCGTGGTCGAGTACAAGCCGATCATCGACGGCGCGCTCGCGATGACCGAGCACCAGCCCGACCACGTCGTCGTGCTGCAGCGCGAGCAGGCGCCGGCCGAGCTGACCGGCCGTGACCTCGACTGGGCCGAGCTGGCGGCGGGCGCCACCCCGGCCGAGCCGGTGCCGGTCGCGGCCACCGACCCGCTCTACATCCTTTACACGTCCGGGACCACCGGGAAGCCGAAGGGCGTCGTCCGCGACACCGGCGGCCACGCGGTCGCGCTCGCCTACTCGATGGACGCGGTCTACGACGTCCACGCCGGTGACGTCTGGTGGACGGCGTCCGACGTCGGCTGGGTGGTCGGGCACTCCTACATCGTGTACGCGCCGCTGCTGGCCGGCGCGACGACCGTGCTCTACGAGGGCAAGCCGGTCGGGACGCCGGACGCGGGCGCGTTCTGGCGGGTCATCGCCGAGCACGGCGTCCAGGCGCTGTTCACCGCGCCGACCGCGCTGCGGGCGATCAAGAAGGTCGACCCGGACGCCCGTGAGCTCGAAAAGCACGACCTCAAGGCGTTCAAGACGCTGTTCATGGCCGGCGAGCGGCTCGACCCGGAGACCTACCACTGGGCGCACGAGAAGCTCGGCACGCCGGTCATCGACCACTGGTGGCAGACCGAAACCGGCTGGGCGATCGCGGCCAACCTCCGCGGTGTCGAGCCGATGGAGGTCAAGCCCGGTTCGGCGACCAAGCCCGTCCCCGGCTGGGACGTCCGGATCCTCGACCAGGCCGGCGACGAGCTGCCGGCCGGCCGCGAAGGCGCCATCACGGTGAAGCTGCCGCTGCCGCCGGGTTCGCTGCCGACGCTGTGGGGCGACGACGAGCGCTACCGCGAGGCCTACCTCTCCCGCTACGACGGCTACTACCTGACCGGCGACTCCGGCTACCTCGACGAAGACGGCTACCTGTTCGTCATGGGCCGCACCGACGACGTCATCAACGTCGCCGGGCACCGGCTTTCGACGGGTTCGATGGAGGCCGTGCTGGCCTCGCACCCCGCCGTCGCGGAGTGCGCCGTCATCGGCGTCGCCGACCAGCTCAAGGGCCAGCTGCCCCGCGGGTTCGTCGTGCTCAAAGCGGGCCAGGACATCGCCGAGGAGCAGCTGCGGGACGAACTGGTGGCGATGGTCCGCCGGGACATCGGGCCGGTCGCCGCGTTCCGCGACGTGTCCATTGTGGACGCCCTGCCGAAGACGCGGTCCGGGAAGATCCTGCGCAAGACCATGCGCGCGATCGCCGACGGCCGCGACGAAGCCGTGCCCTCCACGATCGAAGACCCGGGCGTGCTCGACGCGATCCGGGCCGCCCTTCGTTAAGAGCTGTTCCAAATACCCCGGCTGGTCTGTACCTTTGGGTGGAGTCCCCGACCGGAGGTGCCCTGATGCGCTTGTCCAGAGCCGTCTTGACCACGGCGATCGTGAGTCTGACGGCAGTCGGCCTGCCCGCCGCCGCAGCAACGGCCCCAGCCCCTGCCGCTCCAGAACGCAGCGTGACCGACGTCGTCCCGGCGCCCGTCTCGGCGAAGGCCGACCCGCGGGGCGACTTCAAGCTGACGCCGTTCACCGTCATCAGCGCCGACCGCGGCGCCGGCCAGGTCGCGGACTACCTGCGCGGCCTGCTCCACCCGGCCACCGGCTACCCGCTGCCGGTCGTGCCGCGCGCGTGGGGCGTCCCCGCGATCTCGCTGCAGCTCGGGCACGACGCCCGGACCAGCACCGAGGGTTACGAGCTGAAGGTCTCCCACGACGGCGTCTCGCTGAAGGCCAACACCGCGGACGGGCTCTTCGAGGGCGTCCAGTCGCTGCGGCAGCTGCTGCCGTCCGCGATCGACGCGAAACGCGTCCAGCACCGGACGTGGACGGTCGCCGGCGGCACGATCCTCGACTACCCGCGCTTCGGCGAGCGCGGCGCGATGCTCGACGTCGCCCGGCACTTCTTCCAGCCGGACCAGGTCAAGCTGTACATCGACCAGATCGCCCAGTACAAGATCAACACCCTGCACCTGCACCTCGCGGACGACCAGGGCTGGCGCATCGAGATCAAGAGCTGGCCGAAGCTCGCGACCGTCGGCGGCAAGACGGCGGTCGACGGCGATCCGGGCGGCTACTACACGCAGAAGCAGTACAAGGACATCGTCGCGTACGCGGCTTCGCGGCACATCACGGTGATCCCGGAGATCGACATGCCGGGCCACACGAACGCGGCGCAGTCGACGTACGCGGAGCTGAACTGCGACGGCAAGGCCGTCCCGGTCCGCACGGACACCGAGGTCGGCTACAGCTCGCTGTGCATCTCCTCGCCGATCACGTACAAGTTCGTCGACGACGTCGTGCGCGAGCTGGCGGCGATCACGCCGGGCCAGTACCTGCACATCGGCGGCGACGAGGCGCACGCGACGCCGCCCGCGGACTACCTGACCTTCCAGCAGAAGGTGCAGCCGATCGTCGCCAAGTACGGCAAGAAGGTCACCGGCTGGCACGAGATCGCGAAGTCGAACCTGCCGGTGTCGGCCGTCCCGCAGTACTGGGACTTCGGCGGCGACAACGAGTCCGTCGCGGCCGCCGCGGCCCGGGGCAACAAGATCCTGATGTCGCCGGCGAACTTCGCGTACCTGGACATGAAGTACAACCCCGACACCCCGCTGGGCCAGGACTGGGCCGCGCTGGTCGAGGTTCGCGACGGGTACAACTGGGATCCCGCGTCACTGGTGACGGGCGTCGGTGAGAAGCAGGTCGCGGGTGTCGAGGCGCCGCTGTGGACGGAGACCATCCGCACGAGCAACGACATCGAGTACATGGCGTTCCCGCGGCTGCCGGGGATCGCGGAGATCGGCTGGTCCCCGAAGTCGACGCACAACTGGGACGCCTACCGGCTGCGGCTGGCCAAGCAGGCCCCGCGCTGGGTGACCCAGGGCATCGACTTCTACCGCAGCCCGCAGGTCGACTGGAAGTAAGCGGTCGTGAGTGAGAAACAGTGTTAGAACACTGTTTCTCACTCACGACAGTCTTGCGCGGATCGCTCGCCTGGCCAGGGCATAGGCCCGCGTTCCGCCGTTCAGCACCGCGTCCGCGTTCGCCGCGCGGCCCAGCGCGTGCAGCTCGAAGGCCAGGACCTCCGCGTCGGCGTCCAAGTGGCCGAGTGAGACCGCCTCGAAGGCCGTCTCGCGGATGAACGTCGCGAACGAGCCGCTCGCCGCCGCCACCGCGTCGTGCACCCGGCCGGGGCGGGCGTCGAACTCCGCGCCGACGTTGAAGAAGAAGCACCCACCCGGGAAGATGCGCTTTTCCGAGTAGTCCAGCCAGTTCTCGCAGATCGCGCGCAGCCGCGGCAGGCCCGGCGAGACCGCCGACGCGGGCGTCACGACGTACGAACGGAAGATCTCCAACGCCGCTTCGACCGTCGCGAGCTGCAGCTCCTCCTTGGAGCCGAACAGCGCGAACACGCCGCTCTTGCTCAGCTCCAGCTCGGTGGCCAGCCGGCCGAGGGACAGCCCGTCGAGGCCGTCCACCGACGCGACGTCCGCCGCCCGGCGCAGCACCAGCCGGCGGGTGGCGTCGCCGCGGGCGACCCGGCCGTCAGCCGGCACGCCGCGCCCGCCAGCGGTCCACAGTGGACTGGATGCCGGTGCTCCACTGCTCCGCCAGCCCCGGGGTCGCCAGCACGCGGTCGGCGAAGTCCAGCGCCGCCCCGATGCGCTCCGGCGGCAGCTGTCCGTAGTTGGCGAACGAGATGACGTACACCTCGGCGATCGTCGGCGCGGCCGCGCGCTCGACCAGCTCGAGCGCGCCCGACGTCGGCACGATCCCCGGCCGCAGCACGCGCAGGTACCAGCCGGAGCGCAGGGAGTCGATCATCGCCGGGGTGATGTCCTTGCGACCGGTCTTCATCGCGAGCTTGTAGCACGGCGACCGCGGCTGCGAGACCTGCACGAGCGCGTCGCCCCAGGCCCAGACGTCTCCGATCCGCACGTCGTCCTCTGTGACGCCGGACAGCGAGATGTTCTCGCCGAAGTCGGCCGTCGACACCTCGAAGCCGTCCTCGCGCCAGGCCGCGTAGTGCTCGGCCGGGTAGACGTAGACCGCCTTGTCGGGGCCGCCGTGCACGGTGAGGTCGGCCTGCCGGTCGCCGTCGAGGTTCAGCTCGGTCAGCTGCAGCTCCGGCGCCGTGACCAGCGCCTTCGTGATCCCGCTCAGCACCGGCAGCTCGCGCCGGTACCCCAGGACGCTCGGTTCGCCCACGTAGACGCTGTCGACGTTCATGCCTCCGAAGATAGCACGACCGTTCGTATTGTTTTCTGCCTCTAGAGTGGCGATCATGGAGCTTCTCGACCAGGCCCGCGCCCACGTCGACTCCGGCGCCTTCTTCACCGAACTGGCCCGGCTCGTCGCCTACCCCACGGTCAGCGACGCACCCGAAGGCCGCGCCGCGATCCAGGCCTACCTCGACGAGGTCCTGACGCCCGCGTTGACCGCGCTCGGCTGCGCCGTCACCCAGCACCCCAACCCCGACCCGGCGGGCGGCCCGTTCCTGGTCGGAGTCCGCACGGAAGGAGAAGACGTCCCGACGCTGCTCTGCTACGGCCACGCCGACGTCGTCGGGGAAGCCGGCGAGTGGAGCGACGGACTGGCCCCGTGGACGCTGACCGCGGACGGCGACCGCTGGTACGGCCGCGGCACCGCCGACAACAAGGGCCAGCACCTGATCAACCTGACGGCGTTGCGGCTCCTCCTCGAAGCGCGCGGCAAGCTCGGCTTCAACCTGAAGTTCCTCTTCGAGACCGGCGAGGAGATCGGCTCACCCGGGCTCACCGAGTTCGCCGAGCAGGAGCGGGACCTGCTGGCGGCCGACGTCCTGATCGCCTCCGACGGCCCGCGCCTCGACGCGGCGACGCCGACGCTGTTCCTCGGCGCTCGTGGCGGAATCCGGATCGACCTGGACGTCGACCTGCGCCCGGGCGGCGCCCACTCCGGCAACTGGGGCGGCATCCTGCGCAACCCGGCCACGACGCTGGCCGCGGCGATCGCGAGCCTCGTCGACGGCCACGGCCGCATCCAGGTGCCCGCGCTGCTGCCGCCGGAGCTGCCGGAGTCCGTCCGCGAAGCGCTGGCCGACGTCGTCGTCGACGCGCCGGACGAAAGCTGGGGCGATCAACGGCTGAGCCCCGCCGAGCGGCTCTACGGCTGGAACACCCTGGAGGTGCTGGCCCTCGACGCCGGGAACGCCGACCGCCCGGTCAACGCCATCCCCGGCCGCGCCCGCGCGGTGCTGCAGCTGCGGTACGTCGCGGGCACCGACGTCGAACGCGTCGCGCCCGCCATCCGCGAACACCTTGCCGCGCAAGGGTTCCCGATGATCGAGGTGACTACCGAAGCCAGCTTCAAAGCCAGCCGCACGCCGGCCGAAGACCCGTGGGTGGCCTGGGCCCGCGAAGCACTGGCCAAGGCCGGAAAGCCGGTCGCGCTGCTGCCCAGCTTCGGCGGCGGCCTGCCCAACCACGTCTTCACCGACGTGCTCGGGCTGGCGACGCTGTGGCTGCCGCACTCCTACCCGGGGTGCAAACAGCACGCGCCGGACGAGCACCTGCTCTCCTCGATCGCCCGAGAAGGGCTGGTGCTCGCCACGGCGTTGTTCGACTCCTTCAGTTCAGCGCCGCCGACTCTTCGTCGGTGAGCAGCCGGGAGCGGATCAGGAAGCGCACGCCTTCGGGCGCCTCCAGGGAAAATCCGCTCCCGCGACCCGGCACGACGTCGATCGTCAGGTGCGTGTGCTTCCAGTACTCGAACTGCGGCCCGGACATCCAGACCGGCACGTCGGCGATGCCCTCGACCTCCAGCGAGCCGAGGTGCACGTCCGACGCGCCGGTCTTGAACTCGCCGTCCGGGTAACACATCGGGGCACTGCCGTCGCAGCACCCGCCGGACTGGTGGAACATCACCGGCCCGTGGAGTGACACCAGCTGCCGCAGGAGGTCCGCGGCAGCCGGTGTCAGGTCTACGCGCTCGGTCATCAGAAGAATCCGAGCGCCTGGTCGGAGTAGGAGACGAGCATGTTCTTCGTCTGCTGGTAGTGGTCCAGCATCATCTTGTGGTTCTCGCGGCCGATGCCGGACGCCTTGTAGCCGCCGAAGGCCGCGTGCGCCGGGTAGGCGTGGTAGTTGTTCACCCAGACGCGGCCGGCCTGGATGTCGCGGCCCGCGCGGTAGGCGGTGTTGCCGTCCCGCGACCAGACGCCGGCGCCGAGGCCGTACAGCGTGTCGTTGGCGATCTTGACCGCGTCGGCGTAGTCGTCGAACTTCGCCACCGACACGACCGGGCCGAAGATCTCCTCCTGGAAGATCCGCATCTTGTTGTCACCGGCGAACACGGTCGGCTCGACGTAGTAGCCGCCGGACAGGTCGCCGCCGAGGTCGCTGCGGACGCCGCCGGTGAGGATCTCGGCGCCTTCCTGCTTGCCGATGTCGATGTAGGACAGGATCTTCTCGAGCTGGTCGTTCGAGGCCTGGGCGCCGATCATCGTGTCGGTGTCGAGCGGGTTGCCCTGCTTGATCTTGCGGACGCGCTCGACGCCGTCGCCGAGGAACTTGTCGTAGATGCCCGACTGGATCAGCGCCCGCGACGGGCAGGTGCAGACCTCGCCCTGGTTCAGCGCGAAGAGCGCGAAGCCCTCCTGCGCCTTGTTGTAGAAATCGTCGTTCCGCGCGGCGACGTCGTCGAAGAAGATGTTCGGGCTCTTGCCGCCCAGCTCGACGGTCACCGGGATGATGTTCTCGCTGGCGTACTGCAGGATCAGCCGGCCGGTCGTGGTCTCGCCGGTGAAGGCGACCTTGCGCACGCGGCTGCTCGACGCCAGCGGCTTGCCGGCCTCGACGCCGAAGCCGTTGACGATGTTGAGCACGCCCGGCGGGATGAGGTCGCCGATGATCGAGAGCAGCACGTGGATCGACGCCGGGGTCTGCTCGGCCGGCTTGAGCACGATCGCGTTGCCCGCGGCCAGCGCCGGGGCCAGCTTCCAGACCGCCATCAGGATCGGGAAGTTCCACGGGATGATCTGCGCGACCACGCCGAGGGGCTCGTGGAAGTGGTAGGCGACGGTGTTCTCGTCGATCTGCGAGATGCCGCCCTCCTGGGCGCGCAGGGCGCCGGCGAAGTAGCGGAAGTGATCGATGGCCAGCGGGATGTCGGCGGCGAGCGTCTCGCGGACGGCCTTGCCGTTCTCCCAGGCCTCGGCGACCGCGATCTTCTCGAGGTTCTGCTCCATCCGGTCGGCGATCTTGAGCAGGATCCCGGCGCGCTCCTCGGCCGAGGTCTTGCCCCAGGCCGGGGCCGCGCCCCAGGCCGCGTCCAGTGCCTTCTCGACGTCGGGGGCGGTGCCGCGGGCGATCTCGCAGAAGGTCTTCCCGGTGACGGGGGTCGGGTTCTCGAAGTACTGGCCGCCGGCCGGCGGGACGTACTCGCCGCCGATGTAGTGGTCGTAGCGTGATTCGAAGCTGACGACACTGCCTTCGGTGTTCGGTGCGGCGTACTGGACCATCTTCCCTGCCTCGTTGCTCGGAGTGACGGTGTGCTGGTGGCGGCGAACGTAAGCCGGGCAACGTTGCACGCGCGTTGCAAGCCTGTGAGCTGGCTCTCTACGCTGGTGGACGTGGCAGAGGCGCCCGAACCGGAGCTGCTGCGCGACCCCGAGTCGTACGCGCGGCTGCTGGAGCACGTCCGCGAAGCGGTGCTCCAGGGCGTTCCCGGGCCCCGGTCGCCACGCTCGGTCGTCTCCGACTCGTGGAACCGCTCGCTCGCCGCGCGCGTCGACCCGGACGAGGGCGAGGCGCCGTTCGTCTTCGACACCGACGCCCTCGCTTCGCTCCGTGAAGCCCATCCGCTGGCGCCGGTACTGCCGGTGCTGCGGCAGATGCTGGTGAGCATCGCCGACGACGCCGAGCACGTGATGATCGTGACCGACGCCGACGGCCTGATCCTGTGGCGCGAGGGCGAAACGGCCCAGCTCCTGCGCGGCGACCGCGTCGGCCTCACCGAAGGCACGCGCTGGAGCGAGGCGGCGATCGGCACGAACGCCATGGGCACGGCCCTGGCCACCGGCGAACCGGTGCAGATCTACTCGGCCGAGCACCTGGTCCGGCGCTACCACACGTGGACGTGCGCGGCGGCGCCCGTGCGCGACCCCGAGACCGGCGTCCTGCTCGGCTCCATCGACGTCAGCGGGCCGCTGCGCACGGTCCACCCGGCGATGATCTCCCTGGTCACGGCCACGGCGCAGCTCGCCGAAGGCCAGCTGCGCGCCCACCTCGCGGTCCGCGACGAGCGACTGCGGCGTGCCAACATGCCGCACCTGGAAGCCCTGCGCGGACGCCCCGGCGCCCTGCTCTCGGCCGGCGGGCGGGTGCTGGCGGCCCAGGCGTGCCTGCTGCCGTCCACAGTGGACGTCCGGCGCGGCGGCGGGACGGTCGCCCTGCCCGACGGCCGCCTCGCCACGGTGGAGCCCCTGGCGGAGGGCTACCTGCTCCGGCTCGCGTCCGGCGGCGTCGGGCAGCGCTCCCGCCTGCGCCTCGGCTACCTGTCCGACGGCGCGCACTCGACCACAGTGGACGGTCGCGAGGTGCCGATGACGTTGCGCCATGCGGAAATCCTGACGCTGCTGGCCCTGCACCCGAACGGCCTCTCCGCGGAACGGCTGGCGCTGCAGCTCTACGGCGAGACGGGCAACCCGGTGACGGTCCGCGCGGAGATCCACCGCCTGCGCTCCCAGCTGGGCGCGACGGTGGTGCAGACGCGTCCGTACCGCCTGGCGGCCGACGTCGACGCGGACTTCGCCCGGGCGCGGACGGCGTTGCGCGGCGGTTCGCCGTCCGACGTCCTGCGCGTCTTCCGCGGACCGCTGCTGCCGGAGTCGGAAGCGCCCGCGATCCGCGAAGAGCGCGAGTCCCTCACGGCCCAAGTGCGTCAGGTGGCGTTGAACAGCGGCGACCCGGGCGTGCTGTGGTCGTTCTGGGAGACGGCGTGCGGGGTGGACGACTTCGCGGTGCTCGACGCCCTGCTCAAGACGCTCCCGGCGGCCGACCCGCGGCGGGCCGCCGTCTCGGCCCACCGCGCCCGGCTCGCCTGAGGCGTCAGGGCTCGAGGCCGGTCACGCCCCGGCCGGTCGCCATGTCGAACGGCACCGACGCCTGGTCGTGGACGATGACCCAGCCGTCCTCCCGCTTCCGCAGGACGAACGTGGCGCGGACCCACATCCCGTCGACCGCCGTCCCGTCGCGCAGGGTGCCGCTGACCCGGCCGAAGCCGTGCCCGACGGCCAGGTCGGCGCTCAGGATGAGCGTGAGGTCGCGCAGCTCGTAGTCCACCTCTTCGAAGAGGGTGAAGACCTTGGCCCAGTTCTTCAGCTTCGCGTCGATCCCGACGTGCTGCAGCGGCGGCTCGACGTCGAAGGACACGACGTCGTCGGCGTAGACCCGCCTGAGCGCGTCGAGGTCCTTGGCTCGCAGTCCTTCGACGATCTTGCCGATGTGCTGCCTGACTTCCGATTCGTGCGTCATGCCAGTACGACGGAGTGCCCCGCCGGATTGTGACGACCCGATGTAGACAGCGTCTACACAAGTTTGATAGACAGTGTCTACAAGGTGAACCACGGGTTACGGAGATCGGAATGAACTACCACCGTTTCGTCGTCCTCGGCGACAGCTGCGCCGAAGGTCTCGACGACCCGTACCCGGACCAGCGGGCCTACCGGGGCTGGGCGGACTTCGTCGCCGCCCGGCTCGCCCAGGACGAGCCCGGCTTCCGGTACGCCAACCTGGCCGTCCGCGGCCGGCGACTCGACCAGATCGTCCCCGAGCAGGTCCCCGCCGCCACCCGGCTCGAGCCCGACCTCGTCGCGCTCTTCGGCGGCGGCAACGACGTCATGAGCCGCGGCTGGGACGCGCGGACCGTCGCCCGGCGGGTCGACGCCGCCATCCGGGCCTGCACCGAGATCTCGCCGGTCGTCGTCACCTTCACCCTAAGCGACATCTCCCACCGGATGCCGCTCGGGCACCGGATGCGGCCGCGGATCGTCGCGCTCAACGAAGCCATCCGCGAGGCCGCCGTCAGCTACGGCGCACTGCTCATCGACCTCTGGCCCGACCAGGCCGTCACCGACTCGCGGTACTTCGGCGCCGACCGGCTCCACCTCTCCGCGCACGGCCACCGCCGGCTCGCCGCCTACGTCCTCGGCCTGCTCGGTGTCAGCCACGATCCGGCGTGGCTCGATCCGCTGCCCGGCGTCGCGGCCCCGGCCGGCTGGCGTGCCGACGCGCACTGGCTGCTGCGCGAGGTCCTGCCGGTCGCCGTGACGCGCACGCGCAACCGGATGATCGGCCGCCAGCCCGGCGACGGCTTCTTCCCGAAGCGCCCGGACCTGCTCCCCATGACCCGGGACGAGGCATGGGCACCCGGCAACGCCTGATCGACACCGCGTCCGAGCTGCTGGCCGGCGAAGGCGTCGACGCGGTGACGCTGCGCGGGATCGCGAAGGCCGCCGGCGTGTCGCACGGCGCCCCGCTGCGGCACTTCTCCGGCCGCGCCGAACTGCTGTCCGCCGTGGCGACGCGCGGGTACGCCGACCTACTCTCCCGCCGGGAGACGCTGCCGGGGAACTCGCCGCGGGAGCGGCTGACCGCCGCCTGTCACAGCTACCTGGACTTCGCGCTGACCAACCCGGCGATGTTCGAGCTGATGTTCCGCCGCGACCTGGTCGACGCGGACGACCCGGCGCTGTCGGCGGCGGCGAGCGCGGTGTTCGACACCTTCGCCGTGCTGGTGGCGGCGGTGCCGACGCCGATCGCGCGGTCGGGCGCCGACCTGCGGCTGGTCGCGGCGTCACTGTGGGCGGCGTTGCACGGCCTCGCGCAGCTGTGGCTGTGGGGCGGGCTGGCCGGGGCGAGCTTCGCGCCGTCGCCGGAGTCGGCGCTGGCCGTCACGCTCGACGCGTACCTGAACTGAGCGCCCGACATCACCGCGGGCACACCGCTACTGAGCGCCCGGCGAAGAGGGCGCACCAAAGCCCTCCCCCTTGCCTTGGGTTGGGACCCCCTCTCCACCGAGCCGGGCGAGGTTAGCGATGAGTGACCACGCAGCGGAAGCAACCGGCGACGCAGTGCTGGGTAAACCTTGGCGGTACTCCTCGGGGTCCGCCTACCGCGAAAGATCGACCAGGTAGCTTCGCAGCGTGCCGGGACTCCTTCGCGCGCGGCCGCTGCTCGCCGACACCGTGCTCGCGGTCGTCGTCGCGGCGTACCAGCTCATCGGCGCGACCGACCTCGGCGGGCACTTCGGCGACCACGCGCGGCCGCTCGGCCTGGTCCTCGCCGCCGTGAGCGCGCTGCCCCTCGCGCTGCGCCGGCGGTTCCCGATCCCGGCGCTGGTGGCGTGCGTCGTCCTGATGGGACTGTTCTACGGCCTCGGCTTCCGGTCGCAGCTCGGCCAGCTCAGCGTGGTCGTGGCCGCGTACACGGTGTGGGCGCACTGCCGGTACCGGGACGCGCTGCTCGTGACGGTCCTCGGCCTGGCCGCCTACGAGACGTCGATGCTGTTCGGCAGCCCGGTCTCCCCGGTCGGCGACTCGCTCCTGGCGCTGCTGCTCGCCACCGGGATCGCGGCGATCGGGCGCGCCGCCTACGTGCGCGGCCACCGCCTGCGCGACGCCGAGGAGACCCTCGCCGAGGAACGCGTCCGGATCGCGCACGAGCTGCACGACGTCGTCTCGCACCACCTTTCGGTGATCGCGGTGCAGGCCAACCTCGCGCGGTACGTCTTCGAGTCGGCGCCGGACACCGCGCGGACGGCGCTGGACACGATCACCGGCACGACGACCGAAGCGCTCGACGAGCTGCGACGCCTCCTGAGCGTCCTTCGCCCGCCGCAGCACGTGCCGGCGGAGTACCGGCCGCAGCCCGGGCTCGCCGACCTGGACGCGCTCGCCGCGCGGGTCCGCGACGCCGGGATCCCGGTCGAGGTGACCATCACCGGCTCGCCGCGTCCACTGCCGCCGGGCCAGCAGCTGTGCGCGTTCCGCGTCGCGCAGGAGGCGCTGACGAACGTGCTCAAGCACGCCGGTTCCCCGGCTTCGCTGGCGCTCGAGTACCGGCCGGCCGAGCTGGTGCTCAGCGTGACGGACGCGGGCGGGCGCGCGGTCGTGCCGAACCCGGCCGGGCACGGGCTGGTCGGCATGCGCGAACGCGCCCGGATGTACGGTGGCGTGATCGAGATCGGTCCCCGTGACCCGGCCGGGTTCGCCGTCGTGCTGACCCTGCCCTACCCCGGCCGCCCGTCGCCCGAACCGCAGGAGCCCGAGTGACCAGCGTGCTGGTGGTCGACGACCAGGACCTCGTCCGCGCCGGATTCGCCGCACTGCTCGGCGCGGTGCCGGGCATCGACGTCATCGGCGAAGCAAGCGACGGCCTCGAAGCCGTCTCGAAGGCGGCGGCACTGCGTCCCGACGTCGTCCTGATGGATATCCGGCTGCCCGCGCTGGACGGCGTCCGGGCGACCGAGCGGATCCTCGCGTCGGCGTCGCCGCGGCCCAGCGTGATCATGCTGACGGTGTTCGACCTCGACGAGTACGTCTACGCGGCGTTGCGCGCCGGCGCGTCGGGCTTCCTGCTCAAGGACAGCCCGCCGGCGACGCTGGTCGCGGGGCATCCACGCGGCCGCCCGCGGCGACATGCTGTTCGGCCCGACGATCACCCGCCGGCTGGTGGAGGCGTTCACCGCGGCGGCGCCCGCCACCGCACCGGAGCTGCCGGGACTGACCGACCGCGAGCGGCAGGTGCTGCGGTCCGTCGGCACGGGCGCGACGAACGGCGCCATCGCGGCCGAGCTGGGCGTCAGCGAGGCGACGGTGAAGACGCACCTCAACCGCCTGATGGCGAAGCTGGGCATCTCGAGCCGGGCGCAGGCGGTGGTCGTGGCGTACGAAACCGGGCTGGTGTCGCCGGGCGACACGCGCACCCGGTGCGCGCGTCCGAACACCTGATCGAATACCCTGCCTCCATGACCGAGTCAGACCCGCAGCTCGAGCGCATCCGCAAGCTGCTGGCCAAGGCCGAGGACCCGGCGGTCACCGAGGCGGAGGCCGAGGCCTACAACACGAAGGCCGCCGAGCTGGTCGCGCGCTACGGGATCGACCAGGCGATGCTGGCCGCGTCCGGGGCGAGCTCGGACGAGATCGGCACGCTGAAGATCCCGATGAACGATCCTTACAGCCGTGACAAGGCGAGCCTGCTGACCTCGGTCGCCTACCCGCTGCGCTGCCGGACGCTGCTGCACCGGTTCGGCCAGAAGGTCGACAGCGTCACCGTGTTCGGCTACCGCTCCGACCTCGGCCGGGTCGAGCTGCTGTTCACCAGCTTGCTGCTGCAGGCGAGCACGCAGCTGACGCGCGTCCGACCGGACGGTTTCTTCCCCGGCGAGTCCCTCGCCGCCTACCGCCGCACGTGGCTGCACGGGTTCGCCCGCGCGGTGCACGAGCGGCTGTCCCACGCGGAGCAGGAAGCGGTCCGCACGGCGGCACCGGGCGCGCGGTCGGCGGAGCTGGTGGTCCGCGACCGAGCACAGCTGGTGCAGCACGCGTTCGACTCCGAGTACGGCGACCTGCGCTCGGCCGCACCCCGGCGGCTGTCCGGCAGCGGCTACCTCGACGGCCACGACGCCGGCACGCGGGCGAACCTCGACCCGTCCGCGTTGACCCGGCGCCAGAAGGCCCTGCGCTAAGCCTCAGGGATCACCCCGATACCCCCTCACCTCACCACCTGCTAACTTTTGTTGGCATGTGGACCACGGGCGACGAGCTCCTGCGGCAGCTGGGCGCCCTCGGCAACCCGCACCGGCTGCGGATCGTCGCCGCCCTGCGCGTCGAACGCACCTACGTCAGCAAGCTCGCGCGTGAGCTGCGGATCAGCCGCGCGCTGCTGCAGGTCCACCTGCGCAAGCTCGAAGCCGCGGGCCTGGTCGAGGCCAGCTTCGAAGTCGGCGAAGACGGCAAAACACTGCGGTTCTACGAACTCACGCCGTTCTCCGTCGTGCTGACGCCGGAAACCATCGCGGCCGCCGTGCCGACACTGACCACACCGGAATCCGTCCAGGGGGACGGCCAGGAGGGACGGACATGAACTGGCACCAGTGGCAGGAGATCATCGGCGTGACCGGGGTCTTCGTCCTGATCACCGTCGTGCTGTCGATCGCGATCGTGCAGCTCGCCTCGACCTGGCGCGCGAAGGCCGCGCTCGCCCGCGAGGACGAATACCGGAGCCTCGCCGAGAAAGCCGTGCGATCCCAAGAGGAGACCGAACGGCAGCTCCGCGACGTCCAGGACCGCCTGCGGTCCATCGAGCACGTGCTCAAGGAGGTCGACTGACCTGAGGCCCTGGACCGCCGAGCGGCAACTCGGCGGCCCAGGAAGAAGAAGCACCCACTCGCCCGAGGGCGAGCTCTCATCGGATCACTCCTTCACGGAAGGACTTTAGTTCATGCTGCCCGCAACCACGCCCGTGGTCGAACGCGTCGCGCACTGGTCGACGCGCCACCGTGCCGCGGCGATCTTCGGCTGGCTGGTGCTCGTCGCGCTCGCGTGGGTCATCGGCACGTTCGCCCCCGGCACCGACGCGCGGTCGAGCCCGGCCGGCGACGCCGGAACCGGCCAAACCGTCCTCGACCGGCAATCCACGCGCGAACCGTTCTGGGAGAACGTCCTGGTACCACGGGATTCTCCAGCCGTCGCCGATTTGGTGACGACGTTGTCGGCGTCCGGCGCGGTCGCCGACATCCGCTCCCCGCTCGACGACCCGGCCCAGGTCTCCGCCGGCGGCCGGTCCGGCCTGGTCACCTTCCGGATCCTCGGTACCGGCCCGGAAGTCAAGCCGAACCTCGCGACGGCGACCGCGGCCGTCGACGCGGTGGCCGCCCGCCACCCGGACGCCCGGCTCGCGCAGGCCGGCGACCTCAGCGTGTCCGGCGCGGTCGACAAGAGCATCAAGGAGGACATCGGGCGGTCCGAGACGCGCTCGCTGCCGCTCACCCTGCTGATCCTGCTGGCCGTGTTCGGCTCGCTCGTCGCGGCGGCGATCCCGGTCCTGCTCGCGGGCACCACGGTGCTCGCGACGTTCGGGCTTCTGTCCGCAGTGGACAATGTGATTCCCGTCAACAGTGCCACTTCCTCGATGACCTTGCTGATCGGCATGGCCGTCGGCGTCGACTACTCGCTGTTCTTCCTCCGCCGCGTGCGGGAGGAACGCGCGCACGGCGTCGACGAGTCGATCCGGATCGCCGCTCGAACGTCCGGGCACGTGATCGTCGTGTCGGGACTGACCGTGGCGCTGTGCGTGACCGGGCTGCTGTTCACCGGGCTCGACAACCTCCGCGGCCTGACCGTGAGCACGATCCTCGTCGTCGGCCTCGCCGTGCTGGCGTCGGTGACCGTCCTTCCCGCGACGCTCTCGCTGCTCGGCACGCGCGTCGACCGTCTCCGGATCCCGTTGCTGGGCAAGCGTGGCACGCGCTCGCGGTTCTGGGCCGGCGTCGCCTCGATCGTGACGCGGCGGCCGAAGCTGTGGACCGGGATCGCCGCCGGGCTGCTGGTGTTGCTCGCGCTTCCCGCAGCCGGCATCCGGCTGCAGGACCCGGCGCTGACCGAGAGCCTGCCGCGCACGATCCCGGTGATCGACGCGGCCGCGCGCGTCCAGGAAGCGTTTCCCGGGGTGACGATGCCGGCGCACGTCGTGCTCTGGAGCGACCGGGGCCCGGCCGACACCCCCGCGGTCCGCCGGGCGATCGGCGAACTCACCGCCGGGACGCCGAAACCGACGGTCGTGGTTCCGGTGGACGACGCGCTCGTCGTGCGGATCCCGCTCGGCGGCACCGGGAACGACGAAGCAGCCGACCGGACGTTGACGACGTTGCGGGAAACCCTGCTGCCCCAGACGATCGGCCGTCTGGACGGCGTCCACTTCGCCGTCGCGGGCCGGACCGCGGAGGCCCACGACTTCACCGCGCAGGTGCTCGCGCGGGCGCCGTACGTCTTCGGGTTCATCCTGCTGCTCGCGTTCGTGCTGCTGCTGGTCGTGTTCCGCTCGGTCGCGGTGCCGGCGGTGTCGATCCTGCTCAACCTGCTCTCGGTCGGCGCCGCCTACGGCGTGCTCACGCTCGTGTTCCAAGACGGCTTTCTCGCACCGCTCCTGGGTTTCACGCCCTACGGCGGCGTGCTGGGCTGGCTGCCGATGTTCCTGTGCGTGCTGCTGTTCGGGCTGAGCACCGACTACCACGTCTTCATCCTCAGCCGGATCCGCGAACGACGGCGGGCAGGCAGTGACGCGCGAACAGCGATCGTCGAAGGCACCGCGCGCAGCTCCGGCGTCGTGACGAGCGCCGCGCTGATCATGACCGGCGTGTTCAGCATCTTCCTGAGCCTCGCGGCGATCGAGTACAAGATGCTCGGACTCGGCATGGCGGTCGCGATCCTGCTCGACGCGACGCTCGTGCGTGGCGTGCTGCTGCCCGCGGCGCTGGCCCTGTTCGGCGACCGGCTCTGGCGCACCGAAGCTGTAGCAGACCTTAAAGATCCCTCCAGAACTCTTCACTTGTCCTGACAGATCACTTTCGGCACGGTGGAGAGCGTGACTGGATGGGTGCGTATCGCCGTTCTGGCCCTGCTGTGGGGCTCGGGCTTCCTGTGGATCAAGCTGGCCCTGACCGGGCTGAGCCCCGTCCACCTCACGCTGATCCGCTGCGCGCTCGGCGCGTTGACGCTGCTGGCCATGGCCTTCGCGACCGGCCAGCGCCTGCCGCGCGACCGGCGGACGTGGGGCCGGCTGGTCGTCGCCGCGTTCTTCTGCAACGCCCTGCCGTTCGCGCTCTTCGGCATCGGCGAACGCACGGTGGACTCCGGCGTCGCGGGCGTCATGAACGCCACGACGCCGTTGTGGTCACTGCTGATCGGCGTCGCGCTCGGCACGGACCGCCGCCTCGGCCCGGCCCGGTTGCTCGGGCTGGGCCTCGGCTTCGCCGGCGTGCTGGTGATCTTCGCGCCGTGGCAGCAGGCGGGCCTGCTGAGCGGCGGCGCGCTCGCCCTGCTCGGTGCCGGCCTCAGCTACGCGATCGCGTTCGCTTACATGGCCCGGAAACTGCCGCCCGCCGGCGCACCGCTCGCGCTCTCGGCCGCCCAGCTGATGACGGCGACGGCGTTGACCGCGGGGGCCCTCCCCGCGTCCGGCGAGGCCCCGCACCTGAACCTGACCGCGGTCGTGGCGGTGACGATCCTCGGCGTCTTCGGGACCGGCATCACCTTCTACCTCAACTACCGGGTCCTCACCGACGAAGGCCCGACGGCCGCCGCGACCGTCGGCTACCTGCTCCCGGTGGTGTCGGTCGCCCTCGGCGCGCTCGTCCTCGGCGAACCGCTGACGCCGAGGGTCGTCGGCGGCATGGTGATCGTGCTGGCCGCGGTCGGCCTGACGCGCCGGCCGGCTCAGGCGAAGGCGCCGGCGAGCTCACCCGGCGGCCTCGCGACCCCGAAGTAGTCGCCCGTGCCCAGGTCCGCGCCGGCCGTGCTCCACCAGCTCGCCTGGTCTTCGGTGCGGATCCCGTCGACGACGAGCGTGGCGCCGACCTGGCGGACCAGCGGCACCAGCGCGCCCAGGAACGTCGACTCCGAGCGCGCCTGCCACTCCGCCAGCCGCCGGTCGACGCGGACGATGTCGACCGGCAGGTCCTCGACCGCCCGCAGGTCACCCGGCCCGAGCCCGAACTCGTCGAGCATGACGCGGACCCCGAGACCGGCGATCGTCGTGACGTTCTCGCGGACGCCGGACACCGGCAGCGCGCCGACCGGGACGCCGAGCGTCAGCTGTTCCGGCGGCAGGCCGGTGTCCGCGAGCAGCCGCGTCACGCGCGTGCCGAGGGCTTCGTCGGTCACCTGGCTCCCGGTGAGCCCGGCGACCACCGGCAGCCGGGAACCCGCGCGCTGCCGCCACCATTCACCCTGACTGCCGGCCGCGCGCAGCAGCCAGTTCCCGAGCGGCAGCACGAACCCGGTCGACTCGGCGAGCTCCGCGCAGCGTTCGTGCGCCAGCGGCCGCCCGTCCGGCCGGTCCCAGTGCAGGCGGGCCTCGAACCCGGCGACCTCGCCGTCGGCCAGCCGGGTCAGCGGCCGGTAGCGCACCCCGATCTCGCCGTTCTCCCAGGCGCCGGCCATGCCGACGGCCAGCGCCTGCGTCCGCCGGTCCTGGGCGTCGGCGTCCTGGTCGAACATCTTCCACTGACCGCGCCGGTGCGCCTTGGCCCGCCGCAGCGTCTGGTCGGCCGCGCGCAGCAGCTGCGCCGGGTCGATGCCCTTCGCCGGCCGGTGCACCACGCCCGCGCTGGCCGACAGCGCGAGCCCGTGGCCGTCGACGAAGAACGGCTCGGCGAGCTCGTCGTTGATCGCGCGCACGATGGAGTCGATGTCCGGCGTCTTCGCCGAGTTCTCGACGAGGATGCCGAACTCGTCGGCGTGGAACCGCGCGATCATGGACCGCTCGCGGGCCATGACGGCTTTGAGCCGCTGGGCGAAGTGCACCAGCAGCTGCTCGCCGACGCGGGTGCCGAGGCTGTTGCAGACCATGCCGAACGAGTCGAGGTCGACGTGGAAGAGGGTGACGCCGTACTCCGGGTCGGCGCGCCGCAGCGCCGCCTCGAGGTGGGTGCCGAAGTACTGGCGGTTCGGCAGGCCGGTCAGCACGTCGTGCAGGGCCTGGCGGCTCAGCTCACCCTGCAGCAGCATCAGCTCGGTGCCGTCCTCCACCACGAAGACGAAGTGGGCGGGCCGGTCTTCGGCGTCCCGCAGCAGCGACGCGGTGAGCGAAATGCGGGCGACGTCACCATCCTTGCGCAGCAGCCGCTGGGAGAGCCGGATCCGGTCGCGGCCGCCGTCGGCCAGCACCGCCAGCTCCTCGCGGAGGACCTCGGCGGTCTCCGGGTGCACGTGGTCGGCCAGCCGCGTCCCGGTCAGCTCGCCCGCCGGGTGCCCGAGCATCTCGGCCAGCGCGGCGTTCGCCCGCACGATCCGGCCGTCGAGCGCGACCAGCGCGACGCCGCTCGCGGACGACGTCACCACCTCGTCGAAGCGCGCTTCACTCTGCTTGAGGTTCCATTGCGCGTCTCGCACCGCCTTGAGCAGCGAGAGGTGCATGATCTCCTGCTGGTCGAGGACGCTGCGCTCGTGCGCCGTCAGAAAGCCGCAGGAGACCGCGCCCAGCGCCAGCACGATCCGTTCGGCGAAGCGGTCCACCGGCTGCAGTTCGGGCAGCCGCGGCAGGCCCTTCCCGAGGACTTCCAGGGTGCACCGCAATCCCGGCTCGCCGACGTAGCCGAGCCCGACCAGCCGCGCGCCGATCCGTTCGGCCGGCGCCGTGTCCGCGGACGTACCGCTCAACGACTCGACCAGCGTGTCGAGCATTCCCCGCAGTTCTCCGTCGAGCAGCTCCCGGCTCAGCGAAACGACGGTCACGCCGCTGAGCAGGTACGCCCATTTCCGGGCGAGCACGGTCCGCCCGCGTTCCGGGTCGGCGTTCGCCGGGTGCTCCGGCAGTTTTTCGATCATCGGCATTTCGCGGCGTCCGCTCAGCTCTTTCGGCCGATTCCGGCGTAGACGAGCATGTTCATCTCGGCCGCGGCGGCGATGTCCGCCGGCCCGGCCGGCCGCCATTCGCCGCAGCCGACCAGCCCCGGTTCGATGATTTCGAAACCGGTGAACAGCCGGGACACCTGGTCGTGCGTTCGCAGCGTCACCTGATCGGGACTCCGGCTTTCCTTGATCAATTCGGTCGCTTCTCCGAGATTTTCACCTTGGTGGTCGCCGGTCACGTGGGTGATCGCGAGAAAACTTCCCGGCGCCAATACCGAACTGTAGCGCGCGACGAGGTCGAGCGGATCGGATTCGTCGGGAACCCAATGCAACATCAACAACATCAGCAGTCCGACCGGTTTATCGAAGTCGAGTAAACCGCGCACCGATGGTGCATCGAAAATCTTTTCGGGGTCCCGCATATCGGCCTGCACAATCGCTGCACGATCGTTGCCGGCCAGCATCAGTTCGCTGTGGGCGACCGCCACCGGGTCGCGATCGACGTACACCACCCGGCAGTCCGGGCTTTCGGCCTGGGCGACCTCGTGCACGTTCGCCACCGTGGGAATACCGGAGCCGATGTCGAGGAACTGCCGGATCCCCTGGCCGGTCAGGTACCGCACCGCGCGGCCGAGAAACGCGCGGTTCACGCGCGCCGCGTCGCGCAGCCCGGGCATCGCGTGTTCGATCTGTTCCCCCACCGCGCGATCGACGGCGAAGTTGTGCCCGCCGCCCAGCATGAAGTCGTAAGTGCGCGCCATGCTGGGCACGGAGATATCAACACCCGGCGGAACCCATTCCGGCGATCGTGTCACGGAGAACACCTTCTCAGCGAAGTTTCGGTGCGAAAGAGCTTAGCGATTCCGCGTGGCACGTCCACTGCGCCATCTGCGTGAGCCCATACCACCCGATCGGGCACTGTCTTGTTCGACCGGACGCGCCTACCGTAGGCCGTCGCCTTGGGAAATCCACACAATGGCGTAACAAGGAGTCCGCATGAGCGTCCCGGTGGCCCCCGGCCGGTGGCCTTTTCTCGGGCACACTCCGGCACTGCTGCGGCAACGCTCCGCATTCACCGATTCCCTGCACGAACACGGGGAAATCGTCAAACTCCACCTCGGCCCGATGCCCGCTTACTTCGTCACCAGTCCGCGACTGGCCCACGAAGTGCTGGTCACGGCGGGGCCGAAGTTCCGCAAGGGCGTTATGTTCGACAAGTTCAAGCCGTTCGTCGGCAACGGCTTGGTGCTTTCGAACGGCGACTTCCACCTCCGGCAGCGGCGCCTGATGCAGCCGGCGTTCCACCGCGACCGCCTGGCCGCGTACGCCGAGACCATGCGGCGCGCGGCGACCGAGCTGAGCGATTCGTGGCAGGCGGGCGAAGTGCGGCCGCTCGACGAAGACCTGCAGGAGCTCGCCGTGACGATCGTCGGCGAGGCCCTGTTCTCCACGGAAATCGGGAAAGCGGCGGTCGACGAAGCCCGCCGGTCCATTTACCTCATCATCCAGCAGGGAATGATTCGCGCGTTGTCCCCGAAGTTCGTCGAAAACCTGCCGATACCCGGCAACCGGCGGTTCGACGAGGCGATCGAGCGCATGCGGGAAATCGTCGTCGAGGTCATCCGCGACTGGCGCACCGAGAGCGTCGACCGCGGCGACCTGCTTTCGACGCTCCTGCTGGCCGGCATGACCGACGAGCAGGCCCGCGACGAGGTGCTCACGCTGCTCACCGGCGGCATCGAGACGACCGCGCTCGCGCTGTCCTGGACGTTCCACGAACTCGGCCGGCACCCGGACATCGAGGCGCGCGTGCACGCCGAAGTCGACGAGGCGCTGGGCGGCCGTCCGGTCACCGTCGACGACATCCCCCGGCTGACCTACGTCCGGCAGGTGATCGACGAGGTGCTGCGCTGCTACTCGCTCTGGATGCTGATGCGCCGCACGCTCGAAGAGGTCGACCTCGGCGGCACGCGGATCCCCGCGGGCGCCGAGGTGATCGTCAGCCCGCACGCCCTGCACCACGATCCCGCGTCCTACCCCGACCCGGACCGGTTCGACCCCGATCGCTGGACCCCCGAACGGATGGCGCACCTGCCCAAGGGCGCGTTCGTCCCGTTCGGCGCCGGCGGGCGGCAGTGCATCGGAAACCGCTTCGCCCAGAACGAAATCGTCATCACGGTGGCGACGGTGGCCGCGCGCTGGCGGCTGGTCCCGATCCAGGGCCGGCCGGTGCGCGTGAAATTCACCTCCGCCGCCTACCCGGACAACCTGCCGATGACGGTCGTCCCCCGTCGCTAGTTGGAGGTCTTTCCCCGTGCTACGCCGTTTTTGTGCTGTCCTCGTGCTGTTCGCGGCCACGCTGTTCGTGCCCGCGCCGGCCCAGGCGGCGGTAACCTGCGACGACCTGTACGTCCCGGTCACGGTGGCGCTCCTGCCGCAGACGATGCACGGCCGCCTGTGCACCCCGGCCGGCGCGTCGACGGTGGTGGTCCTGATCCCCGGCGGCACGTACAACGCGTCCTATTGGGACATCGGCTACACGCCGGCGACCCGGTCGTTCCGCCTGGCGGTGAACCAGGCGGGGATCGCGACGCTCGCCCTCGACCGCCTCGGCACCGGGCAGAGCTCGAAACCGTTGAGCGCGTTGCTGAGCGCGTCGGTCCAGGCGACGGCGGCGCACGCGGTGGTCCAGTCGGTGCGCCCGCGGTTCGCGAAGGTGGTCATCGGCGGCCACTCGATCGGCTCGGCGATGGCGATGATCGAGGCGGGCCGCTACCGCGACGTCGACGGCGTGCTCGTCACCGGGATGACGCACCGGATGAACCTGGTCAGCGTGGTTCCGACGCTGGCCCAGATGATCCCGGCTCCCTTGGACCCGGCGGTCCCCGGCCGCGACGCGGGCTACCTGACGACCGACCCGGGCACCCGCTACGCGGCCTTCCACACACCGGGCCCGTACGACGCCGCGGCGATCGCCTACGACGAGTCCACAAAGGACGTGTTCGCGGCAACGGAGGCGGTGGACAGCCTGACGCTGACCACGGTGATCACCCCAGCGTCTCAGCAGATCACGGCCCCGGTCCTGCTGGTGGTCGGCAACGACCCGAACTTCTGCGGCCTCCTGGGAAGCGATTGTTCGTCCCCGCAGGCGTTGCGAGCGTCCGAGGCGCCGTTCTTCGGAACATCGCAGCTGCAGACGTACATCCTCAACGGCTACGGCCACGCGATCAACTACGCCCCGAACGCCCCGACGTACTTCGGCGTGGTGGGAAACTGGCTGAAAGCGCTCCAGTAACGACGAAGCTCACGAGCGCGACCCTCATTCGGCGAGAGGGGAGCGCTCGATGATCGACTACGCCCACCAGCACCACGTCCTGGACGCGTGCGTCCGCGGCGAGCACCGCGAGGAGTCGGTGGCGGCGCTGCGTCGCTACTTCGACCAGCGCCGCTACACCGGCCGCTGGTTCGAGCGTTTCGCCGGCGGCGGCGACGGCCCATCGGTGGCCAACACGGTGACCGAAGCCGACGTCCTGGCGCTGAACTTCCTCAGCATCACGAGCCTCGCCGAAGTCGCGATCGACACGACCATGACGTACGCCCACCAGATCCGCGAGCTGCTGGAACAGATCCCGGCGGACATCCCCATGCATTCGGCCCCGTGGTCGGCCTACGAGCCGGGCGCACCGGCCCACAGCCTGTGGGAACTGTTCCGCCAATGCGGC
Source organism: Amycolatopsis sp. NPDC114505 (assembly GCF_055633615.1). Lineage (NCBI taxonomy): Bacteria > Bacillati > Actinomycetota > Actinomycetes > Pseudonocardiales > Pseudonocardiaceae > Amycolatopsis > Amycolatopsis sp. NPDC114505. Next base: position 2,406,235 of record NZ_JBVKDV010000001.1, on the reverse strand, counting down.
GGCAAGCACCGCCCGGTGACGGCGTCCAAGCTCCTGGCCCGCAAGCGCCCCGGCCTGACCCCGGTGTACGACAGCCGCGTGAAGGCCATCCTCAAGGCACCCACGAGCCCGTGGAACTGCCTGTGGAGCTGGTTCCACACGGACCCGACGCGGGCATCGGCGGTGGCGGAGCTACGCACGGAGGCGGGCGGCATCGAGGACATCACCCTGCTGCGCTGCCTGGACGTCGTCCTCTGGATGAAGGCCCGCCGCTGAGCAGCCACATTGTTGACACTTTATGGACAGTGCGCACTCGGCTCTCGTCGATGCGGACGCCGGGCTACGACAATCGATCGTCAGGCCGGGGAGAGGGAGACGCGTATGCGGGTCGTGGCGGTCATGAACTACAAGGGCGGCGTCGGCAAGACGACGCTCACCGCGAACCTCGGTGCGGTGGCGGCGAGTCGCGGCTTGAGAGTTCTCCTCATCGACCTGGATCCGCAGACCAACTTGACCTTCTCGTTCTACTCGATCGACGAGTGGCACCACCAGCTCAAGGACACCGGCCGCACGATCAAACGGTGGTACGAAGACGAACTGCCCGGACGGGAGACGTCCCTCGCCGACCTCGTCGTCACGCCGGAGCGGGTCAACTCGGTCCTCGGCGACACCGGCGGCTGCGTCGACCTGATCTCTTCGCACCTCGGCCTCATCGACATCGACCTCGAACTCGCCGCCCGGCTCGGCGGCGCCACCACGCTCGAGGGGTCGAAGCGGAAGTTCCTCGACCTGCACGGTTGCCTGCGACGGGCACTCGCCGGCAACCACCAGTTCACCGCGTACGACCTGGTGCTCATCGACTGCGCGCCGAACTTCGGCCTCGTCACGAAGACCGCGATCGTCGCCAGTGAGCAGATCCTCGTGCCGGCCAAAGCGGACTACCTGTCGACGCTGGGTCTCGACTACCTGGTCGGCAATCTGACCTCGCTGGTGGAGCAGTTCAACGACTACGTCCAGCACAAGGGCGGCGACCAGCGGCACCGTTCGATCGACCCCGGCATCCTGGGCGTGGTCTTCACCATGGTGCAGATCTATTCACAGCAGGTCGTTCTCGCCCAGCACAACTACATCGAGGAGGTGCGGCTGAACTCGCAGGTTCCCGTCCTGGACAGCAAGATCCGCAACAGCCCTCGCCACTTCGGGGACGCCGGCGAGAACGGTGTACCGGCGATGTTGCGGGCCGCCGGCCGCGACGAGGTGGTCCGGGAGTTCGACCAGCTGGCCGACGAGGTACTGGGCGCGCTCGGGTTGAAGCCGGGTGAGAACCGATGAGCGACCTGAAGAGCTTCGTAACCCTGCAGGCCCGGCTGTACGAGTTCCTGGCGCAGCAGGACGAGACCACGCTGCAGGCGATCGCCGGCGGTACAGCACAGCTGGCTGTTATCGGTGCCGAAGTGGCTCCCGCACCTTCGGCAGCCAAGCCCCTGACCCCTTCTTCCGACCCCCAGCAGGTGGCTCGCGACCTGTCGGCACTGCCGACGGAGAGCGAGCGGCGGATCTACCTGAACTCGGCCAAACTGCTGGTCAAACAGCTCCGCGAAGTGGCCGTGTCGATGGGTGTGCCCGGCTACAGCGGCCTCGCGAAGGCCAAGCTCATAGCCTTGCTGGCGGGCCACACCACCCCGAAAGCAGCCGAGGCCGCGCCGATCACACCGGTCGACGAAAGCCCTGAGATCGAAGCCCCCGAGAAGGACGAAAGGCCGGCACCTGACGTCGACGTGGTCACCGTCGCCGCGCACCTGCGAGAACTCGAGACCGAGGAAGACGGAGCCACCTACCTGCGCCAGCAGCGCTTCGACCGGGAGACCCTGCTCGCTGTCGCCGCCGAACTGCAGCTCACGCGCGTAACCCGGCTGCCCCCGGCGGAGCTCGAAAAGCGAGTGCTCAAGCAGGCGATCGGTGCCCGGCGCAAGTTCGCCGGGCTCCGGAAGTGGTGACCGCCGTGGGAGAGCAGGACGACGAGACCGGCGGTCGTTCGATGTACCTGATCGGCGGTCGGCGCGTCACGGTCTCGGACCTCTTGGAAGCCGGCTTGATCCAGGCCGGCGCGAAGCTCAGGTTCAAGCGCAACCGGATCGGCGTGACCTACGACGCGACCGTGACCGACAAGGGGCGGATCCGGCTGGAGTCCGACGGTGAGGAGTTCCGCTCCCCTTCGCGGGCGGCCATGGTGGCAGCCGGGATGCGAGCGGTCGACGGCTGGCGGGCGTGGGTGGTGGTCGACCAGGACCGCCTGCTGGACGCCGTGCGCCAGGAACTGCTCGACCAGGCGATTTCCACCGCGGCGGCCACTACGCATCGGCAGATCGAAGATGCGATGCGTCAGCGGATCCACGAGCGCCTCAGACAGGCGCGCAGTCGCGCTGACGAGCACGATCCCGAACGCATCTCCGTGCGCGACCTCCTGAGGTTCTGGGGAGCGACCGATCGTGGGGATCAAGTCAGCCAGATCGAAGCCGACCTGGCCAACCACGGGCTGGTGACGTCACCCAGCTTCCGGGCGGTGACTCTGGACACCATGGTCACGCTGACCACACCGCCCGACGAGGCGGAAAGGACTGCGGCGGCCGAGTCGCCCGAACGCGAAGACCTGCCGGTCGCCGAGGACGACGAGGGCGGCAATGATCTCAACGTCCGTCTGACGGTAGGCAACCTGTCTCCCCTCGAAGGCATCGAGTTCGTCGGGCCCGGCAGCACGCTCAAGGAAGCCATCACGAAGATGGCCCTCAACGACTACTCACAGCTCGCCGTGCTGAACGGGCCTCGCAACGTGCGAGGTGTCGTGACCTGGCGCTCGATCGCGCAGGCGATGCACCGAAAAGCCGGCGCGAATGTCTCCGACGCGATCGACACCCGTGTGGAGATCGTCCCGTACGACCGCGACCTCTTCGAGGTCCTTTCCACGCTGCAGCAGCGTGAATTCGTGCTGGTGACGGACGAGAGCAAGGAAGTAAAGGGCATCGTCACGACTGCGGATGTCGCTCAACGTTATGGTGATATGGCCACGCCGTTCTTCCAGCTGGGCGAGCTCGATCAGACGCTCCGCTGGATCTTGAAGTGCGCCTTGGACGTTCCGACCATCCAACGACACTGCAGCCGGACGATCACGAGCTTCGACCAGCTTTCGTTCGGTGACTACCAGCGCATCCTGGCGAACCGTGAGATCTGGGAGACCCTGGGCTGGCCGCTGGACCGCCAGGCCTTCGTCGCCCGGCTGGAAGAGATCCGCCTCATCCGCAACAAGGTCATGCACTTCCACCCGGACCCGGTGTCCGAGGACGCCATCGAGAAACTCCGGCATTTCAACGGCCTGCTGCACCGGTATCGCGATCCGGCGTGACACGCGAGAAACGCTCTTCTCGCGTGTCACGCCCGAAGCTCACCAGCTGACCGGCAACTCGTGAACACCGTAGATGTTCATGTCGGTCCGCAGCTTCACCTCTCCGGCGGGGATGGCGAGCCGGAGAGAGGGGAAGCGGCGCAGCAGGCCGTCGAACCCGGCGCGCATCTCGATGCGGGCCAGTTGCTGCCCCAGGCACTGGTGCACGCCGTGGCCGAACGACAGCAGCCCCCGCGCGTTGCGGTGGATGTCCAGCACGTCCGGCTCCGGGAATCGTCGCGGGTCGCGGTTGGCGGCCAGCAGCGACACGACGACCGTCGATCCTTTGAGGATCGTTTCGCCCTCGAGTGAAAGGTCCTCCGTCGCGTAACGGAAGAAGATGTCGGCCACGGACAGGTACCGCAGCAGCTCCTCCACCGCCCCCGGCATCAACGACGGATCCGCCCGCAGCGAAGCCAGCTCCGCCGGGTGCTCCAGCAGCGCGAAAGTGCCCAGGGACAGCATGTTCGCGGTGGTCTCGTGGCCCGCGATCAGCAGCAGGAACGCCGCCCCGGTCAGCTCCTCGATCGTGAGGTCCTCGTGGCGGGCCAGGTCGGAGAGGATGTCCTCGCCCGGCGAAGACCGCTTGCTCGTGACCAGTTCGGACAGGTACGTGTTCAGCGCGATGTACGCGCCCATCTTCTCTTCGAGCGTCTGGTCCCGGACCATGAACTGCGCCGAGTTCGCCTGGAACGAAGCACGGTCCTCGTAGGCGACGCCGAGCAGTTCGCAGATCACCAGCGACGGCACCGGCAGCGCGAACTCCGCCACCAGGTCCACCGGACCCGCGAGGCTCGCCAGGTGGTCCAGCTGCCGCTCGACGATCTCGGCGACGTGCTCTTCGAGCTGCTTCATCCGCTTGACGGTGAAAGCGCCGGTCAGCCGCTTGCGCAGCCGGCCGTGGTCGGGCGGGTCCATCGCGATGAACATGCCCGGCAGCTGCGGGGACGGCTCGGTCGCGACGGGCATGCCGGGCGTCTCGTACGGCACGTGGACGACGTCGAGGTCCAGCCGCGAGCTGAACCGCGTGTCCGCCATCATCTGCCGCACCGCTTCGTAGCCGGTGACCAGCCAGCCCTCGTGCCCGTCCGGGAAGAGCATCGGACTGACCGGTCGCACCGAGCGCAGCCGGGTGATCTCGCGGGGCGGGTCGAACGGACCCGCGTCGCGCTCCATCGGGAGTCCCTGCGGGATGTCCATCGGAGGTCCTTTCGTGGTGGTTGTGCCGATCACCATCGCCGCCGGACCTGACACGGCGCTGACACGGCCCGGACACCCGGGGCGCCCGTGGCATCATCAGCCTGGTGCAGATCGGGATACTGGGGTCATTCGAAGTTCGCGCGGACGACGGCGTCGTGGCCGACGTGCCGGGCGCCCGGCTGCGCGGACTGCTGATCGCGCTCGCGCTGGAGCCGGGCCGGGTGGTGCCGAAGGCGACGCTCGTCGACTGGATCTGGGGCGAGAACCCGCCCGCCGACGCGGCGAACGCGTTGCAGCGCTTGGTTTCCCGCCTGCGGAAGGTGCTTCCGGACGGCGAGGTCGAGGGCCGTCCCGCCGGCTACCGGCTGACCGTCGACCCCGACGCCGTCGACGCCGTGCGGTTCGAACGCCTCGTCACCCAGGCCGGTGACGACGTCCGGCAGCTGCGTGCGGCGCTGGCGTTGTGGCGGGGCGCGGCCATGCAGGACGTCGGCCTGACCGAGAGCGCCGCGTTCGACGCCGCGGTCACCCGGCTCGAAGGACTCCGGCTGGCCGCCCTCGAGGACCGTTTCGACGCGGAGACCGACTTCGGCCAGGGCATCGTCACCGAGCTCACGGACTTGGTCGCCGCGCACCCGGCCCGGGAGCGGCTCGTCGGCGCGTTGATGCGCGGCCTGGTCGCGACCGGCCGGGACACCGAAGCCTTGCGCGTCTACGAGCGCACGCGCGAGACGCTGGCCGACGAACTGGGCGTCGACCCGTCGCCGGAGCTGGCCGCACTGCACGTCGCACTGCTGCGCGGCGAGCTGACCCGGCGCGAAGAGCCCCGCAAGACGAACCTGCGCGCCGAGCTGACCAGTTATGTCGGCAAGGACGACGACGTCGCCGCCGTCCGCGGGCTCGTCACCGGACACCGGCTCACCACGCTGGTCGGGCCGGGCGGCTCGGGCAAGACGCGGCTGGCCACCGAAACCGCGCGCACGATGCTCGCCGGCGTGCCGGACGGCGTCTGGCTGGTCGAGCTGGCGCCCACCGAGGGCGACGTCGCCCAGGCGACGCTTTCCGCGCTCAAGCTGCGCGACGCCCTGCTCGGCGACACCTCGGACGTCGAGCCGATCGACCGGGTCATCGCCGCCGTCCGCGACCGGGACCTGGTGCTGGTCCTGGACAACTGCGAGCACGTGATCGAGTCCGCGGCGGCCTTCGCCCACCGCGTGCTCGGCGAGTGCCGCCGGCTGCGGATCCTCGCGACGAGCCGGGAACCCCTGGGCATCACCGGCGAGGCGCTCTGGCCGGTCGCGCCGCTCGTCCTGCCCGCCGAGGACGCCGACCTGGACAAGATCGAGTCCGCGCCGGCCGTCCGGCTGCTGCGCGACCGGGCTCAGGCGGTGCGCACGGACCTCGCTTCCGACGCCGCGACGCTGTCGACGCTCGCCCGCGTCTGCCGGGCGCTGGACGGGATGCCGCTGGCCATCGAGCTCGCCGCGGCCCGGCTGCGCACGATGTCCCTCGAGCAGCTCGCCAACCGCCTCGACGACCGGTTCCGCCTGCTGACCGGCGGCAGCCGCACCGCGCTGCCGCGGCACCGGACGCTGCGCGCGGTGATCGACTGGAGCTGGGAGCTGCTCTCCGACGACGAACGCGTCGTCCTGTGCCGGCTTTCGGTGTTCGCCGGTGGCGCGAGCCTGGAAGCGGCCGAGCGGGTCTGCGGCAGCGACGCGGCCGAGGAACTGCTGACGGCGCTGGCCGAGAAGTCGCTGGTGGTCACCGAAGGCGACCAAGCGCCGCGCTACCGGATGCTCGGCACGATCAAGGAGTACGCGGAGCAGCGGCTCGCCGAGGCCGGGAACACGGACTCGGCGCGTCGGGCGCACCTCTTGTACTTCACCGAACTCGCCGAAAGCGCGGAGCCGCACCTCCGCCGTGCGGACCAGCTGAGGTGGCTCGCCACCCTCGACGCCGAACACGACAACATGGCCGCCGCGATGCGCGGGGCCCTCGTGGCGGGCGAAGCACCCGAAGCGATGCGGCTCGCGGCGGCCGCGGGCTGGTACTGGTGGCTCGCCGGGCACAAGACCGAGGGCAACGAGCTGCTCATGGCGGCCGCCGCCCTGCCCGGCGAGGTGCCCGACGAAATCCGCGCCACGGTGTACTCGTTCGTCACGGGCTTCCTGACGTCCGGCCGGGAAAGCGACCAGTTCCAGGCAGCGGACTGGATCCACCAGGTCCACGAGCTCAGCGGCCGGATCGAGCGCCCGCACCCGGCGGTGTCGCTGGTCGCCGCGCTGGAACGCATGCTGCAGTCGCCGGAGGACTTCCTGCCCGCCTGGGAACCGCTGCTCGCCGACGACGACCCGTGGGTCCGCGGCCTCGCCCGGCTGCAGCTCGGCAAGATGCGGATCCAGCTCGGCGGCGACGAGCAGGAGGCGGACGGCTTCCTCGAGACGGCGCTGACCGAGTTCCGCGCGCTCGGCGAACGGTGGGGGACGTCGTTCGCCCTGACCGAGCTGGCCGACCGGATCGCCATGCGCGGCGAGTTCGCCGGCGCGTGCGCGCACTACGAGCAGGCGATCGTCGTCGTCACCGAGGTCGGCGCGACCGAGGACATCGTGCGGATGCGGTCGCGGCAGGCCCAGCTGTACTGGCTGTCGGGGGACGAGGAAGCCAGCGCGGCGGCGATGACCGAGGCCCAGCGGCTCGCGGAACGGGTCGCGTGGCCGGAGGCGCTGACCGAGCTGGCCCTGGCGAAGGCGGAGCTCGCCCGCTGGAGCGGCGACGCCGTCCAGGCCCGCCGGCAGCTCGACGTCGCGACGGAGATGCTGGGCACGGCGGCCGAGCGGGCGAACATCCAGGTGACGACCCAGGATCTCCTCGGCTACCTCGCCGAGGATCTCGGTGAAGCCCGCGACCACCGCGTCGCGGCCTTCCGGGCGGCGACGGAGGCGGGGACCGCGCCCATGATCGCGCAGGTGCTCGTCGGGATCGCGGACCTGGCCCTGCGTCGCGAGGAGTACGAACAGGCCGCGCGGCTGCTCGCGGCGAGCGTGGGCGTGCGCGGCGTGCCGGACCGCGCGCAGCCGGACGTCGCCCGGATCGAGCGGGCCACGCGGAATCGCCTCGGTGACACGAAGTTCACCGAGGCGACTCAGGAGGGGACGCGGGCGAGCTGGCGCGAGCTGGCCGAAGTCACGCTCGCTTCTTGAACGTCGACCGGGCCCACAGGTAGCCGACCAGGGCGATGCCGGCGCACCAGGCGATCGCGGCGATCGCGTAACCGGTCGACGGCGTGCCGTTGAGCAGCCCGCGCACGGTTTCGATGATCGGCGTGAAGGGCTGGTACTCCGCGAACTGCCGCAGGCCCGGGCCCATCTTGTCCGCCGGGGCGATCGCGCTGCTGAAGAACGGCAGCATGACCAGCGGTACCGAAGCCATGCCTGCCGTCTCCGGGGACTTGGCGAACAGTCCCAAAGCGACAGTCAGCCAGCCGGCCGCGAAGGCGAGCAGCAGGACCATGCCGACGACGCCGAGCCAGTCGAGGAAGCTCGCGTGGGGACGGAAACCCAGCGCGAACGCCACCCCGACGAGGGCCACGATGGCGACGACGTTCGTCAGGACGCTGGCGACGACGTGCCCGGTCAGCACCGCGCCGCGCGAGACGTCCATGACCTTGAACCGGTTGATGATGCCCTTCGTCATGTCGGAGTTCACCGACGTCGCGGTGGCGCCGAGCCCGTAGCAGATGGCGAGCAGCATCAGGCCGGGCGTCGCGTAGTCGACGTAGTTCACGCCGACGTCGAAGGCGTCTCCCAGCATGTACACGAACATCAGCATGATCACGATCGGCATCAGGACCGCGTTGAACACCGAAGTCGGGTTCCGGGCGACGTGCTTGAAGTTGCGGCGCAACATGACCGTCGAGTGGGTGCTCATTTCGCTGCGACCTCCGTGCTGTGGCCCGTCAGGGCGAGGAAAACGTCGTCGAGATCAGGGGTGTGGACGGAAAACTCGTCGGCGGTGATGGCGTACTCGTCGAGCCGGTCGAGCAGGCCCCGCAGTGACTTGGTGCCGCCGTCGCCGGGAACCCGCAGGGTCAGCGTCTCGTCGTCACGCGTGGAGCCGGCGATGACCCGCGCGGCGGCGTCGAGCTCCGAGATGGCGGTGAACCGGAGCCGGACGTGCGTCCCGGGGATCTGCCGCTTGAGCTCGTCGGGCGTGCCCTGGGCGACGAGGCGCCCGCGGTCGAGCACGGCGATCTTGTCGGCGAGCTGGTCGGCTTCGTCGAGGTACTGGGTGGTGAGGAAGATGGTGACGCCGTCGGCGACGAGGTCCTTGACGATGGACCACATGGTGCGCCGGCTGCGCGGGTCCAGGCCGGTCGTGGGCTCGTCGAGGAAGATGATCCGCGGGTCACCGACGAGCGTCATGGCGAGGTCGAGCTTCCGGCGCATGCCCCCGGAGTAGGTCGAGGTGGGCTTCCCGGCCGACTCGGTGAGCTCGAACCGCTCGAGCAGCTCGGCGACGACCCGCTTCCCGTTCTTGACCGGGCTCAGGTCCACCATGAGCTGCAGGTTTTCCTGCCCGGTGAGCAGTTCATCGACGGCGGCGAACTGCCCGGTGACCCCGATGGCCTTCCGAACGGCCTTGGCCTCGGTGTCGACGTCATGCCCGGCGACGCGCACGGTCCCGCCATCGGCCTGCGCCAGGGTGGTGAGGATGTTGACGGTGGTGGTCTTCCCGGCCCCGTTCGGACCGAGCAGCGAGAAAACACTCCCGGCGGCAACATCCAGATCGATGCCGTCCAGGACGACTTTGTCTTGGTAGGACTTCCGCAGGCCCGCCGCGGTGATCGCTGAAGTGGTCATGGGAGGACTGTGATCCCCCGCCCTGACACGAACCTGACCCCGAACTGACACGGCACCTGACACGTGATCGGGTACGAAAAAGGCCCGCATCCATGGGATGCGGGCCTTCAGAACGTGGAGCTGAGGGGAATCGAACCCCTGACCTTCTCGATGCGAACGAGACGCGCTACCAACTGCGCTACAGCCCCTTGTTCGTGCTCGTAGAGCTTAGCAGTGCCCTACGAGCACCTGTCGGAGGGGGTCACTCCCCGACCGCCCGTCGATAAGGCCCGGTCCCCGGCTCGTCGAGCTCCTCGAACGCCGGGTCCTCGTCGTCCAGATCGACGACCACCGCGCTGCGGCGAACCCGCGAAGTCGGCGACGGACGGCGCTCGACCACCTCGCGGCGGACCGGCTCGACGACGTCCACGTCTTCGACGTCCTCGACCGGCTCGTCCTCCTCCGAGAACGACTCCTCCGAGACCGGAGCCGCCGGCCGCGGCGTCGAGCGACGAGGCGCGCGAGTGCTGTTGAAACGGGCGAGGCGACGCTGCCGGATCTCCTCCTCGATCCGCACCTGGCGGCGCAGGTACACGAGGTAGCCGACGAGCACGACGTCGATCGCCGCGTGGCCCCACCAGACCAGCGGCATGACGAAACCGGCGACTGCGGCCGTGATCACCGCGACCGTCAGCAGGATGACGACGATGCGCTGCCGGAAGCCGTACTTCGCGCGCGCCGCGATCTCCGCCGCTTCGGGGTCGAAGCCGCCGCGACCGGGGCGGTAGCCCGCGCGCTCGCGTTCGGCCCGCTCGGCGCGGGACGGCTGCGGGAGCGGCTCGGGCTCCGGCTCCTCGTAGTCGTCCTCGAGTTCGAGGTCGGCCTCCAGTTCCGCGAGGTCGTCCTCGACCGAAAACCGGGACTTGACGGGCTCCTCGGACATGGCGAATTCCTCCCGGTCTTCGTTGCGTCCACTGCGTACGACCCTGGCCGCCATCGCGGAGTCGGCGGTGCGGGCCACCTGCTGCCGCCGACGCGCGACCATGGGCACGAGAACGACGAGCCATGCCGCGGCGAGCGCGACGATGATCACGGAACTGGGCATCTCCCGTCACCTCCCCCGATCCTTCACCTGAAATCACGCTAGTCACAGGAGTAACAGATCGGACGGAGGCTCGCCGGGTTGGATCACGGAAATGCCTCACCGGATTAGGTGAATCTCACAGCATGTGGTAACGCGCTCACGGACCCGGGTGGGTAATGACCCTCAGGCGTAACCGGCGCGGCCCGCCGCGACCAGCCGCGACACCAGCCCGGCCCCGGTCTCCTCGCGCGTGACGGCGAAGCAGTAGTGGTCGCGCCAGGCGCCCGCGACGTCGAGGTAGCGCTCGAACAGGCCCTCCTGCCGGTAGCCCGCCTTGGTGAGAACCCGCAGGCTGGCGCTGTTTTCCGGGCGCACGGTGGCCTCCAGCCGGTGCAGCCCGGCCGGGCCGAAGGCGTGGTCGGTGACCAGGGCGACGGCGGCCGTCGCGACCCCGCCGCGGACCACGTCGGACGACACCCAGTAGCCGATCCAGGCGGACCGCAGCGACGCCCGGATGACGTTACCGACGGTGATCTGGCCCGCGAGCCGGCCGTCCAGGGTGATCGTGAACGGCAGGCACTGACCACGTCGTGCGAGCGAGCGCAACGCCGCCCACTGCGACGGCCACGACCAGAAAGCGTTGCGTTCGGGCCACGGGCCGACGCCGGTCGGCTCCCACATCTCGAGGTGCGCCCGGTCCCGGAGCCGGATCCGGCTCCACTCGCCGGCGTCGCGCAGCCGCACCGGCCGGATCGCGACCTCGCCGGCGGGCACCCGCAGCGGACCGAGCCGGGCCGGCCAGCCCGGGTGCCGGCTTTCCACCGGGTAGGACACCCCCGACACGGAGTTCATCAGGCCCGTTGCGCCAGGAAGGTGACTTGGACCTGCTCGCCGGCGGGGACCTCGGTCAGCTCCTCCGGCACGTTGATCAGGCAGTTCGCCTCGGCCAGCGACGCGAGCAGGTGCGCCCCGGACTGGCCGAGCGGCTGGACCAGGTACTCGCCGTTGGCCTCGTCGCGCAGGAGCTGGCCGCGGAGGAAGCCGCGCCGGCCTTCGGTCGACGTGATCGGCGACAGCAGCCGTGCCCCGACGATCCGCCGGTGCGGGTTGCGCGTCCCGCGCGCCGCCCGGATCAGCGGCCGGACCAGCACCTCGAACACGACCAGCGCGCTCATCGGGTTGCCGGGGATGAGGAACGTCGGCACCGAGTCGGGGCCGAGCCTGCCGAACCCCTGCACCGAACCCGGGTGCATCGCGACCCGCGTCATGTCGATCCGGCCCAGGTCCGAGAGCGCGGCGTGGACCTCGTCACCGGTGGCGCCCCCGGCGCCGCCCGCGACCACGACGATCTCCGACATCAGCAGCCGGCCTTCGACGATCTCCCGCAGCCGTTTCGGCTCGCTCGGCACGATGCCGACCCGGCTGACCTCGGCGCCCGCGTCCCGGGCGGCCGCGGCGAGCGCGTAGGAGTTGACGTCGTAGACCTGCCCGACCGACGGCGTCCGGTCGATGTCGACCAGTTCGTCGCCGACCGACACGATCGAGACCCGCGGCCGCGGGAAGACGAGGACCTTGGCCCGGCCGACCGCGGCCAGCAGGCCGACCTGCGCCGAGCCGATCGTGTCGCCGCGGCGCACCGCGACGTCGCCGATCTGGACGTCTTCGCCGGCCCGGCGCACGTAGCCCGCGGACGGCACCGAGCGGTGCACGGTGACCCTGGCCTGGTGCCCGTCGGTGTAGGCGAGCGGCACGACGGCGTCGGCCAGCGTCGGCAGCGGCGCGCCGGTGTCGACCCGCACGGCCTGGCCGGGCTGCAGGCGCCGCGGCTGACGTGAGCCCGCGGCGATCTCGCCGACGACCGGCAGCTGCACCGGCTCCTCGCCCGCGGCGCGAACGTCCACGCTGCGCACCGCGTAACCGTCGACCGCGGCCTGGTCGAACCCGGGCAGCGCGTGCTCGGCGACCACCTCCTCGGCGCAGAGCAGCCCCTGGGCCTCGGAGATCGCCACGCGCACCGGCTGGGGCCGGACGGCGGCTTCCAAGGTCATCGAGATCTGCGCGTCGACCGAGCGCAGCTCGGTCTCGTCCCCGGCCACTTCGGGCCGTGCCGCGTCGAGGGATTCCGTCATGGGCGATCTGTCCCGATCCGTTCCGTCAGCCACGCCCGTAAAGATGGACCGTACTCGGGCGTTTCAAGCGCGAAATCGACCGCGGCGCGCAGGAAACCACCCGGATTCCCCAGGTCGTGGCGTCCGCCGCGGTGCACGACGACGTGGACCGGGTGTCCCTCGGAGATCAGCAGCGCGACGGCGTCGGTCAGCTGCAGCTCACCACCGCTGCCCGGCGTGATCCGCTTCAGCGCGTCGAAGATCGCCCGATCGAGCAGGTAGCGTCCGGCCGCGGCGTACGTCGACGGCGCGTCCTCCGGCTTCGGCTTCTCGACCATCCCGTGCACGCGCTTGACGTCTTCGTCGTCGGTGTCGGAGACGTCGAAGACGCCGTACGGCGAGATCTCGGCCTTCGGGATGTCGAACGCGCAGAGCACACTGCCGCCGAACTGCGCCCGCACCGCGCCCATCCGCTCGAGCACGCCGGTGGGGAGCACGAGGTCGTCCGGGAGGAGCACGGCGACGGCCTCGTCGTCCGGTTTCAGGTTCGGCTCGGCCTGCGCGACGGCGTGGCCGAGGCCGAGCGCCTGCTCCTGGATGGCGGTCTCGACGGCGAGCAGGCTCGTCCCGCGCCGCACCTTCTCCAGTAGCTCGGTCTTGCCCTTGGCCTCGAGGTTCTTCTCCAGCTCGGGCTGCTCTTCGAAGTAGCGGACGACGGCGTCCTTGCCCGGTGAGGTCACGATGACCAGGCGTTCCGCGCCCGCGGCGGCGGCTTCGGCCGCGACCAGCTCGATCCCCGGGGTGTCGACCACCGGCAGCAGCTCTTTGGGCACGGCTTTCGTCGCCGGCAGGAAGCGCGTCCCGAGGCCGGCGGCCGGCACGATGGCGGTTCTGAACGTCTGGGTGGTTGCTGCGCCCGTCATGGGCGCAGAGCCTAACGTGAGGTCATGCACGCGCTGGGCAATGAGCACCTGAGCAAGGCGGAGTGGCGTGACCGGCTGACGCGCGCGCGGGCGGACCAGACCGCCGAATCACACGCCCGGGAAGCGTCGGCGCTGGTCAGCGCGGTGTCGAAGGTCACATCCGGCACGGTGGCCGCGTACCTGCCGTTCGGCACCGAGCCGGGCACGACGGCGCTCGTCGACGCGCTGGCGGCCGGCGGCGCGCGGGTGCTGCTGCCCGTCATCCGGTCGCGGGTGGATCCGCTCGACTGGGCCGAGTACACAGGCGAGGCCGATCTGGTGCCCAGCCGCTTCCGCGGCATCCGCGAGCCCGGCGGAAAACGCCTGGGTACCGAGGCTGTGGGGGCCGCGGACCTGATCTTGGTGCCCGCGCTGGCCGTGGACCGCCGGGGCGTCCGGCTCGGCCGGGGCGCCGGTCACTACGATCGTTCGCTGGTGTTCGCCGCGGCCGGCGTGACGCTGCTGGCCGTCGTCCGGGACGAGGAGCTGGTCGAACGGCTGCCCGGGGAACCCCACGACGTGCGCATGAGCGGGGCCTTGACGCCGGGTCGAGGCGTGCTCGAGCTGCCGATGTGAGCAACGAGGAATTGCGTTCGGGGAATGCTTTCAAGCACAATTGGGTTGGCACTCTGGTCGGATGAGTGCCAGCAAAGGAGCCGTCAGTGCCTACGTACCAGTACGCCTGCAAAGAATGCGACCACCGGTTCGAAGCCGTGCAGTCGTTCTCGGACCCCAGCCTGACCGTGTGCCCGCAGTGCTCCGGCGTGCTGCGGAAGGTCTTCAGCTCGGTCGGCGTCGTCTTCAAGGGCAGCGGGTTCTACCGCACCGACTCCCGCGACGCGGGCAAGTCGAGCACCACCGCGGCCCCGGCGAAGACCGAGACCAAGACCGAGTCGAAGTCGGAGACCAAGTCCGACACGAGCTCGGCATCATCCTCCTCGGGTACGACAAAAACCACCGCCGCCGCCTCCTGACCGCGAGGTTGTCCACAACACCCCGGTTGTCCACAGATGCCGGACCCGGCCCTTCCGGCGGCCGGTCCGGCTTCCCTAACGTCGATCTTGTGCGGCACACCGCCGCACCCGATCCGACCGAGGGGGCACCGTGGACGTCGCGGCGAGGTTCCGCACTCCTGATCTGACCCGGCTGCGGGGCCGGCGGACACGGCTCATCCGCCGCTGGCTCGCCGTCGGCCTGCTGCTGGCCGGCGCGCTGCTCTTCGCGCACCCCGGTTCCGCGCGGGGCGCACCGACGACTCCGACCGTCGTCGCAGCGCACGACCTCCCTTCCGGCACGGCTCTGCGCGCTCTCGACGTCCGGCTGGCCGATCTTCCCGATTCCACGCGTCCGGCGGGTGCGTTGACCGCTTTGGACGGCGTCGACGGACGTCTGCTGGCGGGTGCCGTCCGTGCCGGCGAACCCCTGACCGACGTCCGGCTGGCGACGACCATCCCCGGCTCGGGTGATCCCACGACAGCGACGGTGCCGGTGCGCCTGGCCGACGCCGGCGTCGCCGAGTTGCTGGAGCCCGGCGGGCGCGTCGACGTCGTCGCGGCGCCGGAACCGGGCGTACCCGCGTCCGTGCTGGCGGGCGGGGCGACGGTGGTGGCGGTCAGGCCGCGGGACGCGTCCGCGGCGAAGGGACCGCTGGTGCTGCTCCGGCTCCCGGAGGCGATCGCGACGACGGTGGCGGCGATTTCACTGGAGCGTCCGGTAACGGTTACTCTCCGCTAGCCCACCCCCGCCGTCCCCGTTCGTGAGGAGAGCAAGTGTTCAAGGGTTTCAAGGATTTCCTGATGCGCGGCAACGTCGTGGACCTCGCCGTCGCGGTGGTCATCGGCTCGGCGTTCACGGCCATCGTGACGGCGTTCACCAACGGCCTCATCAAGCCGCTGATCAGCACGATCGGCGGCACGGACGCCGCGAACGGCCTCGGCTACCAGATCTTCGAGAACAACAAGGCCACGTTCCTGAACTTCGGCGACGTGATCAACGCGGCGATCAACTTCGTGCTGGTCGCGGCGGTGGTCTACTTCGTGATCGTGCTGCCGGTGAAGCACCTGCAGGAGCGGCGCAAGCGCGGCCAGGAGCCAGGCCCGTCGGAGCCGACCGACGTCGAGCTGCTCATCGAGATCCGCGACCTGCTGCGCGCCCAGTCCCAGCGCGACAACGGCCGCGACTGAGCGGATCAGCGATCGTGGTGCGGCGGCCGGTTCTCCCGGTACCAGTCGTCCGGGAGCCCGGTGCGCCGGTCGGGATCGCGCTCATCGGAGGTGGTCTCGGGCAGAACGTCCCCGAAGATCTCGTCGACCCGCCGGCGCTGCTCGCTGGTGGCCTTGGGGTCGCGCTGCTGACCGGACATGCCCCCAGTCTCCCACGACGCGTTCATTGACAACTCCACAGCGAAGGTCACGGCGTTCCGGCCTCGCCGAGGCGCCGCCGCTGAGCCGGCGACAGTCCGAGGCCGGCGGCGGCGAAGTTCTCTTCGAGGTGCGCGATCCGGCCGGTCCCCGGAATCGGCAGGATCACCGGTGAGTGCCCCAACAGCCAGGCGAGTGCGACCTGAGCGGCGGTGGCGCCCAGCTCGGCCGCGATGGCGGCGATCGCGTCCCCGCCGACGGCAGCGACGGGCCTGCTCGACCTGGTCACGCAAGATCCGCGGCCGGGCGTCCAGCCGCCACTCACCACCGGGCCCGGTGCGTGCGACGCCCACCTTGGTGGTGATCACCAGCCCGGCCGGATACGGGTACAGCGCCGAGGCGAGCAGCTCCTCGTTGGCTCCGCCGCCGTAGAGGTGAGCGGTGTCGATCAGCGTGACGCCCAGTTCGACGGCCCGCCGGACGACCGCGATCGCCTCTTCGCGCGCCGAGCCGGGTTCGGTCGGCAGGTGCATCGCCCCGAAGCCGAGCCGGCACACCTCGAGGTGCCCACCGATGCGGAAATCCATGACCGGGGCGACGGTATCGGCGGCACCCCGATCACGCGAGGAAATTCAGACCTCTTCGAGGCCCGAAAGCTCGTCGATCACGTGCGGCACGAGCGAGGTCAGCGTCGCCATGCCGTCGCGCACCGCGGAGCGCGACCCGGCGAGGTTGACCACCAGCGTGCTCCCCGACACCCCGGCGAGGCCCCGCGAGATCCCGGCGTCCACGGCTCCGGCCGCCAGCCCGGACGCCCGGATGGCCTCGCTGATGCCCGGGATCGGCCGGTCGAGCACACCGGCGGTGGCGTCCGGCGTGCGGTCACGCGGCAGCACACCGGTGCCGCCGACCGTGATCACCAGGTCGGCGCCGCCGATCACGGCGGTGTTGAGCGCATTGCGGATCCCCGTGGTCTCGGCCTCGACGACCACGACACCGTCGACGATGAAACCCGCCTCTTCGAGCAGTTCGGTCACCAGCGGGCCAGTGGTGTCTTCGTGCTCGCCGTGCGCCACGCGATCGTCCACGATGACCACGAGGGCTCGGCCCAGCCGTTGTGCACTCCGTTCCATGCCGCCACCGTAGTCGGTTTCGACCACCCGGCGCCGGGAGGTGCCGGGTGAGTTCTGACGATTCCGTGACGTGCCCGCGCGCGGCCGGGCACGCCGGTCCGCGGGCCCCTAGCGTGACCGGTGTGCGCGTACTGGTCACCGGCGGAGCCGGGTTCATCGGGTCTCACATCGCCGATCTCCTGGCGGATGGGGGTGACGAGGTCGTCGTGCTCGACAACCTCCTCCCCACCGCCCACGGCTCCCGCACCCCGCCGGCGTACACCGGCAGGCACCGGTTCCTGCGCGGCGACGTCACCGACACCGAGATCGTCGCCGAGCTGCTGGACGGCGTCGACGCGGTCTGCCACCAGGCGGCGGTGGTCGGGCACGGCGTCGACCCGTCGGACGCGCCGTCGTACGCCCTGAACAACGACTACGGCACGGCGGTCCTGCTGGCCGGCATGCACGCGGCCGGGGTGCGGAAGCTCGTCCTGGCGTCGTCGATGGTCGTCTACGGCGAAGGCCGGTACGCCTGCCCGGACCACGGCGTCGTCCCGCCTTCCCCGCGCCGCGCGTCCGATGTGGACGCCGGCCGTTACGAGCCGCGGTGCCCGGCCTGCGACACCGAGCTGAGCTGGCGGCTGGTGCCCGAGGACGCACCGCTGAACCCCCGCAGCACGTATGCGGCGACGAAGCTGGCGCAGGAGCACCTGGCCGGCGCGTGGGCCCGCCAGACGGGCGGCAGCGTGTGGGCGATGCGCTACCACAACGTCTACGGCCCGCGGATGCCGCAGAACACCCCGTACGCCGGGGTGGCGTCCCTGTTCCGCTCGGCCCTGGTGCGCGGCGAAGCACCACTGGTCCTGGAAGACGGCCGCCAGCAGCGCGACTTCGTGCACGTCCACGACGTCGCCAGGGCAAACGTCCTGGCGCTCAGGACAGCCGGCCCGGAGGGCGACATCACACCGCTCAACGTCTGCTCCGGCACCCCGCACACGGTGGGCGAGCTGGCCGAGGAGCTGGCGCGCGCCTGCACCGGCCCGAAGCCCCAGGTGGCCGGCGGCGCCCGCCCGGCCGACGTCCGCCACGTGGTCGCCGACCCCGCCCGCGCCCGCGAACTGCTGGGCTTCACCGCGGAGGTCGGCTTCGAAAAGGGAATCGCCGACTTCGCGACGGCGGAACTGCGCGCCCCGGTCTGACCTCAGCCCGCGAACGCCTGCGCGACGGTGAGGCTGTCTTCGTAGACGTGGTAGCGAGAAATCACCCCACCGTCGACGGTCAGGCGGAGTACGCAGCGGGCGTGGTACGGCCGTCACCCCGCCCCGCTCCCCGGGGACGTGGAAGTCGTTCAGCGCACGGAAGTGGTGGGCGACGTCGGCGCGCGTCGACCGCGGCCGGATCCACGGGACCGCGGGGTTTCCGGCCGCGGGCCAGTCGAGCTGCCAGTCGACGACGTCGGCGAACAGTGCGGCGATCCGGTCCGGATCCCCTTCGGACAGCCGGCCGAGGAACCCGGCCACGGCGGCCCGCGTGCCCGCCTCCGCACCGGTGAACGGTGCCGCTCCACACCGGCACGCCACCCGCCGCGGGAACCATGTGGGTGGTGAACGTGACCGCGTCGTGGCGGGCCACGACGTCGTCGGCCGCCGCGAAGACGAAGGCTCCTGTCGCCACGAACCGGTCGTGGGCGCCGGTGATCCGGGTGAGCAGAGCGTCGTGCCCCCGGTGTTCGGCGGTTTCGGTGTACTCCACACCGTCCTCGGCCCACAGCTCGGCGACGGCCCGATGCCGGGCAGCCGGGTCCGGCTGGCGGGCGTGCCGGTGTAGGGGAGCCCGGGCACGACGGCGGCTACCGGCTGCTCGACGGTTACCGCACCCGGCTGACCGGGCTCACGGCGAGCGAAGCCGAAGTTCTGTTCCTGACCGGACTCCCGGCGGCGGCCGCCTGGAACCAGCACGCCGTGAAGATCCGCTACCTGCGCTGGGCGGAGCCGCACGAGATCACGCGCACCGTGCAGCCGCACGGCCTGGTCCTGAAGGCGGGCAACTGGTACCTCGTGGCTCGTGGCGAGGGACGGTTCCGCACCTACCGGATCTCGCGGATCCGCGACGTGGACGTGCTCCCCCGGCCCTAGCTGCTGGACTTGGCGGCCGTCGCCGCCCGGAAGACGACGGGCGGGCCGGATGCGGCGGGCTGGACCGAGATCGAGATCGAGTCCATCGACGCGACTGACCTCCTCAAGCTCGGCGCGACGTCGAAGTCGTCGCACCTACGGCGTCTAGGACATCGCCAGCGGCAGCCGGACCTCGAACCGGCACCCCGGCCCGTGGTTGTGGACACCGATCTTCCCGCGGTGCGCCTCCACGAGCCCCTTGGCGATGGCCAGCCCGAGCCCACCCCCGCTGGTCGTCCCGCCCCGCTCGGGCGTCCGCGCCTGCGTCCCGCGGAAAGCGACGTCGAAGACCCGGCTGATCTCGTCGTCCGGGATGCCTCCGCAGGAGTCGTCGACGGCGAGGAGGGCCTCGTCGCCGTCGACGCCGATCTGGACCGCGACCGTCCCGTCGGGCGGGGTGTGCCGGATCGCGTTGGACACCAGGTTCCGCACGATCCGGGCCAGTTCCGGGTCGCTCCCGGTCACGACCGGCCAGGTCGACGCGTTGGCGAGCACCCGCACGCGTTTGCGCTCGGCGACCGGTGACTGGGCGGCGACGGCGTCGCTGACGACGTCGCGCAACGGCACTGCGGACATCGTGAGCTCGAGGGCGCCGGCGGTGATGCGCGAGAGCTCGAACAGGTCGCCGACCATCGCGGACAGCCGCCGGGTCTCGCCGCCGATCCGCTGGGCGTAGTCGGCGACCTCGTCGCGTTCGGACACCACTCCGTCGGCCAGCGCCTCGGCCATCGCCTGGATGCCGGCCAGGGGGCTGCGCAGGTCGTGGCTGATCCACGCGACCAGCTCCCGCCGCGACGCCTCGGCCGCGCGCTCGCGGTTGCGCGCCTCCCGCTCCCAGACGCTGCGGCGCGCGATGGCGCGGCCGAGGATGATCGCCGCCGGCACGGTGACCACCGCGACGAGCAGGCAGACCAGCAGCATCGTGGTCAGCGCCGGGGTGAACATGAACCCGCTGACGCCCAGGACGCCGACCAGGGTCGAGAGCACCGGGATCAGCACCAGCACGGTGAGCGTGGTGGCCAGCGACCCGCGGCGCAGGGCGTAGAGCACGCCCCCGCCCAGCGCCGCGATCGGCAGGGAGAAGAGCAGCGCCAGCGGCAGGATGTGCCAGAGGTGCGTCAGCGTCTCCGCGAAGGACTCGCCGGGTTCGATCACGGCTGCTCCCGGTCGTAGCGGTAGCCGACACCCCACACCGTCGCAACCCGGGTCGGCTTGGCCGGGTCGCGCTCGATCTTCTCGCGCAACCGTCGCACGTGGACGGTCACGGTCGACTGGTCGCCGAAGTCCCAGCCCCACACCTTCTCGAGCAGGTCGGCGCGCGAGTAGGCGACGCCGGGGTGGGCGAGGAAGAAGGCCAGCAGGTCGAACTCCCGTGAGGTCAGCGGCAGTTCGTGGCCGGCGAGCGTCGCGGTGCGCGCGGTCATCTGCAGGCGGAGGTTGCCGTCCACCAGCTCGGCGGCGGCCGGTTCCGGGCGCGGCATCCGCGCGCGGCGCAGCACCGAGGCGACGCGGAGGGCGAGTTCCTTGGGGCTGAAGGGTTTCGTGACGTAGTCGTCGGCACCGAGCTGGAGCCCGGCGATCCGGTTCTCCTCCTCGCCGAGGGCGGTGAGCATGACGATCGGCACCTGGCTGACCTGGCGCAGCCGCTTGCACACCTCGAGGCCGTTGATCCCCGGCATCATCACGTCGAGGACGACGAGGTCCGGCTCGTGGGCGGCGAACTCGGCGAGCCCTTCGGCACCGTCGCCGGCCTGGTCGACGGTGAACCCGGCCACCTCGAGGTAGCGGCGCACGACGTCTCGGACCGTCTCGTCGTCGTCGACCACGAGCACGCGTCCGGCCTGATCGTTCATCACGTCTCCCTCACCAGCCGGTCAGCAGCAGGTGGTTGACCGCCAGCGCCGTCGCCGCCTGGGCGGCGAGCCACCACCGGCGCCCGGGCCGCGGCAGCAGGGCCGTCAGCGGCAGCAACCACACCCCGAACGGTAGCCAGATTCGTTCGGTCTCGGCTTTCGACAGGCCCGAGACGTCGGCGAACACGATGGTGAGCAGGGCGGCGGCGCCGAGCAGCAGCACCGGATCGGACAGCAGGCCACGACCCGCTCCGGCGAAACCCCGGCGGAGGGCGGCGACCACGGCGGGGCCGAGCGCGACGACGACCGCCGCCAGATCGGCCCAGACCCAGTACGAATAGGGCCGCACGAGCGCCACGCCCTGGTAGTACCGCTCGACGACCAGGTGGTAGCCGTCGAGCCACCAGAAGCCCGCCCACGCGAAGACGCCGACGACGGCCAGCGCCGCCGCGACGGCCAGGGCGGCGGCGCGCCACTGCCGGCCGAGAACCGCCACCGCCAGCGCGAGCAGGCCGAGCAGCACCAGGCCGTACGAAAGGAAGATCCCGAAGCCGAGCAGCAGTCCGGCGGCCAGCCCGGCCGGGACGGCGTACCGGCGGCCGTCGGTGAACCCGCGTGCGGACAACGCCAGCAGCGCCAGTCCGGTGGCGGTCGTCCCGGCGAACAGACCGTCCGCCGACACACCGATCCACACCGCGCCGGGTGTCAGGACGGCGAAGGGCAGCACCGCGCGGGCCGCGTCGGCCCGGCCGAGCAGGGCGACCGTGGCGGGTACGGCCACGGCGACCAGGCTGCCGACGAGCACGACGGCCGTCGCGGCCCATGCGCCGCCGTGCAGGCCGAGCCGGTCCAGCCAGACGAAGACGAGCGTCGCGCCCGGTGGGTGCCCGGACACGTGCGTCGTCCACGAGTCCGGCTGGAAGTCGAGGATGCGGGAGGAGAACTCGCGCAGCATCCGCGGGATGTCGGTGATGCCGGGCACCTCGTGGAGGTACTCCTGCGGAATGGTCAGGTGCCCGGCGAACCCGCGCGACCAGCCGTCGACCATGGCCAGCGAGAAGATCCAGGCGAGCGAGGCCAGGTAACCGGCGACGAGTGCCCGGCGCCATGGCAGGCGGGCGACCAGTGCCGGGCCGTGGAGCACCACCGCGACGGCGATGAGGACGGCGAACACCGAACCGGGGCCGACGTGCGGCAGCCAGTCGGCGAACAACGGCGGCGACGACACGAAGATGACGACGCCGGAGTGGGGCCGGTTGTAGTACGAGCCGACCGCGGCGGCTGCGGCCACGAGCACCGCGGCCGCCGCGACGGCCAGAAGATCGGCCCGGTGGGCGCGGCGCCCGGGTCGATCAGGTGCCGGGGGTTCGGTTTCGCGGGCAGGCGGCTCGGCGAGCCGGGCTGCCGGGTTCGGCTCGCTCATCGCCGTCCACCATAGGTCCGCGGGACCGGCTCCGCGGGCCGGGCGGGGCAGCCGTAACGACCCGGTAAGAACCTCGTCACTCGTCATGATTCAGTAAGGAGCACAAGGGTTCTCCACAGTCCACCACGGACTTACGGTCGGCGCCGTGACTGACTCAGGAGTGGACGTCGTCCTCCCATGCCTCGACGAAGCGGGCGCCCTGCCCGGAGTGCTGGCCGGGTTGCCCCCGGGCTACCGCGCGATCGTGGTCGACAACGGTTCGGCCGACGGCTCGCCCGAAGTGGCGGCCTCACTCGGCGCGAAGGTCGTCCACGAACCGCGTCGCGGCTACGGCGCGGCCGTGCACACCGGCCTGGAAGCCGCCACCGCGGACATCGTGTGCTTCGCCGACGCCGACGGGTCCTTGGACCTCACCGACCTGCCGCGGCTGGTGACCGCGGTCGAAGGCGGCGCCGACCTGGCCGTCGGACGACGGGTGCCGACGGCGCCCGGCGTGTGGCCGTGGCACGCGCGCGCCGGGAACGTCGTGCTGGCGCAGCTCCTGCGTCGCCGCGGGTTGCCGGTGCGGGACATCGCACCGCTGCGGGCTGCGGACCGGCGGGCGCTGCTCGGTCTGGGCGTCACGGACCGGGCGTTCGGCTACCCGCTCGAGCTGCTGATCAAGGCTCAGCGGGCCGGGTGGCGGGTGCGCGAGTTCGACGTCCGTTACGGCGAACGGGCCAAGGGAACGAAGTCGAAGGTGTCCGGCTCGGTGCGGGGCACGCTGCGCGCGGTCCGCGACTTCGGGCGGGTGCTGGCGCGATGACCGGCCGATTCGTCCTGCTGGTCGTGGCCAAGGCGCCGGTGCCCGGGCTCGCCAAGACCCGGCTCTGCCCACCGGCGACCCCGGCCCAGTCGGCGCAGATCGCCGCGGCCGCGCTGCTCGACACGCTCGACGCCGTGTGCGCTGTCCCCGGCGCCGCGCCCGTCGTCGCGATGACCGGCGACCTCGGCGCCGCCGCGCTGGCCACCGAAATCGGGATGGCGCTGCGCCGCGTCACCACGATCCCGCAGCGGGGATGGGATTTCGGCGCCCGCTTGGCGAACGCCCACGCGGACGCCGCCGCGGTGCACACGGGCCTCCCGATCCTGCAGATCGGCATGGACACCCCGCAGGTCACGCCGGACTCCCTCGCCGCGACGGCCGCACCGGTCGTGCACGGTGGGCACGACTCCGTGGTCGGCCCGGCCGAGGACGGCGGCTGGTGGGCGCTGGGCCTCGCCGATCCGCGGCACGCGCAGGTCCTCGCGGGCGTCCCGATGTCGCGCGACGACACCGGCGAACGCACGGTGCGCGCGCTCACCGCGTGCGGGCTGCGGCCACGCCAGGCCGTCCGACTGTCCGATGTGGACACCATGGCGGACGCGCGGGCGGTGGCGGCAGCGTGCCCGGACGGCCGGTTCGCCCGCGCCGTCGCGGCGGTCCACGGGCGGGCGGTCGCATGAAGACGGCACTGATCGGCAACGAATTCGACCGCGGTCTGCTCGGGCACCACTGCTGGCTCGAACTGGCCGACGGCGGACGGGTCGAGCTGCCGGTCGAGCGGTGGGGCGCGCCGTCCGACGGCGACGACGTCCTGCTCGACGCCTGCGCCGGCCCGACCCTCGACATCGGCTGCGGCCCGGGCCGGCTCACGGCGGCCCTGGCCGGACGCGGGGTCGTCGCGCTGGGCGTCGACAGCTCACGCACGGCCGTCCGGCTGACGCGCCGTCGCGGCGGGAGTGCGTTGCACCGCAACGTCTTCGACCACGTGCCCGGCGAGGGACGGTGGCAGCACGCCCTGCTCGCCGACGGCAACATCGGCATCGGCGGCGACCCCGTGGTCCTGCTGCGGCGCGCGGCGCAGCTGATCGCCGTCGACGGTGACGTCCTCGTCGAGCTCGAGCCGCCCGGGCACGGGCTGCGGCACGAGCGCGTCCGGCTGCAGCCGGGACACGCCGACAGCGCCTGGTTCACCTGGGCGTGGGTCGGGGTGGACGCGATCGCCGAAGTCGCGATGCGCGCCGGGTTGCGCGTCGGCTGGACGACCCGGCACGGCCACCGCTGGTTCGCGCGGCTGGAGCGATCATGAAGCTGCCGATCCCCAAGGAAGAGTCCTTCAAAGCGGCTGCGCACGACGAGCGCGTGACGTCGAAGATCGGCCTGGCGCTGGCGGTCACGTTCACGACGTGCTTCGTGACCGGCCTGATCAGCCACCTGATCCAGCACCCACCGGAGTGGTTCTTCTGGCCGAGCCGCCCGGCCGGGCTCTACCGCGTCACGCAGGGGCTGCACGTGATCTCCGGCGTGGCGTCGATCCCGCTGCTGCTGGCGAAGCTGTGGAGCGTCTACCCGAAGCTGTTCGGCCGGCCGCTCGTCCGCTCGCTGCCGCACGCCCTGGAGCGCCTCTCGATCCTGGTGCTCTCGGGCGCGGCGTTCTTCGAGCTGACGACCGGGCTGCTGAACGTCGCGCAGAACTACCCGTGGGGCTTCTACTTCCCGCAGGTGCACTACGCGGTCGCGTGGCTGGCGATCGGGTCGATCCTGGTGCACGTCGCCGTGAAGCTGCCGGTCATCCGCCGGGCGCTGAGCCGCGGCACACCCGCTGAGGAGCCGTCGGCCGCCGGGCTGTCCCGGCGCGGGTTCCTGCGCACCACCGGGCTCGCGACGGGCGTCGCCGTCGTCGCCACCGCCGGCGCGACGGTCCCGTTCCTGCGCGGGATTTCCGGCCTCGCCTGGAAGACGAGCAAGGGCACGCAGAACCTCCCGGTGAACCGGACGGCGGCGGCCGCGGGCGTCACGTTTCCGGCGTCTTGGCGGCTCTCGGTGGTGACCCCGCGCGGCACGACGAAGTTCTCGCTCGACGAGCTACGCGCGCTGCCGCAGACGACGGCCGAACTGCCGATCGCGTGCGTCGAGGGCTGGAGCCAGTCGGCGACCTGGCGCGGGATCTCGTTGCCGGTGCTGCTGAAAGCCGTTGGTGCGGCACCGGGTACGGCCGTGCGAGTGTCCTCTTCGGAGCGTTCCGGGCTCTACGGCGTCAGTGTCCTGCCCGGCGAGCACACGGCCGACGAGCTGACGCTGCTCGCGCTGGAGCTGAACGGCGAGGTGCTCGACCTCGACCACGGCTTCCCGTGCCGGATCATCGCCCCGAACCGCCCCGGGGTGCTGCAGACGAAGTGGGTCACGAAGCTGGAGGCGCTGTGAAGACCGCTCGCGCTCTGCTCGCCCTGCCGGGCCTCGCGGCGCTGGCATGGGGTGTGGTGCTGTTCGTCGAATACGCGTTCCCGCTGCGTCCGGACGTCTTCGGCACGGTGGGCTGGATCGTCGGCGGCCCGCTGATCAACGACGGCGTCGTGGCCCCGCTGACAGCCATCCTCGGCATCATCCTGGCCCGCACCCTCCGTCCCCCCTGGCGTGTCCCGGTTGTCACGGGCACGGTCATCACGGGAGTCCTGCTGATCCTGGCGTTCCCGCTCCTCTGGCGCCCGTACGGAAACCCGCCGATGCCCGGCCTCCACGACGGAAACCCAGCCCTGGGCCTAGCCCTGACCCTCGCCGCGGTCTGGATGGTGGTCGTCCTGACCGCCCTGGCCCGTGTCGTCCGCCCAGGTACGCGTGTCGTCCGTCCAGACACGCGTGATGCCCCTCCAATCACGCGTGATGCCCCCTCAATCACGCGTGATGCCCCTCCAGACACGCCAGCCGACGGTCCCGGCACCTGAACCCGGCCGCAAACGCGGCCACGCGCGACCGGCATCGAGTGCCTGGTCGCGCGTGGCCTTTGTGGGTCCGGCCCCGAGAAACGGGGGTCGAGCCGTTGCTGGTCTCGGCCGCGCCAAGGCGGCCGAGCGTCTGGGAGGGATCAGTTGGCCGGGACGGGCTGTCCGCCGAGGGTCACCTCGACCGTGCGGCCGTCGGAGAGGGTGAACGTCGCCTTCTCGTCCGGGGCGCGGGTGCGGATCGCGGCGACGAGCGTGTCGGACGTGTCGATGTTCCGGTCGTCGATCTTCGTCACGATGTCGCCGGACTTGAGGCCGGCCTTCTCCGCCGGGCTGCCCGCGGTGATGGCACCGAGCTTGGCGCCGCCCTGCGGGTTGTCCGTGACCTGCGCGCCGATGTAGGTCTGCACGGCCTGGCCGGTCTTGATGATCGTGTCCGCGGTGCGGCGGGCCTGGTCGATCGGGATCGCGAACCCGATACCGACGTTGCCGCTTTCGGAGCTGCCCTGGCCCTGGCCACCGGACGCCGACTGCGGGCTGTAGATCGCCGAGTTGATGCCGATGACCTGGCCGGCCATGTTCGACAGCGGACCGCCCGAGTTGCCCGGGTTGATCGCCGCGTCGGTCTGGACGGCGTCCATCACCGTCTCCTGGCCGCCCTGCCCGCCGCCCGCGCGCACCGGCCGGTGCAGCGAGCTGACGATGCCCGAGGTGACCGTGCCGGCCAGCTCGAACGGCGAACCGATGGCGACGACCGACTGGCCGACCTTCAGGTCGTCGGACCGGCCGATCTCGACCGGGGTGAGGTTGTTGACGCCGTCGACCTTGACCACCGCGATGTCGGTGGTCGGGTCGCGGCCGACGACCTTGGCGGCGGCCTTCTTGCCGTCCTGGAACACGGCCTGGATCTGGCCGCCGTTCGCGGCGACCTCGACGACGTGGTTGTTGGTCAGGATGTAGCCGTCGGTGCTGATGACGAACCCGGAGCCCTCGCCGGCCCCCTGCTGCCCGCTCACCTGCAGCTCGACGACGCTCGGCGACAGCTTCTGCGCGACCGCTTCGACCGACCCGGCGGGCGCGTTGCCCGTCTGCTGGGCCGGCTTCGGCGCGTCGAGCGCGTTGCCGGCCGGACCGCTGGACGAACCGCTGGTGAGGTACCCGACCGCCCCGCCCGCGATGCCGCCGACGAGCAGCGCCACCAGCGCGACGCCGGCGAGCAGCTTGCCGCCGGAGCGCTTCGGCTGCGCGGGGGGCGCCGGCGGCGTGCCGTAGACGCCTGATTGCGCGTAGGGGTTCGGCGGCGGGTAGACGCTCTGCTGCTGGGTCTGGCCCGACGGGGTCCCCTGGGCGGACCACGGATTCGGCGTCGCATAGGACGGATCGGCCCCGGTCACCGCGTGGTAGGACGGCTCCGGCGCCGAGTACTGCGGCGTGCCGCCGGACTCGGGGGTGGCGGCCTGGTCACCGTACGGGCTCCCCGCCCAACCGCCCTGAGCGGCCTGCTGGCCGGTCTCGGGGTGCCGCGGCGCCGCGGGGTCGTGCGCGCTGGGGTCGTTCTCGGTCATGTCCTCACCTTGCGCGATGGTCCTGAGAGGTTCCTGAGCCGAACCTGTGCATCGGAGATGAGTATGGCCGGATCAGCCCGCCGCGCGGAGCTTTTCCGCGATCTGCTCCGGCGTCGCGTCGTTGACCCACACCGCCATGCCCGATTCCGACCCCGCCAGGTACTTCAGTTTGTCCTTGGCGCGCAATACGGAGAACAGTTCCAGGTGGAGCCAGCCGAGCTCGCGGTCGCGGCGCACCGGCGCCTGGTGCCACGCCGCGATGTACGGCAGCGGGCGGTCGTACAGGGCGTCGCACCGGCGCAGGACGTCCAGGTAGACGTCGGCGAAGTCGTCACGCTCGGCGTCGGTCAGCGCCGGGATGTCCGGAACCTGCCGGTGTGGCACGACGTGCACCTCGATGGGCCAGCGTGCCGCCGGCGGCACGTACGCCGTCCAGTGCTCGCCGGACGCCACGACGCGCGCACCGGACTTCCGCTCCGCGGCCAGCACGTCGCCGAGCACCGCGCGGCCGTGTTCCGCCTGGTACGCGCGGGCGACGTCGAGCATCCGCTCGGTCTTCGGCGTGACGAACGGGTAGCCGTAGATCTGCCCGTGCGGGTGCGACAGCGTGACGCCGATTTCCTCGCCGCGGTTCTCGAACGGGAAAACCTGCTCCACGCCGGGCACTTCGGACAGCGCGGCGGTGCGATCGGACCACGCGTCCACAACGGCCCGTACCTGCTTCGCGGTCAGCCGCGAGAAAGCGCCGTCGTGATCGCTGGTGAAGCAGACGACCTCGCAGCGTCCGCGGCCCGGGCGCACCGGCACGAGCCCGGAACCATCCACAGTGGACGGCTCGCCGATGACATCCTCGGCGAAGGACGGAAAGCGGTTCTCGAAGACGACGACGTCGTAGTCGCTTTCGGGGATCTCGCTCGGTTTGCCCGGCTTGCTCGGGCACAGCGGGCACAGGTCCGCCGGCGGCTTGTACGTCCGCGTCTGCCGGTGCGCGGCCATCGCGACCCACTCGTTCGTCAGCGGGTCGAGCCGGATCTCCGACGCGGCCGAAACCGGCGGCAGGTCGCGGGTGTCCTCGGCGACGCGGTCGGGCGCGCCGGGCTGGTCGAAGTAGATGATCTCCCGGCCGTCGGCCAGGTGTCGTACGGTCCGCTTCACGCTTCTTCGGCCTCGACCGTCTCCGCCGTTTCGGCGATCATGAGTTCCGCTGCCCTTTCGGCGAGTATTTCCTTGGCGTCGTCGGGAATCCCGTCATCGGTGACGACGACGTCGGCCTCGTCCAGGTCGGCGATCGTGGAGATCCCGACGGTGCCCCACTTGGTGTGGTCGGCGAGCACGACGAGCTTGCGCCCGGCCTCGACCAGCGCGCGGTCGGTCTCGCTCTCGG
This sequence comes from Amycolatopsis sp. NPDC114505, assembly GCF_055633615.1. Classification (NCBI taxonomy): domain Bacteria; kingdom Bacillati; phylum Actinomycetota; class Actinomycetes; order Pseudonocardiales; family Pseudonocardiaceae; genus Amycolatopsis; species Amycolatopsis sp. NPDC114505. The sequence continues at coordinate 2,377,010 of NZ_JBVKDV010000001.1, read as the reverse complement.
TGAGGTTCGGCGTGGTGAAGCCCGGCCCGTCGGCCATCCCGTGCACGCCGAGGAAGACGACGTCGAGGTGCAGCGACCGCAGGCTGTGCACGGCGACCGGCCCGACCAGCGCGTCCGACGGCGTCCGCACCCCGCCGGTGAGCACGACGGTGCGGTCCGGCTGCGTCGACCCGCGGAGCACGTCGGCGACCTGGATCGAGTTGGTCACGATGGTGAGGCCGGGGATGGCGTCGAGCGCGCGGGCGAGCGTCCACGTGGTGGTGCCGGCGGAGATGCCGATCGCGGTGCCGGGCCGCACGAGGGTCGCGGCGAGCTCGGCGATGGCTTCCTTCTGCGCACGCTGGCGCACGGACTTGGCCTCGAAGCCGGGTTCGTCGGTGCTCTTGCCGACGATCGAAGTGGCGCCGCCGTAGACCTTCTCGACGAGCCCGCGCCCGGCGAGGACGTCGAGGTCGCGGCGCACCGTCATGTCGGAGACACCCAGCCTGGTCACGAGATCACTGACCCGGACCGCACCGGTCCGGCGTGCCTCTTCCAGGATCACCGCCTGTCGCTGACGCGCCAGCACCGCTCAACTCCGTCCCCGTCACACCCCAACCACACAAAATCCTACACGATTCAACACAGGATCCGCAGGGGCGACGTGGGTGAACTTCGAAAGACCAGGTCACGAAGCAGACGTGGCGGCGTGGGCGAACAACACCGCGACGGATCAGCCGGGCGCCCCCGGCAGCCGGATCGTCATCAGCGCGCCGCCCTCGGGCGCCCGCGCCGCGTACACCGCGCCGCCGTGCCGCTCGGCCGCGTGCTTCACGATCGCCAGGCCGAGGCCCGAACCGGGCAGCGTCCGCGCCTCCGACGAGCGGTAGAAGCGGTCGAACACCTTGGGCAGGTCCTCTTCGGCGATGCCCGGGCCGGCGTCGGCCACCTCGACCACGGCGGTGCCGTCGCCGAGCGGGTACAGCCGCACCCAGACCGTCGCGTCCGGCGGCGAGAACTTCACCGCGTTGTCCAGCAGGTTCAGGATCGCCCGCTCGATCGAGCTGTTGTCCCCGGTGAGCACCCACGGCTGCAGCGAGACGTCGAAGTTGATCTCGCCCGCGCGCCGGCGTGCCCGGTCGAGCGCTCGCTCGACGACGTCCAGCAGCTCGACGCGCTCGAAGCGTTCGCGCGGCTCGTCCTGGCGCGCGAGCTCGACGAGGTCGCCGATGAGCTGCGTCAGCTCGTCGAGCTGGCCGCTGATGTCCGCGACGATGTCGACGCGGTCCGCGTCCGGCAGCGGCGGCGCGCCCGGCTTGCTCGCGGCGAGCAGCAGCTCGAGGTTGGTGCGCAGCGACGTCAACGGCGTCCGCAGCTCGTGCCCCGCGTCCGCGACCAGCTGGCGCTGGCGTTCCTGCGAGTCCGCGACCGTGCCGAGCATGGTGTTGAAGGTCGTGGTGAGGCGTGCCAGCTCGTCGTCGCCGCTGACCGGGATCGGCCGCAGGTCGCCGGTCTTGGCGACGCGCTCGGCCGCCGACGTCAGCCGGTCGACCGGGCGCAGGCCGGTGCGCGCGACCGCCGTCCCGGCCGCGGCGGCGACCAGGATGCCGGCGCCACCGATCAGGAACAGCACCAGCGCGAGCTCGTTCAGCGTGCGCTTCGTCGGGCCCATCGACTGCGCGAGCACGATGGCCTCGCCGTGCCCGGTCGGCAACGCGACGACGCGGCTGTCGGTGCGGAAGTCCGTCCGCATCGACTCCACCGAATCGCCGTTCGCCACGTTCAGCTCGTCCTGGCCGAACGGCGGCGCCGAGCTCGAGAGCGGGTAGGTCATCACGGCGTGCTGGACGTCGGGCGCGGCGGTGAGCTGCCCGATCTGCAGGTCGGCGCTGGCCAGGAACGCGCCGGGCACCTGCCGCAGCTCGGTCTGCACCTGCGGCGACGCCACGGCCGCCTGGGCGCGCGCCATCAGGCCGTCGTCCAGCTGCTGGTAGAGGTTGTTGCGCACGACCATGTACGCGCCGATCGACACCAGCGCGACGGCGCCGGCGACACAGGCGGCGGCGAGCAGCGTCACCCGGCCGCGCAGCGAGAACCGGCGCGTCCCCCAGCGCGTGCCGCGGGGATCGCCGGGTTCGGTCACGGCGGGGTTTCCCTCAGGACGTACCCCACTCCGCGCACCGTGTGGATCAGTCTCGGCTCCCCCTCGGCCTCCGTCTTGCGGCGCAAGTAGCCGACGTAGACCTCCAGCGCGTTGCCCGACGTCGGGAAGTCGTAACCCCATACTTCCTCCAGTATCCGGCCCCGCGTGAGGACGTGCTTCGGGTAGGAAAGGAACAGCTCCAGCAGTGCGAACTCGGTCCGGGTCAGGCTGATCTCGCGGCCGTCGCGGCGGACCTCGCGCGTGCCCGGGTCGAGCGTCAGGTCCGCGAAGGACAGCATCTCCGACGCCTGGCCGTTCTGGGCGTCCGGGGTGGCGCGGCGCAAGAGCGCCCGCAGCCGGGCGAGCAGCTCTTCCAGCGCGAACGGCTTCGGCAGGTAGTCGTCGGCGCCGGCGTCGAGCCCGGACACGCGGTCGGAGACGGTGTCGCGCGCGGTGAGCACGAGAATCGGCAGGTCATCGCCGGTGCTGCGGAGGCGGCGGGCCACCTCGAGGCCGTCGAGGCGGGGCATCATGACGTCGAGGACCATCGCGTCCGGACGGTCGGCGATGATCGCTTCCAGGGCTTGCGCACCGTCGCTGGCCAGCTGGACCTGGTAGCCGTTGAACTCCAGGGACCGCCGGAGCGACTCACGGACGGCGCGGTCGTCGTCCACCACAAGGATGCGCATGGCGATAGTTTTACTCAGCGTGCTGAGACTCGCCTAAGAACACACACAGAACTAACAAAGAGAATCCTCACTCCGGTGCCCGCGCGACCGGAGCGTTCCAGTGCCGCCAGAGCGCGATCATCCGGATCGCGACGACGCCGGCGGCCGCGACGACCGTGACCGGCCCTTCCGGCAGTCGCACAACGTGACCGACGACGACGAGCACCGAACCGGCCAGCGCGGCGACGGCGTAGATCTCTTTCCGCAGGACCAGGGGGATTTCCCGGAGCAGGAGATCCCGGACGGCGCCACCGCCGATCCCGGTCGTCATGCCGATCAGGCACGCGGCGTAGACGGTGGCGCCGGCGTTCAGCGCGATGGTCGTCCCGGCGGTGGCGAAGACACCGAGCCCGAGCGCGTCGGCGAGCAGCACGCCCCGCCGCAGCCGCGCGACCTGAGGGTGGAAGGCGAAGACGATGAGGGCGGTCGCCGCGCAGACGGCGAGGTAGGGCCAGTTCCGCAGCGTCGTGGGCGGGTGGATGCCGAGCAGGACGTCCCGGATGACGCCACCACCGAGCGCGGTGGTGAGCCCGACGACGACCACGCCGAAGACGTCCAGCCGAGCCCGCACGGCGGCGAGCGCCCCGGACGCCGCGAAGGCGACGAGCCCGAGGAACTCCAGCGCCGTGAGCAGCATCTATTGGTCGAGGAGTCCACCGCGGTAGGCCAGCAGCGCGGCCTGCACGCGGTTGGCCGCCCCGATCTTGGAGAGCACGGCGGAGACGTACCCCTTGACGGTGGCTTCGGACAGGTGGAGGCGCCCGCCGATCTCGGCGTTGCTCAACCCCTGCCCGATGAGCGCGACGACCTCGCGCTCGCGTTCGGAAAGGGAAGCGAGCAGCTTCCGGGCGGGCTGAGCAGCGCGTTGTTCGTCCCGGTGGGACTGGACCATCCGCGCGGCAACCCCCGGGTCCAGGACGGCTCCGCCCCTGCTCAGGTCCCTGACCGCCCGCAGGAGAGCGGCGGGATCGATGTCCTTGAGGAGGAAGCCGTTGGCCCCGAGCCGCAGCGCGAGGCTGACGTACTCGTCGATGTCGAAGGTGGTCAGCATGGCCACGGTGGGCGGATCGGGCAGCGCGAGGATGGCCCGCAGCGCCCGGATGCCGTCATCGGGGGCCCGCATCTTGATGTCGAGCAGGGCGACATCGGGGTGGTACCGCCGGGCAACCTCCACTGCGGATCTGCCATCGGAGGCCTCGCCCACGATCTCGATGTCCTGAGCCCCGGACATCATCGCGCGCAACCCCGAGCGCACCAGTTCCTCGTCGTCGGCGAACATGAGCTTGATCAACGAAGCCCTCCGCAACAGCCAGTAGGAGGCGGCTCCCCGCGTCCCGTTAACGAAGGTTACCTACTGTTGTTCAGCAGTTCGAAACCAGACACGACCAGGTGAGGCACTGGTCCGTCCAGGTCAGGTGCGGTGGGCCGTCCGGCAGGGTGTATCTGTCGTTCGCTTCGACACCAAGAACCACTCACCTGGGTGACGACGGAGGTCGTACCGCCCCAGGTGCTGGACGGCCGTTCGGCAGGCTAAACTGGCCGGGGTAGTAGAAGGCCCTCGTAGCTCAGGGGATAGAGCACCGCTCTCCTAAAGCGGGTGTCGCAGGTTCGAATCCTGCCGGGGGCACCTTCGGGTCGCGTCAAGCGCGGGCCAGGCGTAGGGCGACGCCGAGCATTACTCCTGAACCCACGATGAACACCAGCGTCACCACTGCGAGTAGCACGGTTTCGCCGCGGCGATTCGCGTTGCGCAGGCGATGGTTCGCGGCCAGTGCCACCACCGCCGCGACGATGGGCAGCGTCCATGACCAATGGGGATAGCGGATGATGCCCCAAATGGCGAAACCAGCGAAGACGAGGCTCAGGAGCCAAGCGCCGAAATACGCCTTGCGGAGGATGGCGTCGGTGTCGAACAACGGTGATTCGTTTCGCGGGTCAGCCATCGAGCCAGTCCACCTCGGAGAAATCCTCGTCGTCGACGAAGTCTTGCCGCCTTCGGCTGGGCGGAGTGGACTTGTCGTCGGATGCCAGCTGGGACAACGCGTTCCGCCCTGCTTCGGCTTGCGCGTCCTTCTCGGGCTCGGACAGGTTGCCGTACCACTCGGTGAAGCCGGATGCGCCCGGCGAGCATGTCGGCGTACGACGACGAGCTCAAGACTCCGCGCGGGGTCACGTTGCCGGCCAGGAGTTCGCGGGCCAGCTCGGTCGCCGCCGGGTTGGTTTTGCTGGCCGCCAGCTTCGTCAGGAGTGCGTGACGGGCGCGGTTCTTCACCGGGTCCGGGGAGAATTCCTGGGACACGCTCAAACTCCGGGGTGGTCGTAGCCGGCCGGGAGGGGGTGTGCTTCGAAGTTGCCGCCCGAACCGATGATGTCGAGGACACGTTTTTGCACTCCAGTGCGGCAAGGCTCCAGAGAACTGCCGGGCCGACCACCGTTTCGGCGAGAACACCGCCGGCCGCTAGCTCGATCGCGCCCCAGAAGATGCTGTCGAAGATGTCTTGGATGAGGGACGGTGATTTCGTGAACTCGTCGTCCTTCTGTTGTTGGTGAAGTCAGCGGCCTGCGGCGGTTTCAGGTTTCGCGGGAAAGGCGGTCTGCCGGACGGTCTGCACGCTGGTGTCCGCGGGCAGACCGGGCATCGACGGCATCCGCGGTGGACTCCCGGGGTCGGGATACGTCCGATCCAGGCGGTCGGCTGAAGCAGCGTCGACGTGGTCGTACATTCGCCACGTGCGGTCCAGCTCGGTGCTGCTCGCCTCACATACCGCTGTGAGGCCGGTCAGTGCCTTGACGATCTCGGCCTTGGCCTGTTCGTGGCTGCCGACCAGTTCGGCGATCAGCCCGGGCTGCGAGCCGACCTGAAGGTTGGCCTGAGCGAAACCCTCCGCGCCCTTGGCGTCGTCGTGGTGGTTTCTGAGGAGTTCGCCGTACAGCCCGACTTGAACGGTGTCCACCGAGAACCCCACCGGGCGACTCCTCCGCGTAGTCGATCAAGTGCGAGCAGTATCGCACTGCTCCGCCCACCGCGCTCCGTACGCCAGGCCGGGCATGAGGCCTCGGAACTGCAGGTGGACCTCCCCCGACTCATCCACCTCAATACGCCGGCCGTGGTAGCCCGGGTCCGATACGTCCCTCTGGAACGCTCCCTCCAGCGCCCAGACTTCCGAAGGAGGCGGAGCGTCACCGAAGCGGACGCGCAAGTCGAACGACTCGCACGGCTTGCGGGGGACGCACACCATGTGCGGGCTCAGGGACCGCGGGCGGAACACCATCGCCACCTCGCACGACTCGCCCCGGGACAGCGGGCGGGGCAGCTCCACTCCGTATCCCCACCGGGACGACGTCTCCATCCCTCGATCCACCAACGTTCCTCCGTAGAGGACAGTGGCCGACGGGCGTCCGTCGGGGAGCGACACCGCCAGGTCGAGGGACCTGAGCCCGTCGTGGTCGGCGATGATGCGGCGTTGCTCGAGCACCAGTGGCTCGTCCAGCACCACGGCGATCGACAACGATGCCGTGTGCCAGCCGTCGGACGACGGAACCGGTGGCGAGGACGACGCCGAAGCCAGCTCCGCCAGCAGGTCGATCGCCTCGTCGACGCGGCGCCGGACCGTTCGAGGGTCACGGTCCAGACGGTTCGCTGCCCAACGGACCCGGTCCTGGTACAGCGGCTGGCGGGCCTCCGCGCAGATCGCGAAGGCCGCCAGCGCCGCCACCCTGAGGTCCTCCGGGAGGTCGGCCGCCAGCCCGGACAGGCGGTCCGACACCTTCTCCCGGATCGCCACCATCCCGTCCTCCGCCGAGACCGAGCACGCCGAACGGAGACGCGGCCCGACCCGGTCGTCCACCCGGCCCGCCAAGCCCCGGCCCTTGCGCAACGTCTTCAGCTCCTGGACCAGCTCGGAACGCTCCACGGTCGTTCTCCTTCAGTGCGTTTCCATGGCCAGCACCCCCTCTAGGACAGCGTGCGACCGGGCGGTGGACCGGAAGTGGACAGAACGTGCATCACCGAGGCGATCAGCGCCGTCCCCAGGCGGACGCCGTCGCGGCTCAAGTACGTGCGGAACGTTCCGATGCGGCCCAGTGCCTCTTCGTCCGCGTCGCCCACTCCGAACGCCACCACCCGGGGGCGGCGGGGCCAGGCCGGGTCGCACAGCGACGAAAACGCCGATGGCCAGGTCACCGGGTCCGTCGGCTGGCCGTCGGACAGGAAGAACACCAACGGCCGGTGGACGCGGACCCGGTGCGTCTCCAAAAGCCGGATGTCCATGTCGATGACCGAGCGCAGGCACGTGAACACCGGCCCGAAGTTCGTGCCCGCGCACGGTCCCGGTGACGGCAGCTCCGCGACCTCGCCCGGCAGGTACAGCCCGTGCATGACCTTCGGCTCCTCCCCGAAGCCGATGACGCTGCAGAGCACCCGGTCGGCGACCGACGCGTCCGCGTGGACCGCCCCGCGGAACTCGCGCAGTCCCCGGTTGAGCTCGTCGATGTGGTCGGCCATCGAAAGCGAGATGTCGCACGCCACGTAACACGGCAACACGTCGGACCCCATACCCGTTTCTCCTTCACCCCTGATACGACCGGCGGAGTCTGGCAACCCGGCGTGTATCGAACGTGCAAGAAATGCGGATTACCGAAACTCCAACGGCCGATTGCGCGACACCAACCGGGGAACGCAAGCTGACGGCCGGGGAGGCTGTGTGGAGTTTCGGATGCTCGGCCCGCTGGAGGCGTGGCACGACGGCGCACCGGTACAGCTGGGTGACCAGCAGCAACGGTTCGTTCTCGTCGTGTTGCTCCTCAACGCCAACAAGCCGGTGTCGAGCGCACGCCTCGCCGAGATCGTCTGGGCCGACCGCGAAGCCAAGCCCACCTTGATCCGCGGCTACATCAAGCGGCTGCGCGACGTCGTCCAAGCCGGCGGGGTGAGCATCGAAACCACCCCGACCGGCTACCTGCTGCGGATCGGCGACGACCAGCTCGACACCGTCACGTTCGACCGGTTGCGGGCCGAGGCCGGCCGGACCGACGACCCGCGGCAGAAGATCGAGCTGCTGCGGGAGGCCGTCGGCCTGTGGCGCGGGCGGTTCCTCGAGGACATCGACATCGACCGCGTCGGCGGTCCCGAGGTCGTGTTCCCGGAGGAGACCCACGCCGACGCCGTCGGCGACCTCGCCGAGCTGGAGCTCGACACCGGCGACCACCGCTCGGCGCGCGACCGGCTGCGGCCGCTCGTCCGGTCCGATCCCGCCGGCCAGAAACACGCCCAGCTCCTCATGCGTGCCCTGCTCGCCGGCGGCGACCGGGTCGGCGCGCTTCGCGTCTTCAACAGCACTCGCGCCGCCCTCGACGAACTGCGCATGGAGCCGGGTCCTGTGCTGCGCAACCTCGCCGCGCGGGCCGAGCACGGCGAACCGCCCAGCTCACTGCCGTCGCGGCCCGGTGGGTTCACCGGCCGCGCCGCCGAGATCGCGACCATCGAGACGGCCGCCGCGGCCGGGCGCCCCGCCGTCTGGGTCAGCGGCGCGCCCGGTGTCGGCAAGACCGGCCTCGCCGTCGAAGCCGCGCACCGCCTGCGTGACCGCTTCCCCGACGGCCAGCTCCTCGCCCGGCTGAACGGGTTCACCCCCGGCGTCCCCGAGACCAGCGTCGGCGACGCGCTCACCGAGCTATTGGTCGAGCTCGGCGTGCCCGCCGAGCAGATCCCGGCCACCGTCGGCCGGAAGGTCACGCTCTACCAGACCACGCTCTGGGGCACCCGCACGCTGGTCGTGCTGGACAACGCCGCGTCGCCGGAGCAGATCCGGCCGCTGCTGCCCGAGGCCGACGGCTGCCTCGCCGTCGTCACCAGCCGGCGGATGGGCGACGCGGACACCGGGGAGAACATCCGGCTTTCGCCGCTGCCGCCGGAAGAAGCGGCCGAGCTGTTCCACGCCCTGACCGACCCGCCGCGGGTGCGCGGCCGGGCGGCCGAGGTCGCGCTGATCGTCAAGCGCTGCGGGTTCCTGCCGATGCCGATCCGGGTGGCGGCCGCGCTGTTCCGGCGGCACGAGCGGTGGCCGCTGGAGCACCTGCTCCACCTGCTCGAAGAGAACGGGCCGTGGGGCGCGGACGACGCCGACGGCACCGCCGCCGTCCGGGTGTCCTACCAGCAGCTCGGCGAGCCGCAGCGCGCCATGTTCCGGCTGCTCGGCAGCCTGCCCGGGCCGGACGTCGACGTCATCGGCGGCGCCGCGCTGGCCGGGTGCGACGTCACCGAAGCCCGGCTGCTCCTCGACGACCTGCACGAGGTCAGCCTGCTGGAAGAGGCCGCGCCGGAGCGGTACCAGATGCTGGACCCGCTCAAGGAGTTCGCCGCCGTCGAGTCGGCGCCCGGGCGGGCGCTGGTGCGGCTGCTCGACTTCTACCTCGTCACGCTGGCGGCCGCGGTCGGCGCCGCGTACCCGTTCGACCGGGCGCAGCTGCCCGCGTCCGACCGGTCCTGCGCGGTCACCCCGGACTTCGCCGACGCCGGCGCCGGGCTGCGGTGGATCGCCGCCGAGCGCGACAACCTCGTGGCCGCGATCCACTACGCCGCCCGGCACGACCTGCCCGAGCACACCTGGCGGCTGGCCGTGCTGCTGTGGCGCTACTTCAACACGACCAACCAGTTCGAGGACTGGATCGGCACCCTCGACCTCGCGTGGGAGACCGTCTCGGCCGATCCGGGCAACGACTACGGCCAGGCGCACGTGCTGCTGCGGCTGGCCACCGCGCACGACCGGCGCGGGCAGCTCGCGGAGGCGCTCGAGCTGGCCGCGCGGGCGCTGCCGAAATGGCGTCGCCTCGGCGACACGCGGGGCGAGGCGGCGACGCTGTGCGCGCTCGCGATTCCCACGATGGAACTGGGGAAGCACGAGCAGGCGATCGCCCACCTCGAGGTCGCGCTGGCGAAGTACGAGCACACCGCGGACCGGCGGGGCGAGGCCCACGCGCTGAGCATGCTCGGCTACCTCAACGAGCAGCACGGCAACCTCGACGTCGCGCTGGGCCAGCACTCGGCGGCCGCGCGGATGCTGCGCGAGATCGGCCACGTCCAGGGCGTGGCGCACGCGCTGAACAACCTCGGTTCCGTGCAGGAAAATTTGGGTCTGCTGCCGGAGGCGCTGGCCAGCTACACGGAGGCGCACGGTCACGCCGCCGAGGTCGGGGACCACTGCGTCGAGGCGTACGCGCTGAACAACATCGGCAACGTGCACCGGCAACAGGGCCAGTTCGCCCAAGCCGTGCGGTACCACGACAAGGCTCGTGAGGTCGCGGCGAACGTGCCGGACGCCGACCTGCGCACCCAGCTCTACCTCGACCGCGGTGCGACCGCGCTCGCCCGAGGTGCGGAGCGTGACGCTTTGACGGCGTGCAAAGCGGCTTTGGACCTGGCCGACGGCAGCGGAAACCGCGCTTACCAGGCCCGCGCCCATCGCGGTGTCGCCGAGACGCTGCACGCCTTGGGTGAGCACGACAATGCGGTCACGCACTGGGACGCCGCCGAGACCGAATTCGACGCTCTCGACTTACCCGAAGCCGGTGCAGTGCGCGACGAACGCGCCGCGCTGGAATGCGCCTGCGCCACGAAGTGACGCATTCCGGGCCGGCCGGGGCACGGCCGGCCCGGTGCACGTCAACCGTGCCAGGGGTTGCCGTTGGTGCCCGCGGGCGGCGGGCCGGAGGTGGTGGGCGGCGGCGGGGTGCCACCGTCGTCCCCGTCGGCGAACGCCGAGGTGGACCCGATCAGCGGCACCGCCGCCACGATGCAGAGCGCGAGCACGGGCCCGCCGATTCTGGCCAGCTTCTTGGGCATGGACATGACGAATCCTCCAAGGAAATGGTTGTTTTTCAGGGATTCCGGAGGATTTCCGGGCCCTGCAACCAGGATTCGTCACATGGAACGGGTCAACAAGGCGTTTCCTGTTGCCTACGAGAATAGGAAACAGGAAACAGAAAGGCGCCGGCGAGCAGGACGATCGCCGCGACGATCAGGGCAGCCGTGGCGGTCGGGAACGCACCCAAGATCGCCACGCCCAGGACCGCGCCCGTCTGGCGGGACGCGTTCAGTGCTCCGCCCGCGACTCCGGCCAGTTCCGGTGGCGCCGATCCCACCACCGCCGTCAGCAACGAGGGGATCGCCAGGGATACGCCGAAACCCAGCAGCACCAGCGCTATTACCGACCAGGACGTGAATGCCTGCAGGAGCGTGCCCGTCGACATCAGGACGAAACCCGATATCGCCGGGATGCGCGGGCCGATTCGGGCCACCAGACGGCCCGTGAAGATCGGATTGAACGCCGTCGGGATCGTCAATGGCAGGAATGCCAGGCCCGTCGATGACGGTGAATAGCCGCGCGTCTCCTGGAAGTACAGCGACAGCACGAACAGCACGCCCGACAAGGCGAAGTTCACGATCGCGCCGGCCAGGAGGTTCCTGGAGAGCAGGGAAACCGGCAGCATCGCGCCCGGACGGCGTTGGGATGCCACGAACGCCGCTGCCGCGATCACCGGCACCGGCAGCAGCCAAAAGTCGCCCTCGACCAGCGCGTACGTCAATGTCGACAAAGCGACTATGGCCGAGATCTGGCCGAGCAGGTCGACTCGTCGCGGCTTGGGTGGCGTCGCGGGGGCCGAGCGGGACAGCGCCAGTGCCACCAACGCCACCGGGACGTTCACGACGAAGATCGCGCGCCAGCCGAACGCCTGCGTCAGGAGGCCGCCCAGGAGCGGGCCCGCCACCAGACCCGTTCCGCTCACCGCCGCCCACACGCCCATCGCCTTCGCCCGGGCGGCCGCGGACGGGTGAGCCGAAGCGATCAGGGACAGCGATGACGGCACCAGCAACGCGCCCGCGACTCCGAGCAGCGCGCGGAGGGCGATCAACGCCGCCGGCGAGAAAGCGAAAGCCGACAGGCCCGACAAGAAAGCGAACGAAGTCAGGCCCGTGAAGAACACCCGGCGCGCGCCGAAGCGGTCCGACCACGCGCCGGCCGTCAGGAGGAATGCCGCGAACGTCAGCGTGTAGCCGTTCGAAATCCATTGCTGGTCCGCCAAGGACGGCGACAACGCGGGGAGCGCCACCGTCACGATCGTCGTGTCCAGCATGACCAGGAAGTAGCCCAGCGAAAGGCCTGCGAGGAGTCTTGCCACAAGCGGAAGCCTGGACTCTCCGTGACATCGACGGAAGCAGGCAGTTACGATGGCCGGTATCGGGAACGCCGATGGGGGTCCTCATGGAACTGCGTCACCTGCGCACCTTCCGCGTCGTCGCGCGGACGCTCAACCTCACCCACGCCGCCGCCGAGCTGCACTACGCGCAGTCCAGCGTCAGCGAACAGATCCAGGCCCTCGAAGCCGAGCTCGGCGCCAAGCTCTTCGACCGGACGAACCGGACGCTCACCGCCGCCGGGAAACGCCTGTCCGGGTACGCCGACCAGGTGCTCGAACTCGTCGAAGAAGCCAAGGCCGCCGTCGACGACGAACGCGGCGAACCCGACGGCGACCTGACCATCGGCGCGCTCGAAACCCTGTGCGCGCACTGGGTTCCCGGCATCCTCAGCGACTACCGGACGCGGTGGCCGGACGTCAGGCTGGCGCTGAAGGAAGGCGGCCGCGGCGAGCTGTACCACGGGGTCCGGGAGTCCGAAATGGACGTCTGCTTCACCTTCGGCGACGCGCCGGGCGAGCCCGCCTTCGCCAGCCGGAAGATCGGCGAGGTGCCGCTCGTCGTCATCGTCCCGCCCGGACACCCGTTGGCGAGCAAGGAAAAAGCAGTACCCGGAGATCTTCGCGGGATCGGGTTCCTGGCGACGCCGAAGGGGTGCGGCTTCCGGGAAATGCTGGACCGGCTGGACGGACCCGTCATCGACACCGAGGTCGGCAGCCTCGCCGCCCTCGCGCGGTGCGTCGCCGCCGGGATGGGCTGCGGGATCGTGCCCGCCCTGGTCGACCACCCCGGCGCCGTCGCCGTTCCGCTCGCCGGCGAGACCACCGACGTCACCCTGACGTGGCGGCGGCGCGACGAACACAAACCCAGCATCGCCGCGCTGCTCGCTAGCGCTTGAGCACGGACAAGCCGTCCGCCACCACGACTCCGTTGTGGACGACCGTCCGATCGCGACCGCGGTCCATCACCGCGCTCGTCGGCGTTTCGCCGTCCACCAGCACCAGGTCCGCTCGATCACCGGCGGCCAGGCCGGGGCGATCGGAAACGCCGGTCAGGCGCGGGACGTCGTGGCTCATGATCGACGCGCCGCCCATCGTCGCGACCGCCAGTGCCAGCTCGATGTCCGCGTCGCGGCGGAACCCGCGCGTGAACGCCAGCTGCCACGTCCGGTCGAGCAGGTCGCAGTTGCCGTACGGGCTCCAGTAGTCCCGCTGGCCGTCCTCACCGAGTCCGACGCGGACACCCGAAGCAACCAAGTCCAAAAGGGACAGTTGACCGGCGGCAGAAGGCGCCACCGTGGTCATCGCGATGTCCAGCGAAGCGAAGTCGTCGATCACCCGACGACTGACCGACTCGGAGATCGAGCCGAGGTCGTACGCGTGGGACATCGTCACCTTGCCGCGCATGTCCAGCGCGCGGACGCGCTCGATCACCAGGTCCGTCGAGAACAGGCCGAGGTGCCCCGGCTCGTGCAGGTGGATGTCGATCTCCGCCTGGTGCTTCTCCGCCAGGCCGAACACGGCGTCCAGGTGGCCCTTGGGATCCTTGTCCAAAGTGCACGGATCAATGCCGCCGATCACCGTCGCGCCGGAGCGCATCGCCGCGTCCAGGACGTCCAAAGTGCCCGGTTCCCGGAGGATGCCCGCCTGTGCGAACGCCATGACGTGCACCTCGGCCTGGTCGGCGAACTTCTCGCGCGCGGCCAGCACCGCGTCGAGCTTCTCCAGCCGGCAGTCGACGTCGACCTGCGCGTAGCTGCGGACCCGGGTGGTGCCGTGGGCGATCATCCGCTCGAGGGTCCCGGCGACCCGCTCGGTCAGCGGGACCTCCGCGGACCGCCAGTGGTCGCGGTCGTTCGTCATCATCGCCACCACGCCGGGGCCGCCGGTGTGCGGCCGGAACGGCAGCCCGATGCGCGTCGAGTCGAGGTGCACGTGGACGTCGCTGAACGCCGGGAACAGCAGCCGCCCGCGGCCTTCGATCGAAGCCGGCGCTCCCGGCGAGTGCGGCCGGACCGCCGCGATCCGGTCGCCGCTCAGCTCGACGTCACTTCGCGAACCGCCCCACGGGCGGACATCACTGATCAGCACAGAGGACACGCTACTTGCCCAGCGCGTCCACACCGGCCTGCGCGAACGCCTCGTCCTGCGCACCGGACGGCGCGCCGGCGACTCCGACCGCGGCGATCGGGGAGGATCCCGCGGTCACCGGGACGGCGCCGGCGAGGAACAGCGTGCCGTCGATGTCCTTCAGCGTCGGGGTCTGCTGCAGGCGGCCGACCAGCTCGGACGTCTTGGCGTTCCACGACACCGCCGTGAACGCCTTCTCCTGGGCGGAGCTGTAGGACTGCGGGCCCGCGCCGTCGCCTCGCAGGGTCAGGATGGTGTTGCCGTCGCGGTCCACGACGGCGACCGACACGTGCTGACCGGCCTTGCCCGCGGCGTCCAAAGCGGCCTGGGCGGCCTTCGAAGCGGCGGCGATCGACAGGTGCGACGTCTGGATGACGTCCTTGGGCGCGGCCGGGGCCGCGGTGGCGGACACGGCGCCGACGGTCGTGGCGCCGACCGCGGCGAGTCCGGCGACGGCGGCGGCGATCCGGGTACGGGTCGAGATCATGGTCTGCTCCTCGGGTTCGGAAGTGCGTTGACTCCACCTTCACCCCGCCGCACGGACGATCCGGTCATCGTCCCGGCCGACCACCGGGTCATCCGATCGGCTGATGCGCGGCCGTTCCGCCCGGCTGACGCTGGTGCCGGGACCGAAGGGAGCGAGCATGGACGGCATGACGGCCGACTCCGACGCGCGGTGGCTCGCCGCGGTCATGCACTCGGCGTTCGTGCTGCTGGTGCTCGCCTCGGCGGTCCGCTTCCTGACGCGTCACGACGGCAACCCCCTGGCCCCCTGGGTGATCGCGTTCACCGGCGCACTGGTCGTCGCGTACGGCGCGGGCCTGTTCGTCGAGCGCCGGTACCTGCTCTGGCTGACCGTGGTCCTGGCGCTCTGGGTCGTGCTGGTGGTGCTCGCCCCCAGCTTCGCCTGGTCGGCCATCCCCCTGCTGGTCACCGGCCTGCGCACGCTGCCGGCCGGGCAGGCCCTCGCGCTGGTCGCCGTGATCACCGCGCTGGTGGTCGTCTCGCAGAACCGGCTGGCCGACGGCTTCGACCCGAACCTGACCATCGTGCCGATCGCGATCGCGGCCGTCACCGCCGCGGTCATCACCTTCATGCGGCGCCAAGCCGAACGGCTGCGCGAGTCCGAGCGACGCGCCGGCGTGCTGGCCGAGCGGCACCGCGTGTCCCGGGAGCTCCACGACGCCCTCGCGCAGGGCCTGTCCAGCCAGGCGATGCTGCTGCAGGCCGCCGACCAGGCCTGGGAGCAGCCGGAACTGGCGCGTGAACACCTGCGGTCCGCACAGCGCATCGGCGCGGGCAACCTCTCGGAGGCACGCCGGCTCGTCCAGGACCTCGCACCCGCCGACCTCGCCGACGCGACGCTCGAAGAGGCGTTGCGCGCGGTGGCCGGCCGGGCCGGGCTGCCGGTCGACGTCCGCATCGACGGCGCCGGGCGGCCGCTGCCGGAGCGCGTCCAGTCCACTGTGGTCCGGATCGCCCAGGGCGCGCTGGCCAACGCGCGCGAGCACGCCGACGCCGGCCGGGTCGTCCTCACCCTCACCTACCTCGACGACCAGGTCGTGCTGGACGTCGCCGACGACGGCCGCGGCTTCGTCGAGTCGGCACCCCAGGGCGAACGCGGTCACGGCCTGCCGGCCATGCGGGTCCGCGCCCAGCAGCTCGGAGGCAGGCTGACCGTGGAGTCCGCGCCCGGCCAGGGCACCGTGATCTCCGCCGCGATCCCCTTGGAGGCCCAGTGAGCATTCGTGTCTTGGTCTGCGACGACCACGCGGTCGTCCGTGCGGGCCTGCGTGCCCTGCTGTCGGGCGCGGACGGCATCGAGGTCGTCGGGGAGACGGCGAGCGGGGAGGAAGCGGTCGCGACCGCCGCGGCCCTGCACCCCGACGTCGTCCTGATGGACATCCAGCTCGGCGACGGCATCGACGGGATCGAAGCGACGCGGCGGATCCGGAGCACCCCCAGCGCGCCCCGGATCCTGGTGCTGACGACCTACGACACCGACGCGGACATCAGCCGCGCGATCGCCGCCGGTGCCACCGGCTACCTCCTCAAAGCCGGGTCCGCCACCGAGCTGTACGCCGCGATCGACGCGGCCGCGGCCGGGCGCACCGCCGTGTCCCCGCCGGTCGCCGACCGGATGATGGCCCAGCTGCGCGCTCCGCGGCCGACGCTGACCGACCGTGAACGCGACATCCTCCGCCAGCTCGCGCAGGGCCTGGGCAACAAGGAGATCGCCCGCGCGCTGTTCATCAGCGAGGCGACGGTGAAGACCCACCTGGGCCGGATCTACGGGAAGCTCGCCGTGGACACCCGCGCCGGGGCCGTCGCGGTGGCGAAGGAACAGCGGCTGCTCGACTGATCACGCGTTGTCCAATATGGACACGTGTTCCGCCGGCAGCTCCAGGGTGAACGCCGGGGCGATCGACTCGTAGTGCTCCCACGTCCGCGGTCCGATCAGCGGGATCACTCCCTTGTGGAGCAACCACGCGAGCGCCACCTGGTTGCCGGACGCGCCCAGCGACTCGGCCACCTTCGCGACCGCGGCCAGCCGCGCCTCCGACTCCGGGCCCGCGTACGCACGCCAAATCGGCGTCGACGCCCGGTAGACCGGGTCGTCGTAGATTCCGCGCAGCAGCGACGAATACGCCGCCAGCGAGACGTCCGGGTGCGACGCCAGCCAGTCCAGCAGCTCGCCGCCCGCGATCGACGGGACGTCGGCGCCGTCCGGGCGCAGGTAGGAGTGCTGGACCTGGACCGCCACCGGGGACGCCCAGCCGTTGGCCGCGGCCAGGGCGTGGATGCGCTCCAGGCGCCAGGTCCGGACGTTGCTCCAGCCGGTGTACCGGATCTTGCCGGCGCGGACCAGACCGTCCAATGCGGACAGTGTCTCCTCCAGCGGTTCCCGGCGGAGGTCGACGTGGACGTAGTACAGGTCGATGTGGTCCGTTCCCAGGCGCCGCAGGCTTTCCTCCACCTCGCGCCGGATCACCGTCACGCTCGCGCCTTCGTAGGTGCGCTCCCGCGCCTCCCAGTCCGTCGAGCCGTCCGGGCGGGAAGCCGTGCGGGCCGCGGGGAGGTCCCTGATGCCCGCGGCCACCTTGGTCGCCAGGAAGACGCGGTCGCGGCGGCCCTTCAAGAGGCGCCCGAGGAGGGTTTCGCTCTCGCCGCCGGCGAACGACGGGCCCGCCCACCACGCGTAGCAGTTCGCCGTATCGAGGAAGTCGCCGCCCGCGTCGAGGTACGCGTCCAGGATGCGGGCCGACGCCGGCTCGTCCGTCGACGTGCCCATCGTCATGCAGCCCAGCGACACCTGGCTGACCTCCTGGCCGGTCCGGCCCAGTTCCACCTTCTTCATGCTGACGAACCTAGGGCCGGATCGGTCCGGTACTACAGTCCAATGACGTGGCCGGATCACAGACCAATTGGGGCGTCCTGCTGGAGCTGAGCGGGCCGGGGCCGAAGCACGACCAGCTCGCGCGCGCCCTGCGCCGGGCGATCCGCGGGCTCGAAGACGGCGTCGCCGTGCCGCCGAGCCGGCAGCTCGCCGCCGACCTCGGGTGCTCGCGGTGGGTCGTCACGCAGGCCTACGCCCAGCTCGTCGCCGAGGGCTACCTCGACGGGCACACCGGATCCGCGACGCGAGTGCGGCGGGTCGGTGACGCTGTCGCGGCGAAGCCGCCGGTGCGTCCGACGCAGCCGCGGTACGACCTCGCTCCCGGGCTGCCCGATCTGCGGCACTTCCCGCGGCAGCGGTGGGCGGACGCCGTGCGCGGGGTGCTCGCCACCGTGCCGCACGCCGACTTCGGGCTCCCCGACCGGGACGGGCACCCGCGGCTGCGCCGGACCCTCGCCGGCTACCTGCGGCGGGTCCGCGGCGCCGAAACCGACGACGTCGTGATCTGCGGCGGCGTCACCGACGGCGTGACCCGCGTCTGCCGCGCCCTGCGAGCGAACGGCGTCACGCGGCTGGCCGTCGAAGATCCCGGCTGGACGCGGTTGCGGCGCGCCGCCGCGGCGACCGGGATGGCGATCGATCCGGTGCCGGTCGACGGCGAAGGCATCGACATCGGACGGATCCCGCGCGGGACGCGGGCCGTGCTCGTCACGCCGGCGCACCAGTTCCCCACCGGCACCGTCCTTTCTCCCCGAAGGCGCGCCGAACTCCTCGGCTGGGCGCGGGAGGTCGACGGGCTGATCCTCGAGGACGACTACGACGCCGAGTTCCGGTACGACCGGCGGCCCGTCGGCACCGTCCAGGGCACCGATCCGGGGCGGGTCGCGCTCTTCGGGTCCGTCAGCAAGACGCTCGGCCCGGCGCTCGGGCTCGGCTGGGTCGCACTCCCTCCACAGTGGACTCTCGCCGGGCACGCGCCGCCCGTGGTCGACCAGCTGGCGCTCGCCGAGTTCGTCGAGAGCGGTGGCTACGACCGGCATCTGCGGGCCGCGCGGCTGCGGTACCGCGCCCGGCGCGACCGGCTCGTCGACGCGCTCGGACCGGACCGGATCTCCGGTGCGGCGGCCGGGCTGCACCTCGTCCTGCACCTCGACCGGGACGCGAAAGCGGTCGTGCGGGAGGCGCGAGAGCGGGGTGTGAAGGTGGCCGATCTCGACGACTACCGGACGGCTCCCGGCGAGCCCGCGCTCGTCCTCGGCTACGGCAACCTGGCTGACAACGCTGTCGAGACCGCTGCCCGGTTACTGCGCGAAGTGGCCGGTTGAGGTCTTCTCAAACGCCCATCGAGGTGGAAAGCTGCTGACCGAACCGAGGGCCTGACCAAAGGTCCGCTTCTGACAACGTTGTCATCTCCTGGGAGGTGCGCCCATGTGGTCGCAGAGCAGACGGCTGGCCGCCGCGGTGGCCGTGGGGGTGGTCGTCACGGGGCTTGCGCCGGCGGTGGCGGCAGCCGCCCCGCAAAGCGCGGATCCGACGAGCCTGGTCAACCCGTTCGTCGGCACGCAGAACTTCGGCAACACGTTCCCCGGCGCGAGCGCGCCGTTCGGAATGGTGCAGGTCAGCCCGGACACCGGCGGGCAGGGCGGCTACGACTACCTGCAGAACGCGATCTACGGCTTCAGCCAGACGCACCTGTCCGGCGTCGGCTGCGGGGTGATGGGCGAGCTGCCGATCATGCCGACCACCGGGGCCGTCGACAACGTTGACAAAGACGCCTACAAGTCCACCTACAGCCACGACGACGAGCACGCCGAGCCCGGCTACTACCGCGTCGGCCTGCAGAAGTACGGCGTGAACGCGGAGCTGACGGCGACCGCGCGCACCGGCTGGCAGCGCTACACGTTCCCCTCGACCGGCCAGGCGAACGTCCTGTTCAACACCGGCCAGGCCAACCAGTCCGTCAAGGACTCCGAGATCCACGTCGTCGGCGACCGGACGCTCGAAGGGCGGGTCAAGGCCGGCGGGTTCTGCGCCGGGCACGACGAGCACACCGTCTACTTCACCGCCACCTTCGACCGGCCGTTCAGCTCCTACGGCACCTGGCGCGGCTCGACCCGCACGCCCGACAGCCGCGACGCCGCGGGCACCGGTGGCAACGGCGCCTGGGCCAGCTTCGACGCGACCACCGACCACGACGTCGTCCTCAAGGTCGGCCTGTCCTACACCGGGCTCGACGGCGCGCGGAAGAACCTCGCCGCGGAGACCAAGGACTTCGACTTCGACGCCACGAAGACCGCGCTGCACCAGCAGTGGGCCGACCGGCTCGGCGCGATCAAGATCGGCGGCGGCACCACCGACCGGCAGACGGCGTTCTACACCGCGCTCTACCACGCGCAGCTGCACCCGAACCTCGCCGGCGACACCGACGGCGCGTACACCGGCTTCGACGGCAAGGTGCACACCGCGAGCGGCTACACGCCGTACCAGAACTTCTCGCTCTGGGACACCTACCGCCCGCAGAACCAGCTCCTCGAAATGCTCGAACCGCAGGTCGCGCGGGACGTCGCGCTGTCGGTGGTCGCCATCGGCCGTGACGGCGGGTGGCTGCCGAGGTGGGCATTGGCCGAGAGCGAAACCAACATCATGACCGGCGACCCGGTGACGCCGTTCCTCGTCGAGGCGTGGTCGAAGGGCCTGCTCGCCGGGCACGAAGAAGAGGCGTACGCGCTGCTCAAGAAGAACGCGACGAGCACGCCGCCCGCCGATTCGCCGTACAACGGGCGTTCCGGCGTCAACTACTACAACGACCGCGGGTACATCCCGAGCGGCCTGGAGCTCGGCAAGGACTGCGCGGCCAAGGGCGGCGACAACGACTGCGAGCACCCGGCGTCCGCGACCATGGAGTACTCGGCGGCAGACGCGGCGCTGGCGTTGATGGCGAAGGGACTGAACCACCAGGCCGACGCGCGGATGTTCGCCGACCGCGGCCAGTGGTACAAGAACCTCTGGGACTCCTCGACGCAGGCGTTCCGGCCCCGCACGACCGAGGGCACCTGGCTGACGCCGTACAACCCGGTCGACGCCGACCACCAGTTCCACGAAGGCGGCGCCTACCAGTACCAGTGGCTCGTGCCGCAGGATCCGGCCGGACTCGTCTCGCTGATGGGCGGCAGGCCCGCGACGCAGAAGCGGCTCGACTCGTTCTTCGCCTACGACAAGCTGCTTTCGGATCCCGCCGGGACGGCGCGCAACGACTGGATCTCCAGCCCGTACGACTACTACGGCAAGGCGACGTACAACCCCAACAACGAGCCCGACCTGCTCGCGCCCTACATGTACAACTGGGTCGGCGCGCCGGCGAAGACCGCGACCGTCGTCCGCGCGGCGATGACGCTGTTCACCACCGGCCCGGACGGCATGACCGGCAACGACGACCTCGGCACGATGTCCGCCTGGTACGTCTTCTCCTCGCTCGGGCTGTACCCGACGATGAGCGGCGCGAACTTCCTCGCGGTGTCGAGCCCGCAGTTCGAGTCGGCGACCGTCCGGATCGGACAGTACGGCCGGTCGCAGGGCGGCACGCTGACCGTGAACGCGCCGGGTGCTTCCGACGCGAACCGGTACGTCCAGAGCGTGTCGTTGAACGGACGGGACGTCCGGCAGACGTCGCTGGACTGGTCTTCGCTGGCGCACGGCGGGACGCTTTCGCACAAGCTCGGCTCGAAGCCCTCTTCGTGGGGGACGTCCGCCAGTGCGGAGCCGCCGTCGGTGAACAACGCCGTCGGTGACCTGCGGCGGCACGTCGACGCGTCGCTGCGGCAGTCGTCCGTCGTGATCCCGGCGGGCGCGGCGCAGCAGGTGCACCTCGACCTGGACGTCCTCGCGCAGAACCCGGTGCTGCAGCCGGTGACCGTGTCGGTGACGGCGCCGGCCGGGTGGAAGGCGCGCGCGGACCAGCTCCAGCTGATCTGGTCGGGACGGCTGCCGACGCAGAAGACGGTGCCGATCACGGTGACGGTGCCGGCCGGGACCGCGCTCGGGACGTACCCGGTGCAGGTCAAGGTGTCCGGGCTGGGCGCGAACAGCGTGACCCGCTCGGCGACGGTCGAGGTCCGGACGCCGTCGGCGTGCGCTTCGTCCGGCACGTCGTGCGCGGTCGACCTTGGCCGCGACTACAACCACGACGGAACGGCAACGGTGGCATCGTCGTCGGAGGGCAACTTCGACGGCGGCGGCTGGAGCTACGACGCCTCGCTGCTCCCGCCCGCGGGCCCGGTGACCTGGGACGGCGTGACGTACGCGGCCCCGGACGCGTCGGGGACTTCGGCGAACTTCGTGGAGGCCCGTGGGCAGTCGCTGCTGCTTCCGGCGGGTCAGCACGGGGCGCTTCGCCTTGTGGGTTCGTCGCACAACGGGCCGGTGTCGACGACGTTGACCGCGCACTACACGGACGGCACCAGCGCGGACTTGGCCGTGACGTTCGCGGACTGGGCTGGGTCGGGTGCGTCGGTGGTGCTCGACATGCCACACCGCATCAAGGCGGGCAGCGGAGTCGACGGCCCGCCGGTGCGGTTGTTCGGGGTGTCGGCTGCGCTGGATGGCGGGAAGACGCTGCAGTCGGTGAGCCTGCCGAACGACCCGCGGGTCGAGATCTACGCGCTCACCCTGGCGTGATTCCCGGTTGAAAAGCGTGAAGGCCCCCTTACCGGCAGGCAAGGGGGCCTTCACCGCTTTCGGGATCGGTCAGGCGACGATGCGGGGCTCGGAAGCCAGCTTCGACAACGCCTGCGTCAGCCGCCGGGCCGCGGCCTCCCACTCCTCCAGCGCACTCCCCCGACCCAGCGCCGCCGTCCTCAAAGACCTGCGCAACTCCGGGTCCGCGTACCAGCGATGCAGCGCGTCAGCCAGGGCGAACGGGTCGTTCGGGGCCACCAGCAGCCCCGGCATTTCACCATCCGCATCGACGCCCAGTGCGTCGTACACTCCGCCGACCTCGGTGGCCAGTACCGGGATTCCGCGGGCCAGTGCCTGGGCGACGAACATGCCCGACGTCGCCGCGCGGGCCGGGATCACCAGCAGGTCCGCCGCGTTGTAGGCGTCCCCCAGGTCCACCGCGTCGCCCGCCAGTGTGATGCGGCCGCCGAGGCCTAGGCGCTCGATCGACCAGCCGAGCTCGTCCACGTACCCGCGGTCCGCCTCCAGCGAGCCGGCCATCACGCAGGACAGCGCCAGGTGGTCGACCTCGCCGAGGGCCTGGACCAGCAGGTCCTGGCCGTTGCGGCGGGTCACGTCGCCGACGCACAGCAGCCGGGACACGCCGTCCGCGCCCGCTGCCAGTGGGGCCGCGTCGGTGCCCGGCTTGGCCACGTACACGCGGCCCGGGTCCAGGTCGTGGCGGTCGATCAGCAGGCGAGCGAGCCACGGGCTGGTCGCCACGACCATGCCGGCCATCCGCAGGGTTTCCCGCTCGCACGCGTCCAGCTCCGCCGCGTGCGACGGGTCGAGGCCCGGCTCGTCGGCCAGTGCCTGGTGCACCAGCACGGCCAGCCGCAGCCGGCGCGCGTGCGGGACGACGATCTCGGGCACGCCCGAGGCGATCACGCCGTCGAGCAACACCACCGTCCGGTCGGGCAGCGCGGCCAGGGATCTGGCCAGGCGACGTCTGGACGTCGCGTCGGGCTCGGGCCAGTCGCCGGTCATCGGCAGCTCCAGCACGGGCTGGCCGACGACGGGCAGGTTCTTGCACATCCGCTTGTCGTAGGTGTCGCTCCCCGGCGGCGCGGCCGGGAGGATGAACACCATCGGGTCCGCGGGCCTCATCGCGAGCGCCGGAGCAGAGCGGTGGAACTGGACACGGCTACCTCCAGCGCGGTCGACGACGGTGACGCCTCATCTGTCACACGTGGCCGGACGCGAGTCGGTTCAGCCCTGCGAGTCAATCATCCAAGTGCCGTTCACCTGGACCATCGTGAAGGTGTCGGTCTCGGCCTTGCCACCGTCGTAGAGGACGGTCGCGGTCACCCTGCCGGGGCCGGCTTCCTTCACGTTGGTCGCGGTCACCGACTTGTACCGGCTCCAGAAGTTCTTGTACGTCTCGTACGTCTGGCTCCGGGAGGCCTTGAAGTGGTCGGTCAGGAGGTTCCACGCCGCCGGCAGGTTGCCGGGCAACAGCCGGTAGTAGGCCGAGAGCGCGTCCGCGGCGCTCGTCGTCGAGGACACCGGCGAGACCGGCGTCGAAGTGGAGGGCGCCGTGGTCGACGGGGTCGGGGTAGGCGACGGCGAAGGTGACGCCGATGACGGAGGTGTCACGGACGCCGAGGACGACGACTGCGTCGCGGGCGGCGGGGCGGCGGTGTCCGCCGGCGCTTTCTGCCGCACGACCAGCAGGATCGCGACGACGACCGCGACGCACAGCAGCGCCGCGCCCGCCCCGACCGCGATCATGCCCTTGCGCGCACCCGGCGACACGGCGGCGACCTCACCGGGCGGCGGCACGGCGACGGCGGCCGGGACGGTCGGCACCGCGGCCGGCACGTCGGCGACGTCGGCCTCGGGCACCGTCGCCGCGAGGACCGACTCGCCCGGCTCGGCGTCCGGCAGCAGTGCCCGCAGCTCCTGCTCGACCTCGTCCATCGACGGCCGCTCGGCCGGGTCGCTCGCGAGCATCCGCTCCAGCAGCGGGGTCAGCCGCTCCGCCTTGGCCGGCGGCTCGATCTCCCCGCTGGACGCCTTGTAGAGCAAGGCGATCGGGTTGTCCGCCGTGCCGTACGGCGGCTGCCCCTCGACGGCGGCGTACAGCGTCGCGCCGAGGGAGAAGACGTCGGCGGCGAAGTCCGCGTCCTCGCCGCGGGCCACCTCGGGCGCCAGGTACGCGGGCGTGCCGGCGATCTCGCCGGTGGCGGTCAGCTTGACGTCACCGATCGCGCGGGAGATGCCGAAGTCGGTGATCTTCGCCGTGCCGTCGTCGGAAACCAGGATGTTGGCCGGCTTCACGTCGCGGTGCACGATGCCCACGCGGTGGGCGCCGGCCAGCGCCGAGCTGATCTGCGCACCGACGCGGATCGCGTCGTCGACGGACACGGGCGCGTCCTGGATCTGGACGGCGAAACTCTTCGACGGCAGGTACTCCATGATCAACCACGGCCGGTCCTCCTCCTCGAGGACGGCGAACACCGTGATCGCGTGGGAATGCTGCAGCCGGGCGGCGATCCGCGCCTCGCGCATCGCGCGGTTCTTCGCCTCTTCGGTGCGGTGCTCGTCGTGGTCGTGCGGCAGCAGGAGTTCCTTGATCGCCACGGTGCGGCCGAGCATTTCGTCCTGGGCCCGCCACACCGTGCCCATCGCGCCGCCGCCGATCGGCTCCAGCAGCCGGTACCGATCACGGATCCGGCGACTTTCCACGAGCATCCACCATTCCCAAAAGTGTGCCGACGAGATCCGGCCAGCATGCCAGGATCATCCGCCGGCCGGTACCAACGTAGCCGAAAACCTCGGGCGGACAGCGCAATCGCGCGCTGTGGCGCTGCCCACCGTGTACCCGCAAATCCTAACGAACAACCCCGTGCGCCCGATCAAGTGCGTCCACGATCTCCTTGCGCAGCCCGGCACCGACGGCGATCGTCGACGAAGAACCGACCGTGTGCTCGGTGCCGTCGCGGTCCACGACGGCCCCGCCGGCCTCGCGCACGAGCAGCACGCCGGCCATGGTGTCCCACGGGTTGTTGGACAGGATCAGTGCGGCGTCGAGCTTTCCGTCCGCCACCCACGCGAGGTCGATCGCCGCGGTGCCGAGCATCCGGATCTTCTGCGCCCGCGCGCCGAGGTCCGACAGCAGCCGCAGCCGCGCCGCGTTCTTCTCTTCCGCCAGACGGCCGATCGCGAAGTCACCCACCGCGATCATGGCGTCCGAAATCTCCGTCGCGGTGGACGCACCGACGCGCTCTCCGTTCGCGAAAGCACCTTCGCCGCGCGAGGCGGTGTAGGTGACCCCGAGGTACGGCAGGGCGATCGCGGCGACCGTGCTGTGCTCGCCGTCGACCAGGGCCAGGGAAATCCCGCAGAGCGGAATTCCGCGGGCGAAGTTCGCGGTGCCGTCGATCGGGTCGAGCGCCCACCACCAGCCGCCGCCGTCGCCGCTGCGGCCGCGCTCCTCGCCGAGGACGCCGATCTCCGGCGTCTCGGCCGTGAGGAACTCCCGCAGCGCGTCCTCGACCGCCGTGTCGACGTCGGTCACCAGGTCGCGATCACCTTTCGCCGAAACGGAAAAAGTCGGGCGCGACCGGACGATCGCCGTCGCCTTCGCCACGGCTTCGCGCGCGACGTCGAGTAGTGCGGCATGCTCGCTCATGACTTCCAACCTAGTGAAGGGACGTGCCCATGACCGATCTCTTCCCGCTCGCCACCACCGTCGACGTGCGGAAGCGGGGCGCGGCGGTCGCGGTGCTGCCGGTCGGCAGCTTCGAACAGCACGGCGCGCACCTGCCCCTGGCGACCGACACGGTCATCGCCGCGACCCTCGCGAAAGCGATCGCGGACGCCCACCCCGTGCTCCACCTGCCGCCGATCACCATCTCGTGCTCCCACGAGCACGCGGCGTGGGCCGGCACGGTGAGCATCTCGGCCCGCACGCTGCACGCCGTCGTCACCGACATCGCGGACTCGCTCAGCGCGTCCGGTGTCGAGCGGCTGGTGCTGGTCAACGGGCACGGCGGCAACTACGTACTGTCCAATGTGGTCCAGGAAGCGCGCGGCGCGATGGCGTTGTTCCCGGGCGTCGCGGACTGGCAGGCGGCGCACACCGCGGCCGGCCTCCGGACGTCGCTGGACGACGACATGCACGCCGGCGAGCTGGAGACGTCGATCCTGCTGCACGCACACCCGCAGCTGGTGCGGCCCGGCCACGAGACCGCCGACCACGTCACCGACCGGGAACACCTGCTGACGCTGGGCCTGCGGCCGTACACGGAGTCGGGGGTGGTCGGCCGTCCTTCGCTGGCGAGCGCGGCGAAGGGGCACGTGGTGCTGGACACGCTGGTCCAGCGCTTCGCCGGCGTCCTGACGCTACTTGGCGGCTGAGAACGCCTGGTCCAGGTGCGGGAGCAGGTGCGACATCCGCTCGGCCTTCGTGCGGAGGTAGCGCAGGCTCTCGGGATTCGGCGGAACCAGCAGCGGAACCTGCTCGCTGATCCGGATTCCGTAGCGCGTGAGCTGTTCGACCTTCTCCGGGTTGTTCGACAGCAGCCGCACCGACCGGACCCCCAGGTCCTGCAGGATGCCCGCCGCCGCGTGGTAGTCGCGGGCGTCGACCGGCAGGCCGAGCGCGACGTTCGCGTCGACCGTGTCGAGGCCCTCGTCCTGCAGCCGCATCGCCTTGAGCTTCGCGAGCAGCCCGATCCCTCGGCCCTCGTGGCCCTGGACGTAGACCAGCACGCCCGAACCCTCTTCGACGATCCGGTCCAGCGCCGCCGCCAGCTGGTCGCCGCACTCGCAGTGCGTCGAGGCGAAGACGTCGCCGGTGAGGCACTCACTGTGCACCCGGGTCAGCGTGCCGAGCTCGGTGATCTCGCCGTGGACCAGTGCGACCTGCTCGGTACCGGCGCGGTCGAGGTAGCCGACCGCGCGGAAGGTCCCGTGCCGGGTCGGCAGCCGGGTCTCGACGACCCGCTCGACCACGGGCCGGTGCGGCAGATCCCCGACGATTTCGCTTGCGGTCATGACTTGATTCCCATCTCCGATTCGATCCCGGTGCCGGCCGCGGTGCGCGGAGCGGGTACGGCAACGGAGTGCGGAGCGCGGGTCACGCGGAACCCGGCGACGCTCCGAACGAGCAGGACACCGGCGCCGGGCAGGCTCGCGACCAGCGTGAGCACGCCGTAGACGACGGCGACGGTGACACCTTGGGCGGCCCCCAGACCGGCCGCGCCGAAGAGCAGGGCGCAGACGCCCTCGCGCGGGCCGAAGCCGCCGACGTTGAGCGGGAGACCCATCGCGAGCAGTGCGAGGATCATCAGCGGCACGAGCTGCCCGACCGGCGCGTCCACGCCGGCGACGCGGGCGGCGACGACGAACAGCGCCAGGTGCCCGGCCAGCGTCGCGACCGACAGGAAGCCCACGCCGGGCCAGGTCTCGCGGGTGAACAGGCCCAGCCGCAGGTCGGCGAGGGTGACGGCGAAGCCGCGCCGGACCTTCGACTCGCTGTGGATCCAGCGTCCGCCGAACAGCCGGCCGGCGACCAGCGCGGCGACGGTGGCCAGCACGACGACGATCCCGGCGATGGTCACGACCTCGCGGAACGCGCCCGGGACGGCTTCCGGCGCGGCCAGCACGACGGCGACCGCGGACGCGATCAGGACGAGCTGGCCGGCGGTGCGCTCCAGGACGACGGCGCGCACGCCGCGCGGCACGTCGCCGGAGTCGCGGCCGTGCTGCACCGCGCGGTGGACGTCGCCGAGGACGCCCGCGGGCAGCACGCCGTTGAGGAAGAGCGCGCGGTAGTAGTCGGAGACCGCGGTCCGCAGCGAAAGCCGCAGGCCGAGGCGAGTGGCGACGATCTGCCAGCGGCCCGCGCTGAACAGCGTCGTCGCGAAGCCGATGACCAGCGCGGCGAGCACGCCGGGCGTGCTGATCCGGCCGAGGCCGTCGAGGAAGGCGTCGCTGCCGAGCTGCCAGACGAGGACGCCGAGGATGGCCAACGCGCCGAGGATGCGCAGCCAGGCGAACAAGCGCTTCACGCCGCCACCTCCAGGCTCGGCGGCAGGACCAGCAGGTCGCCGTGGTGGATGACCGCGTGCAGCTCGCCGGCATCGGCCATTTCCAGCCGGCGCTGCAGGTAGACGTCGGCGGCCGGGCGCAGCTCCCACAGCTGCTCGACGGCCGCGCCGACCCAGCCCTCGAGCCACTGCCGCTGCAGTTCGGCCTGGTCGGGTCCGAGCCGCCAGGCGCTCTCGGCGCGGACGACGGTGGCGCCGAGCCGGCCGAACGCGGTCGCCGCGACGTCCACCGCGGTGGGGCCGAGCAGCCGCCGCCCGCCGGTGAGCCGGCGCTGGTGGGCGTTGAACGCGGCGGAGAGGGCGGCGTCGAGCGGGTCGGCGGGCGAGAGCTCCACCCGGCCGGTGACCGAGAGCATCAGCAGCGCCGCGCAGCCGGCTTCGACGATCGCCCTGGCCAGCGCCGTGACCTCGGCTTCGGTCAGCAGGTCGAGCAGCGCGGACGCGGTGACCAGCGACGTCCCGGCGAGGTCGGCGGCGCGCAGCGCGGTGACGTCCTGCTGCTCGGTGACGACATCGACGGGGCTGCCGTCCAGCGCGGTGGCCGGCAGGGCGGTGCGGGCGTGGGTGAGCAGCTCCGCGTCCTCGTCTTGCAGGATCCAGCGCTGGGCGCCGGGCAGGCGCGCGGCCAGCCAGCGGCCGAGCGAGCCGGTGCCGCAGCCGAGGTCGCGGATGACCAGGTCGCCTTCCGGCAGGTGCTCGCGCAGCGTGTCGACGAGCCGGGTGGCGCGGGCCGCGGCGTCGGCGGGTTCCCGCAGGTACAGCCAGTCGGGGGCGAACGCGGCTACGCTGCCGCTAGGCACAGTACTGACCGATTCGCTCGCGGGCTCACTCATGCCGCCGCCTCCTGCCGCTGCAGCACGTCGGCGATGCGGCGCGCGGTGTCGTCCCAGCCGGTCAGGGCCTCGCGGCGGAGCTTCGCCGACGCGCGCAGGCGCGTCCGCAGCTCCGGCTCGGTGAGCCAGCGGCGCAGGGCCGCGCCGAGCGCCTCCACGTCGTCGCCGGGCACGAGCATCCCCGGGACCGAGCCGTCCGGCGCGACGCCGACGGTGTCGGGCAGCGCGTCGACGTCGGTGGTCAGCACCGGCACGCCGCGGGCGAGGGCCTCGGTGACGACCATGCCGAACGTCTCGCCGCGCGAGGGCAGCACGAGCAGGTCGGCGGAGTGGTAGGTCGCGTCCAGCGCCGCGCCGGTCCGGGGGCCGGTGAGGGTGAAGCGGGCGCCGAGCCGGTGCTCGCGCAGCCGCTCGACGTACTTGGTCTCGCGCCGGATCCCGCCGACGCATTCGCAGGTCCAGCGCAGGTCGGCGACGGTTTCCAGGGCCTGGGCGAGCACGCCCTGGCCCTTGCGCGGGGTCACGTTGGCCACGCAGACCAGGCGCGACATGCCGTCGGTGCCGATGGCCGGCGGCGCCGGGTCGACGCCCGGCGGCACGGCGTGCACGCGGTGCGGGGCGAGCCCGTGGTGGCTCACCAGCCGGCGCGCGGCCCACTCGCTGGTCGCGACGACCGAGCTCGCGGCCCGCAGCGTCTCGCGCTCGAGCGCGTCGAGCTCGGCGGCCAGCGCGGGCGGCAGGCCGGTCTCGTCGGCCAGCGGCAGGTGCACCAGCACCGAGAGCGACAGCCGGCGCGCCTGCGGGACGACGACCTCGGGCACGCCGCAGGCGACCAGGCCGTCGAGCAGCACCGCGGACCCGGTGGGCAGCGCGGACAGCAGGTGGCCGAGGACCGCGCGGGCCTCGGTGTCGGGGCGCGGCCAGGAGCCGGCGACGGCGATCTCGTGGACGTCGAGGCCGGCCGCGGTGAGCCGGTCGCACATCCGCCGGTCGTAGGTGTTGCCCCCGCTCGGGACGGACGTGTCGTCGACGTCCCCGGGCAAAACGACGTAAAGAGTGTTCACAGCGCACGCTCGTAACTCGCCCAGGCGACGTGCGATTCCTTCAACGAGACGGCGATGCCTTCGAGGCCGCGCGCGCCTTCGCCGAGGCGTCCGGCGTGGACGGCGTCGGCGAGGCGGTCGGCGATGACCTTCGCGAGGAACTCGGTCGAGGTGTTGATGCCCTTGAACTCCGGCTCGTCGTCGAGGTTGCGGTAGTTCAGGTCGCTCAGCACCGCCCCGAGCTCTTCCGTGGCCTTGCCGATGTCGACGACGATGTTGTCCTCGTCGAGCTCGACGCGGCGGAATGTCGCATCCACCACGAAGGTCGCGCCGTGCAGGCGTTGCGCGGGTCCGAAGACTTCTCCGCGGAAGCTGTGGGCGACCATCACGTGGTCACGGACGGTGATGCTGAACACCAAGACCTCCGATGCGTTCGGGTGGACGTGGTCACTGCGGCTGATACATGACACGGAGGCAGAGGGCGGAAAGTTCATTCGCGGACAGCCGGGGTAGCACGGACGGAAGATCTTCAAACACGCACTCGCCGCTGACCAGCGCTTCGAAGGCCGGATCGGCGAGCAGCTCGAGGGCGAGGCCGAGCCGCTGGGCGTAGTCGCGGTCGGGCCGCGCGACCGTCCCGACCTGGCTGCTGCGGATGGTCAGCCGGCGCGAGTGGAAGTTCTCGCCGAGCGGCACGCTGACCCGGCGGTCGCCGTACCAGGACAGCTCGACGACCTCGCCCTCCGGCGCGAGGAGCTCCAGCGCTTTGGCCAGGCCCGCCTCGGACGCGCTCGCGTGCACGACGAGGTCGCAGCCGTCTTTCGCGGCTTCCGGCGTCGAGAAGTCGACCCCGAGGGCGTCGGCGATCCCGGCCCGCGAAGGGTCGACGTCGATCAGCTGCACGCGGGTGGCGGGGAAGCCCTGGAGCAGCTTCGCGACGCTGCAGCCGACCATGCCGGCGCCGATCACCGCGATCCGGTCGCCGAGCTTCGGCTTCGCGTCCCAGACGGCGTTGACCGCGGTCTCGACGGTGCCGGCGAGGATCGCGCGGCCGGGCGGGACGGCGTCCGGCACCGGCGTGACGGCGCTCGCGGGGACGACGTACGCGGTCTGGTGCGGGTAGAGGCAGAAGACGGTCTTGCCCTTGAGCTCGGCCGGGCCGTGCTCGACGACGCCGACGTTGAGGTAGCCGTACTTCACCGGCCCGGGGAACTCGCCCTCCTGGAACGGCGCCCGCATGACGTCGTGCTGGTTCGCCGGGACGCCGCCGCGGAAGACGAGGGTTTCGGTGCCGCGGGAGACGCCGGAGAAGAGCGTGCGGACGCGCACTTCGCCATCTCGCGGCTCGCGCAAGGTCACGGAACGGAGGGCACCTTCGCCGGGGCTTTGAACCCAGAAAGCCTGTTCCACGTGTTCTCCCTTGCAGGCGACCGGAGGCTGGTGTCGCCGCCACCCTATGAGCACCCGTGCCGATTCGCGGAGTAAAAGATGATCAAGAACGGACTTCTCCTACGCTCGGCGGTCCCGGTGTGGGCGCTCGTCGCCGGGGCCGGCTTCCTCTCCCCGATCGCCTGGGCGACCGGGACCGTGTACGGCCTCGCGCTGGTACTGCTGACGGGCTGGGGCCTGCGGCAGAGCGGCCGCGGCAAGTTCGGGCCCGCGGACTGGATCACGTTCGCCCGTGCGGTCCTCGTGGGCGGCGCGGCCGAGCTGATCGCCGACGGCGGTCACCCGCTCTGGGTGCTGGTCGGGCTGGTCGCGGTGGCACTGGCGATGGACGGTTTCGACGGCCAGGTCGCCCGCCGCACGGGCACGGCGTCGGAGTTCGGCGCGCGGTTCGACATGGAGGTCGACGCGTTCCTGATCCTGCTGCTCTGCATCCAGGTGTCCCGCACGCTGGGGCTGTGGGTGCTGGCGATCGGCCTGATGCGGTACGCGTTCGTGGCCGCGTCGTGGGCACTGCCGTGGCTGACGGCGCCGCTGTACCCGAGCATGGCCCGCAAGACGGTGGCCGCGGTGCAGGGCGTGGTGCTGGTCGTGGCGGTTTCCGGGATCTTCCCGTTCGCGGTGACGTTCGGCCTGGTCGTGGCGGCGCTGGTGGCGCTGGTGTGGTCGTTCGGCCGGGACACGGTGTGGCTGGCCCGCCACCGCGTGGCGGCGGAGCCGGGCCGGATCGTGGAGATCACCCGCGCGACGCTGCGCCGCCCGCACGGCCCGGCTTGGCGGGGCCACAACCAGGCGGCTTGACGGCCCTCAGCCGGACTCGCGGGCGGCCTTGGCCCGGCGTTTGCCCTCGTGCATCGCCAGCACCCGGGCGATCGGGATGGTGTGCCCCTCCGCCACCAGGTCCTCGGGCAGCACGAACGGCTCGGGCATCTCCGCCGTCCAAGCGTCCTCGCCATCACCCAGCAACTCCGGCGCCGTGTGCACTGTGAAGTCCCCCGGCTTGACGCCGTCCAGGTCGGCCCAGCGGACCGGGAACGACACCGGCGCGCCCGGCCGGTGGCGGGGGCTGTAGACCGACACCACCGTCGCGCCGCCCGCCCGGGTCGAATCCAGGAACACCTTGCCCTCGCGGCGGTCCTTCACGAACTCCGTCGTCCCCAGCGAGGGGTCGATGCGCTCGGCGCGGGCCGCGATCGCCCGCGTCGCCGCCGCGATGTCCTCCATCGACTGACCCGGCGCCAGCGGCACGAAGATGTGGACGCCCTTGGAGCCGCTCGTCTTGAGCGCGCCGTCGAGCCCGTCCTTGTGCAGCGCTTCGCGCACCAGCGAAGCGGCCCCGATGGCGAGGGAGAACGGCCCGTCGGCGGGCGGGTCCAGGTCGAGGATCAGGTGGGTCGGCCCGTGCGACGGGTCGCCGCGGTGGAGCGACGTGTGGAACTCGATCGCCCGCTGGTTGCCGAACCAGATCAGCGTGCGGAGGTCGTTGCAGAGCGCGTACGAGACGTCCCGCTTGGACGTCTCGGCCCACACCGAGACCCGCTCGACCCAGTCCGGGGTGTACTTCGGCAGGTTCTTCTGCATGAACGGGCCCTGCCCGCGCAGCACCCGCAGCACGGTCAGCAGCCGGTCGCGCAGCTCCGGGAGCATCCGGTCGGCGACGGCTTCGAGGTAGTCGAGCCACTCCCGCTTGGTCACCCCCGCGTCGGGGAAGACCTCCTGGTCGAGACTGCTCAGCTTGACGCCGTGGCGGACCTCGTCGCTGCTCATCGGCCCACCTTCGCGCCCGCGCGCGAAGCGGTCAACTCTCTGCGAGCCTCAGACCAGCGGACGTCCGGTGCGCAAGCGGCGGCGCAGGTCCCAGAGGCAGAGGTTGAACGGGAACCGCCGCACCGCCGCCGGCAGCACGCGGGTCACCCGGCCGAGCGCGGCGAGGAACGCGTCGAACCGGCGCTGGTCGGCGGCCGTCCACGGCAGGCGCATCTCGTCGCGGAAGCGCTGTGGGAGGAAGCCCGTCGTGACGAAGCGGTGGAACCGCCGGCCCGGAGCGGCGACCGCCGGGTGCAGGAACCGCAGGTCGACGATGTCGGTGAGGTAGCGGCGGACGGTGTCGTCGACGCTGACCTCGGCGAGCCCGGCCGCCCAGTACTCCTCGAAGGCCGCGCGGTCGGCGGGCCACATCTCCGGGTGGACCTGCAACGTCGTGCCGAGCGCCGCGGCCTCGCCGTAGAAGTCCGCCGGCTCGCCGCCGACGAACGCGAGGTAGACGTCCTCGAAGCCCTTGTAGAGGCAGGCGGCGACCCACAGCTGGAGATCGGTGTCGAAGGCGTCGTAGGCGACGGGGCTTTCGGCGTTCGAGTGCACCTGGGCGTGGGCCCGGTTCACGCCACGCCGGTAGGCGGCGCGCTCGGCCTCGGTCCCCATGGTGGCGACGGCGAGGTAGGTCAACGTGGTCCGCGTCCGCTTCGCCGGGTGGCGGAAGAGGTTCCCGCTGTCGACCTTGCTCTCGAGCACGCCGTACCCGACGGGGGCGCGGGAGAGCTGCATGATCACGTTCGCGCTGCCGGCGAGCAGCCCGGCACCGACGACAGCGTCCTGGAGCGCGGTGTCCGTCACGCCCTCCAGGGAACGACACTGTTGACGACGTGTCAAGAACGGTAGCTCGCCCGGGCGAACATCGTCAGCGCTGGGCCGCCCACCGCCCCTAACGGGCGACCACGCAAGGCAGCGCCGATCGACCGCTCTCGAGCGCGGTAGCTCACCCGCGGGCGTCGGCCTGCCGCCCCGGCGATCGCGCGCCACCACCAACACCGCGTGCCGCCGCCCGACCTCAAGAGCGGTAGCTCGCCCGGGCGAACGCCGCCGGCGCCGGGGCAGCTGCCCCGGCAATCGCACGCAACCACCAGCATCGCGTGCGCCGCCCACCCTTGAGCGCGGTAGCCCACCCGCTCGGACGCCGCCGGCGCCGGGCCTGCCGCCCCGGCAATCGCGCGCAACCACCAGCACCGCGTGCCGCCGCCCGACCTCAAGAGCGGTAGCTCGCCCGGGCGAACGCGATCAGGGCCCGCGCGGCCGGGCTCAACGGGCCGTCGGTGCGCCACGCCAGCGCCAGCACGCCGCGCAGTCCCGGCCCCGCGATCGTGACGACCCGCAGCTCCGCCTCGTGGTAGCGGGCCAGCGACTCCGGCACCACCGCCACCCCCAGCCCCCGCTTCGCGAGCTGCACCAGGACGTTCGGGTCGGCCGCCTCGAACGCGATCCGCGGCGTCAGCCCTTCGCGCGCGAACGCGGCGTCCAGCGCCGTGCGCAGCCCCGTCCCCTTCGGCAACGCCATCAGCGGCGGCCCGGCCAGGTCGGCGATCGCGACCTCGGCGTGCTCGGCCAGCAACCCCGAAGTCACCGCCACGAACGGCTCGTCGATCAGCACCTGCGTCGCGATGCCGGGCGGCGGCTCGGTCGACAGGCCGACCACCGCCAGGTCGAGCCGGCCTTCGCGCAGGGCCGCCAGCATCGTGTCCGAGTTCGCCTCGGACAGCGTGATCTCGACCGCCGGGTAGCGCTCGTGGAAGCGGGCGAGCAGGTCGGGCAGCTTCACCGGGCCCGCCGACGTCACCGCGCCGATCGCGACCTGGCCGCGGACCAGCCCGGCCAGCTCGTCGACGGCTTCGCGGACGCCCTTCACCGCGGCGAGAGCCGCACGCGCGTGGGGCAGCGCCGCGGCGCCGACGTCGGTGAGCCGGACCGTGCGGCCCGACCGGTCGAGGAGCTCCTGCCCCAGCTCGCGCTCGAGTCGTTTGACCTGCGCGCTCACCCCAGGCTGGGCGACGTGCAGCCGTTCCGCCGCCCGCGTGAAGTTGCCCTCCTCGGCGACTGCGACGAAGTACGCGAGCTGGTGCAGTTCCATAAGCACTGATTCTAGCTACGAGATAATTTAGATCTTGGACTTCTGGCGACCGCGGCTCGAAGCTGAAGACATGCAGACATTCCGACCCGGCCAGGACGGTTACGCCGAAGAGATCGCCGGTTTCCAGACGTCCGTGGCCACCCGACCCGCGGTGGTCGTCGCCGCCGAGACCGCCGACGACGTCGTCGCCGCGGTGAAGTACGCCGCCGAGCACGACCTGTCCGTCTCCGTCCAGGCCACTGGACACGGCTTGACCGCCGGCACCGACGGCCTGCTGATCAGCACCCGCCGGATGACCGACGTCAAGATCGACGGAGACGTCGCCCGGGTCGGCGCCGGCGTCCGCTGGGGCGCGGTGATCGAGGCCGCCGCGAAGCACGGGCTGGCCCCGTTGAGCGGCTCGTCGCCCGACGTCGGCGTCGTCGGCTACACGCTCAGCGGCGGCTTCGGGCTGATGGCGCGGCGGTTCGGCCGCGCAGCCGACCACGTGCGCGCGATCGACGTCGTCACCCCCGGCGGCGAGCTCCGCACGGTGACGCCGGGGTCCGAGCTGTTCTGGGCGCTGCTCGGCGGCCGCGCCGGCTTCGGCGTCGTGACGGCGCTGGAGTTCGGCCTGGTTCCGGTGGCCGAGCTGTACGGCGGCGGCCTGTACTTCGACACCGCGGACCTGCCGGCGGTGCTGCGCGCGTGGCGGACGTGGGCGATGACCGTGCCCGACGAGCTGACGACGTCGATCGCCGTGGTCCCGATGCCCGACCTGCCGTTCCTGCCGGAACCGATCCGCGGGAAGCACGTCGCGAACATCCGGATCGCCTACCTCGGCGACGACGGCGACTCGGTGGTGGCGCCGCTGCGAGCCGCCGCGCCGGTGCTGCTGGACACGCTGAAGCGGTTGCCGTACACGGATTCGGGGTCGATCGCGAGCGACCCGCCGCACCCGCACCCCTACCACGGGACGAACGCGACGGTGGAGGTGCTGAACGACGGGATGCTGAGGTCGATCCTCGAGCACGCCGGCCCGGGCGCGCCGGTGGAGACGGTGCTGATCATCGACCGCCTCGGCGGCGAGCTGGCTCGCCGCGCCACGGACGGCGTCGGCTGGGACTCGGCGGCGGAGTTCGTGGTGCGGGCGCTGTCGGTGGTCGAGGACAGCGTCGAGCCGATCCGCCGAGCGCACGCGAAGCTGTTCGACGCGCTGGCGCCGTGGTCGACGGGACGGCTGCTGCCGTTCCTCTACGGCGAGCACTCCGCCGCGGAACTGGCGGCGGCCTTCCCCGCCGGGGACGTCGCCCGGCTGAAGCAGCTCAAGGCGAAGTACGACCCGGCGGGGAGGTTCGGCTGAAGCCTCAGCGCTCGAAGACGACGATCGGGATGAGCCGCGTGGTCTTCGTCTCGTACTCGGCGAAGCCCTCGGCGTGCGCGACCATGCCGGCGTAGAGGCGGTCGCGCTCGGCGCGGTCCTCGATCACGGTGGCGGTGGCCTCGAAGGTCTCGGTGCCGACCTCGATGGTGACCTTCGGGTTGGCGACGAGGTTGTGGAACCAGGCCGGGTTCTTCGGGGCGCCACCCATGGACGCGGCGACGACGAGCTTGTCGCCGTCACGGGTGTAGACCAGCGGCGAGAGGCGTGCCTGCCCGCTCTTCGCGCCGATCGTGGTGAGCAGGAGCACGTTCTTGCCCTCGAAGTAGTTGCCGACCTTGCCCCCGTTGGCCCGGAACTCCTCGACGACCTGGGTGTTGAAGTCGTTCATGTCGGCTGGCGTAGTCATGGGATCCCCTGTTTCTGGCCGGTACGCTCGTTCGTGCCCCGAGGTAGGCTCGGGAGACGAGAAGCGTTTGCTTTGCAAACAAAGCTACCGACGGGAGGTGACCGGTGTCAACGCAGGGCGGGTTGAGCCTGGAAGACGGCGTGCGCAGGCTCCTGCTGCTGATGCCGCGCCTGGTCGGCCGCGCGAAGCGGACACCGGTCCCCGTCGAGCTGAACGGCTGCGCGCTCGCGCCGCGGCACCTGTCGCTGCTGTCGATCCTGCTGTTCGACGGTCCTATGACGGTGACCGAGCTGGCGGGACGCCTGGAGGTCGCCCCGACGACGGCGAGCCTGATGGTCGGCGACCTGAGCCGTCAGGGCGTGCTGAACCGCGACGAGGACCCGGCGGACCGCCGCCGCACGATCGTGAGCATCACCCCGGAGCGGCGCCCGGCGGTGGACGCGTGGCTGGCCCGCGGCGCGCAGGCGTGGAGCAACGCGCTGGCGCCGCTGACGCCGGCCGAGCGTCAGCTGGTGATCTCGACGCTGGAGGCCTACGAACACGGCACCTGCGAAGGCCCCGTCTGCTAGCTCAGTCCTCGGTGCCCTTGTCCCGGGCCAGCTTCCGCTGCGCCTCCGCGCGCTCGCGGCACTTGCGCAGGAACTCGTCGTCGTCGTCCGCGCTGCCGGCCGCGAACCGGCCCGGACGGTCGTACTCCGGGTACGCCGGGGCGTTCCGCTCGTACGGGCCGCGCGCCCGCGTCACCTGCTGCGGCCGCCCCGCGACCAGCCAGATGATCGAGCCGACCAGCGGCAGCACCAGCACGACGAGCAGCCACAGGCCCTTCGGCAGGTTGCGGCAGGACGACTCGTCCGTCGTGATCACGTCGACCAGGCAGAAGATCCACAGCCCGAGCGTGACGATGCCCAGCAATCCATCGAAATACAGCATTCCGCGCGCCTTCCCCCAAGAAGATGAACGCGGTAAGTAGTAGCAGAACCCCGCCGCGGGTCAGCCGCGGGTCGCCCGCAGCGCGCCGGTCGCGAGCGCGATCGCGTGTGCCGGCCCCGGGCATTCGCGCGCGCCCGCCCCGAACGGCCTTCCGGCCAGCGGCACCAAGACGTCTTCGCCGCCGACCCGGCGCCGGGTGTGCGACACGGGCGGGTCCGCGTCCAGCACTTCCGCCACCGCGTCCTCGGGCGTTTTTCCCTTTCGCACCAGCGGAATCGCGGTGCCGATCAGCTTGGCCGTGGCTTCGCAGGCCTGGATCAGCAGGCCGATCCGCGCGGCGACGACCTCGTCGGTGGTCCCCCCGCACGCCGCGACCAGCCGTCCCAGCGCGGCTTCGGCTTCGGTGTTGCCTTCGGACGGCGTCACGTGCGGGTGGTAGACGGCCGCGACCGCCACGACGTCCGAAGGCACCACCGGCAGGCCCAGCTCGCCCGCCAGCACGCCGATGACGACCGAGCGGGCGTCGCCGGCCGTCTCGGATGCTTTGCGCCGCAACACTTCTGGATCGACGTCGGCCAGGAGCGACACGGCGAGCGCCCGCCGCCGGGCGTGGTCCGTGCCATTGCTGAACCGGCTGACCGAAGCTCGCAACCAGGCGACGCTCCCTGGAACGACATCAGCGGGCACCGGCGGAACGGGAGCGGAAAGCGAAGTCATGCGGCGAAGGTAGCCACGGGAAACGTCGGCGGCGGCCGAAGTGTCTACAGCAGCGAAGTCGGGAACCAGTTCGCCTGCGGACCACCGCAGCGCGTGGTCCGCGGGACGGCGTGCTGGAACCACCAGGCCTCGGTGACGCGGCCGTCCGGCAGCCGGTACGTCGGCGGCCCGGCGACGCGGGCGAGGCCGGCTGCGAGCAGCGACCGCGCGCTCGCGACGTTGCCGACCTCGGCACCGGCCCGCACGCGCGGCAGGCCGAGGTGCTCGTGCGCGAGGGTCAGCCCGGCCGCGAACAGCACCCGGCCGTTGCCGCGCCCGCGGTAGTCCGGCGCGAGGTAGCCGCCGGTCTCGGGGCCGCCGTCCTCCCCGGTGTGCACGCTCACCAGCCCGACGCACCGGTTGGCCTCGACGTCGATCATCACGAGGTCGAGCGACTGCGGATCGGGCGAAACCCAGTCCGGCCCGGTCCCGGGCACGACGCGCAGCGCATCGGCCCGCGCCGACTTGGCCACGATCGAGTCCTGCTGCCAGCCGAGCCACCGCTGGGCGGCGGGATCACTACCGCAGGCAACGGCGGCGGCGTACTCCCAGGCGGTCGGCGTCCGGAACAGGAAACGCCCCCGACGCAGCACGTGGCCCTGCCGGTCGCAGGTCCGCTTGGTCATCAGACGCCCGCGGCGGGTGAGCCGGTCGAAGATCCCCTTGGTGGCTGGCAGCATCGCGGCGAAATCGTAGCGGAGCGATCGCCGCGGGAGGCGCGGAACATCGACGTCGTCGACCCCGGGCGGCCGGCTGAGGTCCCGGCGAGCCGCCGACCTCAAAACGTGTTCTCCCAGGTTGCCCCGGGTTCGTTATTGTGGCCCGATGACGGCCGTACCCGAGGCAACCGAACTGGACGGCTCCGGCCGTGCGGCCCAGCCTCGACAGCTCATCGTGACGGTGTACGGCCTCTACTCACGCACCGAAGGCGGCTGGCTCTCGGTCGCTTCGCTGATCGACCTCCTGGCCGCCGTCGGTGTCGACGAGCCCGCCGTGCGCTCCTCCATTTCCCGGCTGAAGCGGCGCGGGATCCTCGAAGCCGTGCGCCGCGGGGCGACCGCCGGTTACGAGCTGTCCGACGACGCGCGCGAGATCCTGCGTGAGGGCGATGAGCGGATCTTCCGCCGCGGGCGCGCGACCGCCGCCGACGGCTGGCTGCTCGCCGTCTTCTCGGTGCCCGAGACCGAGCGGCACAAGCGGCACCTCCTGCGCACCCAGCTCGCGCGGATGGGCTTCGGCACCGCCGCCTCCGGCGTCTGGATCGCGCCGGCGCACCTGCACGCCGCGACCGCCGAGGCGCTGACCCGGCTCGGCCTGGCCGGGTACGCCGACCTGTTCCGCGCCGACCACCTGGCCTTCGGCGACGTCCGGGCGAAGGTCCGCGACTGGTGGGACCTCGACCGGCTCGACGGGCTGTACACGACCTTCCTCGACGAGCATGGCCCCGCGCTGCGCCGCAAGTCCGGGACCGACGAGCAGGCCTTCGCCGACTACGTCCGCGTGCTGACCGGCTGGCGCCGGATGCCCTACCTCGACCCCGGCCTGCCCGCGGAGTTCCTGCCCCGCGACTGGTCGGGCATCCGCGCGGCCGAGCTGTTCTTCGAGCTGCACGCGAAGCTGGAGGGCCCGGCCCGGGCGTACGTCGCGAGGTCGATCAGCTTCGGCTGACGACCGCGAAGCCCTGCACCTCGACCAGGGCCTCTTCGTCCCAGAGCCGGTCGACGCCGATGCCGGCCATCGCCGGGTACTCGGTGCCCGCGAGGCGCTTCCAGACCCGGCCGATCTCGCGCGCGTGCGCCCGGTAGTCCGCCATGTCGACGATGTAGATCGTCACGCTGCACAGATCCTCCGGCGCACCTCCCGCCGCGCGCAGCGACGTCAGCAGGTTGCCGAGCGCGCGTTCGAACTGCTCGACCACGCCGTCGCCGACGATCTTGTTCGACGCGTCCAGCGCCGTCTGCCCGGCCAGGAAGACGACGCGCCCTTCGGCCACCACCGCGTGCGAGAACCCGGACGGCTTGCCCAGCTCCGGCGGGTTGATGCGTTCCATGCGGGACACCGTACGCCATCTATCGCGTTATTGACGGTCGTAGAGGTGACGACATACCCTGGTCGGCGTGCGTATCGCGGTCATCGGTGGCGGCCCGGCGGGTCTGTACTTCGCCGCGCTGGCGAAACAGCTCGGTCCCGGACACGAAATCACCGTCTGGGAGCGCAACGCGCCGGACGACACGTTCGGCTTCGGCGTCGTGTTCTCCGACGAGACGCTCGGCGGCATCGAGCACGCCGACGCGGCGGTGCACGAGGCGATGCGCGCCGAGTTCGCCCGCTGGGACGACATCGACGTCCACTACCGCGGCACGGTCACCACCTCGGGCGGCCACGGCTTCGCCGCGATGAGCCGCAAGCGACTGCTCGGCATCCTCCAGAACCGCTGCGCCGAGCTCGGCGTCGGACTGCGCTTCCGCGAAGAGGCGCCGGCCGACCTCTCGGGCTACGACCTGGTCATCGCCGCCGACGGCGTCAACTCCGCGGTCCGCGCGAAGCACGCCGAGACGTTCCGGCCGAGCGTCGAGACCCGCCGGTGCCGCTTCATCTGGCTGGGCACGGACCTCGTGTTCGACGCCTTCAAGTTCTACGTCCTCGAAACGCCGGCCGGGATCATGCAGATCCACGGCTACCCGTACGGCCGCGACGGCAGCACGTTCATCCTCGAGGTGCAGGAGGACGTCTGGCAGCGGACGTTCGGGCCGATCGCGGCGGCGTCGCTGCCTCCCGGCCAGAGCGACGAGAAGTCCATCGCGCTGATCCGCGAGCTGTGCGCCGACGTCCTCGGCGGACACCAGATCATGGCGAACAACTCGAAGTGGATCTCGTTCGGCACCGTCCGCTGCGAGACGTGGGTGCACGGCAACGTCGTCCTCCTCGGCGACGCCGCGCACACCGCGCACTTCTCGATCGGCTCCGGCACGAAGCTGGCGATGGAGGACGCGCTCGCGCTGGTCGCGTGCCTGCACGAAAACGACGGCGTCGCCGAGGCG
Organism: Amycolatopsis sp. NPDC114505; assembly: GCF_055633615.1. Lineage (NCBI taxonomy): Bacteria > Bacillati > Actinomycetota > Actinomycetes > Pseudonocardiales > Pseudonocardiaceae > Amycolatopsis > Amycolatopsis sp. NPDC114505. The sequence goes on along the minus strand of NZ_JBVKDV010000001.1, from coordinate 2,334,953 downwards.
CTCAAGGCGTACGAGCTGGAACGGCGCCCGGTCGTCCAGTCGACGCAGCGTGCCGCGCAGGCGAGCCTCGAGTGGTTCGAGAACATCGCGCAGTACGCCCACCAGGAGCCGCCGCAGTTCGCGTTCAACATCCTCACGCGCAGCCGCCGCGTCACCTACGACAACCTGCGCCTGCGCGACCCGGAGTTCGCGGCCGAGCTCGACCACTGGTTCGCGGCGTCGCTCGGCACGACGTCGCGGCCGCCGATGTTCCAGCCGTTCAAGCTCGGTTCGCTGGAACTGCCGAACCGGATCGTGGTGTCCCCGATGGACATGTATTCCGCTGTGGACGGTGTCCCCGGCGACTTTCACCTGGTACACCTGGGAAGCAAAGCCCTCGGCGGCGCCGGACTGGTGATGACCGAGATGGTCTGCGTCTCACCCGAAGGCCGGATCACGCCCGGATGCGGCGGGCTGTACACCGCGGAACAGGAAGCCGCCTGGAAGCGCGTCGTCGACTTCGTGCACACGCAGTCCCCCGCGCGCATCGGTGTCCAGTTGGGACACTCGGGACGCAAAGGCTCGACGAAGCTCATGTGGGACGGCATCGACGAGCCGCTCCCCGCGGACAACTGGGAAGTCTGCGCGCCTTCCGCTTTGGCGTACTCCGACCGCAACCAGATCCCGCGCGAGCTGTCCACTTCGGACATGGCGGCGATCCGCGACGAGTTCGTCGCCTGCGCCCAGGCCGCCGCCCGCGCCGGGTTCGACGTCCTCGAACTGCACTGCGCGCACGGCTATCTGCTGTCGTCGTTCCTCTCACCGCTGACGAACCAGCGCCGTGACGACTACGGCGGCTCGCTGGAGAACCGGCTGCGGTTCCCGCTCGAGGTCTTCGACGCGGTCCGCGCCGCCTGGCCCGCCGAACGCCCGACGACCGTCCGGATCTCGGCGACCGACTGGGCGGAGGGGGGCATCGACGCCGACGACGCCGTCGAGATCGCCCGCGCCTTCGCTTCCCACGGCGCGGCCGGGATCGACGTCTCGACCGGCCAGGTCGTCTGCGACGAGAAGCCGCAGTACGGCCGCAGCTACCAGACGCCGTACGCGGACCGGATCCGCAACGAGATCGGCGAGGAGTACGGCATCGCGGTGATCGCGGTCGGCGCGATCTCCTCCTACGACGACGTCAACTCGCTGATCCTGGCCGGACGTGCGGACCTCTGCGCGTTGGGTCGCACGCACCTCTACGATCCACAGTGGACGCTGCACGCGGCGGCCGAGCAGGGCTACGCGATGCCGTGGCCGAAGCCGTTCGCGGCGGGCAGCCGGAAGCCGCAGTCGGGCCGCACCGACGGCCCGGAGCCGCGACTCGACCTCGTCCGGTCGGGGCCGACCGGCACTTCCCATGCCCGCTGGCGACCGGGAGCTTCGTCATGACTTTCGCCCTCGACGCCGGCCAGCGCGCCTTCGCCGCGAACGTCCGGCGCCTGGCTGAGGACCGGTTGCGCCCGCTCGCCGAGTCCGGTGTGGAGGGTGCGGTCAACCGCCCGCTGCTCAAGGAGATGGGCGCGCTCGGCCTGCTCGCGCGGCTCTTCCCCGGCGTCGCCGAAGGAAAGCCGTCACGTCAGGCGGCCGCGACCGACCTGTGCATCCTGCGCGAGAACCTCGCCACGGTGAACACCGAAGCCGAGACAGCGTTGGCCTTGCAGGGTCTGGGAAGTTACCCGATCCTCCAGTCCGGACAGGACAGTCAGGTCGCGAAGTGGCTGCCCGCGGTGGCGGCCGGGGACGCGGTAGCGGCGTTCGCGTTGACCGAGCCGGACGCCGGGTCCGACGCGGCCGCGCTGTCACTCTCGGCGGAATCCGACGGCGACGGCTGGCGTCTCACCGGCGAGAAGATGTGGATCTCGAACGCGCCGGAAGCCGACTTCTACACGGTCTTCGCGCGCACCACGGAAGGCGCGGGTTCGCGCGGCGTCAGCGCGTTCGTCGTCCCCGCCGACCGGCCGGGACTCGGCGGCGAGCACCTGGACCTGGTCAGCCCACACCCGATCGGCACGGTGACGTTCGACGGCGTCGAGGTCCGGCGCGAGGAGCTGCTCGGGGAGGAGAACCGCGGCTTCGCGGTGGCGATGCGGACGCTGGACCTGTTCCGCCCGAGCGTCGGCGCGTTTGCCGTCGGCATGGCTCAGGCGGCGCTCGACGCCACTGTGGACTACACCGGGCAGCGGGAAGCCTTCGGTGGCCCGCTGATCAAGCAGCAGGCGGTGGCGCACGCGCTCGCCGAGATGGCCACGCGCACCGAAGCGGCCCGGCTCCTGGTCTACGCGGCGGCGGGCGCGTACGACGCCGGCGAACAGAACCTCGGCGGCCGCGCCGCGATGGCGAAGCTGTTCGCCACGGAGGCGGCCCAGTTCGTCGTCGACTCGGCGGTCCAGCTGCACGGGGCCCGCGCCTTGCGACGCGGGCACCTGCTCGAACACCTCTACCGCGAGGTCCGGGCGCCGCGCATCTACGAAGGCGCGTCGGAGATCCAGCGGACGATCATCGCACGGTGGCTGGCTTCTTCGCGGGCCGGCGGTCCAGCCACCACTGGCTGAGCAGCAGCAACGTGAGCACGCTCATCGTGCCGGCCAGCGTCGAGGCGGTCTGGAAGAGCACCGCGTCGTCGGGGTAGTGCGGGGCGAGGGCGATGAACGCGATCGGGGCGTAGACCCGGCTGAGCAAGGTGTTCATGGCCATCGCGAAGCTGCGGATCATCCACCGGCGGTGGTCGGCGTACCGGTGCTGCCGGATCGCGCGGAAGCCGGCAATGGTGAACGCGAGCCACAGCAGCGCCGCGACGACGTTCAGCACGCCGGCCGCCGGGCCGAACGGGCTGAACAGGGCGATGGTCAGCGCCATCAGCGCGGACGGGATCGCGCCGCCGAAGACGTAGACGCGGCCGATGCGGCGGTGGGCGACCGGGTGCGTGCGCCGCAGCCACGGCCAGACCTGCAGGATCACGCCGACGATGGCGATCGTGCCGAAGAGGATGTGCGCGACCAGGAACCCGTAGTGCGCGGCGAACCCCGGCGGCGCGGGGACGCGGGACTGCGCCGGATCCAGCGTGAGGTACGGCGGCACCGAGAAGGCGAGGAAGGCGGCGACCAGCAGCGCCAGCGGCGCGATCCACGGCCGCCGCCACCACGTCTTCGGCTCGGGCAGGACGGTCGTCATCGCACGCTCACCTGCTTCTTCGCGGGCCGCCGCTCCAGGATCAGCTGGCTGACGATCAGCGCGAACGCCAGCCCGCCCCAGGACGAGAGGGCTCCGACGCTCTGGCCGTAGGCGAGTTCGCTGCCGCCGAAGGTGGTCGGGATCTGCGGTTCGAGCACGATCATCGCGATCGGCGAGATCACGCGGTTGACGATGATCGAGAAGGTCAGCGTCACGCTGCGGATCATCCACTTGCGGTGGTCGCCGAAGCGACGTTCTCGTACGGCTCGCCAGCCGGCGATGGTGCACCCGATCCACAGCACCGCGGCGAGCACGTCACTGACCCGCGTGACCGGGCCGAACGGGCTCTGCGACCCGATCGTCAGCGCCATCAGCCCGGAGGGCAGCACACCGGCGAAGACGTACGCGCGGCCGGCGTAGCGGTGGACGACCGGGTGCGTCCGGCGCAGCCACGGCCAGATCTGCAGGACGGCGCCGATCATCGCGACCGAGCCGAAGATGACGTGCCCGACGAGGAACCAGTAGTGCGCCGGGAACCCCTCGGGCGCCGGCACCCGCGACTGCGCGGGGTCGAGCGCCAGGTAGGGCGGCAGCGAGAAGGAGAGGAAGGCGAGCACGACGAGGGCCAGCGGGCCGATCCAAGGCCGTCGCCACCAGGCCTTCGTGGCCTTCGTCGTCGTGCTCGGAACGGGCCTGGCCGCTGTCCGGACCGCCATGGTTCCCCCTGTCCGTGGTTCGGGATCTTGCCCGACCGACGTTAGGGGTGTTCAGGGGTTGCGAACCATGGTGCCGACCACCGGCGCGGGGGTGGGGCCTACCCCACCCCCGACCGGGTGACCGTCAGCTGCCGCGGACCCGCCGCACGGTGTCGCGGTAGAAGTAGCCGCTCTGCTTGATCGTGCGCTCCTGCGTTTCGTAGTCCACGCGGATCAAGCCGAACCTCTTCGCGTACCCGTACGCCCACTCGAAGTTGTCCAAAAGGGACCATGCGAAGTACCCGCGCACGTCCGCTCCCGCCGCACGCGCCGCCGCCACGGCCGCGATGTGCGAGGCCAGGTACGCCGTGCGCTGCTCGTCGCGGACGAAGCCGTCCGAGTCCGGGTCGTCGTCGAATGCCGAGCCGTTCTCCGTGATGTACATCGGGAGGCCCGGGTAGTCGCGGCCGAGGCGGGTCAGCAGCTCGGTGAACTTGTCCGGCAGGATCTCCCAGCCCATCGCCGTCGTCGGCTCGCCGAACGGGACCGTCCGGGAGGCCGGGACGCCCTCGTCGTCGACCGCGTTGCCGGACTCGTCCACGCCCGAGAACTGCTGGCCGAAGTAGTAGTTCACGCCGAGGAAGTCCAGCGGGGTCGAAATGACGGACAGGTCGCCGTCCTGGATCGGCAGCTTTACCCCACGCGAAGCCAGGTCCTCGACCACGTCCGCCGGGTACTCGCCGCGCACCAGCGGGTCCAGGTAGATCCGGACGCCGAGACCGTCCGCCTGACGAGCCGCGCGGACGTCCTCCGGGGAGTCCGTCGCCGGGTCGGCCGTGCACATGTTCAGCGTGATGCCGAACTCCGTGTCCGCCGGTGCGGCCTCACGCATCCGCTGCGTCGCGAGGCCGTGGCCCAGCAGCAGGTGGTGCACCGCGTGCAGCCCGGCCGTGTAGTCCCGCCGCCCCGGCGCCATCACACCGTGCACGTACCCGTGCATCGCCGAGCACCACGGCTCGTTCAGCGTCGTCCAGTGACGCACTCGATCGGAAAGCCGATCGAACACCAGCATCGCGTAGTCGGCGAACCGGTACGCCGTGTCACGCGCCGGCCAGCCGCCCGCGTCCTCCAGCTCCTGCGGCAGGTCCCAGTGGTACAGGGTCAGCCACGGCGCGATGCCGCGCTCGAGCGTCTCGTCCACCAGCCGCTCGTAGAAGCCTATGCCCGCCTCGTTGACGCCACCGCGGCCCCGCGGCTGGACGCGCGGCCACGCCACGGAGAACCGGTAGGTGTCGGCGCCCAGCTCGCCGACCAGCCCGATGTCCGCCGGCATCCGGTGGTAGTGGTCGCACGCGATGTCACCGTTGTCATTGTTGTCGATCGCCCACGGGACCTGGCAGAAAGTGTCCCAGATGGACGGTGTGCGCCCGTCTTCCGCGACCGCGCCTTCGATCTGGTACGCGGCGGTCGCCACGCCCCAGCGGAAGTCCGGCGGCAGCGTGTCGATCAGCGCCTGCTGTTCGGCGGTCGCGGCTGTGGTCTCGGTCAAGGCGGGTCTCCTCCAGGTGTACCGGACAGGACAGACGGCGTTCAGTGGGTGGTGACCGGGTGCAGGAAGCAGGCCACTTCCCGCGACGGGTCACCGCCGGGCAAGCCCAGCTCGGGCACCTTCGAGTCGCACGGCTCGAAGGCCTTGGGACACCGCGGGTGGAACGCGCAGCCGGCCGGCATGCCGCGCGTGTCCGGCGGGGAACCCGGGATCCCGGACAGCTCGCGACGCGGCCCCCGCAGGGCGGGAAACGAGTTGAGCAGGCCGAAGCTGTACGGGTGCAGCGCGTCCCGGTAGAGCGCCGACGCCGGCGCCTGCTCGACGATCCGGCCGCCGTACATGATCGCGATCCGGTCCGAGAACTCCACCAGCAGCGAAAGGTCGTGCGTGATGAACAGGACCGAGAACCCGAGCCGCTCGCGCAGTTCCACGAGCTGGCCGAGGATCTGGCGCTGCATCACGACGTCGAGCGCGGTCGTCGGCTCGTCCATGATGACGACCCGCGGCTCGAGCGCCAGCGCCATCGCGATCATCACGCGCTGGCGCATGCCGCCGGAGAGCTGGTGCGGGTACGCCTCCAGCCGGTCGGCCGAAATCCCGACCAGCTTGAGCAGGTCGCGAGCCCGCGCCACCCGGCCCGCGCGAGTCGACTTCGGCTCGTGCGCCTTGATGACGTCGACGAGCTGCGTGACGACCTTGTGCACCGGGTTCAGCGAGTTCATCGCGCCCTGGAACACGATGGACGTCTCCGCCCAGCGGAAGTCCCGCAGCTGCTTGTCGGACAGTCGAAGGACGTCGTAGGGCTCGCCGTCCGCCGGGTGGTAGATCACTTCACCGCCGCGGATCACACCCGGCGGCGCGAGCAGCCGCGTCAGCCCGTAGGCCAAAGTGGACTTCCCGCTGCCGCTTTCCCCGGCCAGGCCGAGGACTTCGCCGCGGTGCAGGGTCAGGTGCACGTCCCGGACCGCGCGCACGGCCTCGTCGCCGACGCCGTAGTCGACGTCCAGGCCCTTGATCTCCAGGACCGGGTCCATCATGGCTGTTCCTCCCGCCCGAGCACGGGCGTGAAGCCCACGCGCATGCGATGCGTCCGTCCGTCGGCGCCCTTGACGCGCGCCTTGCCGCTGCCGCGCAGCCGCGGGCTGACGAACTCGTCGATGCCGAAGTTGAGCAGGGACAACGCGGTGCCGAGGATCGCGATCGCCAAGCCGGCGGGCACGAACCACCACCACGCGCCCTGCGCGAGGGCCTGCTGGCTCTGCGCCCAGAACAGGATCGTGCCCCAGTTCCAGTTGGACAGTCCCGAGACGCCGACGAACGCGAGCGTGATCTCCGACATGACGGCGAAGATCACCGTGCCGACGAAGCTCGACGCGATCACCGCGGTCAGGTTCGGCATGATCTCGAAGAAGATGATCCGCCACGTCGACTCGCCGGTCGCGCGGGCCGCTTCGACGTATTCCCGGCCTCGCAACGAAAGTGTCTGGGCCCGCAGCACTCGCGCACCCCACGCCCACGACGTGAACCCGATGATCACCGCCACCAGGTAGTCGCCGCCGGTGGGCACCGCGCTGCCGATGATGATGATCAGCGGCAGCGCCGGGATCACCAGGAACACATTGGATAGTGCGGACAGTCCTTCACCGGGTGTGCCACCGAGATAACCGGACGTCACGCCGACGATCACGGCGAGGATCGTCGCCACGATCCCGGCGGTCAGCCCGACGAGCATGACGCTGCGCGTGCCGACCACGACCTGGCTGAAGATGTCCTGGCCGAGGTGGGTGGTGCCGAACCAGTGCCGGCCCGACGGCCCTTCCAGCAGATCGTTGCTGCGCGCCGACGGGTCGTACGGCGCGATCCACTCCCCGATGACCGCGATCAGGACGAAGAAGACGATGACGGCGAGGCCGGTGACGGTCTTGCCGCCGGTGAGGAACCGGAACCGGCGCCGGCGGGCCGGTGTGGCGACCGGCAGGGCCTGCACGGCCTTGACGTCCGCCGCGGGTACGGCCATGTCAGCCCTCCTTCCGGGTGCGGGGGTCGAGCGCGAGGTAGGCGACGTCGGCAAAGAGGTTCGCCACGAGGACCGACAGCGTGATGATCAGGAAGATGCCCTGCATCAGCGGGTAGTCCTGCGAGCCGACCGCCTGGAACAGCTGGTAGCCGACGCCCGGGTAGGAGAAGACGATCTCGACCAGCAGCGTGCCGCCGACGATGAACCCGAGGGCCAGCGCGAAGCCGGACACGCTCGGCAGCAGCGCGTTGCGGGCGGCGTACCCGACCATCACCCGGCGTTCGGGCAGGCCCTTGGCGTGCGCGACGGTGACGTAGTCCTCCGACGCGACGGTGACCATCATGTTGCGCATGCCCAGGATCCAGCTGCCCATCGAGCTGATCAGGATGGTGATCGCGGGCAGCAGGCTGTGCTGGATCGCGCTGCCGATGAACCCGCCGTCCCAGCCGGGCACCACGCCGGGGTCGTAACCGCCGGACGACGGGAAGAAGCTGCCCGGACCGGCCAGCAGCGCCAGCGCGATCAGGCCGAGCCAGAAGTACGGGATCGACGAGAGGAACGTCGTCACCGGCAGCAGGCCGTCGACCCACGAGCCGCGCTTCCAGCCGGCGACCACACCGAGCCCGGTGCCGAGCGCGAAGCCGACGATCGTGGTGATGCCGACCAGGATGATCGTCCACGGCAGACTGTCGCCGATCAGCTCCGACACCGGCGACGGGAAGAACGTGAACGAGATCCCGAGGTCACCGCGGAAGAGCTGGCCCCAGTAGTCGAAGTACTGGGAGATCAGGCTTTCGTTCTTGTCCAGGCCGAAGAGCGTGTACAGCGACTGCATCGCTTCCGCGCTGATCATGCCCTGGTTCTTGGCGATCAGCGACTGCACCGGGTCACCCGGGATCAGCCGCGGGATGAAGAAGTTGATGGTGACGGCGGCCCACGCGGTGAAGAGGTAGAAGGCCAGCCGTTGCAGCAGGAACCTCATCGGGCGGCTCCGTCGTACAGCCAGCACGCGGCCCAGTGGCCGGGCGCGTCGTCGACCTCGAACCGCGGCGGCAGGTCGGTCTTGCAGCGTTCCATCGCGACCGGGCAGCGCGGGTGGAACCGGCAGCCCGGCGGCGGGTCGATCAGGCTCGGCGGCTCGCCGGCCCCGCGCTCGGCGGGCACCTCACCGGGTGCGAGCTCGCTGTCGTCGACCTGCAGCCGGTCCGGGTCGGGCGCGGAGTCGATGAGCAGGCGCGTGTACGGGTGCGCCGGGTTCTGCGTGATGGTCTCGCTGTCGCCGCCTTCGACCATCCGGCCGGCGTACATCACCATCGTCTCGTCGGCGAAGTAGCGCGCCGACGCGATGTCGTGCGTGATGTACAGGATGGCGAGCTGCAGGCGTTCCTTGAGGTCCCGCAACAGGTTCAGCACACCGAGCCGGATGGAGACGTCCAACATGGACACCGGCTCGTCGGCCAGCAGCGCCTCCGGGTCCGCGCCGAGCGCCCGCGCGATCGCGACGCGCTGGCGCTGCCCACCGGACAGCTCGTGTGGGAACTTGTCGACGTACCGCTCGGGCGGCGTCAGCTGGACGCGGGAGAGCAGGTCGTGCAGCGACTTCTCGAGGTCGTCGCCCGCCCGGCCGTGGATCTTCAGCGCCCGCGTCAGGTGGTAGCGCACGGTGTGCACCGGGTTCAGCGACGCGAACGGGTCCTGGAAGATCATCTGGACCCGCCGGGCGTACGCGCGGAACGCCCGGCCCCGGTGGATGTTCACGGTCTCGCCGTGCAGCCGGATGTCGCCGCCGGTGCGCGGGTAGAGGCCCGCGAGCAGGCGGGCGACCGTCGACTTGCCCGAACCGGACTCCCCGACCAGCGCGGTGACCCGGCCCCGCCGGAGCGTCAAGGTCACGTCGTCGACGGCCTGGACGGCGCGGCGCGGGCCGGTGAGGGCCGCGCGCCCGCGTCGCCGGACAGGGAAGTGCTTGGTGAGGCCCGCGGCCTCGAGGACCACGGGGAGGTCCCCCTCCGACCCGACGGCGATGGGGTCGGAGGGGGACTGCTCGGTCGTTGCCACGGACTCCGCCATCGATCAGGCCGCGGGCTTCAGGTGCAGAACGATGTCGAGCGCGTTGCGCAGCGTGGGCTGCGCCGGGCCGTACGGGTTGGCCTCGTCCGGCCAGCCGACCCAGTTCTTCGTGCTGTACTCGCCACCGGAGTTGGCCGCCGAGGTCGGGACCATCGGCTGCTGGTCGATCATGATCTTCTGCAGCGTCGCCATGGCGGCGGTGCGGGCGGCGTCGTCCTCGGCGTTGGCGTAGGTCTCGAGCGCCTTGGTCGCCTCGTCGTTCTTGAAGCGGCCGTAGTTGCCGTTGATGCCACCCTGGCCGGTCGGCTTGTAGCGGCTGCCGTCCATGACGTCGCGGTACATGTCGTACGGCGTCGCACCGTCGTTGGTCCAGTGCATCAGGCCTTCGAAGTCACCGGTGTCGACCGACTTGATCCACGCGTCCTGGTTCATCTTCTCGACCGTCGCCGTGATGCCGATCTGCGACAGGTTGTCCTTGATGATCTCCAGGTCGGTGATGTAGTCCGACCAGCCGGACGGGACCGTCAGCTTGAGGGTGACCGGCTTGCCGCTCGGGTCGGCCAGCTTGTCGCCGTTGAACTTGTAGCCCGCGCCGGTGAGCAGCGACTTGGCACCCGGGACGTCGACCTGGACCGTCTGGCCCTTGTACTGCGGCGCGATGAACGGGTCGCCCGCCGGCGTCGGGATGCCGGTGACCTGGTCGTTCTTCGGGTAGAAGTAGCCGGCCTCGCCCTGGTTGAAGATGTCGTCGCGGTTGATCACCTTGCTGACCGCCTGACGCAGCTTCGCGTCGTTCCAGGGCGCCTTCTCGGTGTTGAACCACAGGCCGTGGACGGCCAGCTGCGCGGGGAACCACAGCTTGTAGTGCTGCGGGTCCTTGTTCGTGTAGACGGCCTTGTAGTTCGGGATGAAGACGAAGCTCCACTCCGACGCCCCGCTGACCAGCGCCGCGACCTGCGCGTTGTTGTCGGTGTAGGAGGTGTAGCGGATCTCCTTGACCTTCGGCGCTTCCTGCCAGTAGCCGCTGTCGCGCCGGGTGACGATCATCGTCTGCGGCGTGGCCGACTTGAGCGTGTACGGCCCGGTGCCGATCGGGTTCTTCACGGTGTCGAGCGCCGGGTCCTTGACGGACTGCCAGGCGTGCTTCGGCACGACGAGCGTCTGCAGGATCTTGACCTGGTTGACGAACTGCGAGTTGTCGAAGCCCAGCGTCACCTGGTTGCCGGCCGCGGTGATGTCCTTGTACGGGACGGCGTCGACGTTCAGCGCCTTGTTATCGCGCAGCAGCTGGAACGTGTAGGCGACGTCCTCGGCGGTCATCGGCTGGTTGTCGGAGAACTTGACGCCGTCACGGACGGTCAGGACCAGCTTCTTGTAGTTGTCCGACCAGTCCCACTTCGTCGCGAGCCACGGCTTGCCGGGTTCCTGCGGCTTGACGCGATTGAGCATGACCAGGGGCTCGTAGATCATCCACCGGTACCCCATGTTCGACAGGGCGGACGTCTCGAGGAACGGGTTGTTGTTCTCCGACTGCGGGCCGTCGGGCTTGCCCACGTTGAGCACCTGGTCCGGGTTGCTCTGAGCGGCGTTCGACGAGCTTCCGCCCGAACACGCGGTCAGGCCTCCGAGGGCCATCACGGCCACCAGCGCTGCGACGATGGAGCGCTTGACTCGCATCGTTCCTCCTAGTCATCGACGACGTGCGTAGGTGTCGACTGGTAGCGAGCCCCGACCGCCGGCGACCGAACGACGTCCCGAAGTCAACCCGGGTGACTCGGGTCACGTCAATAACACGGCGGTAACGTTTTGTACCTAAGTTTAAGTAATAAAAGAACTGGCGGTCTGGACCCGTTGGTGGCACTACTCCTTGCGACGCAAGGGAATCAGCCGGTCCGGCCCCCGTTGGCGAGCAGCTGCGCGATGGGCAGGGTGGCCGCACCGAGCGCGACCGCCTCCGGCCCGAGCCGGCCCAGGACGACCTCGGTGTGCCCGGCCAGGTAGTCGAGCGCGTGCCGGCCCACCGCGTCGCGCACCGCGGGCAGGATCGCCGGTCCCATGATCGCCCCCGCGGAGCCGGAAAGCACCACCCGATCCGGGCTGAGCAGGTTGATCAGGTTCGCGATGCCGATCCCGAGGTATTCGGCGGCCTCGGCGAGCACGTCGGCGGCCGGGCCGTCGACGGCCGCTTCGGCGACGATGTGCGCCAGTTCGACGTCGCTTTCGTCCCCGATGACCGGTTCCTTGCCGACCCGGTCGGCGTAGTGGCGGACGACCGCCTCGGTGCCGACGTAGGCCTCCAGGCAGCCGTGCGAGCCGCAGCGGCAGGCCGCACCGGCCGCCTTGACGACGGTGTGGCCCCACTCGCTGGTCGTGATGTCCGGGTGCGAGCGCCCGGCGGTCGCGACGGCGGCCCCGACCCCGACGCCGAGCAGGGCGACGATGGCGCGTTCGGCCCCCCGGCCGGCACCGCGCCAGGTCTCGGCCTGCCCGAGCGTCCGGGCGCGGTTGTCCAGGTGGAGAGGCGCTTCGATGTGCGGGTGGATCAGGTCCGCGAAGGCGACGCCGCGCCAGCCGAGGGTGGGCGCGTGGACGATCCCGCCGTCCCGGACCGCGCCGGGCACGCCGATGCCGACGCCGAACACCGCGCCCGGTTCGCCGCCTTCGAGCACTTCCGCGATGCCGGTTCGCACCAAACCAGCCACTTCGTCCGGATCCAGCCGGGTGCCGACGAGCGGGTGACGCACGGTGCCGAGCGTCCCGAGCGCACAGTCGAACAGGCCGACCTCGACGTGCGTCTCGCCGACGTCGACGCCTACGACGTGCCCGAAGTCCGGCCGCACGGCCAGCAGCGTCCGCGGCCGTCCGCCATCGGATTCGACCGATCCCGCCTCCGCGACGACGCCGTCGGCGATGAGCTCGGAGACGACGTTGGTAACGGTGGCGGCCGATAGTCCCGATTCAGCTACTAGTTCCAGTCTGCTGACGGGGCCTCGGAGGTAGAGGGAGGAGAGGAGTGCCGCGCGGTTGTGCCGCCGGAGGTCTCTGGTTGTCTGGCGTACCACCTGGGTCACCTGGGGGATTGTGCCAGAGACTGTCCGTGCGACCATCAGTTCGGGACTTAGTTCATCACTTAATACATAGCCACAACTTACGGCGATCAGGCATTCTGGCAGTGAGCCGGTAAGAGTTCAGATGGGTTGCCCATGGCGAGCAAGCGCACCACCGTCCGTGACCTGCGGAGGCACAACCGTTCTCTGCTGCTGTCGAAACTGTACTTCGACGGCCCGCTGTCGCGGCACGAACTGAGCCAGCTCACCGGATTGAGTGCGGCAACGGTCAGCAACGTGACCGCCGAGCTGGGCGAAGAGCAGCTCATCACGGAGGCGGGCCAGGTCGAATCGGACGGCGGCCGGCCCCGGGTACTGCTGCGCGTCGACCCGGCGTACGGGCACGTCGCGGGCGTCGACATCGGCGAGACGGGAGTGAAGGTCGAGCTGTTCGACCTGGCGATGAACCGCCTGGCGACGGTAGAGCACCCCCTCCCGAAGGCCCCGGACCCGGCAACGGCGGTCGAGCAGGTGACATCCGGCCTGCGCGAGGTGTTCGCGAGCGCGGGCATCGAGGATTCGGCGGTACTGGGCGTCGGCATCGGCGTACCGGGCATGGTCGAGCAGGGATCCCGGGTACTGGTGCACGCACCGACGGTCGGCTGGGAGGCGGTGCCCCTGGTATCCCTGCTGCGCGACGCCGGAGTGGGGCTGCCGCTGTTCGTGGACAACGGAGCGAAGACGCAGGGCCAGGCAGAGATGTGGTTCGGAGCGGGCCGCGGAGCCCGCCACGCGGTGATCGCCCTGATCGGCTCAGGCGTCGGCGCAGCGGTGGTAACGGACGGGACGACGTACCGAGGTTCGACGAGCAGCGCGGGCGAGTGGGGCCACACAACAATCGCGTACGGCGGAAACGACTGCCGCTGCGGAGCCCGCGGGTGCTTGGAGGCGTACATCGGCGCGGCCGGGGTGCTGGCCCGCTACCGGAAGGTGCGAGGCAAGGAAGTCCCGGGCGAAGACGAGCAGGCCCAGTTCGCAGCACTCTTGGAGGCAGCCCCGAAGTCCAAGACGGCGGCCCGCGTACTGGAGGAGACAGCGGGCTACCTGGGAGCAGGGATCGCGAACTTGATCAACTTGTTCAACCCGGAGCGCATAGTAATCGGCGGCTGGGCGGGCCTGGCCCTGGGCGAGCAGCTCCTACCCCGCATCCGCGAGGCAGCGGGCGAGCACGCCCTGAGGCACCCATTCAGCCAGACATCGATCCAGCTGGGCTCCCTGGGCTTGGACGCAGTGGCAACGGGAGCGGCGACGCTGCCAGTAGCAGACCTACTGGACCAGGGAGCAACATCGAGAATCGTGAAGCCAGGAGCACCGGACTCAGACGCAGCCTGAGCAAGCAAGGGGACACGAGAACCCACACCGACGAGAACCCAGACTCCCCCCGCGCACCCCGATCCGAAGCCAGAACACGGCCGGCAGCGCCGGGTCAAGGCATCTTTCCCGCCTTGACGCGGTGTTGCCGGCCGTAGTCACAATGAAGGCTTCGGGGTGCCGGAAGGAACGCGACCAAGCGAGCCAGACAGCATGTGCACCGCTCAGCGGGAACCAACCCACCCTTAATTCGGGTTGAAAAAAAATGACCGGCCGACGGTTGCCCGGCTTGTCTGGACCATGCATACTTTGTTGCCAAGCACAACAAAGACCCGCCGCCGCCCGTGATCCCGACCCCGCCCAGGGAAGACGAGCGCCGGCGTAACGGTCGCGCCTGCCGCCGCCCCGGCATGCGAGGCCACCTCCCCTCCTCGCGGTCCGTGCTGTGCGCGGAACGCCCGTCCCCCCACGGTGAGAGAGGCGACAACGATGTCCACCTCGTTCCGCAAGTTCCGCAAGTTCCGAAGAGCAGCGGCCCTCTTCGCCGCCGCTTCCCTCCTGTTCGTCGGGCAGCAAGCCCTGACGGCTCCCGCGGCCGAAGCCGCGGCCACCTTCACCGACGACTTCAACGGGCCCGCCGGCTCGGGCGTCGACGGGTCGAAGTGGCAGCTCGAAACCGGCGACAACGTCAACAACCACGAGCGGCAGTACTACACGTCGGGCACCAACAACGCCCAGCTCGACGGCCAGGGCCACCTCGTCATCACCGCGAAGCGCGAAAACCCCGGCAACTACAACTGCTGGTACGGCCGCTGCGAGTACACCTCCGCGCGGATGAACACGGCCGGCAAGTTCAGCCAGGCCTACGGTCACTTCGAGACGCGCATGAAGCTCCCGCGCGGACAGGGCATGTGGCCGGCGTTCTGGATGCTCGGCGGCGGCAACTGGCCCACCGACGGCGAGATCGACATCATGGAGAACGTCGGGTTCGAGCCGAACACCGTGCACGGCACCATCCACGGCCCCGGTTACTCCGGCGCCGGCGGCATCGGCGCGGCCTACAACGGCCCGAACTTCTCCGACGACTTCCACACCTACGCCGTCGACTGGTCGCCCAACCAGATCAAGTGGTACGTCGACGGGAACCTCTACCAGACGCGCACGCCGTCCGACCTGAACGGCAACCGCTGGGTCTACGACCACAACTTCTTCATCATCCTCAACCTCGCCGTCGGCGGGTACTGGCCCGGCGACCCCAACAGCAGCACGCAGTTCCCGCAGCAGCTGGTCGTCGACTACGTCCACGTCACCAACGACGTCGGCGGCGGCACCCCGCCGAGCGGGCGCACCGGGCGGATCACCGGCATCGGCGGCAAGTGCGTCGACGTCGCGGGCGCCAGCACCGCCAACCTCACGCCGATCCAGATCACCGACTGCAACAACAACGCGGCGCAGAACTGGACCATCGGCACCGACGGCACGATCCGCGCCCTCGGCAAGTGCATGGACGTCAACGCCGCGGGCACCGCGGACGGGACCGTGGTGCAGCTCTACGACTGCAACGGGACCGCTGCCCAGCAATGGGTCGTGACCGGCGCCAAGGACATCGTGAACCCCAACGCGAACAAGTGCCTCGACGCCACCGGCAACAGCTCGGCGAACGGCACCCGCCTGCAGATCTGGACCTGCGGCGGCGGCGCCAACCAGAAGTGGACCACTCCCTGATCCACCACATCGGGTAGGCGGACCCCGCCCGGTTCGCCTACCCGGCACTCTTTCCTTCCCCCACAAGGAGAACTCAAGTGCGGCGATTCCTCGTCGCGCTAATGGGGTGTGCCCTGTTAGCGCTTTCCTTCCTGACCACCGGCTCCGCCCAAGCCGCCGTCGAAGCCGGCCCCAGCGCCAGCCAGCTGCTCGCGAAGACGACTTCCTGCCAGCAGATCTCGAACGGCAAGTACTCCTTCGACGAAGGCGGCGCGGCCACCGTCCCTGTCTGCCAGGCCAACGGCGCGGTCTTCTTCAAGGCCGACATGGACATCGACTGCGACGGCGTCCGCACGTCGCAGTGCAACGAGCAGACCGACTGCTGCTTCTACCCGGACACCGCGTTCCACACCTCGACCGACCAGCCGCTCAACGCGGCGCAGCTGCCGTACATCGTGCTGCCGCAGCCGACGTCCACATGGGACTACCGCAACTACGGCATCGACGGCGGTTCCGTCGTGGCGGTGATCTACAACAACCAGGTGACCTACGCGGTGGTCGGCGACACCGGCCCGACGAGCATCATCGGTGAGGCGTCCTACGCCACCGCCGTCAACCTCGGCATCAACCCCGACCCGTCCAACGGCGGCACCGAGGGCCCGGTGACGTACATCGTGTTCCCGAACACGCACGTCAACCCGATCGAGAACCACGCCAACGCCACCAGCCTCGGCGAGCAGGTCGCGACGCAGTTCGCCGGTGGCACCACCACCCCGCCGCCCGCGGGTGGCGGGCGGATCACCGGCATCGGCGGCAAGTGCGTCGACGTCGCGGGCGCGAACAACGCCAACGGCACCGCCGTCCAGCTCTACGACTGCAACCGCTCCACCGCTCAACAGTGGACAGTCGGTTCCGACGGCACGGTCCGCGCGCTCGGCAAGTGTCTCGACGTCACCAGCGCGGGAACGACCAACGGCACACCGATCCAGCTGTACGACTGCAACGGCAGCAACGCGCAGAAGTGGTCGGCCAACGGGTCGCAGAACCTCGTGAACGCCGGCTCGGGCAAGTGCCTCGACGCCACCGGGAACTCGAGCGCCAACGGGACCCGGCTCCAGATCTGGACCTGCGGAACCGGTGCGAACCAGAAGTGGACGCTGTCATGAGAAAACGCTCTCTGCTCAGCATGCTCGGCGTGACCGCCCTCGCCGCTGCCACCTTCGCCGTGCCCGCGCAGGCCGCGGGCGAGACCGTGAACGTCTGGCTCACCACCACCGACGACGCCAAGGGCGTCAACGTCACCCGCGGCCTGCAGCAGCAGACGCCGATCAGCTTCACCGCCGGCACCGGCACCGGCGGCCAGACCATCAACGTCAACGAGAACACGACCTACCAGCAGTTCGAGGGCGCCGGCGCGTCGTTCACCGACTCCGCCGCGTGGCTGCTCAACTCGAGCAACCTGCTCAGCGCCACCACTCGCAACCAGGTCATGCAGAAGCTGTTCGACCCCAACGCGGGCATCGGCATCAGCTTCCTGCGCAACCCGATCGGCGCGTCGGACATCGCGCGCTACAGCTACACGTTCGACGACGTGCCGGCCGGGCAGACCGACCCGAACCTGACGAAGTTCTCCATCGCGCACGACCAGACCGACGTCCTGCCGCTGACCAAGCAGGCGCTGCAGCTCAACCCGCAGATCAAGGTCATGGCGTCGCCGTGGAGCGCGCCACCGTGGATGAAGGACAACGACAGCTACCTGCTCGGCTGGGTGGAGTCGCAGTTCTACCCGGCCTACGCGCAGTACTTCGTCAAGTACGCCCAGGCCTACCAGGCCGCCGGCGTGCCGATCAACTACCTGTCCGTCCAGAACGAGCCGACGTGCTGCGCGAGCTACCCGTCGACCAACTGGAACGGCGCCGGGCTCGCGTACTTCACCAAGAACAACCTGCTGCCCGCACTGCAGAACGCCGGACTGTCCACAAAGGTCCTCGCGCTCGACTGGAACTGGGACCAGTACCAGTCCTTCGCGGCGCCCACGATGGACGACGCGGCCATCCGCAGCCACCCGAACTTCGGCGGCATGGCGTGGCACGGCTACGGCGGCAACGTCTCGCAGCAGACGACCGTGCACAACCAGTACCCGAGCGTGAACGCGTACTCGACCGAGCACTCCGGCGGCACCTGGGTGTCGAACCAGCAGGCCGAGGACATGACGAACATCGTCGACTACACGCGCAACTGGAGCCGCACGGTCACCAAGTGGAGCCTGGCGATGGACCAGGCGCACAACCCGCACAACGGCGGTTGCGACACCTGCACCGGGCTGGTGACCGTCCACAATGGAGACGGCCGCAACGGCCAGGTCGACTACACCGTCGAGTACTACACGATGGGTCACCTGACGAAGTTCGTGAAGCCGGGCGCGTACCGGATCGACTCGAACGACAACTCGGCCGTGCGCAACGTCGCGTGGAAGAACCCGGACGGCTCGAAGGCGCTCATCGCGTACAACACCGGCTCCGGCAGCCAGAGCGTGCGCGTGAACTGGGGCAACTCCTCGTTCACCTACAACCTGCCCGGCCACACGTCGGCGACGTTCACCTGGGCCGGCACCCAGGGCACCGGCGGCGGTGGCGGCACCGGCAAGACCGGCCCGATCACCGGCCTCGGCGGCAAGTGCCTGGACGCCGCCAACGCCAGCAGCGCGAACGGCACCGCGGTCCAGCTCTACGACTGCAACGGCAGCGGCGCCCAGCAGTGGACGGTCGGCGCCGACGGCACGATCCGCGTGCTGGGCAAGTGCCTCGACGTCACCGGACAGTCCACAGCGGACGGTGCCCAGCTGCAGCTGTGGGACTGCGGCGGGACGGCCAACCAGAGATGGGCGGCGACGGCGGCCAAGGACATCGTCGGGTCGGCGTCGAACAAGTGCCTCGACGCGACCGGCAACTCGAGTGCGAACGGCACCCGGCTGCAGATCTGGACCTGCACCGGCGCCGCCAACCAGAAGTGGAACGTGCCCGCATGAAGAAGCTGGCAGCATTCGGTGGTCTCGTAGCCGCGGCGTCGGCGTTGGTGCTGGCCCCGGGCGTCGCGCAGGCGGCGACCGGGCCGATCACCGGCCTCGCCGGCAAGTGCGTCGACGTGAACGCGGCGAGCAGCGCCAACGGCACCGCGATCCAGCTCTACGACTGCAACGGCAGCGGCGCCCAGCAGTGGACGGTCGGGTCCGAAGGCTCCCTGCAGGCGCTGGGCAAGTGCCTCGACGTCACCAGCGCCGGCACGGCCAACGGCACCACGATCCAGCTCTGGGACTGCAACGGCTCCACCGCCCAGAAGTGGACGGCCAACGCGGCGAAGAACCTGGTCAACACGGGGTCGGGCAAGTGCCTCGACGCGACCGGCAACTCCAGCGCCAACGGGACCCGCCTGCAGATCTGGACGTGCGCCACCAGCGCCAACCAGCAGTGGACGCTCCCGAGCGGCGGTACGACCCCGCCGCCGTCCGGCCCGGGCGTGATGGCCGTCGCGCCGTACCTCTACAACGGCTGGGGCAACCCGCCGAGCCCGCAGACGATCCAGAACGCCACCGGCGTCAAGTGGTTCACGCTGGCGTTCGTCCTGTCCAACGGCTACTGCAACCCGCAGTGGGACGGCGGCCGGGCGCTCACCGGCGGCGTCGACCAGAACACGATCAACGCGGTGCGCGCGGGCGGCGGCGACGTCATCCCGTCGTTCGGCGGCTACTCCGGCAACAAGCTGGAGTCGTCGTGCGGCAGCGCGGGCGAGCTGGCGGCGGCGTACCAGAAGGTGATCAACGCCTACGGCCTCAAGGCGATCGACATCGACATCGAGGCCGACGCCTACAGCAACCCGACGGTGCAGCAGCGCACGGTCGACGCGCTGAAGACGATCCGCGCGAACAACGCGGGCATCAAGCTGTACGTCACGTTCGGCACCGGGCAGTCCGGTCCGGACAACAGCCTGGTGAACCGGGCCGCGCAGTCGGGGCTCACTGTCGACGGCTGGGTGATCATGCCGTTCGACTTCGGCGGCGCGGGCCAGAACATGGGCACGCTCACGCAGCGCGCGGCCGAGGGGCTCAAGAACGTCGTCAAGTCGGCTTACGGCTACGACGACGACACGGCCTACCGGCACATGGGCATCTCGTCGATGAACGGCATCACCGACAACAGCGAGACGGTCACCCTGAACGACTTCTCCACCATCCTGGCCTACGCGAACCAGCACCACCTGGCCCGGTTGACGTTCTGGTCGGCCAACCGCGACCGCCCCTGCCCGGGCGCCTACCCGAACGACGACACGTGTTCGGGCGTTTCCCAGCAGGCGTGGGACTTCACGAGGATCTTCGCCCGCTACGCCGGCTGACGGCGTGAAGCGACAGGCCCGGCCGGGACTCCGGCCGGGCCTGTTCGCGTCGGTAGGGCTGCCGGACCGCGACACTGGGGAGGCCACGGCCCGGCAGCTGGGTGGTTCCGCCTGCCGCTGGGGGTCTCCGGCGGCGAAACCGCTCAGAGGTTATCCAGCCGGGAACGCTTTTGGGGAGTCCGGATTCCAGAGATGCCCGAAGGGGCACCTTAGACTGCCGTCGTGGCCGAATCCGAGCTGAACGACGTCCTGGCCGAGCTGGCCGCGCTCGAGGACCCCAGGGCCCGCGCGGTGAACGAGAAGCACGGCGACGACCACGGCGTGAACCTGGGCAAGCTGCGCGCTGTCGCGAAGCGCTTGAAGACGCGGCACGACCTCGCGCGCGAGCTGTGGGCCACCGACGACACGGCGGCGAAGCTGCTGGCCACCCTGATCTGCCGGCCGAAGGCGTTCGAGCGCGACGAACTGGACGCCATGCTGCGGACCGCGCGCGTCCCCAAGGTCCACGACTGGCTCGTCAACTACGTGGTCAAGAAGAGCCCGCACGCCGAAGAACTGCGCCGGAGCTGGTTCGCCGACCCGGATCCGGTGGTCGCGAGCGCCGGCTGGGCGCTGACCACCGAGCGCGTCGCGAAGCAGCCCGAAGACCTCGATGGCCTGCTCGACGTCATCGAGAAGGAGATGAAGGACGCGCCGGACCGCCTGCAGTGGGCGATGAACCACTGCCTGGCCCGAATCGGGATCGAACACGTCGAACTCCGCGCTCGCGCCATCGAAATCGGCGAACGCCTCGAGGTGCTCAAGGACTACCCGACGCCGCCGAACTGCACGTCGCCGTTCGCGCCCGTCTGGATCGCCGAGATGGTGCGCCGCAAGCAGTAGTCAGTCCACCGCGACGGCCGCGCGGGCCGCCTCGGCGCGGTCGGCGTACGCCTCGACCAGCTGCTCTTCGGCGTCCTCGAGGTACTTCATCAGCAGCTGCTCCGCGCCCGGTCCGTCGCCCGCTTCGATGCGGTCGAGGATCTCGTGGTTGCGCGGCAGGTAGCGCTCGTGGAAGCGGCGGGGCTCGGCCATGATGTGGAAGACCAGCCGCAGCTCGGCGGTCAGCCTGCCGACCAGCTCGTTGACGCGCTCGCTGCCGGACAGCGCGGCCAGCTCCTGGTGGAACCACACGTTCGCGGTGCCGAGGTCCTTCCAGTTGCCGGTGCGCGCGGCCTCGTCGCCGATCTCGACCTTCTCCTTGATCCGCGCGAAGGAGGCGGGCTTCGCCGTCACCCCGCGGACCGCGGCGCACTCGATGATCTTGCGGACGCGGTAGATGTCGACGACGTCCTCGACGCTCGGGATGCGGACGAAGACCCCGCGGTTGAGCTCGTGGGCGAGCAGCCGTTCGTGCGTGAGCAGCCGGAACGCCTCGCGCAGCGTGTTGCGCGAGACGCCGAGCGCGTTGCCGATGTCCTGCTCCGAGAGCCGGCCGCCGGGCAGGAAGAAGCCTTCGGCGATGCGCTTGCGCAGGACGCCGGCGACCCGCTCGGCCGTGCTCTTGCGGCTGACCAGGCCGCGGTCGGCCTCCAGGCCCGGAAGGCCCGGGACGTCGCTGTCTTCGATGACCACGTGACCGATGGTACCCGTCACACTGAGGACGATGTAATTGCCGTCTTGTGGAATTGTTCAACAATCCCTAGTGTGTGAGGCACGCCACGATGAGACACTGGCCAGGAGGTGCCCATGACTGCGACAACTGCTACCGAGGCCCGGCCGTTCGACTGGTTCCGCACGCTCGGCAAACGCGGACGCCGCGCCTTCGTGGGCGCGTTCGGCGGCTACGGACTGGACTCGTTCGACTACCAGACCCTGCCGCTCGGCCTGGCCGCGATCACCGCGTACTTCGGCATTTCGAGCGGCGAAGCCGGCCTGCTCGGCACGACGACGCTGGTCGTTTCGGCCGTCGGCGGGGTCGGGGCCGGCATGCTGGCCGACCGGATCGGCCGCGTCCGCACGCTCCAGATCACCATCGCGATGTACACGGTCTTCACGGTGCTCTGCGGGTTCGCCCCGAACTTCGAGACGCTGCTGATCTTCCGCGCCCTGCAGGGCCTGGGCTTCGGCGGTGAGTGGGCGGCCGGTGCCGCGCTGGTCGCGGAGTACTCCTCGGCCAGGTACCGCGGCCGGACCGTGGCGTTCGTGCAGAGCGCGTGGGCGGTCGGCTGGGGCCTGTCGGTGATCGTCTACACCGTGGTGTTCAGCGTCGCGAGCCCCGACGTGGCCTGGCGGGTCATGTTCTGGACCGGCGTCATCCCGGCCCTGTTCGTGCTCTGGGTCCGCCGCAGCGTCAAGGACGCCCCGCGCGCCGAGGAACGCCTGAAGGCCGAACGCCCGAAGGGCACGCTCGTCCGGATCTTCCGGGGCGACCT
Source organism: Amycolatopsis sp. NPDC114505 (assembly GCF_055633615.1). Taxonomy (NCBI): domain Bacteria; kingdom Bacillati; phylum Actinomycetota; class Actinomycetes; order Pseudonocardiales; family Pseudonocardiaceae; genus Amycolatopsis; species Amycolatopsis sp. NPDC114505. Next base: position 2,312,496 of record NZ_JBVKDV010000001.1, on the reverse strand, counting down.
CCTGCGCACGACGTTCTTCGCCGCGCTGCTCGCCACCGGCGTCCAGGGCGGGTACTACACGATCTCGACGTGGCTGCCGTCCTACCTGAAGAAGACGCGCGAGCTGACCGTGATCGGCACCGGCGGCTACCTGGCCTTCCTGATCACCGGGGCGTTCGTCGGGTACGTCTGCGGCGGCTACCTCACGGACCTGATGGGGCGCAAGAAGACGTTCCTGACGTTCGCGCTGCTCTCGGCCGCGCTGATCGTCGCGTACACGCAGATCCCCAAGGGCGCCAACGGGCTCGTGCTGGTGCTCGGCTTCCCGCTCGGCTTCTCGATGTCCGCGATCTTCAGCGGCTTCGGCGCCTACCTCGCGGAGCTGTACCCGACGTCGCTGCGCGGCACGGGACAGGGCTTCACGTACAACTTCGGCCGTGCGGTCGGCGCGATCTTCCCGACCGTCGTCGGCTTCCTCGGCGCCGGTGGCGCGATCGTGTTCGGCGCGATCGGCTACGGCATCGCGGTGCTCGCCTTGCTGGGACTTCCGGAGACCCGGGGTATCGAACTCGTCGATTGAGGGGGAACTCATGACGACCTTTGACGAACCCGCGACGTTCACGCCGGCGCAAGCGCGCGAAGCGTTCCGTCGCGGCACCGCCCACCCGACCACCGGCTGGGCCAACGGCTTCACCCAGACCAACCTGATCGCCGTGCCCGAGGACTGGGCCTACGACGTCCTGCTGTTCTGCACCCGCAACGCGCAGCCGTGCCCGCTGCTCGACGTCACCGACCCCGGCGACCCGGAAACCCGGCTCGCCGCGGGTGCGGACCTGCGCACCGACCTGCCGCGCTACCGGATCTGGCAGAACGGCGTGCTGGCCGGCGAGGTGTCCGACGCGACCGGCCTCTGGCGCAGCGACATGGTCGCCTTCTCCATCGGCTGCAGCTTCACGTTCGAGACGGCACTCGCCGCCGAGGGCGTCCCGCTGCGGCACGTCGACCAGGGCCGCAACGTCGCGATGTACGTGACGAACCGGCAGTGCGAGCCCGCCGGGCGGCTGTTCGGGCCGATGGTCGTGTCGATGCGGCAGATCCCGGCGGACCGCGTCGACGACGCCATCCGGATCACCCGCGCGATGCCGGCCGTGCACGGCGCGCCCGTCCACGTCGGCGACCCGCGCGCGCTGGGGATCGACGACCTCTCGCGGCCGGACTTCGGGGATCCGGTGGACGCGGAGCCCGGTGACGTCCCGGTGTTCTGGGCCTGCGGGGTCACGCCGCAGGCGGCGCTGATGGCGTCCCGGCCTCCCTTTGCGATCACGCACGCACCGGGGTACATGTTCATCACGGACCGGCTCGACAGCGAATACCGGGTGGGCTGAAATGGATCTGAACAGCGATCTCGGCGAGGGCTTCGGCGCGTGGAAGATGGGCGACGACGAAGCCATGCTCGACATCGTGACCAGTGCGAACATCGCGTGCGGCTTCCACGCCGGCGACCCGTCGGTGATGCGGCGGGTGTGTGACCTGGCGGCCGAGCGCGGGGTCGCGATCGGCGCGCACGTCGGTTATCACGACCTAGCCGGGTTCGGCCGGCGCGCGCTCGACATCGCGCCGGCCGACCTGGCGAACGAGGTGCTCTACCAGATCGGCGCGCTCGACGCGTTCGCCCGCGCGGCCGGCAGCCGCGTGACGTACGTGAAGCCGCACGGCGCGCTGTACAACACCGCGGCGGTGGACGTCGCGCAGGCCGCGGCGATCGTCGACGGCCTGCGCCGGTACGACCCCGCGCTCGCGCTGCTCTGCCTGCCGGACTCGGAAATGCAGCGGCAGGCGGAGAAAGCGGGTGTGGTGGCGTACGCGGAGGCGTTCGCCGACCGGGCGTACACCGCCGACGGCAAGCTCGTCTCGCGCAAGAAACCGGGCGCGGTGCTGCACGACGCCGACGCGGTGGCCCAGCGCGCGGTCGGCATGGCGACCGGCGGCGTCGTCACCGAGGACGGCACCAAGCTCGAGCTGCGGCCGGACTCCCTGTGCGTGCACGGGGACACGCCGGGCGCGGTCGAGCTGGCCCGCCGGATCGAGGCGGCGCTGACCGAGGCCGGCATCGAGCTGGGCGCGTTCACCGGATGACCGTCCGGCTGCTGCCCTGCGGACGGCGCGCGGTGCTGGTGGAGCTGGACGACGTGCTCGGCTTCCAGGCCGCTTTGTCCCGGCTCGCGCCGGCCGGCGTCGAGGAGCTGGTCCCGGCGGCGCGGACGCTGCTGGTCCGCTTCGACCCGGCGGTGACGGACGCCGGACGCCTGGGCGCGATCCTGCGTGAAGTGTCCCCTGTGGACAGTGCGATGGCCGCTTCGGCCGAGGTGGTGGTTCCCGTGGTGTACGACGGCGAGGACCTGGCCGACGTCGCGGCCTCGGCGGGGGTCACCGTGGCTTCGGTGATCGAGCGGCACAGCTCGGGTGCGTACGTCTCGGCGTTCTGCGGGTTCGCGCCGGGGTTCGCGTACCTGTCCGGGCTGGACCCGGCGCTGCACGTCTCACGCCGGTCGACGCCGCGGACGCGCATCCCGGCGGGTTCGGTGGCGATCGCCGGGGAGCACAGCGCGGTGTACCCGAGCGCGTCACCCGGCGGCTGGCAGCTGCTCGGCCGGACGGACGTGCCGGTCTGGGACGTCGAACGCGACCCGCCGAACCTGCTGCCGCCGGGCACGAGGGTGCGGTTCGAGGCGGTGCCGACGTGAAGCTGGAAGTCGTGCGGCCGGGGTTCACGACGACGGTGCAGGACCTCGGCCGGCCGGGGCACGCGGCCCTCGGCGTCGGCCGGTCCGGCGCCGCGGATCGCGGGTCGTTCCGGCTGGCGAACCGGCTGGTCGGGAACCCCGCCGGTGCCGCGGCACTGGAGGTCACGCTCGGCGGGCTGGTGCTGCGCGCTTCGTCCGTCACAACGGTGGCGGTGACCGGCGCGCTGTGCCCGGTGTCGCCGGGCGGCATGAACGCGCCGATGACGTTGTGGCCGGGCGACGAGCTCGTGCTCGGCACGGCCACGGCCGGCTTGCGCTGCTACGTCGCGGTGCGCGGCGGGATCGACGTCGCGCCGGTGCTCGGTTCGCGGTCGACCGACACGCTCGGGAAGCTGGGCCCGCCGCCACTCACCGCCGGGATGCTGCTGCCGGTGGGCACCCCGCTTGCTTTCCCGGTGGCCGACTTGGCGCCACGCCCGGCTTTGCCGTCGTCGCCGGTCCTGCGCGTGACGCCGGGACCGCGTCGCGACTGGTTCGCCGCGCCGGACCAACTGCTGTCCACTGTGTACACGGTCTCGCCGGACTCGAACCGCGTCGGCATCCGGCTGACCGGGCCGCCGCTTTCCCGCTCACGCGAAGGGGAGCTGCCGTCCGAGGCGTGCGTACCCGGGTCGCTGCAGGTACCGCCGTCGGGCCGGCCGATCCTGTTCCACGCGGACTCCCCGACGACGGGCGGCTACCCGGTGATCGCCGTCGTCGAAGAAGAGGACCTGGACGTCGCCGCCCAGCTGCGGCCGGGTCAGACAGTGAGCTTCCGTCCCGCGTCGTGAGTGAGAAACAGTGTTCTAACCCTGTTTCTCACTCACGACCACCAGCAGCCAGACGACGTTCGTGAGGGCGATCGCGACCCACAACGGCCACAGGCGCGGGCTCCGCGGCCGGCCCGGCTCGGCCAGGTAGGCGTCCAGGGCCTCGGCGACCTGGTCGTCGATCTCGTCGCGCAACCGCGGGCTCAGCTCAGACATGCGCCGGCACCGGCCGCGGGACCGCCACCGACAGGCACGCCAGTGCCAGCGGGACCTCCAGACCGGCCATGAGCAGCGAAAACCCGACGTCGCTGCCGGCCGTGACGACGTCGAACCAGGCGTCGGTGAGCAGCAGCGTGGCCGTGCCGATGGCGGCGAACGGCATCCGCGGGTCGTCGCGCCCGAGCAGCCACGCCGTGAGCAGCAGGCCGATCGCCTCGGCCGCGTCGAAGCCCGTCCAGGCCAGCCGCCAGTGCTGAGCCGCGTAGACGTCCGGCAGCGTCGTCCCCAGTACCGCGATCCACGGCAGCAGGCACAGGCCCGCCGCCCAGAAGAGTCTTTTCATCGAGAACCCCCGTTCGCCGACCACGGTAGCGATTGCAGAGATTCTTTGCAAACATTCTCTGTAGTACGCTCCGACCATGGTCGAACGTCCCGAACGGCGCGTCCTCACCGGCGCGGATCTCAAGACCTTCTACAAGGCCCTGGCCAACCCCGTGCGCCGCGACATCCTGTCCTACCTGGGCAAACACGGCGAGGCGAACTCGACGAGCGTCGCGAAGGCCCTCGGCGAGAGCACGGGGACGACCAGCTACCACCTCCGCAAGCTCGCCGACCTCGACCTCATCGCGGAGATCGAAGACCGCGGAGACGGCCGCGAACGCTGGTGGAAGTCGCTGATGAAGGACATCTACACCCCGCCCGGCCTGGAGATGACGCCGGACGAGCGCGAGGCCGCGCGCAAGCTCGGCACGCTCAAGATGAGCCACGACCTCGGCCTGGTCGCGCGGGCGTACGCGGGCTACGACGATGCGAAGGGCTGGACCCAGATCTACCGCGGCGGCCTGACGCTGACGAAGGAGCAGATCACGTCGTTCGTCGAGGAGTACCAGACCCTGCTCTGGAAGTACGTCACCGAGCCGGGCCACCACCCGCCGGGCTCGCGCGCGGTCGCCGTCCGGCTGATCGTGGTGCCGGACGAGGAAGAGTCCACAGAGGACTAGAGACCCGAGACCCGCAGCGTGATGTTCAGCCGCCCGGTCAGGCCCAGCGCCGGGTCGGCCGTGCCCGCCAGGGTCTTCGGCACGCCGTGGTAGGCGAACCGGGACGGGCCGCCGAACACGAAGACATCGCCCGAGTGCAGTTCGACGTCGGTGTACGGCTTGCCGCGCGACTCGGTGTTGCCGAAGCGGAACACGCACGTGTCGCCGAGGCTGAACGACACCACGGGCGCCGAGCTCCGCTCGTCCTTGTCCTGGTGCTGCCCCATCTTCGTCTTCGCGGCGTAGAAGTTGACCAGCGCGGTGTCCGGCTCGTAGCCGTCGGCCGGCTCGCCGTACGCGTCCGCGAGCGCGCGGCGGCCGAGGTCGCCGAGCCAGTCCGGGAACGGCAGCACCGGCTTGCCCTCGTCGGTCGTGCGCGAGTAGCCGTTCGGGTACCAGTGCCAGCCGAGGCAGACGGTCTTGACCGACATGACGCCGCCGTTGGGGTACGTCGTGTGGCGGTAGCCGGGCCAGCCGCGGCAGGCGGCGACGAGCTCGCGCTGTTCGTCGAAGCCGAGCCAGTCGGGCACGTGCACGGCGCCGGGCGCGAGTTCGGCGCGCGGGCGCGGCAGGAGGGCGTCCATCACCTCGATTGTGCCGGAGACTCCCGCCGCACACGTTCGGTGATCGTCGACGGGACGACGTGGTGACCGCGGAACGTCACGCCGGACCTGGTGAACAGCCGCAGGAGACGTCCCAATGGACCAACGGGACGCTCCTGCGGCCGGATCCCCTCGCTTTGGGCCACCATCGCTAGACAGTCGCACACCTGAATGTCACAAGCCAGCGTGGATCAGCTACGAACCGGTCACTTGACCTCGCCGACGCGGATCAGTCACGAAACGTCACGACGGTGACGCCCGCCTGAGCCGGCACCGGGTCGTTCATCGCGGCCAGCGCGGCCGGGACGTCGTCGAGGCCGATCCGGCGCCCGATCAGCGCGGCGAGGTCGATCCCCGCCGTCTCGACGACCCGCAGCAGCTCCGGGTACTCGTGCGCGGGGAGCCCGTGGATGCCGACCAGCTCCAGCTCGCCGCCGATGACCCGGTGCATCGGGATCGGCGCGACGCCCTGCGCGGGCGGCATCAGCCCGGCCTGGACGTGCCGGCCGCGCTTGCGGAGGCTGCCCACGGACGCCGCGCAGGTCGACGGAGCGCCGAGGCAGTCGAGCGAGACGTGCGTGCCGCCGCCGGTCAGCTCGCGCACGTGCGCGGCGACGGCTTCCGGGCCGTCGAAGGCCGACGAGTCGACGGTGAGCGCGGCGCCGGACTTCGCCGCCAGGGCCAGCGCGGCCGGCGAGACGTCGACCGCGACGACCTTCGCGCCCGCCGCGACGGCCAGCAGGACCGCGGAGATCCCGACGCCGCCGCAGCCGTACACCGAAACCCACTGCCCCGCGGTGACGCGCCCCTGCCGCAGGACCGCGCGGAACGCCGTGCCGAACCGGCAGCCGAGCGCGGCGGCTTCGGCGGCGCCGAGCGAGTCCGGCAGCGCGACGAGGTTCGTCTCGGCGTGCTCGATGGCGACGCGCTCGGCGAAGGACCCCCAGTGGGTGGCGCCGGGCTGGAACTCGCGGTCGCAGATCTGCTGGTCACCGCGGGCGCACTGGGGGCACGTGCCGCAGGCGCAGACGAACGGCACGGTGACGCGCGCGCCGAGCTCCCACCCGCGCACGCCCGCGCCGAGCGCGACGACGCGGCCGGCCAGCTCGTGCCCGGCGACGTGCGGCAGCGTCACCGCGGTGTCGTGGCCCTGCCACGTGTGCCAGTCGCTGCGGCAGACGCCGGTGGCGTCGACCTCGATCACCGCGCCGCCGGGCGGTGCGACCGGTTCCGGTACCTCCCGCACGACCGGCGGGACGCGGAACTCCTCCATGACCACAGCTCGCATGGTCCGAGCCTACGTGCTCACCTGAGCGGTTTTCCGTTGGTACCGCTCAATTGAGCGGCGGCGGCTGCGCGTGGAAGCGCGTTCGTCCCCGCGGCGGCCCGAGGAGCTTGCTGAGCGCGCCGTCCGGCACGTTCAGGATGTCCTCGAGATTCCGCAAGGCCTCCAACGACTCCGCCCGTTCGGGCCGGCACCGCCCCGACTGCCAGTGGCTGAGGGTGGCCAGGCTGACCGTGGTTCCCCTGCCGCGCAAGCGATAGCGGATCCGATCGAGCCCGAGCCCGCGGGCCCGGATCGCCGCCCGCAGGGCCACGTCGAACGGCCCCGCGGCGAGCAACTGGCTCAGCTCCGCCTGTTCCCCCCGGTCGATGGTGCGTGTTCGCTGACCGGTCATCACAACGCTCCGAAGCACTCCCGAGTACGAAAATTGGAGCGTAGGCCCAGCTTCGCAAGATCGGAAGGGCCCTCACCCACCTGCGAGCCGCACCTTCTCCGCGATCGCGGCGAACGGTTCCGCGTAGCCCGAGTTGATCGTGACGTAGGAAATCCCCCACCGCTCCCGCCAGCCGAGAAGCCTTTCCGCCGCTTGACCTGGATCAGCGGGCAGCACGGTGACGGCACCGGCGGCGGCGAGCTCCGGGACGTCGACCCCGGCCCACCGCGCGATTCCGGGCGACGGCGCGTCCCCGACGGCCATGAGGTTCAGCCCGAGTTCGATGTCCGGCAACCTTTCGTCAGCAAGCTTACGGAATCGATCCACAATGGACTCGGCTTCGGCTTCGGTGGTCTTCGGCATCCAAGTGAAGCTGACGGTGTCGGCTTCTTGCGCGGCGAGCGCCAGCATTTTCGGCCCACCGGCGGCGAGCACCAGCCGAGGACGGTCGACCGATCGTTTGAGGTGCGCGATCGTCTCCGCCATCCGTGTGATGCGCTCACCCGGTTCGCCGAACTCCCGGCCGAGGGCCTCGGTGTGCGCCTTCGCACCGGGCCGCCCCACCCCGAGCCCGAGTTCGAACCGGCCCCCGGTCAGCCGGTGCAGGGTCTGGACCTGCCAGTCGAGGGCCTTGGCATCCCGGAAGGGATCGGCGAGCACGAAGGTGCCGACGGTGAGGTCCAGGGTGACCGCGGCGGCGGCCCCGAGCAGCACGAAGGGATCAGCCTGACCGACGGGATCGGTGGCGAGCAGGGTGTCGAAGCCGAGCTTCTCGACCCGTTCAGCCTGGGCAGTCCACGAAACGAGGTCAGGCGCATGACCGGCGACGACACCGAAGCGGAAGGGTTTCATGCCAGCCATGGTCGAGGTGATGGGCCGGTCACCACATCCGCTTCACGACGTCACTCGCGCGTACGCACCCTGACGTCATCACGGACTTGGTTACGACGGCTACTCCGACCTGAGCAATGGCTCGCAGGTCACCCCTCGCGAACGAAAGCGCAGAGCCGTGGCCACCACGGAACCGCACCGGACTCGCAGCGAACCGACGCAGAGACGAAGATCGTCGACGGGATGTGGGTGCGCAAGTTCACCTTCACGTTCGCCGATGTGCCGAGCGCTGAACGCTAGCGGTTCACGTCGGCAACAGGTCGCCGGCGCGGGGCGGGCTCAGCGCAGGGTGACCGACAGGGCCTGAGCGATCTCCTTGCCGATGGCGTGCGTGGCCACCTCCGGTGGCGAACCCACCTTCACCACCATCGGTCCCCCGAACGGCTGGCGCTCGACGACCTCGATGCGTTCGCCCAGGTTGATCGCGTGCTCCGTCAGGTACCGCAGCAGCTCCGGGTCCGTGTCCCAGACCCGGACGATCTCGCCGACCGCGCCCGGCTCGAGGTCGTCCAGGATGCGGACCGAGAGCTCCTCGACGCTGCCGTCGGCGGCCGGGATCGGGTCGCCGTGGGGGTCGCGGACCGGGTTGCCCAGCTTGGCCGCGATGCGCTCGACCAGCCGGTCCGACACCGCGTGCTCCAGCGCGTCCGCCTCCGCGTGGACCTCGTCCCACGTGTAGCCGAGCTCGGACACCAGGTACGTCTCGATCAGCCGGTGCCGCCGCAGCACCGAGCGCGCCAGGAGGCGGCCGTCGGCGGTGAGCTCGATCCCGCGGTAGGGCACGTGGGTGACCAGCCCGAGCTGGGACAGCTTCGTGACCATCCCCGACGCCGAGGACGGGCTGACCTCCAGCCGGCCGGCGAGCGAGGTGTTCGTGACCGCCTCGCCCCGCTCGACCAGCCCGTAGATCACCCGGACGTAGTCCTCGACGGACGAGGACCTCCGGACCGAACCATCTCCCATGCCGCATACTTTACGGTGCTACGTACTTTCTCGTGAAAGTCACGGCCGCCAGCGGTAGCGGATCCAGCCTGGTACGGGCTCGGCGCCCAGCTGCGCGTAGAACGCCTCGCCTTTCTCGTTGCCCGCCTGCATGTCCCACTCGACCCGCCCGGTGGTGCGGGTGCGCAGCTCGTCGAGCAGCTCGCCGCCGAGGCCGTGGCGCCGGTGGGCGGGGCGGACGAACAGGTCGTCGAGCCAGATCCCCGGCCGGGCCTCCCACGTGGAGAAGTTCCAGCTGCAGAACGCGAAGCCGGCGACGGTCCCGGGCTCGCCGGGCGGGGTCGCGATCAGCACCCACGCCTTGGGATCGGGCCCGAACAGGTGACCGCTCATCTCGGCGCGGTCGAGCTTGAGGTCGTGGTTGTCCTCGTAGACGGCGTGCTCCTCGATGAGCGCGCAGATTTCCTCGATGTCTTCGAAGACGGCGTCCCGGACGGGCATCGTGCCTCCCGTTTCTGTCGGTGGTGGTCGTTACGGTCGTGGTCGGAGGTGGTCGATGTCACCGGAGGAGAGGTTCGAGGACCTGGTCGAGCGGTTCACCGGACGGCCGGGCATCACGCCACCCGGCGCGACCGGTGGGTTCGGCCGCACCGCCCTGCGCGCGGACGGGCGCATCTTCGCGATGTTCGTCCGCGGGGAGCTGGTGCTCAAGCTGCCCAAGGCGAGGGTGGACGAGCTGGTCGACGGCGGACACGGGGTGCGCTTCGACGCCAACAAGGGCACCCCGATGAAGGAGTGGCTGGCACTGGACGATGCGTCGCCGCGGCCGTGGGGCGAGCTGGCCGAGGAGGCGCTGGAGTTCGTGGCGGCCGCGCCGAAGTCACGTCGCGCCGGGAAGCGGTGATGCCTCACGACAGCTGAGCCTGGTAACGCAGTTCGCCGCCGACGGCCGTGCCTTGCACGCGCACGTCGTCCAAAGCGGACTCGTCCAGCGGCGACCCCGAAAGCACGGCGAAGTCGGCGAGCTTCCCGGGCTCGAGCGTGCCCAGATCGCGCTCCGCGAAGGTCGCGTACGCCGAGCCGTACGTGTACGCGCGCAACGCCTCCTCCGGCGTCAGCGCCTCTTCGGGCGAGAAGGGCGCTCCGGACGCCGTCCGCCGGCGCACCATGTCGGCCAGGGCGAGCAGTGGAGCGCCGTCGACGACCGGGCGGTCCGAAGACGCGGGAAGCACGCAACCCGCGTCGAGGACGCTTCGCAGCCGGTAGCACCACGGCACGCGAGACTCGCCGAGAGCGGCGCGCATGCCGTCGCCGAGCTCGTTGACGAAGCGGCCCTGCGGCGAAGCGAGCAACCCCAGCGAAGCGAGCCGAGGCAGCTCCGCGGGCTGAAGCACCGCGCAGTGCTCGATGCGGTGACGGTGGTCCGTACGCGGCGAAGCGGCCAACGCGGCTTCGTACGCGTCGAGCACGACGGTGATCGCGCGGTCGCCGATCGCGTGCGTCGCGATCTGCCAGCCCGCCTCGTGCGCACGGCGGATCGTGCGAGCCAGCTCATCCTCCGGGACCTGGAAGTACCCCCGGTTGTCCGGCTCGCCGTCGAACGGCTCGTGCATCGCGCAGGTGCGCCCGACCAGCGAACCGTCCGCGAACAGCTTCATCGGGCCGACGCGCAGCCACTCGTCGCCGAGACCGGTGCGCAGGCCCAGGTCGAGGCCGAACCCGGCACCGTCGGGCAGGTCGTGCAGCACGCTCGCGGCGACCATCACCGTGGTCCGGACGCGCAGCACGCCGGACTCGCGCGCCTCCTGGTAGGCGGCCAGCTCCGCGGGCGTCTCGCCGACCAGCCCGCCGCCGATCCCGGCCTCCTGGACGCTGGTGATGCCCTCCGACAGGTACCGCTCGGACGCCCGGCCCAGCCCGCGCACGACACGCGAAACCGGCGTCGGGTACGTCAGCGGCCGCAGCAGCAGCTGGGCCTGCTCGCGCAGCAGCCCGGTCGGTGAGCCGTCGGACGAGAGCACGACGTCGCCGCCGACCGGCACGTTCGCCAGGTCCAGCTGGTCGAGGACGGCCGAGTTCACCACGGTCATGTGCCCGGACGTGTGCTTCAGCCGCACCAGCATCCCGGGCGCGGCGCGGTCCAGGCCGTGCCGGTCCGGGTGCCCGCCGGCGAGCTTGTTCTGGTCGTACCCGCTCCCGACCACCCAGCTCCCGGCCGGCAGGGTCGCGGCCCGCGCGGCGACGGCGTCGTAGACCTCCTCGACGCTGCGGCAGCCGCCCAGCGCGACGTCGTCGAGGCCCATCCCGAACCACGCCATGTGGTTGTGCGCGTCGTGGAAGCCGGGCACGACGAACCCGCCGCCGAGGTCGACGCGGGAACGCGCGGACAACTCCAGAGCATCGTCCCCGAGCGCGACCACCCGGCCGTGCAGGACAGCAAGGGCGCTGGTCATGCCCGCACCCGTCCACACTGTGGCGTTCTCGTAGACCGCATCAACCCGCATGACGCCAAAGGCTATCGATCGATCGATCGAACGTCTAGCATCGGCGCATGCCCACCGTGGAGTTCGCCGTCGAGGACGGCATCGCGCACATCCGGCTGAACCGGCCCGAGCGGCTGAACGCGGTCGCCGCCGTCCTGGTCGACGACTTCCTCACCGCTCTCGACAACGCCGCGCGCAGCGACGCCCGCGTCGTCGTGCTGTCCGGCACCGGCCGCGCCTTCTGCGCCGGCCACGACCTCAAGGAACCCACCCCCGCGGGTGACTCCCGGGCGCGGCTCGACCGGCTCCAGGACGTCACGCGGCGGCTGCGCGCGCTGCGTCAGCCGGTGATCGCGGCGGTGCATGGCTACGCGATCGGCGCCGGCGCGGAGTTCGCGCTCGGCTGCGACCTGATCCTGGCCGCCGAAGACGCCGTCTTCGCGTTCCCCGAGGTCTCGCTGGGCCTGAGCGTCACCGGCGCGGCGTCGCGGCTGCTGCCGCTGCTCGTCGGCCCGCTCAAGGCGAAGGAGCTCCTGCTGCTCGGCGAGCGCTTCGACGGCCGGAAGGCCGCGGAGCTGGGCATGGTCAACGCCGCCGTGCCCGCCGAGCGGCTCCAGGCCGAGGCGCTCAGCTGGGCGAAGCGGATCGCCGGGCACCCGCCGGCGGCCGCGGCGATGGCGAAGCGCGTCCTCGACGCTCCGATCGACGTCGAGCCGGCGCTCGAGCTCGAGGTCAGCCACGCCCTCATCACCGAAACCTCGGCCGCGGTCGCCGCGTCCACGGAGGCTTTCCGGAGCCGGACGTGACGCCGCTCACCGACGTCGGCACGCTGGCGCAGCTCGTGACGCGGGCCGCGCGGCTGTGGCCCGAGCGCACGGCGTGGGTGTTCGACGAAACCGGCCGGCGGTTCACCTTCGCCGACGTCGACCGACGCAGTTCCGAAACAGCCGCGGCACTGGCCGAGCGCGGGATCGGCGCCGGCGACCGGGTCGCGGTGATGCTGCGCAACCAGCCCGAGTTCCCGCTGATCTGGCTGGCGCTGGCCAAGATCGGCGCGATCCTGGTGCCGGTCAACACGAACTACCGCGAGTTCGACGGCGCCCACGTCCTCCGCCATTCCGGCGCGCGGCTCGTGGTCGCCGCAGCGGAGTTCACCGACCTGCTCGGCCGGATCGGGCTGACCGAAGTCATCACCCCGGACCAGCTCGACGCCGGCGGCGCGCCGCCGGATTTCACGCCGGTGCCGGAACTGCCGGTCAACATCCAGTACACGTCCGGCACCACCGGTGCACCCAAGGGCTGCGTCCTGCCGAACCGGTACTGGACGACCCTGTCCGTCGGCCTCGCCACCGACTTCCCGGCCGTCGGTGAGGACGACGTCATCCTGACCGCGCAGCCGTTCCACTACATCGATCCACAGTGGAACGTCGCGTTGGGACTCGCCGCCGGCGCCACCCTCGTCGTGCTGGACCGGTTCCACCCGAGCACGTTCTGGGCGAAGGTCCGCGAGCACGGCGTCACCTGGTTCTACTGCCTCGGCCTGATGCCGACGCTGCTGCTGCGACAGGAGCCATCGGAGGCCGACCGCGACCACCGCGTCCGCGCGATCTGCGCGTCCGCGATCCCGCACGAGCTGCACACCGAGCTCGAGGCGCGCTGGGGTGCGCCGTGGTACGAGGCGTTCGGGATGACCGAGACCGGCGGCGACATCCGGATGACGGCGGTCGACCACGACGAGACCGTCGGCACCGGCTGCATCGGACGGCCGAGCCGCGACCGCGAGGCGATGATCGCCGGTGAGGACGGGAAGCCGTTGCCGCGCGGGGAAACCGGCGAGCTGCTGCTCCGCGGGATCGGGCTGATGCACGGCTACCACGACGATCCCGAGGCGACGGCGAAGGCGTTCCGCGACGGCTGGTTCCACACCGGCGACCTCGCGCGGATGGACGACGCCGGCCGCGTCTACTACATCGGGCGCACGAAGGACATGATCCGCCGCAGCGGCGAGAACGTCTCCGCCGACGAGGTCGAGCGCGCGCTGCTGCTGCACCCCTCGGTCAAGCTGGCGGCCGTCGTGGCGGTGCCCGACGAACTGCGCGGCGAGGAGATCAAGGCGTACGTGGTGTGCGACGGCGAGCGTCCGGAGCCGGCCACCCTGGCGGAGTTCTGCGCGGAAAAGCTGGCCTACTTCAAGGTTCCGCGCTTCTGGGCGTTCGCCGACGGACTGCCGATGACGCCGTCCGAGCGCGTCGCCAAGGGCGAGCTGCGGAAGGTCGCCGACCCGCGCGCCGGGTCGTGGGACGCGAAGGCGGCGGCATGGCTGTGACCAGCCGGGAGCGCGTCCGCGCGGCGGCGGTGAAGCTGTTCGCCACCAAGGGTTTCCACGGCACCGGCATCCGGGATCTGGCGCAGGAGGCGGAACTTTCCTCGGCGAGCCTCTACCACTACATGGGCACCAAGGAGGATCTGCTCGCCGAGATCATGCACACGGCGCTGAACCGCCTGCTGGACGCGGCCCGCGAAGCGACGGCCGGCAGTGCGGACCCGGTGCACCGGCTGCGCACCCTCGTCGTGCTGCACGTGCTCGCGCACGCGGTCGGCCCGGCGGAAACCCGGGTGGTGGACAACGAAGTCGACGTGCTTTCGCCGGCGGCACGCGAGCCGGTGGTGGCATTGCGGGACGCGTACGAACACCTGTGGGCGGCGGCGATCGAAGAAGGCGTGGCGGCCGGGGTGTTCCACACCGAACACCCGGCCGTGACCCGGCTCGCGCTGCTGGAGATGTGCAGCGGCGTGGCGAGGTGGTATTCACCACGAGGTCCGCTGGCACTGGACCAGCTCGCCGAGCACTACGCGGAGCTGGTGTCGAGGGCCCTGGGCTGCGCGTCTCCGCCCGGCGTGGCCGACTTGCGGCGCTGCCGGGAAATCGTCGCGAAAGAGTGGGGCATGTCCGTTTAGCGGCGCTTTTACCTGTGTACGCCTTGCCCAGACGGCGTGCGTGGGGGACGCTCGAAGGGTGACTGAGGAAACGATCCAACTGGAACTGGACGACTCGGGTCTCGCGCCGGGCCTCCCGGCGCCGGCACACCCCCGCGATCAGGTGCAGGATGTCCCCTATCGCCCCGTCGAGTTCCGCGATGACGATCTCCCCACCGCCCTGGAGCGGTGCTCGAAGTGGCTACGGCAGGCGCAGGAGTGGCTCGGCGAGCCGGTCGACGTCCTGGCCATCCACCTCGACTACGACGACCGCCAGGGTTCGCCGTACTACGACGTGAAGCTCTTGTGCAACGAAGAGGACCTGGCCGGCGTCCCGATCGCCATCCGCGACAAGAAGTAACCACTGGTACCGCCGAGGCCACCTCCCGGATGTCCGGGAGGTGGCCTCGTTCGCGTCGCGGGGACCTCAGCCGAGCACGCCGCCGACCTTCACGTGTCCCTTGAGCAGGTTGCGCGCGATGGTGCGGCGCTGGATCTCGTCGGTGCCTTCGTAGATGCGCAGCAGCCGCAGCTCGCGGTACCAGCGCTCGACCGGCAGCTCGCGCGTGTAGCCCATGCCGCCGTGGATCTGCAGGACGCGGTCGACGATTTCGTTGGCCTTCTGGCCGCCGTAGAGCTTCGCCATCGACTGCGCGTGCCGCGAGTCGACGCCCTGGTCGACCTGCCAGGCGGCGTTGAGCACCAGCCAGCGCAGCGCTTCCAGCTCGACACCGGAGTCGGCGATCATCCACTGGATGGCCTGGCGTTCCGCGATCTTCTGCCCGAACGTCTCGCGCGTGTTGGCGTGCTCGATGGCCATCGAGATCAGCCGCTCGCACGAACCGATCGCACGCGCCGGCAGGAGGTAGCGGCCCTGGCCGATCCACTGCATGGCGAGCTCGAAGCCGCGGCCCTCCTCGCCGAGGATCTGCGTCTCGGGCACGCGGACGTCCTGGAAGATCAGCGAAGCCGGGCCCCACTCGCCCATGGTGTCGATGTACTCGGACTTCCAGCCGGCCTCGCGGTCGACGAGGAAGCACGTGACGCCGCCGTTCGCGCCCTTCTCCGGGTCGGTGATGGCGAAGACCATCGTGAAGTCGGCTTCGTTGCCACCGGTGATGAAGGTCTTCTCGCCGTTGATGATCCAGTCGGTGCCGTCCTTGCGGGCGGTGGTCCGGATGGCCTTGGCGTCCGACCCGGCGCCCGGCTCGGTGATCGCGAAGCACGACTTGCGCTCGCCCGAGATGGTCGGCAGCAGGTAGGTCTGCTTCTGCTCCTCGTTGGCGTGGAACAGGATGTTGTCCGCGGCGCCGCCGAAGCGGAACGGCACGAAGGTGCGGCCGAGCTCGGCCTCCAGGAGCGCGGCCATCACGGCGGACAGGCCCATGCCGCCGTACTCCTCCGGCGTGAAGACGCCCCAGAAGCCGGACTCCTTCGCCTTCAGCTGGAGGTCCTTCAGCTCCTCGCCGGTCAGCCCGGGCTGGTGGGCGCGCTCGCGCCGGAGGACTTCCTGCTCGAGCGGGATCAGCTCCCGCTGGACGAACGTGCGGACCCAGTCGCGCACTTCACGTTCTTCGGTGCTGAGTGAGAAATCCATCCGAGCTGCTCCTCCGACACTGGCTAAGCGCTTGCTTAGCTCAGGGTACCTCGTGAGAGCGTGATTACCCCAGACCTGTCCCCGAATTCGTGACAACCGCTTCGGCGCCCGGAAGGATCGGCGGGGTGATGGAGATCGTGGTCCGCTGGTCGTCCCCGCTGCCCGCCGAAGAGCGTTTCCTGCGCCTGCTGGACGACGTCGAGCAAGGCCGGTTCGAGGCGTACCGGCAGGACGCGGACAAGCGGCGCTTCCTCACCGGCCGCGTGCTGGCGAAGACGGTGGCGGCGGAGCGGCTCGGCGTCCCGGTGGACTCGGTGAAGTTCGACGCGACCTGCGAAGACTGCGGAAAGCCGCACGGCAGGCCGCGGATCCCGGGCGCGGACCTGACGCTGTCGATCTCCCACTCGGGCGAGCTGATCGGCGTGGCGGCGACCCCGTCGGTCCCGGTGGGCCTGGACGTCGAGACGGCCGGCCGTCGCGCGGACGACGGTTTGATCGAGTACGCCCTGAGCCCCGCCGAGACGGCGCATCTGGCGGGCCTGACCGACGAGGAGAAGGCGGCGGCGTTCTTCGTCTACTGGACGCGCAAGGAAGCCGTGATGAAGGCCACGGGCAAGGGCCTGCGCATCCCGCTGAAGAGCATCACGTTCTCCCGCTACGACGAACCGGCCCGGCTGGTCTCGTCGGGAGACCCGGCACTGGACCCGGCGACGACCCGCCTGGTGGACCTGAAGGCGGCAGACGGCTACCGGGCGGCCATCGCGGTCCTGACCACCGACGAGCTGTCGGTGACCGAGGAGCTCTGGGTCCCCTAGACGCGGTAGTCACCGGCGGCGCTCCGGGCGCGGGCGTTGCTCCCCGCGGACGCACCCCGATTCGGCCAGGACTTCCCCGGCGTGCCCTCGATGTCGCCCGGGAAACGCTGAGCCTCACCGACCTCGTCGAAACGCCGGAATCGTGGCAGCGGATCGCTCGGAGCACCCAGGCCGACCCGGCCGCGCACCGGCGCGTGGTCCAGGCGGCCGAACACGCCGAGTCCTCCGGGTCCCCTAGACGCTGTCCTCCAGGCCCATCGCGCTCAGCAGCGTGCGGAACTTCGCCGTCGTCTCGTCCAGCTCCGCCTGCGGGTCCGAAGCCGGGACGATGCCGCCGCCCGCGTACAGGCGCATCGACGTCGACGCGATCTCGGCGCAGCGGATCGCCACCGCCCACTCGCCGTCGCCCGCGGCGTCGACCCAGCCGACCGCTCCCGCGTAGTAGTCGCGGTCGAACGGCTCCAGCTCCTGGACCAGCTCGCGCGCTCCCTCGGTCGGGGTGCCGCAGATCGCCGGGGTCGGATGCAACGCCGCCGCGAGGTCGAGCGCCGTCACGTCCGGGTCGGCCAGCTCGCCCGTGATCGGGGTGCGCAGGTGCCAGATCGCCGGGGTCGTGACCAGCTCCGGCTCCGCCGGGACCTCGAGGGTCCGGCAGAACGGCCGCAGCGCCTCGACCAGGTAGTCGATCACCACCGCGTGCTCCAGCTGGTCCTTGCGGGACGCCCGCAGCGCCTCGCCGTTGGCGCGGTCGGCCACCGGGTCGGCCAAGCGGGGCATCGAGCCCGCGTGGGGCGATGAGAAGACCGTGCGGCCGGTGCGGCGGAGCAGCAGCTCGGGCGTGGCGCCGATGAGCGAGCGTCCGCCGGGCAGCTCGGCCGCGTACGTGAAGTGCCGGGGGTTCCCGACCGCCAGGTTGCGCACGATGCTCTCGGCGGACACCGGCAGGTCGAACTCCAGGTCGAGCGCACGGGCCAGGACGGCTTTGCGCAGGTCACGCGCTTCCAGAGCAGCCACCGCGGCGCGCACGGCCTCCATGTGCCGCGCCGGCGAAGGCACCGCACGCACCCGCACGGGCGCCGGCAGGACCTCACGCGGCAGCGACGGCGCCCCTTCCGACCGGTGGACGGTCCGGGGCACGACGAGGTGGCCCGGCACCTTCGTGTCGGGCCCGGTGTCGAACGGGAGGACGCCGACGGCCAGCGGGGCACCGGTCTCGGCCAGCACGCCGGGGATCACCGAGGCGAGCCGGCGGGGGTCCGTCTCGGTGACGGTCCGGATGGTGCCCTGCGCCAGGAGCGCGCGCGAGGCCGTCGTGAACAAGAAGTCGCCACGCTGGTAGCGGGCGGCGAGGTCGAGTGCCGGGGTCGCCGGATCAGGTGAGCTCACCTCACCAGCGTCCCAGGCTTCGGGAGATCCGCGAGGGGAGTGTCACGAGCGACACTCCCCTCGCGGGAGCTCCTGATGACGGCTACTTGAGCGCGTCGATGAGCGCCTCGCGCTGGCGCTCGCCCAGGCCGGCGGCGCGCCGGTCCGGGTCGATGCCGGCCTGCTCGAGCAGGGCGGCGACCTTCACCGCGCCGAGACCGGGGACGGCCTTCAGCAGCTGGGTGACCTTCGTCTTCCCGATGGTCTTGTTCTCCTTGGCCTGCTTGAGCACCTTTTCGATGCTCTCCTTGCCGGACTTGATCGACGCGAGCAGCTCCGAACGCGCCTTGCGAGCCTCGGCGGCCTTGGCCAAGGCGTCAGCGCGCTGCTCCGGAGTCAACGTAGGCAGAGCCAACGTAGTAGTCCTTTCCTCTCAGGTCTCCGCTTTCGCGGCCGACGGCTTTTCGACGTGCTTGCTGATGCAAGCGCTGGCCAGCCGTCTCTTACCACGGCCCCAGTAAACGCCACCGGCTTCACGGCCGTGCAACCGACACGCACTTATTACCCCCCGAGGTGATACCGGGCAACCCGCTCCGGCCTGCGGAAACGCTCCCAAGAACCGGCCGGCGTGGCTCAACTCACCCGGAAGGGGAGCCTCCGTTACAGCGTGCATTTACTTGCATATAAGGAAAGGGCGGAAAATTGATGATCATGATCACCGTCCGGTTGTCGCCCGATCGCGGGACGACCGTGACCGAACGGAGCCGTTGTTGACCATGCCCGCTTCACCCGATCCGCACTAGAGTCGGCCCAACCCCAGTTCACCGGCGAACAACCCCCGGGAGCGACCATGTTGAGCACCATGCAGGACGGCCAGCTGTCGCTGGCGAACCTGCTCCGCCACGGCACGTCGGTGCACTCGGCGAGCGAAGTCATCACCTGGACCGGTTCAGAAGCCCGCCGCGAGAGCTACGGCGAGCTCGGCAAGCACGCCGCGCGGCTCGCGAACGCGCTCCGGAGCCTCGGCGTGACCGGCGACCAGCGCGTCGGCACGTTCATGTGGAACAACGCCGAGCACCTGGCGGCCTACCTGGCCGTCCCGGCGATGGGCGCCGTGCTGCACACCCTGAACATCCGCCTGTTCCCCGAGCAGCTGACGTTCGTCGCCAACCACGCCGAGGACCAGGTCGTCATCGTCGACGGCACGCTGGTCCCGCTGCTGGCCAAGCAGCTACCGGAGTTCAAGACGGTCCGGCACGTCATCGTGGCCAACGGCGACGCGGCGGCGCTTCAAGCACCGGACGGCGTCCAGGTGCACTCCTACGCCGACCTGCTGGCCGGCCAGCCGGACACCTTCGACTGGCCGGAGATCGACGAGCGGTCCGCGGCCGCGATGTGTTACACCT
This sequence comes from Amycolatopsis sp. NPDC114505, assembly GCF_055633615.1. NCBI lineage: Bacteria > Bacillati > Actinomycetota > Actinomycetes > Pseudonocardiales > Pseudonocardiaceae > Amycolatopsis > Amycolatopsis sp. NPDC114505. The sequence continues at coordinate 2,292,910 of NZ_JBVKDV010000001.1, read as the reverse complement.
CGGGCACGACGGGTGACCCCAAGGGCGTCGTCTACTCGCACCGGTCGATCTGGCTGCACTCGATGCAGGTCTGCATGAGCGACAGCATGAACCTCGCCCAGCACGACAAGGCGCTGGCGATCGTGCCGCAGTTCCACGCGATGGCGTGGGGCCTGCCGTACGCGGCGCTGATGGTCGGCGCGTCCCTGGTCATGCCGGACCGGTTCCTCCAGCCGGCCCCGCTCGCCGCGCTCCTGGCCGCCGAGAAGCCGACGTTCGCCGGCGCGGTCCCGACCGTCTGGCAGGGCCTGCTCGCCCACCTCGAAGCGAACCCGCAGGACATCTCGCACCTGCGCGAGGTCGTCGTCGGCGGGTCGGCGGTGCCGCCGTCGCTGATGCACGCGTTCCAGGAGAAGCACAAGGTCTCGATCCTGCACGCCTGGGGCATGACGGAGACGTCGCCGCTGGGCAGCGTCGCGCGACCGCCGGCGTCCGCGACCGGCGACGAGGCCTGGCGCTACCGCTACACGCAGGGCCGCTTCCCGGCGGCCGTCACCGCGCGGCTGATCGACGACGACGGCGCGGTGCTGCCCTGGGACAACGAGGCCGTCGGCGAGCTCGAGGTCCAGGGCCCCTGGATCGCGGGCGCGTACTACGGCGGCGACCAGGTCGACCCGGACAAGTTCCACGACGGGTGGCTGCGCACGGGTGACGTCGGCAAGATCAGCGCGGACGGCTACCTCACGCTGACCGACCGTGCCAAGGACGTCATCAAGTCCGGCGGCGAGTGGATCTCTTCGGTCGACCTGGAGAACCAGGTCATGGGCCACCCGGCGGTGGCCGAGGCCGCGGTCGTCGGCATCCCCGACGAGAAGTGGGACGAGCGGCCGCTGGTCGCCGTCGTGCTCAAGGAAGGCCAGACGGCCACGCCCGAGGAGCTGCGCGACTTCCTCAGCGACAAGGTCGCGAAGTGGCAGCTGCCGGAGAACTGGACGTTCGTGGACGAAGTGCCCAAGACGAGCGTCGGCAAGTTCGACAAGAAGCGGATCCGCGCGTCCTACTCCGAGGGAAAGCTCGACATCGCCCAGCTCTAACGGGTAAATCTCCGGCGAGTCTTCACGCTCGAGACGGCCACCATGAGGGAATCTAACGCCTTCATGGTGGCCTTCAGAGCACGTCGGAGGGGTTCTGGGGATGCATAACAGGCGCAAGTTCTTGGCGTTGGCGGGAGCCGGCGCGCTGACCGCGGCGTGCGGGTCGAACACCGGGCGGCAGGGCACCGCGCCCCCGTCGACGGCGTACTCGGCGGGTCCGCCGCCTTCGGACGCGCCCAAGGTCACGCTCCAGCAGTGGTACCACGCGTACGGCGAAGACGGCGTCCAGGAAGCGGTCAAGCGGTACGCCGCGACGTACCCGGGCGCGGCCGTGAACGTCCAGTGGAACCCGGGCGACTACGACTCGAAGATCGTCACCGCGCTGCAGAACAGCAAGGTGCCGGACGTCTTCGAGGCGCAGGTCAAGATCGACTGGGTGCGGCAGAACCAGGTGGTCTCGCTCGATGACGTCGTCGGCCCGGCGAAGGGCGACTTCAGCCCGGCCGTGCTCGCCGCGCAGACCATCGAGGGCAAGGTCTACGGCATCCCGCAGGCCATCGACACGCAGGTGCTCTTCTACCGCAAGAGCCTGCTGCAGGCCGCGGGCGTGCAGCCGCCGCAGACCGTCGACGAGCTGGTCGACGCGGCCGCCAAGCTCTCGAAGGACGGCGTCAAAGGCCTCTTCGCGGGCAACGACGGCGGCGTCGGCGTGCTCACCGGGCCGCTGCTGTGGTCGGCCGGCCTCGACTACCTGAAGAACGGCAACCGCGAAGTCGGCTTCGACGACCCGCGCGCGGCGACCGCGCTGGCCAAGCTGCACACGCTCAACTCGAACGGCTCGCTGCTGCTCGGCGCGCCGGCCGACTGGTCGGACCCGGGCGCGTTCATCGACGGGCTCGCGGCGATGCAGTGGACCGGGCTGTGGAACGTGCCGAAGATCCGCGACGCGTTCGACGACGACTTCGGCGTGCTGCCGTTCCCGCGGCTGGACGGCAGCGGCGCGCCGTCGGTGCCGGTCGGCGCGTACAGCGCGATGGTCAACGCCAAGAGCGAGCACGTCGCCGAGGCCAAGGCGTTCGTGAAATGGCTGTGGATCGACCGGACCGACTACCAGCTGGAGTTCGCGACGAAGTTCGGCTTCCACGTCCCGGCGCGCCAGAGCCTCACCGGCCGCGCGGACAGCCTCAAGACGGGACCGGCCGCCGACGCCGCGAAGTTCGTCAAGGAGAACAGCCACCTGGTCGGCGGTCCGGTGTGGACACAGCAGTCGAACACGGCGCTGTCCGACGCGGTCGCGAAGATCGCGAAGGAAGGGGCGGACCCGGTCGCGCAGACGAAGACGGCCGTCGAGGTGGCCAAGTCCGAACTCAAGCGCCTGTTCGGATGAAGGGGCGCGACGCGCGCGCGTTCTGGCTGTTCGTCGGGCCGTTCCTGCTGGGGCTCGCGGTCTTCGCGTACCTGCCGATCGGCTGGAGCGCGTACCTGTCCTTCTTCGACGCGCGCAACACGGTGACGCCGACGGACTTCGTCGGGCTGGACAACTACGGGCACATGCTCACCGACGAGCCGTTCCTGTCGAGCCTGGGGACGTTCAGCGTGTTCGCGCTGTTCATCGTGCCGCTGACGTTCGTCCTGTCGCTGGCGCTCGCGCTCGGCGTCAACCGGCTCGAGTTCGCGCGGACGTTCTTCCGGTCGGTGTTCTTCCTGCCGTTCGCGTGCTCGTACGTCGTCGCGTCGCTGATCTGGAAGACGTCGCTGTTCTCGGGTGTCCGATATGGACTGGCGAACACGGTGCTCGGCCTGTTCGGCGCGGACCCGGTGGCCTGGACCGGGACGGTGAACCCGCCGCTGTACTGGATCGTGCTCGTGACGGCGCGGCTGTGGCTGCAGCTCGGGTTCTACATGATCCTGTTCATCGCGGCGCTGCAACGGATCCCCCACCACCTCTACGAAGCGGCCTGGCTCGACGGCGCGAAGCCGGGGTGGCAAGTGTTCCGGTACATCACGCTGCCGCAGCTGCGCGCGACGGCCGTGGCGGTGCTCCTGCTGAACCTGATCAACGCGTACCAGGCGTTCGACGAGTTCTACAACATCATGGGCGACGCCCGCGGCTACCCGCCGTTCGCCCGGCCGCCGCTGGTGTACCTGTACTACACGTCGCTGGGCTCGGGCGGCCAGGACCTCGGCCGCGGCAGCGCGGGCGCGGTGATCCTGGCGCTGATCATCGCGCTCGTGACGCTGCTGCAGGGCCGCGTCTTCCGCTTCGGACGTGCGTCATGAGGGCCTTCTTCCGGTGGACGGCGCTGATCATCGCGGCGGCGCTGTTCCTGCTGCCGTTCTACCTGCTGGTGCGCAACGGCCTGGCGTCGCGAGCGGAGATCACCGCTCCACAGTGGACGCTCTTCCCGTCCACTGTGCACTGGGAGAACTTCTCGCGGCTGTTCGCCCTGGACGACGTCCCGTTCGCGCGGAGCCTGCTGAACTCGGCGATCGTGGCGGTGCTGCAGACGGTCGGGCTCCTCGTGCTCTGCTCGCTGGCGGGCTACGGCCTGGCGCGGATCCCGTACCGGCATTCCGGGATCGTGTTCTACGCGGTGCTGGCGACGCTGATGATCCCGACGTCGGTGACGTTCGTGCCGAGCTTCGTGGTCGTCTCGACGCTCGGCTGGCTGTCGGACTTCCGCGGCCTGGTCATCCCCGGGCTCTTCAGCGCGTTCAGCGTGTTCCTGTTCCGGCAGTACTTCCTGGACTTCCCGCGTGAGCTGGAGGAGGCGGGACGGGTCGACGGGCTGACGCGCTGGGGCGTGTTCTGGCGGATCGTCGTGCCGAACTCGCGGGGGTTCTTCGCGGCGATCGCGGTGATCACGGTGATCGGCAGCTGGAACGCGTTCCTGTGGCCGCTGATCATCGCCCAGTCCCCCGATTCGTGGACCGTCCAGGTGGCGCTGTCGGGACTGCTGACGGCGCAGAACCCGCAGCTCGACCTGCTGTTCCTGGCGGCGGCGGTGTCGATCCTGCCGATCGTGCTGCTGTTCGCGTTCCTGCAGCGATACCTGGTGCGCGGGGTGACGGAGTCCGGTTTGGGCGGGTCGTAACACGTCGCGGGCAGCGGCCGACTCCGGGAACGTCCCGAAGGAAGCAGGTGCTCGAATGACCACGCCCGACCACTACCCGCCGCCGCACCCGGAAGACCCGGCGGCGAACGCGCCGATCCCGGTCCAGCCCTCCTGGCAGCCCCAGCAGAACCCGATCTCCGCGCCCTTTCCCGCGCAGCCGTACGCGGCGGTGGCGGTCCCCTACCCGATGCTGCGCACCAGCGGGCTGTGCGTCGCGGGCATGGTCGTCGGCATCCTCGCCCTGCTCGGGTTCTGGATCCCGTTCGGCGACGTGCTGATGGGCCTGCTCGCGATCGGCCTCTCCTGGGCCGGCCTCACGCAGGCCGCCAAGCCCGGGTACACCGGCCGCGGCATGGGCATCGCCGGCCTGGTGACCGGCATCATCGCGATGATCCCCGCGATCATCTTCATGGTCATCTTCTTCACCGCCGCGGCGACCGTGACGACGACCTGCGGTTTCTACTGCTGACGTGACGCCCGGAGCCGGAGCGCCGACGACTCCGGGTAACGGCGGGAACAGGTTCGCGATGACCGAGTTCGACCCCTACCGGCAGCCGAAGCAGTGCGTCCAGCCGTGCCCGCTGGCCGCAGGCCGGCCACCGACGACCAGCGGGTTGGCGGTGGCGGGCATGGTCGTCGGCATCGTCGCCCTGGTCCTGTTCTTGGTCCCGTTCGTCAACCTGGTCCTCAGTTTCCTGGCGATCGGCCTCTCGTGGGGCGGCCTGGCCCAGGCCTACCGCCCGGGCTACACAGGCAAGGGAATGGGCATCGCGGGCCTGTCCTGCGGCATCATCGCGGTGGTCCCGGCGGCGATCGTGATCCTGTTCTACTTCCAAGTCGTGAGTGCACCCGCCGGGTTCGGCCTCTACTCCTGACCGTTCCCCGGCGGAATTGACCACGACCTTCGGCGGTACACCCCACCCCGACACCTGTGACAAGGTGGCTCGAAACGTCACGTTCACCGCCCGGACACCGGCGTCCGGCACGGTGCTGGGCAACCGAGAAACTGGGGAGCGAAACAACCATGGCCGAACTCACCCGGCGCACCTTCGCCACCGCGGGCGCCGCCGGTCTCGGACTGCTGCTGTGCACGCCCACCGCCAACGCGCTCGACCGCGCCCTGCGGCTCACGAGCACCCGCTCGGTCAGCACCGCCGGCACGACCCTCGAGCAGGTCGCCACGGGCGGCGGCACCGCGAGCTACAGCCGCCTGTCCGCCGGACCCGGCTGGCCGCTGGCCGTCCGGAGCGACCTCGCCGCCCCGCAGACCGGCCGCGACGACCGGCGCCGCGCCCTCGGCGCGTTCGTGCAGTTCACCGACCTGCACATCACCGACACCGAAAGCCCCGCGCGCTTCGAGTACCTGCACCCCTTCATCGGCTCGGCGCACCGGCCACAGGAGGCGCTCGGCACCGTCGCCACCAGCGCGCTGGTCGAGCGCGTCAACAGCGTGCGGCAGGGCCCGTTCACCGGGCGCCCGTTCGACCTCATGGTCACCACCGGCGACAACACCGACAACCACGAGCTGATCGAGCTCGACTGGTTCCTCAAGGTCCTCAACGGCGGGACCGTCACGCCGAACTCCGGCGCCACGAACGCCTACGAAGGCGTCCAGAACTCCGGCAACCACGAGTTCTGGAACCCCGGCAAGCCCGGTACCGACGACTACACGGCCAAGGGCTTCCCGCAGATTCCCGGCCTGCTCGAAGCGGGCATCGGGACGTTCACCGCGCCCGGCCTCGACGTCCCGTGGTTCTGCACCTTCGGCAACCACGACGACAGCATCGTCGGCTCGCTGCCGGCGCAGATCCCCGGCATCGACGCCTGGTACACCGGGAAGTACAAGGTCATCGGCAAGGACGAGAGCACCGCGAAGAAGCTCGCCGACGCCATCAAGAAGCCAGGCTCGAGCGTGCCGATCGCCGAGCTGTTCGGCGGCAGCGGCACGATCCGCGAGATCACGCCGGACGCGCGGCGTCGCCCGTTCGACACCGGCGAGTTCGTCCGCGCGCACCTCGACTCGGCCAACACCGGGCCCGGTCCCGTCGGGCACGGCTTCAGCAGCTCGAACGCCGACGGCAAGAACGTCTACTACACGTTCCGGATCGCGCCGGGCATCACCGGGATCAGCCTCGACACGACGACCGACGCCGGGTTCGCCGACGGCTCGATCGGCCTCGCGCAGTACAACTGGGTCGAGGCGACGCTGAAGCGCAACAGCTCGACGTACTACGACTTCTTCGGGCGCAAGACCACCCACGCCGTCACCGACGAGCTGTTCCTCCTGTTCAGCCACCACACCAGCGGCTCGATGGGCAACGTCCTGCCGGACTCGCGCCACCTGCTCGACCCGCGTCTGGACGGCAACGCGTTCGTCGCGCTGCTCAAGCGGTTCCCGAACGTGCTGGCGTGGGTCAACGGCCACACGCACCTCAACAAGATCACCCCGCACGCCGGAAGCACGCCGCAGCAGAGCTTCTGGGAGATCAACACGGCGTCGCACGTCGACTTCCCGCAGCAGGCCCGGATCGTCGAGGTCGCGGACAACGCGGACGGCACGTTGTCGCTGTTCACGACGCTGATCGAGGCCGAGGCACCGTACGCGGTGGACTACGGCGCCCGGACCCCGCAAGCGCTTGCGTCGCTGTACCGCGAGCTGTCGTACAACGACATCCACGTCGACCTCGGCCGCGTCGGGGCCGCCACCGACCACAACACCGAGCTGCTGCTGGTGAACCCGCTGAGCTGAGCGCGTTACCCCGGAGGTAATCGCCCCGCGGCCGGTCTTCGGGCAGGCTGCGGGGCATGACCGATCCCGAGGGCACCCAGCTCTTCCACCGCACCATGCCGTTCTCCGAGCGCCTCGGCGTCGAGGTGCTGGAGCACGGCAAGGCACTCGTCCGCACCCGGCTGAAGTGGGACGAGAGCCTCTGCACGCTCGGCGGCGTGCTGCACGGGGGCGCGCTCATGGCGCTGGCCGACTCGACCGGTGCCGTGTGCGCGTTCCTCAACCTCCCCGAGGGCGCGCAGGGCACGACGACCGTCGAGTCGAAGACGAACTTCCTGCGTGCCGTGCGTTCGGGCTACGCCGTTGCGTCGTCCAGACCACTGCACGCCGGCCGCAAGTTCGTCGTGGTGGAGACGGAGATCCACGACGACGGCGGCAAGTTGGTCGCGAAAGTGACACAGACGCAGGCCGTCCTGTAGGTACCTGTTTACATACCCGGCCCGACCGGCGAAAATCCCTGCCTACTGGGTGGGTCGATCAGGGAGCCGGGATGCGCGCACGCAAGTTGTTCACCTTATTGTCAGTGGTTGTGTTAACAGCTGTAACCGCGCAGGTCGCCGAGGCCTCGCCCGCCCGGCCCGGCGAAGACGAGTCGATCGACTACCACGAGTGGAACGGCGGCGGCTTCTACGAAGGCCACTTCGCCGGGCTCGCACTGACCCACGACGGCCTGCGCATCACGCGTCCGGCCGGCACGGTCGAGCACATCGAGCCGGAGCTGGGCACCACGAGAACGTACGAGTACGGCCAGTGGACGTCACCGTCGTACCGGCAGGGCTTCGGCGCGACGCAGCTGGTCTCGTCCTGGAACGCGCGGACGCCGGCGAACACCTGGCTGCAGGTCGAGGCGCAGGGCAAGACGCCGGCGGGCGCCGAAACCGCGTGGTACGTGATGGGCCGCTGGGCCAGCGGCGACACGGACATCCTGCGCACCAGCGTCGACGGCCAGGACGACGCGAACGCCCTGGTCGACGTCGACACGCTGGTGACGAAGACGGGCGTGACGCTGAAGTCGTACAAGCTGCGGATCAGCCTCTACCGCGAAAAGGGCTCGCGCGCGACGCCGTCGGTGACGTCGCTGGGCGCGATGACGTCCGCCGTGCCGGACCGCTTCGATGTGCGGACGACGAAGCCGGGCCGTGCCACCGGGATCGAGCTGAAGGTGCCGGCGTACGCGCAGAACCTCCACAAAGGACAGTTCCCGCAGTACGGCGGGGGCGGCGAAGCGTGGTGCAGCCCGACGTCGACCGAGATGGTGGCCGAATACTGGGGCAAGAAGCCGTCGGCGGCGGAGATGTCCTGGATCCCGGCGGACTACGTCGACCCGTCGGTGGCGTTCGCGGCGCGCTACACCTACGACCACGCCTACGACGGCACCGGCAACTGGCCGTTCAACACGGCGTACGCGGCGTCGCGCGGGCTGCGCGGGCACATCACGCGGCTGCACTCGTTGAACGAGCTCGAGGGCTACATCGCCCGCGGCATCCCGGTGATCACGTCGCAGTCGTTCCTGGCTTCGGAGCTGGACGGCGCGGGCTACGGGACGGCCGGGCACATCATGGTGGTCGTCGGCTTCACGAAGGACGGCGACGTGATCGCGAACGACCCGGCGTCGAGCAGCAACGACCGCGTGCGCAACATCTACAAGCGCGACCAGTTCGAGAAGATCTGGCAGCGGACCAAGCGGTACCGCGCCGACGGGACCGTGGCGAGCGGCCCCGGCGGCATCGCGTACATCATCACCCCGGCCTGACCCGGGACCGGCGCGGCGACCGGCCGGCTTCTACCAGGTCTGGCCGGCCGGCTGCCGCGTCGTGCGGTTGATCCGGTTGAAGAAGTTGGTGAGCGCGATGTTCAAGGTGATCGCGGACAGCTGCCGCTCGTCGAAGTGCTTCGCGGCTTCCGCCCAGATCTCGTCGGTGACGCCGGGTTCACCGTCCTGGAGCCGGGTCGCGGCCTCCGTCAGCGCGAGCGCCGCTCGCTCCGGCTCGGTGTAGAACGGCGTCTCGCGCCACGCGACCACGTTGTGCAGCCGCTCTTCGGTCTCGCCGTGCTTCTTCGCCGACTGGACTCCGCCGAAGACGCACGGGCTGCAGCCGTTGATCTGGCTGGCCCGCAGGTGGACCAGCTCCAGCACCAGCGGGTCGACGCCGCCGGCGTGCACCGCCTTGATGATCTGCTGGATCGCGCCGAACACCTCGGGGTTCCCCGAGTCCTTGAGCCGTGCTTCCATCGGTCCTCCCTTTGTTACCTGTGCCCCTCCGGGCCCGTCATCCCCACGACGGAGCCGAACGGAAGAAGGTAACGACATGCCCGACACGGTGACCGAGGCCTTCGAAGCGCAGCGCGACCGGCTGCGCGCGGTGGCCCACCGGGTGCTCGGCTCGCACGCCGACGCCGAGGACGTGGTCCAGGAGGCGTGGCTGCGGCTGTCGCGCCAGGACGCGGCGACGATCGACAACCTCGACGGCTGGCTGACGACGGTGGTCGGCCGGATCAGCCTCGACGTCCTGCGCTCGCGCCGAGCCCGGCCCGAGGCGCTCTACGACGAAATCGTCGTGACGGTCGACGAAGGGCCGGAGGACGACGTCGCGCTGGCGGACTCGGTCGGGCTCGCGCTGCTGGTGGTCCTGGAGTCGCTCGGGCCGAGCGAGCGGCTGGCGTTCGTGCTGCACGACCTGTTCGCGGTGCCGTTCGAGGAGATCGGCCGCATCCTCGGCAAGTCGACCGCGGCGGCCAAGATGCTGGCCAGCCGCGCCCGCCGGAAGGTGCGGACGCCGTCACCGCCTGCCGCGAGCCGGGAACAGCGCGAGGTGGTGAACGCGTTCCTGAGGGCGGCCCGCGACGGTGATTTCGAGGAACTGCTGCGTGTGCTGGATCCGGACGTGCGGCTGACGGTCGACACCCCGGACGGCGTGGTGGTGGTCCTCGGAGCGACGAACGTCGCGGCGGGAGCCCGCTTCGGCGGGGCCAACGACGGCCGGGAGGTCTTGGTCGGCGGTCTGCCGGGCGTGGTGGCGTGGCGTCCGGACGGCTCCCCGCTGTCGGTCGTGGCGTTCACCGTGCTGGAAGGTCGGATCGCGGCGATCGCGGCGGTGGCGGACCCGGCGCGGCTGGCGTCGATGGACCTGCCTGAGCCACCCGGAACTGTCGGTACCGCCGGGTAGCGTGGAATCCGGGGGCCGGAGGCACGCCCCGCTTCAGCCCGGGTCGCGCCGACCGCCGGAATCGTCGGCACAGCCACAGCCGCCGTCCGGAGACTTCTCCCGCGGTGGCCGCCGGGCGGGCGGACGCTGCGGCGGCAGCGCCGCGACCTGGACCGTGTCCGCGTTCAGCGGGCCGACCGCGGCCGCACCGTTCGGAGAACCCAGTGGTGCGTCGCGCCCGGGGAGGATCTCGCTGAAGAACAGGCCGTTGTCCGGCGCGAGCGCGGGGTCTTCCACGTACGAGACCGCCCCCACCGGGCAGGCCGCCTCACAGGCACCGCACTCGAAGCACTCGTCCGGATGGATGTAGAGACTCCGGGCCCCCTCGTAGATGCAGTCCAGGGGACATTCTTCGACGCACGCGCGGTCCTTGACGTCGACGCAGGGAAGCCCGATCACAAACGCCATGGCAGGAACCATCCCACACTCGCCGCCGCCGGATGAGAGTTGCGTGAAGCGCAACATGTTGCGCATCGATCACCGAACCTCACTCATGCGGATGTCGCCATCTCCGCATGATCCGTGATTAGCTGCGGGCAGAGCCAGCAAAGCCGGAAGGTGGATTCGCATGCCGTACGAGGTCCAGGGGGTCGTTTCGCGAGCGAAGGGCGAGCCCGTCTCGCTGGAGACCGTCCTCGTCCCCGATCCCGGGCCGGGCGAGGCCGTCGTGAACGTGCAGGCCTGCGGGGTCTGCCACACCGATCTGCACTACCGCGAGGGCGGGATCAACGACGAGTTCCCGTTCCTGCTCGGCCACGAGGCCGCCGGTGTCGTGGAGGCGGTCGGCGACGGCGTCACCGATCTCGAGCCCGGCGACTACGTCATCCTCAACTGGCGCGCCGTCTGCGGCACCTGCCGCGCCTGCAAGCGCGGCAAGCCGTGGTACTGCTTCTCGACCTTCAACGCCGCCCAGCCCATGACGCTCGCCGACGGCACCAAGCTGTCGCCCGCGCTCGGCGTCGGGGCCTTCCTCGAGAAGACCCTCGTCCACAGCGGACAGTGCACCAAGGTGAACCGCGAGGCCGAGCCCGCGGTCGCCGGGCTGCTCGGCTGCGGCGTGATGGCCGGGCTCGGCGCGGCCATCAACACCGGCGCCGTCACGCGCGGTGACTCGGTCGCGGTCATCGGCTGCGGTGGCGTCGGCGACGCCGCCATCGCGGGCGCGAAGCTGGCCGGTGCCACCACGATCGTCGCGATCGACCGGGACGACCGGAAGCTGGCGTGGGCCAAGGACTTCGGCGCCACGCACACCGTGAACAGCACGGACCTCAGCGAAGAAGCCGTCGTCGAGGCCATGCAGGACGCCACGAACAGCTTCGGCCCGGACGTCGTCATCGACGCCGTCGGCCGCCCGGAGACCTGGCGGCAGGCCTTCTACGGCCGCGACCTCGCCGGCACGGTCGTGCTCGTCGGCGTCCCGACGCCGGAGATGCGCCTCAACGACCTGCCGCTGATCGACTTCTTCTCGCGCGGCGGCTCGCTCAAGTCGTCGTGGTACGGCGACTGCCTGCCCAGCCGCGACTTCCCGATGCTCGTGGACCTCTACCTGCAGGGCCGGCTGCCGCTCGACAAGTTCGTCACCGAGCGCATCGGCGTCGACGGCGTCGAGCAGGCCTTCGAGCGCATGCACCACGGTGACGTCCTGCGCAGCGTGGTGACCTTCTGACCCTCTTCACCGACGACGAATACCCGGCCGAGCCCTACCCGGGCACCCGGCCGGGTTATTCGTTCGTGCACGTCGACGGCGTCGGGCACCCGCTCGACACCGCGCCCGGCGGCTGGCGCGACCGGATGGCCGTGCTGGCGTACGGCTCGAACGCGAACCCGTCGAAGATCACCTGGTTGCGCGCACGCCTCGGGCTCGAAGGCCCGGTCGTCGTCGCGCACGCGCGGTGCGGCGGGCTCGCCGCGGTGTGGGCCGCCGGCTTCCGCGTCGTCGACGACCAGCGCCCGGCCACGCTCACCGCGCTCGACGGCGTCGAAGAGCACGCCATCTGGTTCGTGACGCCGGACCAGCTCGCCGTGCTCGACCGCTGCGAAGGCCGTGGCACGCGCTACGACCTGGCCCGGCTGACCGAACCCGACATCACGCTCGAAGACGGCACCCGCCTGACCGAGGTCCACACGTACGTCGGCGCCGCGCCGATCCGCTACCCGCTGCTGGTGGACGGCGTGCCGGTGCGCACCGCCGACGTCCCGCAGGCCGCCGCGGCGAAGCTCGACGGCGTCGCCGCGGACGGCCACGGCGTCCCGTGCGAAGTGCTCAGACCAGCTTTCCCGGGTTGAGGATCCCGGTCGGGTCGACCGCCGACTTCGCCGCGCGCAGCACTTCGACCCCGAGCGAGCCGATCTCCGCCCGCAGGTACGGCGCGTGGTCGACGCCGACGGCGTGGTGGTGCGAAATCGTGCCCAGCCCGGTGATCGCCTCGCACGCCGCCGCCTTCGCGCGCTGCCACTGGCCGGCCGGGTTCGCCTCGTCGCGGGCCGTCAGCACCGTGAAGTACAGCGACGCGCCCGTTTCGTACGCGTGCGAGATGTGGCACATCACGATGGACGGGCCGAGTGACGCCGTGAGCGCCGCCCGGACGTCGTCCCGCAGTTCGTCCACAGTGGACCAATAAGCCGCGGTCTCCAGCGTCTCGACGCAGACACCCTGGTCCATCAGGGCATCGCGCTGCCGCGGGCCGCCGAACCGGCCGTGCCGCCAGGACTCGCCGAGCGCCTTGCCGACGCGCACCGCACCCGACGCCTTCAGCCGGCGCGCCGTCTCGCGGCGCCGCAGGGCCACGTCGTGCGCCGTGCCTTCCCAGCCGACGATGAGGAAGCACGGCCGCGCCACCCCGCGCGCGGCGAGGTACTTGCGCAACGCCGTCGTCTTGAGACCGGCGTTCAGCGCCAGGGAAACTTCGGTTTCGTCCCCGTCGGACAGCCGGGTGACGTCGGCGAGCGCGTGGTGCTGCGCGAGGTCGCGGACGGCCTCGCGGCCCGCCTCCCAGCCGGGCAGCGCGTAGCCCTCGTACCGCTTGACCGGCGGCGCCGGGCGCACCCGCAGCGTCACCTCGGTGATCACGCCGAGCGTGCCTTCGCTGCCGATGGCGAGCTGGCGCAGGTCCGGCCCGGCGGCCGACGCCGGCGCGATCCCGAGCTTCCACTCGCCGCGCGGCGTCGCCAGGCGCACACCCTTGACCATGTCTTCGAAGCGTCCGTAGCCCGACGACGCCTGGCCGGCCGAGCGCGTCGCCGCGAAGCCGCCGATCGTGGCCCGTTCGAACGACTGCGGGATGTGCCCGAGCGTCAGGCCGTGCTCGCCGAGGAGGCGCTCGGCCTCGGGCCCTCGGACACCGGCCTGCAGCACGGCGAGGCGCGACTCGGCGTCGACCGACACCAATGCGTCGAGGCGGACGAGGTCGAGCGCGATCACCGCCGCCTTCTCGCCGCGCAGCGCCGCGACCCCGCCGACGACCGAGGTGCCGCCGCCGAAGGGCACCACCCCGACGTCGTGCCGCACGCAGACGTCGAGCACCGACTGGACCTCGTCCGGGCCGGCGGGCAGCACGACCGCGTCGGGCACCGGGAAGTCCACTGAGGGCGAACGGCGGCGCAGCAGGTCGAGGTAGGACAGTCCCGTCGCGCGCGCCAGCCGGGCCGCGTCGTCGACCAGCACGTTTTCCGTGCCCACGACGCCTGACAGCGCTTTGACAGCAGATTCGTCCAGTTTCGGTGACGGTATTTCCACCGGCAAATCACCCGCCGGGGCAGCACCGGGAGCCGTCTGGCCTATACGCTGTTCAAGCCACTTGGCCGCCCGCGCGGGCAGCCGGGCGGCGTCGGCGGCTTCCGGAGTCCAGGACCGTCGAAGGCGGTGGTCAATGAGCGCGTTCACCGATACAGTGTGACACATGGACGTGAAACGTCACACTATGGAGACCGCGGGATCATCCGCGCTCGCGGACACCCGCAACCGCCAGACGGCGACCCGAGTGGCCGATGACGTGCTGCTCGACGCCGCGCGCTCGTGCGTACTGGCCGTCGGTGTGCGCCGCACCACACTCGCCGAAATCGCCCGCACCGCGCGCGTCAGCCGGATGACGGTCTACCGCCGCTTCCCCGACGTCCGCAGCGTGCTCGCCGCGCTGATGACCCGCGAGTTCAGCGGGCTGCTGCGCACGGCGAGCGAACGCGGCGCCGACGCCTCGGACAGCCGCGAGCGGCTCGTGCTCATCGCGTCGGCCGGCGTCCGTTCGCTGTCGGCCGACCCGCTGTTCCGCACGCTGCTCGACGTCGACCCCGAGCTGGTCCTCCCGTACATCGTGGAGCGGCTGGGCGCGACGCAGAAGTTCGCCGAGGCGGCGTTGCACCAGCTACTGGAGGCCGGGCACCAGGACGGGTCGATCCGGCGGGCGCCGGTCGCGGCGCAGTCCCGGTCGGTGCTGCTGGTGGTCCAGTCCTTCGCGTTCTCGCTGCGCCCGGCGACGGCGGACGTCGGCGAGGCGGCACTGCTGGCGGAGTTCACCCACGTGCTCGACGCGGCGCTGAAGCCGTGACGTCCGGCTCGCTCAACGCGCGGCGCCGCGAACGCGAGCTCGCGGAGCTGGCGGCGGGCGAGCGCGTCGACATCGTTGTCGTCGGCGGCGGCGTCACCGGCACGGGCATCGCCCTGGACGCGGCTTCGCGCGGGTTGTCGGTGGCGCTCGTCGAGGCGCGGGACCTGGCGTTCGGGACGTCCCGCTGGTCGTCGAAGCTCGTGCACGGCGGCCTGCGCTACCTGGCGCACGGCGAGTTCGGCCTGGCGCACGAGAGCGCGGTCGAGCGCGGCATCATGATGACGCGCACGGCGCCGCACCTCACGCGGGCGATGCCGCAGCTGTTCCCGTTGTACCCCAGCACATCCCGCGCACAGCAGGCACTGGTGGCGGCCGGCCTCCGAGCCGGCGACGGCCTCCGCCGGGCGGCGCGCACACCGTCGTCGGTGCTGCCGCGGCCGCGTTCGATCCCGGTCGCGGAAGCACTGGCATTGGTTCCCGGACTCTCGCCGGCCGGCTTGCGCGGCGCGTTGCTGGCGTACGACGGCGCGTTGGTCGACGACGCGCGCCTGGTGGTTTCCCTGGCACGGACGGCGGCATCGTTCGGCGCCCGGATCCTGACGCGGCTTTCGGCTTCCGCGGTCTCCGCGGACCGCGTCACGGCTTTCGACGGCGTTTCCGGTGACACGGTGGAGATCCACGCGCGCCAGGTGATCAACGCGACGGGGGTGTGGGCGGGCACGCTGACGGGCTCGGTCCGGCTGCGGCCGTCACTGGGATCGCACCTGGTGCTCGCGCCGGGGACGGTCCCGATGGGCACGACGTCGGTGAACATCGGGGTGCCGGGCGAGACCAACCGGTTCGTGTTCCTGCTCCCCCAACCGGACGGCCGCGTCTACTTGGGACTCACGGACGAGCCGGTTTCAGGATCGATCCCCGACGTACCAGTGGTTCCCGAGTCCGATGTGGACTTCTTGCTGAAGCTGGCTTCGACGGTACTGGCCCGGCCGCTGACCCGTGCTGACGTGGCCGGATCGTTCGCCGGCCTCCGGCCATTGGTGGAAGGCGGCGGCCGTTCGGCCGACCTGTCCCGCAAGCACGCGGTGCTGGCGGGTTCGGACGGCCTGCTGACGGTGGTCGGCGGCAAGCTGACGACGTACCGCCGGATGGCGGAGGACGCGGTCGACTCGGCGGTTCGCTTGGCCGGTTTGAGTACTTCGCCTTGTCGGACTGCCCGGTTGCCGTTGCTGGGAGCGGCTTCGCGGTCGGATCTGTCTCTTGTGGACGCCGCGCCGAGGCTGGTGGCTCGTTATGGCACGGAGGCCCCGCGGGTCGCGGCGTTGGGCGAGCTGGACGCGGAGTTCGCGGCACCGGTGGCCCCGGGATCGGACATCACGGCGGCGGAGGTCGTGTGGGCGGTCCGCAACGAGGGGGCTTTGGACGTGGCGGACGTACTGGAGCGCCGGACGCGGCTGTCGTTGATCCCGTCGGACGCGGAAGCCGCGGCGGGGCGGGTCGCGGAGCTTGTCGACAAGTCTCTTGCCGGCCTCACCTGAGCCGGGTCATCTCGACGAGGTCCGGCGCGCTGTCTGGGGAGCGTGGCACGCCGCCGAGATGTCGTGCCGTCGGCCTCCGGGCCCTGCCTCCCGCGCACCGAGCAGCGACTGCGGTGCCTCGACGAGTCATTCGCGACCTCGCCCAAGCCCGCCCACCCTGCTCGCCAGTGGCCAAGCGAGCCGGGTCCGCCGACTTTGCCACAGCCCCCGCCGACACAGCCCCCGCCGGACACAGCCCCGCCCTTCCCTGGGGGGCGTGCCCACGTCCAGTCTACCGCCACCCACCGACAGCAAGATCGTCTTTCACGCCGCGACCCGACTCTGTCCACATCACGCCGACCCTGTGCACAACCAGACTTGATGTGCACTTAACTTGACGACCCGTTGGGTTTTTGCAACAGTACGTTCATGAGTCCGGTCAGACGCGGCAAAGAGCTGCCGATCTACAACCGGCTTCCCGTGCTCCGAGCCGAGCGCGGGTTGAGCAGGGCCGCGCTCGCGAATGCCGTCGAGGTCAATCCTCAAACCATCGGTGCTCTCGAGCGGGGCGATCACTATCCGAGCCTGGACCTGGCCTTCCGGATCTGCGCGGTCTTCGACCTGCCGGTCGAAGCGGTGTTCAGCCGCGCGCCGTTCACGCCACTGTCCACTCAGGTCTACCGCGAGGGGGGAGCATGACCGAGCAACCGGGCCGGCTCGCGGCCTACTGGGAACGTCAGCTGGACAAGATGGACGAGCGCGAACTGCGGCACTCCCGGCGGCTGCCGGGCTGGCGCACCCGGCGGCGCCGCCGGACCCTCACCGCCGTGCTGGCGCTCGGCGATCTCGGGCTGGTCGCCGGCGCCTCGATCTTCACCACCGGCAGCGACTGGCTCTTCGGTGCGCTCTGGCTGTCCAGCGCCCTGGTCGGCGGCACCGCGTTCCTGCTGCTGCGGATCCTCACCGGCCGGATGAGCGGCGGCTTCTCGCGGCTGCTGGACGAACGCGAGCGCGAGTGGCGCCACCGCGTCACCTACATCGGCTTCCAGGTCCTCAGCTACCTGATGATCGCCGCGATGGTCTACACGCTCGTCGTCGCCCGCACCGAAGACGGGGCCTTCCGCGGCGTCATGATGATCTCCGCGCTGCTGGTCACCGGGACGACCGTCCCGGCGCTGCTGCTCGGCTGGTCGCTGCCGGACGACGACCCCGAGGATTTCGAAGAAGGGATGGGGGCATGACCGAGGGGACGCTGGAGATCGACGGGATCTCCAAGCGCTACGGCACGAAGGTCGCGCTCGACGGCGTCACCTTCGACGTCCGCGGCGGCGAGCTCTTCGGGTTCGTCGGCAGCAACGGCGCCGGCAAGACCACGACCATGCGGATCGTGCTCGGGGTGCTGGCCGCCGACAGCGGTGAAGTGCGCTTCAAGAACGAAAAGATCACGCACGAAGCGCGCACCCACATCGGCTACATGCCCGAGGAACGCGGGCTCTACCCGAAGATGAAGGTCCTCGAGCAGCTGATCTACCTCGCCGAGCTGCACGGCCTCAGCGCGAACGAGGCCCACCGCAACGCGGAGAACTGGATCGGCAGGCTCGGCCTGACCGAGCGCCGCAAGGACGAGGTGCAGAAGCTGAGCCTCGGCAACCAGCAGCGCGTCCAGCTGGCCGCCGCGCTGGTGCACGACCCGGCCGTGCTGGTGCTCGACGAGCCGTTCTCCGGCCTCGACCCGCTGGCCGTCGACGTCATGAGCGGCGTGCTGCGCGAGAAGGCCGCGGCCGGCGTGCCGGTCGTGTTCTCCAGCCACCAGCTCGACCTCGTCGAGCGGCTGTGCGACCGCGTCGGGATCATCCGCGGCGGCCGGATGGTCGCCGTCGGCACCGTCGGCGAGCTGACCGCCGGCGCGAGCAGCAAGCTCGTCGTCACCGCCCCGGGCGCGCCCGGCGGCTGGGCCGCGGGCCTGCCCGGCGTGCGCGTACTGGAAAATCACGGCGCAACCACCGTGCTCGACCTCGAACCGAGCGCGGACGACCAGGCCGTGCTCGCCGCGGCGCTGGCCACCGGGCCGGTCACGGAGTTCAGCCGCCGTCGCCGGTCGCTGACCGACCTGTTCCGCGACGCCGTCTCGGACAAGGGGGAACCGCGATGAAGACGCTGAGCGGCCGGCGCGCCGTCTGGCTCGTCATGAAGCGCGAGCTGAACACGCGGCTGCGCACACGTTCGTTCGTCATCGGCACCGTCGTGATGCTGGTGCTGCTGCTGGGTTACGTCGGCTTCCAGACGTCGCTGGCGGGGTCGGCGGACAAGAGCACCGTCGGGCTCACCGGCCAGGCGACCGGGATCGCGCGGCAGCTGCAGGTCGAAGCCGCGCAGTCCGGCCGGCAGATCTCGACCGTCACCATCACCGACCCGGCCGACGGCCGCGAGAAGGTCGAAGACGGCGACCTCGACGCGCTCGTCTCGGGCAGCGCGGCGAAGCTGACCGCCACCTACAAGTCCTCTTTGGACGATCAGCTGCGGAAGGTGCTCGACCAGGTCGCGCAGCAGCAGGTCCTCGACGGCGTGCTGTCGTCCGCGCAGCTCGAGCCGGCCGACGTGATGGCCCAGGTCGACGGCACCCACGTGCAGGACGACCCGATCTCGCCGGAGCCCGCGGACCAGACGCAACGGCTCGTCGTCGGGCTGATCGTCGCGTTCCTGCTCTACATCAGCATCATCACCTACGGGATGATGGTCGCCCAGGGCGTCGTCGAGGAGAAGTCGAGCCGGGTCGTGGAGATCCTGCTCGCCAGCGTGCGGCCGTGGCAGCTGTTGCTGGGCAAGGTGATCGGGCTCGGCCTGGTCGGGTTGACGCAGCTGGTGATCCTGGCCGCGGCCGGGCTGGTCGCGGCGTCGGTGACCGGGGTGTTCACGCTGTCCGGCTTCGCCACTGGCGCGATGCTGTGGGGCCTGCTCTGGTACCTGCTCGGATTCCTGTTGTACGCCACGATCTACGGCGCGCTGGGCTCGCTGGTGTCGCGGCAGGAGGACACGCAGTCGGTGGTCGGGCCGCTCAACATCGTGCTGATCGTCGGGTTCGTCACCGGGTTCAACCTGCTGCTGCAGGACCCCGACGGCACGGGGACGAAGGTCATCTCGCTGATCCCGTTGTTCTCGCCGATCCTGATGCCGGCCCGGATCGCGACCGGCGCGGCGACGGGCTGGGAGATCGCGCTGTCGCTCGGGCTGACGGCCGCGCTGGTCGCACTGCTCACCTGGCTGGGCGGCAAGATCTACGGCAACAGCGTGCTGCGCATCGGCAGCCGCATCAAGCTGTCGGAAGCCCTCCGGGGCTGAACTGGGGAGCCGGCCGAGTGCGTGTTCTGTTGTCCGGGTACGACTCGCGTGGGGGCGTCGAGCCGCTGGTGGCGCTCGCGATGAAGGTGCGGGAGCACGGCGTCGAGGTACGGGTGTGCGCGCCGCCCGACGAGGAGTTCGCGCGGCGGCTGGCGGGCGCCGGCGTGGAGGTGGTGCCGGTCGGCCAGGCCGTGCGGCCGTTGGTGACCGGGGCGAAGCCGCCCACCGCGAAGGGCATTCCCGAGCGCGCGGCCGAGCTGATCGCCGCGCAGTTCGCCGCGGGTGCCGAAGGGTGCGACGCGGTCGTGGCGACGGTCCTGGTACCCGCCGTGGCCGGCGCGCGGTCGGTGGCCGAGCTGCGGGGCTGTACGCGACGTTCCAGCAGCTCACCCTGCCGACGCCGCGCCACCCGCCGCGGCTGACGCACGCGGGCCTGTCGCTCCCGCCGGAGACGGGCAACCGGGCGTTGTGGGACCTGGAAGCGCGGAACATCGACGGCCTGTTCAAGTCCGCGCTCGACACCAGCGGGCGGCGCACGGCCTGCCGCCGGTGGGCCGCGTCCTCGGCGACCGCCCGCTGCCCGCCGAGCTGGAAGCGTTCCTGAACGCGGGCGAACCACCGGTATACGCGGGTTTCGGCAGCATGCCGATGCGTGCTTCGCAGCACGCCACGCGCGTCGCCCTCGAGGTGATCCGGGCGCGGGGCCGTCGGCCAAGGCCGGGCGGACCTGGGCCGGCCGGGTCGCCGAGCTGGGCATCGGCGCGGCGCACGACGGCCCGGTGCCGACCGTCGAATCCCTGTCCGCCGCGCTCGAGACGGCGCTGGAAGCCACCGCGCGGGCGAAAGCCGTCGCCGCCTCGATCCGCACCGACGGCGCGAAGCTGGTCCTCGACGAGATCGCTACGAAGTGATCTTTCCGTACCGCTCCAAGGACACCTGGCGTTCGTGGGCGTGGTCGACCATGGGCTCCGGGTACTCCTTCGGACGCTCCTTCAGCTTGTGCACGGCCTTGCCCTCGACCGGCCGCAGCTCCGGCACGTACTTGCGGACGTAGTCGCCGTTCGGGTCGAACTTCTCGCCCTGCGTCGTCGGGTTGAAGATCCGGAAGTACGGCGCCGCGTCCGTGCCGGAGCCGGCGACCCACTGCCAGTTCAGCTGGTTCGACGCGAGGTCGCCGTCCACGAGGTGCTTCATGAAGTGCCGCGCGCCGACCCACCACGGCAGGTGCAGGTCCTTCACCAGGAAGCTCGCGACGACCATCCGCACGCGGTTGTGGATCCAGCCCTCGGCCAGCAGCTGCCGCATCCCAGCGTCGACGATCGGGTAGCCCGTCTTGCCCGCGCACCACCGCTCGAAGGCCTCGCGGTCGTCGTCGTGCTTCATGCCGTCGAACCGCTTGTCGTAGTTCTTGCGCGCGGTCTCCGGACGGTGCCACAGGACGTCGGCGTGGAACTCGCGCCAGCAGAACTCGCTGCGCAGCGACTTCGCGCCGACGCGGTCGTCACCCGCCAGGTCGGCCAGCAGCGTCCGCGGGTGGACGCAACCCCAGCGCAGGTACGGCGAAAGCCGTGTCGTGCCTTCGCGGTCCGGGCGGTCACGATCGGAATCGTAGGTCTCGATGCCGTCGTCGAGGAACGCGTGCCAGGCGTCCAGCGCGGCCTGCTCACCCGGCTCCGGCAGCGTCGCGGAAACCTTGGGCGGCTTCGGGATCTTCAGTGAGCGCGGCGGTTCGACCCAGTCCACAAGGGACGGTCCGGTGTCGGCGGGAGAGTGCCAGCCGTGTGCGGTCCAGGCCCGGAAGAACGGCGTGAAGACGCGGTACGGGTCGCCGTCCGGCTTGGTGACGCGGCCGGGTGTTACGGCGTACGACGAGCCCGTCTCGACCCAGTCGATGTTGTTGTCCGCCAACGCCTTCGCGACTTCGGCGTCCCGGCGCCGGCCGTACGGCCCGGTGTCCGCGCTGACGTGCACGGCCGCGGCGCCGATCTTCTTCGCGGCCTTCACGACCTCGGCCGCCGGTTCGCCGCGCACCAGCATCAGCCGGCCGCCGAGCTGCTCGTTCAGCTTCTCGAGGCACCCGTAGAGGAACGCCTCGCGCGGCGCCCCGCCCGGCTTCAGCAGCGCCTCGTCGAGGACGTACAGCGCGAGGACGTGCTTGCTGTGCTTCGAGGCTTCCAGCAGGGCGGCGTGGTCGCCCAGCCGCAGGTCGCGGCGGAACCACAGGACGACGGGTGCTTCTTTGGTCACGCGGCCCAACGATAAGCGCCCCGCCGTGCGGGTGCACGACGGGGCGGTTACCAGGGTGAGCCTTTAGCGCTCCGACATCGGGGTGTAGTCCCGCGACGCGTGGCCGGTGTAGATCTGCCGCGGGCGGCCGATCTTGGTGGCCGGGTCGTTGATCATCTCGCGCCAGTGCGCGATCCAGCCCGGCAGGCGGCCGAGCGCGAACAGCACCGTGAAGAACTTCGTCGGGAAGCCCAGCGCCCGGTAGATCAGGCCGGTGTAGAAGTCCACGTTCGGGTACAGCTTGCGCGAAACGAAGTAGTCGTCGGAAAGCGCGGTCTCTTCGAGCTTCTTGGCGATGTCGAGCAGCTGGTCGCCACCCTTCAGCTTGCCGAGGATCTCGTCCGCGGTGTTCTTGATGATCTTCGCGCGCGGGTCGTAGTTCTTGTAGACCCGGTGCCCGAAGCCCATCAGCTTCACGCCCTTTTCCTTGTTCTTCACCCGCTCGACGAACTTGGCGACGTCGCCGCCGTCGTTCTTGATGCCCTCGAGCATGTCGAGCACCGCGGCGTTCGCGCCGCCGTGCAGCGGGCCGAACAGCGCGTTGATGCCGGCCGAGATCGAGGCGAACAGGTTCGCCTCGGACGAGCCGACCAGGCGCACGGTCGAGGTCGAGCAGTTCTGCTCGTGGTCGGCGTGCAGGATGAACAGCAGGTCGAGCGCCTTCGCGACGTCCGGGTCGACCTCGTACGGCTCGGCCGGGAAGCCGAACGTCATCCGCAGGAAGTTCTCGACCAGGCCGAGCGAGTTGTCCGGGTACAGCAGCGGCTGGCCGACGGACTTCTTGTACGCGTACGCCGCCAGGGTCGGGACCTTGGCGAGCAGGCGGATGGTCGACAGCTCGACGTTCGGCTCGTCGAACGGGTCGAGCGAGTCCTGGTAGAAGGTCGACAGCGCCGACACCGCGCTGGACAGGACCGGCATCGGGTGCGCGTCACGCGGGAAGCCGCTGAAGAACGCCTTCAGGTCTTCGTGCAGCAGCGTGTGCCGCTGGATCTTCTCGGTGAAGTCGGCCAGCTGGGCCTGGGTCGGCAGCTCGCCGTAGATCAGCAGGTAGGAGACCTCGACGAAGGTCGACTTCTCGGCCAGCTGCTCGATCGGGTAACCACGGTAGCGGAGGATCCCGGCGTCACCGTCGATGTAGGCGATGGCGGACGACGCGGCACCGGTGTTGACGAAACCCGGGTCGTAGGTGATGTACCCCGTCTGCGCCAGCAGCTTCCCCAGCTCGATCCCGGGCGCGCCCTCGACCGGGTGGACGATCTTGAACTCGTGCTCGCCACTCGGCAGGGTCAGCTTCGCGGTTTCGCCGCCGGACTGCCCCGCAGTCGTCGCGTCGGACATGCAAGTCCCTCTCACGTTTCGGCACGGGCCGGCGGCGCCTGCGGGTTCCACAGGTAGCCAAGTGTTCACGCGAGGAAACACTGGCGCCTCGCTGCACACCGCCCCGCTGGGGTATGAAGAATGCCCCTCTACGCTAGTCGAGAAACGTGCGTTCGCGCAGCGGTGGCGTTGCTCATGGGGCCCCCTTTGGGACCAGGTTCACACGCTGGACGCCATATCGGCGGATGTCGGCGGCTCCGCCCCGCTCCGCGAAACCGTGATGGAAGCCGCCTTCGCCGCGAATTCGAGCGCCTCGCGCCACGCCTCCGCGCCGAGAGAGGCCAGGTCGGTGACCTCGCGGGTGTGCAGCCAGGCCAGCAGCGCGCCCTGGACGGTGTCGCCGGCGCCGATGGTGTCGACCACGGTGACCTTCCGCGACGGCACGTGGGCCAGCTCACCTGCGGCGGTGATCACCGCGACGCCGTCGGCGCCCCGGGTGAGCACCACGGCGTCCACACCGGACTCGATCCACGTCTTCGCGGCGGCGACCGGGTCGGCGCCTTCGGTGAGCCACGCGGCGTCGTCGTCGGAGATCTTGAGCAGCCGGACGTCCGGCAGCCAGGACCGGAACCGGGCGCGGTAGGCGGCCGGGTCGGTGATGAGCGCTTCGCGGATGTTGGGGTCGAGGACGGTCAGGACGCCGCGGGCGGCCTCGCGCCGCAGCATCGCCTCGTACGCCGACGCGCCGGGCTCGAGGACCATCCCGAGGGTGCCGAGGGAGAGTGCGGTCACGGCGTCCGGCAGCGGCCCCGGGTCGGCGACGAGCCGGTCGGCCGTGCCCTCGACGTAGAACGTGTAGTGCGCGGCGCCCTTCGCGTCGAGCGCGACGACGGCGAGCGTCGTCGGCTCCTCGCCGCGCTGCAGCAGCGACGTGTCGACGTCCGAAGCGTGCAGGCGCTCGACCATCGCGGCACCGAAGCGGTCGGTGGACACGCGCGAGAGGAAGGCCGTCGGCACGCCGAGGCGGCCGGCCGCCAGCGCGACGTTGTACGGCCCGCCGCCGAGCCGCGGCAGCAGTGCGCGCAGCCCACCGTCCACAGTGGAATCCAAGGGGTCGCCGGGAACCAGGTCGACCAGAGCTTCTCCGCCTACGACGATCACGCCGGGAGTTTAGTGGAGTTCAGGCTGACAATTCCTGTCCGCTATTTGTTCAGCCCACCGAGGAGCAGTTCACCCAGGGCGGTGAACGCTTCGGCGTCCGAGACGTCGATCCGCTGCCCGAGCACGCCGGTCTGGATGCCCTCGATGATCAGCCCGGTCATCTCGGCCACGAGCCGGGCGTGGACGTCCCGGAAGACACCGTCGGCGACGCCCCGGTCGATGAACTGCCGCAGCCGCTGGGCGGCGAACCGGCTGTTGACCTGGTAGGCCTCGCGGGCCGGGGCGAACTCGGCGAGGTCGCGCATGAACGACGGCGACGCCCGGTTCAGGTGCTCGGCGACGCCGGCCAGGTACTCCCCGATGAGCTTGCGGGCGTCGTCGATCCCGCCGATCCGCTCCTCGATCCGCTCGCCGGCGCCCCGGAAGAAGTGCGTGACGACCTTGACGGCGAGCTGTTCCTTGCTCGGCGCGAGCGCGTAGAGCGTCGACTTCGAGCAGCGCAGACGGCCGGCGAGGTCGTCGAGGGTGAAGTCGGCGAACCCCTCCGCGAGGAAGAGCGCCTCGAGGTCACCGAGCAGGGCGCGCTGCCGCGCGGTCGGCCTGCGGCGGGGTTCGGGGGGCATCGGCTCACTATCTCCTACGTCTTCCGGCCACCCCAGGCCCGTCGTACTGTACTCTAAGCGGGCCCACAGTACTGTTTTCAGTACCGCTTTGGAGGACACCGATGCCCGCCGAACGCCTGCTGCCGGATTCGGACGCCGAGGACCTGGTCGCGCTGGCCAGGGAGATCGCCCGTGACGAGCTGGCGCCCCGAGCGGCGGCGGCCGAGGAAGCCGAGCAGTTCCCCCGTGAGCAGTTCCGCCTGCTCGGCAAATCGGGCCTGCTGGGCCTGCCGTACGCCGAGCGCTGGGGCGGCGGCGAGGTGTCGTACGAGGTCTACCTGCAGGTCCTGGAGGAGATCGCGACGGCGTGGATGACGGTCGGCGTCGGGCTGTCGGTGCACACGATGTCCTGCTACGCGCTGTCGGAGTACGGCACGGACGAGCAGCGCGGCGAGTGGCTGCCGGAGATGCTCGAAGGCTCGCTCTTGGGCGCGTACGCACTGTCGGAGACGCAGGCGGGCTCGGACGCGGCCGCTTTGTCGACACGCGCGCGTCTCGACGGCACGGACTACGTCGTCAACGGCACCAAGGCGTGGATCACGCACGCGGGGGTGGCGGACTTCTACACGACGATGGTCCGGACGGGCCCGGACGAGATCTCCTGCCTGCTGGTTCCTTCCGCGACCGACGGCCTGTCGGCGGCCCCGCGCGAACGCAAGATGGGCCTGACGGGCTCCCCCACGGCCCAGCTGATCTTCGACGGCGCCCGGGTGCCCGCGTCCCGGCTGCTGGGTTCGACCGGCGACGGGATGCGGATCGCGCTGTCGTCGTTGAGCTCGGGCCGGCTCGGCATCGCGGCGTGCGCGGTGGGCCTGGCGCAGGCGGCGCTGGACGAGGCGGTGGCGTACGCGAAGGGCCGGTCGCAGTTCGGCCGCTCGATCATCGACTTCCAGGGGGTCGAGTTCCTCCTGGCCGACATGGCGGCGACCGTGGAGTCTTCGCGGGCGACCTACCTGGAGGCGGCCCGGCGACGTGACCGCGGGCTGCCGTTCCAGCGGCAGGCGTCGATCGCGAAGCTGGTGGCGACGGACGGCGCGATGAAGGTGACGACCGACGCGGTGCAGGTGCTCGGCGGAGCCGGGTACACGCGGGACTTCCCGGTGGAGCGGTACATGCGGGAGGCGAAGGTGCCGCAGATCTTCGAGGGCACGAACCAGATCCAGCGGGTGGTCATCGCCCGGGAGCTGAAGAAGGCTTAGCCCCGATCGAGCGGGGACTGTCCCCCGCTCGCGACGGATACGGTGGGGCGATGCCCGGCCATCTGCTGACCATCGAGGAGTACGCGGCACTCGGGGAAACCGGCTCCGGCTTCACCGAGCTGACCGAGGGCCGCGTCGTGACCTGCCCCGGTTCCGGCCGCGCGCACGACATGGCGGTGTGCCTGCTGGCCGGGCAGGTCGAACGGCAGCTGCCGCGCGGGCTCGCGTTCGCCGTGGCCACCGACCTCGACCTGTGCCTGGTTCCCACGGGCGAACCCGGGTTCTCCCGACGGCCGGATCTGCTGGTCTTCGGCCGGGCGGCGCTCGCCAGGACCGGCGGCCTGCTGCGCGCCGACGAAGTGCTCGTCGTGGCCGAGATCGTGGCGCCGGGCTCGAAGCGCACCGACTACCGGGTCAAGCGCGACGAGTACGCCGACGCCGGCATTCCGCACTACTGGATCGTCGACATCAGCGAGCCGGTCTCGCTGACCGCGTACGCCGGCCACCAGGGCACCGCCGCCGTCACCGGCACCTTCATCGCCGACGTCCCGTTCCCGGTCGAGATCGACCTGAACGCGCTCGGCTGATCGGACAGCACGCCGGAACCGCCCGGTTACCGGCGTGCCGTCCGAAACTCAGCGGGACTCGCGGTAGCGGCGGTCCTTCGACACGCCCTCGCCGAGAGTCTCGTCGAAGTGGAACACCTCGTCGCCCCGGACGAACACGCGCAGGGCACGGTTCATCACATCGAGCGGATCACCGCTCCACAGCACGACGTCCGCGTCCAGGCCCGGCTTCAGCGAGCCGATCCGGTCGTCGAGCCCCAGCATCGACGCCGGGTTGATCGTGAGCGAGCGCAGCGCCGTCACCGGGTCGAGGCCGTCCTTGACCGACAGGGCCGCCTGGTAGACCAGGAAGTTGATCGGGATCACCGGGTGGTCCGTCGTGATCGCGATCTTCACCCCCGCCCGCGTCAGGATGCCGGCCGAACGCAGGGTCCGGTTGCGCACCTCCACCTTGGACTTCGTGGTGAACAGCGGCCCCAGGATGACCGGGATGTCGCGCTCGGCCAGCAGGTCCGCGATCAGGTGGCCCTCGGTGCCGTGGTTGACCACCAGCTTGTAGCCGAACTCGTCGGCCAGCCGGATCGCTGTCACGATGTCGTCCGCGCGGTGGACGTGCTGGTCCCAGTACAGCTCGCCGTCGAGGACCTTCGACAGCGTCTCCATCGTCAGGTCGACCTCGTGCGGCTTGCCCTCGGACTCCGCGTGCGCGCGCTTCGCCTGGTAGTTGCGGGTGTTCGTGAACGCCTCGCGCAGGATCGCGGCGACGCCCAGCCGGGTCGACGGCGTCTGTTTCTTCTCGCCGTACACGCGCTTCGGGTTCTCGCCGAGCGCGCTCTTCACGCTGACGTGCTCCGCGAAGACCATGTCGAGGATGCTGCGGCCCCAGGTCTTGACGCCGATCGTCTGGCCGCCGATGGGGTTGCCCGACCCGGGCTTGATGACGACGCTCGTGACGCCGCCGGACAGTGCGTCGTCGAAGCCGGAGTCGTACGGGTCGATGCCGTCGATGGCGCGGAAGCGGGCGCCGTTCGGGTCGGTCATCTCGTTGGTGTCGTTGCCGGCCCAGCCCTCGCCCTCCTCGTGCACGCCGAGGTGCGCGTGGGCGTCGATGAAGCCGGGCAGCACCCAGGTGCCCGCCGCGTCGACCAGTTCGGCGTCCTCCGGGATGTCGACATCGGCCTCGGCGCCGACCGCGACGATCTTGCCGTCGTCGATCAGGACCGTGCCGCCTTCGATGGGATCACCGTCGATGGGGACGACATGGCCCCCGACAATTGCCTTCGCCATAGTTCGCCACGCTAACGAACTGCGCCGGGCTCCTCCACACGGGCCTTCTCCAAGTGCACCAGCTCGTGGTTGTTCTCTGGCGTCCGGTGGGTCTCGCGGTAGCCGTGCTTCGCGTACAGACGCAGCGGCCCCACGCTCTTCGAGCCCGTGAACAAGCGGAACACGGTCACCGACGCCGGGGCCGCCGACTCCGCCGCGGTCAGCAACCCGCCGCCGAGGCCCGCTCCCTGGCGGTCGGGGGCCACGACCAGCCTGCCGATCATCCCCACGTTCCCCTCGACCGTGAGACGGACCGACGCCACCAACCGGTCGTTCTCCCGGATGCCCCAGGACAGACACGACGAAAGCGCCGCCCGCGTCTCGTCCAAGGTCTCCAGCAGCGGCGGCAAATCCCAGTCGTCGTGTGCGCGGGCTTCGGTGATGTACGCCGCTCGCTGCAGCGTCAGCACTTCGCCCGCGTCGGCGACTCCCAGCCGCTTCACCCGACTCGGATGCCCCAGCTGCCCGACCACGACGTCGCCGGCTCGAGCTCGATCAGGTCCGTGCCCGTGTTCAGCGCGTCCGCCGGGCAGGTCATCGGCTCGATCGCCACCGCGCGGCCGCGGCCGACCAGGTCGTCCGGGGTGAACACCTGCGCCCAGTGGAAGTCGGGGCCGGTCCAGACGACCAGCTGCTGCTCCCCGTGGGACAGCACGAAGTGGTGCTGACCATCCGAAGCCGCCGAGAGGCCCCCGAACGCCGTGTCCAGGTCGACGCCCGCCAGCACCCGGCCGGCGCGGAAGTCGTACTCCGTGCCCTCGACGTCCTGCTCCGGCGCGTACGGCATCTGCTCGTCGCCCCGGTACGGCCGGACGCGGCTCGCGGGCAGCGTGAGGGTCAGCTCGTCGGTCGGGACGTCGCCGATCCGGAAGTACGGGTGCGTCCCGACGCCGACGCCGATCGGCTGCTCGCCCTCGTTGCGGATCTCGTGGGTGATGGTCAGCTCGCGCGGCGCGACCTCGTAGGTGACGGTCGCGCGCAGCGGCACCGGCCAGCCCGGCCGCACCTCGACGTCGACGGCCATCGTGATCGACGACTCGGCGTGCTCCAGCAGCTCCCACTCGAGGTGGCGGGTCAGGCCGTGGATCGCGTTGCCGCGCGCCTCCTCGGTGATCTCGAGCTGCTGCTCTTCACCCTGGAACGTCCACTTGCCGCCCTTGGTCCGGTTCGGCCAGGGCAGCAGCACCTGCCCGGCACCCTTCGGCGGCTTCGCGTCTTCGGGGAACTCCTCGACGTACGGCACTCCGCCGACCTCGAACGCGCGCAGCCCCGCGCCGATCTCGGTGACGACGGCGCGCGCGTTGCCGCGGGTGATCTCGAACTGCTGACCGGTCGGGTTGCCCATGCGACGACCTTACCGAGACTCATACTCACTAGACCGGTCGTCATAGTTTGAGCTACAGTCGGCGCCATGGTCCGTCGCACCGACACGCGGCAGCGGATGCTCGACACCGCCGCCGACCTGTTCCACTCGCAGGGCTACCACGCCACCGGCCTCACCCAGCTGACCACGGCCGGGGGCGCGCCGAAGGGGTCGCTCTACTTCCACTTCCCCGGCGGCAAGGAGCAGCTCGCCGCCGAAGCCGTCCGGCTTTCGAGCGAGCGCACCGGCGCGATGCTCGAAGCGGTCCTGCGGGACGCGCCCGACGCGCCGACCGCGGTCGACTGGACCGTCGACGCGCTGGCGGCCTTCCTGACCGAGTCGGACTTCCAGCGCGGGTGTCCACTCGCGACGGTCGCGCTCGACGCGGCCGCGGAGAGCGAGCCGATCCGTGAAGCCTGCGCCGACGGCTATTCGTCGTGGCACGGGATCCTTCGTGACTACCTTGCGGGACAACAGCTTTCCGCGGAACGCGCGGACGAGCTGGCGACCATCGTGCTCGCCGCGATCGAAGGCGGGCTGCTGCTGGCCCGCACCCGCCGCGACCTCGCGCCGCTGCGCGCCGTCGCCACCCACCTGCACGCCACCCTCGAGAGGGAGTTCTCCTGATGCGCGTCCACCACCTGAACTGCGGCACCATGCGCCCGCTCGGCGGCGGCCTGATCGACGGCAGGCCGGGCCTGTTCCGGCGCGCCACCATGGTCTGCCACTGCCTGCTGCTCGAGACGGATACGGGTCTCGTGCTCGTCGAGACCGGCATGGGCACGCCGGCCGCCGTCGACCGGAACGCCTGGCTGGGCGCGGGTTTCGTCCGCCAGTCCAACCCGGTCGAAGATCCCGCGCAGACCGCGATCGCCCAGATCCGCGCGCTCGGCTTCGACCCGGCCGACGTCCGCGACATCGTGCTGACCCACCTCGACCTCGACCACGCGGGCGGGCTCATCGACTTCCCGTGGGCCCGCGTGCACGTCTACGCCGAAGAGCTGCGGGCGTTCCAGGAGCCGCGCGACGCCGCCGAACGCGGGCGTTACCGCTCGATCCAGTTCGCCCATGGTCCACAGTGGACGTCCTATGCGGACACCGGCGAACCGTGGTTCGGCTTCGACGCCGTCCGGCAGCTCGACGGCCTGCCGCCGGAGATCCTGCTCATCCCGCTCTCCGGCCACACACGCGGCCACGCCGGGGTCGCCGTCGACACGGGCGACGGCTGGCTGCTCAACGCCGGCGACTCGTACTTCTTCCACGGGCAGGTCGAGGCCACCCCGCACTGCCCGCCCGGCCTGAAGTGGTTCGAGGGCCACATGGAGACGGTGAAGGGCGCCCGGCTGGACAATCACGGCCGCCTGCGCCAGCTTGTTCAGGAGCACGGCGGTGAGGTGACCGTCTTCGCCGCGCACGACGAGACCGAGTTCCTCCGGCTGAGCTCCAGGAGCCTTGTATGAAGGTGCACCACCTGAACTGCGGATCGATGCGCCCGGCGGGCGGCAAGCTGCTCGACGGCGAGCCCGGCCTGCTCCGGCGGGCCGAGCTGGTCGCGCACTGCCTGCTGGTCGAGACCGGCGACAGCCTGGTGCTGGTCGACACCGGGTTCGGCAGCCAGGCCGTGGCCCGCCCCGGCGAGTGGCTGGGCCGGCCGTTCATGGCGATGGTCGGTGCCCGGCTCGAAACCGCCGAGACGGCCGTCGCGCAGATCAAGGCGCTGGGGCTCGACCCCGCCGACGTCCGGCACATCATCGCGACGCACCTCGACGTCGACCACGCGGGCGGGCTGGCCGACTTCCCGAACGCCGTCGTCCACGTCCGTTCCGAGGAGCACCGTGCGGCGACGTCGCCGTCGAACGCGGCCGAGAAGAACCGCTACCGCGCGGCGCAGTTCGCCCACCGCCCGCTGTGGAGCACCTACGACGAGCTGGGCGAGCCCTGGTTCGGCTTCGAGGCGGTCCGGGCGCTCAAGGGCCTGCCGGAAGAGATCCTGCTGGTCCCGCTCACCGGCCACACGCGCGGCCACACGGGCGTCGCGGTCGACACGGGCGACGGCTGGCTGCTGCACGCGGGCGACGCGTACTTCTTCCACGGGCAGCTGGATCCCGTCGCGCCGCACTGCCCGCCCGGCATGACGGCGTTCCAGAACCTCGTCCAGACCGAGCGCAAGGCCCGTCTGGAGAACCTGGCGCGGCTGCACGAGCTGGCCCGCGAGCACCCGGACGAGGTCACGGTGTTCTCGGCGCACAGCCCGGTCGAACTGGCCGCCCTGCGCCGCTGAGGGAACCGGATGATCTCCCGTCGCATCTGAGCCGCGACGAAGGAGGCTCAGCGGTGACGAAGAAGTGGTGGAGTGCGGCCTTGACCGGGGCGGTCGCGGTGCTGGTCACGGCGTGCGGGAGCGGCCCTCCCGCACCGGCCGCCGCCGCGGCGCCGGAAGCGCCGCCGCTCGACCTCTCCGGGGTCGTCCTGCTGCAGCATTCGACGCAGACCGGCCTCGACGACGTCGTCTTCGCCGATCCCGCCACCGGCGCGGCGAAGACGACCTTGTCGCTGCCCGGGTACGACAGCTCGCTGAACCGGTTCGACGGGCCGGCCACCAAGCTGGACCTCATCTCGCCCGACGGTCGGTACGCGACGCTCGAAACCGACGACGGCGTCGACGTGTTCAAGCTCAACGCCGACGACCGGCGGTACGAACGCACCGGCACCGTGCCGGAACCGGAGCGGTCGATGAGCGAGAAGCCCGCCAGGTTCCGGAACCCGCGGTTCGGGCCGGTCGGGTCGAAGCTGTACTTCGACGACGACAAGGCGGTGTACTCCGTCGACTACCGGCAGCTCGGGCGGCCGGTCGTGGAAGCCACGATCGTGCCGAACAGCAGCTCCGACCAGCACGTGGAGGACTGGGCGATCGGCCCGCGGGGCGAGGTGCTGACCTGGAAGGACGCCCGGCACGCCGGCGAGGGCCTGACGTACCTGACCGACTCGGCGGGCGCGATCGCCTACGCCTTCTACGAAGAACCCGGCGCCGTCTACCAGTTCGTCACGGCGCTCGACGCGACGACCGTGCTGATGTCCGCCGTCACCGGCTCGGACGAGCACGGCGTCCTGATGCGCCTGTCGCTCGCCGGCGGAACGCCGCGGCCGACCAAGCTCGTCGACCGGTCCGAGCCGATGATCGCCAAGACCGCGGCGGCCCCGGACAAGACCACCGTGCTGTTCCAGACCGACCAGGACGAGTGGTTCCAGTCGCCGGTCACGCCGGGCGCGATCGCGCAGCCCGCGCTCGGTCAGCTGAAGCCCACCGGGACGCTGTCGGAGCGGCGGCTCGTCGGCTGGGCGTGATCAGCTGGCGTCGAGAGCCTGCTTGACCAGCGGCGCGATCTGCTCCGGCGTCATCTTCGCCGGGCCGGTGTAGTTGACCAGCACGGGCGTGCCCGCGACCAGCTCCGCCGAGGCGAGGGTGGCCGTCTTCTGCTCGTCGACGTAGTAGACGGCGCCGTCCGGGAAGCCGGCGACGTCCTTCGCGCCCGGCTTGCCCTTCTTGATCGAGGCGACCATCTCGGCGGGCTTGCCCTGGCGGCCTTCGTAGCGGGTCACCGCGAGCGCGCCCGCGGCCTTGCCGTTCAGCTGGTACTCGCAGCTGCGGGCCTTGCCGCCGTTGGCCGTGGTGTCCTGGACCGGGCCGGCCACCGCCTGGAGGTTGTCCAGGAACAGCGCCTTCGACACGGCGGCCGCGGGCAGCAGCTTGCACGGGTCCAGCGCCGCCGCGGCGGCCGGGTTCGCGCTGGCGCTCGAGCTCGGCTTGGGCGCGGCCGACGACGACGGCGCCTTCGACGGTTCGTCGCCCGACGAGCAGGCGGTCAAAGCGGCAAAAGCGACCAAAACGACGGCGAGGGTACGCATGTCCGGCACCCTAGCCCGAACGGCCTACGCCGTCGGCGCCCGGTACCGCCAGAACGCCGGGAGCAGGAACATCGACGCGCAGACCGACACGATCACCAGCAGGCCGCCGACGCTCGCCGCGGCCGCGGTGCCGAACGCGGCGGCGCCCCAGCCGTGGACCAGGTCGGCGATC
Organism: Amycolatopsis sp. NPDC114505; assembly: GCF_055633615.1. Lineage (NCBI taxonomy): Bacteria > Bacillati > Actinomycetota > Actinomycetes > Pseudonocardiales > Pseudonocardiaceae > Amycolatopsis > Amycolatopsis sp. NPDC114505. The sequence goes on along the minus strand of NZ_JBVKDV010000001.1, from coordinate 2,259,369 downwards.
CGCGGGCCGCCGGCGACCACCACCGTGAACACGCCCTGGAGCCGGCCGCGCATCTCGTCGGTGGTCGCGACCTGCAGGATCGCCATCCGGTAGACGGCGCTGACCATGTCGGCGGCGCCGGCCAGCGCCATGAAGACGACGGCGAGCCACAGGGAGTGCGCGAGCCCGAACGCCGCCACCGCCGCACCCCAGGCGCAGATCGCCACGACGACCGCGACGCCCTGGCGGTGGATGCGCGTCAGCCAGCCGGAGAACAGCCCGATCAGCATGGCGCCCGCGGGCAGGGCGGCGTAGAGCCAGCCCAGCGCCGGGCCGCCGCCGGGTGGATCGCCGAACGTGCGTTCGGCCATTTCCGGGATCAGCGCGCGGGGCATTCCGAAGACCATCGCGATGATGTCGGCGACGAACGAGGCCAGCAGCACCTTCTTCGTCGCGAGGTACCGGAAGCCTTCGATGACGTCGCTGACGCCCGCGCGCCGCGACGGGCCGTTCAGCGGCGGGAGCGCCGGCAGCCGCCAGACGGCGAGCAGCGTGATCGTGAGGGCGACGACGTCGATCAGGTAGAGCGTCGAAAGGCCGAGGACCGGGATGAGCGCACCGGCGAGCAGCGGGCCGAAGACGGCGCCGAAGGTCGACATCGTCGAGCTCAGCGCGTTGGCCGCCGGCAGCAACTCGCCCGGTACGAGCCGCGCGACGACGGCACCGCGCGTGGGCATGTTGATCGCGAAGAGGGCTTGGTTGACGGCCAGCAGGGCGAGGACGAGCCACACCGAGCCGAAGTTCAGGAAGGCCTGCAGCCACAGCAGCGCGGAGGTGATCGCGACGAGGACGTTGGTGACGACGAGCAGCTTCCGCCGGTCGACGGCATCGGCGACGGCCCCGCCCCAGAGCCCGAAGATCAGCAGCGGCACGAGGGCGACGAGCCCGGTGAGGCCGACGTAGGCGGAGGACCCGGTGAGGTCGAAGACCTGCTTCGGCACGGCGACGGCGGTCAGCTGCGTACCGACGGCGGTGACCACAGTGGACAGCCAGAGCCGCCGGAAGGCCGGGATCTTCAGCGGCCGGGTATCGACGATGATGCGGCCGAGGAGCTTGCGAACACCACCCGGACGGGGTGGCAAGGTCTCAGGCTCAGAGGTCACAACGGACGAGTTTAGCTCGGCTAACTATCTCGGGTCGCGTGATTTCCGTCGCCTGCGAAGGTGGCCCCCTGCCGAGGCAAGGGGCCACCTTCGGAAAGCGGTTACGGCGCGACGCGCTCGATGTTCCAGCCGTCGTCGTTGCGGACGAACCGGAGCCGGTCGTGCATGCGGTCCTCGCGCCCCTGCCAGAACTCGACCAGGTCGGGCCGGATGCGCCAGCCGCCCCAGTGGGGCGGGGCCGGGATCTGCTCGACGTCGGCGAACCGGCGCTCGATCCCGCTCAGCGCGTTGTCCAGCGCCCGGCGTCCGTCGACCACCCGGGACTGCGGGGACGCCCACGCGCCGAGCTGCGAACCGCGGGGCCGCTGGGCCCAGTACTCCGCCGTCTCCTTGACGCCGACCTTCTCGACCTCGCCGCGGACGTGGACCTGGCGGTGCAGCGCGTACCAGGGGAACGTCACCGACGCGTAGCGCGTCGCGGTCAGGTCGTGGCTCTTCTCCGACGTGTAGTTCGTGTAGAACACCACGCCACGGTCGTCGAGGCCCTTGCACAGGACCGTGCGGGAGGACGGGCGGCCTTCGGCGTCCGCCGTCGCCAGCACCATCGCGTTCGGCTCGGCGATCCCGGCCGCGACGGCCTGGTTCAGCCACCCCTGCAACTGGTCGGTCCACGTGGCCGCCAGCGCGGACTCGTCGAACGCCGCACCGTCGTACGCGACCCGCATCCCGGGCAGGCGTACTACGGCGTCTTCCACCTGGTGCTCGATCCTCGGCGTCATCGCCAAACCTCCACGCCCGGTCGGGGCATCAGTCGACTTCGGCCCTAGGCACGTTAGGGCCTTCCGAGCTGCGGCGGAACCCACTGAACGGTGACACCCGACACGACCGTGACGTAACTGCTGGACAACAAGCCGTAACCCGCGCGTCACCCACCGGACCAGGATCGATACAGCACGGCTCTACCTTCGGCCCGTTCCCCACCACTCCGGAGGCAGGCATGACCGAGATCCTGTCCAACGCCGAAGAAACCGCTCCCCCGAAACGCCGGTACGCCCCGCTCGCGGCCAACGAAAACCGCGAGGACTACTCACTGCGCTTCGCCGCCCATTCGTTCCGGAAATGGTCACCTTTCGTGGTCGCGACGACGGCGCTGGGCGGCATCGCCTACCTCGCCGACTTCGCGATCGGCGCCAGCATCGTCCTCTCCTACGGCTTCACGTCCGGGATCCTCGCGATCCTCGCCGCCGCCGTCGTCATCTTCACGACCGGCGTGCCCATCGCGGCCGCCTGCGCGAAGTCCGGCGTGGACATGGACCTGCTGACCCGCGGCGCCGGCTTCGGCTACTTCGGGTCGACGCTGACGTCGCTCGTGTACGCGAGCTTCACCGTCATCTTCTTCTCGCTCGAAGGCTCGATCATGGGGCAGGCGTTCGAGCTGGCCCTCGGCATCCCGCTGCCGATCGGCTACCTGCTGGCGACGCTGATCGTGCTGCCCTTCGCGCTCTACGGCATGGGCGCGGTCGCGAAGATGCAGACCTGGACGCAGCCGCTGTGGATCGCCGGGCTGGTGCTGCCGTTCGTGGTCGTGCTGGTCCGCGAGCCGGGCAAGTTCGCCGAGTTCGCCCGTTTCGGAGGTACCGAGGGCGCCGGGTCCGGGTTCTCCGCGATCGGGTTCGGCCTCGGCATGGGCGTCGCGCTCTCGCTGATCGGCCAGATCGGCGAGCAGGCCGACTACCTGCGGTTCATGCCGGAGAAGACGGCGGAGAACAAGCGGTCGTGGTGGGCCGCGGTGCTCGCCGCCGGGCCCGGCTGGGTGATCCTCGGGGCGGCGAAGCAGATCGGGGGCGCGCTGCTGGCGTTCCTCGCGCTCGGCGTCGTCGGCAAGACGGCCGCGCTCGAGCCGATCGCGCCGTACCTCGAAGCGGTGAAGCCGGCGCTCGGCCCGGTGGCGCTGACGTTCGCCGCGCTGTTCGTCGTCGTCTCGCAGATCAAGATCAACACGACGAACGCCTACTCCGGCTCGCTGTCGTTCGCGAACTTCTTCTCCCGCGTGCTCCACAAGCACCCCGGCCGCGTCTGGTACGTGCTCGTGAACTGCGGGATCGCGCTCGCGCTGATGGAGTTCGGCGCATTCGGCTTCCTGAACAAGATCCTCGGCTTCTACTCGAACGTCGCGATCGCGTGGATCGGCGCGGTCTGCGCCGACCTGGTGATCGCGAAGCCGCTCGGGCTTTCGCCGCGCTACATCGAGTTCAAGCGGGCCTACCTGCACAAGATCAACCCGGTGGGGTTCGGCTCGATGGTCGTCGCGTCGGCGGTGTCGATCGCGGCCTACTTCGGCGCGTTCGGCCCGTTCCTCGCCGCGTTCAGCCCGCTGCTCGCGCTGGTCATCGCGATCGTCCTGGTGCCGACGCTCGCCGTGGCGACCCGCGGGAAGTACTACCTGGTCCGGCCGAACACGGTCGCCGGGCCGGACGTCGACGCCGACCTGCGGGCGACCCACACCTGCTCGGTCTGCGGCGACCCGTACGAGCTGCCGGACGTCGCCGACTGCGCGAAGCAGGACGGCCCGATCTGCTCGCTGTGCTGCACTCTCGACAGCACCTGCCACGACGTGTGCCGCACGACGGGCCCGGTTTCGCTGGGCTTGCCGACGCCCCGCCAGGCGTAATGTCCGTGACGGCCCGGTACCTGCGTCCGCCGCAGGTACCGGGCCGTCACGTTCGCCGGGTTCCCCCCTGTGCCCCCGCCCGGCTCGACTCTTCCACGTCGGAAGGGGCACTGCGGTTGCCTGGGATTTCCAAGATCTTTTCCGGCCGCATGATGGCCGCCAGCATCATCGCGCGGAACTCGGCGCCCACCTCTTCGACCGGCAGCGGCGGGTCGTGCGCCTGCCATTCGCGCAGCAGCCCGGTGCCCGCGCCGACCAGCGCGATCGCCGTCAGCCGGTAGTCCCGCACCGGCACGACACCGTGCTCGGCGGCGCGGCTCGCCTCGGCGGCGATGAAGTTCGCCCAGCGGTCGACCCACACCTGGTGCTGCGCCTCCAGCTCCGCGCTGACGCCGACGGCCTCGACGTAGGTCAGGCGCGGCATCCGGGGATCCGCGGTGACCGTGGCGATGAAGACGTCGAGCAGCGTCGAGATGCGGGTGAGCGCGTCGGCGTCGGCGACCTTGTCGAGCTCGGCGGAGACGTGCGCGAGCGCCAGGCTGTTGATCTGGTCGTGGAGGGTGCGGAGCACGTCCTCCTTGCCGGTGAACTCCTCGTAGAAGTTGCGCGTCGACACGCCGGCACGGGCGCACATGTCGGTGATCTTGGTGTGCCGGAAGCCCGTGGAGGTGAAGAGCTCGAGGCCGGCCGTGAGCAGACGCGCTCGACGGTCGGCGCGGCGCTGCTCGGGTGCGACGCCGCCGTACGTGCGAGCCACCGGTTCTCTCCTCCTTCTGAGGGATTGCCAGATCCTACCCGCATGGCTACTTTGTGAAAATTGTGATTACCAAAGGCTCTGGGGTGCGGTGATCCGCTCGCCGGAGAAGCCGCAGGGGGTCTTCTCCGGTGAGCGGATCAGCTTTCCACAAGCCCCTTCAACGCCGTGACCGCGTCGGGCGCCAGTGATGTCGTGAGCGTCCCGCCCGCGGCGAGAGGGGTGCGGGACCACCATTCGCCCGAGGCCGCCGGGAGGTCCGGGCCACCCACCACCAGGTCCGTCGCCAGGACCCGGCGGCTCGCGAGCACCGCCAAACTCGTGTCCAGCCCCGGATCTCCGACGGTCAACGTCTGCCGCAGCACCGGCACGGACCCCCGCGTGACCTGCGACGACGTCGTCAGCGAGCCCGGGCGCTCCCCGGCCCGGCCCAGCACCAGCACCTCCCGCGTGTGCAGGTGGGCGTCAGCGGCGAGGGAAGCCCGGAACACCGCCGAGTGCCGGGCTCGCGCCGTGATCACGGTCGGCTCCGGCAGGTACTCCAGCGAGCCACCCTCCTCGACGACCACGGAAACCGTCGACGTCGAGCCCTCGCCGTGCAGACCGGGCAGGGCAAGGGTCGCCGCCACTCCGGAAAGGCGCAGGGACGCGCCGGGGCCGACGTGGATCGAAAGCAGCAACTCGTCCCCGCCCAGCGGCGAGGTCGCCGAGTTGACCAAGTGCACCACCGCCGTCGAGCCGCGGGCCCGGCGGGGGAACAACGTCAACGGCGCCATCGACCGCAGCTCGCGCAGCACCGTGCGCGTGCCGTCGAAGCACGCCGTCAGCCGGGCGTGGGCCTTCACAGCAGGGAACGGACCCAGGTCGCGACATCGGGGGCGTCCGGAGTGTCCACAAGGGACTGCGTGATGACCGGCAGCTCGCCGCGCATCCGGTGCGCGTCCGACGTCATCACGGCCATGTCCGCGTTCACCAGGTGCGCGATGTCGATCTTGTTGATCACCAGCAGGTCCGCCGTCGTGACGCCGGGGCCGCCCTTGCGCGGCACCTTGTCGCCGCCCGCGACGTCGACCACGAAGATCTGGCTGTCGGCCAGCCCGCGGCTGAACACCGCCGTGAGGTTGTCGCCGCCGCTTTCGATGATCACCAGGTCCAGCCCCGGGAACTTCTCCTCCAGCCGCTCGACCGCGTCCAGGTTCGCGGTGATGTCGTCGCGGATCGCGGTGTGCGGGCACGCGCCCGTCTGCACCGCCTCGATCCGGGCCGGGTCCAGGACTCCCGCGCGACGCAGGAAGTCCGCGTCCTCGGTCGTGTAGATGTCGTTCGTGACGACCGCGAGGTTCACCTCGTCGCCGAGCGCGCGGCACAGGGCCGCGGTCAGCGCCGTCTTGCCCGAGCCGACCGGGCCGCCGATGCCGATCCGGTACGCGCGCCCCGCGGTGGGCGCCGCGTCGTAGTGGTCGGGTTCGGCGGCCGTCGGGTCGAAGTTGACCTCGTGGAAGTGACCGTGGCCGTGACCTTCAGCTGGCAAAGAGACGCACCTCTTCCTGGTGGTGCCGGGCGTGCGCCTCGGCGAACAGATCCAACGCGGGCGAGCCCGGCGACGGCAGCGACACCGGATCGTCCCCCGCCACGGCCGCCGCCTCCTCCGCCACCGAGCGGAGGTCGAGCCGCGCGACAACAGCGTTGACGGCAAAGGGATCCAGCCCCAGCAGCCGCACCACCGCGCTCGCCGGCCCGCTCACCGACAGGTAGGCGACGGCCATCGCGGCGTCGTACGGCGAGCCGCCCGCGATGCCGACCAAAGCGCCCAGCACGATCGGGTGGTGCGGACGCGGGGTTTCGCTCAGCAACGCCTCCAGCACGGGCGACGGCCAAGCGATCCGCCCGGCCCGTGCGGTGCCACGTCCCTGCGCCCGGGACGCCTCGCGCTGCGCGAGCGACGGAGTTCGCGCGTCGAGCTCACCGTCCAAAAGCGACCAGCTCCCGCCGGCGACGGCCGCGTGCGCCGAAGCAGCGGCGAAAACGGCGGCGAGGTAGCCCGCCGTGCGCAACCGTCCGGAAAGGAATCCCGGCAGATCACGCACGGACGTCACCAACCGCCGGGAGACGACCTCCTCCAGCCCGCCACTGTGGACGTGCCCGCCGCCGGGGAAGCGGGAGTCCGCGAGGATCAGCGCCGAAAGGTCCATCAGAACAGGAAGTAGCGTTGGGCCATCGGCAACTCCGTCACCGGCTGCGGCTCGATCAGCTCGCCGTCGACGTGCACCGCGAAGCTGTCCGGCTCGACGCGCACATCCGGCGTGGCGTCGTTGAGCACCATGTCCGCCTTGGTTCGCGCACGCGTGTTCGACACGGCGACCAGCGGCCGCGTGATGCCGAACGTCTCGCGCAGGCCACTGTCCAAAGCGGACGGCGCGACGAAGTGCAGGCTCAGCGCCGCACCGATGTTCGCGCCGAACATCGGCCGCGCCATGACCGGCTGCGGCGTCGGGATGGACGCGTTCGCGTCACCCATCGCCGCCCACGCCGGAAAGCCGCCCTTCAGGACTACGTGCGGCCGGACACCGAAGAACTTCGGCTCCCACAGCACCAGGTCGGCGAGCTTCCCGACCTCGACGGAGCCGATCTCGGTCTCCATCCCGTGCGCGATGGCCGGGTTGATCGTGTACTTGGCGACGTACCGACGCGCGCGCAGGTTGTCCGCCGCGCCGTCGCCGGGCAGCGCGCCGCGACGGCGTTTCATCACGTGCGCGGTCTGCCAGGTCCGGATGATCACCTCGCCGATCCGGCCCATCGCCTGCGAATCCGAGCTCATCATCGAGATGGCGCCCAGGTCGTGCAGCACGTCCTCGGCGGCGATCGTCGACGGCCGGATCCGGCTCTCGGCGAACGCGAGGTCCTCGGGCACCGACGGGTTGAGGTGGTGGCAGACCACCAGCATGTCGAGGTGCTCGTCGAGGGTGTTGGCCGTGTGCGGCCGGGTCGGGTTGGTCGACGACGGCAGGATGTTCGGCAGCGAGACGACCTCGATGATGTCCGGCGCGTGCCCGCCGCCGGCGCCTTCGGTGTGGTACGCGTTGATCGAGCGGCCGCCAATGGCGTCCACAGTGGACTCCAGGAAGCCCGCTTCGTTCAGCGTGTCCGTGTGGATCGCGACCTGGACGCCGGACTCGTCGGCGACCGTCAGGCACGCGTCGATGGCGGCCGGGGTCGTGCCCCAGTCCTCGTGCAGCTTGAAGCCACCGGCACCCGCCGCCAGCTGCTCGCGCAACGCCTCGTGCCGGACGGTGTTCCCCTTGCCCAGCAACAGGACGTTGACCGGATAACCGTCCATGGCGGACAGCATCCGGCCGAGGTTCCACGCGCCGGGCGTGACGGTCGTGGCCTTGGTGCCCTCGTTGGGCCCGGTGCCGCCACCGACCAAAGTGGTCAGTCCCGCGGCCAGCGCCGTGTCGACGAGCTGCGGGCAGATGAAGTGGACGTGGCAGTCGATGCCGCCGGCGGTGAGGATCTTGCCGTTGCCGGCCAGGACCTCCGTCGACGGCCCGATGACCAGGGCCGGGTCGACGCCGTCCATCGTGTCCGGGTTGCCGGCCTTGCCGATGCCGACGATCCGGCCGTCGCGCACGCCGACGTCGGCCTTGACGATGCCCCAGTGGTCGAGGATGACGGCGCCGGTGATGACCAGGTCGGGCGCGCCCTCGGCGCGGGTCGCCATCCCCTGGCCCATCGACTCGCGGATGACCTTGCCGCCGCCGAAGAGCACCTCGTCGCCCGAGCCGCCGGGGCCCATCGAACGGTCTTCGGTGACCTCGATCAGGAGGTCGGTGTCGGCGAGCCGGATCCGGTCGCCGGTGGTCGGGCCGAACAGCTCGGCGTAGCGCTCGCGGTCGATCTGCGGCATTTCAGAACTCTCCCGAGAATTCGGACCGCAGGCCCGGAACGCGGCGCGCGCCGGCGAGCGGAACAAGATCGACCTCGCGTTCGACGCCCGGTTCGAACCGCACCGACGTGCCCGCCGGGACGTCGAGCCGGTGACCGCGGGCGGCGTCGCGGTCGAATTCGAGACCGGGGTTCACCGCGGCGAAGTGGTAGTGCGAGCCGACCTGGACCGGCCGGTCGCCGAGGTTGCGCACGAGCAGCCGGACGCGCGGGCGGCCGGGGTTCAGCTCGACCGGTTCGTCGCCGGGGATGATCTCACCTGGGTGCATCCGGCCCTCCTCAGACGATCGGGTCGTGCACGGTGACCAGCTTGGTGCCGTCCGGGAAGGTGGCTTCGACCTGCACGGAGTCCACCATTTCGGGGACACCGTCGAGCACCTGCGCCCGGCTCAGCACGCTCCGGCCGCTGGCCACGAGCTCACTGACCGTGCGCCCGTCTCGGGCCCCTTCGAGGACGTGGTCGGTGATCAGCGCGACCGCTTCCGGGTAGTTCAGCCGGACGCCGCGGTCCAGCCGCTTCCGCGCGACGTCGGCCGCCACGTGGACGAGCAGCTTGTCGCGCTCCTGCGGACTGAGGTGCATCGCTCAGGTTTATCACCCGGACCACGGCACCGCCTGGTTCGGAAACATACCTTTAACCTGGCCTTCGTCACACTGCGTGGTGAAAATTCTCCGGTCGGACGGCCTCGGTGACTGAATCGTTCTCGTAATCGTGACCGAAACCACCGCTTCTTTCGATTGCCCCCCGGCGATCGAGGGAGCAAGGTCTATCCATCCGTGCGATGGTGCGCGCTTTCCCGCGCTATTCCGTCCGCGCGAGCACCACACCAAGACGGGGAAAAAAGCGCACCGAAAGGTCCCGCGAAACAGTGACTACCTCCACGATCACCAAGCCACAGCCGTCCGGCGAACCCGACGACGGCTTCCGACCGGGTCTGGAAGGCGTCATCGCCTTCCACACCGAGATCGCCGAACCCGACCGGGACGGCGGTGCGCTGCGCTACCGCGGCGTCGACATCGAGGACCTCGCCGGAAAGGTGACCTTCGGTGACGTATGGGGCCTCCTCGTGGACGGCCGGTTCGGCCACGGCCTCCCGCCCGCCGAGCCGTTCCCGCTGCCGGTGCACACCGGTGACGTCCGGGTGGACGTCCAGGCCGCGCTGGCCATGCTCGCGCCGATCTGGGGCTACCGCCCGCTGCTCGACATCACCGACGAAGAGGCCCGTGAGCAGCTGGCCCGCGCCTCGGTGATGGCCCTGTCCTACGTCGCCCAGTCGGCGCGTGGCGTCGGCCAGCCCGCCGTGCCGCAGACCCGCGTCGACGAGGCCCACTCGATCACCGAGCGGTTCCTCGTCCGCTGGCGCGGCGAGCCCGACCCGGCGCACGTCCGGGCGCTGGACGCGTACTGGGTGTCGGCCGCCGAGCACGGCCTCAACGCGTCGACCTTCACCGCCCGCGTCATCGCGTCCACCGGCGCCGACGTCGCGGCGGCCATGTCGGGCGCCATCGGCGCGATGTCGGGCCCGCTGCACGGCGGTGCCCCGGCGCGCGTGCTGCCGATGATCGAAGAGGTCGAGCGCACCGGCGACCCGGCGGGTCTGGTCAAGGGCATCCTCGACCGCAAGGAACGCCTGATGGGCTTCGGCCACCGCGTCTACCGGGCCGAGGACCCCCGGGCGCGCGTGCTGCGCCGCACCTGCCAGGAGCTCGGGGCGGCCCGCTTCGAGGCCGCCGCGGCGCTGGAGCAGGCCGCGCTGGCGGAGCTGCGCGAGCGGCGTCCGGACCACCCGATCGAGACGAACGTCGAGTTCTGGGCCGCGGTCATCCTGGACTTCGCGCAGGTCCCGCCGCACATGATGCCCGCGATGTTCAGCTCGGCGCGCACCGCCGGCTGGGCCGCGCACATCCTGGAGCAGAAGCGCACCGGACGCCTGGTGCGGCCCTCGGCCAAGTACGTCGGCCCCGCGCCGCGCACGCCCGAGGACGTCGAAGGCTGGGAACTGGTCACCAAGCACTGACCCGCTACGAGCCGGCCGGTGCCTTCACGGGATCGGCCGGCTCGTGCTTCGCGGTGGCCTCGAGCATGGCGGTGAGCTGGTCGACCAGCCAGCTGTCGAGGTCGTCACGCGCGACGCTGCGCTCCTGCAGCCAGCTCAGCAGTGCCCCCTCCACCACCGCGGTCCAGCAGCGCAGCGTGAGGGAGAGCAACGGCGAGGGATCCGTGACGTCGAGCGCGTCCAGGATCAGGGCCACCGCTCGGTTGCGGACCTCGTCGATCGCCGCGTCCGTTTCGGACGTCGCGATCACCGAACCACTGCGCAGCAAGGCGATGTACCCCGCGCGGTAGTGGTCGGCGACGTCGACCAGGCCGCGAACGGCGGCCCGCAGCCGCGTCTCCGGCGGCCCCTCCTCCAGCCCGGCCAGTCCGTCGATGAGCCCGTCGGTGACCGTCCGCAGTGCCTCGACCTGCAGCTCGCGCAGGCTGGAGAAGTACCGGTAGAACAACGGCCGCGACACCTCGGCGCGCGCGACGATGTCGTCCACCGTGACCAGCTCCGGCGCCCGCGAGCCGAACAGGTCGAGCGCGGCGCGGATCAGGTCGTCGCGGCGCGCCTGCGGCGACATCCGCCGCGGGCGGCTCACGGCGTCAGGTCCAGCTTCGCCGCCTGGCGCAGCAGTCCGGGCGTCAGTCGCGAAAGGACCAGCGCGGCCTTGGCCTCCGGTGTGGACGGTGCGATGGCGGTGTCCTTCTCCACGGCGCGCAGGATGTCCTTCGCGACGCCTTCCGGGCCGAACCCGCGCCGGGCGTAGAGCTTCGAGCTCTGCTGCTGACGCCGTCGCTGCTCCTCATCGGACACCCCGACGAAACGCGTGGTGTTCGTGATGTTCGTCTTCACGATGCCCGGGCACACCGCCGTGACGCCGATGTGGTGCTCGGCCAGCTCGGCCCGCAGGCAGACGCTCAACGTCAGCACCGCGGACTTCGTCGTCGCGTAGGCGGTCAGGATCTTCGACGGCAGGTAGGCGGCGGCCGAAGCGAGGTTGACGATCTGGCCGCCCTGGGCGCGTTCGGCGAGCATCGGCGCGAAGGCGCGGCAGCCGTGGATCACGCCCCAGAGGTTGACGTCGATGACGCGTTCCCAGTCTTCGACCGACGTGTCGAGGAACGGGCCGGACATCCCGATGCCGGCGTTGTTGACCACGATGTCCGGGACGCCGTGGTTCGTGCGGACGTCCTCGGCGAACCGGTGCACGGCGGGACCGTCGCTGGAGTCCACTGTGTACTCCGCGACCCCGTGGTCTTCCAGGAGCTTCAGGGTTTCGGTGGCCGCCGCCGGGTCGATGTCGGTGATGACGACATCGGCACCCTCGGCGGCGAAGGCGAGCGCGGTGGCCCGGCCGATCCCGCTGCCGGCGCCGGTGACGACGACCAGCTTGTGCTCGAACCGGCCGGCGCCCACCCGGGACTGGCGCAGGGCGCGGCTCTCGACGCCGGTTTCGACGTACTCGATCAGCTCGGCGGCGGCGCCCGCGACCACCTTCGGCTTCGCCCGGGTCACCCAGTGCGTCCCGACGACCGGGCGGATCCGCAGGTCCGGCACCCAGCGCGTGACCTCGGTCTGCAGCGGCGTCGTGACGTAGGCGTCGCCGGTCGGGGCCAGGACCTGCACCGGGACGTCGGCGGCGCGCGGCGCGGGCCGGGACAGCCGGGTGAACATGTTGGCGCGGTAGAGCTCGAGGCCGTGGATGCCGTCGCTCTTGTCCGGCTTCGCGGCGTCGGGCTCCATGCGCTGGATCTGCGCGCCCAGCAGGCCGGTGCGCCAGAGCAGCTGCGGGACGAGCGGGATCTGGAACGCGAGGATGTACCAGGAGTGCAGGAACTGGCTCAGCGCGTTCTTGAGCCGCTTCGGCGTCGGGCGCGTGACCTGGGCGCGGAACCACGCGCCGGCGTGGTCGAGGCTCGGGCCGGAGATCGACGTGTAGGACGCGACCCGCCCGCGCAGGGCGTCGCCGGTGACGGCGTGCCAGGTCTGGATGGAGCCCCAGTCGTGGGCGAGGAGGTGGACCTTGCCGCGCGGCCGCACCTCGTCGACGACCGCCCGGAGGTCGTCGGCCAGCTGGTCCAGCCGGTAGGACGCGCGTCCCGGCGGCTTGTCCGACTGTCCGGCCCCGCGGACGTCGTAGGTGACGACGCGGTGTTTCGCGCCCAGCTCGGCGGCCACCCCGCCCCACATCGAGCTGTTGTCGGGATAGCCGTGCACGAGCACGACCGTGGGCCCGTCTTCGCGGCCTTCGATGTGGACCGAGAGGCGGACACCGTCGCTGGCGGTCACCCACTTGTGAGACATTCTGTCATGTTAGACAACTTGTCAACAGTGTGATTCACCCGCGCGGCGGCTGGTGGCCGGATGTCGTTCATGCATCCGTCGCGTTTTTGCTTGTATGACAGCGTTTTCGTGGTTCCACGGGAAACCAGCGGGTCCCGGCTGACGACTCTGTCCACCGATCGGTGGACAGCCGGATTCAGCTGAGTGTCGCTCCCGCGGGCCGCCGCGAGCGAGCAAGCTTCTTCCATGACCACAGCAGTGAGCGTGCGCGGCCTGCGCAAGCAGTACCCCGGTCACCTCGCGGTGGCCGGGATCGACCTGGACATCGCCCGGGGTGAGGTGTTCTCCCTGCTCGGCCCGAACGGCGCCGGGAAGACCACGACCGTCGAGATCCTCGAAGGCCACCGGCAGCGGACCGCCGGCGAGGTCAGCGTCCTCGGCGAGGACCCCGGCAAGGCCGGCCGCGCCTGGCGCTCGCGCCTCGGGATCGTCCTGCAGACCGCCAACGACGCCGCCGAGCTGAGCGTCGCCGAGACCGTGCGGCACTTCGCGAAGTACTACCCGGACCCGCGCGATCCCGACGAGGTCATCGAGAAGGTCGGGCTCGCCGAGAAGGCCAAGTCGCGGGTCAAGTCGCTGTCGGGCGGGCAGCGTCGCCGCGTCGACGTCGCGCTCGGCATCATCGGACGGCCCGAGCTGCTCTTCCTCGACGAGCCGACGACCGGCTTCGACCCGGAAGCGCGGCGGCAGTTCTGGAAGCTGATCAGCGACCTCGCAGCCGAGGGCACCACCATCCTGCTCACCACCCACTACCTCGACGAGGCCGAAGCGCTCGCCGACCGCGTCGCGGTGATCGCGCGCGGCGAGATCGTCGCGCAGGACACCCCGCAGAACCTGGGTGGCCGCGCCGCCGCCGAGGCCACCGTGCGGTGGACCGACGACCGCGGTGAGCACGTCGAGCGCACCGCATACCCGACCAAGCTCGTGAACGAGCTCTCTGCTGGGGGTAGAGAGCTCGCCGGACTGACCGTGACCCGGCCGAGCCTGGAGGACATCTACCTGGACCTGATCGGAGACAAGGCATGACCACGCTCGCCCTCCCCGGCCCGTTGTCGCTGGGCTTAGCGCGCGGCGGCACCGAGCTGCGGCAGTTCTTCCGGCACAAGGAACAGGTGGTTTTCACCTTCTCCTTGCCCGCCGTCCTGATGATCCTGCTCGGGTCCATCCTGGACGGTCCGACGGCACTCGCCGGCGTCACGTCCGGGCAGCTGCTGGCGGCCGGGATGATCGGCTCCGGCATCGTCTCGACGTCGTTCAACAGCATCGCGACCGGTGTCTCGGCCGACCGGGAAACCGGGGCGCTCAAACGCCTTCGCGGCACGCCGATGCCTTCGTCGTCCTACTTCATCGGCAAGATGGTGCTGGTCGCGGTGTCCAGCCTGGCGCAGACCGTGCTGATGGCCGCGGTCGCCGTGCTGCTCTTCGGGCTGAAGCTGCCGACCGAGCCGGAGAAGTGGCTGACGCTGCTGTGGGTGTTCGCGCTGGGGATCGTTTCGTGCACGCTGCTCGGGATCGCGCTCAGCTCGCTCGCGAAGTCCACCACCGGCGCGGTCGCCGTCGTGCAGATGCTGTACCTGGTGCTGCAGTTCATCTCCGGCGTGTTCGTCACGCCGATCACGAACCTGCCGAAGATCATGGTTGACATCGCGTCGTTCTTCCCGCTGAAGTGGATCTGCCAGGGCTTCCGGTCGGTGTTCCTCCCGGACGGCGCGGTCGGAATGGAGATGGCTGGGTCATGGGAACTCCCGCGGGTGGCGCTGGTGCTGGGGATCTGGTGCGTGGTGGGCGCGGTGCTGGCGCGGCTGAGCTTCCGGTGGACCGACACGAAGTGAAGGACGCCTGGGACCGGTTCAACTGGCTCTGGGAGATCCTCTTCGCGGTCGCCTACCTGGCCACGACGACGCTGGTGCTGCTGGACGAGACCGATCCGGTCCGCAGCGTCGTCGCGGTCGGGGCGCTCACCGCGCTCGCCCTGACCTACCTGCTGTGGGGACGGCGGGTGGTGCGCGACGACGGGCACCTGAAGCAGCGGTGGACGCTGGCCCTCGTGGTGGTGGCGCTGGTCGCGGTCGCGATGTTCGCCAACACGACGGCCAGCTTCATCCTGTTCATGGTGTGCCCGCTGCTGTTCTCGACGCTCGAGTTCCGGCCGGCCGCGGTGTTCACCACGCTGGTCATCCTGATGAGCCCGCTCTCGGCGATCGCCGCGGACGGGCTGCGGGGGCCGGCGCTGCACATCCTGCTGCCGATGACCGCGATCCTCGTCGTGTTCGGGATCCTGTCCGGCAAGTTCATCCTGCACGTCATCGAGGAGAGCCGGGCGCGGGCGGACCTCATCGACCAGCTCGAAGCGAGCCAGGCCGAGGTCTCGCGGCTCTCCCGCGAGGCGGGCACGGCGGCCGAACGCGAGCGGCTCGCACGCGAGATCCACGACACGCTGGCCCAGGGCTTCACCAGCATCGTCACGCTCGCCGAGGCCATCGAGTCCGAACTGGACACCGACCCGGCGGCGGCGCGGCGGCACGTCGAGCTGGCCGCCCGCACCGCGCGGGAGAACCTGGCCGAGGCCCGCACGATGGTCGCCGCGCTGGCGCCGGCCGACCTCGCGTCCGGGTCCCTCGTGGACGCCGTCCGGCGGCAGGCCGACCGGCTCGCCGACGAGACGGGCGTGTCGGTCGAGTACGAAGTGGACGGTGCGCTCCCGGCGATCGGCATGGCGGGCGAAGTGGTCCTGCTGCGGGGCGCGCAGGAGGCGCTGAACAACGTCCGGCGGCACGCGGCGGCGTCGTCGGTGTCGGTCCGGCTGTCCGTTGTGGACGACGCGGTGCGGCTGTCCGTCCGTGACGACGGCACCGGCTTCGACCCCGACGGCGTCAACGGCTTCGGCCTGCGCGGCATGCGGTCCCGCGCCGAGCAGGTGGGTGGCAGACTGAGCGTCCGAAGTGGCCCGCGCGGCACCGAACTCACCCTGGAGGTGCCGGCTTGATCCGCATCATGCTCGTCGACGACCACCCCGTCGTCCGCGAAGGCCTCCGCGGGATGCTCGAAGCCGAACCCGACCTGACGGTGGTCGGCGAAGCGGGCTCGGGCGACGAAGCCGTCGCGCTCGACCGCGTCGCGCTACCGGACGTCGTGCTGATGGACCTGCGCATGCCGGGGCTGGACGGCGTCGGCGCGACGAAGCGGATCCTGCGCGAGCAGCCGGGCCGCCGGATCGTCGTGCTGACGACCTACGAGACGGACGCCGACATCCTGCGCGCGGTCGAGGCGGGGGCGTCGGGTTACCTGCTGAAGGACGCGTCCCGCACGGAGCTGGCGAACGCGATCCGGGCGGCGTCGCGCGGGGAGACGGTGCTGGCGCCGTCGGTGGCCGGGAAGCTGGTCAACCGGGTCCGCAACCCGGAGCCGCAGTCGCTGTCGGCCCGCGAGGTGGAGGTCCTCCGCCTGGTCGCGAAGGGCGGCACGAACGCCGACATCGGCCGCGCGCTGCACATCAGCGAGGCAACGGTCAAAACGCACCTCCTGCGAGTGTTCGGCAAGCTCGGCGTCTCGGACCGCACCGCCGCAGTAACAACAGCAATGTCCCGAAACCTCCTCACCTGACCGTGATCCAGCGGGCATCACGCGTGTCCCGAGGGGCATCACCCGTGATTGAGCGGGCATCACGCGTGATCCCAGGGGCATCAGCCGCGATGCCCCTCCAATCACGCGTGATGCCTCTCCGGACACGCCTGATGCCTCTCGGCTCACGCGGGTGGGTGTGAGGTCTGGCGAAGAGGCCTGCCCCGCCGGCCGGAGCGCGGCAGAATGCCTCTCATGCTTGAGTCGACCGAACACGCCCTGCTCCGCCGGATCGCCCACGAGCAGGCGGCCTGCCGCGCTCCCTCGCTCGTCGCCGCTGTCGTGCGGGACGGCGAGATCGTCTGGTCCGGGAGCCGCGGGCGCGTCGGGGACCGGCCGCCCGGCACCGACACCCAGTACCGGCTGGGGTCGATCACCAAGACCCTCGTCGCCACCGCCGTCATGCGGCTGCGCGACGAAGGCCTGCTCGACCTCAACGACGCCCTCGAGCAGCACGTCCCCGGCACGCCCTTCGGTGCCGCCACCGTCGCCCAGCTGCTGTCGCACACCTCCGGCCTGACGTCGGAGTCGCCCGGCCTCTGGTGGGAGCGCACCCCCGGCGCCGACTGGGACGCGCTCGCCGGCAGCCTCGCCGAGGGCGCGACCAAGCATCGGCCGGGCGCGCGGTTCCACTACTCGAACGTCGGCTACGGCGTGCTCGGCGAGCTGATCTCGCGCCACCGCGGCAAGGGCTGGCTCTCCGTGCTCGACGAGGAGGTCCTCGGCCCGCTCGGGATGACCCGCACCACCCCGCACCCGGTCGGCGCGCACGCCGACGGCTTCGCCGTGCACCCCTTCGCCGACGTCCTCCTGCCGGAGCCGAGCCCCGACGCCGGCGCGATGGCCCCGGCCGGGCAGCTGTGGTCCACCGCCACCGACCTCGCCCGCTGGACGGCGTTCCTCGGCGGCCACGGCGGCGGCGTGCTCGCGCCGGAGACCATCGAGCAGATGCGGACCATGGTCACCGTCGACGACACCGACGTCTGGACGACCGGCTTCGGCCTCGGCCTGATGCTGGTGCGCTACCAGGGCCGCCGGCTGGCCGGACACACCGGCTCGATGCCCGGCTTCCTCGCCGTCACGCTGGTCGACCCGGTCGCGCAGACCGGCGCGCTCGTGCTGACGAACTCGACGTCCGGCGTCGGCATCACGCAGCTCTGCCTGGACCTGATCACGATGACCGACGAGCGGGAGCCGCGGCTGCCCGCCGAGTGGCAGCCGTCGGCCGTCGACCCCGCGCTGCTCGCCCTCACCGGGCTCTGGCACTGGGGCCCGACGCCGTACCACCTGCGGATCCAGGGTGACGGCCTGCTCCTGCTGGCCCCGGCCGAGGGCGCCGGGCGTAGCTCCCGCTTCCGCGCGACCGGCCGCGACACCTACGTCGGCCTCGACGGCTACTACGCCGGCGAGACGCTCGAAGTGGGCCGCGACTCCGACGGCGTCGCCACGCACCTCGACCTCGCGACGTTCATCTTCACCCGCACGCCGTACGACCCGGCCGCGCCGGTGCCGGGCGGCGTCGACGGCTGGCGGTGACGTGCCGGGCCCCGCTCACACCCCCAGGGTGGTGGTGAGCGGGGCCCTAGGCCTGCGCGGCGGTGCCGGCCGAGAAGGCGACGGCGGAGGCGAACCGGGTGGCGATGCGCTTGCCCTCGCCCCAGTCGAAGAGACCGAACTTGAGGTTCGTCATGACTGTGAGCACCGATCCGCCGGAGGCCGGCGCCACGGTCGCGGTGATCTCCTGGCCCCAGCTCAGCAGGCTCATCCCGGTCCGGAACGACACGAATCCGCGCTGCGAGTCGTAGAACGGGCCCTGCCCGCCGATCGCCGCGACCCCGGCGGGGAGCGCGTTCCACAGCGCCTCGGGCGGCGCCGGGAAGCTCTGCTGCACAGTTTTCATGACCGATGAGCCAACCAGGGGTCCGCCGGCCGGGTAACCGTGTTTTTACCCCCATGGCGACGGTGCCCGATGACCCCGACGGCGTAACTGCCACCGTCCGGAAGGCCTGCGACGAGGTACTCCGACGGCCAGCCGGCCAGCCAGAGCCGCCGCCGTTCCGCCAGCTCGGCGGCGACGTCGGGCGGCGCGACGGGCAGGTGGAACCGGATCCGCACGTCGCCCGGCAGCACCGCCCAGCCGTCCACCGGCTCGCCGGGGCGCACGTCGGCCGACGCGGCCGCGACCGGCGTCCAGGTGTCGCTCGCGAGGCACCGCGCCGGGCCGGCGAGGTCCGCTCGCCGGCCGGCGAGCGCGAGCACGGCCACGCCGCCGGCCACCGGGACGAACCACGGCAGCCAGCCGCCGACCAGGACGATGGCCGCGACCTCGAGCGCGAGCACGAACGCGCCCGCCGCCCACACCGCCGCCGTGACGAGCCACAACCGCACTCGCAGCGCCGCGCGCCGCGTCAACGGCCGCTTCGGCACGAGCCGGGACAGGCCGAACACCGATCCGCCCAGGAAGATCGCGGCGAACACCGCGGCGTTGACGACGTCGGCGCCGTGCGGCGGGTGCACCACCAGCGCGGCCACGACCACGGCGTCCACCAGGAGCAGGCCCGCGACACCGGCCACGACGAGCACCCGGCGCCCCGCGGGCAGCTCACCCGTGAGCCACCACGGCAGCCGCCGGACGAACACGAGCACCAGGGTCACGGCCAGTGCGATCGGCAGGGCCACCGTGGTCGTCGACGTCCAGCCGCCGTTCGCGACCAGGTGCACGACCGCGAGCGCGACCAGGTTCCAGCACAGCCACCACCGCGGCCGCCACCGCTCCTCCGCCTCCACCACTGCCTCCCTCTCATCCGCGGTGAAGCTACCGAGCGGCCGGGCGGGCGGACAGCGAGTTTCGCCGCCGGTCGGCGCGGCCGCCTAGAGTCGGGCGGGGGCACCGCGACGCCCCGAACACCCCTTGTCCCACATAGCGGACACTGGCGAACCGCCATCACCAGCCGCATCCCGACCTGAGAGACTGGCCACATGACCGACGCTGAGTTGACCATCCCCGCAGACCTCAAGCCGGCCGACGGCCGCTTCGGCTGCGGACCGTCGAAGGTCCGCGCCGAGCAGCTGAGCGCCCTGGCGGAGTCCGGCTCCACCTACCTCGGCACGTCGCACCGGCAGAAGCCGGTCAAGTCCCTCGTCGGGCGCGTCCGGGCGGGCCTGTCCGAGCTGTTCTCGCTGCCCGAGGGCTACGAAGTGATCCTGGGCAACGGCGGCACCACGGCGTTCTGGGACGCGGCCGCGTTCGGCCTGGTCCGCGAGCGCTCGCAGCACTTCACCTACGGCGAGTTCTCCTCGAAGTTCGCCAGTGTCACCAAGGGCGCGCCGTTCCTGGCCGACCCGATCGTCGTCAAGGCCGACGCGGGCTCCGCGCCGGACATCGCCTACGAAGCCGGCGCGGACCTGGTCGGCTGGGCGCACAACGAGACGTCGACCGGTGTCGCGGTGCCGGTCCGCCGCCCCGAAGGCAGTGGTGACGCCCTCGTCGCGATCGACGCGACGTCCGGCGCCGGCGGTCTCCCGGTCAAGGCCGAGGACTTCGACGTCTACTACTTCGCGCCGCAGAAGTCGTTCGCCGCGGACGGCGGCCTGTGGATCGCGCTGGCCTCGCCGGCCGCGGTCGAGCGCATCGGCGAGATCGGCGGCGGCGACCGCTGGATCCCGGAGTTCCTGTCGCTGACCACCGCGCTGGACAACTCCCGCAAGGACCAGACGTACAACACCCCGGCCGTGGCCACGCTGTTCCTGCTCGCCGAGCAGATCGAGTGGATGAACGGCCAGGGCGGCCTCGAGTGGACGACCGCGCGCACGAAGGACTCGTCGTCGCGGCTCTACGAGTGGGCCGAGAAGACGAGCTACACCACGCCGTTCGTGAAGGACCCGGAGCTGCGCTCGCAGGTCGTCGGCACGGTGGACTTCGCCGACGAGGTCGACGCCGCCGCGGTGGCGAAGGTGCTGCGCGCCAACGGGATCGTCGACACCGAGCCGTACCGCAAGCTGGGCCGCAACCAGCTGCGCGTCGGCCTGTTCCCGGCCATCGACCCGGACGACGTCACCAAGCTGACGCAGAGCATCGAGTACGTCGTCGAGCGGCTCAGCTGACCTGAGGTTCCTTCGAGGGGACCTTCGCCGCTTCGGTGGCGGAGGTCCCCTTTTCCGTGCTCAGGCGGCGGGCGGCGAACGCGGCCAGGACCAGCAGCGCGAGGCCGTACAGCTCGTAGGACTCCGTCGCCAGCCACCAGCCCACCGACGGCGCCGGGCGCGGGGCGAACCACATCGGGCCGACGATGAACAACGCCAGCCCGGCCACGACGACCCCGGCCGCCGCCCACCGGATCGCCCGGCCGAAGCGCCACGCGTACCACCCGGCGAGGACGAGGATCGGCACGCACCACGTCCAGTGGTGGGTCCACGAGATCGGCGACACGAGCAGACCGCCGAGCGCACAGGCGGTCAGCCCGAGCACCGGCTCGGCGCGCGCGACGATCACCGCGACCAGGGCCATCACCACCAGCGCGGCCAGCACCCAGGCGAACTCCGGCCAGCCGGCGCGCACGGTCAGGCCGTGCAGCGACTGGTTGCCGACGTAGTCGACGCCGCCGATGCGGCCCGCGTCGAAGACGAGCTTCGTCCAGTAGGTGAAGGACGCCGACGGCCGGACCAGCCACAGCAGCGCCCCGGCCGCGACGAACCCGGCGACGACCCGCGCGGCCGACTTGAAGTCGCGGCGGAACAGGAAGTAGACGACGAACACCGCGGGCGTCAGCTTGATCGCCGCGGCGACGCCGATGAGCAGGCCCTTGGTGCGCTTGCGGTCGCCGGGGAGCAGGACGTCGAGCACGACCAGGACCATGAGCAGCGCGTTGATCTGCCCGAAGCCGAGCGTCGAGCGCACCGGCTCGAGCAGGGCCCCGGCGAGCTGCGCGCCGATCGCGACCAGGGCGGCCACCGCCCGGCCGTTGACCTTCGACGGGTCGGTGAGCGAGCCGTTGAGCGTCGCGACGTAGAGGTAGGCGACGACGCCGGTCGCGACGATCGAAGCGATGCTGAGCAGCTTCATCGTCGCGGCGAAGGGCAGCAGCGTGCCGGGCAGGAACACGGCCGCGGCGAACGGCGTGTAGGTGAACGGCAGCAGGATCTGGTGCGTGGTCGGCACCCAGGCGTCGTACGGCGAGCCCTGCTCGGCCAGCGCCTTCGCCCCGCCGAGGTAGACCTCCAGGTCCAGGCCGTCGAACCGCTTGAGGAGGAGCACGAGCACAACGGCGACGACTTCGAGCGCCGCGAGCGCCCACGCCAGCTTCCGCCCAGTCAACGCGCCCCCTCGAACCCAGGTCTCCGACCGGCCGAGATTACCGGGCGCTCAGCAGCAGCTGTGCACCGGCAACCGCGTTGACCTGGCGTTCGCGGTGGCGCCGGCCGCCGCCTCGACGCCGGCGAGCATGCGGTCCAGCGTCGCGCGGTCGAACACCCGCCCCGCCGCGACCACCGTGTCGATCCGGCCGACCGCGCGGATGTCGGCCAGCGGGTTCGCGTCGAGGAGCACCAGGTCCGCCACCTTGCCCGGGGTGATCGTGCCCGCCGTGGCGCCGTGGCCGGTGAACGCCGCCGCGTCGCGGGTCACCACCTGCAGCGCCCGGTGGGGCGACAACCCCGCCTCGACCAGGTACGCGAGCTCGTCGTGCAGGCTGAAACCCGGGAAGACGTACGGGTTGAGGCAGTCCGTGCCGCCGAGCAGGCCGACACCCGCCCGGTGCGCCGCGCCGACCAGCTCCACCTGCGCGTGGAAGTAGGCGTCCTGCTCCGCGATCTCCGCCGGCGTGACCGGCGTGCGCGTCCGCACCAGCTCGGCCCAGAGGTCCCGCACGGCTCCGGGCACGTACTTCAGCCGCGGGTCGTGCGCGAACGTGTCCGCGGGCGAGCACATCACCTTGTTCACGACCATCGTCGGGGTCAGCCGGGTCCCGTTGCGGACGAGCCCGCCGAAGAACTCCCGGGCCCGCCACGGGCTGTACGCCTCCGTCGCCCGCCGGTCCAGGTCACGGGCCATGGTGAAGAACGCGCGCGGGTTCGCCGGGTCGAACGGCGTCGCGGCGAGCGTCGCGAGGAGCTCGTCCCGGTGCGCCGACGTGTACACCGGGACGCCGAAGAGGTGCTCGAAGCTGTGCTGGCCCGCGTCGCTCGCCGCCGGTTGCGAGACCCGGTACGGCCAGTGCCCGGCGAACGGCAGCCCGGCGCGGCGGCACTCGGCGGCGAGCGCCGCGAACGCCTCCGCGCCCAGGTACGAGTACACCTTGACGAAGTCCGCGCCCTCGGCCTCGGCGGTCCGGACGGCCGCGCGGGCCTCCGCGGCCGTCGTCACCCGCGTCACGGGCGGCCCGAGCATCGACACCGGGCCGTCGACGATCGAGCTGCCCATGACCACCCGGGGTCCGGCCAGCTCGCCGCGGACGATCTTGTCGCGCGCCGCGCGGTTCTCCGTGTAACCCCACATCTCGCGGATCCCGGTGACGCCGTTGGCCAGGTACAGCGGCGGGAAGATCGCCTCGTAGTCGAGGCCGTGCGTGTGCAGGTCCCAGAGCCCGGGCACGAGGTAGCGGCCCCGGCCGTCGACGACCCGGACGCCGGCCAGGGGCGGCAGGTCCGCGGCGGGACCGGACCAGGCGATCCGGTCGCCGACCAGCACGACCGCCGCGTCCGGGGCGGGCCGGGCGTCGGTGCCGTCGACGACGGTGGCCCCGAGCACCACGACGACGTCGGAGCCGGCCGCGGCGGCTTCCTGGGCGAACAGGGCGGGCGCGATGCCCGCGGCGGCGAGCCCCGCCCCGGCGACCGCCAGCCAGCGGAGGAAGTCACGCCGGTTCGCCTCGACCCGCACCACGGCCGCCCCCTAATCGCTGGTGCGGCTCATTCAACCCGCCGGACGGCGGCCGCGAATCTCCCAGCGTGCGCTCTTCCCACTGCGCATCCTCGGAGGTACCGCGAGGCCCCGCCTTCCCGGGGAAGTGCACGTTCCCCGGGAAAGCGCGTCAGGCCAGCGCCTGCGTCGGCGCCAGCCGGGCGGCCCGCATCGCCGGGTAGGCCCCCGCGATCGCCCCCACCAGTGCCGCCACCCCGACGCCGCCGAGCAGCGTCGCCCACGGCAGCACCGCCGGCCAGCCCTGGCTCAGTGCGTAGCCCGCCGTCACCAGCACCCCGACCAGCACCCCGGCGAGCCCGCCGAGCCCGGACAGCAGCACCGACTCGGCCAGGAACTGCCCGCGGATCTGGCGTTTCGTCGCCCCGAGCGCGCGGCGCAGGCCGATCTCGCGCCGCCGTTCCAGCACCGAGATGACCATCGTGTTGGCCACCCCGACCCCGCCGACCAGCAGCGCGACCCCGCCGAGACCCAGGAACAGCGCGCTGTAGGTCGTGTCCGTCAGCTTCTGCGCGGCCAGCGCGTCCGACGGGCGGCGCACCTCGACCTCGTTGGGCGCCTGCGGGTTCAGCGTCGCGCCCAGCACCGACCGGACACCGTCCACTTGGGACTCCTGCGCCCGGACGTACACAGTGGACGGATGGCCGTCGAACCCGAGCAGCCGCTTCGCGACGTCCCAGCCGACCAGCACCGACCGTTCGACCTCCGGGGCCAGCGGCATCGGCGAGAGGATCCCCACGACGGTGAACCACTGCGTCCCGATCAGCACCTGCGGCGGACGGGCCGGGTCGATGTGGTCGATCCCGAGCCGGGCCGCGGCCTGCGAACCGAGCACCGTCACCGGGTAGTCCTGGTTCCCCGCCGCGAGGAACGCCCCGGCCCGGACCTTCCCGCCGAGCACGCCCAGCAGGTCCGGCTTCGCCGCGTACACGGCGAGCCCGGAGGTGTCGTCCGGCGCGATCTTGTCGCTGCGCCGCACGCTGGCCGACGTGTTCCCGGTGCCGCTGGCCGCCTGCACCGGGCCGATCCGCTTGGCCATCGGGACGGCGTCGTCGGGCAGCACGGCGTCCTTCCCGAACAGCGTCTGCCCCGGCCCGGCGGTGAGCAGGTTCGTGCCGAGTGCGGCCAGCCGGTCGTGCAGGGCCTGCGCGCCGGACGCCGGGATCGCCAGCACCGCGACCATCGCCGCGACGCCGATCGCGATGCCCAGCGCGGAAAGCACCGCGCGCACGGGCCGGGTGCGCATGCCGTGCGCACCGAGCGCGACGACGTCCGGCGGCTTGAGCCGGGCCGGTTCCGGCAGCGTCACGAGGGTCATCGCGCCCCCACCAGACCGGTGTCCAGGCGGAGGTGCCCGTCGAGCAGCTCGATCCGGCGCGGCATGCCGCCGGCGATCTCGCGGTCGTGGGTGATCACGACGATCGTGGTGCCGCCGGTGGACAGCTCGCCGAGCAGCGCGAGCACCGACGCGCCGGTGCCGGTGTCGAGGTTGCCGGTCGGCTCGTCGGCCAGCAGGATCGACGGCTCGTTGACGACCGCCCTGGCGATCGCGACGCGCTGGCGTTCCCCGCCCGAGAGCTCACCGGGCCGGTGCCACGCCCGGTGCCCCAGCTTGACGCGGTCGAGCGCCGCCAGTGCCCGCTCGCGACGCCGTCGCCGCGGCACCCCGGCGTAGAGCAGCCCGGTGCACACGTTGTCCACCGCACTCATCCCTTCGTCGAGGAAGAACTGCTGGAACACGAACCCGATCCAGCGCGACCGCAGCGCGGAGACCTTGCGGTCCGGGAGCACGGCGACGTCGTGGCCGTGCAGCTCGACGCGGCCCGACGACGGCCGGTCGAGCGTGCCCATCAGGTGCAGCAGCGTGGACTTGCCGGAGCCCGACGGCCCGACGATCGCCACCATCTCTCCCTGTTCGAGGGCCAGCGAGACGCCGTCGAGCGCGGCGACCCCGCCGGGGTAGGTGCGCGTGACCTCGTGGACGCGCAGCACGGGCGTCACGACGTCGTCACCACCCGCATGCCCGCGCTCAGGCCGGCGCCGGTGACCTCGACCTTGCCGCCGCTGAACAGTCCCGTTTGGACGGCGACGAGCCGGCGCCGGCCGTTCTCGTCGACCTCGACCGCGTAGCCGCCCTCGGCGAGCGCGAGCAGCGCGCCGACCGGGACCGCGAGGACGCCCTGGTGGACGTCCTTGGTGAACCGGACGGTCGCCGGGGACGAATCGAGGGGGCCGCCCGCCGCCGGGTCGTCCAGCTTGACGGCCACGGTGATCTTGGGCTTGCCGTCGTCCTGCCCCGCCGCGTCCTTGCCCTCGACGGCGGACCGCCCGACGTCGGTGATCGTGCCCTGCGTCGTCTTCCCGTTGATGGTCACGGACGCCTTCGCGCCTTGCTCCGCGAGACCCTGCTTCGCCGCGTCGAGCTTCACCTGCACCGACCGGACGGTCCCGGTCGTCTTGAGCACCTCGCCCTGGGCCGGCGAACCGGGCTTGGCCGACAGCGCCGAAACGCGGACCTCGCCCGCCGCGAGCACGACGTCGCCTTGGCCGAACGCGCCGGTCTGCTCCAGCCCCAGCGACTTCTGCCACTTCTTCAGCGCGGCCGCCGTCGCCGAGGTGAACTTCTTGTCCGGCGTGCCGAAGCCGCCGAAACCGCACGCCTTGAGGTTCTCTTCGAGCTGTTTGACGTCGGCACCGTCGTCCGCGCCGGTGGCGAGGTCGCGGTAGAACGGCAGCGTGCCGTAGAAGAGCGGCACCGGCTTCGCGTCCACTCCGTACACCGGCTTGCACCGGGTGATCGTGGCGCCGGCGGCGGGCAGCGACGTGATCGTGCCGGGCTTGCGGCCCTGGACGGTCTCCTCGTCGCCGTAGCCGAGAGTGCCGTCGGCTTCTTCCTCCTCGCTGAGGTCGGTCTTGACGACCTCGGCGGTCTCGACCGCGGGCGGCGTGGCCTCCTTGACGGTCGTCGCGTCCGAGACGCGCGTCAGGATCACGACGGAGCTGGTGCCGAGCACCACGACGAGGACCGCACCGGCGATGAACCAGCGCGTCCGGCCGCGGCGGCGCGGTTTCAGGTGGGTCACCTCATTCACTTCCCGGCCTCCGCACGGCCGCTGGAGGCGAAGCCGAGCCCGCACGCCTTGGCGGCCTCTTCGAACTTCTTCTGGTCATCGCCGACGCTCCCGGCCCGGGTCATGCCCTTGCCGCTCGGGTCGGGGTCCGGCATGTCGATGCCGTGGTCGCGCATGCACTTCGCGTCCTTGCGCATCTTGTCGAGCTCCTCGGCGCTCGGCGGCTTCATCTCGCCGCCGTTGGGCATGAGGCTCTTGCACGCCTTCTGCGCGGCTTCGATCTTCGACGCGTCGGCGCCGTCGCCGCCCAGGGTGATCGCCATGCCGCCGCCGTCGCCCGCCGGTTTGGGGTCGGGCATGTCGACGCCGTGCTCGCGCATGCACTTGGCGAAGTCGCGCATCTTGTCCTCGTCGCTCTTGCCACTGTTGTCGGCGGCCGTGGGGCCGCCCGACTTCGGCGGCGTCGAGATCGACGCGACCTTGTCGCCGTCGTCCCCCTTCGCGCCGCAGCCCCCGAGCAGCAGGGCCGCCCCGAGCGCCGCGACGACGATCCGTGTCCGCATGGCTCGCTCCTCTCTCCTTCGCTTGGGTGCCAGGTCTACGGATCGGGGGATTCGGGCGCGCTAAGCGACGTCGCTTATGCGGTCCTTATGGCCTCCCTGCGCAGACTGGGCGGGTGCGGGTGCTGGTGGTGGAGGACGAACGGCTGCTGGCCGACTCCGTGGCGGAGGGGTTGCGGCGGTTTTCGATGGCCGTCGACGTCTGTTACGACGGCGAGCAGGCCCTGGAGCGGGTCGGCGTGCACGGCTACGACGTCGTGGTCCTCGACCGCGACCTGCCGAAGGTGCACGGCGACGCCGTGTGCGCGGCGGTGGTCCGGGCGGGCGGGGAGGCCCGCGTGCTGATGCTGACCGCGGCCGCCGACGTCACCGACCGCGTCGCGGGCCTGGGCCTCGGCGCCGACGACTACCTGACGAAGCCGTTCGCGTTCGCCGAGCTGGTCGCCCGGGTGCAGGCGCTTTCGCGGCGCGCGCGGCCCGCGTTGCCGCCGGTGCTGGAACGCGACGGCGTCGTGCTCGACCTGCCGCGTCACCAGGCCGCCCGCGACGGCCGGTTCCTGCTGCTCTCGCCGAAGGAGTTCGCCGTGCTCGAGGTGCTCATGCGGGCCGAGGGCGCGGTGGTCAGCGCCGAGGACCTGCTGGAGAAGGCGTGGGACGAGCACGCGGACCCGTTCACGAACGCGGTGCGCGTCGCGGTGATGACGTTGCGCCGGAAGCTCGGCGACCCGCCGGTGATCGGAACCGTGCCGGGCGCCGGCTACCGGTTCGGCACGCCGTGAACGGCTTTTCGGTCCGCGCGAAGCTCACCGCCTGGTACGGCGCGCTGTTCCTGCTCGCCGGGCTGGTGCTCGTGGTGATCAACTACCTGCTGGTGCAGAGCACGCTGCCGGACCCGGCCCGGGTCGCCTTGTCGACGGTCGGCTCGGCCGACCTGACCTACGGCGTCCCGGCGCAGACGGTGCCCGCGGCCGGCGTCGCGATGCGGCTGGTCAGCGGCTCACTCGACGAATACCGCTCCTCGACGCTGTCCACGCTGGTCGTCGGCTCGGCGATCGCGCTGGTGGCGACGGCGGCACTGGCCGTGCTGTTCGGCTGGCTGATGGCGGGCCGCGCGCTGCGGCCGCTGCACGACATCACGTCGACGGCGCGGCGGCTGGAGGCGGGCAAGCTCGACCGGCGGATCAACCTGAAGGGGCCGCCCGACGAGCTGAAGGAGCTGGCGGACACGTTCGACGGCATGCTCGACCGGCTCGCGGAGTCGTTCGACAGCCAGAAGCGGTTCGTCGCGAACGCGTCGCACGAGCTGCGGACGCCCCTGGCGGTGCAGCGGACGCTGGTCGAGGTGGCGATGGCCGACCCCGAAGTGACGCCTGAGCTGCGGAAGCTCGGCACGCACCTGCTGCACACGAACGAGCGCAGCGAGCGGATGATCGAGGGCCTGCTGGTCCTGGCCCGCAGCGACCGCGGCCTCACCGCGCGCGCCCCGGTCCGGCTCGACGACGTGGTGGCCTCGGTGGTCCGGGCGACGTCCGCCCAGGCGGCCGCGGCGGGGGTGAAGGTGGAGACGCGGCTGCGGCCCCGGGTGGTCGCGGGCGACCCGGTGCTGCTCGAGCGCCTGGTGACGAACCTGCTGGTCAACGCGATCACGTACAACGCGTCGGGCGGCTGGGTGTACGTCGAGGTCCGCGGCGACCCGGCGCTGGAGGTCCGGAACTCGGGACCGGTGGTGCCGCCCGAAGCCGTCCCGACGTTGTTCGAGCCGTTCCGCCGGGTCGGTTCGGAGCGGACCGGCGACACGCGCAACGCGGGGCTCGGGTTGTCGATCGTGCGCTCGGTGGCCCAGGCGCACGGCGGGTACGCGGAGGCTCAGCCGGGCCGTCGCGGCGGTCTGACGGTGCTGGTCCGCCTGCCGCCGTCGTGATCCACTCGATCGTGACTGACCGTGTCCGGCGTGTCACCCGGCGGCCGCTGACCTGGGTGATCCATGATGCGGACGTCGCGAATTGAACAGTGGGCAGTTCTGCATGGACTCGGCGCGCCTCGCACGTCAAGCCGACGCGCCGTTCTAACGTGGGCACCCACAACGGTGAAGCATCGGGGAAGGCGAACAATGCGCACGCTTCGGGTAGTCGGGTTGCACGAGGACGGTAAGTCCATCGTGTGCGAAGACTCGGCGAGCGGTACGCGCTTCCTCCTCCCGGCCGATGAGAGACTGCGCGCGGCGGCGCGGGGAGACATCACCCGCCTCGGCCAGATCGAAATCGAGTTGGAGAGCCAGATGCGGCCACGCGAGATCCAGGCGCGAATCCGCGCCGGCGAATCAGTCCAGCAAGTCGCGAGCGGCGCCGGGATTTCGGAGCAGCGCGTCGAGCGTTACGCCTACCCCGTGCTCCTCGAGCGGTCCCGGACCGCCGAGCTCGCGCAGAGCGCGCACCCGGTCCGTGAAGACGGCCCCGACGTGCAGACGCTCGGCGAGGTCGTCGCGTACGGCTTCGGCGTCCGCGGGCACGACTACTCGAAGGCCACTTGGGACGCCTGGAAGGGCGACGACGGCCGCTGGGTCGTCGTGCTGAGCTGGAAGGCCGGGCGGTCGGACAACCGCGCGCACTGGGCGTTCGCACCCGGGGCGCACGGCGGCACGGTCGTGGCGCTCGACGAGAACGCCGAGGTCCTGCTCGACCCGAACGCCTACCGCGCGCCCCGCACGGTCCGCGCCCTCGACCCGGCCCGCGACGCGGAGTTCCAGCCGACGCTGGACTCGGTGCCACCGCAGGACCACGCCGAGCTGCCGGCCGCCGAGCCGGACCCGGACGACGACACCCGCGAGATCCCCCGCGTCCCGGCGGATCCCGAAGAGGACACCGCGACCGACCAGCCGCGGCCGAAGGCCAAGAAGAACCACCCGATCGTGCCGTCCTGGGAGGACGTGCTCCTCGGGGTCCGCTCGCAGCGCGGCTAGGCCTGCTCCACCTGCGCCGCGAGCGTCTTCGGGGCCACCTGCCGGTAGGCCTCGCGGACGATCCGGTCGATCTCACCCCAGTCGACGTCGACGTCCAGCCGCACGCCCAGCCAGCCGCGGTGCCCGACGTACGCCGGCCGGAAGAAGCGTCCGGGCTCGGTGCGCACCAGCTCTTCCTGCGCGCCGGGCGGCGCCGGGCACCAGAAGGCGAGCCTGCCGTCGCCGTGGTGGTCGTCGGCGAACATGACGAACGTCTTCTTGCCGCGCACGAACCACGCCGGCGACCCGTGGCTGAGCCGCTCGGTCGCTTCGGGCAGGGCCAGGCACAACTTCCGCAAAGCGTCCAGCTGCCGCATGCCGCCAGGTTACGATGTCACGCTGAGGGAGGAATCGGTCATGCAGCGTGATGTCCGGTGGTGACGGCGACGGCGTCGCCCGGCGAGCAGGCCTGGCTGCTCCGCCAGGGCGAGCTGAAGTTCGGGGCGTTCTCCGGCGCGCCGGTGGTCGAGGTCTCGCCGCTGCTGTGGGCGCTCGAGCCCGCCGTCGTCCGGCAGGTCGCGGCCGCCCGCCGGTACCGCGAGACCCCGCCCGACCAGTCCGGCACGCTGCGGTTCGAGTTCGCACCCGGCTGGTTCCCGCCGCACTTCGACCGCGGCCCGGGCACAGCCGCCGGCCGCCGCCGGCTCGGGAAGCTGCTGGCCGGGCAGGACCAGTTCTGGGCGAGCCTGCGCAGGCTGCGGCTGAGCCGGGCGGACGTCGGCGACGTCGCGGCGGCCGCCGGGATGGCCGTGGTGGCCGAGGCTTCCGACCCCACGGACCGGCTCTTGCTGCTGCGCCGCACCGGCCTGCCCGAGGAGGAGCTGCGGCCGCGCACCGCGTGGCGGATCACCCGGCAGCACGTCTGGTTCGCACTGGGCACCCTGTTCGCCGCCTCGATGCTCACCGCGGTCGTCTGGGGACAGCTGACGCGGTGGGCGCTCGGGCCGTTGCTGCTGATCTCCGGCGCTCTGCTGGCGATGGTCATCGGCTCGGTGGCGACGCGGGTCGTCGCCGGCCGCTCCCCGCGCCTTCCCTGGCTGGACGCGCAGTTCGACGGACGGCCGCGAGCCGCCGTCCCCTACCCGGTCTCGCTGTCCACGGAGCTGCTCGCCGAGGTCGCCTCGCGGTACGGCTACTTCTACGGCGGCCCGGTCATCACCGGGCGCAACGAGACGTCGCACCTCTTCGTGAAGTGCCGTCCCGGCCTGGTGTTCGGCACGCCGCACGCTCTCCTCACCCCGCCCCGCTTCGAGCCGCCGGCCGGCGCGCCAAACCGGGAGCAGTGGCTGCGCAACCACCTCGACGGCCGGGCCGAGCTGTGGGTGAGCGTCCGGCACGCGAAGCTGCCGCCGGCCCGGATCGCCGCGATCGCCGGCGAGGAGGGCTTCTCACCCGTCGCGGAGTTCACCGACCCCACCGACCTGATCCTGCTGCTGCGCCGCCCCTCGGCGGCCCCGCCGGCCCCGCGGCGGTTCCGGATGTCGCTGGCCGGCTTCGTCGCCCCGGCGGTGTGGATCGTGCTGTGCCTCGGCGGCAGCGTCGTGACGGCCGCGATCACCGGCGACACCCACCTCTCGGCCATCGGGTTCAGCCTCACGGTGCTCGGCGTGCCCCCGCTGCTGTGGGTGCTGCGGGTCTTCCCCCGGTCCACGCGCGTCGGGTGGCTGGCCGGGGAGTTCACCGGGCGGCCCAGCGTCAGCTTCTTCACCGGCCAGTTCGACGTCTCCCCCGAGCTCGTCGCC
Organism: Amycolatopsis sp. NPDC114505; assembly: GCF_055633615.1. Taxonomy (NCBI): domain Bacteria; kingdom Bacillati; phylum Actinomycetota; class Actinomycetes; order Pseudonocardiales; family Pseudonocardiaceae; genus Amycolatopsis; species Amycolatopsis sp. NPDC114505. Next base: position 2,227,561 of record NZ_JBVKDV010000001.1, on the reverse strand, counting down.
CGGATCGCCGGCTACCACGGCTACGCCTTCCGCTCCCAGACCGCGACGCGCGCCCAGGGCACGCTCGTCACCTACGTCCGGTACCGCTAGAAGGCGATCACCAGCACGCCGACCCACGCGATCACGACGCCGCCCGCCGCGCCGTACGCGGCCCAGCGCAGGATCGGGGTGCGGCGGATCAGCCACAGCGACGGCGTGATCCCGGCCGTCACGACGACCGACGCCACCAGCGCCAGCCAGCCGCTGGTCTCGCGGGCCAGCGTCGAGGCCAGCGCCAGCATGGCCACCACGACGACGGCCGCGATGAACGCCGAGACGGTCAGGCCGGTCAGCCACGGCGTCGGCTCCCCGGGCGGGTCCGACGGGCCGAGCACCATCCGGACGAGCCGGTGGCCGCGTGCTTCCGGCCGCGGCGGCGGTTCGACGACCGTGTCGGCGCCGGTCACCGGGTCCACGAACCGCACGGTCGTGCCCATCACCGAGGCGAGCCGGCCGGCCAGCTGACGGCCGCGCTGCGAGACGACGGCGCCCGCTTCGGCCCCGGAGTCGGCGGAAACCGCGGACGCGACGCGCGCCCATTCGTGCAGGGCCTGCGCGAGGTCCGAGCCGATCGCGAGCTTGTGCGGGTCGACCTCGCGCGCCTGCTCCCCGCCGGGTCCGGCGAGCACCGCGCGCTCACCGCGGATCCGCAGCTCCATGGTGTCCTTTCGCGCCGGTTTCGCCTCGAATCGAAACCTTAGTCGGCCCGGGCGAGTTCGTAGAAGGCCACGGCGGCGGCCGTCGCGATGTTGAGCGAGTCGACTCCGGCCGGCATGGGTATCCGGATCGCGTGATCAGCCGCCGCCAGCGCCGTTTCGGTCAGTCCGGGACCTTCCGCGCCGAACAGCAGCGCCACCCGGCCGGGCGCGTGCGCCCGCAGTTCGCGCAGCGGGACCGAGCCCGGCCGCGGTGTGCACGCGGCGACGGCGAACCCGCGCGCCTTCAGGTCGTCGAGCCCGCCCGGCCAGTCCGTCAGGTACCCGAAGGGCACGCGCAGGACGTGTCCCATCGACACGCGCACGCTGCGCCGGTACAGCGGGTCGGAACAGCCGGGCCCGAGCAGCACCCCGCCGACGCCGAGCGCGGCCGCGTTGCGGAAGAGCGAGCCGAGGTTTTCGTGGTCCCCCACCCCTTCGAGGACGGCGATCGTGCCGGCGTCCGCGACGACGTCGGAAACCGTCAGCGGCGCCGGCCGGTCCGCGACGGCGAGGATCCCGCGGTTGAGGTGGAAGCCGACGACGTCGGCCATCGTCTCCGCGGAAGCGGCGTACCGGGGCACGTCGAGCCCGGCGAGGTCGTCGGCCAGCTCGGCGAACCGCCGTTCGACGCCCAGCAGCGCCCGCACCGGGTACCGGGACGCCAGCAGCCGGGACACCACGACGGTGCCTTCGGCGATGACGAGTCCCTTGCCGCCCGGGCGGTCCGGGCGCCGGTCCGCTGTGGACAGGTGCCGGAAATCGTCGACCCTGGGGTCGCCGCTTTCGGCGATGTGGATCAGGCCCATCCGTCCAGTCTGTCATCCGCTTGCCGGGCGCTTCACTGGTCCGAACGTCGAGCCGGGGGTGGTACGAACGGGGGTATTTTGCTTTCGGTTAACCCCCCGTGACAGAGAGCACCAGTTTGGCCGCTAGCCCGGTTGCATCGGCTGTGTAACGGTTGTCCGCCGGGACCTGAAACACGTCCTAGTTCCACGCCGACGAAAAGCAGGGATGGTCATGGGGATGGACCTCGCGGCTCAACCGTTCAACACGCTCGACCGGGGACGGTACCGCCGCAAGGTGCAGCGATGCCTGGACACGCTGGCCCGCATGCTCACCGACGGCAGTTTTTCCTTCCCCCGCAAGAACATCGGCCTCGAGGTCGAGCTGAACCTGGTCGACCGCGAGCTGCGCCCGTCGATGACGAACACCGCCGTGCTGGAGGCGCTCGACGACCCGTCGTTCACCACCGAGCTGGGCCAGCACAACATCGAGCTGAACGTGCCGCCGCGGCCGCTGGCCGGCGATTCGGCGCTCCAGCTCGAAGACGACCTTCGCGCGTACCTCGCGACGGCGGCGTCGAAGGCCCGAGACACCGGGTCGTCGCTGGCGATGATCGGCATCCTGCCGACGTTGAAGCACGAGCACTTCGACCAGAAGTGGCTCACCAACAAGACCCGGTACGCCACGCTGAACGACCAGATCTTCGCCGCGCGCGGCGAACGCACGGTGCTCGCGATGGAAGGCGCGCCGCTGGCGGGCCACCCGCCCGAGCGGCTGCGCAGCTACGCGGAGTCGATCCTGCCGGAGGCCGCCTGCACCAGCGTGCAGCTGCACCTCCAGGTCGCGCCGGAAGAGTTCGCGGCGCACTGGAACGCGGCGCAGTGCCTGGCCGGGCTGCAGATCGCGCTCGCGTCGAATTCGCCGTTCCTGCTGGGGAAGGCGCTCTGGCACGAGACGCGCATCCCGCTGTTCCTGCAGGCGACCGACACCCGGCCGGAGGAGCTGAAGAACCAGGGCGTGCGGCCGCGGGTGTGGTTCGGCGAGCGCTGGATCACGTCGATCTTCGACCTGTTCGAGGAGAACGTCCGCTACTTCCCCGGCCTGCTCCCGGAAACCGACGTCGAAGACCCGATCGAGGCGCTCGACGCGGGCCAGGCGCCGAAGCTCACCGAGCTGCGCATGCACAACGGCACCATCTGGCGCTGGAACCGCCCGGTGTACGACGTCGTCGACGGCCTGCCGCACCTGCGGATCGAGAACCGGGTGCTGCCGGCCGGGCCCACGGTCGTCGACACCGTCGCGAACGCGGCGTTCTTCTACGGCGCCCAGCGCGCGCTCGCCGAGGCGGAACGCCCGGTGTGGAGCCAGATGTCCTTCCAGGCCGCGGAGGAAAACCTGTACGCCGGCGCGCGGCGCGGCTTCGATGCGCAGCTGTACTGGCCGGGCATCGGCTGGATCCCGCCGGACGAGCTGGCGCTGCGCGTGCTGCTGCCGCTCGCCCACGAGGGGCTGCGCCGCTCCGACGTCTCCGACGAGGCCCGCGAGCGCTACCTCGGCATCATCGAGCGCCGATGCCTCGCACGGCGGACCGGGGCGACCTGGCAGCGTGACTACGTCCTGCGCGCGCAGGAACGCGGGCTCGACCGCGAGACGGCGCTGACCCGGATGCTCGGGCGCTACCTGGAGCTGTCGGAGTCCGGCGAGCCGGTGCACACCTGGCAGCTGGGTGATTGAGCGCTAGCCTGAGCCGATGCCGAAGATTCTCGGTGAGTCGCTCGAAGCCCACCGGCGCGAGGTCCGCACGCGGGTCTTCGAAGTCCTGCGCGCCCAGCTCTACGAACGCGGCTTCGACGCGATCACGCTCGCCGGGGTCGCCTCGGCGGCCGGGGTGGGCCGGACCGCGCTGTACAACCACTTCCCCGACAAGGAAAGCCTGCTCGTCGCGTTCGTCGAGGACGAAGCCGCGCGGTACGTCACACGGCTGACCGAAGCCGTCGAGGCCCACGCCGACCCGGTCGAGCAGCTCGCCACGTTCGTCCGGCTGCAGCTGCGCGTGCTGGCCGAATACCACATGCCGCCCGGCACGGCGCTCGCGTCGGCGCTCGCACCCGCGGCCTACCGGCGGATCAGCGCGCACGCCGACCCGATCACCGACCGGCTGCGCGCGATCCTGGCCGGCGGCGTCGACCTGGGGCGCTGGCCGGCCGAGGACCCGGACGTCCTGATCCCGATGATCACCGCGGCGCTGGGCAATCGCACGCTGGTCGACGGGCCCCCTGAGCAGCTGGGAGACGTCGTCGAGGCCGCGGTGCGATTCGTGCTCCGAGCGGTCGGAGCTGCGATTTAGGGTAGCCTAAGCCGGCGAAATGCCCTACGATCTTTCTGACAGCGTGTCAGATCGATCGCCGGGAGGCTGCCCCATGTCGGTGACCACGGACGCTCGCCCGTTCTCGGCGACCCTGCGCGCGTCGACGCTCCAGGTGCACGAAAAGGCGAACTACTCGACGTACATGCGTGCCCTGCTCGGCGGTGAGCTGACGCAGGAGGGCTACACGCAGCTGGCGATCCAGTACTACTTCATCTACAGCGCGATCGAGGCGGCGAGCGACCGCATGGCCGGTCACCCGATCGGCGGCGAGTTCGTGTTCGACGAGCTGCGGCGGCTGCCCCACCTCGAGCGTGACCTCGCCCACCTGGTCGGCCCGGACTGGCGCACGGCGATCGCACCGCTGGCCTCGACGCAGGCGTACGTCGCGCGCGTCGGCGAAGCGTCTTCGTGGGCGGGCGGGTACGTGGCGCACCACTACACGCGCTACCTGGGCGACATCGCGGGCGGCCAGGCGATCCGACGGCTGCTGGAGAAGGCGTACGACGTCGCCGAGGCGGGCACGCTCTTCTACCACTTCGACGGGATCGGCAGCGCGCCCCGCTTCCGCGACCGGTACCGCGCGAAGCTGGACAGCGCGCCGTGGGACGAGGCCGAGCGCGCGCGGGTGATCGACGAGACGCTGGTGGCGTTCGAATGCAACGTCGCGGTGTTCGAGGAGCTGGCCTCTCGGCTGAACGAGTACCGCGCCTGAATGATCGTCGTCACAGGTCGTTGACCTCCAGTTAGGTCCAGGTAGCAGGCTCGGTTTCGGGTGGCGGACCCTCGGGTACGCCACTATCGAGCCGGTCGTCCCACGCAGTGACGACCCACGCGCCCCCGCTCGCCGCGGAGGGCGGTGTGCTACTAGGTTCGATACCGGAAACTTGTGTCGAAGACAGAAGGAGGGCCAATGGCCCGCTACGAGCTCCCCGATCTCGACTACGACTACAGCGCCCTGGCGCCCCACATCTCCGGCGAGATCAACGAGCTGCACCACAGCAAGCACCACGCGACCTACGTCAAGGGCGCGAACGACACGCTCGACAAGATCGCGGAAGCCCGTGACGCCGGCAACTTCGGCGACATCGTCGGCCTGCAGACCACACTGGCCTTCCACCTCGCCGGCCACGCGAACCACGTCGTCTGGTGGAAGATCCTGTCGCCCGAAGGCGGCGACAAGCCGACCGGCGAGCTCGCGGCCGCGATCGACGAGGCGTTCGGCTCCTTCGACAAGTTCAAGGCGCAGTTCACCGCCGTCGCGACGACGATCCAGGGCAACGGCTGGGCCGCGCTCTCCTGGGACCCGATCGGCAAGACGCTGATCACCCAGCAGCTGCGCGACCACCACAACAACCTGGTCCTGCCGACCGTGCCGATCCTGCTGGTCGACGTCTGGGAGCACGCGTTCTACCTGGACTACAAGAACGTCAAGCCGAAGTACGTCGAGGCCCTGTGGAACATCTACAACTGGGCCGAGATCTCCAAGCGCTTCGACAACGCCGTCGCCGGCGGCAACGGCCTGCTGCTCGGCTGAGTTCTTCCGGCAACGGGGCTCTCCTTCACGGGAGGGCCCCGTTTTTCGTCACCGGGTGAAATCGCTTGACCTCGAGTGCGGTCGAGGTGTGAGAGTGAACCCATGGACGTTGACGCGTATCTGGCCCGCCTCGGTGTCGCGTGGCCCGCGGCGGCCGACCTGGCCACCCTGCGCCGGCTGCAGGAACACCACCTGGCCACGGTCCCCTTCGAGAACCTGAGCATCCACCTCGGCGAGCCCGTCGTGCTGACCGAAGAAGCCTTGGCGGACAAGATCGTGGCACGCCGGCGGGGCGGCTTCTGCTACGAGCTCAACGGCCTCTTCGCGGCGCTGCTGCGCGAACTCGGGTTCGCCGCTTCCCTGCACGCGGCGCAGGTCTTCCGCCCGGACGGCACCCTCGGCCCGCCCCTGGACCACGCGGCGATCATCGTCGAGCTCGACGAGCCGTGGCTGGTCGACGTCGGTTTCGGCCGGTTCTCCCGGCACCCGCTGCGACTGTCCGGCGTGGACGCCCAGTCCGATCCGGACGGCGAGTTCCTGCTCCTGGACGCACCCCACGGCGACATCGACGTCGTGCAGGACGGCAAGCCCCAGTACCGGCTGGAGCGCCGTCCGCGGCCGCTCTCGGACTTCGTCCCGATGGCGTGGTGGCAGGCGACGTCCCCGGAGTCCCACTTCACGAAGTCCCTGACGTGCTCCCGTCCGACGTCCCAGGGCCGGGTGACGCTGTCGGGCGACCGGCTGATCGAGACGGTCGAAGGCGTCCGGCACGAGGTCGCGCTGCCGACGGAAGCCGCGGTCCGCATGGCGTACCGGGTCTACTTCGGCCTCCCGCTGACGCGACTGCCCACGCCACCGGGTGAGAGTCCCTTGACGAGCGGCGCACTCAGCCCGACACTGCCGTGAAGTGAACGAAGCCCCGGCCTGGGGTTCCCAGGGCCGGGGCTCCGTCCGTTCCCGAACTGACTGCCGCTCCCACCACGAAGCGGACATGCATGAGGTTAGCCTAACCTCACCTCTCGGACAAGAGGTCTGCGTGCGAGACCCGGATCTCACTCGTCCGGGTGAGCTGAGCGCCCTTTTCTGTCGGTGCGTGCCGATACGGTTACGCCGTGAACATGAGGGGGATGAAGAAAGACCGCACCGTGCTGATCGCCGTCTCGCTGACGGCGGTCTTCTCGCTGTTGGTCGGGCTGACCTGGTTCTCGACCCACGACTCACCGAAGGAGGCGCCGAGGGCACTGCCACCCGTCTGGCCGACGGCGCAGGGCGAGGCGCTCCGGCCGGTCCCGATGCCGACCGGCGAGCTGGCCGCGACGCTGCCGTTCAGGAGCTCGGGGCAGGTGCTCTGCAACGCCGTCCCGGAAGAGACCTGGCGCAGGGTGCTGGGCGGCCCGGTCCTGCGCGAGGTGTCGTCCGGGGCCTGCCACGTGGTCACCGCCGACCTGGACGTCAGCGCGAACACCTGGGACCGGGTTCCGGCCCCCGGAGTCGAACCGGCCGAAGTCACGGTCGCCGGGCATCGGGGCACGATGGCCAAGAGCCCCGTCAGCCCCGCCTTCGACGCGATGCTGAACGTCCGGCTCGCCGACATCGACGACGAGTGGGCGGCACCCGAACTCCAGCTCCGGGTCGCGAGCAAGGCGAGCGGCCGCGACGAACGTGATTTCCGGGGGATGGCGGAGGAGCTGGGCACCGCGATGGTCGCGGCGATCACCACTCCGGGCCCATCACTGCCGAACGAGGCGGAGCGGCTGCACCCACCCGAGATGGCCCCGATCCCCGGCACGGGTATCGCCGATGCCGCCTATCCGGTGATCATGCGGCAGCTCTGCACCCAGCTGGCCCGGGGTCTGGCGGTCCCTCTCGACCAAGTCGAGCCCGCCTGGCCGGGCACGTGCAAGCACAAGAGCAATGGAGCCGAAGCCCAGCTCTCGTACAGCGCGGACAGCACGACGAAGACCTTCGGCGACAGCTTCGCGGGCCGCCCGGCGGACGTGAGCGAGCCGGGCGGCGTCATCGAAGTCCAGCTCGTCGACGGTTCCCAGCAGACCCTCGTGGTCAGGCTGTACGACCTCGACCGGGCCACGCCGGGGATCCGGAAGCTCGCGGAGAAGGTGGTGCCACCGCTCCTCGGCCGCTAGACCTTCGCCCGCTTGAGCACCCGGAGCCCGAACCCCCGCTGCACCGGCCAGGAAACCCCACCTCGCCGGATCAGCACGACCGCACAGACCACCGCGGCCAGCGCCGAAACCGCGCCGCCGATGTAGAAGGGAGAACGCCCGCCGAAGGCCTGCGCCATCCAGCCCACCATCGGGCCGCCGATCGGGTTGCCGCCGATGAGCACCAGCACGTACAGCCCCATCACGCGGCCGCGCATCTCGGGGCTGACCGAGGTCTGCACCAGCGCGTTCGCCGTGTTGAGGAACGTCATCGTGGCGAAGCCGAGCGGGATCAGGCCGAGGCCGAACGTCAGGTACGTCGGCATGAACGCCGTGATCAGCTCGAACACGCCGAGGAAGAACGCCGACACCAGCATCAGCCGCACCCGCGGCCGGCCCTTCGTCCCGCGGCGGGCCGACATGATCGCGCCGGTGAACGTGCCGACCGCGACCAGTGTCGAGAGCAGCCCGTAGCCGTCGGCCGCGGTGTGGAAGACGTTCGCCGCGACGATCGGGAGCGAGCTGAAGTAGGTGATGCCGAACGTGCTGACGAACAGCACCAGCACCATCACCGTCATCAGGTCCGAGCGCCGCCGGACGTACCGCAGACCCTCGGCCAGCTGCCCCTTCTCGCGCGGCACGGCGGCGACGCGGAACAGCTTGTCCGGGTTCATCAGGATCAGCCCGGCGATCACCGCGACCGTGCTGACCGCGTTCGCGATGAACAACCAGCCGGTCCCGATCCACGTGATCGCGAACCCGGCGATCGCCGGTCCGACGATCCGCGCCATGTTGAAGATCGACGAGTTCAGCGCGACCGCGTTGGCGATCTGGTCCCGGCCGACCATCTCGGCGACGAACGACTGCCGCGTCGGCACTTCGAGCGACGCGGTGATGCCGAGCGTGAAGCACAGGACGTAGACCTGCCACAGCGCCACGAGCCCGGTGATGTCGAGGACGCCGAGCACCACGGCCTGCGAACACGCCGCGGCCTGGATCCAGATCAGCAGCCGCCGCTTGTCGACGCGGTCGGCGAGGACGCCGGCCCACAGCGAGAGGAACAGCGTCGGCGCGAACTGCAGCGCCACCGCGATGCCGAGGGCGATCGGGTTGTTGCCGCTGAGGGTGAACACCAGCCAGTCCTGGGCGATGCGCTGCATCCAGGTGCCGATGTTCGAGATGACCTGGCCGGTGAAGAACAGCCGGTAGTTGCGGATCCGCAGCGACGCGAACATGCTGCCGCGCTTCGAAGGGGATGGTGGCGAGGCGGACGGCGGTGGTGCCGTGTCCCGGGTAGCAGTGGTCTCGATGGAACGTGTGATTTCGCTACCCGTGGCCGTCACCGTGGTTAGTTCCCCGCCATCCTGTCTATGATTTCGGCGGCTTTTGAGAGCACTTCGCGCTCTTCGTCGCCGAGTTCCGCCAGCTGCCTGTCCAGCCACGCCTCCCGCACGGAGATGGCCCGCTGCACGTAGGCCAGTCCGCTCGCGGACAGCTCGACGATGGCCTGCCGGCCATCGGTCGGGTGCGGGCGCCGCTCGACGAACTTCATCTCCTCGAGCGCGGCGATCACCCTCGTCATCGAGGGCGGCTGGACGCCTTCCTTCGCGGCGAGCTGACCCGGGGTCAGCGCACCGCACTTGTGCAGGGTGGACAGCGCGGCGACCTGAGTCAGCGTGAGGTCGTCCCCGACGCGCTGTGCCCGCAGCCGGCGGTTGAGCCGGACCACCGCGAGACGCAGACGGCTCGCCAAGGAGCGTTCGTGCGTGTCGCCGGACATATAGTTAGCATACCTTACGAAACTTCGCCCGCACGGGTGATCTCCACCGCAACCCCCGCGACCCCCAGGCGTCCTCTCCTCGGAGACTGGGGGTTCGATGAACAAGAAGCTGGTGGGCTCGGCCGTGGTCGGCGCGGCCGCCGTGGCGATCGTGGCGGCGCAGTTCTGGGGCGGCGAAGACGCTCCGGCGGCCGCCCCACCGCCGCCCGCGCCGACGACGACGACAACGCCGTACATCACCCAGCAGTCGATGGAGGCCTACAACTTCCCCGACGTCGCCGGCGGACGCGGCTGGTCGATCCAGATCCCGGTCCCCTCGGGCTGGACCGTCACCCACGAGAACGACCGCGCGAGCTACCGCAGCGGCCACCTCCTGCTGGAGACCGACAAGGTGCCGATCACGCAGGAGGACGCGCTGAGCGGACTCCAGGCCCTGGCCGCGAAGGCGCACCGAGACGGCTCGGTCGTCACGCCCGTGGCGGCCGGCGACTTCGGGAACGGGGACGCGGCGAAATGGGACTACACCTACCTCCGTGACGGCAGCTATCCGGAACGGGTCACCGTCATCGGCCTCGGCGCGGGCGACAGCCTCGTCACCATCCGCTACGAGGCGCCACCCGAGGAGTTCGACAGCAACCGCGGCGTGCTGGACGCCGCGATGCACGTCAGTGCCCCGGGCTGATCAGCTGAACGCCGCCTGGAGCGGCCCGACCGCGAAGTACGCGACGAACGCCACCGCGATCACCCACATCAGCGGGTGCACCTGGCGCGCCTTGCCGGTCGCCGCGCGGATCACGACGTAGCTGACGAAGCCGGCGCCGATGCCGTTGGCGATCGAGTACGTGAACGGCATGACGACGATCGTCAGGAACGCGGGCAGCGCGATCGAGTAGTCGGTGAAGTCGATGTCGCGGACCTGCGCCATCAGCATCGCGCCGACGACGACCAGCGCCGGCGCGGCCGCCTCGACCGGCACGACCTGGTAGAGCGGCGTCAGGAACATCGCGGCGATGAAAAGCACGCCGGTGACGATGTTCGCCAGGCCCGTCCGCGCGCCCTCGGCGATGCCGGCCGCCGATTCGACGAACACCGTGTTCGAGCTGGCCGAACCGAAGCCGCCGGCCGCGCCCGCGAGACCCTCGACGAACAGCGCCTTGCCGACGTTGGGCAGCTGCCCGTCCTTCGGCAGCAGGTCGGCCTCCTTCGCGAGGCCGGTCATGGTGCCCATCGCGTCGAAGAAGTCGGCCAGGACCAGCGTGAACACCAGCAGGCAGACGGTGATGATCGGCAGCCGCGTCCAGGCGCCGAACGAGACGTCACCGACCAGCGAGAGGTTCGGCAGGCCGACGACCTGGTCCGGCAGCGCCGGGTAGCCGAGGTTCCAGCCCTTCGGGTTCGTGCCCTGCGACGGCCCGGCCTTGACGATCGCCTCGACGACGATGGCCAGCACGGTCGAGGACAGCACGCCGATGAGGATCGCGCCCTTGACCTTGCGCACGACCAGGACGCCGGTGATCAGCAGGCCGACGACGAACACCGCGGTCGGCCAGGAGGCGATCGAGCCGTTGATGCCCAGGCCGACCGGGACGGTGGTGTGGGCGTCGTCCGGCAGCCGGCGCACGAACCCCGCGTCGACCAGGCCGATCAGGCAGATGAACACGCCGATGCCGACGGCGATCGCGGACTTCAGCGACGCCGGCACCGCCCGGAACACCGCGGTGCGGAACCCGGTGAGCACGAGCGCGACGATGATGACGCCCTCGATGACGACCAGGCCCATCGCTTCGGGCCAGGTCATCTGCGGGGCGATGGTGACCGCGACCAGGCTGTTGATGCCCAGGCCGGTGGCGATGGCGAACGGGTAGTTCGCGACCAGCCCCATCAGGATGGTCATCACGCCGGCGACGAGCGCCGTCACGGCGGCGACCTGCGAAACGGGCAGGATGCCGCCGAGGAGGTCCTTGTGCGCGCCCGCGTCACCGGCCGAGAAACTGCCGATGATCAGCGGGTTCAGCACCACGATGTAGGCCATCGTGACGAAGGTGACCAGTCCGCCGCGCAGCTCGCGCGGGACGGTCGACCCCCGTTCGGTGATCTTGAAGAACCGGTCCAGTGTGGACGTCCCGGTGCGGGTCGTCTCCTGCTCCGCCATTCGCCTGCCCATTCTCTCGCTGCTGCGGAGTACCCTGCACCTCGTGAGTGATCCGAGCAATCCACCGGAGGTTACGGGCTCGTTGCGGCACACGCCGGAGCTGCCCAAGAAGCTGACCGACCTGACGCCGGTGGTGATCGTAGGCACTTCGATCTGGGCTGTCGCGCTGGTGGTGCTCTTCTTCACGACTTCGGGGCTCTGGGTGGAGACAGCGCTCTCCGGGTTCGTGCTCGGGTTCATCGGCCTGGCGATCATCGGCTGGCAGCGCGCCGCCGCCCGCCGGGGTTCGAAGTCGGCGCAGCGGCTCTGAGGCTGTCCGCTCTGACGCTGTTCGCGCTTACGCCAGCAGCGTCCGCGGTGACGGGTCGTCGAGCAGCGCGGTGATGAGGTGCCGGTCGGGCCAGCGCTCGGCCGCCCAGGCGAACGCGCGAGCCAAGCCCTCGGACGTGTCGGCCGCGTGCAGCCGGCCGTCGGACCACCACTGGACGTCGTGGTCACCGCCCTGGATCGACACGGTCAGCGGGTCGTGCACCAGGACGCCCCCCGCGGGCAGCCGGATGCCGAGCTGATCGGCGACGAGCTTCAGCGCGGGCAGCTCGGCCCAGGGCGCGTACTCGCCTTCGCTGGTCACCGCGGCTTCTTCGGTACTGGCCAGCGGAAGGTCGAGCAGGTCCGCGAGGCGTTCCGGCTCCTCGGGCGCGACGACGTACTGGTCGGGCTCCAGGGCGCCGGCGACCCAGGGCACGTCGAGAACCAGCGCGCCGTCCACAACGGACCCATCGGCGGCCCGGACCGCTTCCGGCGGCCGGGGTCCGAACCCGGACTCGACGACGGCGTCGTAAGCGCGGGTGGCCAGTCCGGTCGAGATCGTCCGATCCGGATCGGCGAGCCGCTTCAGGACGTCCTCGGCTTCGTCCACACTGGACAGCGTCAGGTCGGTCCGCACCCCGGCGGTCTTGAGCAGATCCTCACTCAGGCCGAGCTCGGGAACCTCGTCGTAAAGCCCGGCGAGGTCGGCGCCGGGCAGGCGCCACTCGCTCGGGGCGAGCCCGCCGAGCACGGCGTACTGCGCGATCCACCAGGCCGCGTGCCCGTTCGGCACACGCAGGGCGTGCAACGTTTCCGGACGCGCGGCGAGCAGCTTGAGCGCGGCGGGCCAGGCGTCATCGCCGACGAGATCGAGGTCCCGAATGGCGACGAGCGTCGACGGCGGCGCGGGGAGCGAGTCCCACCAGGCTTCCTCGTCCGGCAGGTCGTGGTCGGGTTCGTGCGGCTCGTCGTCGGTGATCACCGCGAACGAGTCGAGGACACCGGCGGCCTTGAGCGTGTCATCAGGCCAGTCTTCGGCGAAGTCCTCGTCGAGAACGTCGAGCGCACCGTCCTCGTCGAAGACTTCTTCATCGAAGACGTCCAGCAGCGGCGACGCCGGAAGCACGAGCTCGTCGGCCCGCCGCCAGGTGTCGGTGGCGGGCAGGGCGAGGGCCCCGACCCACCGCGGGGCGTCGTCCCCGCAGTCGGCGACCAGCCGGAGGACGGCGCCCGCGAGCGTCGTACCGTCCAATCCAGACTTGACGTCTTCGACACTGCGTTCGACGGCATCTCGCAGCTGGTCGGCGTTGAGCAGCTCACGAGCGTCGGCTTGCTTGGCACCCAAGCGTTCCAGCAACGGGTGCGACGCGGCGGGGTGCACCAGCCGCAGCCCCGGAATGTCCACATCGGACAGAAGTTCGAGCAGTTCAGCCGAACCCTCGACGAGCAGGCAACCCCGCGCACCGGGCAGCGTCCGGCCGTCGGAAAGAGGAACCGGCAGCCCGTCCAGCCGTTCACTCGCGAGAGCGTGCGACTCGACAGCCCGGCCGAGCGCCGCGTAGACGTCGTGCCACCAGCTCGGTTCCCTGGCGACGCCGGTCAGTGTCTCGAGCACTTCTTCGATGCTGATGACTTGCACGGCAACGGCTTTCAGCACACTGGCCGGCGCGGCGCCCTTGAGCAGCCCGGGAACGACGTCGGCGATCAGCTCGGGCAAACCGGGGACATCGACGTCGAGCACCTTGGCCTGCCGCCCGGCGACCTCCCCGCCGTCCTGAGTGGACAGCCAAGGCTCGGCACTGAGGCTGGCAAGCACTTCGTCGCGCAGCTTCGCGTCCACAGTGGACTTGGGAAATCCCGGCACAGGAACCAGCGCGAACCGCTGTTCCGCCGGCAGCAACCTGACCAGCTGGACGTACTCTGCGGCGGCGTTCTCGAGGGCTTTGTTCAGCTCAGCCCCCGGCAAAGCCCGGCGGCGCGAAGGCTCTACAGGCAAGGAGGCGAGCAGCCTGGCGGGCAGCGAGAGCCCGTCGTCGGTTGGGGTAGGTGCGTGCAGAACGTCTTCCTCAAGCGGCTTCGGGACACCCTCGGAGTCGACCGGCACCGCCCAGACGACGTCACCACGATGAGTCAGCCACCGGGTTTCCTTTTGCGGACCCCGGATATCGACGAAGTCGCCGTCGGACGTTCGCGTCCAAACGCGACCGTCCACATCGGCCTCGGCCAGCCACGGCAGAGCGAGAAGCAGGTCCCCGATGTCGTCACCGAGCTGATCGAGAAGAGCCCGTCCATCGACGTCATCCCGGAGCGGCAGCCGCACTTCGGTGTCGAAGCCAGCCGGCGGGCTTGTTTCGACCGGCCAAGGCAGCCGCAGGACGGGAACGTCACCGTCGATGTCGGCGGCAGCGCGGGTTTCCTGGGCGGAGAAGGCGACGCCACCGGTCGTGGAGACGACGCTGGGGGCGTCGGAAACGGTGCGAACGGCGGCGAATCCGACACCGAAGCGCCCGACGGTGTCCCCGGTCTTGCCGGACGCCCGCAGCGAGGCAAGGGAAGCAACGCCACGAGCGTCAAGCGGAGCGCCGGTGTTGGCGAACCTGAGTTCCCGGTCCACAAGGGACACCCGAACCCGCCCAGGCCGCCCGGCGGCCATGGCGGCATCGGCGGCATTCTGGGCAAGCTCGACGAAGAGCCGATCCCGATAAGCACCAACGCGCAGGTCTTGCTCGACGTTGGTGTCCTCGAGAAGCCGAGTGGGCGAGTCCTGCCAGGCACGCAGGGTGGAGTCCCGAAGCCGCGCGGTGCCGAAGGGATCGGCCCCGTGCGGCTCAGAGGCGCCGCTGCTCACCATCGGCCCGCACATCGTCGACGGGGGCGGTCTCGGTGACCACATTGTCGGCGAGAGCAGCGGCAGGCAACTCATCGACCGGCGCGGCGTCCCGGCTCGCAGAAACCTCGTCCTGAGCGGCCTCCGCCTCGCCGGACTCGGCGGCCTCAACCGCATCGGTGACCTCAGCCTGAGCGGGCTCGGCTTCGACAGGAGCCACCTCGGCAACCAGCGGCTCGGCGGCAGCGGCTTGCTCGGTCTCGGGAACCGTCGCGTCGGTCGGCGGGGAGTCCACCGCACCGGTAGCTACATCAACCACCCCGGCGGGCTCGGCTTCCGCCGCCTCACCTTCGGTCGCAACCGGCTCGGCGACCACATCAGCAGTCTCAGCCGACCCAGACTCGGCCGCGGCCTGCACTGGTTCGGTCTGCGCCGGGCCCGCCTCGGCATCGGCCGCAACCGGCTCGACAACGGCACTCTGCTCAACGGCTTCGGCCTCAGCCGCCACCGGCTCGGCAACCACGCCGGCCACCTCGGGCTCAGCCACGACCGGCTCGGCAGACTGCCCCTGCGCCGAGCCAGGCTCGGTCGCAACCGCTTCGGCGATCACACCAGCCGCATCGACCTGCGCCGATCCGGCATCAGCCGCCTCCGGCTCCGCAGCCACACCGGCAGCCTCAGCCTGCGCCGGCTCGGAACCAGCCCTAACCGGCTCCGCCACCACACTCTGCTCAGCCGCTTCGGCCTCAGCGGCGACCGGCTCGGCAACCACGCCGGCAGCCTCAGCCTGCGCCGCATCGGCTGCAACCGGCTCAGCGACCGCACTCTGCTCAGCCGCCTCAGGCTCAGTCACCACTGGCTCCGCGACCACGTCGGCAGACTCAACCACCGCCGGCTCGGCAACCACGCCGGCCGCCTCAACCACCGCCGGCTCGGCAACCGCACCAGCCGCCTCAGACCCAGCCGCCGCCACGTCAGCCACCGCTGCCTCGGCGACCGCCGGCTCCACCTCCGCCGGCGACACGTCCGCCTCCGCGACCGCCGTCTCCGGCTCCGCCGCCGCGACCTCCGCCACCTCCGAAGGCGTGAAGTCCAACAGCGAATCGTCGTACACCAGCTCCGCCACCGGGATCGACGACGTCACCTCGACCTCGACCTCCGAGTGCGCTCCGCACCCGTACTCCACGTCCACCACGTGGCCGTCCGCCGGGGAGATGTCGTTGCTGCACACTCCGAACACTCCGCGCAGCGAGCCCGCCAACGGTACGAAGAACCCGCACGTCCCGCACACGTCCGGCGCGCTGCGCGCCATGTCCGAGCGGGGGCCGAACTCGCCGCCGTGCCAGCGGGCCGCCGCGTCCGTGCGACCGAAACGGGACAGCACGTGGACCCTTCCCAGGCCCACGTCGCGGGAGACCTCCTCCACCGCCGGGTCGTCCGACTGCAAGTACGCCGGGGCCAGGCGGGGGTCGTTCTCGTCCGTCGGGAAGATGTCGCCGACGCCCAGGTCGCCCGCGCGCACCCGGCGCTCCCACGGCACCCACGCCGGCGCGACCAGCGCCGACGGGCCCGGTACCAACACCACTTCGCTGACCGTCACCGGCTCGTCGTCGCCCGCCAAGGCGACCGTCACGCACCAGCGCCAGCCGCGGTGGCCGGGTACCTGGGCCTCGAACAGGTGACTCGCCGTGACCGCGTCCTCACGGGAAACACCCACATGAGCGCCGATCTGCTCCCCGGGCGTTTCGTCGAGCACTGCCGCGCGCGCGAACTCCACCGCATCGGCGAGCTTGCGCTGCACGGAACCGTCATCGAGGGTCAGCAGCAGCGTCATGCGGCCAATTGTGCCGCACGCATCCTCGGCGCCCGTGCCAGGCTGTTCATGTGCGCACGCCGATCATCACCACGCTGCTGGTGGCCGCCGCGCTGGGCGGCTGCGCCAGTGCCCCCGGCCAGGAGACGAGCCCCGAACAGCTGACCGTCGACGTGGTCTCGACCCTGCCGCACGACCCCGCCGCCTTCACCGAAGGCCTCGAGTTCGCCGGCGACACCCTCTACGAGAGCACCGGCCTCGAAGGGCGGTCGACGCTCACCGCGGGCCCGGCCGGCGGGCCGCCGAAAACCACAGCCACCCTCCCCGCACCTCTCTTCGGCGAAGGCGTCACCGTCCTCGGCCCGACGCTCTGGCAGCTCACCTGGCAGGACGGCTTCGCCATCGAACGCGACTCGACGACCCTCGCCGAGCTGCGCCGGGTCAAGTACGACGGCGAAGGCTGGGGGCTCTGCCACCAGGCCGACGGCCGGCTGGTCATGAGTAACGGCTCGTCCCGGCTGACCTTCCGCGACCCGAAGACCTTCGCCGTCACCGGCGGCGTCGACGTCGGGCGCGATCAGCTCAACGAACTCGAGTGCGTCGGCGGCGACGTCTACGCAAACGTTTGGCACACCGACACCATCCTGCGCATCGATGCCGCCACCGGACACGTCACCGGAACGATCGACGCAGGTCAGCTGCGCGCGCAGCTGAACATAACCGGCGCAGAAGACGTGCTCAACGGTATCGCCGCCGTGCCCGGGACGGACGAGTTCCTCCTCACCGGCAAGCAGTGGCAGGTCACGTTCCGGGTGAGGTTCGTCCCGAGAAACGCGTAAAGCACGGATGAGCAGGCGGAACCGACCCCCGGTAAGGCAGGATTGAGAACGTGGCACTCTTCGGCTCCCGCTCCGACGGCTCCGGCTCGCAGCCGCGCGGCCGGAAGTCGAAGCGACGCTGGACGCCGGAGCCGGGCGCCGCGCAGGCCAAGCCGTGGCGGGAGGCCGCCGCCCCCACCCGGGCCGAGCACACCCGCGTCGAGCACCGGAGCGCGCCGCCACCGACCCGCGTCGAACGGCCCGTCCCGCCGCCTCCGCCTCCCCCGCGCGGCGGTTACTACGGCGACCCCGTGCCGAACGCGAACGAAGCCCCGACCGCCGCCGCGCCGATGGGACAGCGGCCGCCGCCGCCTCCGCGCGGCGCCCGGCCGTACGACCCGAACCGCACCGAGCCGGTGCGCCGCGAGCAGCCCGGCTTCTACCAGGGCGAACGCCGTCCCGGCAGCGGTGAGTACGAGCACTACGACACCGGCGGCTACGCGGGCGAACCGCGGCCGCCCGAGCCGGAGCCCCTGCCGCCGCGGGAGGAACCGCTGACCCCGGGCGGCACGCCGAAGCTGCCGAAGAAGATCACCGTCACGCGGGTCGCGGCGATGCGCAGCCGGCAGCTGACCGGCCAGGCCGTCGGCGCCTTCCAGCGCGCGACGAAGGCCGACGGCGCCGAGAAGTCGGGCCTCACCTCGCTGACCTACGCCGTGATGCTGAACTACGCCAGCGACGCGGCCATGGCGATCGCGCTGGCCAACACCCTGTTCTTCGCCGCCACCAGCGGCGAGAGCAAGGGCAAGGTCGCGCTCTACCTGCTGATCACGATCGCGCCGTTCGCGCTGGTCGCGCCGGTGATCGGGCCTGCGCTCGACAAGGTGCAGCGGGGCCGGCGGCTGGCGATGTGCGCGTCCTCGATCGGCCAGGGGCTGATGGCCGTCGTGATGGCGCTGCACTTCGACGACTGGCTGCTCTACCCCGCCGCGCTCGGCATGATGGTGCTCTCGAAGTCGTTCACCGTGCTCAAGGCCGCGGTGACGCCCCGGGTGCTGCCCTCGGAGATCACGCTCTCCAAGACCAACGCCCGGCTGACGACGTTCGGCCTGGTGGCCGCGGGCGCGTTCGGCGCGGTGGCCAGCGGCATCAACGCGATCTCCGGCTCGGCCGGCGCACTGTGGTTCACGGCGCTGATCTGCGTCGCGGCCGCCGTGCAGTCGATGCGGATCCCGGCCTGGGTCGAGGCGACCGAGGGCGAGGTGCCGACGTCGCTCTCGGCGCACCCGACGGAGAAGAAGCGGCGCCAGCCGATGGGCCGCCAGATCGTCGTCGCGCTGTGGGGCAACGGCTCGGTGCGCGTGCTCACCGGCTTCCTCATGATGTTCGCCGCGTTCGCGGTGAAGGCCCAGACCGAAGGCAGCGGGCAGACGCCGTTCATGCAGCTGCTGCTGCTCGGCGTGATCGGCGCCGCGGCGGGGGCCGGCGGGTTCCTCGGCAACGCGCTGGGCTCGCGCCTGCACTTCGGCAACCCCGACCAGGTGATCGTCGGGTGCGTGGCGGGCTGTGTGCTGGCCGCGCTGGTCGCGACGATCCTGCCCGGCCTGGCCACGGCCGCGATCGTCGGGCTGGTCGGCGCGACGGCCAGCGCGCTGGCGAAGATCAGCCTCGACGCCGTCATCCAGACCGACCTGCCCGAGGAGTCGCGCGCGTCGGCGTTCGGCCGCTCGGAAACCGTGCTGCAGCTGGCCTGGTGCATGGGCGGCGCGGTCGGCCTGCTGCTGCCGCCGACGTACTGGATCGGCTTCCTCGTGATCACCGTGCTGCTGGCGGTCGGGACGACCCAGACGTACCTGGTGCGCCGCGGCGGCTCGCTCGTGCCGGGCCTCGGCGGCGACCGGCCGCTGCGCCCCGAGCCGACCGGCAGCTTCCCGGCCCAGGGCCTGCCCAGGGACCGGTCGGCCCGCCGGTAGGCTCTGCGCACATGCGACGTTCCCGGGTGGTGGCCCTGCTTGCGGCCGGTGGGTTCGCGGTGGCCGGGTGCTCGGCGCCCGGCCCGGCCGAGGTCACCTTCTACGCCGACGGCCACACGATCAACACCGCGCCGGTGCTCTCGTGCGACTACTCCCAGCAGCTCGCGCAGCCGTGCAGCGCCAAGGGCGACACGCAGACGCTGAAGGTCCGCCCGGGCAAGCCCGTGCAGATCTCGGTACCCGGCGAGGTCGCGGACGCGCCGTGGCAGATCGTCTACGAGTACGTCACCCCGCAGGGCGAGTACAAGCAGAGCGACCCGATCCCGTTCACGTCACTGGACCGCTACGCCTACACCGTCACGCCGCCGACGCCCGCCGACCGCATCTCGGCGGTCGACGTGCAGAAGTACACGGCCGTGCTGAACGCGGGCACCGGCGAGTCGGGCCTGCTGCCCAGTGCCGTGTGGGGCCTGCGGCTCGAGGCCTAGGGGTCGATGTCCCTGGCCACCGCGCGCATGATCTCGCCGATCTGCTTGGTGTGCTTGCGGTCCGGGTAGCGGTTGCGCCGCAGGTCCGGCTGCACCTTCAGCTCGAGCAGCTTGATCATGTCCTCGATCAGGCCGTGCAGCTCCTCGGCCGGACGACGGCGCGCCTCGACGACGGACGGCGGCGCGTCGAGCAGCCGGACGGAGAGCGCCTGCGGCCCGCGCCGGCCGTCGGCGACGCCGAACTCGAGCCGCTGCCCGGCCTTGAGCCCCTCGACGCCCTGCGGCAGCGCGGCCTTGCGAATGTAGACGTCGGCGCCACCGTCATCCTGCGTGACGAACCCGAAGCCCTTCTCCGCGTCGTACCACTTGACCTTGCCGGTCGGCACTTCCCTCACCAATCCTTCTGCTGTCCCGCTCACGACGAACGCGCCCGGGGGCGTACCCAGGGCGCGCTCCTGAAAGGGTATCTCGCCACCTGCCCTGGGGAGAAGTCGATACTCTGCCGTTCGGTACCGATCCGACTTCAGCCACGGCCGATGGCGCTCGCACCAGCGGTTTCTTACCGCTGAGGGGTCGGCCTGCTTCCGGTCGGATCGATACCGGCGGATACGCTCTGGTTCATGAAGACCGCGACGAAGGAGGCAGGCGTGGCCGCCCCCGGCAAACCGTTCCTGATGCGCCTCGGCATCGGCTTGTTCGGCATCGGCATGCTGGCCGTGCTCGCCGTGTTCATCATGTTCGCCGCCGGTCTGGAGAACCTGCCGATCTGGCTGTCCGTCGCCGCCGGCGTCATCACCCCGCTGGGGCTGCTGCTCGGCCTGCTCGCGCTGGTCTTCGAGGCCAGGGCCAAGAAAACGGACTAGGGCACCCCCGCGAAGGTCCGCTCGAACCAGTCCGGGAACTCCGTCAGCGAGTCGAACACCACTTCGGCGCCCTCGCTCAGCAGGAGCGTGCGATCGCACGGACCCGTCGTGACGCCGACCGCGATCGCCTTGGCGGCCAGCGCGCCGCGGATGTCGCCGGCGTGATCTCCGACATACACGCG
This sequence comes from Amycolatopsis sp. NPDC114505, assembly GCF_055633615.1. Lineage (NCBI taxonomy): Bacteria > Bacillati > Actinomycetota > Actinomycetes > Pseudonocardiales > Pseudonocardiaceae > Amycolatopsis > Amycolatopsis sp. NPDC114505. Next base: position 2,206,772 of record NZ_JBVKDV010000001.1, on the reverse strand, counting down.
CGCGTCGTGCGCGAGAAGCGCTTCGGCCTTCTGTGTCGACCACAGCTCGCCGACGACCTCGTCGACGTCCAGGCCGAGCGCGTCGACGTGCAGCTGCGCGTTGGGCCCGTACTTGCCGGTGACGACGAGCGTGCGCCCGCCCGCCGCCCGGACTGCCCGCAGCGACTCGACCGCGCCCGGCAGCGCGACCGTGCTCGGCACGACCATGTCCGGGTACAGCGCGCGGAACCGGTCGACGAGGCCGGGGATGCGTTCCTCAGGCGCCTCGAAGCCGCGCAGGATGTCGTCGAGCGGCGGGCCGAGGTTGGCCGCGAACGCGTCGCCGTCCAGCGGCAGGCCGGATTCGGCACCGAGCGCGTTCATCGCCGCGGCCATGCCCGGCCGCGCGTCGATCAGTGTCATGTCGAGGTCGAACCCCACCGTTATGCCCACGCTCGACACGTTAGCCGCCACCACCGACAGATTTACACATCAACCGATCATGTACAGCGTCTTGACAGCGGATCGAACTATGTCAAGGTAAGGGTGTGACCAGCTTCACTGACCGGACGAAGGCGTCCCTCCGGGAAGCCCTGCTCGACGCCGCCGCGGACCTCCTGCCCGAGGCCGGCTACGCGGGGCTGCGGATGGCCGACGTGGCGGCCAAAGCCGGGGTGAGCAGGCAGACCGTCTACAACGAGTTCGGCAACAAGGCGGCGCTGACCCAGGCGGTGGCGCTGCGCACCGCGTCGGAGTTCCTCGACGGGATCCGGCAGCGGTTCGAAACGGCGGACGGGCTCCTGGCGGGCATCCACCACGCCGTCGTCTACACGATCGAGCACGCGCGGGAGAACCGCCTGGTCGCGGCGGCGCTCGGCACCGAAGCCGGCGAGGACCTGCTGCCGCTGCTCACGACCAAGGGCGAGCCGATCCTCAGCGCGGCCGCCGAACTGGCCGCCGAGCAGTACCGGGAGTTCGAACCGGGCCTCTCGGCCGAATCCGCGGCGCTGCTCGCGGAGACCGTGGTGCGGCTTTCCCTGTCGCACCTGGTGCTTCCCACGCACTCGGCGACCGAGGCCGCCGACTCCGTCACCGCCGTGCTCGAACCCACCATCCGCCAATTCGTCCACAATGGAGTGAAACGATGACCGACACCCTCTCCGAGCTGCGGACCGGCTTCTCCTCGCTGCGCAAGGGCGGCCTGAACTGGGACTCGTTCCCGCTGCGCCTGTTCGCCAAGGGCAACAAGAAGTTCTGGAACCCGGCCGACATCGACTTCAGCCGCGAACGCGAAGGCTGGGACAGCCTCAACGACGAGCAGAAACGCAGCACGACGTACCTGGTCGCGCAGTTCATCGCCGGCGAAGAGGCCGTCACCGAGGACATCCAGCCGTTCATGCGGGCGATGTCGGCGACCGGCCGCTTCGGCGACGAGATGTACCTGACGCAGTTCTGCTTCGAGGAAGCCAAGCACACGGAAGTGTTCCGGCGCTGGATGGACGCGGTCGGGCTGACCGAGGACCTCCACCCGTACGTCGCCGAGAACCCGCACTACCGCAAGCTGTTCTACGAAGAACTACCGCAGTCGCTGCGGGCGCTGGAGGACGATCCCAGCCCGCTCAACCAGATCCGCGCGAGCGTGACGTACAACCACGTGATCGAAGGCAGCCTCGCGCTGACGGGCTACTACTCGTGGCAGCTGATCTGCACGCAGAACGACATCCTGCCGGGCATGCAGGAGCTGGTCCGCCGCATCGGCGACGACGAGCGCCGCCACATGGCGTGGGGGACGTTCACGTGCCGCCGCCACGTCGCCGCGGACGACTCGCTGTGGGACGCCGTCCAGCAGCGGATGGGCGAGCTGCTGCCGCACGCGCTCAGCATGATCCAGTGGGTGCAGGACCAGTTCGAAGAGGTCCCCTTCGACAACGACCCGGAGGAGATCATCCAGTACGCGGCGGACCGCGCCCAGCGCCGCCTGGGCGCCATCGAGTCGGCCCGCGGGATGCCGGTGGAGCAGATCGACCTGGACTACTCGCCGGAGCACCTCGAGGACACGTTCGGCGAGGAAGACGCGAAGGCGATCGCCGAGGCGGCGGCGGCCGTTTCCTGACGACCGGCCGGTGGGGGCCGGCTTCGTGGCCCCCACCCGCCGTCACGCGTGCTTGGTCGAGGCCGCCTTCTCCAGTCCCAGCAGGGAAATCGACTTCTCGCGCATCTCGACCTTGCGGACCTTGCCGGTCACCGTCATCGGGAACTCCTCGACGACGTGCACGTACCGCGGGACCTTGTAACGCGCCAGCTTGCCTTCGCAGAACTCACGCACCTTCTCCGCGGTCAACGGCGTCGCGCCCTCGCGCATCCGGACCCACGCCATCAGCTCTTCGCCGTACTTCTCGTCCGGGACGCCGATGACCTGCGCGTCCAGGATGTCCGGGTGCGTGTAGAGGAACTCCTCGATCTCACGCGGGTACAGGTTTTCGCCGCCGCGGATGACCATGTCCTTGATGCGGCCGGTGATGTTGACGTACCCGTCGGCGTCCATCACCGCGAGGTCGCCGGTGTGCATCCAGCGGGCCGCGTCGATCGCCTCGGCCGTCTTGTCCGGCTGCTCCCAGTACCCGAGCATCACCGAATACCCGCGCGTGCACAGCTCACCCGGCACGCCGCGTGGCACGGTCAGCCCGGTCTCCGGGTCGACGACCTTGCTCTCCAGGTGCGGGCCGACCCGTCCGACCGTCGAGACGCGGCGCTCGATCGAGTCGTCCGAACGCGTCTGCGTCGACACCGGCGACGTCTCGGTCATGCCGTAGCAGATCGACACCTCGCTCATGCCCATCCGGTCGATGACCTGCTTCATCACCTCGACCGGGCACGGCGAGCCCGCCATGATCCCGGTCCGCAGCGACGACAGGTCGAAGCTCGCGAAGTCCGGGTGGTTCAGCTCGGCGATGAACATGGTCGGCACGCCGTAGAGCGACGTGCACTGCTCCTCGGCGACGGCTTCCAGCGTGGCGCGAGGGTCGAACGCGGGCGCCGGGATGACCATGCAGGAGCCGTGGCTGGTGCACGCGAGGTTGCCCATCACCATGCCGAAGCAGTGGTAGAAGGGCACCGGGATGCACACCTTGTCCTGCTCGGTGTAGTTGCAGAGCTCGCCGACGAAGTAGCCGTTGTTCAGGATGTTGTGGTGGCTGAGCGTGGCGCCCTTGGGGAAGCCGGTCGTGCCCGAGGTGTACTGGATGTTGATCGGGTCGTCGGCGGAGAGGGCGGCCTGCTTCTCGGCCAAGGACGCCGGGTCGCCCTGCCAGCCGGCGTCCACCAGCGCCTGCCAGCTCTCGCCGCCGAGGATCACGACGTGGTCCAGCGCGGCGCACTTCTCGCGCACCTCCTCGACCATCGCGGGGTAGTCGGAGGTCTTGAACTTGTCGGAGGCGACGAGCAGTTTCACCCCGGCCTGGTTGAGCACGTACTCCAGCTCGTGCGACCGGTAGGCGGGGTTGATGTTGACGAGGATCGCGCCGATCTTCGCCGTGGCGTACTGGAGGAACGTCCATTCCGCCCGGTTCGGCGACCAGATCCCGACCCGGTCGCCCTTCCCGATGCCCTGCGCGACGAGACCCAGCGCCAGCGCGTTCACCTCGGCGGCCAGCTCCCGGTAGGTCCACCGGCGGCCGGCGGTCCGGTCGACCAGGGCATCCCGCTCCCCGAACGCGGCCACCGTCCGATCGAAGTTGTCACCGATGGTGTCCCCGAGCAGCGGAACCTCGGAAATCCCCGAGGCGTAGCTCGGCAGGGCGGGCGCGTCAGGCATGGTGCCTCCTGAAGTCGGCTGTGACTGCCGCCGAGTCTAAGAACCGCGGCACCCGGGAGCCAGTTCGGTGGGAAGATGCCCGGCAGCGACGACTGGGGAGGAACCGATGCGAAGAATCCTGGCTCTGCCCGCGGCGACCCTGCTGCTCACGCTGGCGGTGGCCGCGCCGGCGTCGGCGGCGACGCGGGTGATCGTGCTGCCCGGCGCCGCCTCCGCCGAGGGCATCACCGCCGCCGGTGGCGGCACCTACTACACCGGCGACCTCGTCGCCGGCACCATCTTCCGCGAGGACCTCAAGCGAGGAACCGCCGAGCGTTTCATCGAGGCGCCGCCCGGGGCGACGGCGGCCGGGGTGGACCTGGACCGGCGCCACGACCTGCTGTTCGTCGCCGGCGGGAACGGCGGCAAGGCCTACGTCTACAACGTCCGCACCAAGGCGAAGGTCGCGGACTTCACCTTCGGCGACCCGCAGACGTCGTACGTCAACGACGTGGTGGTGACCCCGTACGGCGCCTGGTTCACCGACTCCTACCACCCGCAGCTGTTCTTCGTGCCGGACCTGGGCGGCCGGCTCGGCACGCCGCGCACCCTGCCGCTGAGCGGACCCGGGGCCGGCGGTTCCCCCGGCGACTTCTTCATGAACGACATCATCGCGACGCCGTCCGGCGACACCCTGCTCGTGGCCGCCACGACGCCCAGCAAGGTGTACAAGATCGACCCGCGCACCGGAGTCAGCACGGAGATCGCGGGGGTCACCGCACCCAGCGTCGTCAGCCTGGTGCTGGAAGGGCACCGGCTCTGGGCGGTGCAGCTCGACGACAAGATCACCCGGTGGCGCCTCGACGGCGACCTGAGCCACGGCACCGCGGCCGGCACGATCACCGACCCGCTGTTCGACCAGCCGGTCTCGGCGATCAAGGTCGGCAACCGGCTCGCGGTCGTCAACTCCCACATCTTCAGCGGCTACCCGCCCACCAGCCCCACCTACGAGGTCCTCGTCGTCGGCGCGTGAGTTGGTAGTGTCCGAACGGACTTCGAGGGGGCGACCGATGGCCGGATTCCGCGACGAGCTGACCCAGTTGCTGCAGGCGCGCTACCCGCTGCTGGTCGTCGAAACGCACGAAGAGCAGCGGGTGCTGCGGGAGATCCGCGCCGTCGCCGAAGACCAGCAACGGCTCCGCACGCCGCGCCGCGTGTACGTCTGGTCGTCCACCACCGGGCTCGCTCCCGCCGGCGGCCCGCCGATCAGCGACACCCGCGCCGCGTCGGCCGCGCTGGAACGCGTCTACGGCTGGGGTGAGCCCGCAGTCTTCGTCTTCGCCGACCTGCACCCGCAGCTCGTCTCCGAGGGCGGGCACCGGCCCGATCCCGAGGTCGTGCGCCGGTTGCGGGAGCTCGCCGCCGCGTTCAAGACCCGGCCCGTGCCGCTCAGCCTGATCCTCGTGTCGCCGTCGCTGCCCGTGCCGCCGGAGCTGGAGCACGACGCCACCGTCGTCGACTTCCCGCTCCCCGACCGGCGTCAGATCGGCGAGCTGCTCGACGGCATGGTCGCCGCGCACCGGCAGAACGTCCGGATCAGCATCGACCGCGACGACCGGGACATGATCGTCACCGCCGCGCGCGGCCTCACGCTGCCCGAGGCCGAGAACGCGTTCGCCAGGGCGCTCGTCGAAGGCGGCGGCCTCGACCCCAGCGACCTCGAGCTGATCCTCGCCGAGAAGCGCCAGGCCGTCCGCCGGTCCGGGATGCTCGACATCGTTCCCGCGGAGACGAGCTTCGACGCCGTCGGCGGCCTCGACCGGCTCAAGCGGTGGCTGACCAAGCGCACCGGCACCTGGACGCCCGCGGCGTCGGCGTACAACCTCGCCGCACCGAAGGGCCTGCTGCTCACCGGCGTCCCCGGCTGCGGCAAGAGCCTGTCCGCGGTGTGCGTCGCGAACATGTGGCGGCTGCCGCTGCTGCGGCTGGACCTGGGGCGCGTCTTCGCCGGGCTCGTGGGTTCGAGCGAGAAGAACATCCGCACGGTCATCCGCACCGCGGAGGGCATCGCGCCGTGCGTGCTGTGGGTCGACGAGATCGAGAAGGGCCTCGCGGGCGCGGGCGGCGGTGGCGACGGCGGCACCGCGCGCCGCGTGTTCGGCACGTTCCTGTCGTGGATGCAGGAGAAGACCGCGCCGGTGTTCGTGATGGCCACCGCGAACCAGGTCGGCTCGCTGCCGCCGGAGTTCCTGCGCAAGGGCCGCTTCGACGAGATCTTCTTCGTCGACCTGCCGTCGGGGCCCGAGCGCGTCGCGATCTGGCGGATTCACCTGCGCCGGCGCGTCACCGACGACTTCGTGGCGAGCGAGCTGCGGATGGACGACGCGCTGTTCACCGAGCTCGCCGACGTCAGCGCGGGCTACAGCGGCGCCGAGATCGAGCAGGCCGTGCTGGCCGGCCTGGTCGACGCGTTCGCCGAGAAGCGGCCTCTGCGCCGCGACGACCTCGTGCGCGCGGTGAAGTCCACCGTGCCGCTGTCGGTCACCCAGGCCGACGAAATCCTGGCCATCCGGAACTGGGCCGAGACCCGGGCCGTCGCGGCGACGGACACTTCCGACGACGTCGTCGAGGCTCCCGTCGCACCACCGCCGCCGGAGTCCCCGAGGGGAAGGACGATCGACGTATGACGCACCGCGTGACCGTCACCATCGGCAAGGACGGCTCGATCAGCGCCGAGACGCACGGCGTGACCGGGTCCAAATGCCTCGACTACATCCCCATGCTGGAGGACCTGCTCGGCGCGGAGACCGTGACGTCGGAGTTCACCGAGGACTACCGGCGGACGTCGGCTTCCGACGAGAACACCGCGTCGCAGCAGCAGTCGCAATGGAACTCCTGAACCTCCACCGGATCGTCGACGTCACCGCGGCCGAGGGCCCGGGACTGCGGTGCGCGGTGTGGACGCAGGGCTGTTCGGTGCTCTGCCCCGGCTGTTTCAACCCGCAGACGTGGACGACCCGCGGCGGCACTCTCCTGCCGTGGCCGGACCTGGTTTCGCGCGTCCTCGCGATTTCCGGGATCGAGGGCGTCACGCTGCTCGGCGGCGAGCCGTTCGACCAGCCGGAGCCGCTGGGGCTCTTCGCGGCCGCTGTGCGCGCGGAAGGGCTCTCGGTGATGACGTTCACCGGGCACGTTCTCGAGGACCTGCCGCCGTCGAAGCTCCTGGACTCAACGGATCTGCTGGTGGACGGGCCTTTCCTGGCCGACCGGCCGGAGCCGTCACGGCCGTGGGTCGGGTCGGTGAACCAGCGGTTCCACTTCCTCACCGACCGCTACGACGAGTCGATCTTCACCACCCCGAACCGCCTGGAACTGACGATCGCCCCGGACGGCGCGATCGAGCTGAACGGGTTCGCCACCACCGAAGTACTCGAAGCGCTGCTCGAAGGGGATCACCGATGAGTGTCACGCTCAAGCTGCGCAGTGAGGCGCTGGCCCAGCTCAACGCCGCCACCATCGCGGCACACACGCAGGCCGGCGTGGTCACCGTGCGGACCCGGATGCGCCACCGCGACCTCTTGGCCCGCGCGCTGACCGGGCTGCGCGCGCAGGTCACCGACGACGGCAACTCCGTCGTCGCCGCGTGGGAAGGACGGCGGATCACGTTCGTCTACGGCCCCGACGGCGTCCAGATGGCGCACGTCGACGGCCCAGGGCTCGCCGAAGCCGAAGCCCAGCGGCTCGTGCTGTCGGTCGATGAGGCGTACGCCGCGCAGGTGCAGCAGGCGGTACTCGCGCGGCTGAAGCAGCGGGCGGCGTCGAACGGGATGGTCGTCGAGTCCGAGCGCATCAACGCCGACCAGTCGATCAGCGTCACGCTGGCCGCCACGTCGTGACCGAGGTCAGGGTCGGGCTGATCGAGTTCGGCAAGGCGCTCAACGACTCCGTCACCCTGCCCGGCCTCGGCGAGCTGCCCGGCGGCCAGGTGAGTCTCGGGCGCGCGGTCCGTGGCGCCCGCGCGCGGCTGAAGCGCGCCGACCGGATCCTGGCGGACAACCTGCGCCTCGGGATCATGGTGCGCAAGAAGTTCTTCTCGAGCGACGTCGAGCCGGTGACCGACGCCGGGTTCCTCAAGGACGTGTTCGTCGCGGTGGGGCGGCACGACCTCGTGAAGGGCGACGCGCTGGAGCTGTACACCGATGACACCGTCGGGCCCGACTTGAGCCGTCAGGAGGGTCTGGCGCAGGTGGTCGCGCCGGCGTACGACCAGCTCACCGGGTTCCACGTGCAGGTGCACGTTCGCGAGGGCGTGCTGCGCTTCGGGGCGTTGACGGCGCTGTCGCGCGGCGGCCAGCCGATGCGGGTGCTCGGGTTGTTCGGTCCCGCGGGCTCCGTCGAAGAGCTGCCGGCCGGGCAGCGGGGCACGGTGCTGCTCGGCTTCCAGTGCGACGTGCCGCCGATGGCGGGCGACGCGCTGACGGCGTTCCACGAGCCTTCGCACGACCATTTGGAGCTGCGAGAAGGCGTCGCGGTCGTGCACGGCCTGAACGACCTCGGCAACGGTTCGGTGGTGGCCGCGGTCGAGATCCCGGAGGGGCGCGGCGCGGTGTTCACGGTGGGCACGCGGGCGCGGGTGCTGCGGCCGGCGGGGACGACGTTCAACGAGCAGAGCACGGTCATCGCGTCGGATCTGCGGATCCTTTCGCTGGCCCGGGACGGGGTGGCGGTGCGGACGAACGGCGGGGTGCGGGCGTTCACCGTCGGGCTGGCGTTCCGGGACCTGCGGCAGAACGACGTCATCGAGGCGTACGTGCCGGCCGATGTGGCTCCGCTGGCGCCGCCGCCTGCTGCTCCGGTGGCCTTGGCGGACTTGGCGGGCCTGGCGGACTTGGTGGACGTCAACGCGGCTTCCGGGCCGGAGCTGGCGCGGCTGCTCTCGCCGGAGCAGGTGGCCAAGGCGCTGGAGCTGCGTCAGCGGCAGGGCGGGTTCCCGGACGTGGAGGCGTTCGGCGTCGCGATCGGGTTGCAGCCACACGAAATCGTCCGCTTGCGCAAACGGGCGACGGCCGGCCGGGTGGTGTTGCGCGAGACGGGTGTGCGGCAGCTCGACATCTGAGCGCGGGGTGGCCGTTCCGCTACGCTCGGGGACGTGCCGGAGGAATTTTCACTGGGCCTGGCTGAGGTCGACGCGGCGGTCCGGCGTACCGGTCTTCCGGCGAACTGGCACCCCTTCGAGATCCGCAGCCCCGGCCGCACTTTGTCGGAGAACGAGCGCATCGCGGCGGCGTCGTGGGAGTCGATGCGGGCGCGGGGCTTGGCGGGTCCGGACAAACTGGACATCGAGGTCGAGCAGACGCTCCGGGCGTGGACCCAGCCGGACGTGCTGATCATCGTCCGCGCGGTGGAGGAGGGCCGCCAGGTGTTCTACCGCGCGGCCATCGGCCACGGCCTGGGGGTGTTTTCGGAGCTGGTGGGCGAAGAGATCCTGTTCGCGCAGTCCCGCCCGGACCGGCTGGCGGACCTGGTGGTCGGCATGCTCCCGGCGTACCGCCCGGTCCCGCTGGCGGAGCTGAGCTTCATCGAGCCGGGCACCCGCCGCGACGCGGACGCGGCGACGGAGTTCTCATCCTGGCCCCTGCACCGGTACGGGACGTTCGAGCTGTCGGTCCGCAGCGCATCCTTGCACCCGGTGGGAACGGTGACATTCGTCGACAACGCGGGCGGCCGGTTCCTGATGTTCAGCGAGTCCCTACCCGGCGGCCAAACCCGCGTGACGTTCACCCCATCGGATGGTTCTCACCTGCGAACGTGGCTCCTGGAGCGTGGCCGGAACCACTGACGCGGCCGGTTCGTCACTAGTACAGTGCGGAGGGACCACGCAGGGTGGTGCCGGACGACGGGGAGGGCATCATGGGCGGATCACAATTCGGCGCGCCGGGCTCGTTCACGCCCCCGGCCGGTGAGGGTGACGCGGGGTCGAACTTCCTCTCGGGGCTGCTTGCCGGTCCGGTGAACGACCAAGCCGCCCAGCAGGTCGGCGAAGGTGGCCGCCATCTGAAGTCTCTCGCGGAGAACGGCCAGTTCGCGGTGAATGAGGAAGGTTTCCAGGCGTACATCAAAGCCTGTGACTTCTTCATCGATGGTTTCAGCGACATGCTCACCAACGTCTACAAACTGGCGAATCCGGCTCAGATGGGCGGCAGCAACTACGCCAAAGCTGTCGCCGGCTTCAACGTGCAGGTCGCCAACGGCGACCCGGAGTCGCTGATACCCAACCTCGAAAAGATGCGAGACGGTGTCGAGCAGGCTCGCGAGGCCATGGTGATCGCGCGCAAGAACTACCGCGAGACCGAGGATGCGCACAGCATGACGTTTGCCAAGTTGAACGAGGGGCTGCAGGAGTAGTGATCGCACGACGCGTTCCAGTCGCGTTCGCCACCCTGGCCCTGGGTCTCGGCCTCACCGCCTGCACGAGCCAGGTCGGCGGACAGGCGAACCCGAGTTCGCAGGTTTCCGCCACGAACAGCACACCGGCTGATTCGGGCGATCCCTTCGCGGGTCTGAGCCCTTGCACGATTCTCGATCAGGCCCTTGCCGCGCAAGGCTTTCCCCAAGCCGAGAAGACGGTCGCGGACCCGGATCACGGCTGCCACGCCAAGAAACCCAGGTCCGGCGACATCCCCGCCGTGGATGTCGGCCTGTTCCTCCAGGCCGGCGGAAACTACAAGGACAACGTCAACAATCCGGCCAAGGCCAGCGAAGGGAAGGTCAACGAGCGCCCGGCGATCGAGGAGCAGGAACCCTTGAACGTCAAGGGCCAATGTGCCGTCCGGTTCCAGGTGCGGGACTCGCGGGCCCTGATGTCGCTCACCTTCGGATCGGATACCGCCGGCGCCTGCCAGCAGATCGAAGCCCTCGCTCCGAAAGTCGAGCCTCTGCTGCCGAAGAACAACTGATACGGAGTCCAGCCATGAGTCAGCCACACCGGGCGCAGCACCGCCAGTCCGAGGGTGACTACTACGCGGCCACCGAGCAGAAGCTTCAAGGCCACGGAGCCGACGCACAGGGAACAACCCAGAAAGCGGCGTCGGACTATTCGGTTGCCCAGGGAAAGCTCCTGCAAGAAGGGCAAACCCTGCGCGCGGGGGCTCCAGCGCCTGACGAGAACTACGCGAACCAGCCACACGAAGTGCTGTACGACATGGTCCACAAGAACATGAACCTCGAGGACCTCAACGACCGCAGCAGGGTCGCCAACACCTACGGCAACTGGCTTGCCGACGCATCGAACCAGTTCCGTGACGCCGCCACGGCGGCAGGCGGATCGTGGCAGGGGCCGGCGGCAGACCAGGCGAATGGTTTTTTCCAGAGCACCGCGGGCCACACCGAACAAACCGGCAACGCGATGCAGCTGGCGTCGAACCACTACTCCCAGCAATCCGCGGCCGCCCATTACGCCAAAACAAACATGCCCGAGCCCACCGGCTTCAACCAGCAAGCCGAGCTCGACAAAGCCAAGCAGCAGTACAACTCCGGCGATCTCATCGGCATGAGCGGCACCATGGCCGGCATCCAGGCCAAGCAACAACAAGCCGACGCCGCGCACCAGCAGGCCGTTCAAGTTCTGCAGAACCTCGACGGCACCTACCACGAGACCGCCAGCTCCCAGCCCACCTACGCGCCGCCGCCGCAGCTGGGTGGGGGGAACGACTCCACCTCCGTCTCCGGCTTCCACGGCACCAGCAGCACCTCCTTCACCGGCACCCCCACCGTCGGCGGTACCGGCCCCGGCGGCACGAGCGGGAGCTTCGTCCCCGGGGGAACCAGTGGCGGCATCACTCCGCCCGGCGTGACACCACCGGGCACCACGCCGCCGAACTTCGTGCAGCCCGGGGTCACCAGTGGCACCGGGAACTTCGGTGGTGGCGGCAACCCCGGCCTCCGCGGCGGTCCCGCTCCGAGCGCCTTCCCCAGGATGACCCCGGACGGCCTCGCCATGCCCGGAACGGCCGGCGGCGGCACCAGTGGCAGCGGCGACATCACCCGTGGCAAGTCCGGCGTCGGACGGGCCGGGAGCGGGTTCGCCGGATCACGCGTCTCCGGGGGTGGCTACACCGGTGGCCCGAAGGAAATCGCCGGTGAGAATGCCAAGACCGGTGGGAAAGCGCCCGGTGAGCGGCTCGAACGCGGGGCCACCGCCGCCGCGGCCGCGAAGGGCAAAGGTGGAACCTCAGCGGGTGGGGCCGGCGCGGCCGGCAAGAAGAAGGAAGACGACAAAGAGCACAAGAACAAGTACACCGTCGACGAGGATGTCTTCGACCTCAAGCCCGAGCGCGGGCCGGACGGGGAAAAGATCGTCAAGCCCACCATCGGGGAGTCGTAAGGGACAACCCCTGAATCTCCCTGATAAAAGATCAACATACCCAGGTCACGGGCTACATTGGGAGCATGCGCTTCTTCGTCGTCGACGCCTTCACCGACCGGGCCTTCGCCGGCAACTCCGCCGGGGTCGTCCTCCTGGACGAACCCGCCGACCCCGCCTGGATGCAAGCCGTCGCCGCTGAGATGAAGCACGCCGAGACCGCCTTCGTCGTCACCACCGCGGCCGGCCCCAAGTCGCTTCGCTGGTTCACCCCCGCGGTCGAGGTCGCCCTGTGCGGGCACGCCACCGTCGCCGTCACGCACGTCCTCGGCGGCGAGCAGACCTACACCACCAAAAGCGGCGAGCTGCGCGCCAAGGCCGACGGCGGCTGGGTCGAGCTGGACTTCCCCTCGGATCCACCAACACCGACCGACGACGATCTGTCCGAGATCCTCCCGGGGGTCGAGATCGAGTACGTCGGACGCGGCGTCGAGAACCTCTTCGCCGTCCTCAAAGACGCCGAAACGGTCAAAAACCTCGAACCCGACCTCGCGAAGCTCAAGGCGACCTGGACCGGACGCCTGCTGGTCACCGCGCGAGGCGACGACTACGTCAGCCGATTCTTCGCCCCCGGCGTCGGCATCGACGAAGACCCGGTCACCGGCTCGGCGCACTGCATCCTGTCGCCCTACTGGTCCGAAAAACTCCAGAAAACAGAACTGACCGGACACCAGATCTCCGCACGCGGCGGGATCGTCCGGACCCGTCAGGACGGCGACCGCGTCCACCTCGCCGGCCAGGCCGTCACCATCGTGAGTGGGGAGCTGCACGTCTGATGCGCACGCTGCTGAACATCATCTGGCTCGTCCTGTGCGGCTTCTGGATGGCACTGGGCTACCTGCTCGCGGGCGTGATCTGCTGCGTCCTGATCGTCACGATCCCGTTCGGGCTCGCGTCGTTCCGGATCGCGCACTACGCGCTCTGGCCGTTCGGCCGGACGGTGATCGAACGCCGCGACGCCGGTGCCGCGTCCTTCATCGGCAACGTCATCTGGTTCCTCTTCGCCGGGCTCTGGCTGTCCATCGGCCACGTCTTCACCGGCATCGCGCTGTGCATCACGATCATCGGCATCCCGCTGGGCGTGGCGAACTTCAAGATGATCCCGGTGTCCCTGATGCCGCTCGGCAAGGAGATCGTCGAGATCCCCTAGGACTCCGGCTCGTACGGCAGCTCGACCACCAGGCACGGCCCGCCGACGAACAACCCGCCGTCGACGCCCAGTGCCTTGCCGCCCGCGTACAGGAACGGACCCTCGATCTGCGTCGGGTGGATCCCGAGCTGGTCGGCGATGACGCTGTGCCCGTGCACGATCCGGGACCCGCCCAGCGCGTCCATCAGCTTCTGGGCGTTCTCCTCGCCGTCCGGGCCGCGGAACGCGTAGCGCGTCGTCATGCGGCGCCACACGTCCCACCACGCCTCGATGTCCGAGCCGGTCAGGATCTCGGCCGCCGCCTCGTTGATCTCGGTGACCGTCGACCCCCAGTCGAGGTACTCCAGCGTGTCGGAGTGCAGCAGCAGGTGATCGGCCGCCACCGCCGCCAGCGGGCGGGCCGCCAGCCACTCGATGTGCTCGGGCGTCAGCCGGTCCTGGTCCGACAGGAGACCGCCGTTGATCTCCCAGCTGCGGGCGAAGCTGCGCGGGCCGAAGTCCGACGGCACCGGCTCGTCGCCGAAGTGGTACATCCCCAGTGCCAGGATCTCGTGGTTGCCCAGCAGCGTCTGCACCTGGCCGCCGGCCTCGGCGGCCTGCTCCTCCAGCCGCATGACCAGGTCGATCGCGCCGACGCCGTCCGGGCCGCGGTCGACGAAGTCACCGAGGAACCACAGCTGGTCTTCTTCCCCCGACCAGTTGTCTTCGTCGTCGACCAGGCCTTCGGCGCGTAGTGCGTCGGCCAGTTCGTCACGGTGGCCGTGCACGTCGCCCACTACGTACGTGGACTTGCTCATCCGGTGACGATAAGCCCTCCGGCCACCCGGCCCACCGTCAGCCTTCGCCGAACGGGTCGCCGGTTCGCCCGATCAGGTCGGCGACGGAGTCGAGCACCAGGGTGGGCCGATACGGATAGCGTTCGGCCGACTCCCGGGTGGATATGCCGGTGAGCACCAGGATGGTCTGCAGCCCGGCCTCGATGCCCGAGTGCACGTCGGTGTCCATCCGGTCGCCGATCATCAGCGTCGACTCCGAGTGCGCGCCCAACCGGCGCAGCGCCGAGCGCATCATCAGCGGGTTCGGCTTGCCGACGTAGTACGGCGAGCGCCCGGTGGCCTTCTCGATCAGCGCCGCGACGGACCCGGTGGCGGGCATCGAGCCCTCGACGCTCGGGCCGGTCGCATCGGGGTTGGTCGCGATGAACTTCGCGCCGCCTTCGATCAGCCGGATCGCGCGGGTGATCGCGCTGAAGCTGTACGTGCGGGTCTCGCCCAGCACGACGTAGTCCGGGTCGCGCTCGGTCAGCACGTAGCCGACCTCGTGCAGCGCCGTCGTGAGGCCCGCTTCGCCGATGACGTACGCCGAGCCGTTCGGCCGCTGCGACGAGAGGAACTTCGCGGTCGCCAGCGCCGACGTCCAGATCGACTCCTCCGGGATGTCGAGCCCGGTGCGCTCGAGCCGGGCCCGCAGGTCGCGCGGGGTGTAGATCGAGTTGTTGGTCAGCACCAGGAAGTCGATGCCGTTCGCCTTCAGCTCGGCGAGGAACTCGTCGGCCCCGGGGACGAGGTGCTCCTCCTTGACCAGGACGCCGTCCATGTCGGAGAGATACGTCCACCGGCGTTCGTTCATGCGCGGAACCTATCACGCGCGCGAGGCACCTGCGGTCCACGACGAAAAAGGCTACAGTGGGAATTGCCGGTATCGCGAGGGGAGTCGCGTGCCCGGCCACCGAGGGGGTTCGGGGGAATTCTTTTCGACGTCACCGGCGTAATCGCCGGGGCGCAATTCGTCCTGCCCCCGGACATGGAGGGGGAAATCGCATGACCGAAATCATCGAGCGGCCGGCCACGGCTGACGCCATCACCGGGCCGAACTGGGGACTCACCAAGTTCCTCGACCCACTGCCGATTCCGCCGGTACTCCGGCCCCGGAGCCGGGAAACGATCACCGTGCCGATGGTGGTCAAGCACCAGCGGCTGCACTCGCAATTGCCCGAAAGTACGTTGTGGACGTATGCGGGTCATTTCCCGGGTCCGACGATCGAAGTGCGCAGCGGCAAGCAGCTGCGGATTTCGTGGTCGAACGAAATCGACGGCGAGTTCCCGTTGGTCGCCGTTCAGGGCCCGGTGACGGACGCGCCGACCAGCCGCCCCGGCAGCGAGCTGGCCAAGCCCGGCTACTCGATCGTCGAGGGCGTCGCCGACCTGCCGGCGTGGACCGTCGTGCACCTGCACGGCGCGCGCACCAACGCGGGCAACGACGGCTGGGCGCACAACGCGGGTCTCAAGGGCACGTCGCAGCTGGCCGAGTACCAGAACCGGCAGCAGGCGATGCCGCTCTGGTACCACGACCACGCCATGGCGATCACGCGCTTCAACGTCCACACGGGCCTGGCCGGGATGTACCTGATCCGCGACGACGAGGAGGACGCGCTCGACCTGCCCCACGGCGACCGCGAGCTCCCGCTGATCCTCACCGACCGCAACCTCGACACCGACGCGACCGGCGCGCTCACCGGGCAGCTGCTGTTCAAGTTCCCGTACGTCCCGAACGGCCCGATGATCCCGTTCTCCGGGCCCTTCACCCTGGTCAACGGCGTGATCTGGCCGCACCTGGACGTCGACGCGAAGTGGTACCGCTTCCGGCTGCTCAACGCGGCCAACTCGCGGTTCTTCACGCTGAACCTGGTCGACGAGAACAACAACCCGGTCAACGACGCCGTCCGCCTGATCGGCACCGACGGCGGCCTGCTGCCCGCGCCGGCGAAGCTGCCGGCCAACGGCCTGACCGTCGCCCCGGCCGAGCGTTTCGACGTGCTGATCGACTTCAGCCGCTTCAAGGGGCAGAAGCTCAAGCTGCGCAACGCCGACCCGCGGCTGGGCGGGATCGAGCCGGACGTGATGGAGTTCCGCGTCGACGGCCGCGCGAAGCACGACTCCTTCACGCTGCCGGAGAAGGTCTCGACGTCCTACACGCGGCTGGTGCACGGCTCGACGCTGCCGGAGGACCACGACCACGTCTGGATCGCGCTGCTGCTCAACAAGGACGGCCACCCGGAGATGTGGGACCTCGAACAGGTCGAGGCCGACCCGGGCGGCGAGGGGATCATCCAGGTCCAGGACCCGGCCGGCGGGCTGAAGACGTTCCGGATGATCGGGCGCCTCTTCGACGACACGACCGGCATCTTCATCGACCACGACCGGTGGGCGGTGTGGAACATCGTGCACGTCGCGAACGGCGGCCCGGCGCACCCGGTCCACATCCACCTGACGGAGTTCCAGGCGCTGTTCCGGCGGAGCTTCACCACGACGTTCGACCAGGCGTCGGAGCGGACCACCAAGCCGATCGACGGCTTCACCGACGTCCCGCTGGAGAAGTACGAGGAGGGCTGGAAGGACACGATCATCGTGAACCCGGGCCAGTGGGTGAGCGTCGCCGGGCAGTTCGGCGGCGGCACCGGCGAGTTCATGTACCACTGCCACATCCTCGACCACGAGGACGAAGGCATGATGCGGCCGTTCGTCGTGCACCCGCCGGAGGTGGCGAAGTTCCACGTCCACCCGGGCGGCGGCCACCACCACGACGGCTGACCCCGTCGGCTAGGAGGCCGCGGCCGGGTGCACCGCCACGGTCGCGGCCTTCACCGACAGCGTCACCGCCGAGCCGGGCTCCAGCGCGAGCTCGGCCACGGCGGCCGGTGTCAGGTCGGCGGTCAGG
The DNA here is from genome assembly GCF_055633615.1 of Amycolatopsis sp. NPDC114505. Classification (NCBI taxonomy): domain Bacteria; kingdom Bacillati; phylum Actinomycetota; class Actinomycetes; order Pseudonocardiales; family Pseudonocardiaceae; genus Amycolatopsis; species Amycolatopsis sp. NPDC114505. The sequence goes on along the minus strand of NZ_JBVKDV010000001.1, from coordinate 2,189,711 downwards.
CCGTGCGCCCAGCCGTCGCTCTCGGCTCGGACGCGGATCACCGGGCCGTGCGGTTCCAGGGCCGAGACGACGGCGTCGGCCGTGTTGCGGGGGCTGCCGCGGTGGTCGCCGTCGTGCGGGTAGACCGCGACCGCGTTCGGCGGGAACACCGCCACCGCGGGCTCCCCCGGCACCACGTCGGCCGCCGGGATCCCGCTGACGATCGAGCCGGACGCCGTCCGCAGGCCGTCGGCGACCGCGGTGCCGGCGACGAGGTTGAGCCCGGCGATCCGCGCGGTGAACGCCGTCCGCGGTGCGGAAAGCACCTCACGGGTCGGTCCGCGTTCGACGATCCGGCCGTCGTTCAGCACCGCGACGTGGTCGGCGAGCGCGAGCGCGTCGAGCGGGTCGTGCGTGACGAGCACGGTCGTCGGCCCGGTCTTGAGCACGCGCCGCAGCAGCCCTCGGATCGCCGGGGCGGCGTCGACGTCGAGGGCGGCGAACGGCTCGTCGAGCAGCAGCAGGTCCGGCTCGGCGGCGAGTGCCCTGGCGATCGCGACGCGCTGGGCCTGGCCGCCGGACAGCTGCCCGGGCCGCCGGTCGGCGAGGGCGACGGCGTCCACTTCGGCCAGCCAGTAGAAGGCGCGCTCCCGCGCGACGCGGCGGCCGGCGCCGGTCGACCGCGGCGAGAAAGCGACGTTTTCGGCCGCGGACAGGTGCGGGAAGAGCAGCGCGTCCTGGGACAGCAGGCCGATCCCCCGGCGGTGCGGCGCCACGCCGGCCAGCGCCCGCCCGGAGACGGTGATCTCCGCCGACGTCGGCGTGATCAACCCGGACAGGCAGCCCAGCACGGTCGACTTGCCCGAGCCGTTCGGGCCGAGCAGCGCGAGCACCGTCCCGGTGGGCACGTCGAGGTCGACGTCCAGCGAGAACGAGCCGCGGACGGCCTCGATCCGGGCGGTCAGGCTCACCGCAGGCCGCCTTCCCACGAGCGCGGGCGCGCGACGGCGATGACCAGGACCGCGACGACGATCAGCAGCAGGGAGAGCGCGACGGCGCTGTCGATGTCCACTTCGGCCTGCGTGTAGACCTCGAGCGGCAGCGTGCGCGTGACGTCTTCAAGGCTGCCCGCGAAGGTGATCGTCGCGCCGAACTCGCCGAGCGCGCGGGCGAAGCTCAGGACGACGCCGGAGCCGAGCGCGGGCAGCAGCAGCGGCAGCGTGACGCGCCGGAAGACGGTCCACGGGCGCGCGCCGAGCGTCGCGGCGACCTGCTCGTAGCGGTCGCCGGCCCCGCGCAGCGCGCCTTCGAGGCTGACCACGAGGAACGGCATCGCGACGAACGTCTGCGCGATCACCACCGCGGTCGTCGTGAACGGCACCGACTCCCCGGTCAGCGTGGTGATCAGCATGCCGAGGAAGCCCTTGCGGCCGAGCAGGTAGAGGAGGGCGAGGCCGCCGACGACCGGCGGCAGCACCAGCGGCAGCAACACGATCGAGCGCAGCAGCCGGACGCCGCGGAACCGGGCCCGCGCGAGGACCACGGCCAGCGGCACGCCGAGCAGCACACAGGCCAAAGTGGACAAACCGGCCGTGATCAGCGACAGCCGCAGCGCGTGCCACGACGACGGCGAGACGATCAGCGACGGCAGCCGCGTCAGGTCCGAACGCACCAGCAGGCCGACCACCGGCAGCACGACGAGCGCCAGCGCCAGCGTGGCCGGGATCGCGAGCACCCACGGGACGCGCGAGCGGCCGGCCGGGACGGATCCCGGCCGGCCGCTCGAGAGGCGCTTACTGCGCAGGGCCGAACCCGACCTTGCTCAGCTCGGCCTTGCCCTCGGCGCCGAGGACGAAGTCGTCGAACTCCTTGGCGAGCGCGCTCTGCCCGCCCTTGACCACGGCGATCGGGTAGTTGTTGATCGCGCCGCTCGCCTCGGGGAAGTCGACCTTGTCGACCTTGCCCGCGGCCGACATCGCGTCGGTGACGTAGACGAGGCCCGCGTCGGCGTCACCGGACTGGACCTTGTTCAGCACCTGCTTGACGTCCTGCTCTTCGCTCTTCGGCTTGAGCGTGACGCCGGTGGCGGTCTCCACCTTCTTGGTCGCCGAGCCGCACGGCACCTGCGGGGCGCAGGTGATCACGGTCAGGCCGGCCTTGTTCAGGTCGGCGAACGTCTTGATGCCCTTGGGGTTGCCCGGGGCGACCGCGATGGCGAGCTTGTTGGTGGCGAAGACCGTCGGCTGGCCGTCGATCACGCCACCCTGGACCGCTTTGTCCATGTTGGCCTGGTCGGCCGAGGCGAAGACGTCGGCCTTCGCGCCGTTGGTCAGCTGCTGGACCAGGCCGGACGAACCCGCGAAGCTGAACTTCACGGTGACGCCGGGGTGCTTGGCTTCGAACTCCTTGCCGAGCGCGGTGAACGACTCGGTGAGGGACGCGGCGGCGAACACGGTGAGCGTGCCGGTCCCGGCGTCGCCGCTGCCCTTCGGCGCGGGAGCGCTGGCCGACGACCCGCCGGACTGCGTGCTGGGCTGGTCCGAGCTGCTGCACGCGCCCGCGAACAGGGCGACGGCCGCGACAGCCAGAGCGAGCTTCTTCATCGACTTCCTTCCGGTGTTTCCACCACGACAGTGGTCGCTTTGACCACGGCGACCGCGAGCACCCCGGGCCGCAGGCCCAGCTCACGGACGGCTTCGGTACTCATCAGGGACACCACCCGGTGCGCCCCGCACTGCAGTTCCACCTGGGCCATCACCTTGTCGGCGACGACCTCGGTGACCAGCCCGACGAACCTGTTGCGGGCGGAGCGGCCGACGGTGGAGGGATCTTCGGGGCCGGAGGCCTGGTCCCGGGCGAACCCCGCCAGCTGGGCGCCGTCGACGACCTTGCGGCCGGCGGCGTCGTCGGTCGCGGTCAGCTGCCCCGCGCGCACCCACCTCCGGACGGTGTCGTCACTGACTCCGAGCAGGCGCGCGGCCTCGGACAACCGAAATTGCGGCATGCCGCAGACATTATCTCCGCAGTTGAGGAAAAGCTACGCGGGGCGTGAATTGTGCAGGATCTCGATGCGCAGCTGTTCGAGGATGACATTCTGATAACGCTCGATGGCTTTTCGCTCGGCCGGGGAGAACTGCGCGAGCGTCTCACGAAGGTTGTCGAAGGCCGACTGGAAGAGCGGTGCGAAGCGCTGCTCGGCGCCGGGCACGACCTCGACGAGGACCTTGCGGCGGTCCTCCGGATCGCGGACCCGGCGGACCAGGCCGACCTTCTCCAGCCGGTCGATGACCCCGGTCACAGCGCCGGTCGACAGGCCCGTCAGCTCGGCGATCCGGCCCGCGGTCAACGGTCCGCCCGATTGGATGACCAGGTCGAACGTCTTGTGGTCGGTCCCGGACAGGCCCATCCGCTCGGCGATCCTGGCGTGCCGGAGGACGGTGAACGTGCTGCCCTGGCGACCCAATTCCGCGAAGCGGAACAGCTCCTCATCGGTGACCGGGTAAGTCTTTTCCGTCACGGGCCCTCGTTAGTTCGGCAACTGAACCACTTACTCTGCAAAGTATCCTACTGGGCACGGTGAGTTCCCCCGTTCCGGAGCTACCCTGTGCGTAATGACAGCAGTGGATCTCGGGTTTCCTCGCGTCCCCGGTACACGAGGCTCATCTCGCGTGCCCCGGCCCGAGAACACCCGACTCATCGACACGTTCGGCCGGGTGGCCACCGATCTGCGGGTTTCCCTGACGGATCGGTGCAATCTCCGGTGCACCTACTGCATGCCCGCGGAGGGCCTCGACTGGATGCCGGGCGACCAAGTCCTGTCCGACGACGAGCTGGTCCGGCTGATGCGGATCGCCGTCGAGCAGCTGGGCGTCACCGACATCCGGCTCACCGGCGGCGAACCGCTGCTGCGGCCGGGCCTCGAGGACATCATCGGGCGGGTCACGGCCCTGTCGCCGCGGCCCCGGCTGTCCATGACCACCAACGGGATCGGCCTCGCCAAGCGCGCGGCCGGCCTCGCGGCGGCGGGGCTGAACCGGATCAACGTCTCGCTCGACACCATCGACCCCGAGACGTTCAAGACGATCACCCGGCGCGACCGGCTCTCGCACGTCGTGGCCGGGCTGGCCGCGGCGCGGGACGCCGGGATGACGCCGGTGAAGGTCAACGCCGTGCTGATCCGCGGGCTCAACGAGACCGAAGCCGTGCCGCTGCTGAAGTTCTGCCTCGACGAGGGCTACCACCTGCGGTTCATCGAGCAGATGCCGCTGGACGCCCAGCACGGCTGGAACCGCGGCGAGATGATCACCGCCGCCGAGATCCTGGAGATGCTGGGCGAAGCGTTCACGCTGACGCCGTTCCCGGTGGCCCGGGGCGGCGCGCCGGCCGAGCGCTGGCTGGTCGACGGCGGGCCCGGCGACGTCGGCGTGATCGCGTCGGTGACCCGGCCGTTCTGCGCGGCGTGCGAGCGGACGCGGCTGACCGCGGACGGCGCGGTGCGCTCCTGCCTCTTCAGCAACGACGAGACGGACCTCCGCTCCCTCGCGCGCGCGGGCGCGCGCGATGAAGAGATTGCCGACGCCTGGCGCGCGACGATGTGGGGCAAGCTCGCGGGACACGAGATCAACGACGCCGGGTTCGCGCAGCCGATCCGGCCGATGAGCGCGATCGGCGGCTGAGATGTCGACTCTGACCATCGTGGTGCGGTACTTCGCTTCGGCGCGGGCCGCGGCGGGAGAAGAAGAGGAGAAGGTGCAGCTGACGGCCGGCGCGTCCGTCGGCGACGCCGTGGCCGAGCTGCGCCGCCTCCACCCGGCCGGCCTGCCGCGGGTCCTGGACGCCGCCAGCTACCTGCTCGACGGCTTCGCGGTGCGCGATCTCACCCGCCCCCTGCGGGACGGCGCCGAGCTGGACGTCCTCCCGCCCTTCGCCGGCGGCTGACCCGCCGTGCTCTGAGGGTCGACACGCGTGATCCAGGAGTCGACACGCGTGCTTGAAGGGTCGACACGGCGGTAGGTGCCCCGGTTTGCCCGTGTCGACCCCCTGATCACGCGTGTCGACCTCCCAGACACGCGTGTCGACCTCTCGATCACGTGTGTCGTCCGGCCAGGTACGCGTGTCGTCCTCCTGGGTACGCGTGCCGTCCGGCTGGGTACGCGAGTTCGTCCTCTCTATATGCGGGCTGCCGTTCGAGTACGGCAGCCGACCGCTCGGCGAAGCCGTTCGCGGCCCTCCGGCGTGGCGCATCGCCGGTTCCGGATGTTCGCGAGAAGCTGATCGCGTCCCGCCGCCACGCGATCCGGTGACGTGTTTCGCCTGGTCCGTCGCGGTGCGTTGCCCCGACTCGGCCCCGGCACCGGCCGGAGCCGCTCCAGGTGTGACTTCAAACCCCTCGAAGAGGTGGGACTGCTGTGACTCAAGGGGCACGTGGGGCGTGGTTGTCAAGTCTGGCGCCGTCCGATGCGTCGTCATAAGATGCGCGCTTCAATCCCCAAGAGGACGTCGCGAATGGTCCATTCGCTACGCAAAACACGTGATGCAAGCCTCACGATCCGTGTTTTATCTCGACTAGGAAACGGCCAGATAACGGCCAGCTGACCTGCGCAAACACCCACATCGACAGCGGTTGCGTGCTGTTACTGTGACGTAGGTCACGGCCCGAATAATTTCCGATCACGGCTCTCGTTACGTACCGTCGCTAATCGGCTGGCCCCGACCAGTCACGCAACACCGGGAATCCGTAGCGCCTAGCCCTGTCCAACGGATCCCCGGACCCATACCCCGAGCGAAAGCATTTCCGGACAGGGACGAGGGGACGAAGAAGACGCGCCGTGCGTCGGACTCGTCTGCCGGGCCTGAGACGGCCGGCGCCAGGACCCCGATCCTGACCCTCAGCACAGGCTCGTAGGCGCAGGGAGCGAGAAGCATTCAGATGTCTTACCGAGGCAAGCACCGCAAGATGTCCGCTGCCACCCGCACCGTCGCTCGCGTCGCCATCGCGGGCATTGCGGTCGGCGCGCCCCTCGCTATCGCCGCGACCCCCGCGTCGGCGACCAACTGGGACGCCGTCGCGCAGTGTGAGAGCAGCGGCAACTGGAACACCAACACCGGCAACGGCTACTACGGCGGCCTGCAGTTCTCGCAGAGCACGTGGAAGGCCTACGGCGGCACCGGCAGCGCGGCGAACGCTTCGCGCGAGCAGCAGATCGCCGTCGCCGAGCGCGTCCTGCAGGGCCAGGGCATCGGCGCGTGGCCGGTTTGCGGCAAGAAGGGTGGCGGCTCGACCGCTCCCAAGGCCGCGACCACCCACAAGTCGACCAGCACCACCAAGAAGTCGACCACGCCGAAGAAGAGCACCGCCCCGAAGCAGGCGGCGGCTCCGGCGGCGACCGGTGTGTCCAGCTCGAACCCGGCCGGTGACTACACCGTCGTGGCGGGCGACACCCTGTCGAAGATCGCCAAGCAGTTCAACGTCGATGGCGGCTACAAGAAGCTGCAGGACCTGAACGCGAAGTACATCCCGAACGCGGACATGATCCTCGTCGGGCAGAAGATCGCCACCAAGTGACGATCGCGCAGTGATGCGTAGGTCCGGCCTCGTGCCGTGACACCGCGAGCCCTCCACCGCCAATCCCCCGGGCGGTGGAGGGCTTGTGCGTTTCCCACCCGCGGCGCGCGAGCCGGCGGTTTGCCGAGCACCGCTGAGCCTGCGGACCGCCTCTCAGAGCGCGCGGATCCTCTCCGCCTCCCTCAGCTGCATTCGCTCGCCCCGGCGCAGCACCTCGACCACGAGCGCCAGCTGCTCCGCCGAGTAGTCCTCCAGAATCTCCCGGCCCGCACGCTCGATCGGCGCGTAGATCTCCTCCAGCAGCGTCGCCGCCTCCGGGGTCAGCTCCACCACCGCCCGGCGGCGATCGTCCGTCGCCGTCCGGCGGGTCAGGTGCCCCGCGTGCGTCAGCCGCTGGATCGCCGTTGTCGTCGCCGCCGGGCTCAGGTCCGCCCGCGTGGCCAGCCCGCCCGCCGTCAGGCTTCCCGCGGCCGCGACCAGGCCGATGATCCGCAGGTCGGTCCGGTTCACGCCGAACGCCGACGCCGCGGCTTCGTCCACCACGTCGTTCGCCGCGCCGGAGGCTGCCGCGGCCTGGGTCGCTTCGGTGACCAGAGATTGCTTCGACACTCGAAAGAGTCTACCGTGACGGCATATATTTCGATAGTCGAAAGGATTGTGCCGTGGTGACCCGCCCAGCCCTGCCTCGCTGGCTCCGCCCCGCCAACCGGTTCGTCCGCCTGCTGACGCGGCTGGGGCTGCGCCTCGGCACCATCCACGTCCTGACCGTCCCCGGTCGCCGCTCGGGCGCGCCGCGGCCCACCCCGGTCTCGCCGCTGACCGTCGACGGCCGGCGCTACGTCATCGCCGGCGTTCCCCAGGGCGATTGGGCGCGCAACGTCCGCGCGGCCGGCCGGGGCGAGCTCGCCCACGGACGCCGGACCCAGGCCGTGACACTCGACGAGGTCACCGATCCCGAGGTCCGCGCCGCGGTCATGCGGGCCTTCCCGCGCGAGGTTCCGCACGGGGTGCCGATGTTCGTCCGGCTGGGCCTCGTCGGCAGCGGGACTGAAGACGAGTTCGCCGCGGCTGCCGAGCGCGTCGCCGTCTTCCGGATCACGGCGAGTTGACCCACTCGTCCGTGCCGTCGGTGAAGTGCTGGTGCTTCCAGACCGGCAGGCGCGCCTTGACCTCGTCCACCAGGTCCGAACACGCCGAGAACGCCTGGCCGCGGTGCTCGGCCGCCACCGCGCACGCCAGCGCCACGTCGCCGATCGTCAGGTGACCGATGCGGTGGCTCACCGCCACCGCCCGGACGCCGACCCAGCGCGTCGCCAGGTCCGCGACCACCTCCGCGATCACCTCGCTCGCGCTCGGGTGGCCCTCGTACGTCAGGTCGCGGACGCCCTTGCCGCCGTCGTGGTCGCGGACCACCCCCGCGAACGTCACCACCGCGCCCGCCGCGTCGTCCTCGACCAGGCGGGCGTGCTCCTCGACCGACAGCGTCTCCTCGGTCACCAGCGCCCGCGCGACGCGCACCACAGGCTCTTCGGGGGTCCGGGTGGCGGAGCCCCCGGCCCGGAGCGAAGCTCCGGTTGTCACCGAAGGCGCCGTCGCGGCCGGACGCGGGTGGTCGCCGCCGGCCAGCTGGTCGACCGCGTGGTCCAAGATGCCGTCGAGTACCCCCAAACCGTCCCTCACGCCGCCGCTGGAGCCCGGAAGGTTCACCACGAGGGTCCTCCCCGCCACCCCCGCCACACCGCGCGAGAGGACCGCTGTGGGCACCTTGGGCAGCCCGGCCGCGCGGATCGCGTCCGCGACGCCCGGCAGCTCGTGGTCCAGGAGCGCGCGGGTGACGTCCGGGGTGCGGTCCGTCGGCGAGATGCCGGTGCCGCCGGTGATGAGCACCACGGCGACGCCGTCGGCCAGCGCGGCTCGCAGCGCGACACCCACCGGGTCGCCGTCCTCGACGACGACCGGAGCCGGCACGTCGTACTCGCGCCCGGCCAGCCAGGCGACGATCACCGGGCCCGTCTTGTCCTCGTAGACGCCCTTCGCGGCGCGGTTGGACGCCACGATCACACGTGCGGTGCGCTTCACGGCCGCTCCCAGGTCCCGGTCTTGCCGCCGTCCTTGCGGAGCAGGCGGACGTCGTCCAGTGTCGCCGCCGGGTCGACGGCCTTGATCATGTCGTGCAGGGTGAGCCCGGCCACCGCGACCGCCGTCAGCGCTTCCATCTCGACGCCGGTGACGTCGGTGGTCTTCGCCGTCGCGCGGATCCCGACCTCGGCCTCGCCGAGAGTGAACTCGACCTTGACCCCGGACAACGCGATCTGGTGGCACAGCGGGATCAGCTCGGGCACCCGCTTGGCGCCCATGATCCCGGCGATGCGGGCGGTGGCGAGGGCGTCGCCCTTGGGCAGACCGTCGGTGGCCAGCAGCCGGAGCACCTCGGCGGTGGTCCGCACGGTGCCGGCCGCGAGCGCGGTGCGCGCGGTGGCGGTCTTGCCGGAGACGTCGACCATCCGGGCGGCGCCGGTTTCGTCGACGTGGCTGAGTTCACTCACACGCCGAGGCTACTTCCGGGAGCGGCGGACGGTGTCACCACCATGGCGCCGCACCTCGGTGATCGTCGCGGTGCCCGCGACCGGCGGTCGTTCGTGCATGGTGATCGAGTCCCCGGGGGCGAGGTGGCGCCAGCTCGGCGGCGTGAGCGGGGCGAGCCGGACCGACCCTCGTCCACCTGGCTCGATGCCGGGAGCGCACTCGACCCAGATCTTCGCGACGTGCAGGCCATCGGAGGCGGACTCGCCGATCGCCCACATCGGCCGCAGCTGCCCCTCCCCGGGAAGCGGGATGCGACGGCCGCCGGCTTCGGGAGCCACCAGCTGGAGGTCGGCCCTGATGATGCCGTGGCGAGTTTCATATCTTCGCCAATCGCACCAGGCGGCCTTCCGTTCGAGGTACATCTGCCGGGCGGCCTCCGCGAGGAGGTCCCAGTATTCGACGGTCTGCCACTGGACGCCGTCGAAGTCCCCGAGGATGTCGAGCGCGAGCTCCCACTCGTCTTCCCGGAGGTAGTCGTCGACGTCGGCGGCTCCGAGGCCGGCGTCGCTCCTCGCATCGTCCGGGACTAGGCCGGCAGCACGTCGAAGAAGCTCCGTGGTGTCCATGAGTCGATTCTCGTCCCTGGTGCCCGGCCGGCCGGCTCGGCCGCGCAAGCCAGGTCCCGCTGCGGCCGCATTCCCGTCGCCAGGAACGCCGTCGCCGCGTTGTTCGCGCAGCTGTTGCCGCCGAACAAATACGTTCCGTGGCCGCCCTGGTCCGCCGTCACCAGCCGGACCCGGTCACCGAACGCCTGCCTCAGCCGGAGCGCTCCCGTCAACGGCGTCGCCGGGTCACGCAGGTTCTGCAGCATCAGGATGTCCGACGGGCCGCGGTCGCCGATGCGCACCGGGGGCTCCACCGGCTCCGACGGCCAGAACGCGCACGGCCAGACGTTGGCCGCCGCCGCGCCGAACATCGGGTGGCGAACGCGGTCGATCGCCACGTTCTTCTGGTACGTCCACACCGATTCCGGCCAGTTCGCGTCGCCGCACACCACGTGCAGCTGGCTCGACAGCAGGTTCTCGACGTCGGGGACCGTGCCGCCCGGTGGCTGCGAAATCGGCGCCCCGGTGTCCAGCGCGTGCCACGCCGACGCCAGGTACGGCAGGGTCGCGTCGTAGTAGAGCATCCCGAACGTGATCTGGCGGAACAGCTTTCCGTCGACGCCTTGGGAGTTCGGCCGGGCGTCCAGCCGCCGCGCGAGGTCGAAGTACTTCGCCTTCACCTCCGACGGCGTCCGGCCGAGGTCGTACTCCGGGTGCGCGACGGCGAAGGCCGCGAAGTCCGGGAAGCGGTCGTCGAAGCCCTGGGCCAGCAAGCGCGACGCCGTGACGTCCAGGCCGCCCGGCGCCAGGTTGCTGTCCAGCACAATCCGGTCGCTTCGCTGCGGGAACAGCGTCGTGTACACGGCGCCGAGGTACGTGCCGTAGGAAACGCCGTAGTACGACAGCTTCGGCTCGCCCAGCGCCGCGCGGATCCGGTCCATGTCGCGGGCGGTGTTCGCGGTCGTGATGTACGGCAGCATCGACGCCGTCCGCGACGCGCCGCACTGCCGCGCGACGCCCTTCGCGTACTCCGCCTGGGCCGCGACATCCGCCGGGCCGAGCGCGTACGGCGGGACGTTGCTCCGCAGCTGCGCCGGCGTCAGGTCGCACGTCACCGGGGTGCTGTGGCCGACACCGCGCGGGTCGAACCCGATGACGTCGTAGGTGTCCAGCACGCTCTTCGGCCACCCGAGCTGCGCCAGCGCCGCCGGCAGGTCGAGCCCGGGCCCGCCGGGGCCGCCCGGGTTGGTCAGCAGCACGCCGCGGCGCTTGGCCGGGTTCGTGCTCGCCAGGCGCGAGATCGCGACCTGGATCTTCGTCCCGTCCGGCTTCCGGTAGTCCAGCGGGACTTCGAGCGTCGCGCACCGCAACCCCGGCGCCGTGACGTCCGCCGGGCACGCTCCCCAAGTCACCGCGTCCGGCGCCGCCGAGGCCACCCCCGGCGCGACGGTCACCGCGACGGCCGCCACCACGGCGGCCAGCATGATCCTGCGCATTCCGAACTCCCCCCACGCGAGCCGAAAACTCAGCGTAGGGGGACTTCGGTGTCCTCGGCTTCCGCCGGACGGACGACTCAGCGCTCCGCGCGCACGGCCTTCCGCACGGCCTCGGCGACCGCCGGTGCCACGGCGCTGTCGAACACGCTCGGCACGATGAACGACGCGTTGAGCTTGCCGTTGTCGACGACGTCGGCGATCGCGTCGGCCGCCGCGAGCAGCATGTTGTCGTCGATGTTGTTCGCGTGCGCGTCGAGCAGGCCGCGGAAGACGCCCGGGAACGCCAGCACGTTGTTGATCTGGTTCGGGAAGTCGCTGCGGCCGGTCGCCACGACGGCGGCGTGCTGCTGCGCTTCCAGCGGGTCGATCTCCGGGTCCGGGTTGGCCAGCGCGAACACGACGGCGTCGGACTTCATGGTCGCGACCTGCTCGGCGCCGAACAGGTTGGGTGCGGAGACGCCGATGAACACGTCCGCGTCGACCAGCGCCTCGTGCAGGGTGCCGCTGACCTGCTCCTTGTTGGTGTGCGACGCGATCCACGCGAGGTTGTCGTCGAGGTTGCCGCGCGCGGAGTGGACGATGCCGTCGATGTCCGCCGCGACGATGTCGCCCGGGTTCTTGCGCAGCAGCAGCCGGATGATCGCCGAGCCGGCCGCGCCGACTCCGCTGACCACGATCTTGCAGTCCTCGATGTTCTTCTTGACCACGCGCAGGGCGTTGCGCAGCGCGGCGACGACCACGATCGCGGTGCCGTGCTGGTCGTCGTGGAACACCGGGATGTCCAACTGCTCGCGCAGCCGCTTCTCGATCTCGAAGCAGCGCGGCGCGGCGATGTCCTCGAGGTTGATCCCCGCGTACACCGGGGCCAGCGCCTTCGCGATCAGGATGATCTCTTCGGTGTCCTGGGTGTCCAGGCAGACCGGCCAGGCGTCGACGTCGGCGAACTTCTTGAACAGCGCCGCCTTGCCCTCCATCACCGGCAGCGCGGCGGCCGGGCCGATGTTGCCCAGGCCGAGCACGGCCGAGCCGTCGGTGAGCACGGCGACGGTGTTGCGCTTGATGGTCAGCCGGCGCGCGTCCTCGGGGTTCGCGGCGATGGCCTGGCAGACGCGCGCGACACCGGGCGTGTAGGCGCGGGAGAGGTCGTCACGGTTGCGGAGCGCGACCTTGGGCGTGACCTCGATCTTGCCGCCGAGGTGGATCAGGAACGTCCGGTCGGAGACCTTGCGGACCTTGACGCCGGGCAGCGAGTCGAGCGTCTGGGTGATGTCGTTCGCGTGGTTCTCCGACAGCGCGTTGGCGCTGATGTCGACCACGATGGAGTCGGAGTGGGACTCGACGACGTCGAACGCGGTCAGGACGCCGCCGACGCGCCCGACGGCCGTGGTGAGGTCACCGGCCGCGCTGGACGAAGCCGGGGCCTCGACCCGGACGGTGATCGAATATCCGGGACCGGGAACCGGCATGGCGCTTACCCCCGCATGGGAAAGGTCGGGTGGGACGGGAGAAAACCTACTCCCGTGACCGCCCTCACGAGGCCCCGATACCGGTACTGACCAGTAACTCTGCCGCTGGTCGCCACCCCGACCACAGTCACGGCCGCATGGCTTCGTAGCAGCGGTTACGTGCCGCTCCGGGGGCGGCCTGCTTTTGGCCGCGGTGGCAACCGGGTCTAGCGGTTGATCTCGGTCTCCGGGTGCACGTAGGGCACCGAGTCGAGGGGGAAGGTGATGTCGCCGAACGGTGACAGCGACCCCTGGCGGTCCGACGACAGCTCGGTCACCGGGTGCTCACCGGCCTCGCCCGGCCAGGTCGGGTCGATGCCCTTGCTCTTCTTCTCGCCCTTGGCCACAACGTCCTCCACAGCCGTGTTCATGCTCTCGGGAGACAGTCTGCCTGAGCCCGGGCGACCTGTCTCAACCGCCCGGTACCCTGGCCTTCTATGCCCGCGACCTCCTTGGCGGACTGGCTGCGCGCGGAGTCGGACGCCGCTCTCGAAGAGCTGCTCCGCACGCGGCGCGACCTGTCCACGCCGCCGCCCTCCGACAGCACGGTGCTGGCCACCCGCGCCGGCACGCCGGGCTCCGTCGCGCGCGCCTGCGAAGACCTCGACACCGTCACCCTGGCCGTGCTCGAAGCGTGCCTGCTGGCCGGCGCGGACCGCGATCCGGTGCCGGTCGCCGACGTCGAGGGCCTCGTCGGCACCGACATCGCCGTCCCGCTGGCCCGGCTGCGCGCCCGGGTGCTGGCCTGGGGCCCGGACGACGCGCTGCGCGTGCCGCCCGCGGTCCGGGAGGCGCTCGGGCCGTTCCCGGCGGGGCTGGGCGCGTCGTCGCCGTCGCTCGCCGGTGAGGATCTCGGGGCGCGGCTCGCCGAGCTGTCCGACGACGAGCGCGGCGTGCTGAGCGCCCTCGCCGCGGGCCCGCCGATCGGCCGCACCCGCGACGCGGGGCTCGACCTGACGCTCGAGAAGGCCGGGACACCGGTGCAGAAGCTGCTGGCCCGCGGGCTGCTGCTGCGGCGCGACGACCAGACCGTCGAGCTGCCGCGCGAGCTCGGCGTCGCGGTCCGGGGCGGGGTCTTCGCCCCGGGCGCGCTCACCGAGCCCGAGCTGCCGGTGCACCCGCACCGGTCGTCCACTTTGGACGAAGCTGCGGCCGGTGAGGCGATGGAGTTCCTGCGCCACACCGAATCCCTGCTGCGCTCGTGGTCCGCGGCGCCGCCGCCGGTGCTCAAGTCGGGCGGCCTCGGCGTGCGCGAGCTGAAGAAGCTGGCCAAAGACCTCGACATCGACGAGACGCAGGCGATCCTGCTGGCCGAGCTGGCCGTGGGCGCCGGGCTCGTCGCGGACAGCGAGTCGACCGTGCCCGAGTGGGTGCCGACGACCCTGACCGATTCGTGGCTCGCGTCGCCGACCGCGCAGCGCTGGATGACGCTGGCCCAGGCGTGGCTGGAGCTGCCGCGGCTGCCGGGGATGGCCGGCGGGCGTGACGCCAAGGACAAGCCGATCGCGCCGCTTTCGGAGGAGCTGCGCCGCCCGCTGGCGCCGGTCGCGCGGCGGCGGGTGCTGGCCGCGCTGGCCGACCTGCCCCCGGGCGCCGGGGTGAAGAGCGTGGACGAGCTCGTCGCGGTGCTGGCCTGGCGGGCCCCGCGGCGCGGCGGGCGGCTGCGGGACGAGACCGTCCGCTGGACCATGGCCGAGGCGTCCGCGCTGGGGATCGTCGGGCTAGGCGGCCTCACGACGGCGACGCGGGCGCTGCTCGCCGAAGACCGGCCGGGTGCCGTCGAGGCGATCATGGACGCGCTGCCCGCGCCGGTGGACCACGTGCTGCTGCAGGCCGACCTGACGGTCGTCGCGCCGGGCCCCCTGGAACCGGAGCTGGCGGCGGAGATGAACGCCGTGGCGAACGTCGAGTCGGCCGGCCACGCGACGGTCTACCGGATCACCGAGACCTCCGTCCGGCGCGCGCTGGACACCGGCCGGACCGCGGACGAGCTGCACGCGCTGTTCAAGAAGAAGTCCGCGACGCCGGTCCCGCAGTCGCTGAGCTACCTGGTCGACGACGTCGCCCGGCGGCACGGCCGGCTGCGCGGCGGCGTCGCGGCGTCGTTCCTGCGGTGTGACGACGAAGCGTTGCTGGCGGAGGTGCTGGCCCACCCGGTCGCGGCGGAGCACGACCTCCGCCTGATCGCGCCGACGGTCGTGATCAGCCCGGATCCGCTGCACGAGGTCCTCGCCGGCCTGCGCGCGGCCGGGTTCGCGCCGGCGGCGGAAGGCCCGGACGGCCGCGTCGTCGACATCCGGCCGGGCGGACGCCGGCTGCCGGCGAAGGCCAGGGCCGCTCGCCGGAGCCCCGGTGAGCAGGCGGTGCTGACGTCCGACCAGGCGACCCGGATCGTCTCGAACCTGCGGGCGGGCGACGCCGCGTCCGCGCGACGCCGGGGATCCGCGGTGCGGGCGCCGGTCGGCGGCGGCGCGGACACGTCGGCGACGCTGGAGCTGCTGTCGCGGGCGACGCTGGAACGCCGTGAGGTCTGGATCGGGTTCGTCGACTCGCGCGGCACCGCCAGCCAGCGGGTCGTGCGGCCCGTGCGCGTCGGCGGCGGGATCCTCGAAGGCGACGACAACCAGCGGTACTCGCTGCACCGGATCACCTCGGCCGCGCTGGTCGAGGAGTAGTCGCGGGATTCGGTGAATCACCGACGGAACGCCTGACCACGTGGTAAGCCTGGTTCTCCGGATCTTCGGGAACCAGGGAGGGACCATGAAGTGGGGAACGCGCGTCACCGCGCTGGCCGCGGCGACGATCGTCGGCGGGGTCGGGTTCGCCGGGGCGGCTGAGGCGATCGGACCGCCCGTCTACACCAAGTACGACGTCAACGGCACCACCCACGTGGCCAAGCCGGCCGCGAACGTCACGCTCGGGCCGGGGATCGCCGAGCTGTACACGGACATAGGCCCGTACACGTTCTACGGCACGGTCACGCTGCCGCCGGTGACGATCACCCGGGCCGTGCCGGGCGTGGGAACCGTCAGCGGCAAGCTCACCCTGGGCCCCGGCGCCGTCACCGGGCAGGCCTTCGGCGGGTTCACCGCCACCGCGAAGTGGCCGGTGAAGGTCTCGGACGTGACCGTCAACGGCTCGCCCCACGACGTCGGCGCGGCCTGCGGGACCGCCGAGCCGGTCACCACCGAGCTGACGTCGACCGACTGGCAGCTCGACAAGGGCGGCCACCTGACCTCGACGTACACCATCGGCGACTTCGCGAACTGCGGGTCGGCGACGGCTTTCGTCAACGCGGCCGTGCCCGGCCCCGGCAACACCCTGGCGCTGGATCTCACCTGGCCCCAGGCCTGACGACGCGCGGGGCCGGGGACCACCTCGGCCCCGGCGCTCGGGTCTAGAGGGCCCGCAAGCCGGCCAGGACTCGCTCCATGAACTCGCGGGACGAACGGTCCCCGAGGATCAGCTCGGTCTGGTGGATCAGCACCAGCCCGATGTCGGCCATGTCGCCGACCAGCACCTTCACCACGCCCAGCGGCAGCCGCAGGTGGGCCGCGATCTCGGCCACCGAGCGCGTGTCCAGGCACAGGTCGCAGATCCGGCGGTGCTCGACCGACCGGACGCCGCGGTACCGGCGCCCGTCGTCGGACGTCGAGACCAGTGCCTCGAGCGCCAGGTTGTGGTCGGAGCGCGTGCGACCGCCGGTGCGCGTGTACGGGCGCACCCGGGAGCGCACCGGGGCGACCGGCGGCGGGCTCAGGACGCGGGCCGGTTCCTGCCACGGCTCCGGCTGGGGGATCCAGCGGGTTTCCGGGTCCGGCGGGGGCGTCCAGCCGGTCCGCGGGTCGATCGGCGGGGCCCACGAAGGCGGGGGCGCCGCCTGAGGTCTGGACACCGGCGGCCGCGGCGCCGGGTGCCGGGGCGCCGGAGGTGCCGGCGGACGGGGCGGGGCCTGCTGGCGAGGCGGAGCCGGCGGACGCGCGCCGCGCGGGGGCGTCCACGCCGGCTCGAGCGGCGGGGGCTCCGGCTCGTAGGTCTCCTCGTCCTGCCACTCCGGCTCGGCGGGGTCGTAACCGTCTTCGTAGCCCTCGTCGAAGTCGGCCGACGACGAACCCCACTCGCGGGTGTCTTCGTCGGTGTAGCCCTGCGGATCCGGCTGCGGCCGCGCCGGCTTGCGCTTGGGCATGATCGTCGACAGCGTCGACATGTCGAACTTGCTGGGCGAATCGAAACCCTCGCGCTCGGTACCGCGGTGCAGTGCGTCCCAGCCGCTGGAGTCCGGATCGTCGAATCCCGAAATCCTCATCTCGCCCTACCCACGCACGCCGCCCTGGAGCTGCGCGCGCAGCTCAGGGGTGATCTGCTGGCCGACCCGCTCGACGAGCAGGGTCATCTCGTACGCGACCGTGCCGATGTCGCACGTCGGCGCGGCCAGCACCGCCAGCGACGAACCGTCCGAAACGGACATCAGGAACAGGTAGCCGCGCTCCATCTCCACCACGGTCTGGTTGACGCCGCCCGCTTCGAAGCAGCGTGCGGCCCCGTGCGTCAGGCTGATCAGCCCGGACGCGACGGCGGACAGCTGCTCGGCGCGCTCCTGGGGCAGCCCTTCGGACGGCGCCAGGAGCAGCCCGTCGGCGGACACCAGAACAGCGTGCGCGGCGCCGGGCACCCGGCGTACGAAGTCCGTGATGATCCAGCCGAATGTGCCCTGCTGGCCGGAAGCCGTCACTACTGCCCCTCCTCGCTCGTGCGGCGCCGCACGCCGCACCCCGGAGTGGCCGGCACGGCCGGTCGGCGACACCACGGTCCAGCGTATTCGCCCCGCCGGTGGTGTCGAGTCGACCACCGGCCGGTCGCCGCGCACCCTACGTGTGCGCGCGACCGCGCTCCGCACCGACCCGGTCCGGACGGTGCGGGCGGAGCTCACTCCGCGGCCCGCGGTGGCGGGGTGTCCGCGCAGGTCAGCCCGGTGGACGGCGGCCCGGGCGGGCGACGTCATCTTCGACGTTACCCAATCGCGGCGACCGTTCCGTCCTCCGGACGGCGGCAAGGCTCCCCGAAGTGGGTGAAGCGCGTGGAGTTCACTCCAACGGCCGCATCCGGTTCGAGGAGCCATACCCTCAGCCCGCGCGCAAAGCCGAATCGTGCGCGATCGCGTGCTGGACGACGGAGATCAGCACCTGCTTGGCGGAGTCGCGCTCACGCGCGTCGCACGCCATGATCGGGACCGACGGCGCGATGGTGAGCGCGTGCCGCACGTCCTCGATCTGGTGGTGCAGAAGCCGGTCGAAGCAGTTGATGGCCACGACGTAGGGCAGCTTCCGGTTCTCGAAGAAGTCGATCGACGGGAACGCGTCGGCGAGCCGCCGCGTGTCCACCAGCACGACCGCCCCGATGGCACCGACCGCGAGGTCGTCCCACATGAACCAGAACCGATGCTGACCAGGGGTGCCGAAGACGTACAGCACCAGGTCCGAGTCCAGCGAGATGCGCCCGAAGTCCATCGCCACGGTGGTGGTGGTCTTGTTGGGCGTCGCCGAGGTGTCGTCGTGTCCGACGCTGGCCTCGGTCATCATGGCCTCGGTGGTCAGCGGGTCGATCTCGGAGATCGCCCCGACCATTGTTGTCTTCCCCGAACCGAACCCGCCGGCGACCACGATCTTGGCCGACGAGGTCGGACCCGTCACCTGCGGCGCGTTCGCGTCGGAGTCAAATTCTCCGAAGCCCACTGAGCACCCTTTCCATGAACTCGATACTCGGGCGGTCGCCCACGGTCGGGCTGCTGGAGTGCACCAGCACCAGCCCGAGGCCCGCCACGTCACCAATCAACACCCGCACCACGCCGAGCGGCAGCCGCAGCAGCGCGGCCACTTCGGCCACCGACCTCGTGTCGAGGCACAGGTCGCAGATCGACCGGTGCTCGGGCACCCGGACCCGGTCGAGCATCCGGCCCTGGTCGCTGGTCGAGATCAGCGCCTCGATCGCCAGGTCGAGCGTCGCCTTCGTGCGGCCCCGGGTCCGGAAGTACGGCCGGACCAGGCCCGACGTCTCCATCTCGGTCGCCGCCGGCTCGTCGACGTACTCCTGGTTGGCCTGCCGCGGCAGCGCCGCCGCGAACTCGCCGGAGTCCGGCCCCTGCGAGTAGTCGCGGTCGCGTCCGTTGCTGTACGCGGCGAAGTCGTGCGCGTCGTACAAAGGCCCGCTCGACCCGCCGAACAGCTCCGCTCCCGGACCGCCCAGCAGCCGGTCGCGGTATTCGCCGCTGCCGGGCTGGATCGGCCGGATCGGTTCCTGACCGGCGTTGCTGTCGGTCAGCCAGTTCGGGGGTTCTCGCACGGGGTCGTTGTCGGACGCCTGCACCCGGCGTGACCGCCATTCGCGGTCGACCCGTTCCCGGAACGACTGCCAGTCCTCCCGGCCGTCGTCCGATTGCTCGGACCACCCGCCGGAGAAGTCGTCACCGAGCCGGCCATCGCCCCTCAAGCGCCCGTCATCCACGGCTCTCTCCTCGGTTCCCGGGTCCTCAGCGGCGGACTGCCGAGCCCTGCAGCTGGGCCCGCATCTCCGGAGTCAGCTGCTGACCGACCCGTTCCACCAGCAGGGTCATCTCGTAGACGACCAAGCCGATGTCGCTCTCCGGCGAACCGAGCACCGCCAGGCACGAACCGTCGGAAACCTGCATGAGGAAGAGGAAGCCGTTGGCCATCTCGACCACGGTCTGCGCGACCGTGCCACCTTCGAACACCTTGGCCGCGCCACGCGCGAGGCTCGTGAGCCCCGACGCCACCGCGGCCAGCTGGTCCGCCCGGTCCTTCGGCAAGCCTCGCGAAGCCGCCAGGAGCAGGCCGTCGGCCGACACCACGACCGCGTGGGCCGCGCCGGGCACCCGGTGCACGAAATCCGTGATCAACCAAGCGAAGCTGCCGGCATTGTTCGTCTTGGCATGCGCTTGGCCGTTCGGCTGCGCGGAGCCACCCGGCTGCATTGCACCCGCCCGTGTCACTTTCACTCCTCACTGCTGTCTGTGGTGTTGCCACGCCCCGGAACCCTGCTGCTTTCCAGCTGATCTTCGGCCGGGAGCTCCTTCAAAGCGTGCCGTCCCGAGGTGTAGCCCCGCTGGAAGCTTGCCATCCTGCTCCGCGCCGCGGACGCCGAGCGGGTGATCGCACCCGTTCCGGGCATGCCCGCGGTGTTGTCCGCGAAGTTGTTCTGCGCCGGCGCGTCGGCCGAAGGACTGTTGATCGACCCCGGCACCAGGTAGGCGTTCGGGACGCGTTTGGGCAGCCCGGCCGTGGTGATCTCCTCGTTCTTGGCCTCGAGCAGCGACTGCGCCTTGCTCCAGCCGTCGTCGGAGGCACTGTGCCAGCCGTCGTCGGGTGGGAGGAGCGGGTGCCGGGTCGCCGCGGTCGGCAGCAGCTCGTCCGCCGGTTCCGGGTGCCGGGCTTCCGCCGGTTCGCGCTCGTGACGCCGGGTGACCGGTTCGGCGATGACCGTCCGCTCCGCGACCGGTTCGGCGGTGCCGGTGAGCGGCGGCAGGTTCGGGTCTTCACCCTCGCTCTGCGGCGCAACCGGGTCGCCGGTGGAGTCGTCGCCCTCACTGAACCAGCGTGACAGCACCGACTGGTAAATGGGCAGCCGCCGGGTGGGTACATCGTCCTCGAGAGCCGACGAACCGACCTCCTCCGCGCGTGGCGGGGGCTGTGGCGACGACTCCTCCGGTGGGACGTACTTCGGCTCGCGCTTCGGCAGCACCAGCGGCGCGAACTGCGTGTCGTGCGCCCTCGAGCTGGCACCTTCGCCGTTCGTCGACGGCGTCAGCGGGGCCAGGTCCTCGGCCGTCGGCCAGGCCGGCGTCTCGGGCTTCGGCAGCTCGGGCGACAGGAACGGGCCCGCCGCGCGACCGCCGCTGACCAGGTCGTCCAGGCTGATCGGCTGGTCGAGTGGGACCAGGCCGCCCTGGTTCGCCACCGGTTCGTGCACCGGCGGAGGCGGGGGCGGCGGAGCCGACGGCGGGATCGGCGTGTGCGCCGACGTCTGGTCGAAGTCCGACCGCGCGGCCGGGATCGGGATGCTCGGCATCGACATCGACGTCTCGGACCGGTTCGGCGGCAGCGGGGTCTGCCGCGCCATGCCCGGGCGGAGGTGCGTGAGCAGCTCGGCCGGGACGACGACGCGGGCGATCACGCCACCCTCGATGTCCTCGTTCTCGCGCAGCCGGACCTCGATGCCGTGCCGCTTGGCCAGCCGCGAGACCACGTACAGACCCATTCGGCGGGTCACCGACACGTCCAGGTCCGGCGGCTCGGCGAGCCGGCCGTTGACCTCGGCCAGCCGCTCGTCGCTCATGCCGACACCGTGGTCGGTGACCTGGATGGCCAGCGCCTTCCGGCGGGTCACCACGGCACGCACGATGACCTTCGTCTCCGGCTCGGAGAAGTAGGTCGCGTTGTCGAGCAGCTCCGCGAGGACGTGCACGAGGTCGTGGATCGCCAGGCCCTGGACCGCGACGTCGGGCACGATGCCGACCTCGATCCGGGCGTACTGCTCGATCTCGGACACCGCGGCGCCGATGACGTCGGCGGCGGGCACCGGCTTGGGCACGGACTTGGCCAGGCCGGCGCCGGAGAGCACCAGCAGGGACTCACCGTTGCGCCGCAGCCGGGTGGCCAGGTGGTCGAGCTCGAACAGGCTCGCCAAGTGGTCCGGGTCCTGCTCGTCGGCCTCGAGGCGGTCGATGACGCCGAGCTGGCGTTCCACCAGCCGCTGCGACCGCCGGGAGAGGTTCACGAAGATGCCGTTGACGTTCTCGCGCAGGAGCGCCTGCTCGGCGGCCATCTTGACCGCCTGCTCGTGAACGATGTCGAACGACCGCGCGACCTCGCCGATCTCGTCGCGAGAGGTGACGGGCACCGGCTGGACGGCCCGCTTCGAGGCGCCGACCGGGTCCGGGTCGTCGAGGATCGCCTGCACGGTCTCGGGCAGCCGGGTGTACGCGACGTCCAGCGCGCTCTTCCGCAGCACCCGCAGCGGGCGCAGCATCAGGCGGGCGACGAGGAGCATCAGCGCGATCGCGGCGGCCAGCGCGGCGAGCACCACGGCACCGCCGACCCAGGCCGAGTTGACCGCCGCCGTGGCGAGGTCGTCGGCGCGGGTCTTGAGCTGGGCCAGCAGGTTCGACTCGACCGCGTGCAGCTTGTCCGCCGACACGGTGCTGTCCTTGCCGAGCGCCGTCGTGTCGATGCTCGGCGCCGCACCCAGCTGGGCGAAGGAGAACGCCGCGGTCTGGATCCGGCGGCGGTCGTCGACCTCCGGGCCGGAGTAGGTGTCGTTGTAGAGCTGGCGCTGGTCGTCGTCGGCGTTCGCGAGGAAGGCCGAGACCGAGGCGTCCGCACTGGAGGCCGACGCACGCGTCTGGTCCAGGAGGTCACCGGGGAAGCTCCCGCGGAACGCGGCGATCTGCAGCTCGGCGTCGGAGCGGGTGGTGAACTCCTTGGCCTCGCTGATCGCCTGCGTGCTCGTGCCGAGCCGCAGCACGTCGCGGTCGGTGACCGAGGTGGTCACCTCGCGGCCGAGCTCGATCAGCGCGTCGAGGATGCCGGAGTAGGCGGTCATCACCGTGATGTCGGGCAGGCCGTTCGCGGTGTTGAACGCCGCTCGCAGCGGACGCAGGGCGTCGAGGCGCTGGATACCGCGTGCGTAGCGGTCCTTGGTCGCGTCGTCGTCGTAGCTGAGGGTCGACGCCGCGTTGCGCAGGTTGGTGACCTCGCGGTCGACCTTGGCGATCTGCGAGTCGAGCCCGGTCTGCAGCAACGGGTTCGCGGACGAGATCCGCGCCACCGCCAGCGACCGCTCGTTCTGCAGCTCGTGCACGACCGTGGTGACCTTGACCGCGAACGCGACCTGGTCGGCGGTCTGCTGGAACTCGGCAGCCTGTTGAGCGTCGTCGACCACGCGCAACGTGCCGAGCACGAGCGCGGTCAGAGTCGGGATCAGGAGGATCGCGGCCAGCTTGGACCGCACCCTCCAGTCACGCATGCCGGAGAACAGCCCGGCCTTCCGGCCCGGAGCATCTCCGGGCGACTGCGCGGGGGTCCCTCCTACCCCCGCGGCGTCTTCGTTCGGCACCGCCGCACCACCATCATCGTTCGTGCTCGTGAAACCCTGGTCGGCCCAGCGCCCGCCAGGGCGCATCGTGTTCTCCTCAGCCACTCGTCAGCACGCTCCCGGCCTTCCGGCTCATCGGCCGATCGGCAGGAGCCCAGCGCGAGACGCTACCCGTACGGGTGAAAAGATCGTCTTCAGTGTCGGCCCTGGGGGTCCCTGAACCCCGCCCGGTCGGGCGGAATCGGTTCAGCTCGAGCATCACGGTCCGGTCCCTGCGCTGGTCCTGCATTGGTCTGTTGGTCCGGCCTAGCCTGCTTGTACGGCGGCTGAGCCCGGCGAAGCAGTGGTCTCCGCGGGGGAGATTCTCTCAGGAAAAGCACAGCGTGCCCTGGTAAACCGGGGATCGACTTGATCGGCCATCCAGGCACTCTCTCTCACTACATCGGAGGTTGATACCTCCCCGCAGGTGCAGAGGGTAGCGAACGCCCGGAGAAGATGTAACCCTCCCGACGCTTCGTGCACGATGTTGCACAGCGTTCGCTCAGTCGGCGCACAGCTGGTGATCTCTTAATCTGGAACTGGGCCCTACGCTGGGTGAACAGCTACGGCGAGTGGAGCAGCGGGTCTAGACCAGAGGCCGAAAGAGTGACTTGCACCACTCCGGTGGGGATTGATCCCACCCGTTGTGAGCGAGCTGTCACCTTCTCTACAGTGACCCGCGTACCCCCGAAAGTGAGTTACACACTTACCCGGGATCCGGTCCACCAAACGTCGATGTTCACGCTAGGAGCAGGCCTTGCTTGGAAACGCCATGAGCAGTGGCCGGGTTCGCACTCGCCGCGCCGCGCTCGGGCTCGCCCTCACCGTCGCGGCCGCGACTGCCCTCACGGGCTGCAGCGCGCTCGGCTCGGACGACTCGAACGCGACGTCGGCCGGGGGCGGCTTGGAAAAGACGAAGATCAAGGTCTCGATCCTGCCGACCACCGACCTGGCGCCGTTCTGGCTGGCCCAGGACAGTGGCTACTTCAAGGCCGAAGGGCTCGAGGTCGAGCAGGTCATCGCACCGAGCGGGCAGGCGTCGATGACGAAGGCGATCTCCGGTGAAGCGGACATCGCCCTTTCGACCTACACGCCGTTCTTCGTCGCCAAGAGCACCGGCGCCGCGGACGTGCAGCTGGTCGCCGACGGCACTTCGGTGAACGCCAAGAGCAACGCGATCGTCACCGTGCCGAACTCCCCGGTGAAGACCGTGAACGACCTGGCGGGCAAGCGCATCGCGATCACCGCCAAGAACACCGCGTCCGACATCCTCACCAAGTCGGTGATGAAGGACCACGGCGTCGACTACAACGGCGTCAACTGGGTGCCGATCCCGCTCCCGAACATGGCGGCGGCGCTGCAGCAGGGCCAGGTCGACGCGGCCTACATGCCGGAACCGCAGCTCTCGCAGGCGGCGAAGATCGCCGGCGCGACGCCGGTCATCGACATCAACACCGGCGCCACCCAGGACTTCCCGCTGACCGGCTACGGCGCGACGACGAAGTGGGTGCAGTCGAACCCGAAGACCCTCGCGGCTTTCCAGCGCGCCATGAAGAAGGCGACCGTCGAGGCGATCAACGACCGCGCGAAGGTCGAGCCGCTGCTGATCAAGTACGCGAAGATCGACCAGGACACGGCCAAGCTGCTGACCCTGCCGGGCTACGGGTCCACTTTGGACGCCCGGCGCCTGCAGCGGGTGCCCGACCTGCTGCTGCAGATGGGCGTCATCACCAGCAAGGTCGACGCCGCGGCGATGATCGCTCCGCAGGCGACCAACTGACGTGAAGAAACTGCTTCGTGGGCTGACCGGCCTGGTCTGTTTCCTCCTGCTCTGGGAGCTCGTGGTCCAGGTCGGCCTGGTCAGCAAGACGTTCATCCCGCCGCCGAGCGTCGTCCTGGTCAGCGTCGGGGAGCTGCTCGGTGACCCCGACTTCATCCGCGACGTCGTCGCGACGATGCTCGCCTGGCTGATCGCCGTCCTCATCGCGATCGCCGTCGGTGTGCCGGCCGGGCTGCTGCTGGGCAGTGTCCCGGTGCTGCGCACCGCCACCGCCGCGATCGTCGAGTTCCTCCGCCCGATCCCGGTCACCGCGCTGGTGCCGCTGGTGCTGCTGGTGATCGGCTCCGGCCCCGACGCGAAGATCTCCCTCGCGGTGTACGCCTCGCTGTGGCCGATCATGTTCAACACGATCTACGGCATGGGCGAGATCGACCCGGTGCTGATGGAGACCGCGCGGGCGTGCGGGACCAGCCGGTTCCGCATCCTGTCGTCGGTCGCGCTGCCGCAGACCGCGCCGTTCATCTTCACCGGCCTCCGGCTGTCGGCGACGATCGCGCTCATCGCGGTCGTCAGCGTGGAGTTCCTGGCCGGCTCCGAACTCGGGCTCGGCAACTTCATCCTCGTCGCCAGCACCGGTTCGACCCGGTTCGACCTGGTGCTGGCCGGTACCGTGGTGGCCGGGGTGCTGGGCTACCTGATCAACGAAGGCCTCGAACAGCTGGGCAAGCGGCTGTTCCGCTGGAGCAGCATCGACCGGGAGGCGATCGCGTGAGCACGGCGACTCTTTCCGGCCGGGTGGGCAGGCGGGCCGCACGCGGCGCCGCCACCGTCGCCCGCAACTGGCTGCTCTTCGCGGTCCTCGTGGTCGTCTGGGAGTTCGCCGCCCGCGCGGGCGGCAGCAAGTTCTTCCCGCCACCGACGGAGATCGCGGTCGCGGCCGCGAAACTGTGGTTCACCGGGCCCGCGTCACACCTGTTCCTCACCGACGCGGTGTTCGACAACGTGTTCCCCAGCCTCGGCCGGATGCTCGGCGGCTGGGCGCTGGCCGCGATCGTCGGCATCACGCTCGGCGTGCTGGTCGGCCGGTCCGCGCGGGGCATGGACTACGTCGGCCCGCTGTTCGCGTTCTTCCGCTCGATCCCGCCGCCCGCGCTGATCCCGGTGTTCGCGGTGCTGTTCGGGCTGAGCTCGGGGATGCAGATCGGCTCGATCATCTTCGGCGCGGTGTGGCCGGTGCTGCTCAACGCGGTCGACGGGGTCCGCTCGGTCGACCAGGTGAAGGTCGAGACGTCGCGTTCCTTCCGCACGCCCAAGCGGTACTGGATCACGATGGTGGTGCTGCCCGCGGCGGCGCCGAAGATCTTCGCCGGGCTGCGGGTGAGCCTGTCGATCTCGCTGCTGCTGATGGTCGTCTCCGAGCTGGTCGGCGCGTACAACGGCATCGGGCGCTCGCTGATGAACGCCCAGCAGGACTTCGACTTCCCGACCATGTGGTCGTGGCTGGTGCTGCTCGGCATCCTCGGCTACGTCTTCAACACGATCTTCCTGGCCGCGGAACGACGGGTGCTGGCCTGGCAGCCGACCCGCCTCGGCCGCGACTGACGCTGGAAAGGCCTCTCCCATGTCAACCATGCTCGAAGTGTCCGGCCTCAGCCACCGTTACGGCAGCGGCCCCAAGGCGCACACCGCGGTGAACGACCTGTCGTTCACCGTCGAGGCCGGGCAGCTGGCCAGCATCGTCGGCCCGTCGGGCTGCGGGAAGTCGACGCTGCTGCGCTGCGTCGCCGGGCTGACCCCGCCGACCGACGGCACGGTGAGCCTGCACGGCGACCGCGTCTCCGGCGTGCCGGACGACCTCGCCGTCGTGTTCCAGGACTACAGCCGGTCGCTGTTCCCGTGGCTTTCGGTGCAGAAGAACGTCGAGTTCCCGTTGCGCTGGCGGAAGATCTCCCGCGCGGAACGGCGTTCACGCGCGGCCGAGGCGCTGGAGCAGGTCGGGCTGTCCGCGGTGGGCGGGAAGTTCCCGTGGCAGCTCTCGGGCGGCATGCAGCAGCGGGTGTCGATCGCCCGCGCGCTGGCCAGCCGTCCGTCGCTGCTGCTGATGGACGAGCCGTTCGCGTCGGTCGACGCGCAGACCCGGTTCGAGCTCGAAGACCTGACCCGGCGGGTGCAGCGCGAGCAGGGCAGCACGATCCTGGTCGTCACGCACGACATCGACGAGAGCGTCTACCTGTCCGACCGGGTGCTGGTGCTGTCGAAGTCGCCGGCATCGATCGTGGCGGACCTCCGCGTCGGACTGCCGTCCGAGCGCAACCAGATCACGACGCGCGAGTCGGCGGAGTTCGTGACGCTGCGCGGAGAGGTGGCGCGGCTCCTGCAGGGCGGCACTCCGGCGGACGCGGTCGTGGCCGCCTCGGACGCCGCCGAGTGGGAGCTGGCCGAGCGGGCCAAGACCGGGACGCGGTCGAAGACCGGGAGCTGACCGGTCCACTGTGGACGAATCGAAGGGCCCTTCCTCCCGGGTGACGGGAGGAAGGGCCCTTCGGCTAGCGGTCCGCTGAGTCGGGAAAGACGACGTGCCGGTCGGTGTGCCAGTCGAACAGGCGCCACTGCTCGACGTCGCGGCCCGCGCACGCCGGGAAGACCTCGATCACGATGGGGCCGCTGAGCTCGAGCGACAGCATCCCCGCTCGTCCCAGTGCCGCCGACTCGACGAAGCACTCGTGCTCCGTGACCATCCCGGTCAGCTGGCGGGCCTGGCGGTCGTACTTCGTCCGGTACTCGTCGAACGCCGTCTCCGCGTCCCCGGTGTCCCGGTAGCTCATGTCGACCGAGCCGAACAGGATCTGCTCGCGGTACGTCACGCGGAACGGGCACTGCGCGTGGAGGCGCTTTTCGACGTCCTCGCCTCGGAAGCCCACGATGGCGATGTTCACTGTCCGGGAGAACTCGGTGACCCGGCAGCCGATCAGCCGGGTCACCGCCTCTCTCAGCTCTTCGGTTGTCGACAAGTCAGTAGAGCGTCCGGTCCGACGGGGTCACCCGGATGTGCACCAACGTCGGGCGCTTGTCGTCCAGGGCGGCCGTCAGGCCCGGGACCAGGCCGGCCGCCTCGGTGATCGTCACGCTCTGGCAGCCCATGCTCGACGCCAGCGCCGCGAAGTCGATGCCGCCCAGCTCCGTGCCCGGGAGCTTCTCGCCGCCGATCGTCTCGCCGAGAATGCGGACCGCCGCGTACTCGCTGTTGTCCATGATCACGATCGTCAGCGGGAGCTCCTGGCGCGCGGCCGTCCACAGTGCCTGGATGCCGTACATACTGGACCCGTCGCCGACCACGCCGACGACCTTGCGGTCCGGGCAGGCGAGCGCCGCGCCGACCGTGCCCGGGACGCCGTAGCCGAGGGTGCCGCTCGCGATCGTCAGGAACCCCGTGTCGGTCGAGGTGATCGGCAGGTGGTCGTGCAGGATCCCGCGGTGGCTCGGTGCCTCCTCGACGACGATCGCTTTGTCCGGCAACAGGTCCGACAGCGTCGAGTAGACGTACTCGGCGGTCAGCTTCTCGCCGCTGGGCTTCGCGGGCCGCTCGATCGGCGCCGGTGCGGGCCGCGTGCTCTTGCTGACCGCGTTGAGCAGGGCGCGGATGCCGAGCTTCGGCGTCGCCCGGATGCCGGTGCCCTCGAACGCGCGCGCGAGGATCTGCTCGTCGTCGCTGACGATGAACAGCGGCGGCAACGGAGCCGCGTCGCGGCCGCGGTCGACGTGGTAGGTGAAGGCCGGGGCGCCGAGCACGACGACGAGGTCGTGGGCGGCCAGCTTGTCGGAGACGGCGCCGCGTTCGGGGTCGAGGAAACCCTGGAACAGCCGGTGGTTCTCCGGGAACGAGCAGCGGAACGACATCGGCGCGGCGTACACGCCGGCGTTGAGGCGCTCGGCCAGCGCGACGGTCTCCACGACGGCACCGTCCTGGTCGACGGCTCCCCCGACGACGATCGCCGGCCGTTCGGCGGCCTCGAGCGCGGCGGCGAGCTCGTCGATCGCTTCGGGATCCGCTGCGTAGCCGCGGATGCGGGGCCGGGAGATGTGGGGACGCTCGGTGGTGACGGTCCAGTCGTCGGCCGGGACGGACACGAACACCGGCCCGGACGGCGCCTGCGTCGCGACGTGATAAGCCCGCGACAGCGCGGCCGGGACGTCTTCGGCGGTGGCCGGTTCGATGGACCACTTCACGTACGGCTTGGGGAACTCCGGCGCGTCCATCGCCCCCAGGAAGGGATCGTGCGGCAGGAGCGCGCGGTTCTGCTGCCCGGCGAGGATGATCAGCGGCGTCCGGTTGCGGTAGGCGGTGAAGAGGCTGCCGAGCCCGTGCCCGACCCCGCCCGCGGAGTGCAGGTTGACCAGCACGGCCTGACGCGTCGCCTGGGCGTAGGCGTCGGCCATCGCCACGACGGAGGACTCCTGCAGGCCGAGGATGTAGTAGAAGTCGTCCGGCCAGTCGGTGAGGAAGGGGACCTCGGTGGTGCCGGGGTTGCCGAACACCGTGGTGAGGCCGAGTTCGCGGAGGAGGTCGCGGCTGGCGTCCAGGACCGTGCGCTTGTTCATCCGCTCAGCCTAATGCTTAGTCTTGCGAAGGAAAGCCCCCAAAGGGCCGCCGGAACCGTGACGAGCACGGCACCGGCGGCCCCGGGAGAACTCAGCCGATCAGGCCGGACAAGCCGCTCCCCTTGAAGGAGCCCCAGCCCGTCACCTGGTCGTACCCGGTCCCGGCGGTGAAACCGGTCGTCCCGTGCAGGGTGTTGTTGCCCGTCGTCACGTCGTGGAAGCCCGTGCCGTACGAGGACCCGTTGCCGATCGAGTAGAACTTCGGGTTCAGGTTGCCCAGGCCGCCGCCGTGGACCTGGTTCTGCAGCGTCGCGAACGCCGCCCACAGCGGGGCCGCACCCGACGTGCCCCACACCGTCTCCCACGAACCGGCCGTGTAGATGTAGTAGCCCGAGCCGCTCGCCGCGTCGGCCGAGACGTCCGGGACCTTGCGGTAGGTCGTGCTCTGCGAGGACTGCCACGACGGCGCCGTGAACACCGTCGAGATGCCGCCGCCCGTCGAGCCGTTGGACGCGCCGTCGTTCCACGCCTTCTCGCTGCTGTACGCGTTCGCCGACGTCACCGTCAGCTGCGTACCGCCGACGCCCGTCACGTTCGGGCTGGACGCCGGGAAGTCCACGGCCTTCGCCGTCGAACCCGTCTGGCGGTAGCAGTCGGTCGTGCCGTCGTCGCCGGCCGCCGCGAAGTACGAGATGCCCTCCGCGGTGCCGGTCGCGATCGCGTTGCTGACGCTCTTCGCCGCGCTCGATCCTTCCGCGGATTCGCAAGCGCCCCAAGAGATCGAGACGACGTTGACCGTGTGGTCCGACGCGATCTTCTGGTACATCGCCAGCTCGCCGGCGTTGCTGTTCGGTGCCTCGTAGACGTAGTCGTTCGCCGCGGCCGCCAGCGCGTGCACGACCTCGATGTCGAGCTCGACCTCGATCTGGCCGTCGCCCGGCGCCGAGTCGTAGTTCGCGCCGCTGACCGGGACCGTGGTCACCGAGCCCGCCGAGAGGCCGTACGTGCTGTCGTACTTGGTGATGTTGGACTTCTGGTAGCCGTCGAACTCGACGAAGCCGACCTTCACGCCGCTGCCGGTCGCCGAGAGACCGCTGGTGCCGTAGGCGGTCTTGAGCACCGGCGGGGTCACCGCCTTGACGACGTTGGGCTTCGCGACGGCCTGCGCGTGCGTCCGCAGCGCGTGGTTGTCGAGGCCGACGACGTTGCCGACGACGCTCGAGACGTCCGCCGGCACGGTCGGCGCGGCGTCGTTGGCGAAGAAGTTCCGGCCGGACGACTGGTCGTGGTAGGTCCCGATCCGGGTGTGGAACGCCGATTCGAGCTGCGCGGCCGAGCCGGTGAACGTGATGGCCTGACGGTTTCCGGAAACCTCGATCCCGGTGACGCCCGATTTCTCGAGGAATGAGACGGCCTTGCCGACGTCGGCCTGGGTCGGACCGTACTGCGCATTGAACTGTTCAGGCGTCAGAAAGTGGTGGTATTGCGGAGAAGCGGGGTTCTGCACGTCGGCGAGGAACTTTTCCAGCGCCTGCTGGTTGTGCAGTTTAAGGGAGAGGGCGGCGGTGATCCGCTGCCCGCCCGCGACGTCGCCGGTGCGGGCGCTGCTGACGAGTGGAGCGGCACTGTCGGCCAGGGTGACCAGGGGTTCCGTCGCCGCGGCGGCGGGGACGACCACGGCGAGGCCGAGCAACGCCGGCAGCGGCACGGCGGCCGCGACGAGCTTGCGCAAGCGCATGGGAGGATTTCCTCTCGGCGGTGGGGACCGGGCCTGCGCGGAATGGTCGCCGCAGGTTGCCGAGAAGCATAAGAAGCCGCCGACGCGCCGAGGAACCTACTTTTGTCTGCCCTTTCGCGGTTCCCATTTTCATTTTCCGGGTGGTTTACCTCGCCATGGACATTCGATTATCGTCCGGAATGCCCGAGATCGTCGATCCGGTCGACGATCTCCCTTGCGTCCGCATTGCCGGAAAACCGGCCGGCCGCCGCCGACAGCGAGTGCAGCCGCTGCCGCGTCCGCGGTGACCGCAGCGCGACCGCCAGCCGGATCGCCTCCTCGCCGACGGCCGCGGCGACGTCGAGGTCGCCGTCCAGCGCGTGCACGGTGGCGAGCCAGATCAACGTGAGCGAGCGGCTGCGCGTCATGCCCCCGCCGTACCCGGCGATCGCGTCGGTGAGCGCGGGGATGCCGTCGCGGCCGTGCCGGATGTCGACCATCTGCGCCAGCTCGCCGTGCACCGTGCCGACCATCGCCGCCATGTCGGTAGGCCCGAAGAACGCGTCCCACGGCGACGGGTCGCGCCCCTCGGCCTCCGCGAACTCCCGGCGGGCGCGCCGCAGGTAGGTCAGCGCCTCGGTGACGTCGGCCTTCTTGGCGTGCGCCCACGCCTGGTTGGCCGACAGGAGCGCCTGCGCGAGCTTGGAGTGCGCCAGCAACGCCGCCTCCCGGCCCAGCGCGAACTCCGCCAGCGCGGCGTCGACGGCGCCGTAGTGCAGGTGCAGCCGCCCGGTGCGGTACCGGATGTTGGCCTGGAGGTCGTCGTTCCCGGCTTCGACGGCCAGCTCCAGCGCCCGCTTGAACGCGGCCAGCGCGGCGGCGGGGCGGTCCTGGTCGAAGTTCGTCCAGCCGGCCAGGTTGTACAGGTCCGCGACGGCGGTGCAGAGCCTCCCCAGCACGACGGTCTTGGTCACGCCTTCCAGCAGCGCGACGGCCGCGGGCAGCCGCGACTCGACCGCCACCCGGCAGGCACCGCCGCCGTAGCGGTAGTCCAGGCCCCTGAGCTCGGCGACGACGTCCTCGAGCCGCCGCACGTCGGCGAGACCCACGCGTGCGCCACGCCGGTCATCCCGCCCTGCACTGCCGTCCATGGCAGCCCTCCGTCCGTAGAGGGCCGCTGATGGGCGACCCCCGTTCATTCCCCGCCGGGCCAGGCCGGAGCCTGCTCCTTCGAAGGACTGGCGCCGGGCAGCACCCCGGCGGCGGTCAGCACCACTCCCGTGGCGGTTTCCGCGATCTTGACGGCGGCCAGCAGGCCCGTGAGGGCGAGCGAACCGCCGAGCCCCAGTTTCACGAACTCGTCTTCGGAGGTTCCGTTCGCGCGTTGACGCGGTAGCGCGCCGGTCACGATCCGGCCTTCCGGCTCGGTCCGGACACAGTCGGGCGACAGCCGCGGAGAATCAACCGCTGCCGCGCGACAGAAATCCACCGCATGGTCGAAGTCCTGGTTTCCTGCTGTCCACGCCACGAGTTCTCGAACTGAATACGCGCGCACACGGCGCCGCCTCCCGCACTGCAGATCGATTCCTGATGATCGCCCGGATCGTGAAATGCCGGACCACCGTAGCCAGCCGATCGCCCCGAAATCAGCCACCAACCAGGTCATATCCCGAAATGCGCGTGCAGCCGCACGCGCGGAGCCGGCTCGGCTCCTGCACGAGCCGAATGCAATTTCACCGTAAAGGAGGTGATTACCCGCACCCGAAAACATCGGCGGAAATCGTTTTATCCCGCCGATGTTCCGAGGAATTCCGGAAGTCGATCAGGATTTCACGAGTTCGACCCAGGTGCGCACCGATTCGGCGTCCACGGGAGCCTGCCAGCCGCCGGGCCGGACCGCACTCCCGACATGGAACCCGCGTACCCCGCCCGCGCGCAAGAGGTGCACCTGCTGCGCGCGCAGGCCGCCGCCGACGAGCAGGTCCGGTCCGCTGTCGCGCTGCGCGAGCCGCTGCAGCACGGAAAGCCCACTGCCTACCCCGTTCGGGTGCCCGGCCGCGAGGACCGTGTCACAGCCCAGCTCGGCCAGCTGGTCGTAGGCGCGCAACGGGTCCCGCGTGCGGTCGATGGCGCGGTGGAACGTCCACGGCAGACCGTCGACCTCCTTGATGAGCGCCTCACAGGCGTCCAGGTCGATCTCGCTGTCGATGTTGAGGAACCCGAAGACGAACTCGCGCGCGCCCGCGTCGATCAGCCGGGCGGTGTCGGCGCGCAGCCCCTCGAGGTCGCCGATGGCGAACGAACCGTTGTCCCGCAGCATGACCCGCACCGGGAGGTCGGTCGCCGAAAGCACGTCACGCAGCGTCTCGATCGACGGCATCAGGCCGTCCTGAGCCATGTCCGTCACCAGTTCGAGGCGGTCGGCCCCGCCCGCCTGCGCGCCTTCGGCGTCCGCCGCGTCCAGCGCGATCACTTCCAGCAGGGGCGTCTTCGAGCTCATGCCTCATCCGTTTCACTGGTTCCGGGTGTCGTCTCCCCTCGCGTGCCGCCCTCGCCGGAAGCCGCCTTGAAGGCTCGTCATCCGCTCGCGCACCGCTTCCGGGGAAAGAGAGAGTATCGGCCGCTGCTCCGGCACCGCTCCGGGGCTCGCCGCCGAATCGGCGGCCTTCAGGAACGGCCAGGTGTCCTCGGCGCCGTCCTCCTGCTCCAGCTCGGCCGGTGTGGGCCACTCGTAGTCGGGTTCGATCGCGGCCGGCGGCGCGACGGGCGTCAGCCGCGGCTCGGTGTCCTCGTCGTCCGGGTTCGGCTCGGGCGCCGGCAGCGGGGGCGGCGGCGGAGGCGGGGGTGGTGGCGGCGGTGGCGGGCCCGCGGACAGCGCGTGCCGCGGCTCGGGCTGGACGGGCCGGGGTTCCTGCGCCACCGGGAGCGGTTCCACCGGCCGCCGCGGCGTCTCGGGTGCGGCCGCCCCGGGCGCCGCGGACGCGTCGAACCAGCGCGACAGGACGTCGCGGTAGGCCGGCATCCGCTCGGTCGGGGCGTCGAGGTCCAGGTGGGAGTCGTCGTCCGTGGTCGGCCACTCCGGGCCGTGGTCGCGGGCCACCACCGGGGCGCGGCGCGGCGGGCCCGCCTCGATCGACGGCGGCGTCAGCTCTTCCGGCTCCGGCTCGGGCTCGGGTTCCGGCGGCGTGAGCGGGGCCAGCGGGGCCAGCAGCTCCGGCTCGGGGGCCGCGGCGGGCTCGGCGGAGGGCGGCGGCGGACCCGGCATCGGCGGCAGCTCGACGATCAGGCCGGCCGGCACCAGCACGGTCGCGATCAGCCCGCCGTCCCGGCCCGCGCTCAGGCTGACGTCGATGCGGTGGCGCGTGGCCAGCGTCGCGACCACGAACAGGCCCATCCGGCGGGACACCTCGACGTCGACGTCCGGCGGGTTCGCCAGCCGCGCGTTGGTGCGGTCGATCTCGGCCTGCGGCATGCCGGCGCCGTGGTCGATGATCTCGATCTGCCAGTCGCCGTCGTGGGTTTCGGCGCTCGCGACGGTGACGGTCGTGTTGCCGGAGTAGCGCGTCGCGTTCTCCAGCAGCTCCGAGACGACGTGCACGAGGTCGTTGACGGCCTCGCCGCGGACCGCGACCTGCGGCGCCGGGCCCAGCTCGATGCGCTGGTAGTGCTCGACCTCCGAGAGCGCGGCGCCGACGATCTCGTCGGCCGCGACCGCGCCGGCGTCCTCGCGCGCCGAGTCCTGACCGGACAGGACCAGCAGGTTTTCGCTGTTGCGCCGCATCCGCGTCGCGAGGTGGTCGAGCTCGAAGAGCCCGGCGAGGGTGTCCGGGTCCTGCTCGTCGGCTTCCATCCGGTCGAGCACCGACAGCTGCCGCTCGACCAGGTCCTGGCTGCGCTGCGAGAGGTTGACGAACATCGCGTTGACGTTCTCGCGCAGCATCGCCTGCTCGCCCGCCAGCCGGACGGCTTCCCCGTGCACCGCGTCGAACGCGCGCGCCACCTGGCCGAGCTCTTCGCGCGTGAACACCGGGACCGGGGCGACGGCGAGCCGTTTCCGCAGGTTCTCCGGCGCGGGCTCGGGATCGGTGAGCAGGTTCTGCACGGCCGCGGGCAACCGGTGCTCGGCGACTTCGAGGGCGGTCCGGCGCAGGATCCGCAAGGGGCGCAACAGGGACCGCGCGATGACGACCGACAGCACGCCCGCGACGAGCAGGACGCCGAGCACGACGCCGCCGTCCCAGATCGCGGCCGCGCGTGCCTGCGCCGCCAGGGCATCCGTGCGTTGCTGCAACTGGACCAGCAGCGCCTGCTGCACCTGGTGGGCGAGGTTCACCGTGTGCGTCGCCGAGACGTCCCACTGGTTCGCGTCGAGGCCGTTGAGGTTCTGGCCGTTCTCGGTGCGGGTGAGCGCGGACTCCACCATGTCGTTGCCGATGTCGACGACCAGGCCGATCACCGTGTCGTCGAACATCCGCTGCTGTTCGGGCGTCGCGAAGGTGCGGTAGTCGTTGCGCGCGGCGGCCAGCTCGGCTTCGGCGCCGAGCAGCGCGCGCGTGCGGTCGCGGTTGAGGCTGCCCGCGGCGAGCGCCTCGGCCAGCACCGCGCGCTTGACCGACATCTGGTCCTTGATCCGGGCCAGCGCGTTGCCGGCCAGGCGCAGCCGCGCGAGCTCCGGGTCCGAGACGTCGGCGGCGGCCGAGTCGCTGATGTCGAGCAGACCCGAGATCAGCTCGCTGTAGGAGCGCAGGACGGCGTCGGCCGGGAACGCCGAGTGCTCCGCGGAGAAGCGGAGACCGCCGAGGACGCGCAACCTGTCATCGGTCTGTTGCAGGCTTTCCGCCGCCTTGGCGTCGAGCCGGGGTTTACTGTCGGCGAGGGTCCGTTCGAACGTGCCGATCGCCTGGTCGACGCGTTTGCGCTGACCGGTGAGGTCGGCGGTGTCGCCCTGGCGGTCCTGGGCGACGAACCGGACGGTGAGGTCGCGTTCGCGCTGCAGCTCGTGCAGGGCTTCGGCGACCGTGCTGTCCACGCGGCCGCGGGTGGCGAACTCCGCGAGCTGCCGGGCGTCGCGCAGGTCCGAGCTGATCCGCAGGCCGACGAGGGCGATCACCGCGAGCGCGGGGATGAGGAGGACGGCGAAGAGCTTCGTGCCGAGACGCCAGTTCCGGAGCCGCCACCGGCCACCGGCCGGACGTGGATCCGCCGCGTCGCCCTTGGGGGGACGCTGATCGCGACGGGTCACCTGGTTTCCTCTTCCACCGCGGGCGGGAACCCGCGTACCTGACGACACTCGAACCTACTGAACGGTAGCCCGCTCGATGAAGATCCGAAAGCCGCGCTGGCGCGATACGGCCCTGCCCGCGATCGTATGGGGCGCGGACCATACGATCCAGCACGAGAACCAGATTCTCGCGGTAGGTGAAGGTTCATGATCAGACGCGGACGGACGATTCCGCTGGTAGCGGCGCTTCTGGCGACCGCGGGGTGCAGCGTGTTCTCTTCCGGCGCGACCGCCACTCCGCCGCCATTGGAACGGACCACCCTGCGCGTGGGTGTGGGCAACGCCATCGACACGGCCCCGCTCCGGATCGCCGTCGCGGCCGGGAAGTTCGGTGCCACGGGCCTGAACGTGCAGCTCGTCGAGCTCGGCGGCGAAGACGGACTGGCCAAGGTCACCGCCGGTGACCTCGACGTCACCTTCACCTCCGACGTCGCGATGTTCCGCGCCGCGGCCGGCGGGTCGACCCTGCAGCTGCAGGGCGAGGCGTACACGTCCGGCCCCAACACGATGGCGCTGGTCACCCTGCCCGGCTCCGACTACACCGTGCCGACGTCGAAGAAGGCGCCCGAGATCGCGGTGAACATGCTCGACGACGTCGGCGCGCTGGCCGCCCGCTCGGTGCTCGGCACGGCGGGCGTCGACGTGGCGAAGATCAAGTTCAAGCAGGTGACGTTCGACGGGATGCCGCAGTCCCTGCAGGCGGGCGACGTCGACGCGGCCCTGATGATCGAGCCGTACATCACCCGCGCCGAGAAGGACCTCGGCGCCCACATCCTCGCCGACGGCGCCCGCGGCGCGACGCTCGACTTCCCGCTGTCGGCGTACGCGTCGGCCAAGCCGTTCGCCCAGGCCAACCCCCGCACCCTGGCGGCGTTCCGCAAGGCACTGGGAGCGGCCCAGCAGAGCGCGACCGACCCGGCCATCGTCCGCGACGCCCTCCCGAAGTTCTCGGACATCGACACGACCACGGCAGCCCTGATCTCCCTCGGCTCGTACCCGGCGTCGCTCAACGGGATCCGCCTGCAGCGCGTCGCGGACCTGATGCACAACTCGGGCCAGCTCGCGGACCGCCTCGACGTCCAGTCGCTGCTCCCCGACCAGAACAGTTATTAGCTGTCACCAAACTTGCACTTGGTCTACTTTTGCACTCAGTCTACTTGAGGAGTGCATGATGACCGACGTCCTGATCGCCGGAGCCGGCCCGACCGGACTGATGCTCGCCGCCGAACTCGCCCTCGCCAGCGTCGACGTGACCGTCCTCGAACGCCGCGAGGGCCCTGGCCTGCCGCGGCCCGTCGGCCTCCAGCCCCGCACCGCGGAACTGCTCGACCTGCGCGGCCTGGACACCGGCCCGGAGCTCGACGGCCCCAGCGGGCACTTCGCCGGTCTGCCGGTCGCGCTCGACCACAGCGTCTGGCGGACCCGACACCCCCGGGTCCTCAACCGCACGCAGGACGACGTCGAGGCGATGCTGGCCGAACACGCCGTGAAACACGGTGCCGTCATCGAGCGCGGCCACGAGGTGACCACCGTCGACACCGACGCGGACGGCGTCACCGTCGACGGCCGCCGGGCCCGCTGGCTCGTGGCCTGCGACGGCGCGCACAGCACCGTCCGGCGGCTGCTCGGGGTGCCGTTCCCCGGCCGCACCGAGACCTACGTCGCCACGCTCACCCACATCCGGCTCGCCGCCGCGTCCGAGCTCGTCCCGGCTCGCGCCGCGCACTTCAGCCAGGTGACGCGGCAGGCGAACGGCCACTGGTCGATGCTCACCCCGCTCGGCGACGGCGCTCACCGCTTCGTGTTCGGCTCCACGACGAAGCAGCCAGGCCGCGACGCGCCGGTGTCGGACGCCGAAGTGACCGAAGCGCTGACAGCCCTGTACGGCCCCGAGACGCGCTTGGGCGAGGTGTACGGCGCTTCGCGCTTCAACGACGCGACGCGGCAGCTGGAGCGCTACCGGCACGGCCGGGTCCTGTTCGCCGGCGACGCCGCGCACATCCACCCGCCGCTCGGCGGCCAGGGGCTCAACCTCGGCGTCCAGGACGCGATGAACCTCGGCTGGAAGCTGGCCGCGACGGTCCGCGGCACGGCACCGTCCGGGCTGCTCGACAGCTACCACGACGAACGCCACCCGGCCGCGGCGCGCGTCCTGCGGCACACGGCGGCGCAGCGCGTCTTCACGACGCCGGACCGCGATGAGAACGTCGAAGCGCTGCGCGAGATCGTCGTCGACCTCATGCGGACGCCGGACGGCAACCGCTACTTCAGCGGGCTGCTCTCCGGGCTGGGCCACCCGGACCGCGTCCCCGACCTCGACCTGACCACGGCGGACGGCCCGACGCGGCTTTCGTCGCTGCTGCACGACGGCCGCGGGCTGCTCCTCGACCTCGGCGACCACTCGACACCGCCCGGCTTCCGCGGGCAGGTCGACGTCGTCCGCGCGGCCACCGACGACGACGCCTACCGCGGCCGGCTCCTGCTGATCCGCCCCGACGGCTACGCCGCCGACCCCGCCGACCTGGTCCGCTGGTTCGGCTAGATGTTCTCGCCCGGCGGCGCCAGGCACACGGTCCGGCGCGGCGGGCCCGGGTAGCTCAGCACCTGGTCGGCGTCCGGGCAGCTCTCCTCGCCGCGGTAGCCGGTGATCACCTCGGCGCGTTCCTTGGCCGCCGGGTCGTTGCAGCTCACCTTGCCGATCGTGGCCTGGTCGTCGACGTCGCGCAGGCACTCGCCGGTGCTGACGTTCAGCGCCAGGCAGAGCGTGCGCCGGGCGGTCGCGGCGGTCCCGGTGATCTGGAACCGCACGTAGTCGCCGGAGCCGCAGCGGAACGTCCCGGTGTAGCTGTCGTCGACCTTGTAGGTCGCGCTGTCCGTCCCGCAGCCGACGCGGTGGTAGGCGAGCGAGCCGCCGGTCTCGCGGGTCAGGTACAGGCAGTCGCCCTCGCCGGGCGGGCCGCTGCGGTCGGCCCAGTAGATGGTCATCGCGCCCAGCGAACCCAGGGCCAGCGCCAGGACGACGCACGCGGCGAGCGTGATCTTCACCTTCGTGGTGAACCAGTGCGGGATCGGCTGCCGGCCGGGCACCGGCGGCGGCATCGGCGGGGGCGCCGTCGCGTGGTCCGGCGACCGGAACGGGTTGTCGTCGAACGGTGGTGTGGTCAACGTGCCCTCCAGTGATCCCCTCGGCAAATCGTCCCACCGGCGACCCGCGACGGGAGCGGGCCGGAGCGAGCCACGTATAACAGTAGTTGTGACTGATGGCCCGCTGATCGTCCAGTCCGACAAGACCGTGCTCCTGGAGGTCGACCACCCCCAGGCCGGTGACGCGCGCGTCGCGATCGCGCCGTTCGCCGAGCTAGAACGCGCCCCGGAGCACGTCCACACCTACCGGATCACCCCCCTGGCCTTGTGGAACGCGCGTGCCGCGGGCCACGACGCCGAGCAGGTCGTCGACGCGCTGACGACGTACTCGCGCTTCCCGGTGCCGCAGCCGCTGCTGATCGACGTCGTCGACGTGATGGGCCGGTTCGGCCGGCTGCAGATCGCCAACCACCCGGCGCACGGCCTCGTCATGTCGACCACCGACCGCGCGGTGCTGACCGAGGTCTCCCGGAACAAGAAGATCAGCCCGATGCTCGGCGCCCGGATCGACGACGACACGGTCATCGTGCACCCGTCCGAGCGCGGGCGGCTGAAGCAGGCGCTGCTGAAGGTCGGCTGGCCGGCCGAGGACCTCGCCGGGTACGTCGACGGTGAGGCGCACCCGATCGCCCTCGACGAGAAGGACTGGCACCTGCGGGACTACCAGCGGATGGCCGCGGACGCGTTCTGGGCGGGCGGTTCCGGTGTCATCGTGCTGCCGTGCGGCGCGGGCAAGACCCTCGTCGGCGCGGCGGCGATGGCGAAGGCACAGGCCACGACGCTGATCCTGGTGACGAACACCGTCGCCGGGCGGCAGTGGAAGCGCGAGCTGATCGCGCGGACGTCACTGACCGAAGAGGAGATCGGCGAGTACTCCGGCGAGAAGAAGGAAGTCCGGCCGGTCACCATCGCGACGTACCAGGTGGTCACGCGCAAGACCAAGGGCGAGTACCGGCACCTGGAGCTGTTCGACTCGCGCGACTGGGGCCTGGTCGTCTACGACGAGGTCCACCTGCTGCCGGCGCCGGTGTTCCGGATGACGGCGGACCTGCAGTCCCGCCGTCGCCTCGGCCTGACCGCGACGCTGGTGCGCGAGGACGGCCGCGAGGGCGACGTCTTCTCGCTGATCGGGCCGAAGCGCTACGACGTGCCGTGGCGCGACATCGAGGCGCAGGGCTGGATCGCGCCGGCGGAGTGCACCGAGGTCCGCGTGACGCTGACCGACGCGGAGCGCCTGGGGTACGCCACGGCCGAGGCCGACGAGCGGTACAAGCTGGCGGCGACGGCGCAGACGAAGACCCCGGTGATCAAGTCCATCGTGGAGAAGCACGCCGGCGAGCCGACGCTGGTGATCGGCGCGTACCTCGACCAGCTGGAGATGCTCGGCGACGAGCTCGACGCCCCGGTGATCCAGGGCGCGACCCGCAACAAGGAGCGCGAGGAGCTGTTCGACAAGTTCCGGCGGGGCGAGATCAAGACGCTGGTGGTGTCGAAGGTCGCGAACTTCTCGATCGACCTGCCCGAGGCGTCGGTCGCGATCCAGATCTCCGGGACGTTCGGTTCCCGCCAGGAGGAGGCCCAGCGCCTCGGCCGGCTCCTGCGGCCGAAGGGTGACGGCCGCCAGGCGCACTTCTACTCGATCGTCTCGCGCGACACGGTCGACACGGAGTACGCGGCGCACCGCCAGCGGTTCCTCGCGGAGCAGGGGTACGCGTACCACATCGTCGACGCGGACGACCTGCTCCGGCCGCTCTGATGGCCCTGCTCGACGACCTCGCGCTGGCGTCCACCGCCACGGGTGCGCTGCTCGACCGGGTCGAGCCCGGGCAGTGGACGGCGCCGACCCCGTGCGACGAGTGGACCGTGCGGGACCTGACGGGCCACCTGGTCGGCATGGACCTCGTGCTCACCGCGATGTTCGCCGAGCAGCCGCCGCCCTCCCGCGACGTCGACCACCTCGGCGCCGACCCGGCCGGGGCGTTCCGCCGGTCGTCCGCGGCGCTGCTGGCCGCCGCTTCGGTGCCGGACGTCCTCGACCGCGTCCAGACGACGCCGGTGGGCACCACGACCGGCGGGGAACGGGTCCGGTGGCGGATCGCCGACCTGCTCACCCACTGCTGGGACCTCGCGCAGGCCACGGGATCGGCGGCGGACGTGCCGGCGGACCTGGCCGAGCGGACACTTTCGTTCACCCGGGCCCAGCTGCCCGCGCAGCAGCGGGGCAGCCGGTTCGCCGAACCGCGGCCGGTGGCGGAGCACGCGCCGGTCCTCGACCGGCTGGCGGCCTTCACCGGCCGCGCCGTCCCGTGGCACCCGGCGCCCTGATCCCGACACGGCAGTGCGGGCCACGCCCCCTCGACGTGGCCCGCACTTCCGCGTGGATCAGTAGTTCGTGAGCTGGAAGCCGCTCACCCCACCGGTCTGCTCGACCCACGTGCCGTACGGGCCGCCGTCCTTGACCGTCAGCGAGCCGTCCGCGCGCAGCACGCCCACCCGGCCGGTGGGGGCGTCGACCTCGATCTCGGCCGCGCCCGAAAGCTGGTTGATCCAGCCCGCGTACAGGTTGCCCTGCTTGACCGAGGCGAGTCCGTCGGTGAAGACGACCCCGAGGTAGTCGCCGGACAGGTCGACCTGCTTCACCCCGGACGTCTGCTCGACCCAGGCGCCGTAGAGGCCGCCTTCCTTGACCGTCAGCGAGCCGTCGGTGCGCACGACCGCGAGCCGGCCGGTGCTCGCGTCCACTTCGACGTCGGCCGCGCCGGGCAGTTCGTCGACCCAGCCCGCGTACAGGTTGCCCTGCTTGGCGAACACCTTGCCGTTGTTGTCGACGACGGCGATGTAGTCGCCCGAAAGCTCGACTTCCTTGGCGTTGTTGGTTTCCTCGACCCAGCCGCCCTGCAGGCCGCCCTCCTTCACAGCGACGGTGCCGTCGGTGCGCAGGACGGCGATGCGACCCGCGGCCGACTCGAGCGCGAAGTCCTTGACGCCGCTCGCCTGGTGGACCCACTGCTGGTACAGGTTGCCCTGCTTGACGAACAGGTCGCCGTTGCCCGTGAGCACGCCGACCATGTCACCGTGCACTTCGGACTTGACCGCGCCGCCGCCGTACACGTTCGTCCAGCCCTCGAAGAGGTTGCCTTCCTTCACCTGCACCGAGCTGTCCCCGAACCGCACGCCGAGACGCGCGGTCACGGGCTTCTGCGGCTCGGACAGCCCGACCGGGCTGACGAACGCGGAGATCTGCTGGCCGGCGAGGTACTGGCCGACCCGGCCGGGCCCGGACCCGAACTCGACGCTGGTGGTGCCGGGGCCGCCGCTGCCCCAGTTGCCGTTGATCGTGCGGATCGTGCCATCGGCGTTGACCGTGTCGACCATCCCGACGTGGTCGGCGTAGCCGTTGCCCTGGTAGTTGAAGACGACGGCGTCCCCCACCTGCGGGACGTAGCCGGAGTCGGTGTGCAGCGTGCCCTTTTGCTGGCCGTACAGGTAGAAGCTGCCCGCCGCGGCGGTGAGCCGGTCGACGTCGAGGTTGCGGTTGCCCCACACCCATCTGACGAAGTCGGCGCACCACGCCCACTGCATCCGGCAGCTGTCCATGAACCCGGTACCGCCGAGGCTGTTGGTGCTGCAGGTCTGCTTGTGCAGGTTGGCCGCGGCGAGGTCGCGGACGTCGGTGCGCGTGTCCGCGTGGGCCGGGACGGCGCCCAGCAGTGCGAGGACGGTGGCGGCGAGGACGGTCGTGGTGACGCGTTTGAGCGACATGACGTTCTCCTTGAAGGGAATCAGCGGGTGCAGTTGATGGCGCCGTCGGCGACGGGGAGCGAGCCGCCGTTGAAGTAGGCGAGCGCCTTCTTGTAGTCCGCGCACCGGTTGAGCGACTCGGCCGGGTCGATCGCGTAGGAGTAGCCGATCGCGCGGCCCACCGCGCCCATGTCGTAGTTGTCCGCGGCCGCGTTGATGTTGTGGGAGCTCCAGTACCAGCGGGCGATCTTGGCGCTCCAGTCGAGCGACGCGGCGGCGTCCGGGTTGCCCAGGAGGTCGTAGCCGAGCGCGGTACCC
This sequence comes from Amycolatopsis sp. NPDC114505, assembly GCF_055633615.1. NCBI lineage: Bacteria > Bacillati > Actinomycetota > Actinomycetes > Pseudonocardiales > Pseudonocardiaceae > Amycolatopsis > Amycolatopsis sp. NPDC114505. The sequence continues at coordinate 2,146,309 of NZ_JBVKDV010000001.1, read as the reverse complement.
GCGGACCGGTAGTTGAAGTCGTTGGTCAGCTGGATGAAACCGCGTCCCCGGTACAGCTCGGAGTTCCCGGCTTCGCCCGCGTTGTAGCGGAAACCGCTCTCGTGCTTGAGCGTGGCGAGCAGCGCGGCCTTGCGGCTCGGCGTCGTGATGCCCCCGGCCGTCATCTCGGCGTTGAGGCTCGGCAGCCCGGCCGCGACGGTGTCCGTAGCGTAGGTGGAGCCGTAGACGGCGGTGATGTCGGCCAGCGAAACCTGGCCACCCGTCGAAGGCGCGCCGGCGGCGGCGAGGGCCAGCTGCTGGACGCCGCCGGTCTGCTCGACCCACGTCCCGTAGAGGCCGCCGTCCTTGACCGTGACGCTGCCGTCGGTGCGCAGCACGCCGATGCGGTCACCGGCGATCTGGAGGTTGGCGGCGCCCGGGAGCTGGTTCACCCAGCCCGCGTAGAGATTGCCCTCCTTGACGGTCGCGAGCCCGTTGCCGAGCACGACCCCGATGCGGCTGCCGGACAGCTCCAGCTGCTTGACCCCGGAGACCTCTTCGACCCAGGAGGACCACAGGTTCGACTCCTTGACCGCCACGGTCCCGTCGGTGCGCAGGACGCCGACCCGGTCGGCGGAGAGCTCGAGGTCGGCGACCGAGCCCATCTGGTCCACCCACGGCGCGTAGAGGTTGCCTTCCTTGACCGTCGCCAGGCCGCTCTCGAACACGACGCCGACCCGGGTCGGGGTCAGCTCCAGGTCCTTGACGCCGCTGGTCTCCTCCACCCAGGGCGCGTCCAGCGCGCCGTCCTTCACCGCGACCGTCGTGTCGTCGCGCACCACGCCGATCCGGTTGCCGGCGAGCCGGAAGTCGCGGACACCGCCCGCTTCCTCGACCCAGTTCGTCCAGAGGTTGCCTTCCTTGACGAAGAGCCGCGAATCCGTGGTCAGCACGCCGATCCGGTCACCCGCGATCTCGAACTTCCGCACCCCGTCCATCTCGGGAACCCAGGAGTCGTAGAGGTTCCCCTCCTTCACGAGCAGCTTGCCGTCGGCCAGCACGCCGATGCGCTGAGCGCCCGGCGGCAGCTCCCCGGCCGACGCCGTCGCCTGCAGCCCGCCGATCGCGAGGCCCGCGACAAGCGCCGCGGTGGTCACCGTGATCCTGACCGAAGACATGGTCGATCCCTTCTTCACCATGGGAAATCCGCACCGTCCCCTGTTCTCCTTCGGGACGGGACGAGCCTCTCCCGGCGGGGTCAAAGAAACCTGAAAGCCGTTCTTCAGCTGCCGACCGGGCGGACGGCAGTCGCGAGCCGGCGTGGTTCCTGAGCCTCCCGGCTGCCGTGCAGCCGGAAGAGGCCCTCGGCCTCCGTCCACGCCGCTTCGGCGCCCGCGGTCTCGCCGAGGGCTTCGAGCGTCGTGGCGAGATCGCGCAGGGCGCGGGCCCGCCAGACCGGCAGCACGAGCGCGTCCCACCACTGGACCGACCGTTCGAGGTGGGCGCGCGCTTCGGGGAACCGCCCGGCGGCCAGCTCGAGCTCGCCGAGGGTGCGCAGCATCAGGCCCTGGCCGAAGCCGTCCTGCATCTCGTGGCACGTGGTGAGGCACGCGAGCATGGCGTCGCGCACCTCGTCACCGCGTCCCTGGCGGATGCGGACCTTGACGAGCGCCTGCACGGCGTACGCGGACATCAGCGGGTCGTCGGCGCCGCGCAGCAGGTCCACCGCCTCTTGGCTGTAGCGGGCCGCTTCGCCGAGCCGTCCGGCGGCGCGGTGCACGAGGCTCAGCGAGCGCAGGGCGACCGCCCGGCTGGTCGCGTCCGCGTACCCCGCCACCGCGGCTTCGGCGGCGACGAGCGCGTCGGCCAGCTCGCCCTGTTCGGTGAGGACGCGGCCGAGCCCGTGCAGCGCCTCGACCTCCGCCTGTTCCTCGCCCAGCTCCCGCAGCACGGGCAGGACGAGGTCGAGGGAGTGCCGCGCCTGGGCGAACTGGCCGTACTCGCACTGCACGGTGCTGAGGTCGAGGCGGCTGACGGCCTGCCCGTGCCGGTCGCCGCCGAGCTCGTACGCGGCGAGGGCCTGCTCGTGGTAGGCGATCGACTCGTCGAAGCGGTCCTGCTCGTAGCGCAGCCAGCCCAGGCCCGACAGCAGCCTGGCCTCCCCGGTGCGGTCACCGGTCCGCCGCGCGGCCGCGAGCGCCGCGTTGTGCGTGCGCCACCACTGGCCGAACAGGTTGCGCACGGCGAACACCGACGAGCACAGCGCCGCGGCCAGCCGGGTGGCGACGTCGGTGAGGTCCAGCCCGCTGACGCGCTCGACCACGCCGACGAGGCCGGTCTGCTCGGCGTCGAACCACGCCTCGGGGTCGGTCAGGATCTCGTCGATCCGCGCCGGGTCGAGGTACCGGACCAGCGCGCCCGTCTCCGCGGGGACGTGCGGCGCCCGGCGGCCCGCGAGCTCGACCAGCTCGAGCCAGCACTCGGCGGCCCGCGCGGTGACCGCCTTGACGTCGGCCGAGGACTCCTCCGCTTCCCCGCGTTCGCGGGCGAAAGCGCGCGTCAGGTCGTGGATCTGGTAGCGCGCCGCACCGCCGTCGTCCACTGTGGACAGGTCGAGCAGCTGGGCGTCGACGAGCCGTTCGACGGCTTCCTCCGCCTCGTCGGCGGCGCAGTCGAGCAGCGGCGCGGCGACCCAGGCGCCGAACGAGGAGACATCGAGCAGTCCGAGCCGGCGCAACGTGGTGCGTTCCCGTTCGCCCAGGTCGTCGTAGCTGAGGGCGAGGCTGCCGCGCACCTCCAGGTCGCCGAGGGTGAGCTCCTCCAGGATGCGGTGCTGCACGCGAAGGCGTTCGGTGAGCTTGCCGACCGGCCACTGAGGCCGGGCGGCGAGCCGGGCGCCGGCGATGCGCACGGCGAGCGGCAGGTTGCCGCACAGGCGCACCAGCTCGCGGGCGGCCTCGGGCTGCTCCGCCACCCGCGTGCCGCCGGCGACCCGGCTCAGCAGCTCCAGCGCTTCCGCCTCGTCCAGGACGGGCAGGTGCAGGTGGGTGGCGCCGCCGACCGCGCCGAGGCGTTCCCGGCTGGTCACCAGCGCGGCGCAGGTGTGGCCGCCGGGCAGCAGCGGGCGGATCTGGCGTTCGTCGGACGCGTCGTCCAGGACGACGAGGATGCGCCGGTCGGCGAGCAGCGTGCGGTAGAGCTGGGCACGCTCCTCCAGGCGCGCCGGGCAGTCCTGGTCCGGCACGCCGAGCGCGCGCAGGAACCCGGCCAGCACCTCGGCCGGGTCGCCGCGGACGACCTGCACGCCGCGCAGCGAGGCGTAGAGCTGGCCGTCGGGGAAGTGCTCGCGCACGCGGTGCGCGACGTGCGCGGCGACGGTGCTCTTGCCCGCGCCAGGTTTGCCGTAGACGGCGCACAGCCGCGACCCGGCGTCCGGTTCGGCCAGCGCCCGGGTCAGCTCCGCGACTTCGCGCGCGCGTCCGGTGAAGTCGGCGATGTCGAAGGGGAGCTGGCTCGGGACCCGTTGGTTCTCTCGCCGCGAACGTCCGGCCGGCCGCTCGTGTTCGTCGCGCAGGACGCGCTCGTGGGCGGCCTGCAGCACCGGGCCGGGTTCCAGGCCCAGCTCACCGAGGAGCGCCGCCCGGCCGTCCTGGTAGCAGGCGAGGGCGTCCGCCCGGCGGCCGCTCTGGTGCAGCGCGAGCATGAGCTGGGCGCGCAGACGTTCCCGCAGCGGGTGCGCGGCGACGGCCGCGGTCAGTTCCGGGACGAGGGAATCCCCTTCGCCGGTCTCGAGTTCGACGTCGACGCAGTCTTCCAGCGCGGCGACGCGCAGTTCGTCCAGCCGGGCGCGTTCGTTGTCCGCCCACCGGCCCTGCGTGCCGCCCAGCGCGGTCCCCCGCCACGCGGCGAGGGCGTGCCGGATGAGGGCGACCGCGCGGTCCGGTTCCCCGGCGGCCCGCGCGCGGCGGCCGGCCGAGAGGTCGTGGTTGAAGGCGTGCAGGTCGACCTGGTCGAGGTCGACGGCCAGCCGGTAGCCACCCCCGCTGCGCGCTATGACGTCGGGGTCGCCACTGCCCGCCAGCGCCCGCCGCAGGGCGGAGACGTAGGTGTAGACGGTGGCGCGGGCCCGGTCCGGCGGATCCTCGCCCCAGATGGCGTCGATCACCTGCTCGAGCGGGACGACGTGCCCGGCGTGCACGGCCAGCAGCGCGAGCAGGGTGCGCGGCTTAGGGCCGCCGAGGCCGATGACCCGGCCGCCGACCGCCACCTCGACCTGCCCCAGCACGTGGAACTCCATGCACCCTCTCCGCTGCCCGTTCGTCCTGGACGAGCCTGGCAATCGATCACCGCCCAGGCAAGATCCGCACCGGTGACCGGTCTGTCGGGTTCGTCTCGTCGTGCCCGGCCACCCCTTCGGCCCAACGGCGTGTCTCAGCAACACCTTGTGTCACACGAGTATCAGCAACGCTCTGACCTGCACTTTTGCGGATTCACTCGAACGGATGAGCGGCCGGATCGCTGGAAATTGTCGGACCCTCGAACTACTGTTCGAGGTGCAGTAGCCGAACACAAGTTCGAGGGGACGTCCATGACGATCGCACCGCTCCGCCCCGGTACGCCCGCACCGCCGGTCCAGACCCTGCCACCGGGCTCGTGGCACGGCCGGCTGTGGGTGTCCGACCTGCCCCTGACCCGGCCCGAGCGCTACCTGGGCTGCGTGGCCGAGTTCGAGCGGTCGGGGTTGTGGCCGGTGCTGATCCCCCACGACCAGCGTTTCGCGGCCAACGGCGAAGACTGGATCGACGACCGAGGCCGCTTGGCCCCGGCAGGCCACCGAGTGGGATCGGCAGACCCGGCGGGAGCATTGAGCCGCTGGTGGGACACATCCTGCTGCGACGGCGCATGCCTCCGCCCATTCGGCGCCCGGTTCCCGGGCCTGGCGAAGCGAAGCCCCCGCAGGTCGGACCCATTGGCCGAGGCGGGCAACACGGGCTCGATCCTGTCGGCGCGCGCCCCGCACAGGCTGGGCCTGGTCCAGACCGAGCGCCCGGCGGACATCCCGGCCCTGCTGGGCTGGACGGGCATGATCAAGTGCACGGACCAGGTGGCCGAGCTGTCGGCGGTATTGCGCAGCTGGGAGGACCGTTTCGGGGCAACGCTGGTGGTGCTGGGGTTCGACACGCTGGAGCTGTCGGTATCGGCCCCACCGAGGAACCAGGCGAGGGCATTGACGGTGGCGGCGGAGCACCGGGCGTTCAGCCTGCCGACCTTCGCGGGGCAGCCGGGGAACTTGAGGGAGTACGCGTCGGGGTTGGTGCAGTCGAGGGTGTGGCGGTTCTCCTGGGCTTGAGTCGGGGTGGAGGGATCGGAGCTGCCGGGCGGCGGGCCGCAGGCCGCGAAGCGGCGGGCCGCAGGCCGGCGGCCCGCCGGCGGCGGCGGGCCACGGGGCGGCGGCCCGCAGGGCGCAAGGCGGGCCGGGCCCGGTAGGGAAGCGGGGGCCGGCCCGGAGGGGCCGGAGCCGCGGGCAGCCGCGAAGCGGCGGGCCGCGAGGCCGGAGCTGCAGGCAGCCGGACGGGCCAGGGCTGGAGGGGCCGGGCGGCGGGCGCGAAGCGGCAGGCCGGAGCCGCGGCCGGCCAGCCGGCCGGAGGGCCGCGGGGCGGCTGGCAGGCAGGCCGCAGGGCACGGGCCTGCCAGGCGGGCAAGCGGGGCCATGGGCGCCGGGCCAGACCCGCAAGCCACCAGCGGCCCGAGACCACCGCAACCCAGCCCACCACCAACCGCCAGCAAACAAACAAACCGAAGACCGAAAAAGAGCTGGGAGGTCATCCCGTCGCCTGAGGCCGTCAAATCACTTCGAGCCAGGCCCGCAACCACCCCACCAAGGCAGGACAACAGCGCAACCTTGCGGGCCTGGCTCGAAGTGATAGGCCTCAATCAGGCGACGGGATGACCACCCAGCGACCCCAAAACAAACCCAACGACAAAAGCAACCCCCAGGCCATCCCAGAAGCCTGCCCGTCCGGCGAGGACAAAAGCGACAACCCAAAACCATGAGCAAACACCTCAAGGGCCCCATAAGACGCCCGTCCCCAAGATCAGGTCACCTGTCCCACCCCACAGCCCACCTGTCCGGGCACCACCCACACAGCCGAGTTTGGCCACCCCGTAGACCGGGAACCACCCCCCGCGGAAAGGCGGTGAGAACAATCGCCGAAATCCGCATAGGCACATCGGGCTGGCGCTACCCGCCATGGCGCGACGTGTTCTACCCCCACGGACTCCCCCAGCGGCGAGAGCTCGAGCACCTGTCCCACCGAATGAACACCGTGGAGATCAACGGCTCCTTCTACTCACTCCAACGCCCCGAGCGATACCGAGCGTGGTTCGACGAGACCCCAGCCGACTTCCTCTTCGCAGTCAAAGGCGGCCGCTTCATCACCCACATGAAGCAACTCCGGGACGTGGAGACAGCACTGGCGAACTTCTACGCCTCCGGAGTCCTCGCCCTCGGAGCGAAACTGGGCCCATTCCTCTGGCAGCTCCCACCCCGGCTGACGTTCGACCCCGACCGCCTCGCGAACTTCTTCGCCCTCCTCCCCCGCACGACGACCGACGCGGCAGAACTCGCCAAGAACCACGACGACAAGCTGAAGGGCACACCCCACCTCGAAGCCGGACCGCGCAAACCGTTGCGGCACGCCCTCGAAGTCCGCCACCCGTCCTTCGCCGAACCCGCGGCGAAGGAACTGCTGCGAAAACACGGGATCGCGCTGGTCGTAGCCGACACCGCCGGCCGGTGGCCGTTCCTCGAAGACCAGACCGCCGACTTCACCTACGTCCGCCTCCACGGCGACAAGGAGCTCTACGTCAGCGGCTACTCCGACGAGGCCCTCCGAGGCTGGGCGGACAAGATCCGGACCTGGCACGACGGCGGGAAGCGGGACGTCCACGTCTACTTCGACAACGACGTGAAGGTCGAGGCACCCCGCAACGCCGAGACCCTCGCCGAACTGCTCGGCATCGCTTCACCGAACAAGACAGTGAGTGGACAGTGAGCGCCATCGGCTTGAGTAACCACGCGGGCGGACCGGCTTGCGTGCTGTCACTGGGGGTCGGCACGCGGGCGGTCCGCCGCACACACTCCCCGCGTCAGCTCGCCGCGCCGACCAGGGCCGCCAGCTTCGCCCGGACGTCGTCCGCGTCCGGGTGGCCGATTTCCGTCAGCAGCCGGACCGAGCGGACCCAGCACTCCCTGGCCACCGCCCGATCGCCGTAGCGCAGGTGGATCGTGCCCAGCTGGGCCAGTACGTCCGCCGCCTCGTACTGCTCGCCCATCTCGAAGAACATCGAAACCGATGCGCGGATGCACGCGATCCCCTCGTCGACCCGGCCCAGCCCGACCAGCGCCAGCCCGCGCGTGTGCTGGGTGAACCGCGTGTCCACCGGCTCGCCGTCCGGGCCGAGCACCGCCAGCGCCGCGTCGGCCAGCCGCAGCGCCTGCTCGTGGTCGCCCATCGACGTGCAGATGTCGCCCAGCGCCCGCAGCACACTCGCCTCGAACGCACCCAGCCCCAGCTCGCGGACGATCTCCAGCGCCTGCATGCCGTGTTCGTACGCCCAGGCGTAGTCGTCGAGGTTGTGCGCCGCCATCGCCAGGTTGTACTGCGCCCGCGCCTCGCCCTCCCGCGCGCCGAGCTCGCGCTGGATCGCCAGCACCTGCTCCAGGAACCGCCGCGACTCGTCGTACTGCCGCGCGACGCCGTTGACGACGCCGAGCCCGCTCAGGATGCCCGCCTCGCCCGGCCGGTGGCCGCCGGCCTTCGCGGCTTCGAGCGCCACCGCGAACACCGAACGCCACTCGTCGAGCCGCGAGCGCGTCACGAAGTAGCTCTGCAGCAGCCACGCCAGCTTCCAGCAGACGTCGTCACGCCGGCGCCGCGCCAGGTGCACCGCGGCGATCAGGTTGCCGGCTTCCTCGCCGAACCAGTCCAGCGCGTCGTGGTACGACGCGAAGGTCAGGCCGCCGGGCGGGTCGTCGAGGTCCAGCAGCCGGTAGTAGCGCTCCGGCCGCATCCGCCGTGACGCGTTCAACGCCGACGCCAGGTACCAGTCCAGCAGCCGGTCCAACGCCGCGGCGCGCTGCGAAGCCGAGTCGACCTGCGAAGCGACTTCGCCCGCGTACGCCCGGATGAGGTCGTGGAACTGGTAGCGGCCCGGCCGCGGCTGGGCGAGCAGGTGCGCGGCGGCGAGGGTTTCCAGCATCGGCCGCGTCGCCGCGACGTCCAGCCCGGCGACCGCGGCCGCCGCCGGCGCGGTGAAGTCGACGCCGGTGGGCAGCCCGAGCAGCCGCAGCAACCGCGCCGCCCGCGGCTCCAGCGCCTGGTAGGAGTACGAAAACACCGAGCGGATGTTCGTCCCTTCGCCGTCGGCGAGGTCGAACGAGCCGAGCAGGTCGGCCTCGAGCGAGTCGATGAACTCGTCGAGCGCCAGGTCGGGGAACTGCGCTGCCCGCACGGCGAGGATCCGGATCGCCAGCGGCAGCCCGCCGCAGTGGCGCACGAACCGCTCGGTCGCGCCGGGGTCGCGCGCCACCCGGTCGAGGCCGATCGCCGACGCGAGCAGCTCGACGGCGTCCTCCTCGCCGAGCTCCTCCAGCGCGATCCGTCGCGCGCCGTGCGTCGCGACCAGCGCGCGCAGCTGCCAGCGGCTCGTGATCACGACCAGGCAGCCCGGCCCGGGCAGCAGCGGCCGCACCTGCTCGGTGCGGTTGGCGTTGTCGAGCAGGACCAGCAGCCGCCGTCCCGCGGTGTGCGTCCGCCAGCTCGCCGCGCGGCCGTCGAGGTCGCCCGGGATCTGGTCGCACGGCACGCCCAGCGCGGTGAGCATCGCCTCCAGCGCCGCGGACGGCTCGACCGGCTCGCCAGGCCCGTAGCCGCGCAGGTTGAGGTAGACCTGCCCGCCGGGGAACCGGTCGGCGATCTCGTGCGCGAAGTGCACGGCCAGGGTCGTCTTGCCGATACCGCCCATGCCCTCGACGGACGCGATCGGCGTCGACGTGTCGGCGTCGATCGCCTCCGGCAGCAGCGCGTGCAACGCCTTGAGGTCGCACTCGCGCCCGGAGAAGGCCCGCAGGTCGGCGGGCAGCTGGTGCGGCACCTGCGGTTCGACGCCGAGCCGGTACCGCGGCGGCGCGTGACCGTTGTCGGCGCCGGTGAGGATCGCCTGGCGGGTGCGCTGCAGCGACGGCCCGGGGTCGAGGCCCAGCTCCTCGGCCAGCACGGTGCTGATCCGGCGGTGGACGTCGAGCGCCTCGGCCTGCCGGCCCGACCGGTACAGCGCGACCATCAGCTGCTCGTGCAGCCGCTCCCGAAGCGGGTTCTCCCTGGTCAGCCGGGCCAGCTCGGGAATGACGGTGCCGTACTCGCCGACGTCGAGCAGGGCGTCCGCCCACTGCTCGCGGACGCGCAGCCGTTCTTCGGCCAGTTGCCCGGCCTCGTCGCGGTGCAGCGCGTCCGACTCGACGTTGAGCAGCGCCGCCCCACGCCACTGCCCGAGAGACTCGGCGAAGTGCGCGGCCGCTCGACGGCTTTCGCCGCGGTCCATCGCGGCCTTGCCCCGGATCGCGAGGGCGCGAAACCGGGAGAGGTCCAGCAGGTCGTCTTCGAGCTCGATCAGGTAGCCGCCGCTCTCGGTGCGGATCGCGACCTGGTCGCCGAGGGCGCGGCGCAGGCGCAGCACGTACGTCTGGAGCGCGCCCTTGGAGCGGCGGCGGTCGTCGTCCCAGAGCCAGCGGCCGAGCTCGTCGACCGGCACGACCCGGTTCGCGCGCAGCAAAAGCCCGGCCAAGACGATCAGCGGCCGGCTGCCCCCGAGCGGCACCGGGTGGCCGTCTGCCGTGACCTCGGCCGGACCCAGCACGCGGAAGTCGAGGACCACGGAGTCATTCTGGCCGGAAACGCGCTGTTCGGCACCCGTTTGCCAAAGTCGGGGATGGCATGATCGGCGACGATGAAGGTTTACGCGATCCCCCTGCGCAATCGCTTCCGCGGCATCACGGTCCGGGAAGGCGTCCTGCTGCCCGGCCCGGCGGGCTGGGGCGAGTTCTGCCCGTTCGCCGACTACTCGGACGCCGAGAGCGTCCCCTGGCTGCACGCGGCGCTCGAAGCGAGCGAGACGGGCTGGCCGGCGCCGGTCCGCGACCGGGTCGAGGTGAACACGACGGTGCCGGTCGTCGGCCCGGAGAAGGCGTACGAACTGGTCCGCGCTTCCGGCTGCCGGACGGCGAAGGTGAAGGTGGCGGACCCGCGTTCGTCGCCGGCGGACGACTGCGAGCGGGTGGCGGCGGTCCGCGACGCGCTCGGCCCGGCCGGCGCGGTGCGCATCGACGCGAACATGGCCTGGGACGTCGACACGGCGGTCCGCGCGATCACGGACCTCGACAAGGCAGCCGGCGGCCTGGAGTACGCCGAGCAGCCGTGCCCGACGATCGAGGACCTGGCGGCGGTCCGCCGTCGCGTGCCGGTCCGCATCGCGGCCGACGAGTCGATCCGCCGCGCGGAGGACCCGCTGGAGGTGGCGGTCGCGGGGGCGGCGGACATCGCGGTGCTGAAGGTGGCCCCACTGGGCGGGGTAAGCCGGGCGCTGGAGGTCGCGGAGGCGTGCGGGCTGCCGTGCGTGGTGTCGTCGGCGGTGGAGACGAGCATCGGCCTGGCCGCGGGCCTGGCACTGGCCGGCGCGCTCCCGGAGCTGGAATTCGCTTGTGGACTGGGGACGATTTCGTTGCTGGACGGCGACGTCTGTGCGGCGTCACTGTCCCCTGTGGACGGTTATCTGCCGGTGCCGCGCCAAGCTCCGGTGCCGACGGACGCGTATCAGGCGTCAGCCGAAGTGCGGGCGGCGTGGGAAGCCCGGCTCGAGCGAGTGCGCGCCCTGTCGTAGGCCCGCACCCTCGCGAGTACGTGGTTTTCCCCGAGGGCGAGTTCAGGGTCGGGGTCCGGGCCGTTCCCGATGTGGGCGGGGGTCCCCGGAAGTCAGTATTGAGCCATGACGAACAGCGTGTACACCCCCGAAACCACCAAGAAGCTCCGCCGCAGCACCAGCGACAAGATGCTCACCGGCGTCTGCGGTGGCTGGGCCACCTACCTCGGCATCGACGCCAGCGTGCTGCGCATCGGCATGGTCGCCGCCGTGTTCCTGTCGGTCGGCGTCGCGATCCCGGTCTACATCGCCGCCGCGATCCTGACGCCCGAAGAAGGCTCCTGAACCCGGGCGGGCGCCGGCTCGCAGGGGGAGCCGGCGCCCGCCGGATGATCGGGGGGTGCACCGATGAACGGCCCGGACGCCAAGGGGACGTCCGGGCCGTTCGGCGTAGTGCCGTGGGCCGACCGGCCCAAAAGGACACCGTGAACCCCGTACGAGGGGTTAGGGTTCGCGGTCGTGGATCAAGGAAGCAGGCAGGCCGCCAAGATCGTGGTCGGGGTCCTGGGTGGGCTCTACCTGATCGCGGGACTGGGACTGACCGCGTTCGCCGCCTTCTTCGCGCTCGCCTTCAACGACACCGGCAGCACGAGCGTCACGAAGACCGTCCTGTACACCGCCGCCGGATTCGCGATCTGGGTCCTGCTCACCGGAATCGGTGCGATCGTCGTCGCGATGGAGGCGGAAGAAGCGAGCACCGCGTGGCTCGGGGGCCTCGGGGTGCTCGCACTGGGCGTCGTGATCGTCGGCGCCTTCGCGGTCTGGTTCTTCACCCGGCCATGAAGAAAGCCCGGCCCGCCGAAGCGGACCGGGCTTTCCCGGAAAGCGCGTGGATCAGAAGTCCATGCCACCCATGCCACCGGACGGGTCGGCGGGAGCGGCCGAAGCCTTCTCCGGCTTGTCCGCCACGACGGCCTCGGTGGTCAGGAACAGCGCCGCGATGGAAGCGGCGTTCTGCAGCGCGGAGCGGGTGACCTTCGTCGGGTCCGGCACGCCGGCGGCGAGCAGGTCCTCGTAGACACCCGTGGCGGCGTTGAGGCCGTGACCCTGCGGCAGGCCCTTGACCTTCTCCACCACGACGCCGCCTTCGAGGCCGGCGTTGATCGCGATCTGCTTGAGCGGGGCCTCGACGGCCACCTTGACGATGTTGGCACCAGTGGCCTCGTCGCCCTCGAGCTTCAGACCGGCGAAGGCAGCCTCGGCAGCCTGGATGAGAGCGACGCCACCACCGGCGACGATGCCCTCTTCGACGGCGGCCTTGGCGTTGCGCACGGCATCCTCGATGCGGTGCTTGCGCTCCTTCAGCTCGACCTCGGTCGCGGCGCCGGCCTTGATGACGGCCACGCCGCCGGCCAGCTTCGCGAGCCGCTCCTGCAGCTTCTCACGGTCGTAGTCCGAGTCCGAGTTGTCGATCTCGGCGCGGATCTGGTTGACGCGACCCTGGATCTGGTCGGCGTCGCCCGCACCCTCGACGATGGTCGTCTCGTCCTTGGTGATGACGGCCTTGCGCGCCTTGCCCAGCAGCGACAGGTCGGCGTTCTCCAGCTTGAGGCCGACGTCCTCGCTGATGACCTGGCCACCGGTCAGGATCGCGATGTCCTGCAGGATCGCCTTGCGGCGGTCACCGAAGCCCGGGGCCTTGACGGCGACGGACTTGAAGGTGCCGCGCATCTTGTTGACGATGAGGGTGGCCAGGGCCTCGCCCTCGACGTCCTCGGCGATGATCAGCAGCGGCTTGCCGGACTGGATGACCTTCTCCAGCAGCGGCAGGACGTCCTTGACGGTGGAGATCTTGGAACCGAAGAGGAGGATGTAGGGGTCCTCCAGCTCGGCTTCCTGACGCTCCGGGTCCGTCACGAAGTAGCCCGAGATGTAGCCCTTGTCGAAGCGCATGCCCTCGGTGAGCTCGAGCTCGAGACCGAAGGTGTTGCTCTCCTCGACGGTGACGACGCCTTCCTTGCCGACCTTGTCCAGCGCCTCGGCGATCAGCTCGCCGATGGTGCGGTCAGCGGCCGAGATCGAGGCGGTAGCAGCGATCTGCTCCTTGGTCTCGATCTGGACGGCGGCCTTGTGGAGCTGCTCGGTGATGGCCTCGACGGCCGCCTCGATGCCGCGCTTCAGGCTGATCGGGTCGGCTCCGGCCGCGACGTTGCGCAGGCCTTCCTTGACCAGGGCCTGGGCGAGCACGGTGGCGGTGGTGGTGCCGTCACCCGCGACGTCGTCGGTCTTCTTGGCAACTTCCTTGACGAGCTCGGCCCCGATCTTCTCCCACGGGTCCTCGAGCTCGATCTCCTTGGCGATGGAGACACCATCGTTGGTGATGGTCGGCGCGCCCCACTTCTTTTCGAGCACGACGTTCCGGCCCCGCGGGCCGAGGGTCACCTTGACGGCTTCGGCGAGGATGTTCAAGCCACGCTCGAGACCGCGGCGGGCGTCCTCGTCGAACGCGATCAGTTTGGCCATTGCGGTGTGGTCCTCCGGTATTGGGCGCCACCGCCGCGCTGTCTTGCGTTGCAGCGGCGGCAGCAGGACTCTTTTCCTCGGCCAGGCTCGGTGCCCGCGACGGACGACTGGACCCGGGTGGGGGCCAGCCTCACCGTCCCGACCTTTGGCACTCGACGGCGTCGAGTGCCAACTCCGTGTTTAGCACTCTGCGGGGGAGAGTGCAAGAAGGCCAGCTCAGCGCGGCACGATCAAGCGGCGGTCAGTTGCCGGGCTTGATGGAGATCGACGTCGGCGGGGCGTTCAGCGACGACGTCGGGTTGGTCTGCGAGTCACCCGGGCCGACGGGGATGTTCGGGGCGGTCGTCGTGCCACCGCCGCCGCTGCCACCGTCGCTGAACAGGAAGATCGCGCCGACCACCAGGCCGGCCACGACGACCAGGCCCAGCACGATGAAGATCCACTTCTTGCCGCTGCTCTTCGGCTGGTGGAACGCGCCCGCGCCGCTCGCGGGCATCGGCGGGCGCAGCCGCATCGGATCGCCCGGCGGGCCGTAGCCCTGCGGGGGCATGCCCTGCGGAGGCATGCCCGGCTGCTGCGGGTAGCCGTAGCCCGGGGGCGGGCCCTGCTGAGGGTAGCCGTAACCGGGCGGCGGGCCCTGCGGCGGCATTCCTTGGGGTGGCATTCCTTGGGGCGGCATGCCTTGCGGCGGCATGCCCTGGGGTGGCCCCTGCGGCCCGGGCTGCTGGCCGTAGCCGGGCTGCTGCTGTCCTCCGTACGGATGCACGGGGGCCCCCTCTCCCTGCGGTGCGCTGTTCTGGTGCGGCCCCTGTTGTACCTGACCGGGGCGCTGCGGCGCGGGGATTCCACCCGAATTGGACCCGGGTGGGCCCGGTGGGGTGTCGGACGCAGCCTGGGCGCCGAGCGCGCGGCGGGCGGCCGCGATCAGCTCGACGCAGCTGGGGTAGCGGTCCGCGGGACTCTTGGCCATCCCCTTCCGGATGACCTCGTCGATCGCCGGCGGCAGCGCGACGGCGCGGGAGATCGCCGGCGGTTCGCCGTTGAGGTGGCCCTTGATCACGGTCGGCACGTCGCCCTTGAACGGCGGGCTCCCCGTCAGGCACGCGTACAGCACGCAAGTCAGGGCGTACTGGTCGGTGCGCCCGTCCAGCGGCTCGCCGCGCAGGTGCTCGGGCGCCGCGTACGTCGGCGAGCCGAGGAAGTCGCCGCCGCGCGTCCGGTGTCCCGTCGCGCCGCGGCGCGTCAGCCCGAAGTCGGCGACGTACACGTGCTCGCGCGAGGTCTCCTTCTTCGTCACGAGCACGTTGGCCGGCTTGACGTCGAGGTGGACCAGACCACGGTTGTGCAGGGTGTCGAGGGCGTCCGCGACCTGGTCGAGCATCGTCAGGGTGCGCGCGGGCGCGATCGGGCCGGCCGCGATCAGGTCGGCGAGATCGCCGCCGTCGACCATGCGCATGGCGATGTAGAGCATGCCGTCGAGCTCGCCGAAGTCGTACAGCGGCACGACGTTGGCGTGGTCGATCGCGGACGTGTTGCGCGCCTCGTCGACGAACCGCTCGCGGAACTCGGCGTCGGCCCCGAGGTGGTCACCGATGACCTTCAGCGCCACCTTCCGGCCGAGCCGCACGTCGGTGGCCTTGTAGGTCACACTCATGCCGCCCTTGCCGAGCACCCCGTCGATGCGGTAGTTGCCCAGCCGGCGACCGGTGAGGTCCCCCGACACATCGCCTGTCACGCCCGGCAGCCTAACGTCCCTGGTTCCGAGCCTGCCGGGGGTTCGCCAATCGGGTGATGGAGGTCGTTACGACACCTTGCGTACGTCGGCTGCCTGGCTGCGACCGTCGCGCCCGGACTGGACTTCGAACTCGACGCGGTCTCCTTCGTCCAAAGTGCGGAATCCGTCGGCCTGAATGGCCGAATAGTGAACGAACACGTCCGGTCCTTCGGTGGATTCGATGAACCCGTAGCCCTTTTCCGAGTTGAACCATTTGACGGTGCCGACAGCCACGGCGCCCTCCCTCAGCACAAAGGATCCGCTGGCCCGAGCGGATGCCAGCGGCGGAAGTGTCAATCACGCTACCGGAATTATTCCCCTCGGCAATGGGCAATTCGTCTGAAGATCACGCGCGGGAAAGGCGACTGTTGCGCGCCTGCACGAGCACCGTCCCGGGACCCGCGAAGTCGACCGCGAGCCCTTCCCCCGTGCGCAGCGACTGCGGTCCGCCGGGATCGAGCGCCCGCAACCGGCACTGCACGGTGTCGGGGTAGGCGAGCAGGTAGTCCGGCCGGACCGTGACCAGCTCGCCCTTGCCGAGCTCGAAGGCGTCCACCGGGCCGGGCGCGGCCAGCACGAGCGGGCCGGTTCCGCTGTAGTGCTCGAGGAACCCCGAGTCGGCGCCGAAAAGCTGCTGCAACGGCGTCCAGTTCGGGTCGTGCCGGACCGACGACGGCCGCACGAGCACGGCGTCGCGGTGCACCGACCAGCCCGTGCCGCCGCCCAGGTCGAGCGGGTAGACGTCGCCGGGGCGCAGCGGCGCGAAGTCGATCCAGCCGCCGTCCGAAGGCGCGGTGTAGACGACCGCCGTGGCCTTGCCCGCGCGGACGCCGCCGCGGCCCGCCGCCGCCTCGGTGACGCCGAAGCGGCTGGCGAGCAGCGTCTCGGCCGCGGCCTGCACCGACTCGCCCGGGTCGAGCAGGACGCGGGCGACGCCGAACCCGGGGGTGTGCCGGGTCTGGACGCGCATCAGCGGGACGGGACGTGCGAGATGATCCAGCTGACCAGCGCGGACGGGTTGCGCGTCTGCGTCATGATCTGGCCGGGACCGACGAAGTCGAACACGAGGCCTTCGCCGCTCTTCATGGACTGGATGATGCCCGTCGCGACCTTCCGGATCTGGTACTGCACGGTGTCGGCGTACGCGACGACGTGCCCGGTGTCGACGGTGACCATCTCGCCCTGCTGCAGGGTGATGGTCTCGACCGCGCCGTAGCAGGCGACGAGCAGCTGGCCCTGGCCGGTGGCGTGCGTCAGGAACCCGCCTTCGCCGCCCATCAGGTTCTTCATCCCGCCCCACTTGGTCTCGGTCTGCACGCCGTGCGACGACGCGAGCCAGCAGCCGCGGGTGACGGCCCAGCCGGTCCGGCCGTCGAGCGGGATCACCTGGATGTCGCCGGGCAGGTTGGCCGCGACGTCGACCCAGCCGCCGTTCTGCGGCGCGGTGAAGGTGGAGATGAAGAAGGACTCGCCGGAGAGGAACGCGCGGCCGAGGCCCTTCATGATCCCGCCCTGCGACTGGGACTGGACCTGGACGCCGTAGCTGGTGGCCATCATCGCGCCGGACTCCACCTGGCACGGCTCGCCCGGCGCCAGCATCATCCTGGCGACGGCGAACGAGGGCTGTTGACGGACCTGGACCTGCATGCGTGCTCCCCTGTGGCGTGCTCTCGAACGACGAGAGTCTTGCATGCCCTTCACGGGGGTGGAGGATGGTCCGGTGATCTCCGTCGACGACTACCGCGACCGGGTTGCCGCGCTCCTGGGCACCTCTCCCGCCACCGCCCTGCCCCTGGCCGACGCGGCCGGCCTCGTCCTCGTCGAGGACGTGCGGGCCGGCGTTTCCCTCCCGCCCTTCGACAACTCGGCGATGGACGGCTACGCGGTCCGCGCCGCCGACGTCTCGCGGACGCCGGTGACCCTGCCGGTCGCCGACGACATCCCGGCGGGCCGCGTCGACGTCGGGACCCTCGAACCGGGCACGGCGCACCGGATCATGACCGGCGCCCCGCTGCCGCCCGGCGCGGACGCCGTCGTGATGGTCGAGGACACCGACGGCGGCACCGAGACCGTGACGATCTCCGCCGCGGCCAAGGAAGGCGCGCACATCCGGCACTCCGGCGAAGACGTCCTCGAAGGCACCATCGCGCTGCACGCCGGGACCGTCCTCGGCCACTCGCAGCTGGGCCTGGCGGCCGCCGTCGGGCTCGCCGAGGTGCGGGTGCACCGGCCGCTGCGGGTGCTGATCGCCTCGACCGGCACCGAGCTGATCGACGCGCCGGCGCCGCTGCGGCACGGCCAGATCTACGAGTCCAACAGCGTGATGCTCGCCGCGGCGGTCCGCGAGCTCGGCTGCGAGGTCGAAGTGGTCCGCAGTGTCGTCGACGACGTCGAGGAGTTCCGCAAGGTCATCGAGCCGAAGCTGGCCGACGCCGACCTGCTGGTCACCTCCGGCGGGGTCAGCGCGGGCGCGTACGAAGTGGTGAAGGACGCGCTGACCGGCCAGGGCGTCGAGTTCGCGAAGATCGCGATGCAGCCGGGCGGGCCCCAGGGCTGCGGGCGCTGGCAGGGCGTGCCGGTGGTGACCCTGCCCGGCAACCCCGTCAGCGTCCTCGTGTCGTTCGAGGCGTTCCTGCGCCCGGCGCTGCTGACGGCGCTGGGGCACACCGACGTCTCGCGCCGCCGCGTCCGGGCCCGGCTGACCGAGGCGATGTCGTCGCCGGGCGGACGCCGTCAGTACCGCCGGGGCGTGTTCACGCCGTCCGACCGGGAGGTCACCGGGGTCGTCGGGCCCCGCGGCGGCCCCGGTTCGCACCTGCTGGCCGCGTTCACGCAGGCCAACTGCCTGATCGTGCTGCCGGAGGACGTCACATCGGCTGCGGAAGGCGAGGAAGTGGACGTCCTGCTGCTCTGACCGGGAAGTCGCGCAGCTTCCGGTACGGCGCGAGCAGCGGCAACGCGGCGATCAGCAGCACGGACGCGACCCAGAGCGTCTTGCGGACGCCGATCACCTCGCCGAGCGCGCCGCCGAGCACCCCGGCCAGCGGGATCGTGCCGTAGGCGACGAGGGACGCGCTCGAGGTGATCCGGCCGAACAGCTCGGGCGGGCAGTAGCGCTGCCGGAACGTCGCGGTCAGCACGTTCGAAGCGACGACACCCGCGCAGACGCCGAAGTCCGCGAGCACGAACAGCACCAGGCCGGGGCCCGGACCGGCGAGCGGGCCGAGCAGCATCATCGGCGCCGCGAAGGCTTCGCAGAGCAGGAACGCCCTCGCGGCGCCGAAGCGCGCGCCGAGCCGGCCGGCCAGTGCCGCGCCGAGCACCCCGCCCGTCGCGGCCAGGGCCAGGACCAGGCCGACGAGGCCGGGCCCCGCGCCGAGCGTGCGGGACAGGAAGACGATCTGGATCGACGTGTACCCCGTGAGCGCGAGGTTCGAGGCGGCGGCGAAGGCCATCATCGACCGCAGGTACCGGTCGCCGGCGACGAACCGCAGTCCTTCGGCGATCTGGCTGCGCAACGGCGTGCGCTCGGCCGGGACGACGGTCTCGCGCACCCGGATCGCCCGCACGCACAGCACGGAGATCCCGAAGCTGACCGCGTCCGCGAGGATCCCGCTGACCGGGCCGAACGCCTGCGCCAGCAGCCCGGCCAGGCCCGGCCCGGCGACCTGCGTCGCGGACTCGCTGCCCTGGATCTTGGCGTTGGCGCCGAGGAGCTCGTCCTGGCCGACCAGCGCCGGCAGGTACGCGCGGTAGGCGAGGCTGAAGAAGACCTTGGCGGCGCCGCCGAGCAGGGCCGCGCCGAGCAGGTACGGCATGGTCAACGCCCCGAAGGCGGCCACGACCGGGACACTGCCGAACACGACCATCGACACCGTGTTGCAGACCAGCATCACCGGCCGCTTCGGCGGCCGGTCGACCCACGCGCCGGCGGGCAGGCCGACCACCAGCCACGGCAGCCACGCGGCCGCGGTCAGCACCCCGACCTGAAAGGTGCTCGCCTGCAGCGTCAGCACCGCGACCAGCGGCAACGCCGTGCTCGCGACCATGCTGCCGAGCATGCTCGTGGTCTCGCCGGTCCAGAGCAGCCGGAAGTCCCTGTTCCCCCAGAGCCCCTTCACGGCTTGCCCAGCGAAGTCCGCGCGACGAAGAAGACCGGACGGCGCTCGACGCCGTCACCGGGTTCGGTGCGGTCCTCGAACTCGGCCAGCAGCAGCAGGACCCGCTCGTTCAGCTCTTCGAGCTCGGCGGCGGACAGGCGCATCCAGGTGTCCGTGCTGAACGCCACGCCCCGCCACTGCGGCGGGTAGGTCTCGCGCGTCGCGAGCCACTCGCGCGCGACCGCCATCTGGTGGTCGAGGGTCAGCACCTCGGCGGCCTCCGCGACCGGGTCGTCGGGGAAGTCCGCCGCGGCCCACCGCAGCGTCTTCGCTGTCCGCTTCCACCAGCGTTCCCGCTGGTCACGGGCCAGCTCGGGGGCCACTTCGACCAGCTTGGCCGCGGCCAGCACCTTCATGTGGTGGCTGATGTTGCCCACCGCCTGGTCGGTCTTGCCCGCCAGCATCGACGCCGTCGCCGGGCCGTCCAGGTGGAGCAGTTCCATCAGCCGTCGCCGCAGCGGGTGCGAAACCGCCGCCAGCACCTTCGAATCCCGGATCTCCCGGACGTCGTCGCTCATGAAGCACAAGAGTAGTTGTACAAGGGGTGTTGTGCAATGACTCTTGTACAACTGCGCGGGTAAGCTCGCGCCATGGGTTTCGTCGCATGGGTGATCTTCGGGGCGATCGTCGGCTGGGCCGGGAACCTCGTCGTCGGCGGCCGGGACCGGCGCCGGCAAGGCTGCCTGGTCAGCGTGCTCGTCGGCGTGGTCGGCGCGGCGCTCGGCGGGCTGGTCTACCGGCTCGCGACCGGCCAGTCCAAGACGTTCGACTTCGACTTCCCCAGCTTCGGCGTGGCCGTCCTCGGCGCCGTCGTGCTGCTGGCGATCCTGCGGCTCGTGAACGGTCTCGGCCGTCGACCGAGCGACCATTCGTAACTTTTGCCGGACGAATCCCGAGCGGTGCCGTTCCGGACGTTAAAATGCTTCCTCACGCGCATCGCCCGGTGGCCGGGTGCCTGCGCCGTCGGGGGGCGCAGGCACCCGGCCGCGCTTCTTCGCCTCGATGACGACGTCGACGGCGCGCACCGGGTCCACCAGCCGCGGCACCGGCACCTCGTCGATCTCCCTGCACCACGCGCCCAGGAGCTCGTCGAGACGAGCTTCGGCGGTATCGCGGTGATCGGTCATCGTCCCCTCACAAGGTCTCTCGGCAGCGCCCCGAACGGCGTCGACTACTCAGTGTTGTCGCCGAATTCGACCTTGTGTTACCGGGATGTGGCCGCTCCCACCCGCTGCGGGGACACCCTCACGAGGGAGCCGACCAGGGGCGCGCGCCGACCCTCACCTGGGGCAGCGGTAGCGTGGTGGCGCCCGTACGCGGCCGCCGGACCCCGGCGCCGACGCGTCCTTCCGACACGAAACCAGGGGACCCGACCATGAGCGGCACCCGGCCGGAACCCGCCGGCAATCCCGTCGCCCACGCCCTTCAGCTCGCCCGCGAGACGCTGCCGCCGATGCACCCGGCCGGTCGCCCGTTCGTGGCGGGCGGCGTGGCCGCGACGCTGGTCGCCCGCCGGTTCTCCAAGCGCCTGGGCGTCCTCGGCGCGCTGACGACCGTGGCGATGGCCGCGTTCTTCCGCGAGCCGAAGCGGGTCCCGCCGCCGCGTGACGGCGTCGCGCTCGCCTCGGCCGACGGTCTCGTGTCGCTGATCGAGGAAGCCGTCCCGCCCGCCGAGCTGGGCCTGCCGGCCGAGCCGCGGATGCGCGTGTCGGTGTTCCTCTCGGTGTTCGACGTGCACGTCCAGCGCGTGCCGGCGAACGGCGTGATCGAGCGCGTCGCCTACCGGCCGGGCAAGTTCCTCTCCGCCGACCTGGACAAGGCCAGCGACGACAACGAACGCAACTCCGTGCTGATGCGCACCGAAGACGGCCACGAGCTCGTCGTCGTGCAGATCGCCGGGCTGGTCGCGCGCCGCATCCTCTGCGAGATCCGCGAGGGCGACAAGGTCGGCGCCGCCTCGACGTACGGCATCATCCGCTTCGGCTCGCGGGTCGACCTCTACCTCCCGCCGGGTTCGCGCGTGCTGGTCGCCAAGGGCCAGCGCACGGTCGGCGGCGAGACGGTGATCGCGGAGCTCCCCGCACTGCCTGCGTCCCTTTCGGAAGGCTGATCGATGGTCCGCGTGACCACCCCGGGCGTCCGGCTGCTCCCGAACGCCATCACCGTGCTCGCCCTGTGCGCGGGCCTGTCGGCCGTGCAGTTCGCGCTGACCAAGAACTTCGCCATGGCGATCGCCTCGATCGGCATCGCGGCGGTGCTCGACAGCCTGGACGGCCGGATCGCCCGCCTGCTCGACGCGACGTCGAAGATGGGCGCCGAGCTGGACTCGCTGTCCGACGGCATCTCGTTCGGCGTGGCGCCGGCGCTGGTCATCTACGTGTGGCAGACCGGCGCGGACCGGATCGGCTGGGTGGCGTCGCTGATCTTCGCCGTCTGCATGATCCTGCGGCTGGCCCGCTTCAACACGCTGCTGGACGACACCGAGCAGCCGGCGTACGCGAGCGAGTTCTTCGTCGGCGTCCCGGCGCCGGCGGGCGGCCTGCTGGCGATGCTGCCGCTGGTGGCGTGGCTGCAGTGGGGCGAGGGCTGGTGGTCCTCGCAGTACGTCGTGTGGGCGTGGACGGTCGCCATCGCCGCGCTGCTGATCAGCCGCATCCCGACGCTGTCGCTGAAGACGGTCAAGGCGCCGGCCAAGGCGATCGCGCCGCTGCTGCTCGGCGTCGCGCTGCTGGCCGCCGCGATCATCCAGTTCCCGCTGGTCGCGCTGATCGCGGCGATGATCCTCTACCTGGCGCACATCCCGTACTCGGTCTACCGGCACCGCTGGCTGGCCGCGCACCCCGAGGCCTGGACGGTCCCGCCGCGCGAGCGCCGCGCGATCCGCCGGGCCTCCCCGCGCCGTCTCGGCCTGCGACGCCCGCTGCGCCGCCGGGTGGCGGGCGCGGCGATGCGCGCGGTCCGCCTCCCCCGCACTGGCGAGCCGATGCGCACCCCCCGCGAAACCTCCCAGAACGGCAACGGCCAGCGCCGCCGCTCCTGGCGCCAGATCGGCCTCCGCCGCAAGTAGCCGTGTCGACCCGCCAATCACGCGTGATGCCCTCCCAATCACACGTGATGCCTCCCCAATCACGCGAGATGCCCTCCCAATCACGCGAGATGCCCTCCCAATCACGCGAGATGCCCTCCTGGTCACGCGAGCCGACCGGGCCGGTACGGCGTTCACGCGTGATCAGCGGGGCATCACGCGTGATTGAAGGGGCATCACGCGTGATCAGGCGGTCGACACGCGTACTTGAACGGACGACACGGGTTCTCGGCTCCTGGACGGCCGCCGGATCGCTAGGGTGAACGGCGTGAGCCACCCGCAGATCACGCTGACCGTCCGGCACACGCCGTCCGCGCTGGACACGCGCCGCGGCGTCGTCCGGCTGCACCCCGAAGTCCTCGACGCGCTCGGCCTGCGGGCCTGGGACGCCGTGCACCTCACCGGGGCCCGGGTCAGCGCCGCCCTCGCCGCGCCCACCGACGAGGCCGACGTGCCCGGCATCGTCCTCACCGACGACGTCACCATGTCGAACCTCGGCGTCACCGAGGGCGCCGAGATCGTGGTCGCGCCCGCCGACGTCGCCGCGGCCAAGACGGTCACCGTCGCCGGGTCGCGGCTGGCCAGCGTCTCGGTCAGCCCGCACATGCTGCGGCTCGCCCTGATCGGCAAGGTGCTCACCGTCGGCGACGCCGTTTCCCTGCTGCCGCAGGACCTCGCGCCGACGCCGGGGTCCGACCCGGCCGGCCTGCGCGGCCAGCTGTCCCGGGCGATCGGCGCGACCTGGACGAACGAGCTGCTCACCGTCACCGCGACCGAGCCGGCCGGCCCCGTCGCGGTCGGACCGTCCACTGTGGTCGTCTGGCGCGACGGCGCACGCCCCGCGCCCGAGCCCGCCGCGCCCCGGACGGCGACCGCGCTCGTGCGCACCTCCGCCGTCACCGCGGCCGAGGAGTGGATCGACGCGGAGATCGTCGAAGACGAGGTGGTGCTCGCGGAGGCCGTCGAGCCGGTCGTGCCGCTGGCCGACCTCATCGGTGCCGAAGCGACCGCGCGCAAGCTCGCCGAGTGGTTCGACCTGGCGTTCCACCGGCCCGAGCTGCTGGCCCGGCTGGGCGCGCCCGCCCACCTCGGCGTCCTGCTGTCCGGCCCCGAGGGCGTCGGCAAGGCGACGCTCGTCCACTCCGTCGCGAGCGAGTCCGACATCCGCGTGGTGCCGGTGGCCGCGCCGAACCTCGCGGTCCTGGACCCGAACGTCGCGGTCGCGCGCCTGCGCGAGGCCATCCGCGCGGCGGAGGGGCCCACGGTCCTGCTGCTCACCGACGTCGACGCGCTGCTGCCCGCGGCCACGCCGCCGCCGGTCGCCACCGTCGTGCTGGAGGAGCTGCGGACGGCGCTGCGGCGCGAACGCTTCGCCGTCGTCGCGACGACCGCCCGCGCGGAGTCCGCCGACCCGCGGCTGCGCGCCGCCGACCTGCTGGACCGCGAGCTCGGCCTCGCCCTGCCGGACGCGAAAACGCGCCGCGAGCTGCTGAACGTCCTCCTCCGCGACGTCCCGCTCGACACGGGCATCGACTGCGGCGTCCTGGCCGAGCGGACGCCGGGGTTCGTCGCCGCCGACCTGATCGCCCTGCGGCGGGACGCGGCCCTGCGCGCGGCCCTGCGCCAGCGGGAGGCCGACGAGCCGCGGATCTCGCAGCAGGACCTGCTGGACGCGCTGGCCACCGTCCGCCCGGTCTCGATGTCCACTTCGGACAACCTGGCCACCGGCGGCCTGACCCTGGACGACGTCGGCAACATGGTCGACGTCAAGCAGTCGCTCACCGAGGCGGTGCTCTGGCCGCTGCGCTACCCGGACTCGTTCGCCCGCCTCGGCGTCGAACCGCCGCGCGGCGTGCTGCTCTACGGCCCGCCCGGCGGCGGCAAGACCTTCCTGGTGCGGGCGCTGGCCGGCACCGGCGCGCTGAACGTCTTCGCGGTCAAGGGCGCCGAGCTGATGGACAAGTGGGTCGGCGAGTCGGAGCGCGCGGTGCGGGAGCTGTTCCGCCGGGCCGCCGAGGCCGCGCCGTCGCTGATCTTCCTCGACGAGATCGACGCGCTCGCCCCGCGCCGCGGCCAGTCGTCGGACTCCGGCGTCGCCGACCGTGTGGTCGCGGCGCTGCTGACCGAGCTCGACGGCGTCGAGCCGATGCGCGAGGTCGTCGTCCTGGGCGCGACGAACCGGCCGGAGCTGGTCGACCCGGCCCTGCTGCGGCCGGGCCGGCTGGAGCGGCGCGTCTACGTGCCACCGCCGGACGCCGAAGCGCGGACCGCGATCCTGGTGGCCAGCTCGAAGAACACGCCGCTTGCCGCCGACGTCGACCTCGCCGAGGTCGCGTCCACTCTGGACGGTTACTCGGCCGCCGACTGCGCGGCGCTCATCCGCGAGGCGGCGCTGACGGCGATGCGCGAGTCACTGGAGGCCCGCGAAGTCACGGCGGCGCACCTGGACGCGGCGCGCAAGACGGTCCGGCCGAGCCTCGACCCGGCCCAGCTCGCGGCGCTGGAGGCTTACGCGAAAACCCAGGTCGGCGAATGAAAAAGCGGCCGTCACCCCCGGGTGACGGCCGCTCTCCCAAGCTCAGCTGCCCTTGTGGCCGGCCTGGTACTCCTTCGTCACGATCACTATCACGCCCGGGCTCGCGCCCTCGATCCCCGGGAAGCGCGGCTCCGCCTTGATCCCGAACTCCTGCGCGAGCTGCTTGGCCGCGGCTTCCTCGTCGGTGCCCGGGCGGTAGAACGCCGTCGTCGTCGGGATGGTGCCCTGCGAGTAGTTGCTGACCTCGTTGATGGTCCAGCCGCTCCCGCGGAAGTCCTCCGCCGCGCGGTCCGCCAGGCCCTTGATCGTCGAGTTGTTGAACACCCGGACGGTCACCCACTTGTTGCCCGCCTGGTGGTCACCGGGCTGCCCCGGCTGGCCGGACGTCGGCTGGCCCGGCGTCGGCGTAGTAGGCGACGGCGGGGTGGGCGACGTCGGGTTCGTCGAAGTCGAGGACGGCGGCGTCGTCGAGGTCGACCCCGGCGGGGGCTGCGACCCGGTGGAGCTGCCCGGCGAGCTGGGCGCCCCGCTCGGCCCGGCTTCGTTCGACCCGTCACCACTCAACGCGGACACGCCGCCGATGACCGCGGCGATGATGGCCACCCCGATCAGGACGACGCCCGCGGCCTTCATCGGCCGGGACATTCCCGAAAACACACTCATTTCAGCTCGATCCCCAGTCGCCGGGCGCCACGCTTGCGCTGGCGGGCGGCGCGCGTCTTGCGCAGCCGCTTCACCAGCATCGGGTCGGCTTCGATCGCCTCCGGCTTCTCCAGCAGCTTGTTGAGCAGCTGGTAGTAGCGCGTCGCGGACAAATCGAAGCGTTCGCGGATGGCGTTCTCCTTCGCCCCGGCATGTCGCCACCACTGGCGCTCGAAGACGAGGATCTCGACCTCGCGTTCGGTCAGGCCGGGCACGGGCTTCGGCGGCGACGGCTGCGGCTCAGCCATCGACTCCGCGGCGTCCATCCGAGTCCCTCTCAATCGGGCGTATGGCGAATCAGACCTAGCTCTTCCGCGGGCGCCATTCAACCACGGAAGCGCACGCCGACGTGGGCATCCGCGTCGGCGCGTCACGGTCTGATGCAGGTCTACCAGAGGGGTCCGACTAAACTGCGTGGTCGTGACCATCCACCCCATCGTGATCGCCGGCGAACCCGTGCTGCACCAGCCGACTCGGGAGATCACCGAGTTCGACGAGAAGCTGCGCACGCTCACCGACGACATGTTCGAGACGATGTACGCCGCCGAAGGAGTCGGTCTCGCGGCCAACCAGATCGGCCTCGACCTGCGGGTGTTCGTGTACGACTGCCCGGACGACGAGGGCGTCCGGCACAAGGGCCTCGTCGTGAACCCCAAGCTCGAGACGTCGGAGATCCCGGAGACCATGCCGGACCCGGACGACGACTGGGAGGGCTGCCTGTCCGCGCCCGGCGAGTCGTACCCGACGGGCCGCGCGACGTGGGCGAAGGTGACCGGCTCCGACGTCGAGGGCAACCCGATAGAGGTCGAGGGCACCGGCTACTTCGCGCGCTGCCTGCAGCACGAGACCGACCACCTCGACGGCTTCATCTACCTCGACCGCCTGGTCGGCCGGCACGCGCGCGCGGCGAAGAAGATGCTGAAGTCCAACAAGTGGGGCGTCCCGGGCAACTCGTGGCTGCCGCCGAAGACCCCCGAGGACGACGGCGCCGTCCTCTGACCCGCCCCGGTCGTGAGTGAGAAACAGGGTTAGAACACTGTTTCTCACTCACGACGGGGTTCAGCAGCCGAGGAAGTGGCAGCGGACCACCTGCGGCGTCTCCAGCGTCGAGCCCGCCTTGACGTCCTGCGCGAGCCGGACGTACTGGGCGTGCGTCCAGGCCAGCGGGGTCGCCGAGTTGTTCGGCGTGCCCGTCGCGAAGCCCGGCTGCCCCGACGGCGCGTTCTCGTCCCACACCTGCTCCGGCATGGTCTCCGCCGAGCTGCTCACCCGGCCGAGGTCACGCAGCCGCCGCGCGGCCGACGCCCGGTCGCCGAGCGTCAGCTCGTACTCGCCGCGCTCGCCGGCCAGCAGCGGCCACAGCCGGCCGAACGTCGTGCGGCTCTCGGCCGGGAACGTGTAGTCCCACGGCGAACCGTCGGCCTGCTCGCCGTAGCCGTCCTTCGTGTAGCGGTGCCAGAACTGGCCGGTCGGCGTGGTGAACGCGATGTCCTTGTCGGTGACCTTGATGCTGTTGCGAACCACCGGGTCGTCCGCGCGGTAGATGCCGAGCCGGACCAGGTCGAGGAAGCCCGCGTCGGTGACGGCGCGCTGGTCCATCGTGACGCTCGAGTTGCCGAGGTTGTACGTCGTCCCGGCGTTGGCGTTCGCGTCCTTGGTCAGCCGGACGAAGTACGGGTCCTTCGACAGCGGCCCGTTCGTGGTGATCGTCTGCTTCGGCAGGTCGGCCTTCATCTTGTCTGCCGCCGCGAGGTAGCGCGCGGCGTCCGCCGGAGCTCCGTTGTGCGAAGCGATGTCCGCGGCGCAGACGAGCCCGGCGATCACCGACGCGATGGTCGACGGGGACCAGCCGTCCTGCTCCTCCCAGCGTTCCTGCTGGGTGTACGGCGCCCGCTGCCCGTTCGGGCCCACGTACCCGAGGATGAAGTCGGCGGCCTTGCGGACGCCGGGCCACAGGTCGTTGCGGCCGAGCTGCTGGGCCAGCACGATCGGGAAAGCGGTTTCGTCGAGCTGGATCGACGTCCAGTACGGCACGCCGTCGACCCGGCTGTTCTGCGGCAGGTGCCCGTCGGCCTGCTGCTGGGTGCCGAACATGTACGACACCGAGCGGTTCGCGGCGGCCGTGTCGCCGCCGGCGGCCAGGCCGGTCGCGATCTGGTAGAGGTCACGCGGCCAGACCAGGTGGTAGGTGCCGGACGGCGACCACTCCGGGTCGTTGTTCCCGAAGCGCCACGGCATGCTCGGCGACGCGATGAAAGCGCCAGGGTGGTGCTTGTCCTCGCTCGCGGCGAGCGTCAGCATCGACGCCTTGTAGAGGTCACGCTCGGCGTCGGTCTTCAGCGACGACGGCGGCTTGCTCACCCCGCGCAGGTACTGCTCCCAGCCGCGGTCGTACGCGCGGGTGATGTCGCGGACGCCGCGTCGCTGCGACGCCTGCGCGCTGCCGAGCGCGTCGGCGGCCTTCGCGCCCATGCCGAGGGCGAGGGTGACGTGCCGGTTCCGGACGCCGTCGGCGCTCGTCTGCCCGGTCAGCAGGACGTTGCCCTTGGCGGCGGTGTCGTACTGCGCCAGCTTGAAGGTCTTCGTGAGCTGCGTGTTGCCGTCGGACGAGCCCGCGTAGCCGACGCTCGTCTTCGTGAACGCGGGCTTGGCGGTCAGCGCGGCGGCGTTCGTCGCGTCCTGCGCGGTGACGGCGTCGCCCTTGCGCGCGGCCGAGTCGTCGGAGCCGTCGTTGGTCAGGTCCGGGTCGGCGACCGCGTAGAGCTGGTACGGACGCCCGGTGAGCGACTGGAAGTCGACGTCCACCAGCACGGTCGTGGCGGCCGGGTCGGTGACGTAGGTCTTGCGCAGCCGCCAGCGGTGCTGGTCGTCGGTGATCGTCTGCTCGTAGGTCAGGCTGTCGTCGTCGGTCCGCCGCACCTGCTGCGCCTTCTCGGCGTAGTCGAGGTCGGCGAAGCCGCGGCCATCCGTGACGACGAAGTTCATCGACCGGACGCTCGGCGTCGACAGGTCCGGGTAGTAGACCTCGGACATCTGGCCGCCCTGGAGCGTGAACCAGACGTTGCTGGACCGGTCGTGAGCCGTGCCGAAGCCGGTCTTGTTCGCGGGCAGCCAGCTGGGATGGGTCCCCGGAGCGCCGGGAGCCTCTCCCGCGGCCGCCGCGATCCCCGGGACCAGACCGGTGACCAGCAGCCCGGCGAGGGCGCCGAACATGAGTTTTCGCATATCAACCCCACAGAAAGTCACTTCTGCACCGTTACAGAAGCGCCTGGAAGTGTCTCGCCGATCCTTCACCGGCGCATGGTCCGATCCGGTGAACCACTGACCGTCACTGGTCCGCCCGGCCGGTTCTCCAGCAGCGAACGGACTTCGAGCGCTTTCCGGCGCAGACTTGTAGTACCTGCAACGGTGTAATCGAGGTGCTCATGGAAGACGCGATGGACGCCTACTCGCGTGCCGTCAGCACGGTCGCGAAGACCGTCACCCCGCACGTCGCCGGGGTCCAGCTCGCGCGCGGCAGCGGCTCGGCCGTCGTCTTCGCTGCCGATGGCCACCTGCTGACCAACGCGCACGTCGTCGACGGCAACCGAAAAGGCGTCGCGACCTTCGCCGACGGCAGCGAAGTGCCGTTCGACGTCGTCGGCGCCGACCCGCTGTCCGATCTCGCGGTGCTGCGGGCGCGCGGCGAGACACCGTCGGCCGCTCAGCTGGGCGACGCCGACCAGCTCGTCGTCGGGCAGCTCGTCGTGGCCATCGGGAGCCCGCTCGGCTTCTCCGGCACCGTCACCGCGGGCGTCGTCAGCGCGCTCGGCCGGGCGCTGCCGGTGCGCCACGGCCGCGCGGGGCGCGTGATCGAAGACGTCATCCAGACCGACGCCGCGCTCAACCCGGGCAACTCCGGCGGCGCGCTCGCCGACTCCGCCGGCCGCGTCGTCGGGATCAACACCGCGGTCGCCGGGTTCGGGCTCGGCCTCGCGGTGCCGATCAACGCGACGACCCGGCGGATCATCGACACCCTCGTCGTCGAAGGCCGGGTGCGGCGCGCGTACCTCGGCGTCGTCGGCGTCCCGGCGCCGCTGCCGGACGACATCGCCGAGCGCACCGGGCAGAGCGCCGGGCTGAGGGTGCACGAGGTCGTCTCCGGCGGTCCCGCCGACCGCGCGGGCCTCAAGGCGGGCGACCTCGTGCTGACCGTCGGCCGCACCCGCGTCTCGGACGCCCAGGGGATCCAGCGCCAGCTGTTCGCGGAAGTGATCGGCACCGCACTGCCGATCACCGTGCTGCGCAACGGAGCCATGGTCGACGTGTACGCCACTCCGGCCGAGTTGGTCGGGTGACTTGAGTATCGCGCTCCGGCGTGGCATGGTCGGTGGCACAACACCAACGCGGGAGCTCGCGCCATGGCGGGCTGAGAGGGTGACTTGCGTTTCGCAGGCGTCACCGACCGCATGAACCTGACCGGGTAATGCCGGCGTAGGGAGTGAAAGTCGTTGACGACGCTCGAAAACAAGGACGTCTCCGTCACCACCGGACCGATCACCGGTTCACACAAGGTGTATCACCAGACCGAATCCGGCCTGCGTGTTCCCGCACGCCGGATCGACCTCTCGAACGGCGAACACTTCGACGTCTACGACACTTCCGGCCCGTACACCGACCCCGAAGCATCGATCGACGTCCACAGTGGACTGCACCGGCTGCGCGCGGGCTGGGCCGACGGGCGTGAGCACAACACCCAGCTCGGGTGGGCCAAACAGGGTGTCATCACGCGGGAAATGGAGTACGTCGCCGCCCGCGAACGGGTTTCCGCGGAGTTCGTGCGCGCCGAGGTCGCGAGCGGCCGCGCGGTGATCCCGGTCAACCGCAAGCACCCCGAGTCCGAGCCGACCATCATCGGCAAGAACTTCCTGGTGAAGATCAACGCCAACATGGGCAACTCGGCCGTCTGGTCGTCGGTCGAGGAAGAGGTCGACAAGATGGTGTGGGCGACCCGCTGGGGCGCCGACACGATCATGGACCTTTCGACGGGCAAGCGGATCCACGAGACGCGGGAGTGGATCATCCGCAACTCACCGGTCCCGGTCGGCACCGTGCCGATCTACCAGGCGCTGGAAAAGGTCGACGGGGAACCGGAAAAGCTGTCGTGGGAGGTCTACCGCGACACCATCGTCGAGCAGTGCGAACAGGGTGTCGACTACGTCACCGTGCACGCCGGCGTGCTGCTGCGCTACATCCCGCTGACCGCTCGGCGCGTGACCGGCATCGTCAGCCGCGGCGGCTCGATCATGGCCGCGTGGTGCCTCGCGCACCACCAAGAGTCCTTTTTGTACACGCACTTCGAGGAGCTCTGCGAGATCCTCCGGCAGTACGACGTCACGTTCTCCCTCGGCGACGGCCTGCGCCCCGGCTCGATCGCCGACGCCAACGACCGCGCCCAGTTCGCCGAGCTGGAGACCCTCGGCGAGCTGACGCACATCGCGCGCTCGCACGACGTCCAGGTGATGATCGAGGGCCCCGGCCACGTGCCGATGCACAAGATCAAGGAGAACGTCGAGCTCGAGGAAAAGCTCTGCGGCGAAGCGCCGTTCTACACCCTCGGTCCACTCGCGACGGACATCGCGCCGGCGTACGACCACATCACGTCGGCCATCGGCGCGGCGCAGATCGGCTGGTACGGCACGGCGATGCTGTGTTACGTCACGCCGAAGGAGCACCTCGGCCTGCCGAACCGCGACGACGTCAAGACCGGCGTGATCACGTACAAGATCGCCGCGCACGCCGCCGATCTGGCCAAGGGCCACCAGTACGCCCAGGAGTGGGACGACGAGCTGTCGAAGGCGCGCTTCGAGTTCCGCTGGAACGACCAGTTCAACCTGTCGCTCGACCCGGACACCGCCCGCTCGTTCCACGACGAGACGCTGCCCGTGGAAGCCGCCAAGACCGCGCACTTCTGCTCGATGTGCGGGCCGAAGTTCTGTTCGATGCGGATCACGCAGGACGTCCGCAAGTACGCCGAGGAGCACGGTCTGTCCACAGTGGAGGCGATCGAGGCCGGCATGGCGTCGAAGTCGGCGGAGTTCACCGAGTCCGGCGGCAAGGTCTACCTGCCCGTGGTGCAGCCGTGACACCGCCCACCGCCCTCACCATCGCCGGATCCGACTCCGGCGGTGGTGCGGGCATCCAGGCGGACCTGCGGACGTTCTTCGCGAACGGGGTACACGGGCTCGTCGCGCTGACCGCGGTGACCGTGCAGAACTCCCTGGGCGTGCAGGGTTTCACGGAGATCCCGGCCGACGTCGTCACCGCGCAGATCAAGGCGGTGGCGTCCGACATGGGCGTGAACGCGGCGAAGACGGGCATGCTCGCGACCGCGGAGATCATCCGCGCGGTGGGGAAGACCCTGGATGAGCTGGGGATGGGCTTCCCCTTGGTGGTCGACCCGGTGGCGGCGTCGATGACCGGCCACGCGCTGCTCCGGGAGAACGCGCTGGAGGCGATCCGCACAGAGCTGTTCCCGCGCGCGACGCTGATCACGCCGAACCTGGACGAAGTCGGGCTCTTGACCGGCATCTCGGTTTCCGACGAGGCATCCCAGCGCGCGGCGGCGGAGGCACTGCTGGAGTTCGGCTCGCAGTGGGTTCTCGTCAAGGGCGGCCACATGCAGGGGACGTCCGAGTGCGTGGACCTGCTGTCGGACGGCAAGTCGTTCATCTCGTTGAGCGGCCCGCGGTTCAAGACGGAGAACACCCACGGCGGCGGCGACACGATGGCCTCGGCGATCACGGCGTCACTGGCGAAGGGCGCGTCAGTGCCGGACGCGGTGGCAGCGGGGAAGAAGTTCATCGAGCGCTGCGTCGCCGAGTCTTACCCGCTCGGTGCGGGTGTCGGGCCGGTGTCGCCGTTCTGGGTGCTGGACCACTGAACCGCTCGCCGGTCTGGCCGAACTCAGCGGCTAACGGACCGGCTGCAGCTCCCGGCCGTCGTACTCCTCGCGTGACGAGCGGATGCGGTCGAAGTTCGCCTGCGACCACGTGCTCAGCGCCACCAGGTGCGCCCCCACCTCCGTGCCCATCTCCGTCAGTGCGTACTCCACCGTCGGGGGCGTTGTCGGGTACACCGTGCGCGTCAGGAAGCCGTCGCGCTCCAGCTGGCGGAGGTTCTGGGTCAGCATCTTCTGGCTGATTCCGTCGACCGCGCGGCGCAGCTCGCCGAAGCGGTGCGGGCCGCGGGCCAGTGCGCCCAGCATCAGGGCCGTCCACTTGTTGGCCAGCAGGTCGAGCACGTCCCGGCACGGACAGCTGCGGAGGTAGACGTCCCAGGTTCCGTCCTGGTCACAGGTAGTTTCCACGAGGTACCTACTTTACGAACAAGTGCCTTCTGGCGAAAAGTGACGAACGCTCCGAGTATAGGGGGACACCCAGGAAGAAGGAGAGCAGAGATGCGCGTCGTGACCCAGGAGACCCTCGGCGGACCGGAGGTGCTCCGCGTCACCGAAGCACCGCGCCCGGAACCCGGGCCGACGGAGGTCCTGGTGCGGGTGAAGGCCGCGGGCATCAACCCCGTCGACTGGAAGGTGCGGGCCGGCGGTGGGTTCCTCGGCGAGCCGCCGTTCACCGTCGGGTGGGACGTCGCCGGCGTCGTCGAGGAGGTCGGCTTCGGGGCCACCGGTGTCCGGGAAGGCGACGAAGTCCTCGGCATGCCGTGGTTCCCGCGCCCGGGCAACGCCTACGCCGAGTACGTCACCGCGCCCTCGCGGCACTTCGTGCGCAAGCCGGCCGGACTGTCGTTCGCCGAGGCCGCCGCACTGCCGCTGGCCGGGCTCACCGCCTGGCAGGGCCTCGTCGACGTCGCCGATGTCCACAAGGGACAGCGCGTCTTCGTCGACGCCGCCGCGGGTGGGGTCGGCCACCTCGCGGTACAGATCGCGAAAGCACGCGGCGCGTACGTCATCGGCACGGCCAGCGCCGGCAAGCACGACTTCCTGCGCGAACTCGGTGTCGACGAGCCGATCGACTACCACGAAAAGGAAGCCACCACGTCCGATGTGGACGTCTACTTCGGACTCGTCGGCGAGGACAGCGACCTGCGCTGGCTCCCCGCGATCAAGGAGGGCGGCCTGCTGATCGGCGTGCCCAGCGGCGTCGCGGACCAGGTTGCCCGAAAAGCCGCCGAGCGCAATGTCCGCACCGAACGGATCCTCGTGGAGCCGGACCGCGGCGGGCTGACCGGCCTCGTCGAGCTGATCGAGGCCGGTCAGCTGAAGGTCCGCGTCGAGCAGACCTTCCCGCTGGAAGACGCCGCCAAGGCGCACGAGCTGGGTGAGTCCGGCCGGGTGGCCGGCAAGCTCGTGCTGACCGTCTAACCCCGGGCGAGCACCTGCGGCAGCACCGTCGTGAGCCCGGTCCAGTCCGACGTGATCACCGACGCGTGCTGCTTCGCCAGGTCGGCGACGCGCTGGTTGGCCTGCTCGACCGTCGGGTTGTGCGCGTCGATCGCCGGCGCGACGTTCTGCCCGTCGGTCATCACGACGTAGTAGTGGTTGGCGTCGTACCACCACGGCCCGGTCTGCGTCACCCACGCGTTCGCGTCGCCGTCGAACACGACGAACCACGGCTTGAGGTCGGCGGTGTACTTGTCCCGCGGGTCACCGCCGGCCGCACCGTGGACGGTCGGGAAGATGTTCGCGTCGCCGAGCTTGCCGGCGTTCTTGAGGCCGACCAGGTAGCGCGCGTACTCGACGTCCGTCTTGAGCGTGTCGGTCGGGTTCTGCTCCTCGACCGTGCCGGGGATGATCTCGGTGATCACACGGCCCCGCAACGCGTCCACGGACGGCCAGTTGTCCGCTTTGGACGCGTCGTCGAGGGTGGCGTAGCTCCCGAGCAGCTCGCTCGGGCGGAACGCGACGCTGCCGAGGTGCGAGCGGAACGTCGCGTCCAGCTCGTCCGGGCCCATGCCGGTGTTGTCCGAGAAGCCCGTCTTCATCTCGAGCTTGAGCGTGATCGGCGTGTGCCCGGGGTGGGCGGCCAGCCAGATCCGGATGTCGTCGAGGCAGTACTCGAGGTTCTTGTTCTTGCCGCCGGTGTACAGCTGCGACGCCGACGTGGCCGCGACGCAGTTGTTGTTGTTCCCCAACGGGTTCGAGTGGCTGACCTTCCACTCGTGGGTGAAGAAGTCCGGCCAGACGTCGAGCTCGATCAGCGACGACCCGGCGTCGAGCGCCTGGGCCAGATAGCCGTAGGCCGCCGGGTCGTACGTGTTGTGCACGCCGACCGTGGTGACATGGGAGAGCTTTGGGCTGTCCGCGTTGGCAGCAGTCGCTCCCGAGAACGTGAGAGCTGCCGCGAGGAGGACCACCGAGAAGAGCTTCATCCAGGCTCCTTCGAACGTGAGTAACGTTCACAATGTCTCACCGTGGTTGACTGTTGATGAAGCAAAAGAGGCCGATTGGCCTAGACCAGAAGTCGGGAAACCACCATGACGACGAGCCCTCCCACGGCGTTGACCATCGCCGGGTCGGACTCCGGCGGTGCCGCCGGGCTCCAGGCGGACCTGCGCACCTTCCTGACCTGCGGCGTGCACGGCCTGGTCGCGGTCACCGCCGTCACGGTGCAGAACACCCTGGGTGTGCACGACCGCGCCGACCTGCCGCCGCACATCGTGGCCGGGCAGATCGAGGCCGTCGCGGCGGACATGGGCGTCGGGGCGGCCAAGACCGGCATGCTGGCGTCCGCGGAGATCATCAACGCCGTCGCGGCCGCGTGTGACAAGGCCGGGATCGGCCGCGACGAGAAGATCCCGTTCGTCGTCGACCCGGTGGCGGCGTCGATGCACGGCCACCCGCTGTTCGACGACGCCGGCCTGCACGCCCTGCGCGACGAGCTGCTGCCGCGCGCGACGGTGCTGACCCCGAACCTGGACGAGGTCCGCCTCCTGACCGGCATGACCGTGAAGGACCGCGAGGGCATGCACACCGCGGCCGTGGTGCTCCAGCGGATGGGCCCGAAGTACGTCCTGGTCAAGAGCGGCCACCTGCAGTCCGACCCGGAATGCGTCGACCTGCTCTTCGACGGCTCGACGTTCGTGGAGCTGCCGGGCGAGCGGTATCCGACGCCGCACACGCACGGCGCGGGCGACACGATGGCGTCGGCGCTCACGGCGGGCCTGGCCAAGGGCATGCCGGTGGTCGAGGCGGCGCGGTACGGCAAGTGGTTCGTCTCCCACGCCGTCGAGCACGCCTACCCGATGGGCGCCAAGGTCGGACCCGTCTCGGCCTTCTGGCGGCTGGCACCCGAAGAGCGCTGAGCACCCGCCCGGTTACCATCCCTGCGTTTACTCATCCTTGAACTGAGCAGGGGGCGGCCTTGACCGGGCGCGAGCGGGTGGCGAAGGTCCTCGAGGACCGCCGCTTCCAGAACTTCATCATCGCCGTGATCGTGTTCAACGCGACCACGCTCGGCATGGAAACGTCGACGTCCCTGATGAACGGCTACGGGACGCTCCTGCACGTCCTCGACCACATCGCGCTGGGCATCTTCGTCGCCGAGCTGCTCGCGAAGTTCTACGCCTACCGCGGCGCGTTCTTCCGCGACAACTGGAACGTCTTCGACCTGCTGGTCGTCGGCATCGCGGTGATCCCGGCGACCGGGCCGTTCGCCGTCCTGCGGTCGCTGCGCGTGCTCCGGGTGCTGCGGCTGATCTCGGTCGTGCCGTCGATGCGCAAGGTCGTGTCCGGGCTGCTCGCGGCGATCCCCGGCATGGCGTCGATCGCCGCGCTGCTCGCGCTGATCATCTTCGTCGCCGGGGTGATGGCGACCAAGCTGTTCGGCGTCATCTCGCCGGAGAACTTCGGTGACCTCGGCACGTCGCTGTTCACGCTGTTCCAGGTGATGACCGGCGAGGCGTGGCCGGACATCGCGAAGGAGATCATGGTCCAGGCGCCGATGGCCTGGATCTTCTTCGTCGTCTACATCCTGGTGTCGAGCTTCGCCGTGCTGAACCTGTTCATCGCCGTGGTCGTCAGCGGCATGGAGGACGAGCTGCGCCAGGACATCCGCGAGGAAGAGGCCAAGCAGGCCGCGACGCAGGCCGAAGCCAACCGGGAGATCCTCGAGGAGCTGCGCGCCGTCCGCGCGGAGCTGGCCGAGCTGAGGCGGGAGCAGGCCGCTTAGCGGTCCTCGTCCGCGATCAGCGCCTCCAGCGCCGGGAGCGCCGTCGTCAGGGCCTCGCGGTGCTCGGGCGTCAAGCGGTCGAGACGCCGGTTCAGCTCCTGCACCCGCGTCGACCGGACGCCGGACACGAGCCGCTCGCCCTCCTCGGTCGCCTTCGCCAGCCACGCGCGGCGGTCGACGGGGTCGGACTCGCGGCTGACGTAGCCCGCCTCGACGAGCGACGCGATGATCCGCGACATGGTCGCCGCGGCGACGCCCTCCTTCGCGGCGAGGTCGCCGAGACGCAGCTGACCGGAGATCACCAGCGTCGCGAGGGCCGAGATGGCGCCGTGGCCCGGGCCGGGTACCCCGGCCTGCCGCAGTGACCGGGACAGCCTGCCGACGGCGAGGTACAACCTGCCCGAGACGTCCTGGACGGAGGTGCTGGTCACGGCTGGCTCCTTCTGCCCTTGCCCCGCCGCGGGTGCGCCGGAAAGTGCCGACAACCTTACGGGTTCGCGGTGCACGTTCGGCGTTAAGGCACCCGTGTTCACCGGGGTGGACTCGATGCCTGCGCCCAGAACCGCTGCGGCACGCGCCCGGCGCTGCGGGCCAGGTGACCGGCGACGACGGCCGAGCGCATCGCCGCGGCCATCCGTTCGGGGTCCGTCGCCCGGGTGACGGCGGTGGACAGCAGGACGGCGTCGCAGCCGAGCTCCATCGCCAGCGTCGCGTCGGACGCCGTGCCGATTCCGGCGTCCAGGATCACCGGGACGCCCGCCCGCGAAACGATCAGCTCGATGTTGTGCGGATTCCGGATGCCGAGGCCGGTGCCGATCGGCGCGCCCAGCGGCATCACCGCGGCGCAGCCGGCCTCTTCGAGGCGCAGCGCGAGCACCGGATCGTCGTTCGTGTAGGCGAACACGGTGAACCCGTCGGCGGCCAGCCGTTCGGCGGCGTCGAGGGTTTCGATCGGGTCCGGGAGCAGCGTCCGGTCGTCGGCGTGCACCTCGAGCTTGATGAGATCGGTACCGAGCGCCTCGCGCGCCAGCTGCGCGGTGAGCACGGCTTCGGCGGCCGTGCGGCAGCCCGCGGTGTTCGGCAGCAGCTCGATGCCGAGCCTCTTCAGCAGTTCGAGGACGCCGGAGCCGCCCTCGGCGTCGGCGCGGCGCATGGCGACGGTGGTCAGCTCGGTGCCGGACGCGACCAGCGCGCGTTCGAGCACGGCGAGGTTCGCCGCGCCGCCGGTGCCGATGATCAGCCTCGACGACAGCTTGTGCGTGCCGATGACCAGCGGTTCTTCGTCCATTTCAGCCTCCCTGGACCGCGGTGAGCACGTCGAGTGCCGCGCCCTTGGGCACGGCGGTGGCCGCCCAGTCGCCGCGGCGGACGACGACGCCGTCGACCGCGACGGCGATGCCGGGCCGCTGGCCGCCCGACGCGTCGAGGACGTCGGCGACGGTCGCGCCGTCCGGGAACTCCGTCCACGTCCCGTTGAGCTTGATCTCCATCACACGTGCTCCTTTTGGTGCAGGCGGGCGGGCGAAGCCGCTTCGACGCCTTCGGGCGGCTTCTCACCCTCGAGCCAGGCGAGGACGGCGTCCGCGGTCACGGGGGCCATCAGCAAGCCGTTGCGGTGGTGCCCGGTGGCGGCGAAGACGCCGTCGTCCAGGACACCGACGTACGGCAGCACGTCCCGACTGCCGGCCCGCAGGCCCGCGGCGGTCTCGACGAGCTCGTACTCGGTGATCGCGGGGAAGACGCGCTCGGCGCCCTCGATCAGCTCGCGGACGCCGCGCGCGGTGACGGCCCGGTCGAAGCCCGCTTCGTACTGCGTCGCGCCGAGCACAAGCTCCTGGTCGCCGCGCGGGACGAGGTAGATCGGGCGCCCCTCGACGACGGCCCGCACGGTGCGCGACGGCGGCGGCAGGCAGCCGCGGCGCGGTTTCAGGCGCAGGATCTCGCCCTTGAGCGGGCGGACGGCGTCGGCGAGCTGCGGGTGCAGCCGCCCGGTCCAGGCACCCGCGGCGAGCACGACGGCGTCGGCGTCCGGGATCCGTTCGACGCGCTCGCGGACGAACCGGACTTTGTGGTTGACGCAGGCCGCGTACAGGGCGTGGAGCAGTTTCCGGTTGTCCACGGCCAGGTCGCCGAGCACGTGGAGTCCACTTCGGACGGACCCGACCCCGGGTTCGAGCCGCTTGGTCTCCCGGCTGGTGAGCCGTTCGGCCGCGCGGCCGAGCGAGTGCAGGTGGGCGGCGAGGATGTCGAGGTGCCCGGCGTCGGCGCTGTCGAACGCGACGACGAGCGTCCCGTGCTCGGCGAGTCCGGGGTCGACGCCCTCCTGCGCGAGGTCGCTGGCGAAGCCGGGCCAGCGACGTAAAGAGGCTTCGCCGAGCGTGAGGACGTCCTCCTCGCCCGGCCAGGCCTCGGTGACCGGGGCGAGCATGCCGCCGGCCAGCCAGGACGCGCCACCGCGGACGGGTTCAGGGTCGTAGAGGGTGACTTCGCGGCCGGTGCGCGCGGCTCGCCAGGCCGCGGACAGGCCGATGACGCCGCCACCGACGACGGCCAGGGTGTTCGTCATGGGAATCACGCTCCCTGCGCCGGCATGACCCGGATCAGGTTCCACGGTCGGAGCGGCAGCTCCCTCTCAGCCCGTCCCTCGGGCTCCCGTGCGGACCCGTCCACCCTACTGTGCCGTTGGTTGATAATCCAACCGCAGCCACGGCCGGATGACTTTCGCGGCAACGGCACTTGCCGTTCGACGGCCTGCCTGCTTTGGTCGGATTATCAACCGCCGAGGTACGGTCGCCGCTATGCCCGCCCTCTCCGGTGACAAGATCCGCGCCCGCCTCGACGCCGCGCGCCTGTACCTGTGCACGGACGCCCGCACAGCCCGCGGCGACCTGGCCGCGTTCGCCGACGCGGCGCTGGCCGGCGGCGTCGACATCATCCAGCTGCGCGACAAGACCGGCGGCTCTCCGCTCGAGGCCGCGGCCGAGATCGCGGCGCTGGAGGTGCTGGCCGAGGCGTGCGCGCGCCACGGAGCGCTGCTGTCGGTGAACGACCGCGCGGACGTAGCGCTGGCGGTCGGCGCGGACGTGCTCCACCTGGGCCAGGACGACATCCCGGTCCCCCTGGCCCGCCGCATCCTGGGCGACGAGGTGGTCATCGGACGCTCGACGCACTCCGTCTCGCAGGCTTCGGCCGCCGCTTCGGAGCCGGGCGTGGACTACTTCTGCACGGGCCCGTGCTGGCCCACGCCGACGAAGCCCGGGCGCACCGCGCCGGGGCTGGACCTGGTCCGCGCGACCGCGTCTTCGGCTCCCGCACGGCCGTGGTTCGCGATCGGCGGAATCGACGGCCCGCGGCTCCCGGAGGTTCTCGAGGCGGGAGCGTCGCGGATCGTCGTCGTCCGGGCGATCACCGAGGCCGAGGACCCCGAAGCCGCCGCGCGAGAGCTGCGGGCCCGCCTTCCCTGACCTACGGGGTCGGGGTGGTCGCCGCGCCCTGGCTGGTCGGCGGGGCCGACGTCGTCGGCTGCTGGGCCGTTGTGCTCGGGGTCGTCGGGGTGGTCGTCGGGGACTGCGACGACGTCGTCGGCGGGGTGGTCGTCTCCGTGGTCGTCGACGGCGTGTTCGTCGGTGAGTCCTGCGTGTCGTTCGTCGAGGTCGACGGCGTTGTCGACGGGGTCGGGTCCGTGGTGCCCGACCCGCCGCCGAAGATCTTGCCGATGCTCGAGCCCGTGCCCGCCGCCACCTTGCCGCCCGTCGCCGCCTCGACGCCGACGATCGCCAGGATCGCCACCGCGAACGCCACCACGCTCGTGCCGATGATCAACGGCCAGCGCAGCTTCCGCAGCCGCGAAGGCTCTTCCTCGGGCGGTGACTCCGGCCGCGGCAGCCGCACCGTCGGCTGCTCGGCCAGCTCGCCCTCGGAACCGGTCCCGCCACGCCGGCGGATCCCCGACGTCGCCAGCTGCCGGGCCCTCGCCGCCGCCGCGCGCGTGCGCTGCAGCGAGCGCAGGTACACCTCGCCGCCGACCGTCGTGATCACACTCGCCACGCCCGCGCCCACGACGGTCCCCGCCACGCCGAGCGTCGATCCCAGCAGTGCCGCCGTCACCGCCGCCAGTGCCGCTGCCATCACCTGCGCGATCCGCAGGCCTGACTTCTCTTCCTTCGCTTCGGAAGCCGCTGCGTTCTCCTTGCTCATGATCCCGATCCGGTAGTAAGTCTTCTCCCCTGTCCAACGTCTAAGGCGCGCGAGGAACTCCCCGCGTTGCCGTGACGTGAGGAGGACCACTCCGTCTGTCCACAATAGACACTCCGGGCCGAACACTTTCTTGACATACTCGGCACATGGAACTGGTGACGATCTCAGACATCGAGGCCGCGGCGAAGCGCGTCCAGGGTGTCGCCGTGCGCACGCCCCTGCTGCTCCAGACGTGGGACCCCCGCGGAACCCTGTGGCTCAAACCCGAAAGCCTGCAACCGGTCGGCGCGTTCAAGGTGCGCGGCGCGTTCAACGCGATCGGTTCCCTCGACGAGCTGCAGCGCTCCCGTGGCGTCATCGCTTACTCGAGCGGCAACCACGCGCAAGCCGTCGCTTACGCCGCGCAGCAGTACGGCGTGCCCGCGGTGATCGTCGTGCCGGACATCGCGCCGCGGATCAAGGTCGAGGCCACCCGCGCGTACGGCGCCGAGGTGATCGAGGTGCCGATCGGCGAGCACGAGGCCAAAGCGCACGAACTGGCCGCCGAACGCGGGCTGACCCTCGTCCCGCCCTTCGACGACGCGGCGATCATCGCCGGACAGGGCACGACGGGCCTCGAGATCGCCGAGGACCTCCCCGACGTCGAGGTCGTGCTGGTGCCGGTCAGCGGCGGCGGGCTGGCGTCCGGCGTCGGCACCGCCATCAGGGCCCGCGCCCCGCACGCGAAGGTCATCGGCGTCGAGCCGGCGCTGGCCGGCGACACGACCGAGGGGCTGCGCCTGGGCCGTCAGGTCGACTGGCCGCAGGCGGACCGCGCCCGGACGATCGCCGACGGCCTGCGCGCGCAGCCGTCGGAGCTGACCTTCGCACACCTGAAGGAGGTCGTCGACGCCATGGTCACGGTCTCCGAGGACGAGATCCGCGAGACCATGCGCACGCTCGCCCGCAAGGCCCGGCTGGTCGCCGAGCCCAGCGGCGCGGTGGCGACGGCGGCGTACCTGTTCCACGCCGAAGAGCTGCCGGCCGGACGCACGGTCGCCGTCGTCTCGGGCGGCAACGCCGACCCGGCGATGTTCGCGGAGATCCTCGCGGGCTAGGAACCGGCGACCGGGGTCCCGCCGCCGCGGACGTGCGTCGGCGGGCCCTCGACACCGCAGTGGTAGCACTCGCCCAGGTGCGGAGACTCGTCGGCGGCCGGGGGCGGAGGAGTCGGGGGCGCGAGCACGCCGTTGTGGATGCCCAGCGCGATCAGCCCGCCGGCGATCGCCAGCGCCGCGCAGATCACCAGCGCCATCCGCCAGCCCGCGGTGAGCGCCACCGGGTCGGCGTACGCCTCGCCGGTCAGCCCGGCCGCCGCCGGCAGCACCGCCACCGCCAAGAGCCCGCCGGACCGCGCGATGGCGTTGTTGACCCCGGACGCGACGCCGGCGAAGCGGTCCGGGGCCGCGGCGAGCACCGTCGCGGTCACCGGGGCCACCACCGTCGCCAGGCCGAGCCCGAACACGACGACCGCCGGCAGCACCGCGCCGAGGTAGGACGCGCCGGGCGCAATGCGCAGCATCAGCAGCATCCCGATGCCGACGACGATCGGGCCGACCACCAGCTGCGCGCGCGGCCCGATCCGCTGCGCCAGCGCGCCCGACCGGCCCGACAGCAGCAGCATGACCACCGTGAGCGGCAGCCCGGCCAGGCCGGACGCCGTCGGCGAGTAGTGCAGCGACACCTGCAGCTGCATCACCAGCAGCATCATCACGCCGCCGAGCGCCGCGTACATGGCGAAGGTCAGCACGTTGGCCAGGGTGAACGTCCGGTCGCGGAACAGCGACGGCGGCACCAGCGGCTCGCGCGAGCGGTGCTGGACGACGACGAACGCGGTCAGCCCGGCGATCCCCAGCAGGCCCGCGACCAGCACGATCGGGTCACCGATGCCGCGTCCCGGCGCCTCCACCAGCGCGCCGGTGATCCCGGCGAGGCCGAGCGCGCCGAGCGCCGCGGCGCCGAAGTCCGGGTGCCCGGTCGCCTCCGGGTCGCGGGACTCGGGGACGAACTTCCGGGCCATCAGCACGACGACGACCGCGATCGGGACGTTGA
This sequence comes from Amycolatopsis sp. NPDC114505, assembly GCF_055633615.1. Taxonomy (NCBI): domain Bacteria; kingdom Bacillati; phylum Actinomycetota; class Actinomycetes; order Pseudonocardiales; family Pseudonocardiaceae; genus Amycolatopsis; species Amycolatopsis sp. NPDC114505. Next base: position 2,103,177 of record NZ_JBVKDV010000001.1, on the reverse strand, counting down.
TGAGGAACGCGAGCCGCCACGACCAGACCTGGACGAGGAAACCGCCGAGCAGTGGTCCGGCGGCCGCGGCGATGCCGCCGAGCCCGGACCAGGCGCCGATCGCGCGGGCGCGGGCGTCGTGCGCGAAGGACGACTGGAGGATCGCGAGCGACCCCGGCGTCAGCAGCGCGCCGCCGATGCCCTGCAGGATCCGCATCGCGACCAGCATCTCGGTGGACACGGCGGCGGCGCACAGCCCGGAGGCGACGCCGAACCAGACGACGCCGATGAGGTACACGCGGCGCCGGCCGTAGCGGTCGCCGAGCGAGCCGGCGACCAGGATGAGCGCGGCGAGCGCCAGCAGGTAGCCGTCGAGGATCCATTGGAGCCCGGCGACGGAGGCGTTCAGCTCGGCGCCGATGCGGGGCAGGGCGACGTTGACGATGGTGCCGTCGAGCATCGCCATGCCCGAGCCGAGGATCGTGGTGGCGAGCACGCCGCGGGCGGCGTGCGTCCCCCATCGGATCCCGGTGTCTTCGGTGGCAGTCACCCCGCAACTCCACCTTGCGCGGTGATCGCCGTCAACACCGGGTCAGGGCATCAGCGTCGTGACGAACTTGTACCGGTCGCCGCGGTAGACCGAGCGGGCGTACTCGACCGGCTTGCCGTCCGTGGCGAACGAGTGCCGGGTCAGCCGGAGCACCGGCATGCCGACGTCGGCGCCGAGCATCTCCGCCTCTTCCGGACCGGCGAGCGACGTCTCGATCGACTCCTCCGCGCGTTCGAGTTCCACGCCGTAGTACTCGCGCAGAACGGCGTACAACGAACCGCCCGCCGAGACGTGCTTGCGCAGCCCGCGGAATCGGCCGGCCGGCAGGTGCGAAGTCTCCAGCGCCATCGGCTGCGAGTCCGCCAGTCGAAGCCGTCGAAGGCGAAGAATTTTCGCACCAGTACGGATTCCGAGCAGTTTCGCGAGATCGCCCTCGGCCGGGAGCTCCTCGAGCTCCAGCAGCTTCGAAGACGGCTTCAGGCCTTGGCGCCGCATGTCCTCGGTGTAAGAGGACAACTGCAGCCGCTGCGCGAGCTTCGGCTCGGCCGCGAAGGTGCCTTTGCCCTGCACACGGTGCAGGCGGCCCTCGGCGGTGAGGTCCGCCAGCGCCTGGCGCACGGTGGTGCGGGAAACCGTGAACTCCCCGGCGAGCGCGCGTTCGGTCGGGATCGGCGACCCGGGCGGCAGCACGTCCAGGAGGTCGAGGAGGTGCTGTTTCAGCGCCCAGTACTTGGGCTCGCGCTGCCCGCGCATCCCGGCGACGGCACTCGCCTCGCCCGTGGTGGTGGTCTCCAACATGCCCGACTCCCTATGTCTTCCCTCATTGCGCGCCACGTCCCCAGAAGAAACGTACCCTTTTCCCCAAACGCGCCGCCCCACTAAGATTGGTCTAGACCTGACCGACGCCGCCTGAGTCCGGTACATAATGCCGGAGGTGGAGAGGAAAATGATGACCGAACAACGGCCCGGCGAGCACATGGCCGCGGAGATCGCCCAGCAACCGGACGTCCTGGCCGGACTGGTGGGGCGTCAGGCGGAAATCGCCGAGGTGGCGGAAAAGATCTCACAACGGCCCCCGCGCTTCGCTTTGCTCGCCGCGCGTGGATCGAGTGACCACGCAGCGTTGTATGCGAAGTACCTGATCGAGGTACTGCTCGGCCTTCCGGCTGGTCTTGTCTCCCCGTCCACGGCGACGCTGTACGGCGCGCGGCCCGATCTGCGGGACGTGCTGTTCGTCACGGTCAGCCAGAGCGGTGGTTCGCCCGACCTGATCGAGGTCACCGAAACGGCGCGCCGCCAGGGCGCGCTGACGGTGTCCGTCACCAACACCCCGGACTCGCCGCTGCGGGCGGCGTCCGAACTGGGCGTCGACATCGGCGCCGGTCTCGAGAAGGCCGTCGCCGCGACCAAGACGTACTCGGCGACGCTGATGGCGCTCTACCTCCTGATCGACGCGGTGCGCGGCGGCAAGGCGGCCGACGCCGAGAAGATCGGCGAGCTGGCGCAGCAGACCCTCGACGGTGCGGCCGAGGGCGTCCAGCGCGCGGTCGACCGGTACCGCTTCGTGGACCGCGTCCTCACCACCGGCCGCGGCTACTCGTACGCGTCGGCGCTGGAGGGCTCGCTGAAGCTGGCCGAGACCAGCTACCTCGCCGCCCGCGCGTACAGCGGCGCGGACCTGCTGCACGGCCCGGTCGCGGCGGTGGACGGCGAGACCGCCGTGCTCGCGGTGACCAGCAAGGGACAGGGCGGCCAGGCGATGCACGAGGTCCTCGAGGCCGTCGGCAAGCGCGGCGCGGACGTCCTCGCCGTCGGTTCGGCCGCCTCGGAGGTGCCGGCGGCGCTGCGCATCGACGTCGCGCCGACGGTCGAGGAGCTCGCGCCGATCCTGGAGATCCTGCCCATCCAGCGGATCGCGCTCGGCCTGTCCCTCGCCCGCGGCGGCGACCCGGACAGCCCGCGCGGCCTGCTGAAGGTGACCAAGACCAGGTGACCTTCGCGATCGGCGTCGACGCCGGCGGCACGTCGACCAGGGCCGCACTGGTCGACGCCGCCGGCGTCGTGCTCGGCACCGGGCGCGGCGACGGCGCCAACCCCAACGCGCACGCGCCCGAGGTCGCCGCGGGGCGGATCGCCGACGCGATCGCCGAAGCGCTCGGCACCCGCGATCCGGGCGACGTGCGGGCGTGCGTCGTCGGCATGGCCGGGGTCAGCAAGCTCAGCGACGTGCGCGTGGCGGCGGTGTTCGACGCGGCGTGGGCGCGGATAGGGCTCACGGGCGTGCGGGTCGTGGCCGACGCCGAAGTGGCGTACGCGTCCGCGACGTCGGCGCCGGACGGGACCGTGCTCGTCGCCGGGACCGGTTCCATCGCGGGCCGGATCCGCAAGCGCCGGCTGGCCGGCACCGCGGGCGGCTACGGCTGGCTGCTCGGCGACGAAGGCTCCGCGTTCTGGCTCGGCCGCGAAGCCGTCCGATCCACTTTGGAGGCTCTCGGGCGCGGCCTGTCCCTCGCCGGGCTCCCGTCGGCGGTGCTCACCGAGGCACTCGGACCGTCCGGTTTGGACGTACGGACGGACGCGGAGCGGCTCGCGGCAGCACGCGCGTTGATCACGACCGCCAACGCCGAGGCGCCGGTCCGGCTCGCCCGATTCGCCCCTTTGGTGAGTGCCGCGCACGCCGCGGGCGAGCCCGCGGCGGGCGAAATCGTCACCCGAGCGGCCGGACTTCTGGTCTCGAACGCCCTCGCCGCGCGCGAGCCCGGCGAGTCGACCCCGGTCGTGCTCGTGGGTTCGGTGCTCACCGGAACCAGCCCGGTCGGCGCTCTCGTGCGCCGCGGACTGGCCGGGCTCGAGGTGCTGACCAGCTCGGATGGGGTGCTGGGGGCGGCCTGGCTCGCGGCCGTGGACGCTTTCGGCGAAGGGGTGGTTAGACCAGTATTTCCCTAAAAAATTGAGTAAAACGCGACGCGAAGACGCCAAAACGTCGACTCGACCCCCGTCGGCCGGGTAACGTAGTCCCTGGCCCCCGGACCCTCCCCCCTCGCCGGGGGCCGCCTTATGTCCCGGGTACGTCGTCCGGGCCGGTTTCGGGGGCCAGTCGCAGGCCGGGATGCTCCGGGGGCAACGCCCGGTAGAGCACCCAGCCACTCACCGCCACGGTCAGCGCGACGAGCGGCCACGACAGCACCGTGCGGGCCACGCCGAGCGCGATCACCTGGCCGGACCACCACAGCAGGCCGTAGACGACCACCCGCAGCACGTACTGGCCGAACACCCACACCCAGCTGGCGCGCGAGTAGGCCTTCAGCAGCACGGGGTCGCGCCGCCAGCGCGTCTTCTGGCCGAGCACCAGGCCGACGACGACGCCGAGCAGCGGCCAGCGGATCACGATGCTGGCCGCCCAGAGCAGCGCGCTGGCCACATTGGACATCAGCTGCAGCAGGAAGAAGTCCTGGGCACGGCCGGTGTGCAGGGCGATCAGCGCGGCGGCGACGACGGCGGCCAGGCTGACGACCAGCGCACGGATCTTCCCGCCGCGGACCATCCGGAAGATCCCGAGGGCCACGGCGACCGCGATGGCGACACCGGCGCCCCAGGCGATGGACTGCCCGGCCGCGAGCCAGCCGACGACGAAGCCGGCGGGCGGGATACTGGCGTCCAGCGCACCCCGGCGGCCACCGAGGATCTGCGCGAGCGACTCACGGGGTTCTGCGGACACGTGTCCAGCGTGCCGGATGGCGCCGCGGAGGCTGCCGGCAGGGAGATTTACGCCACAAGAGTCTGGTGATTGCCTTCGAGTGTGCGGTCTCACGGCATGCGGTAGGTGAAAACTACGTAATAGAGAGGCGGAGAAGGCCGACAAGATAAGACACTGTTACCGCAGGCTGAACACCGGTGGGGCCCGGATGGTTAGTTGGGGTGTACAACTACATGTCGGGGAGTCGGTCGCAGGACGGGAAGGGGACCCAGCGTGTACGGATTCGACAGCTATGTGGCGATCGGGGACAGCTTCACCGAGGGGCTCAACGACGAGCTGCCGGACGGCTCGTTCCGCGGCTGGGCCGACCGGCTCGCGGAGATCTTGGCCGGGGGGCGAAGCGGCTTCCAGTACGCCAACTTGTCCCTCCGGGGCAAGATGCTCGACGAGATCATGGACGAGCAGCTCCCGATCGCGCTGGAACTGAAGCCCGACCTGGTCACGCTGTGCGCGGGCGGCAACGACATCATCGTCCCGGGGGCGGACGTCGACGCGGTGGCGGCCCGGCTCGAGGAGGGCGTGGCCAAGCTGCGCGCGGCGGGCATCCCGGTGCTCATCTTCAACGGCCCGGACACGAAGGTGTTGTCCGTGATGTCGGTTTTGCGCGGCAAGGTGGGGATCTACAACGCCCACCTGTGGGCGATCGCGGAGCGCCACGGCGCCCGCATGGTCGACCTGTGGACGATGGAGCCGCTGCACGACCGCCGCGCGTGGAGCGACGACCGGCTGCACTTCTCACCGGAGGCCCACCGCCGCATAGCGATGAAGTCGGCGGAGGTCCTGGGCGTCCCGACGGCGGGCGACTGGAGCGAGCCGTGGCCCCCGGAAGCGGTCCCGAACCGCTGGATCGACTCGCGGCGGTCGGACCTGACGTGGACGAAGCTGTACCTGCTGCCGTGGATCCGCAGGCAGCTGCGCGGCCAGTCGATGGGGGACGGGTTGTCGCCGAAGCGGCCCCAGCTCGCACCGCTGCTGCCGATGGACGTCCTCGAGGTACCGGACAACGCCCAGGCGCGGCAGCAGGCCAGCTGAGACGGGTCGTGAGTGAGAAACAGGGTTAGAACACTGTTTCTCACTCACGACCGCCAGTGCCCGGGTGATCACAGGTCGGCCAGTTGTCCACATGTCGACTTGCCTGGGGACAACTTGTGGACCACCACCCCTTCTCCGGCTCGCCAACCCGCTCCACCCGGCTTACAGTCCCCTTATGTCCGGTGGACGTCGCTGGATCCTCGTGGTCCCGATCGCGGTGCTGGTCACCGCGCTGCTGGCGGGGGTCGTCACCTGGGCGCAAGGCGGGAGCATCCAGCGTGAGCTCACCGCAGACGCCCAGGCCGCGCTCGCCAAGGCCGGGCTGACCAAGGGCAACGTCACCTTCGACGGACGGGATGCCACCCTCACCGGCTTCGCCCCCGATCAAGCGCTCAAAGCCCTCGAGGTCGTCCAGAACGTCGATGGGGTGCGGGCGGCCCAGCTGCAAGGCGACGTCACCCCCGTGGCCCCGAACCCGAACCCGGCCACCACCAGCGCGCCGCCGCCCACCAGCAGCCCGCCGCCGCCGACCACCAGTGCCACTGCTCCGCCGCCGCCCACCGACAAGGCCGGGGTGCAGGCCGAGATCGACCGGATGCTCGCCGAGGCGCCGATCACCTTCGTGCCGGACACCGCCCGGCTCACCCCCGAAGGCGAACAGGCCGCCCGCACCGTCGCGATCGCCCTCGCCAAGTCGCCGGACACCTTCCGGTACCGCGTCACCGGCCACGCCGCCCGCGGGTCCGGCAGCGCGAGCGGCTCGCTGAAGCTTTCCCGGGACCGTGCCAGAGCCGTCACGCGGATCCTCACCACCAACGGGCTGACAGCCAACCGCGTGACCTTCCGGGGGCTGGGCGACACCCGCCCCGCCGGCGGCGGCGATGAAGACCGGCGCGTCGAGATCACGGTCGTTTAAGGGGTGATGGCGAATGGTGTGGCTGTTCGGGCAGATCTGGCTGTGGCTGATCATCGCCTTCGCCCTCGGCGCGCTCACCTCGTGGCTCCTCCTCCGCACCCGCCGGCCCCAGCCTGAACCCGAGCCCGAGTTCGTGGACGCCTACGACGAGCCCGAGCCGCTCGCCGCCGAGCAGACGCAGTTCATCCCCGCGGCCTGGATGCAGCCCGAGAGCGACCGGCACGAACCCGTCCAGGACGACGAAGAACCGGAGCCCGCGGGCCACCGCGAAGGCCGGCTGCCGCTGCCCCCGCAGCGCGGCGCGCAGGCCGAGGACTGGCCGACCGAAGAGGAACCCGCCTGGCCGGAAGCCGACGAGGTCACCCCGCAGTGGCCACACCAGCCTGGGCGCGGTGGCTGACACCCATCCTGGTAAGTTCGGCTACGCACTGTGAGCGAGGCCGAGGAGGGGGTGGCGTGACGCTCCCCCATTGGACGCCCCAGCAGGTTCTGCCGCCGGGCCGCCACGCCTGCGACCTCGCCGACGTCTACGAACGCCTGGTCTTCGACGCCCCGCACCAGAACGAGCGCGAGATCCTCTTCAGCGCGCTCAACAGCTACCTCGGCGTCGCCCGGCGGATCATGCCGACCGGCCGGGCCTGGGTCGGCGGCGAGCTCATCACCCGGACCGCCCACCCGCCGCGCGGCCTCGACGTCGTCCTCATCCCGGACGAGTGGGGCGCGCTCAAGCGGCTCGACGACGCCGGCCGGTCCGCGCTGTACGGCCTGCTCACCCTGCGCGGGGTGATCGTCGGGCAGCCCGCGATGTACCTCGACCAGGTCCAGCCGGTCGGTGGGATGCTGGACGGCTTCCTGTGCCGTCCCGGCGACGAAGACGTCTGGGCCGAGGTCTGGGCCGAAGGCGGCAGGGGCTACCCGGAGATGATCTGGTGAGGAACGAGTTCCGGCGCATCGCCGACGAGATCCCCGGCGGCACGTGGCTCGACGACCTCGCGCGCGCCTCGGCGATGGCGGCGAACGCCAAGTTCGAGCGGACGTCCCGCTCGCCGCTGCTGCACGTCTCGGTGATCGGCGAGCAGAGCATCGACGCCTACACCTTCTCCGACATCAGCCGCGCGCTGCAGGACGCGACGGCCAAGATCGGGCACATCATCCGGAACCCGTCCGGCGAGGTCACGATCGTCCAGCAGGCCGACCGCGACAAGGCGCCGCTGATCCAGCGCGGCCAGGCGGGCAACGCGATCTTCCTGGGCTTCCCCGAGCTCGACGCCGTCGACGACGCGCTGATCGTCGACGGCATCGAGACGCTGTCCGAGCGCGCGGTCAAGGAGCTGTGCGACTTCCTGCCGGCGAACGGCTCGGACGACGGCGCGCTCGACGCCGTGCTGCTGCAGCGCGACACCGTCCGCAACGCCGTGAGCGACATCGTCAACGCCGTCGCGAAGAACGCCGGCATCGGGATGGCGCTGACGCCGACGTCGGGCGAGCAGGTCACCCGCAGCATGACCACCGAGCAGGCCCGGATCCTGCAGGGCAGCCTCCGTGAGTCGCGCGAGGAGGTCGGCTACGAGACGGTGCGCGGGCGGCTCGACGGCGTCCGCACCCGGCGCCGGATCTTCTACCTCGACCGCGAGTCGGGCGGGACGATCCAGGGCGCCGTGGCGCCCGACCTGCTCGACGAGATCAAGGAGAACCTCGACCGCCCGGTGACCGCCCGGCTGCGCGTCGTGCGCACGACGACGATCGACGGCCGCCGCGGCCGTCCCGTTTTCGAGCTCCTCGAAATCACTCCCGAAGTGAGCCTTTTCGACTGAGAAGTCCGGCTTGCGACTTTCGTCTTGAACACCGGAACCGACGGTCGTCGTAGGCCGCCCGGCCACGGAAACAGTGGGAACCCCGATATTCTTCCCATTGATCACCCGGCCACACCCTGCGCACGTTGTCAGGAAATACCGACACCTGCCGCGAAATGGTGGGACAATGACTTTTTCCAGAATGTAACAATTTCGTTCGGGGGCACTCTTATGGGTTAACGTCGTCGCACTCCCACCCGAAGGGGTCCGCATGATGACCGACCCGCAGTACCCGCCGCCGACCGCCGCGCGCCACGGACGGCCCGCGCCACCGGTGACGGCCACGGAGCGTCGTCAGGCGAACGCGAAGCCGGGGCGGAACATCCTCGCGATCGTGAGCCTGGTGCTCGGCGTGGCCGCCCTGGTCGTCGCGTTCGTCCCGGACATCGGGTTCGTCGCGTGGCCGCTGGGCGCGATCGGGCTGGTCTTGGCGGTCGTCGGGCTGACCCAGGTCAAGAAGGGGACGGCGGGCGATCGCGGGCTGGCGATCACCGCCACCGCGGTCTCGGTCGCCGCGCTGCTCTCGACGGGCGGGATGCTGGCGTACTCGACCTTCCTCGGCGGTGGCGAGTCCGGGCTGCACCTGCCCGCGACGGCCGGGGACAAGCACACCGTGACGTTCCAGGTGACCTCCGCCGGCGGCGCGACCGTGCGTTTCGGCAGCCTGTCGGACCAGCGGACGGAGAACGCGCCGGCCAGCACCGACGCGTGGGAGGGCGCGGCGTCCTACAACAATGGTTCGTACCTGTTGACGCTGACCGCCGACACCCGCAATTCACAGCTCAACAACGAAATCAGCTGCGCCATTCTGGTCGACGGCAAGAAGGTCGCGGAAAACAGCGGGACGACGATCGCGCTCTGCACGGCGAACGTGAGCTGACCTGCGACGACCGGGAGCCTGACGACCGGCCGGCCTACCCCCAAGTCGGCCGGCCGGGCCGTCACGAGCCGCTCCTGGCGGCTCCCGGCCCCGGCGGGGTTTTCCCGCACGGGGCCCGGCGCCGGCGTCTCAGCCTGCCCCTCCCCTAGGGCTCAGCCGGCACTGCCGAACCTACGCGGACGCCGCCCGGGGCCACTAAGAATCCACTAAGGATCGACCCCGGAAGCCGGGTCGTGATCCATTCGCAACCGGCATTTATCCCCATGAATGTGGATCACCGCCGGAAAGTTGTCACGCGAAATCTTCACTGCAGTTCGGCGAGCTCGGTCCGGACCTCACCGACCAGCTTCGGGTGCACCCGCTCGTAAATGCGCACCGACAACGCCAGCTGCTCCCGAGCGCCGTCGAGATCACCGCGGGCCCGCAGCACCCGGCCCAGCGTCAGCCGCAGCGCGCCCTCGCGGGCCGCGAACTCCCGGCTGATCGCCAGGTCGATCGCCTCCCAGACGTACCGCTCCGCCGCCTCCAGGTCGCCCGCCCGCAGGCTGAGCTCGGCCAGCTTGTCCAGCGAGACGACCACGCGGTGGTCGTCGCCGAGCGAGCGGTCGATCGCCAGTCCCGCGAGCTGGTGGGCGATCGCGTCGGGCAGGCGGCCCGCCCGCTTCTCCGCCTGCGCGCAGCTGCCGAGAGCCTGGCCTCGCAAAGTGACGTCCGAAGCCTCCGCGATCGCCTTGGCCAGCCGGTCGATGGCCTTCTCGTGCTCGCCGCGCCGGCTCAGGGCGCGGCCGAGGTGCAGGTCGACCGAGGTGACCAGCCGCTCGTCCGCCTGCCCGGCGGACAGCTCCAGCGCCCGCTCGGCGTCGGCCAGGCCGAAGCCCGGCAGGTCGAACGTCAGCGCGATCTCGCACCGCGCGAGCCGCAGCCAGCACTGCCCGGCGACGTCGCCCGCGGCTTCGGCGGCGGCGACACCGAGGTCGGCCATCCGCGACCACTCGTCCAGCAGCGGGCACGCGACGCGGTAGCCGTGCCCGATCCGCGCCAGCCGCCAGACGTCGTCGTAGCGGCCCGCGGCGTACGCGGCGTCGAGGGCCGCGAGCAGGTTCGGCCACTCGGTCGCGAACCAGTCCTGCGCCGCGGCGAAGCCGTCCAGCGGCGGCATCGCCTCGTCGGCGAGCACGCCGGTGAAGTCGAGCGGGTCGGCGACGTGGCCCAGCCGGCGCCGCGCGCGGTCCGCCACCGCCTGGTAGTAGCGGACCGTCCAGCCGACCGTCTCGTCGCGCTCCTTCTCGCCGAGCTCCTGTTCCGCGAGCTCGCGCAGGTAGAGCCAGACGAGGTCGTGCGGGGCGAAGACGTCCCGCGCGGTCTCGGCGATCAGGTTGTGCGCGGCCAGCGCGCGCAGCCGCCGCCGGGCCTCGACGACCGGGATCTGCGCCACCGCGGCCATCAGGTGCGGGCCGACCATCACCCCGGGCACCGCGCCGAGCTGCAGGAACGTCTCGGCGATCTCGCCCGGCAGGCCGCGGAAGGAGACGTCGAACGCGGCGCGCACGCCGTCGTCGGCGCCGTCGACCTGCAGCCCGGCCAGCCGCGTCCGCTCGTTGCCGAGCTCGTCGACGAGCTCCTCCGCGGTCCGTTGCGGACTCGCCGAGAGCCGCGCGCCGGCGATCCGCAGGGCGAGCGGGAGGTAGCCGCAGAGCCGGGCGAGCGTGTGGTTGTGCCCGGCCGGGCCGGCGAGCTCCTCGATGAGCCGGACGGCGTCCTCGGGCGCGAGCGTGCCGAGCACGCGCTGCTTGGCCGCGTTCGACACGGCCAGCCCGTCGAGGCGCGACCGGCTGGTCACCACCGTCATCGTCCGCGCGCTCGGCGGCAGCAGCGGGCGCACCTGCTCGGCGGTGCGGGCGTCGTCGAGCAGCACCAGCATCCGGCGCCCGGCGATCAGCGACCGGTAGAGCGCGACGCGTTCGTGCAGCAGCTCGGGGATCTTGGCCGTCTCGACGCCGAGGCCGAGCAGGAACTGCGTCAGCAGCTCGGCGGGTTCCAGCGGCGGGTGGTGCGGGTCGAAGCCGCGCAGCGACGCGAACAGGACGCCGTCCGGGAACCGCGCCGCGACGCGGTGCGCCCACCACACGACGAGGCTGCTCTTGCCGACCCCGGCGGTCCCGGTGACGATCGCGATCGTCGTCTCGCCGGCCTCGGCGCGGGTGACCAAGCTGTCGAGCCAGGCCAGCTCGTCGGCGCGCCCGGCCAGGCTCGGCACCGCGGCGGGCAGCTGTGAGATCGGCTTGCCCGGCTCGGCGGCCGTGGCCGGGGTGGCGGCGGAGCCGCGCGCCGGGAGGTCGTCGTTGAGCACGCGCTCGTGCAGCCAGCGCAGCTCGGCGCCGGGTTCGACGCCCAGCGTGCGGAGGGTGGCGCGCGAGACGGTCCGGTACAGCTCGAGCGCGTCCCCGCGGCGCCCGGCGTGGTAGAGCGCCCGCATGAGCTGGCCGGCGGTCCGCTCGGCGAGGGGATCGGCGCGGACGATCGGGCTCAGCTCGACGATCAGCTCGGCGTGCCGGCCGAGGTCGAGGTCGGCGTCGACGCGGGCACCGTGCACGGCCAGGCGGAGGTCCTCCAGCTCGGGCGCCCGCAACGAGTCGGGCACGCCGCCGAGCGCCGGGCCCTGCCAGAGCGCGAGTGCCTCGGCGAGCAGCGCGGCGGCGACCTCCGGGCTGGCCGGCGACGCGGTGTCGAGCAGGGTGCGCGCCCGGTGGACGTCGATCCGGTCGGGGTCGACGTCCAGCCGGTAGCCCGGCGGGGTGGTCAGGATGCTCGGGCCGTCGATGTCCCGCAGGATGCGCCGCAGGTGGGAGACGTTGCCGTGGACGATGGTCCGGGCGGTGGCGGGCGGGTCGTGGCCCCAGAGCGCGTCGATGATCTCGTCGAGCCCGACGACCTTGCCCGGCTTGAGCGCGAGCAGGGCGAGCAGCCCGCGGACGCCGGGGCCGCCGATCGGGACGGCGACGTCGCCGTCGAAGAGCTGGACGGGCCCGAGCAGCTGGAACCGGCATTCGGCCATGCTCGCGCCCACCTCCCCGGGGGTCTCCCTCGCGCGAAATCAACCTACCGTGGTGACGGGTTGTCGAAGGGGGCCGGTACCAGGAGTTTTGGCCGTTCTGCGGATTCCGCAGCGCCGAGTGGGACGGGGTGCGACATCCACCGGCGGAGCGTCACCCGGGACGTGAGACGACCCCGTACCAGCGGTCCCGATCCGCTGGTACGGGGTCGTCGTAAAACTCCCGGCTGGGCCGCCAGGGGGCGCGGTCCACCCGTCGTCTTCGAAGGCGACCGGGCGGGTGAGCTCACCCCGAGCGAAGCACCCGCCGATCGTCCGCGAAGACGTCTGTCGCGCGGGCCACACGCTCGCACGGTGGCGACACGGTAACAAAGCGCACCGAGTCCGTCACCGGTGGGTTGTGACCTAGCGCGAGATCGGGGTCGAGTCGCGGCCGGCGATGAACGCGGGCCGCGGTGTGCTCGCCGCGAACGGCTCCTGCAACGCGTTCTCCACGCTGTTGAACACCAGGAAGATGTTCGAGCGCGGGTACGGGGTGATGTTGTTGCCCGAGCCGTGCATGATGTTCGAGTCGAACCACAGGGCCGAGCCGGCCTGGCCGGTGAACTGGTCGATGCCGTGCTCGGCCGCCATCTTCGTGATGTCGTCCTCGCTCGGCACGCCCACCCGCTGGTCCTTGAGCGACGCCTTGTAGTTGTCGTCCGGCGTCTCGCCGGCGCACTGGACGAACGTCCGGTGCGAGCCCGGCATGATCATCAGGCCGCCGTTGAACGGGTAGTTGTCCGTGAGCGCGATGGAGCAGCTGACCGCGCGCGGCGACGGCATGCCGTCCTCCGCGTGCCAGGTTTCGAAGTCCGAGTGCCAGTAGAAGCCCGTGCCCTTGAACCCCGGCATGTAGTTGACGCGGCTCTGGTGCACGTACACGTCGGAACCGAGCAGCTGCCGGGCCCGGTCCAGCACGCGCGGGTCGCGCACCAGCTCGGCGATCAGGCCCGAGATCTCGTGGACGTCGAAGATCGACCGGACCTCACCGGTGCGCGCCTCGCTGATCACGCGTTCGTCCCGGGCGAGCTCCTTGTCGGAGGACAGCCGCACCAGCTCCTGCCAGTACGCCTGGACCTCCCCGACGGAGAGCAGGTCGTCGACCACGGTGTAGCCGTTGGTCTCGTGGTTCGCCAGCGTGGCGGCGTCGATCGGACCGTCGGCTTCGGTGCCCCACACCGTGGGGTGCACGCGCGGCAGGTGGGCCGGCGTACCGGTGATCCGGGTCGGGTAACCGTCGTCGACCCGGGTGTCCGTCAGCGTCACGGCTTCGCCTCCTGTTTCCTCGCTGCTCTTACGCTTCCTCGACGACCAGCGGGTACACGCCGTTCTCGTCGTGCACCTCGCGGCCGGTCACCGGAGGGTTGAACACGCACACGCACTTGATCTCGGTCCGCGGCCGGACCTGGTGCTTGTCGTGGTCGTTGAGCAGGTACAGCGTCCCGGGCTTGAGCTCGTACACCTTGCCGGTGGCGAGGTCTTCGATCTCGCCCTCACCGGAGGTGATGAACACGGCTTCGATGTGGTTCGCGTACCAGAAGTCGTTGACAGTTCCCGCGTACAGCGTGGTCTCGTGCACCGAGAAGCCGACGCCCTCCTTGGCCAGGATGATGCGCTTGCTGCGCCAGTTCGGGGTCTTGATGTCGGCGTCGGTGTCGGTGACGTCGTCGAGGGTGCGGACGAGCACGTCGTACTCCTTTACTTCTTGAGGACGGCCTTGATCGATTCGTCGATGATCGAGAGGCCCTGGGTCAGTTCGTCGTCGGTCAGGGTGAGCGGCGGCAGGAGCTTCATGACTTCGCCGTCGGGGCCGGAGGTTTCCATCAGCAGGCCGCGCGCGAACGCCTCGGCGCAGACCCGGCCGGCCAGGTCGCCGTTCTCGAACTCCAGGCCACGCGCGAGGCCGCGGCCCTTGGCGGCCAGGTTCGCGTCCGGGTAGGCCTCGACGATGCCGGAGAAGGCGGCGGCGATGCGCTCGCCCTTCGCCTTGGTCGACTTCTCGAGCTCGTCGTCGCTCCAGTAGGCGTTGATCGCCTCGGTCGCGGTGACGAACGCGGGGCTGATGCCGCGGAAGGTGCCGTTGTGCTCACCCGGCTCCCAGACGTCGAGCTCCGGCTTGATCAGCGTCAGCGCCATCGGCAGGCCGTAGCCGCTGATGGACTTCGACAGGCAGATGATGTCCGGCGTGATCCCGGCTTCCTCGAAGCTGAAGAACGGGCCGGTGCGGCCGCAGCCCATCTGGACGTCGTCGAGGATCAGCAGGATGTTGTGGCGCTTGCAGAGGTCGTCGAGACCCTTCAGCCACTCCAGGCGCGCGGCGTTGATGCCGCCCTCGCCCTGCACGCCCTCGACGATCACCGCAGCCGGCTCGTTGAGCCCGCTGCCGGAGTCTTCGAGGAGCTTCTCGAAGTAGAGGAAGTCCGGCATCGCGCCGTCGAAGTACGCGTCGTACGGCATCGGGGTGGCGTGCACCAGGGGGACGCCGGCGCCGCCGCGCTTCATCGAGTTGCCGGTGACCGACAGCGCGCCCAGCGTCATGCCGTGGAAGGCGTTGGTGAAGTTGATGACCGACTCCTTGCCGGTCACCTTCCGCGCCAGCTTCAGCGCCGCCTCGACCGCGTTCGCGCCACCCGGACCCGGGAACACGACCTTGTGGTTCAGGTTGCGCGGGTCGAGGATCTTGTCGCGGAAGGTCTGCAGGAAGTCGCGCTTCGCCACGGTGAACATGTCGAGCGCGTGGGTGACGCCGTCACGCTGGATGTAGTCGATCAGCGCCTGCTTGAGCCGCGGGTTGTTGTGCCCGTAGTTCAGCGCGCCGGCTCCGGCGAAGAAGTCCAGGTAGGACTTCCCGCTCTCGTCGTAGAGATGGCTGCCCTGGGCGCGGTCGAACACGACCGGCCAGCCGCGGCTGTAGCTGCGGACCTCGGATTCGAGCTCTTCGAAGATGCTCATGACGTTTCTTTTCTCCTACTCGCCCGGATCTTTGCGTGCCGTGAGCGGACCGATGCGGTAAAGCTCTTCCGGTAGGTGTTCACCGTCGCCGGGGAAATCCGCACCGGCGAACAGCACCGTGGTTTCCACCGGCGCCTCCCAGCGCTTCGCGAAGGAGGTGAACAGCCGGATGGACGCTTCGTTGTCCGGGGTGATGGTGGTCTCGAGGTAACGCACCCCGTCGGCGACCAGCCGCGTGTACAGCGCATCCAGCAGCGTGCCGGCCAGGCCCTTTCCCCGCTGCGACGCGTCGACCGCGACCTGCCAGACGAACCCGACACCGGGTTCCTGCGGCCGGCGGTAGCCGGTCACGAATCCGACCGCCTTGCCGTCTTCACGCGCGACCACCGAAGTCTCGGCGAAATCGCGGCACCACAGCATGTATGCGTACGGCGAGTTGAGATCGAGCTTGGCGGAATCGCGCGCGATTCGCCACAGCTCCGCGCCGTCCGCCTTGGTCGGCGATTCGATCAAGTGCGTTACGGACATACTCAGGAAACGTAACAGAGAATTTTCGACCTGCCAGCGACGCAGCTCACCGACCCCGCAATGACCTGGGGCGACGCGGGGTACCCGGTGAGGAGTCCCACAAACCTGTTTGAAGTGGACGGTCCCGGGGCATACGCGCGGCTGGGTCGCGCACCCGTGGTTCGCGACCTACCCGCACCCTGAACCTTCGAGCCCGTGATCGCAAGGCGACGGGCCGTATTCCGCACGAGTCCGCACGAGCGGCGCCCTTGACCGGACGTCTCCCGCTCAGCGGCCCCCGCGACGGTGGATCGTCCGGATCAGGCGCCGCGCCGGTGTCGCAGCCGGCGCCAGATCCTTCGCACTGGTATCACCACGGCGGGCAGCACCACCACGCCGGAGACGACGAGCCACCACACCGGGGCGTCCCCGCGCCGCCAGCCGGCGACCACGTTCCCCAGCCAGCCGAAGAGCGGCTGCCTGAGCAGCGGCAGGAAAGCGGCGAGCAGCAGCGCCGTCACCACCAGTGCGCCCAGGGCCGCGAAGACCCGGCGCGAGGTCCTGCCCATCGTCAGCAGGGCCGTCGCCAGGTACACGACGGCGCCCGCGAGCACCGGCAAGCCGATCAGCTCGAACACGAGGCCACCGTTGTTCCCGAGCGCCAGCCCTGCCAGCAGAGCCAACGTGGCGGCGACGATCGGCCCCTGCGAGCCGAGCCGAACCGCGTTCGCGGATATCGTCGCGACGATCTTGAAAAGAGCTCGCAGTGCGCCGCCGACCTTCTCGGGCCACCCCTCGGGGAGCCGGAACGCGAGGGTGCCCACGTTCACCGAGGCCGCGCCCAGGCGCAGCAGCGTCCGCGTCAGCTGCTGGGTCCGTTGCTCGCCGGCGAGCGTTTCCGCCGAGACCTGACACACCTGGAACAGCTGCTGAGCGGTCGCCGCATCGGCGGGCAAGCGGGCGGCCTTCGACCGGAAGGCCGCCGACGCGGTCCCGCTCGCTCCGCCGTACTTGACGTCGTGCAGTGCCCGTTGCGCCACGACCGGGATCTCCTCCGCCGCGATCTCCGCTTGGCGCGCTCGCGCCAGCACCATCGCGGTCACCGGGAGGCTGACCGGCCGTTCGGCCCCGAACTCGACGGGGTTCAGATCGGCGTCGAGCCCCAGGAACGCCAGCTCCGCGGCCAACTGGAGGCAGAGCTGCTGAACCTCTTCCGGGGAGCAGTTGTCCGTCGCTTCCGGCTTGCGCCAGAGGTCTTCCAACGCGGCCTTGAACTCACCCCGGAACGCCTCTGGCCCCACGAAGTCACGCAGGGTTTCCAGCCGCACCGGATCGAGCAGACACTGCACCAGCCAACCGGCGCCGTCGACCCGCCCCCACATCCAATCGCTGGCGCGCCACGACGACTTGTAGAACGCGCCGAAGTAGCCCGCCTGCATGGCGGTCAGCTTGTCGGCCGCTCGATGCCGCGACAGGTCGAGCAACGTCCGGGAGTCCGCGCTGACCTGCACGAGATCGACACGCTGATCCACCGACGGTAGCTCGGCATGCAGCCCGCGACTCGCGACGTGCAGGCCGAGAAGCCGGGCCTGGACGACGTCGTCGCCGCCGGAATCCAGCTCCAGCCAGTCCAGCAGCGTCGTGACCGTGCCGGGGGACGACTCCGTCCTCTCGTCCACGAGCGACCGCAACGTCGGAGCCGCGGCCCGCAACGCCGCGACGGCCATCGGCCAGGCCCGGACGAGCCCGGCGGAGCGGCCGAGCCCGGCCCACTCCTGGGCCAGCTCACGGATCCACAATTCGAGGGTGGTGCCCGCACCCGGCCCTTCGTGGGCGATGACCCACGGCGCCAGCCGTACGCTCCGTGCCGCCTCCCGCCGTGCGGTGTGCAGCATCGCCCGCGCGTCGTTGAGCGCCTGCGCCTGTGCGAGTGCCGGCTGGAGCCGGAAACCCGCGTTGATCAGCTGCAAGCCGGTCGCCACCGCGTCGTCGAGCGCGCTCGTCCGGTAGCCGACGAGGTCCGCCACGGCCATGCTCGCCGATGGGGGCTCGATCGGGACGCCGCTGACCAACCCGGCCACGGCGGCCGCGCGCAACTGCCACGACAGGCCGGACACCCACGCCGGATCCGGGCTGTCCACCGCGGACAGGGTAAAACGCCGGGTGGCGACCCGGACGAGCTCGACGGCGTCTTCGGCGGTCCGCCGTTCCAGGTACTGGACCGCGAGCCGCGCGTCGACCAGCTCCTCGGGCTCGCCGCGCAACCCGATGGCCGCCAGTGATACCCGGGAGTCCCTCGCCCGGACGACGGCGTCGTTGTGCCGGGTCAGCTCGTCCAGCTCGGCACTGATCGACTGGCTCATCACGGTGGCGACGACTCTTCCGAGCGCGGTCGACAGCAGTGGCGGGCTCAGCGGATCGGCCCCCAGCGCGACCGCCTCCGGTTCGCCCGTGGGCACGACGTAGAGCAGCAGCCGGCGGACGTCCGCGTGCGCGGGCCGCTCGAAGATCTCTCGCAGCGCCGGTCGGATCGGCTTGTTGAGCAGTACTCCTCCGTCGGTGAGCCAATGCGAACGCACCAGCTCGGTGTACGCCGACATGTCGGGGTGCAGCTCGTCGACACCGGCGCTTCCGATCGGTACCCGGGACAGCTCGAAAGCACCCGGGAACGACGCGGTGGAGCGCGCGGCGAGCGCCAGCGGCCCCTCCACGCCTTTGGTCCACAATGGACCGTCGAAGCGGAAGAGCATCCGGTGCTCGGTGTCGCGCACCAGGTTTCCCAACGCGTCGTCGAGTCGCCTCGGTTCGCCGTCGATCACCGTGCCGGTGAGGAGCACGGTGATGTCCGGCGGCTCGGCAGGCAGAGTGCCGCTGCCGGTGATGTCGCGCAGGGCCGATCCCAAGTCGCCCAGGAGGACCCGATCGCCGTCGAGCACCGATCGGGGCTGGGGATCCCTGGCGTCCCGCGCGAGGTTCTCCAGCGAGGCGACCTCGATCCAGGTGTCCCGCAGCACACCCGGTGTGGAGCGGAAGGCCTCCGCCAGGCCGAGACAGGCGGCGCTGATGCCGCCGCCGCCGGTCCCGGTCAGCACGTCGATCGACACGGAGGCGCGCAGCAGGTCGAGCAGCTTGCGGTACAGGCCGGGCTCCGCGTCACCGCGCGACTCGCGCAGCAACTGCGACGTCTCGGTGGCGACGCCACCCATCCAGATGGCGAGGCTGGCGCCGCCCACCATCGTCATCGCCAGGCGGATCTCCTGCTGCCACGGTTCCGCGGTCTCAGGCATGCACTCCCCCACCGGATCGGCATCTCGGATGACCACCAGCTCGCCGAAGCAGCGCTCACGACGAGGATTCGGCGGCCGGGTCCGGGGCCGCCGGTGCGGTGTCCGGACGAGCGACGGAGGCCTGGGCCGTCAGGACGACCCCGGCAACCGACGCCGTCTTCGCCGGTATCGCGGGCTCAGCCGGACGGTCGCCCGGGCGGATGCGCCGCCACAGCGCGCCCAGTGGCGGGACGACCCACGGCAGCAGCAGGACGACCACGAAGACGACCCACGCGACCGCCGCGCGGCCCCGGCCCCAACCGTCGGCCACCGAGGCGAGCCAGCCGAAGAACGGCTGCGCGAGCACCGGCAGGAACGGGGCGAGCACCAGGCCGAGCACCACGAGCAGGCCCAGCAGGTAGAGCACGACCAGTGGGGACTTCTTGGCCATCAGCAGCACGTTGACGACGACGAAGACCACCCCGCCGGCCAGCACCGGCAGCCCGATCAGCCCCACGATCGCATTGCCGTTGCCGCCCATCAGCACCCCCGCGACGAGGGCGAGGACCGCGGCCGCGATCGTTCCCGGTGTCTTCAGCGCCATGGCGCCCTTGGTGATCCGCCAGGTGCTGCGAGCGGTCGCGCGGACGGCGGCGACCATCGACCGCGCGGCCTTCGGCGTCGACGGCGGCACGGTCGCGGCCGCCGCGTTGACCCCGGCCGCGGCCAGCTTGATCACGGTCTTGACCAGCAGCGGAGTGCCCCGCTCGTCCGAGATCCGTTCGGCCGAGACGCGGCACGCCTGGAACACTCCCTGCGTCCGGTCGTCGCTGTCCAGCGGGAACACCGCGTTCCCGGTCTTCGGGTCCGGTTCGGCCATGGCGCGGAAAGCCTTCGACTTCTTGGCGCCGGCCTTCGCCGTGACGACGTCGGCGTCCGCGTGCCGCCACACGACCGGAAGCTCGGCGCGGGCGATCTCCAGCTGCCGTGCCCTGGCGAGGACCAGCGCGGTCACCGGCATGCTTTCGGGCACTTCAGCGGCGTACTCGACCGGCTTCAGCTGCGCGTCGAGCCCGAGGAAGCCCAGTTCCACGCCGAGCTGGGCCTTCAGCTCGGCGACAGCCGCCGGGCTGAGGTGGTCCGCCTCGCGCGGCGGGCACCAACCGATCTCGTCGAAGGTCTCGCGCACTTGCTCGCGGAACACGTCCTCACCGGCGAGGACGGCGAGGTTCCGCAGCCGGGCCGGGTCGAGGAGCACCTGCATGAGCCAGCCCGCTCCGTCGATCCGGCCCCACATCCAGTCGTTCGCGCGCCAGGAAGCCTTGTAGAAGGCGCCGAAGTAGCCCGCCTGCATCCCCGTCAGCTTCTCCCACGAGCGCCGCCGCTCCATGTCGAGCAGCGTCCGCGAGTCGGCGCTCACCTGCACGAGATCGGCTCGCTGGTCGACGGCGGGTGCGTCCGCCAGCAGCCCTCGGCCGGCCACGTGCAGGGCGAGCAACCGCGCTTGCACGACCTCGTCGCCGGTTTCCCCTTCGAGTTCGAGCCAGTCCAGCAGTGTCTTGACGACCTCGTGTTCGTCGGGGCGGGCATCGACCCGGCGGCGCAAGGCGGGTGCCGTGGTCCGGAGCGCGTCGACGACGGAAGACCAGGCACGGGCGAGGCCGTCCACGTCGACGGCCGCGGCCCATCCTCCGGCCAGCTCTCCGACCCACTCTTCGAGCGTCCGCTCCGGTTTCGGCTTCGGCTGCGCCGAGAGCCACTCGTCCAGCCCCTGCTTCCGGGCAGCGCTCTTCCGGGCATCGTGCAGCTTCGCTTTGGCGTCGTTCAACACTGCGGCGTCGGCCGTGTCCGGGCCCAGCAGGAAAGCCGCGTTGATCAGCTGGAGTCCGGTCGCGACGGCGTCGGCGAGGGCGGAAGTGCGGTAGGTCAGCAGCGCTTCCACCGGCATCCGGATCCGCGGCGGATCGAGCTTGATCGCGCTCGTCAGCGCCTCGGCGGCCTTGTCGCGCAGGGTCGCCGACATCCCGGTGGACCACTGCAGCTCCGGACTGTCCACACGGGACTGCGCGTACCGGAGGGCGGCGAGCTCGACCAGCTTCGCGGCGTCGTCGGCCGTCCGCCGTTCGAGGTAGGCCCGGAACAGCTGCTCGTCGATCAACGACTCGGCGCCACCGCGCAGCCCGAGCCCGGCCAGGACGACCCGGGTGTCCCTGGTCCGCACCACACCGGCGTTGTGCCGGGAGAGCTCCTCGAGCTCGGAACTGATGGACTGGCTCATCACCGCGGTGACGACCTTGCCCATCGTGTTGGTCAGCATCGGGAAGTCGTCGGCGTCGCACGGCTTCGCGACGGCCTCCCGCTCCCCGGTCGGGACGACGTACAGCAGCAGCCGCCGGACGTCGGAAGCGGCGGGCCGGGCGAAGATCTCCTCCAGGGCCGGCCGGAGTGGCTTGTTGAGCAACACCCCGCCGTCGGTCACCCAGTGCGAGCGGCTGAGCTTGGTGTACGGCTTCATGTCCGGGTGCTTCTCGTCCACCTGCCCGGTACCGATCGGCACCCGGGACAGCTCGAACGCACCGGGATAGGAGGCGGTGGACCGGGCGGCGAGCGCGAGCGGTCCGAGGACCTGCCCCGACCGCCACTGCTCGCCGTGGAAGCGGAACAGCATGCGGTGGTCGGTGTCCCGCACCAGGTTGCCCAGCGCGTCCTGGTAGCGGGCGCTCTCGCCGTCGATCATGGTTCCGGTGAGCAGCACGGTGAGATCCGGCGTGCCCGCCGCCGGTCCCGGGCCGTTCCCCTTGATCTGGTCGAGCGCGCAGCGGACGCCGTCGAGCAGGACGCGGTCGCCGTCGAGCAGCGACCGCGGCTCGGGCTCGGCGGGGTCACGGGTGAGGTTGTCGAGCGAGCCCGTCGAGATCCAGGTGTCGCGCAAGACCTCCGGGCTGGAGTCGTACGCCTCCGCGAGGCCGAGGCAGGCGGCGTTGATGCCCCCGGCGCTCGTCCCGGTCAGGACGTCGACCGAGACGTCCGCCCGGAGCAGGCCGGTCAGCTTCCGGTACTTGCCGGGGGCCACACTGCCTCGTGCCTCTCGGAGCAGCTGGGAGGTCTCGGTCGCGATGCCGCCCATCCAGACGGCGAGGCTGGCACCGCCGACCATGGTCATCGCGAGCCGGATCTCCTGCCTGGGCAGCACATCCGCCTGCGTCTCCGTCGTCTCAGCCATGGGCTCCCCCGCCCGTCGTCGTACTGACGCAGAGTAGAGGCGCAAGGTGAGCGCAGGGATACGTCCGGGTGTACGGCCGTTCGGGTGGAGTTGTTCCGCCGTCAGGCCGCGAGGTGCTCCAGCAAGAGCACCTGCCCCTCACCGACCGCGAAGCCCAGCACCGCGCCCGTCGCGATCAGGATCCACTCGTCCTGTTCGAAGGCCGGCCGGAGCAGCCGCTCGAACTCGTGCGGGGAGAGCTCCTTCATCTTCGACACCAGGACGTTGCGGATGTCCATCGCGTCGGTCGCGTAGTCCTCGATGTACCGCATCGTCTCCGGGAGGCGGTTCATGATCTGCTCCGCGATCGCCAGCTTCACGTCCTGGTACTTCCGGCTGCCCACCGCGAAGACCAGCAACGGCCTCGCGACGCTGCCGAGCTCGCGGTCGAGCTGGCGCTGGATCAGCGCCAGCACCCGGTCCGACAGCGGGCCGTGGAGGATCGCCTCGATGACGTTGTGCGGGGTGATGATCTCCTGGGCGATCAACGAGCCGTACGCCTCCGCGACCTCCGCGCGGCGCTTGAGGAACAGCCCCTGCCACGTGACGCCGAAGTACTTGCGCGGCTCGATCGGGTAGAAGATCATCCGCAGCGCCAGCCAGTCGGTGAACCAGCCGGTGAACAGGCCGAACAGCGGCATGATCAGCGGGAACTTGAACAGCACCCACGCGACCATCTGGATCACGCCGATCGCGCCGCCGAAGACCAGGCCGGAGCGGGCGATGAACTTGAACTCCTTCGCGCCCGCCTCCTGGAAGATCCGGTTCAGCAGCCGCTTGTCCTTGACCAGGCTGGTGACGACCATGCCCTTGAGGTCGAACACACTGTCCACATCGGACTTGATCAGGTCGAGCACGGCCGCGACCATCCGCGGCGACTCGTGCTGGACGCGCTCGATCACCAGCCGCTGGACCCGCACCGGCAGCGACTCCCACAGCCCCGGCTGGTAGTGCCCGGCCACCTCGCGGACGATGTCCTCGACGCCCGCGAGCAGCGGTTTCTCGATCTCCTGGGCGATCCGGGACGCGTCCAGGCGCGCGACGACCTCGGCGGGCTTGATCAGCTGCTCGGTCATCGTGTCGCAGGCGATGCTCGCCATCCGCGCCGCGCGCTTGGGCACGATGCCCTGCCAGCCGAGGAACGGCTTGATCCCGATGAACTCCACCGGCTGGAACATCATCCGGATCGCGACGAGCTTGGTGCCGTAGCCGATCAGCGCGGCGACGATCGGGATCGAGACGTAGAGGGGCCAGTGCTGCGCGAAGTCGGCGACGATGCCGGCGAGGAACGACCCCATCCCCGGTCAGCCGAAGCTCGGGTCGCAGGCTTGCCAGAACTGCGCCCCCAGGCGCGAGACGTGGATCGTCCGCCGGACGTACTTCGCGCGTTTGACGTGCTTCTCCGCGTCACGCACGGTCTCGTCGGTCAGCAGGATCTCGTACTGCGTCTCCAGCGACGGCACCTCTTCGTCGAGGTCGACCAGCCCCAGCCCGATCAGCCGCGTGACGTACCCGGGCACCTGGTCGGGCAGCGACACCCCGGCCGCCTTGCCGACCGTCGAGGCGTTGCGCAGCGCGACGCGCCCGCTGCCGCCGAGGCCGGTGCGCTCGACGACGTCGATCACCGGGAACGGCGAGCCGTCCGACAGCGCGGACAGGATGCGCGCCTCGTCCGGGGTCAGCTGACGCAGGATGATCGCGTAGAAGTACTCGCGCGCCCGCTCGCGGCCGAAGCCGATGGAGTGGTTGAGCAGCTCGGCCATCGCGGCGCGCAGCGGCTCGGCGTGGTTGTCGCGCGCGGGCACGATGGTGACGGTGGCTTCGACCTTGCCGGGCACCGCCGGGCGGTTCATCGCGGACGCCGCCGTCAGGGCCGCGTGGTACGGGTCGTCGACCTCGTCGAGACGGCGGCGCAGCTCGGCCAGCAGCTGCCGCTCGACCTGCCGCACCCCGCGTTCGGCGGTCTCGACGCCGGGGAGCTTGCGGCCCAGCGCGAACCCGGTGCGCGCGGCCCAGCCGGCCAGCTGCCCGGCGCGCCGCGCCAGGTCGGCCACCTCGTCCCCGGTGCCCCGGCCGTTCGGTCGCTCTGCGTTCACGAGCCCACTCCCCTCTGCGTCCGGGCTGATGCTACCTGCGGGTAGGCCGGATGGAGGTGTTTGGATGCCCACATGAGTCCGACGCGCTGGGGCCCGCCGATCGACGTCCTCCCGTACTTCTCAAAAGAAGAACAGGCGCTGATGACGCTGCTCGGCGCGCTGACCCCCGAGGACTGGGAGCGTCCGACGATGTGCGCGGGCTGGACGGTCAAGGACCTCGCCGCCCACCTGCTCGGCGACAAGGTCGGCCGGCTGTCCCGCGGCCGCGACGGGCACGCCTCCGAAGCCCCCCGCCCGGGTGAGGCGTTCCCCCGGTTCATCGACCGGATCAACGAAGAATGGGTCGTCGCGTGCCGCCGTCTCTCGACGGACGTACTGCTCACGATGATGTACGAGTTCATGGGCCAGACGACCGAGTACTGGGCGAAGCTGGACCTCGACGTGCTCGACGGGCCGGTGAGCTGGGCGGGCGACGAGCCGGCTCCGCGCTGGCTCGACGCGGCCCGCGACTATTCGGAGTTCTGGGTCCACCACGTGCAGATCCGCGAAGCGCTGGAGCACACGTCGCTGGAGGCCGAGTACGCCGAGCCGATCGCCGACACGTTCGTCCGCGCACTGCCGCACACCCTGCGCGACGTCGACGCGCGCGTCGGCAAGCAGGTCGGCTACACGGTCACCGGCGCCGGCAGGTGGTACGCCCGCCGCGAGCGCGACGGCTGGACGCTCGACCGCGGCGCACCGCCGTCCCGCACCCCGCTGGCCACCGTGACGACGGACCTGGACACGTTCTGGCGGCTCTGCACCCGCAGCGCCGCCGACGTCGGCCGCGTCCGCACGACCGGCGACGAAAACGTTTGCGCGCAGGTCCTGACGATGACCTCGATCATCGTCTAGCGGCGACGGGCCTGCTTCCGCAGCTGCAGGATCCGGGCCCCGCCGATCAGGGCGACCAGTACCGCGCCGCCGATGGCTGAGAACAGCATGGCGATCGCCAGTGGCAGGCTGCCCTCGGCGCCGAAGAAGTGCACCGTCGCCGGGTCGAGGTTCTGCAGGATGAAGACCAGCAGCACCACCAGCACCACCAGCCCGGCGATGACCGCGACCCAGGTGCCGCTGATCCGCGTCGGCCGGGAGCGCTTCTTGGTGGCCGCGCTGGTCCGGGCCGGGGCCGGGCGCACCGGCGTGACCTCCTCGGCGCCGGGCCGGACGTCGCCGGCGCGCAGTTCGGCGGGCTCGAGGGCGCCCTCGGGCACCTCGTTCCCGGGCAGGTCGTGGTGTGTCGGGCCGGTGGGGCGGTCGGCCGCGCCCCCGCGCGCGTGCGTCATGTGACCAGTGTCCGTCCGGGACGCGGGGAGCGCTGAGCCAAACCCCCTAACGGGCGAAGCCGTCGACCTCCCGGAGTACGCGGAGCGTGTTCTTCCCGGCCAGCTTCGCGCAGTCCTCGTCACTCCACCCGCGTTCGAGCAGCGCCGCGAACAACACCGGGTACTTGGACGTGTCCTCCAGCCCCTCCGGCAGCGTGCCGACGCCGTCGTAGTCGCCGCCGAGGCCGATGTGGTCGATCCCGGCGACCTCGCGGGCGTGCTCGACGTGCGCGACGACGTCGTCGACGGTGGCCTTCGGCTTGACCGGGCCGTCCCACTCCTTCACGAACTCGCCGCGCTGGGCCAGGTTCCGGTACTCCTTGCCGGCGGCCTCCATCGCGGCCTTCAGCTCGTGGTCCCACGCGGTGACCTTCGGCGAGATGAACGCCGGCACGAACGTGGTCATCGCGACGCCGCCGTTGCCGGGCAGCTGCGCGAGGACGTCGTCGGGGATGTTGCGCGGGTGGTCGTTCACCGCGAGGCAGGAGGAGTGGCTGAAGATCACCGGCGCCGAGCTGACCTCGATCGCCGCCCGCATCGTCGACGGCGCGACGTGCGAGAGGTCGACCATCATCCCGATCTTGTTCATCTCGCGCACGACGTCGCGGCCGAACTCGGTGAGCCCGCCGTGCTCGGGCTCGTCGGTGCCCGAGTCGGCCCAGGTGGTGTTGAAGTTGTGCGTCAGCGTCATGTACCGGACGCCCAGGCGGCGCAGGATCCGCAGCACGCCGAGCGACTCGGCGATGCTGTGCCCGCCCTCGGCACCCAGCAGCGACGCGATCCGGCCGTCGGCGAACGCGGCTTCGGCCTCGTCCGCGGTGTCGACCAGCCGGAGCCGGCCGGGGTAGCGCTCGGCCAGCTGGTGGACGACCTCGATCTGCTCGAGGACCGCGGTCACGGCGCTGTGGCCTTCGAACTCGCAGGGCACGTACACCGACCAGAACTGCATCCCGAGCTTCCCGTCGGCGAGCTTCGGGAAGTCGGTGTGCAGGGCAGGCTGCCGGACGGTCAGGTCGAGCGACGCGGCCGCCTCGACCGGGTTCGGGCCGCCGTGCTGCCGCAGCTCCCACGGCAGGTCGTTGTGCCCGTCGGCGAGGATGACGCCGTCCAGCAGTTTCGTAGCACGCTGTAGTGCCTCGTTAGTCATCGCCCGATCGTAGGGCGAGCCGATATACGCTCCGTACAAACGTCAGGGCGCGATCCACTTCGCGGCCGCGCGGACGCCGTCCACCGTGATCTGGTGCCCGCCGGGGTGGCGCTGCGTGACGATGTCGGCCCCGCGCTCCCGCAGCAGCCCGATCAGCTCCTCCGTGGACGCCAGGGGCGCCATCGGGTCGTGTTCGCCGTTCGCCAGGAAGACGCGGGAGCCGGACAGGTCGTGCGACGGCGGCTCCGGCACCGGCGACATCGCCGCGAACAGTGCGGCTTCGCGGACGACCTCCGGCCGCAGCAGCGTCACCGCGGCCGCGATGTTGGCGCCGTTGGAGAAGCCGACGGCGACGAGCCGCCGGTCACCCAGCCCGTACTTCTCGCGGGCTTCGAGGACGAAGTCGGCGAGCTCGTTCGCGCGCTTGACGACGTCTTCGTGGTCGAACACGCCCTCGGCCAGCCGCCGGAACCAGCGCGCGGCGCCGTACTCGGACACCGGGCCGGCCGGGGCCAGCACGGCGGAGTCCGGGCTCAGCTCGCGTGCCAGGCCGAGCAGGTCGTCGGGGCTGCCGCCGGTGCCGTGCAGCAGGAGCAGCAGCGGCGCGTCCGGCACCCCTTCGACGTACTTGTGCGCCAGCGTCATGACAGCTCCGGGTTGTTCTCGGCGGGGAGGTTGAGCTTGGGCAGCATGTGCTGGATCTCGTCGCGGCGCGGCTCGAGCCACGGCGGCAGCTTGAGCGCGCGACCGAGTTCCAGCAGCGGCTCGTCGATGGCGAAGCCGGGTTCGTCGGTCGCGACCTCCAGCAGCGTGCCGCCCGGCTCGCGGAAGTAGATCGAGCGGAAGTACTGGCGGTCCAGGATGGACGTCACGTGCACGCCCTGGTCGACGAGCTCTTCGCGCCAGGTCTTCTGCGTCTCTTCGTCGGGCGCGCGCCAGGCGACGTGGTGCACGGTGCCCGCGGCGACCAGGCCGCGCGGCGCGTCCGGCGTCACGAGGACGTCGACCAGCGCGCCCGGGCCACCCTCGCCGGCGGCGAACCGCAAACGATTGCTGTCCTGGGTGGCGAAGCTGAGGCCGAGGCCGTCGGTGAGCATGCCGGCGGTGGCGTCCTCCTTGTTCACCGACAGCGTCACCGAGTGCAGGCCGCGGACCGCGTGCTCGGCCGGGACCAGCTCGGTGTCCCACGGGTCGCGCGGGTCGCCCTGCGGGTGCGCGACGAGGGCGAGCTTCAGGCCGTCGGGATCACGGAAGGTGAGCGTGTCTTCGTTGTCGGCGTTGCGGACTTCGCCGGTCTCGACGCCGTTCGCCGCGAAGTGCTGCTTCCACCAGCCGAGGGAGGATTCGGGGATCGAGAACGACGTGGTCGTCGCCTGACCGGTGCCGTGACGGCCGCTCGGCGCGTCCGGCCACGGGAAGAAGGTCATCAGCGAGCCCGGCTTGCCGGCGCTGTCGCCGTAGTAGAGGTGGTAGGTGCCCGGGTCGTCGAAGTTCACGGTGGTCTTCACCAGCCGCAGGCCCAGGGTCCGCAGGTAGAAGTCGGCGTTGCGCTGCGGGTCGCCGCCGATCGCGGTGACGTGGTGCAGGCCGGACGTCTTGATCGCCATGGTTGCCTCCTGGTTTCAAGGTAACCGCAGAACCTCTTGCGAGCAAGATATATTCCGTACAGACTTTCCGGTAGGCTGAGCCGGTGGATCCGAAGACCGACGACGATGAGATCGTCACGTGGTGGGGCCTGGTCATCGAGGGCTACCTGGCCACGCAGGACAAGCTGATGGGCGAGATCGCCGACCGCCTCGGCCTCGCACCCGCGTCGTTCGACATCCTGCTGCGCCTGGTCCGCTCGCCCGACCACCGGATGCCGATGACCAAGCTGGCCACGGAGGCGGCGCTCTCCAGCGGCGGCTTCACGAAGGTGGCCGACCGCCTGGTGGCGGCGGACCTGATCTGCCGTGTCCCGAGCCCGGACGACCGCCGCGTCACGTTCGCGGCGCTGACCGACCACGGCCTGGACATGGCGAACAAGGCCAGGACCACGGCGGCGGAGATCCTGCGCCGCATCGTGCTGACCCCGCTGGGTGACGACGCGCCGGCACTCGCGGAAGCGATGCGAACACTCCGCGCGTTCAACGCCTGAGGTTGAAAAAGTCGAGGTCACAGCGGTGCGCGTCGCGGCGCACCATGGAAACCATGCTGACCGAATCGACCATCACGACCATGCTCCCGGTGACCGACAGCGAACGCGCCGGCCACTTCTACGCGGACTCCCTGGGCCTGAAGCAGACGGGGAAGGGCGAAGACGGAACGCTGTACTTCGCGGCGGGTGCGGGGGCCATCGGGCTCCGGACCATGCCGGCCGGAGCGCAGAGCGAGAACACGGCGTTGAGCTTCGAAGTCTCGGATCTTTCGACCGAGATCAGAGCCTTGGAGGGCCGCGGGGTGCGCTTCCAGGACTTCGACGTGGAGGGACTGAAGACGGTCGACCACATCGCGGAGCTGGGTAACGAGCGGGCCGCCTGGTTCACCGACTCCGAAGGCAACGTGCTCTGCCTGCACGAGGTCCTAGGCTAGGCCCGGCATCAGCTTCACCGCGTTGCCCCCGAGGACGCCGGTCAAGACGTCCTCGGGCAGGCCGAGCCCGGCCAGCTTCCGCACGTTGGCCGCCACCGAAGGCACCCCGGGCCAGTCCGTCCCGAACACGAACTTCCCGGCCAGCCGGGCGAGGTCGAACCGCTGGTAGTACTCCGGCAGCTTCTTCGGCGGCAACCCGGCGAGGTCCAGCCAGACGTTCTCGCGCGCCAGTGCGAGGAAAGCCGCGACGTCGTACCACCACCCGCGACCACCGTGGGCGAAGACGAACTGCAGCGACGGGAAGTCCTCGACCACATCGGACATCAGCTCGGGGTTCCCGAAACTGGTGCGAGAGCCCGGAAAGCTCGACGTTCCCGAATGGAGGATCACCGGCACCCCACGTTCGGCGCAGAGCGCGTAGACCGGGTACAGCTCCTTGTCCGCCGGAGAGAACGCCCCGTGCACCGGGTGGATCTTCAACGCCACCGCGCCCAGGTCCAGCTGCCGTGCCACCTCCGACGCCGGTGGGTGGTGCAGATACGGATTGACGTTCGCGACCAGCCGGAACCGCGTGGGGTTGTGCGCCACCAAAGGCAAGTTGTCCTCGATCGGCTGAATCCCGGTCGCCCGCGGGCTGTACTCGCAGAACAGCAGCACCCGGTCGACGCCCTCGGACTCCATCAGCTCGTCCATCGCCGACGGGATCACCGCACCGTCCGAGGAGTACACCGAACGCCACGGGTACGAACCCGCGAAGTCGTGCGCCCACTGCGTCCAGGCAGGCTTGAGCGTCGGCAGCCGCGGGGTGTGGACGTGCGCGTCCACCACGAAGTGCCCGTCGATCACGTGCTGGGCACCACCCGCAGGACGTCGCGGACCTGCTCACGGATCACGTTCCGGCGGATCTTGCCCGTCGCCGTCTTCGGCAGTTCCGCCAGTTCGACCACTCCTCGCGGACGCTTGAACGCCGCGAGACCTTCGCGGCAGAACTCGATCAGCTCGTCCGGGTCCACCGTAACCCCGGGAGCGGCGACGACGCACGCCACCGGCTTGTCGAGCCCGTCGGCGTCCGGTGCCGCGACGACCGCGACCTCGGCCACCGCCGGGTGCTGCCGCAGCCGTTCCTCCACTTCGGACGGCGACACCCAGATCCCGCCCGCCTTCAGCATGTCCCCGAACCGGCCCAGGCACGAATAGGTGCCGTCCTCGTTCCGGACGTAGCTGTCGCCGGTCCGCAGCCATTCGCCCTGGAAGACGAGCTTCGTCGCGTCGTACCGCGCCCAGTAGCCGGTCGCCGTCGACGGCCCGGCCACGAACAGCTCGCCCGGCTTGCCGACGGCGTCGATCACCGCGCCCGCCTCGTCGCGGATCTGCACGGAGTACCCGGGCACCGGGACGCCGGTGCTGCCCGGCCGCACCGACCCGGGCTGGTTCGACAGGAAGATGTGCAGCGCCTCGGTGGACCCGATGCCGTCGAGGATCTCCAGCCCGAAGCGGGCCCGGAACCGTTCGAACAGGGACGCGGGCAGCGGCTCGCCGGCCGAAACCGCCTGCCGCACCGAGGAAAACGAGTCATCCGGGACGTCGCTCGCGAGCAACGCCGCGTAGAACGTCGGAACGGCGAAGAACAGCGAAGGCCGCTCTTCGCGGACGCGTCTGGCGAACAACGCCGGCGTCGGACGCGAGGGCTCGAGCAGCGCCGTCCCGCCCGCCCCGAGCGGGAAGAAGCACGAATTCCCCAGCCCGTAGGCGAAGAAGAGCTTCGGGACCGACAGGAACCGGTCCGCCGGCGTCGTCTCGAGCACCCCGCGCGCGTACGTCTCGCACACCGCGCGGATGCTCGCGTGCCGGTGCATCGCGCCCTTCGGCTGTCCCGTCGTCCCGGACGTGTACAGCCACAACGCGGGCGAGTCCTCCCACGTCTGTCCACTTCGGAACGAGCCGGCCAGCGACGACCACTCGTGCGTCCGGACGCCGAACCCCGCGCCGTCCGACCGGTCGAGCAGGACGTCGGTGACCTCCGGCGCGAACCCGAGCGCGGTCACGGCCTGCTCGGCGAACTCGCCGGACACGCACAGCAGGCGCGCCCGCGAGTCGGCCAGCATCTTGCCCAGCTCGAGCCCGGTGACCATCGTCGACACCGGAACGGCGACCGCGCCGGCCAGCATCGCGCCGAGGATGCCGGTGAGCAGCTCGACGTCGTCGACCATGCAGAACATGACGCGCTCTTCGGGCCGCACACCGAGCTCGACGAGCCCGCCCGCGACCCGGCGCGACTCGGCCGCCAGCTCGGCGTAGGTGAGCGTGCGGCGGGGCGACACGACCGCGGTCGCGTCCGGGCGCCCGGCCGAAAGCAGGTACTCCGCGGCATTGAACCCTGTCGCCACCCAGACCTCCTACGTGAGGTAGACGTACTCGTAGTCGAAGGGCTTCCCGTTGATGCCCTGCCGCGGCGGGGCCACCCAGCTCGCGATCTTCCCCCGCTCGTACACCGGGTGCATCAGCGAGCGGACGAACGTCAGGTCCTCGGTGGTGGGCAGCCATTTGCTCTTACCCGCCTGCCAGGTCGCCTCGTCGACGATGGTGCCGTCGGGAGTGACGTGGTGGCCGGAGTTTATGCCGACTTCGCGGTTGAAGCCAGGGTGCGGCAAGCGGAACGTGAAGTCGATCCCGGCGTCGGCGAGGATCTTGTTCCAGCGTTTCAAGCCGGTCTGGCAGTCCGTCACGTACTCGCTGCGCAGGTCGAGGTTCAGCAGCAGGATCGCCTGCATCTCCTCCGCCGTCCAGGTGCCGTCGCCGGCCGGTTTCTCCAGCGTGCGGGCGTCGTCGGTGAGCTTGTGGTCGTCCTTGCGGCGCGTCTCCTGCCAGCGGCCCTTGAGCCCGGCGGTGTAGTAGTTCGCCGCATTGGTCGAGGTCTCGCTGCCGAACAGGTCGAGCGAGACGGTGTAGTGGAAGTTGATGTACTTCTGGATCAGGGTCAGCGGGATCCCGCCGTGCGGGCCGATGTCGAGCGTGTCGTGCTCGCGGATCAGCTCGGCGCTGCGGATCACCACGCGGTCGACGCCGGTGGTGCCGACCATCATGTGGTGCGCCTCCTCCTTCAGCATGAACTCGCAGGTGCGCGAGAGCGGGTCGAAGGAGGACTCCTTGAGCGTGCCGAGCTGGTACTTCCCGTCGCGGTCGGTGAAATAGGTGAACATGTAGAAGGCCAGCCAGTCGGCGGTCTCCTCGTTGAACGCGCCGAGGATGCGGGGCGCGTCGGGGCTGCCGGAGTTGCGCAGCAGCAGCCCTTCGGCCTCGTCACGGCCTTCACGGCCGAAGTACGCGTGCAGCAGGTACACCATCGCCCAGAGGTGCCTGCCCTCTTCGACGTTGACCTGGAACAGGTTCCGCAGGTCGTAGAGGCTCGGCGCGGTGAGCCCGAGGAGCTTCTGCTGCTCGACGGACGCCGGTTCGGTGTCGCCCTGGATGACGATCAGCCGCTGCAGGTCGGCGCGGTATTCGCCGGGCACCTGCTGCCAGACCTCTTCGCCCTTGTGCTCCCCGAAGGCGATCCGCCGGTCCGGGTCGCGCTCGGCGAGGAAGATGCCCCACCGGTAGTCCGGGACGTTGACGTGGTCGAAGTGCGCCCACCCCTCCCGGCCGACGCTGACCGCGGTGCGCAGGTAGACGCCCTGGGTCTCCAGCGTCGGGCCCATCTCGCCCCACCAGTGCATGAACTTCGGCTGCCAGCCCTCCAGCGCGCGCTGGAGCCGCCGGTCCTCCGAGAGGTTGACGTTGTTGGGGATCTTGGCGTCGTAGTCGATCTTCTCGGGCATCTGCGCTAGACCCGCTTCCTGTCGAAGACGGCCTTCTGACCCGTACCGTATCGGCGCAGCGCGCCGTCCGGCCCGGATGCGTTCGGCCGGGTGAAAATCCAGTTCTGCCAAGCCGCCAAGCGGCCGAAGATCTTGGTCTCGACGGTCTCGGGACCGACGAACCGGTGGTTGGCCTCCATGCCGGTGAGCGCGTCCGGGGAGAGCGACGCCCGGCCTTCGAGGGCGATCCGGATCTCGTCCTCCCAGTCGAGGTCGTCCGGGGCGTCGGTGACCAGGCCGAGCTCGACGGCTTCGGCCGCGCTCAGCTCGTGGTTCTTTTCGCGCGCGAGCCACGCGAGGTGGTCCTCGTCGCCGTAGAAGCGCGTCTGCAGGCGGGTCAGGCCGTTGCCCATCGGGAACGGGCCGAAGTTGGCTTCGCTGAGCCTGATCATCGCCCGTTCGTCGGAATCTTCGTCGTCGATCGGCGGCCCGTCCAGGATGTACTGGCGGTCGGCGGCGAGCGCGAGCTCCAGCAGCGAGCCGGCGAAGCAGCTGCCGGGCTCGATCAGCGCGATCAGCGTGCGGCTGGTGACGTCGAGGCGCTTGAGCGTGCGCTTGAAGTACTGCGTGATCTCGTTGCCCAGCCAGTCCTTCGCGCCCAGCACGGCCTGTTCGTGCGCGAGCACCTTCTCCGGGTCGCCGACGGTCTTCAGGATCCACGTGCCGGCTTCGACCTCGTTGGTGCGCAGCCGCAGGATGGCGTCGTCCAGCTCGCGGGTCATGGCGAGGAACCAGCCGTTCGCGCCTTCTTCGTGCAGGTCACCGGGGTCGTTTTCGGGGCCCTTGACGGTGATGGTGACCTGGTCCTTGGTCACGTCCGTGTCGACATAGCGATGTTCGAGCGGGGTCAGCTCGATGCCGCCCTCGCCGGTCCGGTCGGACTCGCGCGCGATCTCGCGGGCCCGCTTCGCCACGGCGTCACGGAACCCCTGGCGCGGCACCAGTTCGTCGACCAGCCGCCAGTCGACCGCGGTCTTCCCCTTGACGCCGTCGGAGCGGGTCGCGAAGACGTCGGCGAGGTCCCGGCGCACCCGCCGCTTGTCGACGACCCGGGTGAGCCCGCCGGTACCGGGCAGCACGCCGAGCAGCGGCACCTCGGGCAGCGCGACGGTCGAGGAGTTGTCGTCGATCAGGAGGATCTTGTCGCAGGCCAGCGCGATCTCGTAGCCGCCGCCGGCGCACGTGCCGTTCACCGCGGCGACGTAGGTCTGGCCGGAGTGCGCGGTGGCGTCCTCCATGCCGTTGCGGGTCTCGTTGGTGAACTTGCAGAAGTTCACCTTCCAGTGGTGCTCGGACGCCGCGAGCATCCGGATGTTCGCGCCGGCGCAGAAGACCTTGTCCTTCGCGCTGGTCACCACCACCACGCGGACCTCGGGGTGCTCGAACCGCAGCCGCTGCGTGGCGTCGTACAGCTCGATGTCGACCCCGAGGTCGTAGGAGTTGAGCTTGAGCTCGTAGCCCGGGACGAGCCCGCCTTGCTCGTCGACGTCCATTTCCAGCCACGCCACCTCCCCGTCGAGCTGGAGGCGCCAGTGGCGGTACTCGTCCGGACGGCGGTCGAAGGTCACCGGTGTGGTGGTGGTCACTCATCCGAGTGTCTACATAGTTCCGACGAACGTCAATGTTGTGTAGAAACTTGATCTCGCGAGGTCACCCGGTTGAGTGTCGCCCACGCCCAGGTGAGGAAAGCCCAGAGCGCGAGCCCCGCTGCGGCATCCGTGAAGATCGTCGCGAAGAAGAACCCGGGGATCTGCGGCACGCCGGTCAGGAAGTGGCCGAGCGTGATCATCCCGGCCAGCGAATAGACCAGCAGGAACGCCAGCGCCCGCGGATAGCGCCTTTGCACGTACGCGCGGTAGCCGAGCCAGCCGAACGTCGTGAACAGCACCCAGCCGAAGGCGACGACGATCCCCGCCACCGTGGCCGGGACGCCGGGCAGCTGCGGGTAATCGGCGACGCGGATGGCGTTGTGCGCGTAGTGGATTGTCGTGCTGACCAGCGAAAAGCCGAGGATCACGCGGAGCGTCGCCAGCCCCTTGTCCCGCAGAACGTCCATCTCGGGCCCCCTTGCCGATTTGATAGATCGCTCTAGCGACGGTACCCCGCGGCGGCCGCGCCGGGCAAGACGCGGCCGCCGCCGGGGTCACACCAGGTCGATGCGGTGCTGCGTCACCGGGTAGCCGGCCTTGGCGAACGCCTTGGCCATCGGGATGTTGCCGACGTCGGTGCCCGCGACGATCTTTTCCGCGCCGTACCCGATGAGGTCGTGCGTGGCCTCGACCACCAGGTCGTACGCGTACCCGTGGCCGCGCTGCTCCGGCACGACGGCGACGTACCCGACCACGGGGTCGTAGGCGTTGCGGCTCGGCAGGACGAACCCGACCAGCTCACCCTCGGGCGTGTACGCCAGCCGCCACCAGTCCCGCGGCGCCGGCATCCACAGCATGATGTCGAGGTCCTCGCGCGCGGCCGCGTCGAGCCCGTGCTCCTCGACCGTCTTCCGGACGTGCGCGTCGAGGCTGCCGACGTGCACCTTCTTGAAGACGTCGAGGATCACGTCGTCGTCCGGCTCGGGCCGGAAGACGAGCCGGCCGGTCCGCGCCGGCAGGCCGTTTTCCGGCGTCCAGCAGAACCGGTAACGCTCGACGAGCTTGCGGTAGCCCGCCTTCTCGGCCGCCTCCACGCGGATGGTGACCTCGTGCGCGACGTCCGGGTCGTCCTGCCAGCCGGGCGGCGTGGTCAAGGCGTACTCCGCGCGCAGCGGGACCCTCTTCAGCAGCTCGACGCCCGCGTCGAAGTCGGTGAAGTCGAACCAGTCGAGCGCGATCGGTTCCTCGTCCTTGGGCGTGCCCCACCACGCGGCCCGCGCCACGACGACGTCGTCGCGCAGCGCGACCCAGACCCACTCGGGCCGGTATTCGCCCTTGGCCGCCATCTCGGCGAAGTCGTTGCCGAACAGCTTGCGGCCGACGAGACCGCGGTCGGGCAGGGAGGTGAACAGTGATTCTTCGCCCGCTTCGAGCGGGCGCACGACCAGATCGGTCATGGAAGTCCTTCCGGGAGTACGCGCTCCCGGTCAGAAACCCGGCACCCTCGAGGCGAGGTGGGAGCGCGTGATCGGTTGCGTGATCATCGGACCCACCTCCCTTTCGCTCGTTCCGGGGTGCGCGGCTGAAGTTAGGGGCTCCCGCGGCGGGCGTCAACGTATTTTCTGGAGGACGACCCGCGTGCTCAGCCGGGGCTGCGCGTAGGAGTGCGAAGCCTCCAGGACGTACTCGCCGGCGATGTGCTGCCAGCCGTCCCGCCAGACTTCGACGGACCTCGGCGTGATGACGATGTCGGTCTCGACGGACTCGCCGGGTCCCGCTTCGACGCTCGCGAAGCCGGCCAGCCAGCGGGGCGGCCGGTCGCCGCGCTCGGTCGGGGCCAGGTAGAGCTGCACGACTTCACGGCCCTTGCGCGTCCCCGAGTTGCGGACGCGGACCCGGACGCGTGCGCCGCCTTCGTCGTCCGGGTAGACGTCGAGCTCTTCGTAGACCCAGGTCGTGTAGCCCAGGCCGTGGCCGAACCAGTACGCGGGTTGCGTCTCTGTCTTGGCGTAGGCGCTGTAGCCGATGTACACGCCTTCGCCGTACTCGAGAACGCCTTCTTCCGGCGTCACGTCGGTGACCGGGGCGTCTTCGAGCTTCGCGGGCCACGTCGTCGGCAAGCGGCCGCCGGGTTCTTCGAGGCCGAGGAGGACGTCGGCGAGCGCGTCGCCGCCGGCCTGGCCGGGGAACCACGTGAGCAGCACCGCGGCGACGTCGGCGCGCCACGGCAGTTCCACCGGGGAGCCGGCGTTGACGACGACCACGGTGTTCGGGTTGGCCTTCGCGACCCTGGCGACCAGTTCGTCCTGCCTTCCCGGCAGTGCCAGGGAAGTCCGGTCGAAGCCTTCGCTCTCGACCTCGGCGGTGGTGCCGACCACGACGATCGCGACGTCCGACTTCCCGGCCAGGGCAACGGCTTCGTCGAGGGCGGCGTCCGGGTCGAGCACCGGGCCGCGGTGGCCGAGCGCGAAGGTGACCCAGGCGAAGGTGCCGCGGGCGAACTCCGCCATCTCCGACGGGATCCAGTAGGTCAGGCTGACGTCGACGAGCTCGCCCGCCGTCAGCTCGATCTCCCGGCGCTGCTCGATCACCTGCATGATCGACGTGAAGACGTCACCGCCTTCGGGCAGGTTGACGCCGTCGAAGAGGGTCTGCCCGGCGACGGCGAGGCGGAGGTCGCCGGGGCCGGTGACGGCGAAGGTGTGCGTCCCGGTTCGTTCCGGCAGGTAGGTGCCTTCGATCTCGACCGACGCGAGCGTGGCGAGGTCGAGCCCTCGCGGCAGCTCGCCGATCCAGTTGATTTTGGCTTCCCTGAGCGGAAATTCAGCCAATCGGGTGCCGTCCGCGGCTTTGGCGGTCGCGCGGAGCCGGAAATTGTCGGTGGCCGGCGGTAGCGTCGTTCGCGGATCGGCACCGATGGCGAAAGCCAGGTCGGTGCCCGGGGGAACGGCCTTCCGGAGGCCGTCGAGAGGGGAGACGATGTGGTCGGGGAACACGGTGGCACTGCCGCCGCCGAGGATCTTGGGGTCCTCGGCCAGCGCGCCGATCAGGGCGATGCTCTGCGGTTCGCGCAGGGGAAGCAGGCCGGTTTCGTTGCTGAGCAGCACGAACGACCGGTGCGCGACCTCGCGCGCGATCGCGTCGCCGTCCATAGTGGACTGTTTGGCGGCGGGGCTGTCGCCGAGCGCGCCGGTCCGGTGGGCCAGCAGGAGCACGCGGCGCACCATCTCGTCGACGACGTCTTCGTCGACTTCGCCGCCGCGCACGGCTTCCGCGAGCCGTTCCCCGAAAACCGTGCGGGGGCCGGGCATCGCGACGTCGAGGCCGCCGTTGGCCGAGGCGACAGTGTCGCGCGCGGCCAGCCAGTCGGAGACCACGAAGCCGTCGAAACCCCATTCGTCGCGCAGCACGCCGTTGAGCAGCTCGGCGTGCTGGGTCATCGTGGTGCCGTTGACGCTGTTGTAGGCGGCCATGATCCCCCAGGGCTTCGCCCGCCGGACGATGAGTTCGAACGGCGCGAGGTAGAGCTCGCGCAGTGCGCGCTCGCCGACGTGGACGTCGGCGGTGAAGCGCTCGGTCTCGAAGTCGTTGGCGACGAAGTGCTTGACCGTGACGGCGACCCCGCCGTCCTGCACGCCGGTGACGTAGCCGGCGCCGATCATCCCGGTGAGGAGGGGATCTTCCGAGTAGGACTCGAAGTGGCGGCCGCCCAGGGGCGAGCGCTGGAGGTTGACCGTCGGGGCGAGCAGGACGTGCACGCCCTTGCGGCGGGCCTCCTGCGCGAGCAGCCGGCCGGCGCGCACGGCCAAGCGCGGGTCCCAGCTCGCGGCGAGGGCCGTCGGGCTGGGGAGCGTCACCGAGGGGTCGTCCGGGCTCCACCGGACCCCGCGGACGCCGACCGGGCCGTCCGAGAGCACCAGGGACCGGAGCCCGATCCGCGGGAGCGCGGGCAGGCTCCAGACGTCCTGGCCGGCGAGCAGGCTCGCCTTGGTGTCCAGGTCGAGCTCGGCCAGCAGCGCGTCGACGTCGAAGCTCATGGGCCCGTACTCTACCTGGCGATGGGTAGTGAACGTTATGGTTCCGTGACAGCTTGTCCCGTAGGCTCGGGATCATGACCCGGGCCAGGGGCGCCGACCGCCGAGCGAGCATCGTCCGAGCGGCGTTCGAAGTGATCGCCGAACGCGGCTATCGCGGCACTTCGCTGGCCGCGGTGGCCGAACGCGTCGGGCTGACCCAGCAGGGGCTAATGCATTACTTCCCCACGAAGGAAGACCTGCTGGCGGCGGTGCTGGAGACCCGCGACGAGTGGGACCTGCTGCACTTCGGCCACGCCCCGCAGGGCGACGAGTCGTCGATGACGGTCAACCAGCTGGCCGAGCTGGTCGACTACAACACGACCCGGCCGGGGATCGTCCAGACGTACACGGTGCTGTCGGCGGACAGCGTCACGGAGGACCACCCGGCGCGCGAGTACTTCCACGACCGCTACGAGCGGGTGCGGGCGGGCATGACCCAGATGCTCGAACGCCACCGTGACGAGCTGCCGCCGGGCGCGACCCCGGAGCAGCTGGCACCGATCGCGATCGCGGTCCTGGACGGCTTGCAGCTGCAATGGCTCCTCGACCCGGAGAAGGTCGACATGCCGGCCGGGTTCCGCACGTTCCTGACGCTGCTGGGCATCAAGCCGGACTGACGCTCGGCCTACAAATCAGCCCATGCCCACGCTCTGCCGCTCGACCTCGATCAGCGCCACGACCCGCTCCTGCTCCCGCGGGTACGGCTGCCCGATGTACTTGGTCGCGATCCGGTCGACGATCGCCCAGCCCGCGTCGCCGTCGACCCACTCGACCACCCGGCCGCGGATGATCACCGGCTCGAACGGGTTGTCCGCCGGGGTAAGGGAGAGCGCCACCCGCGGGTCGCGCTGAAGGTTCTTGGCCTTGCGCGAGTCCGGGCCCGTCATGATCGCGATGTACTCGCCCTCGGGGTCGACCCAGAGCGGGATCGAGTGCGGGGCGCCGTCGGGCAGGACGGTGGCGAGGTGACCCACGACGGCGGTCTCGAGGATGCGGCGGATGGTGGCGTCGATCATGGCTTTCTCCTTTAGGCGATCGCGTAGTGGAGGTGGGTGACACCGGGCGCGGCGACGGCTTCGACGAGCCGCAACCGTACGTGCGAAGGCAGCTCCTGGAAGAACGACCGGCCGCCGCCGAGCAGGACCGGCACCTGGTGGAGGACGACCTCGTCGACCAGGCCCGCCGCCAGCGCCGACGTCAGGACGCCGCCGCCCATGAGGCCGACGTCCTTGCCGCCCGCCGCCTCGCGGGCGGCCTCGATGGCTTCCTTGACGTCGCCGAACAGGGTCTGGCGCTCGGTCAGCTCCGGCGCGGGCCGGTGGCTTACAAGGAACAGCGGGGCGTCCGGGTGCGGGCTGCCGCCGCCGAAGTGGTCCGAGTCCTCGTAGGTGTTGCGGCCCGCCACGATCGCGCCGACGCGGCCGGCCAGGTCGTCGAAAACACGGGCGCTCGGCTCGCTGAGGGTGAAGAAGTCGAACACCCGGCTCCGCGTGTCGCCGTCGGTGTACCAGTCGAAAAGCGTTCCGCCGTCACCGAGACCGTGCCCGGGGCCGGCGTCGCGGCCGGTGATGTACCCGTCCACCGACACCGCGTGGGCGGCGAAGACCTTGCTCATCGTCGCGATCCTTTCGGAGTTCCTTGAGGAGACTTCATGACCGTAGCAGTCAGAGTTCCCTCAGGGAACCCCGAATGCTAAAGTGGTGTCATGCAGCGCACGAACTTCAGTGAACTGGCCGCGTGCTCGATCGCGCGCACGCTCGACGTCATCGGCGAACCCTGGTCACCCCTGATCCTGCGGGACGTGTGGGTCGGCATCAGCCGGTTCGAACAGATCCAGGCCGACCTCGGCATCTCGCGCAAGGTCCTGACCGAACGCCTGAACCACCTCGTCGACCAGGGCATCGTGGAACGGCGGCCGTACGACCGGCGGCCGCGCTACGAGTACGTCCTGACCGAACAGGGCACCGAGCTCGTCGACATGCTCATGGCCATGACCCGCTGGGGCGACAAGTGGCTCGCGGGCGAGGCCGGCCCGCCGGTGCTCTACCGGCACCACGCGTGCGGCGAAATCACCACCGTCGACCTGCGCTGCACCCAGTGCGGCGAGTCGATGCACGCCCGCGACATCGACGTGCTCCCCGGCCCCGGCGCGGCGAAGTAACCCTCAACGCAACCGCGGCTGGGCCACGACCTCGCGCAGCCGCCGCAACGTCCGCAGCGTCGTCTCCAGATCCTCCTGGGACACCGATCGCGCGACGTCCTCCGCCCAGTCGACCTGCGCCGCCCCCAGCTCGCGCAGCGCCTCCTTCGCCCGCCGCGTCACCGACAACAGCGGCGCCCGCGCGTCGGCCGGATTCGGCAGGCGGTCGAGCATTCCGTTGCGCAGCAAGCGGTTCACCGTCTCCTGCACGCTCTGGCGCCGCAGCCCGCGGCGGCGCGCCACCTCCGCGGCGGTCGCCGGGCCGTCCTCGAGGAAGCCGAGCACCTGCCACTGCGCCGCCGTCAGCCCGACCGGTTCCGTCAGCGCGTCGCCCGCCGCCAGGAAGCCGCCGTTGCACGCGAAGACCGCGTCGATCACCCGGGTGAACGTCTCGGCTCGGAGGGACCACATGCGTGCTAGTCTCGCACATCGACAGGCACCTGTCGAAATGGAGACGACCATGGACATGCCCACCCTCGGCCCCGCGCACGCCGCACTGAAGGCGTTCACCGGCGACTGGACCGGCACCGAAGACCTCGCCGCGTCGCCGTGGGCGCCCGCGTCGACCGCGCGCGCCGGCTGCGAATACCGCCTGGCGCTCAACGGCTTCGCGCTGGTCCAGCACTACCGCCAGCGCCGCGAAGACGGCACAGAGTTCCTGGGGCACAACGTCTTCACCGTCGACCCACAGACCGGCGAAACGCTGTGGTACGGCTTCGACAGCTACGGCTTCCCGCCCGAGTCACCCGCCCGCGGCGGCTGGAGCGGCGGGACGCTCGTCCTGGACAAGAAGACCGCCCGCGGGGTCGCCCGGCACCGGCTCACCCCGGACGGTGACACCCTGACCCACGAAATCGACGTCAAGATGGGCGAAGACCGCGAATTCAGCCCATTTCTGCGCGCTCGGTACACCCGGGAAAACGGGCAGGAGGAAACAGGCGACGCCCCTCCCCCCTTGGCATGAGGGCGTCGCCTGTTTCCGGTCTGTGCCACCACATTCGCGGACCTGCCGACGCGGGCGATCCGGCGATGGGTCAATTACACAACAGATATTAGTTATTCCGTGTTGCTCGTTTTCAGGCCGTCCAGCGAGTGTGTCCCCGATGCTCTCGAAGGCCCAGGGAAAACGATTACTTTCACCCGAACGGCCTAGCGTCGGCACCCGCCCAGCGGGAGCCCGCCGACCCGCGGGCGGCCGGAATTGTCGGACCCCCGGAGTAGAGATGGAGGCGTGCGCAGATCCGCCGGAACACCCCAGGACACCACGGAACCGCCCCCGCTGATCGGGGTCGAGAACCTGAAGATGCCCGAGTGGGCGCGCGTCGACGAACGCGTGGCCGACGCCGGGTTCGGCCAGGCCGTGCGCGCGTTGCCGGCCGCGGTCGCCGTCGTGCTGCGGCTGGCCTGGCGGACGTCGTCACGGCTGACGCTGCTGGCCGGCTTCGTGCACGTCGTCTCGGGCTGCGTCACGGCGTTCGGGCTGCTCGCCACCGCGAACGTCTTCACCGCCCTGCTCGAACAGGGCCCGACGCCGGACCGCGTGCTGCAGTCGTTGCCGGCGATCGCGATCGTCACCGGTTCGTACGCGGCGCGCGCGGTGCTCGACGCCGCCGTCGCGGCCGTCGAGGGGGCGCTGCGGCCGCGCGTCACCGCGGCGGCGGACGACGCGGTGACGGCGGCGGTCGTGCGCGTCGGGCTGATCGCGTTCGAGGACGCGGACTTCCGGGAGCTGGCGCGGCAGGGCGCGCGGTTCGGCGTCCGGGCGATCGAGACGAGCCTGCGCCGGGTGGCCGACCTGACGTCGTCGGCGATCTCGCTCGCGGCGGCGATGCTCACCGCGGGCCTGCTCAACCCGTGGCTGGCCCCGGTGCTGCTGCTCGCCGCGGCGGCCGACGGCTTCGCCGCCGCGCGCATCGCGAAGCTGAACTACCGGCACTTCATCGACACGGTCGGGCGCAACATCCGCAAGTCGGTCGTCGAAGAGGTGGCCACCTGGCGGTCGATGGCCCTCGAGCGGCACGCGCTGACGTTGCAGGAACCGTTGCTCGGCGAGTACCGGCGCATCTCGCGCAGCCTGACGCGCGAAGAGGTGCGGCTCGCGCACCGGAGCAACCTGGTGCGGACCACCGGCCGGGCGGCGGCCGGGTTCGGCACCGCCGTCGCGTACCTGGTGCTCGGCTGGCTGCTCTACTCCGGCGGGATGGAGCTGGCGCTGGCCGGCACGGCGGTGCTGGCGATGCGCACGGCGTCGACGGCGCTGTCCAACACCATGCGCGCGGTCAACTCGCTGTACGAGGACTCGTTCTACATCGGGTTCTACAACCAGCTGCTGCGGGAGTCGGTCAAGCTGCAGCCGCCGCCGACGGCGCTGTCCGCGCCCGCCGACCCGGCCGAGATCCGGCTGGAGAACGTCACGTTCACCTACCCGGGCCGGAAGAGCCCGGCGCTGCGGGACATCTCGCTGACGATCCGGCGCGGCGAGGTGGTCGCGCTCGTCGGTGAGAACGGCTCGGGCAAGACCACCCTCGGCAAGCTGCTGACCGGGCTCTACCCACCGGACGAAGGCGTGGTGCGCTGGGACGACGTCGACCTCGCGCACGCCGACCCGGCGT
The DNA here is from genome assembly GCF_055633615.1 of Amycolatopsis sp. NPDC114505. Classification (NCBI taxonomy): domain Bacteria; kingdom Bacillati; phylum Actinomycetota; class Actinomycetes; order Pseudonocardiales; family Pseudonocardiaceae; genus Amycolatopsis; species Amycolatopsis sp. NPDC114505. Next base: position 2,059,617 of record NZ_JBVKDV010000001.1, on the reverse strand, counting down.
CGGTGCACGCGAACATCGCGGTGATCGCGCAGGAACCGGCGGAGTGGCCGATGACGGCGGCGAACAACATCACGGTCGGCCGTCTCGGGCGCCCGGACCCGGACGGCCGGGCGTGGCGTGAGGCGGTGGACTACTCGGGCGCGGACGAGGTGATCGAGTCGTTGCCCGCCAAGGAGAAAACGATGCTGTCGAAGAAGTTCGACGAGGGCCACGACCTGTCCGGCGGCCAGTGGCAGCGCATGGGCATCGCCCGGGGCATCTACCGGGACGCGTCGGTCCTGGTGGCCGACGAACCCACGGCGGCACTGGACGCCCGCGCGGAGGCCCGGGTGTTCGCGGGTCTCCAGCACGCGAGCACGTCCCACGACGGCCGCCGCACGACGGTCCTGGTGACGCACCGGCTGGCCAACATCCGTTCGGCCGACCGGATCCTGGTGCTGGAGAAGGGAAGGCTGATCGAGCAGGGCACCCACGAAGAGCTGATCCGCGAGGGCGGGGTGTACCACGAGCTGTACGAAATCCAGGCCCGCGCCTACCGCAACGGCACCGACGTTCCCGTTCCGCGCGGCACGCGCACCCGGGCAGCGGATTTACCCTCGCCACCTCACGAGGCACACTGACCTGCCCAGCCCGTGGAGGCACGATGCGTCAGCTCACCCCCCTGGACGTGCAGTTCCTCAACGCCGAGTCGACCACCACGACCGGGCACGTCGGTGGTCTCTCGATCCTCGACCCCTCGACCGCGCCAGGCGGCGAACTCACCCTCGACGACCTGCGTGAGCTCATCGGCTCGCGGCTGCACCTCGCGAAACCGCTCCGCTGGCGGCTGCTGCCCGTGCCGCTCGGGCTCGACCACCCGTACTGGATCGACGATCCCGAGTTCGACCTCGAGTACCACGTCCGGGAGATCGCCCTCCCCGCGCCGGGCGACGAGCGGCAGCTCGCCGAGCAGATCGCCCGGCTCACCGCGCGGCCGCTCGACCGGCGGCGGCCGCTCTGGGAGGCCTACCTGGTCCACGGCCTGCAGGACGGCAACGTCGCCGTCTACACGAAGGTCCACCACAGCGCGATCGACGGCGTCTCCGGGGCCGAGCTCATCGGCGTGCTCATGGACACCACGGCCGAACCGAGGCCGGTCGAACCGCCGAAGAAACCGCAGAAGGAGCCCATCCCCACGCCGGTCGCGCTCGCGCTCAACGGGACGAAGAAGCTCGTGCTGCACCCCGTCAAAGCCGCGCTGCAGGTGCCGAAACTGCTGCAGCACATCGACGAGGTCCCCGGCCTCGGCCGCTACCCCGGCGTCGGGCTGCTCGCGAAGGCCGGCAGCGTGCTCAACCGCGTCACGCGCCAGGGCGCCGGCCGCCACGAAGCCGACCGGCCGCGGCTCGTCGCGCCGGACACGCCGTTCAACGGGCCGATCAGCCCGCACCGCCGCTTCGCGTACGGCTCGCTGCCCCTCGACGAGGTCAAGCACGTCAAGAACGTCTTCGGCGTCACGGTCAACGACGTCGTGATGGCGTTGTGCGCGAGCGTGATGCGCCGGTGGCTCGTCGACCACGACGCCCTGCCCGACCAGCCGCTCGTCACGCTCGTCCCCCTTTCGGTGCGGACGCCCGAGCAGGCCAAGGACGCCGGCAACCAGGTGTCGGTCATGCTCGCGCCGCTGCCGACGCACCTCGCCGACCCCGCCGCGCGGCTGGCCGAGGTCACCACGGCGATGGTCGCCGCGAAGCAGCGGTACCAGCCGCTGCCCGCGTCGTGGCTGGTCGACTTCAGCGGGATGCTCCCGGCCGCGCTCGGCGGGCTCGCCGCCCGCGCCACCATGCTCTTCCTCGGGGCCACCGCGCCGGTCGTGAACCTCGTCGTGTCGAACGTCCCCGGGTCGCAGAGCCCGCTGTACCTCGCGGGCGCGCGGCTGCTCGCGAACTACCCGGTGTCCGCGATCACCGACGCGAGTGGCGGGCTGAACATCACCGTGATGTCCTACGACGGCAAGCTGGACTTCGGGTTCGTCGCCTGCCGCGAGCTGATCCCGGACGTCTGGGACCTGATCGACCACCTGCACGACGCGCTGGCCGAGCTCACCAAGCTGGCCGCCGAGCACACCCGGGAGGCCTGATGGCGGAGCGCGTCGCGGCGGTCGGCGGCGTCGAGCTGTGCCACGAGACCTTCGGAGACGCGGGCGACCGGCCGCTGCTGCTCGTCATGGGGCTCGGCGCGCCGATGATCTGGTGGGACGAGGAGTTCTGCGAAACCCTGGCCGCGCAAGGGTTCCACGTCATCCGGTTCGACAACCGGGACGCCGGGCGGTCGAGCCGGATGCGGGGCCGGGCCAACCTCGCGCAGGCGTACCTGCTGCACAGCGCGCCGTACTCGCTCGCGGACATGGCCGGCGACGCCGCGGGCCTGCTGGACGTGCTGGGCGTCCCGGCCGCGCACGTCGTGGGCGCGTCGATGGGCGGGATGATCGCGCAGACCCTGGCCATCCGGCACCCCGAGCGGGTGCTGTCGCTGACGTCGATCATGTCCAGCACCGGCGGCCGGCTGGTCGGCCGGCCGAGCGGCAAGGCGATGTCGATGCTGCTCAGCCCGCCGCCGCGCAACCGCGCGGACTACGTCGAGCTGCTCGTGCGGACGTTCCGGCTGATCGGCTCGCCGGGCTACCCGTTCGACGAGGCACGCATGCGAGACCGTGCGGAGCGCACGTTCGACCGCGGCGTCCACCCGGGCGGCACGGTGCGTCAGCTCGCCGCGATCATGGCCGAACGCGATCGCGCGCCGCGGCTGCGCAGGGTGCGAGTACCGGCCTTGGTGGTGCACGGCGCCCGAGACCCGCTGGTCAACGTGTCCGGCGGCCGCGCGACGGCCCGCGCGATCCCGGGCGCGGACCTCGACATCGTCCCCGGCATGGGCCACGACCTGCCCCGCGCGATCTGGCCGCGGGTGATCCGGGGCATCACGCGCATCGCCGACCGTGCGGAAGTGGCGCACACGCGTGATTGAGCGGGCATCACGCGTGATTGAAGGGGCATCACGCGTGATTGGGGGGTCGACACGGGTCAGCCGGCGAGCGTGATCGAGCCCAGGTGGGAGAAGTGGGCCGCGACGCGGGAGCCGGGGCGGACCGGGACCGCGTCCGTCATGCCGCCGGTCAGGACCAGCCAGCCCGGCTCCAACGCCAGGCCTCGCGCGCCCAGGGCGTTCGCCGCCAGGGCCAGTGCCTCCGCCGGGTGGCCCTGGACCGCCGCGCCGGTCGCCGTGTCGACGATCTGGCCGTCGACCTCCAGCAGGGCCGCTTCCAGCGAAAGGTCGAGAGACGCGGGCGGCAGTCCGACCGGGCCCACGCTGAAGTACGCCGACGAGCCGTTGTCGGCGACGGCGTCCGGGAGCGTGAAGCGGTAGTCGGTGTAGCGGCTGTCGATGACCTCGATGCCGCCGTACACGCGGTCGACCGCGGCCAGCGCCGTCGCCGCCGTGACACCGGGGCCGGTCAAGCGATCCCGCATCACGAAGACCAGCTCCGGCTCGGCCCGCGGGTGGATCAGCGAAGGCACGGGGACGCCCGCCGGCAGGACCATCGCGTCCGTCAGCCAGGCGAGCAACGGCGAGTCGATGCCCATCCGCTGCTGCTTCGCCCGGGACGTCAGGCCCAGCTTCAGCCCGACGAGCGTCTCGCCGCGGGCCCGCCGCAGCCGCAGGGCCTCGTCCTGGATCGCGTACGCCGTGTCGACGTCCAGCCCGGGCCACTCCTCCGAGAGCGGCGCCCGCTCCGAAACCGTCCCCAGCAGCGCCGCGGCCGCCTCACGCACGTTCACGATTCCTCCGAAGCAGGGGCGAAGACGGCGGTGACGCTGCCGAGGCCGGCGATGGTCGCGACGATCGTGTCGCCCGGCGACACCGGGATCGCCCGGGTCATCGACCCCGGCAGCACGACGTGCCCGGGTTCCAGCGTGACGCCCAGCGGCCCCACCGTGTTCGCCAGCCACACCAGCGAGTTCAGCGGCGAGCCGAGCACCGCGCCGCCCGCGCCCGTCGCCGCCACCGCGCCGTTCTGGTAGAGCACACAACCGGCCAGCCGCAGGTCCACGGAACCCAGCGCCGTCGGGCTGCTGCCCAGCACCACCCCGCCGGACGACGCGTTGTCGGCGATCGTGTCGAACAGCGAGATCTTCCAGTCCTGGATCCGCGAGTCGACGATCTCCAGCGACGGCAGCACGAAGTCGACCGCGCGCACCGCGTCGGCGACCGTGACGCCGGGGCCGCGCAGCGCCGAGCCGAGCACGAACGCGATCTCCGGCTCGATCCGCGGCTGCAGGAACGCCGACGTCGGGATCGCCTGGTGCTCGAGGTGGAACATGCTGCCGGTGAGGTGCCCGTAGTCGGGCTGGTCGACGCCCATCTGCCGCTGCATCGCGGCGGACGCGAGCCCGACCTTGTGCCCGCGGACCGCGTCGCCGCCCTCGACCCAGTGGCGCACCTGCTCCTGCTGGATCCGGTACGCGTCCTCGACCTCCGCGTCCGGGTAGGTCTTGATCAACGGCTCGACCGGCTCACGCGTCGCGTAGGCCCGCGCCAGTACGGCGGCGGCCTCCTGCACCTTGCTGACGTCCACTCCGGCGACTCTGCCGTGGGGGCACCCCGGGCACAAGCCTCGACGTTCCACCCAACGGAACTCTCGCCAGGCAATCTCTTGCGCGCGAGACAATCTGGGCGTACCGTTCGAGGCACCACCAGGAAGGGACGTGAGGGACATGGCACCGACCCAGGCCGAGGTCACCAAGCTCGCCGAGATCCGTGACGAGCTGCGCGAGCGCCACCTGCACCCCGCCGCCGAACGCCCGGCGACGAACGGGCGCGGCATCCACCACACCGCGCTGATCTCCAGCGACGTCGAGCGGACCATCGGGTTCTACCAGGACATCCTGGGCTTCCCGCTCACCGAGCTGATCGAGAACCGCGACTACCCCGGTTCCAGCCACTTCTTCTTCGACGTCGGCAACGGCAACGCCGTCGCCTTCTTCGACCTGCCCGGTCTGGACCTCGGCCCGTACACGGAAGTCCTCGGTGGACTGCACCACCTGGCCCTGTCCGTCACGCCCGAACGGTGGAGCGTGATCAAGGACAAGCTCGACGAAGCCGGCGTGAAGTACCTGCTGGAGAGCAAGACCTCCATCTACCTGTCCGATCCGGACGGTGCCCGCGTCGAGCTGATCTCCGACCCGCTCGGCGAAATGTACGGCGAGAAGATCGGCTGAAACCGTGTTCCCGGCGCCGCGCGCCGTTTAGCCTGTGCGCGACGCCTGGAGGTCCGATGTCCGACTGGTCGCTCTCCCGCGCGAAGGCGCGCCTCGATCACCGCGAGCTGCTCGACGAGCTCACCGCGCGCACGCGGTTCGAGGTCCGGCTGCACCTGAACGAGCCGATGACCAACGGCGCCTACGACGAGCTCACGAGCATCTTCGCGATCGGGCACGGCGAGTGCGCCACGCTGCTGGCGCACCACCGGCTGCTCCCGTGGTGGGAACGCTCGCTGCTGCACCGGTACGCGCGGCGCCTGCACGGCAAGGCGATCACGCGCAGTGTCGGCGTGGTGCCCGCGGAGGTCGCACCGCAGGCGGCCCGCGCGTTCGGCGCCGAGATCGCCGAGCTCGCGCCCGGCTCCGGGGACACCGGCGCGAAGTACGACCTCCAGGGCCGCGGCCTGCTGACGGTGTTCCGCATCGCGGTCGGCGCCAAGGGCGAGGTCTGGCCGGACCGCCACGAAGTCACGACGACGTCCGCCCGCAACATCCTGACGTGTGCCGCGACCTTCGCCCACCGCAAGCCGTGGCATGTGATCTGGCCCGTGTACCGCGTCCGCGGCCTGCGGCTCTGGAAGCTTTGACGCCCGCCGCGCGTTCCCCCGGTATGAAAGCAGAGGAAATCCTCGAAGGCGCGAAGACGATCGCCGTGGTCGGCCTGAGCCGCGATCCGGCCAAGGCCGCGCACGGCGTACCGGCGGTCCTGCAGGCGCACGGCTTCCGGATCATCCCGGTCCACCCGACCGCGACCGAGCTGCTCGGCGAGAAGGTCTACCGGTCACTGAAGGACATCCCGGAGCCGGTCGACGTCGTGGACGTCTTCCGGCCGTCCCCCGAGGCGCCGGGCATCGCACGTGAAGCCGTGGAGATCGGCGCGAAGGCGTTGTGGTTGCAGCAGGGCATCGTCTCGGCCGAGGCGCGCCGCATCGCCGAAGAGGGCGGACTCGAGTACGTCGAGAACCGCTGCACCGCCGTGGTCCGCGCGACGGCCGCGATCTCGAAGAACTAGGCGGCGCCTCGGGTCCGGCGGCCTATGCTCCGAGACGATGACCACCGAGACGACGTTCCTCACCGAGACGCGAGAATCCCCGCCGAGGACGGCGAGGCCGATGCCTTCGCCGCCTTCCCCGGCGAGGGCGGGCCGCACCCCAGGGTGCTGATGTACCCCGACGGCTTCGGAATCGGGCCCGGCTACTGCGTCGGCGGTCCGGCTCCACTGGGATCGCCTGCTGCCGCTGCCGGCCGACAACACCTAGGCCGACGCTCCGAAGTGGACGATGCGGTGGTTCCCGGTCTCGGCCACCCAAACCCCGCCCAGCCCGTCGTCGGCCATGTGCCTCGGTGCGCTGATCGGCTCGGTCGTGTCGGTCAGCGGCGCGCCCGTTCGGGTGTCGAAGCGGGCCACGCGGCCGGTGTCGTCGACCAGCAGCCGGCCGACCGGGTCCAGCGTCAGCCCGCGTGGCCGGTCCAGCCCGCCGAACTCGCGCACGAACCCGCCCCACCATGAGAACTGCACCACGCGGCGGTTGCCGGTGTCGGCGACGTAGACGTTGCCCGCCGCGTCGACCGCGACCCCTTCCGGTGCCTTGAGCCGCCCGGACAGCACGCGCACCAGCGCGCCGTCGTGGGTGAACGCCTGCACGCGGTCGTTGCCCGTGTCCGCCACCCACACCCGGCCGCGCACGTCGACGGCGAGGCCGGACGGCGCGCGGAACTGGCCCGGCCCCGAGCCGGGCCCGCCGAACGCACGCGGGAGCGCCGCGACTTCACTGGTGGCCACGCTGCCAGGATCGCCGACCGCGAGCCACGGCGGCCAGTACCGAAAAGAGTGTTCAGCGACTGTTCGGCCGTCGCTCACCACGTCCACCGTGAGCACGTCCGCCGCTCCAGAAAGCTGTACGCGGGCAGCGGCCCGACCCAGTCGGCCTGGACACCGCCGCCGCGGGCCAGCCCGGTGACCGCGTCGCGGACGACGAGCAGGTCGCCCATCCCGACCAGGAACGCCCACCGCTCGTCGGCGGACTCGCCCGCCGGCAGCGACACCGAATCGCGGGCGCGTTCGGCGACCTCGCTCAGCAGCACGTCGGAACGCGCCGCGCGCCACGCGGAGTCGGGTTCGGTGAACCGCAGGCAGACGTGCACCTCGGCCAGGCCGTCGAGCCGGTCGAGGTCGGCGCGGTAGGTGTCGGCGGCCGGGGCGAGCACCTCCTGCCGGACGGCGTCCTCGTCGTCGGCCACGGTGCCGAACCGGACCGGCAGCACCGGCCCGCCCTCGACGAGCGCGGACACCACCGCCAGGTGCACCGCCGGGTCGGGCTCGGGTTCGCCGACGACCATGGCCAGGTCCTCCCAGCACACCGTCCGCGGCGCCCGCGGGTGCCCGGCGCGCACGACGCCGTAGAGCTGCAGCGTCACGGCTGTTCGACCGGGATCACCGGTTCCACCGGCACCGCCACGGCGGGGGTCGGCGGCGGGGGCGGGATCAGCCCGGTCGTCTGGCCGAGTCCCTGGGAGATCTGCCCGGGCACGGGCGTGTTCTGCAGCCGCTGCATCGCTTCGAGGTACCGGATGTAGGTGTCGACGCTGGCGATCACGATCCGCGCCTCGATCGCCAGCAGCTCGATCCCGATCACCGACACCCGCACCGAAGCGTCGATCACGAGTCCCTTGTCGAGCAGGATGTCGAGCGTGTCGGCGAGGCCGCCGCCGGTCTGTCCCGGTCTGGTCAACTCGGTCCTTCCATGGTTTCGTCGAGGGCCGCGCGGATCTCGGCGAACCGGAGCTCCAGCGCGATCAGGGCCTGGCCGAGGTCTTCGACCTGGTCGTCGGTGAGCGTTTCCATCCGCCGCAGCGCCTGGCGTTCGAGCACTTCGCGGAGGATGTCGAGCACGGTGACGACCAGGTGGCCGAGCCCGCGGCCCGCGTCGGCGGGGATCCGGACGGCCCCGCTCACCCTTCGAGCCCGAGCAGCAGCAACCGCAGGTCGAGCCGCACCAGGTCGATGCCGGCGAGCGAGATGATCACGTCACCGGTCACGACAGCGCCCCGGTGCACGACCCGGTCGAGCAGGTCGGCGACGGCTTCCACCGCGGCGTCAGCCATCGGCCGCCACCCCGAGCTCGATGTCGGTGAAGGAGTACGGCGGCCACGGGCCGGAGGTCTCCACCGTCGCGCCCACCGTGCGCAGCTCGCGGGCGAACCACTCGAACTCGGCGTGGAACGCGGCTTCCCGGCCGGTTTCGACCAGGTAGGCGGTGTTGACCAGCACGCCGTGCGGCAGGGCCCGCCCGATGCTGTCGGCGGCGTGCCGGCGCAGCGCGCCTTCGAGCCGTCCGGCCGCTCCGACGACGTCCTCGCGGGCGCGCTGGACCGCTTTCAACCGTTCCCGGCGGCGGACGAGGTACTGCGTGCCGGTCAGGCCCGCGGCGTCCGGCCGCGTGGTCGTCGCCGGTTCGGCGTGCCGCACGCGGACGCCCCACTCCCGGTGCCCGGCCACCTCGTCGAGGCAGTCGCGGGCCTGGTCGTAGGCGGCCGCCAGCAGCCGGCGGACGGCGTCTTCGCCGTCGAGGACCGTGCCGAACCGCAGCGGCAGCACGGGTTCGTGCCGGAACACCGCGCGCACCACCGCGTCGTGCTCGCGGGCCAGTTCGGCGAGCGCGCCGTCGACCGGGTCGAGCGTGTCGATGCGGTCGAAGCGCGCCGGCTCCGCCTCCGAGACGACCACGCCGAGGTCCCGGTAGCCGATCAGGCGCGGCGGCCCGATGTCCAAAGTGGCCGGACGGTTGCGGGTGATCGCGTACGCGGACAGCCAGTCGCTCACCGCGGCTCTCCCGTCCCGATCGGCGCGGGCAGCCGCGCCTCCAGTTCGGAAACGCGGGCCGCCAGCTCTTCACGGTGGGCGTTCGGCGAGAAGAACGGGTCGCCGGTCCACCAGTCCATGCCCATTTCCCGGGCGGTCTGGGCCGAGGCGATGAACAGCCGGATCCGCAGTGTCAGCAATTCGACGTCGACGACGCTGATGCCGATGTCACCGGCTATCACGACACCCTTGTCGAGCACGCGTTCCAGAATGTCCGCCAATGAATCGGACGAAGCGGCCAAGTGTCACTCTTCCTTTCAGGAATCGGTGGCGCCCCGCGTGAACCGCCGGAGCCGCTCACAGGCGGCGAGCTCGCCGGCGGCGTCGAGGTCCACCCGGTAGGTGGCCATCACGCTGGTGGAATCCGGGATCCGGGCCAGCTCGACGACGTCGACGAGCACCGACCAGCCGCCGTCGGCGCGGGTCCGGAGCCCGGTCACGGCGTGCGGGGTCAGCCCCGTGACCACGCCGAACTGGGCCGTCCCTTCGCGAATGGCGTCGGCGGCACGAAGCCGGGAAACGGATTTCTCGGAGTCTTCTTGAACGGTGTTATCGTAGGCAGGGAACGGTTGCTGCGATTCCGTCATCGCTTTCCTGATCTCGGGTGGGTGCCCACCGTAGCAACGGGCACAACCGCCCGCAGATGAGCTAAGACACGGTATTTTTCACCGGTTCGCGGTAACGAATGGGCTCTCTGCGGCAACCGGCGGCGGCAAACGGACCACTGCGGAACGCCCAGCGGAACCAATTCCCGGATTCCGCCCGGTATATCACGATCGAGTAACGTCTACCAGCCGGTAGCCGACGCCCCGGACGGTCTCGATGGTGCGGGTGCCGAACGGGACGTCGATCTTGCGCCGCAGGTACCCGATGTAGACCTCGACGACGTTCTCGTCGCCGTCGTAGTGCGCGTCCCAGACGTGGCCCAGTATCTCGTTCTTCGTCAGCGCGGTCCCCGGCCGGCGCAGCAGGAACTCCAGCAACCCGAACTCGCGCGCGGTCAGCTCGATCCGCTGCTGTCCTCTGTGGACGGTTCGCGCGGACGGGTCGAGCCGCAGGTCGCCCGCCTCCAGCACGGCGGGACGGGCCGGCGCGCCGCGGCGCAGCAGCGCCCGCAGCCGGGCGATGAGGACGACGAAGGAGAACGGCTTCGACAGGTAGTCGTCGGCGCCGAGGTCGAACGCGTCGGCTTCGTCGTACTCGCCGTCCTTCGCGGTGAGCATCAGCACCGGCGTCCAGTTTTCGGCCGCGCGCAGGCGTTTGAGCACCTCGTAGCCGGACAGCTCGGGCAGCATGATGTCGAGCACGACGACGTCGTACTCCTGCTCGGTGGCCCGCCAGAGCCCCTCGCGTCCGGTGTGCGCGACGTCGACGGTGAACCCCTCGGCGACCAGGCCGCGCCGCAGCGTCTCCGCGAACTCGCGCTCGTCCTCCACGATCAGCAGGCGCACTACTCCTCCTCCGGCAGTTCGAGCACCGGCAGCTCGAGCACGAACCGCGCGCCCGGCTCGGCCGGCTCGCTGTAGCGCGCCCGGCCGCCGTGGCGCGCCGCGATGCCCGCCACGATCGGCAGGCCCAGCCCGGTGCCGCCGTGCCCGCGCTGCCGCGACGCGTCGAGGCGGACGAACCGCTCGAAGATCCGCTCGCGGTCGGCTTCCGCGACGCCGGGGCCGTCGTCGCTCACCTCGACGACGGCGAGGTCGCCGCGCACCGAACTGGCGACGCGAATGTGCGAGCGCGCGTGCCCGCGGGCGTTGTCGACCAGGTTCCGCACCGCCCGCCGCAGCTGCGCCTCGCTGCCGCGCACCTTCGCCGGCCCGGCCCGGACCTCGACGTCCAGTGCGCACTCACCGCGGACCCGCTCGGCCTCGGCGCGGACTATGTCGTCGAGGTCGACCTCCGTGCGCGACGGCCGGTCGGTCGTGTCGTCGGTGCGGGCGAGCACGAGCAGGTCGTCGACGAGCTCACGCAGCCGCGCGGCCTCCCGGCCGATCACCGGCACCAGGTCCTCGGTGCTCTCCGGGTGCCGCCCGGCGACGTCGAGCGCGGTGCTGATCGTGGACAGCGGCGAACGCAGCTCGTGGCTGGCGTCCGCGACGAACCGGCGTTGCGCCGCCTGCGCCGACGCGAGCCTGCCGAGCATCTCGTTGAGCGTCACGGCCAGCCGGTGCACCTCGTCGCCGCCCGGCGGCAGCGGGACGCGGGCGGCAAGGTCGCGCGTCGAGATCTCGGCGACGGTCCGGCGCATCCGCTCGACCGGCCGCAGCGCCGAGCCGACCGCGCGATAGACCGCGAGCCCGGCGATCGCCAGCAGCGGGATCGAGATCAGCCCGAGCAGCAGCGTCAGCCGCGTCGACGCCTCGGTCACGGGTTCCAGCGACCGCGCCGAAATCACCGTGTACGGCCCGCCCGGCCCGTTGACCTGCTGCGACACGACGCGGTAGTCGTCGCTGTCGCCGTTGAGCCCGAGCGGGAGGGTCTCGATGCTTTCGTGCCCGACGGTGGGACGCGCGGTGGTCAGCGGCGGGTGCCCGACGATCGCCGGGTCGCTCGCGATCGGCACGCCGCGCGCGTTGAGCACCTGGGTGACGGCCTCGGTGTCGCCGGTGCTGGCGACGTCGGACGCGCTGAGGTCGCGCGCGCCCTCACGGACGAGCTGGATGGCGACCTGGCGGCCGGTGCTGCGGGCACTCTCGGTCACGCTGCGGTCGAGCGACTCTTCGAGCAGCACCACGACGACGGCGAGCGCGGCCGCGATGGCCAGCGCGAGCGCGAAGACGGCCACCGCCGTGGTCCGCATCCGGACGCCGGTCGCGGCGATCACCCTGCCCAGTTTCACGAACTCAGCGTAACCACGGACGGCCGCCGTCACGACGTCCGCCGACGGCGCGTGGCGGTGAGCCGCTCCACGCGCAGGCGGTCGACCTCGGGCAGTTCGAGAGCCGGCAGCGGGTGCCCGGCCGTCCAGGTCAGCAGCAGGTCGGCCAGCACGGGGTTGCGGGCGAGCGCGGGACCGTGCAGGTAGGTGCCGACGATCCGGTCGGTCACCGCGCCTTCGGTGCCGTCGCCGTTGCCGGTCCCGCGCACGACGTGCCCGAGCGGCTCGCTGTCGGCGCCGAGCTTGCTGACGCCGAGGTGGTTCTCGAACCCGGTGAGCGGCGCTCCGCCGAGGATTTCCGAGGACGTCGCGACCAGTTCGGAGACCGCGCGGCGCTCGCCGGGCTCGGTGACGACGTCGAGCAGGCCGAGACCGTCGTGGTCGACGCCGTCGAGGCCGCGGAAGCGGGTGCCGAGCACCTGCAGGCCCGCGCAGACACCGAAGACCACCGCCTGGGGCGTCAGCGCCCGCCGGTACTTCCGCAGGTGGGCCGCGGCCAGCGCCTGTGCGCCGTCCTCGCCGCCGCCGAGCAGGTAGAGGTCCAAAGTGGACGGAACCGGCTCGCCGAGCCCGACCGGCACGACCTCGGCGTCGAGCCCGCGCCAGCGCAGCCGCTGGCAGAGGACCTGCGCGTTGCCGGTGTCGCCGTAGGTGCCGAGCACCTCGGGCAGCAGGAGTCCGATGTGGACGATCGAGTCACGCACCCGGCAGCCTGCCCACGAGGTCGCGGAACGCGGTGTAGTTGGCGACGAGCTCGACGCCACCGGGCGGCAGCGCGTCGATCGCGGCGACCGGGTCGGACTCGGCCCAGTGCGCGACCTCGGCGTAGCAGAGCCGGACGGCGAGGTCGGCCCCGCGCTCGCCGGTGACGACGACCTGACGGCCGCGCAGCCGTTCGAAGTGCACGTCCCAGAGCCACGACAGGTCGCGGCCGTCGGCCTCCTGGGCGTTGACCGCGACGACGACGGGGGTGTCCTCGTCCAGCACCCGCAGCGTTTCGACCCAGCCGGCCGGGTTCTTGGCCAGCATCAGCCGCACGGAGTGCCGCGACCGGCGGATCGTCCGGTAGCGGCCGCCGATGTCGGTGATGGTCCGCAGCCGAGCGGCGGCGGTGTGCGGCGGAACGCCGAGCCGGTGCGCGGCGGCGAGCGCGAAGGCGGCGTTCGACCGGTTCGCGTCCCCGGGAAGACGCAGGTCCAGGTCGACTTGGCGGCCGCCAGGGGTGTCGACGAGATCGCCGTCGAGGGTCCACGTGGGCTCGGGGCGGGCGAGGCCGCAGGCGCAGCTCCAGTGGTCTTTGGTGTGGGTGATCGGGCCGTCGCAGCGCGGGCAGGCGGTCGAGTCCCCGGTCCAGCGACGGCCGGCGCCGACCCACACGGGCTTCGCGGCCACGCTGGCCGCGGAGGTGACGAGAACGTCGTCACCATTGGCGACAATCGTGGTTCCGGGATGGTTTTCGATCGCTTTGCGCAGATCCCTTTCGGTGGAACGAACTTCGCCGACGCGGTCGAGCTGGTCGCGGCTGAGGTTGAGCAGGACGAGCACCGCGGGTTCCAGCTGGTCGGCGACCCAGGGCAGGTAGTTCTCGTCGACTTCGAGAACGGCGTAGGGCGCGTCGGGCCTCGCGGCCAGGGCGGCGAGAACGCCGTCGGGCATGTTGGCACCGTCGCTGTTGGCGGCGACCTCGGCGAGGGCTTCGAGGGCCCGGGTGATCATCAGGGCGGTCGTGGTTTTGCCGTTGGTGCCGGTGACGAGCACGACGGTGCGGTCCCGGCCGAGCCGCCGCAGAGCTTTCGGATCGAGGGCAAGGGTGACGCGGCCGCCGATGACACCGCCTTTGCCGAGGCCGGCCCGCCGGGAGAGCCAGGCGGAGACCCGCCCGGCGGTCACGGACGCGCGGGTACGGAGGGGGCTGCGGGCGGTCACCGGGTGGATGGTGCTCGGGGGGCGCTGTGATTTCGCTGAGTCCGTGACCCGGGTCTCGGCCGGGGATGCTCGGTCCTCCCTGGCTGGGCCTCCCCGGCTGGGCCTCCCTGGCTGGGCCTCCCTGGCTGGGCCTCCCTGGCCGGGTTCGCTGCGGCCGGCAGGCGCCGGCGAAGTCGCGGCCCGGCTCGCTCGGTCACCGGCGCGCCAGTGGGCAGGTCGGGTGAGGTCACGAATGAGTCATCGGCGACACCACCGCTCGGCGCACGGAAGGCAGCGCGCGGGGTTAGCCGACCTGAATGTCGTGAACGACTTCGTGCATGGCCGGGCGAGGTGAACGGGTCGTCCACGACACCGTGGCGACACAGCCCCCGCCGACACAGCCCCCGCCGACACAGCCCCCGCCGACACAGCCCCCGCCGACACAGCCCCCGCCGACACAGCCCCCGCCGACACAGCCCCCGCCCGTCCCTGGGGGGCGTCCCTGTTCCAGCGTATCGACCCCCACCGACGAAAAACGCGAAAAGCCACCACCCGAGCCGGTTTGTCCACATTACGGCCACCCTGGGGACAACTCCTCTACTCCCTTCACGGCCCATTCACGGATATGAACCACCCACTGTCGAACTTGTCGAACAACCCCGTCCACGCCTCCACAACCGCCATAGGTAGGGAACTTAACCATCGGAGGTTGTACCAATTAGCCTGCGCAACTAACCGCATTCTTGTGAGACGTTTCAAGATCTTCCCCACATACATCGGAGGTGTTACCGTCCAACCCCACCCAGCGGAAATGCGTACCGCTGAGCGGAAACGGGAACGTCCAACGGAGGGCATCGTGGGACCGGAGCGCGTACTGGAGAACAGCGGAACTCTCGAACGCGGGCTCGCGGTGCTCGAGCACGTGGGTCGGCACCAGGAGATTTCCACCAATGCGATCGCGCGGCAACTGGGGCTTTCCCGCAGTGCCGCCTACCGCATCGTCGGCACCCTGAAGAGCCTCGAATACCTCGAAGCCGACCAGGTCACCGGGCGGGTCAGGCTCGGCACGCGGCTCGTCGAACTCGGGGCGCGGGCCATGGCCGCCACCGATCTGCACCGGTGTGCGCCCCGGTACCTCGCGTCGCTCGCCGAACGGTCCGGGGAGACCACCTACCTCGCCGTTCCCGACAACGACACCATGGTCTACGTCGCCACCGAACGCAGTGCCAGCGCCGTCACCCTCGCCTGCCGGCTCGGTACGCGGCGGCCGCAGCACGCCACCTCGCTCGGGAAAGCCTGGCTCGCCGCGCTGCCCGAAGCCGATCGGGCCGAGCGCGTCCGGCGGATGAAGCTCGACTCCCTCACGCTCAAGACGATCAACGACCCGCTCCGGCTGCTCGACGACCTCGCGCGGACCAGCCGTCGCGGCTGGGCGGTCGACGAGGTCGAGAACGAGCCCGACGTCGGGTGCGTCGCCGCCGCCGTGCGCGATCACTCCGGACGGCCGATCGCCGCCATCTCCATCGCTGGGCCGGCGCCGCGCGTGCTGCGCCGCCTCGACGAGCTCGGTGCCTCCGTCGCCGGGACCGCCGCCGCCCTGTCGCTGCGGCTCGGATACGTCCGGGGGCAGCGGGGATGACCTGGCTCCAGGACTACCAGCCGGCGGGCGGACTGTGGGTCTCCGCGCTGCTCGCCGCGCTCCCGATCATCGTGCTGCTGGTCGCGCTCGGCGTCGTCCGCCTGTCCGCGCACCTGTCCGCCGCCCTCGCACTGGTCACCGCGCTCGGCGTCGCCCTGCTGCTGTACCGGATGCCGGCCGCGCTGGCGTTCGACTCCGCGGCGATGGGCGTCGTGTTCGGCGTGTGGTCGGTGGCCTGGATCGCCTTCCACGCCGTGTACTTCCACAACGTCACCGTCGCCACCGGCCGGTTCGACGCGATCAAGCGCGTGCTCGCCGGGTTCAGCGAAGACCGGCGGCTGCAGGCGCTGCTCATCGCGTTCGGCTTCGGCGCGCTCCTCGAAGGCGTCGCGGGCGGCGGGTCGCCGATCGCGATCACCGCGGCGATGATGGCCGCGCTCGGGTTCCCGCCGGTGAAGGCAGTCGTGCTGGCGCTGCTGGCGAACACCGCGCCGGTCGCGTTCGGCGGGCTCGGCAACCCGCTGATCGTGCTCGGCCGGCTGACCGCGCCGATCATGCACCTCAAGCAGGACCAGGCGACCGAGCTGTTCTCGGCGGCGGTCGGCCGTCAGGTGCCGGTGCTCGCGCTGATCATCCCGGCGTTCCTGGTCGTCGTGCTCGCCGGCTGGAAGCGCATGCTCGAGGTGTGGCCGGCGGTGCTGACCGCCGGGCTCGCGTTCGCGGCCATGCAGTTCGTCGCGTCCAACTACATCAGCGCCAGCCTGGTCGACGTCCTCGCCGCGCTCACCGCGATGGCCGCGCTGTGGATACTGACGCGGTTCTGGCAGCCCGCGACGGTGTGGCGTTTCGAGGGTGAAGAAAGCGCTGTCAAGAGTCTGGGCGCGGCGCAGTCCGAACGCGGCGCGCTCTACGCGTGGATGCCCTACATCATCCTGATCCTCGCCATCTTCCTGTCGCGGATCGGCACGATCTTCAAGAACCTGCCCACCTGGCTCGACCTGACGAAGCTGTTGCACAAGGCGGACTGGATCTTCGCGTGGCCGGGGCTGCACAACCACGTCGTCCAGCACCCGCCGATCACCGCGAAGAACGCGCCGTACGCGGCGACGTTCACCGTGGACTTCCTGTTCTCGCCCGGCACGGTCGCCCTGGTCGCGGCGGTCATCGCCGGCTTCGCGATGGGTGGCCGGGCGGGGCTGCTGGTGAAGACGTACCGGGAGACGCTGTTCCAGATGCGCTGGGCGCTCGCGACGATCTTCATGATCCTGGCGATCGCGTTCGTGATGAACTACTCGGGCGCGACGCAGACGCTGGGCCTGGCACTGGCGACGACGGGCGCGGTCTTCCCGCTGTTCTCGGCGTACATCGGCTGGCTGGGCGTGTTCCTGACGGGCTCGGACGCGTCGACGAACAGCCTGTTCGGCCCGATGCAGGTGATCTCGGCCCAGCAGCTGAACCTGAACCCGATCCTGGCGGGCGCGACGAACACGTCGGGTGGCGTGATGGGCAAGATGATCTCGCCGCAGAACCTGTCGATCGGCGCGACGGCGATCGGGCAGAGCGGCAAGGAGGGGTCGCTGCTGCGCCAGACGTTCCTGTGGTCGCTGCTGCTGACCGGGGTGGTCGGCGTGATCTCCCTGCTGCAGGCGACGATCCTGACGGCGATGATCCCGTCGCCCTAGGCTGGGGCGCATGAGTGAGTCGCTGGCGTCCTTCGGGTACGAGCTGGGCCTGCTGAAGCGCGTCCGCCGGTCGGGCTGGTGGCACGCGGGGGTCCGCGACCCGGAGTCGGTCGGCGAGCACAGCCTGCGGGCGGCCCAGCTCGCGGCGTTGATCGCGACGGAGGAGGGAGCGTCGCCGGAGCGGGCGGCGTTCCTGGCGCTGTGGCACGACACGCAGGAGACCCGGACGGGTGACCTTCCGCTGACGGCGGTGGACTACCTGAAGAAGCCGGAGCCGCGGCAGATCACGGCGGACCAGACGGCTGCCTTGCCCGCGCGGTCCCGCGAGCTGGTGCGCGACGCGGTCGACGAATACGAGACCCGCTCGTCGGCCGAGGCGTTGTGCGCCAAGGATGCCGACAAGCTGGAGATGCTGCTGCAGGCGCTGGAGTACCGGGACATCGGGGTTCAGCGGGTCGACGAGTGGATCGGGTCGGCGACGAAGGGCCTCACGACGGAGACGGCCCGGAAGATCGCCGAAGCGGCGTTGACGCTGTCACCGATGGCCTGGCGGGACCGCTAGTCCATCCAGGCCGAGGACCTTGAGCCAGGACGGTACGGAAAGGTCGACGCAGACCGCCACGGCGAGCACCGGGAGCGGCAGCAGGATCGCGTCGCGGAACTCGCTCTCGCCCTTGATCCGGCTGAATTCGGCGTACAGCTCCGGTTTGGCGACGATCAGCCGCGGTGACATGTACGAGGGGTTGCGTCGGACCCCGCGCTCTCCTGGCGCCGGTGGAGCTCCTGGCTGATCCGGCCGCGCACGCGGTCGATCGCCCGGCCGCTCAACGGCCGGAACACCGACAACGGACCGCGCGGCCGGTGGCCGAAATCCTCGGGCGCGAGCCGCCGCAGGCAGGCGACGCTCAGCCGGAAGAACGCCGACTGCACGAGCGCTCCCGTCACTTCCCCGATCAGCAGGCACAGCACGCTGATCGCGACGAGCCGGCCGCCCGTGCCGAACAGCTCCAGCAGCTCCAGCGCCGGTTTCCCCAGCAACCCAGCCTGCGGTGGGTGGTAGTGGCCGATCAGGAGCCAGCCGGCGCAGAACCACATGTAGCCCGCCACCAGCGCACTGCGGACGTCCCGGAAGCCGGGCAGCAGCGACGCGAGCACAGCGTCAGCGCCCCACCGCCGTCGCGCGGTCCAAGAGCAGCGCTCGTTCGCGGGCGTTCTCCGTCATCTCCGCCGCCCTTCTGAACTCCTGCTCCGCCTCCGCCAGCCGGCCCAGCTTCTCCAGCAGGTCGCCGCGGACGCTGGGGAGCAGGTGGTAGTCCTTCAACGCCGGCTCGTCGGCCACCGCGTCGACCACCTCCAGACCCGCCGCCGGGCCCCGGGCCATCGACACCGCCACCCCGCGGTTCAGCTCGATCACCGGGGACGGCTGGAGCTTTCCGAGGCCCTCGTACAACGCCGCGATGCGCGTCCAGTCCGTCTCGTCCGCCGTGCGGGCGCGGGCGTGGCACGCCGCGATCGCCGCCTGGGCCGAATACGGGCCGTACGCACCCTCGGCGATCTGTTCCGACAGGGTCAGTGCCGCCAGGCCGTGCTGGATCAGCAGGCGGTCCCAGCGGGCGCGGTCCTGCTCCAGCAGGAGCACCGGCTCGCCGTTCGGGCCGGTGCGGGCCTTCGAGCGCGACGACTGGAGCTCCATCAGCGCGACCAGGCCGTGCACCTCGGACTCGCCGGGGATCAGCCCGGCGAGGACGCGGCCGAGGCGCATCGCCTCGTCGCAGAGCGCCGGGCGCATCCAGTCGTCGCCGCGGGTGGCCGAATAGCCCTCGTTGAACACCAGGTAGATGACCTCGAGCACGGACGACAGCCGCGCGACGCGTTCGTCGCCCTCCGGCACCTCGAACGGGACCTTCGCCGCCGCGAGGGCCTTCTTCGCCCGGACGATCCGCTGCGCGATCGTCGACTCGCTGACCAGGAAGGCGCGCGCGATCTCGTCGGTGGTCAGCCCGCCGAGCATCCGCAGCGTCAGCGCGACGCGGGCCTGCGTGTTCAGCACCGGGTGGCAGGCGACGAACAGCAGGCGCAGCAGGTCGTCTTCGATGTGGTCGTCGAGGGCCGCGTCGAAGTCGGGCAGGACGCCCTCGCCGAGCTGCTGGTCGCGCCCGACCTCTTCGAGCTTCTCCGCGTACCGCTCGTTGCGGCGGAACTGGTCGACCGCGCGCCGCTTGGCGATGGTCATCAGCCACGCGCCGGGGTTGCGCGGCACGCCGGACTCCGGCCACTGCTCAAGCGCCGCGACCAGCGCGTCCTGCGCCAGCTCCTCCGCGAGGCCGACGTCGCCGCGGGCCATGCGGGCCAGACCCGCGATGAGCCGCGGCGACTCGATCCGCCACACCGTCTCGACCGTGCTTCGGGCGTCCGCAACCGTCACCCGGCCATCAGACAGGGTGATCCGGCGCGGTGCAACCCACTAGCCGCTGATCGTGCGGATCTCGATCACGCCGCCCTGCTCCTCGGGATTCGGCGCCTGCCGCATCAGCTCGACGACCTCCCCGAGCGACTCGCCGTTCAGCACCCAGAACCCGGCGACGAGCTCCTTCGTCTCCGCGAAGGGACCGTCGATGACCTTCGGCTCGGTGTCGCCTTCGAAGACGACGCGCACGCCTTCCGCACTCGACGTGAGGCCCTCGGCGAGCACGATCCGGCCCTCGTTCAGCAGCCGCTCGTTGAACTTCGACATCTCGGCGAGCGCGACGGCGCTGGGCTGGAACCCGGCCGCCTCGGATTCGGGACTGGCCTTCACCATCACCATGAACCGCATCGCGTCACGCCTTCCGCGCGCTCTGCGCGCGCAGCCGGCCTTCCAGCTCTTCGACCTCGGGCGTCATGTTCTCGAAGTCGGACGCCTCCGCGACGCGCCGGATCTCGACCTCGCCGGCCTCGCCCTCGGGGTTCGGCATCCGCTTGATCCACTCGATCGCCTCGTCGCGGTCGCGGACCTGCAGGATCCAGAAGCCGCCGACGAGCTCCTTCGACTCGGTGAACGGGCCGTCGACGACCTTCGGGGTCTCCTTGCCGTCGAAGACGACCCGGGCGCCTTCCGCACTCGGCGCGAGGCCCTCGCCGGCCAGCAGGATGCCGGCCTTGACCATCTCCTCGTTGAACTTCCCCATCTCGGCCAGCAGCTCGGCGCTGGGGGCCTTGCCATCGGTGGCCTCGTTCGTCTTGACGATCACCATGAACCGCATCGCGGTCTCCTCTCGCTCGGTCTGCCTACGCGTCGAACGGCGGGGTCCCGGATCGACAGCTTCCGCCAAAAATCTTTCGCGACGGAAAACTAGCAGCTCAGGGCGGCTTCCGCGGGGCAAATCGGACAGGGGAGAATCGTCAGCCGTGGCGGTACTCCCCGACGACCTCTCCTCCGCGCTCGACGACGAGCTGGCCCGGCACCCCGTGCCGCGGCTCGCGCAGTCCGTCGACCGGCTCAGCACGCGCTACCGCCAGGGTGACGCGGCGACCTCGCCCATCCTCAGCTCCGAAGCCGACGTCGCCGCGTACGCCGGCTATCGCATGCCGGCCACCTACGCCGCCGTACACGCTGTGCTCGCCGAAGCCGCTTCGCGCGTGCCTGGCTTCGAGCCGCGGACGCAGGTCGACGTCGGTGGTGGCACCGGTGCCGCCGTGTGGGCGGCCGCCGCCGTGTGGCCGTCGCTGGCCAAGTGCACGGTTCTCGAGCAGGTCGCCGGGGCCATCGGGCTCGGCAAGCGGCTGGCCGCGGGTGCCCGGAACGCCGCCGTCCGGGGCGCCGAGTGGCGGCGCGGCTTCGTCGACCCGGCCGCGCCCGCGCCGGAAGCCGACCTCGTCACGCTGTCCTACGTCCTCGGCGAGCTGCCGGACGCCACCCGTGACGACGTCGTGCGCTGGCTGGCCGCCAAAGCGCAGACCGTCGCGCTCATCGAACCCGGCACCCCCGCGGGCTACGAACGGATCCGCGCCGCCCGCGCGCAGCTCATCGGCCTCGGCTTGCACGTCGTGGCGCCGTGCCCGCACGACGCCGCCTGCCCGATCGTGCCCGGCGAGGACTGGTGCCACTTCTCCGCGCGGCTGCCGCGGTCGGGCCTGCACCGGCGGCTCAAGGCGGGGACGCTCGGCTTCGAGGACGAGAAGTTCGCCTACGTCGTCGCGTCGCGGTCCGCGCCGGAACGGCCGGACGCGCGGATCATCCGGCACCCGAAGAAGCACAAGGGCTGGGTCGCGCTCGACCTGTGCACGTCGTCGGACGGGCTCAAGCCCGGCGTCGCCGTCTCGAAGAAGCAAGGCCCTCGCTACCGCGCGGCCCGCGACGCCGAGTGGGGCGACGGCTGGTCGGCGAACTGACCGCTAGGGCATCCGCACGGTCCGCAGGAACGCGGGCAGCCGCCACGGCCGCGGGCCGCCGATCCGGACCCCGCCACCCAGCACCGCCCGATGGCGGGAGATCCGGCCGAACATCATCGGCACCAGCACCGCCGGGTCGAACGTCAGCCGCACGTCGGCGCGGCCGTCCGGGGCCTCCAGCCGGAGCGCGCCGTGCTGCAGTGCCAGCACCGCGGGTGCCGTCGAAGCCGACCGGAACTCGACCGCGATCCGGCGCGGGGACGGCGTCGCGTCGTCGAGCAGGCGGCCCATGTCGTTGCGCACCATGCCGAACAGGAACAGCTCCAGGAACAACGCCTCGTGCGACGCCGGGATCGGCCACGGCCGCCTGATCGCGCGGGCGATGTCGAGGCCGTGCAGCAGCATCTCGTTGACCAGGTGCGCGAGCAAGCCGGCCACCGGCACACGCGAGCCGCCCAGCCACCACACCGGCTTCTCGGGGTCGACGTCCGCGCTGACCAGCAGCACCTCGGCGATGTCCGCGCGCAGCCGCTCGGCCAGCCGGCCGGGATCGCGTTCCGGGTACAGCTCGAGCGCGAGCGCGTTCATCCGCGAGATCGTGTCCACGCTGGCCGAGTCGATCCGCTCGGCGAGGCCCGGCAGGGGCAGCGGACCGCCGTCGCAGCGGATCATCGACGTGTACATCAGCGCGATCATCCCGACGTGCGACGCCGTTTCGGCGATCGTCCACTCGCCGAGCGACGTCGCGTGCGCGTCCCGCACGCCCGTCAGCAGGTCCGCGAACCGGGCGCCGGTCTCCGGCAGCGCGGCGCGCACCGCCTGCCACTGCGAAGGTGCGATGGTCACGGCTATCGACGGTAGGAGCCCGGACGGCGTCCGGGGTCTCCGAAGGTGCGGTTATCTTCTGGTCATGATCCGGCTCCTGCCCCGGTCGACCCGGTGGCGGGTCGCCCTCTTCGCCGCGCTCGCCTCGGCGCTCGTCCTCGGCCTCGGTTCCTACTGGTTCGTCGAGGCACTGCGCAGCGGCCTGGAAAGCTCCGCGAACCAGCTCGCCAGTGAAAAGGCCGGTGCGGTCGCCGGCCTGCTCGACGCCGGGGTCAAGCCCGTCGACGTCGCCAAGCAGCTCGACTACAGCGGCTACTGGATCAGCCCCGACAAGTCCGACAGCTGCCCGGACGCCCCGCGCACGAACGTCGGGCAGGCCGTGGTCTACGGGACCGACTGCGTGCTCGGCTGGCCCTTCGGCGGCGAGAACACCGTCGTGTCGCAGTCCGGGACCCTCGACGACAAGCACTTCGTCCGGGCGTCGGTGCCGATCGACCCCGTCGGTCTCGAAACCGTCGCCACCGCCCAGCGGATCCTGTGGGGCGGGGTGCCCGCGGCCGCGCTGCTCGTCGGCGGCGTCGCGTGGTTCGCCGTGCGGCGGTCGCTGCGCGCGGTGGGCGGCATCCGCGCCGAGGTCGACGGCGTACGCGCGGGCGACCTCGGCCGCCGCGTCCCGGTCCCGGACTCCGGCGACGAGATCACCGAGCTCGCCGTGACGATGAACGAGATGCTGGCCCGGCTCGACCGCTCGGTGCGGCGGCAGAGCCAGTTCACCGCGGACGCGTCGCACGAACTGCGCACGCCGCTGGCGTCGCTGCGCACGCAGCTCGAGGTGCAGCTCGCCCACCCCGACCGGCTCGACTGGCGCCGCAGCTGCGAAAACGCCGTGCTCGACGTGACGCGGATGGAGACGCTGGCCGCGGACCTGCTGCTGCTCAGCAAGCTGGACGCGGACCAGCCAGTCGGCACCGAGCCGGTGGTGCTGGCCGATCTGGTGTCCGAACACGTCGCCGCGCGGGTCCCGCATGACGGCGTCGAACTGCACCTCGAAGCGTCGCCGGTGGTGCGCGGCCACGCCGGACGGCTCGAGCGCGTGCTGCGCAACCTCGTCGACAACGCCGAGCGCCACGCGAAGAGCCGCGTGACGATCACGCTCACCGCGTCCGGCGGCCAGAGCGTGCTGACGGTCGAGGACGACGGGCCCGGCATCCCGCCCGAGCAGCGGGAGCGCGTCTTCGACCGGTTCGTGCGGCTCGACGAGGACCGTGCCCGCGAAGACGACGGCGGCTCCGGGCTCGGCCTGGCGATCGCCGCGGAGATCGCGTGGGCGCACGGCGGCACCCTGCGCGTCGCCGACGGCGAGTCCGGCGCGCGGCTGGAGCTGCGTCTTCCGCTTGCCTGAAGACGTCTTCAGCTCTCTTAAGCTCCGGCTCAGCGTGGCGTCAAGAGCATCCCGCCATGCTGATCGACCTCGCGCCGGCTCCGGCGCGCACGCGCGACACCCGCGCGATCCCCTACGTCGTCGCCGCGGTCGCCTTCGCCGGGTACGCCGCCTGGTCGCTGCAGCGGCTCCGGACGTTCGACGCGAGCGGGTTCGACCTGGGGATCTTCGAACAGGCGGTGCGGTCCTACGCGCACGGGCACTGGCCGGTGTCGGACCTGCTCGGCGCGGACTACCCGACGCTCGGCGACCACTTCCACCCGATCCTGGCGCTGCTCGCGCCGTTCTACCTG
The DNA here is from genome assembly GCF_055633615.1 of Amycolatopsis sp. NPDC114505. Classification (NCBI taxonomy): domain Bacteria; kingdom Bacillati; phylum Actinomycetota; class Actinomycetes; order Pseudonocardiales; family Pseudonocardiaceae; genus Amycolatopsis; species Amycolatopsis sp. NPDC114505. Next base: position 2,035,424 of record NZ_JBVKDV010000001.1, on the reverse strand, counting down.
CTCTGGCCGTCGCCGGCGTGCCTGCTGGTCGCGCAGGCCTTCCTGTTCGCGCTGTCCGCGGTGCCCGTGACGCGCTGCGCGGTTCGCGTGCTGGGCGTTCGCCGCGGTGCGGTCGTGGCCGTGGGGTACGTGCTGTCGTGGGGGCTGCTGTCCGCGGTGAACTTCGACTTCCACGAGGTCTGCTTCGCCGTCCCGATGGTGGCGTTCGCCGCGGAACACCTGCTGCGCGAACGGTGGCGGGCGGCGGTGTGGTGCGCGCTGCCGCTGGTGCTGGTCAAGGAGGACCTGCCGCTGACGCTCGCCGCGGTGGGCGTGGTCCTGGTGCTCAACCGGCAGCGACGGCTCGGCTGGGCGGTGGTCGTCTTCGGCGTGGCGACGTCGGCGCTGCTGGTGACGGTCGTGCTGCCGGCGTTGAATCCGGCCGGCGCCTACGCGCACAGCGGCGGCCTCAACCCCTTCGGCGGGTCGATCGTCAAGGTGTCGATGCTGCTGGCCCTGGTGGTGCCGACGGCGTTCACCGCGCTGCGATCGCCGGTGCTGCTGCTGGCGGTGCCGACGCTGCTGTGGCGGCTGGTCTCGGCGAACGACCGCTACTGGGGCATGGGCTACCACTACAGCGCGGTCCTGATGCCGATCGTGTTCCTCGCGGGCGTCCACGGCGCCCGGCGGCTCGCCCGGCTGCTCCCGGCGTGCGCGCTGGTGGCGGGGCTGGCTTCGCTGGGTCTGCAGGCGGCGCACCTGACGGACGGCGTCTGGACGCCGTCGCAGCGGGCCGGCATCGACACGGTCCTGGCGCGGATCCCCGACGGCGCGACGGTGCTGGCGTCGAACCGGCTGGCCCCGCGGCTGACGTCCCGCTGCACGGTCCTGTTCTTCGACGGCGTGACGAAGGAGCGGCCGGAGTGGGTGGTGGTGGCGAAGCCGGAGCAGTCCTGGCCGACGACGCTGGCCACGAAGGCGTTCGCTTTGGAAGGGCTGAAGAGCACGGGCTACCGGCGCGTCGACGAGACGGACTCCGTCGTGCTGCTCCACCGTGCGTAGAAAGGCCGCAGCGGTAACCGGCCAGTCGGGGGGCGTGCCGGCCGGTTACCGCCGCACCGAGAAAGAGGGAGCCACACGCCCGGAATGACGCGTGGCTCCCCGCTTCACCCGATCGAGTGACGGACTGGGCCGTTAGGCCGGATCGGCCAGGATGCCGTTCACGTAGGAACCCGGGTGGGTCGCCGCGTCCTGGCGAAGCACCGGCAGGTCCGACGGCCACTTTGCCGTCAGCGCCGTGGTGGAGCCCGGCGGGATCGTGTTCAGCTTCGTCGGCGTCCACGCGGGCTCACCGGCGGCCGGCTTCACGACCGTGATCGTCGCCGACGCCGTCGTCCCCGCGGTCACCTCGTTGTACTTCACGCCGTTGTCGACGCGCGGCAGGTGGTAGACCGGGCCGAACGTCGCGTCGTCCGGGCCGACCAGGTCGACGCCCGGCACGCCGTACAAGCCGCACGTGTGGTCCGTGGTGTTGCGGTAGGTCAGCGGGATGTCGAACTGGCCCGGCGCGTCGTTCTTCTCGGCCGGCTTGCCCAGCAGGACCTCCAGGTCCGCCGTGGTGCAGCGCGGCGTGCTCGTCGACGCCGTGGCCACCCCGCCACCGGACGCCCCCTGCGCCGCGGCCGGAGCCTGAGCCGGCGCATTGCCTCCAGCCGGAGCCGGGCTCGCCGACGTCGAACTACCGCACGCCGCCAGCGCGAAGGCCCCCGCCACCGTGCCGATCCCCATCAAGATGCGCTTCATGACATTCCTCCCTGTGTCGGAAAAGCTCAGCTGCTGACCGGCGTGACCTGCACCGTGTCGCCCTTCAGCGGCGCCCCGGCGGGCCATTCGACGCTCACCGGCTGGCCGAACGGGCCGGTCGGCAGGTCGAACGTCACGAACGTCGGCGAAGAAGGCGCGGCCGCCGAGCGCTGCACGATCCGCGACACGGCCGGGTGCCCCTCGCGCAGGTTCACCGGCACGGACTCACTTCCGTCCGGGGTCGCGGTGACCGGCAGCCGCTGCCCGCCGGCGATGAAGGTCAACGCGGTCGGCGCGCCTTCGAGCTTGCAGTTCGTCGTCGGCGAAGCCGCGGTGTAGGTGAGGACGTAGGCCTCGTGGCCGGCGGCGTTCGACGGGTCGGGCGCCACGGTCACGTGGACGTCCGACGCCCCGCACGGCGTGTCGCTCGGCATGGCGTTCGCGGCCCCGGCCGCCAGGACCAGCCCGCCGGCCGCCAGACCCCCGACGATCAGCGCGGTGACAGTTCGCTTCATGGTCATCCTCCCTCGTTCCGTGATCAACTGGACTCACAGTGAGAGATGCCCGGGGGCCGCCCGGGGATGCGCCGCGATGGGGTCGATCACCCGAAAGCAACCCCGGCGGGGGCCAGACGTCAAAACAGATGTCAGCTTCGGCCGAAGCAGACGAACGGCATCAGCGGTTCCGCCTGGGCCGCGTCGGCCAGGGCACGCGCAGGGGGCGTGCCCGCCGAGAGCGCCCGGTGGTAGGCCAGCATCACGCCGCCGGCCGTGCGGTCGTCGACCCGCGCCACGCTCGAGACGACCGTCCGGCTCCCGCCGTAGAGCAGCGCCGCCGTGAAGCCGAGGACCTCGTCGCCGTCGCGGACCACCGCCTGGCCGACGTCGCACGAAGACAGCACCACCTGCTCGGGCGCCGTCGAAAGCTGCTGGACGTCGTAGGCCATCAGCGGCCCGTCGGCCAGGTTCAGCCGGGAGAACAGCACGTTCTCCTGTTCGTGGTGGCCGTGGGCGGCGAAGTGCGCGAGGCGGCAGCCGTCGAACGCCTTGAGCGTCGCCGAGACCGTCGCGTCCGCACCCGTCAGCACCTCGGCCTCCGGGTAGAACGGCGCCAGCAATGAAACTTCGTCCTCGGCGTGGGTCAGGTCCGAGCCCGCCACCAGCAGCGGCGCCCCGGCCGCCCGGCGCGGACGGCGGCCGGCGTCGAGCCAGGCCGACGACGACGGCGTGACCGTCACCGGACGCCCGCGCAACGTCGGCAGCAGGCCCCACGGGATCGCCGAAAGCGCACCCGTCGGCACGACGACGACGTCGAGGTCGCCGAGCCGGGAAGCCAGCGGTGCCAGCAGGATCCCGTCCAGTGCGGTGACCTGCGTGCGCACCGAACGGCGGATGACCTGGTCGAGCTGCGGCGGCAGCTGGCGCCCGCACAACGCGTCGAGGTCGCTGTGCAACCGCGCGACCGGTTCGGCGACGGCCGACGCCGGGCCGAGCTCGATCAGCGCGACCCGGTGGTTCGCGATCACCTGCGCGCACAACGCGCCGTGGTCGGCGAGGAAGCAGACCATCGCGCTGCCGGTCTCCGCGAGCTCGTCGCCGACCTCGCGCAGCTTCGCTTCCGGGTGGTCGATGTCGGTGCCCTCGGCCTGCCAGCCCTTGGCGCGGATCTCGCGTTCCAGTGCGGCACAACGCTTCACGGCCTGGGTGTCCGGCTTCCCGGACAGCTCGCCCGCGCGGATCTGCATCGAGAGGTACCGCAGTTCGGCGACGGCGTCGACGGTCTCGGGGTGCGCGGGCGGGCGCACCGGCCGGAAGCGGAACGCCTGCGCGCGCGAGCGGTCGAGCCACCGGAACACGACGCCGGGCGAACGCTGGGCCAGCGCGGCGGCGAGGCCGGCGTCGGCGAGCTCCTTGCCCAGCGACGTCGTCGCGGTCTGCAGGTCGATGCTGCCGAACCGGCCGCGGTGGCGCTCCAGCTGCGTCAACCCGGCCCGCGCGTTCGCGAAGGTGATGCGCCGGTCGCCGCTCGCGGCACCGAGCTCGGCCAGCGCGAGCCGCCGCACCAGGCGGTTCTCCAGCGGCGCGGCCCGACGGTCGCGCGCGGCGATGCCCGCGCGGGCGCCGTCGAGGTCGCCCAGGACGATGCGCGCGCGGGCGGCCAGGAGCGCGGCGATTTCGGCGTCGTTGCGCAGGCCCAGCCCGGTGAGCCGGCCGGCCAGCGCGGTCGCTTCGGTGGCGACGCGGGCGATCCGCCGTCCGGCCGCGAAGTCCGCGCGCAGCACGGTCAGCTGCGCGACCGCCGCCCAGGTTTCGTTGCCCCGGCGACGAAAGCGGCGTTCGGCGCGGCCGGCCCAGCTCCGCGCGGTCGACGGCTCGCCGCTCGCCAGCGCGGCCAGGGCGCGGGTCAGCTCGGCTTCGGCGTGTTCCTGGTTCATCCGCAGCCGCGGGAACAGTTCCAGCGCGGCGTCGAGCTCGGCGGCGGCCTCCTGCGGCAGCCCGCCCGCGAGCAGCGCCCGGGCCTTGTCGACGGCCAGCACCGGCAGCATCCCGACGCTCTGTTCGGCGTAGAACCCGCTCGCCGCGTCGAAGTCCCGCAGCGCGCCCGGGATGTCGCCGGTGAGCACGCGGGCCTGCCCCCGCCCGTGGGCGGCCTTGGCGAAGATCCGGGCCAGGCCGTCTTCTTCGGGCTGGCCGGCACCGATCTGCTCGCACTGGTCGAGGTCGGCGAGCGCGAGCCGGACGCGCCCCGCGTACTGGTGCAGCATCGCGCGGTTGAGCAGCGTCCGGGCGAGCACGACGAACTCGCCGGCCTGCCGCAGCAGGGGGATCGCTTCGTCGAAGCACGTGAGGGCTTCGTCCATCCGGCCGATCAGGATGAAGACGAGACCCCGTTGCTGACGCAGGATCCCGCGCCCGGCGTCGGACACGAGGACGTCGGCTTCGTCGAGCAGCGCGAGCCCGCGGGTGCTGTTGCCCAGCGCGGTTTCGACGGCGGCGTACGTGCCGAGCACGCGCGTGGCGAGGTCGGGCCAGGACGGCCATTCCGGCGGCGGACGCGTGGCCGGCAGCCCGAGAAGCCGTGCGGCGGACCGGATCAGGCGGCCGCCGACCACGGGCTGGCCGTTGTTGGTCGCCGCGACCGCACGCCGATGCAGGTCGCGCACCCGGTCTTCCGCCCTCGGCGACGCGACCACAAGCTGCCCTTCCGGCCGGGGCCGTCCTCCTCGGCCGAGAAGGACGTCCCGGATCGTACCTCCGGGCTCGGGTGGTCCGGGAGTTCTCGCCGGATGGGCAGACTGCCGCTGCTGGTCGTGAGTGAGAAACAGTGTTCTAACCCTGTTTCTCACTCACGACCAGCCGCGGAAGACTCAGAGTTCGATCGCCGTGTGGTCGCTCGCCGCCGCCAAGCCCCGCGCCGCAACCGGACCGAGGCTCGCGGCTCGATGGCCGTGCTCACCACCCCCGACCGGCCGAGGTGCGGGCCGCCGGGCCCAAGAGCACCGGCGGCCGCTCGCACTCGTCGAACCGAGACCAGCACGAACCGGCCGGCGCCCCTCGCGCAGCGAAGCCGCGACCCGCCGACAACCGAACCCCGCCGCCGTCAGAGTTCGATGGCCGGCGTGCTCACCGTCCTCGACCGGCCCGCGGTCCGCACCAGCACCTGCACCATCCCGTGCGGTACCGCGCTCACCGCGAACCGCCCCTCCGAGTCCGATGTGGTCGTCAGGGGGCCGTTCGCGGTGCGGACCTCGATCGGGTGCTCGGCCGGCGGGGTCAGCCAGCCGTCCAGGCGCATCGTCCCGCTGGGCTCGGGGCTCACGTTCACCATGATCGTCAAGCTTTCGCTGTCGAACGTGATGAGCCGCCCCTGCTCCGCCGCACTGCGCGCGACGGGCATCCCCTCCTGTTCCCGGATGCGCATCACTTCGAGGTCGACGTCCTCCAGCTGGATCGCGAAGCGGATCTGCTCCACCAGCGTGGCGGGCATCGGGTCGGCGTCTTCCCACAGCTCGCGCAATCCGGTCAGCAGCCGGAAGTCGAGCTCGTCCAAGGGCTCGTTCGCGCCGGGTGGTTCGACGGTGGTCACAGCCAATCTCCTTCGCCGTTGGCGAGTAGCTGCTCGCGCAGGCGCGCGAGGCAACGTCCCCTTGTCGGGCCGATACTCCCCCTCGGCATTCCCAGCCGGGCGCCCACTTCGGCGTAGTCCGGCCGGTGCACGAACGCCACGATCCGCAGCAAGCTGCGGCAGCGTTCGGGCAAGGTGTCGACCGCACGCCACAAACGAGCGCGCTGGTCGTCGCGCAGCACCCCCTCCTCGGGTGCCGGTGACGCTTCGGACAGCCGCTCCGGAAGCTCCGGCAGCGGCCGCTCGACCTGGCGTTTTTCCCCAGCCCGCCAGGCCTCCCGCTTCGTCACGGTGATCAGCCAGCCGGTCAGCGCGACCGGCGAGCGGATCTCCGCGAAGGAGCCGAGCAGGCGCAGCCACGTCGTCTGCACGACGTCGGCGGCCTGATCGGCGTCCAGACCCTGATCACGCGCGACCTGCCAGAGCAGCGGCGTGAGCAGGGAAACCAGTTCGTCCAGCGCCGCGCGGTCGCCCTCCCGCGCGGCGTCGAACAGTGCCGCTACCCGGCTGTGGTCGGTCTTGGCCACGGTCACAGCGAGCCCAGCGCGGTCCAAGCGCGCTTGACGACGGTGTCGCGGTCGACCGTGGCCAGATCGCCGGACTGGAACAGGGCCTTGGCGATCTCCGCGGCGGCGAGCGGCGCGGCGAACGACGTCCCGTCCCAGACCGCGAAACCGGCGCTGTAGTCGTCCGGGTCGAAGGAGTTGCGGCCGGGCAGCTCGTGGTCGGCGGCCGCGCTGCCGCGGACGTCGGTCGGGTAGGTGCTGACGACGCCGGCGCCGGTCGCCCAGCACTTCACCCACGGGCCTTCGTTGGAGAACAGCGCCTTGCTGGTGCCGACGTCGGGGTTGAGCGCGCCGACGCTGATCACCTGCGGGCCGCAGCCGCTGCCGAGCGGCTGGTCGGCGAAGGCCGCCGGGTAGAAGCGGCGGGTGGTGGCGTCGTTGCCCGCGGCCGCGACGACCAGCACGCCCAGGCCGAGCAGGTCCGCGATGGCCGCGCCGAACTGGCCGGTGAAGGCGACGTCCGCCGGGTCTTCGACGTAGTAGCCCATCGAGATCGAGACGACGTCGACCATGTCCTGGGGCCGGTTGTTCGCCTGCGCGTTCCGGACGCGGTCGGCGAGCAGGTGCAGCGCCAGCAGCACGTCGGCCTCGTACGCGACGCCGTCGCTGTGCACGACGCGGATCGCGAGCGTGTCGGCTTCGGGGCAGGCCTGCCGGATGATGCCGGCGATGAACAGGCCGTGCCCGGTGTCGGTGTCGACGTCGCCGATCAGCGGCTGGCCGGTCGTCGGCGCGTCCCAGTAGTCCTCGAGGAACTGGGTCGGCAGCGTGGTGCCGGAGTCCTGCTCGGCCTGCAGGATCGCGGCCTGGATGCCAGGGGCGACGGTGAGGCCGGAGCCGGCGGGCGGCGGGCCGCCGCGGTCGGCCATCCCGAACCAGCGGTGCGGGCCGATGCCGGTGTCGAGCACGGCGACGACCGGGCGCCGGTGCGCGGGCTTCTTGCTGCGGTAGGGCGGGTCCGCGGCGAGCGTCACCGGGATCCGGTTGGCGCCGTGGGTGCGCCCGTACGAGCTGCCCGCGCCGAACCCGCTGGTCTCCCACGGCGTGCCGCCGAGGCCGCTGGTCTCCCACGGCACCCCGCCGAACACCGGCGAGGTGAAGAGCAGGTGCTCGACGGAGACGTTCCGGACGATCTCCGGGTCGATCTCGGGCTTCTCCCCCGAAGCGGCCGACCGCAGCAGCTGCAGCGCCTTCCAGCAGTCGACGACGACGGGGTCGGAGTCCTCGCGGACCTGCAGCAGGGCGCGGACGGGCAGGTCGTCGAGCTGGCGGGCGCGGCCGTAGCCCTTGCTGTCGTCACTGCGGTCGGCCGGCACGGCGTAGATGCCGATGCGGGCGAGCACGCGGTTGATCGCGCCCAGGCTCTCCTGGTCGCGCAGGTACCGGTTGGGGAGCAGGAAGGTGCCCGGCCGGTAGACGGTGGTGCGCGGGACCGGCTGCCCGGCGGCGACGACCGCCGTCGCCGGGTCGAGCACCCGCGCGCCGTGGCGGTCGAGCAGCTGCCTGGGCGGGGTCGGGAGCTCGTTGAGCGTGCTCGCGTCCTCTGCCGCTGCTGCCGCTGCCGCGGTCTCGTCTCGCACGAACTTGACGACCATCGGGTCCACCCTCCGCCATTGATCACTGATGGCACCCGGGAAAGACCGGTGAGCCGCCACCGGGATACGACACTGACATCACGAATGGGTAACGACGACGGCAAACGGGTGACGACGTATCTGGCGGGACCACCTCACCCACTTGGCCGTCCGTAGGTCACGGATCGAACGGATCGAGTCGGGGAGATCAGCATGGTTCCGCTCCGGGTGAGCGCGCAGGAGGCAAGCCGGCCCGCGCCGGCGCGGGGGCTGGGCGGTGTGTTCACGCCGGAACCCGCGACCGGCGGGGGCAGCTTCGCCGTGCCGCTCGACCTGCCACCGGGTCCCGGCGGCGTCGCGCCCGCGCTGGCACTGCGCTACACCACCGGCGCGCCGAACGGCGCCTTCGGCGGCGGGTTCGCGCTGCCGCTGCCGCACGTCCGGCTGGCCGGCGGCCACGCTCGCGCCGGCGACGAGGGCCGGCTCGCCCGCCGGGGCGACGGCTTCGTGCTGACCACCCGGTCGGGGGTCCGGCACGTCCTCGGCACGACCGACGGCGGCCGGGCCGCCGGTTCCGCCTGGTACCTCGAACGGACCGAGGACGCGTTCGGCAACGCCGTGGCGTTCGACTGGGCGCACCACACCGGGCAGGCGTACCTCGCGCGTGTGTCCTACGGACCGTACGAAGTGGACTTCACGTACGAGCCGCGGCCGGACGTCCTGCGCTGGGGCCGCAGCGGCACCCTCGTGACGACGGCGCTGCGGTGCGCCCGGGTCGACCTGCGGGTGCCCGCGGACGCGCGGCCGCTCGTCCGGCGCTGGCGCTTCGGCTACGACGAAGACGACTTCACCGGCGCGTCCCTGTTGACGTCGGTCGCGCTCACCGGGTTCGACGCGCACGGCGGCGAGGCGGCCGCGCCGATGCTGCGGCTGGCCTACGCCCGCACGGAACCGCCGGCCCCCCAGCGGGTCCAGCGCGCCGCGAAGGCGCGGACCGGCGGCAGTGTGCTGCTGCTCGACGACGCCGTGCCGTACTTCTCCCTGGAGGCCGCCGGCCTGCCGCGCACCGGGCGGCTGAGCGAGATCGACAACGGGATCGGGCTGCGCACGTCGGTCGAGTACGCGACCGTCGAGACGGTTCCGGTCGTCCGGCGCGTCACGCGGCGCGAAACGGTCACCGGGCAGGCCGGCGTGACCGAGTTCGAGTACCACGACAGCCGGACCGCCGGCTTCGGCCGCGTCGTCCAGGACGAGCTCGGCGACGAGTACGCGCCCACGCTGCGGACCGTGCGCTGGTTCGGCGACGGCGGCCTGCTGGACAAGGAAGAGATCTACGGCCTCGACGGCTCCGACGAAGAGGATCGGCCGTACCGCCGGGTGGAGCACGCTCGCCGTCCTCAGTGGACGCGTTCGGTCGCGACCGTCTTCGAGCGCCGGGAGCGGCCGGTCTCGGTCACCACGACGGAGACGGCCTTCGACGCCGCCGGCAACCCCGTCCGGGAGGTCGAGACGACCAAGCGGCCCGGCCGCGAACCGGCCGTCCGCGAGACGCGCACGACGTACGCGACCGCCCCCGAGCGCCGGTTCATCGCGCTGCCCGCCCGCGTGCGCGAGCTGGACGGCGGCGGGAAAGTGCGGTCCGACAAGGTGTTCCGCTACGACGAGCGGCCCGACGGCCACGCCGGGTCCCACGGCCTGCTCACCGCGCGGGAGGAGCTGGTGCTCACCGACGCGCTCGTCACCGACGTCTACGGCTCGCACCCGCCGGACTTCCGCCACCACGGCTACCACCGCAGGCCCGGCGAGGACGGCTGGTGGACGACGACGTTCCACGGGCGGCTCGACACGGTCGCCGGGCTGCGCACCACGACGACCGGCCCGCACGGCCACACCCACGAGGTGCGCTACTCCGCCGACCGGTGCTTCCCCGAGGTCGTCTCGGACCCGCTCGGGAACGTGACGTCGACGCGGTACGACGTCCGCACGGCGCGCGTGTGCGAGGTGGTCGACCCGGCGGGCGCGGTGACCACGGTGACGCTCGATCCGTTGGGGCGTCCCGAAACCGTGGTGCGGCCGGGCGACTCGGCGGACCTGCCGACCGTCCGGTACCGCTACGACGGGGCGCGGGTCACCACCGAGCAGCGGGCCGTGTCCGGCGAGGCGGAGGTGCTCGTGACGGCGGAGCTGCGTGACGGCGCGGGCCGGCTGCTGCAGCGCCGGCACGCCGAGCTGCTCGGCGACGTCGTCGACGAGCACCACGAGTACTGCGCGCGCGGCCTGGTGTGCCGCACGAGCCGGGCCTTCCGCGACGGCGAGCGCCCGGTCGCTCACGAAGAATTCCGCTACGACGCACTGGGCCGTCCGCTGAACGGCGAAAGCCCCGAAGAGCACCCTCACGGTGTGCGGGACCTGCTCGGGCGGGAGCTGCGGGACGCCGAGGGCGCGGTGCACGCGCGGGACGCCGCCGGCAACCCGGTCGAGACGCGGACGGCGGGCGGCCACACGGTGTACCGCGTGCACGACGCGGCCGACCGCGTGGTGGCGGTGCTGGTCGACGACCCGGGCGGTACCCCGGTCACGACGTTCACCTACCACGACGGCGGGCTCCCGGTGCCGCTCGAAGCGGGGCCGCACAGCTGCGGGCGGCTGGTGCGCGTCGCCGACGAATCCGGCGTGACGCTGTTCGGCTACGACGCGCTCGGCCACCCGGTCGAGCGGCGCTGGCGGCCGGCGCACGTGGCCGTCGAGTACCGGCTGGACGTCGTGCGCCGCGCGGACGGGCGACTGTCCGAAGTGGTCTACCCCGACGCCGGCGACGGGCGGCTGACCGTCCACCACCAGTACGACGAGGTCGGGCGGCTGGTCAGCGTGCCCGGTTTCATCGACTCCGTCCAGTACGACCTGCACGGCCGCCGCACCGCGGTGCACCACGCGAACGGTGTCAGCGAGCTCTTCGCCCCGGTGCACGTCATCACGGGCCCGGGCGGCCTGCTGCACGAGGTCGTGGCGCGGGAGCCGGGGGAACCGCGGGCGGGCAGCGAGATCCGCGACGCGTTCGGCCGGCTGCGCGGGGTCCACGGCGACGACGGCGTCAACGCGCTGTACGGCTACGACCACAGCGGCCGCCGGGTCCGCACGCTGATCACCAACGGCACGCGCATCCACGAGGTCCTGACCCCGGACGACCTGTACGCGGTCGAGGACGGCGAGCTGGTGGCGGTGGTGGCGGGCACGGTCCGCCGCTACGCGGACGACCGCCGGCACCACCTGCACTTCGACACGGCCGACACCATCGCCCTGGTCACCGACGAGACCGGCGCGGTCGTGAGTGGGAAACAGGGTTAGAACACTGTTTCCCACTCACGACAGCCTCAGTCCAGCACCGCCAGGTCGAGCCGCTCGAGCCGCGCCGGGTCGGCGAGGATGTCGATCTCCACGATGCGCCCGCCGGCGACCGTGAAGCCCAGCACCGAGAACGGCCGCCCGTCGCGGGTGCCGACCACGCCCGCCGCGCCGTTGACCAGCGCCCGGCGGACCGTCCCGCCGCCCGCGCCGAGGCGGGAGAACGTCAGCGCCTGGTTCGCCACCGCCGCCGGGCCGCGCACCTCGACCGAGCCGCCCGTCGCACCGCGGTCGGCGCGCAGCACGACCTCCGGGTCGAGGACCGAGACCAGCGCGTCGAAGTCACCGCCGCGGGCCGCCGCCAGGAAGGCGTCGACGACTTCGCGCTGCCGGGCGAGGTCCGGGTCCGGCGCCACCGGGGCGCCTTGGACCCGCCGCCGGGCCCGGCTCGCGAGCTGCCGGGTCGCCGCTTCGGACCGGCCGACGATCGGCGCGATCTCCTCGAACGGCATCGCGAACATGTCCCGCAGCACGAACGCCAGCCGCTCGCCCGGCGTGAGCGTGTCGAGCACGACGAGCAGCGCGAGCCCGACCGAGTCCGCCATCAGCGCCTGGTGCTCGGGGCCGACGTCGTCGCGGCTGATGATCGGATCCGGCACCAGGACGTCCCACGGCTCCTCGCGCCGGGCCTTGCGCGAACGCAGCATGTCGAGGCAGACGCGCCCGACGACCGTGGTCAGCCAGCCGCCCAGGTTCTCGACGGCGGCCGAGTCGCTCCGGCTCAGGCGCAGCCACGACTCCTGGACGGCGTCCTCGGCCTCGGTCAGCGAACCCAGCATCCGGTAGGCGACGGACCGCAGGTGGTCGCGGTGCGTCTCGAAGCTCTCGGCCAGCAGATCGTCGTTCACGGGTCGTCCTTTCGCGTACGTCACCACCTTGACGTCTCGCGCCGGAGGATTGTGACAGATCGGACGACTGGGTACCGCTGAGCGGTATCCACCCTTGACGTACGATATATGACCGCATAATCATCGGACCTCTCCGACGAAGGAGTGGCCATGAGAGTCCGAGCCTGCCTCGCCGCGGTCATCGTGCTGCTGGCGAGCCTGGTCACCCCCGCGAACGCCGAACTGTTCAACCCGCGCCAGGACTGGCTGCGGGCGTCGACGGCCGGGCTGTTCCTGCACTGGGGGATGTTCACCGCGCCGCGGCACACCGACTGCGCCGCCTGGGAGCACGACGTCACCGCCGGCGGCTGGACGCCGGACTACTGGATCGACGAGGCGACGAAGCTCGGCGCGTCCTACGTCGTCCTCACCACCTTCCACAGCCGGCTGGGCTACGCGCGGCCGTGGCCGTCGAAGGTCCCCGGCAGCTGCTCGACGCAGCGCGACTTCCTCGGCGAGCTGATCGCCGCCGGCAAGGCCAAGGGCGTCCGCGTGATGCTCTACATGACCGACGACCCCCAGTGGCACAACGAAACCGGCCACGAGTCGCTCGACTCGGCCGGCTACTCGGCGTACAAGGGGCACCCCGTCGACCTGACGACGCGCCCGGGCTTCGGCGAGTTCAGCTACGACCTGTTCGACGAGGTCATGGACCGTTACTCCGACCTCGCCGGCTTCTGGATCGACAACGACAACGAGTACTGGGAGCAGCACGGGCTCTACGAGCACATCCGCGAGAAGCGGCCGTCCTGGTTGCTGAGCAACAACAACGAAGACACGCCCATCATGGACACGGTCAGCAACGAGCAGAAGACCGGCATGACGCCGTCGTACGACTACCCGCAGGCGATCTACACGCCGATGCCGCGGCTCACCGAGGCCGACTACAAGCTGCCGACCAACGGCGACTGGTGGTACAGCGGCGGCGACCAGGCCGTCGATGTCCGGCTCTCCACCGGCCGCTACATCACGAACGCGGGCTCGTCGATCAAGTCGCTGATGGCCGAAACCGCCATGCTGAACGGGAAGTTCCCGCCACAGCAGGAGGCGTTCAACACCTTCATGGCGTCCTGGACGCAGCCGATCAAGGAGTCGCTGCAGGGCACCGAAGGCGGCGGCTACATGTACGGCGGCATGCAGCCCGGCTTCTGGAACGACGGCGCGCACGGCGTGATCACCGTCAAGCCCGGCGCGAAGACGCAGTACGTGCACGTCGTCACGCGGCCGTCGACGAACCTGGTCCGCCTGCGCGACAACGGATACCGCGTCACCGGCGTGTCCGACGTGCGCACTGGCAAGCCGATGAAGTTCGCCCAGTCCGGCGGCTATCTGTCCATTCTGGACATCAAGGACTGGGACACCTACGACACGGTGTTCAAAGTGGACACTGCCGGTCAGCAGTACTTCTACGACAAGAGCACGATCAAGGCGACCGCGTCGGCGTCCGCACCCGGGCACCCCGCGTCGAACCTCACCGACGGCAGCTACCTGAACTACTGGGACGCGGGCGGGCAGCAGCCGGTGTCCGTGACGCTCGACCTGGGCAAGAAGCGGTCGACAGCGTACCTGGCAGTGCACGAGCGCGAGTCGTCGCCGACGGCCGCGCGCGAGTCCTTCGGCCGCGCCGAGGACTCCGCGCGGATCAAGGACTACCGCGTCTACGCCAGTGACGACGGGACGAACTGGGGCACGCCGGTCCGCACCGGCGCCCTGCCGAGCACCCGCGGCGTGCAGTTCGTCGACGTCGGCGAGGTGCACGCGCGGTACCTCAAGCTCGAGGTGCTGAACACGTGGTCCGGCCCGCAGGCCAAGCCGTTCTTCCACCAGCTCGCGCTCGACGAGATCGACGTCGCCTACGGCTACCCCGACCCCCGCGGCGAGGTGCCGCTGGAAGCGGAGTCGTGGCGCAACGGCTTCGAGGGCAAGGCGTCGCCGGTGTGGTGCGAGGCGTGCTCGGGCACGGCCGCGGTCACCGGGCTCGACCGCGGCGCGGTCACCTTCCGCGGCGTCCAGGCGTCGGGTCCGTCCCGGCTGCAGCTCGACACGACCGGGCCGGGCACGCTCGCGGTGAGCGTGAACGGCGCCGCGCCGATCACCGTCAGCGCTCCGGCGGCGATCGCCGTGCCGCTGAACGCCGGCGCCAACACGATCAAGGTGTCCGGGACCGTGGGTCTCGACCGGATCGCGGTGGCACCGCTGCCACCCGAGTCGTACACGCCCAAGACGACCTTGACCGTGGAACCCGCTGGTGTGCAATGGGTTTCGCCGGGTCAGCAAGCGCTGAAGGTCACCGCCTCCCTGCGGCTCGACGTCGACGACCCGCTCGACCAGGTCTCGCTGGCCCCGGTCGTCCCGGCGGGCTGGACGCTCGAGGGTGCCCCCGTGACCGCGTCGCACCTGCGGCTCGGTCAGGTCCTGAGTGGATCGTGGACGGTGACGGCCCCGGCCGCCCAGGACGTGACCATCCCGGTGACGGCGTCGTTCACGACACTCGGCCGCGCGAAGACGGTGAGCAAGCCGGTGCAGGTGAAGCAGCGCCCGGCCGGCCGTGTGTTCATGCGCGAGGCGGAGGACTCGGCCAACGACATCGGCGACGCCGGCGTCACGAGCTGTTCGCCGTGCTCGGGCGGGCAGAAGGTGCGCAACATCGGCGGCGGCGCGGGGGCGGCGGTGACGTTCCCGGCGGTGACGGTGGCCGCGGCCGGGCAGTACACGCTCTACCTCGACTTCACCGTCAACGGCGACCGGTCGTACTTCGTGTCGGTGAACGGCGGCGCGCCGGTGGAGGTGAAGGTCAGCGGCGTCGGCAACAGCACGCCGTACACCACGTCGGTCCCGGTGACGCTGAACGCGGGCGCCAATACGATCCGGATCGGCAACGACCGCGCGGGCGCTCCGGACCTGGACCGGATTTCACTGGGTTAGCTCCCTCAGCACCCGGGCCGGGTCGACGTCGACGGCACGGCCCGGGTCCCCGCCCGCCGCACTCCAGGCGACGGAGACCCACAGCTCGGCGTAGTCCCCTCGCTCGACCCCGGGCAGCTGCCAGGTGAGCCGCGCACCATCGGCCTCGACGGCATCGGCGAGCTGCCCCGACCAGTAGGGCGGCACGTGCTGCCCGTCCCGGGAACAGCGAAGCAGCTTTTCGGCATCGGGACCGCCGACGCTCACCACGGCGTCGGCGGTCCCGACGGTGAAGGTGCCGTCGCCGGCCCGGACGTCCTCGGGTGGTGCGTCCAGCTCCGCCTGGACGGCGAACTCGCTGAGCGTTTCCCGGGCCAGGACGCGGAAGATCGTGGTCTCCCGGGTGACACCGGACTGCTCGGCGGCGGTGGCCCCGGAGAGCACGTCGAGCCGGACGGACCGGTGCCGCCACCGGCACAGCCGCGCACCCGAGTCGAGGCCCCAGGTGTGTTCGGGTTTCGCGGGCACGTCCCACCCACCGACCCGGACGGCGAACCGCACATCACCGAGCGGAGTGACGACATCGAGCGCCCGCGGAGGTGTCCGTGACAGGACTTCGGTGTCCAGCATGCAGTGATCCTTACCCCGCACCGAGAGCCCGTACACGAAGGTCACCCGTCCGTGGAAAATGGACAGCATGCTGAACGACTTGCGCCGGCTCCCGCCGGTGGGCGCGGTGATCGAGCGGGACGGGCCGATCGTCCGGACGCACTACGGCACCCACGGCGAGGTGAGCCACGGGCCGCTGCCCGAAGGTGATCTCGACGCGCTCGTCGCGCGGCAGGTCGAGGCGTTCGGGCACCGGAACGAACCGGTGGAGTGGCCGGTGTACGGCGACCCGCGGCTCGCCGAAGCCCTGCTCGCCGCGGGTTTCACGGCGGAGCCGGAACGCGCGTTGCTCGTCTGTCCGATCGGGACCGACACCACCCCGCTTCCCCGAATCGGCCACGACTGGCCCGCGCACCAGCGCGTCTCCGAACTGGCCGCCGAGACCGGCCCGCACCGCCGTCCGTACGCCGAGTTCCTCGCCGACGCGGCCCACCTGGACCGGTCGTCCGAGGTCGTCCTCGACGGCGATCGGGCCGCGTGGCTCGAAGAAATCGGTGACCGCATGGTCGTCGGCGGGATCACCGACCCCGGCTTCGCGGCGACGGTCGCCGGCCACGACTGGCGGGCGATGCCCCGCGTCGGCGAGGCCCATCCGGGCGTGCGGTCGCTGCTCGCGGAAGCCGACGGCGAACTGCGCGAAGCCTTCGAGGCGGCCGGGATGCGCGAGACCACCACCGTCACCCGGTACCGCTTGCCGTCCCCCGGCGAGCCCGCGCGGACCCGGCCGGTCCGCCGGCTGTTCTCCGAGCCGGAGCACGACGAGATCTGGGCCCGCTTCTCCGAAAAGTTCGCCTTCCGGCCCGACACGAGGACGTTCCCCGGCATCACCGAACCGCCGGGCTCGGCGACCTGGCACGTCGGCGACCTCGGCGACGCGCAGCTGGACGCCCTGTCCGACGTCGTCCACAAGGGACTGCGTGCCGTCGGCGAAGAGCTGTACTGGCTCGACTGGCACCACGTCGGTTACCGCTTCGACCCCGCCCGCGTCGACGGCGCCGGGCCGCGCCGGCCCGGCGCCGTCTTCCCGGACGGGGACTACCACATCTACCTCACGCAGGACCTCCGCCTGGGCACTTTCGGGCACCCGTGGGAAGAGACCGTCTGCGTGTGGGGTGAGCTCCTCACGCGGATCGACGCCGAGCTGACCGTAGCGCTCGGCGAGCCGCTCCGGCGGTCAGAACCCTGAGGTCCCGTTGGGCGTGCCCAGACCGGTCGGCCCGTCGTAGCCAGCACCCGCCGTGCAGAGGTAGGTCCCGCCGCAGCTGCCGTTCGAACCCGACGTCACGTCGTACAGGCCGCCGCTGTGGGCGTACGGGTACGACCCCGACGTCACCGAGTTGCCCGCCAGCGCGTACACGCTCGCGATCACCGGCGACGACAGGCTCGTTCCGCCGACCTGGACCCAGCCGTCCGCGCCCTGCGCGAGCCCGAGCGACAGCAGCAGGTCGCAGAACGACGAGCTGCCGCAGCTGTTGTACGTGTCGTAGACCCCGAGCCCGGTGGCCGGGTCCGCGACCGCCGAGACGTCCGCGACCGTCCTCTTCGCACACGCGGTGTCGTGCTGCCACGCGGGTTTCGCCTCCAGCGCCGAACAACCGCTGCCGCTGCCCTTCCACGTCGTCTCGGTCCAGCCGCGCGTGGTGCTCGTGGACTTCTTCAGCGTCGTGCCACCCACCGCCGTGACGTACGGCGACGACGCCGGCCAGCTGACGCCGTAGCCGGAGTCACCGGACGACGCCGTGACCGCGATGCCGGGGTGGTTGAGGTGCGCGTCCGCGGCGAGGATCGTCGAGTCCTCGGTGCCGCCGTAGCTGTTGGAGATCGCCACCACGCCGGGCGTCGCCGCGGCCGTGTCGACCGCCGTCATCAGCGGGTCGGTGTCCGGGGAGTTCGCCTCCACCAGCAGGATCTTGCAGTCCGGGCAGGTCGCCGACACCGCGTCGAGGTCGAGGCTGATCTCCTCGGCCCAGCCGTAGTCGGGCGCCGGCAGCGGGCTCGCCGCGCCGTTCTGGTTGACCTTCTTGAAGCAGCCGTTGGCCGTCGTGCACGCGGAAAGCCCGCGGGCGGACCGGAACTTGGCCAGGTCGGCCTCCGCGGTGGGCGCGTCCTGGGCGTCGACGATGGCCACCGTGCGGCCGTTCGCGTGCAGGCCGCCGAGGTTGTACGCGGCCTGGATCTCGGCCGGCCCGTAGCCGACCGGGGTGGACGTGAGCAGCGGGCCGTTGCCCTTCGGCGAGCGGATCGCCTTGCCGAGGCAGTGCATCTTGCCGGACGTGGCACAGCCGAAGTTCACGACACCGCCGCTCTGCAGCGGCGTGGCTTCGGCGGTCGAGGTGGCCACCGTCAGCGGGGCCGTGATCAGGGAGAGGACGACGAGGGACCGGAGCAACCGTGGAGGCGCCATTGCCTACTCCTCGGTAGGGGACGAGGTGTGGCACGGGATCGTCGCATGTCACTCGTTCGTGGTCACCCGCTCGATGGATGTTTCTCGGTTCAGTCATTCGCCCACCGCACCGCCAATCGGACGAATGGTCACGAACCCACTCACCCTGGCGAGACATTGGTCCAGACAAGTGTTACCAAAAAGAGATCGAAGCACCGCTCACCGGGAGCTAATTTGTTGTGACTCACAACGAATGCTCGTGGATCCCCAACGGCGGAGGTGTCACGGCGTGAACCGGACCCTGAACAAGCTTCGACGACGCGGCCCGAGGTTCGCGCTCGTCGCCTCGGCACTGCTGGTGGCGGCCGGGCTCAGCGCCCCCGCCGCCCTCGCGGCCGACGACTACACCCAGAGCGTCACCCAGCTCAGCTCGACGCAGCTGCAGATCGACTTCACCCCGACGACCCCCGCGGTGTACGTGGACGTCCACTACACCGGCGTCCCGGGCGTCGGCCAGCAGAACGTGCGGATGGTCAACGGCTCCGGCACCTGGCGGACCACCGTCAACGGCCTGAGCACCGGGAACACGCTCGACTACTGGTTCACCTACGAGAAGAGCGGCCCGCAGTACGACACCCCGCACTTCACCTACACCGTCGGCGGCAGCACGACGACGGTCGCGGCGCCGACGTTCAGCCCGCCCGGCGGCACGTACTCCAGCGCCCAGACGGTGACCATCAGCAGCGCCACCTCCGGCGCGACCATCCGGTACACCGTGGACGGCTCGACGCCGACCGCGTCCTCGACGCTCTACAGCGGACCGATCAGCGTCCCGAACTCCCGCACGGTCAACGCGATCGCGCTCAAGTCCGGTTCGACGACGTCCCCCGTGTCCAGCGCGAGCTACACGATCGGCACCCAGGCCGGCTGCCC
Source organism: Amycolatopsis sp. NPDC114505 (assembly GCF_055633615.1). Classification (NCBI taxonomy): domain Bacteria; kingdom Bacillati; phylum Actinomycetota; class Actinomycetes; order Pseudonocardiales; family Pseudonocardiaceae; genus Amycolatopsis; species Amycolatopsis sp. NPDC114505. The sequence goes on along the minus strand of NZ_JBVKDV010000001.1, from coordinate 2,016,199 downwards.
GACCCAGTCGGACACGCCGAACTTCGGCTCGAACGTGCGGATCTTCGACCCGGGCATGTCCGCGGCGACGATCCAGGCGCAGCTCGACACCGACTTCAACAACCAGAAGGACACGCTGACCGCGCAGATGGCGGACCGGCGCGTCGCCCACCTGTTCAAGCCGGGCACGTACAACAACGTGCACGACAACGTCGGCTTCTACACCTCGGTCGCCGGCCTCGGCCAGAACCCCGGCGACGTGCTGATCAACGGCGACGTCACGGTCGACGCCTTCAACGCCTCCGACAACGGCGTCGCGCTGCAGAACTTCTGGCGCTCGGCGGAGAACATGGCGGTCAACCCGTCCGGTGGCCAGGAGCGCTGGGCGGTCGCGCAGGCCGCGCCGTTCCGCCGGATGGACGTCCGCGGCGGGCTGCAGCTGTACCCGGCGAGCTACGGCTTCGCCAGCGGCGGCTACATCGCCGACACGAAGGTGGCCGGCCAGGCCGCGTCGGTGTCGCAGCAGCAGTGGTACACCCGCGACTCGCAGCTCGGCAGCTGGAACGGCGGCGTCTGGAACATGGTCTTCTCCGGCACCAGCGGCGCGCCGGCGAACACCTTCCCGAACCCGCCCGAGACCACCCTCTCGACGACCCCGGTCTCGCGCGACGTGCCTTACCTCTACCTTGACGGCACCGGCAAGTACCGCGTGTTCCTGCCTTCCCTGCGCACCAACGCGTCCGGCCCGAGCTGGGCGAACGGCAGCACCCCCGGCACGTCGGCACCGATGAGCCAGTTCTACGTCGTCAAGTCCGGTGACACGGCCTCGTCGATCAACAACGCGCTCGCCGCGGACTGCAACCTGTTCTTCACGCCGGGCGTCTACCACCTCAACCAGACGCTCAACGTGACCAAGGCCGGTACCACCATCCTCGGTATCGGCTACCCGACGCTGGTGCCGGACAACGGCGTCAACGCGATGCAGGTGTCCGATGTGGACGGCGTGCGGCTCAAGGGCCTGCTCTTCGACGCGGGCACGACGAACTCGCAGGCACTGCTCACGGTCGGCCAGTCCGGCTCGTCGGCATCGCACGCTTCGAACCCGACGACGGTCCAGGACGTGTTCTTCCGGATCGGCGGCGCGATCGCGGGCAAGGCGACGAACAGCCTGATCGTCAACAGCGCCAACACGATCATCGACCACATCTGGGCGTGGCGCGCCGACCACGGCAACGCGGGCACGTACGGCTGGAACACGAACACGGCCGATACCGGGCTCGTGGTGAACGGCGCGAACGTGCTGGCCACCGGCCTGTTCGTCGAGCACTACCAGAAGTACCAGGTGATCTGGAACGGCCAGGGCGGGAGGACGATCTTCTTCCAGAACGAGATGCCCTACGACGTGCCGAACCAGGCGTCGTGGAACGCTCCATCGGGGGTCGCGGGGTACGCCGCCTACAAGGTCGCGTCGAACGTGACGTCCCATGAGGCATGGGGTCTCGGGAGCTACTGCTTCTTCGACACGAACCCGGCGGTGTCCAGCTACCACGCGTTCGAAGTGCCGAACACCAGCGGCGTCAAGTTCCACAGCCTGCTGTCGGTGTCCCTCAACTACCGCGGCACGATCACGCACGTCATCAACGACACCGGGGCCGTGACGCCCACGGGCACGGTGCCGGTGAACGTGGTCAGCTACCCGTAACCGGGTGAACCAGCGGCCCCGCACCGGACCCGACCCCGGTGCGGGGGCCGCTGTGTTTCTCAAGCCACGTGCAGGACGGCGTCGGCGTTCTCGAGCAGCTCCCGGGTGAGCGGCGCGTACCGGTAGTCGTTGTCATCCCGGGTGCGACCGGCCGGGATCTCGGCGGTCAGCTTCCACGTCTTCGTTTCGCGCTGCAGCAGGCCTTCGTAGGTGTCCGGGGCCGGCTCGCCGAGGCCGATGGCTTCGCTGTGGCCGAGGCTGCCGGCGACGAAGGCGTACCGGTCGCCGAGCCGCGACGCGACGATCGCCCCCGCGCCGGATCCCAGGTGGGCGTTGTGCGCGAACACCAGGGTCCGGCCGGGCGCCGAACCGTGGATGTCCAGGAGGTTCCGGGCCATGATGACCGCCCGGGCGCTCGCGAGGCGGGCGATCCGCGTGTCCCGGTCCCCGGGCAGCGCCGACGCCGCGTGGTAGCGCAGCAGGTCGAGCCCGGCGTTCGCGTGGATCCGCGCGCGGCTCGACTCCGCGGTCTCGACGCGGGCGTCGAGGGCCATGAGCAGGTCGTCCGCGATGACCCGCAGCTCGCGGGCCTCGGGTGACGCGCCGGGCGACGCGGCCGGGTCGAGGATCGCTTCGGAGCGGCTCCAGCGTTCGTCGTCCCCGGTCAGGGCCGCGATGTCGACGTCGAGGCCCAGGTGGTCGCGGACGTGCTCGAGGTAGGTGCGCGGGCTGGGCGCGCTGAACATCTCGGTCGGGGCGTCGAAGCCGTGGAAGGCCAGCGGTGCGTCGGCGGTCTCGTTGTACTCGCGGATCCACTCGATCAGCTGCCGGTTGGCGGCCACCTCGCCGAAGCCGTGCGAGAACCCGCCGTCGAGCGCGGCGACGCGGTCGGTCTCCAGCGCGATCGACCGGAAGCCGTGCCCGGCGAGCCGGGCGAACAGGTCGTTGCGGATCCGCCCGAAGGCCGGTTCGAAGTGCGTCGGCTCGCCGAACGCGAGCAGTTCGGCCGTGAAGTCCGTGAGGTCCATGTGGTTGAATCGTATCCTTGAACGCTCTATTGAGACCTGCCGACCTCGCGCGCGAGCACGGCATCTCCACGCAGGCGGTCCGCAACTACGAGCAGGACGGCTTCCTCCCGCCCGCTGCGCGCACCGAGAGCGGCTACCGGATCTACACCCCGGTGCACGCGGCAGCACTGCGTACCTTCCTCGCTTCGGTCCGGGCGTACGGGCACGCGACGGCCGGCGGGATCATGCACGCGGTCCACTCCGGAAGCCTGGATCGCGCTTTGACGCTCGTCGATCGCGGGCACGCGCAGCTGCTGCGCGACCGCGAAACCCTCAACACGGTCCGGAAGGCCATCGGCGACCTGACCGCCGAGCCGGCCTCGGCGCCGGCCGGGACCGGCTGGTCGATCGGCGAGCTGGCCCACCGGCTCGGCGTCACCGCGGCGACGGTGCGGGCGTGGGAGCGGGCGGGCATCCTCACGCCGTCGCGCGACCCCGCCACCGGCTACCGCGTGTTCAACGCGCCGGACATCCGCGACGCGGAGCTGACCCACCTGCTCAGGCGCGGCGGCTACCCGCTGGAGCACATCGCGACGGTGATCGGGCAGGTCCGCACCGCGGGCGGCACCGAGTCGCTGGCCGGCGCGCTGAAGACCTGGCAGGACCGGCTCACGGCGCGCGGCGTCGCCATGCTCGACGCGGCCGCGCGGCTCAGCGAGTACCTCGCCTCACAGCCGTGACTTCGGGTGCAGCCGGTCGTACTCGAGCGCGGCCGAGTGCTGGGTGCGCACGGGCAGGGACTTCTCCTTCTCGTCGTCGTCGACCTCGTTGAGCCCGAGCTGCACGGCTTGGCGGATCTGCTCGCGGTTGTCGCGCACGACGGCGGAGAAGAAGTCGTCGATCCGCGGGTCGACGAGCACTTCGAGCAGCACGCGGAACGACGTGTCGACGACCGTCCGCACGATCTCGTCGTGGAACGGGAGCCGCTTGAGCTTCCCGAGCTGCGGGTCCTCGGCGATCTTCTCGGCGATGATCGTCCGCAGCTCGGCCTTGTTGGCGTCGAGCGACTTGGCGAGGTTTTCGGGGTAGTTGCCGGTTTCCAGCACCTTGACGACCTCGTCGAGCACGGCGATGGTGATCGGCTTCTTGATGGCCTTGACGATCGGTTCGGACAGCTTGTCGACGAGCCGGTAGGTGAACTGCTCCCCGAGCGCCCGGTCCGCGGCCCGCCCGATCCGCACCAGCAGCAGCACGACGCTGACGAACTTGTGCGCGACCATCGCCGGGTGCGCGACGGGGATCATGGCGAACAGCTCGTACCAGTTGCGCACGAGGAACTTCTTGGCCCACCGGCGTTTCCGCCACCGCCAGAGGAACTCGAGGAGGAAGAGCCCGCAGATCCCGCAGTCGACGTAGAAGATCACGAGGCCGACGTCCCGCGCGGGCGGGCTGAGCACCATGAACCCGAGCAACCCGACCGACCCGGCGGCGAGGACGAGCATGATCCAGTCATCGGCGCGCACGTTCCCGGGCAGGATCCCGCTGTTGAGCTCCGGCTCGCGGGCGTCGCGAAGGGTGGCCATGCCCGATGATGGCACGCAGGGCGCCACTCAGCCGCTTCACCGCTCCGGGCGCAGCCTCCTCGTCCGGACCGCGAACAGCGCCGTGCAGGCCGCGGCCGTGAGCAGCAACGCACCGGCCGAGCCCAGCCACCACGGCCAGTCGTGCGTCCACAGCCGATCCGCCGCCCCGGCCTGCGGAAGATCCACGGTGGCAGCCCCGGCGGCATACCCCCACCGAGCGGGCGCGAGCCAGGACAGCTGAGCCAGCACCGGCCGCCCGGCGACCGGGATCATCCCCCCGCAGAGCACAAGCTGAGCCATCACCGTCACGACGAGCACGGGCGTCGTCTGTTCGAGCGACCGCACGAGCGCCGACCCGAGCAGGCTCAGCAGACAGGAGGCCAGCGCGGTGAGCCAGACCGCGACTCCGAGCTCAGCGACCGGCCGGGCCAGCAGGACGGCGTCGACCGGCCCCGGCTTGACCGCCGTGACGACGCCGACGAGCACCGCGGACTGCACGGCCGCGACCAGTGTGAAGACGGCGGCCTTCGCGAGCGCGTACGCGCCGGGTCGAAGGCCGACGGCTCGTTCACGCAGGAAGATCGCCCGCTCGGCGACGGCTTCCCGCGCCGACGCCGCCGCCCCCATGAACGCCGCGCCGACGAAGACCAGCACGAGCATCTGCGCGGCTTCCGTCGGATGCTCCGGCAGCGACCGCCGCAGCCCTTCGTGCCCGGGCACGGCCAACGCGAGCACGGCCAGCACGACCGGGACGAGCAGCAGGAACAGGGCGTACCCGGGATCGGCGAAGATCAGCCGCAGGTGCCGCGCGGCGAGCGTGCCGACCTGGTGCCCCAGCCCGGCGTGCACCGGCGGTGGTTCGGCGGACGCCTCGGGCGGCGGCGCCGGGCTCACCGGGGCCGGCTGGTGCGGCGGCGCGGTCCCCGCGACCACGCGGTGGAAGATGTCGGCCCAGTCGGCCGTGCCGAACCGCGCCCGCAGTTCCGCGGGCCGCCCGCTGAACACGGGGACGCCACCGGGCGCGAGCAGCAGGACGAGGTCGCAGCCGTCGAGGTGGGTGACGTTGTGCGTGACCACCACGACCGTCCGCCCGGCGTCGGCGAGCTCGCGCAGCCGGCCCATGATCTGCTTGTCGAGGGCCGGATCCAGGCCGGACGTCGGTTCGTCCAGCATCAGCAGCGACGGCGCGGTCAGCAGTTCGAGCGCGATCGACACGCGCTTGCGCTGTCCGCCGGACAACCGGTGGATCGGCTTGCGCGCGTGTTCGGTCAGCTCGACTTCGGCGAGCGTCTCGGCCACCCGGCGCCGGCGGGCCGCCGCACCGGTGTCGTCGGGCAGGCGCAGTTTCGCCGCGTAGGACAGGGCGCTCCGGGCGGTCAGCCGCGTGTGGACGACGTCGTCCTGCGGCACGACCCCGACCCGCCGCGCCACCGCCGACCGCTGCCGGTGCATGTCGTAGCCGTCGTAGGTGATGCGTCCGCTGGTCGGCGCGACCTCGCCCGAGAGCACCTTGAGCAGCGTCGACTTCCCCGCGCCCGACGGCCCGACGACGGCGACCAGTTGCCCGGGGCGCAGGTCCAGCGAGACGCCCGAAAGCAGCGACCGGCCCCCGACGGCGAACCCGACGTCGTCGGCCACGAGCCGGGTCCGCTCCCCGCCGGTCGCGACGAGGTTGTCGCCGTCGACGCGGAGATCGGTGGCCCCGACGGTGATCCGGTCACCGTCGGCGATCGGCGAGCGCCCGGCGACCGGGACGCCGTTGACCAGCGTCGGGTTCCGGCTACCCAGGTCGGTCAGCCGCCACGCCCCGCCGACGCGTTCCAGCCGGGCGTGCCGGCGGGAGACCTGCAGGTCGCCCAGCACGATGTCGTTGTCGGAGGCCCGGCCGATGGTGATCCGGACCCGGTTGCCGATCCACACGCCGGTCAGCCGGTCGTGGTCGGGGACGTCGGCACCTCGCCGGGCAGGCCCAGCAGTTCGGCGGTACCGAGCACGAGATAGCTGGCGTTGCAGCAAGCCCGTCGGTTTCCTGTCACGCCCTCCCACTGGATCCGCAGCCTGAGGACCCCACTGATGTCCAAGTCGATCGGGACCGGGCTGCCGTACGGCACCGCCCCGTTGAACACCTCGCGGCCGTCGGCGAAAATCTCCAGCTGCATCTTCAACGAAGAATCGCCCGCGTTGTCGTCGATGCCCGCCGTGGCGGTGAACCGGCGGAAACCCTTGGCGATGTTGTACTCGACGCCTTGCGTTTGAGTGCTGACCTCCACCGAACTGCCGAGGGCGTGGAGGTAGTTCTTGCCGGCGATGTTGGTGTTCTGGACGCTGCTGTTCCAGTCGCCGGACGCGGGACGGACGGAGTCGAGGTAGACCAGCTGGGCCTGGCGTGCGACCGTGAGCTTCACCGTTCCGCCGATCGCCGCTCCGGCGGCCGGGTCCTGCTCGATCACCTTGCCGTCATCGGCCGTCGCGTCGATCTTGTCCACTGTGGTCACTTGGATGCCGGGCAGTACGTCCTGGGCGTCCGCGAGCTTCTTGCCCACCACGTCCGGCATCACGCTGGGCTTCGCCGTCGTGGTCACCGAAGGCGAGTCGACGGCGGGCGCGACACTCGCCGGCGCGGAGGTCGTCGGCGCCGCGATCGGCGCCGGACCTGCGTTCGATGAGGGTCGGAAGGCGAACCAGCCACCGGCCAGCAGGGCGAGCACGACGAACAGGGTCAGTACGACCCGGCCGCGGCGACGGCGTTTCGGCGGGGACACGTTGACTCCTGTCGGCATGCTGGGCGAAGCGGTCGCGACGGGACGGCGGGGCGGCGGCGCCGGGGTGCCGTACACGGTCTGCGTACCCAGGCCCGTCTCGTTGAGGGCCACCGGGGGCGGCGGGGTGGCGAGCGGGAGGACGAGCGGCTCCTTCATCAGCTCCAGCACCAGCGCGTCCAGGATGGTCGCGACCTGCTGGGCGGAGTCGGGCCGGTCCGACGGCCGCTTCGCCATCAGCCACGAAAGGACGTCCCACAGCTGGTCGGGCACGCCGGCGGGGCGGCCCGGCAACGCGCTCTCGTGCAGCCGGATCACGGCGAACGTCGACTGCCCGGCGAACGGCGTCACCCCGCAGCACAGCTCGTACAACAGGATGCCGAGCGAGTACAGGTCCGACGCGGGCGTCGCTTCGAGGCCCTTGCCCAGTTCCGGGGCGAGGTACTGCGGGGTCCCGACCAGCAGCGACCGGCGGCCCAGGTCGGTGGCGGTCGCCAGCCGCGAGATGCCGAAGTCCGTCAGGCGCGGCACGGTCCCGTCCATCAGGACGTTCTCCGGCTTGACGTCGCGGTGCACGACGCCGGCCCGGTGCACGGCCGCGAGCGCCGCCGCCACCCCGGCTCCGATGCGCGCGACTTCGGCCGGCAGCAACGACTTCTCCGCCGTCAGCCGGGCCCGGAGATCACCGCCGCCGACCAGGTCCATCACGATCGCGACGGTCTCGCCCTCGACGACCAGGTCGTGCACGCCGACGAGGTTCGGGTGCCGCAGCCCGACCAGGATGGACCGTTCCTGCAGGAACCGCGCCACCAGCTCGGGATCCTCGACGAGCTCGTCGCGCAGCACCTTGAAGGCGTAGGCCTTCCCCTGCTCGTCGGAGCCGGCGAAGACCCGCCCCATCGCACCCGTGCCCAGCTGGTCGCCCAGCCGGTACCGGCTGCCCAACGCCTTTTCCATCTGCGGGACCTCCAAAAGAAACTCAGTCTTCGGGCTTGTTCCCGAAGAGTCCGTCGAAACCGGAGAAGAGCCGCCACGCGAACGGCGGGAGGTTCATGAGCGCCCGGGTGACGCCGGCGCGGTTCCGGAGTTCGGCCTGCCAGCCGAGAGAGCCGCCGATGCTCCGGTCGGCCTCGGCGACGAGCGGGACCGCTTCGTCCTTGTGGCCGGTCATCGCGAGCGCGATGCCGAGGTCGAGCTGGGTCCGCATGGTGTCCGGGTGGAACGGCCCGATCGACTCCCGCTGCTTTTCCAGCAGCGGCCGGAGGATGCCGGCGACCTTGTCGTACTGCTTGAGCTGCCCGTGTGCCTGCGCGGTGGAGTAGCGCAGCCAGTGGTGCAGCGGGTGGTGCTCGTGGAACACGTCCCGCACCGGCTTTTCCAGTTCCGCGAACTCCCGCAACGCCCGGTTCGGGCGACCACGGGTGACCGACGTGCGCGCGCATCGGACACCGGCCGCCAAGGCGAGCGGGCTCTCCTTCCCCAGCAACCCGATCAGCTCGTCCCGCGCGGACCGCAGCTGAGCTTCCAGCGCGTCCCAGTTCTCGTCGCGCAGCTTGAGTTCGGTGAGCTCCAGCGACATCTCGGCTTCGGCGTGCACGCCCATCGCCTCCAGCCGCAGCGGATGCCGCTCGTGGTCCGGCGTGTCGTACTCGTGGACGATCGCTTCGGCGGTCTTCCGCGCTTGCTTGAGCTCACCGAAGATGATCCGCAACCGGGCCAGTTCGAGCCGGGCCCGTGGATCCGGGTCGTCGACCTCGATGAAGGCGAGCGCCTCCCGGAAGCGTCCGCGCATCCGCTTCGCGACGGCCAGGTGCACCCGCGCCTCGGGCTCTTCGCCGTCCGGCACCGAGTCCGGCCAGATCGGGTCCGCTTCCGCGAACCGCCCCAGCTGGTCGAGCGCGCGGGCGCAGGTGAGCCGGGCGCGGAACGCGTCCCCGGAGTCCACGAGCGGGCGGCAAACCTTGACGGCCTCCTCGAAGTCACCGGCGTCGACCAGCGCCTCGGCCGCGGCGACGCGGTCGGCCGGCCCGGCGTCCGCGGCCAGGATCCGCTGGGCCGCTTCCCGCGCGGCCACGACGTCGCCCCGTCCGCGGAACCAGTCCAGCCCGATCCGCAGCAAGCGGGCACGCTGACCGGCGGGGACGCAGTCGTGCCCGGCGAGCGCCGCGGCGTGCCGGTGGAGGCGTCCGGCGTCCTCGGTCAGCTCGAGCACGGCCGTCGCGGTCGCGCGCGTGAGGTCGTCGTCGACGCCCGCGGCGTCACGGATCAGGGCGTGGATGTCCCACTCGGTCCCGAGGTGGATCAGCAGCGCGCGCCGGGCGAGCTCGGCGACCGCGTCGGCGACCGGTTCGCCCGGCAGCACGCGTCGCACCAGGTCGGCCGGGACGGGTGCCCGGGAGATCGCGGCCGCGATGTGCAGGATCCGTCGCGCGGTCGGCGTGCACTCGCCGACCGCCTGCCGCAGGACGTCCGCGGCGGTGTCCGGAACGGAGTCGAGGGCCTCGGCGAAGCCGACCGCACCCCGGCGGTCGCGATACGCGGTGACCACGCTCGTGAGGACGATCGGGTGGCCACCACACCGTTCGACGAGCCGTCGCACCGCCGCGAGCTCTTCGGGGTCGTCGGACCCGGCGATTTCCGTGTACAGCACGGAACCTTCGTCCGCGGACAAGCCGGTCAGGTCGACGACGGGAGCGGGCCAGTCCGGGTTGCCGGACCGCGTGGTGAGCACCGTCCGGACGAACGACGTCGGCATCACGAGCTGGTCGAGCACGTCGGCCGGCAGCTCCGACGGGACGTCGTCGATGATCCACAGCTGCGGTTCCCCGGCGGCTTCGACGCGCCGGGCGACCGCGTCGCGAACCTGGTCCGGCGGCAGGTCGCCGAGGTCCCCCGCGAGCGCGCGGAGGTGCTCGTGGAACCGGGTGAGCGCGCCGACGGGGTCGTCCTGGCCGAACAGGCCCAGCCACCGCACCCCGCCGGGGAAGGCATCCCGGAACAGGAACGCGTACTGCTCGGCCAGGCTGGTCTTCCCGAGCCCGGCGAACCCCCGCACGACGGCGAGCGCCGCCGGCGTCCGCGGCGTGGTGGCCGGCAGCTCGCGGGCGTGCAGGGCGCTGTGGATCGCCCAGAGCTGCCGGTACCGGCCGACGAACCGCCGGGGCCGCAGCAGCCGGGGCAGCACCGGTGCCGTGCTGCGCGCCGAACCCAGCGGAGTACCCGCGGCCCGGACCATCTCGGCGATCCGCTTGACGGTGGCCGCGCGTTCCTGATCGTTCTGCGGCCACGACGCGTAGGCGCCGTCCTCCAGTTCGACCGGAGCGATGTGGTTGCCGTCGGTCTCGGGGTTGACGACGAGCACCCGGCGCCGGGGATCGCCGAGGCGTTGCGCCGCGAGGAAGGCGGACGTCAGTTCCCATTGGCAGGCGTACCGCGTCGGGAACCGTCGCGAGTAGTAGGCGAGCAGCACCTTCGACTCGGCGAGAGCGGCGTCGAGCCGTTCGGTGATGCCCTCGAACCGCTGGATGTCCTTGTCCCGGAAGACCCGCAGGCCGGCGGCTTCGAGGGCGTTCTGCAGCGCGATCACCTCGACGCTGTCCGCCCAGGTAAAGCTGAGGAAGATGTCGTAGGTCAAGCCGCACCTCCGGAGCAGGTGAAGTCGTCCAGCCAGCTGATCCGCCGGAAGCCGAACGCTTCGACGGCGGCGCGTGGTGAGCTGAGAGCTTCCGGCGTTTCCGCCCGCAGGACCAGCTCACCGCCGACGTTGTGGACGGAGAGCGGCACGGTCACGCGGCCGGCCTTCCCGAGCGGAAGCTCGATGCGGCAACCGTCCCAAGTGGACACGACAAGCAGCCCGGGCGGTGCCGCGGCGGGCGGGAACACCGCGATCACGACGAGCCGCACGAGCTGCCGGACCTGCCGCAGATCGGCCGCCACCGACCGCCGCCGCACGGCGAGGAACGGCGTGCGCGACGCGGTCGTCCCGGAGCCGAGGTAGGCGGACCGGCCGTCGGCCAGTTCGTAGGCGCAGCCGAGTGTTGCGGCCCCGCTGACGGCTTCGACGGTCAGCAGCCCGATTGCGCTTTGCCGACGATCCAGGGTGACGGCCGGCGTCTTCGCGCCGAGCTGCAGCCGCCGGCCGGCACCGAGCCGCACGACGGGCCGTCCGGGCCGCCCGGCCCGGTGAACCGGTAGCGCCGGGCGGGTGGCGAGGTCGAGCGACGCACTGTCGAGGACGGTGCTCTCCCGTGAGAGGGGCGCCGGTGTGGCATCGAGGTCGAGCGAGGCGCCGCCGACCCCCGCCGGTTCGGCATCGAGGTCCAGCGAAGCATCGACCGGCGCACCACCGAGATCCGGCAACGCATCGCCAGCCACCACCGGCCGCCCGGCCCGCCGAGCCGGCGCGGGCCGGGCGTCCGGCGGCGCGGATCGGTCGAGCTCCAGCGAAGCGCCGCCCACCACCACCGGCTCGGCATCTAGATCCAGCGACGCATCGACCGGCGCACCACCGAGATCCGGCAACGCATCGCCAGCCACCACCGGCCGCCCGGCCCGCCGAGCCGGCGCGGGCCGGGCGTCCGGCGACGCGGATCGGGCGAGATCCAGCGAAGCGCCGCCCACCACCGCCGGCTCGGCATCGAGGTCAAGCGAAGCACCCACCACCGGCTCGGCCCCAAGGTCCACCGACGCACCCCCCACCACCGGCGCAGCCACCCCGCGCCGCCGCCGGAGGAACGGCAGATCCGCCCGCACCCCCGCCCCAGCGGGCGCCGTAAAATCCAGAGTCATCGCAAAACCCCGTAATCCCCGGCCAGCTCCGCGATCCCCGCCCGGTAACCCTCGCCGAGCACCTTGAACTTCCAGCCGCCGTGGTGCCGGTACACCTCGCCCAGCGCCAGCGCCGTCTCACCGTCGAGAGCGGGCGCCAGGTTCTCCGATCGGACCAGCTCGCGGTCGTCGCGGGGGTCGAGCCCGCGCACCGTCAGCGTCCGCAGCCGGCCGAGGCCGCGGCGCAGGCCGTTGCCCTCGTTGACGTACAACACCGCGACGATCCGCGACACCTCGTCGGGGACCGCGCCGAAGACGACTTCCACCTGCTCGGCGTCGTCGCCGGTCAGTGCCACCGATCGGCTCGGCTCGGTCAGCTGGTTGAAGAAGACGAAGTCCTCGGCCGAACGGGCCCGCCGCGCGCCGTCGCAGAGGATCGCGGCCATGACCAGGCTGTCGGCCAGTGCCGGTTCCGGGCCCGCCTCCCACCGGACGCCGAGGACGATGCCGGGCAGATCCGGGATCTCGCGGGTCAGCTCGACGTTCGAGCCGCGTCTGAGTGCAGCCATCACAGGTCCAAGTCGGAGTTCGAGAACTTGCTGCGGAGGAACGTCTCCTGGGTGCGCAAGGCGTCCGTGGCCCGGCCGCGTTCGGCGTCCTGGAGCGAGATCGCCTCGTCCAGCAGCGCTTCGAGCAGGGATCCGTTCGCGGTGTCGCCGGCCCGGATGACCGCTTCCAGGGTTGTCGGCAGGTGGTCGGTCACGATTCCGGCGATCGCCACGCGCGTGTGGATGTCCGGCGCCTCGCCGTCGCCGAGGAGCTCGGCCAGCACGTCGGTGATCTCCCGCGCGGTGACCACGGCGGACGGCGGCAGCCGGCCCGAACGCGCGTTGACGAACCGGATCAGCGACGCGAGCTCGGCCCGCAGCGCCTCCGGCGTGTCGTCCGGAGGTGCGTCGGCGAGCACCGGGACGAGCCCGGTTTCCCTGCGCAGCCAGGCCATCGGCTCACCTCGTGCCGTCGTGCCGGCGGGTGCGCTCGAGGTACGGCTTGGCGCGGTCGAGCTGGCCCTGCAGCGCGGCCACCGTGTCCGCCATCGAGTCCGTCGCCTGCGCCCGGAACGTGTCCAGCGCGTCCATGGTCGCGAAGACGTTGTCGAACGCCGCCTGCAGCTTCCCGATCTCGATCGTCGACGACGCCGCCTGCTGGTTGATCTCGGCGCCCTGCTGCTGGAGCTGGCGCGACGTCGCCTCGATCAGGTCCGACGTCGTCGCGTTGAGGGCCGTGACCTGCTGCAGGACGAGCTTTTGGCGGGCCAGCGCCTGCGAGACGATGACCGCGGTGCGCAACGCCGAGATGGTGGTCGTCTGCGCCCGGTCGACACCCTTGATGAGCTCGATGTTGTTGCGGCGCACCAGGTCGAGGGCCATGTACCCCTGCACGGCGACCGCCATCTGGGTCAGGATGTCCTGCCGCCGCTGGCGGACGCCGAACAGCGCGTCGGACTTGAGCGTGTCCGCTTCTTCCGTCCGGCCGAGCGCCTGGAGGTCCGAGACCTTCCGCTCGATCTCGGCGTCGAGCGCGCCGGCGAGCTCGTTGTACTCGGTGAGCTTGCCCATCGTGGCCCAGAGGTTGGCCTTCTCCGTGTCGATGCTCGCGTTGTCCTTGCGGAGCTCGTCCTGGCCGGAGTCGAGCGACCGGATGATGGCGTCGATGTGCGACTGCGCGGTCTGGTACTTGGCGAAGTACCGGTCGACGCGGTCGCCGCCGGGCAGGAACTTCAGCAGCCGGCGCACGCCCTTGAGGTCGGCCCGGTTCGGGTCGAGCTCGGTGATCGTCGAGCGCAGGTCGATGAGCGTCGCCGACACGCGGGCCTGCGCGTCGTCGCGGGGCACGCCCTTGCCCGGCAGCTTGGCGGCGGGCCGGTCGAGCATCCGGTTCGACATCCCCGCCGCCGCCCGCATGTCCCGGTCGCCCATCGACGTGATGCCCTGGATCTTCTGGGCGTAGACCGGCGAGTGGAAGTCCAGCTCGGCCAGTTCCGCGACGAACGCGCGGGCCTTCCGCTGCAGCTCAGCGCGTTTCGCGGGGTCCATCGGCACGGCGCCGGCCGCGTCCTGCTGTTCGACGACCCGGACCGGGGCCGGCGGCGCGAGGAACAGCCCGCTCCCGGCCGGTTGCTGCATGACCGGCTGCGACGGTGGCCCGCCGAGCTCGAGATCCGACATCGGAACACCTCCTGGTTCTGGGTCTGGGTCGCCGGTCGCCGTCAGAGGTGCCGGGACACGGCGGGCAGCAGGTCGCGGAACGTCCGGCCGGTGGCGGCCACGCCGATGGCGGTCATCGCCCAGCCGCCGGGTTCGCGGGTCAGCTTCGCCATGATCTGGGCGGTGTGCCGGCCGGACCCCGAGAGGTCGTAGCGGGCGATCTCGCCCTCGTTCGTCTCGTCGACGAGCCGGCAGTAGGCGTTCTCGATCTGGGAGAAGTCCTGGCCGGTGAAGGAGTTGACGGTGAAGACGATCGTGGTGACCTGCACGGGGACCCGGCCGAGGTCGACGCGGATCGACTCGTCGTCGCCCTCGCCCTCACCGGTGAGGTTGTCGCCGGTGTGGCGCACCGAGCCGTCGGTGCTGTTCAGCTGCTTGAACCAGACCTGGTCGACGAGCTTGTCGCCCGCGTCGAAGAGCAGCGCCGACGCGTCGAGGTCGATGGTCTGCGCCCGGCTGCCGAACAGGCCGCGCTTGCGCATCGCGTCCCAGCCGAGTCCCATCCGGACCCGCGTGAGCGTGTGCCCGTCGGCCTTGGTCAGCGAGACGCGCTCGCCCTTGCTCAGTGTCACAGTCATTTTCGTGTCCTTTCTCAAGGGGTGAGGGCCAGCCGCCGGTTCCGGACGACCGACGACAGCAGTGCCGTGCCGATGAACCCGACGCCGACCAGCCCGGTGACGATCTCGGGCACCTCGTAGCGGATGGTGCAGAGCAGGAGCACGGCGAGCGCGCCGATCGCCCACTGCGCGCCGTGTTCGAGGTAGGCGTATTCGTTGAGCGTCCCGTTGCGGACGAGGAACACCGTGAGCGCGCGGATGTAGGCGGCGCCGATGCCGAGCCCGATCGCGATGACGACCGGGTCGGACGTGATCGCGAACGCGCCGACGACGCCGTCGAAGCTGAAGCTCGCGTCCATCACCTCGAGGTAGAGGAACAGGACGAACGCGCCCTTGCCGGCGACGACCACCGGATGGCCACCGCCTTCGTCCGGTTCGAACAGCTCGCTCAGCCCGCTCACGAGCAGGTAGGTGATGAGGCCGAGCGCGCCGGAGACGAGGACACTGACCGGCTTTCCCGCCGGAGCGAGGAAGTCCGCGGTCAGCAGGAGCACGCCGGCCGCGACGACCACCGAGATCTGCTTCAGGCGGCCGATCCGGGCGAGCGGGCGCTCGAGCCACGACAGCCAGGTGAGCTCGCGCTCCTCGAAGATGTAGTTCAGGAAGAGCATCAGCAGGAAGACACCGCCGAAGGCCGCGATGGCCGGGTGCGCTTCGTGCAGGACGAAGGCGTACGTACCCGGGGTGTGGATGTCGCCGCCGGCCATCGCGAGGTGGTAGGCCGCCGCCGGCGACAGCTTCGCGGTCAGGCACACCACCACGACCGGGAACAGCAACCGCATCCCGACGACCGCCACCAGGATGCCGACCGTCAGGAACAGCCGCTGCCACTTCCGGTTCATCCGCCCGAGCACGCCGGCGTTCACGACGGCGTTGTCGAAGGACAGGGAGATCTCCAGCACCGCGAGCACGGCGACGACGGCGAGCCCGAGCGTTCCGCCGTACCAGAACGCCAGCAGCAGGCCGGCCGCCGTGATCGCCAGCGATCCGCCGAATGTCTTCAGCACGATTTCACTCCCGTGTCCGTGAGCCGGTCAGACCGCGTTGATCCCGTAGTCCTTGGCGATTCCGGCCAGGCCCGAGGTGTAGCCCTGGCCGACGGCCCGGAACTTCCAGTCGCCGCCGTTGCGGTAGAGCTCGCCGAAGACCATCGCGGTCTCCGTGGACGCGTCTTCGGAGAGGTCGTACCGGGCCAGTTCGGCACTGTCGGCCTGGTTCACGACGCGGATGAAGGCGTTGCGCACCTGCCCGAAGGCCTGGCCGCGCGATTCGGCTTCGTAGATGGAAACCGGGAACACGATCTTGTCGATCTCGGCCGGCAGGTTCGCGAGGTCGACGGTGATCTGCTCGTCGTCGCCGTCCCCGCCGCCGGTGAGGTTGTCGCCGGTGTGCCGCACCGCACCGTCCGGTGTGGTCAGGTTGTTGAAGAAGACGAAGTGCTTTTCGGACAACGCGTTGCCGTCGGTCCCGAGCGCGATCGCGCTCGCGTCGAGGTCGAACTCCTCGCCGCTCGTGGTCCGCTCGTCCCAGCCGAGGCCGACGGTGACCGCGCTCAGCCCGGGCGCCTCCTTGGTCAGCGAAACGTTGCCACCCTTGCTCAGGCTCACGCCCATTTTTCCTCCTCGGTCGCCGAGAATTCACCGGTGACGACGCGTGCATTCACGACGTCCACCGGTGTCGGCAGAAGAATGGTTTCCGTTACCCGGAAGAGCGCTTTGCGTTTTTCCGGTACCGCCGATCGACGGCGGATATCATTCCCAGTCGCCGGATCAGCTCAGCACGTTACCGGCGACACCGCGCTTGACCAGATCGTCACCATTGCCGGGCGCCTGGCCGGAAGCGTCGCGTTTTTGTCGTGTTTCCGACGCGGCTTTCCCCGGCCGGATACGGCACGCTGGAAGAAGGCGCTCACGCGAGGAGGAGCATGGCGCGCACCCCGCACGGCCGGTCAGGTGGCCGGCTGCCAGCCCACCCCGTAGGACCTCGCGGGCTGGAGGTCGTGGAAACCGGTGTGCACTTCGCCCGCGTTGTCGAGGAAGAGCGGCTTGCGGGCCGGCACCGGGTCGCCCGCGTCCTTGGAGAGGTCGCCGTCGATGCGCCAGATCCGCTGCGGCGGCTCGTTCCGGTCGAACCGGACATTGAGCTCGAAGCTCTCGCACGGGAATTCCGGCGTGCAGCAGTAGAACGGCGCCGGCAGCTCTTCCAGCCGGACGCGGAAGAAGAACTCGTGCTGGTCACCGGCGTCCAAAGGCCGCGGGGGACGCAGGCGGAACGCCACCCGGGTGGACGAGACCATGCGCACGGAATGCACCTCGCCGCCCGAGACGACGTCGATGCCGAGGCCGAGGAGGTCGGGCTCACCGGTCGTGCTGACCGGGCGCGCGAGGGAGACCCCGTGCTCGATTTCCGCGAGCCCGGCGACGTGGCTGACGATCTGCCGCGTTTCGAAGACCTCGGCGGCGGCGCCGGCGAGGGTCAGCCGGACGGCCAGCGCCGACGTGTGCCACGGGCCCTGGCTGGTCACCGGCGTGCCCCCGAACGCCGCGGGCGCTTCGTACGCGGCTTCGGCGATGAGGTAGAGGACGTCGTCGGCACGACGTTGCATCGTGCGGATGTTGCGGTCGGCCCCGCTGCCCAGCAGTTCGAGGCGCGCGGTGTAGCGCTCGTTCGCGCCGGTGTCGATGCCCAGCACGATCCGCGCGGTCTTCCGCTGCGATTCGGGCAGTTTTTCGATCAGGGCGCGCAGCCGGGCGACGACCTTGGCG
This sequence comes from Amycolatopsis sp. NPDC114505, assembly GCF_055633615.1. Taxonomy (NCBI): domain Bacteria; kingdom Bacillati; phylum Actinomycetota; class Actinomycetes; order Pseudonocardiales; family Pseudonocardiaceae; genus Amycolatopsis; species Amycolatopsis sp. NPDC114505. Next base: position 1,998,753 of record NZ_JBVKDV010000001.1, on the reverse strand, counting down.
CGGACGGTTCCCGGGCTGTCGTCTTCACGAACACCGCACACCGCGCGCAGTTCTTCGCCGACCTCACCGGGCAGGTTCTTCGCTTGGACACCCAGACCTTTGCGAAGCAGTTTCAGCTCCGTTGAGAGAGCGATGATCTTCGCGCCGGCCGCCTCCTGAGCCAAGCCGCCACCTCCGTCCTGGTCGCTGCGGGGAAGTGTACTCATCGTCCGCCTCCCGCCACGGAGCCGTCACCTGTTTCCGACCTGTTTCCGTAACCGGGAAACAGCGCAGGTCGAACTGGTCAGCACCGTTTCCTCCTGAATGGCAACAGGAAACGCCTTTTCTCGTCGAATTCACCGGGTGAAGCTGGTGACGCCGAAATACCTCGGCAGAACAAGCAATTCGATCCGGAAAGGTGAACGCGATGCACACGCACCTCATCATCGTGCTCGGCCAGCTGGTCTCCCTGCTGGGCTGACCAGGAACAGGCCGGCGGGCCCGGGCCGCCGGCCGTCCTTCCCCCCGATCCCCCAATACAGGATGATTGACCAATGCAGGAATTTGGAGCTGAATTGAAACGTCGACGGACGTCAGTCGGCATGTCACTCACCGGCCTCGCGACCGCCGTGCATTTCACCAAGGGCTATCTCAGCAAGGTGGAGAACGGCAAGGTCCGGGTGAACCGGGAGCTGGCCAAGGCCTGCGACCAAGCGCTCGACGCCAAGGGAGAACTGCTCGCCCTCGCCGCGGAACCGGGATCACCCGCACGCCGCAGAGCGGGCGGCATCGCCGGGCTGCCGGACGGCGGCCGCTGGTTCGTCGGCCGGGAAACCGAGCTCGACGCGCTTTCCGCGCTGCTGCTGGACCCGGACGACGCCCGCGTCGGCGTGGTGCACGGAATGGCGGGAGCGGGCAAGACGGCGCTGGCCGTCGCCGCGGCCCGCCGAGTCGAGAGCGCGTTCCCCGACGGTTCCCTCTTCTTCGACCTCCGCGGGCACACCCCGGGCGCGAGCGAGCTTTCGCCCGGCGAAGCCCTCGGCCGGCTGCTGCGGCTGCTCGACGTCTCGGCCGACCAGCTGCCCGCCGACGAGGACGGCCTGGCCAACCTGGTCCGCGACCAGCTGCGCAACCGGCGGATGATCCTCGTGCTGGACAACGTGCGGTCCGCCGAGCAGATCCGCGCGATCGTCCCGGGTGAGACGTCCTCCCGGATCCTGGTGACCAGCCGGGGCCGGCTCCCCGCGCTCGACGACGCCTGGCACTTCCCGGTCGACGTACTGCCGCTCGAAGACGCCGTGCGGCTTCTGCGGTCCGTCGCGGGCGAGCACGCGCCGGACGACGAAAGCGTCGCGACCGAGCTCGTCCGGCACTGCGGACGGCTCCCCCTCGCGATTCGCATCGTGGCCGCCCGGTTCGTCGCCGGCGGCTGGACGGCGACGAGACTGCGTGACCGGCTCGCCGACGAGAAGACCCGGCTCGCCGCGCTGGACGACGGCGAGCGAAGCGTCGCGACGGCGTTCACCGTTTCCTACGAATCCCTGCCCGGCGACCAGCGGCGGCTGCTCGGCCTGCTCGCCCTGCACCCCGCGACCGCCGCGGAGATCGCCGCCGTCGAAGCGCTCGCGGGCCTCAGCCCCGGCGAAGCCGACCGGCTGGTGGACCGCCTGCACGACGCGCACCTGGTGGTCCGCGACGAACGGGGGTACGTCGAGCTCCACGACCTGATGCGCATGTTCGCCTCGACGCACGCGCTTCCCGACGTCGAGCCGGCAGACCGTGAAGTCGCCGTGGGACGGCTGGTCGACCACGCGCTCATGACGACGCTCGCCGCTGACGAACTCGCGGAGCCCTACCGGTTCCGCCCGGCCACCGGTCTCCCGGCGCCGGCCGAAGTTCCGTTCACCGACGCGGAGGGCGCGCTCGCCTGGCTGGCCGCGCAATGGCCGACACTGGCCGAGATCGTCGATTCGGCGTTCCGGCACGGGTTCCACGACCGCTGCTGGCAGCTCGCTTTCGTGCTCCGCGCGTTCTTCTTCCGGGAGAAGCTGTTCGAGCCGTGGATCCGGACGCACGAGCGCGCACTCGAGGCCGCGCGGGCGACCGGCGACCTGAGTGCGACCGGGATGATCCTCAACAACCTGGGCATGGCCCACATCGAGTCGGGTCGCGTCGATGAAGCGATCCGATTCCACCAGCAGGCCCAGGAGTGCTTCGCCGAGGCCCTCGACGACCGCGGCGCGATCGACGCACTGTCCAGCCTGGCGTGGGCGCGCCTGTACCGCGGCGAGGCCGAAGCGACGTTGACCGACCTGACGACGGTGCTGGACGTCTACCGCCGGACCGGCCGCACCCGGAACGTGGTCATCGCCCTGCGCGGCATCGCCCTCGCTTCGGCGGCGCTGGACCGGTTTCCCGAGGCGCTGTCCAGCGCACGCGAGGCCGTCGAGCTCGCTCAGCTGCCGGTCGACCGGGCGATGTCGGTCAACGGCGAAGCGTGGGTGCACTTCCGCGCCGGACAGTGGGACGACGCCGAGCGCGGTTATCGCCGAGCGGCCGAGCTGGCGGACGACGCGGGCAGCGAGTACGAGCGCGCGCGGGCGTTGACGGGCCTGGGCAACACGGCAGCAGGCCGCGGCGATGGGCAGGCGGCGGCCCGCTGGTGGGCGGAGGCCGCCGAATACCGGGTCACGCTTGACCCCACCGTGCTCGGCGAGGCCGCATACCGGAATCGCCTCGCCGACGCGGCGTGATCAGAAGACGACGAAGAAGATGAGCCGTTTCGCCTGCCAGGTCCAGATTCTCCAGGCGTAGCGGAGGGCCAGTCCGGCCAGGACCAGGCCGATGAGCCCGCTGAAGACCGAGCCGTGCCCGAGCAGGACGAAACCGCCGATCGTCAGGACGACGGTCCAGGCTGTCCACAGCAGACCGTAGCCGACACGACGGCCCTCGCTGTAGGGCCGGACTTCCGCGGTCCGGCCGGTGGGTGACTGCGCTTCCGCACTCATGGCGTCTCCTCTTCGGGGGCGAATTCGGCGTTCTGCCTTGCAGTCGCCGCGCCGGCGGAACGCGTTGCCAAGGCCCGCGCATTGTCGGGCTTCTGACGCGTTCAGCAGGAACCAACCCTTTTACCGGTCGGATTCTCACCATCGACGCCCACGCGTGATCAGCGTTTCCGACCTTCTTGGGCAACGGAAACGCCTTGTAGCAACAGACTTCCGGCGCGCACCATTGATGCAGTCCCGAATTCCGCGAAACGCGAAATCCCCATTTCGAGGAGCCTGCCATGATGGTCGTCTGTTCTTTTTCCGCTCTTGTCCGCGCCGCGCTTTTCCTTGTCGGGCTGGCGCTGGTCGCCGGTGTGGCGCTGGCTAGCCCCAGCGCGCCGGCGAGCACGCCCGGTCAGGGGCCGGCGGTCGCCACCTCCGAGCCCGTCGAGCACTGATGCGCGGCGCGGTCCCCTACTGCCCCAGGTGCTCGACGAGCTTGGCCAGCTGGTCGGCGTACCGCCGCACGAAGTCGGGCGAGTCCGGGGCGGCCCCGGTCAGCCCCTCGGCGATGTGCGGCAGGGTCACCGGCGCCATCGCCGCCGCCATCAGCAGCACCGTCAGGCAGGCCGGGTCGACCCACTCGGGCAGGTTCCCGGCGGCCTTCATGGCCGCGATCTGCTCGACCGTCCCGGCCAGGCGCCGCGTCCTCGGCTCGTTGTCGGGATCCGTCTCGGCGTTCTCGTACTCCAGGCCGGACCATGCCACCAGCCGCATCCCGTCGCGGCCCGTCACGCCCTCCAGCGCGTGCTGCCGCACCTGCTCCGACAGCGGCATGTCGGGTGCGACGAGCTCGCGCTGCCGCTCGGTCCACTGCTCCGACAACGCCCGGTACAGGCCTTCCTTGCCGTCGAAGTAGTACGAAATCAGCTGCTGGTTCACCCCGGCGCGGCCCGCGATCGACGCGATCCGCGCGCCCGCGTAACCCTTCGCCGCGAACTCCGCCCCAGCCGCCTCCAGGATCAGCCGGCGGGTGCGCTCCGGATCCCGTTGCCGCTCCTGGGGTTTCGGCGAACGGCGAGGCTTCGAGGCGGTCACGCCGCGACTATACGTCAACCAACCGCTTGACTCTGCGGAACAGAAGGGTGACGAGCCGGCAGCGCCGTCGTCAGCGCGAGCGCCAGCACCAGCACCCCGGCGCTGACCGCGAGCGCGCCCGCCGTCGCGGACGCGTACCCGCCGTCCAGCCGGCCGAAGAACACCGTGCCGAACACCGCGATCCCGGTCGCCGTGCCGAGCTGGACGGTCGTGTTCACGACGCCGGACGCCGCGCCGGCCTGCTCCGGCCGGATCTCCGCCATCGCCGTGCCGAACAGCGCGTTCAGCACCGCACCCATGCCGAGTCCGACACCGATCACGGGCACCAGCAGCGCCCACCCGCTCAAGGCGGTGCCCTGCTCCACCACGAGAACGGCGACGGCGACCAGGCTCACCAGCAACACCGCGACGGCGCCCGCGGCGAACTTCCGCCCGAGCGCCGGGGCGAGCCGCATGGCGAGAACGTTGCCCGCGACGATGCCGAGCGTCGACGGCGCGAACGTCAGCGCCGCCTCCCACGGCGAGAACCCGAGGCCCAGCTGCAGGTGCAGCGTCAGGATGAAGAAGACGCCGACCCCGGTATTGACGCAGAACAGGACCGCCTGGCTGCCGGCGAGCCGCTTCACCAGGTCCGGCGGGACCAGCGGTTCGCCGCCGCGGCGAGCCTGGATCCGCTGGTGCAGCACGAAAACGCCGAACAGCGGGACCGCGGCGACCAGCAGTCCGATGGACCAGGCCGGCCAGCCCAGCTCGCGCCCCTGCACCAACGGGTAGAACACCGCGAAGAGCGCCGCGGTCAGCAACGCGAGGCCGCCGAGGTCCAGTCGGCGCCGGAGGAACCCGGGCCGGCTCGGCATGGTGACGGCCGCCCCGGCCAGCGCGAGCACGCCGACGGGCACGTTCACCAGGAAGATCGCGCGCCAGCCGGTGCCGAACAGGTCGGCCTGGGTCAGCGCGCCGCCGAGCAGCGGTCCGGCGAGCCCGCCGACCGGGAACGCGCCCGCGTACCAGGCCATCGCCTTCGGGCGCTCCCGCTCGTCGAACTCCGCGTGGATGAACGAAAGCACCTGCGGCACCATCAGCCCGGACCCGACGCCCTGCACCCCGCGCGCGGCGATCAGCACGCCGACGTGCCCGGCGAGCCCGGCGGCGAGCGACGCGGCGGTGAACACGAGCATCCCGGCCACGAACAGCTTCTTCGTGCCGTGGCGGTCGCCCAGGCGGCCGCCGGTGATCAGCGTCAGCGCGAACCCGAGCGCGTACCCGGCCGAAATCCACTGCAGCGCGGCGTCTCCGGTGCCGAGCTCGCGTTGGACGGTCGGCAGCGCGACCGCGACGATCTGGTTGTCGATCATGTCCACCAGGACGGCCAGCACGGCGACCGCCAGTGCCCACCACCTGAGCGCGTGCTTCTCCACGACGTCCCCCTTGCTCCACCGGCGTACCCGACGCAGCAATAATCAGCCAGTCGACCTACTCTGTCAACTAGTTGTTTGATTGGGTCAGTCGTCGAGGTGAGACCGTCAGTCTTCGAGGACCTCCCGGAGCTTCTGCGCGAAGGCTTCGGGCTGACCGGCGTAGCCGTAGTCGCCGCCGAGGAAGCCGCCGTGGTGGCTGGGGAACACCACCGCCTCCTGGCCGAGGCGTTCGGCGGTGGCGAGCGCGGTGCGTCCGGTCATGACGTCGACGGACTCTTCGCCCACCGCGATCACGACCCGCGTCGGCGCCGCGTTCAGCGCGTCGACGTCCAGCCGGTAGGCCGTGACGGCCAAGGAGCGGTCGGACAGCAACGGGTCGTCGCGGCGGCCGTCGTCCTCGGTCGGCATGCCGAACTGGGCCGGGTCCGCCGCGGGCAGCGCGAAGTAGTCGTCGGTGAATTCGCCCTTCCACGAGGTCATCGTGATGAAGGCCGCCATGCCGGCGCCGAAGCCCCGAGCCAGGTAGGCGTCCCGCATGGCCTTCCCGGCCCGCTCGGCGGCGGCAGCATCGGGCAACACCCTGACAAGCGGCGGCTCGTGCGCGACGAGGGTGCTGACGTCATCGGGATAGGCGGTGACGAGCGCGAGCGAGGCAATGGCGCCCCCGCTGCTCCCGAACACCTCGACCGGGCCGGCGCCGAGAGCCTGGATGACGCGGTGAAGGTCACCCGCCTGGGTGGCGGGCACATGGTCCTCCCGCCCGTCTTTGCGGACGCTGCGCCCGAGCCCGCGCGGGTCATAGGTGACGACGGTCCGGTCGGGGAAGTACGAGGCGAGGGTGGTGAACCCGCTCGCGTCCATGGGTTGCCCGACCATCAGCAGCGGTGGCCCGGAGCTGTCGGCGGGCCCGCGGATGTCGTAGACGACGTCGGCCTCGGGCGTTTCCAGTACGTGCGTGGTGGTCATGGTTCCTCCCCTGGTCCGGGACTCGGGGGAAGCGTAAACCGGGGTACCGACAATTCCGGCGTTCCGCACAGTGGAGGGTTGGTCGCGCGCCGTGGTGTCGATCCACGTGGGCGGGGCTCATGAGGCCCTGCTGGTTGCCGAACCGCGCGCGTTGAGTGGTGGAGGAGGGAGTCGAACCCTCTGTGCCACAAGGACGTCCGGGTTACAGCCGGCTGGAGCTCCACAGCTCCGTCTCCACCGGATCGCCGGGCACGCAAGAGAAAGCCGCCCGGACCGGTTTCCCGATGGGCGGCTCCGCGAGCACGATGACGCGCTACGTCACGACGGAGGGCCCTTGTGTTCCCACATATAGATCACGACGGCTCCTCGACTCGCTTGGCGTGAAAGCATCCTCGCTCACCCCGTCGAGGCAAGTCAACGCAATAACGCACGGCGTCTTGACCGGCGGCGGCCCTTTGGGGGATTTGCTTCGCAAGACTAAGCGTTAATCTGTCGGCATGATCAAGCGCACGGTCCTGGACGCCACTCGCGAACTCCTCCGAGAACTCGGCCTCACCACGGTCTTCGGCAACCCCGGCACCACCGAAGTCCCCTTCCTCACCGACTGGCCCGACGACTTCGACTACGTCCTCGGCCTTCAGGAATCCTCGGTCGTGGCCATGGCCGACGCCTACGCGCAGGCCACCCGCCACCCCGTCCTCGTCAACCTGCACTCCGCCGGCGGTGTCGGCCACGGGCTCGGCAGCCTCTACACCGCCTACCGCAACCGGACGCCGCTGATCATCATCGCCGGACAGCAAAGTCGCGCTCTCCTTCCGCACGAACCCTTCCTCGGTGCCGTCGACGCCCCCGAATTCCCCAAGCCGTACGTGAAGTGGTCCATCGAACCCGCCACCGCCGAAGACGTCCCGGCCGCGCTCTCCCGGGCTTTCCACGTCGCGACGCAGGCGCCGTCCGGGCCGGTCTTCTTGTCCGTTCCCGCCGATGACTGGACCGCCACCACCGAACGCCCCGCCATCTCCCGGCCGCGCATCCGTGGCTACGCACCGGATCCCGAGGCGGTCGACGAGCTCGTGGCCGCGCTCGAGGCGAGTGAGCGGCCCGCGATCGTCGTCGGCGGCGCCGTCGACCAGGACTCGGCCGTCGTCGAGACCGTCGCGCTCGCCGAACGGCTGAACGCCGGTGTGTTCGTCGCGCCCATGTCGTTCCGGTGCTCCTTCCCCGAGAACCACCCGCTGTTCCAGGGTTTCCTCGATCCCGAACGCGGCGCGATCTCCGACAAGCTCGCCGCCCACGACCTCATCGTCGTGCTCGGCGCGCCCGCCTTCACCTACCACGTCGACCGCGGACGGGGGGACGCTCCGCTGCCGCCGCTGTTCATCGTCAGCGACGACGAGCAGATCCTCGCCCGCGCCGCCGAAGGCACCGGCATCCGCACCACGCCGAAGCTCGGCATCCGCGCCCTGCTCGACGCCGTTCCCCAAAGCGAACGGCCCGCGCCGGCCCCGCGCGAACGTCCCGCGAAGCCCACCGGCGAGACGCTCACCGGCGAGTACGTCTACTCGACACTCGCGGACCTGTTGCCGGACAACGCGATCGTCGTCGAAGAGGCGCCGAGCCACCGCGGGATCCTGCACGACCACCTGCCGATCACGCACACCGACACGGGCTTCTTGACGATCGCCAGCGGCACGCTCGGCTACGGCGTCCCGGGTGCGGTCGGTGCGGCACTCGCCCGCCCGGACCGCAAGGTCGTCGGCGTCGTCGGCGACGGCTCCAGCATGTACGGCATCCAGGCACTGTGGACGGCCGCGCGCCAGGACCTCCCCGTCACCATCGTGATCATCGACAACACGGAGTACGCGGCCGTCCGCCTCTTCGGCGACTCGATCGGCGTCGCGAAACTGCCGGGCACCGCGCTCGGCGGCATCGACTTCGCCGCGCTGGCCTCGAGCCTCGGCTGCCAGGGCGTGACGATCACCGAGCCGTCCGGCCTGATCCCGGGCCTCACCGCGGCACTGGACGACAAGCGCCCGACGCTGGTGCACATCCGGGTCGTCTCGTCGGAGAAGTCGCCCTACTGACCAAGCCCCGCAACGAAAAAGCCTGGCCGGCTTCTTCTCGGAGCGAGAGGGAGCCGGCCAGGCCGTGGAACGTTTTAGCGGTGGATCAGGTGGTCGCCTGCGGGGCGATCATCGCCGCGGCGTCGACCTTGGTCGTGATCGCGCCCATCTGGAGCATCAGGTCGGGCACCCGCTGCAGGCGCCGGGCGTCCAGCGTGGCACCGAAGCTGGGCAGGCTGAGCAGCTTGGACGAGTCCTCGTCGATCTTCGCGTACTTCACCAGCAGCGGCTCGATCTTGGACCGGTCACGGTTCGTCTCGCTGGTCGCCTTCTGCAGGGCGCGCTGGAAGGCCGCGAGGGTCTTCGGGTTCGCCTGCACCCACTTCGAGGACGCGCCGTAGCCCGACAGCGGGAAGTCCTGCGTCGCGCCGGTGTTGACGTCGATCACCGGGATCGCGCCCGCGGTCTTGGCGGCCTGCGAGAGGAACGGCTCGGGCAGCAGGGCCGCGTCGACCTGACCCTGCGCCAGCGCCGCCGCGACGTTCGGGAACGGCATCGGGACCCAGTTCACCTTCTCGATGTCGACGCCGTGGTCCTTCATCAGCGACTTGGCCAGCAGGTCGCTCGCCGTGTTGCGGGCGGTCATCGCGATCCGCTTGCCGGCGAGGTCGTTGACCGTCTTCACCGGCGAGTTCGGCGCGGTGACGATCGCGACGGACTTCGGGCTGACCGAGGTCGCGTCCGCGACGAGCTGGATGTCGGCCGCGCCCGTGCTCTTCGCGACGAAGAACGGCATGTAGCTCGAGATCGCGATGTCGGTTTCGCCGGAAACCGCCTTCGTCAGTGCCGCCTGGCCACTCGCGGCCATGACGGCCTCGACCTCGAGGCCTTCGGCCTTGAAGAAGCCGGCGTCCTGGGCGAGCCACAACGGAGCGGTGTCGACGGTGGGCAGGATCGCGACCTTGATCTTCGTCTTTTCCAAGCCGCCGCCGGTCGACGACGCGTTCGAGTCGCTCGAGCCGAGCGCGCTGCAGCCGGTGAGGGCAGTGGCGGCTGCGACGGTGAGGGCGAGCCCGAGCGCGGCGCGGCGAGTGCGCACCCGGCCACTGCTCATGGCGTTTCCAAGCAAGGCCTGCTCCTTGTTCAAAAAGGTGACGGTTCGTGAACCGAATCCGATGGAAGTGCGTGACTCGATCTCCGGAGTCACGCGGGCCACTGTAGAGAAGGTGACCGCTTGCTCACAACGGGTGCGATCAACACCCAAGAGGGTGACTCGCATCACTCTTTTGGCCTCTGGTCTAGGCCGGCTACTCCACACGTCGTAGCCGTTCACCCAGCGTAGGACCCAGATCTGGAATATGAGATGACAAGAACTGACCCGACCGGACGAGCGCGACAAGGGTGCTCACGCTGTCACACCAGCGGGATCGATTTCACCGGCCGGTGAGCACTTCGGACATTTCAGCGAGACAGCCGGCACGCTCGATCGCCATCGATAATTTCGATTCGGACACTCCGCGTGATCGGATCCGGGCTCGCTTCACACCGGTCGATGAGGTCGCCCGGAATTCACGGGCGTTCGGAGCCGCCAAGGGGGCTCGAACCCCTGACCTTCTGTTTACAAGACAGATGCTCTACCAGCTGAGCTATAGCGGCGTGGCGCGCGAAGCGCCGCAGCCAGTGTATCGGGCCATCCGGAAGATCTCCCCGAGAGGCATGATCCCCAGCTCCAGGCCACTATGGAGCAACGTGGTGCACGCCACTGCAACAGTGGACACACCCGCGTCGATGGTCCGGGAGAGAGACGTAGAGCGAGGAGGTGGATCTTGAAGATCAACGAGCGCACCAACGGGGGCACCACGACCAGATGGCCCCTCCTCGAACCTCCCGAACAACGGCCCCGGGCCCACCGCCCGAACCTCCTCAAGCGCCGCCCCTGGCACGTCCTCGAAGCACCCACCGGTGAGTTCCCCGCCGTCGACGCCGACGCGGCCATGGGGCCGCAGCTGCCCGACGAGGCCACCGTCAACTTCGTCCTCGACCTGAGCCTGCGCATCGGCGAGGTCCAGATGGCCAGCGGCGCCGGCGCCTCCGACGTCACCGCGACGATCATCGCCATCGCCGCCGCGCTCGGGCTGCCGCACTGCGAGGTCGACGTCATCTTCACCTCGATCACCGTCACCTGTCACCGGGGCAGTGACCTCTCGCCCGTCACGGCGCTGCGCGTCGTGCGGAGCCGGAGCCTCGACTACACGCGCCTGACCGAGACCGAGAAGCTGATCCGGCAGATCGTGCGCGGGAACGTCGGTGCCGAGCAGGCGCAGACCGAGCTGGAGCGGATCACCTCGGCGAAGCACCCGTACCCGCGCTGGGTCGCGACGCTCGCCTGGGGCGGCCTCGCCGTCTTCATCACCGTCCTGCTCGGCGGCGGCCTCGACGTCGCACTGGTCGCGGGCGTGATCAGCGCCGGGATCGACCGGCTCGGCCGGCTGCTCAACCGCTATTCGCTGCCGTTCTTCTTCCAGCAGGTGGTCGGCGGCCTGTTCGCGACGCTGTCGGCGATGGCCATCGTGAGCAGCGGCCTCCTCACGACCGACCGGCCGACGCTCGTCGTCGCCGCCGCGGTCACCGTGCTGCTGTCGGGGCTCTCCACCGTCTCGGCGGTGCAGGACGCCATCACCGGCTACAACGTCACCGCCGCCGGCCGCACCATGGAAACCGCGCTGATGTCGGCCGGGCTGATCGCCGGCGTCGTGCTGGCCCTGCGGATCGCCGTCCTGCTCGAACTGCCGCTCACGCCGCTGCCGGAGGTCGCCAGCTCGACGCCGCAGCACCTGCCGCAGGTCATCATCGGCGGCGCCGGCGCCTCGGCCTGCTTCGCGCTCGCCTCGTACTCCAAGATGCGCGCGATGCTGGTCGCGGCGGCGGCCGGGACCATCGGCGCCGCCGTCTACGGCACGCTCATGCTGTCCACGCTGGACGGCGTCAGCTCGTCCGCGATCGCCGCGACGCTCGTCGGTTTCTGCGGTGGTGTGCTCGCCCGGCGGCTCGGGGTTACTCCACTGGTGGTCGCCGTGTCCGGGATCACTCCGCTGCTTCCGGGGCTCTCGACCTACCGTGGTCTGTATCAGATCGGGGTCGAGCCCGGCGGGAACATCTCGACGCTCATGACGGCCGTCGCGATCGGGCTTGCGCTGGCAGCGGGCGTGGTACTCGGCGAATGGCTCGCCCAGCCGGTACGGACCGGCCTGGGCAGGCTCGAGCGACGGTTCGCCGGACCACGCATGGCTGGTCCGCTCGAAGCCGCCGATCGACGCTTGGAGTAACCCGACGGTCACCGGCTGTTCATCGCTCACGCGATAGGGTTTCACTCTGGGGCCGCGACCCGGGACGCGAGGAGCATCAGACGTGACTGAACAGGAGAACGGGAACCAGGCTGACTTCGTCGTGGTGGCGAACCGGCTACCGGTCGACCTCGAACGCAGCAGCGACGGCGAGCGCCGCTGGACGGCCAGCCCGGGCGGTCTGGTGTCCGCCCTCGAGCCGTTCCTGCGATCGCGGAAGGGTGCCTGGGTCGGCTGGCCGGGCATCCCCGACGTCGACGTGGAGGAGTTCGACGACGACGGCCTCGTGCTGCACCCGGTCTCGCTGAGCGCGGACGAGGTCCGCGACTACTACGAGGGCTTCTCCAACGCCACGCTCTGGCCGCTCTACCACGACGTCGTCGAGCGCCCGGTGTTCGACCGGGTCTGGTGGAACAGCTACGTCAAGGTGAACCAGCGGTTCGCGAAGGCCAGCGCCGAGGTCGCCGCCCAGGGCGCGACCGTCTGGATCCAGGACTACCAGCTGCAGCTGGTGCCGGCGATGCTGCGCGAGCTCAGACCGGACCTGCGCATCGGCTTCTTCCTGCACATCCCGTTCCCGCCGGTCGAGCTGTTCATGCAGATGCCGTGGCGCGCCGCGATCATCCGCGGCCTCACCGGCGCCGACCTCGTCGGCTTCCACCGCCCCGGCGGGGCGCAGAACTTCCTCTGGCTGTGCCGCCAGCTGATCGGCCTCGAGTCGACGCGCGGCGCGGTCGGCGTCCGGTCGCGGCCGGGCACCATGCAGGTCGGCGACCGGACCGTCCGGGTCGGCGCCTTCCCCATCTCCATCGACGCCGCCGGGCTCGACACCCTTGCCCGCACCAAGGGCGTCCAGGAGCGGGCCGCGCAGCTGCGGCGCGACCTCGGCAACCCCAAGACGGTGCTGCTGGGCGTCGACCGCCTCGACTACACCAAGGGCATCGACCTGCGGCTGCAAGCGCTGCACGAGCTGCTGCACGAGGGCAGGCTGCAGCCGGATGACGTCACGTTCGTCCAGCTGGCCACCCCCAGCCGCGAGCGCGTCGAGCACTACCAGCGGATGCGCGGCGAGATCGAGCAGATGGTCGGGCGGATCAACGGGGAGTTCTCCCGCGTCGGCCACCCGGTCGTGCACTACCTGCACCAGTCGGTCGATCGCACCGAGCTGGCCGCTTTCTTCACGGCGGCGGACGTCATGGTCGTGACGCCGCTGCGTGACGGGATGAACCTCGTCTGCAAGGAGTACGTCGCCGCCCGGCACGACCTCGGGGGCGCGCTGGTGCTGAGCGAGTTCGCCGGCGCGGCCGCCGAGCTCTCTAGCGCATTCCTCGTCAACCCCCACGACCTGGACGGGGTGAAGGACGCTTTAGTAGCTGCCATTACGCTCGACCCGGCTGAGGGCCGTCGCCGGATGCGCGCCATGCGTCGCCAGGTCCTCACGCACGATGTCGATCGTTGGGCGCGCTCTTTCCTACAGGCTCTGGGTGCCGAAGCGGTCGATTAGCCCGAACGACCACGCACGAGCTCCTGAGGAGGAGTGTTGACTGCCGAGGCCCTGCCCGCCGAGTTGCGGCGCGCGATCGTCCAGATCGCCCGTACTCCGCGTCTGCTGGTCGCTTGCGACTACGACGGCACGCTGGCACCCATCACGCTCAACCCGGACGAGGCACGCCCGCTGCCCGAGTCCGTCGGGGCCCTCAGATCGCTCGCCGGTCTGCACGAGACCACCACGGCGGTCATCTCCGGCCGCGCGCTGCGTGACCTCGCGACGCTCTCCCGGCTGCCGTCCGAGGTGAACCTCGTGGGCAGCCACGGCTCGGAGTTCGACATCGGCTTCATCCACGCCCTCGACGAGAAGGCGCGGGAGCTGCACCGGCGGCTGGAGGCCGAGCTCGAGCAGCTCGTGCTGGACGTCCCCGGCGTGTCGCTGGAGGTCAAGCCGGCGAGCATCGCGGTGCACGTGCGCCGCGCCGAGCACGAGGCCGGGCGGCGCGTGCTCGCGTCCGTCCACTCCGGACCGTCCACATGGGAGGGCGTGTCGACCACCGACGGCAAGGAGGTGGTCGAGCTCGCGGTCGTCCAGACGGACAAGGGACGCGCGCTCGACATCCTGCGCCACCAGGTCGGTGCCACCGCGGCGATCTTCCTCGGCGACGACGTCACCGACGAGAAGGCCTTCGCCCGCCTGTCCGGCCCGGACCTGGGCATCAAGGTCGGTGACGGCGAGACGCTCGCCGGGTTCCGCGTGCCGGACACCGTCGACGTCGCACTGGTCCTCGGCTTCCTGCTGGAGGAGCGGCGCAACTGGCTCTACGGCGAGTCGGCGCCGCCCATCGAGCGGCTGTCGATGCTGGCCAACGAGCGCTCGGTCGCGCTGATCACGCCGGACGCCAAGCTGACCTGGCTCTGCCACCCCGGCCCGGACGCGCCCGCGGTGTTCGCGGACCTGCTCGGCGGCGAAGGCGCGGGCCACTTCTCCATCAAGCCGCACCGCAACGGCCTCCCGCTCGGCCAGCGCTACCTGCCGAACACGATGACGGTCGAGACGCGCTGGTCGCGCCTGCTCGTCACCGACTACCTCGAGCCGGAGAGCCCGCAGCACCGCACGGACCTGATCCGCGTCATCTCGGGCGAGGCGGTGGCGAGCGTCAAGTTCGCGCCGCGCCCCGAGTTCGGCGGCGTGCCGGTCAAGCTGGAGATCACCGAGGGCGGCCTGCGGGTGCTCGGGACGTCGGAGCCGTTCGTGCTCTACTCGCCGGGCGTCGAGTGGACCCTCACCTCCGACGGCCTCCACGACACCGCCACCGCGCTGGTCCAGCCGACGCCGACCCAGTCCGTCGTGCTGGAACTGCGCTGCGGCACCACGGACCTCGGCGAGCACGAACTGTCCGAAGTGGAACGCCGCGACCGCGCGGGCCGCTACTGGAGCGAGTGGACGTCCAAGCTGCAGCTGCCGAGGGTGCAGACCGACCTGGTGCTGCGCTCGGCGCTGACCCTGCGCGGCCTGGTCAACACCGACACCGGCGGCGTCCTCGCCGCGGCGACGTCGTCGCTGCCGGAGGAGATCGGCGGCGTCCGCAACTGGGACTACCGCTACTGCTGGATCCGCGACGCCGCGATGACCGTGCGGGAGCTCGCGCACCTGGGCTCGATCGAAGAGGCCGAGGGCTACCTCAAGTGGCTGCACGGCGTGCTCGCCACGCTGGCCGGCCCCGAGCGGCTCCACCCGCTGTACACCCTCGCGGGTGGCGTCATCGGCGCCGAAGCGGTCATCGAGTCCCTGCCCGGTTATGCCGGTTCTCGCCCGGTTCGCGTCGGTAACCTCGCGAACCACCAGGTGCAGCTGGACGTCTTCGGCCCGGTCGTCGAGCTGGTCGGCACGCTCGCCGAGGCGCGCGGCGAGCTCCGCGACGAGGACTGGCAGATGGTCCGCGCGATGGCGGAGGCCGTGACCCGGCGCTGGAACGAGCCGGACCACGGGATCTGGGAGGAGCGGCACGTGCCGCGCCACCGGGTCTACTCCCGCGTCATGTGCTGGGTGACCATCGACCGGGCGGTGAAGCTCGGCGAGCAGTACGGCCGGGGCGTCCCGGGCGCGTGGCCGACCCTGCGCGACGAGATCAAGGACGACGTCCTCGAGCACGGCTGGAACGACGAGGTACAGGCCTTCACCACGGCCTACGACGGCACGGACCTGGACGCGGCGTCGCTGTTCGTCGGGCTCACCGGCCTGATCGACCCGGCCGACGAGCGCTTCCAGCAGACGGTGACCGCGATCGAGGCGGAGCTGCGCAGTGGGTCCACTGTGTACCGTTACCGCCGCGACGACGGCCTCCCGGGCGGCGAGGGCGGCTTCCACATCTGCGCGGCGTGGCTGATCGAGGCGTACCTGCTCACCGGGCGGCGCACCGAGGCGCAGGAGCTGTTCGACCAGATCGTCGCGGCCGCCGGCCCGACGGGGCTGCTGCCCGAGCAGTACGACCCCATCGCGGAACGGTCCCTCGGCAATCATCCGCAGGCCTATTCGCACATCGGGCTGATCCGGTGCGCCAACTTGCTGGCCGCGAATTAGCCCTTTCGTACTGAAGTGCCGCCAAGGCCACCTTGCGGGCGTCCGTCGCCCGTAAGGTGGCCTTGACGGCATTCGGAGGTGGTGGATGCAGGGGACGTTCGGTCAGGTCGAGTTCGTGCCGCTACCGCCCCGGTTCGCCGACCGGGTGCGCTGGGGCTCGGTGGTCGTCGGGTGCTCGATGATCGCCGGGATGGTGCTGTTGTTCGGGCTCACGACGTTCCTGCAGGGCATCGTCCACGGTCACGCCTTTCCCGACACCCTGGTCGGAAAAGCCGCGGCGGTGCTGCCCCCGCTGGGCGTGCTGGCGATCTCCATGCTGGTGCTGAGCAGCCGCCGGTGCCTGCGCGGCAACTACCTCGTGGTCGCCAGTGCGGCGTCGGCCCGCAACGCGCTCGTGTTCACGTACGTGCTGACGCTCGTGCTGATCCTCGGGTCGTTCGCGGTCCCGATCGTGTTCCGGGTGTGGCGCGACAGCCCGCAGTTCCGGGCGCCGGACCTGCTCACGACGTTCGCCACGCTCGCCTTCGCCACCATGGGTTTCCTGGCGGGGATGTTCTACGTGCGGCCGTCGGTGCAGACGCTCCGGAAGTTCAGCGACCACCCGATCTGGTGAGCCGCCCGCCGGCCTGACCGTCCACAGTGGAGTAATTCACCCCTGGCACCCGCCTGGCCTGACGTGCACAGATTTCTTTGCACAATTTCCTTTGCATGGCTACAGTGGCGTCATGACCAGCGCTCCACCACCGGAAGAGCTCGACCCGGACGCCCTCAAGGCCGTCACGCACCCGCTGCGCCGCCGGATCCTCGGCGTGTTGTCGGCCGGGCCGGCGACAGCCACGAAGCTCGCCCAAGCCTTGGGCGAGAACAGCGGCGCGACCAGCTACCACCTGCGGGAACTGGCGCGGTTCGGGTTCGTCGAGGACGTCCCGGAGCTCGCGCGGGGCAAGGAACGGTGGTGGCGGACGCGGCCGCGGGACATCCGCTGGCCGCGCCGCAGCGAGCAGAGCGCCGAGTCCCAGGTGCTGTTCGACGACATGCAGCGCCAGGGGTTCGAGGACGACCTCGAAAAGCTGAACCGGTTCGCGGAAAAGCGTGACGAGCTTCCCGGCGACTGGCCGGACGCACTGTTCTACGCACGCGGTGGCACTTGGCTCACCGCCGAAGAGCTGCACCAGTTCTGGAACGACTACATGGAGCTGTTCCGCCGGTACTGGCGAGCCGAGGACGACCGGTCACCGGAAGCGCGGCGCGTGCTCGTGCGCCTGCTCGCGTTCCCGGAACCAGGGGAATGACCATGACAGGGGGATTCACATGCGAAGAGGGGCTCTACTACTGGCCGGGGTGATCCTGGCGGTCACCGCGTGGGCACCACCGGCTTCGGCCGCGGACAGCGAGGTGACCTTCACGAACGGCCGGGTGACCTTGCACGGCACCGTCATCGCACCCTCCGGCGGCACGAAGCTGCCGGGCATCGTGATGATCCACGGCTCGGGGGCGCACACTCGCGAGGAATTCCGCGAACAGGCGGAAGCCTTTGCACGGCAAGGCATCGCGACACTCATCTACGACAAGCGCACCGAAGATTACTCACTGCTCGAGCGCTCCTACTCGACACTCGCGGACGACGCGCTGGCGGCGGTCGAGGTCCTGCGCGCACGGCCGGACGTCGATCCGGCGCGGGTCGGTGTCTGGGGGGTGAGCGAGGGCGGCTGGGTCGCGCCACTGGCGGCGTCGAAGTCACCCGACCACGTCGCTTTTGTCGTGACCGTCGGCGCCAACGGCGTCGAGCCGGCGCGGCAGCAGGCGTGGGCGATCGAGAACCAGTTGCGGCGCTTGGGAATGGACGGCTCGATGGTGAAGATGGCGTCGTCGACGATGATGCGTCAGCTTGTCGACAGCGAAGTGTTCCCGGAGGCGCACCACGACTCGGTGGCGGTGCTGAAGAGCCTGCGTCAGCCGGTACTCGGGTTGTGGGGCGCGAAGGATGTCCTGACGCCGCCGGGAGAAGCCCTCCGGATCTTCCAGGACTCGTTGGCGCACCACACGTTGCGGGTCTTCCCGGACGCGCAGCACCAGCTGCGCCGGACCACTGACGGCTACGACAAGCTGCCCGGGTACGCGCCTGGGTACCTGGAGCTCGTGGGCACGTGGGTGAACCACCCGCCCGCCGCGTCCAGCGCCGACGCGCCGCCCGCGCAGGACCGGCAAAGCTTCGAGCTGACCCCGTTGAGCTGGTACGAGTCGACTTGGCTGCAGCTCGCCGCGCTGGTGTTCCTGCTGGTGGCGTTCGGCTTCGGGCTGGGCCGCGGCGCGGCGCGCCCGGCTCGCTGGCTGGCGGCGACCGGGTTGCTCGCGGTGGTGGGTTTCCTGGTCGTGGACGTACTGATCCAGGTCACCCTGGGCCGGCAGCTGGGCCCGGTGGTCGCCGGACGGCCGTTGCCGTGGCTGGCGTTGCAGCTCCTGTCGCTGGGCGCGGTGGCCGCCGCCATCGGCACGGCGGTGGCGTGGTGGCGGCACCGCACCCCGCGGCTCGGCGTCCTGCTCGCCGGCGGCGTGGTGTTCGTCCCCTGGGCGGTCTACTGGGGACTGCTGGCGATCTAGGCGGCGTAGCCCTTCGGCGGGATCAGCGTCGCGAGCTGGTCGAAGCTGAGCCAGTAGAGCTGGTTCCCGCCGAAGTTCGCCGGGTCGGCGATCTTGACCGTCCGGTCGGAGCTGTCGTACCCGATCACCGTGAAGTAGTGGTAGATCGTGTAGTTCGGGTAGCCCGGCGGGTGGTTGTTCGCGGGCGCGACGATGTTGGCGACGATCGCATAGCCGTTGTTGATGTCGAGCACGATGTCGTTCCAGAGCAGGTCGCGCTGGGCCTGGGTCGGCGGGTCGTTCGGCATCTCCTTGGTCTCGTACCAGGAGGTGCCGAGGTCGGCGTTGAGGACGCCGGTGACCTGGCCGACCCAGTCCGTGCCGTTGGTGGTCGTGCCGAGCTGCGCCGCGAGGGTGCCCTGGCTCGGCACGTTCCCGGTCCGCGCGGAGATCGCGATGCGCGTGGCAGCCGGGCCGCACCAGTACCCGGTCTCCTGCACCTGGTACTGGATGTTGAGCACGGCCTCGGTGGTGGCCTCGGCGACCGCGGGCAGCGAGACGAGCCCCATGGCGGCGATGAGCGTGACGAATCCCAGCCGGAATCTGCGCATGACGATCCTTCCCCAGTTGTGACGTCGGTTGGCCAACGCCTCACCGAGGCATGATCCCGGCAGAATTCACCCGCCGTCTCTCACCCGACCCCGGATGGATCACGACAAAGGTAGGTTCGCCCCGTGAACGCTCGCGGGGGCTGCGGGCAACTGGGGGCATGCAGGTGATCCACGAGGGATCGGAGATCTGGGGGCACGACCGCCCTGACCTGGGCGGAGCCGAGCCCGGGCCGGCGTTCGGCCGGCTCTTCGACGCCCACGCCGTCGCGTTGCGCCGATACCTGGCGCGGCGGGTCGGCGCCGAACCGGCGAACGACCTCGTCGCCGAGACGTTCCTGGTCGCGTTGCGGCGCCGCGAGAGCTACCGGCCCGAGCTCGGCACCGCCCGGTCGTGGCTCTACGGCATCGCGACCAACCTGCTGCGCCACCACGTGCGGTCCGAGATGCGCGGGCTGCAGGCCACCGCGCGGCTCGCCCGCGCCGGCGACACCAGCCACGCGGGCCACGACGGCCGCGTCGCCGAGCAGGTCGACGCCCAGGTCCGCGCCGCCCAGCTCGCCGGCGCGCTGGCCGAGCTCAGCCCCGCCGACCGCGACACGCTGCTGCTCGTGTCGTGGGCCGGGCTGGAACCGGCCGAGGTCGCGGAGGCGCTCGGCATCCCGCCCGGTACCGTGCGGTCCCGGCTGCACCGGATCAGACGCTGGCTCAGGACGAACGCCCCGGCTCAAGAGGAGGTGCAGGACCTTGCGTGAAGACAACGTCCGGAAGATCTGGTCCGACGCCGAACTCGACACGGCGCTGGCGGACCTGCACGCCGACGTCGACGAGGACGACGGGCTGACCTTCGCCCGCGCGTCCCTCATGGCCGCGGCGGGTACCGCGGAGACACCGCCGGCCACGCCCCGCCGCAGGAGCTGGCGGTGGATCGCGGTGGCCGCCGCCGTCGTCACGGTGGTGGGCGGGCTCGGGATCGTCGTTTCGCTGCGGCCGCCGGCGCCGGAGCCGGCACACCCGGCCGCGCAGCTCGCCGACCCCGAGCGCCCGCTCGCGCCCGGCGAGTTCCACTACGCGCAGAAGCTCGCCTGGGTCTCCCAGACGACCTTCGGGGTGCCCGTGAAGCTCCAGCAGTCGGTCGAGCTGTGGATCCCGGCCGATCCCACCGGCGTCTGGCACCGCCGCACGCGGTGGACGGGCGGGGTGAACGGACCGGACGCCGACACGCAGGCCAAGCTCAAGGTCGACCGGACACCCGTCGACGAATACGGCCCGGCCGGCGTCTTCCCCGGCCGGCCGCCCGCGAACTGGCTGGTACCCGACGCGGCGTTCGTCGCGTCGCTCGTGCCGGACCCTGTGCAGCTGACCAAGGACCTGTCGCGGGACTTCCGCGGGCCCACCGCGTCGCCGTCGCTCGAGGCACTGCCGATGGCTCGTTCGGTGTTCGCGCTGGGCCTGCTCCGCAAGGACGTCCGGATCGCCCTGCGAGACGCCATCAGCACGTTGCCCGGGATCTTCACCAAGCCGTCGCAAGCCCCCGACGGCCGCCCGGCGACGGTCGTCGTGTCGATGGAGACGGGTGACCGCCTGTACTTCGACCCCGCGACGGTGCAGCTGCTGGCCGCGACCGACAGCTCCGCGATCATCCACCGGAACGACGCCCCGCTGAGCACGTCCCAGAAGCCGCCGAGCTCCGCCTCGATCCCGGAGACGACGATCACGATGTCATCGCAGATCCCGCCGGCCCCGACGACACCGCAGATGTGGGGTGACCGGAACGCGGAGTACTCCTACGCGATCACCCGGACGTCGGGGTGATCAGCGGGCGTGACTGGCCGCGTTCAACGCGTCCGCGACGTTCGCCACCTCCAGGACCCGGATCCCGGCCGGCGGCTTGCCGGAGTCCGGTGGCACGAGCGCGTGCGTGAACCCCAGCCGGGCCGCCTCCGCCAGGCGGCGGCCCACGCTCGGCACCCGGCGGATTTCGCCCGCCAGCCCCACCTCGCCCACCGACACCAGCCGCGGCGACAGCGCGACGTCTTCGAACGAGGACGTCAACGCCAGCACCAGCGCCAGGTCGATCCCCGGCTCGGTGATCTTCATGCCGCCGACCGTGGCGGTGTACACGTCCTTGTCGCCGAGCTTGAGGCCGCCGCGCTTCTCCAGCACCGCCAGGACCATCGCCACCCGCGCCGAGTCGAGCCCGCTGACCGCGCGGCGCGGCTGGGGTGCCGACGTCGACGACACCAGCGCCTGGACCTCGCCCAGCATGGGCCGCTTGCCCTCCATCGACACCGTGATCGCCGTGCCCGGCACCGGCTCCGCCGTGCGGCTGATGAACAGCCCCGACGGGTCCGGCACCCCGACGATGCCTTCTTCCTGCAGTTCGAAGCAGCCGATCTCGTCGGACGCGCCGAACCGGTTCTTGATGCCGCGCAGCATCCGCAACGTCGAGTGCTTGTCGCCCTCGAACTGCAGCACGACGTCCACCAGGTGCTCCAGCACGCGCGGGCCGGCCACCGAACCGTCCTTCGTGACGTGACCCACCAGCACCACCGGCAGCCCGCGCTCCTTCGCCACCGCGACCAGCCCGGACGTCACCGCGCGGACCTGCGTCACGCCGCCCGGTGAGCCGTCGACCTGCGGAGACGCCATCGTCTGCACCGAGTCGACGATCAGCACGCCCGGCTTGACGTCGTCGATGTGCCCGAGGATGGCCGAAAGGTCGCTCTCGGCGGCCAGGTACATGCGGTCGTGGACGTTGCCCGTCCGCTCGGCGCGCAGCCGGACCTGGCCCGCGGACTCCTCGCCCGTGACGTACAAGGAGCGGTCGACCGTCTTCGCCCACTGGTAAGCGACTTCGAGCAGCAGCGTCGACTTGCCGACGCCGGGCTCACCCGCGAGCAGCACCACCGCGCCCGGCACCAGGCCGCCGCCCAGCACCCGGTCGAGCTCCGAAACCCCGGTGTGGCGGGCGCGCGCCGCTTCGACGTCGACCTCGCCGATCGGCCGCGCGGGCGCGCTCGGCGCTCCGGCGGCGACGCGCTGGATGGCCGGCCTGGCCGGCACCCCGCGCTCCTCGAGCGAGCCCCATTCCTGGCACTCCGGACACCGGCCCAGCCACTTCGCCGCTTCGTACCCGCAGCTCGCGCAGCGGTAGGTGGTCCCTTTCTTCACCCCGCGAGGCTATCGGCGACCACCGACAAAACCGGGGACCTACTCCTTGACGTGTGCCGGAGCCGCGATGGGCACCTCGACGGTGACGGGGCCCGCGTTCTGGAAGACGAAGGTGACCTTGATGGTCTGGCCCGGCCACAGCGGCTGCTTCAGCGCGGGCAGCGTCACGGTGCCCTTGCCGACGGTCGCCGGGGCGGCGGTCGGCGTCGCGCTGGTCGACGGCGCCTCGGCCGACGAAGACGACGTCGCGGTGCCGGTGGAGCTGGTGCCCGTCGAGCTGGTGCCCGTCGCGGTCCCGGTCGCCGTCGGCGCTTCCGAAGACGAAGCCGGCGGTGTGGTCTGCACCTCGTTGGTGGACTCGACGGCGTCGTCCGGGCCGATCACCAGGGAGTGCCCGGCGACGATGGTCTTCGAGCCGCCGACGGTCGCCTGCGCGCCGTCCTCGGTCGTCACCGAGACGAGCGAGTCGTCCTGGGAGCCCTGGTTCACGATCGTCAGCGTCAGCGCCGGGGTCGCGCCGGCCGGGTAGCCCGGGCCGGACGTCGGGTACTGCACCGCGACGTCGCGCAGGACGATGGTCTTGACCTGGCCATACGTGCCGTTGACCGCGGGCTGCTGCGAGTCGGTCTGGGTGATCTGGCCGGCCCCGCACCCGGCGAGCGCGAGCGCGGCACCGAGCGCCAGCACGCCCGCGCCGAGCACGCGACGATTCTGCAGCCTCACGTCGCAGTCCTTCCCTTTTCACGGCCTCGTCCCCGCGAAGACTAGCCGGGGGCGATCTCCCGCACCGAACCGGTCCGCGTTGCGCCCAAGATCAACCGTCCACAAAGGAATTCGTTGTGCCCGTTGACACCCGCCCCGGCCACCTGCGTGAGCATGGGGGTCGGACGTTTGTCAACCCCCGCTCAGGCCGCTGACCTGCGAGGACGAGTCCGGCCCGCTAGGTGGGCACTGGCGGACCGTGATAGGATGGAGTCAGCGAAAGGGGCAGAGGACACATGGTTTTCAAGGTCGGAGAGACCGTCGTCTACCCGCACCACGGTGCCGCACTCATCGAAGCCATCGAGACCCGCGTGATCAAGGGCGAGGAAAAGAAGTACCTCGTCCTCAAAGTCGCGCAAGGGGATCTCACGGTTCGCGTGCCCGCTGACAACGCCGAGATCGTAGGCGTACGCGATGTCGTCGGGCAAGAGGGACTGGACAAGGTCTTCGATGTGCTGCGTGCTCCGCACACCGAGGAACCAACGAACTGGTCTCGTCGGTACAAGGCCAACCTCGAGAAGCTCGCCTCCGGCGATGTGAACAAGGTGGCCGAAGTGGTGCGCGACCTCTGGCGGCGAGAGAAGGACCGCGGACTTTCAGCCGGCGAGAAGCGCATGTTGGCGAAGGCGCGGCAAATTCTGGTCAGCGAGCTCGCGCTCGCGGAGGGCACCGACGAGGACAAGGCTGAAGTCCTCCTCGACGAAGTTCTGGAAACCGCGACGGTTTGAGCCCAGGGCGTCTCACCCGACGGGCGGGTGAGTGCCTCTACGATCGCGAACCGATGAACGTCGTCGTGATCGTGACCGTCGCACATCATGCCTCCGACGGAGAGCTCGCTCTCACGCCGGTCCATGGTGAGGCGCTACTCACGCACACCGTGCGGGGGCTGCTCGGAGTACCGGAGATCGATCTGGTTCTCGTGGCGGCCCCCCAGCGGTGTGCTTCGTTGTTTTCGGAGGCCCTCCGTGTCTTCGAACAGCCTGGTCTCCGGTGCCGGGTCGTGCCCGGCTCGCTCCGGGAGGCTTTCGCCACCGTCGAGCCCGATCTTGCCCGTGACTCAGTTGTACTCCTCCACGACGCGTTGCGAGCCTTCATTCCTGCGGCGACCGTGCGTGCTGTCATCGACGCGGTCGGTGACGCTCCGATCGTCGTGCCGGTGCTGCCGATGGCGGACACGGTGAAGGTGACCGACGCCTCGTTCATCGTCGGCACGGAGGACCGCACGCGGCTGCGCACGGCCCAGACCCCGATCGGCTACACGCTCGAGGCGTTCCGGGCGGCCGAGCCGTGGGACGTCACCGGCGCGGCGACGGTGGAAGGGCACCCGGACGCGATGCGCGTCACGACGGATTTCGAACTGTCACTGGCCGAGGCGATCGCGGCGGCACCGAAGAACGAGGAGACGCTGTGAGGATCGGCAACGGAGTCGACGTCCACCCGGTCGAAGCGGGCCGCGAGTGCTGGATGGCGGGCCTGCTGTGGCCGGACGTGGACGGTTGCGCGGGCCACTCGGACGGCGACGTGGCAGCCCACGCCCTGTGCGACGCCCTGCTGTCGGCGGCGGGGCTGGGGGACCTGGGCGCGGTGTTCGGCACCGGCGACCCCCGGATGGACGGCGCGCACGGGGCGGACATGCTCGCGGAGGTCCGAGGTCTGGTCGAAGCGGCGGGCTGGCGGGTGGGCAACGCGTCGGTGCAGATCGTGGGCAACGCACCGCGGGTGGGAAAGCGGCGCGAGGAGGCGCAGAAGGTGCTGTCGGAGGCGGTGGGCGGCCCGGTGAGCGTGTCGGGGACGACGTCGGATGGGTTGGGTTTGACCGGGCGGGGCGAGGGGATCGCGGCCTTCGCGACGGCGCTGCTGCTGGCAGCGGAATAGCCACTCTGGCGGCGGCTGTCCACAGCTGGGCCGACGGTCTACTTCTGCGACCCGCACGCCCCCGGCCCCGAACCGCGGAATAGCCCCGCGCCGGGGCCCGTTCGGCGTGATATGGCCCTCACCCTCTCGGACGATGTCAGCGCGCTGATCGACGGGAAGAACTTCGCCACCGTCGCCACCCTCGATCCCGATGGCGGGCCGCAGACCTCCGTCGTCTGGGTCGGGCTCGATGGCGGGGATCTCGTCTTCAGCGCGACCGAGGACCGCCGGAAGGTCCGCAACCTGCGCCGCGACCCGCGCGTCAGCGTCTCCATCACCGACGCCGCGAACCCGTACCGGCACACCCAGCTGCGCGGCCGGGTCACCATCGAGCCCGATCCCGGCAAGACCCTCCCGAAGACCCTCAGCCACAAGTACCTCGCCCAGGACCCGCCGCCGGAAAACGAGAGCACCGAGCGCGTGGTCGTCCGCCTCCACGTCGAGAAGGTCGCCGGCAACGTGAAATAGGGTCCGGACCATGTTCAACGAAGCCACCAAGGCCCTCCTCGACGGCCGCAACTACCCGGTCGTCGCCACCACCAACGCCGATGGCTCGCCGCAGAGCTCCGTCGTCTGGGCCAAGCGGGACGGCGACACCGTCGTCTTCGTGACCGTCCAGGGACGGCGCAAGGAACGCAACATCCAGCGAGACCCGCGGGTCTCGCTCTCCGTCTTCGACCTGGCCGACCCCGAGAACTACGTCGAGATCCGGGGCCGCGCCGAGGTCACCGTCGAAGGCGGCCCCGAGCTGAACCACGAGCTGGCCCACAAGTACACCGGCGCGGACTTCCCGGCCGAGCCGCCGGAGGTCGTGCGCGTGCTCGTCCGCGTTGTTCCCGAACACATCACAGGGCATTCGGCCTGACGGTCCCGTTAGGCTGGAAACCATGACGATCAGGGCGGTGTTGTTCGACTTCTCCGGCACGCTCTTCCGGCTCGAGCAAGACGAGTCGTGGCTCGCCGAACTGACCGACCACGAGGGCACGCCGCTCGACATCGAGGCGCAGGCCGAGCTGATGCGCCGGATGACCGCACCCGTCGGGCAGGTCGTCGAGCTGGATGCCGAGCACGTGCACGCCTGGCACAACCGCGACCGCGACCCCGGGCTGCACCGGAAGGTCTACCTCGAGGTGCTCAAGAAGTCCGGCGTCCCGCACGTCGACCAGGCCGAAGCCCTCTACAACCGGCTCATCACGCCGAGCCAGTGGACGCCGTACCCGGACACCGAGGCCGCGCTGAAGGCCGCGTCCGAAGCCGGGCTCAAGGTGGGCGTGCTGAGCAACATCGCCTTCGACATCCGGCCGGCCTTCACCGCGCGCGGCTGGGACGCCTACGTCGACGAGTTCGTGCTGTCCTTCGAGGTCGGCGCCATCAAGCCGGAGCTGGAGATCTTCCGCAAGGCCGTGCAGGCCCTCGGTGTCCCGGCCACCGAGACGCTGATGGTCGGCGACAGCGAGGAAGCCGACGGCGGCGCCCGCGCGCTCGGCTGCGAGTTCGCGCTGGTCGACCCGCTGCCCACGGCGGAGCGGCCGGACGCCCTGCTCACGGCCCTGCGCACCCACGGCGTCGCCTAACCGCCTGCGACCTCGCTCACGCCCACCCCGTACCCTTTGAGGGTGGCCCTTCACCTTTTCGACACAGCGACCCGGAGCGTGCGGGAGTTCCACCCCGTCCGTAGCGGAACGGCGTCGATCTACGTGTGTGGTGCCACCGTGCAGGGCGTTCCGCACATCGGGCACGTCCGCGGCGTCCTGAACTACGACGTCCTGCGCCGCTGGCTCGTCCACAGTGGACTCGACGTGCTGCTGGTCCGCAACGTCACCGACATCGACGACAAGATCCTCACCAAGGCCGCCGAAGCCGGCCGGCCCTGGTGGGAGTGGGGCGCGACGCACGAGCGCGCCTTCGAGGAGGCGTACGAGCGGCTCGGCTGCCTGCCGCCGTCGGTCAACCCGCGCGCCACCGGGCACGTCACCCAGATGGTCGAGCTGATGGAACGCCTCATCGAGAGCGGCCACGGCTACGTCGCGGACGGCGACGTCTACTTCTCGGTCAAGTCGTTCGACGAGTACGGCAAGCTGTCCGGCCAGGTCCTCGAAGACGTCCAGCAGGGCGAGACGCCGACACGCGGCAAGCGCGACCCGCGCGACTTCACCATGTGGAAGAGCGCGAAGCCGGGCGAGCCGTCGTGGCCGACGCCGTGGGGCGCCGGCCGGCCGGGCTGGCACCTGGAGTGCTCGGCGATGGCGACGTCCTACCTCGGCGCGGAGTTCGACATCCACGGCGGCGGCATCGACCTGGTCTTCCCGCACCACGAGAACGAGCGCGCCCAGTCGAACGCGGCGGGCGACGCCTTCGCGCGGTTCTGGCTGCACAACGCCTGGGTGACCATGTCGGGCGAGAAGATGTCGAAGTCGCTCGGCAACACCGTGTCGATCCCGTCGATGCTGGAGCGCTACCGGGCGCCGGAGCTGCGCTACTACCTGGTGCAGCCGCACTACCGCTCGACCATCGAGTACTCCGACGGCGCGCTGTCCGAAGCCGCACAGGGCTACCGGCGGATCGAGACGTTCCTGCGTCGCGCCGCGCAGTCGGGCGAGGTGACGCTGGGCACGGTCCCGGCGGAGTTCGCCGCCGCGCTCGACGACGACCTGGCCACCCCGCAGGCGTTCGCCGTGGTCCACACCACGGTGCGGGACGGTAACGCCGCCCTCGACGCGGGCGACACCTCCAAGGCACTCGAATTCGCCGCGGCCGTCCGCGCGATGACCGACGTGCTCGGCCTCGACCCGCTGTCCGCGCGCTGGTCGGAGGCGGGCGGTTCCGACTCGCCCACCAAAGAGGCTCTGTCCCGGATCGTCGAAGGGCTGCTGACCGAACGTCAGCAGGCCCGCGCCGAGAAGGACTTCGCCCGCGCGGACGCTGCCCGTGACCGTCTCCAGCAGGCGGGCATCGTGGTGGAGGACACCCCCAATGGTCCTCAGTGGACGGTCAAGTCCGACTGATCTCGGCAACAACGCAAGGAAACTTTCACCATGGCAGGCAACTCGCGGCGCCAGGGCGCGATCCGCAAGACGGGCACCAAGAAGGGCGCCGTCGTCGGCTCGGGCGGTCAGCGCCGCAAGGCCCTCGAGGGCAAGGGCCCGACCCCGAAGGCGGAGGACCGCCCCGGGCACAAGGCCTACCGCTCGGCCAACGCCGCGACGAAGCGCGACCAGGCGCGGCAGAAGAAGGCCGACAAGCCGGAGCTGATCGCCGGGCGCAACCCGGTGGTCGAGGCGCTGCGCGCGGGTGTCCCGGCGACGGCGTTGTACGTCGCGCTGAACATCGAGATCGACGACCGCGTGAACGACGCCGTCCGGCTGGCCGGCGACAAGGGCATCTCGATCCTGGAGATCCCGCGCGAGGAGCTGGACCGCAAGACGAACCGGGCCGTGCACCAGGGCCTGGGCCTGCAGGTCCCGCCGTTCGAGTATGCCCACCCGGACGACCTGATGGCGGCGGCCCGCGACTCGGGTGAGATCCCGCTGTTCGTCGCGCTCGACGGCGTCACCGACCCGCGGAACCTGGGCGCGGTGATCCGCTCGGCGGCCGCGTTCGGCGCCCACGGCGTGCTGCTGCCGGAGCGGCGCAGCGCGGGCATGACGGCGGTGGCGTGGCGGACGAGCGCCGGCACGGCGGCGAAGCTGCCGATCGCGGTGGCGACCAACCTCACCCGCCAGCTCAAGGCGTGGGCGAACGACGGCCTGATGCTGGTCGGCCTGGACGCGGACGGTTCGGTGGACATCGACGAGCTCGCGCTGGCGGCGGACCCGCTGGTGATCGTGCTGGGCTCGGAGGGCCGCGGCCTGTCCCGCCTGGTCCGCGAGACGTGCGACGCGACGGTGTCGATCCCGATGGCGGCGGGCGTGGAGTCGCTCAACGCATCGGTGGCGGCGGGCGTGCTGCTGGCCGAGGTGGCGCGACGGCGTCGTGTCGCCGGTCGGGTCTGACACGACCACCCAGTCGGGTTAAGGTCACCGTCGGATAACTCGAGGGGACCCGATGTCGTTCGTTTCGCCACTGTTCCTGTGGTACTTCATGCCGGCGGTGCTCATCGCCGTGCTGGTGTGCCCGCGGACGTGGCGAAACGGCATCGTCGCGACCGCCAGCCTGCTGTTCTACACGATCGGCGCGGGCGCGTTCGTGTTCCTGCTGCTCGGCTGCATGATCGTCAACTTCCTGGCCGGCCCCCTGCTGGCACCGAACCCGTTCGACCTCAACGGCGCGCGCCGGCGCAAGATCCTGATCGCGGTGGTGTCGCTCGACGTCACGGTGCTGCTGATCTGGAAGTACGCGGGGTTCGCAACCCAGCAGATCGCGGCGGTGGCGCACTGGTTCGGCGGAAGCGTGCCGGTGGCGAGCCTGGTGGTGCCGATCGGCATCTCGTTCTACACGTTCCACCACATTTCGTACGTGGTGGACATCTACCGCGGCGAGCGTCAGGCGCTACGGAACCCGGTGTCGTTCGCGGCGTACATCGCGATGTTCCCGCAACTGGTGGCCGGCCCGATCGTCCGTTATCGAGAGATCGCCGACCAGCTCCCCCAGCTGCGGTCTCATCGCCTCGACGACCTGGCGGCAGGCTTCCCGAGGTTCGCACTGGGCCTGTGCAAGAAGACGATCATCGCCGACTCGCTGAGCCCCCTGGTCGAGGCGTGCTTCAAGGTGCCGCCCGACCAGATGACGTTCGCAACGGCTTGGTTAGGCGCGATCGGCTACACGCTCCAGCTGTTCTTCGATTTTTCGGGCTATTCGGACATGGCAATCGGCCTGGGCCGCATGCTGGGCTTCAGGCTGCCGGAGAACTTCGCCCGCCCGTACTCAGCGGTGACGATCACGGAGTTCTGGCGCCGCTGGCACATGAGCCTGAGTCGTTGGTTCCGCGACTACGTGTACATCCCCCTGGGCGGCAACAGGAACGGAGCGGCCCAGACATACCGCAACCTGTGCATAGTGTTCGTGTTGACGGGCTTCTGGCACGGAGCGCAGTGGACATTCCTGATCTGGGGCTGCTACCACGGAGCGCTCTTGGTGATCGAGCGCCGCTTCGGCCTGGACCTGGACCCAGCAGTGCGCTGGAAGCGCTACCTACGCAGGGCACTGACCATGCTCCTGGTGGTATTCGGCTGGGTGTTCTTCAGATCAGCAGACCTGGGCCACGCACTATCAATGATCGGCCACATGCTGATCCCGGATTTCGACGGCCTGGGAGCGGGCGTAGCAGAGGCATTCACAAACCAGAGGCTGGTATTGCTACTGGCAGCGTTGGCGGTATTCCTCCTACCAGCCCACCCGGTAACAGGCCCACTGCTGGAGTCGAGCCGAAGCAAGCCGGCAACAGCCCTGCGCATAGGCGTGATGACGGTAGGCCTGCTGTACGCGGCAATCCTGATCGCAACAGGAACATTCAGCCCCTTCTTGTACTACCAGTTCTAAAAGCCGAGCGAGCAAACCAAACACAGGCCATCAACCACACCACCCCACCGAACCGATACGCAGCGACTTCAGCGGCCGTCACACCGGGTCAAGGCACGCTTTCCCGCCTTGACGCGGTGTGACGGCCGTTGAACAATCAAGC
The DNA here is from genome assembly GCF_055633615.1 of Amycolatopsis sp. NPDC114505. Classification (NCBI taxonomy): domain Bacteria; kingdom Bacillati; phylum Actinomycetota; class Actinomycetes; order Pseudonocardiales; family Pseudonocardiaceae; genus Amycolatopsis; species Amycolatopsis sp. NPDC114505. The sequence continues at coordinate 1,968,168 of NZ_JBVKDV010000001.1, read as the reverse complement.
GTTCGGGTCGATGGGGTTACTCAGGCAACAAGCCGAAGCCAACCCTCAGCAAGAACAGCATGCCCAGCCGGAGTCGGATGAATCCCATCCTCAGACCACCGCTCCGCCTCCCCCAGCTCGGCGAAAGTCCGATCCGCGGCAAGAAGATGCGCGCCGTACTCATCAGCCAACTCCCGAACCACCTGGATCTTCACGTCCAAGTCAGCACGCCACTCCTCCCGCACAGCCTCATCGATGACCACAACCCGTTCTTCCCCACCCACATGAAGCACCCGCTCGACAACTCCCTTGACCGGCAGCAGAAAAGGTTCGACCAGGATCGCCTCGACCCCCGCCGAGGCGAGCGGCGCCAAAAGCCGCTCATACCCGGCTGAGAACTCCTCCACGGGAATCGCCCGCCCCCGAGGATCCAGCGTGTGCCACCCCATGTCATTCACCCCCACAAGGATCGAAACGACATCCGGCCGCACCTCGAGCACATCCCGCCGCCACCGAGCCTCGAGATCCATCACCTTGTCACCAGCATGCCCGGCATTCACCCACCGCACCGGCCGATCCGGATGCTCGAAGCACCACGAACCAGCGACCAGCAGCGGATACCCACACCGCTCCTCACCCGGCGGACGCCAAAGATCAGTGATCGAATCGCCCGCGAACAGGACCGTGCTCCCAGCCTTCAGCTTGATCGTCATGTGCCGAGCGTCGCGCCGCGGACTGGCAGGGAACGCACACGCGGCTGGTGCCGACCTGGCACCATGATCGGCGACCAGTCAGAAAGGCAGCGCATGACCGAGCCGACCGACCTCGCCAAGGTGCCGGGCGTGATCCCCTACGTCGACCACCACGTCGGTCCCCGGCGGCTGCTCGCCGTCGAAATCCCCCACCTCGGCCACACCGTCCGCGCCTACTTCCCGATCGCCAGCATCGACGGACGGCAGTACGTCGTCTCCTGGGGGTCCGTCTCCTTCGAGATCCCCGCCGACCGGAACGTGCACGTCAGCGTGCACCTGCAGACCAACAGCGGGCACGACCACACCATCACCCCGTTCGCCTCGACCATCCTGCCGCCGCATCCCGCGCCGATGCGGCTGGTCGCCCAGTTCGCGCCCAGCCAAGGCCCGCAAGGCGCGCTCGTTCCCATTGGCTGACTCCGTGCTCGCAACGCGATACCTCTTCCTCACCCGCCACGGCGAGGCGGGGCCCGACGGCACGCTCACCGAAGCCGGGCAGCGCCAGGCCGTCCTCCTCGGGCGGCGCCTGCGCGACGTCCCCGTCACCGCCGTCCACCACGGGCCGCTCCCGCGCGCGACCGGGACCGCGCGGCTGATCGCCGCCCAGCTGCCCGGGGTCGCGGTCCACGAAGACGACGCCGCGGGCGACTTCGTCCCGTACCTGCCGAGGCGCGAGGAGCTGCCCGAGACGTCCGGCGACCTCCTGCTCGCCTTCGCCCGGCAGCACCCGCCGGCGGACGAAGAGCTCGCCGCCGAGGCCGAGCGCCGGTTCACCGGGCCCGTGCCCGGCACCGAGACTCGGTTCGAAGTGCTCGTGACGCACAACTTCCTCGTCGGCTGGCTCGTGAGCGCCTCGCAGGACGCGCCGCGGTGGCGGTGGCTCGCGCTCAACCACGCCAACGCCGGATTGACCGTCATCCGCTACTCGCCGAACCGGCCGGCCGCGCTGCTGACCTACAACGACCTGAGCCACCTTCCCGCCGAACTGCGCTGGACCGGCTTCCCACCCGACTTCTACGTTCCGTAATCGGTGAACGCGGAGCGTCGCCGCCGAGGAAAAGGCGCTCGCCCTAATGGCCGAACCTGTCAGGATGGCCGGATGAGTCCCGTTCCCTCGCCCACGTCCGTTCGGCTGAGTGACTACCTCGCGGCCGACTCCGTCGTCGATCACGGGCAGCCCACGATCCGCGAGCGAGCCGAGACCCTGGCGTCCGCGGGCGAAGATCCTTTCGAGCGCGCGAAAGCCGCCTTCCTCTTCGTCCGGGACGAGATCGAGCACGTGATCGACGCGCGGGATCCGCGCATCACCTGGCGGGCGTCGGACGTTCTGCGCGAGCGCGTCGGGATCTGTCACGCGAAAGCGCACTTGCTCGCGGCTTTGCTGCGCGCACAAGGGATCCCGGCCGGGTTCTGCTACCAGGAGCTCTCCGCGCTGCACGGGCTGAATGCCGTGTACCTGCACGGCAAGTGGTCACGTCTCGACGCCCGCGGCAACCGGACGGGTGCCCGCGGGGAGTTTTCGCTCGACGAGGAGAAACTGGCCCTGGCCGGTGGACACCGCACGCGGCGAACGCGATCACCCGGAGATCCATCCGGCGCCCGCACCGGTCGTCGTGGATTTCCTGATGACGGCCGAACCCGGCCCGCGCTGGTACGAAAACGGTCTCCCGGCGGCACTTTGACCCAGGTTTTCCGTGATTTTCGGAAAACTCGGCAAGCCGGTTAATTATTGCCGAGAGTGACGTCTGTCCGTCAGCCTTGTCCCCCGAACTTCTTATTTCGCACGTCCCGTCAGGCGCGTAAAGTGACTCCCCGCGCTCGAACAGACACTTTACGCATTCGTCCGTTCGGGTGGTTCGAGGGAGGTGAAGCAAGTGGCCGCGGAGGGCGGATCCCGCCGCCGTACCCCACTGCAGGAGATCTTCTGGACCAGGACGAGCTTGCTCCTCACGGTGCTCGTCGTCGTCGCCGGCCTCAGCCTGTGGCTCGCCGGCCTGATGGACCCCGGCACCGGGAAGAACCTGGTGACGTCGCTGGGCACCGGCACCCTGATCTCCGCGATCGTGGGGTTCGGCACCACGCTGATCACCGCCAGCGCCTCGCAGAAGGCGCTGGTGACCCCGGTGATCGAGGAAAGCAGGCGCGCGCTGGAGGACCTGAGCTCCGAATACCGCGCGCTGAACAAGGAGTTCTTCCCCACCGACGTGTTCGAGGCGACCACCGACCCCGATCCCGCGTTCAACCGAGCGCTGATGGCCGACCTCGACGCGACCCGGCAGTACTTCTTCCGCGGCTTCTCCGGCCGGCACGCGGCCGCGCGCCTGTTGCTGTCCCGCACGGAACGCGAACTTCGGGCCGTCATCGCCGATCCGCGTGACGCCAGCGCGATCAGCGGGCGCGCCCGCTACCTGCTGCGCCGCGAAGCCGGCGACGTCGACTCCGAACAGATCCAGACCCGGCTCGACGAAGAGATCCGGATCGGGCTCGCCGGCCTCTTCCTGGCCCGCAGCCGCTGCGCGCAGGTCGACATCACCGTGGTCGCCGACCCGCCGCTGGACCGGCTCGAGATGTTCGACGACAGCGTGTGGGTGTCGCTCTACAGCGACGTCCGCGGCGCCACGAAGCTGTACCCGCGGACCCTGAGGTTCACCGAAGGTTCCTTCCTCTACAACATGGAGCGCGCCGAGTTCGTGCGCGTCTCGCAGTCCCGGACCGGCCGCCACTTCCGCATCACGTCCGCCACGACGCGGACGGATTTCCTGGCGCTGTTCGAAAAGATCACCGGATCACCCTTGTCCGAGGAGCAGTTCCACGAGCTGGAAAGCAAGTTCCACGCCTTCCGCGCGGAGTTCTCCGAAGTCGCCGAGCTAGGGAGCTGACCTTGCTCACCCGCCTGTCCCCCCTGTCCGAACTGGCCATGCGCCTGCGTGCGGCCGAGTTCCCCCTCGCCGCCGGCTGGCGCGCGGTCGACGGCTGGTTCCGGCCGTGGGCCGCCCAGCCCGGCCTGCGCGACGAGCTGCGCGAGCAACTCCGCACGTTGACCACCGCGCAGGCCGCGAAAGTGCTGCGCTCGTCCCGGGAAACGACCACGCACTTCGCCTGGTGCCTGCTCGATTCGCCGGCCGACCCGTTTTCCTTCTGGCTGCACGAATACAAGGCGCAGGAGGACTGGCGGGAGGGCTACGCGGATTCCGTGCACAACCACAGGTACCACTTCTGCACCACCATTCTCCGCGGTGACTACCTGCACGAAAGGTACGAGACGACGCTCGACCCCGGCACCGGGCTGATCGCGTCCGTGCGGCGGCGCAGACGGACGTTGTGCCAGGCCGGGTCCTGCGCCCGCATGCTGGCCGACGAATTCCACCGGATCCCCCAAGCGGCCGAAGGGACGATGACGTTCCTCGTGAAATCACGTCCGGTGAGCAGTTTCAGCCTTTCTTTCGATCCCGCCACGGGAATCGGCCATCGTCACGTTCCGGCAGAGGTCCGATTGGGGGAATTGGCCGAACGCATCTAGCTACACACCGGCGTCAGCGGCGCTTACCATTACTCCACCCGTCTGCACACCACGGCCGGGATCGGAGAGGTGTATGCGCACGCAGGAAAGCACGATCGACCATGTCATCGTCGACGCCGTCGAAAACCGGGTTCACCGGCTATGCCGCCGCTATGCCGAACGGCTGCAGTTCCACGGCTGGCACCACGTGAGCTTCGTCCGCGCGAAGGCGGCCGGTTTCGCGGAGCACAACGGCGCCGACCGCGCCGTCGTCGAGGTCGCGGCGCTGGTGCACGACGTCAACTACCTGGTGCTCCGCAACTCGCCCGCGGCGGCGGGCCGGAGCCTGCGGCTGGAGATCCTCGCGGAGTGCGAGGTCCCGTCGCGAGTGGCGCACTGGATCGACGAAATCGTCGACGAAGCCGAAATGGCCACCCGCGGCCGCGACATTTCGCTGGAGGCGCAGGCCCTGAGCGACGCGGACACGCTGTTCAAGGCACTGCCGGTGACGCCGGTGGTGCTCGCGCACCGGTACCTGCGCGAGAACGGCCTGAGCCTGCGCGAGCTGGCGAACAAGATCGTCGGCGAGCAGTGCGACGTCCACGACGAGGGGTACTACTTCTACAACCCCGACGCGGCGGCGACGTACTCGCGCTGGGCGATGGCGAACCTCCAGCTGTGGCAGTGCATCAAGGAGGCGGTCGACGACCCGACGGTCGCGGAGCTGCTGGACGCCGTCCACGCCGTCGACGCGCTGGCGTCCTGATGTGGGCCGTCATCGGCGTCTGGGACATCGCGCCGGAGAAGCTCGACGAGCTGCGGGCGCAGGTGCCGCTGATGGCGTCGAGCAAGGTCGGCACGCCGGGCTTCCTGCACGGGACCTGGACGCTCGACGGCCACATGGTGCAGGTGTACGCCGACGAGGCGAACGCGCGCCGCTACCACGAAGCCATGCTGGCCCAGGGAGCGACCGAGCAGCCCGGCGTCCGGTGCGTCGTCTGGGCCGTGGCCGAAGTCGGCGCGGAGTCCGGGCACTAACCCTGGCCGTAGCCGCGCAGCCGGTCGACGACCTTGGCCACCTCGGGTGGCGGCAGCAGGCTCGGCCGGCCGGCGCTCTGCGCGAGCAGCCACACCCGGCAGGCCCACTCGAGCTGCTGGGCCCGGTGGTAGGCGGCCTCGAGGCCGTCGCCGTAGGTGAGGGTGCCGTGGTTGGCCATCAGGCAGCCGCGGCGCCCCTCCAACGCCTCGAGGACGGCCGCCGCGAGCTCGGGCGTGCCGTAGGTGGCGTAGCGCGCGACGCGCACGGACGGGCCGATCGTGGCGATGATGTAGTGGATCGGCGGGACCTCGCGCACGAGGGTCGACACGGCGGTGGCGTGCGGCGCGTGCGTGTGGACGACGGCGGTGACGGGCTCCCGGTCGGGATCGCGCACGTCCCAGTAGACCGACAGGTGCACCGGCAGCTCGCTGGTCGGCTTGAGCGAGCCGTCGACGACCTGGCCCCCGAGGTCGACGACGGCCACGTCGGCCGGGGTCATGCTCGAGTAGGGAACGCCGGTCGGGGTGACGGCGACGAAGTCCCCGGCCCGCACGGAGACGTTCCCGGAGGTGCCGACGACCAGGCCGTCCCCGACCATCCGGCGCGCGTAGGCGCAGACGGCGGCCCGCTCGGTCTCGAGGATCATGCGCGGGTCCCGTCTCGTGGGTGATCAAGCAGCTGCCATGCAGACTGCCAGCCACCCACGAGCTTCGGCCACCTCCCCGGCCGGGGGATATGTGTGAGTTTGGCCCGGCGCCTCCCGAAGATCCGGGAGGCGCCGGCGTCTGGGGGAAGGTCAGGCTTTCGCCGGGGCAGCGGGCGGAGCAGCCTTCACCGGAGCGGCGGGAGCCTTCGCGACGGGGGCGGGAGCCGGCTTCCGGTCGCCGTTCGCGCCGGCCGGGGCCTCGTCGACCGGGGCCAGCAACCGCATGGCCTCCTGGACCGCCACGTCCGTCGCCGCGATCCGCTCGGCGACCTTCGTGCGCAGGTCCAGCGCCAGCTTGCGGTTCTGGTCCGCCGTCGCCTGCTGGGCCTTCGCCGACGCGAGCGCCGCCTCGGTCTCCTGCTTCTTCCGGGCGTTCTCCTCGTCGAAGTTCTTCTTCCGCGCGGCGAGCTCCGCCGCCGCGACGCGGTCCGCCTCCGCACGCGCCTCCGCCGCCGCCGCTTCGGCCTTCGCGTCCGCTTCCTTGCGCGACCGCTCGGCCGCCGCGGCCAGCTCGACCCTCTTCGCGCCCGCCGCCGCGTTCAGCTTCTCGATCTCGCCCTTCGCCTCGGACCGCAGGCGCGCGCGCTCCTCTTCCGCGTCCTTCGCCAGCTTGTCGGCCGTGCGGCGGGTCTCGTGCGCGTACTTGTCCGCCTGGTCGCGGGTCGACGCCGCGTCCGCCTCCGCCGCCGCGCGCAGGTCGGCGATCTCCTCCTCGGCCAGCTGCATCATCATCCGGACGCGCTCGGCCATGGCGCCGGCGCCGGACGGGCTCGAGCTCATCCTGGCCAGGGCGGCCTTCGTCTCGGCCAGCTCCTTCTGCGCGTACGCGAGGGCCTTCGAGAGGTCCGACGACGTCGCGACGGCTTCGTCGCGGCTGCGGGACGTCTCGCGCAGGTCCTTGCTCAGGCCGGCGAGGTGTTCGTCGACCTGGCGCTGGTTGTAGCCGCGGACACCGACGGCGAACTGGGCGGTCTTCGGGGTGGAGCGGGGCTTCTCAGGCGCGACCATCGGGCCACCTTAATGAGCAAGGGACCTTCAGGACGTACCGCCAAACGGATGCATCACGAATTTGGGAACCCCCGGTGACGCATGGCATCCTGACCGGTGTTGACCAGCGGTTGACGCGAGGAGGCCACTTTGGACACACAGGCCGTCCTCGCGGACATCGGCGAGCACTGGCACGTCTACGCCACCATGCCGCTCATCGCCGCGCTGATCGGCTACCTCACCAAGCGCGTCGCCATCGAGATGATGTTCCGGCCCCTCGAGTTCCGCGGCATCAGGCCGTTCCTCGGCTGGCAGGGCGTGATCCCGGCGAACGCGCGGCGGATGGCCACCACCGCCGTCGATCTGCTGACCCGCAACCTCGTCGACCCGCAGGAGATCTTCGCCCGGCTCGATCCGGAGGAAATGCTCAAAGAGCTCGAAGCGCCCCTGCTCAAGGCCGTCGAAGACGTCACCCGCGAGGTCATGGAGACCTACCAGCCACGGCTGTGGGAACTGCTGCCGGCGCGGGCGCAGCGGCTGCTCGTCGACCAGGTCCGCGCGCAGGCACCCGAAGTCGTCAAGCGGCTGCTGCGGGAGGTCTCGACCAACATCGACGACGTCCTCGACGTCAACGACATGCTCATCGGCGCGATGGTCCGCGACAAGTCGCTGACGTGCCGGCTGATCCGCGAGGTCGCCGCGCCCGAGTTCAAGTTCATCGCGCGCTCGGGCATCTGGTTCGGGTTCGTGATCGGGCTCGTCCAGTTCGTCGCCTGGGCGCTGACGAAGGAGCCGCTGATCATGCCGATCTTCGGTTTCGTCACGGGCTTCGTCACGGACTGGCTCGCCCTCAAGATGATCTTCTACCCGCGTGAACCCCGCGGCTTCGGGTTCTTCCGCTGGCAGGGCATGTTCCAGAAGCGCCGTCAGGAGGTCGCCGCCGACTACGGCGCGCTGATCGCCGACGAGGTGCTCACCGTGCGGAACGTCATGGAGGCCGTGCTGACCGGGCCGCGCGCGGACAAGCTGTTCGCGCTGGTCACCCGCGAGGTGCAGCGGACGATCGACGCGCAGGCGAGCATCGCCAAGCCACTGGTCGCGCTCACCATGGGCGGCCGCGAGTACCAGGAGATGAAGCGCGCGGCGGCCGAGAAGGCCATCGCCTACCTCCCCGAAACGGTGAAGCACGTCGAGAGCTACGCCACCGGCGCGCTCGACGTCCGCAACACGATCGTCGACAAGATGCAGCAGCTGACGCCGCTCGAGTTCGAAGGCATCCTGCGGCCGGCCTTCAAGCAGGACGAATGGAAGCTCATCGCCGTCGGCGCGGTCATCGGCGGGCTGGTGGGTGAACTCCAGGTGCTGCTCCTGCTGCACTGATCAAGTGCCGATAGCGTGCGCGAGTGGACTTCAGCTCGCACTGGCAGGTGTACGTCACCATGCCGTTCATCGCGGCGCTGATCGGGTACGTCACCAAGCGCGTCGCCATCGAGATGATGTTCCGGCCGCTCGAGTTCACCGGGATCAAGCCGTTCCTCGGCTGGCAGGGCGTGCTGCCGGCGAACGCCGAGCGGATGGCGGCGACGGCCACCGAGGTGCTGACGACCAACCTCGTCGACCCCAAGGAGATCTTCGCGCGGCTCGACCCGGAGCAGGTCGCGAAGGAGATCGAGCAGCCGCTGCTGCGGGTCGTCGAGGACGTCACCCGCGAGGTGATGGAGACCTACCAGCCGCGGCTGTGGGAAGTGCTGCCGAACGGAGCGCAGCAGCTTCTGCTCAAGCGCGTCCAGGCCGAGGCGCCGAAGGCGATCACCAAGATCATGCGGGAGATCGCCGGCAACATCGAGGACGTCCTCGACCTGCAGCACATGGTCGTGACGAACCTGGTCCGCGACAAGGCGCTGCTCAACCGGCTGATCCGCGACATCTCCCGGCCCGAGATGCGGTTCATCGCCCGCTCGGGCATCGGGTTCGGCTTCATCCTCGGCTGCGTGCAGCTGGTGGTGTGGGCGCTGACGAGGTCGCCGGTCGTGCTGCCGCTGTTCGGCCTCGGCATCGGCTGGCTCACCGACTGGCTGGCGCTGAAGATGATCTTCCTGCCGCGGGAGCCCCGCCGGTTCTTCGGGGTCTACACCTGGCAGGGCATCTTCCAGAAGCGCCGTGACCAGGTCGCCGCCGACTACGGCGACATGATCGCCCGCGAGATCATCACCATCCCGAACCTGCTGGAAGCGGTGCTGCGCGGGCCGAAGTCCGACCGGCTGTTCGCGATGATCACGCGTGAGGTGCAGAAGACGATCGACGCGCAGGCGAGCGTCGTCAAGCCGTTCGTCGCCATCGCCGTCGGGACGCGGAAGTTCCAGGAGATGAAGCAGACGGCGGCGGCGAAGGCCGCGGAGCGCGTCCCGGAAACGATTCGGTACGCCGAGAACTACGCGATCAACGCGCTCGACGTGCGGAACACGATCGTCGACCGGATGAAGAAGCTGAGCGCGCTGGAGTTCGAGCAGCTGCTGCGGCCGGCGTTCCGGCAGGACGAGTGGAAGCTCATCGCCGTCGGCGCGGTGATCGGCGGGCTGGTCGGAGAACTGCAGGTGCTCGCCCTGCTCGGGTAGCCGGTACGGTTTCGCTCTCGGGTGTGCGAGGGAGGTCGGGGTGGACGCTGTCCTGCACGACCTCGCCCTGCACTGGCCGCTCTACGCGGCGATGCCGTTCGTCGCGGCGCTGATCGGGTACGTCACCAAGCGCGTCGCGATCGAGATGATGTTCCGGCCGCTGGACTTCCTCGGGATCCCGCCGCTGCTCGGCTGGCAGGGCGTCGTCCCGAAGCACGGCGGGCGGATGGCGGCGGTGGCGACCGAGCTGCTGACCGCGAACCTGCTGGACCTGCGCGAGGTCTTCGGCCGGATCGACCCGGTGATCATCACGAGCGAGCTGGAGCAGCCGTTGCTGCGCGCGGTCGACCACATCGCGCGCGAGGTGCTCGCCGAGCACCACCCGCGGCTGTGGGAGGTCATGCCGACGCTGGCCCAGGAGATGCTGATCAAGCAGGTCCAGGCGTCGGCGCCGCGGCTGGTCCGGGAGTTCCTCGACGACGTCCGGGAGAACCTCGACGAGGTCCTCGACGTCCAGCACATGACGGTCCAGCGCCTGACCCGCGACAAGGCGCTGCTGGTCCGGCTGATCCGCGAGACGTCCCGGCCGGAGATGGCGTTCATCGCGCGGATGGGCATCTACTTCGGCTTCGGGCTCGGCCTGGTGCAGACGATCGTGTGGGCGTTCACGCGCGAGCCGTGGGTGCTCCCGGCGTTCGGCGGCGTGATCGGGCTGTGCACGGACTGGCTGGCGATCAAGCTGATCTTCGTCCCCCGCGAGCCGGTCCGCGTGGGGCGCGTGATCTTCCAGGGCAAGTTCCAGCGCCGGCGCGCGGAGGTGGCGCGGCAGTACGGCGAGCTGATCGCGAACGAGGTCCTCACGGTCCAGAACCTCCTGGACGCGGTGCTGCGGGGCCCGCGCGCCGACCGCCTCGCCGCGATGGTGGAGCAGATGGTGTCGTCGGCGGTGGACAGGCAGATGCCGCTGTCGTTCGCGGTGGGCGGCACGCGGCTGAAGGAGATGAAGCACGCGGCGGCGGTGAAGGCACTGGAACAGCTGCCGGACACGGCCCGGTACGCCGAGGGCTACCTGACCGAGGCGATGGACGTCGCGAAGATGATCGAGCAGCGCATGCTGGCGTTGACACCGTTGGAGTTCGAAGGGCTGCTACGGCCGGCGTTCCGCCAGGACGAGTGGAAGCTGATCGCGGTCGGCGGGGTGATCGGGTTCCTGGTCGGGGAGCTGCAGGTCCTGCTGATGCTGGGTTAGGCCGCCGCGACGAGCGCCGGCTCCACCGCGCTCACCCGCGTCCGCCTGTCCCGCTGCCAGGCGATGATCCGGCAGACCACGTAGATCAGGAACGAAATCGCCGTCACGAACGCGCTCACCGGCAGCCCGGGGGCCAGCGACAGCACGATCCCGCCGATCGCCGACACCTCGGCGAAGACCACGGACAGCACCGTCGCCTTCCACGGTGACGCCGTCACGCGAGCCGCGGCGGCCGCGGGCGTCACCATCAAGGCGACGACCAAGAGTGACCCGACCACCTTCACGCTCAACGCCGTCGAGACGCCCACCAGCAGCGCGAACACCACCGTCAGCGTCTTCACCGGGACCCCGCGCGCGACAGCCACGTTCCGGTCCACCGAAGCGAACAACAGCGGCCGGTAGACCACCGCCAGCACCGCCAGCACCACCACCGACGACACCACGAACAACGTCAGGTTCGTCGAGTCGATCGTGATGATCTGGCCGGTGAGGATGCCGAACTTGTTCCCGGACCGTCCTTTGTAGAACGACAGGAACAGCACACCCATACCCAGCCCGAACGACAGGATCACGCCGATCACCGAGTCGCGGTCGGCGTCACGCGCGCCGAGGATGCCCAGCAGCAGGGCCGCGACCACCGCGCCGATCAGCGCGCCGTACTCGACGCCGATGCCCAGCAGCAGGGCCGCCGCGCCGCCGGTGAACGCCAGCTCGGACGTCCCGTGCACCGCGAACGACATCCGCCGCATCACGATCAGCGGGCCCAGCACCCCCGCCACCAGGCCGAGGATCGCCGCCGCGAGCAGCGCCGTCTGGACGCCGTCGAGCTCGGTGATCAGCTCCCAGGTCTTGCCGAAGTCGAACAGATCCAAGACTCAGCCCACTTGCTCTTCGACGTCGTGTTCGTGGTGGTGCGGCTCTTCCTCGCACAACGCGCTCTGCGCGCCGGCGATGTGGATCTGCCCGCCCACCTTGAGCACCTCGACGCGGGTGCCGTACAGCTCCGACAGCGTCTCGGTGGTCATGACCTCGTCCGGCTTGCCGATCCGGAACGAGCCGTTGACCAGGTACAACACCCGGTCCACGAACGGCAGCACCGGGTTGATCTCGTGCGTCACGAACAGCACCGCGGTGCCGGCCGTGCGCCGCCGCGAGTCGATCAGCTCGCTGATCGCGCGCTGGTGCGCCAGGTCCAGTGACAGCAGCGGCTCGTCGCAGAGCAGCACCTCGGGGTCGCCGACCAGGGCCTGCGCCACCCGCAGCCGCTGCTGCTCGCCGCCGGAGAGGCGTCCGACCGGCTGCTTCGCGTACCTCGTCGCCCCCACCGCTTCGATGGCTTCGGAAACTCGACGACGACGCGCGGCCATGCCGAAAAGGCCGGGGCCCCAGCGGTGACCGTCGAGGCCCAGCCCGACCAGGTCGACGCCGCGCAGCGTCAGCGACTCGTCGATCGCGCGCTGCTGCGGGATGTAGCCGACCTTGCGGTTCGCGCCGCCCGGGCGGCCGCCGGCGATCTCGACCGCGCCCGCCGACAGGCCCTGCATGCCGAGCAGCGCCTTGAGCAGGCTGCTCTTGCCGGAGCCGTTGGGGCCGAGCACGGCGAGGAACTCCCCCGGCTCGACGACGAGGTCCAGCCCCGACCAGAGGGTCCGGGGGCCGAACGCGAGTCCCGCACCGCGGACCCGGACCGCGGGGCGTACGTCGTCGGAGACGGAAACAGGAGTCATGCCTACTTCAACGCTCCTGCCAGCGCTTCGACTTCCCCGGTCATCCAGCCAATGTAGTCCGTCACACCTTGCGGCAGCGTCTCGGTCACGTCGACGACGCCGATCCCGGCGGCCTTCGCCTGGCCGACGACGTCCTGGGTCAGCGGGGTCACCGTCTGGGCGTTGTTGATCAGCGCCTTGACCTGCTTGGTGGCGATGAGCTGCTTGTATTCGCTGACCGCGCCGGCCGGGACGTCGGTGTCGTTCTCCACGGCGTCCGAGAAGGCCTTCGGCGTCGCGTCCGTCAGCTTCGCGCTCTCGAGCAGGTAGTGCGCCACCGGCTCGGTGACGACGACCTTCGCGCCCGGGTGCGCCGCGCCGAACTCGCCGAGGCGCTTCTCCAGCGCGTCGACCTTCGCCTTGAACGCCGTCGCGTTGTCGGTGAACGCCTGCTTCGACGCGGGCTGCAGCTCCCCGAGCTGGGCCGCGACCTGGTCGGCGACCTTGTCGACGCCCGGCAGGTCGTACCAGACGTGCTCGTTCTCGTCGCCGGTCGCGGCGATGTCGTAGGCGACGAGCTTCTTCGCGTCGCCGGCTTGAGCGGTGAGCTTGTCGAAGAACTCGTCGTAGCCGCCGCCGTTGGACAGCAGCAGCTTCGCGTCCTTCGCCGCCAGCGCGTCGTCAGCCGTCGTCTCGTAGGAGTGCGGGTCGGCCGAGGGGTCGTGGATGATCGACTTGACCTCGATCTTGTCGCCGCCGACCGCGCTCGCGACGCTGCCCCAGACGTCCGTCGAAGCGACGACCTTGATCTTGTCGGACCCGCCGGACTGCCCGCCGCCGTCGGAACCGGATGTTCCCCCGGAGCACCCGGCCAGGGCGAGGACGGACAGAGCCGAAGCGGCGGCGAACACGCTCCTGGTGCGGCGGGAACTCATGCGAGGACTCCTGGGTTGAACGCTGAAACGCTAATGGAAACCGTTGTCAGATTCACCTTACCCCATCCGGATGACTTCCTGGCCATCCGATCGCGTTTTGGTGTATGCGTCTTCGTGCATGCGGATCGAGACATCGACCACCCGGGGTGTCTCTTCATGAATTCGATCTGAACCGTTACGGTTTGCTGATGGGACGTCCTATTCGCACCCGGAGGCAGGCGACACTGGCGTCGCTCGCGGCGGAGCTCGGTGTGTCCAGGACCACGGTGTCCAACGCCTACAACCGGCCTGACCAGCTGTCCCCGGAACTGCGCCGCCGCGTCCTCGAGACCGCCCGGCGCCTCGGCTACCCCGGTCCCGACCCCGTCGCCCGCTCGCTGCGCACCCGCCGGGCCGGCGCCGTCGGGCTGCTGCTCACCGAGAACCTCTCCTACGCCTTCCGCGACCCCGCCGCCGTCGGCGTGCTCGAAGGACTGGCCCTGGCCTGCGAAGACGCCAGCGTCGGCCTGCACCTGGTGCCGGCCAGCCCGGGCCGGGAAGACGTCGCCGCGGTGCACCGCGCGGGCGTCGACGGCTTCGTCGTCTACTCCGTGCCGGACGACGACCCGCACCTGGCCGCCGTGCTGGAACGGCCGGTGCCGACGGTGATCATCGACCAGCCGAGCATCGAGGGCATCGACCGTGTCGGCCCGGACGACGCGGCGGCGGTCGGCAAGATCGCCGAGCACCTGGTGTCCCTCGGCCACCGCCAGGTCGGCGTCATCTGCATGCGGCTGGCCCGCGAGCGCAACGACGACTTCGTCTCCCCGGCGCGCCAGAGCGGCGCGCACTTCCACGTCCAGCGCACCCGGCTCGAGGCCCTCGCCGTGGCGTTCTCGGCGGCCGGCGTCGACTGGGCGGGCGTCCCGGTGGTCGAGCGGTTCGACCACACGGTGGACGACGGCGCGTCCGCCGCCCGCCAGCTGCTGGACGCGTATCCGCAGATCACGGCGGTGATCTGCACCTCGGACATCCTCGCGCTCGGCGCCATGGCCGAGGCCGAGCGGCGGGGGCTGCGGGTGCCGCAGGACCTGACCGTCACCGGCTTCGACGGCATCGCCGAGGCCGAGCGGATCGGGCTCACCACGGTCCACCAGCCGGTGCTGGAAAAGGGCAAGACGGCCGGACGGCTGCTGCTCAGCTCGGGCGAGCGAAGCGCCCCGAAGGTGATCACGCTGCCGACCGAGCTGCGCGTCGGGCGCACATCGGCACCCCCTAGAACGGTCGAGGAGCCCTGGTTCGGGGGCTGACCCGTGACATAGCTCGTAGTGCATTGCTCGAACGGGTACTCACCAGGTCAAATGAAGTGGTACGCCCGCGCCGCGGGGCCACTGGCCGGAAGGTGACCGATGACCTCGATCGACGTTCTGCTCAAGCGCAACCAGGAACTCGGCGAAGTGACGCCGGGCGACCGCTCGTCGGCCAAGCCGTCGCTGCAGGTGGCCATCCTCACCTGCATGGACGCCCGGATCCGGGTGTTCGAGCTGTTCGGCCTGCTCCAGGGCGAGTCACACGTCCTGCGCAACGCGGGCGGCGTGGTGACCGACGACATGATCCGCTCGCTGGCCCTTTCGCAGCGCAAGCTGGGCACCCGCGAGGTCCTGATCGTCCAGCACACCGAGTGCGGCCTCTCGACGGTCACCGAGGACGACTTCAAGGACGAGCTCGAGGAAGCGACCGGGTTGCGCCCGACCTGGGCGGTCGAGGCGTTCCGCAACGTGGAGAACAGCGTCCGGACGTCGGTGGAGCGGGTCCGGCGCAGCGCGTACCTGCCGCACACGGAGAACGTCCGCGGGTTCGTCTACGACGTGAAGACCGGGAAGCTCACCGAGGTCAAGTAGGCGTTGCGCGTCCTCTTCTCGGCGCTCGCGTCGGCCGGCCACACCTACCCGATGATCCCGCTCGCGGTCGCGGCGCGGGACGCCGGGCATGAGGTGCACTTCGCCGCCGGCGAGCACGTCCACGCGCCGCTGGACCGGCTCGGGCTCAGCCCGTTCCGGCCCGCGGACTCGTTTTACGAGATCTACGCCGAAGACCTCGAGCCGGACCTGAAGCGGCTGCGGCCTGATCTCGTCGTGCACGGGTGGGGCGTCCCGGAGGTGGCCGTCGCCGCGCGGCGCGCCGGGATCCCCGCCCTGTGGCACGGGTTCGGCAGGCTGTTCCCCGAAGGGATCGGACTCGAACGCCCGGCCGGCGGGACGCACCTGGACATCTGCCCGCCCTCTCTGCAGGACAAGGACTTCCTCGCGACGGCCGAGCGGATCACCCTGCGGCCGGTGCCCTTCGCCGAGCCAGGCGACTTCCGGCGCCCTCTGATCTACCTGACGCTCGGCACCGCGTTCGGCACCCCGGAAGTGCTCGAGACGGCGATCGAGGGGCTGGCCGCGCTCGGCACGCGCGTCGTGGTGGCCACCGGCGGGGTGACCCTCGGGCCGCAGCCGGCCCACGTGACGGCCCGGGCCTGGGTACCGCAGGCGGCGGCGATCTCGCAGGCGGACCTCGTCGTGCACCACGGCGGCAGCGGCACCACCCTCGGTGCGCTCGCCGCCGGCGTCCCGCAGCTGGTCCTGCCCCAAGGCGCCGACCAGTTCGCGAACGCCGACGCGCTCGTCGCCGCCGGTGCCGCGCTGCGGCTCCTGCCCGGCGAGCTGACCGCGGACGCCGTCGCTGAACAGGCCAGGAAGACCTCCTCCTGCCGCGACGCGGCCCGCGCCCTCGCCGCGGAGATCGCGGAAATGCCGTCGCCGGGCGAGGTCGCTCGCGCGCTGCCGAAGCACGCGAAGTAGCCTCCCGGCGTGGCTGTGGACGCTGACGTACTGCTCGACTGGTTCTCCGCGCACGGCCGGGACCTGCCCTGGCGCGAGCCGGACTGCTCGGCCTGGGGCGTGCTGGTCAGCGAAATCATGCTGCAGCAGACGCCGGTCGCGCGGGTACAGCCGATCTGGCACGAGTGGATGGCGCGCTGGCCGGTTCCGTCGGCGCTGGCCGCGTCGTCGCAGGGGGAGGTCGTGCGGGCCTGGGGCAAGCTCGGTTACCCGCGGCGCGCGCTGCGGCTCCACGAAGCCGCCGGGGTGATCGCGCGGGACCACGGCGACGTCGTTCCGTCCGATGTGGACACCCTGCTCGCGCTGCCCGGGATCGGGGCCTACACCGCCCGCGCCGTCGCCGCGTTCGCCTACGGGCGGCGGGCGCCGGTCGTCGACACGAACGTGCGGCGGGTCGTCGCGCGGGCCGTGCACGGGGCCGGGGACGCCGGTCCCGCGTCGAACACCCGGGACATGAACGACGTCGAGGCGCTGCTGCCGGCCGACGACGCGCCCGCCGCTCGCTTCAGTGCGGCGATCATGGAGCTCGGCGCGCTGATCTGCACCGCGCGAAGCCCGCGGTGCGCCGATTGCCCGGTTTATGACGAATGCGCGTGGCAGCTCGCCGGCCGCCCGGAGTACGCGGGCCCGGCCAAGCCCGTGCAGAAGTTCGCCGGCACCGACCGTCAGGTCCGCGGGCTGCTGCTGGACGTCCTGCGCGGTTCCGAGGGCCCGGTGGAGAAGGCCCGGCTCGACCTGGTGTGGCACGACGGCGGCCAGCGTGACCGCTGCCTGGACTCCCTGCTCGCCGACGGCCTGCTCGAACAGACCCGCGACGGGCTCTTCGCACTACCGGGCGAACACTAACGCGCTACAACAAAAGTTGGTCAATAGTTGTCATCGGCGCGATGCGGAGCTACCTTTTCCCGCATGGTCACTGTTGACCGCCGGACCCTGCTCAAGGCGGGGATGACCGCGACCGCGGCCGGCGCACTGGGGATGACGACCACGGGTACGGCCGCCGCGGCCGTGCCGACGCCGACGATCCACCCCACCTCCGAGTGGGGCGCGCGGGCTGCCACCGGCCCGATCGTCGTGGAGAACCACAAGCCGACCTACATCGTCGTGCACCACGCTGTCGATCCGCCGATGAACAACGACTTCTCGCTGGCGCGCGCGTTCTACGTCGCGAAGTTCATCCAGGACCTGCACATGGACAAGAACGGCTGGATCGACAGCGGCCAGCAGTTCACGAACAGCCGCGGCGGGTTCGTCACCGAAGGCAGGCACCGCAGCCTGGAGATCCTGCGCGGCGGCACGCAGCACGTGCAGGGCGCGAACGTCGGCAACCACAACAGCGAAGTCATCGGCATCGAGAACGAGGGCCTGTACAGCACGGTGGACGTGCCGCAGGCGCTGTGGGACTCGCTGGTGGGCCTGGTCGCCTACATCGCGCACCAGTACGGCATCGCGCCCGAGTTCATCAAGGGCCACCGCGACTTCAACTCGACCGAGTGCCCCGGCACGGTGCTCTACAACCGGCTCCCGGAGCTGCGGACGGCGGTGGGCCGCGTCCTCGGCGTCTCGGTGGCCCGCGCCGAAGCCGAGTGGCCGCTGCTGAAGCCGGGCGACGCGGGTCGTCAGGTGCAGCTGGCC
The DNA here is from genome assembly GCF_055633615.1 of Amycolatopsis sp. NPDC114505. Taxonomy (NCBI): domain Bacteria; kingdom Bacillati; phylum Actinomycetota; class Actinomycetes; order Pseudonocardiales; family Pseudonocardiaceae; genus Amycolatopsis; species Amycolatopsis sp. NPDC114505. The sequence continues at coordinate 1,950,202 of NZ_JBVKDV010000001.1, read as the reverse complement.
CAGCGGTTCGTGCGGACGTCCGGGTTCGACGTGCCGGCCGACGGCGTGTTCGGTAAGTCCACAAAGGACGCGGTGGCCGCTTTGTCCGTTCAGGCCGGGCTGCCGCGCCACACGTGCACCGCGACGAAGGCGACGGACGAGACCGGCTTCCTCGGCGCGGACGTCTGGCCGCTGATCGTGCCCTCGGACCGTTCGACGGCGGCTTGGCGGGCGGACCTGTCTCGCGCCTAGCGAGCCAGGACCTGGCTCAGGAAGGCTTCCACGGCACCCCGGTAGATCTCCGGGGCTTCGTCGTGGGGCAGGTGCGCCGACCCGGGCACGACCAGGTGTTTCGCGCCCGGCACCCGCGCCGCGACGGCCGCCTGCTGACCGGCGGGCATCGCCGTGTGCTCGCCCTCGACCAGCAGCAGCGGGCAGCGGATCGCGTCGACGACGTCCCAGTAGTCCCGGCGCCCCCATTCGGCGGCAATGACGTACAGGTCCTCGAGGTCGGCGACCAGGTGGAACCCGTCGGAACGCTCCTCGACGCAGTCGGCGAAGTACTCGCCCGCGTCGCCGAAGAACTCGCGGACGTGGTCGAGCGACTTGAACGGCACCGGCCAGCTCTCGAAGTACCCGCGCCACGTCTCGACGGTCCGGCCGCGCTGGTCTGGCGCGAAGTCCTCGGACACCACCGCGCGCACGAGCTCCGGGTACTTCGCGGCGGTCGTCCACGCGTGCAGGCCGCCCATCGAGTGCCCGATGAGCACCGCCGGGCCGGCGTCGAGCGTCCGCAGCGCGTCCGCGACGTCGTCGGTGAACCGCTCGGTCGTCCAGGGCCCGACGCGCGGCGCGCTGCCGTGGCCGCGCGCGTCGAGGCCGTACACCGCGCCGTACGGCCGGAGCCACTCCGCGACGCGGCTCCACGTCCGCGCGCGGCCCATCAGTCCGTGGAGCAGAACGATCGGCACGCCGGTGCCGCCGAAACAGAGCACGCGGCCACCTAACCACAAAACCGCAGGTGCGGAACGTGACCAAGTGATCGCAATCCATCACCTAAGGTGGTCGGTATGCGCCGCCGACTGACTGCCCTCGCCGTCTGCGCCGCGGTGATCGTCGCCGCGGCCTGCGGCGGTGACGCCGTCACGGCGCCGCCCCCGCCCGCGCCGATGCACCCGGCGCCGGGCGCGTCCGGCGCCGGTGATCCGTACTACCCGGAGGACGGCAACGGCGGGTACGACGCGCTGAACTACCACGTCGACGCGACCTACGACCCGCCGAGCGGCCACCTCGACGGCGACACGACGGTCACCGCGAAAGCCACCCAGGACCTCAGCCGGTTCGACCTCGACCTGCGCGGGCTCGACGTCCACAGCGTCGAGGTCGACGGGCAGCCGGCCCGCTTCACCCGCGAGAAGGCGTTCGAGCTGGTCATCACGCCGGCGGCGCCGATCCGCGCCGGGACGACGTTCCGCACCCGCGTCCGCTACGGCGGCGACCCGGCAAAGACCCCGCACGACGGCGGCAGCGAGAACGGCTGGCAGCACTCGTCCGACGGCGGCGCGTACATGGTGGGCGAGCCGCACTCGGCGGCGTTCTGGTACCCCGTGAACGAGACCCCGCGCGACAAGGCGTCGTTCACGCTCACCGCGCACGTCCCGGCCGGGTGGACGGTGATCTCGAACGGCCGCGAGGGCCCGCCGGGCACGTGGACCGAGCCGAACCCGGTGGCGAGCTACCTGACGACGATCGCGATCGGCAAGTTCGGTGTCGACAGGTCGACGTTGCCGGACGGCACCCCGGTGGTCACGGCGTACGCACCCGGCACCGAGGCCCGCCGCGCGATCGGCGACCGCCTGCCGGAGGTGCTCACGTTCCTGAGCAGCAAGTTCGGCCCGTACCCGCAGTCGGCGGCCGGCGGGATCTTCTTGAACGAGGACGTCCGCTTCTCGCTGGAGACGCAGACCCGGCCGACGTACGCGAAGTGGGCGGACCTGCCGACGCTGGTGCACGAGAACGCCCACGAGTGGTTCGGCGATTCGGTGTCGCTGACGAACTGGTCGGACATCTGCCTGAACGAGTGTTTCGCGTCGTACGCGCAGTGGCTGTGGGCCGAGCGCGAGGGCCAGACCCTGGACGACCGCTACCGAGCGGCGATCGAGATCACCCGAGGCAGCACGGACTTCTGGGCGCAGAAGCTGGTCGGCATGGGACAGGGCCACGAGTTCGAGGGCGTGTACAACAAGGGAATCCTGGCGCTGCACGCGTTGCGCCGCCGAATCGGCGACCCGGCGTTCAACCACCTCCTGCACGACTGGCCATCCCACTACCGCCACGGCAACGCGACCTGGACCGACTTCGAGAAGATGGCCACGCAGGTGAGTGGGCAGAACCTGAAGGCGTTCTTCGACGAGTGGTTCCGCGGGACGAAGCTCCCCGCGGACGCTGATCTTTTCCCCGGCTCACTGCGCAGCTGAGCCGCCCAGCAACGACCGCGTCAGCGCACTTCGCGCGTCCTGCATCTCCCGCAGGGCCCTCGTCAGCTCCTCGTCGCCCACCACGACGTCCTCGTCCGGGCGGGCCGCCAGCGACAGCAGCGACGCCCGCCTCAACAGCTCCTTCGCGAACGACGCCGTCACTCCCTCCGTCGCCGCCACGATCGGGGCCAGGTCCGCCGTCAGCTTCAGCCCTCGCGAGTACAGGCGGAGCAGCGCCAGCCGGCCCGGTGCGTCCGGCAACGGGATCTCCACCGCCAGGTCGACGCGGCCCGGGCGGTCGGCCAAGGCCCGCTCCAGCTCGCTCGCGCGGTTGGTCGTCAGCAGGAACGTCACGTCCGCGTCGCCGCCCACGCCGTCCATCGCGTCGAGCAAGGTGAACAGCAGCGGCTGGACCTGGGGCCCGTAGCTGCGGTCCTGCGCGACCAGGTCGACGTCCTCGAGCACGACCACGCTCGGCTGCAGCCGCCGCGCCAGCTCCGCGGCCTTGCCCACGAACCGCATCGCCGTGCCGGTCAGGATGATCACCGTCGTCTCCGGCAGGCGGCCCATCAGGTAGCGGACCGTGTGCGTCTTGCCGGTGCCGGGCGGGCCGTGCAGCAGCAGCCCGCGCTTGAGGTGCTGGCCCGCGGCCAGCAGCCGCTCGCCGTGTTCGGCGATGCCGACCGTGTGGCGCTCGATCGCGTCGAGCACGCCGTCCGGCAGCACGACCTCCTCGCCGGTCAACGCCGGCCGCGGGAGGAACGTGAGCAGCTCGTTCGCGCGGTGCTCGCTGGTGCCGAAGGCCAGCACCTGCCCCCGCAGCAGGTCGTGTTCGGCCATCAGCAGCTCGACGTGGTTGCGGACTTCGGTGGCGACCGCCCGGGACGTCGCGAGGACCTCCAGCCGGCACTGCTCGAGCCCCCACTGCGGGGTCGCCCCGCGGATGGCGAGCAGCACCGGCTCACCGTCCGGCGCGCTCGTGCCGACCAGCCCCAGCTGGACGGCTTCGGTCGCGTCGTGCGGGCCGGTCGCCGTGGTGGTGTAGTCCACCGAGCCGAGCTCGTACATCCCTCTGCTGCGCGCGGTGGCGAGCATCCCGATGAGGTCTTCGTGCGTGCGCTGGCCGCCCGCGATGCCGAACCAGCCCACGGCCGTGCCGTGCGCGGCGAGGTAGGCGTCGACCCCGCGCTGGATGTTGGCGTGCTCCCACATCGGCCAGTTGCGGGTCACGACCACCACTTCCGGCAGCGGTGCCCCCAGGTGGCCGGTCACCCGCTCGATCAGCTCGTTGGCTTGGCCGTCCGCGACTTCGTCGGCGGTGGCTCGGACGATCCGGGCGATATCGGTGGCGAGGTCGCGCTCGGTACTCCCCATGACATCAACAGTGGCACGGGTCACACTTCCAGTCCAACTACTGTGGGACCCATGAGTGTCGTGAAGATCAATGCGATCGAGGTCCCCGAAGGCGCCGGCCCCGAGCTGGAGAAGCGGTTCGCCGGGCGGATGCACGCCGTCGACCAGCAGCCCGGCTTCCTCGGGTTCGAGCTGCTGCGCCCGGTTTCCGGCGAGACGCGCTACTTCGTCTACACGAAGTGGGAGACCGAAGAGGCGTACCAGGCGTGGGCGAAGGGCGGCCCGGCCGCGGCGGCGCACTCGGGCGAGCGCGCCAAGCCGGTGTCCACCGGGGCGAACCTGCTCGAGTTCGAGGTCGTCCTCGGTTCGCAGCCGGGTGAGTGACGCTCTCGGGCGGGCCGCGGAGCTTCTGAACGGCGCCGGCGCGCTGCTGATCTGCGCCGGCGCCGGCATGGGCGTCGACTCCGGGCTGCCGGATTTCCGCGGCGGCGAAGGGTTCTGGCGCGCGTATCCGCCGTACGCGCGCCTCGGGCTGCGGTTCGAGGAGCTGGCCGACCCGCGGCACTTCGCCGACGATCCCGAGCTGGCCTGGGGGTTCTACGGCCACCGGCTCGCGCTCTACCGGAAGACGGTGCCGCACGAGGGTTTCCGCCTGCTGCTCGAGCTGGGCTCACGCCTGCCCGGCGGCACCGGCGTGTTCACGTCCAATGTGGACGGACAGTTCCAGGAGGCGGGCTTCGGGCTCGTCTCCGAGGTGCACGGCTCGATCCACCACCTGCAGTGCCTCAGCGAGTGCACCCGCGAGATCTGGCCGGCGCCCGCCGAAGACGTCGTGATCGACGAAGAGACGATGCGCGCGGTACCGCCACTGCCGTCGTGCCCCCGCTGCGGCGGCCTGGCGCGCCCCAACATCCTGATGTTCGGCGACGACGCGTGGGTCCCGGACCGCGGCCAGGCCCAGCTCCACGAGCTGACCGCGTGGCGCCGCACGGCCCGTGACCTCGTGGTGGTGGAGATCGGCGCGGGCCAGGCGATCCCGACGGTCCGCCGCTACGCCGAACTGGCGAGCGCGGCGAGCGGCGCGCTGATCCGCATCAACCCCCGCGAACCCGAGATCCGGCACAACCGGGGCGTCTCGATCGCGGCCGGCGCCCTGGAAACGCTCACCGCGCTCCTCGGCTAAGACCTGGTCTCAAAACTCGGCGTGTCGCCAGGTGAACCAACGGCCCGCCCCTGGCTCCGCACCGCCCGCCGGTGGGCCCGGCGCGACGGACCGGAGGTCTGTCAGAGAGACTGGGGGCCAGTGCCCGCCCTCTCGACCTGGAGACTTTGATGCCGCAAGGGACCGTCCGCTGGTTCGACGCCGAACGGGGTTTCGGCTTCCTCGCGCCCGAGGACGGCTCGCCGGACGTGTTCGTGCACGCCTCCGAGATCGTCGGGGACGGCGGCGCGAAACTGCTCCGCGAGGGTCAGGTCGTCGTGTTCGAGGTCGGCGAGAACGACCGCGGGCCCCAGGCGCTGCGCGTTCGCGTCACCGCCGATGCGGCCACCGGCAGCGCCGTGGGCCTGCTCGGCACCGTCAACTGGTACGAGCCGGGCAAGGGGTACGGCTTCGCGTCGCCGGACGGCGGCGGCGCCGACATCTTCGTGCACAGCTCCGCCATCGTGACCGGCGGCGTGCTCACCGAGGGGCAGCGGGTGGCCTTCCTGATCGTCGAAGGCGAGCGCGGCCCGCAGGCCGAGCACGTGATCCCGCTGGGAGCAGGGGCCGGCTCACCCGCTGCGGCCGGTGTCGCGGACGGTGCTGACGGCACGGTGGCCTGGTACGACGAGGACAAGGGCTTCGGCTTCATCAACCCCGACTCCGGCGCCGGGGACGTCTTCGTTCACGCCCGGGCCCTGGCCGAGGGGCTGACGTGGCTCGCGGAGGGCGACCGCGTCGCCTACGAGGTGGCCAGTGGAGACAAGGGCCCGCAGGCCCGCGACGTGCACCTGGTCCGGGGCGCCGAGCCCCAGACGGCGCCGCAGCGGTCGGCACCTGCCGCGGCCGCGGGGCCGCCGGCGCGGGACGTGCCCGCACGAGGCGGCGAGGGCGTCGTCGCGCGCTACGACAGCGACCGCGGCTTCGGCTTCATCACCCCGGACGCAGGCGGCGACGATCTCTTCGCCCACGCGTCCGTGATCATGGGGTCGGAGCCGCTGCAGAAGGGTGACCGGGTCCGGTACGCGGTGCGTCAGAGCGACCGGGGCCCGCAGGCCGACCGCATCGAACGCCTCTGAAGGGGCGGCCCCACCGACGGCTGCGTTCGGTCCGGTCGTAGCGCAGCCCGAGGCGTCTGAACCGCAGGGCTAAGGCAACCGGACTTCGGCGAACACCGCCCGGTGGTCGCTGCCCGCGACGTCGAACACCCGGTAGTCCTGGACCGCCGCCCGGTTGTCGACCACCACGTGGTCGATCGTCACCACCGGCGATGACGACGGCCACGTCGGCGTCAGCGCCGAGCCGTGCTCCTCCGCCGCGTCGTTGTAGCCGCGGGAGAGCACCGTGCGGAACGCCGCGTGGTCCAGCGTCGCGTTGAAGTCGCCCGCCAGGATGCGCAAGCCGTGCTCGCCGGCCGCGCGGGACAGGTCCTTGATCTCGCGCTCCCACTGCGGGGTGTCGACGTCCGGGGAGATCGGGTGCACGGCGACGATCTCGGCCACCACGCCGTCGCCGAGGTCGGCCTGCGCGCCCGGCTGCTTGGCCGCCGAATCACCCGTCAGGTTGACCTCCTTCAGGGGGAAGCGCGACACGATCCCCGAACCGAACGCGCCGGGCGCCGGGTGCAGCACCCGGTACGGCAGGGCCTGGAACAGCCCGGCCGCGGTCAGGCCGTCGACCGCGCGGGGTGTCAGCTCGACCAGGTTCAGCACGTCGATCCGCTGCTCGCGCACCAGGTCGACGACGGCCTTCGGGTCCGCCTGGCCGTAGAGCAGGTTCGAAGCGAGTACACGCAGTGTCTTTCCGTGCACTTCGCGTTGGTCGCTCGCCGACAGCCGGGGCAGCACGAGGACGGCCAGCACGATCGCCAGTACCAGCGCGGTCCCGCCGACCCACCAGCGCCGCAGGGCCAGTGCCAGCCCGCCGAGCAGCGCACCCGCGGCCGCCACGTACGGCGTCAGCGACAGCGCGACGAGGGTGTACCAGTCGCCGTCGTAGCCGATCAGGCGCAGCGCGACCAGGGCCGCCAGCAGTACCAGCGGCACCACCAGCAGGGCCGTGACCAGCGGATACTTCCGCCGGACGCGCGTCTCTTCCGCAACGGTCATGTGCCGAGTATGCCGATGTGACGGCCGCCCCACCCGAGTGCCGGCGACACCTCCACAAGATCTCCACCAGCGCCTGCCAGCCGCTGCCAGCGAGCTGTGCGCGGCTTACCAGCGCCGTCGTCCAAAGTCATCCTCAGGAAGCGACAGCGAAGGAGGAACGCCCATGTCGCACGCGATCCAGGCCGAGGGCCTGGTCAAACACTTCGGGGACACCAAGGCGCTCGACGGGGTGGACCTCGAGGTCCCGTTCGGGCAGGTCGTGGGGGTGCTCGGGCCCAACGGCGCGGGCAAGACGACGGCCGTCCGCATCCTGGCGACGCTGATGAAACCCGACTCCGGCAGAGCGACCGTCGGCGGCTTCGACGTCGTCACCGACCCGATGCGGGTCCGCAGCCTGATCGGCCTGACCGGGCAGTACGCGTCGGTCGACGAGGACCTCAACGGGATCGAGAACCTCGTCCTCATCGGACGGCTGTACGGCCACTCCCGTGCGCAGTCCAAGGCGCGCGCCGTCGAGCTGATCGAGCGGTTCGAGCTGACCGCCGCGGCCAAGCGGCCGATCCGGACGTACTCCGGCGGCATGCGACGGCGGATCGACCTGGCCGCCAGCCTCGTCGGCGGGCCCGAGGTGCTCTACCTCGACGAGCCGACCACCGGGCTCGACCCGCACGCCCGCAACGAGGTCTGGGACGTCGTCCGCAACCTCGTCGCCGAGGGCGCGACGGTGCTGCTGACCACGCAGTACCTCGAGGAGGCCGACCAGCTGGCCGACAAGATCACCGTGTTCGACCACGGCCGCGTCGTCGCCGACGGCCGCGCCGACGAGCTGAAGCGCCGCGTCGGCGGCCAGACGCTGCAGGTCCGGCCGACCCAGCTGTCCGACATGGACGCCGTCAACCGGATCCTCGGCGACCTCACCGGCGTGCACCCGACCCGCGACAACGCGACCGGGCTGCTCACCGCGCCGGTCAACGACCCGGTGCTGCTGTCCACCCTGGTCCGCAAGCTGGACGAAGCCGGGATCACCGCGGACGAGCTGGCGCTGCGGCTGCCCAGCCTCGACGAGGTGTTCCTCGCCCTGACCGGGCACACCGCCGAACAGTCCACTGAGGACAAGACCCTCGAAGGGAGCCTGGCATGACGACGCTGGCGCTCGACCGCCCGGCCCCGCCGCGGCACATCAGCCCCGCCAAGGGTTTCCAGCACGCGCTTTCGCTGGCCTGGCGCGGCATCCTGAAGATCCGCAAGAACCCCGAGCAGCTCGCCGACGTCACCTTGATGCCGATCATCTTCCTGGTGATGTTCGTGTACCTCTTCGGCGGCGCGCTGTCCGGCTCGACCGACGCCTACCTGCAGATGGTCGTCCCCGGCATCATCGTGATGAACATCCTGCAGGCCTGCCTCACGGTCGGCACGAACCTCAACACCGACATCACCAAGGGTGTGTTCGACCGCTTCCGCAGCATGCCGATCGCGAGGTCGGCACCACTGATCGGCGCGGTACTGGCCGACGTCGTGCGCTACGTCGTCTGCCTGACCGTCCTGATGGTCGTCGCGACGATCATGGGCTACCGGATCGCGACCAGCCCCGGCGAGTTCGCCGTGGCGATCCTGCTGGCGCTGGCGTTCGGGCTCTGCTTCTGCTGGGGCTCGGTGTTCGTCGGCATGATCATGAAGTCGCCGGGCGCGGCGCAGGCGCTGATGTTCGTCTTCATCATGCCTCTGACCTTCGGCAGCAACGTGTTCGTCCAGACGTCCACGATGCCGGGCTGGCTGCGGGCCTGGGCCGACATCAGCCCGGTGAGCCTGATGGCGAACGCGCTGCGCGGCCTGATGAACGGCGGCGCCGTCGCCGGTCCGCTGGCCGGCGCGCTCGCCTGGATGGCCGGCGCGGTCATCGTGTTCTTCCCGCTGGCCACCTGGGCCTACCGCCGGCGGGTGTGAGGCGCGGGGGCACGGGGGTGTCCCGCGCCAGGGGAGCTGAAGGGGACGTCCGCGCGGACGTCCCCTTCAGCCCATTCCGGCGTGGACGGCCGCGATGGCGTCCTCTTTGGACATCGCGCGTGCCTCGGCGATCAGCTCTTCGTACCGCGCGTCGGAAAGCTCCGCGCGCAGCCGGGCGATCAGCTCGCGCACCTCCGGGCTGCCCATGTCGAACCGGCCGCGGATCAGCGCCGACGCGCCCAGCATGCGGGCCGCCTCGACCGGCCGGCCCTGCTGCCCGCGCACCAGCGCCAGCAGCTCCACCGCGCCGGCGAGGTCCGGCATGTCACCGCGGTCGCCGGTCGCCGAGATGGCCTTGGTCAGGTGCGCCGCGGCCGCGTCCGGCCGGTGCTCGGCCAGCGCGAGCCGCCCTTCGAACGCGCCGACCCACTCCTCGCCCATGCCCTCGGGGAACGCGACCTCCCACGTCAGCGCCTTGAGCTGAGCGAGCGCCCCGCGCGCTTCGGCCAGCTGCCCACCGCGCAGGTACAGCTCGATCCGGCCGAACAGCAGGAACGCCCGTTGCTGCGGGTTCTCATTGCCCTGCGCGTAGCGCTCGGCGGCCTCCTGGTCACGCCACGCGCCCTCGAGGTCCCCGAGGCGGCTGCGCTCGACGGCCAGGCGCCACCAGTGCTGCACGACGTCCTCGGTCGACCGCAGCTCCATCGACAGCGCCAGGCCCTGCTGGTACACCTCGATCGCACTCTCGCCCTCGCCGGCCTGGGACAGCGCGTTCGCCTTGAAGCTCAACGTCATCGCCGTGCCCCAGCGGTCACCGACCTCGCGGAATCCCGCGTACGCCCGGTCACGGGCCTGGTCCGCGCCCTCGACGTCCCCGGTGTCGTCGAGCAGGAAGCTCTCCACCCAGTAGCCGCCCGAGCGGATCCAGACGTTCTCGTCGGCCTGCGCGCGGTGCACCTCCCGCATCGCCAGCTCGCGGTCGCCGCCGAGGAACGCCAGCATCGGCAGCGCCACGGCCAGGCCCGGGTACTTCCCCACCGCACCGGTGCGGACGCAGTCGTCGACCAGCTCGCGGATGCCTTCGAGCGGGAGCCGGGACGGCACCTGGTTGAACAGCCGCGCGATCGCGCGGTAGGCCGCGTTGACGTCCGGCGGCAGCCGGTCGCCGAAGGCGAGCACCGCGTCGATGAACTCCTCGGCCCGTTCGCCCTGCCCGAGGATGGTGAAGTACCAGAACATCCCGTTCAGCAACCGCACCGAAGTGTCCACATCGGACCGCTCGATCGCCGTGCGCAGCGCGCCGGTCAGGTTGGCCGACTCCGCCTCGTAGAGGTCGATCGCGGACAGCTGGTCGCCGGTGCGCAGCAACGGTTCCGCCCACTCGGCGAGGCCGACGTAGTAGTTCGCCATCGCCCGCTGGAACGCGTCCTGCTCGCCCGACTCGGCCAGCCGCTCGCCGGCGTAGGCCCGCAGGGTCTCCAGCATCCGGTACCGCGGCTCGCCGCCACGGTTCACGGTGTCCACGATGGACTTCTCGACCAGCGTGCCGAGCACGTACGGGACGTCGGCGGCGGGCAGCAGCTCGTCCGCGCAGACCCGCTCGACGGCCTCCATCGGCGCACCGCTGGGGAACACCGCGAGCCGCCGCGCGAGCACCAGCTCCGGCTCGGTGAGCAGGTCCCAGCTCCATTCGACGACCGCGCGCAGGGTGCGCTGCCGCGGCAGCGCGGTGCGGCTGCCCGAGGTCAGCAGCCGGAACCGGTCGCCGAGCCGGGCGGCGATCTGGGCCGTCGTCATCGACCGCAGCCGCGCGGCGGCCAGTTCCAGCGCGAGCGGCATCCCGTCGAGCCGACGGCAGATCTGGCCGACGTCGTCCACAGTGGACTCGTCGAGCACGAAGTCCGGCCGGACCGCGCTCGCCCGGTCGAGGAACAACCGCGTCGAATCCAGCTCGGCGGCTTCGGCGGGCGCCGCGCGTTCGGCGGGCACGGGCAGCGGCCCGAGCGGGCAGAGCGCCTCGCCGGTGATGGCCAGCGGCTCCCGGCTGGTCGCGAGGATCCGCAGCCCGGGCACGCGGCCCAGCAGCTCGTCGGCCAGGGTCGCGGCCGCGTCGATGACGTGCTCGCAGTTGTCCAGCACCAGCAGCGCTTCGCCGCCGGCCAGCACCTCGACGGCGTGGCCGAGCAGGTCCGGCCGCCGCCGCACCTCGGTTTCGGCGCTGCGGATGTCGCGCACCTCCAGCGCGGCGAGCAGCGCGCCGCCGACGTCGCCGGGGTCGCGGACGCCGGCCAGCGGCACGAACCACACGCGGCCGCGCGCGTGCGCCGGGTGCCGCGACGCCGCCTCGGTGGCCAGCCGCGTCTTGCCCGCGCCGCCCGGGCCCGCCAGGGTCACCAGGCGAGCACCGCCGAGCAGCTCGGCCAGCAGCTTGAGCTCGTCGTCACGGCCGACGAACGTGGTCAGGCGGGTCGGCAGCCGGTCGGTCACCGGCGACGGCGGCGCGAACTCGCCGCGCAGCGCGGCCAGGTGGATCTCCTGCAGCTCGGCCGACGGGTCGACGCCGAGCTGGTCGGCCAGGGTGTGGCGGATTCCGGTGTAGACGGCGAGTGCCTCCGACTGGCGCCCGGCCGCGCACAGCGCGCGGATCCGCAGCCCGGCCAGCCGCTCGCGCAGCGGGTCGGCGTCGGCCGCGGTGGTCAGGTCGGCGAGGACGCCGGCGTGCTCGCCCAGCCGGATCAGCGCTTCGAAGCGGTCTTCGGCCGCTTCGGCCTTCAGCTCGGTGAGCCGGCGGGCGGGCGCGGGCGCGAAGGGCGCGTCGAGGACGTCGGCGAGCGCGCCGCCCTGCCAGAGCGCGAGAGCTTCGGCGAGCAGCTCGGCCGCGCGGGCGTCCCGGCCCGCGGCGAGCTCCCGGCGGCCGTCGGCGGCCAGCCGTTCGAACCGCTCGGCGTCGACGTCTTCGCGCGCAACAGCGAGCCGGTAGCCACCCGGACCCGACTCGACGGCCACCGGCAGCGCCTTCCGCAGCCGCGAGACCAGCGACTGCAGGGCGTTGGCGGCGTCGGCGGGCGGTTCGGCGCCCCAGAGGCCGTCGACGAGCGCGTCGGCCGGGACGGCCCGTCCGGCGTCCAGCGCGAGCCTGGCCAGGAGCATGCGGAGGCGGGCACCGCCGATGTCGATCGGCGTGCCTTCGTCGTGGGTCGCCCGCAACGGGCCCAGCAGCGCAACGCGCATGCGTCCAGCTTTCCAGACCGCACCTGAGTGCCGGGGGCGGATGGCCGGAGCGGCACCGACGGAAGTGTTGATTATCCGGACAAATGCGACGTCACACCGCCGCGTGGCACGTACGTGACGATACGTTGCGGTTCCAGGGCCACCCAGACGGACAGGAGCGTTCATGAGGGGCAAGAAACCGGTCGTCCTCGCCGCCGCGCTGCTCACCGGCATCTGCCTGAGCAGCGGAGTCGCGGCCGCCGGGAACGACTGGGGCGCCGCGCAGCCGGGCAGTGACGGCGCCGGCGACAGCTACTACCCGCAGGACGGCAACGGCGGCTACGACATCGCCGACTACGACCTGCGGGTGAGCTACGACCCCGCGTCGCACCAGCTCAAGGGCACGCAGGACATCTCCGCGCGGGCCACGCAGTCGCTCAGTTCGTTCAACCTCGACCTGCGCGGCCTGACCGTCGACTCGGTGAAGGTCGACGGCCGCGGCGCGAAGTTCAGCCGGACCGGCGACCACGAGCTGGTCATCACGCCGTCGCGGTCGCTGCGACGCGGCGCGCACTTCGAGGTCAAGATCGACTACCACGGCGTGCCCGAGCCCATCGACGACCCGTCGCTCGGCAACAACGGCTGGCAGTACGCCCAGGCGGGCGGCGCGTTCGCCGCCGGCGAGCCCAAGTCGGCCGCCACCTGGTACCCGGTCAACGACACCCCGCTCGACAAGGCCACGTTCCACCTCGCGATCACCGTGCCCGACGAGTGGGGCGTCATCGCGAACGGCCGCGAGAAGCCGTCCTTCAAGGCACCGGGCGGCGGCACCACGCACGTCTGGGCCGAGGAAACGCCGATCGTGCCGTACATGACGACGGTCGCGATCGACAAGTGGACCTTCGACAAGCAGAAGCGCAAGGACGGCACCCCGATCGTCAGCGCGTTCGCCCCTGGCGTGCCCGACTCGACGAAGCAGGCCGAGGCGAAGCTGCCGGAGATCCTCGACTTCCTCGAGTCGAAGTTCGGCAAGTATCCGATCGACGCGGCGGGCGGCATCTTCCTCAACGAGCAGATCGGCTTCTCGCTGGAGACGATGAGCCGGCCGATCTACTCCGCGGGCTGGGCCGGCACGGTGCCGACGATCGTCCACGAGAACGCCCACCAGTGGTACGGCGACTCGGTGGCCGTGTCGCACTGGCGCGACGTCTGCCTCAACGAGTGCTTCGCCTCCTACGCGACGTGGCTGTGGGACGAGGCCAAGGAGGGCGTCGACCTGAACAAGCAGTACGCGGACGACGTCAAGAAGGCTTCCGTGAACTTCTGGAACGGCAAGCTGTACGACATGGGCGCCGGCAAGGAGTTCACGTCCGTCTACTCCAAGGGCCCGATGATGCTGCACGCGCTGCGCAGCTACGTCGGCCAGGCCGCGTTCAACCGGGTCATCAAGACCTGGCCGTCGCTGCACCGGGACGGGAACGCGAGCATGCAGGAGTTCCAGCGGTACACCGAGAAGGTCGCGCACCAGAACCTCCAGGGGTTCTTCGACGCGTGGGTGTACGGCGCCGGCAAGCCCGCCGACCAGTACCTATTCCCGGGCGACCTGAAGCCCGCCGCCTGAGTTCGTCTCTTCGTGAAGGCCACCCCGCGGTCGTAGGGTGGCCTTCACGGCGTTTTGGGGAGGACGAATGGCCAGGGTGTTGCTGACGGGGTTCGCGCCGTTCGGCGGGGAGTCGGTGAACCCGTCGTGGCAGGCGGTTTCGCTGCTCGGCGCGCGCCGGGACGACGTCGCCGCGGTGGAGCTGCCGTGCGAGTTCGCCGCGTCGCTGCCCACGCTGCGGCAGGCGGTGGAGGAGCACCGGCCGTCGCTGGTGGTCTGCGTCGGCCAGGCGGGCGGGCGTCTCGAGGTGACGCCGGAGCGCGTCGCGATCAACCTGCTCGACGCCCGCATCCCGGACAACGCGGGCGCGCAGCCGGTGGACGTCCCGGTGGTCGACGGCGGCCCGGCGGCGTACTTCACGACGTTGCCGGTGAAGGCGTGCGTGGCGGCGATGCGCGCGGCCGGGGTGCCGGCTTCGGTGTCCCACACCGCCGGGACGTACGTGTGCAACCAGGTCTTCTACGGGCTGATGCACCTGCTGTCGACACTGCCGGACGTGCGCGGCGGGTTCGTCCACGTCCCGTTCAGCCCCGAGCAGGTGGCCGCGTCCGGCAAGGCCGCGCCGTCACTGGGGGTGGACCGCATCGCCGACGCGCTGGAAGTGCTGGTGGACACGGCCTTGAAGACCTCGGAGGACCTCGCCGTCAGCGCGGGCGCGGAGCATTGACCACCCGGCCCGCCGACTCGCGGGTACTCGTCGCGGTGGGGGTGACTGGCCTGCTCACCGGCGCCGCCACCGGCGTCTTCTGGGTCGCGATGTCCGGCCGCTACGACGGGTTGTGCGCCGACGGCAACTCGATGTGCGCGTTCGCCATCTGGCTGTTCGGCCTGGTCATCTTCCTCGCGACCGTCGCCGGGTCAGCGCTGGTCACCTGGTTCGTCGTCAGCCTGACGCGCATGTGGCCGAAGGTGCCGATCGTGCTGACCGCCACGCTGGCGCCCTTGGCGCTGGCGGTCGTCTACAACGTCACCGGCATCCTGGGCGGTTACCGGATCCTGCTGCTGGCGGCCGTCTCCGCGCTCCTGCACGTCTGGGTGGCGCGGACGGCCCGGATCGGCGTCGACTAGCCACCGCGGCCGGTGAGCTCGACGAACGCCGCCGGGCCCGGGACGTTGTGGTGCACCGTCAGGTCCGCCACCCGGTCGCCGCTCCCGGCCGGGGTGAAGCTCACGACCAGCGTGCACCGCCTGCCCGGCGCCACCTCGGCGCCGACGCATTCGCTCGCGTCCACCGCGAACTCCTCGCTGTCCAGCGTGGTCCCGCTGACCCGCAGCGGGCCGGCGCCGACACTGCGGACCGCCACCGCGCAGGTCGTCGTCGTGTGCACCGGCGTCGTGCCGCAGGCGACCGACTCCGGGACCAGCACCGCCGCCGGGTCCGCGGCCGGCACCACCGGGAACGTCGCCGGGCCGCCGCGCACGACGTCGAGCACGGTCACCCCGGTGATCGTCAGGACCAGCGCGCCCGCGGCCAGCAGCACGATCGCGATCGCCTTGATCCCGCGGGCGGCGCTGCCGTCCTTGGCGGTGAACCCGCCGGCCGCCAGCACGGTGACCACGAGCGTCGAAACCAGCGTCGCGGTCGTCCCGGCACCGATCGCCGCCGGGACGAGCGTGCCGAGCAGCGACGCCGCGACCGTGACCCCGAACCCGGTCCAGGAGAAGCGTTTCGCCTCGCGCAGCTGCCTCCGCACGGTCGGCGCGCGGGGCTTCGTGAGTGTGCTCATGCAGGTAGGAGCGCCGGCCACCCCTGACACGTACGACATTCGCCCGTTCGGCGGTACGGCGGCCGTTTCCGTGATCTGAGGCACACCATCCGTGAATCACCCTGACGGGCGACTGAACGGTGTTTACATGGCGAGACTCCCGCCCGGAACAAGAGGTGACGATGGCTGACCAACCGGACCGCGAGTCCCTCCTGAGCGAGCTGGCCGCACTGACGGCGACTGCGACGTCCGCCGACGGCGCCGTCTCGCTGTCGGTCAACACCGACGGCGTGCTGACCCGCCTGCGGCTCAGCGACGCCGTCTCACGGATGTCGCCGGACGAGATCGCCGAGGCCGTGCTGCGGACCTACGTCGAAGCGCAGCGGGACTCGGCGAAGCGGACCGGGCAGCTGCTGGCGCCCCTGGGCAGCGGCGGCTACCTGATGGACCGGTTGCGCTGGCGGGCGCAGTTCGAACCGGCGCCGTCTCCCGCGCCGCGGCGTGCCGAGCGGGACGACGCGGTGCTTCAGGACCGTTCGGCCGAGGCCCCGGCCGTCGCACCGCCGCCGGGACCGTTGGCCGATGACGACTTCTACCGCCAGGGCCCGCGGATGGACCAGGCCTGGTAAGCCGTCAGACGACGAGCACGACCACCGTCACCGTGATCGCGACGACCACGAGCACCGCGAGCGCGATGAACCACAGCTTGGTGTTCGTCTCCGGCTCCGGCGGCGGCGCGTACCGAGGCGGCGGGACCGGCTGGTGCTGCGGTTGCTGCCAGGGCTGGGGACGCGGCGGCGTCACGGGCGGGCGGACCGGCGCGAACGCGGGCACGGTGAGGTCGGCGGTGTTCTCCAGCGGCACGTGGTGGAGCCCGAACGCGACGGCCGTCTCGGGCTGGTCCTGCGTGGTCGGCGCGACGCCGAGCTGGCGCTCGAGCAGCGTGGCCAGCAGCGGCATCCGGCTCGGCCCGCCGACGAGGTAGACGCCGGCGAGCTGCGCGGGGGTCAGGCCGGCGCGGTGGATCGTCGCGGCGAGCAGTTCGGCGCTGCGCAGCAGGCTGGGCCGCACGAGCGCTTCGAGCTCGTCGCGGCTGACCAGGACGTCACCGAACGGCTCGGGCATCGGCACGTGGGTCTGCGTGTGCCGGGAAAGGCTTTCCTTGGCGTCCCGGACGTCCTGCAGCAGCGCGCGCCGGTTGCGGCGGTCCGCTGTGGACTGTGGGCGGAGGAGCCGTTGCCACTGCGCCGGATCGGCGTGCGAGACCGAGCGTCCGATGTGGACGAGCAGCGCCTGGTCGATGTCGAGGCTGCCGAGGTCGGGCAGGCCACCCTCGGCGAGCACGGCGAAGCCCTGCCGGGACACGCCGACGACGGCGCAGTCGAAGGTGCCGGCACCGAGGTCGTAGACGCCGATGGGGCCGAGGTGACGGTGGCCGACACTGGCGTAGTGCGCGGCCGCGGCGACCGGCTCGGGAATGAGCCGGACGTCGGTGAACCCGGCCTTGGCGGCGGCGGTCCGGATCGCCTCCTGCCGCGTGACGCCCCAGCCGGCGGGGTGCGAGATCCGCGTCTGCCCGGGCGGCCGGCCGAGCTGTCGTTCGGCTTCCTCGCCCATCCTGCGCAGGACGGCGGCGAAGGCATCGGTGATGTCCACCGTGGAATCACCGAGCCGCAGGACGCCTTCGTCGATGCGCCGCTTGGGATTGGGTTCGAAGCGGCTGGGATCGAGCCGCGCCCGCCGTTCGGCGTCCTGCCCGACGACGAGCAGGCCATCATCGCCGGCGAAGACGGCGGAGGACAGGGTGACGGACCCATCGACCTCGACCGCCCGCGGCCCCCGCCCGAAGGCGGAGAGGACACCGACGGTGCTGGAAGTCCCGAAGTCGATCGACAGCACGTCCACGCGGATTCCCCTCCCAAGCCCCGCGGGCATCGTCTCATGCGGCAGGAAAGCAGAAGGGCGGCTCCCCTTCCGGGGAACCGCCCTACCTGCGTTCTAGCTCAGCCGATCACTCGTTCTCGGCTTCGCCGCCCTGCTCCTCGTGGCCCGCGCCGATGCTGACCGGCGGGGCGTCCGGGACCGACGACGGCTTGCGCTCACCGCGGAAGGTGAACTTGGCCTGGTCGTCCTTGTCCTCGGGGTTGCCGCTCCAGCCCTCGACGTCGACCAGGATGATCTGACCCGGCTCGACCTCGCCGAACAGGATCTTCTCCGACAGCTGGTCCTCGATCTCGCGCTGGATCGTGCGACGCAGCGGCCGCGCACCCAGCACCGGGTCGAAGCCGCGCTTCGCGAGCAAGGACTTGGCCTTCTCGGTCAGCTCCAGCTCCATGTCCTTGGCCTTGAGCTGCTTCTCCACCCGGTTGATCATCAGGTCGACCATCATGATGATCTGTTCCTTGGTCAACTGGTGGAACACGATGATGTCATCGATCCGGTTCAGGAACTCCGGGCGGAAATGCTTCTTCATTTCCTCGTTGACCTTCTGCTTCATCTTCTCGTACCGGGTACCGGTGTCGTTGCCACCGGCGAACCCGAGCGAGACGGACTTCGAGATGTCCGACGTACCCAGGTTGGACGTGAAGATGAGGACCGTGTTCTTGAAGTCGACCGTGCGACCCTGACCGTCGGTCAGGCGGCCGTCCTCCAGCACCTGCAGGAGCGTGTTGTAGATCTCCTGGTGCGCCTTCTCGATCTCGTCGAACAGCACCACCGAGAACGGCTTGCGACGCACCTTCTCCGTCAGCTGGCCGCCCTCTTCGTAGCCCACGTAGCCCGGAGGGGCACCGAAGAGCCGCGAAGCGGTGTAGCGGTCGTGGAACTCACCCATGTCGATCTGGATGAGCGCGTCGTCCTCGCCGAACAGGAACGCCGCCAGCGCCTTCGACAGCTCGGTCTTACCGACACCGGACGGGCCGGCGAAGATGAACGAGCCCGACGGGCGCTTCGGGTCCTTCAGACCGGCACGCGTACGACGGATCGCCTGCGAGACGGCCTTGACCGCGTCCTCCTGGCCGATGATGCGCTTGTGGAGCTCGTCCTCCATGCGCAGCAGCCGGGTGGTCTCCTCCTCGGTCAGCTTGAACACCGGGATGCCGGTCCAGTTGGCCAGCACCTCCGCGATCTGCTCGTCGTCGACCTCGGCGACGACGTCGAGGTCGCCGTCCTTCCACTGCTTCTCCCGCTCGCCCTTCTGGCCGAGGAGGGTCTTCTCCTCGTCACGCAGGCGGGCGGCCCGCTCGAAGTCCTGCGCGTCGATCGCGGACTCCTTGTCGCGGCGGACGTTCGCGATCTTCTCGTCGAACTCGCGCAGGTCCGGCGGCGCGGTCATCCGGCGGATGCGCATCCGGGCGCCGGCCTCGTCGATCAGGTCGATCGCCTTGTCCGGGAGGAACCGGTCGTTGATGTACCGGTCCGCCAGGGTCGCGGCGGCGACCAGCGCCGAGTCGGTGATCGAGACGCGGTGGTGCGCCTCGTACCGGTCGCGCAGGCCCTTGAGGATCTCGATCGTGTGCTCCAGCGACGGCTCGCCGACCTGGATCGGCTGGAACCGGCGCTCGAGGGCGGCGTCCTTCTCGATGTACTTGCGGTACTCCTCGAGCGTGGTCGCACCGATCGTCTGCAGCTCACCGCGGGCGAGCATCGGCTTCAGGATCGAAGCCGCGTCGATCGCGCCCTCGGCGGCACCCGCCCCGACCAGCGTGTGCAGCTCGTCGATGAACAGGATGATGTCGCCGCGGGTCTTGATCTCCTTGAGCACCTTCTTCAGGCGCTCTTCGAAGTCACCGCGGTAGCGGGAGCCGGCGACCAGGGAGCCCAGGTCGAGGGTGTAGAGCTGCTTGTCCTTGAGCGTCTCGGGCACCTCGCCCTTGACGATGCTCTGGGCCAGGCCTTCGACGACGGCGGTCTTGCCGACGCCGGGCTCGCCGATGAGCACCGGGTTGTTCTTGGTCCGCCGCGACAGGACCTGCATGACCCGCTCGATCTCCTTGCCGCGCCCGATGACCGGGTCCAGCTTGCCCTCGCGGGCGAGCACGGTCATGTTGCGGCCGAACTGGTCCAGCACCAGCGACGACGACGGGGTGCCTTCACCACGACCGCCGGAACCGGTTTCGGTGGACTCCTTGCCCTGGTAGCCCGAGAGCAGCTGCAGCACCTGCTGACGGACCCGGTTGAGGTCCGCTCCCAGCTTGACCAGGACCTGCGCGGCGACGCCTTCGCCCTCGCGGATCAGGCCCAGCAGGATGTGCTCGGTACCGATGTAGTTGTGGCCGAGCTGCAGCGCTTCGCGCAGCGACAGCTCCAGCACCTTCTTCGCCCGCGGCGTGAACGGGATGTGCCCGCTCGGCGCCTGCTGACCCTGGCCGATGATCTCCTCGACCTGCTGGCGCACGCCCTCCAGGGCGATGCCCAGCGACTCCAGCGCCTTGGCGGCGACACCCTCACCCTCGTGGATCAGACCCAGGAGGATGTGCTCGGTGCCGATGTAGTTGTGGTTGAGCATCCTGGCTTCTTCTTGAGCCAGAACGACCACCCGCCTCGCGCGGTCGGTGAACCTCTCAAACATGTGCACTCCCTCGACTGCTGCGCCGGCGGCCCGTTATCCATCGTGCTTTCACCGCGATGGATTCAGCACCGTGAGACCACTCTAGTAGCCAAGCGGTCGCGCTGGCGTACCACTACGGCTGTTCGCGGCCTTTTCCGCACCCGGACGTGACGACTTCCGGATGGTTCCATCATCAGGTTGCCCTGCACCTTTACGTCAACCCCAACGTGCGAGCGGCCACCCGGATTCCGCCATCCGCGCGGTGTCCGCTCACCGCGAACAGGTCCGCACCCTGAGAGTGACCGAGCCGACTGCCACCCGATCGGCGGAGTCCTGTTAGGTTAGGCAGACCTAAGGAGGACACCGTTGACGCAGCCGAGCACCCGCGAGACAGCGGACGGCCTCGCGCCGTCCCTGCGACGGCTCGACCTGCGACGGGACGTCCCGGAGGGCTGGATCCGCTGCTCGACGGCCCCTGGGTTTTTCGAGGAGTGGCGCACGCGGTTGACCGGCTGGCTGCGGCGCGAGTACGGCGAGGCACCGCCCCGAACGGTCGATGCGTACCTGATCGCGTGGTACCTGCACATCCCGGCCCAGATCGGCGCGCTCCTACTGCACCACGAGCGCCGGGTGCCCGCACTCCGGCCCGCTGACCTGGCCTTCCGCATCGGAGCGGCCCAGCCGTACCCGGACGCGCTGTCGGTACTCGGCGACGAGTTCTGCTGCTTGCCGACGGACCCGGCCTCGGCGGCTCCGGGAGCAACGGCGGTCCGTGACGAGCGAGCGCTGGCAGCGGTCCTGCGTGCCCGTTACACGGGACACGCGGCGTGGTTCATCCAGGCGTACGGGCCGCACAGCCGCTTCGGCAGCCGCACCCTCTGGGCCGCGGCGACCGACGCGCTGGAGAACGCACTGTGGGGAGCGGGCCGGGCGGGAGGCACCCCGGACGCGGAGGGCGCGGGCGTCGCCGACGCGGCTTTGGTGCTCGACGAGCGGTACCCACCGTTGACGTCGGCCTCGACGCTGCGTCTAGCGGACCGCGAGTGGACAAGGCGCCGTGAGAGCTGTTGCTTCTCGTACTTGCTCCCAGCCGAGCCCGAGTGCGACGGCTGCCCCCGCACCTGCGCCCGCTAGCCGGCCCTCAGCGCGCCCAGCCCGGATCGCGCCCCGAAGCCCCCAACGCCCGCTCCAACGCCGAAGCGTCCGAAGGCACCGCCACCGCCGGCCCATAAACCCCCATCGAGCGCGCCTGCTCGCCCATCGCCACCGCGGACTCGTGCACCGCCGTCGCTGCCTCCGGCGCGCACCGCAGCTCCTGGCCGCTCGCCCGGGCCAGGTCCCAGCCGTGCAGGACGAACTCGCCCAGCGCCATGTCGCCGACCACCGACCCCGGCATCCGTGCCGTCCCCAGCGCCGTCATGCCGGCCCACGCGGACGGCGTCCCGTAGACGTCCACGAGCGTCTCCGTCTGCTTCTCCAGCGCCGCGTGCCAGTCCTCGGTGACCAGCGCCGCCTCCGCCTCGCCCGCACCCGGCGACGGCGGGTCCTCGCGGCGCCCCGCGGCCACGAGCCACGGGCCCCAGTAGAGAAGGTGGTTGAGCAGCCCGCGCACGTCGTAGCCGGCGCAGGGTGTCGGGACGGTCAGGTCGGCCACGGCGTGGGCGACCCGCAGGAACTCGGCCGCGGCGGGCCGGATGAGCTCGGCAGTCATCCGGCGATCCAATCCTCCGGCCGGAGGAGCCGTCTTGAAGGAACGCGACAGCTACCGTGGACGCGTGGGCGAGCACCGGATCCCGCGCGGCATCGTGGCCGAGGCCACCGCGCGCACGATGTTCACGCTGACCAGGCACGCACCCGCGCCCGAGCTGGCGGAGCTCGTCGAGTACCACTGGGTGCTGCGCTGGGACCTGCGCGGCAAACCGCCCCACGAACAGCGCGTGCTGCCGAACCTCGCCGTGCACGCGACGTTCTTCCCCCGCGCGTCCGGTGTGTACGGCCCGGCCCACGACGTCTTTTCCCACCACCTCGACGGCCGCGTCCAGGGCTTGGGCGTGCGTTTCCGGCCCGGGTGCTTCCGCGCGTTCCTCGATGGCCCGGTAAGTGACATCGCCGACCGCGCTGTCCCGCTCACGGACGTTTTCGGGCCGACGGCGATCGAAGCCGCGGAATCGGTGCAGACCGCCGCCGACGACGCGCAAATGGTCCACGCGATCGACAACTTGCTGATCGCAAATCCCGTCGGCTTGTCGGCGGCCGCGCGGCGGGCCGCCGAGGCCGTGGAATCAATCGCGCGGGATCCGGGAATTACCCGGGTGGCGCAACTGTGCGCGGATACTGGACTGACCACCCGGTCCGTACAGCGGTTGTTCGCCGAACACGTCGGCTGCACACCCAAGTGGGCGATCCGGATATACCGCCTCAACGACGCGGCACAGCGGATCGCCGCGGAAGGAGAGCCGGATTACGCCGGACTGGCGGTTCGACTGGGCTATAGCGACCAGTCGCACTTCATCCGCGATTTCCACACGGTGACGGGTCAGCCGCCGGCCGAGTACGCCCGGACGGCCGGGCGAACACCGGACAGTGATCGGACATGAACAAAGCCGCCGGGCGAATTCGCCCGGCGGCTTCGGCTTGGAGCCCCGCTTCGAGGAGATTCCCCAGCCGCCCCGGTGGCCTGCGGACACCCGGACAGCTGAAGGATCCTCAGTTCTTCTTGTGGTAGGCCTCGACGACCTCGGACGGGATCCGGCCCCGGTCCGAAACGGCGTACCCGTTCTTGCGCGCCCACGACCGAATGGCCTGGTTCTGTTCGCGGTCGACGGCGGCGGGCCGCGACGGGCCCTTGCCCGCGACCGGGCGCACCGAAGCGCGCTTCCGGCCACCCGCGCGACGCGCGTGCTCGACATACTGGGCGAGGGCGTCCCGCAACTCCTCGGCGTTATCCGAAGAGAGGTCGATCTGGTAGCTGACGCCGTCCAAACCGAACTCGACGGTCTCTTCCGCCTCACTGCCGTCGAGGTCGTCGACCAGCGAGACGAGCACCTTCTGTGCCATCCGATTCCTCCTGCGGGGACTTGCTCAATGATCTGGTTACGGGGCGAGCCCCGGGACAGAAGTCTTTGTCTAGAACATTAGTACCCGCTTCTGGAGGACAGCGCAAATCTCATTGCGGTAAACGACACACCCGGGTTATTCGGGTCGCACGAGCGGGAAGAGGATCGTCTCCCGGATACCGAGACCGGTCAGTGCCATGAGGAGCCGGTCGATCCCCATTCCGACGCCGCCGCTCGGCGGCATTCCGTACTCCAGGGCCCTCAGGAAATCCTCGTCGAGGCGCATGGCTTCGCTATCGCCCTGCGCGGCCAGCAGCGACTGTTCGGTGAGCCGTTCCCGTTCGACGACCGGATCGACCAGCTCGGAGTATCCGGTGGCGAGTTCGAATCCGCGCACGTAGAGGTCCCACTTCTCGGCCACCCCGGCCCGCGAGCGGTGCTGCCTCGTCAATGGCGACGTCTCCAACGGAAAATCACGGACAAACGTGGGGGCGTGCAGGTGATCCCCGACGAGGTGTTCCCACAGTTCCTCGACCAGCTTGCCGTGACCCAGCTTCGGATCCACTTCCAGGCCCCTGGCCTGCGCGAATCCGTGCAGTTTGGCGGCGGGTGTCTCCGGCGTGACCTCTTCGCCGAGGGAATCGGACAACGACTCGTACATTCCGAGTGTGGTCCATTCGCCGGACAGGTCGTACTCCGAACCGTCGGGCAGGGTGATGACCTGGGTGTCCAGCACGGCCTGCGCGGCCTCCTGGATCAGCTCCCGCGTCATCACCGCATTCGTGTCGTACGTGGCGTAGGCCTCGTAATACTCGAGCATCGCGAACTCCGGCGAGTGCGAGGAGTCACTTCCCTCGTTGCGGAAGTTGCGGTTGATCTCGAAGACCTTCTCGATGCCGCCGACGACGCAGCGCTTGAGGTAGAGCTCCGGCGCGATCCGCAGGAACAGCTCCATGTCGAACGCGTTCGACCGCGTGACGAACGGGCGAGCCGCGGCGCCGCCGTGCAGCGTCTGCAGCATCGGCGTCTCGACCTCGGTGAACCCGCGGCGGTGGAACGACTCCCGCAGCGACCGGACCACGCCGGCGCGCGTGCGCACCACGTCCCGCGCGCGCGGGCGCAGGATGAGGTCGACGTAGCGCTGCCGGATCCGCGTCTCCTCGGCGAGCTCCTTGTGGGCGTTCGGCAGCGGGCGGAGCGCCTTCGACGTGATGCGCCAGGCGTCGGCCATCACGGAGAGCTCGCCACGCTTGGACGTGATGACCTCACCCTGCACGAACACGTGGTCACCGAGGTCGACGTCGGACTTCCACGCCGCCAGCGCGTCCTCGCCGACCTTCGCCAGGCTGATCATGGCCTGGAGCTCGGTGCCGTCGCCCTCGCGGAGGCTGGCGAAGCACAGCTTGCCCGTGTTGCGCAGGAACATCACCCGGCCGGTGACGCCGACGGTCTCACCCGTGGCGGTGTCGACGGGCAGACCGGAATGAGCCGCGCGCACCTCGGCGAGCGAGTGCGTGCGGGGGACCTCGACCGGGTAGGGATCGATACCCTCCGCGAGGATCCGGTCGCGCTTCTCCCGGCGCACCCGCATCTGCTCGGGCAGTTCGTCTTCGGCGGGGTCGCTGGTGGAAGCGGGGTTTTCGGTCATGGCCCATAGGGTACGAACCCGGCCACGCGCTACGCCAACCGGATTACCTTTCCTTTCCGTCCATTAACCTGGCCCGGTGAGTGACCCCACACGCGCCCAGCGGGCCTCTTCCTTCGGCAGCCGAGCCGCCGCATACGCCGAGCACCGGCCCGACTACCCGCGAGAAGCGATCGAATGGGGCCTTTCGGGCGCTCGCGACACACCTCGGCGCGTGCTCGACCTGGGTGCCGGAACGGGCAAGCTCACCCTCGGCCTGGCCGGCCTCGGACTCGACGTCACCGCGGTCGAACCCGACGCGGAAATGCGCGCCGAACTGGGGCGGAAGGTGCCTTCGGCGACGTCTCTGGCGGGCCAGGCGGAACGGATCCCGTTGCCCGACGCCGATGTCGACGCGGTTTTCGTCGGCCAGGCGTTCCATTGGTTCGACGTACCGGCGGCGATGACGGAGATCGCCCGCGTGCTGCGCCCGGGCGGCGTGCTGGTGCCGATGTGGAACTACGAAGACGATTCGGTGCCGTGGGTCGCGGAGTTCACCGCGCTGGGTCGCGAAGGGGCGCGCAAGCCGGTCGGGACGGACGATTTGCGCGAGGTGTCGCACCCGGGGTTCGACGCGTTCGAAAACGACCGGTTTCGCCATGTGCAACGGCGGACGGCGGAGAGCCTGCTGGAAACGATCGGCACGTATTCGATGGTGATCGTGTCGGCACCGGACAAGTCGGCGGCCCTGTTGACGCGGATGCGCGAGTTCCTCGCCACGAATCCGGCGACGGCGGACGGCGAGTTCGACCTGCCGCTGATCACGTGGGCACTGCGCGCGCGGCGTCGATAAGACATTTTTTGTCAGGCAAACGCTGAGCCTGGGACTCGCGCCGAGGTCACGAGCCGGTGGCAGCTGCGGCGCCGGCCTTCGGGCCGGGAAGGTCTCGACGCGGGGCGACCTTGGCGTCACTCTTCGGCGTCCCGACCCGAGCTCACCGAGCAAGCACCAAGCCACACATCCGCCCGGGAGCGCGGCCCGCCCTCCCCTTGGGGGCCGCCCCGTCTCCAGCGTATCCGCGGCGCACGACGAAGAGACCCGAAAAGCCCCGCCCGGCCCCCGTTCATCCACATCCGAACCCGGCTGTGGACAACCGGCCCGGTCAGGAACGGATGTTGCGCTCGAAGACGAGCCGCAACCCGAGCAGCGTCAAATCCGGCACGTGGTCCGTGATCGTCTCCGACTCGCTGATCACCAGGGGCGCCAAACCTCCGGTGGCCAGCACCGCCACCGGTTCCGTCCCGCTCGGGGACAGCTCCCGGACGATCCGGCGGACCAACCCGTCCACCTGCCCCGCGAAGCCGTACAGGATCCCGGACTGCAGACACTCCACAGTGTTCTTGCCGATCACCGACCGGGGCGGTACCAGCTCGACCTTCCGCAACGCCGCCGCGCGCGCCGCCAACGCGTCCACGGAAATCTCGATGCCCGGGGCAAAAGCGCCGCCCAGGAACTCGCCGCGGGCGGAAATGGCGTCCACGTTCGTCGACGTCCCGAAGTCGACCACCACGCACGCCGTGTCGTGGAGGTGGTGCGCGGCCAGCGTGTTCACCAGGCGGTCCGCGCCCACCTCCTTCGGGTTGTCCACCAGCAACGCCACGCCCGTGCGGACTCCCGGCTCCACCACGATCTTCGGAACCCGGTCGTAGTAGCGCGAGAGCATCACCCGCAGCTCGCGCAGCACCGCCGGCACCGTCGACAAAGCGGAAATCCCGGACACGGAGTCCGCGTGCGGGCCCAGCAGGCCGCGCACCGTCAACGCCAGCTCGTCGGCCGTGATGCGCGCGTCCGTGCGCATGCGCCAATCTCCGACGAGCGAGCTGCCGGAGTACAGCCCCAGCACGATGTTCGTGTTGCCGACGTCGACGGTGAGCAGCAAGCGGGTCAGCTTTCCGCGTGCAGCAGCGCGTCGAGGCGGCGGGCGTCCGCCGTCTCCGCGACCGGGAACACCGCCGTCTCCTCCTCCGGCGGCAGGGTCACCGTGCCGGACAGCAGCCCCGACCCCTCGGGCGCGTACCCCGGGTCGGCGTGCCGGTGGACGATCCGGTTGTCCGCGTCGACGAACACCACGCGCGGCTCGTACGTCGCGGCTTCGGCGTCGTCCATCTGGCCGTACGAAATGAGGATGACCAGGTCGCCCGGGTGCACCAGGTGCGCCGCGGCGCCGTTGATGCCGAGGACGCCGCTGCCGCGTTCGCCCTTGATGACGTAGGTCTCCAGCCGCGCGCCGTTGGTGACGTCCACAATGGACACCTGTTCGCCCGGCAGCAGGTCCGCGGCCTCCATCAGGTCCGCGTCGACCGTCACGGAGCCGACGTAGTGCAGGTCGGCCTGGGTCACGGTGACCCGGTGGATCTTCGACTTGAGCATGGTGCGGTACATAGTGGACTCCTATTCCCCTGCGTCCAGCCGCGCCGGGTGCTCGACAGCCGCGCCGAGCAGCACCGGAACGTTGTCGATCAGCCGGGTACTCCCCACCCGGGCCGCGATCAACAGTCGTGCTTCACCATCGACGGGCGCGGGCCCGAGGTCGGTTCCCCTCAACTCCAGGTAATCCACCTCGACCGCGGGACGCGCGGCGAGGGTCTTCCACGCGGCCTCGAGGACCGCGTCCGCACCGTCGCGCCCGACGAACGCCCCCGCGGTGAGGGCGGCCGACAGGACGACGGCGTCTTCACGCTGCTCAGGCGTCAGGTAGACGTTGCGTGACGACAGCGCCAGCCCGTCGCGCTCCCGGACGGTCGGGACGCCGATGACGTGCGTGTCGATGTTCAGGTCGCGCACCATCCGCTTGATCAGGACCAGCTGCTGGTAGTCCTTCTCGCCGAAGAGCGCGTAGTCCGGGCGAAGCAGGTTGAACAGCTTCGCCACGACTGTGAGCACGCCGGCGAAGTGGCCGGGCCGGACAGCGCCCTCCAGCTCGTCGCCGAGCTTGCCCGGGTGCACGGTCACCATGGCGCCTTCGCCGTAGAGGGCGTCGGCGCTGGGCGTGAACGCGATTTCGACGCCGTCCTCGGTCAGCACGGCCAGGTCGGCGTCGAGCGGCCGCGGGTACGCCTCGAAGTCCTCGCCCTCGCCGAACTGCAGCGGGTTGACGAAGATCGAGGTCGCCACGACGTTGTTCGGCAGCCGCTTCGCGCGGCGGATCAGCTCGCGGTGCCCGGCGTGCAGCGCGCCCATGGTCGGCACGAGCGCCAGCTTGCGGCCGACGCCGTGCAGGGCCTTGCTGACCTGGCTCATCTGCTCGGGCGACGCGAAGGTGTTCAGCGTGCCGCGGCTGAATTTCGGTGTGGTCACTGGTCTTGGTGCCCTTCGGCGGGATCGTCGAGGAGTTCGGTGAGGTCTTTGGCGGCCGCGGTGTCCAGCAGCCCGGCAGCCGACGAACGCGCCACCGTGCGCCTGGCCAACGCTCGGTAGGCCGGCGCCACGTCCGGCGCCCGGTCCGCCAGCACCTCGAGGTGCTTGCGGACGGTGCCGGCGTCGCCACGCGCGACCGGGCCGGTGAGCGCGCGGTCGCCGTGTCGGAGCACATTATCCAACGCCGCCGAAAGCAGTGGCGCCACCAGGCGTTCGGAATGTGCGATTCCCGCTTCGCGCAAGACTTCCGCGCAGTCGGCGACCAGTGTCATCAGGTGGTTCGCGCCGTGGGTCAACGCTGCGTGGTAGAGCGCTCGCGCGGAGTCGGGGATGCGCACCGGCTCGGCCCCCATCTCGACCGCGAGAGCCTCGCCGACGCTCCAGGCGGCGTCGTCGTCGGCCGCCGCGGTGACGCCGATGCTGCACGCCGTCAGCCGCTCGAGGTCCTCCTCGCGGCCGGTGAACGTCATCACCGGGTGCAGCGCGAGCGGCAGCGCCCCGGCCTCGGCCGCGGGCGCCAGCACGTCGATGCCCTGCGCGCCGGAGGTGTGCACGACGATCTGACCCGGCCGCAGCGACCCGGTCGCGACGAGTCCGCGGACCATGCCGGCCAGCGCGTCGTCGGGGATGGCGAGCAGCACCAGGTCCGCCAAGCGGACGGTCTCGTCGGGCGGCAGCAGCGGCACGTCGGGGAGGAGGCGTTCGGCCCGGGCCAGCGACGCGGCGGACAGCCCCGACGCCGCGACCACGGTGTGTCCCGCCCTGGCCAGCGCGGCACCGAGCACACTGCCCACCCGGCCGGCGGAAACGACACCGACCGCGAGGCGAGCGGGCCTCATCATGGCGTGCGCCTGTGGACGCTCATGGTTCGCAGACTCCCTCTGCTCTCGTTCCAGTCCCGCTCCGGGTACCGGACGAACGGCGCGAGACTAACTCGATTGGGCGCGCCGCGTTGAACCCGGTGACCAGCTTCACCCGGACCGGGTCACCCTCGGACGGCCTCGTCGGCGAGGCGCGTCGCCTCCGCCCGGGCGGCCTTCAGCGTGCGCAGCAGCTCCTGCTGGCGCTGCCGGTCGGAGTCGGTGGTGAGCTCGCGGCGGTCCAGGAACGCGAGCTCCGTCACGCTCGCCTGGTAGACGGCGACGGCGCGGGCAGCACGCTTCCCGGACTGGCGTTTCGCCTGCCGCCGCCAGGCCCGACGGCCGGGCAGGCTGGCCAGCAGGTCGACCTCCGACGGCGCGATCCAGCGCGCGGAGGCCATGTGCGGCAGGGCGGTGGCGATGATCCGCTGCTCACGTCGTCTCTGGAGAACGACCAGGTAGACCACGCCGAGGAACAGCGGCAGCATGATCAGGAAGTAGACGGTGAGGAACTTCGACCCGCCGAGCAGCGCGGCGCTGTTCCACAGCGCGTGCAGGCAGACGGCGGCCAGGTAGCCGGCGATCGGCGCCAGGACCTTCAGCGCCTTCGTCGTCGTCCGCGCGGCGATGCCGATCCCGATGCCGGTGAGCACGGCGAACAGCGGGTGCGTGAACGGCGCGAGGACGCCGCGGAGGAAGAACGCCGTGATGACGCCCTGGCTGTGGCCGTCCCCGAAGCCGTAATCGGCGAACGCGCGGCCGAAGTAGTAGATGTTCTCGGTGAACGCGAAGCCGGCGGCGCTGAACCCGGCGTAGACGACACCGTCCACGACGCCGTCGAACTCGCTGGACCGCCGCCAGAGGATGAGGACGACGAAGAGGGCCTTCGCGGCCTCCTCGACGATGGGCGCGGACACCAGCGCGGCGACGGTGTTGCCGCTGCCCTTGCCGAGCAGCTCGTCACCCACGGCTTCCGCGGTGGTGTTGATGAGCAGCGCGGTGATCGTCGCGATGCAGGCGCCCCAGGCGAAGGCGAGCAGCAGGAACTTCGCCGGTTCGGGCTCCCAGCGGTCGACCCAGAGGAACCCGGCGACCACGCCCGCGACCGGCACGAGCGCGGCGAGGACCCCGATGGTGACGGCGAGAGGGCCGACCCGCGCGGTGGCGAGGCCGAACAGGAACAGGCCGCACAGGGCGACCACGATCAGCCCGAGCACCGGCAGCAGCACGGTGATCCGGCGAGGCCGCCGTCCGCGATCGAGTCCCGTCGCGGGCGAGAGGGTTCCGCTCACAGCCGGTCACCCTACGCAGACCGGACAGGAACCGGAACGCCACCTGGCACACACGGCGCGCCGAGCCTCGGTCCACGCGCGCAGCCTGCAGCTGGGGCGGCGCGGGCCGGGCTCAGTCCTCCGCGCGACGGCGACGGCGGGGCGTCGAGCCCGTGCCGCCGTTGGCCGCCAGGAGCTCGCTCACCGAGCGGCCCGCCGTGTGCGAACCGCTGCCCGGTGGCGGCGCCGCCTCGGGCGAACGGTGGCCGTTGCGGGCGTGGCCGTTGCTCGCGCCGTTGTGGCCGTTGCCGTTGTGACCGTTCTGCGGCACGTCCGCCGGGTCGACCGGGGCCATGTTGCGGCGCGACATCGACGCCCGCTCGGCGACCATGCCTTCCCACGCCGGGGGCTCGCCGTCCGGACGACGGCGACGCCCGCCGCCCGTGGGCTCCGGGGCGGGCACCGCCGGCATCTGCTGCGACTCGTCCGGCTTGCGGCGACGGCCACCCGAGCGGCCCTGGTAGTCGCGGACCGACTCCGGGAGCGTCGGGTTCGCCATCGGCCCGGCGGCCTGCGCGGCCTCGGCGGGCGCGCGGTGCGAGCCGCCGTGCCGGGAGGCCGGCTCGTCGAGGATCGGCGACATGTCCGCCCGCGAGAACTGCTCCAGCCGCGACGGACGGCGGCCGTCGGCGGCCGGGACCGGCGTGGTCGGCGGCACCACCGGCGGCAGGTTCGTGCGCGACGGCGGCCCCACGGCCGGCCTGTTGTTCGGCACGGGCGTCGTCGGCGGGATGATCGGGGGCAGGTCGCGACGCGACGCGGAGGCGTCCCTCGGCATCGGCGGGGCCTTCGGCTCGGGCGGCTTCGGCCGGTTCGGCCGCTGCCGCTCGGCGAAGTCGTCACGGTTCTGGAACGCCGCGCTCAGATCGGTCACCGGCCGCAGGTCCGACCGGGACATCTCCGACGGCTTCACCGGCGGGGCCGGGCGAGGCGGTGCCGGCCGCGGCGGCTCGGGCGCCTTGCGCGGCTCGGGACGCGCACCGTTCGGCTGGCCGCCGACGCGGGGCAGGTCCGACCGGGACATCTCGACGCGCGGGATGTCGGGCCGCGACATCTCCACACGGGGGATGTCCGGACGCGACATCTCGACGCGCGGAATGGCCGGCATCGAGCGTTCGACCCGTGGGATGTCGGTCATCGACCGCTCCACCCGCGGGATGTCCGGACGCGACATCTCCACGCGGGGGATGTCCGAGCGCGAGACCTCGGCCGGGCGCATGGCCGGCATCGACCGCTCGACCCGCGGAATGTCCGAACGCGACACCTCGGCGGGCCGCATCGCGGGCCGCGACAGCTCCGCCCGGCGCGCGGGCGGCGGCTCGGGACGGCGGATCTCCGTCTTCGGCTCCGGGGCGCGGCGGATCTCGGTCTTGGGGTCGGGCCGCGGCACCTGGCGCGTCGGCTCGGCCGCGGCTTCGGGACGGCGCTCGGGCTGCTTCGCGACCTCGGCCGGGTCCGGCAGCCGCATCGGCTGCGACTCGGCCTGGCGGCGAGCCGCCTCGGCGCGCAGCTCGGCGGCCTTCAGCTCACGCTGCGCGGCGTTCAGGGCCGGGTCGACGGCCGGCACCGGCGGACGGCGTTCGCTCAGCGGCGCCGGCCGGGCGATCTGCTGGGTGCTCTGCGCGTTGACGTTCGCCGGGCTCTTCGGGGCCGGCTTGCCGCCGAAGCCCTTGCCCTTGCCGAGGCCCTTGCCGTTCGCGGGCTTCCCGTTCGACGCCTTCCGGCGGCGCTCGTCGAGCACGCGGTCGATCAGCTCGGTCGGGCGCTCGCCCTGTTCGGCCGGCTTCTTCCCGGCCATCAGCTGAGCGGGCTTCTTCTTCGGCGCGGCGTCGGGGATCATCCGGTTGTCGTCGGAGACCTTGCGCATCCGGGTCGCCTGCGCGGTCAGCGCGACGCGTTCGAGCAGCACCTCGCCGCCGAACAGCGACTGGAGGCTGTCGCGCAGCGCGGAAACCTCGGCGCGCAGCGCCTCCAGCTCCTCGCGGCTGCGGGAGTCGGACTCGTTGCGGTTCTCCGCGTCCACCTCCAGCTCGTATTCGCGCCGGGCCGCGATCTCGCGTTCCAGCTCCAGTTCGTACACAGCCTGCGCCTCGGAGACAGCGTCCTCGCTCTGTGCCGCGTGCTTGCGGTACTTCACGGCGAGGAAAGCGCCGATCAGGGCAGCCCAGAGGGCCGCGACGATCCCGAGCCTGAGATAGCGGAGATCGTCGCTGAGCACCAGTGCGAGGGTGGCTCCGATGGCGAGGACGAATCCGACGACTAGCCACGGCCTGCCCAGTAGGCGGCCGCGCGAGTCGTCACCCACGCCGGTCATGCCTGACACCGTACCTGCTCGTAATCCGAACGAGACCTACTCGGTCCCTTGAGCGGTGGGATTCCAGCGCTAACCGGTCGACCCCCGGGTGCGCTCACGCTCTTGGTCACGAGGGGTCCGGCAGCAGTGCTCGAGCCACAAACCCGCTGCTACCAGGGCTGCGGACGACACCACGCCGACCACGCCGGCCCGGGTGTCGAGAACGGCGGCGACGAGTTCGTCACGTCGCGGGAAGAGGTAGGCGAGCGCGGCCAGCCAGGCGCCGCCCATGAAAGCTCCGGCGAGTGACGAGGCCTTGGCGAGAGCCACCGATCGGGCGATCCCGATAGCGGCAACGACGCGGCCGTTCTTGATCCGGGAGCGAATGGAGAACGCGATCCCGGCCTCGACCACGGCCAGCACGGCGAACGTGACGCCGGCGAACGTCGGCAGCTGGGGCAGCGAGCCGTACGCCGCCAGGAAGAGCAGGTAGCCGAGGACGAGGCCGAGCAGCCCGGCCACCACCAGGTCACGGGGCCGGGTGAAGTGCATACGTCAACCGTACCGTGGGAGGGTTGACTCTCCCCCGACTGGAGAGTTCACCATGCGTCTTGTGGGCACCACCGCGACCTTCACCATCGGCGAGCTGGCCCGGCGGACCGGTCTGCCGGTCAAGACCATCCGCTTCTATTCGGACGAGGGCCTGCTGCCCCCGACCGACCGGACGGACGCCGGCTACCGGCTCTACGACGCGGCGGCGATGGCCCGGCTCGAGCTGGTCCGCACGCTGCGGGAGCTGGGCCTGGGCCTCACCGACGTCTCCGCGGCCTTGACGGAGCCGGCGACCGTCGGCGAGCTGGCGACCCGGCACGTCGAGGCGCTGGACGAGCAGATCCGGCGGCTGCGGCTGCGCCGGGCGGTGCTGCGCGCGGTGGCCAAGCGTGGATCCGAACTGGAGGAAGTGAAGCTGATGAACCGTCTCGCGTCGATGTCCGACGAGGAGCGCAAACGGCTGGTCGACGAGTTCTGGGACGAGATGGTCGCCGGGCTGGAGGTCGACGAGCAGTTCTACCAGCGCATGCGGGCGGGCAAGCCGGAGCTGCCCGACGACCCGACGCCCGAGCAGCTCGAAGCCTGGATCGAGTTCGCGGAGCTGGTGCGAGACCCGGACTTCCGGGCGCTGATCCGCGGCATGAGCGAAACCCAGTCCCGGCAGATCCGTGACGGCGAGTTCGAGCAGCCGTCTTCGGCCTGGCGGGAGCACTGGAACGCGTGGATGGCCCGCGCCCAGGAAGCCGTCGACGCGGGGGAAAGCCCGACGTCAACGGTGGGGCAAGCGTTTGCGACGGAGATCGCGGCGGCTTCGGCCCGGCCGGACCAGGACCCGGCGTCACCGGAGTTCCGCCGCGAACTGGCCGACCGCTTCGCCGCGGGCGGCGACCCGCGGGCCGAGCACTACTGGAGGCTGCTGGGGATCATCAACGGCTGGCCTCCGTTCCCGACCACCCGGCCGGCGGTCGGCTTCATGATCGCGGCCCTGCGAGGCTGACCGGGCCCGGCACTCGCCGAGCCGAGAGGACAACTCGGCGATCCGCCGATCCCGGGGCTTGACGCGATCAGCTCAAGATGAGCGCCGTCCGGCGGACCGTGGCGACCTCGTCCGCCGGGCGCGCGGCGAGCAGCCCGGCGATCGGGCCGTGCCCCGGCAGCACCGCGGCCGGCTCGATCTCCGCCCACGGCACCAGCACGCTCGCGCGGTCCGGCGTCCCGGGGTGCGGCAGCAGCAGCTCCGGGTCGTCGGACGTGACGCCGTCCACCGTGACCACGTCGACGTCCAGGGTTCGCGGGCCCCAGCGCAGCTCGCGCACCCGGCCGGCGGCCTGCTCGGCGGCCTGGCCCGCGCGCAGCCACGCCCAGTGATCGCGCGCCGGGTCGTCGACGACGCAGACGGCGTTCAGGAAGTCCGGCTGGTCCTCGACGCCCCACGCCTTGGTCTCGTACACGCCCGAGACGGCGACCAGCGCGGGCCGCACGGCGTCCAGCGCCAGCTTCAGGAAGCCGAGCCGGTCGCCGAGGTTCGACCCGAGGGAAAGGACGGCGCGGCTCATCGCTCTCGCTTGACGGTGACCGCGACGTCGTCGAAGGTCAGCGGGATCGGCGCGGAAGGTTTGTGCACCGTCACCTCGACCGCGCCCAGCCGCTCGTCACGCATGACCTCGTCGGCGATCTTGCCCGCGACGCTCTCGATGAGGTCGTACGGCTCGCCCGCGACGATCCCCGCCACCAGCTCGGCCAGCTCGCCGTAGTGCAGGGTCTTCGTCAGGTCGTCCGACGCGGCGGCCGGCCCGAGGTCCAGCCACACGGTGACGTCGACGACGAACTCCTGACCGTCCCGCTTCTCGTGCTCGAACACGCCGTGGCGGCCGAACACCCGCAGGCCGGTCAGCGTGATCCGGTCAGACATCCGGCGATCCCTTCCACCAAGCGGCGGCCACGGCGACCGCGTCCAGCGACGCCCCGACCTCGTGCACCCGCACGCCCCACGCCCCCGCGGCCGCGGCGAGCGCGGAGATGGCGGCGGTGGCGTCCTCACGGCCGTCCGGCGGACGCGGCGTGCCGTCCTTTGTGGACAGCAGCCGGCCGAGGAACCTCTTGCGCGAAGCGCCGACGAGCACCGGGAAACCCAGGGAGAGCAGCGAATCCAGGCCACGCAGCAACGCCCAGTCGTGCCCGGCGTTCTTCGCGAAGCCCAGCCCGGGGTCCAGCACGATCGCGCTCTCGGCGACTCCCGCCGCCAGCGCTTCGTCCACTCTGGACAGCAGCTCGCCGCGGACGTCGGCGACGACGTCTTCGTACTCGGCGAGGGCCTGCATGTCCCGGCTGTGACCGCGCCAGTGCATCAGCACCCACGGCGCCCCGGACTCCGCGGCGACGCGCGCCATGTCCGGGTCGGCCAGCCCGCCGGAGACGTCGTTGATCACGTTCGCCCCGGCCTCGAGCGCCGCGGCGGCGACGGCGGCACGCGTGGTGTCGACCGACAGCGCGACCCCTTCACCGGCGAGCGTCCGGATCACCGGCAGGATGCGCGCCAGCTCGGTCTCGGCGTCCACCCGGGCCGCCCCCGGCCGGGTCGACTCACCCCCGACGTCGATCAGGTCGGCCCCACGCGCCCACATCTCGCGGGCGTGCTCGAGCGCCTGCTCGATCCCGAGGTACCGGCCACCGTCCGAAAAGGAATCGGGCGTCACGTTCAGCACGCCCATCACGACGCAACGGCCGGGCGCGGGAAGCCCCACGCTCACCGGCGCGCCCTGATCAGGTCGAGCGCCTCCGCCCGGGAGGAGGCGGAGTTCTTCAGCTGCCCGCGCACGGCGGAGGTGGTCGTGCGCGCGCCGGGCTTCCGGATGCCACGCATGGCCATGCAGAGGTGTTCGGCCTCGATCACGACGATCACACCGCGCGGTTCGAGCTTCCGCACAATGGCGTCGGCGACCTGGGAGGTCAAGCGCTCCTGGACCTGCGGACGCTTGGCGTAGAGGTCGACGAGCCGGGCGAGCTTGGAGAGCCCGGTGACCTTCCCGGCGGCGTTCGGGATGTACCCGACGTGCGCGACGCCGTGGAATGGCACCAGATGGTGTTCACAATTATGCGTTAAATGTCCCGCAATCAAAAAAGTCGGATGCGGATCGCATTTGAAACTGTAGACGGTATAGGGCTTGGTTCCTGACGCGATCACGGGCGTGACCGACTCGACCTGCACGTACTCCGACTCGATGAGGTCGGTCGCGTAGTCGTCCTGCGGGAAGCCGTGCTTCCGGAACCAGCTGTCCGCGACGTACAACCGCGAGGCGGTTTCACCCGTGCGAGCGGTGAACCGGGCACCGATCACCGTCGCCAAGTCCTCGAGGAACGGTGTGTTCGCGCTGGCGATGATGCGCCCCGCCGAATGCTTGCTGCGGTGTCCGTCCCCGTCGACGTATCCGTCGAGGAAGCCGTTGAAGGTCGACAAGTCGTTGAGGACGACCATCGGGAACCGCTGACGCTGATGGTGTGCGTCGCCGCCGACGTACTGCCGCATCAAGTCGGCGAGGAACGACGACACCACTCGAACCCGGAAGCCGGGCAGGTCGCGGCCGAGATATCCCGACGGCCGCGAGATCGGTTCGATCTTCGCGTCGATCCCGAACGCACGGTGCAGGGACTCCGCGAACTTCTTCGCGTAGTCCCGGTCGTTCACGACCAGCGACACATATCGCTCGGCGACCGTGCCGTCGGCGCAGACCGTGCCGACGACATAGCCGAAGTCGTACCCGAGGGTCGGCCGCCAGCGGTCCCGGCAGAGCTTCTTCGCATGGGTCCACTCGATGAACGAGCCCTCGACGTCCTTGGCTTCCTTCCAGCCTTCCGGCGTGGCCAAAGGGTGGTCGGGAGTGACCTGGAACTTGCCCACCGAGGTCTTGACCTCGACCAGCTCACGCGTCTGGTGCGAGCTGATCTCGGTGACCTCGGTCTCCTCGACGTTGCCGCCGACGAGCGTCCAGAGCTTGTCGCCCACTCGCACCTCGGCCGCCTGCTTGCGGCCGCCGACGGCGTTCACCGTCTGCTTGCTCGGCACGCACTGGCTGAACATCGGGATGTCCGTGACCAGCACCAGCTCTTCGTGGGACTCGTCGAACGTCTTGTCCAGCACCGAGTCCGGCTCGGTGTACAGCCCGGCGAACATCTCCTGGTAGGCCCGGGCGACCCGGGCGGGAGTGTCCTTCAGACCATCCCGCTCCGGGTTTTCGCCGCATGCCAGAAGGAGCTCGCGGATCGCCTTCTCCGCCCGGTCGTGGTCGAAGACCGGGCGGTCGGCGTCACTGGGGCTTTTCTGGTCCATCCACGTCACGACGCTCCCCCTCGCTCTGCTGGTTGCCGGCTTGGTCGGCGAACCAGCCGTGCTCGCGAGAGCGTTCTTCACCACCGGGCCGCCACGACTGGCCCGGCTGACCGCCCGGCGAGGTCGCGGGCGTCCAGCCCGGAGGGGCACCGTAGTTCGGGGGACCGCTCTGGCCCGCCGGACCGCCCGGGTAACCGCCGGCCTGCTGGCTGCCGTGGTTCTGCGGCCAGTGCGCCGTGCCGTTGGGGCCACCGTTCGAGCCGCCGTAGGGACGGCCGCCGTTCGGGTAGGCGCCCGGCTGCGGTGCGGCGTACGGGTTGGCGTTGGGGTCGACCGGCGCCGGGTACGGCGGGCCGCCGGGCAGGTCGCCCGCGCCCTGGGCGGTGCCGACCGGGGTCGGCTCCGGCTTCAGGACCGGCTTCTCCTTCTCCGGCGGCGGCCACGGCTCGCCGCGCTCCATCGCCAGCTCGCCCGGGGTCTTGATCGGCGGCTTGTCCGACGGCGTCCGCTCACCGAACTCGTTGAACACGGTGATGTGCGGGCGCTTCTCGACCGTCGCGAAGATCCGCTCCAGGTCCTTGCGGGTCAGCGTCTCCTTCTCCAGGAGCTCGATGACCAGCTCGTCGAGCACGTCGCGGTAGGTGTTGAGCACGTGCCACGCCTCGGTGTGCGCCGTCTCGATGAGCTTGCGCACCTCCTCGTCGATCTCGTGCGCCACCTCGAGCGAGTAGTCCGCCTGACGGCCGGCCGAGCGGCCCAGGAACGGGTCGCCCTGCTCCTGGCCGTACTTGACCGCGCCGAGCCGCGCGCTCATGCCGTACTCGGTGACCATCGCGCGGGCGATCTTCGTCGCCTGCTCGATGTCCGAGGACGCGCCGGTGGTGGGCTCGTGGAAGACGAGCTCCTCCGCCGTGCGGCCACCCATCGCGAAGACCAGCCGCCCGATCATCTCGGAGCGGGTCATCAGGTCCTTGTCGTCCTCGGGGACGAGCAGCGCGTGCCCGCCCGTGCGGCCGCGCGGCAGGATGGTCAGCTTGTAGACCGGCTCGATGTCCGGCATCGCCCACGCGGCGAGCGCGTGCCCGCCCTCGTGGTAGGCCGTGATCTTCTTCTCCTTCTCGGAGATGATCCGGCTCTTGCGAGCGGGGCCGCCGACGACGCGATCGACCGATTCCTCGAGCTCGACGTCGCCGATCACGTGCCCGTTCTTGCGGGCGGTGAGCAGCGCGGCCTCGTTCAGCACGTTCGCCAGGTCGGCGCCGGACATGCCGACGGTCCGCTTGGCCAGGCTGGTGAGGTCGGTGCCCTGGGCGATCGGCTTACCCTTGGAGTGCACCTCGAGGATCGCCTTGCGGCCGCGCAGGTCGGGCGCGGACACCGGGATCTGCCGGTCGAACCGGCCCGGGCGCAGCAGTGCCGGGTCGAGGATGTCCGGCCGGTTGGTC
Organism: Amycolatopsis sp. NPDC114505; assembly: GCF_055633615.1. Lineage (NCBI taxonomy): Bacteria > Bacillati > Actinomycetota > Actinomycetes > Pseudonocardiales > Pseudonocardiaceae > Amycolatopsis > Amycolatopsis sp. NPDC114505. The sequence goes on along the minus strand of NZ_JBVKDV010000001.1, from coordinate 1,911,109 downwards.
GCCGCGATCAGGATGATGCCGCCGCGGGCGTCGAAGCCGTCCATCTCGACGAGCAGCTGGTTCAGCGTCTGCTCGCGCTCGTCGTGCCCGCCGCCGAGGCCAGCACCGCGCTGGCGGCCGACCGCGTCGATCTCGTCGACGAAGATGATGCACGGCGCGTTCTGCTTGGCCTGTTCGAACAGGTCACGCACTCGCGACGCACCGACACCGACGAACATCTCGACGAAGTCCGAGCCGGAGATCGTGTAGAACGGCACGCCCGCCTCGCCGGCGACGGCTCGCGCGAGCAGCGTCTTACCGGTACCGGGCGGCCCGTAGAGCAGGACGCCCTTCGGGATCTTCGCGCCGAGCGCCTGGTAGCGCGCCGGGTTCTGCAGGAAGTCCTTGATCTCGTACAGCTCTTCGACGGCCTCGTCGGCACCCGCGACGTCCCCGAAGGTCGTCTTGGGCATGTCCTTGTTCAGCTGCTTGGCCTTGGACTTGCCGAAGTTGAGGACGCGGTTGCCGCCGCCCTGGGCGTTGTTCATCATCCACATCAGCAGGCCCAGCACGAGGGCGAGCGGGATGGCGAAGATGAGGATCTGCGTCAGCACGCCCTGCTGCGTGACCTTGGTGGTGAACTTGATCGGCTGGCCGCCGGTCTTCGCCGCGGTCAGCGAGTCGTAGATCGGGCGGGTGGCATCCGCCGGATACTGCGAAATGATCTGGGTGACCTGCTGGCCGTCCACGTCGATGGGCTTGGCCAGCAGCAGTTTGAGCTGCTGTTCCTTGTCCTCGAGGCTGGCTTCCTTGACGTTGTTCGAGGAGATCTGGGAGTTCGCCACCGAGATGGGTGCCTGGGTGTACCCACGATCACTGTCGAAGATCGTGTTGTACGCGAACAACGCCAGCAACCCCGCGACGATCCACAGCAGTGGGTTCCTGAGCACGCTCTTCCGGTTCATACGACTCGGCCCTGGTGGCCTCGACCCTCCCTGGTTGGGCGGCTCCTGTGATACCCGCCATCACGATCTTGACAAACCCGCGGTGCCTTGGACACCCGTCCCATCAGGGTACCGTCCGCTGCCGCGTTCATCCCCTGTGAGCCTCTCGCAGGTCAACGGGCGATACCGCGCCCGGGTTCCCGCCCGGCGTCCACAGCGGTCACGCTATCGCGTGCCGTCGGACACACTGTTCACCATCTCGCCCAGCCGGGTCCGCAGCGTCGCCGGGTCGGCCGGGGCGACCGTGACCCACTCACGGCCGTCCGTACCTGCGCGGGAGAGGCTGAGGTAGCGCCCGGTCGCGGTGTCGAACCAGGCCAGCACCCGGGACCGCTGCTTGGCCCCGACCTGCGAACGGCTGTTCGCTGCCAGCTGACCGCCCCGCTGCCGCGGCTGCCCGGAGATGCGGCCGTAGGCCTCCCGCGGGTCGGCCGTGATGCGTTCGCTCAGCGGCGTCCGGCGGGCCTTCCCCCGCTCCTCGGCCGCGTTCGACGGCAGGGAGACGGGCACCCGGATCGGAGCGGTCCGCAGGGCGTCGTCCAGCGGAAGTGTGACCGACGCCTCGCTCCCGCGCGGGCCTGCGGGGAGCACCCCGACGACGGCCGAGACCAGGCCGTCCGGTGGGACGTCCCGCAGCCAGATGCCGTCGGCGTCCTGCACCGCGAGGACGCCCTTAGTGTCGTCGGCCGCCGCGAGGACGCCGATGGTGGGCGCCTCGAACTGCGGGATGTGCAGGGCGTCGATGGTCAGCGGGGCGAAGGCGAGCAGCTGCAGCGCGTCCTCGATCGGCGGCGCGAGCCTGCCGCGCGACTCGCGGATGCCGCGGGCCTTCAGCTCGGCGTCGACGCGGTGGCGCAGCGAGACGCGCTCGTCTTCGGTCGCGCCGTGCGACCTGACCAGCAGCGGGTACGGCAGCTCGCCGACCTGCGCCGACTCCCAGAGGAAGTCGAACGCCAGCGGCGAGAAGAACTCTTGCATCACTACTCTCCCGGATCAGACTCTTGCTCAGCGTAGCCCGCACCACCGACAAAAAGTGATCATCGAGTGGGCACGCTCGGAGAAACCGGAGCCCGATCTTGGCAGAGAGCGCGAACGGCCGCGGCGTCAGACCGTGCTGGTCGTCGTCGCTCCCGCGAGCATCTCGCCGAGCCGGTGGCGCAGCGTCGCCGCGTCGGCCGGGGCGATGCTGATCCAGTCGCGGCCGTCGCGGCCACGGGTCGCCTGGGTGAAGTAGCGGCCCGTCTCCGTGTCGAACCAGCTCAGCACCGGCGTCCGGGTGCGGCCGCCCATGCGCGAACGCGCGTTGGCCGCGATCTGGCCCCCGCGCAGCCGCGGCTGGGCGTGCAGCTTCGCCAGCGCCTTGCGGTCCTCGTCGGCCGACGAGCGCTCGTCACCATTGCCCCGGCGCGAGAGAAAATCGACGCCGTGGGCGCCGACCAGCTGCTCCAGCGGGACCGTGACCGACTTCTCCGAACCGCGCGGGGCGCCCGGGAGCAGCGAGACGATCGCGCTCGCCAGCCCGTCCACCGGGCACGGCTGCAGGTGGAGACCACGCGTGTCCTGCACCGCCAGCAGCCCCTGCCCGCCCAGCACGCCTGCGATCGCCAGCAGTGGTTCGGCGTCCGGAGCGATCAGCTGGACCGCGTCCAGGCTCAGCTCGGCCTGCGCGAGCACGCCGAAGTAGTCCTCGACGTGCGGTTCCGGCCGGCCGCGGCCGTCGGCCAGCCCGCGCGCGGCCAGCCCTTCCAACGTGCGTTGACGCAGCAACGACCGCTCGTCCACGGTCTCGCCGTGCGAACGGATGCGCAGCGGGTACGGCAGCTCGCCCAGCCCGGCGGACTCCCACAGGAAGTCCACCTCGACCGGGGTGAGCAGCTCAGCGTTCGGCATCGAGCCACCCCCAAGAGAAACCGGGCCGGGCCCGCCTCGGCGTGCCCGGCCCGAAGGATCAGCGGTCTTCGTCGTCCTCGGACCACGCGCCGATGACCGGCGGCGGGGTCGCCTGGTTCGCGCCGAAGGCCGCGTCCGGGTCAGCCTCGATGAGGAACGACGCGTGCGTGTGCTCCTCGTCCTGCTCGCCCTGAGCACCCTGCGGGGCCATGCCGCCCATGCCGCCCATGCCGCCCGGGTTCATCGGCGGCGGGGTCTGCCCGCCGATGGTGCCCGCCGACGAGACGAGACCCTGCTGCGGCGCCTGAGCCGACGCAGCACTCTGCCCCTGGCCGTCGGCCGAGGCCAGCGACGTCTCGTTCTCCGACTTGGCGCCGGACCGGTTGCCCTTGCCCAGCGCACGGGACGCCAGCGCGCCGAGGCCGCCGGCGGCACCGCCGAGGCCGAGACCCATGCCGATCTTGCTCAGCGGGTTGCTGCCGCTCGGCTGCCCGGCACCCGAGCCGACGTGGCCCGCACCGGTGCTCGTGCCCGCACCCGTGCCCTGGCCCGCGCCCGGGACGGAACCGTCGCCGCCGAACGCCGCCGCGTCCTGGCCGAAGCCGCCGGCCGCGGCGCCGTGGACGCCGTTCGGGCCGACACCCGCGTGCTGCGCGTCGAACGCGCCGCCGTGGCCGCCGAAGCCCGAGCCGCCGGAAGCGAACACCGCGCCGCCCGCGCCCGACAGGCCCTGAACCGGGCCCGTGCTGCCGACGCTGCTGATCCCGCTGAAGGAGATGGAGTTGTGCGTGCCCGTCGGCTTCATGCCGAGCGACTCCGGGCCGAAGCTCGGGGTCGAGCCGTCGACCTCGCTCATCGCCTGGGTGTAGGCGTTGAAGAACGCGACCTGCTGCGCCTTGACGTCGTTGGCCGCGTCCGCCTGCGCCTTCTGGTCGGCGACCAGCGCCGCCGGGCCGCCGGCCAGCGCGGCCGCCATGGCCTGCTTGGGGTCGTAGTCCTTGGGGGCCGGCATCTTCTTGACCTCGGCGGCCGCCGCGGCCTGCCGGGCGAGCCGGTCGGACATCGTGTGGGCGGCCTCGGACGCCTGCGAGCCCGAGTTGGCGATGGCCACCAGCGCGCCCTGCGCGCCCGCGGCACCCCGGCCGACCCACGCGTTGCCCAGCTCGGCGATCGAGTTGTACAGGTGGTCCGACGCCTGCTTCAGTTCCGTGCCGTGGTGCGTCCAGGCGTGCCCGGTCGCCTCGGCCGTGCCGGGGTCGTTGTTGTTGACCGCGCCTTCGTACAGCTGCTGGCTGGCCTGCGCGTTCCAGTTCGGCGGGTTCGCGATCGCGCGGTCGCTGCCCATGTCGAAGCCGTCGGAACGGCCGCGGGCGTCCGCGACGATGTTCTGCGACGCCGAGTTGTCGCCGAGCGGGACGATCGAGCCCGGGTCAGTGGAGCCCGACGGCTGGTCGCTGTGGTTCGGAGCCATGATTCGAAATCCCCCTCTGGGCTCAGGCGTTGCGGAACGGGTCGGCCGCGGCCTGGTCGATCTCGTGGTACCGGGACATCGCCGTGACGATGCCCTCTTCGGCGGCGGTGTACTGGTCGAGCAGGTTCTGCAGCGCGGAGGCGTAGGAGTCGTTCCCGCCGTCGGCGCGCTGGACGAACTTGGCGGCCATCGCGTTGCCGACCGGGTTGTCCCCGAGCTTCGGCGGCTGCGCGAGGGTGCCCGCACCGCTGAGCAGGGCCTCGACGGCGTCCTTGCCCGTGCGGATCTTGTTCAGCACGGTCTGCGCGGCGTCGGGGTCGATCCCGACCTGACCCGCCACGGCCGCGGCCTTGAAGGCGTTCGCGTCGGCAGCGCTGCTGTTCGCCATCTGAGCTCTCTCCCGTTCCCCCGACCCGGTCACCGCGGGCACGAATGGTCTTCGCATAGGTTAACGCACGTGATCAGAGCCTATGACGCAATCCGCGATGCCGGGGTTCCGCAAAAGCGGTAGTTGCGGTGAACGGTCGGTGAACTCGACCGATGCACTACGACGTGTAGACCTTCGGGTCCAGCGTCCCGATGTAGGGCAGGTCGCGGTAGCGCTCGGCGTAGTCCAGGCCGTAGCCCACGACGAACTCGTTGGGGATGTCGAAGCCGATGTACTTCACCGGGACGTCCACCTTGACCGCCTCCGGCTTGCGCAGCAGCGAGACGACCTCGAGCGACGCCGGGTTCCGGCTGGCGAGGTTCTTCAGCAGCCACGAAAGCGTGAGGCCGGAGTCGACGATGTCCTCGACGATCAGCACGTCCCGGCCCGCGATGTCGCGGTCGAGGTCCTTGAGGATCCGGACGACGCCGGACGACGACGTCGACGAGCCGTAGGAGGAGACGGCCATGAATTCCAGCTGCGTCGGCAGCGGCAGCGCACGGGCGAAGTCGGTCATGAACATGACCGCGCCCTTCAGGACACCCACCAGCAGGAGTTCACCCTGCCCGTTGGCCGGATAGTCGGCGGCGATCTGCGCCGACAGCTCCGTGATCTTGTCCTTGATCTGCTGCTCGGTGACGAGCACGGAGGCGATTTCGCCCTCGTACACGGGTCATTCCCCTCGGGTGGTGGGTTGGGAGGTGAGGCAGAGCCTGCCATGCGCCCGCCGCGCCTCCAAGTTGCCGGGCAACCAGACACCGCCCTGACCACGCCACCGGGCGACGAGCTCGTCGACCGCGCGGAGGTGCGCGTCGGTGAGCTCGCGCACACCCGATTGCAGCAGCCACCTGCGGATAACCCGCCGCCGGACGGCCGCGGGCTCGGCACCGAGGATGCCGACATCCAGACCTTCGAAGCCGCCCGCGCGGGTGAAGATCATGTCCGCCATTGTGTCCAGCGCCTCACTGTCCTCACGCAGCTGCGCGGCCGTGCGGGCGAGTGCGCCGGCGACGCCGCCGTTGAGGACGTCTTCCAGCAATGGCAGGACTTCGGTCCGCAACCGGACCCGCGTGAAGCGCGGCTCGGCGTTGTGCGGGTCGTCCCAGGGTTCGACGCCGAGCTCGGCGCAGGCGGCGCGGGTGGTGGCCCGCGCGACGGCGAGCAGCGGCCGGCCCCACGGCGGGTCGTGCGGCCGCATCCCGGAGACGCTGCGGGGCCCGGAGCCGCGGCCGAGCCCGAGCAGGACCGTTTCGGCCTGGTCGTCGAGGGTGTGCCCGAGCAGGACGAGGTCGTGACCGCCTAGCGCGCGGTAGCGGGCCTTGCGCGCGGCCGCTTCCGGGCCGCCCGGGCCGGTGACGTCGGTGCGGCGCACCTCGGCTTCGTCGGCGCCGAGGGACTTCGCGGCCGCGGCGGCGTCGAGCGCGATCTTCGCCGAGCCCTCCTGCAGGCCGTGGTCGACGACCAGCGCGCGGACGCGGTGGCCGCGGTGGTGCCCGACGTACGCCGTGGCCTCGGCCAGCGCGAGGGAGTCGGCGCCGCCGGAGACCGCGACGCAGAGTTCGGACGGCGCCTCGACGGCGTCCAGGAAGGCGCGGACGGCCCGGCGGACGGCCGCGACGGCCGGCCCGGTCATCCGTGCAGGCGCCGGACCCACGCGGCCGGGTCGGCGATCTCGGCGCGCGAGGGCAGGGTGTTCGGCGACCGCCAGACGGCGTTGAACCCTTCCATGCCGACGGCGTCCACGACGTGCTTCGTGAACTTCGCGCCTTCTTCGTACTGACGGATCTTCGCGTCGACGCCGAGCAGCGCGCGCAGCAGCCGGTCGAAGACACCGCCGCCTTTGCGCCGGGCGGTGAACCGCGCGCGGATCGTGTCGACGCTCGGCACGACCCGCGGGCCGACGGCGTCCATGACGAAGTCGGCGTGGCCTTCGAGGAGCGTCGAGAGCGCCAGCAGCCGGTCGAAGACCGCGCGCTCCTTCGGCGACTGGAGCAGCTCGGCGAGGTTCAGCTTCGGCCCCTGCTTGATCGCCTCGGGCAGCCGGCCGACCAGGTCGGCGAGGCCGTCGCTGCCGCCGCCGGCGAGCCCGGAGACGAGCCGCTCGACCTCGTCGGCGAAGTAGTCGCGCAGCCAGGTGACCGCGGTGAACTGGAGCCGGTGGGTGCATTCGTGCAGGCAGACCCAGAGCCGGAAGTCCCGGGCCGGGACGTCCATCGCGCGTTCGGCGGCGACGACGTTGGGCGCGACCAGCAGCAGCCTGCCTTCCCGGTCGGGGCCGCCGAAGGGGTCGTACTGGCCGAGCACGCGGCTGGCCAGGAAGGCGAGCACCAGCCCGGTCTGCACGCCGGCGCCGCCGGCCAGGATCGGCCCGAAGGGGCCGCCCTGTTGCGGCAGCGCGCGCCCGGTGAGCGCGTCGAGCCCGGCCGCGGCCGAGCGCACCCAGCCGGGGCGGTCGACGACTTCGCCGGGCAGCAGCGGCAGGTCGAGGCCGAGGTTCGTCAGCTCCCGGACGTGCCCCTCGGCCTCCATGGTCAGCTCGCGCAGATCGGTGACGGCCGACTCGGCCTCTTCGCGCGGAACCTGCGGGCCGCCGCGCACCAGCAGCGCGCCGGTCTGCGCGGCGAGCGCCCAGTCGACCATGGGCCGGGTCTCGGTTTCCTGACTCACCCTTCCGACGCTACCTGCCCGTGGTGGGTTTCCGGCCACGATCTTCGTACGGTTCGGCGTCCGAGCAGTGCACGGCTACGAGCACCCGCACTTGCGCAGGCTCGTCGCGAGGGCGTCGATCGCGTCCCGGCCCGGCTGCTGGTCGGAGCCGTTGGACATGAACGCGAACACCAGCACCCGGCCGTCCTGGTCGAGGACCAGGCCGGCGAGGGTGTTGACGCCGGTGAGCGTGCCCGTCTTCGCCCGCACCCAGCCGCGCCCGGCCTGCGACGCGGCCGTCTCGAACCGCTTGTCCGCGAGCGTGCCGGACCCGCCCGCCACCGGGAGGCCGGCCAGCATCGCGCGCAGCTTCGCGGTGTTCGGGTTCTTGCCCTCCGGCGCCGCCGCGGCCGCCATGAGCTGGGTCAGCAGCTTGGCCGGGATCTTGTTCTCCCCCGAGATGCCGCTGCCGTCGGACAGCTTGACGCCGCTGGTGTCGAAGCCGTGGTCCTTGAGCACCTTGATCGTCGCCGCGGCGCCGCCGGCGAAGGTCGCCTCCTGGCCGGTCGCCAGCGCGACCTGGCGGGCGAGGGCCTCGGCGAGGACGTCGTCGGACAGCTCCATCGTGTCCGACACCAGCTCGGTCAGCGGTGCCGACTTGACCTCGGCGAGGACCTTCGCGTCCTTCGGCGCGGACGCCTGGCCGCCGCCCGAGGCGCTGAGCTTCGACGCGATCGTCGAGGCCAGCGCACTGCCCGCGTTGGGCACGCGCATGGAGTTGTTGTTCTTCGGGTCCTGGCGCCCGGCGTCGGCCATCACCGACCCGATCTGCGTCGCGAACGTCGACGGCGCGTCGCCCGCGGCCCAGCCCGGCGCGGTCGTCGCGCCCTTGAAGAGGCTCAGGTCGACCTGCACCTTCTTCACGTTCGGGTTGGCCTTCTTCACCTGCGCGACGAGGTCGTCGACGTGCGCGGCGCCCGGGTACAGGGGCGACTCGGTGCCCAGCGGCAGCGAGGTCAGGGTGACGTCGCCACCGCCGACCAGGATCACCGTGCCCGGGTCGGCGCCCTGGACGACCTTCGTCGACAGCCGCGTGTTCGGGTCCATCGCGAGCAGCGCGGCCGCGGTGGTCAGCACCTTCGTCGTCGACGCGGGGGTCACCGCCGTCCCCGCGCTGTGGTCCCACAGCGTGGTGCCGCTGACCGGGTCGACGACGCTGCCGTTGAGCTGGCCGAGCGCGCTGTTCCCGGCCGGGCCGGTCAGCACGGACTTGACGCCGTTCGCGGTCGGCGCCTGCCCGGCGGTGTCCGGGCCCTGCAGCTGGCGCGTGGCGGCGACGGGCTCCGGGCTGTCGCCCTTGGGCGCGTTCGGCGCCCAAGGCAGGCCGAGGCGGTTCGACACCTTCGGCATCGCGGCGGCGATCCCGCCACCGGCCAGCACCAGCAGGACGACCACGACGAGCGCGATGATCTTGCCCTTGCGCCGCTTCTTCTTCGGCGGCTCCTCGGCGGACGCGGCCGCGGGCTGGGCCGGCGGCGGCGGGGGCTCCGCGGGCGGCTCGGTGCGCGGCTGCGGCTGCTGCCGGAAAGCCCCGGGGAACTGGGTGGGCCGCTCGATCCCGACGGTCGCCTCGGCGTCGAACCGCTGGCCGTCCGGCTCGATCCGCATCGGCCGGGCCAGCGACCCGGCGGACGCCGGCGGAACGACCCCGCGCGGTGGCTCCGGCGGCAACGCGGGACGGCGGTCGTCCGGCACGTCGAGGCGCTGGGCCCAAGGCTGCTGCGGAGGCTCCTCACGACGCTGCGACTCCGAGCGCTTCAGCTGCTCTTCGCGGCGCGACTGCTCCTCGCGCCACAGCTGCAGCTCTTCCCGCCAAGGCTGCGCTTCGGGCTTGTCGGGCTGGGGCTCGTCGTGACGGTCCTTCTGCTCACCGGGCCAGACGTTGCGCTCGACCGGCACCACCGGCACCTTCGACGGCTCCATCTGCTGGGTGCTCTGGGTGTCCGGCTTCGCCTCGATGTACTGCGTGCTCTCCCCGGCCGGCGCGTCCGGCTTCAGCTCGGCCTTCTTCACGTCGATGTACTGGGTGCTCTCCGCGACCGGTGCCGGCTCGGGCGCCGGTTCGGGCTCGGGCTCGGCCGGTTTCGGCTTCGGCTCGCGCGAGCCGAGCCGGTCGGCGAGGTCCTGCTTTGCCGGGGGCGGCGACGGCGGCGGCTCCTCGGCGGGCACGTTCAGGCCGGGGACCAGTTCGGGCTCGACGTTCGGCGCGAACCACGATCCCTTCGGCGCCTCACTGCCTGTGACCTTGGGCACGCCGGACGGCTCCGAAGCGCTCGCCGGCGGGTCGGGCAGCGACATCGGGGTGGTCTTCCGCGCGCCCGACGACGAGCGGTCTTCGTCCGACGAAGGCCACATCGGCTGGTCGTTTTCCGGCACCCACCACTCCTTCTCACCTGCCCCAGGAGGGGCCAAGCTCACATGCCCCCGGGCCGACATCGATGCGGCCCCGAGGCAGGGCGTAGTCCACACTAGGAGACGTCAAGACAGTCGCTAAGGTTGCCGCCCGCGACGTGCGGGCACGCCCGGATCTATAAAGAAGCAGCGAGGACGCCGTGGAGTTCGACGTCACGATCGAAATCCCCAAAGGGGAGCGCAACAAGTACGAGGTCGACCACAAGACCGGCCGCATCAAGCTGGACCGGACCCTGTTCACGGCCACGCAGTACCCGGCCGACTACGGCTTCATCGACGACACCCTCGGCCAGGACGGCGACCCGCTCGACGTCATGGTGCTCGTGCAGGAGCCGACCTTCCCCGGGTGCCTGATCCGCTGCCGCGCGATCGGCATGTTCCGGATGACCGACGAGAAGGGCCCGGACGACAAGGTCATCGCCGTTCCGAGCGCCGACCCGCGCCTGGAACACCTGCGCGACATCCACCACATGAACGAGTTCCATCGGCTGGAGATCCAGCACTTCTTCGAGGTCTACAAGGACCTCGAGCCCGGCAAGAGCGTCGAAGGCTCCTCCTGGGTCGGCCGCACCGAGGCCGAGGCGGAGATCGCCCGGTCGTACGAGCGCGAGACCGACCGCCTGGCCAAGGAAGCGGCCAACGGCGGCTCGGCCCACTAGCCCGCACGTGAAAGGCCCCCTCGGGAATCTCCCGAGGGGGCCTTTTCACGCGGTCAGTGCGCCAGGGCGAGGGCCGGAGCGCCGTCCGCTTCGGCGTCCGCGCGCTGCTCCATCGCCGACTTGTCCGAGAGCGGCTTCTCCTTGAGGAACCACACCAGGGCGAACCCGACGGTCAGGACGATCCCGCCGACCAGGAACACCGTGCTCATCGACTCGGCGAAGCCCTGCAGGATCGGCCGGGCCAGCGTCGGGTCGAGCGAGGACAGGAAGGACGTGTCGTTGACGTCCAGGCCGCTCTGCATCTGCTTCGCGAACTCCGGGTGCTGCGCCAGCGCCGACACGTAGGCCGGGGTGGTCATCGCCGAGCGGATGGCGTTCGCGATCCGGTCGCCGACCGTGCCGAACAGGATGGACAGGAACACCGCGGTGCCCGCCGTGCCGCCGATCTGCCGGAAGAAGGTCGCCGCCGAGGTGGCGACGCCGATGTCCTGCGGGCGGACGTCGTTGGTCGCGGCCAGCACCAGCGTCTGCATCGAGGCGCCGAGGCCGAGGCCGATCACGAAGGCGATCACCATGACCAGGGCGAGCGAGCTGTCGACGGTGATGGTCGAGAGCGCGAACAGCGCGGCCGCCATCAGGCCGATCCCGGCCACCGCGAACATCTTGTAGCGCCCGGTCTTCGAGATCAGGCGGCCGCTGGTCAGGCTGGCGACCATGATGCCCAGCGTCAGCGGGAGCATCTGCAGGCCGGCCTGGGTCGGCGTCGCGCCCTTGACGATCTGCAGGTACAGCGGCAGCGACATCATCGCGCCGAACATCCCGGCACCCTGCACGACGGTGACCAGCGTGGCCATCCGGAACACGGGGCGCTTGAACAGGCGCAGCGGCAGCAGGGCGGCGTCGCCCATCCGGCGTTCGATCCAGACGAACGCGGCCACACCCAGCCCGCCGACGACGTACATGGCGATCGAGGCGGCGGAGCCCCAGCCCCACTCACGGCCCTGCTCGGCGACGATCAGCAGCGGCACCAGCCCGGTGGCCAGCGCGACGGCACCCCAGTAGTCGACCTTCTGGTTCACGCGGGTGTGCGGGAGGTTCAGCACCTTGGTGACGACGACCAGCGCGGCGAGCGCGATCGGGACGTTGACCAGGAAGACCCAGCGCCAGCCGGTGATGCCGGCGAAGGAGTCGACCCCGGCGAAGAAGCCACCGACGACCGGGCCCAGAACGCTCGAGACACCGAAGACGGCCATGAAGTAGCCCTGGTACTTGCTGCGCTCACGCGGCGCGGTGATGTCGGTGATGATCGCCAGCGCCAGCGACATGAGGCCACCGGCACCGAGGCCCTGGAAGGCGCGGAACGCGGCGAGCTCGTACATCGACGTGGCCATACCGCTGGCCAGCGAACCGACCAGGAACAGCGAGATGGCTGTCAGGTACATGGGCTTGCGGCCGTAGAGGTCGGACAGCTTGCCGTACAGCGGCGTCGAGAGCGTCGCGGTGATCAGGTACGCCGTGGTGGCCCAGGCCTGCAGTGACAGGCCGTGGAGCTCATCGGCGATGGTGCGCATCGACGACGAGACGATCGTCTGGTCGAGTGCGGCGAGGAACATGCCGAGCATCAGCCCGGACAGGACGGTCAGGATCTGGCGGTGGGACAGTTTGCCGTTCGTAGCGGCTGCTCCTTCCGCCGTGGTGGTGTCGCTCATGGTGGTCTCCCTCGGTCAGCCTTCGCTGTAGTTGCTTGTACCTCTCAACTACTTGCCTCGACCAAGTATTCCTCGGAAGCTTGCATGGTGCAATCAAGTTTTCTGTGAGCCGCGTCTCCCGGCTCCCGGACGCGCTGAAGGCCACCTCCGACCTGCGGAAGTGGCCTTCAACGGGCGAGGATCAGGCGGAATAACCCGGGATGGGGAACGGCGCCAGGAACTCGCGGATCTCCGCGGCGATCGAGTCCAGGCTCGACTCGTCGGTGGCCGCGGCGGCCGTCACCGTGCGGTCGATCCACTCCGCCACCTGGGCCTGGTGCTCCGGCTTGAGGCCACGCGTGGTGATCGCGGACGTGCCGAGCCGGATGCCCGACGGGTCGAACGGCTTGCGCGGGTCGAACGGCACCGTGTTGTAGTTCAGCTCGATGCCCGCGCGGTCCAGCGCCTGCGCCGCCGGCTTGCCCGCGACCGCCTTGTTCGTCAGGTCGATCAGCAGCAGGTGGTTGTCCGTGCCGCCGGAGACGAGGTCGTAGCCGCGCGCGAGCAGCGCGTCGGCCAGCGCTTTCGCGTTGGCGACGATCGTGTGCGCGTAGTCGCTGAAGTCCGGGCGCTGCGCTTCACCCAGCGCGACGGCGATCGCAGCCGTCGTGTGGTTGTGCGGGCCGCCCTGCAGGCCGGGGAACACCGCCTTGTCGACGGCCTTCGCGTGGTCCGCGTCGGACAGGATCATCGCGCCGCGCGGGCCGCGCAGCGTCTTGTGCGTCGTGGTCGTGATGACCTGCGCGTGCCCGACCGGCGACGGGTGCGCGCCGCCCGCGACGAGCCCGGCGATGTGCGCGATGTCGGCGACGAGCACCGCGTCCACCTCGCGCGCGATCTCCGCGAACGCCGGGAAGTCGATCGTGCGCGGGATCGCCGTGCCGCCGGCGAAGATCAGCTTCGGGCGGTGCTGACGCGCGAGGTCGCGCACCTGGTCGAGGTCGACGCGGCCGGTCTCCTTCGCGACGCCGTAGCGCACCGGGGTGAACCACTTGCCGGTCGCGGAGACGCTCCAGCCGTGCGTGAGGTGGCCGCCGTCCGGCAGCGCCATGCCCAGCACGGTGTCGCCGGGCTGCGCGAAGGCCAGGTACACAGCCAAGTTCGCCGGAGAACCGGAGTACGGCTGGACGTTCGCGTGGTCGGCGCCGAACACGGCCTTCGCGCGTTCGATGGCGAGCTGCTCGACCTGGTCGATGAACTGCTGGCCCTCGTAGTAGCGCTTGCCCGCGTACCCCTCGGAGTACTTGTTGGTGAGCACGGTGCCGGTCGCCTCGAGCACGGCCTGCGAGACGTAGTTCTCCGACGCGATCAGGCGGATCTTGTCGTGCTGGCGCTTCGCCTCGTCCTCCACGAGCCCGGCGATGGCGGGGTCGGCGGCGGCGAGTGCGTTCAGTTTCGGCTGGTGTGTCATGGCGTACTCCGGCTCTGGAGTGGCCTTCACCCAGGCGCGCGGTGCCGGCCTCGTCGTCGCTTCCCGGTGGTGCTCCACCTCGATGGCGCCAGTCGCTGCTGCGGGAAGAGCCTAGTCCACGGCGCTCGAGGCTCGACGGTGTTCCGCGCACCACTTGCGGGTGCAGCCCGACGTCCGGTCGCAGAATGGCCGGTCGCAGGTCGCGCAGCGCTTCACCCGCCGCCAGCCGCCGACGGTCACCAGTTCGGCCAGCCCCGCGGCGGCCGCGGCCAGCTCGCTCGCGCCGGGCCGCGGCGTCACGTAGACGATCCGCCAGGCCGCGCCGGTGTCGACGAGCCGCGGCCGCGCCCCGGCCTCCGCCAGCACGGCGTTGAGGCGGCGCGCGGCCGCGTGTTCGTCGGGCAGCTGCGCGACGATCCCGCACAGCCGCGGGTTTCCCTTGCGCAGCAACCGTTCCGCCACCCCGAGCTCGGGGTCGAGCGCGTGGAACGGCGGCACGATCGCGTGCTTGCGCACGTCAGTCGACGACCACGACGCCCATGGACCGGGCCGTGCCCGCGATCGTGCGCATCGCCATCTCGACGTCGGCGGTGTTGAGGTCCGGCAGCTTCCGCTCGGCGATCTCCCGCAGCTGCTGCGTCGTGATCTTGCCGGCGACCTCGTGCCCCGGCCGCGCGGAACCCTTGTCCCCCAAAGCCTTCTTGATGAGGAACGCCGTCGGCGGCGTCTTGAGCCGCAGCGCGAACGAGCGGTCTTCGAACACCGACACGACCACCGGCACGATGTCGCCGCGCTGGGCCGCCGTCGCCGCGTCGTAGGCCTTCTTGATCTCGACGAGGTTGACCCCGGTCTGCCCCAGCATCTTGCCGAGGTCGACGACCGGGGCGTTGCCCGCGGCGAGTTCGAGGGTGGCCTGGTGGGTGAGTTTCTTCGGAGCCATGCCCCGAAGCTAGAGTCTCCAGTTACTGGAGAGTCAAACTCAATCCAGGGGCTTGGCGCCGGCCTTGTGCCGCCTCGCCAGGTCCTGGTAGACGGGCGCGTTGTGCTCCACCCACAGCCGCGCGGAGTCGGTGAGCGGCACGAACTTCTTGGCCGGGCTGCCCATCGCGACCACCTCGGACGGCACCTCGGTGCCCGGCGTCACGGTGGCGCCGGCCGCGACCAGCGTCCGCTCGCCGATCTTCGCGTCGTCCAGGATCGTGGAGCCGTTCCCGATCAGGGCCTGCTCGCCGACCGTGCAGTCGTGCACCAGGCACTGGTGGCCGACGGTGGCGTTCTTGCCGATCTCGCACACCTTGCCGATGTTGACGTGCACGACCGAGTTGTCCTGGATGTTGGCGCCTTCGCGCACGATGATCTTGCCGAAGTCGGCGCGCAGCACGGCGCCGTACCAGACCGAAGCGTCCTTCTCGACGACGACGTCGCCGATGAGCGTGGCGGTGGGGGCGATGAAGGCGTCCGGGTGGACCTGCGGGCTGAGCCCTTCGAACGAGAACAGAGGCATGCCCGCACCCTAAACCGCCCCCGCGCGCTCAGCCGGTGATCGCCGCGTTGATCAGGATGTCGACGGCTTTGTCGTTGCGCGTGGTCTGCGGGACGATCTGGGTGTCACGCGGGTAGAAGCCCGGGCTGCTGCCCTTCGGGTACATCTCGAAGGTGAAGCTCCAGATCTTGTGCGTCGCCCACATCCAGTCGTTGACGCTGCCGTCGGTGATGTAGAGGTCGCTGGACTGCTGCGGCGTGTAGCCGTTGGTCGCGGCCATCTGCTTGCCGAGCGTCTCGAACTTCGTCGCCTCGGCGGCGGTGAGCCCGGGCGCGGTCCGGTCGTAGGTGTAGCCGAACGGCCACAGCACGAGCTCGGAGTAGGTGTGGAAGTCGATGTGCGTCTTGATCTGCTGGACGCCGCCGACCACGCGCGAGTTCACCCAGTTCGAGACGGCCCTGGCCTCGGGTGCGGAGAACGCCGCCGTGCCGCGGTAGGTCTCACTGGACGTCGAGCCCGACGAGCCGCCGCAGCAGCCCCACTTGTAGCCCCAGTTGCGGTTGGTGTCGGTGCCGGGACCCTGGCGGTTCTTGCGCCAGCTGTGGAACGTGCCGCCGGAGATGTCGTACTCGGAGCCGTCCGGGTTGACGCTCGGGACGACCCAGATCTCGGTGCTGTCGACGAGCCGCTTGATCGCGGGATCCGTCGCGTACCCGCTGGTCAGCCGCTGCACGATGCGCAGGCACATCTCGGTGGTGAGGTGCTCGCGCGCGTGCTGGTTGCAGGTGAACAGCACCTCGGGCTCGTTCTCGTCGGTCGCGGCGTTGTCGGAGATCTTGATCAGCGACAGCGCGCGGCCTTCGTACGACGTCCCGGCGCTGCCCAGCTTCGTCAGCGACGGGTAGTTCGCGACGGCCTTCTGCAGCTCCGTCTGGGTCTCGGCGTAGGTGTGGTAGCCGGTGTAGCCGGCCGGGAAGTCCTCGACGGTCGCGGTGCCCTGCGGCCGGTTGACCGCGCCGAGCGCCTTAACGCCGAAGCCGAGCGCGCGCAGCTGAGCCGCTTCGCCCGGGTTGGCGATGACCGTCGTCGTGCCGTTCGTGCTGTCGAGGATGTCGGCGCCGGTCCGGGCGACTTCGGTCCGCAGCTGGGCCGTGCCGGTGCCGGTCACCTCGTACACCTGCGGCCCGGCGTCGGGCTGGGCGACGGCGACGCCGCCGGTCGTGAGCATCAAGAGGGCGGCCGCGGCCGCCGCCAGGCACGTTCGTGAGCGCATCACGTCTCCTGCTCTCGGGGGTCCATCGAGAGTGGCCGGAGCCGGACGTAGTGCGCAATCCGTACGTCTACGGATCTATAGGGCGTTGTTAGCCGTAGTTGGCGAAGCAGAGCGCCTCGATGTCGGCACGCAGCGTGGCGAACGGCCGCGGGCGCACCCGCTGCTGGACGACCGTGCCGAGCAGGTACGACAGCAGTGCGCGAGCCCGAGCGCGCGGGTCGTCGACGTCCAGCGGGGCGAGCAGCTCGGCCAGCAGCTCGGTGAGCGAGGTGAGCATGACGTCGATGGCCTGCGGGTGTTGCGCGCGCCCGGCCGCGATCCAGTACTCGAACCAGAGGAAGGCCGCGTTCGGGTTGGCGGCGAAGACGCTCAGGTACTCCTCGAGGACGGCGAAGAGGCGTCGACGGGGCTCGTCGTGCTTCGCGGCGACCTCGCGCAGCCCCGCGGCGAAGGCGGTGATGTGCGCGGCCATGGCGCGGTCGATGAGGACGTCGATGTCGGCGAAGTAGTAGTGGATCGCGCTCTTGGTGAGCGGTCCGGCGTCGGCGATGGCCCGCACGGTGCACCCGGCGAGGCCGTCGCGCGCGAGGACGACGCGGGCGGCTTCGACGATCTGTTCCTGCTTGGCCAGCTGGTTGGGAGAGAGCCGCTCGCTGCGACCGGGGACTGCGCTCACGGTGATTCTCGTTACCTTCTTCCTGGACGGCAGCCCCGAATCCTAGGGCAGACGTCCTGCGGATGACCTTCGGGTGAAAAACCGGATTGGCCACCCCGGTCCGCGCAGCGGACAATGCGCGCATGGTGATCTCAGGGGACAAGGGGCTCAGCTCGGCCGCGCGCAGCCAGCTGGAGAAGGAAATCGCGAACTTGCGCGCGCAACGGGCAGCACTCGCGCCGCAACCCGGCGAGCAGGAGCGCACCGGCGACGCGGCGGACCAGGCGGACGTGATCGACCGCGCGGAGTCGGCGGCCCGGCTCGACCGCCAGATAGCGGATCTGGCCGCGAAGATGGAACACGGCGGCTACGGCAACGCCCAGCTCCCCGACGGCACAACGGTGGCCCTCCGCTTCTCGGACGGCGACGAAGAGACGTTCCAGGTGGTGACGGTCCCAGGCGAGGACGCGGACGCGATCACGTCCGACAGCCCCCTGGGCCTGGCCCTGGTAGGCCGCAAGGCGGGCGACGAGATCACCTACCGAACCCCCCGAGGCGACGCCAAGGCCACAGTGCTGAAGGTAACCCCACCGAAGTAAGACCCCAGCCCCCAGCGAAGGCCGCCTCCCCGCGGGAGGCGGCCTTCGCTGTGCGGATTTGACCCATAAGGGTGGTTCCCAAGAACAAAATCCGCGCCCACAACGCGAACGTAACCACGACGGGGGGCCGGGGGCGGAGCCCGCCGGACGGGGTGCGGGGCGGAGCCCCGCAAGATACGCGAGACAAGGAAAAAGGCCCCCGCCCACTGGGGGCAAGGGCCTAGCACCTTGTCGAGCCGCCTAGGGGAATCGAACCCCTGACCTATTCATTACGAGCGCAATTCGTCACTTGTTGACCTTGGCTGCAACCCGTCGACCTGCAGGTACGCAGTCCATGAGCGTCCATGAACGTCCATGATCAGTTAGGCCAGTTGTCACTCAGACTGACACTCACCAACCTCGCATCGCAGAGACCGAAGATCCGGGGCCGGACGCGTACACACGCGCCGTCGGACAAGGGATTCCACCGCAGAGTACCGCCATGATCACCATGGCAGCGTTACCGTGAACGCCGGCCGCGAGTAGACATCGTGTTCCAACTCCGGCCGCAGTCGCTCTCGCGAGGCTACCGAGCCCTGACCAGCTACGACCTCAGGTCGCACTCATAGACCTCGCACTCAGCCACCCTCGACAGACTTGGTCAGCCTGTAACACAGAGTTACCACATGCTCGATTGACTTCGGTCACCCTCTGCAACATCGGTGAACTGTTCACACGGTAACCAATTTGTTACTAACCGCGCGTAACCCGGAGCCCCTGACTCGCGACTCCTGATCTAAGCATTTCGTACGTTTGGAGGCTTCCGTGACCGCCGAAGCAATCGTCATGAACAAGTCGGCAATCGCCATGGCGGCTGATAGTGCGGTCACAATCTCCGGCGGACCGCGAGGGGCCAAAACCTACGACACGGTCAACAAACTCTTCGAACTTGCTAAAGGGCAACCTGTCGGAGTCATGATTTACGCCAATGCCGAGCTAAATGGAATTCCTTGGGAAACTATCATCAAAGGCTACCGGGAAGACCGGAATCACAAAGCCCTCCCTCAGCTTTCCGACTACGTCGAAGATCTCAAGAAGTACATTGAATCCAATACGTCGATGTTTCCCGACGAGACAGATAGCTACACCATCAACAACGGTGCTTATAATGCACTACTTCCCGTCTTTCGTCACTTTGACGACCACTCCGAGGAATGCATTCAGTCGACCGGTCGGATCGTTAAAAGTCGAGTTAAGGCCGTTCTAACCGAAGCAATCGACCAAGCCGAGAGCGAGCTCAGCCAGGTAGACGACTCAACCTGGGCTACCACTCTCGGAATCGACACCATATCGAAGCAGTGCACACCTCAGATACAGACTCTCGTCAAGGAGCTATTTTCAGCGTTCGACCTGACAAATAAGTTAATCGGACGTCTGGTCAACCTGTGTCTGATGTATCTCACGAAAGACGTTATCGACCCCGCCGAAACAGGCCTCGTTGTCGCAGGCTTCGGCAGCACAGAATACTTACCAAGCAGCTACGAAATCACCCTGCGAGGCAGGTTCGACAATCACCTGATGACACTCAAGGGGGATGACGGCAAGATTTCCGTCTCTAACCCCTCTCACGTGCAGACTTTTGCCCAAGACGAAGAAGCCAAGGCTTACCTCAGCGGAGCGAACTCCGCAGTACGAGAAAGAATAATTGGCTACTGGCAGAATTGGATGAAGAGCGCGCGAGAGAATGCTCTAGAAGCAGCCTTAAACGTAGACGGAGTATCAGCCGAGCTTGCAGGCAAGCTAGCAGAGTCCTTCTTTGAACACGCTCACGAGAATGTGCACAAGTTCCTTGCCGAGATGCAAAAGCACCAGGACAGAGAACTGCTCGCGCCAATCTGGCAGAGCATAGCGTTGCTACCCAAAGATGAGATTGCCGTCGTAGCCGAAAGCTTAGTTAACCTGACATCCCTGAAACAGCGAATGAGTATTCACGAGGTGCAGACCGTAGGCGGCGCGATCGACGTTGCACTGATATCCAAGGGAGACGGCTTCGTCTGGCTCAAGCGCAAGCATTACTTCCCTGCGGAATTGAACCCGTCTTGGGCCTTGACACACAGTGGTATAATCAAAACTGCGGTTTACTAGGCCTAATTCGAGGTTAATCGACACAGAAAGGGTGCAGCGAAAGTGGCTAGGACAAGCAAAAGTGCCGCCAATGAATCCGCGAGCCAGAAGAAGTCCGCCCTTGAAGAGTTGCACCGAATGATTCCCGCTCACGTCCGCGATAACTTGAGCCGAGACAAGTCCCGTTCACACACCTCGCGCCAGAATCGGGTTGTCGCGGATCGCTTGGACGCAGTCGCAAAACTTATCGGGCGCGCAGGCTAAACATCAAATGCTCGCTGTGGCGACTACACCGTAGTGAGTAGCAAGCTCGGCAAACCGCTGACCTTGACGACGAGTCGCTCGATCAATTAGCAACCGCATCGTCTTCTTGCCGAGCGGCTGGTACCGCACCCAGTCCGGCGCGAGATCTCGTGCCTCCGCGAGCCAACCGAGCGCATCACGGTCACGCCTAAGGTCCGTCGCCACGGCCGCCAGAAGCAGCCTGTGGCCAGCCTCCCAAAAGGCAGGGACGTCGCCCGCAGTGTCCGGTACGGCGGCCGCCAGGCGGAGAGCTTGTTCGGGGTCGCCTGCCCGCGCCGCAAGTTCGACGTTCTGGAGTGCCGCGACGCGCGGGCCGAAGATTGCGGCCTCCGAAGCCGTGTCGCCCCGCGATCGGATCGCAGCCGCATGCGCCGCTGCGAGGAGGTCCTCGGCGCGGCCAGCGCTACCAGTACGCAAGGCTGCGGTTGCGGCGTTGAACAGCAGGTTGCCGAAGACGCCCGCACGTACCGGGTCGCGGTCGAGCATCCGCGGTTCGATCGCGGCCGCGGCCTGCGTAGCGACGCGCTCAGCATCCTCGGCCCGGCCCTGGCGGACCAACGTCCACGCGAGGTACCGCAGCGAGATCGCAGCCTCGACCTCGGGAGCGTCCGACTCGGCCGCGGCCGCGATCGCCCTGGCGGCGGAGGTGTACGCCAAGTCGTCGAAGCCGAGTCGGCCTGCGATGCCGGCGCCGAGTCGGTAGGCGGTCGACAGGACACGGTGCGCGCCGGCGCGCTCCTCGTCGCGGGTGTCGCGGACGCCTCGACGGGCGTCGGCCAGGACGACCGGCAGCGCATGCAGCAATTCGGTGTGGCGGCCGTCGACGTACGCCCTCCAGGCCGCATGCGCGCTGGCCGTGAGTTCCGGGAGCGGCAGCAGCTCGCGGGTGTCGGCCAGGTCGTCAAGACCGGGGATAGACGCGTCCGCGGTGATCGCCCGGCGAAGAGGAGCCACATCGACGTCGCGTGAGTGTGGCGCTGGCAGCGTGCCGAGCAGAACTTCGACCGGCACGCCGAGCGCGGCCGCGAGCTTGCGGAGGGTGGCGGGTCGGCTGGTCGTCCGAGTGCCCTGCTCGATGCGCGCCACGGTGTCGACGCCGACCGACGCAGCCTCGGCGAGTCCCTCTTGGGAGAAGTCGCGGGCTTTGCGGATGCGCGTCAGGTTCTCGGCGAGCGGGTTGCGAGCGGTCATCCGTCCTCCGACTGTGTGCACACAGTAACCAGACTACTGCGCTATGCGCCTGCCGTCTTCACATATCAGCAGCTCACCGGCGCGTGCGGCGTCGAGGGCCACCGCGATGCGGCGCGCGAGGATCGGCTTCAGGCGCGATGCCGCGGTGTCGAGCGGCAGCAGCTCCACCGACAGGATCTCGGGGTCCGTGATCGTCAGGGCCTTGATCTCGGCCTCGGCGACCAGACCGCCGTCGAAGACGTACGCCATCCCCTCCGGCATGCGCGAGTCGTCCGGGATGTAGTCGATCACCAGCAGGTTGCCGAGCGGCCGATCGATGCCGACCTCTTCAGCGACCTCCCGAGCTGCCGTACGCCAGGGCGGCTCGCCTTCCTCGCACGCACCGCCCGGGATGTCCCAGTGCGGCTTGTACGACGGCTCGACGAACAGCACACGGTCGGCCTCGTCGCGGAAGAGGACGCCTGCGGACATGCGCTTGCGGTTGAGCGAGCGCACGTACTCGTCGAAGGGGAGCAAGTCCACGAGGCGAGGCTACCGGCGGCGAGCGACGTCCCGCTGATCTATGCCTTTCACGCCTAGTTCGTGCACGTTGACCTGCTGAAATCGTGGTTACCGGCTGTGTTTTGGGTGTCCAAGTTCGACGACAGTTGATCAGGTGACGGCACAAGACGGGGGCTCGACCGGACGCGAGGACCGGCCGACGTTCTGGTGCGGCGGCTCGCTGTTCAACACCGGCGGTCAGCGGCTCAACGAGATCGACTGGAACACGAACCAGCACCCGAAGACGCACGCTGACATGACCGATGCCGACTGGGAGCAGGCTGCCGCTGCGCTTCGGACGTTCGAGGTCGAGCGGGGACTTCGATGACCACGTTGGAAGACCGCCCGGTGAGGCAAACGGCCGGCCATCGGCGAGATTTCTGGGAGTGGCACGAGTTCACCGACGGCGACGGCTGGGCGCACCTGTACCTGCACTCGGAGATGGCGAACCCGCGGCTCGTGCTGCTGCTGCCCTGGTGTCTGATCAACGATCCGTTTCCGCTGGAGCACGACCGCCCGAGCGTCAGCCGCGGTCGGGTGATCCCGAAACCCGGCCGGATATGCCCCGTCTGTGCGAGCCAGAACGAGCACCGGCGAATCGAGGTGCCGCGTGCACGCGCGTGATCGCGAACTGCTGGCCGGCCTCTCGAAGATGAACTCCAGGATCGGGAGCGTGACGGTCGAGCTGCTGACCCTCCAGCCCAACGACGCGCGCTATGCGGCGGCGTTGCGCACACTCGCCTGTCAGCTGGCGCAAGCCGGCGCCGCGCTGGCTCGGCGCGCCGGCGAGTTGGACGGCGGCGACGTCGATCTCGTGAAGCTGTTGGACGCCCCGAGCGAAGACGCTCAACGACTGAACGGAGCGGGTTGAACCGTGACCGACGCTGCACCCCGACCTGCCCTCATCGCGCTCGCAGACGGCCTCCGCGACGCCCGTACGCGCCGCGGCGTCGGCCTCCGCCGGCTCGCCGACATGATCAATCTTCACCCGGGAGTGCTGTCGAGTTTCGAACTTGGCAAACGCGTACCGCCGGACACGACCGTGGCGCACATCCTCGGCGTCCTACGCTCGCCGAACGCCGTGTGCGATCAGCTCGTCGACCTCGCCCGTCGAGCCCACGAACGAGACTTCATCGACCACGCCGGGCGCGCCGAAGACCTCCTGCGGACGACGTATGAGCAGCGGTCGACGCACGTCTTCGAGTGGTCGCCGACCCTGATTCCGGAGGCTCTGCAGACCGTCGAGTACGCCCGCGCGCTGCGGGATACTGGACTGGTCGAGCCCAGCTCCGACGCCGGTCGCCGATCGCTCGCCCAAACTGTCCAGGAACTCACTTCGCCGTCGGGCACGGAGCCGCGACGCACCTACCTGATCGGCGAGGCCGCTACTCGTTCCGACTTCGGCTCGGCGGACGAGTTTCGCGCCCAGCTCGACGCGGTGGTCGCTCTGACACGCCGTCCGTGTGTGTCCGTCCGTCTCGTTCCGGCAGTCGAGTGCCCGCCCGGCCTGGTCGAGCGATTCACCCTGTACGAGAACCGTGCTGGTGCCTTCACGGTCGCCGTGCCGCACCACCGCGGAGCCGTCTTCATCACGCACGAAGACACCGTGACGGCCTACAGGAAGACCGCTAAGGCGCTACAGCGCCACGCCACCGACACCGGATGGCGTTAACCAGCTCCCGGCCAGCGCGTCCTGACCTTCCTCCAGGCGGCGCGCTGGCCGGGTTCCACCCACGCGTCATTCGCCGCGCACACGTTCCCGCCGAAGCTCTAGCCTGGCTGAGGCACCCCGATAGAGGAGTCTGATGACCACGACGAAGGCCTTCACGTCAGAGCGGACACAAGCCGTCTTCGAGGCAGCGTGCGCCTTCGCCGGGCTGGACGCGGCCGGCGCGAAGCGGGTCCGGTTCGGGGAGAACGCCATCTTCCGCCTGGCCGACAGCTCGGCCGTCGTCCGCGTCGGACGCTCGATCCCCGCGGCGACGAAAGAAGTGCTTGTCGCCGGCTGGCTCGCGGAGAACGCGTTCCCCGCGGCCACGTCGCTACGCAGTGCCGAACAGCCGTTCATCGAGGACGGGCTACCCGTCACGTTTTGGAACTGCCTCGAAGAGGACGACACCCCAATCACGCCGGCGGAGTTCGGGAAGCTGCTCCACGACCTGCACGCGCTCCCCCATCCGAAGGACTTCCGCCTTCCGGCGTTCTCCCCGATGCCGAAGGTGGAACCGCGCCTGCAGGCTCTGAAGGGCAAGCTCCCTGAGGCTGACCTCGACTTCCTGCGCGAGCGATACGAAGAACTCGCCGAGAAGTTCCAAGATCTTGAGTTCCCGCTCCCCGCCGGCCCCGTGCACGGCGACGCACACCCCGGGAACGTCATGCGCGCCCCGGACGGGACGCTGAACCTGATCGACTTCGAGGACTTCGCTTACGGGCCGCGCGAGTGGGACGCGGCCGTGCTTTCGGTCCGTCACCAGGCGTTTGGCTGGGCTTCCGAGGCCGAGTACGACTCGTACACCGAGGCGTACGGGTTCGACCCGATCAGCTGGGACGGGTTCCCCGTGGTCAGGGCTACCCGTGAGCTGAACATGACCATGTGGCTCTCGCAGACCGTCGACGAGTCCACCGAGGTCAAGGCCGAGGTGCAGAAGCGGATCGCCGACCTACGCGACGACCAGGCGCCCCGCCACTGGAAGGTCTTCTGACGGCAGGTGGATGCTGGCGAAGTCGAGGAACTCCTTCACCAGCGGGTCGCCGGCATGTCCGCCCAGCCGTCCGCGGAAGTCGTCGAGGTACGAGATGACGCGGAAGGACTTCAGCTTGGCCGCGGTCTCGACGACGGCCCTGGCCACGTCCAACGCCTCTTCAAGGTTCCCGCCTTGCAGGTGCGACGTGGCGAGCACGGTCCGGCAGAACGAGAGGCTCCGCACGTAGGTCGACTCCGAGGCCGCGATCGACGCGGCGGCGTGATGGTTCGCCAACTCGGCGTTTCCGATGTCGCGGAAGCAGTGCGCGAACTCGGCGTGTAGCTCGGCCTCGTCGAAGTAGTGAATCCACTCGGGGTCGTTGTCTCGGTTGCCCTGGCCGTGCCAACGCTCGGCCGTGAGCAGCGCGGCCGTGACGTCCTCCTGACGACCGAGCGACGCGAGCGCCCTTGCTTCCATCGCGTGGAAGAGCGCCATCGTCGTCGGAGTGGCGTAGCCGTTGGCGCCCTTGTACGCGGCTCGTGCCAGGTCGACGGCGCGTTGGAAGTGTCCGAGGAAGTTCGCCTGATGAGACATACCCGCGAGGATTCGACCGCACAGCGGCTTGTCGCCGGCCGCCTTCGCCAAGCGGAACGCCTGCGTCAGGTACCGCTGCGCGAGCCCGTGCGCGCCCGTGTCGTACGCAGTCCAGCCGGCGAGCCGCGTCAGGGCCGCGACCTCTCGGAAATACTCCCGTCCGACCGGGTCTTGCGGGGACACGTGCCCGATGTTCGGCAAGATCTCCTGGTCGAGGAACGACGCCACGAGCGACTTCGGCCGGCCCCCGCCGTACTTGTAGTCGAAGCTGCTGAACATCGCGGTTGCCTCACGCACCGCCTCGACGTCCACGACGGTGATCGAGCGCGGTTCGGCTGGCGGCCGCGATCCTTCGTTGTCGGAGTCGGTCAGCCACCGGATGACCAGGCCGCTCCATGCTTCCGGCACAACGGCCAGTGGACCGACCCGCTTCGGCGTCCGCAGCTCGAGTTCGGTGATCGCGCCCAGCGCGACCAGGCTGTGCGCGATCTCTTCGGGGTACTCCAGGCCGACGTCGTCCGAGGTGGTCTCAGTGCCACCGCCAAAGCCGAGCTCCTCCAAGCTGACAGGCCGACCTAGCAGCTCGCCGAGGACGCCGGCGATCAGCTGGCAGGTGCGCGGGTGCGGCTTCGTGCCGTCGAGCCAGCGCTTGACCGACACGTGATCCGCGCTGACAAGCCCGCCGCCGTCTCTCTGGCTGCGCTCGCGCACACGGCGAGCGAAGCCCTTGTTAGTCGCCCCCGCCTGTCGCATAACCGCAGCTAGAAGTGCGTTCGGCTGCTTCCCCTTGTCGACCACCGGTACCTCCGAAGGTCATTAAAGCACCCCCCGTGCACCCCCCACGTGCAGAAATGCACCCCCGCGTGCACGCTGCTGCACCCCCGCCCCTGCGCGGTTTCCTGAGTTCATCAGCGACAACGCCGGATCGAAACCCCGATCCGGATCGGCCTCCAGGCCCGTCGCAGAGCGAAAGGAGACCGTGATGGCGAAGAGCAACTTCCCGGTTATGAAGAGCGGGAGCGGCCTGGTCGGGAAAGCGATCGGTTTGGTGATCGGGCTCGCGATCATCGTGCTGATCGTCAAGTACCCGGCTGACTCGGCGAGCTGGGCCAGCGGAGCGGCTCACGGCGTCGGCGCAGTGATCGACGGCGTCGTGACGTTCCTCCGCGCCCTGTTCGGCTAGTTCTCCCCCAGCTTCCGCTCGATCTCGCCGAGACGCTTCCTGATCTCGGCAATGGCCTGCCAGACCCGCTCGTCTCCCGAGGCCTCGGAGCGAACCCCGGAGTCACCTTCGGCCGGCTGGGTGCGCACGAACGAGCCCTTGCCGTGCCGGATCACCACCAGGCCCTCTTCCCTGAGGTGGGCAACGGCGCTCTTGGCCGTGTTCACCGCGACTCCCCAGGAATCGGCCAGTTCCTGGTAGGTCGGCAGCTGCGCTCCGGGGGCGTACTCCCCCGAGAGGATCGCGGCCCGGAGACCGCCGGCTACTTGCAAGAACGGCGCGCGCGGGTCGTCCGGGTTCAGGGATGCCATACCACCAGCGTAGGCCAAGTCAGTTGGCTAAGTCAGTTCTCCCATGTCAGTTGACAGAGTTAATAGACAGGACTTACGTTGAGTTCCGGCCGACACCGGCCGCTCCCGAGCGGGAGACCTACAAGTCGTTGGAGTTCACACCAATGGATGACCTCATCCCTTTGCCCAGCTACGCCCCGGACGGACTGACCGAGTCGGACATCGACGCGATGATCGCCGAGTACTTCGTGACGGCTCACGACCAGAAAGCGGAGAGCGCCAGCCTGGCGCCGAGCACGGACCGGGCCGCGACGCATCGACACGTCCGGCGCATCAACCGCCAGACCGTCAGCTCGGCTCTCCGGGGCCGGTTGGACAGCCCCGGCGCGGCCGCTTGAAGCCGCCCCGGCCCGGCGCACGGAACCGCCAAGAACCACCCGCCGGACCGGGCTTCTCCCAACCACTTCCAAGCCAGTCAGGAGAACACCCATGGTAGGGCTCGACACGCCCACGAACACCCGAAGCGCGTACCCGCCTTCGGTCACCGACCTGCTGCCCCGTGTCCGTGAGTTCGCCGCGGACCTGGGCGAGTGCCCCTCGCGGAACCGGATCATGACCGAGTTCAAGGTGGGTGCGCCGAAGGCCCGCGCCATCCTCGCCGCGCTGAACGAGGAGGCCGACACCGAGCCCGTGCGGAAGCTGCACGCGGTGACGGAACCCGCCGAGGTCGAGGACTCGGATCAGGAGTCCGAGATTCCGGCAGAACCGGCCTCGGATGACGCAGAGGCGCAGGTCAACGTCACCGCAGACCCGGGCGTGACGCCGGAGAAGGTGCGGCGGATCAAGCTCTGGCCGGTGCTCCTCCTGGCCCTGCCGGCGTTCGTCGCCGTCTGGAGCGGCTGGGTCGGTCTCGGCAGGCTGACCGGGTTCGGCCCGATCCAGCTCCTGCCAGGGATCTGGGACCACCTGACGATCAACTCGGCGATCACGCTCCCGATCGGGGTCGAGACCTACGCGGCGTTCGCCCTGCGGGTCTGGCTGTCCCCGGCGACCCGGACCCACCGAGTCCGCAACTTCGCGAAGTGGTCCGCCCTGGGCTCGCTCGTCCTCGGGATGGTCGGCCAGGTCGCCTATCACCTGATGTCCGCCGCGGACGTCGAACGTGCTCCCTGGCCGGTGACCACGCTCGTCTCCTGCCTGCCGGTGGTCGTCCTCGGCTGCGGCGCCGCCCTCGCACACCTCGTACGCGACACCACCGACCAGGAGGTGAACGACTGATGAGCACCACCAACGAACCGCAGAGCGGCCGCGTGATCGCGTTCCCCAGCACGGCCCCCGTCGAGGCCGACCCGTTCGTCATCGACGCCGAGTCCGGCGACGAGGCCGCGGAGCAGTCGCCGGCCGTCCCGGTCGACCGCCCGGTCACGGACGGCTCGTCCTGGCTGGACCGCCTCCGCTCACAGAACCGCCAGGCGATCATCCCCGGCTACCTCAAGTCGACGGCCGACGCGAAGGACGCCGCGAAGTGGGTGGGGAAGCACTACGCGCATAAGGCCGGCTACCACGCTGCCCGGTCGCCGCTCTACGCGCTTCGGCTCGCGGTGCGCTCCCCTCGCGGCCTTTTCCTCCTGCTCGCGGCGACCGGCCGATACGTGACCGACGCTGAGGGGCGCCCGGCCCGCTCGGAGACGGCCACTGCCGACAAAGCCGATCTCTACCTGAAGCTGTCACAGCAGCGGGATCGGCGAGTCGTACTCCGGCTGATTCAGCTCGGTCTCGTGTCGACGGTCGGCCTGGTCCTGGTGTTCACGCTGCCGAAAGTCCTGCCGGAGTGGGTGATCTGGGCCTGCGGCGCCATCGCGGTAGGACTGCTCGGAAAGCTCGGGTCCACCCGGGACAACCCGGTGGTGTCCTCTCGCGCCGTCCTGTCAACGCAGGTCCAGAAGCTAACGAGTGACAACGTCGTTCAGGCGCTGTCGGTGCTCGGCATCACGGGCATCAACCAGGCCCTCACCAAGAACCCGAACGCGATCGGGTTCACGGCACCGATCACTCGCGACGGCCCCGGCTGGCGCGCCGACGTCGACCTTCCGCCGGGCGTCACGGTGTCCGAAGTGGTCGAGCGGCGCGCGAAGCTCGCGTCCGGCCTCGGCCGTCCCCTCGGCTGCGTCTGGCCGGAGGGCAACGCCGAGGTTCACCCCGGCCGAATGGTCCTCTGGGTCGGCGATCAGGACCTGTCCAAGACGCGACAGGCAGCCTGGCCACTGCGGAAGCCCGGCACCGTGGACCTGTTCAAGCCTCAGCCGTTCGGCACCGACCAGCGTGGCCGGTGGGTGGACATCACCTTGATGTTCATTTCGATGATCATCGGTGCGATCCCACGGATGGGTAAGACGTTCGCGCTACGAGAGCTGCTGCTGATCGCCGCGCTGGACCCGAGGGCCGAGTTGCACTCGTTCGACCTCAAGGGAACCGGCGACCTCTCGCCGCTGGCGCCGGTGTCGCACCGGTACCGCGCCGGCGACGAGCCGGAGGACATCGCGTACGCCGTCGCCGACCTGCGGGCACTCGCCGACGAGCTGCGGCGGCGCGCGAAGGTGATCCGGGAACTGCCGAAGGACCTGTGCCCGGAGAACAAGGTCACGCCGGAGCTGGCCGGCAAGAAGTCGCTCGGCCTGCACCCGATCGTGATCGGTGTCGACGAGTGTCAGAAGTGGTTCGAGCACCCCGACTACGGCGCGGAGATCGAGGAGGTCTGCACCGACCTCGTGAAGCGCGGCCCGGCACTGGGCATCGTCATCATCCTGGCGACGCAGCGGCCGGACGCGAAGAGCATCCCGACGGCGATCAGCGACAACGCGGTGATGCGGTTCTGCCTCAAGGTCACCGGCCAGCAGGCCAACGACATGGTGCTCGGCACCTCGTCGTACCGGAACGGCATCCGAGCCACCACGCTGTCCTTTCGGGACAAGGGCATCGGGTACCTGGCCGGCGAAGGCGACGAGCCGCGCATCACCCGCGGCGTGTACATCGACGGCCCAGACGCCGAGAAGCTCGCCGCCCGCGCACGAACCGCACGGCTGGCGGCCGGACGGCTGACCGGCTACGCCGCCGGCCTCGACCTCACGTCCGAGGAAGACGAGGACACGAGCACCTTGCTCGCCGACGTGCTGACCGCGATCGGCGACGCCGAGAAGGCGTGGTCGGAGCGGATCGTGGACCGGCTCGCCGAGCTGCGGCCGGCGGTCTACGGCCCGTGGGCCGAGCTGCCGACCGGGGCGGCGAAGGCAACCCAGCTCTCCACCGCACTGAAGCCGCTCGGGATCCCCACGAAGCAGGTGTGGGGCAACGACCTCGACACCGGCAAGGGCGCCAACCGGATGGGCGTCAAGCGCGAATGGATCGCCGACGCGCTGACCGAACGTGATCGGAACCGCAAGAGCGGCTAGCTCCCACAGGGCTCTAGGTCTAGAGCCTCGCCCCTCTAGACCTAGAGCCCTCCCTAGACCACAACAACACCGCTGATCAGCGCCCTAGCACCTAGAGGCGCGGGCCGAGTGCGGCCAAAAACAGCCTCGGAGGCTTCGTTGAACCCCCTCAGCAACCCGACCGTCGTGCTCTTGATCCTTCTCATGATCGTCACTCTCGGCTACTCGTGGTCGTGCGCGGTCTACCCGTACAAGCCGTGCCGCTCCTGCCGGGGCTTCGGCGCTTTCCGCTCGCCGGTGCTCCGCGCGATCCGGCTCTGTCGGCGGTGCGGCGGCACCGGTCGCACGCTCCGCGCCGGCCGCCGCGCCTACAACTCCTGCCTCCGTGCTCGCCGGTCGTACCGCGATCTCCGCGACCGCGACCGCCGCGACAACAGCCGCTGACGCGTAGCTCAATCGAAAGGCCACCCCATGAAGACCACATTGCTCGACCCCGAGCGTCAGTTCCTGGGCTGCGTGATGCAGGTCCGGCTGACCGGAGCCCGGCGTCTGCTCGGCGGCATGCGCGCCGACGACTTCGGCTCGCCGATCGCCGCCCGCGTGTTCCAGCTGGTCATCGAGCTGACCGGCGCGGGCCACGCACCGACCCCGATGGCCGTGATGGATCACGCCCGGGAGCGGACGGCGACCGAACCGCGGTCCGGCGGCGCGCACCGACTGCACAGCCTCGGCCTCTGGATCGTCGAGACCTACACCGACGGCCCGATCCTGCCGCCGCCGTACTACGGCGCCTGGCTCAAGGCCGTCGTGCTCAAGAACGCTTACCGCCGCGCCGTCCGCGAGCACGCGGCCCGCCTGGTGCAGGCCGTCGAAGACGACTCGCCAACGGACATCGTCCGCAACCAGCTCGACGACACCGAGCGGCTCGACGAACTGTGGCGGCGCTACCGCGAGGCCGGAGGCGACGACGAACCGACCGCACGCCTGGAGGTGGCTGCCTGATGTCCGGATTCGACGACACCCTGTCCGTGATCGACTTCGTGATCTCCGAAGAGCCTGTGCCGAACTGCCAGCAGTGCGACCGACCGCGTGGTGACTCGCCGTCCGGCGACTTCTGCTCGGAGAACTGCCAGCGCGTCTGGCGAGGCCGCCACGTCGCGGCGAAGCCGGCCGAGGACGGCGGCGCCCAGCCGAGCGAGTCGCTCCCGGAGACCGTGCCGGTCAACCCGCTCACCTGGCTCGGACCGGTCCCCGCCGGCGCCTTCGCGAAGCCGGGTCACGAGGTCCTCGACGCGGTCGTGACGTTCGTGTCGCGCTTCTCCGCATTCGCCAACGAGCACGCCGCACCGACGCTGGCGCTCTGGTACGCCCACACCCACGTCGCCGAACGGCTCTACGTAACGCCGAGGCTGATCCTCGACTCGGCGGAACCGGGGAGCGGCAAGACGCGTGTGCTGGAGGTCGCGCAGTACCTCGTGGCCAAGCCGGAGATGACGATCAGCATCACGCCGGCCGCGATCTTCCGGATGCTCGCCGACGGGCCGATGACGCTGCTGTTCGACGAGATCGATGCTGTGTTCAACCCGAAGACGGGCGGGAACAACGAGGACCTCCGCGCGCTGCTGAACGCGGGCTACAAGCGCTCGGCGACCGTGACGCGGTGCGTCGGCGACGCCAAGAGCATGAACGTCACACGGTTCCCGGTCTACGCACCGGTCGCGCTCGCCGGGATCGCCGGCGGCATGCCGGACACCATCACCACACGGGCGATCACCGTGCACATGCGCAAGCGCCGCTTTGACGAGGTGGTCGAGGAGTTCATCGAAGAGGACGTCGAACGCGAGTCGGCGCCGGTGCGCGCCGAGCTGGCGGAGTGGGTCGGGCGCGTCGGCGACGAGGTGAGCCGCGCACGGCCCGACCGCCCGGACGGCGTGCGCGACCGGGCGGCCGAGATCTGGCGGCCGCTCCTGGCGATCGCCGACGCTGCCGGCGGCCATTGGCCGGAGACCGCACGCAGGGCGTGCCGTCACTTCGTGCTCGAAGCAACCGCGCAACCGGCCTCGATCGGCGTTCGGCTGCTGGCGGACATCCGGCAGATCTTCGCCGCGGAGAACACCGACCGCATGGTCACCGCCGAGCTGATCCGCGAGCTACACGCCATCGAAGACGGTCCGTGGACCGACGTCCAAGGCAAGCTCCTCGACAGCCGACGTCTCGCGAAGGAACTCGACCGGTACCTAGTCCGGCCGAAGGACCTCAAGATCAGCGGCAAGACACTCAAGGGCTACCGCATCGACGGCGACGGCGGCCTCGCCGACGCCTGGAGCCGCTACCTCCCACCGCCCGAAGCGGGCGCGACGTCCGCGACCACCGCGACCTCGCAGGTCGACGCCGCATCTGGCGTCGCGGCGGCGCCGGGTTCTGCCGCGACCTCCGCAACCGGGGTCGCGGACGGTCGCGGCACCCAACAGCCGCTCGCACCCGTGCTGACCAGCCCGGTCGCGGTGGTCGCGGACGTCGCGCCTACCAAGCCGGACCACGACACCGAGGGGGATCGATGAACGCCGCACCCATGCCGGTCGCCGTGCCCGAACGGCACCTCTACCGGATCACCGAGGCCATGCGCCTGCTGTCGATGAGCCGCTCGGTCATCTACGAACAGCTCCGTTCGGGACGCCTGCGCTCGGTCAAGCAGGGACGCGCCCGGCTCGTGCCGGCCGTCGCCATCCAGCAGTACGTCGAGCTGCTGATGAAGGAAGCCGAGGTCAGCTATGACGAAACGGCGTAGCCGTGGAGACGGCGGGCTCTACTGGTCGGAGAGTCGTCAGCGCTGGATCGCCGAACTGACGACCGGCTACCGGCCGAACGGGAAGCGGATCGTCCGCAAGGCGAGCGGCAAGACCAAGACCGAAGCCAAAGACAAGCTCAAGGAGCTGGTCCGTGACGTCGAAGAGGGCGCCGCTCACGCGTCGACCGGGTACACGGTCGAGCAGACGGTTAACGACTGGCTGGTGAGCTACGAACGCGGCGAGCGAGACCCCAACACCGTCAAGGCCGTCCGGTCCCTGGTCAACAACCACATCGTGCCCGCGATCGGCGCCCGGCCTCTGGTGAAGCTCGAAGTCGACGACGTCGAAGACTGGCTGGCGGAGAAAGCCGAAGTGTTGGTGACCTCGACCTTGCGCAATCTCCGCTCCATCCTCCGCCGGGCGATCAACCGCGCTCAGGTGCGCAAGCGGGTTCGGTACAACGTGGTGCTGCTGTGTGACGAGCTGCCAGCCGGCAAGGGAACCGGACGGCCTTCGAAGGCGCTGACGCTCGCACAGGCGGAAGCGGTGCTCGCGGCGGCGGAGTCGTCACCGATGCGTGCCTACATCGTGGTGTCGCTGCTGACCGGCGCGCGGACTGAGGAGATGCGCCCCCTCACGTGGGACCACGTCGACCTCGCGGGCAGGCCGGACGCAACGCCGGCGATCCCGCCGAACGTCAAGGTGTGGCGTTCGGTCCGCGCCCGCGGCGAGACGAAGACGAGGAAGTCCCGGCGCACGCTGGCACTGCCTGAACGAGCCGTCAAGGCGCTGGAGGCGCACCGGGAGGCCCAGAAGACGGTAAAGACGGTCGCAGGCAACGACTGGCACGAACAGGGACTCGTGTTCGCAACCAACATCGGCACCGAGCGGGACGTCAACAACGTCCGGCGGGACTTCCGCCGGGTGATCAAGGCGGCTGGGCTCAACCCGACGCAGTGGACGCCCCGGGAGTTGCGGCACAGCTTCGTCTCGATCCTCTCGGACGGCGGAATGCCGATCGAGGAGATCTCGCGGCTGGTCGGGCACAGCAGCACCGCCGTGACGGAGCTGGTCTACCGGAAGCAGATTCGCCCAGTCGTAGAGTCGGGCGCAACCGCAATGGACCAGCTTCTCCCGCGGCAGGAGTGCCCTGTCGCGGGAGAGGCTGGTGGGAAACCGGACCGCTGACCTGCGGTCCGTCCTCCGGTGACGGGTCCGGAGCCGCCGGACTCGTCACCGATATTTGCCCAGCACACCGTCTTTTGTTAAGTACCGGGCTGTGACTTCACCTGGATGCGCGCTTACGCTGATGGATCCAGCGCCGGATGCGCCCGTAGGTGGTGGTCACGGTAGCGCAGAACCCGATTGATGCGGTGGCGAACCGCAGGCCGGTGGTGAGCTGGGGTAGCCAGTCCCAGATCGTGTGTGCGGCGGCGATGATCATGGAGAACATCAGGCTCCCTGCTGTCGGAGAAACGGTGAGGGGCCAACCGTCGATGTCTGTGTGTCTGGTTCACGCCGTTATGGACAAGCTGGAAGACTGGACAGGCTTGTCGGGCATTGGGCGCCTTTCGTAAGGCTGTCGGGACGATGAGGAGGGCGCAGGTGCGCGTCGAGTTGCGACAGCTGTACAAGAGGCTTGGCGAACCGGCTTACAAGGAATTGACGACGCAGGCCCACCTGAGGGGCTTCTCGCTACCGAAGCAGACCATCACGACGCTGCTCTACGGAACGAGTAAGCCGCGGTGGCGCACCGTTGAGGCGTTCGTCACCGCCTGTACCGGCTACGCCACGGCAAATAAGGTGCCAATGTCGCCTGGCACGTTCGAGCTGGCCGCATGGCAGACCCGCTACGACACCGCATATCCCAAGAAGCAACGTCCGCGGTCGCCAGATGCCCGCTTCGCGGCGGAGCGAGCCGCTTACACGGCGAGACTGCGGGAACGCTACGGACGGGTAGACCTGGCGATCCTGACCCCGTTGACAGAGCCGGACGAGCATCCGCCTATGGAGCTGCGCGACGTGTTTGTCGCGCAAGCAGTGAGGGCGGACCCGCCGCCGGTGGAATTACCCAGAGAGCTGCGGCGTCGGTTGACAGAAGTCGGCGAACTGGACCCGGCCGACCTTCCAGACGGGGTGGACCGGGAAACGCTCGCCAGGGTTGAGCAGCAGTATCAGGCCAGGCCGGCGCAACCGGTCTTGGAGGTGCTAGCCACGCAGGCGAAGGTAGTCCTGCTTGGCGATCCCGGAGCGGGCAAGTCGACTCTGGCAAGATACTTGACCCTTAAATTAACCGACACAGTCGCGAGCGGAGCGCTGGCCACCTTCGCCGGTTGGTTGCCACTACTAGTGGAACTGCGCACCTACGCCGATCCGCAGTGGCGGGATGGCACCTTTCTGGACCTCATCCACCACATGCACGCGACCGAGGGCTTAGGACTAACCAAACCCGTTGTTGAAGAGTTCCTGCGACGTGATGGACGCGCCGTTGTCATATTCGACGGACTCGACGAGGTATTCGACCCGAAGCTTCGTGAAACGATCACCCATCGGATCACCGGGTTCGCCGCCCAACATCCGAAGACCCGGATCGTGGTGACCTCCCGGGTGATCGGCTATCGTCGCACGATATTGGACACCGCCGGATTCGCCCACCACATGCTCCAAGACCTCGACCGCAACCAGATCGACGGGTTCGTCAGCACCTGGTACCAGATCGCGTCCCCAGACAACGCGCCCGAGGCGACCCGGCTGCGTTCAAGACTGCTCACCGCCGTCGACGACTCAGCGGCCGTGCGTGAGTTGGCCGGCAATCCCATGCTGCTGACAATCCTGGCGATCATCGGCCGTAGCCGGGAACTCCCTCGCGACCGGCGCGACGTGTACGACCACGCCGTAGCCGTCCTAGTCCAGCACTGGGACCCCGGCAAGCACCTGCTCGACACCCGCGTCGACCAGGGGATGCCCTACATTGATCGGGCCGATAAGAGGGAGTTGTTGCAGGCAGTCGCCCGACGTATGCAAGACGCGCCCGCGGGCCTTGCGGGCAACCATATCCCCGGTCCTGATCTGATCGACGAATTCGACAATTATCTCCGAGATCGCTACGAGCTGCCTCCTGATCGGGCGAAACCTGCCGCCCAAGCAATGCTCGACCAGTTCCGTGAACGCAACTTCATCCTCAGTCGCTTCGGCGCCGAAGTTTATGGGTTCGTTCATCGTGCATTCCTCGAATACCTCGCAGCCGCAGACATCGTGAACCGCTTCAATAATGAACGAACCCTGACCGAGGAAGAGCTCATCAACGATGTTTTCGGCCGGCGCTGGCCTGACCCCGCCTGGCAGGAAGTCCTACTCTTAATCACTGGGATGATCAATGAGCGGTTTGCCGCCAAAGCGATCAACCATCTGCTTCACGCCGACCCACTATGGCACCTAAGTTCCGCCAAGCTTCCCCGCCACGCACTGCTCGCAATACGATGCATAGGCGAAGTGCGCAAACTCGGCGCACTGTCGAACCAGAGTCGGGCAGTCGCCGACGTTGCCATCTCTCTGCTCGAGACAGCCAGCAAACGTGCATTTGGTGACAGCAATCGATCATTGATTCAAGCCATCGAGCAGGCCACGTTGCCCGTATTTTCCACTCTCGGTTCAAATTGGTCTGGCCGTGACCGCTACCATAATTGGTTCCTCGTCCGCGGTCAGTTTATTAAATCATCGCTGTATACTAATTCGACCGTATTGTTGGCTGCGCGACTCGATGCTGTGCTCACCGCAGGGATTTCCACATCCCGTAATCAGCTACAGAACCAAGCTACCGACAACCAACATTGGCAAGTACGGCAAGCCGCACTGGAAGTCCTAGCCGTGAACTGGCGCGGCGAACCCGACACAGGAGCGCTGGTGCGTGAGCGTGCCACCACCGACCAAGACGAAGACGTACGGCGAGCGGCAATAGAAGCCGTGGCGACAGGCTGGCCCACAGACAACGGGACCCTCCCACTACTCCGCGACCGCGCCACCACCGACCAGTTCTGGGGGGCGCGACAGGCAGCAGTAGAAGCCTTGGCAACAGGCTGGCCCACAGACAACGGGACCCTCCCGCTACTCCGCGACCGCGCCACCACCGACCAAGACGAAGACGTACGCCAAGCCGCGCTGCGAGCCGTGGCGACAGGCTGGCCCACAGACCTCGCCACCCTGCCCTGGCTCCGTGAGCGCGCCACCACCGACCAAGACGAAGACGTACGGCAGGCAGCAATGGAAGCCGTGGCGACAGGCTGGCCCACAGACCCCGGGACCCTCCCACTACTCCGCGACCGCGCCACCACCGACCAGTTCTGGGGGGCGCGACAAGCAGCAGTAGAAGCCTTGGCCGCAGGCTGGCCCACAGACCCCGGGACCCTCCCCTGGCTCCGCGACCGCGCCACCACCGACCCCGACGACTACGTACGGCGAGCGGCCCTTCAGGCCGTGGCGACAGGCTGGCCTATGGACCCCCACACCCCTCCGCTACTCCGCGACCGCGCGACCACCGACCAAGACGAAAGCGTACGGCAGGCCGCGCTACAGGCCGTGGCAACAGGCCGGCGGGAGAACCCCGACACCCTCCCGCTACTCCGCGACTGCGCCACCACCGACCAGATCTGGATGGTGCGACAAGCAGCGGTGCAGGCCGTGGCTGCAGGCTGGCCCACAGACCTCGCCACCCTGCCCTGGCTCCGTGAGCGCGCCACCACCGACCAAGACGAAGACGTACGCCAGGCCGCGCTACAGGCCGTGACAGCAGGCTGGCGGGAGAACCCCGACACCCTCCCACTACTCCGCGACCGCGCCACCACCGACCACCATCAACAAGTGCGACAGGCAGCAGTAGAAGCCTTGGCAACAGGCTGGCCCACAGACCCCGGGACCCTCCCCTGGCTCCGCGACCGCGCCACCACCGACCAAGACGAAGACGTACGCCAAGCCGCGCTGCGAGCCGTGGCGACAGGTTGGCCCACAGACCTCGCCACCCTGCCCTGGCTCCGTGAGCGCGCCACCACCGACCAAGACGAAGACGTACGGCAGGCAGCAATGGAAGCCGTGGCGACAGGCTGGCCCACAGACCCCGGGACCCTCCCACTACTCCGCGACCGCGCCACCACCGACCAAGACCAAAACGTACGGCAGGCAGCAGTAGAAGCCTTGGCCGCAGGCTGGCCCACAGACCCCGGGACCCTCCCACTACTCCGCGACCGCGCCACCACCGACCCCGACGACTACGTACGGCGAGCGGCCCTTCAGGCCGTCGCCGCAGGCTGGCGGGAGAACCCCGACACCCTCCCGCTACTCCGCGACCGCGCCACCACCGACCACCATCAACAAGTGCGACAGGCAGCAGTAGAAGCCTTGGCCGCAGGCCGGCGGGAGAACCCCGACACCCTCCCGCTACTCCGCGACCGCGCCACCACCGACCAAGACGACTACGTACGGCGAGCGGCCCTTCAGGCCGTCGCCGTAGGCTGGCCCACAGACAACGGGACCCTCCCACTACTCCGCGACCGCGCCACCACCGACCACCATCAACAAGTGCGACAGGCAGCAGTAGAAGCCTTGGCAACAGGCTGGCCCACAGACAACGGGACACTCCCACTACTCCGCGACTGCGCCACCACCGACCAAGACCAAAACGTACGCCAGGCCGCACTGCAGACCGTGGCAACAAGCTGGCCCACAGACCCCGGGACCCTCCCACTACTCCGCGACCGCGCCACCACCGACCAAGACGAAGACGTACGCCAAGCCGCGCTGCGAGCCGTGGCGACAGGCTGGCCCACAGACCTCGCCACCCTGCCCTGGCTCCGTGAGCGCGCCACCACCGACCAAGACGAAGACGTACGGCAGGCAGCAATGGAAGCCGTGAATCGATTCACCTGAGCAGTTGCATCATCAGGAGCCATCGTCACAGCCCGGCATATGCTTTTGCCGGATAGACTGGCTAGGGCACGTCCTTGATCAGACGAGCGCGGCGTCGACAGGCGCTTACCGATGGACTTAGTTGTCCACCCGCGTCTGTGCTTCGGAGCTGGCGGCGCCGCCGATGCCCACAATCCGTCCGGCACCAGTCACGAGGCAGATCCCTGACAACCCGCCAAGCTTCCCTGCGGCAGGCTCTTAGTCACTCACTTTGTCACCCACCAGACCAGTCAGGCCCCACCCGAGGTGTCTCGGGTGGGGCCTGACCTGCGGAGCCGCCTAGGGGAATCGAACCCCTGACCTATTCATTACGAGTGAATCGCTCTGGCCGACTGAGCTAAGGCGGCATGTCTCCGGCTCGCGCTGGCGACGGGCTCAAGTGTAGCGGAGGCTGTCAGCGTCACTTTCCGGGGGGACTGTCGTTAGGGCCCTATGACGTCGGTCTCATCCCCCGATCGACCTATCTGGAGGCTCTGGCACATGCGGCGAAGACTGCCCCGT
Organism: Amycolatopsis sp. NPDC114505; assembly: GCF_055633615.1. Classification (NCBI taxonomy): domain Bacteria; kingdom Bacillati; phylum Actinomycetota; class Actinomycetes; order Pseudonocardiales; family Pseudonocardiaceae; genus Amycolatopsis; species Amycolatopsis sp. NPDC114505. The sequence goes on along the minus strand of NZ_JBVKDV010000001.1, from coordinate 1,871,789 downwards.
TCGGTGGCCCTGCCCGCGGCCGCGGCGTTGCTCCTGTTCAGCGCGGCGCCGGCGAACGCCGATCCGACCTATCCGACTACGCCGATCCCGCAGCCGGCGAATCCGGGGCAGGCGCCGATCTCGGCGCCGATCGGGCCGCAGCCGCTGGGGCAGGCCGTCGGGGATGCGGGGACCGCGCTCGGCATCATCCGGTTGCTGCCCAACGCCGTGCCGACGAAGACGATCCTGCCCGGGTTCGGGGACACCCTGCCGAAGCAGTCGGCGCTCGAAGCCGGGATGGGCCTCTCGAACGCGTCGGCGAACTCCGACGCCTACCTGAGCTACGAGAAGTCGATCGCGCAGGCGTCGCCGTTCGGGCTGTCTGTGGGCGGGAACGCGCCGCAGACGCCGGGCAGCGTCGTGCAGACCGCGTTGCCGGACAACCCGCAGCCGATCAGCGGTGGGCTGAACGCGCCGCCGAACCCGCTGCTGAACGTGGGGCTGCTCAACGGGAGCGCGCACGCGCGGTGGAGCCCGACGCTCGGTCCGTGCGTCGACACCATCGCCGACGCGAGCACGTCGGTGGCGAGCCTGTCGCTGCTGAACGTCATCCCGTCGATGCCGAACCTGGGCCTCGACAAGCTCGCCCTGGACCCGAGCACGCTCGCGAAGGGCTTCGACCTCACCAAGGGCCTGCAGAGCCTCGGCGGGCTGTTGCAGGGCGGCGGCCAGACCGCGGCGAACGGCACCGGCTCGCTGCTGAGCCTGCCGAACACGCTCTCGTCGCGTTCGCAGGTGAAGCTGGTCGATCTCCCGGGCTCGAAGAACAAGGCCGTGCAGTCGACGTCGACGCTGCAGGCCGCGGACATCGAGATCCTCAAGGGCACCCCGCTGGCGCTGAGCATCAAGGTGGCCAGCCAGCCGACGCTGAAGGTGACCTCCACCGGCGACGCGAAGACGTCCAAAGTGGACTACACCGCGCCGGTGCTGACCATCGAGGCGGCCGGCAAGACGCTGTACACGCTGGACGCGGCGCACCCGACCAAGGACATCCCGATCGGGCTGCCGCTGACCGGGCTGAGCGACCAGTTCGGTCAGCTCAACGACATCCCGGTGGTCGGCGGCCTGGTTTCGACGCTCACCAAGGGCATCCAGCAGGTCGGCAACACCGCGGGGACCGTGCTGGACCTCGGTGTCCTGCGGCTGAGCATCGCCGGGCTGGACCAGAAGTCCGCGCAGATGACCACGCCGTTCAAGGGCTTCCAGCTGGGCGCCTCGGCGCGGCTGTTCGACCTGCAGCTGCTGCCCACGACCAAGCTCAAGAGCCTGCTGCCCGCCGACCAGGCGAAGAACCTGCCGTCGTCGCTGGCCCAGCTGTCGCTCGGCGAGCAGGTCGCGCGGGCCTATGCGCCGACCGGCGGCGTCATCTGCGGGACGACGTCGACGCCGCCCGCGGGCGGTCAGGCTCCGAAGGGGCCGGTGAAGAACCTCGCCTACACCGGCGGCGCGTACGACACGGTGCCGCTGTTCTGGACGGGCACCGCGATGCTGCTGCTCGGCGTGGTCATGGTGGCCGCGATGCCGGGCTCGCGACGTCGTCCGCTGGCCGTGGCGGTCGAAGAGAAGCCGTTCAAGCCGTCACCGCGTCCGCGCGAGTGACCTGAAGCAGCCCCCGGGGGCAGTGGAGAAACCCGCCAAGAGCTTCTTGGCGGGTTTCTTCGTTTCAGCCCTGGCGAAGCGTCGTGACCATCGCTTCGATGGCGATGCGCGGCTTGACGTTCAGGTCGATCGCCTCGCGGCATTCCAGCACCGCTTCGAGCCGGCGAAGCGTCGATTCCGGTGTCCACGCCGAAGCCGCTTCGGCGATCTGGTCGGCGTGGTCGGGGTGGTTGAGCGTCGCGCCGGAGCGGGTCGTCGTCACCAGGACGTCGCGGTAGAAGCCGGCCAGGTCGATCAGGGACAGGTCGAGCGTGTCGCGCTGGGTGCGCGTCGCGCGCGACTTCTGCTTCTTCTCGAGCTGCTTGACCGCCGCTTCCGCGGCCCGCTTCGCGCCGGCGACGCCCTTGCCGACGCCGTCGCCGCCCATCGCCGTCCGCAGCTCGTTGCGCTCGTCCTCGTCGCGGCCCTTGCTCGCTTCGCCCGCGTCGGCCTCCGCCGCGCTGATCAGCTGGTCGGCGCAGGTGAAGACGTCACCGGGGCGGCGCAGGCCGAGCGGGATCCGCAGCACGGTCGCCCGGCGCTGCCGCGCGGCCTCGTCCGTGGCGAGCCGGCGCGCGCGGCCGACGTGGCCGCCGCACACCGAAGCGGCCCACCGCGCGCGCTCCGAGTCGACGTGGTCGCGGTGCTCCAGGACGTCCGCGATCGCCTCCGGCGGCGGCGTCCGCAGCGTCACCAGGCGGCAGCGCGAACGGATCGTCACCGAGACGTCCTCGGGGTGGGACGACGGCGCGCAGAGCAGGAAGACCGTGCGCTCCGGCGGCTCCTCGACGGCCTTCAGCAGCGCGTTCGACGCACCTTCGGTGAGCCTGTCGGCGTCTTCGATGATCACGACCTGCCAGTGGCCGGTGGTCGGCCGGCGCGCGGCCGCCTGCACCAGGGCACGCATCTCGGCGACCGAGATGGACAGGCCTTCCGGCACCACGAGCCGGACGTCGGCGTGGGTGCCCGCCATCGTCGTGTGGCAGCCCGGGCAGGCGTCGCAGCCGGTGCCGGTGCTGCACTGCAGGGCGGCGGTGAACGTCCGCGCGGCCACCGACCGGCCGGACCCGGGCGGGCCGGTGAGCAGCCACGCGTGCGTCATCGCGCCCGGCGGCGCGGGCTCGCCGGCGACGATCTTCGCGGCCGCCGCCGCGGCCGCGCTCAGCGTTTCGACCGCCGGCTCCTGGCCGACGAGCTGGTTCCAGACACCGATGCGTTCGGTCGTCGTCACTTCGCCTCCACGCGAGGCTCTTCCGGGATCGTGTCTTCGAGGTCCAGCGGCAGGGTCGACGGCCGGTCCGTCGCCGGTCCGTCGGTGGTCGCGGGGTTCTCGTTGGTCGGTGCGTCGGCGGCCGGGGCCAGCGCGGACAGGCGGCCGATGAACACGGCCCGCAGCGCGGTGCGGATGCGCTCGGCGACCTGGGCGTCGGTGCCGTCGGCGTCGATCACGACGTACCGCTCCGGGTCGGCCGCGGCCATCTCGGTGAGCAGGTGCTGGACGCGCCACTGGTCGTTCATCACGGTCGCCCGGTCGCGCGGCGCGCCGGGCGGGGCGGAGTCCAGCAGGACGGTCAGGTCGGGCCGCAGCCGCCCGGTCGCCCAGTCGGCGAGGCCTTCGAGCTCGTCGCTGTCCAGCCCGGCGACGGCCGACAGGTGCGCCAGCGGCGAGTCGACGAACCGCTCCATCACCACGACCGAACCGGCGTCGAGCGCCGGCTGCACGTGCCGCTCGACGATGTCGGCCCGCACCGCGGCGGCGGCCAGCGCCTGGGCCCGAGCTCCGGTCAGCGAAGCACCGGAGACGAGCGCGGTGAGCCGCTTGTCGTCGAGGGCCGGATCGGCGGCGACCACGACGGGCCGGGTACCGCCCCGCATCCAGTCGGCCAGGTTGACGGCCTGGATGGCGGTGTTGATCGCGGTGGTGCCCTCGACGGCGATGAGGAAGCCGTTGACGCGCCTCGGCGTGCGGCGCAGCGCGTTGCGCAGGTCCGAGAGGATCGGCTCGGTGCGCTTGTCGTCCATCTGTCGGTAGGCGAAGATGCCGGCGACCAGCGCGATCGCGGCGCCGGCGAGCATGATCGGCCGGGTGCCGTCGATCGTGACCGGGCTGCCCCAGACGTTGATCGTGCGCGGCGCCACCACGCCGACCAGCACCGGGACGGTGACCGTGGTGCCGAACAGCACCAGCTTCATCATCAGCTGGTAGATCGCGTTGATCCGGCCGCGGATGGCGTCTTCGACGCGGGAGCCGATGATCGTGACACCGGTGAGGAACGCCGTCCCGGCCCAGAACCCGACCAGGACGACGGTGATCAGCGAGACCGAAAGGTGCGGCGACAACGCGACCAGCGCGAGCGACAGCCCGGCCGCGATGATCGAGACGCCGAACAGCCGGTCGTGCGGGAGCCGCCGGGAGAGCTTGGGCGCGAACGCCATCCCGGAGGCGAGGCCGACGAAGATGGCCAGGACCAGGAGGCTGAACGCCGAGTCGCCGGCCAGCAGGCTCGAGGAGTAGGGCTTGGCCGAGCCGATGACGGCGCCGCCCGCGGCGAACGCGCCGAACGCGCCGACCAGCAGGCCGCGCACGAGCGGCGTGCTGCGGATGAACCGGAAGCCGTCGGCGATCATCGTGCCGATGCCGAGCTTCTCTTCGTCGGCCGCCTGGACCTTCTGTTCCGGCAGCGCGTGGACGTTGCGCAGCGAAAGCTCGGGGATCCGGGTGGCGATGAGGATCGCGCTGGCCAGGTAGAGCAGGCCGGTGATGACGACGACCAGCTTCGCGATGTTGAGGCTCGGATCGCCGGAGAAGAGGTGGAACGTCGTGTTGACGCCGGTGATGATCGCGTTCGCGCCGGCCGCGGTGACGACGGCCAGGCCGTACGTCATCACCATGCCGAGCTGGTTGGCCGTCTCGACCTGGTCGGGCCGGCGGAGCAGGTTCGGGACCGCGGCCTCTTTCGAGGGGATCCACATGCTCGCCGCGCTGCCGACGAGGAAGTTGCCGACCAGCAGCCACCACGGCGCGCTGACGAAGGCGATGGACAGCAGGAAACCGCAGCGCAGCAGGTCCGCCACGATCATGACCTTGCGGCGGTCGAACCGGTCCGCGAGCAGGCCGCCGACCGGGGCGAACAGCAGCCCCGGCGCCAGGCCGGTCAGCACCACGCCGACGAAGGCGAAGTTCTGCGCGAAGTAGTTGTTCGTCAGCTTCGTGGCCAGGCCGGTGAGGGCGAGGATGTTCAGCCAGTCGGCCACGCTGCACAGGTACGTGACGCCCCAGAGGCGCCGGAACGGTTTGATCGCCAGCACCCGCCGGACCCGGTTGATCGTGGACGCCTCGGCGCCCGACGACCTACCCGGGCCGGCCCCGGGTACCGATCGCACGCCCTCGCTGATACGCCCACCCCACTAGTCACCGCGGTGCCGGGCGCCCTCATGAGGTCGCCCGACCGTGAACTCAGGGTAGCCCGATCGGCCCTTGCCTCGCGGACGGCCCCGAGGTCACGGTGGTGCGCGGAACAGCGAGCGAGCGCTAGTCGAAGAGTCCGGTCACGCTGCTGACCAGGCTGGACACCAGCTCGATGGCGACGAAACCGAACACGATCAGCAACGCCACGGCGAGCATGACCCCGGCCGCACTCGACGACGGCCGGTTGAAGGCCGGCATCGACATCGCCGGCAGCTTCCGCCGCTTGACGGGCACGACTTCGAGGTCTTCGTCGAAGTCGTCCTCAGCGGGTGCCCTCTGCCGCACGGGCCGCTGCAGCAACGGCGGCCGCGTCGGCCAGGTACGCCGCCGGGTCCGCTGACGCGGGAGAAGCCCCATCGGCGTTCCAGCGTCTCCGCCGACGCCGCTGGTGGTGCCGGCCGGTGGGATCGCCCTCGGGGTCTCGCCGCCCTCCTCCCGGAGGGTTTCCTCGACCATCCGGCGCACGGCTTCTTCGTCGTGCGGCACGGGCCCGGCTACCGGGAAGGCAGCGGGCTCGTGGCCATTGGCGACCGCGGCGCGTGGTTCAGGTGCCGCCGTGACCAATCCCGAAACGGGATCGGCGAACATCTCGCCGGGGGCTTCGGACAACGTGCCGTCGCGCTGAGTGAGCTCGGGGGCATTGAAGAAGGGAGCCTCACCGTTCGCGCTCATGGTGACCACCTCACTACTGAATGTCCTCGCCTTTCCAGGGTAGCGACGATGGCGGATAACGCATCCGCCCAATGGCTCTGTCTGTAATGGAGGGTCGGTCACGCAGCGCAAGCCTGTGCCCGAACCCCCTGCAGTGTCCAGTCCGACGGTGGTTCAGTCGACCGCCGATGGTGACGGATCGTAGTGAGTCGGGTCACAGGGGCCGTCGGGTGGGACTGGCCAGCGGCGGGCCGGAGGTGACCAGTTTGCCGGGTTCCGGTCGAGTCGGGGACGGGTTTGCCTGGAGACGCCGGGTGGGTGCGGTGCGCCGGTCGGCGGGTCGGCTGCGGCCGGTCGGAGCATCGGCTCGCGGGAAGGTGGTGACTCCCTGTTTCCATGCCGCCGAAGCCGGTGAGTCGCTGCCTCGGCTGGCGCGACCTCGTCGGGCTGCGCTCGCCAGCGTGCCCGCGCGACCGAACTGCCCGACGCTGGCCGGCCGCGTCACGCCGCACACCGCGCACGCCCGGCTGCAGTCGGCCGCACGACCCGCTCGGCGCCGCTTGTCCGTCCGATGCCGGACCGGCCGCACTACCTGGCCAGCTTGGTCCGCGTAGCGCCAACGCAGCCGGGACCGCATCGCCTCCGCCCACGGAACCGCCTCACCCTCTTCTCAGGACACCTCCTCCTGTCCCAGGTCGACCATCTTTCGGCACCAGTCGCGGAGCATGCCGCGGCTGAACGGGCTCAGGACCAGCTGGCGGCGGCCGTCGCCGCGGTCCAGGGACGCCAGGGCGAAACGGCCCAGGTCCGTGTCCACCAGGACGAACCCGTGGTCCGGGAACTCCGCGCACAGCCCGCCGAAGGCCAGCATGTCCAGCACCGCCGTGCCTAAGCGCGGACGGCCCAGCAGCTCGCGTATCGCTCCCACGTCGGCGTCCTGGCCGTCGTGGACCAGGCCGTCGGCGTCCACCGACAGCCAGATCGCGCGGGGTGAGGCGCCGAACGGGGCCTCCGGCAGCTCTGCCACCAGCATCTCCGGCAGCTCCTCGAAGTCGGCCAGGTGGATCGCCGTGCGCCCGGGCAGCGAACCCATCATGAAAGCCCGCTCGCCATCCGCGTAGCAGCGGATGTCCGCCGTCTCCGGTCCTTCGTCGAACACGCCGCACAGCGCCGCCCGGACCGAACCGCGCAGCATCAGCGACACCACCTCGAAGCCGACCTCGTTGAGCTCGCCGTCCACGCCGAACGGGGTGCCGTCGATCCAGGCGGCCCACGCCGTGTGCCGTTCGACTTCCTCGACCAGGTCCGCGGGGTCGTCGGAGACCGGCCCGTGCACCAGGATGTCGTGGTCGCTGACCTCCGGGTTGTAGAGCCGGTCGACCGGCTCGCGGTCCGGCATCGCCACCAGCACCGGGCCGGCCGCCAACTCGAGCAGCTCCCGGGCCGCCGTGCGCTCAACCATGCCTTCGCGCCGCCTCTCCCGGTCGCGGTTCCGCTTCACCCTGGCCGCCCGCCGCCGGACTCCGCGGGATCGGCACGTCGCTGATCAGCTCGGCCGCGGCGAGGATCGCGTCGCGCACCGTGAGGCCCAGCCGGGCCGGCTCCACCTCTTCGTCCACCCCCTCCGGGGACCCGTGCTCACGCATGGCTCTGGACCGCCTCGACGATCCACTGCTCGGCCGTGCTCCGCGACGCCGGACCCCACGTGACCGTCCAGCGCCCGGTCCGGCCGACCGCCGCGCTGAACTGGTATCGGCCCAGGTCGTTGTCCACCAGTCCGAACGCGCCGTGCGGGTACTCGGCCAAGATCGCGTCGCGCACCGCGAGGTCGACCAGCACCGTGCCCAGCCGCGGCCGGGCCGCGCACTCGCGGATCAGCTCGACCGCCCGCTCGCACCGGCGCGGGATCAGCCCGCCCTCGTCGGTCTCGATGCGCACGTGCTGCCCCGGCCCCGGCGGCCGGTCGGGCAGGCCGTCGAACACCCAGCCCGGCAGCTCGCTCAGGAAGCCGGACCGCAGGCGCGCGCGGTTGCCCAGCTTGTGCAGCACCGTGGTGTAGTCCTCGTCGCCGAAGAACCGCACCTCCCACGGCTCCCGCCGGGCCGGGAAGACGCCGGTGACCACGCCGCGGATGAAACCGCCCCGCAGCGCCCGGTAGAGCCCGACTGCTTCCGGCGTGACCTCGCCGCCCGGGGCCAGGCCAATGGCGGCCATCCCGGCGACGAACCGGGTGTACTGCTCCACCTCGTCGGCGAGGCTCCGCGCGGGCGAGGAGCGACGGCCCGGCAGCGGTTCGGTGTCCGCCAGCACCGGCGGGATCTCGAACTGGGGGTCGTAGAACTCCATCACCGAGGGCCGCTCCGGCACCTCGGCCGACAGCGGGGCGATGACCTCGTCGATGACGTCGAAGACGGCGACTGAAGTGTTCACCCCTTGATTGAACACCCTGGCACCGACAATTTCTCGCACATATGTTCGAGTGGGCGACATCGTTCGGTGAGCGGTCGTCGAGCGGCTCAGGCATGCTCCGGCACCCGCCCTTCGACGAGCTCCCCGAGCCTGTCCACGCTTCCGGGCAGCCACCAGAACCGGCGGTGGCCGCCCTGGCGTCTGCCCAGCGCCGCCAGGTGCCGGCCGCGGTCGTCGTCGACGAACGCCAGCATCTCCCACGGCTGCCGCGCCCCGTCGCGGAGGATGTCGAGCTGGACGGTGCCGAGCCGCGGCCGGCGCAGGTCGTCCATCAGGTCGAGGATCAAGCACTCCTGCTCGGGCTCGAGCACTCCGCGCTCGTCAGCGTCGAGGTACAGCCCCTCGCCCGGCGCCGGCGGGTGTGGCGGCAGCCGTGTCAACGCCAAGGTGAGGAACTCCGCGACCGAACCCGGCGAGGGCCCGGACAGGCGCAAACCGTCCGCGGCGACGCCGAACCGCGTCCGGTCGTCGAAGAACGCCGATGTCCACGGCTCGCCGAACACCGCGACGGCCACGCCGCAGACTCCGCCGGTGCCCGTAAAGCCGGGGAGCGAGTCGACCAGGTCCGTGGCGGTGGAACTGCCGGCGGCCGCCGCCCGGACCGGCTTGAGGATCTTGGTGGTCACCGTGTGCACGGTGCGTGGTGTTGTGGTCACGCGTTCATGAAACCCGGGACCACCGACAATTTCCCGAACATCCGTTCGAGGTGTCACCCGAAAGTGTGGCCGGACGCCGTGAAGGCCTCCTCACCAGCCACAAGAGCCGGTCAGGAGGCCTTCACGAGCAGTCTTACTTGGCCTTCGTCGCCGTCGAGCTGCGCTTCGTCGTGGTGGACTTCGCGGCCGCGGCCTTCGCGGTCTTGCTCGTGCCCGCCTTGACCGTCTTCGCCGTCGTCGACGCCGGCTTCCGCGCCGGTGCCTTCCGCTTCGGCGCCGGGCCCTTCGCCCGCTTCTCCGCGAGCAGCTCGGACGCCCGTTCGGCGGTCAGCGACTCGATCTCGTCGCCCTTCCGCAGCGTCGCGTTGTACTCGCCGTCGGTCACGTACGGGCCGAACCGGCCTTCCTTGACGACCATCGGCTTCTTCGACACCGGGTCCTCGCCGAGCTCCTTGAGCGGCGGCTTCGCCGTGGCGGACCGGCCGCGCTGCTTCGGCTCCGCGTAGATCTTCAGCGCTTCCTCGACGGTGATCGAGAACAGCTGGTCCTCGGTCGAGAGCGAGCGCGAGTCCGTGCCCTTCTTCAGGTACGGCCCGTAACGCCCGTTCTGCGCCGTGATCTCGTCACCGGACTCCGGGTCCTTGCCGACCACGCGCGGCAGCGAAAGCAGCTTCAGCGCGTCTTCGAGCGTGATGGTCTCGATGTCCATCGACTTGAACAGCGAACCCGTGCGCGGCTTCGGCGCCTTCGCCTTGGCGGCCTTCTTCTGCGCCGGCGTCGCGTCCTCGGGCAGCTCGATCTCCGGCAGCACCTCGGTCACGTAGGGCCCGAAACGGCCTTCCTTCGCGACGATGTCGTGCCCGCTCACCGGGTCGGCGCCCAGCGTGCGGCCCTCCTGCGGGGTCGCGAACAGCTTCTCCGCGATCTCCTGCGAGAGCTCGTCCGGCGGCAGGTCCTCGGGCAGGTTCGCGCGCTGCGACTCGCCGTTGACCTCACGCTCGAGGTACGGCCCGTAGCGGCCGACGCGGACCACGACGGTGTGCCCGTCGGCGTCGCTGAACAGCGGGATCGAGTTGATCTCCCGCGCGTCGATGTCCTCGACACTGCCTTCGACCAGCTTCTTCAGGCCGCCCAGCCGGCCGATCGAGCCGTCGACGCCCATGTCGCCGCCGAAGTAGAACTTCGACAGCCACTGCGCGCGCTGCTCGTTGCCGGACGCGATGCGGTCGAGCTCGTCCTCCATGCCGGCGGTGAAGTCGTAGTCGACCAGCCGCTCGAAGTGCCGCTCCAGCAGGCCGATCACGGCGAACGCGACCCACGACGGAACGAGCGCGGAGCCCTTCTTCCACACGTAGCCGCGGTCCTGGATGGTCTTGATGATCGACGCGTACGTCGACGGGCGGCCGATGCCCAGCTCTTCCAGCTTGCTGACCAGGCTCGGCTCCGAGTACCGCGCCGGCGGCGACGTGGTGTGGCCGTCCGGGTTCAGCTCGGTCGCGGTGAGCGCCTGATCCTTCTCCAGCACCGGCAGGCGGCTCTGCTTGTCGTCAGCTTCGCCACCGGTCTCGGTGTCGACGGCCTCGACGTACGCCTTCAGGAAGCCCGCGAAGGTAATCGTGCGGCCCGAAGCGGCGAAGGTGCATTCCTCGCCCGACGTCGCGGTGCCGACGATGCGCACGGACATCGTGGTGCCCTTGGCGTCCGCCATCTGCGACGCGATCGTGCGCTGCCAGATCATCTCGTAAAGGCGGTACTCGTCGGTGTCCAGCTCACTCGCGACCTGGCCCGGCGTGCGGAAGACCTCGCCCGACGGGCGGATCGCCTCGTGCGCCTCCTGCGCGTTCTTGACCTTGCGCGTGTACTGGCGCGGCGACGGCGAGACGTACTCCTTGCCGTACAGCTGCGTGGCCTGGCTACGCGCCGCCGAGATCGCCGACTCCGAGAGAGTCGTCGAGTCGGTACGCATATAGGTGATGTAACCGTTCTCGTACAGCTTCTGCGCGATCCGCATCGTGCGCTCCGAGGTGAACCGCATCTTGCGGCCCGCCTCCTGCTGCAGGGTCGACGTCATGAACGGCGCGTACGGCTTCCGCGTGTACGGCTTCTCCTCGACGCTCGCGACCTTGAAGTCACGCTGCTCGAGGCCCTCGGCGAGGCGCCGCGCGTCGGCTTCCACCAGCACGCGGATCTCGTTGTTCGACGCCTTGAGCTGCCCGTCCGAGCCGAAGTCGCGGCCCGTGGCGAGGCGAGCGCCGTCGACGGCCACCAGCCGAGCCGAGAAGTTGCGCGGCGAAGCCTCTTCGCCGGCGTCCATCGTGGCGGATACGTCCCAGTAGGACGCCGAGGTGAAGCGCATCCGCTCGCGCTCCCGCTCGACGACGATCCGGGTCGCCACCGACTGCACGCGGCCCGCCGAGAGCTTCGGCATGACCTTCTTCCACAGCACCGGCGAGACCTCGTAGCCGTAGAGGCGGTCGAGGATGCGGCGGGTCTCTTGCGCGTCGACGAGGTCGGCGTCCAGCTCACGGGTCGAGTCGGCGGCCGCGAGGATGGCCTGCTCGGTGACCTCGTGGAAGACCATCCGGCGGACCGGGACCTTCGGCTTCAGGGTCTCGAGGAGGTGCCACGCGATGGCCTCGCCCTCGCGGTCGGGGTCCGTCGCGAGGTAGAGCTCGTCGACGTCCTTGAGCAGGCTCTTGAGCTCGGTGACCTTGGACTTCTTGTCCGGGGTGACCACGTAGAGGGCCTTGAAGTCGTTGTCGACGTCGACGCCGAGGCGCGCCCAGGACTCGCCCTTGTACTGGGCGGGCACGTCGGCGGCACCACGAGGCAGGTCGCGGATGTGCCCGACGGAAGACTCGACGACGTAACCGCCGCCCAGGTAGGGGGCGATCTTGCGGGCCTTCGTCGGCGACTCGACGATGACCAGCCGCCGGTGCCCGGCGCCGTTGTCCGCCGAGGCTCCGTTCTTCTTGGTCCGTGCTCCTGCCACGCTGTCCTGCTCTCCGCTCATCTCGTCCCACCGCCGCGGGACTGCACCGCGCCCCGTCCCCCTGAGGGTCCGGGCCCGTGTCTCGACCTGCCAGTGTGCACGCTGTTCCGGCCCGGACGGCGCGGAGGTGGCCCAACACGCCGCCGGTCCTGTGCCCAGCGCATCGCCGCTGACCTCGACGATGTTTCCCCAACGTACCTGCCACGTGATTTCGGCCACGTCCCGCGCAGCCTAGCGCGTGACCGTCCGGATACCCTCCGTTCGACGGTGGTGGGCGCGGGACGTCACCGCTTCACTGGTTTCCCCGCCCAGCCGAAAGGATCCGCCATGACTCGACGCCTCCTCGGCGCCCTGCTCACCGCCGCGACCGCCACAGTATTACTGGGTACCACTCCGGCGAGCGCGGCCGCGGCGAATTTCGCCGGCACGGTCGCCCTGTCCAACTGCTCGGGTTCGGTGGTCAAGCCCGCCGCGACCCCCGACTCCGCACCCGCGCTCGTCATGTCCAACGGGCACTGCCTCGAGACCGGCTTCCCCGGCCCCGGCCAGGTCATCACCAACCGGACGTCCAGCCGGACGTTCACGCTGCTCAACGCGAGCGGTGGCAGCGCGGGCACCCTGCGGGCCAAGAAGATCGTCTACGGGACGATGACCGACACCGACGTGTCGCTCTACCAGCTCACCACCACCTACGCGCAGATCAAGTCGAGCTACGGGATCTCGCCGCTGGAGCTGTCCACGGCCCACCCGACGGCCGGCGCCGCGATCGACGTCGTCTCGGGCTACTGGAAGCGGATCTACTCCTGCAACGTGGACGGCTTCGTCTACCGGTTGAAGGAGGGCAGCTGGACCTGGAAGGACTCGATCCGCTACACGTCCGCCTGCCAGACCATCGGCGGCACGTCGGGCTCGCCGATCGTCTCCGGCGGCAAGGTCGTCGGCGTGAACAACACCGGCAACGAGGACGGCGCGCGCTGCACGGAGAACAACCCGTGCGAGGTCGACCAGGCCGGGAACGTGACCGTCCACTACAAGACGAACTACGGCCAGGAGACCTACGGCATTCCCGCGTGCCTCACCGCGGCCAACGAAATCGCCCTCACCCAGGCCGGCTGCACGCTGCCCCGGCCCTGACGCGCCGCCCGCGCCCGGTCAGGCCGTGCTCGTGACGGCCTCCGGGTGCGGGACCGGCCGCGGCGCCGCCCCGGGCCACACCGCTTCGGCGCCCGGCGGCGGTTCCCCGATGAGCTCCAGCAGCGCCTCCAACCGGCGTTTCCCGGTGACCTTGACGGCCGGGACCTCGACCTTCGGGCCGGTCAGCTTCGCCGCGACGCCCAACGGCGTCAGCGCCTCGACCAGCCGCTCGTGCATGCCGGGTGCCAGCGGGTCGACCCCCAGCAGGTAGCCCTGCGTGCCGGGCCGGCCGCCGGCCAGCGCCCACATCCGCAGCATTGCCCCGCTCAGCCGGAAACCGTCCGGCACCGCCTTGCCCGAATCGTCCTCGATCGGGCCCGCACAGCCCTCACGCAGCCACCGCAGGGCCAGCGGGAGCAGATCGACCCGGAACGACGTCCGGACCTGTGGATTGCCGCAGTCGGCCTTCGAGACCTGGGCGTCCGCGCCGCGGCAGCGGAACTCGCGCGCCAGTAGGTGTGCCCGCCACGGCTCCTCGACGACCACCGACAGCCTGGCGGCCGTGCGCCCGAAACCGGTGATCTGGCCGTGGCAGCACAGCAGCCCGGCCAGGTCGCCCAGACCCGGCCCGCTGGCCTCGGCGGAGAAGAGGGAGATCGTCCGATCCACCGCGCCATACTAGAACACAAGTTCGATTTGAGGCGAGGGTCACGCCGATCTTCACCGAGGCGGTTGATCCAGCTGCCGGCACGCGGGGGCCCGTTGCTCGGCCGCTACCAGGGCCGGGACGTCCTTGAGGCCCTTGAGGTAGTCGAGCGCGTCGATGCGGTCCAGCGTGGCCTTGGCCTCGCCCAGGGCCTCTTTGGTCTCCGCCGCGTCGCCGCGCACGGCGTCGATGCGCTGACGCGCGTTCTCGGCCTGCTCACGGATGCCGGTGAACTGCCCGATGACGTCCTCGCGCCCGCCGTCCGCCGACGCCACCGGTGGCGCGCCGAGCGCGTTCAGCCCGGCGAGGCTCTGGTCGAGCCCGCCGACCACCGAGGAGAGCAGGTCACTGGAGGTCCGGGACGCCTGCTGCGGCGTGCTCGGGTCGACGGCGGGCAGTGCCGCCAGCGTGCGGACCAGGTGCGTCACCGCGCCGCAGTAGCCGTCCGCCCATCTCGCCGCCGGATCGGCCTGCGGCACCACGGTCGTCACTGACAGACCCTGGTCGCGCGCCGGGGACTGCGTGGCGGCTTGCCCGCAGCCGGCGAGGCCGATGGTGATCGTCGTGGATAGGGCGGCTAAGACGGTTGACCGCGGCCGCACCTGAACACCTCCTGCTCGACGACGTCCCGGAACGCCCGACGGTACCGACTCGGTGCCGCTTCGCAAGTCGCCGAGCCCGGGTGGGATTACCCGACACGCCCCGGGCCCGGCACGCGACGCTGCGTGCCGGGCCCGGGAACGGGTACTGCGTCAGGCCTTGATCTCGGTGGGGGTGTCCGTGAGGACCGTCCCCCGCCGCTTCGACACCACGATCGCCGCGACGATCACGGCGACCGCGACCAGCGAGATGATGATGCGGACCGCGGCGTTCTCGTCGGGGCCGATCGAGAACTGCACGACGGCGGGCGCGATCAGGACCGAGACCAGGTTCATGACCTTGATCAGCGGGTTGATCGCCGGGCCGGCGGTGTCCTTGAACGGGTCACCCACGGTGTCACCGATGATGGTGGCCTCGTGCGCGGACGAGCCCTTGCCACCGTGGTTGCCGTCCTCGACCAGCTTCTTCGCGTTGTCCCACGCGCCACCGGAGTTGGCGAGGAAGATCGCCATCAGGGTGCCGCAGGCGATCGCGCCGGCCAGGTAGCCGGCGAGCGCGCCGGTGCCCAGGCCGAAGCCGACCGCGATCGGGGCGAAGACCGCCAGCAGACCCGGCGTCGTCAGCTCACGCAGCGAGTCGCGCGTGACGATGTCGACGACCTTGCCGTACTCGGGGCGGGTGGTGCCCTCCATGATGCCCGGGATGTCGCGGAACTGACGGCGCACTTCGTAGACGACCGCGCCGGCCGCACGGGACACCGCGTTGACGGCGAGGCCCGAGAACATGAACACCACGGCCGCGCCGACGATCACGCCGACCAGCGTGTTCGGGCTGACGATCGTGTTGACGAACGACTTGGCCGCGTCCATGCCGGTGACCACTCCGTTGCCCATGCCGGCCAGCGTCTTCGTGATCGCGTCCGAGTAGGAGCCGAAGAGCGCGGTCGCCGCGAGGACGGCCGTCGCGATCGCGATGCCCTTGGTGATGGCCTTGGTGGTGTTGCCCACCGCGTCCAGCTCCGTGAGGATCTGCGCGGCCTTCTCGTCGACGTCGCCCGACATCTCGGCGATGCCCTGCGCGTTGTCCGAAACCGGGCCGAAGGTGTCCATCGCGACGATGACGCCGACGGTGGTCAGCAGGCCGGTACCGGCGAGTGCCACGGCGAACAGCGCGACGCCGCCGCCCAGCAGGTACGCGCCGAACACGGCCGCACCGATCACCAGGGCGGTGTAGACGGCGGACTCGAAACCGACCGAGATGCCCGAGAGGATGACGGTCGCGCCACCGGTCTCCGACGTCTGCGCGACGTCCTTGACCGGCTTGTACTCGGTGCCGGTGTAGTAGCCGGTCAGCTTCAGGATGACCGCGGCGAGCACGATGCCGATGATCACCGCGATGGTCGCGATGACGGCCGGGTTGCCCGTGGTGCCCGCGAATTCCGCGCCGAAGTCGCCGAAGCTGCTCGGCAGGTAGACGAACGCCGCGATCGCCGACAGCACCGCGGAGATCACCGCGGAGATGTAGAACGAGCGGTTGATCGTGACGAGGCCGGGCTCACCGACGCGCGCCTTCGTGATGTAGACACCGATGACCGCGGTGATGACACCGATGGCCGGCACGATCAGCGGGAAGATCAGGCCGTGCACGCCGAAGGCGGTGCTGCCCAGGATCAGCGCGGCGACCAGCATGACGGCGTAGGACTCGAAGAGGTCCGCGGCCATGCCGGCGCAGTCGCCGACGTTGTCACCCACGTTGTCCGCGATGGTGGCGGCGTTGCGCGGGTCGTCCTCGGGGATGCCCTGCTCGACCTTGCCGACCAGGTCCGCGCCGACGTCGGCGGCCTTGGTGAAGATACCGCCGCCGACACGCATGAACATCGCGATCAGGGCGGCGCCGAAGCCGAAGCCCTCGAGCACCTTGGGCGCCTGGCCGGTGTAGACCAGCACGACGACCGCGGCACCGAACAGGCCGAGGCCGACGGTGATCATGCCGACGACACCGCCGGTGCGGAACGCCACGCGCATGGCGACCTCGCGGCCGCCTTCTTCACGGGACGCGGCGGCCACGCGCAGGTTCGCCTGCGTCGCCAGCCACATGCCGAGATAGCCGATCGCGAACGAGAACGCCGCACCGACCAGGAAGAAGATCGAACGACCGATCTTCTCGTTCCAGTCGTCGGCGGGAAGTGCGAAGAGCAGGAGGAACACGATCACGCCGAAAATGGCGAGGGTGTTCCGCTGCCGCTTGAGGTAAGCGGCCGCGCCTTCCTGCACCGCCTTGGCGATGTCCTGCATCTTGGCGGTGCCCTGGCCCGCGGCCAGCACCTCCTTGAGCAGGACGTAGCCGATGACGAGTGCGGCAAGCGCGACCACGGCGACTACACCGACAATCGTGTAGCCACCTCCGGTGAGCGCAATACTGCCTGCGCCCTCCGCGAGGAACTGCCGTGACATTCGTCCTCCAGGAGACGTCGCCGATCGCCAGCGTCGACGGCAAGCCGAGGGTTCGACACGGCCGGCGCTGGCATGGACCCTGTACGGAGCGACACGCTAGCCGGGCAGCAACGCACGTCTCACATGACGCTCACCACAGAGGGTGTGGATTGCGGGAGTGTATTGGTATCGCAACCAGCGTCTTCACGCCGTCCCGGTGACGGTACATTCCGTTACCTTGTGAGGCTCCTCACTTGATCGATCACTCGATCGCCGATCCGTTGGGGCAGTTGGGGATCGTCCGGGGAGGCGAGAACTGTCGGACCCCTGTGCCAAGCTCGGCTGGTGGAAGACTCACGGGGGCGGCGGCTGCTGGGGCGGGTGACCGCCGGCATCCCGTCGCGCGAGGATCCGGTCACGCACGTCGCGGACCTGCCGGGTCGGAACGCGCGCTACGCAGAGTGGCCGTCGTGGGCCGATCCGGCCGTGGTGACTGCGCTGCGTGACTGCGGCGTCTCGGCTCCTTGGGAGCACCAGGCGGAGGCGGCTTCGCACGCGTACGAAGGTCGTCACGTCGTGATTTCGACCGGCACGGCGTCGGGCAAGTCGCTGGCCTACCAGCTGCCGGTGCTGTCCCGGCTGGCCGCGGGCGAGAAGGCGAACGCGCTGTACCTGTCGCCGACGAAGGCGCTGGGGGCGGACCAGCTGCGGTCGGTGTCCTCTTTGGACGTCCCGGGCGCCCGCGCGGCGTCGTTCGACGGGGACACGCCGATGGTGGAGCGCGACTGGGTGCGCGCACACGCGAACTGGGTGTTCACCAACCCGGACATGCTGCACCGCGGGATTCTTTCCCAGCACGGGCGGTGGGCGCGGTTCTTCCGGCAGCTCAGCTGCGTGGTCGTCGACGAATGTCACAGCTATCGCGGCGTCTTCGGCTCGCACGTCGCGCTGCTGCTTCGCCGGCTTCGGCGCGTTGCCGAGCATTACGGCGCTTCGCCGGTGTTCGTGCTCGCGTCGGCGACGACGGCTTCGCCTGCTTCGTTCGCTTCGCGGTTGACGGGGGTGCCTTGTGCCGCCGTGACGGACGACGCCTCTCCGCGCGGGGCCCGCACTGTGGTGCTGTGGGAGCCGCCGCTGCTGGAGGAGCTGACCGGGGAGAACGGCGCGCCGGTCCGGCGTTCGGCGGGCGCGGAGACGTCACGGATCCTGGCCGACCTGGTCGTCGAAGGCGCGCGGTCACTGGCGTTCATCCGCTCGCGGCGGGGCGCGGAGCTGGCCGCGCTGGGTGCGCGTCGCATACTGTCCGAAGTGGACCCTGCGTTGACGGAAACTGTTGCGGCGTATAGGTCCGGCTATCTCCCGGAGGAGCGACGGGCGCTGGAAGCGGCGTTGCTGTCGGGGCGTCTGCTGGGCGTCGCGACGACCAACGCGCTGGAGCTCGGCGTCGACATCGCGGGGCTGGACGCGGTAGTGCTGGCCGGCTACCCGGGCACGCTCGCGTCGTTCTGGCAGCAGGCCGGGCGGGCGGGCCGGTCCGGCGACTCAGCGCTGGTGGTGTTCGTGGCGCGGGACGATCCGCTCGACACGTACCTGGTGCACCACCCGGCGGCGTTGCTAGACCGTCCGGTGGAGACGGCGGTGCTGGATCCCGCGAACCCGTACGTGCTGGCGCCGCAGCTCGCGTGCGCCGTGGCCGAGCTGCCGCTGACGCTCCCGGAGCTGGAGATGTTCGGCGGCGCGGCTGCTCAGGAGGTGCTGACCGAACTGGCGGAGCAGCAGTTGCTGCGGCGGCGGTCGAGCGGCTGGTACTGGACATCACGCGACCGGCCGCACGCCGAGGTCGGGATCCGCGGGACGGGCGGCGAACAGATCGCGGTGGTCGAGTCGGACTCCGGGCGGATGCTGGGAACGGTCGACCCGGGGTCGGCGTGCTTCGCGGTCCACCCCGGCGCGGTGTACCTGCACCAGGGGTCGTCGTACGTGGTCGACGAGCTGGACCTGGATCAGGGGCTGGCGATGGTGCACGCGGAGAACCCGGACTGGACGACGACTCCGCGCGAGATCGTGGACATCGCGGTGCTGAGCACGCAGGAGAAGCAGGACTTCGGCGGGGTGAGCGTGTGCCTCGGCGAGGTGGCGGTGACGTCCCAGGTGGTCGGCTACCTGCGGCGACGTCCGTCGGGTGAGGTGCTGGACCACACGCCGCTCGACCTGCCGGAGCAGAGCCTGCGTACGCGGGCCGTCTGGTACACGCTCTCGTCGGAGCTGCTCGGGCCGGGCATTTCGGCTGATGGCGAGGCGGGGACCGGGGGCCATCGGGTGGGGACCGAATCTGCGGGGCCGGTGGGGACCGGAGAGGAAACCCTGGCGAACGGTCGGGGGCCCGTTCACGAGGGTGACAGGGCACCGGGGAGTGCCGGATTGGTTCCGGCACGGGTCCCCGGTGCCCTGCATGCCGCCGAGCACGCGGCGATCGGCCTGCTACCGCTGTTCGCTACGTGCGACCGATGGGACATCGGCGGGGTGAGTACCGCGTGGCACGAAGACACCGGGGAGGCGACGGTGTTCGTGCATGACGGCCATCCCGGGGGTGCGGGATTCGCCGAACGCGGTTATGCCGCGATTGTCCCGTGGCTGGTCGCTACGCGGGAGGCGATCGTCTCCTGCGAGTGCCCGACGGGCTGCCCGTCCTGCGTCCAGTCGCCGAAGTGCGGGAACGGCAACGATCCGCTGGACAAGGCAGGTGCAGTGGCTGTCCTGGACACCGTGCTCGGGGCGTTGCGTCAACACGGTGCCTAGTACGGCCACTTTGGTGGTTCATGGAGTTGTGCCCTGCTCCGCCTCGGCCGGGTTGGGACCGGCCGTCGGCGGTGGTTCGGTGGTTCAGGCCGCGGTGGTGTGGACCAGCTGCGGAACCTGCTCGCCGGCGAGCGCGCGGACGAGGACGTCGTGCACCTCGGCGGCGTCCGGCAGCTGCCAGCCGCAGACCTCGGGCTTGACGCGCCAGTGCACGACACCGTGCTGGAACGGCGACGGGGGCAGCGGGATGTAGCTGTCCTTGCCGTGCCACTGGATCGAGGAGCGGGTCGCCAGCTCGGCCGGGATGTGGTCGGCGACGGTGGTGAGGAAGAGCCAGCGGCCGTTCGGCAGCGCGATGATCGGCGCCGGGTGACCGAGGGCGCGCAGCAGACGGCAGGCGCGCTTGCCGAGTTCGTCGTCGACCTCGACGGCGTCGAGCACGGTGCCGGTCGCGACGAGCAGGCTGTGGGTGCGGTCGGAGAACCAGGTGGCGACCTCGTGGGCGTGGGTGCCGATCTGCTCGCGCCAGTTGTCACTGGCCGGGACCGGGCGTCGCCAGGTGAGGTCGTCGCCGCCCAGCGGAGCGGGGTCGACACCCGGGAGCACCGGCCAGCCACGCCAGGCGAGACCGATCGCCTCCGCCCGCAGTTCGATGCGGAAGGCGCCGCGCCAGCTGTCCGGCCAATTCGCGTCCAACATTGTCTTTCCTGCCTTAGGTTCAGGTTCTCTGCGACCCGTTAAACCCTGTCGCGGTGTCGCACATCTCACTTAACGGCAAGTTGCACATTGCCCGGAACCCCCACGCGACAACCGGTGGTTACGCGGCGATGAACGCCCGGTAGTCCCTACCGCCCGACCGAACCCGACGGCGCGGATCGACGGTGAACGGCAGCCGCCAACGGACCGTTCGTCGCGCTGATGACCAGGACAGACCGGCTGTCGGCCACGCTTTCGGCGGCTGGCGGGCGTCCTATCGGCCCAGGTGAGCGGGGGTTTCGACCGCTCGCCGTGCACGACCGACCGCTGCCCGTGACCACCGGCCGCTCATCGTGCGCCCGGGCGGATCAGCCGGTCACCGTGGCATACCGACCGGTCGGCGTCCGCCGGTCGGTGGTGGTGAGGGGTGACGGTTGGGGTGTCCCGGTGAGCGGTGATGAGGGTGGGCGCCGGTTGTCGTGCGGGCTGCCGGGTCGGGTTGGACGCGCGTGTTGTCGGGGGCCCGGGCTGGGTGATCGCGGCGTTGAAGGCGTGCGAGCGCGCCGTGGGCCCCGGGCTGCCGGGATGGGGCCGGGGTGAACGCGGGAGTCCGGGCCGGGTGGCCGCAGCCCTGACGGCACGTGAATACGCCATGTGCCCGGGCTGCCGAGGTGGTGGCCGGGCTAGACGCACGTGTTCTCGGGGTCAGGGCCGGGTGATCGCGGCCTTGAAGGCGTACGAGTGCGCCGAGGCTGCGGGCTGCGAAGCGGGATTGGGCGCAAGTGTTCTCGGGGAGCCAAAGCCCGGGTAAGCGCAGCCCTGGAGGCACGTGAGTGCGCCGTGGACCCGGGGCTGCCGGGCTGCCGGGCTGCCGGGCTGCCGGGCTGCCGGGCTGCCGGGCTCATGGTGACCGGCCGGTGGGTCCGGCGCGAGCCCTCGCTGAGGGGCCTGGCAGTCCGGCGAAGCCGAGGTTTGGCGCCTGGACCTCGATGAAAGCGTCCAGCCGCTGCCATCGGCAGGTCAGGAGGCTGACCGCCATCCGGTCGGCGATCCACCTGGCGCGCTCGCAGGCTCGGGCCGGGCCTTCCGCGGCGTGTGATGCCGCCGCGAGCGCGGCCAGGTCGGCGGCACTCTCTGCACGGTGGCGGGCGACGACCGCCGCGCCCAGCCAGCAGCCGAGGACCGCCACCCCGGCCAGTGCGGCCACTGCCATCGCTGTCCAGATCGTGGCCACGCCGCTGTCGGGACTGTCCGCCTGGCCTCCGGTGCCGCAGCGCGGGTCAGCCGGCGGCATCGGTGGCCTCCGTGCCCGGCTCGGCCACCGCGTACGCCGTTGCGTGCAAGTTGATCGCCGGGAGCAGGTCGCCTGCCGGGTGAGCGCTCACCTTGACCGTTATCTCGTTGCCTTCCCGGTGGATGTCGAAGTTCGCGCCCGCCGGGGCTATCTGGTGGACCGCTGCCGCGGCCTCGTGGGGCTGGCCTCCGGCCAGGAGCCGGGCGGCCTCGCGAGCCGCGTCCGTGCAGCGCAGCTGGCCTGTCAGCGCTGTGACGCCTGCAAGCAGCAGAACGGTCATCACCGTCAAGCCGGCGAGGCCCAGCGCCGCTTCGACCGTCACCGCACCTTCGTCTTTGCGGCTCACGACGGCACCGTCAGGGCCTTCATGACCAAGTTCGTCAGCCACGAGACCACCGAGTCGCCGGTGAGGAGGGTGTAGAGGACAGCCGCGAAGGCCGCGACGGCGACCGTGACGATCGCGTACTCGACCGTTGTGGAGCCGTCGTCGGAGCCGGGCCGGCGGTGGGACGCGCGCATGGGTTTCCCTTCAGTACTTGTCGGTGGTCAGAAGAGCGGGCCGAGGCGGCCGGCCAGGCCGAGGACGACCGGCAGCACGCCCAGGCAGAAGAAGGCCGGCAGAAAACACAGGCCGACCGGTAGCGCGAGCGCCACCCCGGCTCGTTCCGCGCGCTCCTCTGCGTCGGTGGCCAGCTCCTCGCGGAACCGTCCGGCCAGGTCGGCGGCCGCCGCGGCGAAGGCCGCGCCCGAGCGGGACGTCCGGATGGCCGCGGCCGCCAGCTCGCCGAGGCCCGGGATGGCCTGCACCGGAGCCCAGGCATCTCCCGGACCGGAGCCGAGGGCGAGCAGGCCGGCGGTCGAGCACAGGGCCGCGCCCGCCTCGGTCGGCGCGGTGCCGGCCACCGCGTCGAGGGCCGAGGGGACCGGCAGTCCGGCCCGGAGGCACGCCGCGAGGAGATCGAGCGTTCCGGCGAGCCGGAGCTTGGCCGCCAGGTTGACGGCGGGTGCTCGCGGCCGTCGGGTGCCGCGGATCGCCCACCATCCGGTGGCGGTCACCAGGGCGCCTACGACCATTCCGGGCAGGCCGCCGATGAGCACTGCCGTCGATACGCCGCCCAGGGTGGCCGCGATGTGTGGGACTGCTCGGGGCCAGTTGCGTGGCTCGGGGGTTGTGCTGCCGGCTAGCCAGGTGAAGCGCTGAGCGGCGGCGGTGTCGCTCGGCCAGGTGAGGAGGGCCGCGGCGAAGAGGAAGAGGGAGGTTGCGTTCACCGGATCCGCCTCCGGCCGATGGGCGCGCCGCACAAGAGCAGGGCTGCCGCTGCGGTCACCGGACCCGCCCCCGGCTGATGGGCCCGCCAGGAGAGTTGGAGCGCCACTGTGCTCGTCGGACTCGCCTCCGGCTGATGGGCGCGCCGGACAAGAGCAGGGCTGCTGCGGCGGTCATCGGATCCACCTCTGACCGATGGGATCGCCGGGCAGGAGCGCAGTCGCGTTCACCTGACCAGCCTCCGACTGATGGGCACGCCGGAAGAGGAAGGAGCGCGGTTGCGTTCGCCGGAACCGCATCCGACCGATGGGCCAGCCAGGTGAAGCGCTGTGCGGCGGCAGTGTCGCTCGGCCAAGAGAGGAGAGCCGCGGCGACGAGGAGGAGCGCTGTTGGGTTCATCGGATTCGCGCCTGGCCTGTTAGGGCTCGGCACCAGGCCGTTCCTGCCCAGAGCAGGATGCTGCCGACCACCAGAAGCAGCTGGCCTGGTGCGCTCTCCGTCAACACCGCCAGTGGGGATGCGCCCATGGCCTGGCCGAGCAATATGCACAAGGCGGGTAGGCCGGTAAGGACCGCCGCGCTTGCCTGGGGCCCTGCCAGTTTTGCTCGGGTTCGGCGGGCGAATGTCAGCTTTGCTTCCGCGTCGCGGCGGGCTGCGTTCAGGACTTCGGCCATTGGCAAGCCGTGGCGCTTGCCCAGGGTCCAGGCCGCTGCCAGCTCGGGGAGGGCTGGCGCCTGCAGCTCGCCGTCTAGGCGGGCTGATGTTGCCAATGCTCGGAGGTCGTCCGATATTGCCGGGACTACCTCTGCTGCCGCTTCCGCTGCTGTTACCGGGTGGGCGCCGGACCTCAGCTCGGACACCATTGTGCGCAATGCCGTTGCCGTGTGGGCCGCTGCTTCCAGGGCCGCTGCTGCCCTGACGTGGGCCTGCCGCTCCTGGCGCCATGCCAGCGTCAGTACTCCCGCTGCGATCGCGCCTCCTACTCCCGCTAGCAAACCCGCCAGGGCCGCTGGAAGCAGCCAGCGGACCACCGCCCATACGTCCGGGACGCGGACCGGTGCTGGTTGCTCGACCGCCGCCTGCAGGCGGGTTGGGGCCGTGGGCCAGCACGCCAGGGCTGCGCCGATGCAGAGCGGGGCCCATGGGGTGATCATCGTGGCCTTCTTCCGCGGCGCTGGAAAATGGTCACCAGCAACGAGATGCGCACCAGCAGCAGAGTCAGCACGTGATCGCTCCCGTTGTGGCGAACAGGTGGCGGTCGATCGTCCAGCGGCCCGCGCGCCACACCGGGACTACTCGGGCCCGGCCGTGTTCTGCTCGGAGCACACCTACCTCCGCCAGACGTCGGCGGCCGCCTGGCTCGCGTCGCATGTGGAGGACTACGCGGATCGCTGCTACCAGCTGGCTGTGGACCGCTTCGCGGCCCAGGCCGCCGAGTGCCGCCAGGGCCTCGATGCGGGCCGGTACCTCGGCCGGTGAGTTCGCGTGGACCGTGCACGCGCCGCCGTCGTGGCCCGTGTTCAACGCCGTCAGCAGGGCGCCGACCTCGGCGCCGCGGACCTCGCCTACCACCAGCCGGTCCGGACGCATGCGCAGCGCCTGGCGGACCAGCTCCGGCAGGCCCACCGCGCCCGCACCCTCCACATTGGCCGGGCGGGCTACGAGGCTGACGAACTGCGGGTGTGCGGGCTGCAGCTCACCGGCATCTTCAACGCAGACAATGCGCTCGGCCGGGTCGACCGCGCCGAGCAGCGCGGCCAGGAGCGTCGTCTTGCCCGCGCCCGTGCCGCCGGTGACGAGGAACGCCATCCGGCGCGAGACGACGTCCCGCAGCAGCTTCGCGCCGTTCGCGTCGAACGCGCCGAGCTCCTGCAGCGTCGTGAGGTCGTGCGTCGCCGGGCGGAGGACCCGCAGGGAGAGGCACGTGCCGCCGGCCGCGACCGGCGGGAGGACGGCGTGGACCCGGATGCGGCCGTGCGGACCGGCACCGGGCAGCCAGCCGTCCACATAGGGCTGTGCGTCGTCGAGCCGTCGGCCGGCCGCGAGCGCGAGGCGCTGGGCCAGGCGGCGGACGGCTTCTTCGCCGCCGGTGAACCGGATGCCGGTGCGGGTGAGACCGTCCGGGCCGTCCGTCCAGACCTCGGCCGGGCCGGTGACGAGCACGTCGGTCGTCGCCGGGTTCTCGAGGAGCGGGGCCAGCGGGCCGGCGCCGACGAACTCGTCGCGGGCCCGGCGGGCCGCCTCCAGCACGGCGTCATGGCCGAGGGCGCCGCCGGCTTCGGCGCGGACCGCCGTCGCGACGGCGACCGGGTCGGCCTGGCGGCGGTCGCCGGCCAGGCGGTTGCGGACGCGGTCCACGAAGTCCGTGGTCACGGGTTCGCCGCCTTGGCCCGCGTGTGGTGAGCCGTCACGCGGGTGCCGGCCAGCACGGCCAGGAAGCTCTCCGCACTCACCGGGCCGCGGCCGGCGAGCGTCAGGACCGTGGGCAGCAGGAGCTCGGCCACCCTGATCGGCGGTCCCGGCGGGCGCAGCCGGGCGCTCATCGGGCCGCCGCCCGGGCCTCGCGACGCGCTACCGCCAAGACGTCCGCTGCCGCCGTCGTCAAGGGACCGGAAGGCTTGGTCGGGAACTCGCCGCGTTCGATCGCCACCGGTAGGCCCCGTTCCAGGACCATCGACGCCAGCAGCGGCGGGCCGAGGAGACCGGCCGTCCGGACGGGAGAGACGCCCGCCCTGGACCGTCCACACGCGACCACGCCCAGACGGGCCGTCAACTCCGACAGGGGCCGCAGCACCTGCTTCGCCGCCATACAGGCGCGGAACTCCACCGGCACCACGAGCACCACCAGGTCGGCCACGGCGACCGCTTCCGCCGCCGCGTCGCCCAAGGTGCGCGGGAGGTCGCAGACCACCGTGCGACCCGACCGGCGGCCGGCCGCGAGAACCGCCGACAGGGATTCGACCGCCGGGCCCTCGCCCTCCCGGCCGCAAGCCAGCACCGGCAGGCTGCCGCCGCGATGTCTTCGCTGCGGGAGCGCCGCCGCCAGCGCCGGTACCGAGACGCGGCCGCTCAGCCGCACCTCCGACCAGCGCGGCCCGGGCGTCTTTTCCAGGCCCAGCAACAGGTCCAGACCGCCACCGAGGGGGTCGCAGTCCACCAGCAGTGCGCCGCCCGGATCCCGGTCGGCCGCCAGCGCCAGCGTCGCGGCGAAGACGGACGCGCCCGCGCCGCCCCGGCCGCCGACCACGGCGAGCACCAGGCCGGCTTCCTCCGCCGGGGTCTCGACGACGTCGGCGAACGCGCCCGCCAGCTCGCTTTCCTCCTCGGGCAAAGAGATCACGCGCTCGACGCCGACGCGGAACGCGTGCTCCCACGTCCGGGTGCCCGGGCTGCCCTTGCAGACCAGGAGGATCCCGGCCCGCCGGGGCAGGACGGGCGAAAGCCGCGCCGCTTCTTCGTCGAGGACCACCAGCGGGGCGCGGGCCCAGTGCTCGCGGGCGGCCATCAGGTCCGGTGCCCGGTCGAGCTCGCAGCCCGCCACCGCGGCCACCCGCAGGATCTCGTCGAGCACGGTTTCGTCCGCGGCGACCACGATCGGTCGTTCCCCCGTCATGTGTTCCTCCCCGTCGTCGGTGCGGGCCGTGGTGGCCCGGGTTCCACCGTCGCGGTGGGCGGCTCGGGGGCGCAACGGGCCGGACGGCCGGCTGTGGACAACCGGGGTGTTGTGGACAACTGCCGGCCGCGGACGGCTCGCGGACCGGATCTGTCGGTGGGCTGTGGCAGGGTCGCGCCCGCCCGCGACGCACGTGCGGCGGAAAACCCGGGGAATACCCGCACCCGAAGATTTCGGCCGCGCCGAACAAATGAGGGGAAACGGAATCGAGAAAGGTGAGCGGAAGGCAAAACGACCGCACGAACCGAAAGGCAAGGGGGAGGTTAAGAGGGCGGCCCCTGCCAGGGGGGAGGGACAGGGGCCGCCGTGGGTTCAGCCCCGGGGGGTCGGACTGAACCGGCCCGGTTGGACACCGGGCTCCCTCACTGTAACTCCGCCGGTGGCCGGTTCGCGCGCCGGGCAACGCATACAGTTTTATAACGGCATGGCGCGCCGGAAGTGCCTTCCTGTCATGGATTTTCCGCCTACCGCGCCACGCGGGTGCCGGATCAACGGGACGCGCCGCGATCAAGCTCTTATCCTGGGTACGTGGCCGAACCGAGCAGCGCGCCGTCGCGCATCCGGAAGCCAGACTCGGAGCACGCGGTGGCCGCGTTCTTCGACCTGGACAAGACGATCATCGCCTCCTCGAGCGCGCTGGCGTTCAGCAAACCATTGCTCAAAGAAGGATTGATCAACCGTCGCGCCGCGTTGCGCAGCGCCTACGCGCAGCTGGTGTTCTCCCTCGCCGGCGCCGACGAGAACAAGACCGAACGGCTGCGGGCCGAGGTTTCCGCGCTGTGCGCCGGCTGGGACGTCGCACAGGTTTCGTCGATCGTCCGCGAAACCCTGCACGACGTCGTCGATCCGCTCGTGTACGTGGAGGCGGCGGAGCTGATCGCGCGGCACCGCGAAGACGGGCACGACGTCATCGTGCTGTCGGCGACCGGCGAGGAGGTCGTCGCGCCGGTGGCGGAAATGCTCGGCGCCACCCGCAGCGTCGCGACGCGGATGCAGATCGTCGACGGCCGCTACTCCGGCGAAGTCGACTTCTACTGCTACGGCGCCAACAAGGCCGTCGCCGCGAAGCAGCTGGCCGCGACCCACGGTTACGACCTCGCCGAGTGCTTCGCCTACACCGATTCGAGCACCGACATCCCGCTGCTCGAGGTCGTCGGCCATCCGCACGCGGTCAACCCGGACAAGCTGCTGCGGCGCGAGGCCCTCGACCGCGGCTGGCCGATCCTGGCCTTCGACCGGCCGATGTCGCTGCGCAGCCGGATCCCGACACGATCGGCGGGAATGGTGGCCCTCGGCGTCGGCGCGGTTGCCGCCGGAGCGACCTGGTACGGCCTCAATCGTCGCCGTCGGTCCCGGTAGCCCGCCCGGCCGCCACCCACACGGCCGTACGGCCTCGCTTTTGCTTGCCCCAGCCCCGAAGTGTCCGTCGCGCAGGGTGCCCGTGTCACCCGATCCAGCCTCTGTACCGGTGCACCCGTCCGCGCACTTGAAGTGACCGGGCTCACGGCGTAGAAAGTAGGTGCGGACGTT
Source organism: Amycolatopsis sp. NPDC114505 (assembly GCF_055633615.1). NCBI lineage: Bacteria > Bacillati > Actinomycetota > Actinomycetes > Pseudonocardiales > Pseudonocardiaceae > Amycolatopsis > Amycolatopsis sp. NPDC114505. The sequence continues at coordinate 1,843,744 of NZ_JBVKDV010000001.1, read as the reverse complement.
CGGTCGGCCAGGGAGCAGGTAGAAGAGAAGCCTGTTCCACCCCGGCAAACCTCCGTGCGCGGACTCCGGGTACCCACGCGCAGCGCGCCGCGGGAGGCTCGTCGTCTAGGGACTGCGTAGTGGGACGCCACACGCCGAGTCCATGTAGGTACGACCAGAGTTGCACGCTTGGTCGCCCGAGAGGATCGCGCTTTGCAGGCGGCGCCCGTTGGCCCTTGGCCACGGGCGCCGCCTCGTTTATGCCCGGGGTCGGGACGCCGTCGCGTGGACAGCAGTCCCCCGGCGCGAAGTACCGCCCCACCACCCGTTCGGCCCCTCTCGCACCTTGCGAACGGCGACTTTCTTACCGATCCGGGTACGAACGGTCCGTTGGTGCTGTCGGTCGATGGACATCGACGGATTCGGTGAGTAGCTTCCCGATACTGGCGCTTCCGAGTGGACTTCTGACGTCCGCCGAGCGCCCGCAACTTTCTGGGAGGCTGGTCGTGACGACCCGAAATCGGAGGTTCCATGCGCTCGCCCTGCCCGTCGCGGGGGTGCTCGCCCTCACCGGTGTGGGTGTCGCGACCGCGGCGAGTGCACCGCGGGTGAGCGCCGACGCGCAGGCGGAGGCCGCCGCGTCGCAGGCGTTGCGCGGGCTGACGCTCGAGCAAAAAGTGGGGCAGCTGTTCGTCACGTGGGTGAACGGCAAGTCGGCCGACGAAGTGAACCCGAAGAACCAGACGGACTTCGGCGTCGACACCCCGGCTCAGGTGATCCAGAAGTACCACCTGGGCGGCGTCATCTACTTCAACAACGACTCGCGCGACAACTTCGACGACCCCGTGCAGGTCGCGAAACTGTCGAACGGCCTCCAGAAGGCCGCCATCGGCAGCGGGGCGCACATCCCGCTGCAGATCGGCGCCGACCAGGAGGGCGGCACGGTGACCCGGATGGGCGCGCCGGCCACCGAGTTCCCCAACTCGATGGCCATCTCCGCGGGCCGCGACACGGCGAGGGCGACGAAGGCCGCGACGATCCTCGGCCACGAGCTGCGTGCCGTCGGCATCAACCAGGACTTCGCGCCCGATTCGGACGTCAACTCGAACCCCGCCAACCCGGTCATCGGCGTACGTTCCTTCGCCGGGCAGCCCGGCCTGGCGAGCCAGTTCGTCACCGCCGAGGTCAAGGGCTACCAGGACTCCGACTTCCCGGCCAAGACCGTCGCGGCGACCGCCAAGCACTTCCCCGGCCACGGTGACGCGGCCACCGACAGCCACACCGGCCTGCCCCGGATCGACCGGACCGAGCAGGAGTGGCGCGACATCGACGTGCCGCCGTTCAAGGCCGCCATCAAGGCCGGCATCGACTCGATCATGACCGCGCACATCCAGTTCCCCAGCCTCGACCCGTCGCTGGAGCCCGCTACGCTGTCGAAGCCGATCGTCACCGGCAAGCTGCGCAACGAACTGCACTACAACGGCGTCGTCATCACGGACTCCCTCGAAATGCAGGGCGTTCGCGAGATGCACAGCGACGCCGAGATCCCGGTCCTCGCGCTCAAAGCCGGCGTCGACCAGCTGCTCATGCCGGTGCACCTCGACGTCGCCGTCAACTCCGTGCTCGCCGCCGTGAAGTCCGGTGAGATCCCGATGCAGCGGATCGACCAGAGCGTGCTGCGCGTGCTGAAGCTGAAGTTCGAACGCGGCATCCTGTTCTCGCCGTTCAACGACCCGAACCGGGTGATGAAGACCGTCGGCACGCCGGCGAACCTCAAGACGGCGCAGGACATCGCCGACCGCGGCATCACGGCCGTCGCCAACGACGCCGGCGTCCTGCCGCTGAAGCAGAAGCCCGCCACGGCGCTCGTGACCGGCTGGGGCGTCTCGACGACCGCGACGCTCGCGCAGAAGCTGACCGCCCACGGCACGGCCGCGACGGCGTACCAGACCGGTCAGGCTCCAACCGACGCTCAGATCGCGCAGGCGGTCGCGAACGCCAAGAACGCCGACCTCGTCGTCGTGCTGACCAACAACATCGGCGGCTTCCCCTTGCAGACCAAGCTCCTCGACGCCCTGCAGGCCACCGGGAAGCCGGTCGTCGCGGTCGCCGCGCAGATCCCGTACGACGCGGGCTACCAAAGCACCGTGAAGACGTGGCTGGCGACCTACGGCTACATCGGGCCGACGCTGGAAGCCTTGGCCAAGGTCATCCTCGGCGAGACGAAGCCGGTCGGGAAGCTGCCGGTCGACATCCCCGCCGGGGCCGACGTGAACACCGTGAAGTACTCCTTCGGCCACGGGCTGACCTGGTGAACCTGAACCGGCGTCACTTCCTTGGCGCGGGCGCGCTCGCGGTGCCGTTCCTGGCGGGCGGCTCGGCCGTCGCCGGGGCCCAGCCCGAGCCCCAAGCGCATCCCACCAGGGTCCTCACCGGCGCCGAGCAGCTGGCCGCGCAGGGCTGGCGGTCCTTCAAGGGCCGCAAGCTCGGCGTCCTGTCGAACCCGACCGGGGTCCTGCTGAACGGCGACCACATCGTCGACTCGATGGTCGCGGCCGGCGTGCGGCCGGTCGCGGCCTTCGGGCCCGAGCACGGTTTCCGCGGCAGCGCCCAGGCCGGCGGCTCCGAAGGCGACTACACGGACCCGCGCACCGGCGTGCCGGTGTACGACGCGTACGGCGTCGACGCGACGAAGCTCGCTTCGCTGTTCACCAAGGCGGGCGTCGACACGGTCGTCTTCGACATCGCCGACGCCGGCGCGCGCTTCTACACCTACATCTGGTCGCTCTACACGGCGATGGTGGCCGCGGCGCAGGTCAAGGCCGCCTTCGTCGTGCTCGACCGGCCGAACCCGATCGGTGGCCGGGCGGCCGGCCCGCTGCTCGACCCGAAGTTCTCGTCGGGGATCGGGAAGAAGCCGATCGTCCAGCAGCACGGCATGACCGTCGGCGAGCTGGCGCGCTTCTACGCCGAAGAGTTCCTCCCCGGCGAAGGCGTGAAGCTGGATCGCCTCGAAGTCGTCCAGGTACGCGGCTGGCAGCGCGACACACTCTTCGCGCAGACCGGGCTGAACTGGGTGCTGCCGAGCCCGAACATGCCGACGCCGGACACGGCGCTCGTCTACCCGGGCACCGGGATGTTCGAAGGCACGGTGTTCTCCGAAGGCCGCGGCACGACCAGGCCGTTCGAGATCATCGGCGCGCCCGGGCTCGACTGGCGCTGGCGCGAGAAGCTCGAAGACCTGCGGTTGCCCGGGGCGAAATTCCGCGAGATCTATTTCGTGCCGACGTTCAGCAAGTTCGTCAACCAGACCTGCGGGGGTGTGCAGGTCAGCGTCGACGACCCGCGGGCCTTCGACGCGATCCGCACCGCGGTCGCCATGCTCGTCACGGCGAAGGCACTGCACCCGGACGTCTTCGCGTGGCGTCCCGACAACTACATCGACAAGCTTTCCGGGTCCGACCGGCTCCGGACCATGGTCGACGCCGGCGCGGGCGTCGACGAGGTCACCGGGGCCTGGCGGGCCGAGCTCGCCGAGTTCGACAAGAGACGTCGCCACTACCTGCTCTACCGCTGAGGGGGCACTCGTGCGTGCTAGGAAGGTCATCGCCGCGGCCACCGGAGTGCTGGTCGCATTGACCACGTTGACCTCTGGAGCCAGCGCCATCACCGGACACCACGACGACGCGGGCCGCTTCGACCGGCCGCAGCAGGGCTTCGCCCCGGCGTGGACGACGCTGCGCACCGCGAGTCCCCGGGAGGTGAACCTCGACCCGGCGCCGATCAAGGCCGCCGAGGACTTCCTCGCGAGCTGGACGAAGCCGGACGCCACCGGGCACCCGCACTTCTCCGGCGCGGTCGGCCTGCTGGCCCACGACGGCGTGGTCGTCGACCGGTACGCCGTCGGCGGCGCGGTGCGGTACGCCGACGCCGCGGGCACCGAGCTGCCGCCCGCCCAGCAGGTCCCCATGAAGAACGACACCATCTTCGACATGGCTTCGATCTCGAAGCTGTTCACCTCGATCGCCGTGCTGCAGCTCGTCGAACGCGGTCAGCTCACGATCGACACCCCGGTCAGCAAGTTCTTCCCGGAGTTCGCGACCGGCGACAAGGCCGCGATCACCATCAAGATGCTGCTCACGCACGTCTCCGGGTTCGACGCCGACCCGATCCCGTCGCTGTGGGCCGGCTACCCGGACATCCCGTCGCGCCGGCAGGCGGTGCTCGACAGCCCGCTGAAGAACAAGCCGGGCACGACCTACCTCTACTCCGACATCAACCTGCTCACGCTCGGCTTCATCGTCGAGAAGCTGACCGGGCAGACGCTGGACAAGGTGGTCCACGACCGGATCACCGCGCCGCTGGGCATGGTCGACACCGGGTACAACCCGCCCGCGTCGAAGCTGAACCGGGTGGCCGCGACGGAGTACGAGGCCAACCCGCCACGCGGGATGGTGCGCGGCAGCGTGCACGACGAGAACGCGTGGTCGCTCGGCGGCGTCGCCGGGCACGCCGGGGTGTTCAGCACCGCGAACGACATGGCCACCCTCGCCCAGACGATGCTCAACGGCGGCAGCTACCGCGGGCACCGGATCCTCGGCGAGGACACCGTGCGGCAGATGATGCTGACCAACTACAACCAGCAGTTCCCGGACGACGCGCACGGCCTGGGCTTCGAGCTCGACCAGCCCTGGTACATGGGCGCGCTGGCGTCCCCGGTCACCGCCGGGCACACCGGTTTCACCGGGACGACGCTGGTCATCGACCCCGAGTCGCGCTCCTTCGCGATCCTGCTGACCAACCGCGTGCACCCGAGCCGCAATTGGGGCTCGATCAACACCGCGCGCCAGGTGTGGGCGACGTCGCTGGCCAGGGCCATGGCCGTGAAGCCCGAGGTCGGGAAGGACGCGTGGACGAGCACGCTGGGTAACGCGAGCGCGGCCACGCTGAGCACGCGTCCGTTTACTACGCAAAGTGATCAAGCGCGCGTGTCCTTCTACGCCTTCGTGGACACCGAGGGAAGCACTGATCCATTACAGCTGCAGACCTCCACCGACGGGGTGAACTGGCAACCGATCGCGCTCTCGGTTTCCGGGCCGGGTGCACCCTCCGGAGATGTGACGTCGCTCTCCGGACACGGACACCGTGCCTGGTGGAAGGCGAGCGGCGTGCTGCCCCAGGGCGCGTCGGTGAGCCTCCGCTGGCGTTACAGCACCGACCCGAACTACACGGGACGCGGTGTTTCGGTCGACGGTGTGAAAGTCACCGAGAGCGGCCGATCACTCCTCGACGGTGAACGAAACCCCGCCGCTTTCGTCGCAGAGGGTTGGCAGTTGAGCGCAAGGTGACGGCACGGTCGCGCACCGTCGATCCGATGGCGGATTTAACCGTCTCCTTGCCGTTTGCGCCGCGACACTAAGTTGCCAAGTCGTTAGCTTGACCTCGTTAACAAGACCGACCTGGTTGGCGACTTTCTGGTCAGTGATTAATCGCAAATCCAGATCCGCAGACACGGACGGGTTGCGATAGGACTGAAGGGTGTGGGTAGCCTTGTCGCAGATGCCAACGGTTAGTAACTTTCCGACGGTGAGTGATACCGAATCCGTAGTCGGCACGGCACCGTCCGAGCCCGTATCGGTCCAGACGACCGCACGGGACGCGGACTCGAGCCCGCTGGTGCGCATCCGGTCGTTGCTCCCCGGCCTGGCCCGCGCGGAGCAGCGCGTGGCGAAGGTGGTGCTGGAGGATCCCGCGCACGTCGCGAGACGCAGCATCACCGAAGTCGCCTTGGCCGCGAACACGAGCGAGACGACGGTGACGCGCTTCTGCAAGGCGGTCGGCGTCGGCGGGTACCCGCAGCTGCGCATCGCGCTGGCCGCGGACACCGCGCGCACCGAAGCGCGCACCACGCGCAACCTCGGCGGCGAGATCGGCCCGGACGACGACCTGGCGGCCGTCATCGGCAAGGTCAGCTTCGCCGACGCGCGGGCCGTCGAAGAGACGGCCGACCAGCTCGACGTCGCCACCCTGGAGCGCGTGATCGAGGTCGTCGCGAGCGCCGGCCGCGCGGACGTCTACGGCGTGGGCGCCAGCGCGTTCGTCGCCGCGGACCTGCAGCAGAAGCTGCACCGCATCGGCCGCGTGTGCTTCGCGTGGTCGGACACGCACATCATGCTGACCTCGGCCGCGGTGCTGAGCCCGGGCGACGTCGCGATCGGCGTCTCGCACACCGGCGCGACCACCGACACCGTCGAGGCGCTGCGGGTGGCCCGTGAGCACGGCGCGATCACCATCGCCGTGACGAACTTCCCGCGGTCCCCGATCACCGAGGTCGCCGACTACGTTTTGACCACGGCAGCGCGGGAAACCACGTTCCGTTCGGGAGCGACGGCGAGCCGCATCGCCCAGCTCACCGTCATCGACTGCCTCTTCATCGGCGTCGCGCAGCGGCACATGGACGCGTCGGTCAACGCCCTGGACGCCACCAGGGACGCCGTCGGCTCGCACCGCCTGGGGGTCAGGCCGGACGGCCGTCGCCGTCCGCGGGAAACCGGCAAGTAATGACCGGAGAAAATGTGAGGCGCATGATGACCGTCCCCGTGCAGGCGGTGCACGTCGATTCGCCGACCGAAACCCGCAATCCCCGCACCACGGACATCGACCTGATGTCCACCGCGGGGATCCTGGGCGCGATCAACGCCGAGGACCGCACAGTCCCCGGTGCCGTCGCCGCGGTGCTGCCACAGGTGGCACGAGCGGTCGACTACGCGGTGGACGCCCTGCGGGCCGGTGGCCGGGTGCACTACGTCGGTGCGGGGACGTCCGGGCGGCTGGCCACGCTGGACGCGGCCGAGCTCGTGCCGACGTTCAACGTGCCGTCGGACTGGTTCATCGCGCACCACGCCGGCGGCGAGCGCGCACTGCGCCAGGCCGTCGAAAACGCGGAGGACGACGACGGGGCCGGCGCGGCCGAGATGGCCGCCATGGTCCAGCCGGGCGACTTCGTGCTGGGGCTGACGGCGTCGGGGCGGACGCCGTACGTCTTGGGCGCGCTGCTCGCCGCGCAGCGCCAGGGTGCCCACACCGGCCTGGTGTCGGGCAACGCGAAGGCGGCCAAGCCGGCGGGCGTCGACGTGCTCATCGCCGTCGACACCGGCCCGGAGGCGATCGCCGGCTCGACGCGGATGAAGGCGGGCACGGCGCAGAAGATGATCCTCACGTCGTTCTCCACGGCGACGATGATCAAGCTGGGCCGGACCTACTCCAACCTGATGGTCAGCATGCGGGCCACGAACGCGAAGCTGCGCGGCCGGACCATCCGCATCCTGCAGGAAGCCACCGGCATGACGATGGCGGACTGCTCGGACGCGCTCACCGAGGCCGGGGGCGACCTCAAGGTGGCGCTGGTGCACCTGCTGTCCGGGGAAGACGTGAAGAGTGCCGCGAAGGCATTGCACGCTTCCGGTGGACATGTCCGAAAGGCGCTGGATCTGGTGCGGGTGCGCGCCAGCTAGAACTGATTGCCGTTCATCTGTTCACCTGTCTAACCTCTCAGATGAGGGAAGGCGGGCGGCGATGACGAGCACGGGAACGACCGAGGACTCGCGGCGCGGGCTTTCGCGCCGCGAGTGGGTGTCGATCGGCGGGATGGCCGGGTTCATCCTGCTGCTCAACGTCGTGGGCTGGGTGGTGCTGGCGGCTTTCGTCGCGCCGCGGCACTACGACCTGGGCGCGTCCGGCGTCTTCGGGATCGGGCTGGGCGTCACGGCGTTCACGCTCGGCATGCGGCACGCCTTCGACGCCGACCACATCGCCGCGATCGACAACACCACCCGCAAGCTGATGGCCGACGGCCAGCGTCCGCTTTCGGTCGGTTTCTGGTTCTCCCTCGGGCACTCGACGATCGTCTTCGCGCTGTGCCTGCTGCTGTCGCTCGGCGTCCGCGCGCTGGCCGGGCAGGTCGAGGACGACTCGTCGGCGCTGCACAACGCGACCGGCCTCATCGGGACGTCGGTCTCGGGGGTGTTCCTGTACGTGATCGCGATCCTGAACCTCGTGGTGCTGATCGGCATCCTGCGGGTGTTCAAGCGGATGCGCCACGGCGACTTCGACGAGGCCGCGCTGGAGCACCACCTGAACAACCGCGGCGTGATGAACCGCCTGCTGCGCGGCGCGACTAAGTCCGTGCGCAAGCCGTGGCACATCTACCCCGTCGGCGTGCTGTTCGGCCTGGGCTTCGACACCGCGACCGAGATCGGGCTGCTGGTGCTCGCCGCCGGCGCCGCGACGTTCGCCCTGCCCTGGTACGCGATCCTCGTGCTGCCGATCCTGTTCGCCGCCGGGATGAGCCTGTTCGACACCGTGGACGGCTGCTTCATGAACTTCGCCTACGGCTGGGCGTTCGCGAAGCCGGTGCGCAAGATCTTCTACAACATCGCGGTGACGACGCTGTCGGTCGCCGTCGCGTTCGTCATCGGCACGATCGAGCTGGTGTCGATCCTCACCGAGAAGCTGGACATCACGTCGGGGCCGCTGGCCGCGATCGCGTCGGTGGACCTGGACTACGTCGGCTTCGGGATCGTCGGGCTGTTCGTGCTGACGTGGGTCGTCGCGCTCGCGGTGTGGCGGTTCGGGCGCATCGAAGAGAAGTGGTCGGCGAAACTGACCACTTAGCCGGTGTCAATTCAAGAAGCGGCGTCCGAAATGCTCTTCGCTTCGCGCGCGCCCGCTTCGAACGCTTCGCAGTTGAAGAGCAGCCACGCGCGTACACCGTCCGGCGTCCCGCTCGCGAATCCTTCGGCCGCTTCGAGATAACGCGGCACCCGGCGGAAGAACGCGACTTCGGGAATGCTCAGGGACTTCGGGTCCAGGCCCGTCGCGATCATCGTCAACCGCGCCGCGGCCCGGGCGACGACGCCGTCCGCGCTGCCGAACGGCTTGAGCGCCAGCAGTTCCCCGTGCACGACGGCCGTCAGGACCGGGCCCGGCACCGACGTCGCGCCGGTCACCAGCTGGGCCAGCAGCTCGAGGCGGCCGCCGCCGGAATGCGGGCGCCCCAGCGCGTCCGGGTCGTCGACGAGGTCCGCGGCGGCGAGAACGTGCATGCGCGCCAAGGCTTGCATCGGTGCCCGGCGCCACGTCGGGAGCAGCGTCTCCAGCGTCTCCGCGACGCGCAGCGCGCCGGCCAGGGTCGGGTCGGCGACCGAGCCGTCGGCGGGCAGTTCGGGGTTGGCGCCCTCGATGCCGGCGGACGCGCGAGCCGCGCGGACCGACGCTTCGGCCGCGGTCGCCGCGCCGCCGCGGAGGTTCGCCGGAAGGCGGTGCACCGCGAACACGGCGTCCTGCGCGGACTTCGCGGCCGCGGCGACGCCTTCGAGGTCGAGGAGGGGCTTGAGCGGATCAGGCATCGAGGACCTGGCCTTCGCGGGAGACCACGGGCGGCAGCACCGACCACGGGAAGTTGATCCAGCGGTCGGTGTGCCGCCAGACGTACTCGCACTTGACCGTGGAGTGCGGCTTCTCGTAGACGACGGCCGAGCGCACCTCGGCGACGTGCTCGACGCAGTAGTCCCGGACCAGCTTGAGCGTGGCGCCGGTGTCGGCGACGTCGTCGGCGATCAGCACCTTCTTGCTCGTCAGGTCGACGACGTTGGGCACCGGCGGCAGCATCACCGGCAGGTCGAGGCGCTGGTCGACGCCCGTGTAGAACTCGACGTTCATCACGTGGAGGTTCTTCACGTCGAGCGCGTAGCCGAGCGCGCCGGCGACGAACAGCCCGCCGCGCGCGATGGACAGGATGAGGTCCGGCGCGAAGCCGTCGTCGGCGATGGTGTGAGCCAGTTCACGGCTCGCCGTGCCGAACAGCTCCCAGCTCAGCTCTTCCCGCTCTTCGGCCATCGATCTCGCCCTTCGTCGTGGTCAGCCGAGCATAGGCAACGCCGAAGTGGACTGTGGAAATGCTCGGAAATTGGCTGTCAGAGAAAGCCATTGTGGCGCTTACGGTGATCACGTGAGCGACTGGAGCACCCGACCGACCCTGTCCGGCGAGCACGTCCGCCTGGAGCCGCTGACCCTCGAGCACGCCAAGGGCCTGCTCGAGGCCGGCGCCGACCCGGGCATCTGGGCGTGGCTGAGCATCCGGCAGCCGGGGGATCTTCCCGAAGCCGAGCGGATGGTCGAGCAGACGCTCGCCGACCCCGACCGGCGGCCCTTCGCGCAGATCGACGTCACGTCCGGCCGCGTCGCCGGGACGACGTCGTACTACCAGGTCGTCGAGACGCACCGGATCCTCTCGATCGGGCACACGTGGATCGGCGCGGACTGGCAGCGCACCGGGCTGAACACCGAGTCGAAGCTGCTGCTGCTCACCCACGCGTTCGAAACCCTTGGCGCGCAACGGGTCTGCTGGGAGACCGACATCCGCAACCTGCGCTCGCAACGCGCCATCGAACGGCTTGGCGCGCTTCGCGAAGGCGTGCTGCGGGCGCACCGGATCCGGCCGGACGGCTCGTCGCGCGACACCGTCACCTATTCGATGCTGGCGCCGGAGTGGCCCGCGGCGAAGGCGCGGCTGAACGAACGCTTAGTCACCGGGGCTCGCCTGCCTCGGTGAAACCGCGGGGCAACGTGGGTGCAACCTTTTACAAGGCGGACTAACGTCGCTAGCGTGCCGCTAGCCGTCATGTCGGCGCACTACAGGAGGCCTTGCAACCATGACCGAGCAGTCCCCAGCCCTGGACAACCTGCTCACCGAGAGCCGCACGTTCCCGCCCAGTGACGAATTCGCTGCTCAGGCCAATGCGAAGGCCGATCTCCAAGCCGAGGCGGACGCCGATCGCGAAGCGTTCTGGGCGAAGCAGGCGGAGCGGCTGACGTGGGACACGAAGTGGACCACGGTACTGGACTGGACCAATGCGCCGTTCGCGAAGTGGTTCGTCGGCGGCAAGCTGAACGTCGCGTACAACTGCGTCGACCGGCACGTCGAGTCCGGGCACGGCGAGCAGGTCGCGATCCACTGGGTCGGCGAGCCGGGTGACACGCGGGACATCACCTACGCCGAGCTGAAGACCGAGGTTTCCAAGGCCGCCAACGCACTCACGTCGCTGGGCGTCACCGCGGGCGACGTCGTGGCGATCCAGCTGCAGATGGTCCCCGAGGCCATCTTCGCGATGCTCGCGTGCGCCCGGATCGGTGCGCTGCACAACGTCGTGTTCGGCGGCTTCTCGCCGACGGCGCTGCGGGCCCGCGTCGACGACGCCGCCGCGAAGGTCGTGGTCACCTCCGACGGCCAGTTCCGCCGCGGCAAGGCCGCGCCGATGAAGGCCAATGTCGACGAAGCGCTCGAAGGCGCCGAAACCGTCGAGAAGGTCATCGTCGTGAAGCGCACGGGCGACAAGCTCGAGGGCGACGTGCCGTGGACCGACGGCCGCGACCTCTGGTGGCACGAGCTCGTCGACGGACAGTCCGAAGAGCACACTCCCGAGGCCTTCGACAGCGAGCACCCGCTGTTCATCCTCTACACGTCCGGGACGACCGGGAAGCCGAAGGGCATCCTGCACACCTCCGGCGGCTACCTGACGCAGACGGCGTACACGCACCACAACGTCTTCGACCACAAGCCCGGCGAGGACGTCTACTGGTGCACCGCCGACATCGGCTGGATCACCGGCCACAGCTACATCGTCTACGGCCCGCTCGCGAACCGCGTCACGCAGGTCGTCTACGAAGGCACGCCGAACACCCCGCACGAGGGCCGGCACTGGGAGATCATCCAGAAGCACAAGGTCTCCCTCTACTACACCGCGCCGACGCTGATCCGCACGTTCATGAAGTGGGGCGCGGAAATCCCGGAGAAGTACGACCTGTCGTCGCTGCGGGTGCTGGGCTCGGTCGGCGAGCCGATCAACCCCGAGGCGTGGATCTGGTACCGCGAGAACATCGGCGCGGGCAAGGCCCCGATCGTCGACACGTGGTGGCAGACCGAGACCGGCGCGATCATGATCTCGCCGCTGCCGGGCGTCACCTCGACCAAGCCGGGCTCGGCGCAGCGGGCACTGCCGGGCATTTCCGCGAAGGTCGTCGACGACCAGGGCAAGGAGGTCGGGCCCGGCGGTGGCGGGTACCTGGTGCTCGACAAGCCGTGGCCGTCGATGCTGCGCGGCGTCTGGGGCGACGAGGAGCGCTTCCGGGACACCTACTGGTCGCGCTTCAAGGACCAGGGCTTCTACTTCGCCGGCGACGGCGCCAAGTACGACAACGACGGCGACATCTGGCTGCTCGGCCGCGTCGACGACGTGATGAACGTGTCCGGCCACCGCATCTCGACGACCGAGGTCGAGTCGGCGCTGGTCTCGCACCCGACGGTGGCCGAGGCCGCGGTCGTCGGCGCGACCGACCCGACGACCGGGCAGGGCATCGTCGCGTTCGTCATCCTGCGCGGCAACGCGGTGGACGGCGGCGAGGAGGCCATCCAGGCGCTGCGCAACCACGTCGCGAAGGAGATCGGGCCGATCGCGAAGCCGCGGCAGATCATGGTCGTGCCGGAGCTGCCGAAGACGCGCTCGGGCAAGATCATGCGCCGTCTCCTGCGCGACGTCGCGGAGAACCGGCAGGTCGGCGACGTCACCACCCTGGCCGACTCGTCGGTGATGGACCTGATCTCGTCGGGCCTGAAGACGGGCAAGTCCGAGGAGTGAGCTAGCGTTCTCGTAGTCAGGGCCCTTCCGGCTTCGCGCCGGGAGGGCCCTGTCAATGACACCCCGAGTGGCACGGCTCGAACGCATGTTCTACGCTGTGCCGCGAACCACACCCCCTTCCCGGGCAAGGAGACGACACGACGATGACCGTGGATGTCCTGACGCACGACGAGGAAACGGCTTCGGCTCCGGTTTCGGCTGAGACGCCGGAGGTTTCCGCCGACGAGGCGACCGTCACCGAGTCCGCGTCCCCGGCCGCTTCGGAAAGCCCGGCTGAGCCGGCTGCCGAAGAGGCCCCCAAGCCCAAGCGCGGCCGCCCGAAGGGTGCGGCGACCGCGTCGACGGCGAAGAAGACCCGCACGGTCGAGCTGACCCTCACGGTCACCGGCACCGCCGACGGCGAGTGGCAGGCCGAGCTGAAGAACGGCTCGAAGTGGGTCGCGAAGGGCCTCGAGATCCCGGCGGCGGCGGTGTCGCGCGCGGCGAAGGAGCTGCACGCGGACCTGTCGGGCCCGATCGACGAGGTGATCAACCAGGCCCGCGAGGCGCAGGCGGCGAAGGTCGCGGCGCTGGAGGCCGAGCTCGAGAAGGCCAAGCAGGCCCTCGCCGAGCTGGACGCCTGAGCTTCACTCCAGGGAACGCCCGGTGCCGCATTCGCGGGGCCGGGCGTTTCCGCTTTCCGGGGGCAGGCTCAGCCGATTGGCGGACGCCCTGGCAGCGGGGACTTGAACTCCACCCACATCGAGTCCGTCAGCGCTTCCACGTGGTGGGCCACCCCCTTCGGGTGCAGCACCGAGTCACCCGGCTCCAGTTCCGTCTCCACGCCGTCGACCGCTCCCCGCAGCCTCCCCGACAGGACGTAGACGATCGAGTCGTGGTCGTGCGCGTGGCCCGGCGAGGCCACCCCCGCCGGGTAGTGGATCAGGTACGCCAGTCCGCTCTCCGCCGTCTCCAGCAGCCGGAACCGGCCCTCGCCGCCCTGGAGTGGCAGGCCCTCCACCGTCTTCAGCGGCTGCCACACTTGGTCGTCCATGGCACCCATGATGACCCAGAACCGCGGAGTCCACACAGGACTGGCTTAGGTTAGGCACGCGTTATTTAGGCGGACCTGACCCAAACCGGAGGTCTCGCCACGATTCTCCGTTCGTGTTTCACTGGTCCGGTGACCGAAACGATTGACGGTGACGCCGTGGAGCACGCCCACGAACCGCACCAGGACGTGGGCGGGAAGCTCAACTGGCTGCGGGCCGGGGTTCTCGGGGCGAACGACGGGATCGTGTCGGTCGCCGGCATCGTCGTCGGGGTCGCCGGCGCGACCACCGAAAGCACCACGATCCTCACCGCCGGAATAGCCGGGCTCGTCGCCGGCGCCTTTTCCATGGCCGGCGGGGAATACGTCTCGGTGAGCACCCAGCGCGACACCGAACAGGCTTTGCTCCGGCTGGAAAGGCTGGAGCTCAAGACGATGCCGGAGGCCGAGGAGCGGGAGCTCGCGGAGATCTACGAAGGCAAAGGGCTTTCGCCGGACCTGGCGAACCGGGTCGCCCGCGAGCTGACCGAAAAGGACGCGCTGCAGGCGCACGCGGAGGCCGAGCTCGGCATCGACCCGGACAACCTGACCAGCCCGTGGCAGGCGGCGTGGGCGTCCCTGATCGCGTTCTCGGTCGGCGCGCTGCTGCCGCTGCTCTCCATCGCCTGGGCCGGCGTCTCGATGCGCGTCTGGGCGTGCGCCGCCGCGGTCGTCGTCGGCCTCACGCTGACCGGGTGGGTCAGCGCGAGGCTCGGCGACGCGAACGTGAAGCGAGCGATCCTCCGCAACGTCGGCGTCGGCGCGCTCACCATGGTGGTGACCTACTTCGTCGGGGTGATCTTCGGCGTCACCGTCGGCTGACTAGTGCACGCCCTTCATCAGCTTGCGGATGAAGGGGATGCCCAGGAACAGCAGGACACCGACACCGATGGCGACCCCGCCGACCGTGCTGAAGTACGGCGCTTCGTCGTCGACCGAGTAGTACTCGGCGAGCTTGCCGGACATCGCCGTGCCGAACGAGATCGACAGGAAGTTCAGCGCGACCATCTGCGTCCGGAACGCCGCCGGCGCGAGCTTCGTCGACAGCGACAGCCCGACCGGTGACAGGCACAGCTCGGCGATCGTGAAGACGAACAGGATGCCGACCAGCGCGAGCATCGGGCTCGCGTTCTTGCCGCTGCCCACCATCGGCAGGAACAGCAGGAACGCCGCGCCCATCAGCACCGTGCCGAGGACGAACTTCATCGGCGTCGACGGCTGGCGCTCGCCGAGCTTCGTCCACAGCGCCGCCAGCAGGGGCGCGAACACGATGATGAACACCGGGTTGATCGAGTTGACCCAGGGCACCGGCAGCTCCCAGCCGAACAGGCTCCGGTTCAGCCGCTGGTCGGTGTAGGCCGCGACGACCGTGAACTGCTGCTGGTACAGCGAGAAGAACACCGCGCTGGCGATGAACATCGGGATGAACGAGAACACCCGGCTGCGCTCGTCGCCGGTGATCTTGCGGCTGGTCAGGATGACCAGGAAGTAGATCACCGAGATCACGCCGACCACGATGACGACGACGTCGGCGAGGTTGCCCGGGTTGACGACGCCGGTCAGCACCAGCACCACGATCGCCGCCACCAGCAGGAGGGCGCCGCCGATCGCGAGCGCGCGCTGCGACGACGGCAGCGGGTTCGGGATCTCCCTGGCCTTGTCGCCGAGGTTCTTGCGGCCGAACGTGTACTGGGTCAGGCCGAGCGCCATGCCGACCGCGGCGAGCCCGAAGCCGAGGTGGAAGCCGACCTCCGTCTGCGCGAGCCCGGTCAGCAGCGGCCCGACGAAACCGCCGAGGTTGACGCCCATGTAGAAGATCGTGAAGCCGGCGTCACGCCGTTCGTCGCCGTCGGCGTAGAGCGTGCCGACGATCGCCGTCGCGTTGGACTTCAGCCCGCCACTGCCGACCGCGACGCAGACCAGGCCGACGCCGATCCCGGTCAGGCCCGGCAGGAGCGCCAGGCTGAGGTGCCCGATCATGATCAGCACGGCGCTGTAGAACAGCGTCCGTTCGGAGCCGAGCAGCCGGTCGGCGACCCAGGCGCCGATGACGGCGGAGAGGTACACCAGCCCGCCGTACGCGCCGACGATGCCGAGCGCGGACTCCTGGGCCAGGCCCAGGCCGCCCTGTTCGACCTTGTAGTAGAGGTAGATCGGCAGGATGCCGAGCATCCCGTAGTAGGAGAAGCGTTCCCACATCTCCACGCCGAAGAGGTTCGCCAGTCCTCGTGGGTGCCCGAAGAACCTCGTGTCCTGCTGGACCTCGGTAGAGGTGCTCACAACTCTGTCTTCCTTTGTCTCGGACTTCGTTGTCGTTTCGCATGCTAAGAGCACACCGTGTGACCCACCACCGGCACCCCGTGTGGCGGTGGCCATAACGGTCCGTGACAAAGGGGGATTAAAATAACGTCAAGGTGCGCCGGGAAGTCTGGTCGGCAACAGTGATCAGCGACCCCAGGAGCTGCCGTGTCCCGTCCGTTGAGCGAGTTCGCGCGCTACCTGCGCACCGAAACCACCGGCGGTCTCATCCTGCTCGGCGCGACCGCCGTCGCCCTGGTCTGGGCCAACTCCCCGCTGCGCGACAGCTACCACGCGCTGCGCGACCTCCGGCTCGGCCCGGAGCTCCTGCACCTGAACCTGACCATGGGCGACTGGGCGAAGGACGGTCTCCTCGCCCTGTTCTTCTTCGTCGCCGGGCTCGAGCTCAAGCGCGAGCTCGTCATCGGTGAGCTGTCCCGGCTCAAGCAGGCCGTGCTGCCCGTCGTGGCCGCGGCCGGCGGCATGGTCGTGCCGGCGCTCGTCGCGCTCGGCGTCGGCTGGGGGACGCCGGGGATCGAGCGGGCCTGGGCCATCCCGGTGGCGACGGACATCGCGTTCGCACTCGGCGTGCTGGCCCTGACCGCGTCGAACCTGCCCTCGAGCGCCCGGGTGTTCCTGCTGTCGCTGGCCGTCGTCGACGACCTCGGCGCGATCGTCGTCATCGCCGTGGTGTTCACGACCGGCTTCGACCTGGTCGCGGTGGCCGTGGCGGTGGCCGCGCTCGCGTTGTACGCCTTCCTGCAGCACCGGCGCGTCCGGA
Source organism: Amycolatopsis sp. NPDC114505 (assembly GCF_055633615.1). Taxonomy (NCBI): domain Bacteria; kingdom Bacillati; phylum Actinomycetota; class Actinomycetes; order Pseudonocardiales; family Pseudonocardiaceae; genus Amycolatopsis; species Amycolatopsis sp. NPDC114505. The sequence continues at coordinate 1,826,922 of NZ_JBVKDV010000001.1, read as the reverse complement.
CGCCGTGGCTGTACGTGCCGCTCGCGCTGATCACCTGGGTCGCGGTGCACTCGGCGGGCATCCACGCGACGATCGCCGGCGTCGCGCTGGGCCTGCTCACCCGCGTCCGCGCCGACGAGGACGAGGCCGAAGCACCGGCGCTGCGGCTGGAGCACCGGCTCCAGCCGTGGTCGGCCGCCGTCGCCGTGCCGGTGTTCGCGCTGTTCGCGGCCGGGATCTCGGTCAACGCCGACGCACTCGGCGCGGTGTTCACGACGGCGCTGCCGCTCGCCGTCCTCGCCGGGCTGCTCGGCGGCAAGGTCGTCGGGATCCTCGGCGCGAGCCTGCTCGCCGTGAAGCTCGGCGCCGCGGAAAAGCCGCGCGGGACGGGCTGGCGGGACATGGTCGCGTTGTCGGTGCTCGGCGGCGTCGGGTTCACGGTCAGCCTGCTGATCGCGGACCTCGCCCTGCCGGCGGGCGCGAGCGAACTGGCCAAGGCGGCGGTGCTGATCGCGTCCGGCGTGGCCTCGCTGCTCGCGGCGGTGCTGCTCCTGCGCCGAAGCCGGGTGCACGCCCGAGCGGAGTGATCTCGCGACACTCGGCTACGCCGCCGCGCCTCGACAAAGGACACATGGCACGATGACCCGGTGAGCAGCCCCAAGCACGAACGCACCGGCCCCGACGGCGTGGGGGCCGTGCCTTACCTCCCGCTGTCCTCCGACTCCGACGTCCCCGGCGACCAGTCGATCGGCAGGCTCGTCGGCGACGCGACCCAGCACATCTCGACCCTGGTCCGGGCCGAGATGGAGCTCGCGAAGTCCGAGCTGGTCGGCGAGGTGAAGAAGGGCCTCAAGGGGGCCGTCTACTTCCTGATCGCGTTGACGGTCTTCCTGTACAGCACGTTCTTCCTGTTCTTCTTCGCCGCCGAAGGCCTCGCCGAGTGGGTGCGCTACCGCTGGATCGCGTTCGGCATCGTGTTCTTCGTGATGCTGCTCGTCGCGGGCGTGGCGGGGTTCCTCGGCTACCGCAAGGTGAAGAAGTTCAAGGCACCCGAGCGGACGATCGCCAGCGTCAAGGAGACCGCCGCCGCGCTCAAGCCGCAGAAGGCGCCCGACGCCGACCTGACCACCACGCGCGACTGAGTCGTTGCACGCGTCCCCCGATCCGTCGAGCGTCCGCCTCGACGGCCCATGGGCGCACCGCGACGTCTCCGCGAACGGCATCCGGCTGCACGTCGCCGAGCTCGGCGAGGGGCCCGTCGTGGTGTTGCTGCACGGGTTCGCCGAGTTCTGGTGGACGTGGCACCACCAGCTGCGGGCACTGGCCGACGCCGGGTTCCGCGCGGTCGCCGTCGACCTGCGTGGCTACGGCGACTCGGACAAGCCGCCCCGCGGCTATGACGCGTGGACGCTCGCCGGGGACGTCGGCGGCCTGATCAAGTCGCTCGGGGCGCGCCGCGCGCACCTCGTCGGGCACGCGTGGGGCGGCATGCTCGCCTGGACGGTCGCGTCCCTGCACCCCCGGCTCGTGTCGTCGGTGACGGCGATCGGCGCCGCGCACCCGCTGGCCCTGCGGTCGGGGGCCGGCCGCCCGTGGCGTGGCCAGGGCCGCGCGGCCGGCCACCTGTTCCGCTTCCAGGTCCCGATGGCGCCGGAGAAGTGGCTCGTGAAGAACGACGCCCAGGCCGTCGAGGACCTGTTCGGCGACTGGGCCGGGAGCCGCTGGCGGTCCACGACGGACTTCACCGAGAGCGTCGGCGCGTTCCGGCAGGCGATGCTCGTGCCCGGGGTCGCGCACAGCGCGCTCGAGTACTACCGCTGGGCGTTCCGCGCGCAGTTCCGCGGTGAGGGCCGCCGGTTCACCGACGCCGTCGACGCCCGGATCACGGCGCCGACGCTGCAGCTGCACGGCGCCGACGACACCTGCATCCTCCCCGAGACGGCGACGTCGTCGGTGCGCTGGGCGGGCCCGCACGCCGAGCCGGAACTCTGGCCCGGCGTCGGGCACTTCCCCCACCTCGAGGTCCCCGAGCGCACCTCGGCGGCTCTGGTGGACTTCATCAAGTGAGGTCGATGGCGTTCTTCGCCCGCTCGACCGACTCCTCCGCCGGACCGCCCGTCGGGTTCTCCGTCGCCAGCGCCTGGTTGAGCTCGACGAAGGGCCGCATTCGACGCTCGTAAGCCGCGAAGGCCGCTTCGCGCTCCGCACGGCCCAGCTCCTGCGCGAGGACGTACGCGCCGACGAGCGCGAGGCTCGTCCCCTGCCCTGACAACGCCGAAGCGCAGTAGGCCGCGTCGCCGAGCAGTACGACCCGGCCCTCCGACCAGCGGTCGAGGTGGATCTGGGCCATCGCGTCGAAGTAGAAGACGTCCGCGGCGGCCATCGCCTCCAGCAGCTTCGGCACCTCCCAGCCGATCCCGCCCAGCCGCTCGGCGATGAGCCGCTTCTGCCCTTCGACGTCCTGGCGGGGCAGCGGCTCCGACCCGAAGCCGAGGGTGACGCGCAGTTCGGTGTTGTCGCGGACCGGGTAGATCGCCCCGCCGGTCTCCTCGTGCCGGAACCAGACCTGCCAGTCCTCGAGCCCCAGGAAGTTCGGCGCCGGGAAGATCGCCAGGTACTGACCGAGGTGGGTGGTGAACTCCTCCTCCGGTCCGAAGGCCAGCCGCCGCACCGCCGAGTGCAGGCCGTCCGCGCCGACGACCAGGTCGAACGTCCGGAACCCGCCGCGCTCGAACTCGACGCGCACGCCGTGCGCGTCCTCCGTCAACGCCGTGACCGAGTCGCCGTAGACATACTCGACGTCGGCCGCGTCCCGCAGGATCGCGACGACGTCGTCGCGCAGGATCTCGAAGTCGTCGCTGTCGAGGCGGCCACTGCTGTAGGTGAACTCCTCGGACCGGAACAGCTCCTGCCCGGTCCCGTCCACCACGGACATCCCGCGCATCCGGGTGCGCACCGCCCGCATCCGCTCGCCGAGACCCATCGCGTCGACGACGTCGAGCGCGACGCCACGCACGTCGATCGCCTGGCCGCCGGTGCGCGGGCCGGGCGCGCGCTCCACGACGGTCACCGCCCAGCCGGCGCGGGCCAGGAACCAGGCCAAGGTGCCGCCGGCGACACCCGCACCGGAGATCAGGACGTTTCGCATTGTTCCTCCAGAGTCGTACGCTTGTGTGCACCACAGTGGAGATGACACAGTTCAAGCGACAAATCTGTCCTAGTACAGATTGCTCTCTGTGCTAGGTCAGGAGGCAACCGTGAAGTACGTGGTCATCGCCGACGAGCTACGTGCCCGGATCGCGCGTGGCGAGCTGCCGCCGGGTGCGCGCGTGCCGTCGACCCGGCGGCTCGCGGCCGTCCACGGCGTCGCGATGGCGACCGCGGCCAAGGCCCTGGCCCTGCTGAGCCAGGAGGGGCTGGTGCGCGCCGAGCCGCGGTCGGGCACGGTCGTCGCGAGCCGGGAGCGACGCGGCAGCCAGCGGGGACTGACCCGCGACCGGATCGTGCGCACGGCGATCGACATCGCCGACGCGGAAGGCCTGGCCGCGTTGTCCATGCGTGGCGTCGCCGCGCGGCTGGGCGCCGCGACCATGGCGCCGTACAAGTATGTGAGCGGCAAGGACGAGCTCGTGCTGCTGATGGCCGACGCGGCGTACGGCGAGCGCGGCTACCCGGAGGACCCGCCGCCGGGCTGGCGGGACCGGCTGACGCTCGGCGGCCGGACGCTCTGGTCGCTCTACCGCCGGCACCCGTGGCTGGCCCAGCTCGCGCCGGTCACCCGTCCGCTGCCGCTGCGCAACCTCGGCCTGCACGCCGAATTCGCGCTGGCCGCGCTGAGCGAGCTCGGCGTCGACGCGGCGACGCTGTGCGATCTCCACGTGCTGTTCTTCAGCTACGTCCAGGGCATCGCGATCCACCTCGAACGCGAGCAGCACGCGCTGGCCGCGTCCGGGCTGTCCGAGGAGCAGTGGATGGACAAGCAGGCCCCGGCGATGGCGCCGATGATCAGTGGCCGCCCGGTGTTCGCCAAGATGCTCCACGAGCTCGGCGAAACCGGCTACGACCTGGTGCTCGACGACATCTTCGAGTCGGGCATGCGAGCCCTGCTCGACGGTCTCGCGCTGCGGTTCGGGCGTTAGGCGGCGCAGGAGCCGGTGGACACGTTCGTCGACTGCGACGGCGCCGCGTCGACCTCCGCCCGCACCTGCTCGGCGGTGAGCGTGAAGCCCGTCTCCGGGTCCTCGACCGCAGCGCCGAACACGACGCCGATGACCTTGCCGTCCGGGGTCACCATCGGGCCGCCGGAGTTGCCGCTGCGGATCTCCGCGCGGACGGTGAAGACGTCCCGCTGCACGGTGTTCGCGTCGTAGATGTCCGGGCCGCGCAGGTTGATCCGGCCGCGCACGCGCGCCGGCGTCGCCCGGTACGGGCCGTCGAGCGGGTAGCCGAGCACGATCGCGCTGTCGCCGGCGGTGGCGGTCTCCGGCGCGAACTGCAGCGCGTCGGCCCGCAGCCGCGGTACGGCGAGCACCGCGATGTCGACCTCCGGGTCGAAGTACACGACGCGCGCCGGGTAGTCGCCCTGCGTCGTCTCGATGCCGACGGTGTCGGTGCCGGCCACGACGTGCGCGTTCGTCATCACCCGCTGAGGTGCGATGACGAACCCGCTGCCCTCCAGCGACCGTGAGCACGAGCTGGCGCTGCCGCGGATCTTGACGACGCTGCCGTGCAGCGCCTGGACGGTCCCGCTGCTCTGCAGGGCCGGGTCCGGCGGCGAGGTGTCGGCCGTCGGGGCCTTCTGGAACGGGTCGACTATCGACGGGAAGCCGGACGCGTCGAGCAGCTTGCGCAGCTGGCTCGGGAAGCCCTGCGCGGCTTCCGGCATGGCGTCGTTGACCTTGCCGAGCACGACCGAGCCGTTGATCGCCTTGGCCAGCCCGGGCAGGCCGGACACGGTCGTCAGCGGCGTCGCGATCAGCCACGCCACGATGAAGACGACCAGGGCCTGCACGACCGCGCCGAGCGACTTGTCGACCCCGGACAGCTTGTCCGGGTTGATCTTCTGCCGCAGCTTGCGGCCCACGTAGACGCCGAGCGCCTCGCCGAAGGCGACCAGGAACACCACGGTCGCGACCGCGAAGGCGACCTTCCACACCGGGTCGTCGAAGAACGAGACGACGACCGGCGCGAGCTTGATCCCGGCGAGCGCGCCGAGCACGACGCCGACCAGGGAGGGCAGCGCGACGATCACGCCCTGGTATGCACCGGACACCGCCGCCAGCACGGCCAGCAGCAACACCAGCACATCGACCCAGTTCACTCGCTACTCCTCGCCTTGCAGGCGCGCCTGGAACGCGGCCAGCGCTTCGTCGAGGTCCCGGACGTCGTCCGAGTCCCATTCGCGCTCCCAGCCTCCCAGGCCGAGCAGAACGGACAGCAACCCGGCGGTGAAGCCCCACACGAACAGGCCGTTGACCTCGAAGGCCGGGCCCTTCCACGGCATGCCGGCCTTCTTGATCGTGAACCGGTTCGCCGGGTCGACCAGGTCGGCGACGGCGACGCGCGCGACGGACGCCGTCTCGCCCGGGTCGACCGCGTGCACCGGCGACGGCTCGGCCCAGTACGCCAGCACCGGCGTCACGGCGAAGCCGGACACCGGGACGAACAGCTCCGGCAGCACCGCGACCGGCTGGACGCCGGACGGGACCACTCCGGTCTCCTCTTCGGCCTCGCGCAGCGCGGTGCCGACCGGGCCGCCGTCGCCGTCCTCGGCGCCGCCGCCGGGGAACGCGACCTGCCCGGCGTGCGAGCCCAGCGTGTCGGCGCGGCGCTGGAGCAGGATGTCGGGCTCGCCGTCGGCTTCGCGCTCGCCGAAGAGGATGAGCACCGCCGCGGCGCGCGTGTAGGCGTCCTCGGGCGGGCTGAACCGGGTGAACGTCTTCGAATCGACCTCGGCGCTGACCTTGACCAGCGGCCGGAGCCACTCGGGCACCGACTCCGGCTCGACCAGTGGTCCGATCACGATGCCCCCTCGACTGCCGCACGCACCTGGTCAGTGTTCCCGAAGGTGCGTGGATTCGCGATTAACCGCACCTCGCCCGCGGCGGTGACCAGGTAGGACGCCGGGAGCGACGAAGGCACCTTCAGCGCCGTCCGGACGGGCCCGCTCCGCCCGTCACCGTCGAACACCGACGGTAGGTGCACGCCCAGGTTCGCCAGCAGGTTCAAGCCGTCCTTCGCCGGGCTCTGCACCTGGACGCCGAGCACGCGCACGGCACCCGGCTGCTCGGCGTACCGCTGGAGCACGGGCAGCTCGGTCCGGCACGGCTCGCACCACGACGCCCACACGTTGACCAGCACCGGAGCACCGGCGAGGGCCTTGCCGACGTCGACGCTCGCGCCGTCGCCGAGGCAGTCCGCCTTGACGCCTTCGAGCTGCTTCACCGGCTGCGCCGGACTGGCCGCGGGGCAGGGCCGGAGCGCCGCCGCGGACCGGGCCGGAGCCAGATCTCCTGACGGCTTCGCGGCGCTGTCGTCACCCCCGCGGGGCAGCAGCGCGACGATGAGCGCCACCGCCAGCACAGCGGCGGCCAGCGCCCATTTGGTGACGGTCGTCACCGGGGCGCCGCCAGCGCCAGGATGTGGTCCTTTTCGACGCCTTTGACCAGCTTCGCGGCTTCTTCGAACCCCGTCGGGCCGGTGCCGTACGACGGGCAGTCCCTGGCCAGCGGGCAGGCGCCGCAGGCGGGCTTCTTGGCGTGGCAGACGCGCCGGCCGTGGAAGATCACCCGGTGGGAGAGCATCGTCCACTCCTTGCGGGGGATCAGCTCGCCGACCGCGTGCTCGACCTTGACCGGGTCCTCTTCGGTCGTCCAGCCCCAGCGCCGGACCAGCCGGCCGAAGTGGGTGTCGACGGTGATGCCCGGCACGTCGAAGGCGTTCCCGAGCACGACGTTGGCGGTCTTGCGGCCGACGCCGGGCAGCGTGACGAGGTCGTCGAGCTTGCCGGGGACCTCGCCGTCGAAGCGCTCGACCAGCGCCGCGCCGAGCCCCATCACGGAGTTCGCCTTGGCCCGGTAGAAGCCGGTGCTGCGGAGGTACTCCTCCAGCTCGGCGCGGTCGGCGCCCGCGTAGTCGGCGGCGGTCGGGTACCGCTTGAACAGCGCGGGCGTGACCAGGTTCACCCGGACGTCGGTGGTCTGTGCGGACAGCACGACCGCGACCAGCAGTTCCAGTGGAGTGGTGAAGTCGAGCTCGCAGTGGGCGTCGGGATACACGTCGTCGAGGCAACGCTTCATCCGCCTGGCGCGTCTCACCAGAGCTAACCGGCTTTCACCAGCGCCCTCTTGGGGGGCGTTCGTGGTGGCAGGTGGCACCCCGATAGCCTACGGGCGCCGTCGGACGAGCCGGTCAGTGCACCGGTGGACGACCGACACGCCAGAGCACCACCTCGGCGCAGTTTCCCGGCCGCCATGAGCGAGGATCTGGAGTAGATGCTTCCCACTGAAACTTTTGGGGTCCGGTCATGACTGTCTGGTTCGTCATCCTGGTCCCCCTGGTGATCATGTTCTTCGCGCTCTTCATGGAGCGCGTGGAAAGCAGGCTCAAGCACGTCGCGGTGCAGGAGAACGAGGTCGAAGAGTTCCTCGAGCAGGCCCAGCCCAACGAGGTCCGGGCGCTCTACGGGCACGGCATCGGCCGCGCGCTCGAGCTGTTCCGGCTGCGTAGGCTGGGCGGACGGGCGGCCAGGCTTCGCGCGCGGCGCGTGCGGAGTTAGGCTCCACGTTCGAACGAGATCATCTGGCGGGCGCGCGCGTCCGGCAGGCGATCTCGCGAGTACGCCCTAGACTGACGCGCAAGTGATCGGCGTCACGCTCTTCCAGCCAAGGGAGGGCGTGAACGTTTCTCGACGAGGAGGCACCCGAGGTGGATGAAACCCTGGCCCGTGCGGGCATTTTCCAGGGTGTGGAGCCGGCAGCGGCGGAGGCGCTGGCCCAGACCTTGGAATCCGTGGAGTTCCCCCGCGGCCATGTCATCTTCAACGAGGGTGAACCCGGCGACAAGCTGTACATCATCCAGTCCGGCAAGGTGAAGATCGGCCGCAAGTCCCCGGACGGCCGGGAGAACCTGCTGGGCATCTTCGGCCCGTCGGACATGTTCGGCGAGCTGTCCATCTTCGACCCCGGCCCCCGGACGTCGAGCGCGACCACCGTCACCGAGGTCCGCGCGGTCACCATGGACCGCCCGGCGCTGCGGCAGTGGATCTCGACCCGCCCGGAGATCGCCGAGCAGCTGCTGCGCGTGGTCGCGCGCCGCCTGCGCCGGACGAACAACATGGTCGCGGAGCTGATCTTCACCGACGTCCCCGGTCGCGTGGCGCGGGCGCTGCTGCAGCTCGCCCAGCGGTTCGGCAGCCAGGAAGCCGGCCTGCTGCGGGTCACGCACGACCTGACGCAGGAAGAGATCGCCCAGTACGTCGGCGCGTCGCGCGAGACCGTCAACAAGGCGCTCGCCGACTTCGCCCACCGCGGCTGGCTGCGGCTCGAGGGCAAGAGCGTGCTGATCCTGGACCCGGAGCGGCTCGCCCGCCGGGCCCGCTGAGCTTCTCTCGCAAGAAGGCCTCCTCACCCAGGTGAGGAGGCCTTCTTCACGCTCTGTTCATCAACAACGCTGGAAACAGTCAACGCTGTTCAACAACAAAGAGCCGGGCGCCACCCCCGACGTGGCGCACCGGCTCTTCGTTTGTCGCGCGGACCATCCCCCGACGATCCGCGCTCCCCGCCCTCCGGACCAGGCCCCGACCCATATGCCGGAGGGAGCTGGGTTGTGTGCTGTTGTTCAACCATCACGGCCCATACCCACGAATTCAAGGCCATTCACTCTCAAGGACGCCGTCCACGCGGTTTTGTTGCACGAGTCCACGGAGAATATCGTGAGTGTTACCCGATCGAGACCTCACGTGATCCACTTCCAGTCTGCCGGTGACGCACCTGACCGTCAAATAACTGGTACCGACGTACCACTCTGCGGCATACTGGTACGCGTGTCCCACTCTGAAGGTCGAACGTCTCTGGCCGACTACCGCAGCGCGCTGACGACCCGCGCCGCCCGGTGGCCTGCCATCGCGTCCGTGCTCGCCCGCCTGCCGATCGCCATGATCGGCATCTCCGCGCTGCTCTACGTCCAGCGCGAGACCGGGTCCTTCGCCGCCGCCGGGCTGGTCTCGGCCGGCTCGCTCGTCGGTGTCTCGGTGGGCGCGGTGATCCAGGGCAGGCTGATCGACCGGTTCGGCCCGACGCGGCCGCTGCTCGTCGTGGCGGTCACCTTGGCGCTGTCGATGACCGCGCTGGTGACGTCGATCGAGTCGCACGCGCCGACCGCGGTGATGGTCGCACTGGGCGCGGTCACCGGGCTGTCGGAGCCGATGGTCGGGTCGGCGTCCCGCGCGCTGTGGGCCCGTCTGCTCCCCCCGGGCGGCGCGCGCAACGCGGCGTTCTCGTACGAGGCGATCAGCATGGAGGTGTTCTTCATCCTCGGTCCCGGCCTGGCCGGGCTGCTGGTCTTGGCCCCGTGGGCGGGCACCGGCCTGGTGCTGGGCGTCGCGCTGCAGTTCACCGGCGCGGTGCTGTTCGCGCTGAGCCCGGTGGTACGAGCCTGGGGCGCTGCTCCGCGTTCCGGTGGTTCGCTGCTGGGCGCGCTGGCGAGCCCGGGCATGCGGACGCTGGCGCTGGCCGCGCTCGGCTTCGGCGTGGTGATCGGGTTCGTCGAGGTGGCGGTCCCGGCGTCGGCGACCGAAGCCGGCTCCCCGACGTTCGGTGGGTTGCTTCTCTCGGCGTGGTCCCTGAGCTCGGTGGCGTTCGGCGTGGCGTACAGCCTGCGCCCGTGGCCCCGCCGGATGGGCCTGCGGTTGCCGGCGCTGCTCGGTGCCTTCGGGGCGCTGGTGGCGCTGCTCGCGTGGCCGTCGTCGCTGTGGGGCCTGGCGCTGATGATGCTGCTGGCCGGGGCGTTGATCACCCCGCAGTCGACGGCGCACTCGTCGGCGATCGAGCTGGTGGCGCCGTCCGGGACCGCCGCGGAGGCGTTCGGCTGGGTGCTCACGGCGGTGACGCTGGGACTGGCCGCCGGTCAGTCGGTCAGCGGGTACATCGTCGAGCACGCCGGGCCGTCGGCGGCGTTCCTGGCCGCGAGTGTGGCCGGGTTGCTGCTCGCGGTGGCGGTGTGGCTGCTGCGGGGGACGATCCGGGAGCCCCAGCGGGTCACGCCGGTTTCGGAGCTGGTCGGCGCCGGGCAGTAGGCCGTTTTTGTCGGTGCCCCGCGCTAGCTTGCGGGGCATGGACGTCACCGCGCCTGCCCACCGCCTCTCGGCGGCCGTCTCCGCCGCTTCACGACTGCTGCCGGCTCGCTCCGGCCTGCGGTTGCGGGCGGACGCGGCGGGGCTGACGGTCGCCGGGAGCGACCCGGACCTCGCCGTCCGGTTCGACTGCCCGGCGACCACCCACACCGACGGTTCGGTCGCCGTCCCCGCGGCACCGCTGGCCGAGACGCTCCGAATGCTGGACACGGACTTGGTGCGCCTGGTCGTCGAGGGCAGCCGCCTGGCCTTGCGGCTCGACAACGCCCGGTTCGCGCTACCCCTCCTCGGGGCGCTTGCTTCAGCACCGGCTCTCGAGCCACCTCGAGTGTCCGAAGTGGACGGAGCAGCGTTCGCGTCGGCGTTGCGGATCGTCGCGGGAACGGCGTCGAAGGACGACCCGTTGCCATTGTTCACGGGCGTCCGGGTGCAGGCGGCCGACCGCCTGACGCTGACGGCGTCCGACCGCTACCGGATGGCGGTGGCCCGGCTGCCCTTGCGTACGCCGGGCTCGCTGGACGTGCTGGTGCCGGCAACGTTGCTGACCGAGGCGGCCCGTCAGGCGAAGGGCGTGGTGGGCCTGCACGCGGGCCCGGGCCGTTTCGGTCTGAGCTGGGAGGGCGGCTTGGTCGGCACGGCGGTCCTCGACGCGGGGTTCTTGTCGGAGGACTCGATCCCGTCGGGCGCGGTCGACACAACGGTGACCCTGGACGCGGACGCCCTGGCGGCGGCGGTTCGTCGTGTCGGGGTGTACGCGGAGGATCGCCGGGTGCTGACTTTGGAGGTCGGGGACGCCGGAGTCCGTTTGGCGAGTGCGCGCCAGGACACGGGAGAGGCGGAGGAGACGCTGAAGGCGGAGGTTTCCGGTGGCCGGACGTCTCCGTCGTTCCAGGCGGGGTACTTGCTGGACGCTTTGCAGGCGTTCGGCGGTTCGCGGGTGGAGCTGTCGATCCAGCCGGGGATGCGGGCCTGCGTCCTGCGGGCCGCGGAGCCCGGGGAGGTGGAGCTGACTTACTACCTGATGCCGATGCTCAGCCGATGATCTCGGTGAGGTCCCGGACGACGACATCGGCCGTCGCCGGTTCCCGATCGAGACCCATTGCTCGCCGGTCAAGATCGCGCGCTCGCCGAGTGGCTTGCTCCCGCTACACCGGTGCCAGCGTGCCGAAGCGTTTCAATGTGCGGATCATCGGGGCCGTCTCCACCTGTTGGACTCCCGCCAGCCCGCCCAGGTCGTCGGCCAAGTATGCGTACAGCGCCGCGTCGTCGGGGCAGCCTACGTTTGCCACCAGGTTCGATGGGCCCGTTGTCGCTGCCGCGAATGCCACCTGGGGGTGCGTTGCCAGCGCTCGGCCCGTCGACTCCAACTCCGAGGGCGCCACCGTCAGCCAGAGCGTCGCCGTCAGGGGGTAGCCCAGCAGGGCCGCGTCCACCTCCACGTCGAAGTACAGCGCTCCCGACTCGCACAACGCCGACAGGCGACGGCGGACCGTCGACTCCGATCGGCCTGCGGCCGCCGCCAATGTCGACATGTCGGCTCGGCCGTCCTGGGCCAACGCCGTCAGCAAGCCGACGTCCCCCGATTCCGGGCGGTACGGGGACGCGACAGGTGAGCGGCTCAACGCAGCGACCTGCGAAGCCGACAACGCACTCGAACGACCGGACCACCCCGCCGGCCCGCCCGCGAAACGGCGCAGCAGCCGGTACGCCGTCATCGACACCACCCGCGGCGTGCGGGGCAGCTGGCCCAGCAACAACCCGTCCGCCTCCTCGCGCAACGGCGCCCGGATGAAGCACGCGATCTCCGTGCCGCCCGACATCAGGCTCACCCACTGCGTATCCGCCCGCCGGGCCAGGGCCGCCGCGATCGGCGCCGCCGCGTCCGGGACGCAGCGCAGGCGGACCAGCCAATGGACCTGCCCCAGCGGCGCCGCCTCCGGGACGCCCACCACCCGCAGCACCCCGGACGACCGCAGCTTCCGGTACCGGCGCGCCACCGTCTGGTCCGAGACGCCCAGCACCGACGCGATCGTGCTGAACGACGCCCGGCCGTCCAGCTGCAGCGCGTGCGCCAGGCGGCGGTCGAGGTCGTCGAGCAGGCCGGATTCCACCAGAACAGCCTAGGCAATGTCGGAATCCGCGCACAATCCGCGACCGAGCGGAAGAAAAGAACACCGAGCTCCACCCTGAAGGCATGAACATCGACCACACCGTCTTCCTGACCAGGGCCTACGACGAAACCTGGCGGCGCTACGAGCAGTTCGGCTTCACGCTCAGCCCGCCCTCGCGCCACTTCGCGTCCGCCAGCGACGACACCGAACCCGTCCCGAGCTGCACGGCGAACCGCTGCGCCTACTTCGGCGGCTCGTTCCTCGAGTTCATCGGCATCGTCGACGAAGCCGCCGGCGACCCCTGGCGCGTGCTGCCGATCCTGGACGCCCGCGGCGACGGCCTCCACGGCTGCTCCTTCGCCGACGACTCCGAAGAGGCGTCGAAAAGACTCAGCGAAGCCGGCCTCTCGAACTCCGGCGTGCTGAAGCTGGAACGCGACGTCGAACTGCCCGAAGGCACGCGCACCGCACGCTTCCGCAGCGTCCACATCCGCCGCGACCGGACGCCCGAGGGCATCCTCCACACCGCCGAGCACCTCACCCCGGAGTACGTCCACCAGCCGCGCTACCTCGGCCACCCCAACGGCGCCCGCGGGATCGCCGGGATCGTCCTGGTCGTCCCCGATGCCGAGATCGGCGCCTATCAGCAGCGCTACGACGTCATCACCAACGGGCAGCAGCTCGTCGACATCGTCGGCGTGAGCGAGCTCGGCACCGTCCTGCCGGGGGAAACCCCGAAAGCGCTGCCATACTTCGCCGCGCACGGCGTCCTGGTCGCGGATCTTGCGAAAGCGCGCGAGCTGATCGAGGAGCACGTCCCGACCACCAGCCGCGGCAACGGGTTCTTCGTCCGGGCCGCGGACGCGGCAGGCGCCGCACTGTACTTCGAGGAGGCACGATGATCGTCGAAACCACGACCGGCCGGATCCGGGGAACCGAAGGCGCGTTCCGCGGAATCCCTTTCGCCACCGCGAAACGCTTCGAGGCGCCGGAGAAGCCGAAGCCGTGGACCGGCGTCCGGGACGCGCTCGAGCCCGGCCCCGCGGCGCCGCAGCCGCCGTCACGCCTGGAGCACGCCCTCGGGCCGATGCCCCTGCCGCAGAGCGAGGACTGCCTGTCGCTCAACGTCTTCACGCCGTCGGCCACCGGGAGCCGCCCGGTGCTGGTGTGGATCCACGGCGGCGGGTTCTCCAGCGGCTCGGGCGCCCAGGTCTGGTACACCGGCACGCGCCTGGCCCGCGACGCCGACGCCGTCGTCGTGACGCTCAACTACCGCCTCGGCGCACTCGGTTTCCTTTGCGCACAGGGGATCCCGCCCAACCTCGGCATCGCCGACCAGCTCGCCGCGCTCGAATGGGTCCGCGACAACATCTCCGCGTTCGGCGGGAACCCCGCCGACGTCACCCTCGGCGGACAGTCGGCCGGGGCGCAGTCGACGCTCGCCCTGTGGTCGGCGCCGCGCGCCCGGGGTCTCGTCAAACGGATCGCGCTACAGAGCGCACCCCTCGGCATGCGACCGTCCACCTGGGACGATGCGAGTCAGAACGCGTTGCTGCTGCAGCAAGAACTCGGCGACGACCTCCGCACAGCGCCGACGCAGCAGCTACTGGAAGCCCAGCTCAGGGTCGCGGCCAAGACAGCGAAGCCCGGCTCCCTCGAGCCGCCGTTCCAGCTGGTCGCCGACGGCGACCTCGTCGCGGAGGACCTCATCGAGGCCGCCCCGGCGGGTTCGGCGCTCATCAGCTCGACGAAAGACGAGCTGCGTGCGTTCGCGCCCGACGCGCCGGAAGAAACCGCCGAAGCCGCGAACCGCTACTTCATCAGTGAAACGCTGACCGAGAAGCTCGACGCCTTCGTCTACCGCTTCGAGTGGGAGGCACCGGGAAACCGGTTCAAGGCGTGCCACTGCATCGACCTCCCGTTCCTCTTCGGGACCCACGGTGTCTGGGACGCGCCGATGCTCGAAGGCGCGCCGAAGGGACTCGAAGAGGAAACCGGGCTTCGCGAAGTCTGGGCCGCCTTCCTGCACGGAAAGCGGCCCAGCCCGGCGTGGGACGGGATCAGGCCGATGCGGCCTTGACCGCGGCCTCGACCTCGGCGAAGGAGGGGTTGACCATGGCGGTCGACCCGACGATCACGGTCGGGACCGTCTCGTTCCCGTTCGCGACCTCGCGCACGCGCGCGGCCGCGGACGGGTCCTCCCAGATGTTGATCTTCCGGATGTTGAAGCCGCTCCTCGACATCGGCCGGTCGAGCGCGGCGCAGAACCCGCACCCCGGCCGCCAGTAGAACTCGACCTCGACGTTGCTCATCCCTGTTCCTCCGACCGCAAGTAGTCCAGCTGCGCCTGCACGCTCCACTCGGCCGGCGCCCACAGCGCCTGGTCGACGTCGGCGTACACGACCTCGACGACCTGGCGCGGAGTGGCCTCCGCACCCAGTGTCTTCAGAGCCGAACGCACCTGGTCGAGCCGCTGTTCCCGATGGGCAAGGTACTCGCGGGCGGTCGCGGGGAGATCGAGGAGCTCCGGACCGTGGCCGGGCAGCCCGAGCGTGCCGGCCGGGAGCTCGATCAGCTTCCGCAGCGAGCGCAGGTAGTCACCCAGGTCGTGCAGCACCGTGGTGCCGCGCCCGAGGATGGTGTCGCCGGTCAGCACCTGGCCGTCGAGCAGCAGCGACACCGAGTCGTCGGTGTGGCCGGGCGTGTGCAGCACGCGGATCGACAGACCGCCGGCGGAGATCTCTTCCCCGTCCACAAAGGACTCGGCCGAAACGCACAGCGAAGGGTCGAAGGCCCGCACCGGTGCGCCTACGCGCTCGGCGAACCATGGCGCACCCTCGGCGTGATCGGGGTGGAAGTGCGTGAGGAGCACCAGCTCCACCGAACCGGCCGCGGCCAGCAGCTCGAGGTGCTCGAGATCGCGGTAGCCGGGATCGACGACGACCGCCGGGTCCGACGGCGTCGCCCGCAGCACCCAGCTGTTGGTGCCTTCGAGCGTCATCGACGACGGGTTGTTCTCCAGCAGCACCGACGCCGTCGGGGACACCTGGCGCAGCACGCCGTACGCGGGGGCGCTCATCGCTGCTCCAGCACGACGCGGACGTGGTCGTTCTCACGCACCAGGGTCGGGGCGATCCGGACGATCTCGCGCGGCGCGGCCAGCACGTCGTCGGCCGTGGCGAACTCGGCCAGCTCGCTCAGCGTCAGCCAGGTCGGCGGCATGAGCATGCGGCGGCCTTCGCGCGCGTCGGCGATGGCGTCCTCGGGGCGCTGCCAGCCGGAGCTCGACGCCTCCGACGTCGCGCCGTCCGCCTCCTGGCCTTCGGGCAGCTTCGCGACGTAGAACCGGGTGTCGTAACGGCGCGGCTCCTGCTCGGGCGTGATCCAGTGCGCCCACGGCCGCAGCAGGTCGGCTCGCAGCGTCAGCCCGGCGTCGGCGAGGAACGCGGCGAGCGAGACTTCGCGCGTCTCCAGGGCCTGGCGGGCGGCCGCGTACGGCGTGACGTCGGTGAGCACCGCGTCCGCGCTGCCCGCGAGCAGCACGCCGGACTCTTCGAACGTCTCGCGCACGGCCGCGCAGGTCAGCGCCCGCGCGAGAGCATCGTCACAGCCGAAGCGCGAAGCCCACCACGACGGCTCCGGACCGGCCCACGCGACCGACGCGTCGGCGTCGCGCTGGTCGACGCCGCCGCCCGGGAAGACGGTCATCCCGCCCGCGAACGGCATGCCCTTGACCCGGTGCTGCAGGAAGATCTCGACGCCGTCGGCGCCGTCCCGGACCAGGATCACGGTGGCCGCGTGCTTGGGGACGGCGGGCGGCCCGTCGGCGTTGGCGCGGGTGGCTACCCCGGCACCGACGGGGATGTCGAAGACAAACTCCTTTGGCTGCTCCACCCGGGAAACATACCTCCGGACCCCGACGTTCCGTCGCGCAGTTGTGGCGTCTCAGACAGTGAAAAGGCGGTGTCTCCCGGGGGAGACACCGCCTTCTCGCGAAAGAGGACTAAGGAGCGGTCCAGCCGCGCTGGTCGCCGCCGGAGCGGGAAGCGCCGTTGAGCCGCATCTTCGCCGCCTCGGCGCGCTCGCGCTCGGCCAGCTCCGCGTGCAGCTCACGCAGCAGTGCCCGGTCGCGCTCGCTCAGGCTCGGGTCGTCCAGATCCAGCGCCGGCAGCTCGACGACCTCGTGCATCGACGGCTTGCCCGCGGCGATCTCGCGGCCCTTCTCCGGGTCCTCGGCCAGCGCCTGCCGCAGCTGCGCGACCTCGGCCGGGGTCAGGTCGGCGGTGCGCTCCGCCCGCGACTCGGTCCGCTCGGACGACCGCTCCGACCGCGACTGGCGGGGCGGCTCCGGGGCGGGCGGCGGCGACACGATCGGCACCACCGGGGCGACGGGCTCCGGCGGGGTCGTCGTGACGGCGCTCGACCGCATGCTGTGCCTGCTGCCCGAAGACTCCGCGACCGGTTCGGCCTTCACCGCGGCCGGCGCCTTGACCGGCTCGGGCCGGTACACCGACGCCGTCGACGTCGTGCTCCCGGTCACCCAGGCCGGCGACGCGGCCGCCGAAGCGGCCTGGTGGTACTCGGAATGCGCGACGCCGGGTCCGCTGACCTCGACGACGGAGTGGATCCCGGCCCGGCGCAGCGCCGTGTCGACGCGGAACGCGACGGCCGGCGGGTTGCCCTCCGGCCCCAGCTCCACGAGCACCACGCGCTGCGGCAGCGCGCCCGGCACGCTGCCTGCGGGTGTGTTGCGCCACACCGCGTGCACCGAGCGGACGTCCGGCAGCACCTGCAGGGTCCGGTCGAGCGCCTCGGCGATGCCGAACTCCGGGGAGTTCTCGCCGCTGAACCGGTGCGTGCTGACCGGCTCGGCCTCGTCGACCAGCAGGTCGTTCGCCAGTGTGGCGTCCGACCGGCTCATCTCGAGCACCAGCGCCAGCTCCCGCTGCTCGGCGGAGCTGACCGGGATCCGGCCCGCGATGAGCGTGCCGGTGGTCAGCTCGACCGCCTCGTCGATGTGCGCGCGAGCGATCAGCTCACGCGCCTCGGTGAGCGCGCTGTCGTCGATCCGGCCCGCCAGGGCCAGCAACAGGTTGTGCAGGCGCAGGGGCACCGAGAACCCGTCCATGGGCGGGCCGTCGTGGACCTCCACCATTGCCTTGCTCCCTCCCAGCTCGCTGGCGGGCGAGCGCTATGCGGCTACTAGCCGGGTCCCCGTCACCGCGCCCACGCAGACCAGCTCCGAATCGGCCAGCGCGGCCCGGTGATATCCCGGCAGGTCGAAGCGCGGCGGAATGACCTCGACGCTGGGCTCTTCGTCGCCCAGAACGCGCAGCACCCGCTGCAGTTCGCCGGTCAACCTCGGCAGACCGTTCAGCGCGGTGATCAGCAGCACGCGCTTGGCCGTGCCCTGCCCGACCACACCGACGTGTCGCCAGCTTTGCCGCACTTCCCCCACGTCCGGGCGACCTCGCAACGTTGCGTGGATCAACACGGACACGGAGTCGACCGAGTTAACCCATTCGGGCGCACTCGACGTGAATGTGTACCGGTTCTCGGTGACGTCGTCTACCCCCAGCGTCGAACTGACCTGGTGCCAGTCGGCGCCGTGCGGGATGAGCCCGGCCACGAGCAGGCGGTACTCCGTCTGGTCGAGGTCAATCCTGTGCTTAAGCAAAGACCTCGGCAGGGTCCGGGCGAGCGTGCCCATGGCGCCCTCGCCGAGCCAGTCGCGGAACCGCCACAGCAGCTGGTCGGGCAGCCGCCCGGCCAGCCGGAGCAGCAGCTCGTGGGTGGACTGCTCGATGTCCGGATCCATCACTGCACCTCCACGATCAGTTCGACCTCCACCGGCGAGCCGATGGGCAGCTCCGCGACGCCGACGGCCGACCGGGCGTGGATGCCCGCGTCGCCGAAGACCTCGCCGAGGAGCTCGGACGCGCCGTTGACGACCGCGGGCTGGCCGGTGAAGCCCTCCGCGGAAGCCACGAAGCCGACAACCTTGACGATCCGCGCGACGTTGTCAATGCCGACCAGTGCGTGCACGGCCGCGAGCGCGTTGAGCGCCGACGTGCGGGCGTGGCCCTTCGCCTCTTCGGGGCTGATCTCCGCGCCGACCTTGCCGGTCGCGGCGAGGACGCCGTCGACGAAGGGCAGCTGGCCGGAGGTGTAGACGTGCTGGCCGCTCCGCACGGCGGGCACGTAAGCGGCCAGCGGGGCGGCCACGCCGGGCAGCTCGATGCCGAGCTCCTTCAGCCGTTCGCTCCAGCTCACGGGGTCAGCCCTTCGGACGCTTGAGGTACGCGACGTGCTGCTCGCCCGTCGGGTTCGGCAGCACGGTGACCAGTTCCCAGCCGTCCTCGCCCCACTGGTCGAGGATCTGCTTCGTGGCGTGGATCAGCAGAGGGACGGTCGCGTACTCCCACTTGGTGGCGCTCATGAACCGGGAGCGTAGCCAAGCGGGCAAGACCGCCGGGGGCCACCGCCGGGTTAACCCGCGCGACGCGCCGGGAGTGTGGCCGACTTCACAGCCCGTCACGCGGCGCCCTCAAGTCCGTGAACGCGCCCCTCGCGGCCCGCTAGCGTGGGCCCGTGGAAACGTGGCGCGTGATCGCGGCGGCGCTGCTCGCGGCGGCCGGGCTGCCCCTGGTGCTCGTGGTGATGGCGAAGGTGCGCGACCGGACGCAGAGCTCCGGCCAGGTCGCCCTCGGCGGCGTGGTGACCCTCACGCTGCTGGTCGTCCTGGGCGTGCTGATGATCACCGTGCTGCCGGGTCTCGCCGCGTGGCTGCTGGTCGCGGGGGTGGCCGCTGCGGTCAGCGTCATGCTGCTGGCCAGCTGAGCACTGATTTAGGGTGAAGTGGTGACCACTTCCCATGCCGGCTGGACCGACGAGCTTGCCCGCGCCCGGCTGCACTTCGTCACCGGCAAGGGCGGGACCGGCAAGACGACGCTCGCGGCGGCGCTCGGCCTCGCGCTCGCCCGCGAAGGCCGGCGCGTGCTGCTCATCGAGGTTGAGGGCCGCCAGGGCATCGCCCAGCTCTTCGACACCGAGCCGCTGCCCTACGCCGAGCAGCGCATCGCCGCCGTCCCCGGCGGGGGCGAGCTGCGCGCGCTGCACATCGACGTCGAAGCCGCGCTGCTCGAGTACTTCGAGATGTTCTACAACCTCGGTTTCGCCGGCCGGACGCTGCGGCGGATGGGGGCGATCGAGTTCGCCACCACCCTCGCGCCGGGCCTGCGGGACGTCCTGCTCACCGGGAAGATCAAGGAGTGCGTCGGCCGCACCGAGTCCGACGGGCGGCACACCTACGACGCCGTCGTCGTCGACTCGCCGCCGACCGGCCGCGTCGTCAAGTTCCTCGACGTCACCAAGGCCTTGACCGACCTCGCGAAGACCGGCCCGATCCGCGGCCAGGCCGAAGGGGTCGTGCGACTGCTGCACTCCGGGGAGACCGTGATCCACCTGGCCACGCTGCTGGAGGAGATGCCGGTCCGCGAGACCGTCGAAGCCGTGGCCGAGCTGGACGGCGCCGACCTGCGCCCGGGCGCGGTGCTCGTCAACCGGGTCAGACCGCCGCGGCTGCCCGCGCGCTCGGTGACGGCCGCCGCGGACGGGCGCGTCGACGCCTCCCGCGTCCGCTCCGGGCTCGCGTCGGCCGGGCTGAAGCTGCCGGAAGACACGTTGGACGCCCTCGTCGAGGAGACCGTCGAACACGCCGTGCGGGTCGCGGCCGAGCAGCGGGCGCGCGAGCAGCTCGCCGAGGCCGACCTGCCCACCCTCGAGCTGCCGGACCTCACCGACGGCGTCGACGTCGCGGCCCTCTACGACCTGGCCGAGGCCCTGACCGACCAGGGGGTGCGGGTGTGACCACCATCGACATCGACGCGCTGCTCGACGACCCGGAGAGCCGCGTGATCGTCTGCTGCGGCTCCGGCGGCGTCGGCAAGACGACGACGGCCGCGGCGCTGGCCCTGCGCGCGGCCGAGCGCGGCCGCCAGACCGTCGTGCTGACGATCGACCCCGCGCGGCGCCTGGCGCAGGCGCTCGGCCTGCGCGAGCTGGGCAACCACCCGAAGCAGGTGCGGGTCGAGGGGTTCGAGCCCAAGGGCGAGCTGTGGGCGATGATGCTCGACATGCGCCGCACGTTCGACGACATGGTGCGCGTGCACGCCGGCCCCGAGCGCGCTGAGCAGCTGCTGCAGAACCCCTTCTACCAGACCATTTCCACGTCGTTCTCCGGCACGCAGGAGTACATGGCGATGGAGAAGCTGGGCCAGCTCGCGGCGTCCGGCGACTGGGACCTGATCATCGTCGACACCCCGCCGAGCCGGTCCGCCTTGGACTTCCTCGACGCGCCGACGCGCCTGTCATCGGCCTTGGACGGCCGCATGATCCGCCTGCTGACGGGCCCGGCGAAGGCCGGCGGCTGGGGACTGCGCAAGGTCGTCAACGCGGGCTTCTCGATGTTCGCGAAGGCGGTCTCGACGATCATCGGCGGCCAGCTGCTGACCGACGCGTCGGCGTTCATGCAGGCGTTCGACAGCATGTTCGGCGGCTTCCGCGAGCGCGCCCGCAAGACGGCCGAGCTGCTGCGCTCGTCGGGGACGTCGTTCCTGGTGGTGGCCGCGCCTGAGCCGGACGCGCTGCGCGAGGCGTCCTACTTCGTGGAGCGGCTGTCGTCGGAGTCGATGCCACTGGCCGGGCTGATCGCGAACCGGACGCACCCGGTACTGGCTTCGCTGTCGGGGTCCGAGGCGCGCACCGCGGCGGACTCCTTGCAGGGCGCACCTTTGGCCGAAGCGGTGTTGAGGCTGCACGCGGACCGCGTCGACCTGGCGGCGCGCGAGGAGAGGCTGCTGGCCCGGTTCACCCGGGCACACCCCGAGGTGGCGCTGGCCCGGGTACCGGCGCTGGCCGGTGACGTGCACGACCTGGAGGGGTTGCGCGACATCGGCGTGAAGCTCGCCGGCTGAGCGGTGCGGGTAGCGCGGCAGCAGGACCGCGCCACCCGCGACCGCCTCAGCCGACTTCCACCCGCTCTTCCGCGTCCCGTTTGGCCGCGTCCAGCAGGTCCGCCCAGCTGACCACGTCGGGGCGGCGGCGCAGCAGTGCCCGCCGTTCCCGCTCGGTCATGCCTCCCCACACGCCGAAGTTGATCCGGCCGTCGAGTGCTTCGGCGAGGCATTCCGTCCGGACCGGGCAGCCCAGGCAGACCGCCTTGGCCCGGTTCTGCTCCGCGCCCCGGACGAACAACCCGTCCGGGTCGGCGTCCCGGCAGGACGCGTTCATTCGCCAGCTCGACTGGTTGGTTTCCATACCCCCAGCTCCCTACCCTGGTGATCGACGCACCAGCGGGGAAAGGCACTGCGCTCCTTGCCCCCGCGAGCGTGTCTCCCTCTGCTCACGTCGGTTCCGGGCACCTCCCCGGTGCCGGTGCCGCCGTTCGGACCAGGCGAGCTCCCACCCGCGTTGATCCATCCGACGGCTTGTCTTCGTGAGACGTTGACGGACTGTAGGGGCCGTCGGTTCCCCCCGTCGAGACCTAGAATGCCTTCCGTTACCAGATGTCACCGAAGGGGGTCGGTTTTGTCACTGATTTCACACTTGCGGAGACAGGGCGTCACCGTGACCTGACCTGTCCCGGGTAGCCTGGCCCTCGTGCGAAAAGCGGATGGTTTGTTCAAGCTCATCGGCCTCTGCCTGCTCGCGGGGGTGCTCGTCGCCGGCATGCTCTTCCCGGTCGTGGGGGCCGCCGGTGTCATGTCCAACCAGGCCAGCGAGACGGTGGAGAAGACGTCTTCGGACCTCGCCGACATCCCTCCGCCACTGGTCACGACGGTCACGGACAGCACCGGGAAGCCGATCGCGACGCTGTACGACCAGTACCGCCTGCCGGTCACCCCGGACCAGATCAACGAGGCCATGAAGTGGGCCCTGGTCTCGGTCGAGGACAAGCGGTTCTACGACCACCACGGCGTCGACTGGCAGGGCACGCTGCGCGCGGCCGTCAGCAACAGCACCGGCGCGGACACGCAGGGCGCGTCGACGCTGACCCAGCAGTACACCAAGAACTACCTGATCAACGTCGTCTACCGGAACGACCCGGTCGGTCAGAAGAAGGCCCAGGAGCAGTCGGTCGCCCGCAAGCTCAAGGAAGCGCGGATCGCGATCCAGCTCGAGACGAAGCTGAGCAAGCAGCAGATCCTCGCCGGCTACCTGAACATCGTCGAGTTCTCCCGGCAGATCTACGGGATCGGCGCCGCCGCGCACGCGTACTTCAACACCACGCCGGAGAAGCTCACGGTGCCGCAGGCGGCGCTGCTGGCCGGCCTGGTGAACAACCCGATCAACAACGACCCGTGGAAGCACGCCGACAAGGCCACCGCGCGCCGCAACCTCGTCCTCGACCGCATGGTGGAGAACAAGAAGCTGGCCAAGGCCGACGCCGACCGCTTCAAGGGCGAGCCGCTGGGCGTCGTGCCGGACTTCCCGGCCAAGCCGGCGGCCAACTGCATCGGCGCCGGTGCGGAAGACGGCTTCTTCTGCCAGTACGTCGAGGACTACCTGATCAAGTCCGGGATGACCAAGGACCAGCTGTACACCGGCGGGTACACGATCAAAACCACGCTCGACGAGAAGGCGAACCACGAGGCGAAGGCTTCGGCCGAGGCGCAGGTGGACAAGACCCAGCCGTACATCGCGAACACGCTCTCCTTGATCAAACCGGGCAAGGACCGGCATGAGGTCGTGGCACTGGCGGCGAACCGCGACTACGGCGGCAACCAAGACGCCGGCCAGACGACGTACACCCTGCCCGCCGGCGTCTACAACACCGGCGGCGCCGGATCGACGTTCAAGATCTTCACCACCGCCGCGGCGATGGACAAGGGCATCGCCGGGATCTATTCGCCGATCGACATCCCCGACAGGTACACCTCACGCGTCTTCACGACCGGGCCAGGTGGATGCGGCGGACCGACCGGCAAACCGAGGACGTTCTGGTACTGCGTCGGCAACGCCGGCGACTACAGCAGGCTCGCCAGCGGCGCGAACGTCCAGACGGCCTTGGCGACCTCGCCGAACACCGCGTTCGTCGAGCTCGAGGACCGGATCGGCAGCACCGCCCCGGCGATCGACATGGCACACCGCCTCGGGTTGCGCGACACGATGGCCACCAGCGCGGCGGGCCGCACGCCCGATCCGAACGCGAGCAAGGCCGAGCTGCGGGATCCCCAGAGCAAGTTCTACGGTCCCCAGGGCAACAGCCCCGGACTCGGCTCGTTCACCCTCGGGGTGAGCCCGGTCAGTGGTCTGGAAATGGGCAACGTGGCCGCGACCATCCTGTCCGGTGGCGTCTGGTGCCCGCCGACTCCGATCGGAGGGGTGACCGATCGCAATGGGAACCCGGTGCCGGTCAAGGAAGCGCCGTGTGAGCAGGCGGTACCGGAAGGTCTCGCGAACACGCTCGCGGTCGGGATGAGCAAGGACGACCAGCCGGGCGGCGGCACCTCTTTCCAGGCGGCCAACGCGGCGCACTGGACACGTCCGCTGATCGGCAAGACCGGAACCACGCAGTCGAACGTCTCGGCGGCCTTCGTCGGCGGGACCCCGCAGATCGCCGGCGCGGCCATGACGTTCAAGTTCGGCGGCGGGCAGGGTGGTATCTGCGACGCCGGGCCCGGGCGGGTCAGCCTGTGTCCCGGCGGCCGCGACGGCAACATCTTCGGTGGGCACGCCCCCGCCAGGACCTGGTTCGGCGCGGTGTCCAACATCCTGGCCGGGCAACCGGAAGCACCGCTGCCGCAGCCGGATCCGCAGTACATGGGCGGCCCCGGCCGCTGAGCACCGAAGGGCCCCGCGGATGCCGCGGGGCCCTTCGGTCATCCGGATCAGTACCAGCCGGTGAGGTACATCGTGCCGTGCGCCATGGCGCCGGCGCGGAACCGCCAGGACGTACTGGGGTTCGTCACCATCGCCGCCGACGTGATACTCGCCCGGCCATGGGGATTGCCGAACGGCCCGCACTGGATCCAGGTGCCGCCGCCGTCCCGCGTCCAGTCCATCCAGACGGAGTCGAAGGCCACATACGGCGGCGGGCCACCGTTGGTGCCGTCCGCCCACAGGATGGCGAAGCCCCGGGTCTTCCCGCCGATGGGCGCGAACTCGAGGTCGAGGTGCTCCTCGGCGTTGCCGATGGTGATGGTCGAGTTCCAGGCGGCCGAGTAGCCGTCCTGGTTGTCGGGGATGTCGACGAACCCGTTCCGCCCGCCGGCGCAGTCACCGGTGCTCGCCGACGCCACTTGCACCGGCACGACCATCCCCGCGACGACGACAGCCAGCGAAAGCACAGCCCGCATTGCCTTGTTCCGCACTACAACCTCCCGATGTCGACGGTCCGGATCAGCAGTGACCGATGGGCGAAGCCGGGTCGTGGCCGGTTGCCAGGTAGTAGCCGGTCACCCACCCGTCGATGGCGACCGGCACGCTGTTCTGGTAGTCGGTGTAGACACCGCGATACCAGACGTTGTCGCCGTGGATCGCCTCCCCGGTCGTCCAGCAGTCCAGCGAGAACCAGCTCTGGTAGGGGAGCGTGACGATGTACTGCGACTGGGAAGTCGGCTGCGCCCGCACGTTCACCGCGGCGACTGTCAGCGCGCACCAAGTGCCGTATGTCCCGCCGGGGCAGGCCTCGACGCTTTCCGCCGAGTCGGTCGAGGCCGCGGCAATACCGCCGAAACCGGACATAACAGCAACTATTGCCGCCACCGCGGACAGCTTTCCGTAAAGCTTCAAATCAATCTTTCCCCTCATTTGCAGCTCATCCCGAAAGGCCGAGCGAACAGAAATGCGCAGCCAGTTACCCACGCCGCGCCACTTCTGATCAATAGGCCGTCCGAGTGACAGACTGAGTGTCGCGACACGCCGAAACCAGTAACTGAAGATCACCCTTCCGGCCCTTGGCCACCAGGGCACGCACGGTGTTCACTGCTATGAGCTGCGGAAACATCCGCCGGCCAAGGCGTGGCGCCGACCCTGGGGAGGGGGTGAGCACGCGCGCGTCCGCGTCGATCCGCCAATCGAACACCGGAGCGACCATTTCTTCCGTCGCCGACGGCGCCGACGCGGCACGCAATTCGCACGCCAGCCGTCGAATCCGCTGAAATCCCAGCCGCAGCCGGCACCTCGGCACGCAGCCGTCCGGCGTCCCCGCCAGCCCGGAATCCTCATTCCGTGATGATTTCTGACGTCACACACTTCGGAAAGGCTCACATTCATGCACAAGGTACGCAGACCTGTGTACCGGTCATCGAGATGGCTGCCGCTCACGGCGGCCGTCACCCTGATCTCCGCGCTGGCGGCCGGGCAGAGCCCCGCCTCCGCCGCAGCCGCTCCGCCGCCGCCCGCCGACCCGCCCGCCACCTCGTCGGTTCCCCTCGCCCAACGCGCCGGCGTGCTCGGTTCCGGCTGGGCCGGCTCCACCGACCGCGCGGTGACCACCGTGGGCGACACCGCCGGTCTCCACGTCCTCGTCGCCGACGCGAAGGACGGTTACGCCTGGCGCACCGCGGCGACGCTCACCGAGCCCGGCGCCGAAACCAGTCAGTGGATCGGGCAGGACTGCGTGACCGGCTCGGGCCGGTTCGCCGCCGTCGTCTACTCGCCGCGCGAGGCGGTGAACCGCGAGGAGCGGTTCCACGCCGGCGGGCTCGCCGCCGTCGTCGACCTCGCCAGCGGTGCCGTGCGCAAACTGCCGTTCGCGGTCAACCTCGCTTACTACAACCCGGGTTGCGGCGCGAGCGACGAGGTCGTCTTCACTCGCAACCTCACCGCCGCCGACACGTACAAGTCGCGGCTGGTGACCGTCGACGCCCTCACCGCGAAAGTGGTGCGGCAGGTCGACGCGACCGGTCAGGTCACCTCCGCGGTGCCCTTCGGCGACGGCGTACTGGCCGCCGCGGCCGACGGCCTCGCCGCCGTCGGAGCCGACGGGAAACTGCGACACGTCGCCGACACCGCCGACACACCGTTCCGGCTGAGCGCGGACAAGGGCGGCGTCGGCTACGAAGTCCGCACGAAGGCCGGCACGGAACTCCACCGCTACACCCCGGCCGGCGACACGCGGATCACCGTGGCACCGCTGGATTCCGTGCGGCTCGGCCAGAGCGCCGGCCACGTCGTCGTGCAGGGCCCGGCGGCGAGCCGGCTCGCCGCGCCGCTGCCCGCCGGCTGGCAGGCCGCCGACGTCCCGGCCGGCTCGACCCTGTCGACCACGGGTGCGCTGGCCGTGCTGTCCGCCACGAACGTCGGCGGCGCACCGGACCACCCCGGCGACGCGGCGCCGGTCAAGATCGAGGCTCAGGTGCTGAAGACCGGCGCGCGGACGAAGTTCTCCGTGCACCCCGAGGCACTGGTGCCGTCGGACGGCCGCGCGGCCTCCCCCGCGATCGGTGCGCCGCCCGCCGCCGGGCAGCGGGCCGCCGCCGTCGACCCGTCGACCACCACGATCGACCCCGACCGCGGGTGTGCGGTGCCCCGCAACGATCCGAAGATCCAGTCGCTGCAAGCCACCCCCGAAATGGGCGAGTGGGCCGCCGACCTCGCGGTCAAGGGGCAGCTGAACGTCCAGCGCCCAGCCGGCTGGAACGGCTCGACGCTGCCCGCATACACCCCACAGGGCCTGTTCCCGCCGCACGCCCTCACCGGTGGCGGCCAGGTGCCCGCCCAGGTGCTGCTCGGCGTGATGGCGCAGGAATCGAACATGTGGCAGTCCGGGATGAACACCGTGGACGGCGAAAGCGGCAACTTCAACCAGGGCGGTTTCTACGGCAAGGGCGTCGGCGTCGACAGCGTGAACTTCGGCAACGTCGACTGCGGTTACGGCGCGACCCAGGTGACGACCGGCATGCGGGTCAGCGAAGGCACCTCGGTGTACACACCGACGCAGCAGGTCGCGCTGACCGTCGACTACGCCGCCAACATCGCGGCCGGGCTCAACATCCTGATCGACAAGTGGAACCAGATGAAGCAGGTCGGGATCAGCGTCAACGACGGCGACCCGACGAAGATCGAGAACTGGTGGTACGCGCTCTGGGCGTACAACAGCGGCTGGCACGCACCGGGCGAGGTGAGCGGCGTCTACGGCCTCGGCTGGGCCAACAACGTGGCCAACGAAGACTTCCCGCCCGACCGCGAAGGCTTCCTCGACGCGAGCTACGACGACGCGAAGACCCCAGGCCAGTGGGCGTACCCGGAGCGGGTGCTCGGCTGGGCGAAGCACCCGCTGGTGCGCTTGGACTGGAAGGCCGGCACGT
Source organism: Amycolatopsis sp. NPDC114505 (assembly GCF_055633615.1). Classification (NCBI taxonomy): domain Bacteria; kingdom Bacillati; phylum Actinomycetota; class Actinomycetes; order Pseudonocardiales; family Pseudonocardiaceae; genus Amycolatopsis; species Amycolatopsis sp. NPDC114505. Next base: position 1,799,167 of record NZ_JBVKDV010000001.1, on the reverse strand, counting down.
ACGGCACCGCCTACCAGCCCGCGCTCTGGCCCAACGCCGGAACTCCGCAGCGGCCGCCGCTGGGCACGTTCTGCACCGCGGCCGTGTCCTGTGACATGAGCCAGATCCACAAGCCGTCGCAGTACCCGGACGACAAGGGCAGCCACTGCCTGCGCGACGACCTGCGCTGCTGGTGGCATTTCCCGGTGAGCTGGACGAACTGCCCGACCGGGTGCGGCGGGGAGAACCCCCGTTACTCGCCGGGCACACCCGAGCCGGTGCTCGCCGCGTCGAAGGTGCTGTACCGGCCCGACTGCGGGGGCGCGGCGGAACTGCCGGCCGGCTCGCTGATCATCGACGACGTCCCGGGCGACGTCACCACCTACCGCGGGTGCAACAAGGACTGGACCAACCACGGCTCCCTGACGTTCAAGTTCGCCGCCGACAGCGTCGGGCACTACCCGTCGAAGATCGACTTCCACCAGGTCGACGGCGGCTTCGGCGGCCACATGTGGAGCGCACACGCCTGGCGCGGCCAGCCGAACGTTCCGGCCAACGAAAAGCACAAGGTGACCGGAACGTGGACGCTGGACCAGCAGATCAACGGCTGGGCGCGCGTGCTGGTGTACATCCCGGACCACCGCGCGCGGACTCCCCAGGCGTTCTACACGGTCAACGGCTCCGATTCGACCTCGCCCACCCGCTCGGTCGTGGAAGGCAACTACCTCGACGACGGGCGCAACCCGGCTCCCGGGCACTGGGAATCCCTGGGTGCGTTCAACTTCCACGGCACACCGAGTGTGTCGCTCGACAACTTCACGCGCCGCGAAGTCGACAACCAGTGGACCGACGACGTGCGGGACGTGCCGTGGGACGCCTTGGCCTTCCAGCCGCTGCCCGGCAAGCCCGCCAACCAGGTCGTCGCCCTCGGTGATTCGTACGCCTCGGGCGAGGGTGCGAGCGGCGACCCGGTGAACGGTGTGTGGAGCTACTACCGCAGCAGCGACCACGACGGCCGCGACGAACACGGCGACGACCACACCATGCGCGACGCCTGCCACCGCGCGCCCGGCGCGTGGGCGCGGCAGTCCTTCCTGCCGGACAACAGCAGCCGCACGATCGGGTCCCGCGTGGATTCGTTCGACCCGACGCTGACTTACCACATGTCAGCCTGCGCCGGCGCGACGACGCGGAACCTGCTGCCGAACGGATCCGGGCAGTACCAGGAAGGACAGCAACCCGACCAGGGTTATCTCGACCAGTACACGACCCTGGTCACGTTCTCCGCGGGCGGCAACGACGCGCGGTTCACGCCGATCTTCAACCAGTGCGTGCTGTCGGTCACGGTGTGCCAGAACCAGGTGTTCGGCGACGACGGTGAGCCGCTCTCCTCGGCCGAGCCGAAGAAGATCGACCAGATCGGCCCGGCTCTGCAAACCGTGCTGACGTCCCTGCACGACCCGGTGCGGGCACCGAACGCGAAGATCCTCGTGATGGGCTACCCGATCCTGCTGGAGCTGGACGGCGAGTGCATTCCCGGGATCGGTGCCGAAGAGGGACCGTGGATCATCGAGATGAACAACCGTCTCGACGACGTCCTGCGCACCGCGGTGTCGAACGCGAAGGCGACGGGGCTCCCGGTTACGTGGGCCGACCCGCGTTCGGCGTTCGCCGGCCGGGCGGCGTGCGGTGACGACCGGGCCGGCGCACCGAGCGGCTCGGAGCTGATCCACCGGGTCGTGCTGACCCTGACCCGGGGCGACGCCCCGAACGCCGTTTCCCAGCAAAGCCTGCACCCGACCGTGCAGGGCGCGCAGACTTACGCGCAGGTCGCCACCGCGGCGATCGCGGGAATGTAGCCTCGGGAGATGGGCTTGCGGGCGGGACTGGCCGGGCTGTGCGGGGCGATCGCGGTGGCGACGTGCTGCACGGCCTGCGCCAGTCCCGCCGACGAACTCCGGCCGAAGGCGGTCGCGGGCGCCCGGGCCGCCGCTGCGGATGCGCTGCGGCAGCTGCGGGCCGTCGTACCGCCGACGCGGGCGTCGGTCGACCGGGCGATCGCGGACATCGTGCCGAACGAGAACCGGGTCGGTGGGACCGTGCTGCTGGGCAAAGAGCTTCCCGCCGAGGGCCGGTACACCGCCCGGTACGCGTTCGTTTCGCTGGTCGGCGACGGGTTCCAGGGCCAGTACGAACAGATCGCCGTGCGGCTCTGCGTGTCCTACTCCGGCGACCTGGGCCGCCCCGGTGAGGTGACGATGGCCGATCTCACCTGCCCGCCCGGGCTGCCGGGGCCCGACAACGACGTCCCGATCGACCGGGAAATCAAGCTGACGGACTGATCCCACGACGGTGAAGAGCAGCGCGGCTCCCGCAGTCCCGGCCGGGTGATCGCCACAGCCGGGGACCAGCGAAGATGCGGCGATCAGCTCTGCGGCATGTCCGACAGGATCTCGGTGTTCCACCACTGGTAGAGCTTGTCGAGCTCGTCGTTGTTCGTGACCTTTGTGGACAGCAGGGTGCCGGCGACCAACGTCGACTTCTCCGTCCACACCAGCTGGGCCGGGTCGCCCAGGAAGCACGTCAGGAACTCGCCCGGGATCGGGTTGCGGACCTCCGCGCGGTAGTACGTGCCCCAGATCTTCGGGTACGTCTTCGGGCGGCACGCGCCCTGGGCGTCGTTGCGGGTGAGGCCCTGGGTCTTCACGATGTTCTGGAAGAACGCGTCCATCGCCGCCGCGTCGGCGAAGCGCAGGAACTTCGCCCCGGTCGGCTGCTGGAACACGACGTTGCCGATCTTCACGTCGCCGACGTTCGAGTCCGTGCACTCGACCGCGGCCGCCGCGCCGGCCGGCACCGCCGCGTCTTGACACGTGTATTGCTTGTAGACCGTGGGAAGCGCGGCGTAGAGCTTCTCGTCGTGGGCCGGCTTCGTTTCCGAAGTGGACGGTGGTGGCGTCGACTTCTCCGTGCTCGTCCCGGGCGTCGACGACGTCGGCGGGTCGACGGTCAAGGGCGTCGACGGGCCGCCGGTCTGCGTCGTCTTGTCCCTGGTCACCACGTACGTGATCACCAGCGCGACCACGACCACCCCGGCGAGCACGGCGCACAACGCGATCCACCGGTTCCGCTGGGACTTCGCCGCGCGAGGTGGCTGCCGCGGCGGGATCGGGGCGCTCCGCGGACCGGTCGGCGGACCGGCGTAGACCCCCGACGGCGGACCGGCGTACGTCCCGGTCGGCGGGCCGCCGTAGGGCGCGGTCGGCATCGGCGTGGCCCGCGGCGGGGTCGAGGGCGGGGACATGGACGGCGTCATGGGCGGGGTCATCGGCGCGGCGAGGGTGGGCGGGTTCACCGGCCCCGGCAGGGTCTTCTGCCACGTCGGGATCGGCGGTGCCGGCGCGGTCGCCGCGGTCCGGACCGCGGCGGCGAACGCACCCGCCGTCGGGTACCGGTGGGCGGGGTCCTTCGCCATGCCGCGCGCCACCACCGCGTCCAGTGCCGGCGGGGTGCCCGGCCGCTCCTGCGAAAGCACCGGTGGCGGCGCGTTCAGGTGCGCGCCCATCTGCGCGGCCGCGCCCTCCGCCTGGAACGGGCGGTGCCCGGTGAGGCACTCGAAGAACACGCACGCGAGCGCGTAGACGTCGACGAGCCCGGTGATCGGCGCGTCGCCGAAGCGTTCCGGCGCCATGTAGTCGAGCGTGCCGATCACGTTGCCGGTGCCCGTGATCGACGTGCCCTCGGCGGTCATCGACCGCGCGATGCCGAAGTCCACGAGGTACACGAAGTCGCTGCTCGTCACGAGCACGTTGGACGGCTTGACGTCGCGGTGCACCAGGCCGTCCTCGTGGGCGGCGTCGAGCGCGCCCGCGACCTGCTCGACGAGCCCCACCGCCCGCTCGGGCGTCAGTGGCCCGTCCTCGAGCAGCTCCTTCAGGTCCTTGCCCTCGACGAGCCGCATGTCGAGGTACAGCTGCCCGTCGATTTCGCCGTACGCGTGGATCGGGATCACGTGCGGCTCACGCAACCGCGCGACGATCTGCGACTCGCGGCGGAACCGCGCGCGGAACGCCTCGTCGCCCGCGTTCGGCCCGGACAGCAGCTTCAGCGCGACGACGCGATCGTGCGCCGTGTCGTACGCGCGGTGGACCTCGCCCATGCCCCCTCGGCCGAGCAGGCCCTCGATCCGGTACGGCCCGAACTGCTCCATCGTTCTCCCCAACCCCCCGGTTGGAAACCCTGTGACATCCGGGGCTCCGCCCCGGGCCGGGGGCTCCGCCACCCGGAACCCCCGAAAGAACCCCTTCATCGGGCCGACGCAAATGCTAAGCGCCAGGTTCCCCGTAACGGCGGCGAAGTCACCCAACCGTTGAGCACGTATCCTGGACTCCGTGAGCACGCTCAGTAACAAATCCACGTCGGGGGTGAAGGCGGCCCGCCTCGCCGCGGGGACGCTGGCGCTCGGCGCCGCGACCCTCGGTTACGCCGTCGGCATCGAACGGCGCCACTGGACCCTGCGCACCGCCGAGCTCCCGGTGCTGGCGCCCGGGTCACGGCCGTTCACCATCCTGCACGTCTCGGACCTGCACATGCTGCCGAGCCACCGCAGCAAGCAGCGCTGGGTCGCCGCGCTCGACGAGCTGAACCCCGACCTCGTCGTCAACACCGGCGACAACCTCTCGCACCGGCAGGCGGTCCCGTCCGTGCTGCGCGCACTGGGCCCGCTGCTCGACCGTCCCGGGGTGTTCGTCTTCGGCAGCAACGACTACTACGCGCCGAAGCCCAAGAACCCGGCCCGCTACCTTATGCCGAAGGGCAAGAAGAAGCGCATCCACGGCGTCCAGCTGCCGTGGCGCGACCTGCGCGCGGCGTTCGTCGAGCACGGCTGGACCGACCTGACGCACGTCCGCCGCACGATCGACGTCGGCGGGCAGCCGGTGTTCGCGGCCGGCGTCGACGACCCCCACCTGCGCCGCGACCGCTACACCGACATCGCAGGCCCGGCCGACAGCGGCGCGGCCGTCCGCATCGGCGTCACGCACTCGCCGGAGCCCCGGGTGCTCGACACGTTCGCCACGGACGGTTACGACCTGGTGCTGGCGGGCCACACGCACGGCGGCCAGCTCCGGCTCCCGGGCTACGGCGCTCTGGTCACGAACTGTGACCTGGATCGCACCCGCGCCCGCGGCGCCTCGCGCTGGGGCGCGCACATGTGGCTGCACGTTTCGGCCGGGTTGGGCACGTCACCGTGGGCGCCCGCCCGGTTCGCCTGCCCGCCCGAGGCGAGCTTGTTGACGCTGGTCCCGCGCGGGTCGGAGTCCGCCGAACCGCGTAAGGCGGCCCGCCGAAAAGCCCGCGACACGGTCCGCTAGACTTCTCCACGACCCGCTAAGCAGTACCTCGGGGTGTGGCGCAGCTTGGTAGCGTGCCTCGTTCGGGTCGAGGAGGTCGTGGGTTCGAATCCCGCCACCCCGACGAGTAAGAGCCGGTGTCTTCGGACACCGGCTCTTCTGGTTTCCGGGGTCAGCGCGTCGCCGTCACTTCGACCCAGCATTGGCTGAAGTCGCCGTCGCCGCCGCGGGTCCAGACCCAGGCCGAGCGGGCCGCGCTCGCCAGCTGGTCCCGGTCTCGTCCCTCCTCCTTGAGCGCCGCCTCGAGCCGCGTCTCCACGTATCTCGCCAGGTCGCGGTAGCTCATGTCCGAGCGGTAGCGGGCTCTCGACACGATCTCCGTGAACCCAGCTGTCGCGCATTGGTCCGCGATCACGCGGCCCGCGAACGGGTTGCCGCCCGCCTGGCGGCGCAGCAGATAATGGCCGCGAAGGGCCGCGTCGACGTTCGCCGTCTTCGGGCGCAGCCGCGCCTTGCTCCAGTCCGATGTGGACAACGCGAGCCGTCCGCCCGGCTTCAGGATCCGGTGCAGCTCGGCCAGCGCGTCCAAAGGTGCGGCCAGATGCTCGAACAGCGCGTGGGAGAAAGCCACGTCCACGCTCGCGTCGGCGAAGGGCAGGTCGTACGCCGACGCCGCCACGAAGTCCACTGTGGACCTTCCGGCCCGGCGCGCGGCGGCCCGGGCGAGCGCGACCTGACCGGCGTCGAGGTCGATCCCCGTCACGCGCGACTCCGCGGCGAGACCGAGGGTGATCGAGCCGGGGCCGCAGCCGAGGTCGACCACCCACATGCCCGGCCCGAACAGCGGCTGGGCGAACGTCGCGCGCTCCGCCGCCGTGCGCGCGGACATCATCGAAACCGCGTCTCGCCCGTAGCCCGGCGCGTAACCCTCCAGCACCCCGCACACAGTACGGCCAGAAGGTGGCAGGATCGAGGGGTGAGCACGCAGTCAGCCAACCAATTCCCGCCCGCGGTGGTCCCGGACCGGCTGTTCGACGACGCCGAAGCCGAAGCCCGCTGGCGCGCCCGCTTCCACGCCCCCCGCATCTCCACGCCCGATTGGGCCCGCGACGCCCCCGATGCCAACATCTACGTCTCCAACTCCAGCGGTGTCTGGGAGGTCTACGCCTGGAACCGCGCGACCGGCGAGCACCGCCGCGTCACCGACCGGCCGAACGGCACGATGCACGCGACGCCGTCCCCGGACGGCGAGTGGCTCTGGTGGTTCGACGACACCGACGGCGACGAGTTCGGCTCGTGGGTGCGCGAGCCCTTCGCCGCGACCGAGGGCAGCGAGCCCGAGAAGGCCGTCCCGGACGTCCACGACGGCTACCCGGCCGGCCTCGAGATCGGCGCCGGGATCGTCGTGGTCGGCGTCTCGACCGACGACGGCAGCGAGCTGTTCGCCCGGATCGGCGGCGAGACACACCGCTTCTACAGCCACGCGGACGACGCCGGGATCGCGTCGATGTCCCGCGACGAGAGCCTGATCGCGATCTCCCACTCCGAGCACGGCGACTCGCGCCACCCCGCCCTGCGGGTGCTCGCGGCCGACGGGTTCGCCGCGGTGGCCGAGAAGTGGGACGGCGAAGGCAAGGGCCTGTCCGCTCTCGAGTTCTCCCCGCTGCCGGGCGACCAGCGCCTGCTGGTGCTGCACGAACGCCGTGGCCGCGAGGAGCTGCTCGTCTGGGACGTCCGGGACGACTCCGAGACCGAGCTCGAGCTCGACCTGCCCGGCGAGGTCGTCGCGGGCTGGTACCCGGACGCGCGCGCCCTGCTGGTCGTGCACTTCCACGAAGGCCGGAGCTCGTTGTACCGCTACGACCTCGACACGGCCGAACTGTCCTCCGTGGACACTCCGGCCGGCCGCATCGGCGGCGCCGGCGTCCGTCCGGACGGGACGGTCGAGTACTCGTGGTCCAGCGCCGCCGAGCCGGCCGCGGTCCGCGCGCGGACCACCGACGGCGCCGACTCGGTGCTGCTCGAACCGCCGGGTGAGCGCGCGCCGGGGTCGGAACCGGTGACCGACGCGTTCGTCGAAGGCGTCGGCGGCCGGATCCACGCGCTGGTCTCGCGGCCCTCCGGAGCGCCCGAGGGCCCGCTGCCGACGGTGTTCTCGCTGCACGGCGGCCCGCACGCGGCGGACGAGGACCGGTTCTCCGCCTACCGCGCGACGTGGCTCGACGCCGGGTTCGCCGTGGTCGAGGTCAACTACCGCGGCTCGACCGGCTACGGCTCGGCCTGGCGTGACGCCATCGAGGGCCGGCCGGGGCTGACCGAGCTGGAAGACGTCGCCTCGGTGCACGACTGGGCCGTCCAAAGTGGACTCAGCGACCCGGCGAAGTGCGTCGTGAACGGCGCTTCGTGGGGCGGTTACCTGTCCCTGCTGGCGATCGGCACCCAGCCGACGCGGTGGGCGGCGGCCGTCGCCGGAGTGCCGGTGGCGGACTACGTCGCCGCGTACGAGGACGAGATGGAGCAGCTGCGTTCGTTCGACCGCGCGCTCTTCGGCGGTTCGCCGGAGGACGTCCCCGCGGTGTACGCGGAGTGCTCGCCGATCACGTACGTCGACGCCGTGACGGCGCCGGTGCTCGTGCTGGCGGGCGACAACGACCCGCGCTGCCCGATCCGCCAGATCGAGAACTACCTCGACCGGCTCGGCGGCCGCGACTTGCACCACGAGTTCTACCGCTACGACGCGGGCCACGGCTCGCTGGTGATCGCGGAGACGATCAAGCAGACGTCGATCGAGGTCAACTTCGCCCAGCGGGCCCTCGGCCTGCGCTGACGCACTCGCCGGGAGGCCGGACCGGTCTCCCGGCGGGTCAGCGTTCGGAGTGCAGGACGCCGCCGGTGGCCCAGTGGTCGGCGCCGATCTCGACGAGCGTCACCTGGACGCCCTCGGGCTTGCCGCCGCAGGTGCGGATGAACGCGTCGGTCAGCTCCCGGACCAGTGCGCTCTTCTGGGCCGGCGTGCGGCCGGGGAACATGGCAACGCTGATCATCGGCATCGGCGGTCACTCCTGGGTGCGCGGGGTGGGACGCCGCGAAGTTAACACCGGAACCGCCGCGGCGAACTGCGGGACGAGCCGCGCGCCGAGCGTCGCTTTCATCTCCGTCATCTTCTTGCCGAACACCACCGACGCCCGCCCGTTCGCGATCGCCCAGCGCACCGCTTCGCCGTAGAAGTGGAAGTACAGGTTCGGCCGGCCGCCGTCGGCCGGGGGCAGCGCACCCCAGTGCCGGGCGATCGGCAGGTCCGGGTGGTCGAGCAGGGTCGCGAGCGCGATCAGCCGCCCGGTGCGGGTGTCGCGGTACTCGATCACCGAGACGTCCGGCTGCCGCAGCAGCGCCGCCAAGTAGCCGGTGAAGTGCGGCAACGGGACGATCGGCACGTCGTGGTGCTTGCGCTCGTTGTGCCGCAGCACCTCGGCGACGGCGACCGGATCGGCCTCCTTGCCCGGCACGAACCGCACCTCGACGGCCGGGTCGGCGTCGACGGTCCGGAAGATCTTGCGCAGGTTCTGCTTCCGCTTGCGGGCCAGGGAGTTCATCCAGTCGTCGCGGGAGCCGAACGCGGCGACGTCGAGCACCGCGATGTCCTCGGTCCGCCGCACCAGCCGGAACCGGCCGTCGACGGCGGGCACGCCCGGCTCGCCGACCTGCCGCACCAGCATGCCGCGGAAGCCGCGGCCGAGCTCGGCCCGCATGGCCGGGACGTAGGTGTCCAGCAGCCGGCTGACGCCGCCGTCGCCGCCCGGGTCGGCGAACCACCAGCCCGGCTGCGAACCCGCGCCGGGCCCGCGGACGTCGAGCCCGCCGAGCCGGCCCCGGCCCGGACCCGCGAACCGGTTCCGCCGCGTCCGGCCGGTGACCCACGCGGCGCTGACCACCCCGTACGGCTCGGTGCCCTCGCGCAGCACGGTCACCGGCTGCGGGGTCCGGGCGGCCCACGCCTGGGTGGCGAGCACCTCCCAGCTCCAGTCGGCCCGAAGCCCGGCTCGCTCGCGCAAGGCCGGCCAGCACGCCGGTTCCGCGTCGTGGCGCGGGTCGAGCACGTCGATCACCACCGCGTCACCGGCCTCGGCACGACGACGCCGGTCATCGGGCTCGGCGTGAACCCGAGTGACGCCTTGAGGTCGGTGACCCCGCGGCCCAGCGACAGGAACTTCCGGTTGTGGTCGATCATGTGCCGCACTCCCCGCACGACGACGTCGAAGTAGAGGTGTTTCGGCCGGCCACCGTCGGGCGGCAGCGCGGCCCAGTGCTGGTGCAGGGGCATCACCGGGTGGTCGAGCAGGTCGGTGAAGGCGAGCAGGCGACCCTCGGCGTCGTGGTAGGTCGTGGTGACGACGTCGGGCCGGCGGACCAGCTCACCGAGGTACTCGGCGGTGACCGGGCCGCGCTGGTCGAACTTCACCGGCCCCTTGGTTTCGCGGTGGGCTCGCAGCATCGCCGCCAGTTCCGCGGGCTCGAGGTCGTCGCGGGCCGTGCCCTCCCGGACGACCACCGCCGGGTCGGCGGCGATCTTGCGGATCTGGCCGCGCAGGCTCGACCGGCGGTTGCGGCTCAGCGACGCGAGCCAGTCGTCGAGGTCGCCGAAGGTGTTCTCCAGCACCAGGGCCGGCTGGATCGCGCGGACGAGCCGGCCGCGCCCGGCCACCAGCCCGGCGGTGTCCGGGGTGGCCGCGCGGTAGACCACGCCGAGGCAGCCGGGGCCGGTGCGCCGGCAGGCGGCGCGTTCGAACCGGCGCAGGATCTCGCGGCGCGCGCCGGCGTCGAGCGCTTCGGCGAACAGCCACGCCGGGTAGCACGACAGCCAGGCGTGCTGGACCTCCAGCCAGCGCGGCGTCCACCGCGCGACGCCGCCCACGACGCCCGCCTCGGCCGATCCACCGGGGTGGCACACCATGGCGAGCACCGCGGCGACGAGCTCGTCGCCGTCGCTGACGACGGTGAGCAGGTACGGGCTGCGCGAGAATCGCGACTCCGTGCACAACAGGCCGTAGTCCCAGGTCAGCGGGGCCTGCTGGGCTTCGAGGAAGGCGGCCCAACCGGCCGGTTCCGGATCGGTGCGCGGGTCGAGGACCCGGACGGTCCAGCTCATCGGCCCAGCACCGGCCTCGGCACGGCCACCGAGAACAGGCTCCGGGTGCCGAAGCCCAGCGCCTGTTTCTCCGGCAGCATCGCGCGGCCCGCGGTCAGCTCCGGTCGTCCCGCGGCGATCATGTGGGCGACGCAGCGGGCGTAGCAGTCGACATAGAGCCCCTTCCGGCCACCTTCGGCACTCGAGAGGGCGGCCCAGTGGTGCACCGCCGCGCCGTCCGGGTGGTCGATCATCGCGTTGAAGCCGAGCAGCCTGCCCTCGCCGTCGCGGTAGGTCCGGGTCACGACGTCGGGCCGCCGGACGAGCGCGTCGAGGTAGGCCGGCGCGATCGGGCTGCGGGTGTCCAGGTGCAGGCCGCCGACGCGCGAACGCTGGCCACCGGCCCACGCGCGGTCGTCCTGCCGCGCGCGGTGGGCGTTGAGCAGCACGGCCAGCTCGTGCGGATCGAGGTCGGTGCGCCCGGCCGCGGCTTCCGTGGCGACGTCCGGGTCCAGGTACCGGCGGACGTCCGGCGCGAGCGACGCCGCCCATTCGTCCACAGTGGAATAGCGGTTGACGAGGACGGCGGCCGGGTCGATCTCGCGGCTGATCCGGGCCCGGCCGTCCAGTGCCGGCACCAGTTCAGGGTTCATCGCCCGGTAGACGACGCCCAGCAAACCGGGGCCGACGTGCTCGCGCAGCGCCCGCTCGAACTGCCGGATCGCCGTGCGCCGGTCGGTGAAGTCGTCGTCGAACACGCACGCCGGATAGCCGCTCAGCAGCGGGAGGTAGACCTCGGCCCAGCGCGGCCGGAACCGGCCGCCGGAGAGCGGCCCGAAGCTGCCTCCACCCCAGCCCCGGCACACCATCACCGCCAACGCGCCCACGACCGCCGCGCCCTGCCGGACGACGGCGAGCACCGGCGGGTTCTTCGCCAGCCACGCCTCGCGGCGCAGCAGCTCGTAGTCCCACACCGGCGGCAGGCATCGGGCCCGGAACGCCGCCCAGCCCTCCGGCGGCGGATCGGTGCGGGGGTCGTGGACGTCCACTCGCGACACCGCGACGACGGTCTTCACCGGCCCAGCACCGGTCTCGGCACGGCGGCCGTGTAGACCGGCCGGGGCCGGAACCCCAGCTCCTGCTTCAGCTCGATCATGCCGCGGCCCGCGGACAGCTCCCGGGCTCCGCGCTTCGCGGTGAAGCGCACCGCGCGCACGTAGGAGTCGAAGTACAGCCACTTCTTCCCGCCCGCGCCCGGCGGCAACGCGGCCCAGTGCTGCAGGACGGGGGTGTCCGGGTGGTCGAGCATCGTCTGCACGGCGAGCAGCTTCCCGCCGGTGTCGGCGTAGGTCAGGGTGTGCACGTCCGCCCGCCGGACGAACCGGTCGAGGAAGCCGGCCGACGGCATCGTGCGGGTGTCCAGCGCCAGCCGCCCGTACCGCTCGCGGTGCGCCTGGATGAGCCCGGCCAGCTCGGCGCCGTCGAGGTCGGTGCGGCCCGGCCCGCCGCGGATCACCAGGGACGGGTCTTCGGCGAGCCGCCGCCGTTGCCGCCGCAGTCCCGCCCGCCGTGACTTCGACAGCGACGCGATCCAGTCCTCTTCGGACGTGAACCGGTTCTCCAGCACCGCGACGGGGTCCACACGCTTGACGAGCCGGCCGCGGCCGGCGAGCCCGGTGGCGAGGTCCTCGCCGAGCGCGCGGTGGACGACGCCGAGCAGGCCGGGGCCGAGGTGGCGGCCCAGCTCCCGCTCGAGTTCCCGCACCAGCGCCACCCGGTCGGACGCCCCCGGCGCGAACGCGATCCCCGGGTAGCCGCTGAGCCACGGCTGGCAGACCTCGGCCCAGCACGGCCGCAGCAAGCGCTTCCCGGGCCGCGGCGCGAACCGCGGCGCCAGCCGGGGGCGGCAGACCAGGACGGACGCCGCGGCGACGAGCTCGTCGCCTTCGGCCGCGACGACCAGCAGCTGCGGGTTGCGGGCGCCCCAGGCTTCGAGGCCCATCACCTCGTAGTCCCACACCGGGTGCAGCCGCGCGGTCCGGGTGAACTCCGCCCACCCCGCGGGCGCCCGATCGACGCGGGGATCGTGGAACGCGAACCTCATGCGAGGACGACCGGGGTGCCGTGCCGGGGGCAGGCCGCGATTTCGCCGCGCACCCCGCCGGCCGGGATGACGTCGACGAACCGCGGGGAAGCCTGCCGCAGCAACGTGAACGCGAGCCCGCCGGCCGTCGCCCGCGCGTAGACGTGCGGCCAGTCGAGGTGCCAGCGCCCGCAGCCGCCCAGCGCGCCGAGGTACCCGAGCACGGGGTCGTGCAGGACGCCGTAGGGACCGGCGTCCAGCGAGTCGAGCTCGCGGTGCGGCACCGCTTCGACGCGGTGGTCCTCGGTGAAGGCCGTGATCGCCTTGTCCTCACCGACCGCGAGCACGCGGTGGCCGCGGCTCAGCGCGGCCGCCACCTCACGCAGCACCGACGCGCTCGGCGCGTCCGGGTCGGCGACGCAGCCCCGCACGCCTTTCGGCAGGTCGGCGGGGGGCCGCAGGCCGTCCGGGCCGAGCAGGACGACCAGGCTGCCGGGCCCGGGCCCGGGCCCGGCAGCCGTCCGCAGCACCCGGCCGAGCCCGCGAGCGGGCTCGGACCGCTGTGTGCCCCCCGCCAGCGGGACCAGGTCGACCAGCTTGTGCACCGCTTCCGCGAGGGGTGCCGCGCCGCCGTTCGTCCCGGTCCGCCCGGGCACCACGACCGGGTCCTCCCGGCCGTCGAGCGCCCAGCGCTCGCGGTAGAACGGCACCGTCGCGAACGCCGACCGCACCGCCCGGACGTACGCGGCGCGCCAGACGACCCCCGCCCCCAGATTCCACATGGCCGGGAAGTCTGCGTCATCGACGGCCCGCAGGGAAGAAGTTCACCCGAAGGACACTCCGAATGCCGGATGGGTCAATACTTTGGTCTGGGTCTGAACGGAGGAATTCGTAGCCCCGCCATCCCCAAACAACGATCCTTCTGCTTATAAATCCGCCACGCCGCAGATCGGCAAGCGGTCTTATCGGATCCATCTGGGGAATTCATGATCACTATTCACACCGTACGTGACCACGCGAACACAAAACCGCCGTCACTCCTCCGGCCCGGAAGATGACCACCCCGTTTCCGGGGCCGGCCCACAGTGGACTCACCGTAGTCATCCCGTGCTTCAACGAAGTCGAGAACGTCGAACCGTCCTATCGGGAAATAACCAACGAACTGGGTCACTATTCACTGGAGCTGTTTTACGTCGATGACGGGAGCGTCGACGGAACGCTGGACAAGATCCGGGCGCTCGCGGCCGCCGACCCGCGCGTGCGGTATTTGTCCTTTTCCCGCAACTTCGGTTTCGAAGCCGCCTTCTCGGCTGGCTACCGCTACGCGACCAAGCCGTGGATCCTGCACGTCGACGCCGACCAGCAGTTCCCCGCCGCCGAGGCGGAGAAGCTCGTCGCGGCGGCCGAGCAGGGCAACGACGCGGTCTTCGGCGTCCGCACCAACCGCCAGGACCCGCGGTTGCGGCGGTGGGGCACCGCCGCGTTCCACTTCCTCGGCCGGCGGGTGCTGCGCATCGAGATCCCGCCGGGCGCCACGGCGTTCCGGCTGGTCCGCACGGAACTGGCCCGCAAGATCGTCGACCTGCGGCTCGGCACGCCGTACTTCCTGGCCACGGTCCCCCGGCTGACGAGCCGGTACACCTGCGTCCCGGTCGCGCACCGGGCCCGCGAGCGCGGCGAGTCCAAAGTGGGCTTCGGGTTCCTGGCCTCGCACGCCATCGAACTCTTCGTCGGGTTCACCCGGCGCCTGACGACGGCGGCGTCCGCGACGGCCTTGCTGGCCGGGGGGATCGCGGTGCTCGCCGGCGGCGCGGCGACGTTCGGCCTGCTCGGCCCGGACGCGACGGCCACGCTGCTGTTCGCGCTGCTCGCGGTGCTGCTCGTGGTGGCGGCACTGACCGTGCGCTACCTCGTCGTGGTCGGCGCGGGCCAGCCGCGGCCGCGGCAGTTCTACGTCCGGGAAGCGAACGTCGTCGTCGACGCCGAAGACCGGCTCTTCACCCCGGCGGACCCGGCGGGTCCCCGGCTCATCGATGTGCAACTGGGGAAAGGCGTTTCAGCGTGACGAGTTCGAAGAAGGACCCCGCGAGAACCCTGGTGATCCTGGGAGGCGCGGACGGTTCGGTCAGCACCTACGAGCGCGCGCGGGAGCTGGGGTTCCGCACGATCTGCGTGGACGTCCGCTCCAGCGCGCCGGCGCTGGCGTACGCGGACGAGTTCCTGCAGGTCAGCGTCCGGGCGCCGGAGCAGATCGCGGCGGCGCTGGAGGGCCGCCGCGATCTCGCCGGCGTGCTGTGCCCGGCCAGCGACGTCGGCCTGCCGGCGCTGGCGTGGCTCACCCGCCACTGGGGCATGCCCGATCCGCTGCCCGAGTACGCGGTGGCCGCGTCGACCGACAAGTCGGTGTTCCGCGCGCTGTGCGACCACCTGGGGCTGCCGAGCTACCGCAGTGTCGACGGCAGGCCCGGCCCGGAACTGGTCCACGCGGCCCAGCAGCTGCGGTTCCCCGCGCTGGTCAAGCCGGTCGACTCCTCGGGCAGCCGCGGCGTCGTCTCCTGCGCCGGGCCGGGCCGGCTGACCAGCGCGTTCACCGAGTCGCTCGCCTTCTCCCCGTCCGGGCGCCTGGTCGTGGAGGAACACCTCGACGGCTCGCACCTCACCATCGAGGCCCTGGCCGTCGACGGCCGGATCGTCTTCCACGCCGTGACCGAGCGGGTGCTCACGCCGCCGCCGTTCTTCGTGACGTCGTCGCACCTGCTGCCCGCCGCGCTGCCCGCCGATGTCGAACTGAGCCTGATGGAGGCCCTCGACCGGATCTGCACCGAGCTCGGCTACCGGACCGGGCCCCTGACCCTGGACGCCGTCCTCGGCCGGGACGGGCAGCTCTACCTCATCGAGATGGGCGCCCGGATGGGCGGCAACGGCCTCGCGGAGGCGATCGCGCACTGCCACGGCGCCGACCTGATCGCCGCCGGGATCGCCGCGGCCACCGGCGACGAGGTGCGGCTGGACCTGCACGAGCCGAAGCCGACGCTGGTGCACATCCTGGCGTCCGACCGCGGTGGTCACCTGTCCCGAGTGGACGGTGTGACCGACGTGCGGGCGCTGCCCGGGCTGGTCGGCCTGCACCTGTTCGCCGACGAGGGCTCGTTCGTCCGGCCCTACGAGCAGGCGGGGTACAAGCTCGGGTACGTGGTGCTGACCGCCGGTTCGGTGCCGGAGCTGCTCAGCGCGGAGAACGCCGTCCGCGGCACGCTGAAGTTCCTGCTGCACGACCAGGACATGGCGGTACCCCTGCCGTGACGGGCTCGGTCACCACCGCATCGGCGGTGGCGCCGCCCCGGCCGGCGGTGGTGCTGCGGCTGCTCGCCGGCCGGGGTGTGTTCCGGCTGGCGGTGCAGGTGATGGGGCTGGTCCTGATCACGGCGTGGGGTGCTCGCGACTACGGGCGCTTCGCGAACGCGCTCGGCCTGATGACCTGGCTGAACTTCGTGCCGGCCGCGGCGGAGAAGTCGGCCTTGAAGAGCCTGCCGCGGCTGAACCGGACCCGGGACGCCGTCGCGGCGCTCGCCGTCCGGCTGGCCGCGGTGCCGGTGCTGGCGGTGCTGGTGGCGACGGCCGTCGCGCTGGCCGTGGCGCCGCGTTCGGACGCGGCGCTGTACCTGACGGCGGCGGCGTGGTCGATCTCCGGCGGGTTGCTGATGACGGTGTCCGGCCTGCACCGGCTGCGCGAGAAGTCCACTTTGGACGCTTTCGCGTTCGCGGCGGGCTCGGTCGTGGTCGGCGTGGTGACGTGCGTGACGTGGGCGGTGCGCTGGTCCCCCGAGACGCACCTGGCGTTGCTGCTCGGCGGAATCCTCGTCATCCTCGCCGCTTCGGTGGCCCTGCTGCCGAAGCCGTGGCTCCGGGGCGGCGGCGTGCCGGGGCACCGGCTGCTGCCCGCGTTCGGCCGCAGCACCGTCCTGCTCGGCCTGACCGAACTGCTCGACGTCATCTCGACGTCGGTCGTGTTCGCGGTGCTCGCGCTGTCCGGCCGGACCACCGACAGCGGCCCGTTCTACCTGGCGCTGCTGGTCTCCAGCGCGTTCTGCTCGCTGCTGTACTACCAGCTCAAGCTGCACCAGCCGGCCGCGTCGCGGCGGATGCGCGGCACCGGCGCGGCAGCCGGCCGGGCTCGCGCCGCGGGGCTGCTGAAGCTGGTCGAACGGGCGGGCCTCGCGGTCGTCGTGCTGCTGGGCGCGGGTCTCGCCATCCCCGGGACCCGCGCTCTGCTCACGGCCGAAGACGCGTACGTCGTCCTCGGGGTGCTCGTGCTCGTCGAGACGGTGTTGTACGCAACCGGCCTGTACGCGGGCTTCCTCCTCGAAAACACCAACAGCAAGGTGCTGACGCTGACGTCCGGCACCGCCGTCGTCTCGCTCGTCGCCACCGCCGTCGCCGCGGCGCTGCTCGTCCCCGTCCTCGGGCCGGTCGGCGGGTTCGCCGCGCTCGTCCTCGCGCTCGCGGTGAAGGCGGCCGTCCTGCGGCGCCTGGTCCGCCGATTCTGAACCACTGGGAGCAATCATGTACGTACTGGGCATCAGCCGGGTGCACGACTCGGCGGCGGCACTCGTGCGCGACGGCGAGATCATCGCCTT
This sequence comes from Amycolatopsis sp. NPDC114505, assembly GCF_055633615.1. Taxonomy (NCBI): domain Bacteria; kingdom Bacillati; phylum Actinomycetota; class Actinomycetes; order Pseudonocardiales; family Pseudonocardiaceae; genus Amycolatopsis; species Amycolatopsis sp. NPDC114505. Next base: position 1,781,992 of record NZ_JBVKDV010000001.1, on the reverse strand, counting down.
CGCCGAGGAGGAACGCTTCACGCGCGTGAAGCACGACGGCGGCTTCCCCGCCGAGGCCATCAAGTTCTGCCTGGAGCGCGCCGGGATCACCCTGGCCGACGTCGACCACGTCGCCTACTACTGGCAGCGCTGGAAGGAAGGCATCCACGCGGCCAAGGTGTTCGCGCGCTACTTCCCCGGCACGCTCGACGTCTTCCGCAACGCCAACGGCGACGAGGGCGGCAGGTCCGCGGGCATGGTCGACACCTTCCGGACCGGCGGCGGGAAGGGCCACGACGACTACCACGTCGGCGGCGCGGTCCTCGCGCACGTCAAGCGGTCCTACACGCTGGCGGACGACGTCAAGGCGGCCGTCGGCTGGACCGGGCCGGCGAAGTTCAAGACCCACCTCGTCGACCACCACCGCGCGCACGCGGCCAGCGCGTACTTCATCTCGCCGTGGGACGAGTCGGCCGTGCTCACCTTCGACGGCATCGGTAGCGACGGCACCGCGACCTACCTCGCGCACGGCCGCGGGAACAAGATCGTCGACCTGCGGCGGATCAAGTTCCCGCACTCCCTCGGCGCGATGTACGCGGGCGTCACCGGCTACCTCGGCTTCTACCCGACCCGCGACGAAGGCAAGATCATGGGCCTCGCGCCGCTGGGCGAGGACACCTACGTCGACGCGTTCAAGCAGCTCATCCACCTCGACGACGACGGCGGGTTCGAGCTGGACCTGAGCTGGTTCGGCCACCACCGCACCGGCAAGCACGTGATGGCGAAGAAGTTCACCGACGCTTTCGGCCCGGCGCGGCCGAAGACCCGCGTCACGGCTTCGAACCCCGTTCCCCAGCACTACTGCGACATCGCCTACGCCCTGCAGGTGACGCTCGAAGAGGCGGGCCTGCACCTGGCGCGGTGGCTGCAGCGCGAGACGGGCTCGAAGCGGCTGTGCGTGGCCGGCGGGGTCGCGCTGAACAGCGTCATGAACGGGCGGATCCTGCTGGAGACGCCGTTCGAGGACTTCTTCGCCCAGCCCGCGGCGGCCGACGACGGCTGCGCGCTCGGCGCGGCCCTCGACGTCTCGGTCGCCAAGTACGGCAAGCCGCGCCCGCGCGACGGCTACACCTACACCGGCCCCGACTACACCGAGGCCGAGATGGAGCTGGCGTTGCAGGACGCCGGCGTCGAGTACGAGCGCGTCGACGACATCGCCGCACACACCGCCGCCAAGATCGCCGACGGCAAGATCGTCGGCTGGGTGCAGGGCCGGATGGAGTGCGGCCCGCGGGCGCTGGGCAACCGCTCGCTCGTCGCCGACCCGCGCGATCCGGAGTCCAAGACGCGGATGAACGAAAAGGTGAAGCACCGCGAGGCGTTCCGGCCGTTCGCGCCGTCGTGCCTGGAGGAGCGGGCGGGCGAGTACTTCGTCAGCGACTACCCGTCGCCGGTGATGCTGCTGGTGTTCGACGTCCTGCCGGACAAGCGCGCCGAGGTTCCGGCGATCACGCACGTCGACGGGACCGCGCGCGTGCAGACTGTCAGCCGTACCGACAACCCGCTGTACTACCGGATGATCGGCGAGTTCGAGAAGCTGACCGGGGTGCCGATGGTCGTCAACACCTCGTTCAACGACAACAACGAGCCGATCGTGGCCAGCCCGGCCGACGCGATCGCGTGCTACCTGAAGACCGACGTCGACGCGCTGGCCCTCGGGCCGTTTTGGGTGGAGAAGGAACTGTGACGCTCTTGGAATCGCCCGGCCTGGTCGCCGCCCTGTACCGGCGGCGGCAGTGGCTGTGGCTGGTGGCCGCCGTCCCGGCGGTGGTCACCACGCTGCTGATCATGGTCGTGCTGCCGCCCGACCAGACGCTGGACAACCTCGGCGACTGGGCGTTCAAGCTGTGCCCGTTCGTCTTCGCGGTGCTGACGGTTTCGCTGTTCCCGCGCGGGCGGTTCGGGCCGGCGCTGATCGTGTTCGCGGTGTTCGTCTACATGTCCTATTTGGACACCGAGCTGGTGATGCGGGTGCAGGACTTCGCGCGCTCACCCGACCAGGACTTCCAGCCGGTGTACCAGTTCGAGCTGTTCGTGACGACGTTCATCGTGCTGTTCGCACTGCTGGCCTACCGCCTCGGCGGCGGCCGGACGGCGAACGTGCTGAAGGCCGGGATCGCGTCGATCCTGGTGGTCGTCTCGGGCGTGAACGACCTGACGTTCTGGGCGCTCAACGACGTCTGGGCGGCGGGCACGAAGCCGACCGAGCTGAAGTGGGCGTCGCACATGATCGTGTTCCTCGGCGGGCCGCCGAGCGTGCCGGCCGCGGTCGCGTTCATGGCCGTGCACCTGGTGCTGGCCGCGATCGTCGTCGCGCTGCCGGTGGGGCGCTGGGTGTCAGTCAGAGTCCACGGTTCACGGCCTGGAGCTTCGTGACGGCGGCGGCGTCGCCCTCGAACTCGAGGTGGACGGCGTCGCGGCCGAAGACGAACAGCAGCAGGTCCACCGGCTCGCCGACCACCGTGACCGGGTCTGGCCCGGTCTTCACGGCGGCTTCGCGGCCGTCTTTCGTGCGCAGCGTCACGCCGACCGGCGCCTTGCGCAGGTTGAGCTTCGCGGCGCCCTTGGCCGAGCGCCACGCGGCGGCGTCCCGGGTGGCGTCGGCGGGCCGCGGCTCCCAGCCCGGCTGCGCGCGCCGGACGTCCTCGTGGTGGACGAGGAACTCGGCGGCGTTGGTCAGCTCGTCGAGCGGGCCGATCGCGGTCGGCCAGAACTTCGACGGACCCCGGCGCACCTGCTCGACCAGGCCGTCCCACGGCTTCGCCGCGTAGCGGTCCTGGACCTTCTGCGTGTACCCGGCGAGCGCGGGCACCATGATCCCGGGCGCGGCGTCCGGGCGGTGCTCGCGCACGACGAGGTGCGCGGCGAGATCCCGCGTCGTCCAGCCTTCGCACAGCGTGGGCGCGTCGGGCCCGAGGTCTTCGAAGAGCGAGCTCAACGCCTGGCGTTCGTCAGCAGCGACACCCATGTGGTCGACGTTACTCGTCGGTACCCGCCCTGGCGACGGGAAGAGACGCCGGGCACGTGTCGTTGATCCTCTTGTGAGCCGACTCTTCAGCCCGATCACCGTCCGCGGCCTGACCCTGCCGAACCGCGCGTGGGTGTCGCCGATGTGCCAGTACTCCGCGACCGACGGCGTCCCGGACGACTGGCACCTCGTCCACCTCGGCCAGTTCGCCACCGGCGGCGCCGGGCTCGTCATGACCGAAGCGACCGCCGTCGTGCCCGAAGGGCGGATCAGCCCGCAGGACACCGGCATCTGGAACGACGTCCAGGCCGAGGCGTGGCGGAAGATCGCGGGTTTCGTGCACAAGCAGGGCACGGCGATCGGCATGCAGCTGGGCCACGCCGGCCGCAAGGGCTCGACGCGGCGGCCGTGGGACGGGACGGGCAGCGTCCCCGCGTCGGAAGGCGGCTGGCCGAGCGTCGGCCCTTCCGCGACGGCGTTCGGCGAGTACGCCACCCCGCGCGAGCTGACCACGGACGAGGTGAGTGCACTACCGGAGGCGTTCGCCGCGGCCGCCCGCCGAGCGGTCGACGCCGGGTTCGACCTGCTCGAACTGCACTTCGCGCACGCCTACCTGGTGCACCAGTTCCTCTCACCGCTGTCGAACACCCGCACCGACCGCTACGGCGGCGACTTCGAGGGCCGCACCCGGCTGGCGCTGGAGATCGCCGACGCGGTCCGCGCGACGACCGGCGTCCCCCTGTTCGCCCGGCTGTCGGCGACGGACTGGACGGACGACGGCTGGACCCTCGACGAGTCCGTCCGGCTGGCGAAGCTCCTGGCCGAGCGCGGCATCGACCTGATCGACACGTCCAGCGGCGGCAACACCCCGAACCCGGACATCCCGGTCGGCCCGGGCTACCAGGTCCCGTTCGCCGAGCGCATCCGCACGGAAGCCGGCCTCCCGACCGGCGCGGTCGGCATGATCACGAACCCCCAGCAGGCGGAGGACATCATCGCCGACGGCGAGGCGGACGCGGTGTTCCTGGCCAGGGCCCTGCTGAGGGACCCGCACTGGCCGCTCCGAGCGGCGAACACGCTCGGCGCGGAGGTGCGGTGGCCGGACCAGTACGCCCGCGCCAAGTCCTGGCACTGACGTCCGACCACGGTTACCCGCGAACTGCGGTGGTGAAGCCGAACAACTGTTTCTTCGTCCGCTCCGGTCTCCGAGACCGACCTCAATCAAAGGAAGCTGTGATCCGTGCACGCGCACGGCAACAATCTGTCAACGTTTTGTCCCGTGCCGCCCGTCCGAATGGTGGTTTTATCCGGCGGATCAGCAACGTAATATGCGCCTGGAACCATCCACGAGATGGGGGGCGGCATGATCACCGAAGTAGCGTGCCAGGGAGCTGACCTCTGTCAGGAGCTCTCCGGCTCGACCGATACGTCCTTCAACCGCGTTTACGAGGGCGATCCGCCGAGCCGCCGGATTGTCTCCACCAGCCGGTTCGAAGTACTGGCGGACTTGTCGCCGCTGGTCGTCGGGCACCTACTCGTCCTCCCCAAGCAGCATCACCTCTCGTTCGCCAGGGTGATCGCCGACAACTACACCGAACTGCGGAGCCTGCTGGCCTGGCTCGTTCCTCGTTACGCCGCCACTTTCGCCCCACCGTTGGTGCTCGAACACGGCTCGACCGAGGAGATGGGCCGGCAGGCCTGCATCACCCACGCGCACTGGCACGTTTTCCCGCTCTCCGGAGATGCTGTGGATGACGCCCTCGGAAGCGCGGGACTTCCCTATCTGGATCTGGACGGTCTCCACGAGCTCGGCCGCGAACCCTGGCCCAGCCACTCCTATTACTTCCGCCTGTACCGTGACGGCGCGCGAGTTTATCTACCCGCCGAGACGAATCCGCGCCAGTACCTTCGTTCGGTCGTCGGATCGATACTCAAGATCGAAGACCCGGAATGGGACTATTCGCTCGTCACGAGAAAGGATCATCTACGTCTCACCATGCGGATGACCGCATCGTGGACGGCTTCACGGACCGAACCCTAGACCGAGCTCATCCCCAGGAGCAACGAGACGAGTCGATGCGATGTCCGCGGAAGACCGCTGTTCCGACGAGCCGACCCGGCTCGAGAACACGATCATGGCGATCTTCTCGAGCCAGACACCCAACTACCGGGCACGGACGACGGCACCGTCCAGCCAGGTGCGCCTCACCGCCGGCGCGGACACCCAAGACGACTGCGCGGTCTTCTCGTTCCACGGGAACCAGCAGCTCGTAGTGGGCTCCGACTACGTTCGCGGGCCGAAGTTCCGGCTGTACGAGTACGGACTGTTGACCGAGTACGACCTCGGGTACTACCTCGCCGCCGCGAACATCAGCGACGTGGCAGCCATGGGTGCCCACCCCATCGGGCTGCTCTCGGTGATCAGATATCCGCCTGCCATGACGGATTTCGTCTTCAAGCAGGTCGTGCTGGGGATCCACGACGCCTGCGAGACGTTCGGGGCGCCGAACGTGGGCGGCGACATCGGCGGAGCCGAGCGGCTCATCCTGTCCGCCACCGCTCTGGGGGTCTGCCGCCCCGGAGGAGCCCTCCTGCGCAGTGGCGCGAATGCGGGCGAACTGGTCTGTCTCACCGGTCCGACGGGTACGGCCGGCGCCGCGACCGCGTACTTCCGAGCCCGCGACACCAGCGATGACATCGAAACCCAGCACCGCGACGAACTGCTGGCCAGCTGGGCTCGCCCCCGCGCGCGAACCACCGCCGGTATCACCATGGGTGAAAGCGGCGTCGTCACGAGCTGCCAAGACACGTCCGACGGGCTCAAGGCGACCCTCGAGTGCGTGGCGAGCGCCAGCGGCGTCGGCATCACCGTGTTCGAGGACCAGTTGAGGATTCCCCCGCCGGTCCGAGCGGTGTGCAGGCACCTCCGCCTGGATCCGCTGGAGGTCATCATGGGAGATTCCGTCGATTTCGAGCTGCTCTTCACGGTCCCGCCGGAAGAGCAGGACCCACTAGCGGAGATGTTCGACGAAGCCGGAGCCGAGTTCCACTCGATCGGCGTGACGACGAGCGAGATGGGCGTCCACCTTGAAACCAGATCAGGACAACGCCTTCCCCTGCCGGGGAAATCCTGGCGACACCAGCAGAACTGACTTCGGCTCGGCGGGAGTGACACCTTGACGCGCGGGATGGCGAAACTGGCCGATCGCTCGTTCCTGCTCCTGGGCACCCTGTGCCTCGCCGGAAACGCCTACCACGTCCCGTCCGCCGGCACCTGGTCGTCGATTCTGCAGGGTAAGCCCTACTTGTTGCCGATCTTCCTGCTGATCGTTGGCGTCTTCGGCGCCTTCACCCCGTTCGAGCAGTGGCAATCCCGGTCGGTCTCGGACCAGAACGTGGTGATGCGCCGCAGAATCCTGTCGAGCTTCGGCAAGATTCTCGAAATCGGCGCCGGCATCGACCCGCCACTGGAGACCGGCGATCTGGCGCTGCACGTGTGGCGGAAGCACCGGAGCGTTCGCCATCCCGTTTCCGGCACGCTCAAGCGGGTGGCCACCTACCGGATGGCGACGTCCCCGATGAACCGGTCGTTCGCGCCCGCGAAGGGAGTCGGCGCCGTCGGTATGTGCTGGCAGAGGGACCGGGAAGTGCGGTTCAACGTGGAAGAACTGACCGAGATGATCGGGGCGGAGACCGAGTTCACCAAGTACGTCGAGGAGTTCGGCGCGGAAACCGTGATGAACCTGAGCTGGCGGCAGTTCGAAGACTTCAGGCACCGCACCGCCCTCTTCGCCGTTCCCATCCGGAACGGGCGGAGCAGGTTCATCGGGTGCATCAGCGTGGACGCGAGCCGCGGCTTCGAAATCCTCAACGACCGGATATTGATCGAAGAAATGAGCAATCTCAGCCTAGTGATCGGACAAGACGATTTTCAGTTCGTGTAGCGCGCAGGGTCCATGCACCCGGTAGTCGCCAAGATGCGTGCTGTCTACGACCGAGGAGCGACGGCCTACCTGGCCACGACCGGAGACCTCGACCTGTTCCCGGGACTCGACGAGGAACTGACCCGCTTCGGCGAGAGAACGCCGGCCGGCGGTGTCGTGCTCGACCTCGGATGCGGGGCCGGCCGGGACACCGAGTGGCTCGCCGCGCGAGGGTTCCTCGTCGTGCCGGGCGACCTCAGCCATCAGATGCTCCGGATCAGCGCCCGGCGGGTTCCCGCGATCGACCACATCCAGCTCGATATGACCGCGCTGCCGTTCTCCGACGCCGTGTTCGCCGGCGCCTGGGTTTGCGCGAGCATGATCCACCTCCCGAGCTGCCTGCTACCTGCGGCGATCGAAGACCTCTACCGGGTGCTGCGCCCTGGCGCAGTGGCCGCGATCAGCATGAAGGAGGGACAAGGAGAGGGCTGGCTCGTCGGGAAGAAGCTGGCCGAGGAGCGGTACTACACCCTCGTCGGCAGGCACGAATTCGCCGAACTGATGCGGGACGCCGGTTTCGTGCGGATCGTGGCCACGCCCAGCAGGCGGGGCAACTGGTTCGTCGCCGAGGGGATCAGGAGCCCGTCGGAGAGCTCCACGCGTCCGGATCGCAGTCCGGGAAGATCCGCCTGATACCCCCACGCGGGTCGCTGACGTCCCCGTCGTAGCGCGGAATCAGGTGAACATGCAGGTGGTCGACCGTCCGTCCCGCGGCCCGGCCTTCATTGACGCCGATCGTGTACCCGTTCGGCCGGTACTTTTCTTCCAGCTTCGCCTTCACGTCCGTCATCAAGGTGTACATCTCCCGGATCTCGTCCGGTTCGATCTCGAAGAAGGAGAGGATGTGTCTCTTGGGGACGATCTCCACGTGCCCGTCGGCGGCCGGGAAATTGTCGAACCTCGCGTAGAAGTTCGACGTCTCGCTGAGCACGGTGTTCATGGTCGAATCATCGAAACGGCAGAACAGGCAGCTATGCAATCCCGCGGGCGGAAGATCGATGGCGGCAGCGTGGTTCATTGAACACCTCAGCTTCACTCAATGTCACGGAACTGTTACAATCCGATGGAACGTCCGCTGCTGCCGACCTCCTTCGGATCACCTGGCGCCTGTTCCGATTACGGCCAAGATAGCGCCGGATCAGCGCGCCGCGGTAGGGCCACCTTCGTGGCGAGGAGGATTCAGACCTCGGCCAGGCCCGCCGCTCGACAGTGTTCCGACATCCGATCGAGCACCTCGTCGACCGTCAGATCGGTGGTGTCGATGACTATCGCATCCGATGCGGGTTTGAGCGGGGAGGCCGACCGCGTCATGTCGGCGTGATCCCGGCGCAGGACGTCGTCGAGAACTTGTTTGTACGAAACGGAATTCTCCTGGGCCACCCGGCGAGCCGCGCGCGTCTCGGGCTCGGCAGTCAGATAGAACTTCAACGGTGCGGCCGGAAATACGACCGTGCCGATGTCACGACCCTCCACGATGCTGCGTGAGTTTCCCTTCGCCCAGGCTCGCAGGCAGTTCGTCACTCGCAGCCGCAGCTCGGAAATCTTCGCCACCAGGCTGACCGCCCGCCCCACCTCGGCCGAACGCAGCTCGCCGGTGTCGTAGCGGTCCAGCCCGAGCAACGCGGAGATGTTGTTGCGGATCATCCAGGCACAGAGTTCGATCATGGCCGACGGATCGTCGGGTTTGATGTCGCTACGGAGGGCTTCATAGGCCAACACACGGTAGGCGCGGCCGCTTTCCAGATAGCTGAATCCGAAGCGCTCAGCCAAGCGAAGACTGGTGGTCGTCTTACCCGCCGCCGCGGGACCATCCACGGCGATGACGGTGGCCGTACTTGGTTCGAGCGACACAGTTCAACTCCGACCCACAAGAGACGACGAAGCCGGCTTCGGATCTTGTACCGGCTTCAGGAATTCGAGCAGAGTACCTGACAGGTAATCGCAGGTACGCGGCTCGATGTTTCGCTCAGTGGTGCACAACACACAGTTGACTCAGCGTCCACTTTAATGCCCTCGAACGTGTTTGGACTACACGTTAGAACAATTTTGACAAAAATTCTTTGACGCTCAGTGGTGGAAGGCGGTCGCCTTCGAGGGGTCCTTCGGGCGGCCGCCCTCCTTCTCCAGCTCCGGCAGCGCGCGCTTCAGGTCGGCCAGTAGCAGGTCCGCGAGGTCGTGCGTGAAGCCGTTGCGGACCACGATGCGCAGCACCGCCAGGTCCGTCCGGTTCTCCGGGAACGTGTACGCCGGCACCAGCCAGCCGCGCTCGCGCAGGCGGCGGGACACGTCGAACACGTCGAACCCCGCCTCGGGACGCGTCGTGAACGCGAACACCGGCAACTGGTCCCCGCGGGTCAACAACGAGAAGGGCCCCAGCGCCTCGATCCCGGACGACAGGTGCTGCGCGACGTCACGCGAAGCCTGCTGCACCGCGCGGAATCCTTCCCGGCCGAGCCGCACGAACGTGTAGTACTGCGCCGCGACCTCGGCACCCGGCCGCGAGAAGTTGAGCGCGAACGTCGGCATGTCGCCGCCCAGGTAGTTCACGTTGAACACCAGCTCCGAGGGCAGCGCGGCCTGGTCGCGCCAGACCACCCAGCCGACGCCCGGGTACACCAGCCCGTACTTGTGGCCCGACGTGTTGATCGACGCCACGCGCGGCAGCCGGAAGTCCCACACCAGGTCCGGGTCGAGGAACGGCGCGATCATCGCGCCCGACGCGCCGTCGACGTGCACCGGGATGTCCCAGCCGGTGCGCTCCTGGAGGGCGTCCAGCGCCGCGGCGATCTCCGCGACCGGCTCGTAGCTGCCGTCGAACGTCGAGCCCAGGATCGCGACCACGCCGATCGTGTTCTCGTCACAGCGGGCGACAGCCTCTTCGGGCGAGAGGTGGTACCGGTCGCCGTCCATCGGCACGAGCCGCGGCTCGACCTCCCAGTACTCGCAGAACTTCTCCCAGCAGACCTGGACGTTGACGCCCATCACCAGGTTCGGCTTCCCGGTGCGCCCGAGCTTGGACCAGCGGCGCTTCAACGCCATTCCGGCGAGCATGCAGGCTTCGGACGAACCGGTCGTCGAACAGCCCATGATGTCCGTGGGATCGGGCGCGTGCCACAGGTCGGCGAGGATGTTCACGCAGCGCCGCTCGAGCTCGGCCGTCTGCGGGTACTCGTCCTTGTCGATCATGTTCTTGTCGACGCACTCGGCCATCAGCTCCCGCGCCTGCGGCTCCATCCACGTCGTGACGAACGTGGCGAGGTTGAGCCGCGCGTTGCCGTCGAGCATCAGCTCGTCGCGCACGAGCTGGAGCGCCGTGTCCGGCGGGAGCGGGTCGTCGCGCAGCTTGTCGTGCGGCATGACGAACCTCGCCGCCAGCGCCGGGTTCACCCCGGCGTAGAGCGGGTTCGTCCCGCCGGCGCGGTCCGGGCTGTCGGCTGTCCCCTGATGCAAGACCATGCCACCGAACGTACTGAGCCCGGCAACGCGAAAGGGGCCGTCCCGTCCGGAACGACCCCTTTCGCGCGAAAAATCAAGCCTGCTGGGCCTGCCACATCCAGTGCGCCTCTTCGAGCGCGCGGGTGATCTCGATCAGCAGGTCCTGCGTCACGAGGTCGCTCTTGTCGGTCTCGTCGATGCGGGCGCGCAGCCGCTCGATGAGCGCGGCGAGGATGTCGACGATCGCGGCGACCGTGGACTCCACGGACTGCCAGTTGTCGGGGTACTCGGGCACGCCCGAACTCTCGACGACGGTCTTCGCCTTGCCGTTCGGCGAGACGCCGATGGCGTTGGCGCGCTCGGCGACCTCGTCGACGTACTGCCGCGCGGTGGCGACGAGCTCGTCGAGCTGCAGGTGTGCGCTGCGGAAGTTCGAGCCGACGACGTTCCAGTGCGCCTGCTTGGCGATGAGGGAAAGGTCGACCAGGTCCACCAGCGTCGCCTGCAGGGCGTTGCCGGTGATCTCCTTGTCGGCCTCGGAAAGGTGGCTCTTGATCGGAGACTTGCTCATCTCTGGTGTTCCTTCCTTCATGCTGGAAAAGGGGTCAGACGGTGGCCGAGAGAGCCACCTCGATGTTGCCGCGGGTCGCGTTGGAGTAGGGGCAGACCTGGTGGGCCTGCTCGACCAGCTGGTCGGCCTGGGCCTGCTCGAGGCCCGGCAGCGAGACGTTCAGCGCGACGCCGAGCCCGAAGCCGACGTCCTGCTTGAGCACGCTGACCTCGGCGGTCACCGTGGAGTCGCCCAGCGAAACCTTCGCCTGGCGGGCCACCAGCTGCAGGGCGCTGTGGAAGCAGGCCGAATAGCCGGCGGCGAAGAGCTGCTCGGGGTTGGTCTTGTCCCCGCCAGGGCCGCCCATCTCCTTCGGGATGGCCAGGGACTCGTCGATGACGCCGTCCGACGAGGTCACTTCGCCGTTGCGGCCGTCGCCGCGCGCCGTCGCCACCGCGGTGTAGATCGCCTGACCCATGCTCAGCCTGCCTTCTGTCGCGGACGCTCCACAGTGAGCGTCTCACCGGACACAACATCCCGCACCCGCGGAACAGTGCCCCCACATGGCAGGCATCACGTCGATCGATTACCCGGCGGCCTCCGGGCGAAACGTCATGCGGCGCGCGTCACCGCGAACTCCGCGACCTGGCGGCCGATCAGGCGGAGGGTCCGGACGCTCTTCTCGTCCGACGCGCCGCCACCCTCGTCGAACTTGGTTTCGGCCGAGTTGATCGAACCACCCAGCGGGGTGGCCCAGCCGCGCAGCGCGTGCGTGATCGTGCGCAGCTGCTCGAGCGTCGTCACCGCGGCCTGCCAGCCGTACGCGACGGCGGCCAGGCCGACCGCGCGGCCGTCGAGGTAGGGACGCTGGTCGTCGCGCAGGTCCTCGACGTAGTCCAGGGCGTTCTTGACCAGGCCGGACAGCGCGCCGTGGTAGCCCGGCGACACGACGATGAGCCCGTCCGCCTGGCGCACGGCTTCGATGAGTGTCTTGGCGCGTTCGTCGCGGTCCGGCACGCCGGCGTCGTAGAACGGCAGGATCAGCTCCGGACCGGAGAGCATCCGGATCCGGACCCCGACTTCGGCCGCGCCGGAGAGCGCGATCTGCAGGGCGCGTTCGGACTGGGAGCCCTCACGCAGCGAGCCGCCGATCCCGAGCACGTTGACTGTCCTGGCTGAAGTCACGCTTTCCAGGCTAACCCCTCCACTTAAGTGGATATCCAGACTTTGGGACCGAGGGCCGCGTCACAGCTGGACCTGCTACCTACTGACGAGTAACATCCCGGACGGCACCGACGCTCAGGAGGCAAAGATGGCGATCCCGCTCCCGGTCCGCGTCCAGGCCGCGGCGTCCCAGCTCGCGTTCTGGCTGCCCAGGCCGCTGCGGCGGGCGTTCGCGGGCCGCCCGGTGCGCCTCGACGGCCAGGACCTCGCCCTCGACGCCCAGCTGCTGCTCCGGCTGCAGAAGCTCGCGGGCGCCGAACTGGTGCAGGGCTCGGTGGAGCGGTCGCGCGCCCTGCTCGACGTCGGACGGCACCTGGTCAGCGGCAAGCCGATCGAGCCGGTCTCGGTGCGGGAGATCGCGGTGCCGACGCCGGACGGCGATCTGCCCGCGACGCTCTACACGCCGGTCGGGCTGCCGGAGAAGTCCCCGCTGCTGGTGTTCTTCCACGGCGGCGGCTGGGTGATCGGGACGCGCGCGAGCCACGACAACGCCGTCCGGTTCCTGGCCAAGCACGCCGGGGTGCGGGTGCTGTCGATCGAATACCGGCTCGCGCCGGAGTTCCCGTTCCCGGCGGCCGCCGAGGACGCGCTGGCGGCGTTCGAGTACGCGGTGGCGAAGGCGGGCGACCTCGGCGCCGACCCCGCGCGGATCGCCGTCGGCGGCGACAGCGCGGGCGGCAACCTCGCCGCCGTGACGGCCCAGCAGGCCGTGCGCCGTGGTGGCCCGGTGCCGGCGTTCCAGCTGCTGATCTACCCGGCGACGGACTTCGCGCGGCGCTACCGCTCGCAGGACCTGTTCGCCGAGAACCTGTTCCTGACCGACGTGCACATGAAGTGGTTCGAGAGCCACTACGTGCCGGAGGGCGCGGACCTGACCGACCCGCGGCTCTCCCCGCTGCGCGCGGACGACCTGAGCGGCCTGCCGCCGGCCCTGGTCGTCACGGCGGGCTTCGACCCGCTGCGCGACGAGGGCGAGGCGTACGCGGAGAAGCTGCGTGAGGCGGGCGTCGAGGTGGCGTTGCGCCGGCACGACGACCTGATCCACGGGTTCATCAACTTCACGGGCGTGGGCACCCGGTTCCGCGAGGCGCTGGCCGAGATGGCGGGCGCGCTGCGGCAGGGTCTGTCCAAACGGGACTGAGCTCCCCGGCCGGAACGAACCCGGAGCCCGGCGCGGAGAAATGTCCGCGGCCGGGCTCCGGGCCCCCCTGTTTTCAGTGGTTCCGGCTCAGCCCGCCGGTGCGGGCAGCGGCGGCACCGGCAGCGGCGGCACCGGGAGGCCGCCGAGCAGACCGCCGAGGATGCCGGTGACGGCACCCAGCAGGGCCTTGACCAGGTCGCTGACGATCTTCAGCGGACCGGGCAGGTCCGGCAGCGACGGGATCGGCAGCGGCAACGGCGGCAGCTGGCGGGCCTTGGCCGTCGGGTCGGTCAGGAGCCGGTTGGACTCGTCCGCGCGCCCCTTCGCGAGGCCGGCGAGCTGCTCGGTGTCGGTCTGGACGGTGTAGCGCTTACCGGCGGCGATGTCCGCGAGGACCGGGCTCATCTGTCCCAGGTCGGCCCGCGTGGCACCGACGTTGCCCGCGTAAGCCACCTTGGTCAGGTCGTCACGCATCTGGAGCACCTGTGCGGCGAGGGCCTGGGTGCTGGAGGAACCCTTGCCCCCCTCCGGGCTCGCCGAGGCGATCCCCGCCATTCCGACCGCCAGCAGACTGCTCGCGGCTACGAGGGCGATGGACCGCCCGAACTTGCCTTTCATTTCCTACCTCCTGGCCTCGGGAGACCTGACGGGTTAAAGCGATACTCGCCGTATCGGAGATAAGCCACCCGATCACCGGTTAGAGACGTTTTCTAACCCTTACGTGCCGAATGCGGGAGCGGCGAACTCGACCGCAATTGATTAACGTCGAAACCTTGCCCATCCCCCCGAAGATCATCCTGATCGATTCTCTCCGTTACTGCTGGTAGCGAACGTCCACTGTAGAGCGGTTCGGTCACTCACGCGGGCGTAAACGGTGATCTTTTAGCTTCATCACTCCGTCGGACCGCGTGTCGGGACTGCTCCAGTCGGGGCGTCTCCGATGCCGGTTTCGCCACCCACAAGGTTCTCCCCTGGTCGGGGGCGGAATGCGAAATCTATTCCTAAAACGGGCGGTGGGTGGAGGGGAGAGACCGCTTTCCCGGCGCACCGGGCGGGCTGGCCGGCCGACCGATCGTGGTGGTGCGGGATCGCGGCTTCGGCGCGCCGACCACGGCACCACGGGCGGTGGGTCGGTCGCCGACGGTCAGCCGCGGCAGGGCGGCGCTCGCGAGCCCAGGCGGCCGGCCGTAGTTCCCAGGCGAGGTGAGCCGCAGGGAGGGCGACACTCGCGAGCCCAGCACACCCGGCGAGCCGCGGCGGGGCGGCGCTCACGAGCCCAGGGCGGGCCAGCACACCCGGCGAGGCGGCACTCGCGAGCCCAGGCAGGCCAACGCACCCCGCGAGCCGCGGCGGGAGCGGCACTCGCAGGCAACCGAGCCGGCCACGAACCCCAGTCGGGCCGGCGCACCCGAGCCGAGCCGCCGCGAGCCGAGCCAGGCGTCAGACCGGCAGGCCCGCCTCCAAGTGGACCAGCGCCTTGTCGAGGTCCACCAGATAATCGGCCCCCGGGTCGCTCGCCGCCTGGACGAACACCGACAGCAGGACCCCCACCACCGCGCCCGCCCAGTTGCGGGCCTCGAAGTCGTCCGGGGTGCGGCCCGTGCGTTGGGCCGCCACTCCCGCTATCAGGTCGATGCCCTCGGCGAACTGGTCCATGATCGCGCCGCGCAGCTCGGGCTCGCGGAACACCAGCAGCTGGCGCTCGCGGACGTCCGCCATCTCCTCCTCGGACAGCTGCTCGAGGACGGTGCGCACGGCTCCCCGCATCGCCGCGATCAGGCCGAGCTCGGCCGGCTGGCCGATCGCCGCTTCGATGAACACCGGGTCGATGGGGTCGTAAAGAGCCGTCGCCTCCTTCGTCGCGAAGTACCTGAAGAAGGTGCTGGGCGAGATCTCCGCCGCCGCGGCGATCTGGTCGACCGTCGTCGCGGCGTAGCCCTGCTCCCGGAACAGCCGCAACGCGTGCCGCTGGATCGCGGCCCGCGTCTTGGCCTTCTTCCGTTCCCGCAGCCCCATGGGCTCAGATCGCGACGACGTCATGCTCCGATTCTCGCCGCTGGGTCCCGACGTCCGTCCGCCTGGGCAGGAACAGCACCGCGAGCAGCGAACCGGCCAGGGCGAGCCCGGCGCAGACCCACAGCGTCGCCGCCATCCCGTCGGTGAACGCGACCCGCGCGGAGTCGGCGAGCGCGGGCAGGTGGAGTTTCGCCGCGACGGCGACCGCGCCCGACGCGCTGCCGCGCACCGCGTCGGCAACCGGCGCGGGCAGGCCGTCCACGGCGACGCCGGCCCGGTAAACGCTGTTGAGCACCGTGCCCAGCACCGCGACGCCGATCGTGCCGCCGACCTGGCGCAGCACCTGGATCAGGGCCGAGCCGGCGCCTGAACGCCCCTCGGTGAGCGCGCCCATCGCCATCGTCATCAACGGCGTCAGCGTGCACCCCGTGCCGAAGCCGATCACGAGCTCCCAGCCGACCGTGAAGCCGTAGCCGTCCGACGGCGACGTCGTCGAACCCCAGGCCAGCCCGGCCGCGAGCAGCGCGAACCCGGCGATCACGACCACCCGCACCCCCACCGCGGCGACCAGCTTCTCGGCGATCTTCGACGACACCAGCATCCCGCCGATCAGCGGCAGCAGCCGCACGCCGGTCTCCAGCGCGTCGGCCCCCTGCACCGCCTGGAACAGCTGCGGCAGCACGAACAGCAGGCCCATGAGCGCGAACGACGCCATCGTCGCGAGCACCGCACCCCAGACGAACCGCGGCTCGCGCAACAGCCCGAGGTCGGCCAATGGCGTGGCGGTCCGCGTCTGCAGCCGGCAGAACACCGCGAGCACCGCCACGCCGAGGGCGAGCAGGCCGTACGTCGCCGGGTCGGCCCAGCCGTGCTCGCCGGCGAAGACGAAGCCGTACGTCAGCGCGACCAGCCCGGCCGCCGAGAGCGCGATGCCCGTGAAGTCGATCGCGCCCCGGCCCGACCCGGGCGTCAGCGGCACCAGGAACAGCACCGCGACCAGGCCGACGATGGTCAGCGGGACGTTGATCAGGAACACCGAGCCCCACGCGAAGTGGTCGAGCAGCCAGCCGCCGAGCAGCGGGCCGAGCGGGATGCCGACGAACGTCGCCATCACCCACGTCGTCAGCGCCTTCGCCCGCTCCTCCGGCGGGAACAGGATGTTCAGCAGCGAAAGCGAGAGCGGGATGAGGAACGCGGCGCCGACGCCGAGCACGACGCGGGCCGCGATCAGCTGGCCGGGCGAATCGGCGTACGCGCACCCCAGCGAGGCCAGCCCGAACAGCGCGAGCGCGCCGAGCAGCAGCTTCTTCGGGCCGAACCGGTCGCCCAGCAGGCCGGCCGGCAGCAGCAGCGCGGCCAGCGCCAGCGTGTAGGCGTTGCCGAACCACTGCAGCTGCGTGGTCGTGGCGCCGAGGTCGACGGCGAGCGTCGGCACGGCGACGTTCAACACGGTCAGGTCGAGTCCGACGGTCAGCAGGCTCACCGCGAGCGCGCCGAGCGCCCACCACCTGCGTGGATAGAGCTGAGTCACAGGAACCCCCATTTGGTAGTCACTACCAAATGATAGTAGCTCTCAAAATCTTCCGTCGCCAACCCCTGAGTGACGGGAAATAAGTTGCACGCGCGTACCACCTTGGGTTCTCATCGAGGGCGTGCCTCTGCAGCCCTACCGCCGGGTGCTCTCCGTCCCCCGCGTCCCCTCGACGATGGCCCTGATGTTCCTGGCGCGGCTGCCGATGACCATGAACGGCGTCCTGATGACGCTGTACATCGTCACCGGACTCGGCCGCGGCTACGGCGCCGCCGGGCTGGTCGGCGCCGGCGTCACCCTCGGCATGGCGCTCGGCGCGCCGCTGCTGGGACGCTGCTTCGACCGCTACGGCCTGCGTCCGATCGTCGCCGTCTGCGGGATCGGCACGACGGTGTTCTGGATCGCCTCGCCGCACCTGCCGTTCGAGGTGCTCGCCGCCGTCGCGATCCCGGCCGGGATGCTCTCGGTGCCGGCGGGCTCGCTCGCGCGGCAGGTACTGGCCACGCTCGTCCCGGCCGAGGAGCGCCGCGCGGCGTACTCGCTCGACACGATCTCAATCGAGGCGACGTTCATGATCGGCCCCGCGATGGGCATCGCGGCGATCACGACGCTCTCCCCGACCTTCACGCTCACCGCGCTCGGCGTGCTCTTCGGCGGCACGGCCTTCCTGATCTGGCTGGTCAACCCGCCCATCCGCGAAAGCATGGAGCCCGGCGCGTCCACCACCCGGCCGCCGCTGCGGAGCTGGCTCACCGGCCGGCTCGTGGCGACGCTGCTGATCGCCGCCGGCGCGCTGTTCGTGCTCGTCGGCACCGAGCTGGCGACGCTGGCGGCCCTGCGCGCGAACGGCGACATCGGCGTGACCGGGCTGGTGATCGCGGTGATGTGCGCGGCGTCGATCATCGGCGGCATCGTGCACGGCGCGGTCAAGAAGTCGCTGCCGCAGGGCGTTCTGATGCTGCTGCTCGCGCTGCTGGTGGTGCCGGTCGGGCTCGCGGACCAGCCGTGGTGGCTGCTGATGCTGGTGCTGATCCCGACGAACCTGGTCTGCGCGCCGACGCTCGCGGCGACCACCGAGACGGTCAGCCGGATCGCCCCGCCGCAGGTCCGCGGCGAGGCGATGGGGCTGCAGGACGCGTCGACGCGGCTCGGCCTGGCGCTGGGCAGCCCGGTGGTCGGCTTCGCGATCGACCACTCGAGCCCGGCGTGGGGCTTCGCCGCGGCCGGCCTGGGTGGCCTGGTGATCGCCGCGGCCGGCCTGCTCCACCGCCGCACGCCCGAACCCGCGGCGGAGCCGGTCCCGGCGCTGGCCGAGGGCTAGCTAGCCGCCGCAGGCCAGGCGGAGCGCGTCGAGCTTCTTGACGTTGCGCTGCACCCACTGGGCCACGACGCCGGCGTCTTCGATGCGTTCCTTCTGCACCTCGACGTACGAACCGGCCATGCCGAGCAGCGCGTTCTTGACGTCCTGGTCCTGGACGTTCCCCGCCAGCTCCCGCAGCCGCTTCTCCTTGTCCGCGGCGCGGGCCTTCAGCTTGTCCGGGTCGACCAGCGGGTTCAGGTCCGCCAGCCCGAGCGCTTCGGTGCACGCGCCCACCTTGTCCGCGGTCTTCGACCCCTCGTCGACCGCATTGCTGACCTGGTCGCACCCGCTCAGCAGCAGTGCGATCCCGGCCAGCAGCGCGGCCGTCGTTCCACCCCTCGTCATGGCGCCAAGGTACCGCTCAGCCCTTGACGCAGACCACCTGCTTGAGGTGCGCCACGACCTCGACCAGGTCCGTCTGGGCCCGGATCACCGAATCGATGTCCTTGTACGCCGCCGGGATCTCGTCGACGACGCCCGAGTCCTTGCGGCACTCGACGCCCGCCGTCTGCGCCGCGAGGTCGTCGGCCGTGAACATCTTCTTGGCCTTGGTGCGCGACATCCGGCGGCCGGCACCGTGCGACGCCGACTGGAACGACGAGTCGTTCCCGAGGCCGCGGACGATGTACGAACCCGTCCCCATGCTGCCCGGGATGATCCCGAGGTCACCCGATCCGGCACGGATCGCGCCCTTGCGGGTGACGAGCAGCTCGACACCGTCGTACGTCTCTTCCGAGACGTAGTTGTGGTGGCAGGAGATGGCGTCGTCGAACGTCGTGCCGGGCACGACCTCCGCCAGCGCCAGCTTCACGAGCGCGACCATCGTGGCGCGGTTGCGCGCCGCGTAGTCCTGCGCCCAGAACAGGTCACGCCGGTAGGCCGCCATTTCCGGCGTGCCGGCGACGAACACCGCGAGGTCGCGATCCGGCAGGTCCGCGTTGTGCGGCAGCTTGCGCGCGACGGCCATGTGCCGCTCCGCGAGCTCCTTGCCGATGTTGCGCGAACCCGAGTGCAGCATCAGCCAGACCCGGCCGTCGGCCTCGTCGAGGCAGACCTCGATGAAGTGGTTCCCGCCGCCGAGGCTGCCGATCTGGCGCGCGGCCCGGTCGTGCAGCTCCTGGACCCCGGTGTGCAGCTCGCCGAAGCCCTTCCAGAACGTGTCCCAGCCGCCGACGCCGTGCACCTTCGCGGGGTTCACGGGCGACTTGTGCAGCCCGAACCCGACCGGCACGGCCGATTCGATGCGGCGACGCAGCTTCCCGAGGTCGTCCGGCAGGTCGCTCGCGCTGAGCGACGTCCGGACGGCGCTCATGCCGCACCCGATGTCCACCCCGACCGCGGCCGGCGAAACGGCGTCGCGCATGGCGATGACGCTGCCGACGGTCGCGCCCTTGCCGTAGTGCACGTCGGGCATCACGGCGAGACCGTGCACCCACGGCAGGTTGGCGACGTTCCGCAGCTGCCGCATGGCCTGGTCTTCGACCGACGCGGGGTCCGCCCACATCCGGATCGGGACGCGGGCGCCTTCGACAGCGGTGTACATGGTTTCCTCCCCTGGAAATGGTTTCGCGGTGCCAAGGATCTCCCGGGCACCGCGAAACGCCAAGCGAGTTTCAGTCGTCCACTGTGGTCACTGCTGGGCGATCAGCTCCGCGATCTGCACGGCGTTGAGCGCGGCACCCTTGCGCAGGTTGTCGTTGGCGATGAACAGCGCCAGGCCGCGGCCGCCCTCGACGCCCTGGTCGGCGCGGATGCGGCCGACGTAGCTCGGGTCGTTGCCCGCCGCCTGCAGCGGGGTCGGGACCTCCGACAGCTCGACGCCCGGCGCGTGGGCCAGCAGCTCCGTGGCGCGCTCGACCGTCAGCGGCCGCGCGAACTCCGCGTTCACCGAGATCGAGTGCCCCGAGAACACCGGCACGCGCACGCACGTGCACGACACACCGAGACCCGGGATGCTCAGGATCTTCCGGCTCTCGTTGCGGAACTTCTTCTCCTCGTCCGTCTCGAGCTCGCCGTCGTCCACAATGGACCCGGCCATCGGCAGGACGTTGAACGCGATCGGGCGCACGTACTTGTTCGGCGCCGGGAACTCGATCGCCGCGCCGTCGTGCGTCAGCAGCGCCGCGTGTTCCGCACCCGCCTTGACCTGACCGGCCAGCTCGTCGACGCCGGCCAGCCCGCTGCCGGACACCGCCTGGTACGTCGACGCGACCAGCCGGACCAGCCCGGCCTCGTCGTGCAGCGGCTTGAGCACCGGCATCGCGGCCATGGTGGTGCAGTTGGGGTTCGCGATGATCCCCTTGCGCGCCTCCTTGATGGCCGCCGGGTTGACCTCGCTGACGACCAGCGGCACGTCCGGGTCCATCCGGAACGCCGAGGAGTTGTCGATCACCGTGACGCCGGCCGCGGCGAACCGCGGCGCCTGCGCCTTCGACGTCGACCCGCCCGCGGAGAACAGCGCGATGTCCAAACCGGACGGATCCGCGACGGACGCGTCTTCGATCGTGATCTCGCCGTCGCGCCACGGCAGCGTCGAACCCGCCGAGCGCGCCGAAGCGAAGTACCTCAGCTCGGCGATCGGGAACTCCCGCTCCGCCAGCAGCTTGCGCATCACCGCGCCGACCTGGCCGGTCGCGCCGACCACCCCGACCCGCAACCCTTCCGCCATCAGCGACCACTCCCCGCGTAGACCACGGCTTCCTCGTCGCCGCCGAGCTCGAACGCGTCGTGGATCGCGCGCACGGCGTCGTCCAGCTGAGCGTCGCGGATCAGCACGGAGATCCGGATTTCCGAGGTGTTGATGATTTCGATGTTGACGCCGGCGTTGGCCAGCGCTTCGCAGAACGTCGCCGTGACACCCGGGTGCGAGCGCATCCCGGCGCCGACCAGCGAGACCTTGCCGACGTGGTCGTCGTAGAGCACCGACTCGAAGCCGATCTCCGCCTTGACCTTCTCCAGCTCCTTGACGCCCGCGGCACCGTTGGCCTTCGACAGCGTGAACGTGATGTCGGTGCGGCCGGAGACGGTGCTGGAAACGTTCTGCAGCACCATGTCGATGTCGATCTCGGCGTCGGCGATCACGCGGAAGATCCGGGCCGCGGCACCGGCGTGGTCCGGTACCCCGGTGACCGTGATCTTGGCTTCGGAGCGGTCGTGCGCCACACCGGTGATCAGGGCTTGTTCCACGGGGATCTCCTCGATAGAACCGGTCACCGTCGTGCCCGGCTTGTCACTGTAGGAAGAACGGACACGGATCGGGACGCCGTAGCGGCGCGCGTACTCGACCGACCGCAGGTGCAGGATCTTCGAGCCGCTGGCGGCGAGCTCCAGCATCTCCTCGTAGGTGACGGTGTCGAGCTTCTTCGCGTCCGGCACCACCCGCGGGTCGGCCGTGTACACACCGTCCACATCGGAGTAGATCTCGCAGACGTCGGCGTTGAGCGCGGCGGCCAGCGCGACGGCGGTGGTGTCCGAGCCGCCGCGGCCGAGCGTGGTGATGTCCTTCGTGTCCTGCGCGACGCCCTGGAAGCCCGCCACCAGCGCGACGTAGCCCTGCTCGAGGGCTTCGGTGACGCGGCTCGGCGTGACGTCGATGATGCGCGCGTTCCCGTGCACGGACGTCGTGACGACGCCGGCCTGCGACCCGGTGAACGACCACGCTTCCGCGCCCTGGGCCGCGATGGCCATGGCGACCAGCGAGTTCGAGATGCGCTCACCGGCGGTGAGCAGCATGTCCATCTCCCGCTCCGGCGGCGCGGGGTTGACCTGCTGCGCCAGGTCGAGCAGCTCGTCGGTGGTGTCACCCATCGCCGAGCAGACCACGACGACGTCGTTGCCCGCCTTCTTGGTGGCGACGATCCGCTCGGCCACGCGCTTGATCCGGTCGGCACTTTCCAGCGACGATCCGCCGTACTTCTGGACCACGAGGGCCACGCCCGAACCTCCTCGACGGGCCGGGTCTGCTCCCTGGTGGGCACCGAGGAGCCCCCGCGTCCCATGTTTGAGTGGAGCCTACCGGGGCTCAAGCGGCCCGCCACCCTCTTGACGTGGGGCGGACCCTCCGTGCGGGGGCCTCGGAAGTAAATCTTCCGTAACACCAAGGAAATACGCGGAGCCCTTCCTCCCGAGTGATGCAGCGCACTAGGTGAGTACGGTGGCGATCATGCGGAAACCGGCTGTGACGAGCGTCCCGATCGCGTCGGTGCTGGCCGAGCGATGGAGCCCGCGAGCCTTGGACGCGTCTTCGGCGGTGTCTCCGGACCAGGTTCGGTCGCTCCTGGAGGCGGCCCGCTGGGCCCCGTCGTTCGGCAACACCCAGCCGGCCCGCTACCTGGTGGGTCTCCGCGGCACCCCGTCGTTCGACGCGATCCTGGCGACGCTGAACTCGGGCAACCGAGCGTGGGCGCACCGGGCGGGGTTGCTGCTGATCGGCGTGATGGTGACGACGAACGAGAAGGGGCAGGTGCCGTACGCCGAGTACGGCCTGGGGCTGGCTTCGGAGAACCTCGTGCTGCAGGCGGTGGAGCTGGGGCTGGTCGCCCACCAGATGGCGGGGTTTTCGGCTTCCGAGGTCAGCGAGTCTTTCGGTCTCCCTGACGACGCGGTCCCTCGCGTGGCGATCGCGGTGGGGTCGCCGGCCGCGGCGGAGGTGCTGGAGGAGGACTGGCGGGTGGAACGGGAGAAGGCGGAGCGGAAGCGGGTGCCACTGGCGGAGTTCGCGTTCACCGGCCAGTGGGGCACGCCGGCTTTGTGATCGCGGCTACCGGCCGGGCGCAGCGCGAGATCTCAAGGCTTTGGCCGAAACCTTGCATTTCAACCCGGCGATTGCAAGAACCCCTCAGATCTCAGCGACGAAACTAAAGCTTCATGCGCTAAGCTTTAAAAGTGCAGGTAGAGTCGTTCAAGGAGTCCCCGGTCGGCCACTTGGCGCCGATCAGCGGTGTCGACGGCCGGACCAAACAGCCGTACAACCACTTCGCCTTCGTGCCAGCTCCACTGCCGAGCGTAGTCGACCTCTCGCCGGGAACGTACAAGCTCATCAGCGAGGCCGACCGGGCCCTGGGCTCGCTGGACGCCCTGGCCGACCGGCTGCCCAATCCCGGCCTGCTGGTGCGACCGTCCCTGACCAGGGAAGCCGTCAGCACCTCGGCGCTCGAAGGAACCTTTGCGCCCTACGCCGACGTACTCGAAGCCCAGTACGTCGAAAGCCATCAGCCGACGGCGGAGGTGCGTGAAGTAAAGAACTACGTTCAAGCGGCTTTCGCCGGCCTCGATCTCATCGAGAGACTGCCGATCTGCCTGCAGGTGGTGTCGAAGCTCCAGCAGATTCTCGTGGCGGGAACGCGTGGCGACGCCTACGACGCGGGCAGGCTCCGCGAGCAACTCGTCTGCATCGGAGACCGCGGCAGGGGAATCGAACGATCGAGG
The DNA here is from genome assembly GCF_055633615.1 of Amycolatopsis sp. NPDC114505. Taxonomy (NCBI): domain Bacteria; kingdom Bacillati; phylum Actinomycetota; class Actinomycetes; order Pseudonocardiales; family Pseudonocardiaceae; genus Amycolatopsis; species Amycolatopsis sp. NPDC114505. The sequence goes on along the minus strand of NZ_JBVKDV010000001.1, from coordinate 1,758,318 downwards.
TTCGTTCCGCCGCCCAACGGCGACCTGCTCCGCGACGGCGTGAGCGATTGGGAAAAGTGGATCAACGCCGACCAGGAGATGCCGGTACTGGTGAAAGTGGCGCTCGGTCACTACCAGTTCGAAACGCTGCACCCGTTCAGCGACGGGAACGGCCGGATCGGCCGGCTGGTCATCACCCTGCAGCTCATCGAAGAACAAGTGCTCAAGCACCCTGTCCTGAACCTGTCCCCGTGGCTGGAGCCTCGCCGCGAGGCCTACATCGACCACCTGCTCGCCGTGAGCATGACCGGGGACTTCGATCCGTGGGTGCGATTCTTCGCCGAAGCGGTGAAAGCGCGAGCTCTGGCGGCCGCGGCGACCATCCGAAGCCTGATGGCGTTTTCCCAGGAAGTCATCGAAACGATGAAGGGTGCGGGCGCCCGGGGCAGCGTCCATGAATTGGCGGTGAACATCATCGGTTACCCGATGACGACCGTCCCGCAGGTCCAGGCGAACCTGGGCGTCTCGTACCCGACCGCCGCCAACGCCATCAAGAAACTGGAGGAGGCCGGCTTCCTCCGCGAGGTCACCGGCGGGAACTACGGGCGCCGGTACATCTGCGATCGGGTGTTCGACGAACTCGCCGAGAGCTAGGCGAAATCAGGAAGCCCCGCCCACCCGCCGGATCACCTTCGCCAGGATTCCCGACACCACGAGCCAGAAGATCGCCGCGATGCCGTAGTTCACCAGCACCCGCAGCTTCTCGTCACTCGGCGTGAACAGGTCGCTGAACCCCAGCGCCAGGCTGTCCGCCCAGGACTTCACGAACGAGACGATCCCGTTGTCCGGGTTGGCCGAACCGACCGTGAAGATCACGTGGATCACCAGCAGGGCCGCGAAGATCAGCCCCACCCAGCGGACGATCGACGCCACGATGGAGGCGACCCGGCCTCCCGTCGCGCGCCAGTCGACCGGGGCCCGGCGGGATACCCGGGTCTCCGTCTCCTCCGACGACGATGCCGAAGACGACTCCGCGTGCTCACCCATGTCCGCAGTTTCGCACGGCGACCGTCCGATTGCTACCCACAGGTAACCCACGGCGGGAGAACAGCCCGGCTTTCCTCACCCCGCGTCCCGTGGTTATGGTGGGGGCGTGGCGCGTACTCTCCTGCTTCGCTGCCGCGACGGGGCCTGACCGGACCGGCTCCTCGTCGCGGGGCTTCGTGGTGCCGGTCGCACCCGTCTAGCTGGAGAACCCCGAATTCGCATGAGCAAGATTCGCAAGCCTTCGCGTCCCGCCCCCGCTGACCAGCCCGCTTGGAACACCCAGCGCGGCACGTCCATGCCGGTGCACCGCTACCGCCCCTGGTACGACCTCGTCGAGAACATCGACCTGCCCGACCGCACCTGGCCCACGAAGCGCATCGACCGCGCGCCGCTGTGGTGTGCCGTCGACCTGCGGGACGGCAACCAGGCGCTGATCGACCCGATGTCGCCCGCGCGCAAGCGGAAGTTCTTCGACCTGCTCGTACGCATGGGCTACAAGGAGATCGAGGTCGGCTTCCCGGCCGCGAGCCAGACCGACTTCGACTTCGTCCGCGAGATCATCGAAGAGCACGCCATCCCGGACGACGTCAGCATCCAGGTGCTGACCCAGTGCCGTCCCGAGCTGATCGAGCGGACCTTCAAGTCGCTCGAAGGCGCGCCGCGGGCGATCGTCCACATCTACAACTCGACGTCGATCCTGCAGCGCCGCGTCGTGTTCCGCGAGGAGCGCGAGGGCATCAAGAAGATCGCGACGCAGGCCGCGGAAATGGTCGTCGAGCTGGCCGCGAAGCAGCCGGACACCGACTTCCGCTTCCAGTACTCGCCGGAGTCCTACACCGGCACCGAGCTGTCGTACGCGCTCGAGGTCTGCAACGCCGTCACCGAGATCTGGCAGCCGACGCCGGAGAAGCCGGTGATCCTGAACCTGCCGGCGACCGTCGAGATGGCGACGCCGAACGTCTACGCCGACTCGATCGAGTGGATGTCCCGCAACCTGGAGCGCCGCGACTCGGTGATCCTGTCGCTGCACCCGCACAACGACCGCGGCACCGGCATCGCCGCCGCCGAGCTGGGGTACCAGGCCGGCGCGGACCGGATCGAAGGCTGCCTGTTCGGCAACGGCGAGCGCACCGGCAACGTCGACCTGGTCGCACTGGGCATGAACCTCTACAGCCAGGGCATCGACCCGCAGATCGACTTCTCCGACATGGACGAGATCAAGCGGACCGTCGAGTACTGCAACCAGCTGCCGGTCCCCGAGCGCTCGCCGTGGGGCGGCGACCTGGTGTTCACCGCCTTCTCGGGCAGCCACCAGGACGCGATCAACAAGGGTCTCGACGCGCTGAAGGACGCCGCCGACAAGCAGGGCGTGCCGCTGGACGAGTACCCGTGGGAGGTCCCGTACCTGCCGATCGACCCGAAGGACGTCGGCCGCACGTACGAGGCCGTCATCCGCGTGAACTCGCAGTCCGGCAAGGGCGGCGTCGCCTACATCATGAAGGCCGAGCACCAGCTCGACCTGCCGCGGCGCCTGCAGATCGAGTTCTCGAAGGTCATCCAGCGCTACACCGACTCCGAGGGCGGCGAGGTCGACCCGACGACGATGTACAACGCCTTCTCGGCCGAGTACCTGGAGCTGAAGACGCCGCTGGAGCTGATCCGCCAGCACGTCACCGACAACGGCGACGGTGAATACGACATCACCGCGACCGTCAAGGTGGAGGGTGACGAGCACGAGGTCACCGGCCGCGGCAACGGCCCGATCGCGGCGTTCTTCGACGCGCTGTCGACCGTCGGCTTCGACCTGCGCCTCCTGGACTACTCCGAGCACACGCTCTCGCCGGGTGACGACGCGCGCGCCGCGTCCTACATCGAGTGCGCGATCTCGGACCGGGTGTTCTGGGGCATCGGGATCGACGCGTCGATCGTCACGGCGTCGCTGCGCGCGGTCGTCTCGGCCGTGAACCGCGCCAACCGCTGAACCTGTGGGCCGGCTGTCGGGTTCCTGTGAGTCCCCGGTGATCGGGACTCATCGGGGCCCGGCAGGCGGTTAATGGAGATGTGGACACGACGACGGCGGGACTGCTGGTGCTGTTCGTCGTCTCGCTCGTGCCCCTGCTGCCCACCGAGGTGACGCTCCTCGGCATGGGTGTCGCGGCGGCACAGGGCGGGACGTCGCTGGCGCTGGTGATCGCCGTGTCGAGTGCCGGGTGCCTGGTGTCCGACCAGGCGCTCTACGCCCTCGGCCGGTTCGGTGGCCGGGCGGCGCTGGACCGGCTGAGCCGGCGGAAGAAGCTCGCCGCCGGCATCGGCTGGCTCGACGGACGCCTGCAGCGCCACCCCCGGCCGGTGCTGGTGGCCGCCCGCTGGCTGCCGTCGGGCGGGACGGTCGGCGCCCTGCTCGCCGGCTCGCTCCGGTGGCCGATGGCGGAGTTCTTCACCGCGTCGGCCGTCGGCGTCACGCTCTGGACGTCGTACGTGGCCTTCCTGGGCTACGCGGGCGGCCAGATCATCACCGAACCCGGGATCAGCATGCTGCTCTCCCTCGGCGTCGCCCTGGTCCTGGGTTCGGTGATCACCTACGGCGTGAAGCGCGGCGCTAAAGCGATTTGAGGATGTCCGCCGGCTCGGTCCGCGTGACGAAGTCCGGGTGGACGTCGACGAACTTCAGCACCCGGTCCCGATCGACCACGACGACGGCCGGGTGGACCAGCTCCCAGGTGCCGTTGACCTGCTCGAGGTCCGTGCCCAGTGTTTCCATGGCCTCGCGCACCGGCGCGGACACCGGGTAGCTCAGCCCGAGTCCGCGGGCGACGGTGCTGCCGACGTCCGACAGCACCGGGAACTCCAGGTCCGGGAGCGGGCCGTCCGGCTTCTGCGGGCTGATCGCCGCCAGCGTCGCGCCGAGCTTCGCCAGCTCGGGCCGGAGTTCCTGCTGGTAGGTGCGCAAGGTCAGGTTGCAGTACGGGCACCACTGGCCGCGGTAGAACACGAGCACCGCGGGCCCGTTCGCGACGAGGTCGCCCAAGCTCACCGGTGTGCCATCGGCTCCCGGCAGCGTGAAGTCCTCGATCTCGGCTCCCACCTCGGCGAACTTCGTCCCGGCGGCGCGGCGGCGGTCCGCTTCGAGCACCTCGAAGATCTCCGGCGGCAAGGCGCCGCGCAAGTGGTCGTTCAGTCTGGTCAGTGCGTTGTCGAGCGTCATGGATCCCCCTAGCGGTTGTACTGATCGGTACAGTGGATCGAACTGTACTATTCAGTACATGGAGACGCAAGCGGCAGCCTCGACCTCGCGCGGCAAGCGCACACGGGAGGCGATCGTGGACGCGGCGGCGGGCCTGATGTACGTCGACGGCGTCGCGGGCACGAGCGTCGACAAGGTGCTCGCCGCGAGCGGGGCCGGGAAATCGCAGATGTACCACTACTTCAAGAACAAGGAACAGCTGGTCGAAGCCGTGATCGACCGGTACCTCGAGCAGATTCTGGCCAACCAGCCGGCGATCTTCACGCTGGCTTCCTGGGCCGACCTCGAGACGTGGACCGAGCAGCTGCTGGACGTGCACCGCCGGGCGGGCAAGCCGATCGCGTGCCCGCTGGGCAACCTCGCCGGCGAAGTGGGCGACAACCCGAAGCTCGCACCACTGGTCGACAACGCCTACCGGGAGTGGGAGTCACACCTGACGCGTGGGCTGACCGCGTTGCGGGACAAGGGAGAACTGGCTCCGGGCGCCGATCCGGCGCGGCTGGCGCAGGCGGCGATGACGTCCGTCCAAGGTGGACTGCTGCTGGCCCACATCCGGCACGACCTCACGGCGCTGGAGGACGCGCTGGGGATCGCGCTCGCGTACCTGCGCGGCTTCAAGCGGTGAGCTGGGCGATCTCCGCGCGCAGTTCTTCGATCACCTGGGCCACGGCCGGGCGCTGCAGCGCGCCGGTGCGGCAGACCGCCTCCACCAGCCGGGCCGCGCGGATGCCCGCCAGCGGCCTGCTGACCAGACCGCTGCCGCGACGCGTGTCGATCGTGTAGCGCGGGACCAGCGCGATCCCGTGGCCCGCCGCGACCAGCCGCTCGGTGATCCGGAAGTCGTTGATCCGCTGCACCACCACCGGCCGCACGCCGGTGCGGACGGTCAGCGAGCGCAGCACGTCGTCCACCGGGAAGCCGTGGTCGACGCCGATCCAGCGTTCGTCGGCCAGTTCCGCCAGGTCCACCCGCCGCTTGGCCGCCAGCCGGTGCCCGACCGGCAGGGCGACGTCGAGCGGCTCCCGCAGCAGCGGCACGACGTCGAGGCGGTCGTGGTCGAACTCCGGCGCGTGCTCGTCGCGGTGCGCGACGACGACGTCGTAGTCGGCGACCAGGCCCGGCACCTCCGGCGGTGTCATGTCGACGTCCCGGACGTCGACGTGCAGGCCCTCGTACGCCGCGACGCGGGTCAGCAGGCCGGGCAGCAGCATCAGCCCGGCCGACTGGAAGATCGCGATCCGCACGCGGCCCCGCGGCGCGCTGCGGTAGGTGTCCAGTTCGGACTCGGCCCGATCGAGCGCGGCCAGTACCTCATCGGCACGGGCGACCAGCGCGCGGCCGGCATCGGTAAGCCGCAGCCCCCGCCCGGCCGGCTCGGTGAGCGGCAGGCCGACCTCGCCCTGCAAGGCCCGCAGCTGCTGCGAAACCGCGGACGGCGTGCAGTGCAGCGCCCGCGCGGCGGCCGTCACGCTCCCGCGGTCGGCGAACTCCCGCAGCGTGCGCAAACGACCCAGGTCCATGCCGCCAGCGTAGATGAAGCACGGCTACACAGTGACAGATCCTTCGATCATCACTGCTTCACGATTGTCGCGAACCTGTCGCCGGCTCACCCTTCATCCAAGGTCTTCTCCAGGTCCGCAAGATCGCGCTTCATTTGTTCCAAGCGATGGGAGTCGATCATCGGTCCGAACTGAGTGGAGATTATGTCGAGTTCAACTTTTCGCGATCTGGCCAGCAAGCGAACCAGTGACTGCATGGTCACTCCGACCCCCTCGACGTTCGAGGTCGCTCTCTCCAATTCTCGAATTCTTTGGTCTTCCCTGAACCCGAGCTTCTCCACTACGGATCGGATCTTCGTACACGGCGCCCCCAGGGCAGCCACTAAGTTACCCGTACGGTGCGGCTCGAAGGTAGCCGCGGCAATACCAGCCAGGTCCGACGGCAAGACAGGCGGGTTCGAGCGATCAAAGATCATGAAGGTGCGCTCCCGTCCGAGCGCACCGATGAAGAGCCCCAGCTCGAAAAGGACGTTATCTCTCGCCGAAGTACGTGTCGTACCTCTCGAAATCGTCAAATCGTCAGCAGTCAGGACCAACACCGCGAAGTCGAAGCGGCCGACCGCCGCAACGAGGGATTCCAGCGTTCCCTCGGTCAAACCGAAAATTCCTTGACTCCAGAGCTCGATCTCACAGTTCGACTCAAGGGCGACCTGGACCGCTTCGGCGACACGCAACCCTTCCGACGATGACCCGACAAACAGGGCGGGACGACTCATTGCCACTTCCTTCATCGTGACGTCCGGCGGCCTTTCACGCCTCAGTCGGCATCGGCGCCAGGCTCGTTACCGCTGTTTGCCGAGCGGGCTCCGCCTCAGCAGTATCAGGACCTCATATGTGAAGCACGGCTACACAGTCCCTGCAGATATTCTCGCTGGTCCTTCACGGTCGCCGTTGTCACAGTGGAGGTATGCCCACCCGTGACCGCCTGCTCGCCGTGCTCGTCGCCGTCCTCTGGGGCCTGAACTTCCTCGCCATCCACGCCACGCTCGGCCAGTTCCCGCCGGTGTTCGCGGGTGCGCTGCGGTTCGCCGTGATCGCCGTGCCGACGATCCTGTTCGTGCCGTGGCCGAAGGTGAAGGTGCGGTACCTGCTCGGCTTCGGCCTCGGGTTCGGCACCGGGCAGTTCGCGTTCCTGTTCATCGCGATGGACACCGGGATGCCGACCGGGCTCGCGTCGCTGGTGCTGCAGGCATCGGCGCCGTTCACGGTGCTGCTCGGCGCCGTCTTCCTGCGCGAACGCGTCACGCCGCACCAGCTGGCCGGGATCGCGCTGGCCGTCGCCGGGATGGCCGCGATCGCGTGGCAGCAGTCCGGGCACGCGGCCCTGCTGCCGATGGTCCTGACGCTGCTGGCCGCGCTGAGCTGGGCGCTCGGCAACCTCAGCTCGCGCAAGGCCGAGCCGGACAACCCGCTGCACTTCACGCTGTGGATGTCGGTGGTGCCGCCGCTGCCGATGTTCGCGCTCTCGCTGGTCATGGAGGGCCCCGCCGCGCAGTGGCGGTCGCTGACGACGCTCGGGACGCCGACCGGGCTGACCGCACTGGGCGGGCTGACCTACGTCGTGCTGATCGGCACGATCGTCGGCTCGGGCGTGTGGACGACGCTGATGCGGCGCAACCCGGCGAGCGTGGTCTCGCCGTTCTCGCTGCTCGTGCCGGTGGTCGGGCTGACGGCGTCGTTCCTGCTGCTCGGCGAGCGGCCGACGACGCTGGAGATCGTCGCGGCGCTGGTCGTGATCGGCGGCGTCCTGCTCGGGTCCCTGCGGCCGGCGCCGAAACCCGAGCTCGTCGCGGTCTAGGCGGTCGGCTCGCTGACTTCCTGCTTCTCGTCTTCCGGGTGCTTCTTGCCGAGCCGCTTCTTCATCACGAGGAAGACGACGACACCGATGACGATGGCGGCCACCAGGCCGTACTTGGAGAAGTTGCCGAGCCACTTTTCGGCGACCACGCCGAGGTAGTAGACGAGCGCGGTGGTGCCGCCCGCCCACACGATGCCGCCGGCCGCGTTCGCGATCAGGAACTTCGGGTAGTGCATCTTGAGCGACCCGGCGAGCGGGCCGGCGAGGATGCGCAGGAACGCGATGAAACGGCCGAGGAAGACGGCCCACACGCCGCGTTTGTCGAAGATCCGTTCGGCGTTGGCGAGGTGCGTCGGGCCGAAGTGCTTCGGGAATTTCCGGCCCGCCCAGGCGAACAGCCGTTGGCCACCGGTCTTTCCGATCAGGTACCCGATGCTGTCGCCGATGATGGCGCCGGCGCTGGCCAGGATGCCGATCCACAGGGGACTCAGGTTGCTGTGCTGCGAAGCCAGCAATGCCGCGCTGACCAGCACGATCTCGCCGGGCAGTGGGATGCCGAGGCTCTCGATCATGATCACCGCGCCGACGATCAGGTACACCGAGAGCGGCGGGATCGCCTCCAGCCATTGGTCGATGTGCACTGCCCGTACCCCCTGCTGTTCGCCGAAATCCGCTTTCCGCAGAGTACCGGGGACCATGCGCTGGGGACGGCCTACTCAGGTATTGCCAGGGGTACGACTTGAGTGGGGGTCACTCGAGTGTGGCAAGGGCGGGGGCCACCGGGAAGTCCCCGGAAACGACGTCGAACCCGCGATTTTCGGTGAGCGGCTCACCGAGGACCCCGACGATCACCGCGGCGACGTCCCGCCGGGTGATCCGCCCGGGTTCGAGGTGGCCGGCGATCTTGACGCGGCCGGTGGCGGGCCCGTCGGTGAGCGTCCCGGGCCGGACGATGGTCCAGGTCAGCGCGGACTTCTTCAGGACGCTGTCGGAGATCTGCTTGGCGAGCAGGATCGACCGCACGAGCCGGTCGCCCTGGTCGGGCGAGTCGGCGAACTGGGCGGAGAGCTGGATGAACCGCGACACACCGGCGACTTCGGCGGCCCGGATGGCGGCGATGGCCCCGTCGCGGTCGACGAGGTTCACCGATTCGGGTTCGGGATCGGGGGCGCCGATGGTGTTGATGACGACGTCGGAGTCCTTGAGGGCTTCGACGAGGTCATCACGATCGGCCGTGACGTCGGCGACGACGGGTTTCGCGTTTTCGTCTCTGAGCACGTCGGCTCGTTGACGGCTTCTGAGGCCGGCCCGAACGGTGTGACCCCGGGCGGCGAGCAGGCGGACCACGTGGATCCCGGTTCGTCCTGACGCCCCCAGCACGGTGACCTGCATGGGTCCGATCTTCCCGCAGGCGGGCGGGATTCGCTGGCCGCCGGAGTTGTCCACAGGGTTCACCCCCATGTGGACAACTTCGCGGCCCGTAACCGCAGGTACTCCTGCTCCGGCAGGCTCAACGTCCGCCGAGCCGCCGCCAGGTACGCCTCCCGCGCCCCGGCCACATCCCCGGCCAGCTCCAGCAAGTGCCCCCGCACCGCATCCACCCGGTGGTGCTCCGGCAGCTCCGCCGCCGCCAGTTCCGCCAGACCCGCCTCCGGCCCGTTGACCTGCGCGAACGCCACCACCCGGTTCACCGTCACCATCGGCCCCGGCGCCACCACCCGGAGCAGGTCGTACAGCGTCAGGATCTGCGCCCAGTCCGTCTCGGCGGCCGTCGGGGCCTCGGCGTGGACCGCCGCGATCGCCGCCTGGAGCTGGTACGGCCCGATCGGCGCCTTCGCCAGGGCGTCCGTGATCAGCGCGGTCCCTTCCGCGATGAACGGCTGGTTCCAGCGGGTCCGGTCCTGGTCGGCCAGGGGCACCAGGGCGCCGGTGGGGTCGACGCGGGCCGGGCGCCGGGCCTCGGTCAGGAGCATCAACGCCAGCAGGCCCGCCACCTCGCCGTCGTCCGGGAGCTCCGCGCGCAGCTGACGGACCAGGCGGATCGCCTCCGTCGTCAGCTCGACGCGGTTCAGCGCGTCGCCCGAGCTGGCCGTGTGGCCCTCCGTGTAGATCAGGTACAGCACCTGCAGCACCGCCGCCAGCCGCTCCGGACCGCCCTCACGCGTGAGACTCGAGCCGCGCAGCGATTTCTTCGCCCGGCTGATCCGCTGGCCGATCGTGGCCTCCGGGACGAGGAACGTGCGCGCGATCTCCGCCGTCGTCAGGCCGCCGACCGCACGCAGCGTCAACGCCACCTGCGCCGGCCGCGAAAGCCCCGGGTGGCAGCACAACAGCAGCAAGGTCAGCGTGTCGTCGACGCCGACCGGCTCCGGTTCCGGCGGCGAAGCCAGCGCCACCGCCTCCTCACGCCGCTGCCGGGCCGTCTCGCTGCGCCACTGCTCGATGCGCCGCCGGGACGCCGTCGTGATCAGCCACCCCTTCGGGTTGTCCGGCAGACCTGACGACGGCCACTGCGAGAAGGCCGCCAGCAGCGCCTCCTGGACAGCGTCCTCGCACGCCTCGAAGTCGCCGTACCGCCGGACCAGCGCCGCCAGAACCTGAGGTGCGAGCGAACGCAGCAGCTCGGGGTTCACCGCAGCCCCATCACCGGCCGCACTTCGACCACCCCGAACGCGGCTTCGGGGATCCGCGCGGCGATCTCGACGGCGCGTTCGCGGCTCTCGCAGTCGAGCAGGAAGAACCCGGCGAGGAACTCCTTGGCCTCGGCGAACGGCCCGTCGGTCGTCGTCGTGCCGTGGTCGCCGACGCTGACGCGCGTGGCGAGCTCCGGGAAGGCGAGCCGCTCCGAGACGACGCGCTCGCCGGACGCGTCGAGGTCGTCGCTGAGCTGCTGGTAGTAGGCGAGCCCGGCCGCCTGCTGCTCGTCGCTCATGCCCTCCCAGGCCGCGCGGGACCCGGGGTTGCCGTAGATCAGGACCACGTATTTCACGAACGCCTCCCGGTCGGTGTCGAAATCCGCGTGGCGGCGCCTACGTCCCCTCCGAACGGCACCACACCTCAGGAGGATGGCATGACGGACAAGCGGATTCGCGAACTCATGACGGCCCGCGCGGCGGCGATGACCGCACGTGACGCCGCGACGCTGGCCGCGCAGTACGCGCCGGAGGCCGTGGCGTTCACGCTGGCCCCGCCGCTGGTGCACCACGGGGAGGACGTCGCGGCCCGGGAAGCGTGGTTCGCGTCGTTCGACGGCCCGATCGAGTACTCGACCCGGGACCTCGAGATCACCGTCGGCGAGGACCTCGCGTACTGCCACGCGCTCACGTACCTGTCGGCGACGCCGCAGGGGATGCCGGGGAAGTTCGAGCTGTGGTTCCGCTCGACCGTGTGCTTCCGGCGGCAGGACGGCGACTGGCGGATCACCCACGTGCACGACTCGACGCCGTTCCACATGGACGGCACCTTCCGCGCGGCGCTGGACCTGAAGCCGTGAAAAAAGGTGGCCGGCCGGGACGAATCCCGGCCGGCCACCCGGAAGAGAACCTCAGAGGATCTCGGCGGACGTGCCGATGTCCGGCGGGCCCAGGTCGGGGTTCAGCGCCCCGGTGAGCTCGATCAGCTCCGGCTCCACCTCGTGCGGCTGGATGCGCCCGTCGCGGATGTCCTCCGCGTAGTGGCACGCGACCCGGTGACCGCCGCCGATCTCCCGCAGCTGCGGGCGGTCGGTGTCGCACAGGCTCGCCTGCTTCCACGGGCAACGCGTGTGGAAGCGGCAGCCCGACGGCGGGTTCGCCGGCGAGGGCAGGTCACCGGCGAGCAGGATCTGCTCGCGGGTGTCCTCCACCTGCGGGTCCGGCACCGGGATCGCCGACAGCAGCGCCCGTGTGTACGGGTGCAGCGGTTCCCGGTACAGCGAGTCCGCGTCGGTCTCCTCGACCAGCGCGCCCAGGTACATCACGCCGATGCGGTCGGAGATGTGGCGCACCACCGCGAGGTCGTGCGCGATCACCACGTACGTCAGGCCGAGCTGGTCCTGCAGGTCTTCCAGCAGGTTGACCACCTGGGCCTGCACCGAGACGTCCAGTGCGGACACCGGCTCGTCGGCGACGATCAGGTCCGGCTCCACGGCCAGCGCCCGCGCGATGCCGATGCGCTGGCGCTGCCCGCCCGAGAACTCGTGCGGGTACTTCCGCAACGACGTCTCCGGCAGGCCGACCGCCGAGAGCAGCTGGCGGAGCCGCCGCTGGGTGGCGTCCTTGTCCTTGTCGAGGCCGTGCGCGCGCATGCCCTCGAGCAGGATGGACTCGACCGACTGGCGCGGGTCCAGACTGGACAGCGGGTCCTGGAAGATCATCTGCATCCGGCGCCGGGCCTTCCGCAGCTCCTCACCCTTGAGCTTCGCGACGTCGGTGCCGTCGAACACCACCGAACCGGCGGTCGGCTCGCTGAGCCGCAGGATCGCCCGGCCCAGCGTGGACTTGCCACAGCCGGACTCGCCCACCAGGCCGTAGGTCTCCCCACGGCGGATGGCCAGGTCGACGCCGTCGACCGCGTACACGTGCCCGACCGTCCGGTCGATCACGACGCCGCGCTTGATCGGGAAGTGCACCTTGAGGTCGGTGACCTCGAGCAGCACGTCACCAGCAGGACGGGTCATCGGGTTCCTCCTCCCGCCGCGACCGCCGGCCGCACGGGGTTGTGACAGCGCAGCAGCCCGCCGTGGTCGGGCACCAGCTGCGGCGAGACCTCGCGGCAGACCGGCAGCGCGTTGGGGCAGCGGGGCGCGAACGCGCAGCCGCCGTCCCACGGGATGTTGTCGGCCACCGAACCCCGGATGGGGACCAGCTTTTCGCCGCGGCCCGCGTCGAGGCGCGGGATCGAGGCCAGCAGGCCGTGCGTGTACGGGTGCCGGGGCTCGGCGAACAGCTGGTGCCGCTGCGCGCGCTCGACGATCTTGCCGCCGTAGAGCACGTTGACCTCGTCGCACAGCCCGGCGACCACGCCGAGGTCGTGCGTGATCATGATCAGCGCGGTTCCGGTGTCCTGCACCAGTTCCCGCAGCAGCGCCAGGATCTGCGCCTGGATGGTGACGTCCAGCGCGGTGGTCGGCTCGTCGGCGATGAGCAGCCGCGGCCGGCACGCCAGCGCGATCGCGATCAGCGCGCGCTGCCGCATCCCGCCGGAAAGCTGGTGCGGGTACTCGGAAAGCCGGCGTGACGGGTCCGGGATGCCGACCTTGGCCAGCAGGTCGGTCGCTTCGACGGACGCCGCCTTGCGCGACATCCCGCGGTGGCGTTCCAGCACCTCGGTGATCTGCAGCCCGATCGGGATGACCGGGTTCAGCGAGGACAGCGGGTCCTGGAACACCATGCCCAGGTCGCGCCCGCGGCGGTCGCGCATGTCCTTGTCGGACAGCTTGAGCAGGTCGGTGCCTTCGAAGCGCACCGAACCGCTGACCTTGTTGCCGCGCCGGGCCAGCAGCCGCATGATCGCCAGCGACGTCACGGACTTGCCGCAGCCGGACTCGCCGACCAGGCCGACCGTCTGGCCGGGCTCGACGTCGAAACTGACCCCGTCGACGGCGGCGAACGGCCGCTCGCCACGGCGGACGAAGTTGACCGTCAGGTCACGGACTTCAAGGAGTGCCATGGGTTCTCACCGCCTGTTCTTCGGGTCGAGGGCTTCACGGAGGGACTCGCCGACCAGCGTGAACCCGAGCGCCACGATGATGATCGCGATCGCCGGGTAGTACGCCAGCTCGGGACGGACGTCGAGGAACTGGTGCGAGGCCTTGCCCAGCATCAGTCCCCACTCCGCCCGCGACGGGTCCGGGTCGCCCAGACCGAGGAACGACAGCGCCGCGGCCTCCAGGATCGAGGTGGCCAGCGTGAGGGTCGCCTGCACGATGACCGGGCCGAGCGAGTTCGGCAGCATGTGCCGGAACACGATCGTCCCGCGCTTGACGCCCAAGGACGTCGCCGCCAGCACGTGGTCGGCGTCCCGCTGCGTCAACATGGAACCGCGCAGCAGCCGGGCGAAGATCGGCACGCCGATCATCGACACGGCCAGGATGACCGTCCACTGGCTCGGCTTCGCGAACAGCGCCGCGATCGAAATGGCCAACAGCAGCGACGGGAACGACAGCATGACGTCGACCAGTCGCATGAGGACGGTGTCGACCCAGCCGCCGAAAGCGCCCGCCAGGCCACCGATGATCACGCCGATCAGCACGCCGACGAGCGTGGCGAGCACACCGACGATCAGCGTCTGCTGGGCGCCGGCGATCAGCCGCGACAGGAAGTCGCGGCCGAAGTCGTCCACGCCGAGCGGGAACCCGGACTGCGCGCCCGGGATGAAGTTCGGCCGGATCTGGTCGCCGAGGTAGTGGACGTCCGGGTCCTTCGGCTCCAGCAGGGGCGCGAAGATCGCGACGATGAGGAACACGCCGGTGATGACGCCACCGGTGATCGCGACCGGGCTGCGCAGCATCCGGCGGAGGGCGTCCCCGCCGAGGCTGTGGCCACTCGCCGCGGCGAGCTTGTCGATCGGTTCCTTCTTCTTGTTCAGCAGAGTGTTCATCGCACACGCACCCTCGGGTCGATGATCCCGTACGAGATGTCGACCAGCATGTTCACCAGGACGTAGACCACGGCCCCGAACAGCAGGAGTGCCTGCAGCCGGGGGTAGTCACGCCGTTCGATGCCTTCGGCCAGCAGGAAGCCGAGGCCGCGGAAGTTGAACACCCGCTCGGTCAGCACGGCGCCGCCGAGCAGCGCGCCGGTCTGCAGGCCGATGGTCGTGACCACCGGCAGCAGGCCGTTGCGCAGGACGTGCCGGGTGCGCACCACCTGCTGGGTCAGGCCCTTGGAGTTGGCCGTGCGGATGAAGTCCTCGTTGAGGACGTCCAGCACCGACGCGCGGGTGATCCGGGTGATCACGGCGAGCGGGATGGTGGCGAGGGCGAACGCGGGCAGGATGAGGTGCTTGATCGCGTCCCAGACGGCGTCCCACTCGCTCGTCATGATGCCGTCGAGGATGGCGAAGTTCGTGATCGCCGTGGCGTCGAGGCCCGCGGCCTGCCTGCCCTGCGACGGCAGGCCCAGCGGTGCGGCCAGGATGTCCTGCATCATGTAGCCGAGGAAGAACACCGGCACCGCGACGCCGATCAGGCTCAGCACGATGACCACGTTGTCGACCGCTCCGCCGCGGTAGCGCGCGGACAGGTAGCCGGCCGGGATGCCGATGATGACCGCGATGATCATCGCGGAGAGACCGAGCTCGATGGTCGCCGGCAGGAAGGTGACGATCTCGCCCATCACGGGCTGGGTCGACACCAGGGAGTTGCCGAAGTCGCCGGTGAGAGCCCGGCCGAGGAACCCGAAGTACTGCACGAAGATCGGCTGGTCGAGGCCGAGCACGTGGTTGAGGTTGGCGATCTTCTCCGGCGTCGCCTTGTCGCCCAGCAGGGCGGCGGCGGGGCCACCGGGCAGGGACCGGAGCCAGGAGAAGACCAGGATGGACAGGATGAAGAGCGTCGGGATCGCTTGTAGCAACCGACGCACGAGGAAACGAAGCACTTGCAGTCCTTTGGTGCCGGCCCGGGAATCAGGCGCAGGGGGTGGGTGCGGTAGCACCCACCCCCTGCCTTTGGCTGAAATCCAGAATCAGCTCACGGTCACGGTGTTGAAACGCTCGTCGGTGAGCGGGCTCGCCACCAGACCCTTGACCTTCGGGCCGACCACGATCGCCGGGGTCGGGTAGGCGATCGGGATCGCCGGCAGGAAGTCCATGATCTTCTTGTTGACTTCCTGGTACGCCTTGGCGTGGGCGTCACCGGCGGGCGAAGCGTCCGCCGCGCTCAGGGCCGAGAAGAGCTCCGGGTTGTTGAACCCGAACTCCTTCTTCTCCCGGCCGAAGAACGTGCCGACGAAGTTGCCGGCGTCGTTGTAGTCACCGGTCCAGCCGAGCAGGTGGAGGTCCTGCTTGCCGGCCTTCTGCACGTCGTCCTTGTAGCCACCGTTCCACGGCTCGGCGTGGGCCTCGATGTTGATGCCGATCTTCTTGAGGTCCTCGGAGATCGCGGTGAAGGTGTCCGCCGGGTTCGGCATGTACGGACGGCTGACCTCGGTCGGGTAGTAGAACTTGAGCGTCATCCCCGTCGCGCCGGCCTCCTGCAGCAGCTGCTTGGCCTTCTCCGGGTCGTACGGGTACTTCGTGACGTCGTCGGTGTAGCCCGAGATGACCTTCGGGACGAACTCGGTCGCGACCTCGGAACCCTCGGCCAGCTTCGACTTCACGAACTGCTCGCGGTTGACGCCGTAGGCCAGCGCCTGGCGGACCTTGACGTCCTTGAGCTTCGGGTTGTTGGCCTGGTTGATGCCCAGGTACAGCACGTTGAACGACGGGCGGATGAGGACCTGCTCGCCGTCGTTGCGCAGCAGGCCGTAGTCCGCCGGGCTCGGGTAGTCGTAGCCGTTGATGTCGCCGGCCTTGAGCGCCTGCTTGCGGGCGTTCTCGTCCGGGATCACCTTGAAGATCAGCTTGTCGAGCTTCGCGGGCGACGGGCTGGTGTCGTTGCGCACCAGGGTGATCTCACCCTTGGCCTGGTCCCAGCTCTCGAACTTGAACGGGCCGGTGCCGACCGGGAACTTGTTCGCGTACTCGCTGTAGGTGAACGAGTCGCCGCTCTGGGTGACCTGGTCCGCGTTGTGCGCCTTGAGCGCGGTCGGGCTCTCGATGGAGAACGACGGCAGCGTGAACGCCGACGGGAACGCGCCCTTGGCCTTGTTCAGGTTCAGGACCGCGGTCGTCGGGTCCTTCGCCTCGCAGCTCTTGTAGACGGGGTCGCCGCTCGCGTCGCCCTCGTTCTTGGCGAAGCCCTCGAAGACGTCGCCGTAGTAGATCATCTGGCTCTGGGCGGCGGCGCCCTTCATGTTGTACCAGCGGTCGAAGTTGAAGCAGACCGCCGCGGCGTCCATCGGGGTGCCGTCGGAGAACTTCACGCCGGACTTCAGCGAGAACGTCCAGGTCTTGCCCTCGTTGCTCGACTCCCACTTCTCGGCGAGAGAAGGCTCGAGATCGGCGGTGCCCGGCTTGTTCTGGATCAGCGTGTCGTAGATCTGCCGCGTGATCCGGAATGTCTCGCCCTCGTCGTTGAACGCGGGGTCGAACATCTTCGGGTTTCCGGCGGCGCCGAAGATCATCGTGCCTCCGGTACCACCTCCGGCGCCCTCTTCACGCTTCGAATCCGCACAAGCGGACAGCGAAACCGCGAGCGCGCCGGTGAGCCCGATCAGGGCCACGCGGCGTGTTCGGGTCAGCCGCAACTGCTGCATCTGGCACCCCTTGGGAGATGTTCGGGTTTTAAGTCACCGTCCGGTCGGTCAGGAACTCGACGGACGGTCGGTGTGCCCGCCGACACTAGCGGGAACTCGCCCCAGGCTTAAGTACGTGAGGTTACGATCGCGCTACGTGGGCGCCGATTTGACCGCAATGTGTCCGTAAATCACGACAGACTGTGACCATTTGTGGCAGACCACTCCGCCCAGTGCCGGTTCCCTAACTCAGATGGCGGTACCAACGTTAGCCCGGTCGTGTTGACCGAAAGGGCTTCCCTTGATCGATCCGGAACGGCTCGTTCACGGACGGTGACAGTTCGGTTCCCTACGAAAGTCGGGTGTCGGCGGCCGCGGCGGTGCCGTCGACGGCGAACCAGCCGCACTCGAACCGTTGCCAGCGGCCCAGTTCGGCGCGTGCGGCCACGCCGTCGCGCGCCACGGTCCGAGCCAGCCGCGAGGCCGCCGGCCCGCCGGAGAGCCAGCAGAGGTGCGAAAGCAGGGATCTTACCGAAGTGCGGCCGCACGAGACGCCCTCCAGCACCAGGACTTCCGGCACGGGCACCCGGACGAGGTCACCCGGCCGGGGTGCCCCGCCCGCCCAGTCCATCCGCCGGTAAGCGCCTTCGACGCCGTTCGCGAGGGGCCGCAGGACACCGCCGGCCAGCCGCGGCCACCACGAAACCGGGTCGTCCCAAGTCGCGAAGGCATCGGTGCTCACCAGCTCGGTCCGGCACCCGCGAGCACGCAGTTCCGCCACAATCCGGGCGGCCAGAGTGGACTTCCCCGCGCCTGACGGGCCGTCGATGGCCAGCAGGCGCACCGCCCCCAACCGGGCGGGCGCGGCGAGCAGGGCTTCGATCAGCGCGTCACTTGCTGACGCGCTCGACCTCGGGAAGCCCTTTGACGTCGTCCGGCGCGGTGGTCCGCGCCTCCAGCACGGCGATCCGGTCCGCCAGCTCGCGCTTGGCGTCCTCGAGCTCGCAACGCAGCAGCGCGGTCTCCTCGACCGACGTGCGCACCTCTTCCTCCAGGTGCCCGACCTCGGTGGACAGGTGCAGCGACACCAGTGCCAGCACGACGCCGGCGAGGAGGAAGACGAAGTTCGACGGGGTTTCGACCCCGGTCAGCCGGGCGAGGAACTGCGCGGCCGACGGGATCACGGCCAGCACCACGACGCCGACGGCGACGACCAGCCAGACACCCGCGTACTTCTCGCGGAGCTTGCGTCGCCGCATCATCTCGATGACGACGAACAGCACCAGGCAGGCGATGACGATGCTGAGGATGCGCCAACCGGCCATCTTCGCAAGCTCCTTATGCCGAGTCGGAGGAGTCGACCGCGGGACGGCGCCGGACGAGCGCGAGCAACAGCGCGAGGCCGGCCCGGCCCAGGTAGACCGCCGATTTGACGGGTGAGTGGCTGGGCGTGCCGCCCACCCGCTCCCGCATGATGACCGGAATCTCCTTGATGGTCAGCTTGGCGCGGATGGCCATGACCAGCGATTCCACCGTGTCGCCGAGGTACTCGGCCGGGTAGTAGTAGGCGAACAACCGGATCGCGCGCGGCCCCATCGCCTTGAAGCCCGACGTGACGTCGGTGAGCTTGGTCTTCGCCAGCCGCGAGAACACGAGCGAAAGCACGACCATCGCGTACTTGCGCGGCCCGCTGGCCTTGTAGGAACCCTTGCCCGCGAAGCGGGAGCCGATCACGATGTCGGCGTCGTCCAGGCCGCGCAGCAGGGCGTCGAGCTCGTCCGGGTCGTGCTGGCCGTCCGCGTCCACCTGCACGACGACGTCGTACCCGCGGGCCGCGGCGTACCGGAACCCGGTGCGCATGGCCCCGCCGACCCCGAGGTTCACCGCGAGCCGGGCCACCTCGGCGCCGGCCGCGCGGGCGAGCTTGGCGGTCTCGTCGACCGAACCGTCGTCGACGACCAGCAGATCGCCGTCCGGCAGGGCGCTCTTCACCTGCTGGATGACCGAAGCGACGCTCGCGGATTCGTTCAGCGCGGGCATCACGATGAGCACGCGACGGCTGCTCACAGGGGTCGTGGACACGCGATCACTTTACCTTTCGGCTCTGCGGCGGACTTCCAGCCCCCGCCGGTCACTGGCCGTCACCGGGCGCGGAACCGGGCGCCGCGCCGGACGTGACCACGCCCTGCTGGCCCTCGATCTCGTAGATCGAGGCGCCGGCGTTGCGGTAGACCAGCTTGAAGCTCGGGTTGGTGTCGAGGTGCTGGAGACCGAGGTCCCGCACCGTCGTCGGCGTGACCTTGCCCGCCCCGACGAACGCGTACCGCACCTTCAGGTCGGTGAGCAGTTCGCGCACCTTCGGGTACTTGTCGACGCCGTTGCCGAACATGCTGAGGTAGCCCGCGTCGGTGGCCAGTTCGGCGCCGTAGAACGTCCACTGCGTCGGCTGTACCCCGGCCAGCGCGTACATCCAGACCGAGCCGTCCGACTTGTCGTTCAGCACCCGCTCGCCGGGCGCGGTGTGCGCGGCGAGCCAGCCGAACGCCGCTTCCTCGTCCTTGGTGACCGTCGGCCCGCCGTTGTAGCTGTTCTGCAGCCGGGCGGCATTGCGGCCGATGTAGCCACCGCGGCTCAGCCCGCCGACGACCAGCGCGAGCACGACGAGACCGAGGACGGTCAGCGTCGCGGGCTTCAGCTTCGGCAGCCGCGGGGCGGCCTTCGCGGCGAACCAGCCGGCTGCGGTGTGGGCGAACTCGCCGAACGCGACGCAGCCGGCCAGCGGCACGAGGGCCGCGACGCGCCAGTGGTCGTTGTAGAACGGGCTGGTCAAGGTGTGCACCAGGCCGGTCTCGAGCGAAACCGTGGCGGCGAACAGCCCGCCCAGCACGACGTACGCGGCGACCATCCACAGCATCCGCCGGTGCTTGACCAGCAGGAACACCCCGATGATGGCCGGGATGCCGATCCACCACTGCGGGAAGTCGGCCATCGGCGAGAACGTGATGGTTTCGCCGACGGCGCCGGTGACCGTCGCTTCGGAGGACCAGTAGGCGCTGGTCACGCCGCTGGCGTTGTAGAGCGAAGGCAGGACCACCGGAATGCCGAACGCGGCGGCCAGCACGACGGTCGCGATCAGCGACGGTGCCGACCGGCTCCAGGTGATCGGCTCCCAGCGGACCAGGACGGCGACGAGGATCAGCAGGAAGTAGACGATGACCACGAAGACGACGCTCGTGTGCAGGCCCGCGAGCCCGGCCACGCCGACGCCGATCGCCACCGGCCCGGCGATCCCGCGCGGCTCCAGCAGGTGCCGCGCGACCGCGAGGATGGCCGGGATCAAGGCGATGCCGGCGACGTACGGCCACAGCGGACCGCGCCACAGCGAGTCGTAGGGGAAGACGGAGAACGAGGCCGAAACCGCGGCGGCCGCGGCGACGCCGATCGGCGGCATCCGCCAGGCGTGGCACATCGCGGCGACACCCAGCGGGACGGTGAGGACCACCGCCAGCGCGGCCAGGTTCAGGGTCGGCATGATCGTCAGGCCGCCCTTTTCGTAAACCAGGGCGAGCAGCGCGTGGTAGGTGTCCGGGTAGAAGTAGTCCGTCTGGCCCGGCAGGTTCGAGATCGTGCCGACGGTCGACGGCCGGGCGTCGCCGTGCTCGGCGATCCAGCGCACCAGGTTCGCGTGGAACGGCGCGTCCCAGCCCTGCTGGACGTTGCCGGTGTTCCGGATGCCCCGCAGGAACGTGACGGTGCCGACACCCATGCCGGCGGCGACGCCGAGGCCGATGAGCACGTGGTCGCGCACGCTGCGCGCCGGCCGCTCCGGCTCTTCCCGGTCGGGGTGGCGGCGCCGGGTGAACCGGGACACCGCGAAGGCGAGCCCGAAACCGGCCGCCGAGACCACGAGCGTCCACAGCGCGACGTCGAGCATCGTCCAGCGGATGCCGAACCGGCCCAGCACCGGGATGCCGAGGGCGACGAGGCCGAAGGTGAGCATCGGCGCGGCGGCGGCCAACGTCCAGCCCCGCAGCCGGATCGCGGCGCCGAACACCAGCCCCGGCAACCAGAACGCGAGCAAAACGAGCAGAACGTTCATCGAATTCGCAGTCCAAACCTCACCGGCGCTTCACGCCGTTCCCGTCCCACCAGCGGGCGCATGCCACCTTACTGGCCACTATGAAGACGCTTCAACGGCGCCCGCGGTTGTCGCGGTCCCGTTCTTCGGGGCACGCCGCAGCACGAAAGCGAGCACGACGGCCAGGCCCAGCGCGGGCGCCGCGGCCAGCGCGACGACCGCGCGGAACACCGTGTCGCCGGGCAGGAAGAGCAGGAGCAGCGACGCCGTGCCGGTGACCACGGCCCAGCTGACCAGCACGAGCTTCGCCTGGGTGCGGGCCACGAGCACGGCCGTGAGCAGCTGCATCGGCACCAGCAGCACCGAAGACCACACCAGTCCCGCGACCGACCAGCCGTCGATGTCGTAGCCGGGGCCGCTGACGAACCGCACCGCCCAGGGGCCGAGCCACAGGCCGACCAGCGCACCGAGCGCGGCCAGGGCCAGCGAGGCGAGGGCACCGAGGGCCAGCACGCGGCGCAGGCGGTGACGCCCCTCTTCGGTGACCGAAAGCCGGACGACGAACGGCACGGCCAGCGACTGGACCGGCCCGATCAGGGTCAGCGGCAGCCGCGCGATGACCAGCGCGGCGAACAGGGAGCCGACGCGGTCGCCGTCACCGCCCGGAGCCAGCAGTCCGACCAGCGCCGGGTAGCCGGTGATGACCGCCGACGTCAGCGCGGCACCGGCCAGGAGCATGCCCATCCGGCGGCTGGTGACGCCCCAGCCGTCGCCCTCGACGTGCGGGTCGAGCAGGCGCCGGGCCGGGCGGGCGAACAACAGCCAGGCGAACGAGCCCGCGGCGACCGCGATGGCCAGCGAGACGACGTTGTAGGCGACCGACACGAACAGGACGCCGAGGAGGAGCGCGCGCACCGCCGGTTCGGCGACCACGAGCAGGGAGAACGCTTTCACCTTGTGCTGCCCGATCAGCAGCCCGCGAGTACCGAACTGGCAGGCGAAGGCGACCCCGCCGGCCAGCACGATGACCGCCAGCGACCAGTCGCCGCGGAACAGCCGGTCGTTGATCGGCGGGATCAGCAGGGCCAGCGAGAAAACGGCCGCCACGACCACGCCGACGGCGACCGCGCGCAGCGCCGGGCGGCCCGCCTTGCCGCCGTCGAGGGCCGCCACCGCCGACTGGCGGGACAGCTCCTGCTCCAGCGGCGAAAGGGTGCTGCCGAGACCCATCAGCAGGCCCCAGAACGTGACGAAGAGCGCGTACTCCTGCGGCGGCAGCAGACGCTGGCAGGCGACGGTGAGGACGTAGCCGAGGCCGATCGACACCAGCAGCGAGCTGCCGAGACTGCCCGCCGTCGTCCGGCCGTTGCGCGCGCCGGCCTCCACGCCCTTCACCCCCGCGGCACTCATCGACGCCGGAGCCGGGCCCGCACGGCCATGGCCAGTCCACGCAGGACGCCCGCGCCGAAGCCGCCGGCGAACACCGGCAGCAGCTTGGTGACCGCGCGGGCCTCCGGGCCGGTCGCGCCGCACTTCTTCACGACCTCACCGGCCGCGACGGCGCCGAGCACGCCGGCGACCAGGGTCGTCTTCGGCTTCTTGGCGGCGAAGACCACGCCGACGGCACCGGCGGCCAGCGCGCCGAACAGCGCGTTGCGGGCCGGGCCGGGCGAGCCGATGTAGGAGTCCACATAGGTCGTACCGCGGAAGTAGGCCTGCTGCGCGAACTTCTTGAACGAGTCGCGGCCGTTGTAGACGGCGGAGAACCCGGGCGCCAGCCAGATCCGCTCGCGCTCGGCGATCCAGCGCAGCATGCGGGTGTCGTCACTCGCGAAGCGGATGTCGTCGAACAGCGACGTGAACGCCGTGATCGATCCCTCGAGAAGTGCGCGGCGGGCGCAGAAAAACGTCGTGCCCTTCGGGTAGACGTCGAATTCCTCTATTCCATACGACGTCAACCGCGGATTCGCGAAGTATTTGCGCCACGGCACCTTCACCAGCCCGGCCATGAACCCCGCGTACGGATTGTGCTCCGAGGCGACGTCGATGTGCCCGTTCCAGACCGCGCGCTCGGGGTGGTCCACGAGCTGGTCGCGCAGGAACGTCAAGCTGCCTTCGTCGACGATGACGCGGCTGTCGAGCAGCGTGATCCACTCGCCGGACGACTTCGCGATCCCCGCGCTACGCGCCTCGAACCGGCCCGAGTTGGCCTGGCTGAGGACGGTGATGCCGTGCCGTTCGCGCAGCTCGTCGAGCCGCGCCGGCGTGGCGTCGGTGCTGCCGTCGTCCACGACGACGACCTCGATCGGCCAGTTCGCCGCCTCGGCCGAGGCGAGCAGTGCGCCGACACTGCGGTCGATCCAGTCCTGCTCGTTGTAGACCGGGATCACGACACTCAGCGAGGGGAGGAGCGGGTTCGCACTCACCGTGCCGAGGCTACCCGGCGGCCCCCGTGGCGGGTCGGCCAGTATCCTTACGCCACCGCACCCGACCAGAAATGGGCCCTCACGGTGATTTCCTTCATCCTCGGCACCACCGCGGAACTGATCAAGATCGCCCCGGTTTACCACGGGATCGTCGAGCGCGGGGTGCGGCCGAAGATCTGGTTCACCGCGCAGCACGTCGACGAGGTCGCCGACGTCCTTTCCGATCTCGACCTGCCGGAGCCGGACCTCTGGTTCGTGCCGCGTGAGAAGGCGCACAACCTCGAGTCGCCGGCGCAGGTGCCGGGCTGGGCCGCCCAGGTGCTGCGCACCGCGTGGGGCCGTCGCCAGGAGCTCCGCGCCACGCTGACCGAGGACGGCCGCCCGCCGCTGGTGCTGGTGCACGGCGACACGTTCACCACGCCGTACGGCGCGCTGATCGGGAAGCGGATCCTCAAGTCGCGGGTCGGGCACATCGAGGCGGGCGCGCGGTCGGGCAGCATCCTGTCGCCGCTGCCGGAGGAGCTGAACCGCAAGATCGCCGCGAAGGTCGTCGACATCCACTTCGCGCCGACGTCCCGCGAGGTCGCGAACCTGAAGAACACCCGCGGTGTGGTGGTCGACACCGAGGCGAACACCGCGATCGACTCGATGCGCCTGGCGATCGGCCAGCCGCTGGTGGTCGACGTGCCGGAGAAGTTCGGCCTGGCCACGCTGCACCGCTTCGAGCTGCTGTCCCGGGCGGACAAGTACCGCGAGGCGCTGGAGATCCTGCGTGAAGAGAGCCGCAAGATGCCGGTGCTGTACATGGCCGGAGCGCCGGAGCGCGAGAAGATCCGCGCGCTGGACCTCGAGCACCTCTTCGACGACAAGTTCATCATCCGGCCGAAGCTGCGGTACCTGAAGTTCCTGCCGGTGGTCGCGCGCGCCGAGTACGTCGTCACCGACTCGGGCGGTCTGCAGGAGGAGTGCGGCTACCTCGGCATCCCGTGCGCGGTGCACCGCCACCGCACCGAGCGCCACGTCGGCATCGGGGCGAACATCGAGCTGACCGAGATGCGCGGCGACAAGCTGCGCACGTTCCTCGGCAGCTACGCCGAGCGCCGCGGCGACAACTGGACGGACAAGTACCACCCGTCCGAGATCGTCGTGAACACGCTGGCGCAGCTCGGCTACTGCTGATCTCCCACCCGGCGCGCAGCCCCGGAGCCGTCAGCGGTTCTGGGGCTGCGCGCTGTCGCACGCCGGGACGCGGTAGAGCTTGAACGTGCCACCCTGGTCGATCTGGTCGAAGCCCGCCGAGGGAGCCGGGTAGGCGAGGCCGTCCCACAGGTTGCCGCGGGGGACGTCGTTGGTGAGCAGGTACCGCACGGCGAGGCGGTCCGCGATGGCGCAGGCCCGCGGGTCGGTCGCCGCCTGGTTCAGGTGGCGGGCCAGGTAGACCTGGTCGCTCGTGATCCGGCCGATGTTCAGCTGCGGGAACAGCACCTGCCGGCGGGTCAGCGCCATCACCACCGGGCTGCCGTTGTACGGCATCTGGGCCACGATCGTGCCGGGCTCGGTGCGCTCGGCGATCCGCTTGAAGAGGTCGTACTCCTCCTGGTTCACCAGCGGATCGATCTTGGGGTAGGCGCTCAGCACGCGGTTGCGGTGGTCGAGGACGTTCAGGCCACCGGTCGACACCAGCACCAGCAGGAGCAGCACCGGCAGCGCGACCGCCGTCGCCCGCGCGGCGAGGTTCTGGCGCCGCTCGAGGAAGTTCGCCGAGCCGAGCCAGGACCGGACCGCGGTGAGCACCGCGAGCACCCCGATCACCGCGAGCGGGACCCCGGTGATCGGCAGCATGGCGGCGAGCCGGTGGGAGTCGGTGTACCAGAACCCGGTGAAGACGTTGCGGCCCGTTCCCCGCACCCCCGCGGCCAGCACGAAGAGACCGACGGAGATGACGTGCGCGGCCACCAGCCAGCGCCGGGACCGCTGCCGGAAGCACGACACGGCCCCGGCGATCACGAGCGCGGCCAGTACCCAGCCCGCGCCACGGCCGTTCGTCGCCCCGGTCAGTGCCTCGCCGAGCGCCTGCGACGGCGACTCGATCGGCTTCACGTCCGCGTTCATGGTCCCCGCGAACACCCCGGACTTGACCACGACGAGCCAGTACACCGGCGCGGCCAGCACGATCGGCGCGGCCAGCAGGCCGGCGCGCAGCCGGTCACCGGTGCGGTACCGCCGCAGGGACGCCCGCGCGAGGCCGAGGAACAGCACCGGCAGGGCGATGGCGGCCAGGGTGATCACCGCGTTGGGGTGCGCGATGGTCACGGCCACGGCGAACGCCGGCGCGAGCAGCCACGCCCGGCCGCGGCCGATGGCGTCGTCCTTGGCCAGCTTGGTCACCGAAAGCAGGGCGGCCAGCGCGGCCGGGACGAGCGAGAGCCCCAGCAGGTTGGGCCAGAGGATCCCCCAGCCGAGCATCTCCCAGGGAAACGCGCCGAAGGCGAGGCTGAGCAGGCCGGTGACGCCCAGCGCGAGCTTCGAGGGCCCGGCGAGCTGGCGCATCAGCAGGACGCAGCCCAGCGGCCAGACGACCAGGGCGATGGTGACCGACAGGATGTTCGCCGCCGCCGGCACCGAGTTGCCGCTGATCATGACGAACAGCGAACCCAGGTCGTGCCAGGCGGCCGGGTAGAACCCGTGGGCGCGGCCCGGCACGCCGAGGGTGTCGATCATGAACGTGGAGGCGTCGCGGGTGTTGAGGATGTTCGCGATCGCGTTGTAGTGGAACGACGAGTCGTCGGTCTGGACCAGTTCTTCCGGACCGCGGATCGACAGCCGGACCGCGAGGGCGCCCAGCAGCACGGCGACGGCGAGACCGGCCGCCGAAGCCCCCACGACCGGCCAGCTGTCCCCGGGCACGGCTCGCGGCAACCGTTTGCGCAACGGCACGACCACGGCGGCGAGCACCAGCGCCAGCCCGGCGAACACGACCAGCACGAGCAGCGGCGACCAGGCGAGACCGAGCTTCGACGCGGCGATGGCCGTCAGCACCACCACGGCCGTCACGACGACCGGGGCGAGCGCGACGGCCGTCAGGCGGCGCAGGCCGAGCAGGTAGGTGATCGGAAGTCCCGGCAGGACCAGCAGCACCCCGCACAGCACCACGCTGGGCACCGCGTCAAGCCAAGCCATGGCGGAGCTCCTCGCTCATCGGATGAAGGCGCGCGTCGTGCGGACACACATCGAACGCTCGCGCGACCCCCGATCGGCAAGCCGGACGGATTTTTTCACACGCTGACCGGCGCCTGGGTACTGGGCTAGAGCGCCCGCCGTCCCGACAGCGCGCGCCCGAGGGTCAGCTCGTCCGCGAACTCCAGGTCACCGCCCATCGGCAGCCCCGACGCCAGCCGCGTCACGCTCAGGCCCGGGAAGTCACGCAGCATCCGCACCAGGTACGTCGCCGTCGCTTCGCCCTCGGTGTTGGGGTCCGTCGCGATGATGATCTCGCTGATGTCGGCTTCGCCGATGCGCTTGAGCAGCTCGCGCATCCGCAGCTGCTCCGGCCCGATGCCCGACAACGGGTCGAGCGCGCCGCCCAGGACGTGGTAGCGGCCCTTGAACTCGCGCGTGCGCTCGACCGCGAGGACGTCCTTCGGCTCCTCGACCACGCAGATGACCGTGAGGTCGCGGCGCTCGTCGCGGCAGATGCGGCACTTCTGCTGCTCGGAGACGTTGCCGCACACCTCGCAGAACTGCACGCCCTCCTTGACCTTGCCGAGGACCTCCTGCAGCCGCGAGATGTCCGCCGGGTCCGCGGCCAGCAGGTGGAACGCGATCCGCTGGGCGCTCTTCGGCCCGACCCCGGGCAGGCGCCCGAGCTCGTCGATCAGGTCCTGGACGACACCTTCGTACAAGTTCGTCAGCCGCCGAAGCCGAGGGCGCCGAGGTCGGGCATGCCGCCACCGCCGCCGAGACCGCCGGCCAGCGGGCCGAGCTTCTGCTCGGTGAGCTTCTGCGCGCTCGCCGACGCGTCGCGGACCGCCGCCACGATCAGGTCGGACAGCGTCTCGACGTCGTCCGGGTCGACGACCTTCGGGTCGATCTGGAGGCTCTTCAGCTGGCTGTCACCGGAGACGGTCGCGGTGACCAGCCCGCCACCGGCGGTACCGGTGACCTCGGTGTTGGCAAGCTCTTCCTGGGCCTCGACGAGCTTCTGCTGCATCTGCTGGGCCTGCTGCATCAGCTGGGAGATGTCGAAGCCGCCGCCGGGTTGCACCATGATCGCACTCGGTCCTCTCTGCACGCCTGTGTCGTCCGCCAGGGTAGTCGCGCCACGGGTGGGCCCGGGTTGTGGCACCGTGGTCGCCGTGCGACGCGCGATTGCCCCTCTGCTGCTGGCCGGTGCCCTGCTGCTCACCGGCTGCGCCGAAGACACCCCGGCAGCGCCGGCGCCCGCTCCCGTGACCACGCGGACGGTCACGCCGACGCCGACGACCGTGACGCCCGCCGCGTCATCTTCGCCGTCGCTCCCGCCGCCGTCGGCCGCCGCACCGCCGGTCGGCTCCGGCAAGGTCGTCGTCCTCGACCCCGGCCACAACGGCGGCAACGCATCGCACCCGGCGGAGATCAACCGGCAGGTGCCCGCCGGGCGCGGGCAGCGCAAGCCGTGCAACACCACCGGCACCTCGACCAACGCCGGCTACCCCGAGCACGCGTTCACGTGGGACGTCTCCCAGCGGGTCGGAGAAGCGTTGGTGAGCAAGGGAATCCGCGTCGTCTACACGCGACAGAACGACACCGGCGTCGGCCCCTGCGTCGACCAGCGGGCCGCGATCGGCAACACCGCGAACGCCGACGCCGTCGTCTCCATCCACGCCGACGGCTCGACCGCGGCCGGCGCGAACGGCTTCCACGTCGCGTATTCGTCACCGCCGCTGAACGCCGCGCAGGGCGAGCCGTCGACGCGGCTGGCGCAGGTCGTCCGCGACACGCTGCGCTCGGGCGGCTTCAGCACGTCGAACTACATCGGCGGCAACGGCCTTTCGGCGCGCACGGACCTCGGCGGACTGAACCTCTCGACGCGGCCGTCGGTGCTCGTCGAGTGCGGGAACATGCGCAACGCGGCGGAAGCGGCCCGGATGACCAGCGAAGAGGGACGCCAGCAGTACGCGTCCGCCATCGCCGCGGCGATCGAGGCCTACCTGGCTTCCTGAGCGTCGAGGACGGCTTCGCCGTGGCTCGTCGCCCACTTCGTGAGGACGCCGATGGGCTCGACGAGCGTCTGCCCGGGGGTGGTCAGGCAGTACTCGACGCGGGGCGGGGCTTCGGCGTACGTGCGGCGGTCGACGAGGCCGTAGCCCTGGAGCTTGCGCAGCGTCTGGGTGAGGACCTTGCGGGAGATGCCGCCGATGAGGTCGACGAGCTCACCGTGGCGCCGAGGGCCGCGGCTGAGCGCGAACACGACGACGACCGCCCACTTGTCGGCGATGATCTCGATCGCCAGCCGGGCCGGGCAGTCCGCGAGGAAGACGTCACCGGGGAAGTCACCCATGGGTACCAAGGTACCGAGCGGTACGGATCGAGGGCCCGGACATCGCCGACGAGTTCACGGCGCTGATGGACCGGCAGGCCCAGCGGTATTTGGGCGTGCCGAAGTACGTGCTGGGCAACCAGGGCTCGCCGACGGCAGTGATCGCGCGGATCACCGCCGACCGGGTCACGGGCATTGGGCCCTGGGCTTCCTGACCCCCGGCCTTTGGTCAGTCGAGGGGCGGGCGCCGCGGTGGACGGTGATCGTGCGGATCACGGGCGGACGGTGATCGCGCGGATCACCGCCGACCGGGTCGCGGGCATCAGCCCCGGGCCCCGCCGGCCCTTGGTCAGTCGAGGGGGCGGGCGCCGAGGTGGTCCGAGATCAGCTTGCGGGCTAGCTCGTCCGGGTCCTGGTCCGGCGGCGGTGGGGGCGGTGGCGGGGCGGGGCTGGCGTCCTCGTTGTAGAGGTCGTCGTCGTCCTCGTCGGCGGGTTCCGGGGGCAGCGGGATGTCCGGCTCGGACGTGGCCACCCGGGGCCGGACCGGGGCCGCGGCGGGTGCCGGTGCGGGCCGGGTGGGCGTCGGGGCCGGGGCGGGCGCCGCGGCGGCCGGGGCCGCGGACTGCCGGGTGAACGACCGTTCCGCCGCGGGCGCCGCCTGCTGCGCGCGTGCGGCCGGCGCGGCCGGGGCGTTGCCGTGGACGCAGCGGACCTGCCAGTCGCCACCCACGACGTCCGCCAGCGCGCCCGCGATCTTGCGGGCGTTGTCCTGGTCGGACAGGCGACGGGCCAGTGGCTCGGACTTGTGGGTGAG
The DNA here is from genome assembly GCF_055633615.1 of Amycolatopsis sp. NPDC114505. NCBI lineage: Bacteria > Bacillati > Actinomycetota > Actinomycetes > Pseudonocardiales > Pseudonocardiaceae > Amycolatopsis > Amycolatopsis sp. NPDC114505. Next base: position 1,728,541 of record NZ_JBVKDV010000001.1, on the reverse strand, counting down.
GGTGAGGGCGTGCCCCTCGACGGTCGCGACGGTCGCCTGGGTCAGCATCGCCTCGAGGCTGCGGCCGCCGGTGAACTTGCGCAAGGCCGTCATGAGCTGCGGCCAGACGTTCCGGATCGCGGCGGCGTCCAGGCCGCCGTCCGCGGTCGCCGGGGCGGAACTGGTGGCTTCCGGCGCGACGGCGGCCGCCGCGGCCGGGGCGGGTGTGCCGCCGCCCGGGGTGCGCGGGGTTCCCCAGCCGCTGTCCGAGGACTGGGGTGCCGAGTTGCCGACGCCCGAAGCCGGAGCGGCGGTGGCTGCGGCCGGAGCCGAGGTGGCAGCGGCGGCCGTGCGAGGAGTTCCCTCGCCATCCGCGGGCTGGCCTGCCGACGCCGCGCGAGTTCCCGAGCCACCATCGGCAGGCTGACCCACCGCAGCCGGCTCGGCAGCCGCGGGAGCAGGCCGGGCAGCCGGTTCGGCCCTCGCCGGCTCCGGGGCCGGCGCCGGATCGGCCGAACCCGGGCGCTGCGACGGACGTGAGAACCGCTCCGACGCCGCCCGCACCGGCGGCTCCACCCCACCCTCGGCGGGCGCTCCGCCTCCGGTGGCCAGCGTCGCGCGGCGCTCCAGCCGCTCGATCCGGGCCAGCAGCGCGTTCTCCGCCTCCGTCACCGACGGCAGCAGCATCCGCGCGCACAGCAGCTCGAGCACCAGCCGGGGCGACGTCGCCCCGCGCATCTCCAGAAGTCCATTGTGGACGATGTCCGCGTACCGCGACAGCGTCGCCAGACCGATCCGCTCCGCCTGCCCGACCATCCGCGACAGCTCTTCCTCCGGCGCCGACACCAGCCCGCCCGCGGAGTCCGGCACCGCGCGCAGCAGCACCAGGTCGCGCAGCCGGTCGAGCAGGTCCGTCGCGAACCGGCGCGGGTCGTGGCCGGCCTCCGTGACCTTCTCGACCGTGCCGAACACGGTCGCGGCGTCCTCGGTCGACAGCGCGTCCACCATGTCGTCGATCAGCGCCACGTCCGTGACGCCCAGCAGCGCGACCGCGCGCGAGTACGAAACGCCGTCCGGGCCCGCGCCGGCGAGCAGCTGGTCGAGCACCGACTGCGTGTCCCGCGCGGAACCGCCCCCGGCCCGGATGACCAGCGGGTACACCGCCGGCTCGACCTCGACGCCTTCGGCCGCGACGTTGCTCTCCAGCAGCGCGCGCATCGCGCCCGGCGGGATCAGCCGGAACGGGTAGTGGTGCGTCCGCGAGCGGATGGTGGTGAGCACCTTGTCCGGCTCGGTCGTCGCGAAGATGAAGATGACGTGCTCAGGCGGCTCTTCCACGATCTTCAGCAGGGCGTTGAAGCCCTGCGTGGTGACCATGTGCGCCTCGTCGATGATGAACACGCGGTACCGCGACTCCGCCGGCGCGTAGAACGCCTTGTCGCGCAGCTCGCGGGCGTCGTCGACGCCACCGTGGCTGGCGGCGTCCAGCTCGGTGACGTCGACGCTGCCCGACCCCTCGGGAGCGAGCGCCTTGCACGAGTTGCACTCGCCGCACGGGTCCGGCGTCGGGCCCTTCACGCAGTTCAGCGAGCGCGCCATGATGCGCGCGCTGGAGGTCTTGCCGCAGCCGCGGGGGCCGGAGAAGAGGTAGGCATGGTTGATCCGCCCGGCGGACAACGCCGTGCGGAGGGGTTCGGTCACATGCTCCTGACCGACTACCTCGGCGAACGTAGCCGGACGGTACTTGCGGTACAGCGCGAGAGCCACGCCGCGAGACTACCGGGGGCCACCGACAACTAGGCTCGCCGGTCGTGGCGCGTGCGCGAAAGCCTGGTCCCGCAGCCGGGCGGTACCCGGTCCGGTTCGGGACGGCGGAGCTCCGCCGCGACGTCGACCGCGGCAACGCCTGGCTGGTGTCGGTAGACGGGGTCGCCCAGTCCTACGTCGACCTGGACCACCCGGCCAACCTGGAGTTCGACTACGTCCGGCGGTTCGGCGACGTCGTGGACCAGCTGCCCCCGGGCCCGCTGGACGCGCTGCACATCGGCGGGGCGGCGTGCACGCTGCCGCGCTACGTCGCGGCGTCGCGCCCGGGGTCGCGGCAGCTGGTGTTCGACGCCGACGGCGAGCTGGTCGAACTGGTCCGCGCCCAGCTGGGGCTGCGGGTGCCGGGCCTGCGCGTCCGGGTGACGGACGGCCGCGAAGGGCTGGCCACGAGACGCGAGGACTCGGCGGACCTGGCGGTGGTCGACGCGTTCGAGCGCGCGACCCTGGCCGGCGGCCTGGCCACCCTGGAGGCGACGCGCGCGATCGCGACGATCCTGCGTCCGGAAGGGATCTACCTGGCCAACATCACGGACGGCTCGGGGCTCCCGTTCGCCCGCCGCTTCCTGGCGACGCTGCGCGAGGTGTTCCCCGAGGTCCTGCTGCTGGCGGACCCGGCGGTCCTGAAGGGCCGCCGCTTCGGCAACCTGGTGTTCGCGGCTTCGGCGTCGGACCTCCCGACGGCGGAGATCACCCAGCGAACGGCCTCGGCGGCCTTCCCGGCCAGGTGCGTCCACGGCGCGGAGCTGCGAAAGCTGGCCGGAAGGGCGGCCCCGATCACGGACGAGGACCGCCCGCCGTCGCCGCAGCCGCCGGAAGACGTGCTGGGCCTGTTCTGAGCGGCAGACCCGCGAGGCCGTGAGAGAGGCACCGTGGGGCTCCGGGGGCTCGGCCCCCGGGAACAACGACGGAGTCGAGCGAGGGGCGAAGCCCGAGGCAGAGACGAAGGGGACCCCGCGCACCCGTCAGAGCCTGCTTATCCTTGCTGCCTTCCGGCCCTGGGGAGGTTCACAGGGTGGACGCCGCGCGGGGTCCGTGGATCAGTGTAGCCGCCGAGAACTCTCGGTGGGCCGGAGGGCCTTCAAGCCCCCGCGGCCGCCTGGGCACGGGCCTTCTTGAACGTGTTGTGCAGGACCGCCAGCAGGGCGTCCCGCACCGAAAGCTTCTGCCGCGCGTCGAACGTGATCAGCGGGACGTCCTCGCTGACCGCCAGTGCCCAGCGGATGTCCTCCAGGTTGTGCCCCAGCGACCCGTCGAACATGTTCACCGCCACCACGAACGGCAGGCCCGCGTTCTCGAAGTAGTCGACCGCCGGGTAGCAGTCGTCCATGCGGCGGGTGTCCACGATCACCAGCGCCCCCAGTGCGCCGTGGACCAGGTCCTGCCACATGAAGCCGAAGCGGTCCTGGCCGGGCGTGCCGAACAGGTACAGCTTCACCTCGTCGTCGATCGTGATGCAGCCGAAGTCGAGGGCGACCGTCGTCGTGGTCTTGCGCGGGACGTGGCCCGTGCGGTCCACCGAAGCCGCGACCGACGTGATCGCCGCCTCCGTGGTCAGCGGCTTGATCTCCGAGATGGACGACACCGCCGTCGTCTTGCCGACGCCGAAGCCGCCCGCGATGACGATCTTGACCGGGGCCGGTGGGCGGGCCGCCGGTTCAGTGAATGGCTTCGAGTCCACGAATGACCCTTTCGATCATGCCGAGGTCGTGTGAGGTGTGGTTCGCCGGCCGCCGGACGACGACGTAGCCCTGCTCGGCGAGGTCGGCCACCAGCACCCGGGCGACGCCGATGTGCAGGCCGAGCATGGCGGCCACCTCGGCGACCGACACGGTGCTCCGGCAGAGGGAGACGATCTCCTGCCGTTCGAACGTGAGCTTCGGGTGCGACGCCGCCCCGAGGCGGGACGTCATGACCTGCGCCTCGATCTCGAGGCTCTGGTCGACCGGCTGGGCGCGTCCCGAGGTCATCAGGTACGGCCGCAGCAGCGAGGTGTCCGGCTCTTCGGTCATCACGAACCTACGGTGTTCTTGAGCTCCTCGATCAGGCCCGGCGTCAGGACTTCGGTGGCGCGGTTGGCGAACATCGCCATCTCGTAGGCGATCGTGCCCAGGCTGGCCTGCTTGTTGGCCAGCACGCCCAGCGAGCAGCCGATGCTGATGGTGCAGACCAGCAGGTACCCGTGCTCCAGCTCGATGATCACCTTGTCGGGCGAGCCGAGCGGGTGGCTTTCGGAGACGCCGTGGGCGAGGCCGAGCATGGCGGAGGAGATCGCGGCGAGCCGGTCGGCGTTGGACCGCTCGAGCTCCGAGGACACCGCGATCAGCAGCCCGTCGGCCGAGACCGCGATGGCGGCGATCGCGCCGGCCGTGTGCTGCGCGAAACGGCTCACCAGCCAGTTGAAGTTCTGGGCTTCGACGCTGACACCAGCTGCGGGGATGCTCATTTCCTGCTCTCTTCTCGTGCGTCCATTTCCAGGTGTTCCGCCGTCACCACGTCCGCCTTGGCGAGGCCGGCGGCGAACGAGTCGAACGCCGCTCGCTCGGCCGCCGGGTCCCGCCTGCCGCGGCTCACGACGGCACGGGCGGGCGGCCGGCCCGTGGCGGTCACCGGCTTCAGGCCCGGGGCGAGCTGGGCACCGGGGACCCGGCGGACCAGGCCGTCCCGGGCTTCGGCGGCCACCGGGGCACTTTCGCGTGGAGGTGCCGGAGCGGCGGCCCGGGCGAAGGCGTCCTGGAACCCGTCCATCGCGGCCTTGGTCGCCTCCGGGTCGTGCCGTGGTCCGGGCTCCGGCGACACCGGCGCGGTGGTACCCGGGCTCGGCAGCTGGGCACCGCGGACGCGCCGCTTGAGCCCGCCCCGGCTCGCCGGCTCTTCCGGCTCGGCGTCGGGCCACACCGGGTCCCGCTGGTCGAACCAGAGGAAGCCGTTGCGAGACCCGAGAAGCGCCGGGATCGCCGGCGAAGGCAGCTCGACCGGACGCAACGAGTCCGAAATGGACGCGGCGGCCACCGCGACGGCCTCCGCGGGACGCGCCTCGGGCACGGCCTGCGCCGGGATCACCGGCTTGACCCGCATCACCGAGCGGTGGCTGAACAGCGACGGCGGGATCGTCAGCCGCGCGGTCACACCGCCGGTGCTCGGCGTCGCGAGCAGCTCGACGCCCAGGTCGTGGCGCCGCGCCAGGCGGCCCACCACGAACAGGCCGAGCACGCTGGTCGGCGCCAGCTCGAGCCGTTCGCGCTCGACGAGCCGCCGGTTCTCCTCGGCCACCTTCTCCGCGGTCATGCCGATGCCGTGGTCGACGATGCTCACCAGGCAGGAGCCGTCGGCGAGGAACATCGTGTCGACCTCGACCGCCGAGCCCGGCGGCGAGAACGACGTCGCGTTCTCCAGCAGCTCGGCGAACACGAGCACCAGGTCGGCGCCGAAGGACGAGGACAGCAGGATCTCCGCGACGACCCCGAGCTTGACGCGCTGGTAGTCCTCGATCTCGGCGAGCGCGGACCGCAGCGCCGTGGACAGCTCGATCGGGCCGGCGATGCGCGTCTCGTCGCGGGTGCCGGACACGACGAGCAGGTTGTCGGCGTTGCGGCGCAGGCGGGTGGAGAGGTGGTCGAGCCGGTAGAGGCTGGCCAGCAGCCGCGTGTCCTGCTCGTCGCGCTCGACCTCGTCGATCAGCGCGAGCTGGCGGCCGACGAGGTTCTGCGTGCGCTTGGCGACGTTCGCGAACATCAGGCTGGTGTTGCGCCGGGTGAGCGCCTGCCGTTCGACCAGCTCGGCGGCGGTGGTCTGGACCCGGTTGAACGCCGCGGCCAGCTCGCCGAGCTCGTCGCTCGAGACGACGTCGATCGTGGCCAGCCGCGGGACCTGCGCCTCGGCCTCCTCGGTGTCGGTCACGCGGACGAGCTCGGTACCGGCGAGGTCGGCGACCGACGTCGCCGCGGTGGTCAGCTGCCGCAGCGGCCGGGCGATCGAACGGGACACCGCGACCGCGAGGAAGGCGACCAGCAGGAACAGCAGGCCCGCGCCGACGCCGACCAGCCACGCCAGCCGCGTGCCGGCGTCCGCTCGCCCGGTCGCCGCGTCGGCGATCTCGCCGGTGACCTTCTCCTGGACCAGCTTCCGTTGCCCCGCTTGGCGTTCCGACGCCGCGAGGACGTCGGCGAGGTACTGGCTCGTCCCCGAGGTCGTGCGCGGGGCGTCGACCTGGCCGGCGAGCTCGTTGATCCGGCGGCCCGCCTCGCTCTGCTCGACGTTGACGACCAGCGCGGACTGGTCGCTGCCGCCCAGCTGGACGAACCGGTCGGTGAAGATCGGCGCCTGCTGGGTCGCGTCGTCCAGGATCGACCGGCCGGCCTCGGGCGACACCGCCGTCACGATCAACGCCATGCCGCGCAACGAGTTCTCCTCGTTCGCGCGCAGCAGCGCCTCCAGCGCGGTCAGCTCCCGCGTGCCCTCGGCGTCACTGGTGAGCTGCGGGACCAGCCGCAGTGAATCGATTACCGCGCCGATCACCGCGTGGTAGGTGCGGGCGACGCTGTCGAGCGCGACACCGCGGCGCTGCGCGTTCTGCCGCAGCTCGTTCAGCGAGCCGATCCGGGTCAGCGCCGCGGAAAGCTCGTCCGGCGCGTCGGCTCCCAGCGACGCCCGCACGCTCTCGACCGCCGTGTCCACCGCCTTCTGCTGCTGCAGCATCTGGTCGGCGGGCGTCGACGGCGTCGCGACGTACGCGCCGGTCAGCAGCCGTTCACGCTGCAGCTGCCAGACCAGGCCGCCGAGCTGCTGGGTGTGCCGGGCGACCGTCGCCGACTGCGTCGCGGCCACCGCGCTGTTCGCCTGGGTCAGCACGAACGGCACCGACACCAGCACCACCGCCACCAGCGGGGGCAGGAGCAGCAGGTTCAGCTTGCCGCGAATGCCGAGCCTGGACAGGATTCCCCCGCCACCGGCCCGTTCCACGGTCGCCTCGCCGTGCCTCATCCCCACACCTTCCCGTCTTCCGTTCTCACCCGTCCGCGGCAACCCGGCCGACGTGGCCGCGGTGCTGCTCCCGGACGAGGTCCTCGATCCGGGCGCGCAGCTCGAGGAACCGCGGCTCGCGCTTCACCGCCAGGTCCCGCTCGGCGGGCAGCGTCACCTCGACGTCGGCGGCGATCCGGCCGGGGTCGGAGGCGAGCACCACCACCCGGCCGCCCAGGAACACCGCTTCCTCGACGTCGTGGGTGACCATCAGCACCGTGGTACCGGTGTCGGCCCAGACCTGGCGGATGAGCACCTGCATGTCCTCTTTGGTCTGGACGTCCAAGGCGCCGAAGGGTTCGTCCAGCAGCAGGACATCCGGTTCGCAGGCGAGCGCCCGCGCGATCGCGACGCGTTGCTTCTGGCCGCCCGAAAGCTGTTTCGGCAGCGACTTGCGCACGGCGTGGAGCCCGGTCTCGGCGAGGTACCAGTCCACGCGCTTGGCGCGCTCGCCCGCGTCGACCGGCAGCAGCTCGAGTCCGAACGCGACGTTCTTCTCGACGGTCCGCCACGGGTACAGCGCGCCGGCCTGGAAGACGAGCCCGCGATCCGGGCCGGGGCCGGTCACCGGGACGCCGTCGAGCACGATCTCGCCCTCGGTCGGCCGGCTGAGCCCGGCCACCAGCGACAGCAGCGTCGACTTGCCCGAGCCGCTCGCGCCGACGACGCAGACGAACTCGCCGCGCGACACCTCGAGGTCGACGCCGTCGAGCGCGCGGGTCACCTTGCCGCGCACGGTGTAGTCCTTCGCGACGTTCCGCAGCTCCAGCGTCATGCCGCCCACTTCCCGACCTTCGTGCGCAGCAGGCGCAACAGGACGTCGATGACCAGCCCGGCGATCCCGATGACCACGAGCACGGCGAAGATCTTGTCCGTCTGCAGGAACCGCTGCGCCCGGACGATCCGGTAGCCGAGACCCGCCGAGGAGTTGATCAGCTCGGCGACGACCACGAAGTTCCACGCCGCGGCGGCGTTGACGCGGATCGCGTCGATCATGCCCGGCAGCGCGTGCGGGACGACGACCTTGCGCAGGACCTCGCCCCGGCGCGCGCCGAGGGTGTAGGAGACGTCGATGAGCGACGCCGGCACGCCGCGGACGACGTCGGCGGTCATCAGCGTGTTGAAGAAGACCGTCCCGATGAAGAGGATGGCGATCTTCGACGGCTCGCCGAGGCCGAGCCAGATGATCAGCAGCGGGATGAACGCGCTCGCCGGCAGGTAGCGCAGCAGCCCGATCAGCGGCTCGAAGAACGCCTGCCCCGCGGTGAAACCGCCCATCAGGATGCCGAGCGGCACCGACACCAGCACGGCGAGGCCGAACCCTTCGAGCACCCGCTGGGTCGTCGCCCAGAGGTCGTCGAACAGCTCGCCGGTGCTCGCCATGTCCGCCCCGGCCCGGACCACCGCGGCCGGCGACGGCAGGAACGTCGGGTCGACGACCCCGCTGACGCTCAGCACGACCCACGCGAGGAACGGGATCGCGAACGACAGCACCGCCAGCGTCCAGCGCGCCGACGCGGAAATCGGCGTGCGCAGGGAAAACAGCGGTGACGCGGACTTCGGCGCGCGCCGGCGCGGCAGCGGTCCCCAGGCCGGGCGGCCCGACTCCCGGCGTTCGGCGAGCTGCTGGGTCCGACCGGTCACTGCGGTGCGGCCTTCACGAACTGGTCGTCGAAGAGGCCGTCCAGCGAAGGCCGCTGCTGGGCGAGCCCGGTGCCGACGATGAAGTCGACGATCTTGTTCGCCTGGAAGTCGAGGTGCTGGGCGGTGACGCCCGGGGTGAACGCGTCGAGGTTCTGCTGGCGCGTGAAGATCGTCGTACCGGCGTCGTAGGACTTGTAGTCCGCGTCGGACACACCGCCGCGCTTGGCCATGATCCCGACGGCCGCGTCCTTGTTGTTCTTGATCCAGGTCAGCGTCTCGAACCACGTGTTGACCAGTGCCTGTACGTCCTTCGGGTGCTCCTTGACCAGCTTCTGCGACGTGACGAGGTGGTCCGGGATGGCACCGGGGAACTCCGTCGACGTCGAGATCGCGCGGCTGCCCGGGCGCTCGAGGGCCTTCGAGGTGAACGGCGCGAACGCGCCCACGGCGTCGACCTGCCCGCCGACGAACGCGGCCGCGGCGGCGTCGGTCGGCAGGTTGACCAGCTCGATGTCCTTTTCGGTCAGCTTCGCCTCCTGCAGCGCGAGCAGCAGCAGGTAGTGGTCGACCGTCCCCTGCTCGACCGCGACCTTCTTGCCCTTCAGGTCGGCGATGGCGTTGATCCCGTCCCGCGCGATGATCTTGTCGTTGCCGGTGGAGTTGTCGTTCACCAGCACGATCGACAGCTTCGCGCCGCCGGAAGCCGAGGAGAGCGTGTCGTTGAGGGTCTGGCTGTTCGCGTCGATGGCCCCGCTGGACAGCGCGTTGATGCTGTCGGTGTAGTTGTCGAAGTACTTCAGGTCGACGTTCACGCCGTTCTTGGCGAACAGTCCCTGTTCCTGCGCCACCTGCCAGGGGAACCAGCCCGGCCAGGCGCTGAACCCGAGGGTGATCTTGCCGCCGGTGCCGGTGGCGGAACTGTCACTGCAGCCCGAAAGCGCGGTGACCCCGGCGAGGGTCAGCAAGGTCAGGAGCACCGTCAGGAGACGGGGGCGGGAACGGGAAATCACAACGAACTCCCAGCTGCGGGGGAAGTGGAGTGGTGCCGTACCCGAGGAATCGCGGTGCTCAGGACTTGCTCAGGACTGCTCAGGACTACGGACCGGCGGCGAGCCTAGCGACTAGCACAAGATCTCCACAACGCCCGGGCAATGCAGCCGAACGAGTGACCCCCGGCCGGGCCGACCAGCGATATCAGGCCGTTTCAAGATCGAGTTGACCGGGTTTCTGTCGGCCGCCCGGCCAAGATCCCGGCCACGAGCACGGGCAATTGCACGGGCTGTAGTCCCTCGTCGTTACGGCACGCCGTGATCATCACCGAGCGCTATTTCCGGGAACCGAACAATCGTTCGCGATGCGCCGGTCAACGGGACCGGAATCGAACAGGTGTACGCCTCCGCCGATACCGCACCGGCGTCGAATCCGCGAATGATTCCTCGACTGTTAACACGCCGGAAACAATCGGGCGAATTTCGATCAATTGACAGATTTTGTGAGGTCGTAAACCGTCGTGCCGCCGACGGTGGCCGGCGTGAAGTTCTGCTCGACCCACGTCTGGATTTCGCCCGAGGTACCGCGACCACCGCCGAAGCCGCCGCGCCCGCCGGCGACGAAGTAGTGGACGTCCCCAGCGGCGACGTACTGCTGGAACCGCGCCAGCGTCGGCGCCGGGTCGCTGCCGCTGAAGCCGCCGATCGCGAGCACCGGGCGTCCGCTCGAGAGCGCCAGCCCGGCCGACTGCATCGCGCCGCTCTGCGCCGCGGCCCACTTCGTCGTCGTGTTCTTCAGCAGGTCGATCACGGCGGTGTCGGTCTGACCCTCGCCGAACCCGCCGCCGCCACGGCCGAACCCGCGTCCACTCGCGACGGCCGGGCCGGACGACGGCGTGCCACCGGAGTGCGGCGTCGCCGCCGTGGCCAGGGTGAAGGACGCCGTCCCGAGCAGCGCGCCGCACAGGCCGAGCACGGCCACCGCCGGGCCGGAGCGCCGGAGCCGGTCGGCGCCGAAGAGCAGCGCCAGCACCCCGGCCGCGCCGAGCACGAGCAGCGTGTAGCGGATCCACGGCTGCCAGTCCGGCGTGCGTGCGAGCAGCACGAAGCCCCAGACGGCGGTGACCGCGAGCAGCACGGCCAGCACCGCGCGGGCCGCGAAGTTCGCCCGGCCGCGCCAGAGCTCACGCGCGGAGATCCCCAGCGTGGCCGCGATCCCCGGGGCCAGCGCGACCGTGTAGTACGGGTGGATGATGCCGCTCATGTAGCTGAACACGAGCGTCGTGACGACCAGCCAGCCACCCCACAGCAGCAGTGCCGCGCGGGTCCGGTCGGTGCGGGGCGCGCGCCGAGTGAACCACAGCCCGGCGACCAGGCCGATCAGGGCGGCGGGCAGCAGCCACGACGCTTCCCCGCCGAACTCGCCGCCGAACAACCGCGTCAGGCCGGTTTCGCCGCCGAAGCCACCGCCGAAACCGCCGGCCCCGCCCGGCGCCGTCCCGCTGCCGCCCCGGCCTTCGCCGAAGATCCGGCCGAGGCCGTTGTAGCCGAACGCCAGCTCCAGCACGGTGTTGTCGGTCGAGCCGCTGATGTACGGCCGGTCCGCCACCGGCCAGAGCGCGACGACCACGATCCACCAGCCCGCCGAGACGAGCACCGCCCCGGCCGCGGCGAACAGCTGGCCGATCCGGCGGCCGAGCGACGTCGGCGCCGCGACCGCGTAGGCCAGCACGAACGCGGGCAGGACGAGGAACGCCTGCAGCATCTTGTCGAGGAAGCCGAACCCGACCGCGACGCCGGCGAGCAGCAGCCACTTCGTGCTCGCGTGCTCCAGCGCGCGCACGACGCAGTAGGCGCCGGCGACGAGCAGCAGCACCAGGAAGGCGTCGGGGTTGTCGTAGCGGAACATGAGCGCGGCGACCGGCGTCAGCGCGAGCCCGGCCCCGGCGAGCAGGCCGGCGCCCGGGCCGGACAGCCGTCGCACGGCGAGGTAGAGCAGGCCCACCGAGGCGACGCCGGCGAGCGCGTCCGGCACGAGCAGGCTCCAGCTCGAGAAGCCGAAGAGCCGGCCGGACAGCCCCATGACCCACAGGGAGAACGGCGGTTTGTCGACGGTGACGACGTTGCCGGGGTCGAGCGAACCGAAGAACAGCGCCTTCCAGCTCCACGTGCCGGCCTGGGCGGCCATCGCGTAGAAGTCGTTGGCCCAGCCCGTCTTCGCCAGGTCCCACAGGTAGAGCAGGCCGGTGCCGAGCAGCAGCGCGGCCACGGAAGGCCGGACCCAGCGCGGTTTCCGGGCGGCTTCGGGCGCGGGCTGGGCGTGTTCGGGCGCCGACAGCGTGGTCGTCATGGTTCCGACCGTGTCGGCGCCGCATGTGGTGAACTTGTGCCGAAGCTGTGCGTGCGCTGTGCATCGGACCCGGACGGGTGATCACGCGGGCGCCGGCGCCTCCGGGAACGTGATCTCGAACTCCGTCCGCCCCGGCCGGCTCTGGACGCCGACCCGGCCGCCGTGCGCGCCGACCACCGCGGCCACGATCGCCAGCCCGAGGCCGGTGCTCCCCGCCGCCCGTGAGCGCGAGTTGTCGCCGCGGGCGAAGCGTTCGAAGATGTCCGGGAGGACGTCCGGGGAGATGCCGGGGCCGTCGTCCGCCACGCGGAGCCGGAGTACGCCGTCCGAAGTGGACAGTGACGTCGTCACCGTCGTGCCCGCCGGGGTGTGCGTGCGCGCGTTGGCCAGCACGTTGATCACCACCTGGTGCAGCTGACCCGCGTCGCCGAGGACGCCGATCGGCTCGCCGGGGACGTCCATCAGCCACTTGTGGCCCGGGCCCGCGACGTGCGCGTCCGCGACCGCGTCGGCCACCAGCCGGCACAGGTCCACCCACTCGTGCACCACCGGGCGGCCGGAGTCGAGGCGCGCGAGCAGCAGCAGGTCCTCCACCAGCGTCGTCATCCGGCGCGACTCGGACTCGACGCGGCTCATCGCGAACGCGACATCCGGCGGCACCTCCGCGCCGCCGCGGCGCGTGAGCTCGGCGTACCCGCGGATCGCCGCCAGCGGCGTGCGCAGCTCGTGGCTCGCGTCCGCGACGAACTGGCGGACGCGGTTCTCGCTCGCGTGCCGCGCGGTCAGCGCGTCCGCGACGTGCTGCAGCATCCGGTTCAGCGCCGAGCCGACCTTGCCGACCTCGGTGTTCGGGTCGGTGTCGGCCTCCCGGACCCGTTCCGACAGCGCGACTTCACCGCGGTCCAGCGGCAGCTCGGAGACGCGCGTCGCGGTCGCGGCCAGCCGGTCGAGCGGTTTCATCGTGCGCCGGATCGTCGCCGCGCCGACCGCGCCGGCCACGAGGATTCCCGCGAGCGCGACGCCGCCGAGGATGAACCCGAGCCGCCAGAGCGTCTCGTTGACGTCCTTGAGCGGCAGGCCGATGACGGTCTTGTCGCCGCTGGGCGACGTCGTCGAGACGACGCGGTAGTCGCCGAGGGTGCCGCTGAGGACGATGCTGTGCGGTTTCCCGTCGGACGGCACCGCCAGCAGCACCCGCATCTGGTCCTTGTTGAGCTGCCGGTACGGCGCCCGCTTCTTGGTCGGCGAGCCCACCGTGGAGTCGAGCACGGCCCCGGTGCCCCCCGAACCGATCTGGACGGCGGCGAGCGTGCCCTCGCCCTGGCCCAGCGCCCGCAGCGGATCCGGCGGCGGCGCCTCACCGTAGGTCCAGGGCGGCGGCCGTTCCCCGTTGTGCGACGCGCGGTCGCTCGCCGCGGCCAGCCGCTTGTCCTGCTGCCCGACCAGGAACTCGCTCAGCGCGAACTCCGTGACGACGCCGACGACCAGGCACACCAGCGCGAGCAGCGCGGCGAGCTGGAAGATCAGCCGCCGCCGCAGCGACCACGGCCGTTGCGTCCGGAACCGCCGTGGTTCAGCCCGCTGGCTTGAGGACATACCCGGCGCCCCGCATGGTGTGGATCATCGGCTCGCGGTCGGCGTCGATCTTCTTGCGCAGGTAGGAGATGTAGAGCTCGACGATGTTCGCCTGGCCGCCGAAGTCGTAGCTCCAGACGCGGTCCAGGATCTGGGCCTTCGACAGCACGCGCTTGGGGTTGCGCATGAGGTAGCGCAGCAGCTCGAACTCGGTCGCGGTCAGCGGCACCAGCGCGCCACCGCGGTGCACCTCGCGGCTGTCTTCGTCGAGGGTGAGGTCGCCGACGACGAGCGTCGACCCGCTCGCGCCGGTCACCCCGCCGGCCCGGCGCAGCAGCGCGCGCAGGCGCAGCGCGACCTCTTCGAGGCTGAAGGGCTTGGTGACGTAGTCGTCGCCGCCCGCGGTGAGCCCGGCGATGCGGTCCTCGACCGCGTCCTTCGCCGTCAGGAAGAGCACAGGTAGGTGTGGCGCCTCCGACCGCATTCTCCGGAGCACTTCGAGACCGCTGAAGTCGGGGAGCATGACGTCGAGGACGACGGCGTCGGGCCGGAAGTCGCGCGCGATCCGGACGGCTTCGGTGCCGTCACCCGCGCTGCGCACCTCCCAGCCCTCCATGCGCAGGGCCATCGACACGAGCTCGGCCAGCGTCGCCTCGTCGTCGACGACGAGCACCCGCACCGGGCTCCCGTCGGCGCGGCGCAGGTCGGCCTTGCCGGGGCCGGGTGACGTGGCGTTCATAGCGGTCATAGTGCCACCTTCTCGGCGGCGCATCGGTGCTCACTGTGACCTCGCTGTGCGTTTCCTGTGAGAGTTCGTTCGTTCGAGGCACAGCGCTCGCTGACGCCTCGCACAGCTCAAACACAGCCTCGGCGGCGAGCCTGACCTGGACCAGTGTGGGTACGACCGGAGGACACGATGACGACCGAGCCGACGCCGAACACGCCACCGCAGGGTGAACCGGCCCCCGCCAACTGGGGCGACCCGGCCCCGGCCGCGCCGAAGAAGGGCTGGTCCGGCAAGAAGACGGCGATCGCGGCCGGCATCGCGGTGGTGATCGCGGCCGGCGGCGGCGCGGCGATCTGGGCGGGCACCAGCAGCGCCGACAATTCGGCCCAGCAGGGCCCCGGCGGCTTCGGCGGTCCAGGAGGCGGCCAGTTCCCCGGCCAGGGCGGCCCGGGCGGAGGCTTCGGCAACGGTTTCGGCGGCGGAATGGCTGCGCTGCGCGAAGCGCTCCACGGCGACTTCGTGGTGTCGAACGGAAGCGGCGGTTATACGACGGAGCGCCTCCAGACGGGCGACGTCACAGAGTTGAGTGCGACATCGGTGACGTTGACGAGCAAGGACGGCTACAAGCAGACGTACACGCTCAACGGCTCAACCCAGAAGACGGGCGAGGTGAAGCAGGGCGACACGAACGTGACGGTGGTGGCCAAGGTCGAGGGCACAACAGCAACGGCGACATCGCTGGGCCAGGCCCAGCAGGGCCAGCGCCAGGGAACAGGCCAACGCCGCGGCGGCGGCTACTCGGCCCGCCCATCGAACTGAGGCGGTGACGTGGGTGAGGCGGGCTTGCGGGCCGGCCGCACCACCGAACCGAGGTAGGTGAGGCGGGTTCGCCGGGTCAGGCCCTCGCCGCCCAACCGATTGGTGGTGCGGCTCGCCGAGCTAAGCCCGCCCCGACCACCCAACTGCGGCAGGTGAGGCGGCTTGCCGGTCCGCGCCGCCAACCGAGGCAGGTGGCGCGGCCCACCAAGCCAAGCCCTCACCGCCCGCCGGACCGCGGTAGGCGACCCGGCCCGGCCGCACCACCCGACCGACCACGGCCGGGGGCGCCCTGCCCGGCAGCCCCCGGCCCGCCCCAACCGCCCCAAAGCTCCACGAGCCTTCCCGACCAGGGATCGCCCCGATGCTGCGGACCCCTCCCGCAGCATCGGGGCGTTCCCGCCCACCGTTGCCGCCGACTAGGGCAGAGTTGCGGGCGTGCACGACATCAGCGGGTCCCTGCGGCGCCAGTCGCTGCTGGTCGCGCTCGTCTGTGTTGTTGCCGATGCCGCCCTCTTCACACTCCGCGGCCCGATCGGCGGGCCAGGGAACGGGACCGGCGTCGGCTGGCAGGCCTGGGCCGTCCTGCTCGGCGGGATCGCCGTCAACGCCGCCCTCGCCGGCCCCGCGCGGTACTCCGGCTGGGTCGCCCTCGCGCACGCCCTCCTCTTCGCCGGCTCGCCGCTTCTCCTCTGCACCTGCACCGGTTACGTCGTCGGGAACAACGCCGGCATCCTGATCGCCGGCTACCGGGCCGGCGCGTGGCTGCGCCCGAAACCCGCCGTCCTCGCGCTTCTCGCCCTGCTCGCCGGCGTCACCGCGGGCTGCGTCGAAGGCGGCGGGCGCACCGCGGCCGACTGGCGGCTGATCGCCATCAGCGTCAGTGTCAGCGCCCTCCTGCCGTGGCTGGTCGGCCGGTACACGACCGCCCGGCGCGCCTACATCGCCGATCTCGAGCGCGAAGCCGACGAACGCCGCCAGCACGAAGAAGAGGCCGTGCGCAGGGCCGTCACCGAGGAGCGGACGACCATCGCCCGCGACCTCCACGACGTCATCTCCCACCACGTCAGCGCCATCGGCGTGCACGCCGGCGCCGCCCGGCTCGGCCTCCCCGACGACGCCGGCCCCGTGCGGAAGTCGCTCGGCGCGGTCGAGTCCGCCAGCCGCTCGGCGATGGCCGACCTGCGCCGGCTCCTCGACCTCCTGCACGCCGAAACCAACGCCGAACAGCCCGGCCTCGACAACCTCGACGAGCTGGTCGAGACCGTCCGCGCGGCGGGCCTGCCGACCCGGCTGACCCTGCGCGGCGAAGCCCGCGAGCTCCCCGGTTCGCTCGACGTCGCCCTGTACCGCATCGCCCAGGAAGCCCTGACCAACGCGCTGCGCCACGGCGAGGGCCCGGTCGAGGTGGAGCTGAACCACGGCCGCACCGAAGTCGTGCTCACGGTGACGAACGGCCTGCGCGCGGACCGCACGTCACAGAAGGAGCACGCGCACCGCGGCCTGGCGGGCATCCGCCAGCGCGTGACCCTGTTCGGCGGCCAGGTCTCCTACGGCGAGACCGGCGGGCACTGGCAGCTGCGCACGACCTTCCCGGTGGAGAGCACATGATCCGCGTCCTGCTGGCCGACGACCACGCGATGTTCCGCTCCGGGATGCGCGCGCTGCTCGACACCCAGGCCGACTTCACCTGCGTCGGCGAGGCCTCCGACGGCCGCGAAGCCGTCGCCGAGACCGCCCGCCTGCGCCCGGACGTCGCGGTCCTCGACGTCCGCATGCCCCGCCTCGACGGCCTCGCCGCGACCGAGGCCATCCTCGCCGCGCCGGGCAACGACACCCGCGTCCTCGTGCTCACGACCTACGACGCCGACGAGTACGTCTACCGCGCGCTGCGTGCCGGGGCGAGCGGGTTCCTGCTGAAGAGCCTGGCGCCGGAGGAGCTGGTCGCGGCGATCCGGGTGGCCGCGCGCGGCGACGCGCTGATCGACCCGTCGGTGACGCGGCGGCTGGTCGCGAAGTTCGCGTCGGTGCTCGAGCCCGCGGCCGCCGAACCGCCCGAACTGGCCCGGCTCACCTCCCGCGAACGGGAGGTCCTGCTGCTGATCGCCAACGCCTGCAGCAACGCGGAGATCGCGCGGCAGCTGCACGTCGGCGAGGAGACGGTCAAGACGCACGTGTCCCGCGTGCTGAGCAAGCTCGGTCTCCCCGACCGCGTGCACGCCGTCGTGTACGCGTACCGCCACGAACTCGTCCCGGGCGACCGGCCTGCCTAGACTGGCCGCATGAGGCGCTGGATCACCTTCGCGGTCGGGGTAGTGCTCGTGCTCGTCGGCGCCGTCTGGGTGCTGCAGGGCATCGGCGTCATCACCGGGAGTTTCATGACCGGGCAGAAGCTGTGGTTCCTGATCGGGCTCGTCGCGTTCCTGGTCGGAGTCGTGCTGGTCGCGGCGAACCTGACGAAGCGGCGCAAACCTACTTCGTGAAGATCTCGAAGATCGGGTAGCCCGGCGCGATCTCGCGCAGCTTCTCGTCGGACGCCTTGGCGTCGACGCCGTCGAAGAACACGCCGACCTCGAACTTCCAGCGCTTGAGGTAGGCGCGCAGGATGCCCGGCTTCTCGTCGTCGACCAGCTCACGGAACGTGAACTCCTCGACGCGCTTCCCGACGCGCAGCGTGCCCTGGCCGGCGGCCCGCAGGTTGCGCACCCACTGCGTCTCGCCACGCGGGGCGACGAGGTACCGCACGCCGTCGACGGTCAGCAGGTTGACCGGCACCGACCGCGGCTCGCCGCTCTTGCGGCCGACGACCGTCAGCACCCGGCTGCCCCACACGCTGAAGCCCATCCGGGTCAGCTTCGCGACGGCCTCGTTGAACGCGTTGGTGGCCTTCTTCGGCTCGATGTAGCGGGCGGCGGTCATGGTGTCCTCCGAAGTTTCGGGAGAGCAGTGCTCTCGGTTAAGAGCAGTGAACACCTGAGCACTGCACTCTGTCAAGAGCACTGCTCTCTATTTTGTGCGCCGCTCTCGTCGTGGCACACTGATCCCCATGACCGCCACCAAGACCGCGCGCGAACGTGCCCGCGCCGAGCTCACCCAGGAGATCAAGGACGAGGCCCGCCGCCAGCTCGCCGACGTCGGCGCGCACGGGCTGTCGCTGCGCGCGGTGGCGCGGGAGCTGGGCATGGTGTCGTCCGCGCTGTACCGGTACTTCCCGAGCCGCGACCGGCTGCTGACCGACCTGATCGTCGACGCCTACAACGCGATCGGCGAGGCGGCCGAACAGGCCGACCCCGGCCAGGGCGCGCCCCGCGACCGGTGGCTCGCGATCTGGCACGCGACGCGTGACTGGGCCCGCGCGCACCCGCACGAGTACGCGCTGATCTACGGCTCACCGATCCCCGGCTACCAGGCCCCGCAGGACACCGTCGCCCCCGCCGGCCGGGTCGCGCTCGCCCTGGTCAAGGTGCTCACGCACACGGAACTGCGGAATATCGACGGCGAAGTCGCACCCGAGCTGCGCGACCAGGCCGAGACGCTCACGAAGGTCCTCGGGATCGTCGCCGGGCCCGAGACGGTCACGCGCCTGATCATGGCGTGGACCCAGCTGTTCGGGGCGATCAACTTCGACCTGTTCGGCCAGTACGTCGGCAGCGTCGACCCGGCCGACGCGTTCTTCACGCACTCGGCGACGCGCATGGCGGAGTTCGTCGGCCTTTAGGCGCGCAGCAGCAGGCCGACGGCTTCGGCGAGCTTCCCTGTCAGGGCCGAGACGGTACCGTCGGCCCGACGACATCACGGGAAAGGCGGGCACGACGTGACGGGGTGGGCCGGGAAGGTCGGCAGGATCCGGGTGATCGGGACCGGGGTGATGGGCCGGGGGATCGTCCAGCTCGCCGCGACCGCGGGGGTGACCGTCGAGCTCGCGGACGTCCGGCGCGAGGCCGTCGCCGAAGCGATCGAGTACGTCGGCGGGATGGTCGACAAGCTGGCCGCGAAGGGCAAGCTCGACGACCCGCGGGCGGTCAAGGACCGGCTGGTCGCGGTGGACGCGCCCGACGCGCCCGCGGACGGCGTCGACCTCGTCGTCGAGGCCGTCCGGGAGGACATCGCCACGAAGCGGGCCCTGTTCGCCGCCCTCGAGCGCGTCTGTCCACAAGAGACGATCTTCGCGACGAACACCAGCTCGCTGTCGGTCACCGAGATCGCCGCCGAGCTGGCCGATCCTGGCCGGCTGATCGGCCTGCACTTCTTCAACCCGGTGCCGCTGATGCGCCTGGTCGAGGTGGTCCCGGGCACGCGCACGCACGACTGGCTGCCCGCCGAGGCGCTCGAGCTGGTCAAGAGCTGGGGCCACGAGCCGGTGCTGGCGCAGGACGCGCCGGGCTTCCTGGTCAACCACGCCGGACGCGGCCTGAACACCGAGGCGCTGCAGATCCTCGCCGAGGCACTGGCCGAGCCCGCCGACATCGACCGCGTCGCGCGGGACGTGCTCGGCCTGAAGCTCGGGCCGTTCGAGCTGCTCGACCTGACCGGCCTCGACGTCTCCCACGCGGTGCTGGAGAGCATCTGGAGCGGCTTCCACGGCGAACCGCGGCTGCGGCCGTCGTGGCTGACGCGGCCGAGGGTCGCCGCCGGGTTGTTCGGGCGCAAGAACGGTTCCGGCTTCTACTCGTACGTCGAAGGCAAGCAGCAGGTGGCCGAGGAGCCCGCCGCGCCGCCGAAGCCGTCCGGTCCGGTGTTCGTCGCGGACGAGCACCTCGGCCGCGTGCTGTCGGCAGCCGGCGTGCAGGTGGTGTCGGACGCGTACCCGGACGCGGTCCTGCTCGTCCCGCTCTACGGCGAGTCCACAGTGGACGCGGGCACCCGCGCCGGGCTGCCGCTGGACCGCGTCGCCGGCGTCGACCCCCTGGGCGGCTACGAGCGGCGCCTGACGATGTCCGTCCACCCGGGACTCGACCCGGCCGCGGGCCGCGCGGCCTGGGGCGCGCTGGCGGCGACGGGCCACCCCGTGACGGTGGTCCGCGACGGCCCGGCCCCGATCGCCCAGCGCCTCCTGGCGTCCATCGTCAACACGGCGTGCTTCATCGCGGGCCAGAACCTGGCGTCCCCGGCGGACATCGACACGGCGGTCCGGCTGGGGCTGGGTTACCCGCGTGGCCCGCTGGCCTGGGGAGACCTCGTCGGCGGCGACATCGTGCTGCGGATCCTGAGTGGCCTGGCCGCGTCGACCGGGGATCCGCGGTACCGGCCGAGCCCGTGGCTGACCGAGCGGGTGGCGCTCAAACTGCCGCTGACCTCGACCGGGACCACGCCCGCGGACCTGCGCTCCTGACGCACGGACGGAACCAGGCCGTTCCCGAGGAGGACGGCCTGGTTCACCAGGGACGGTCGACCGCCCCGCCGGCGGCGGTGTAGGTGATGTAGCCGCCCTGGAAGTCGCTGCGGTACACGCCGTTCGACTGGGACTCGTCCGACGTCGGGTAGCGCAGGTACGAGCGCTCCCAGCCGAGGGCCGCCCAGCGCTTCCGGATCTCGCCCTTCACGACGTGCGCACCGGTCGCGTTCGTGTAGTAGATCGAGTGGCCGAGGCTGAAGTGGTTGAACCGGCCGACACCATCCGGCGTCCCGTCTTCGTCGTCGACCGGATAGCCGAGACCGCGCTCGTAGCCGTACTCCGCCCACTTCTTGCGGATCTCACCGTAGATCGCGTGCGCGCCGAGCTGGGGCGTGTAGTAGATCGAACCGACGTTGGTGCCCTTGACGAAGTGGTTGTACCGCCCGATTCCGTCCGGTGTCCCCAGTTCATCGCTGGTCGGGTACCCGAGACCACGCTCGTAATCCAGCGCCGCCCACTTCCGCCGGATCTCCCCGTATATCGCGTGCGCACCCGTCGCGTTCGTGAAGTAGATCGAACCGACGTTGCCCCCGTTCAAGAAGTGGTTGTACCGCCCGGCACCGTCCGGCGTCCCCATCTCATCGGTGGTCGGATACCCGAGACCACGCTCGTAACCGAGCGCCACCCACTTCCGCCGGATCTCCCCGTAAACCGTGTGCGCACCGTTCGCGGCCGTGTAGTAGATCGACCCCACGTTGCCGTTGTTCACGAAGTCGCCGTACTGCCCGGCACCGTCCGACGTCACCGCGGTGTCGGACGTCGGCGGGCCGAACTTGCCGTGCCCGCCGATGGCGAGGTACTTGTCCAGCACCGGGCCGGTGACGAACTTCGTTCCTCCCACCGCACTCCAGTACAGGCGGCCGTTCGCGTACGCCCGGTAGTGGACCGGGCCGTCGGTGACCTCGGTGCCCGCCGGCGCCCCGAGCTTCGCCGGCAACTCCGGGTCGGCGTTGTAGCGCTGGTCGATCGGGGTGTCGTAGTTCGCCGTCAAGGTCAGGTCGCTCGTGCCGACGGTGACGACCCACGTCCGGTCCGCCGGACCGCTCTGCCAGCCGGCGAACTTCGAGACACCGTCGGTGCCCAGCAGCGCGGCCTCGACGTCGAAGGTCGCGCCCTCGGTCACCAGCGCCGTGTTGACGCCGCCCTCGACCGGGATGCTCAGCGCCGCGGGCTGCGTGCTGAGCAGGGTGATCCGGTGCCGGCGCGGCATCGCCGTGTACGTCTTGGACGTCTTGACGCCCGCGCTGTCCGTCACCGTCGCGGTGAACTCCATCCGGGAGTCCGGGTGCTCGGTGAACGGCTGCGCGAAGCTCGTCCCGTCGCCGCCGACGCCGGGGTGCGAGTGGCACGTCGCTTCGCTCGGGCAGTGCCGGACCGCGGTGGTCCACGTGACCGGCAGCGTGCCGTCCTCGCCGTCCGTCGCGGTGGCACTCACGCTGACCTGCTGGTTCACCGCGAACGTCGCCGGGGTCCCGGGCGTGGTCAGCACGAGCTGCGGGGTGTGGTTGCCGGGTGCGACCGCGATGGTGGTCGTGCCGGTGGCCCCCAGCGGGTCCCGGACCGTCAGCTTCGCGGTGAACGACCCGGTGCCCGCCGCGTACTGGTGGCCGACGGCGGGGCCGGCGTCGGCCGCGGTGGTCCCGTCGCCGAAGTCCCAGTCGTACTTCAGCGGGTCGCCGTCGTAGTCGACCGACGTCGAGCCGTCGAACGACACCGTGCGGGTGTCCGGGTCGGTGGTCGTCGTGGCCCTCGCCTCCGGCGCGGTGTTGCCCGACGAGTAGCTCAGCCGCCGCAGGGTGCCGCTCAGGATGTCGGCGTAGACGATGTCGCCGTTCGGCGCCGCCGCGAACTTCACCGGGCCGCCGATGCCGGTGAAGACCGGCGGGTTCTCCGGGGCCTGCGTGAGCTTGCCCTGGTCGTCGTAGCGCAGCGTCCAGATCTTCTGGCCGACGTAGTCGCCGAAGAAGTACGAGCCGCGGTAGGCCGCCGGGTAGCTGGATCCGTTGTAGACGATCCCGCCGGTGACGCTGTTGCCCTGCATGACGCCGCTGCCGTGCTGGTACTCGAAGATCGGGGGCTGGTTCGCCACGCCGGCGCAGCCCGCGAGGCCGCTGTAGCCCGGGGTCGCGTGGGTGCCCTCCCAGCAGGGCCAGCCCATGTTCCCGCCGCGCGGGACGACACTGACCTCTTCCCAGTTGTTCCAGCCGACGTCCCCGGCGACCGGCAGGCCGAGGTTCTGGTCGACGCCGAACCGGAACGGGTTGCGGAACCCCCGCGCGAACACCTTGCTCGCGGCCGACGCGGGATCGGCGGCGTCGTAGTACGGGTTCCCCGGCACGCCCTTGCCGTCGGCTGTGAGGTGCAGGATCTTGCCGTACGGCTGGTTGACGTCCTGGGCGCGCAGCGCACCCGGGTCGACCTTCGTGAAGTCGCCGTTGTCCCCGATCGACAGCCAGAGCGTCCCGCCGGTGGCCGCGACGATGCCGTCGATGCCGTGGACGTTGTACATGCCCGGCACCTCGAACAGCGTCTGCTCGCCGGTCAGCCCGGTGGGCGCGCCCGCCGCGTCCACGACGACCGTGAACCGCGCTAGCCGCATGACGAAACCGGTGCCGACGTTGATCGAGCGCGTCAGGTAGATGCGGTGCGACGTCGCGTAGTCCGGCGCGACGGCCAGGCCGACGAGGCCGAGGTCCTCGTTGACGCGGACCGGCAGCGACGCGATCGTCCGGCCGGTCCCGCTCGCCGGCAGCCAGCGGACGTTGCCGCCCTTGCCGGTCACGATGATCGAATTGTCGGGCAGGTACGCGAAGTCCGTGAGCGGGTCCTGTCCCAGCCCGGCGCTGGTGTCCCGCAGTACGAACCCCGGCGGGAGTGCCGCCGCTTCGGCCACCCCCGACGACACCACAGGCAGCAACGCCCCGGTCAGCACCACCGCCACCAGTGCCTTGAGCGCTCTCGACAGCATCCGGCCCCCCTTCCCGACGATGGTTCATCGCCTGAGCAGGGGGGCCAGTTACTTCGACCAGGTGGTTACGGGACGACCTGCACGACGTCACCGATGTGCAGGGTGTTGAAGAACTTCAGGGACGCACCGGCCGACAGGTGGATGCAGCCGTGCGAGTACACCGAGAGGCTGCCGGTGTGGAAGGCGTCGCCCGGGTAGAAGAACACCGAGTTCGGCATCGGCGCGTTGTCGAACTCCTTCGACAGGTGCACCTTCTCCTTCGACAGCACGTGGAACGTGCCGGTCGGCGTCGCGTAGCCCTTGCGGCCCGGCAGCATCGGCACCGGCCCGTAGACGACCTTGCCACCCTGCAGGATCCACGCCTTGTGCGCGGAGATGTCGACGCAGGCGGCGGTGCCCGACGCGGCGGCCGCGGCGGCGCACGGCACGCCCGGGTCGCTCGCCGGAGCGGCCGGCTTCGGCTTGGGCTTGGGCTTCGGCTTGGTCGTGGTGGTGCTCGGCGCCGGCTTGGTGGTCGACGGCGTCGGCGTGGCACTGGTCGTCGTGGTGGGGGCCGCGGTGGTGCTCGAAGTCGTCGGCGCCCCGCCCCCGGTACCGGCGGCCGCGACGGCCCCGCCGCCGGCGTTCGGCCCCTCGGGCGCCGCCCCTCCCCCGGAGCAGGCGGCCAGCACGAACGCGGTGGCCAGCGCGGCCGCTCCCGCCAGAAGCCTCTTCACGATCCGTTACCCCCATGTTCGATCATCGCTTGTGGACACCCGTAAAGACGGCGGTCACCCGTTGGAGGTTCGTCCGGGAAGGTCACGATTTGGGCAGCCCGGACGGGTGACCCCTCAACCCGCGGGTTGAGGACGGGTTCCACCCGGCCCCGATCCCGGCGCCGACGAAAACCCGCCGCCGTTCGCCGAAGCTGGGAGCACCCCGGAAACCAAGGAGTCCCGAAATGCCCAGCGCAGCGAACGTCCTGCTCTACGCGGTCATCGCCGCCTTCGTCCTCTACAAAGTCGTCTACAAGCAGGTCCGCGGCACGCTGCTCGACCGCAAGACGCTGGTCCTGATGCCGCTGGTCCTGATCGCCGTCGGCGCTTACCTCACCGCGAAGGCGCTGCCCGGCGCGTCGGCTGCCGAACTCGGGCTGCTCGGCGCCGATCTCGTCGTCCTCGCCGGTCTGGGGGTCCTGCGCAGCACCACGACGACGCTCACCGAGCGTGACGGCACGACGTTCCAGAAGGGTTCGGCCGTCACCATCGGGCTGTGGCTGCTGACCATCGCCGTCCGCGTCGGTCTGGTCGCGCTGGGCACCGCGCTCGGCGTCGCCGGGCCGCTGACGTCCGCGTCGATCGCGCTCACCCTGGGCGTCAGCATCGCGGTGCAGAACACGACGACGTACTCCCGCGTCCAGCGGCTCGGCCTGCCGCTCGCCGACCGGCGGCCGGCGGCGCTCAGCCGCTGACGCGCCCCAGCATCCGCGCGTACATCCGGCCCGGGCTGGGCACCGACGGCGGCACCAGGAAGCCCGGCAGCGGCGGCAGCCCGCCGACGAACGCGCCGAGCCGCTCGTACAGCGCGGCCGCCCCGGGCGGCCGCGCTTCCGGGTCCTTCTCCAGCATCTCGGCGAGCAGGGCGTTGAGCTGCTTCGGCACCCCCGGCACCGGCGGCGGCAGCTCCTTGACCTGGCGCTCGAACACGGCGTACGCGGTGGGCCCGTCGAAGAGCCGCCGCCCGGTGAGCATCTCGTACAGCACGCACCCCAGCGCGTAGAGATCGCTTCGCGGTTCGGCGCCGCCACGCTGGATCTGCTCGGGCGCCATGTACGACGGCGTCCCCAGCAGCTGCCCGGCCCGCGTGAACTGCGCGGCGTCGGCCTCGCGGAGCACCGCGAGCCCGAAGTCCATCACCTTGACGCCGCCGTCCGGCCCGAGCATCAGGTTGGACGGTTTGAGGTCGCGGTGGCACACCGCGAGCGCGTGGGCGGCGGTCAGCACCGCGCACGCCTGCGCCGCGATCGCCGCGGCCCACGGCACCGGCAGCGGTCCGTGCTCGGCGAGCAGGTCGGCGACGGTCACGCCGTCGACGAACTGCATGACCTGGAACAACCGGTCGTCGTGGGTGCCGTAGTCGTACAGCGTCGGCACGCCGGGATGGTCGAGCGTCGCCAGAATTCGTGCTTCGCGGGCGAAGCGCGCTTCGAGCTCTTCGTCGCGGCCCGGCAGCCGGAGCAGCTTGATCGCCACGCGCCGGCCCAGCCGGCGGTCGTGCCCGCCGTGCACCGCGCCCATCCCGCCGCGTCCGAGCGGCAGCTCGTCGAGCTCGTAGCGGTCGGCGATCAGCATCCGTTCCCCTATCCGCCTCCTGGGCGGAGCCGTCCTTCGACAAGTCCAGCGAAGCCTAGCCTCACCAGCTCACGGCCCGTTTCCGCCGTCTCGCGCAGGACGGCGTCGAATTCCGCCAGGTTCCGGAAGACCCGGCCGTACTCGCGCTGGACGTCGTTCGGGACGCGCGGGATCCGCACGCGCCGCCCGTCGATCCGGGTCGACGCGGACGCGGCGGGCAGGTCGGCCGCGCGCAGGCAGCCGGCCAGGAAGTCCGCGTCCAGCCGATCCGGGTCGACGCGGTACACCGTAAGCCCCGGACCAACCGCCTCCGGTGGTCCACTGTGGACGTACGCGATCCCGGTCACGGACGCGACCACGTCACCGTCGTCGGCCGTCGGGTGCTCGGCGTCGGCGCGGGCCGCGTGCCGGACCTCGACCACCCCGGCCTTGACCAGCTCGCCGATCGTCGTGAACGCCGGTTCTCCGTCGGCGGCTTCGAGGGGCGGCAGCCGCGGCGCCAGTTCGGCGAACCGGCTCCGCACGGCCTGGAACGCCTGGCCGACGTCCTCGTCGCGGCCACGGCGCCGGGCCGGCGTGAGGTCGACGTCGTCGTCGAGCAGGTCGATGATCCGGACGCCGGACTCGGGGTGCTCGCGGAACTCCTGCCACATTTCGTCCACAGTGGACAGATCGTCGCCCGCCTCCGCCAGCAGCACGGTGGACGGTGGGCGCTGCCCGGGCTCCGGCCGCCGCAGCAGCCAGAGGTCGGGACCGGCCGGCGTCAGCGTGACGACCGCGCGGACCGCGCCCGCCCGCAGCAGGTTGCCGCGGATGCGCTTGCCGCTGCGCCGCCCGGCCGCCGCGCCCGGCATCAGGATCGCCACCGCACCACCGGGTTCGACGTGGGCGAGGCAGTGCTGCACCCACGCGAGCTCGGGCTCACCGCGCGGCGGCAGGCCGTACTCCCAGCGCGCGTCGCCGACGAGCTCGTCGTGGCCCCAGGCCCGTTCGTTGAACGGCGGGTCGCACAGCACGGCTTCGGCCGTCCGGCCGGCGAAGGCGTCTTCGCGCAGGGCGTCGACCGCGTAGACCTCGGTTTCGATGCCGCGCAGCCGCAGGCGCGACGTCGCGATCGACGCCGTCATCGGGTCGCTGTCCTGCCCCAGCACGGTTTTCGCGCCGCTCGCCAGCGCGAGCGCGCCGAAGCCACACGCGGGGTCGAGGATCGCCGAGACCGGGCCGGCGAGCCGGGCCATCAGCTCGGCGACCGGCTCCGGCGTGGCCGACAACCGCCGCGAATGCGCCTCGAAGTAACGGCGGCACAACAGTTCGAACGACTCGACCGGCCCGGCCCGGTGCGTCATCTCGCTGAGCAGGGTGATCAGCTCGGGGTCGTCGAGCCTGCTGTCGAAGGTGTCGAGGATCCCGGCCTGGAAGGCGAAGAAGGCGCCCGCGCGGCTCACGCGCTCGGCGAGGTCGAGGTCGTCGCCCAGTGCACGCAACCGCTGCCACGCGCGTTCGCCCGCGGACAGCTCGAACTTCTTGCCGCGGGCGCGGAACCAGCCGGTGACGGCGGACAGGCCGAACAACGGGCTCGACGCCGTGCCGCCGACGGGCGGCGGGAAGTCCGGGTAACGACGGCGCCAGTTGCTCACCGCCGCCCGGCCGACCCCGGCGAGGCGCGCGATGTCGGCCGCGCTGACCGTGGCGTCGTCGTCCATGGCGGGAACTCTATCGGAGAGTGCTCCATTCAGCCGAGTTGCTTGTGAACTCAGTCAACCAATGCTTTCATGGGTGCATGACACACGATCGGTACGTCCTCCGGTACGCCGCGGGGTCGGACGTCGGCAAGCGACGCCAGGTCAACGAGGACTCGCTGTACGCGAGTTCCCGCCTGCTCGCCGTCGCCGACGGCATCGGTGGCCAGCCGCACGGCGAAGTCGCCAGCGCGACCGCGGTCGACGTGCTGCGCGAGCTCGACGTCGACCTCCGGCGGATGGACCTCACGGACGTCGACCTGGCCGCGACACTGGCCGGCGTGGTCAAGTCGATCGACGAAAGACTGACGGAGGTCGCCTCGAACGAGCCGACCACCGCGGGCATGGGCACGACGCTGACGGTCCTGATGTTCGACGGCGTCGAGTTCGCGGCGGCCCACATCGGCGACTCCCGCGGGTACCTGCTGCGCGAAGGCGACCTGCGGCGCCTGACCCGCGACCACACGCTCGTGCAGGCCCTGGTCGAGGACGGCCGGGTCGCGGCCGAGGACGCGGCCACGCACCCGCGGCGGTCGCTGCTGATGAAGGCCCTGCAGACGACGGGCTCCAGCGACCCCGACATCTGGACGTTCAAGGCGAAGCCGGGCGACCGCTACCTGCTCTGTTCGGACGGACTGAGCGGCCCGGTGACCGAAGCCACCATGCGCGACATCCTGGCGGCGATCCCCGAGCCGGCCGACGTGATCCCGGAGCTGATCCGCCTGGCCAACGAAGGCGGCGGCCCGGACAACATCACGTGCGTGGTGGCCGACGTCGTCGCGGCACCGCCGGCCGCCAACGGCTGAGACCCACCTTCAGGTCCCGGGACGGCCATCCGGTATCGTCTCCTGCGGAGGATTGGCCGAGCGGCCTAAGGCGCACGCTTGGAAAGCGTGTTGGGTTCACGCCCTCGCAGGTTCGAATCCTGTATCCTCCGCACTTGAACAGGCGAAACGCCGGGCCGCGCGCCCGGCGTTTCGTCGTTCCGGCCCGGAAGTCCGTGGCCTGTCCCGAATCCGGCTCGCACGAGCACTTGCCCGTGCGGATGCGGCCGCGCCGCTCGTCCGGGCCCCCGCTGCCCGAAATGTGAAATGTCTTTCGAGCGATTGCCGGACAAATCTGTTCGTCCACAGGGAGTTACGAGCAGGGCTGAGCGCAGCCCGTTGCTCCGGTCGCGCTAGTCTCACCCCAACCCGAGCCCGACGCTTCCAGAAAGGCCAGCAGTGGCACGAAAACCGCTCTGACCTGGGGTAGCGCTGGCCAGCGACTTCAGTGTGCGAGATCCGTGCCAGGTCA
Organism: Amycolatopsis sp. NPDC114505; assembly: GCF_055633615.1. NCBI lineage: Bacteria > Bacillati > Actinomycetota > Actinomycetes > Pseudonocardiales > Pseudonocardiaceae > Amycolatopsis > Amycolatopsis sp. NPDC114505. The sequence continues at coordinate 1,699,887 of NZ_JBVKDV010000001.1, read as the reverse complement.
ACCCCGGCACGCACCGTGATCGGCCCGGCCCCGGACGTCCCACGTCCGGGGCCTTGCTGATTCCAAGCCCGTGATCACTCCGCACAATCAGATGATCACGCTGAGTCGTTGGATCTGTTTCAATAGATATCCGCCCCCGTACGACCGAGGAGTAGAGGCCCGATGGCCGGAGTCGAAGAGATCCGCGCTGGCATCGCGCTCGCCAATGAAAAGGCGTCCGCGAGCATCGCCGCCCTGCAGCAGGCAGCGCAGTCTCTCGAAGAAGCCCAGCAGTCGCTCGCACAAGCGACGCAAGGCAGCAGCCAGCACGAAGTGAGCCAGGCGCACGGGTTGCTGGCGGAGGCTCTGCAAGGCATCAACGGATTGCAGAGCACGGTTCAAGCAAGCATTTCCTCCGCCGACTCCTACTCGGCGCGTCTCTAGCCGGATGACGCTTGCCGAACTCCACCAGCTGCTCACCGCCGTCGTGGCCGGGCTCGCCGACGCGCGCGCCCACTCCGAGCGGGCCACAAGCCTGCTCGGGGAAGCCCGGCAAGCACTCGTGGACGCCCAGGCCAAGGCCGATCCCTGGCTGCCTTCGCAGTACGCGCAGGCCGGCGAGGGGCTGGACCAGCTCCTCGTCCGGCTGGCCGCTGCCGAAGATCTGGTGAGCGGATACCGGTCGCGCCTGTAATCCTTTTGGGGACACCTTTTCTTGGGGACGCCGATGGCCAACAAGTCAGCCGAGCAACGCAACCGGGTCGAAACCGCCCTCGACCGGGTCCGCCACCAGATCGGGCTGGTCCTGGGTGCGGCGGCCGGGGCGCGCCAAGCCGCGGAGGCCGACCTCGCCAAACTCGAGCTGGAGCGCGACATCGTCCGCGTCGGCATGAACCACGCGAGTGCCGAGCAGCAGAACGAGTGGTCCCGGCACCCCGCCGCGCACGAAGTGTTCGGCGGGCTCGGCAGCGTGCGAAGCGCTTTCTACACCGACTGGGGCAACGGACCCACGACGCTGCGCGAACTCGTCTCGCAGAACTCACCCGGCGCGGCCGGGCTGCCGCCGGGTGACTGGCTCGGGCGCGTCGGCCACAACGCCGGCATCACCTCGCCCGGCCTGTGGCGCGTCGGCTCCGCGACGGCCGCCGGCGGCGACGCCACCCGCACGTTCGACGTCGCGGTCCCGCTGCTCGACGAGTCGCACCTGGCGATCACGTCGGCGCCGAAGACGCGCCCGACCATCGACGGCATCGTGCAGAACCTGCTGATCCGCGTGCTTTCGACGTTCGAACCCGGCGCGGTGCGCGTGCACCTGTGGGACATCGGGCAGCTGACCGCGATCCTGCCCGACCTCTACCCGCTGAGCCGCACGAGCGCGCTTTCCCTGTACGACCCGGGCCGGCTCGAGGACCTCCTCGACGAGCTGGCCGGGCACATCCGCCGCATCCACGCGACCGGCATGCAGGCGGGGCACACGTCGCTGCGGGAGCTGCGCATCGACCGGCAGGAGCGGGTCGAGCCGTTCCGCATCGTCGTGTTGTACGGCAACGGCGAAACCCTCGAGCCGGAGCGCGCCCGCGACCTCAAGCGTGTCGCGAGTGGAGCGCTGGCCGCCGGGATCTGCCTGATCATGATCGACGTGCCGACCGCCGTGAGCGCGTCGGTCGAGACGCTCAGCCTGATCGACGACCGGCAGGCGATCAGCAGCATGACCGGCACCGACCTGGTCGTCACCCTCGATCCGCCGATGCCGTCCGGGCAGGTCATCCGCGCCGCCGACCGGATCGCTGCCGCGCTGATCGCCAAGCAGGGCGGGCCGCGGTCGTTCGACGACCTGATGCCGACCGAGATCGGGCAGGAGAGCTCGGCCCGGGAGCTGCGCGCGCCGGTCGGGTTCTTCGAGGGCGAGCCGGTCGAGGTCGTCATCGGCGACGCGAGCCCGCACGCCCTGATCGGCGGACCGTCCGGTTCGGGCAAGACGAACTTCCTGTACGCGCTGCTCGGCAGTCTCGCGGCGCGGTACACACCGGACGAGCTGGCGCTGTACCTGCTGGACTTCAAGGAAGGCGTCTCGTTCGCCGGGCTGGCGCCGGGGCGCAAGGACGCGAGCTGGCTGCCGCACGCGCGGCTCGTCGGCGTCAACGTCAACACCGACCGCGAGTTCGGCCTGGCGCTGCTGCGGTACCTGGCCGACGAGCTGCGGCGCCGGTCCGCGGCCGCGAAGGAGCACGAGGTCACGAACCTCGCCGACCTCCGCGAAGCCGACCCCGGCGGGCACTGGCCGCGGATCGTGGCGGTGATCGACGAGTTCCAGTACCTGTTCGCGGGCCGCGACCAGGTGACAGCAACGGCCACGCAGCTGCTGGAGGACATCGCGCGGCGCGGCCGGTCACAGGGCATCCACATGGTGCTGGCCAGCCAGGACGTCGCCGGCATCGAGGCGTTCTGGGGCAAGCCGGCGGTGTTCGAGCAGTGCACGCTGCGCATCGCGATGCCGAAGGCGCGGCGCGTGCTGGCCGAGACGAACAATGCGGCGGTGTCGGCCCCGAAGTGGCACGGGGTGATCAACCACGACTCCGGCGTCGCGCACGGCAACCAGCTGGCCCACATCCCGGACGCGAGCAGCAAGAACGTGTTCGTCAAGCTGCAGCACCGGTTGTGGGAGGAGTACCAGGGCCGGTTCCCGCGGCCGCGGCTGTTCGACGGCGCGCATTCGCCGATCCTGGAACAGTTCCCGGCGTACCTGGACCTGAAGCCGAGCTCGCGGCCGCGGGCGCTGCTGGGCCAGTCGATCGACGTCACCGAGGCCGCGTGCGGCGTGGAGCTGCCGCGGGCGCCGGGCCGCAACGTCGCGGTGCTCGGCTCGGCCACCGCCGAAGCGTTGTCCATCATGGACTCGGCGGCACGCTCGCTGTCGAAGCAGTACGAGCCCGGCGAAATCGAGTTCGTGCTGAGCTGCCCGATCGAGGCCTGCGCCCCGGCGGCGCTGGAGCTGACCGAGCGGCTGCGCGCCGACGGCCACGCGGCCACGCTGGTGGAAGACCTGACCGGCGTGCTGGAGTCGATGACCGGCGCGCTGTCCGGCGGCGCGAAAGTCCTGCTCCTGTACGGGGTCGACGCCGCGCTGCCGACGTTGGAGGTCAAGGCCGTCGGGCAGCTGAAGAGCGGCCTCGACCATCTGCGGATGGTGCTGAAGCAGGGCCCGAGCCACGGCGTCCACACGATCGGCTGGTGGCGCAGCATCGCCCGGTTGAAGGACACGCTGGGCTTCGCGGGCACCGACGACATCGGCACGTGGGCGGCGCTCGACGTCCAGGGCAACGAGCTGGCGCCGTTCGCGGCGGGCCAGGTGGTGCACTGGTCACCACGTCCGGGCCGCGCGTTGTTCTTCGACCGCACGACCCACGGCGCCCCCGAAGTGATCATCCCGTTCCAGCGTCCGGAGAACGCATTGTGACCGACGACGGCGCCACCGCGGCCATGCGGTACAAGGAAATCATCGCCCTTTCCCGCGGCTCGGCGGAGAACCTGCGCGCCTGGGAGCTGGCGCGCGCCGAGGAGCTGGCCGGGCAGATCGAGGAAGCCCAGAACGCCATCGAGACGGCGAAGGAGCGCGAGGCTCGCGCGGCCGAGCGCGCGACCCGCTGGTGGAAGATGGCGCTGCACAACATCCAGGGCCTGCTCTGGCTGGACCCGGGCGACGAGCCCCGCCCGGTCCTGACGGCGCGCCCGGCGTATCTGGAGCGGTACCTCGAGGAGGTCAAGCCCAGTTACCAGGAGCTGGTCCAGGCGGTGCTGGCCCTGGGCTGGCGCGCCAAGCGAGCGGCTTCGAAGCGCGGCGAGCAGCCGCCGCCGGTCTAGACATCGAAGACCGTGTCGTAGGGCTCGTCGTCGACCGCCGGGGCCGGCTTGCGTTGCGGCGCTTGCCTGACCGGCAGCTTCTCGCCGAGCTGTCCGGTCGCGACGACCGCCTCCCGGACGACGGCGGTGATGGTCCGGCTGAGCGTGACGGCGTCGAGGCGCATGGCTTCGGGCGCGAGCCGCACTTCGCTGACGACACCGCCGGGCCCGGCGAGCACGGTGACGGACCGATCCGGCGAGGTGACGGTGGTGTCATTGCTCCCGGCGATGCCCGCGAGGAGGCGCTGGTTCTCGGCCTTGCGGTCGTCGATCTGCTTGAGCTGCCACCGCATTTCCTCGATCAGCCGCGCGTTGTCGCTCATGCCACCCTCCCGGGCTGGTACGGGGTGTACACGAATTCGTAGTACTTCAAGTGCCGGTGGACGATCAGGCTGTACCCGCGACTACGTGCGACCCAGGCGAGGTCGTCGATGGCGAGACCGTTTTCGATCATCCGGATGTAGACCTGCTGCCGGCCGTTCAGTTCGGCGGCCAGCTTCGCCATCTGTTTTTTGCGCGGCTTCATCGATCGAGCCGCACGAACGACGGTGAGCGTCAGACCTCCGACGGCCACCGCGCCGAACAGCGCGAGGGTCAGCCAATCCGTCGCCGATCGACTGGAGCCGGCCGCCAGCACCATTTCACTCACGTCGTCTCCTCGCTGCGGAGACTCCAAGCGACCTTCGCCGTCGCCTCGGCGACCGCGGGCCAGGCGTCTTCGGACTCCGCCACCACCGAAAGGATCACCACGGACCGGCCGTTCGGCAGCGGGATCTGGTACTCCGCCTTGATCTGGGTGCGGACGTCGTCGTCGGGCAGGTGGAACTCGCCGCCGCTGAAGGCCACGATGGCCGGGCCGATCGGGAGCCGAACCGGCTGCACCGCCGCGAGCTTGTGCCGGCTCCGGTACTGCTCGGCCAGCGCCGCCACCAGGGCGTCTCGGTTGCCGGGCGCGGTCTCCGGCCACTGGGCGACGCCGAGCGTCAAGGTCGCGACGTCACCCTTGCGCCGGCCGACGGCGAACTTGCCGAAGACGCGGATGCCGTTCGCCCGCATCGCCGGGACGAGCGCCATCAGGTAGCTGCCGAACTCCTCGACGGACGTCCCGGACGCCAGGCTTTCGGCGATGGTCCAGGCGTGGCCGCGGTTCATCTTGTCGTCGGTGCCCACCGGCATCCCGGCGAACCCGGGAGGCAGGTCGATCTGCAGCGGCATCAGCCCCACACCTCGTCTTCCGCCCGCTCCCGCCGACGCGCCGGCGCGTCGTCGGCCTGTGCGCCGGCCCTGGCGGCGTTCCACAACGCGACGCCCGCCGGAGAAACCCCGGCCGCGAACACTTGGTTCGCGTCCTTCGGAACCCAGTAGCTCTTGAGGTCGTCGAGGGGGCTTTCGAAGTCGCCGCCGCCGAACAACTCGCCGAGGGCCTGCTCGTGGAGAAGGCCGTAAGTGCCGACCTTGGCCACCCAGTCCGGCACGCCGGGCGCGAGACCGATCAGGGTGCTGACGACCCCGGCCGCATCGAAGGTCAGCGTCTCGGGCGCGACATCGGCTCCCGCAGACGCGGCGGTGGCGTGCCCGGCCAGCGCGATCAACCCCAGCTCGGCGCCGACGGCACCGACGACCGTCCCAGCCGGATCCGGCACGCAGTCCCCGACCAAGCCGAGCAGGTTGCCGACGTCACCGGCCACATCCGACACCTTGCTGATCACCTCCGCGTGGTCCTGGACGAAGTCCCACGCCTGGTCGACCGAGTCGGCCAGGACGTTGCCCAAGTCGACAAATGCCCCGCCGACGGCGTCGGTCAGCTGGTCGAGGACGTCCGGCTCCTCCGGGGCAAGCTCCTTCGCCTTCCGCAGTGCCTCCGCGACCTGGGCCGCTGCCGCCGTGTGCTCCTGTTCGAGCTGCTTCGCCGCATCCTGGATGTTCTGGCAGCCGTCGATGGCGGACTGGAGTTGCCGGCCGGCGTCGTCCAGCAGGCGCTGGGCGATCTGCAGCGACGGCTGGTCCGGGAACGTCCGGTCGGCCAGGGCCAAGTCCGGGTTCGCGCGCGCCTGCTCCGCCGCTTTGGCGGCCGCAGCCGCGCGGGCCTCCAGGTCGGACGCACGTTTCTGCAGGTCACCGAGGTCGCGGGACCAGCCTTCGAGCGCGTCCGCGGCCTGGCCCATCGACTTGGCCGCACCCTCGAGGTACTGCGGCAACGGGCCGATGCGCCGGGAGAAGGCATCGCTCGCTTCGCCCTGCCAGATGCCCTGCTTGCGGACGATCTGCCGGAGCGAGTCGTCGGCCTCGGTCAGGTCGCTGCTCACGGCCCGGTACTTGCCCGCCAGGTCGGTGATGCCGTCGAGGTCGCCGGGCACCGGGTCGAAACCCAGAGCCGGGAAGTCGCGGGCGCTCATCGGTCAAGGCCGTTCAGGATGTCGGCGATACCGCCGGTGGCGCCGCCGCCGACCATGCCACCGCCCGGCTCGGCCAAGTCGCCGATTCCGCCACCGGTCGGCCGGCCCTCGTGACCGGCCAGGTCGTTGATGCCGGGCACGCCGCCCGTGACCCCACCGCCGACCTTGCCATCGCGCCCAGCCAGGTCACCGAAGCCCGGCACCCCGGGACTGGCGCCCATCACCGTCGAGCCGAACTTCTTCAGCTCGCCGCCGAACTCCGCTTCGATCTGCTCGTACTTCTGCTTCGCCTGCTTCAGCCGCTCAGTAATGTCCGAAGCCGCCTCACCGAGCCGCCCGATCCCGTAGCCCCACGCCTCCTCGAAGGAGACCCCCGCCTGGCCCAGCTCGGCCGTCCCCAACGACCCGAACGCTCCGCCGCCGCCCAGCTTCCTGTTCGCGTCGGCCATCCGGCCCGCTGCCGTGTCGAGGTCACCGATGAGCTTGCCCAGCTCGTCGGCCTTCACCGCGTATCCGTCCACGCCACCCTCCCCTGTGGTCCCGTCACCAGTAAAGACGGCGGCGAACGCGCTGCGGTTTCCCTGTCACCCGATGGTGTGGCACAAAGAAAAAGGCCACCACCGGACGGCGCCCGGTGGTGGCCTTGAACAGTGAGACTTACGGGAAGTACTTGCCCAGCACCTGCTCCAGGTAGTCGAGCAGGTCGTACAGCGCGTCCTGGATGGCGTTGCCGGTGCTCGGCCGGAACCGGATCACCTGCGGGTCGTGGTCGCTGGCCTGGTCGGCGAACTCCGCGTTGATGTGGACGACGTCGTAGTCCACCCCGCGCGGCGCCTTCGACGCCAGGATGTGGTCCAGCACCTGCGACTGGCCCTCGAACACGTAGCTGTACCGCTCCGCCTCGGGCACCGACGCAATCAGGTCCTTCAGCGCGCCACCGGCGGTGAGCGTCTGGACCGCGGGCGAGAACGGGTAGTCGTTCAGGTCGCCCGCCACGACGATGTTGGCGCTCTTGTCGGCCGCCAGCAACGAATCGACGAACCCGCGCAGCACCGTGGCCTGCTTCGCCCGCTGCACCTCGGAACTGCGCACCGGCGGCTGGAACCGGCCGTGCGTCGGCTGGTCGCCGCCCTTGGAGTTGAAGTGGTTGGCGATGACGAACACCGTGCGGCCCTTGAAGACGAACTCGCCGGCCAGCGGCTTCCGGCTGGCCTCCCAGGCTTCGTTGGCCGGGTCGACGCGGCCCGGCGACGCCGTCAGGTGCGCCTTCCCGTGGTCACGGACGACGCCCACCGCCGACGTCGACGTCCCACCTGGCTTGTCCACAAAGGACACGCGCGCCGGGTTGAACAGGAACGCCACCCGGATGTTGCCGCCCGGCTGGCCGCCGTCCTGGTCGTTCACCGGGTCGATCGAACGCCACTGGTAGCGCGGGCCGCCCTTGGCGACGATGGCGTCGGTGAACTTCTGCAGCGTCTGGTCCGCCGCCACCGTGCCGTCGTCGGTCGCGCCCGTGTTGTCCTGGATCTCTTCCAGGTTCACGATGTCCGGCGTCGCCAGGTGCGTCACGATCGCCTCGCCGAGCCGGTCGTACTTCGCCTGCGGGTCACCCGGGGCCAGGTTCTCGACGTTGTACGTCGCGACGGCGAGCTCGCCCGAACGCTGCTTGCGCGTGGTCTCGCCCTGCAGCCCGTTGTCCTTTTCGGTGCCGAGCACGCTGGCGAACAGCGTGTAGCCACCGAAGTTGCTGTACTCGACCGGGCCCGACGACGTGCCGGTCAGCAAGTCACCGACGTTGAGCTTCGGGAACGGCCGCTGGTCGAACGGGATCAGCGAGGACACCTTGAGCACGCCGCTGTTCAACTGGTCGTAACCCAGGTAGACGCTGCCGCCGCGAACCGACTTGTGCTGGTCCGGCTTGGTCGTCACGTACAGCTCGTTGAACGAGTTCGACGGGCCCACGACGCGGGCGTCGCTGACCGAAACGATCTCGCTCTCGTGCGACTCCCAGAAGTCCAGCGCGTACTTCGCCGGCTCCAGCGGGAGCGCCTCGATGTTCCCGCCCGGCGACGGCGCGTACGTCGTCGGCACGGTGTCGGGGTTGAGCACGGTCGGCGCCGGCAGCGCGTTCCCGTGCGAGCCGACCGTCCACTGTGCACTGCCCAGCTCGGTGAGCGACTGGTAGTTCGACGTCGCCGGCGCGTCCGGGTAGAACTCGCGGACGGTGCCGGCCGCGGTCACCGCGTCGCCGACCGCGACGGCCGGGCTGGTCGAGCCGGTGAACACGAACAGGCCCTCGCTGGTGCGCGGGTCGTTGTCCGGGTTCGGGTCGGTGATCCAGAAGCCGCGCACCGAGCCGAACGTCCTGGTCGCGGTGACGACGCCGGTGACGTCGCTGACCTTCTTGTCCTTGAACGGCGAAATGCGCGTGGTGCCCTGGATTTCGTGGATCTTCGCCGGGGTGCCCGGGTCGCCGGGAGTACCGCCGCCGGTCGTCTCGCCCTTGGTGTTGGTCGGCGTCGGGTCGCCGACGGTGAAGTCGGTGGCGTTGTCGTCGGTGTCCACCAGGGACGCGCCGCGCGCGACGGACGTCGCGTTGGCCGGCGCGGCCGTCGGGGCGCCTTCGCGCACGGTCGCCGTGCCGAACCCGACGAGGTCCTTGATCCTCGGGTCGGCGGCGCAGTCCGCGGCGGTCTTGCAGGTCAGCGCGGTCGTCCCGGAGACGAGGGCGATCGTGCCCGCGGTCGCGGACATCGCGATCGTGCCGGTGGCGTCCGGCGTCGGCAGCGGGACGGTTCCCCCGGAACCCTTGCCCTCGGCCACCAGGTAACGCCCGCCCGGCGCGACGCTGCCGGCCAGCTGCGTCACCTGCCAGGTGCTGGATGCGCTCGGCGAGCCGGGCAGGTACTGGACGCTGAAGCCGTCGACGCTCGTGGCGGCAGTACCGTGGTTGGCGAGCTCGACGAAGTCGTTGGTCAACGTGGCGCCGGAGTTGCCGCCACCGCCGTAGACCTCGGCGATGACCGCGTCGGCGCTCGGTGCCGCGAAGGCGGCCGGTGCGGCCACTCCGCCGAGCACCAAACCGGACGCGACGGCCACCGTCAGCGCGGTCTTGGCTCTGTGGGTCTTGATCACCCTGAGTCCCCTTTGTGCTTGAACAGTCGTGGCATAGTCCCCCGAACAGATGAGGAGGAGGAAGACAAAGGTGCAACGATTCGTAACAACTACTTTCGTCGTCACTCTTTCGGCAGAGCAGGTTTTGTGATCACGCTGGTACTCGGCGGAGACGTCAACGTTCAGGGCCGCGCGAAGCCGTCGACGGCGTTCGAACGGCTGGAACCGCTGCTCAAGGGCGCCGATGTCCGGTTCGCGAACCTCGAGGGTCCCCTCGACGCGGCGATGGCCGAAGCGCTGACGTCGGGCGGCATCGACGTCGTCTCGTGCGCCAACGACCTCACCGTGCCGGCCACCCTCCCGGTCCTCGACCAGGCCGGGATCGCGCACTGCGGCGCGGGCCCGGACCTCGCCGCCGCGCACGCACCCGCGGTGCTCGAACGGGCCGGGGAGAAGGTCGCCTTCCTCGCTTACACGTCGCTTCGCCCCTACGGCTCGCATCTGGACTTTCCCGGCGTCGCGCAAGCGTTTGCGACCACGGCCTACCAGCCCGATCCGCGCGTCGCGGAGATCCCGGGCCGCCCGCCGCTGGTGCGCACGTCGCCGGTGCCCGAACACCTCGACCGGCTGGTCGCCGACGTCAAGCAGGCCAAGGCGGCCCACGACCACGTCGTCGTCTCGATGCACTGGGGCCTGCCGGGCCCAGAACTGGCCGAGTACCAGGTCACCTACGGCCGCGCCGTGATCGACGCCGGCGCCGACCTGGTGGCGGGGCACGGGCCGCACACGATCCAGGCCGTCGAGGTCCACCGCGGCCGCCCGATCCTCTACAGCCTCGGCAACCTCGTCTTCGACTGGCCGGCGATGCGCGGCCGGTACGTCGACGGGCTGCTGGCCGGCTGCATGTTCGGCGACGAACCCCGGCTCGAGCTGATCCCGGTGCGGCGTGACGCCGACAACGAGTGCGTACCGCTCGCCGGGGACGAAGCGGGCAAAGTCCTGCAGTACGTCGCGGATCTCTCGGCTCGGCGCTCGACGTCCGTCTCCATCCGGGACGGAATAGCATCGGTAAGCGTTGGCACGTAACTGATCGCGTGCGAGCTGTTACAGGACGCGGTGCGACTGTCACCCATCCGGCGCATCTGCCTTAAATGCTCCCTAAGACCCGGAACAACCCGCGTGAAGCGGCGGTACGGTCTGCGTGAGCCGCCGGAAAAGTGGCACAGACCACTTTTAGACAGCTCTCGACCGGCACGAACACGCGGGGGAGGGAGAACCATCATGTGGGGGCTGATTGTTCTCAGTTGCGTGTTCGTGCTGGTGCTGGGGATAGCCGCGGTCGTGGACCTTCGGGACCACGACCGCGGCGAACACCGCGTCTAGCGCACTGCCTGCTTCGCCTTGTAGCGGCCGATAAGCGTGCGCGCGCCGGCGAGTGCGACCCGCCCAGCACCCTTCGCGCTCGCGGCCAGGACCGTCGTCCAGTCGAAGTAGTCGCGCCACAGCACGATCCGGCCGGCTTCGACCTCGAACGTGCCGCACACCCAGAACTCCGCTTCCCACGCGCCGCGGCGCAGCACGTCGGTGCGTTCGGTGAGCACGACGTTGCCGTCCGAGGCGATGTGGTGCGTCCGCGCCTCGAACCCGGAGCCGAACCGGGCCATCAGCCGCAGCTGTTTTTCGACCGCCGCGACGCCGCGGGCGGGCGGCAACGGCACGTTCTGGTACACGATGTCGCTCGCCGCGAACGTCAGCGCGCGGTCGATGTCGAGGTCTTCGAGGGCCTTCAGGAAACCGGTCACCACTGCCTGGGGTTCATCGGTCATGCCCCCAGGCTAAGGGTCAGAACGGCCGGTCGCCCGCGATGGCGACGCGCTCCGCGATCCGGACGTGCGGGTGGTAGTCGTTGACCGCGTAGTGCTGCGTGGCGCGGTTGTCCCAGAAGGCCACCGAGTTCGGCCGCCAGCCGAACCGGACCTGGAACTCGGGCGTGTGGGCCTGCAGGAAGAGGTAGCGCAGCAGCCGGTCGCTCTCGGCGCGGTCCATCCCGACGATGTGCGTGGTGAACGCCTGGTTGACGAACAGGGTGCGCCGCCCGGTCTCCGGGTGCGTCCGGACCACCGGGTGCTCGACCGGCGGGAACTCGTCCTGCCACTGCGCGAGGAGCGCGGGATCGGAGAACCGGTCGAAGCCGGGGAGGTAGTCGTGGACCGCGGTGAGCCCGTCGATGCGGGCGCGGACGTCCTCGGGCAGGTTGTCGTAGGCGGCGGCCATGTCGGCCCACATCGTGTCGCCGCCGACGGGCGGCACCTGGATCAGCCGCAGCACCGAGCCGAGCGCCGGGTTGGGCCGCCAGGTGACGTCGACATGCCAGATGTTCTCGTAGCCGGGCATGGCGGCGGTGCGCTCGAAGCGCGTGACAGCGTCGTCATCGCCCTTGGGGATGAACGGGTTGGTCTCCAGCTCGCCCCAGTTCGCGGCGAACGCGCGTTGCTGCGCGGACGTGATGTCCTGGTCGCGGAAGAAGATCACCTTCCACTCGAGCAGGGCGCGGTTGAGCTCTTCGCGCAGCTCGGCGGTGACGGGGCGGCGGAGGTCGACGCCGTCGATCTCCGCGCCGATCACCCGGCCGAGCGGGCGGATCCGGAAGAGTTCGTACGGTTCGCTCTCGCTCCGGTGCAGGACGCGCGGGCCCTCGAGGAGGCCGTCGGGGGGTGCGATGGCCTCCCGCAGCTGAATCCGGGCAGGCAGCTCTACGGACATGGTTGTGCTCCAAGGGTTTTCGGAGGGTTCGGACGCCGGGCTCGCGTCAGGCAGGGGGCGAGCCCAGGCGGCCGCGGCGCAGCAGGAGCTCCACGGTGCCTTCCCCGACCGACCGCTTGGAGGCGCGGCCGTGCCACCGGACAGGCGTGCTTTCCGAGGTGGCGGGCATGTGCTCATGGTGTTCTTCCTCCCGCCCTGCGGTCAAGACGTCCACTTGGTGGAACGCGGTCAACGCCGCAGGTCACCGCGATGCGGGCGGCTCGGGAGCATGAGGCAAGATCTTCCACGATCGGGTGAGCGCCCTTGACGACGGAGGTCACGATGCCGGAAGGCAGAGGCTCGCGGATCGACCCGGACCGGCTACGCATCGCCGCCGACCAGCTGGACCAGGCGACGGCCGCCGACGACAAGGCGGCGGGCAGGTTCGCCGAAGCCCGCGTCGACTCGACGCCGTTCGGCATCTCGGCACAGGCTCGCGAGCTGGCGGCGCGCTGGTCGGCCGCGCTCGCCGCCCGCGAAGCGGACGCGCGCGTCCTCGGCGACGCGACGTCCGATCTCGCCGGCCGGCTGCGCATGGCGGCGGAGAGCACCCGGAGCACCGGCTTCCGGGGGCGGATCGCGGTGGCACCGTGACGTCTCCGGTGTTCGAACACCCGGCGTTGACCTCGGCGGCGGCCCAGCTGGCGTCCTTGCGCGCGGCTGCGGGCCGCATCGGCGCCCCGGACCCGGTCGCGGCCCTGCGCCACCTGGACTGTTCACCGTCGTCGATCAGCGCGTCGGCTTCGGCGGTCGACGCGGGCGCGTCCCTGGTGACGTCGGCCTCCGCGGAGTTCCGCGATGGCGTCGAGCAAGGCGAAGGCGGCGGCAGCGCGGAGACGTTCGGCATCTGGGCGGACACAGTGGACGCCCAGTACGGAGCGGCCGCCCGCGCGGCGGCGGCCACCGCGGCGCTGGGCGTCCGGATCGCTTCCGAGCTGGACGCGTTGGCGGTATCGGCGTCCGCGGAGGTGTCCGCCCTGGCTTCCGCCGCTTCGGCATCGGTGGCAGCGGTCCTGGCGGACGACCGGTCCCCCGAGGTGGTGAGCACGGTCAGCACGACGTGCGCGGCGGTCGTCCGGACGGTTTCCGCGAAGATCGCGCTGCTGTCCTCGCTGCTGGCGGAACTGGAACCGTTGACGGCGCCGGCGGTCCAGCTCAGCTGAACCGTTCCCGGGCCCAGTCTTCGAAGCTCCTCGCCGGATGGCCGGTGACGGTGGGGACGTCCAGCGAAATGGGCTCCGGATCGTCGACAAGGGACGCCCAGTAGGGCAGGGCGCTCCTCGCGAATTCCTCGCCCAGTTGCTTTCTTGCTTCTTCTTCGGGCTGCTCTTCCCACTTCGCAGGGATTCCCAGAGCTTGTCCGATGATCGTCACCTGGTCCGCCTGGCTCAGGGCTTCCGGTCCGGTGACGAGGTAGATCTGCTTCGCATGGTCTTCCGTGAACGCCTTGATCGCCATGTCGGCGACGTCTTTTTCGTGGACGAGGGAGCGTTTGGCTTGCCCGTAGGGTGCCCGGACTTTGCCGGTTTTCGCTTGCTCCACCCAGCCGAGAGTGTTGGTGGCGAGGCCGGTGATGCGGAGGAAGGTCCAGTCGTCGGTGACGTTTTTGATGACGTCTTCGACGTCGGCCCAGAAACCACCGTCTTCGGCGGCTGCCGATGAGACGTAGACGATCTTCTTGTCTTTGAAGGGTTTTAGGGCTTTGTCGATACCTTCGGCGGAGTAGAAGGGCCAGACGAAGTAAACGGCGTCGACTCCCTCGGCGGCTTCGGCCGGGTCGGCGATGTCGCCTTGGATGACCTCGCCTTGCTGCGCCTTCGCCGGGTCGCGAACGAGGACCCTGACGTCAGCGCCTCGGTCGAGCAGACCCCGGACGACGTGGCGGCCGGTGTTGCCGGTGGCCCCGGTGACGAGGACCTTCATGGTGCGCTCCTTGGTGATCAGCAGGTTCCCACCACGGTCACACTTCAAGAGCCCTTCAAGTCAAGCAGTGCGGTCTGTACCGCGTCGGCGAGCGAAGGCACTACCGGTGTCGGGTCAACGCAAAAACGCCCGGCAACCTCAGTGAGGCTGCCGGGCGTTTCGAGAGCGGTGGCGGTGGGATTTGAACCCACGGACGGGGATTAGCCGTCACACGATTTCGAGTCGTGCTCCTTCGGCCGCTCGGACACGCCACCGCCGAGAACAATACCGGAGGGCACCCGCGCCCATCACAAGGGGTCGGCGCCCCGGTCGCCGCGGCGCCTGACCTGCGCGTCTCGCACCAGGCCGCGGGCCTTCGAACGCAGGTCGTGGGCCACTTCGGCCACCTGGGCGCGACGGCGCTGCATGCGTCCGGAAGCCTCCATGCGCCGGTTGCCCGTCGCCTTCCCGAGCTTCGAACGGGCGCCGCCGACTGCCTGCTGGACCTTGTCCTTCATAGTCATGCCCAGTGGGTACCCACCGGGCCACGAAGGTCAGCGCCGCGTGGCGAAATACGTCTCCAGGATGGATGCGCACTCCGCCGAAAGGATGCCTCCGTGGACCTCCGGGCGGTGGTTGAGACGGCGGTCGCGGACCACGTCCCACAGCGACCCGACCGCGCCCGTCTTGGGCTCCCACGCCCCGAACACCAGCCGTGAGATCCGGGCCAGCACCAGCGCGCCCGCGCACATCGTGCACGGCTCCAGCGTCACCGCCAGCGTGCAGCCCTCCAGGCGCCAGCCGTCGCCCACCACGCCCGCCGCCGCGCGGAGCGCGAGGATCTCCGCGTGGGCCGTCGGGTCGCCCAGCTCCACGCGGGCGTTGCGGGCCGCCGCCAGGGGCTTCCCGTCGGGGTCGAACACGACCGCCCCGATCGGCACGTCCGAGCCGGGAGCCCGCGCCGCTTCCAGCGCGGCCTCCACGGCCTCGGTGTCGGACGGCCGTCTCAGAGCTCGTCCAGGAGCTTGGCGAACTCGCTGCCGAACCCGCAGCGCTGCGCCACCATCTGCAGCTGCTCGTCCGGGTACAGGTCGACCTCGCCGACGATGACCTCCAGCTCCGGCCCGGGCAGCCCGAGGTCCGCCAGCAGCCCGAGATCACCCTCGGGCCAGACGGAGTCGTCCTCTTCGTCCGGTGGGTCGACGCGCAGGACGTCGAGGACGTCCGCCGCGATGTCGTAGTCCAGTGCCGCCGCCGCGTCCGAGAGGAGCAACGAGGGCCCCCGCGGGCTCGGCCGGACGATGACGAAGAACTCGTCGTCGACCGCCAGCAGCCCGAAGGACGCACCGGTGGAACGTAGTTTGCCCAGTTCAGTGATCGCTGCGTCCAGCTCGGTCAGCGCCCCCGGGTCGAGCGCACTGCACCGCCACCGACCGTCTTCCCGGACCACGGCTACCGCGAAGCCCGTGACCGGCTCATCCACCGCCATGCGCACACCGTATTCCGCCGCTCGACCGAACGCACGCACGGTGCGCCCGAAGCGCCGCATGGGGCACTATCGGGAGCATGACCGGCCCCACTGACCTGCCCACGCTGCCCGGCACACCGTTCGCCGGCCTCCTCGACGACGCGCGGGCGCTGCAAGACCGCACGGTCGCGCTCCGGCGTGCCGTGCACCGCCACCCGGAGCAGGGCCTCCACCTCCCGATCACCCAGGCGGCGATCCGGGAGGCGCTCGCCGACCTGCCGCTGGAGATCACCGAGGGCAAGGCCACGTCGTCGCTGACGGCCGTCCTGCGCGGCTCACGGCCCGGCCCGGCGGTGCTGCTGCGCGGCGACATGGACGCACTGCCGTTGACCGAAGAGACCGGCCTCGACTTCGCCTCCGAGGACGAGGAGTCGATGCACGCGTGCGGGCACGACACGCACGTCGCGATGCTCGCCTCGGCCGCGCGGCTGCTCGCCGGGCGCAAGGACAAGCTGGCCGGGTCGGTCGTGTTCATGTTCCAGCCGGGCGAGGAGGGGCACCACGGCGCCCGGTTCATGATCCACGAAGGCGTGCTCGACGCCGCCGGGACGCGGGTCGAGCGCGCGTTCGGCGTCCACATCCTCGCCAACCTCCGGAGTGGACTGCTGTCGGTCCGGCCGGGCGCGCAGATGGCGTCGGCGGACTCGTTCTCGGTGCTCGTGACCGGCAAGGGCGGCCACGGCTCGGCGCCGCAGCACACGATCGACCCGGTGCCGGCGGCCGCGGCGATGGTCGGCGCGCTGCACACGATGATCACGCGCCGGGTCAGCGTGTTCGACCCCGCGGTGCTTTCGGTGACGCGGATCCAGGCCGGCACGACGACGAACATCATCCCGGAGACCGCCGAGCTGCAGGGCACGATCCGTACGCTGTCCGAGCAGACGCGCGCGCTGGTCCGCGCCGAGCTGCCGAAGGTGTGCGAGCAGGTCGGCGCCGCGTACGGCTGCCGCGTCGTCGCCGACGTCGAGCCGGGCTACCCGGTGACCGTCAACGACGACCGCGTCGCCGCCGAGGTCCTGACGCTCGGGGAGGCCGTGCTCGGCCTGGAGAACGTCGAACTGATGGCGGACCCGCTGATGGGCGCCGAAGACTTTTCCTACGTCCTGCAACGCGTTCAGGGCGCGTACGCGTTCCTCGGCGCGTGCCCGCCCGGCGTCGACCCCGCCGAAGCGGCCGCGAACCACTCCAACCGTGTGCTCTTCGACGAGGACGCGATGCCGAGCGGCGTCGCGATGCTCGCCGCGTTCGCGCTGGACGCCCTGCGCTAGGGCCCGGTCCGCGACGGGCGGCCGTCCTCGAGGTGCCCGGCGAAGCGGCGACGCCACCCGGGCGCCTCGAACGTGACGTCGTACCAGCCGTTCTTCGCCGGCACCGGGAACTCGTGCGAACCGCCTGGCGGAAGCGTGACGTCGTTGAGCGCGACCGGCGCCGGCCCGCTGTTGGTCACCGTGACCCGCAGCGCGGGCGCCGGCGTGAACGTGACGGAGGCGTCAAGACCCGCCTTGCCGGAAGCCTCGACGACGAAGCCGTTCGGGCCGTGGATCGCGATGTCGTACGAGTCGGCGTACGCGACTTCGCCCGTCGTGGAGACGCCAGGGCCGACGTCGAAGCGTTGTGACGCTCCGCCCGCGTGGTAGGCGTACGCGGCCAGCTGCAGCGTCTGCGTGCCGTGGTTGGCCAGGTGCAGCTCGAGCGCGTCCGGCCCGGCCGTGGCCCAGGCGACCGGCTGGTACGGCAGCGGGCGCGCCTTCGCCGTGCCGGGGTCCTGCACCAGGGCGCCCGGCCCGAGCCCGGGCTTCGGGAGCCGGGACTGCGTCCGGTCGGCTTCGGCGCGCAACGCGTCCGCGTCCGGCAGCAGCGGGATCGTCGTGTCGTGCGCTCGGAAGTCGAAACAGCTGGTCAGGTCGCCGCAGATGGCGCGGCGCCAGGCCGAGATGTTCGGCTCGCGCACGCCGGTCCACGTCTCGAGGAAGCGCAGCACCGACGTGTGGTCGAAGACCTGCGAGTTCACCCAGCCGCCCCGGCTCCACGGCGAGACGACGGTCATCGGCACGCGCGGCCCCAGCCCGATCGGCACCGGCGCACCGGACGCGCCGCCCTTCTCCGGACGGTTCCCCGGCAGGTACTCGCCCGGCGTCCCGGGTGGCGGCGTCGGCGGCACGACGTGGTCGAAGAAGCCGTCGTTTTCGTCGTAGTTGATGAAGACGACGGTCGATTCCCACAGCTCCGGCTTGTCCCACAACGCTTTCAGCATCCGCTGGACGTAGGACGCGCCGTCGACCGGCCGGGCGGCGGGGTGCTCGCAGTAGCCGTACGGCGCCACGACCCACGACACCGCGGGCAGCGTCCCGGCCGCGCAGTCGGCGATGAACTCGGCCAGCACGTGGTCGAGGTCCTTGCCCTTGCCGGAGTCGGGCAGCAGCTTTTTGCGCAGGTTCGCGCGCTCGGCCAGCCGTTGTTTCACCGGGTCCATCGAGTACAGCGCGTCGTGGAAGTTCCGGAACAGCCACAGCGGGTTGTCGCCGTAGTCGCCGGCGAAGTGCTCGGGGACGCCGCGCTCCTCGTCGTTCGCGTAGATCCGCCAGGTGATCCCGGCGGACTCGAGGCGCTCCGGGTACGTCGTCCAGTGGAACGACGGCTCGTAGTCCGGGAAGTTGTGCGTGACCGGGCCACCGGCGACGCCGTCCGGGTCGATCGTGCCGGTCCAGTGGAACAGCCGGTTCGGCTGCGTCGGCCCCTGGATCGAGCAGAAGTAGTGGTCGCACAGGGTGAAGGCGCCGGCCAGCGCGCGCTGGAACGGGATGTCGTCGCGCGTGAAGTACCCCATCGTCATGGGGCTCTTCGCCTTGACCCAGCTGTCGTACGCGCCGCCGTTCCACGCTCGGTGCGTGCTGTTCCAGTCGTGCGGCAGCTCGCCGAGGTCCTGGCCGTCCACAACGGACGTGTCGACCCGGAACGGCAGCACCGGCGCGCCCTTGCCGCGCTGGCGGAAGACGTCCCGCAGCGCCGCGCGGTCGCCGAAACCGCGTACGCCGGCCATGGTGCCGTAGTAGTGGTCGAACGACCGGTTCTCCTGCATCAGCACCACGACGTGGCGGACGTCGTCGATCGTCCCCTTCCGCGGCGGAACCGCGCACGCGGCCGTCAACGAGCCGGCGACGGTGGCCGCGGCCGCGCCGCCGAGCACCGTGCGCCGCCGGATCCGGCCCATGCACGCCTCCTCATCCCCACGTCAGCGGCCCGGCGAGCGGTACCTTCTCCGCGGAAAGAGGTGGTACCCATGCTCGACTCAGCGGATCTGGTCGCCTTCGCACCGTCGACCGACCTGGAGCGCTCACGTGCCTTCTACACGGACGTCGCCGGGCTCGAGTTCATCGAGCAGACCCCCTTCGCGTGTGTGTTCCGCAGTGGCACGACCATGCTCCGCGTCACCGCCGTCGCCGAATTCACGCCGCAGCCGTTCACGGTGCTCGGCTGGGCGGTCGCCGACATCCGGGCGGCGGTGGCCGGGCTGCGCGACCGTGGCGTGGAGTTCCTCACGTTCGACACGCTGCCACAGGACACCGACAAAATCTGGACCACGCCGGGCGGGCGGATCGCGTGGTTCCGCGATCCGGACGGCAACGTCCTGTCACTGACCGAGTTCACTGGCAATTAAACAACAGTGTTGATTTAATGGGTGGATGACCGACGCCGAACGCCTCGACCAGCTCGCTGACCAGGAGGAACGCCTCCAGTTCACGAAGTTCGACAACGAGACCGCGCTGGCGCTGGGCGCCCAGCTGCTGGCCGCCGCGAAGGAGCGCGGGCTCCCGGTGACGATCTCGGTCCGCCGCAACGGCCAGCGCCTCTTCCACGCGGCGCTGCCGGGAACCTCCGCCGACAACGACGCGTGGATCGACCGCAAGAGCCGCGTGGTGGACCGCTACGGCCACAGCTCCTTCCTGGTCGGCTCGCAGTTCCGCGCGAAGGGCGGCTCGTTCGAGGCGGACTCCCGCCTGGACCCGGACGTGTACGCGGCCCACGGCGGCGTGTTCCCGGTGCTCGTCCGCGGCGTCGGCCCGGTCGGGACGGTCGGCGTGTCCGGCCTTCCGCAGGCCGACGACCACGCGTTCGTCGTCGAGCAGCTGGAGCTGTTCCTGGCCTCCTGACGCTGTCGATCCGGCGCCTCCCCGGGTGACGTACTGGTACACGGCATCCGAGGAGGCACCATGAGCAAGCTGATCGCCACGACGTTCCTGAGCCTGGACGGCGTCTACCAGGGCCCGGGCGGCACCGACGAGGACCCGTCCGGCGGGTTCGACCTCGGCGGCTGGGTGACGCCGTTCTACGAGGACGGCATGGCGGAGCTCGCCGAGGAGTGGATCACCCGGGCGGGCGCGTTCCTGCTCGGCCGCCGGACGCACGACATCTTCGCCGCGCACTGGCCGAAGGTCACCGACCCCGCCGACCCGCTGGCCGCGCGCCTCAACGGCCTGCCGAAGCACGTGGTTTCGCGAACCCTCACGGAGTCGTCCTGGGCGGGCACGTCGATCGTGCGCGGCGACGTCGTCGAGTCCGTCCGCGAGCTGAAGTCGCGGCCGGGCGACGAGCTCCAGGTCCACGGAAGCGGCGAGCTGCTGCGGACGTTGATCGCGCACGACCTCGTCGACGAGTACCGGCTGTGGCTGTTCCCGGTCGTGCTCGGCAAGGGGCGGCGGCTCTTCCCGGACGGGGTGGTGCCGAAGAAGTTCGAGCACGTCGAGAGCCGGCGCACGGCCGCGGGCGTCACCGTGCTCGTGCTGCGGCCGGCCGGGAGCCCGGAGTTCGACACGTTCCGGCTCGTGGCCGAATAGCGGTGGACGGTCCTGCTACCGTCGAAGACATGAAGCGCGCAGCGAACACGACGACGCCGGAAAGTGTCCCGGCGCGCTGATCCATTGCTCACGAAGCCCGGGGCGGTCGCCCCGGGCTTCGTCTTGTGGTCATCCGCCTCGCCGTCCACGAGGAGTCCACAATGCACGACCACCGCAAGCTCGGCCGTGAGCTCGGCCTGTTCGACACCGACCCTCTGATCGGCGCTGGCCTGCCCTACTGGCTGCCCGACGGCGCGATCGTCCGGCACAGCCTCGAGGAGTACGTCCGCGGTCTCGAACGGCGCGCGGGGTACCGGCACGTCCATTCGCCGGTGCTCGGAAAACGGGAGCTGTACGAGATTTCCGGGCACTGGTCGCACTACCGCGACGACATGTACCCGCCCATGGACGTCGGCGGCGAGCAGCTCGTGCTGCGGCCGAGCCTCTGCCCGCACCACGCGCTGATCTACCGTTCGCGCGGCCGCAGCTACCGCGAACTTCCGTTGCGGCTCGCCGAAATCGGCGGGATGTACCGCAGTGAGCTGTCCGGCGTGCTCGGCGGCCTGAGCCGGGTGCGCGCGATCCAGCTCAACGACGCGCACATCTTCTGCACCCCTGACCAGGTCGAAGGCGAGGCGGCCGCCGCGCTGGCCCTGATCCGGCAGGCCTACGACGCGCTCGGCATCAGCCCGGCGCGCTACCGGCTCTCGCTCCCCGGCCCCGGCGGGAAGTACGTCCCCGGCGACTGGGACCGGGCCGTGGAAATCCTGCGCTCGGTCCTCGACGGGCTTCCCTACGACGCGGTCGAGGGCGAGGCGGCCTTCTACGGCCCCAAGATCGACGTCCAGATCGTCGACAGCGCGGGCCGCGAATCGACCTTTTCCACCGTCCAGATCGACTTCCACCAGCCCGAGCAGTTCGGCCTCGAGTACGTCGGCGCGGACGCGGCGAAACACCGGCCGGTCATGGTGCACCGCAGCATCATCGGCAGCGTCGAACGCGCGGTGGCGCAGCTGGTCGAGGTCCACGGCGGCGCGTTCCCGGCCTGGCTGGCGCCGGTCCAGCTGCGGCTGCTGCCGTTGTCCTCCGCCGAAATACCCCACGCTCAGTCCGTTTTGGACGGTTGTGAAGAGCTGCGCGCGGAAATCGCCACCGAGGGCAGCCTCGGCGCGCGGATCCGGGACGGGCGGCTGGTGCCGTACCAGGCCGTGATCGGGCCGCAGGAGGTCGCCGCGGGGCAGCTTTCCCTGCGGCTGCGCGACGGACGCCGTGTCGACGCGCAGCCGGTGGCGGACGCGCTGGCGTGGATCAGGGCGGAGGTCAAGCCGTAGCCGCGGCCAGCCAGCCGAACGCCGGCGCCAGGCTTTCCGGGGCGGCCCAGCCGTTCACCACGGCGAGCAGCCGCAAGTAGCGCTCGCGGCGGGGATCCTCGACGAGCGCGAGCCATTCCCTCAGCTGAGCGGAATCGCGGCCGAGACCGTCGACGATCACCCTGGCCGCCGGTGAATCCGGTGCGACTCCGGCGGCCAGGGCCGGCGTGACGGCGTCGCGTACCTCGGCGGCGAGGCCGCGGCGCAGACCACCTTCGTGCTGCTCCACGAGCCGGCGCAGGATCGCGCGGAACTCTTTGTCCTGCGTGAGCTCCGCCAGCTCGATCCAGGCCTCGACCTGTGCGGGGTCGGGATTCTCCGGCAGTTCAGGCGTCAGGGTGCGGGCGACTCCGGCGAGGTCGGGTCGGTCCCCGAGAGCGTCGCTGAGGAAGTCGTCCACCAGGCGACGTCGCTCCACTTCGGACAGCCGGGCCAGCTCGTGCATCAGCGTTGTCTCCTCCGGGGTCGAGCCGCGCTTCGCCACGGCCGTCAGCACCGCGTGGCGCACGCGCAGCACGCGGATCTGCACCTCCAGGGCCTCGGCGTGCCTCGCCGCGACGTCGGCGACGGTCGCTTCGCCGTCGACGACCCGCCGGATCGTGGCGAGGTCGACGCCCAGGTCCCGGAGGGTGCGGATGAGGTCGAGCCGGGCGCGCGCGGCGTCGTCGTACTGCCGATGACCTGCGGTGTTGCGCCCGGACGGCGGCACGAGCCCGCGGTCGGAATAGAACCGGACGGCCTTGACCGTCAGGCCGGTCCGGCGGGCCAGCTCGCCGATCGAGTACCGCATGCCCGTCAGCGTGGCACCTCCCCTCGGGGGAGGCGCAAGTCCGAGGTTCGCCCGATCGTGTCGATCATCTGTTCGACGTTTCGCGGTAAAGTCGAACGCATGAGCGAACGGACTAGGTCTCCTCCCGGATCCGGGTGACCAGCTGGGTCGGGTTCACGAACCGCAGCGCGACGAGAAGGAGCACGAGCATGGACGCGGTGTAGATGGTCGCCATGGCGTCGACCGACTGGTTGGCCCGGATGCCCGCGGCGAACACGGAGTTGTAGAGCGCCACGACGAGGGTCGTCGAGTCCGGGCCGGCGGTGAGGAACGTCAGCTCGAACATGCCGACCGTCCGGACCAGCACGAGGATCGAGGCGGCCAGGATCCCCGGCAGCAGCAGCGGCCCCAGGATCCGGGTGAACACCGAGACCGTGCGCGCGCCGGACATGCGTGCGGCGGCTTCGATCTTCGGGTCGATCTGCTCGATGAACGGCGTCATGGTCAGCACGACGAACGGCACCGACGGCACCAGGTTCGCCAGGATGACGCCGGTGGTCGTGCCGGCCAGGTGGAACTTGTAGAGCACGGTGGCCAGCGGGATGCCGTAGGTGATGGGAGGGATCAGGATCGGCAGCACGAACAGCAGCATCACCAGGCGCTTGCCGGGGAACGAGCGGCGGGCCAGCGCGTAGGCGGCCGGGACGCCGACCGCCACCGACACGGCGATCACCACCAGGGCGACGACCGCCGTGGTGAGGAGGACGTCGGAGAGGCCGAACTCGCGCCAGGCGTCGGCGTACCAGTGGGTGGTGAAGCCGTCCGGGAGCCAGGTGCCGAACCACTGCCTGCCGAACGAGTCGACGACCACCGAGAGCACGACGCCGGCGAGGTTGACGAAGAAGAACACGACGACGGCCCAGACGACCCAACGTCCGGGACGCGCGACCCAACCGGTCATCCCTTGCCTCCGGTCGCTCCGCGGTACAGCGTGCCGCGCCACGCCATGACCAGGCCGATCACGATCAACATGACCACCGCCATGAGCATCGCGACGGCCGAGCCCATCGAGTAGTCGTACTCCTCGAACGCGGCGTGGTAGGCCGCGATCGAGATGACGCGGGTCTCGTTCGCGGGGTCGCCGACGAGTTGCGCGCTCGGAAAGACCGAGAAAGCCATCACGAACGAAAGGCAGAAGGTGATCGCCAGGCCGGGAGCCAGCAGGGGCAGCGTGATGCGCCGGAAGCGCTGGGCCCAGTTCGCGCCGAGGGTCGCGGCGGCCTTCTCCAAGGAGGGGTCGATGCCCGAGAGATAGGACAGCGTCAGCAGGAAGGAGAACGGGAAGCCGGTGATCACCAGGGACAGCAGCACGCCGGTGTAGTTGTGGATCAGCGGGAGCGGCTCGCTGGTGATGCCGAGGACGGTGAGCACCTTGTTCAGCCAGCCCGCCGGCCCGCCGTACATGATCAGGCCCTGCGCGGTGAGCACCGTGCCGAGCGTGATCGGCACGACGAGGATCGTCGTGAGGAGGCGCTTGCCGCGGACGCGGCCGCGCATCACGTAGGCGATCGGGATGCTGGCGAGCACGTTGATGAACGTCGCGGGCAGCGCGATGCCGAGCGTCGTCCAGATGGTGTCGCGCAGGTACGGGTCGCCGAAGAACTTCGCGTAGTTGGCGAAGATCCCGCCTTGGCGCGGGGCGAAGGACAGCTGGAGGCCGTAGAGGAAGGGGTACAGGAACAGGCAGGCAGTGACGAGCAGGCCGGGCACCAGGAGGAGCAGGGTGCGGTCGATGCCGCGTTCGGCCAGGCGGTGACGCAGCGCCGGGCGAGCGCTCGCGACGGCCGTCATGGCTCGAACACCAGGACACGCTCGGCCGGGACGCCGATCCGGACGGTGTCGCCCGGGGCGAGGCGCTTGTCCGTGCGGAAGTACACCGGTGTCCCGCTCTCGAGACGGGCCGAGACCGACAGTTCGCGGCCGTGGTACTCGACGATCTCGACCGTGACGTCGAGGGCGTTCTCGGCGCCGTCGCCGATGACGAAGTCCTCGGGGCGGATCGCGACCTTCGCCGGGCCCTCGGTGAGCGAGCCGCGGCCCGTCAGGCGGGCTCCGGCACCCTCGACGATCAGCGAGGACCCCGCGGTGCCCGTGACCGTCACGTCCAGGAGGTTCCGATATCCCATGAAGGAGGCCACATAACTGTTCACCGGCTGGGCGTAGACCTCCTCGGGCGTGCCGATCTGCTGGACCGTGCCGTCGCGCAGGACCACCAGGCGGTCGGCCAGCGACAGGGCCTCCTCCTGGTCGTGGGTGACGTACACCGTGGTCAGGCCGAGGGTCTGGTGGAGGCGGCGGATCTCCATCCGCATCTCGAGGCGGAGCTTGGCGTCGAGGTTGGACAGCGGCTCGTCCATCAGGACGACCGGGGGCTCCAGCACCACGGCCCGGGCGATGGCGACGCGCTGCTGCTGCCCACCGGAGAGCTGCGCGGGGAACTTCGCCGCGTGGTCGGTGAGCTGCACCAGGCGCAGGGCGTCGTCGACGCGCCGGCGGGCGTCGGCGCGAGCCACCTTGCGCATCTTGAGGCCGAAGCCGACGTTGGCGCGGACCGTCATGTGCGGGAACAGCGCGTAGTTCTGGAAGACCATCCCGAACCCGCGCTGCTCCGGGGGCCGGCCGTCGATGCGGGCGTCGTCGAGCCAGATGCTGCCGCCCGTCAGGGGCAGCAGGCCGGCCAGGCAGTTGAGCGCGGTCGACTTGCCGCAGCCGGACGGGCCGAGGAGGGCCACGAACTCGCCGCGCGTGATGGCGAGGTCGAGGCCGCTCAGGGCGTTCGCGGTGCCGAAGCTCCGGGACACCCCGTCCAGGCGGAGCTGCTCGAACGTCACTTCTTGCCGACCTTCGAGCCGCCGACCAGCTGGTTCCACTTGTCGAACGCCTTGACCTGCTGCTCGGCCGGCAGCGAGGTCTCCTTGGGGTACTGCGAGATCCACTGCTCGTACTCCGGGCGCCCGAACTGCTTGATCGTGTCCTGGCTCTTCTGCGGCGCCATCTGCAGGGTGACGTCCTTGACCGCCGGGCCGGGGTAGAAGTAGCCGTCGTCGTAGGCGATCGCCTGCTGGTCGGGCTTCAGCATCCACGCGATCAGCTGCAGGATCGCCGACTCCTGATCGGGCGACAGGCCCTTGGGGATCAGGGCGTACTGGGCGTCGGTGACCCAGTGCATCGGCTGCATGATCGCGGTCTTGACCGTGTTGGGCACCGTGCCGAGCTTGCGCGGGTTGATGTCCCAGCCGGTCGTCGACATGACCATGTCCACCGAACCCGAGGCGAGGTTCTTCATCGTCTCGGTGGTGCCGGACGGGTAGTACTTCACGTACTTGCCCAGCTCCTGCAGGAACGCCCAGGTCTTGTCCCAGCCCTTGTCCGGGTCCTTCGGGTCCTTGTCGCCGAGCAGGTACGGCAGGCCCATCAGGAACGTCCGGCCCGGGCCGGAGTTCGACGGCTGCGCGTACTGGAACTTCTCGGGGTGGGCCTTGGCCCAGTCGAGCAGCTCCTGCGGGGACGCCGGCGCCGCCGGAACCGCTCCCGGGTTGAACTCCAGCAGCGGGCCGGACGGGTAGTAGACGACCTCGACGCCGTAACCGTTGGCCAGCTCCTGCATCTTGGCCGCGGGCTCGAGGTAGTTCTGCATCAGGTTCGGGAACCGGCTCGAGAAGTCCGGGAGGACCTTCGCGAGGGTGCCGTTCGCGATGCCGGCGGACAGGCCGTCCGTGCCGCTGAGGACGAGGTGGGTCTGGGCGACGCCGCCGTCCTGCTCGGCCTTCAGCTTGCCCGCCATGCTCGGCGCAGGCGCCGTCGAGTACGTGACCTTCGAGAGCACTTCGGGGTGCGCGGCCTTGAAGTTCTCGATCATCTGCTTGGTGAGCTGCAAGTTGCCCGCGATGTCGAGGATGTTCAGGTCGACGGGCTTGCTCGGCTTGTCGGGGACGGCCTTCGGATCCGCCGCCTGGCCGCCGTCCCCGCCGGGAGCGCCACAGGCCGCCAATCCGGCCACGAGGCCGGCCGCCAAGAGCACTCGTCGGAATCGGAAGCCGGTGCGACGTTGCATGGCTGCTCCCTGGGTCCGTGATAATGTTGTATGTCGCATCGTATATCAGATCGGACATGCCAGTGGCGAGCACTTCTTCGGCCAGGAGGCCGCCGCCGCCCGTCTCGCGCACGGATTTCGTGCGCGACGCGATCAAGGAATCGATCTTGAGCGGGGAGTTCGGACCGGGCGAAACGCTCGTCGAAGCCGAGGTGGGCGCCCTGCTCGGGGTGTCGAAGACGCCGGTGCGCGAAGCACTGCGAATCCTCGCCGGTTCCGGTTTGGTCACGATGAGCACGTACAAGGGCGCCGCGGTCCGCGTCATGGACGCCGAGAGCGCGCTCGCCGTGTACGACCTGCGGGCGCTCCTCGAGCCCGAAGCCGTCCGACGCGCTGTCGAGCGCGGTGCGGACTTCGGCGAAGCGCGGGACGTCCTGGCCGACGTCGGCACCGGTACCGCGGCCGCCGACCGCGCCAAAGCCAGCCTGACCAACCGGCTGTTCCACCGCGCGCTCTACTCCGGGTGCGGGAACCCGTTGCTGGTCGAGATCCTGGACGGCCTGCGCGACCAGGCCGCGCTGATCACCGTCACCGGCTGGGGCATCAGCCCGACGTGGCGGGGTGAGGCGGCCGAGCACCGGGCGATCCTGACCGCCGCCGAAAGCGGGAACGCCCGGCAGGCCGAACACCTGCTTCGCCGGCACATCACCGATTTCATCGACCGGGTCGCCCGTGGGCTGCCGGAAGAAGACAGCACCGAAACGAAGGGGGCCCGATGACGTTCGAGCAGCAGAGGCGGCGGCTTTCCGGGGTGGTGGCCATCCCGGTCACGCCGTTCGACGCCGAAGGTGCCGTCGACGGGCAGACGTACGCGAAGCTCGTCGACCGACTGGTCACCGGTGGCATCGAAGTCGTGACGCCGAACGGGAACACCGGCGAGTTCTACGCGCTGGACGCGGCGGAAGCCCGGCAGTGCCTGGAAGTCACCGTCGAAGCCGTGGCCGGCCGGGCCAGCGTGCTCGCCGGGATCGGTCACGACGTCACGTCCGCGACGCGGGCGGCCGCGCACGCGCGGGACGCCGGGGCCGACATGATCATGATCCACCAGCCCGTGCACCCGTACATCTCCGGCGACGGCTGGGTCGACTACCACGCCGCGATCGCGGCCGCGGTGCCCGAACTCGGCGTCGTGCTCTACGTCCGCAACCCGGCGATCGCCGGCGAGCAGCTGCACGCCCTCGGCGAGGCGGCGCCGAACGTCATCGGCGTGAAGTACGCCGTGCCCGACCCGGTGCGGTTCGGCTCGGTCGCGCGGGACGCGGGCTTCGGGCGCTTCGTGTGGATCGCCGGTCTGGCCGAGCTCTCGGCGCCCGGCTACTTCGCCGTCGGCGCCACCGGTTTCACTTCGGGACTGGTGAACGTCGACCCGGCGATCTCGCTGGAGATGTTCCGCGCACTGTCCACAGGGGACTATCCGGCCGCGATGACCGTCTGGGAGCGGATCCGGCCGTTCGAAGAGCTGCGCGCCGCGAACGGGAACGCCAACAACGTCAGCGTCGTCAAGGACGCGCTCGGGCAGCTCGGCCTGTGCCGCCCCGACGTCCGGCCGCCGAGCCGGTTGCTGACCGCCGCCGAACGCGAACGACTCTTCGGTTTGCTCGCTTCGTGGGGACTTTCGTAAACGAGGGCGGTCCGCCGGCGGGCCGGGACGCGAAGTCCCGGCTCACCGGCGAGCCACTCGGCAGACGCCGATCCGGCGGAGACCTCGTTGCCGCAACCCAAATGGGCGCCTCGGGCGTCGCTCTGCG
The DNA here is from genome assembly GCF_055633615.1 of Amycolatopsis sp. NPDC114505. Taxonomy (NCBI): domain Bacteria; kingdom Bacillati; phylum Actinomycetota; class Actinomycetes; order Pseudonocardiales; family Pseudonocardiaceae; genus Amycolatopsis; species Amycolatopsis sp. NPDC114505. The sequence continues at coordinate 1,671,391 of NZ_JBVKDV010000001.1, read as the reverse complement.
CGACTGCGGGCGGCTGCTCGCCGGCCGAACGGCCGGCATGGCTGCGTGGCGAACGGGTTCGGAACCCGGTTCGACTCCTGTCCCCGGCCGGTGTTCTCCGACCGGAAGTCACGGGGTGTGCGGAACGTCACCGTCATCCCGTTGTGGCTGACTGTACACCTCATCGGTGGTCCGCGGGCGATTGTCTTCGGCCGTCGGGGATGGGACGCTGTAGCCATGCCGCGGAGCGAACCCGCGGTCAGGCCCCAGAGCCCTTATTCGGGATCGGGTCCGGCGCGCAAAGCCGGAAGCCGTTGCTGGACAAGCATTTCAGCTGACCAGAACGGCGGACATGACTTCGCTTCAGGCACCGGAAATATCGCACGGCAGTGACTTCGCCGAGCTCTCGAGGCTCATCAAGGACGCCGGTCTCCTCCGGCGGCGCCGCCGGAACTACGCGGTCCGGATCGGGCTCAACCTCGCCGCGTTCGGCGGCGGCTGGGTCGCCTTCGCCTACCTCGGCGACTCGTGGTGGCAGCTCTTCCTCGCGGCGTTCTTCGCGATGATGTTCGCGCAGCTGTCGTTCATCGGCCACGACGCCGGCCACAAGCAGATCTTCCGCACCCGACGCGCGAACGACGCCACCGGATTCGTCCACGGTGGACTCACCGGCTTGAGCTACGGCTGGTGGGTCGGCACGCACGCGCGTCACCACGCCAACCCGAACAACGAGGACGAGGACCCGGACGTCGACATCGCCGCGCTCGCGTTCAGCAGGGCGCAGAGCTCGCAGAAGCGCGGGTTCCTGCGCTGGGTGGCGAAGTACCAGGCGTTCCTGTTCTTCCCGCTGCTGTTGCTCGAAGGCCTGAACCTGCACGTCTCAAGTGTGAAGGCCGTGCTGCGCAAGGATATTCGCCGCCGCAAACTGGAGTCCGCGCTGCTGATCGCGCACCTGGTGGCTTACCTCGCCGCGGTGTTCATCGTGCTGTCGCCGCTGACCGGGATCATCTTCATCCTGGTGCACCAGTTCCTGTGGGGCCTGTACATGGGCTGTTCGTTCGCGCCGAACCACAAGGGCATGGAGATGCTGGTCGCCGGGCACAAGCTCGACTTCCTGCGCAAGCAGGTGCTGACGTCCCGCAACATCCGCGGCGGCCCGGTCGTCGACTTCGCCCTCGGCGGGCTGAACTACCAGATCGAGCACCACCTGTTCCCGAGCATGGCCCGGCCGAACCTGAAGCACGCGCAGGTGATCGTCCGCGAGTTCTGCGAGCGGCACGGGATTTCCTACGCACAGTGCGGCTGGGCCCGCTCGTACGGCTACGTGCTCGAGCACCTCCACTCGGTGGGCGAACCGTTGCGGACGAAGAAGGCACCGGCATGACGGCCCCGGCGCCCGACGCACCCGAGGTGGAGCAGGCCGAAGCACGGTGCCCGAACTGCCCCCACCCCGTGGAGGCGCACGACGCGATAGCCCGCCGCTACTGCGCGGCAACGGCAGCAGGCCAGGGCGCCGACCGCGGCTGCGTGTGCGGCTCGGTGGCGGACCACAAGGCGCACTGACCGAACTCGGCCGACGCAGAAACGCGGCCGACGCACGCCCTCACTCCTCTTCCGGCAGCCTGATGCGCGTGGCCACTCGCCCTCGGGCGGCCGACAGGCGCGACCCGCGCTCGCCTTCCTACGGCGCGTCGGGCAGCACGTCCGGCAGTCCGAACGCGCCGAGCACCGCCGGGGCGAACGTCGTCACCTCGGCGACCCGGCCGTCCACCACCCGCAACGTGTTCAGCCCGAACGCCCGGAACCGACCGTCGTGACGTAGGTACGTTGCCACAGCCGGGCCGCCGTTCGCGCTGACCGGCAGCATTCGCAGCTCCATCGCCTTCGGCCCGTGCAACACCGGCGCCCAGCCTGCGAGGACCGTCGCCAGGCCGCCGTACCAAGTCGGCTCGGGGCCGTCGTGGCCGCCCGCTCCCGGCTGGTGGCTGCAACGGATGTCCTCGCTGAGCACCGCCGCGATCGCCTTGTCGTCCGCCGTCGTCAAAGCGGAGATGTAGCGCGCGACGACTTCGCGCTCTTCGCCGCTCGAAGAGTCACGCCACTCCGTACGTCGCGAAGGCAGCTGTTCCTTCAACTCCGCCCGCGCGCGCTGAAGCGAGCTGTTCACCGAAGCCGGGGTTGTCGACAACGCCGTCGCCGTCTCCTTCGCCGACCAGCCGACGACGTCGCGAAGGATCAGCACGGCGCGTTGCCTCGGCGAGAGGTACTGGACCGCCGCGAGGAACGCCAGCTCGACCGTCTCCCGGGAAATCGCCGTCTCGAGGACGTCGTCCGGGGCCGGCTGCAACCACGGGACGGCCGCCGCCGGGCGCGGGGCCAGGTGCGAGCCGGACGCCACCGGCAGGTCCGGAGAAGGAACCTCCCGCACGAACCGGTCGAGGAAGTCGAGGCACGCGTTCGTGGCGATCCTGTACAGCCAGGCCCGCACGCTCGCCCGCCCTGCGTACTGGTCACGCCCGCGCCACGCGCGCAGGAACGTCTCCTGCACCAGGTCCTCGGCCTCGTCGAGCGACCCCAGGAACCGGTAGCAGTGCACCCGCAGCTCCCGGCGGTGCCGCTCGGTCAGTTCGGCGAAATCGGTCTCGTCCATCGTGTCGGTAACCATGCCCCGTGTGACGGCGGCCGGCGTGGAAATTCAGCTCTGCGCAGGTCAACCGGGGTGTGGCCGAAGTTACTCGCGCGTCAACAACACGTAAGCGGCCGGCGGGAACCCGTCAGGACGGCATTCACGGGGGACGCGCCGCAAAGGGGACAGCGGTGTCCTGACGGAGTCCGATCCGCCGTGATGCCCGGAGGCACACCGTGACGCTCAGCGAGCTTCTTCCCAGCCTCGGCTGCGAAGCCGCCGATCACCTCGAGCCAGGAGTCTGGCCGCGAAGCACCCGACTCGGCGAAGACGGCGAACTCCTCTTCGCCGGCGCGCGGGTCAGCCACCTCGCCGCCCGCTTCGGGACGCCGTCCTACCTCATCGACGAACAACAGGTCCGCGACACCGCGCGCGAGTACCGCGAAACGCTCCCAGACGTCGAAGTCGCGTACGCGAGCAAGGCGCTGTGTACGCGCTCAGTACTGCGTTGGGTCGCCGAAGAGGGGTTGTCGCTCGACACCTGCTCCGCGGGCGAGATCGCTGTCGCCCGCGGAGTCGGCTTCCCCGCGGAGCGCATGCTGCTGCACGGCAACGCGAAGACGCCCGAAGACCTGAAGGCCGCTCTCGCGTACGGCGTCCGCCGGATCGTGGTCGACTCGCTCGACGAGATCGAGCAGCTCGGCGCGCTCGCCCACGGCGCGCAGCAGGTGATGATCCGGGTGACGCCGGGCGTTGCGGCCGGCGCGCACGCCTCCATCAGCACCGGCACCGAGGGCCAGAAGTTCGGCTTCTCGCTGCTCGACGGCGTCCCCGACAACGTCGACGCGGCCGTGAAGGCCGTACGAGACCAACCCGGGTTGCGGCTCGCCGGCCTGCACTGCCACATCGGCTCGCAGGTCACCCGCGTCGACCGCTACGAAGCCGCCGCGCGCCGGATGGCCGAGGTGCTCGTCCGGATCCGCGACACCCACGGCGTCACGCTGCGGGAGCTCGACCTCGGCGGTGGGCACGCGGTGCCGTACGTCGGCGGCGAGCCCGCGTTCGACCTCGGCGGCTACTCGCGACGCCTGCGCGTGGCGCTCGCCTATGAATGCGCGAGCCACGACTTTCCCTTGCCCCGCTTGACGATCGAGCCGGGCCGGGCGCTCGTGGGGCCGGCCGGGATCACGGTGTACCGGGTGTGCGCGGTCAAGCGCGGCAGCCGCACGTTCGTCGCCGTCGACGGCGGCATGAGCGACAACGCGCGGCCGTCGCTGTACGGCGCCCGCTACACGACGCGCCTGGTCGGGCGCCGCTCCAGGGAAAAGCGCGTCCCGATGACCGTCGTCGGGAGGCACTGCGAATCCGGTGACGTCCTCGCCGACGGCATCCTCCTGCCCGGCGACCTGCACGCGGGCGACCTCCTGGCCGTGCCGTGCACCGGCGCGTACCACCACTCGCTGGCCTCGAACTACAACCAGGTCGGGCGGCCGCCGCTGGTCGGCGTCCGGGACGGCGTCGCGACGCTGCTGGTGCGCCGCGAAACCGAGGAGGACCTCAGCCGTCGCGATCTGGGCTGACGGCGTCGAGCCCGGCGAGCAGCACGCCGAGCGCGTACCGGAAGTCGTCCTCGACCGTCGAGCCGGCGCGTTCGCGCAGGCCACGGGCCATCAGCGGGAACGGGAACGACGGCGACGCGATCACCGCGGTCTCTTCGGAAAGCGACGGCCGCGTCTGGTCCTCGACGGCCCGGCCGAGCACGAAGTGCACCAGCACCCCGGCCGCGCGGGTGGCCTCGCCCAGCGGGAAACCCGCGTTGTGCAGCACCCCGACCGCGCGCTCGGCGAGTTCGCCGAGCGCGCGGGCCGTGGTGAGGTCGGCTCCCAGCGCGACGCGGGCGCCGTCGCGGTGTGCGAGCAACGCCGCGTGCAGCGCGAAGCCCGCGTCTTCGAGCCACCTCAGCCACGGCCCGCCGGACGGCAGCCCGGCGACGACCGGCGCGACGATCGCGTCCGTCAGGTGGTCGAGCAGCGCGCGCTTGCTCTTGAAGTGCCAGTACAGCGCGGGGGCCTTGACGCCCAGCTCGGTGGCCAGCCGCCGCACGGTGAGCTTGTCGAGACCCTCGTCTTCCAGCAGTTTCAGCGCGACGCGCACCGCGTCGCCGACTTCCAGCGGCATGGCCCTCCTTGACGCCTTAACTAGTTAAGGACACTATCACCTTAACAAGTTAAGGAGAAAGTATGGATGCCGACGTGATCGTCGTGGGCGCGGGCCCGGTGGGCCTGTTCCTCGCGGCGGAGCTCAAGCTGGCGGGCGCGGAGCCCCTGGTCCTGGAACGTCTCGAGACACCTTCCGAAGAACCGAAGTCACGCGGCCTGGGTGCGCTGGCGACCGAAGCGCTGTGGCGACGGGGGCTGGGTCCTCAGCTCGCCGAGGCCGACGTCGCGGGCACGAAGGACCTCGCGCGCGACCACGGCAGCACCCGCGGCCATTTCGCCAACATCTTCAAGATCGTCCCCAGCGAAGACCGCCCTCGCACGAACATCTGGCAGCCGGAGCTGGAACGGGTCCTCGCGAAGCACGCCGAAGGCATCAGGATCCTGCGCGGGCACGAAGTCACCGCGCTGGAGTCCGATGTGGACGGTGTCACCGTGACCGCGGGGAAGACGTGGCGCGCCAGGTACGTCGTCGGCTGCGACGGCGGCCGCAGCACGGTCCGCAAGCTGGCCGGGTTCGCCTTCCCCGGCACGCCGGCGCTGCTGCGCACGGTCGCCGGGCAGGCGCGGTTCGCCGGCGACGTCCCGCCGAGCGGACGGCACGACGGCGGCACCTTCCTCCACGGCGGCAGCATGGTCGGGATCACCGAGCCCGCGGCGAACCCGGAACCGGTCACCACCGAAGACTTCGCCGCGAGCATCCGGCGGATCACCGGTGCCGACGTCGTCGTCGAGGAGTTCCAGGAGGAACGGCGGTTCGGCGACCAGGCCCGCCAGGCCGGCGACTACCGCCGCGGCCGCGTCTTCCTCGCCGGCGACGCCGCGCACGTGCATTCGCCGAGTGGCGGCCAGGGCCTCAACCTCGGCATACCGGACGCGGCCAACCTCGGCTGGAAGCTTGGCGCCGTCCTCCGCGGCGACAAGCCCGAAGCGTTCCTCGACACGTACACGCGCGAAAGGCACCCAGCCGGCGAAGCGGTGCTACGCAACACACGCGCGCAGTCGGCGTTGCTGGCGCCCGGCCCGCACGTCGACGCGTTGCGCGAGATCGTCGGCGAAGTGCTGGACCTGCCGGAGGCGAACCGGTACTTCGCGGACCTCCTGTCCGGCGTCCGCGAACGCTACGACTTCCCTTACCCCGCACCGGCACCGGCCGGCGAGCACTGCCCGGACCTCGAACTCGTCGACGGCGACGGCCGCACGACCCGGCTGCACGAGCACACCCGCACCGGCCGCGGCCTCCTGCTGACCGCGGCGCACGCGGCCGATCCGCGCGTCGACGTCCTGCCGGTGACGAACACCGGTCCGCTGCTGCTCCGGCCGGACGGGGTGATCGCCTGGGCGGGCGACGGGCCGCTCGCCCTCGCGCTCGACACCTGGTTCTAGATCGGCGGGTTCGCGGGCATCCGAAGGCGCCTCGGAATGACTCGTGAGTTTCCTCCACAGCCACCGATTCCTCGGCAAATCACGATCCTGGCGCCGGATCACGTGAAGCTGGCGCAGGGGTCTCGCTTTCTGGTCAGGTCTCGATACGCTGCGCACTTGACAAATCACATGCCGAAACACAGGGAGGGACGGCATGGGTGAAGATTCACGTGCGCGCGGACTGGACAACACGGACAGATCTTTGATCGCCCTGTTGCAGCAGGATGGCCGGGCATCGTTCACCGCGCTCGCGAAGGCGGTCGGGCTCTCGGAGGGAGCCGTCCGGCAGCGCGTGCAACGACTCCTGCGTGACGACCTCATGCAGATCGTCGCGGTGACCGATCCGGTCAACGTCGATCTGACGAGGCAGGCGATGGTCGGGATCAGCGTCGACGGCGCTGATCCGCGCGCGGTCGCCGACAAGCTGTCCGAACTGCCGAACGTGCACTACGTCGTGTTGTGCGCCGGGCGCTACGACCTGCTGGCCGAACTCGTCTGCCGGGACGACGACCACATGCTCGAAGTGCTGGGCGAGGAGATCCGCAAGATCGACGGCGTGTCCGGGACCGAGCTGTTCGTCTACCTGAAGCTCGCCAAGCAGAACTACGCCTGGGGCCGGCTCACGGCGTAGCAACCGGGGATGACGGACCCCACCCGCCATCCCCGGCCGGCTACAGGAACCGGCGGTGACCGGCCCGCGCGGGCACGCCCGCTTCGGCGAGCCCGGCCAGCACCGCCGGGAGCGGATCCCGGTGCAGCACCCCGAGGCGCTGCGTGGCGCGGGTGAGCGCGACGTACAGCTCGGCCGCGCCGCGTGGGCCCTCGGCCAGGATCCGCGCGGGTTCGACGACGAGGACGGCGTCGAACTCCAGGCCCTTGGTCGCCGACGCCGGAACCGTGCCCGGCACCCCGGCCGGGCCGATGACGACACTCGTGCCTTCAACACGGGCTTCTTCGCGGGCGAAATCGTCGATGGCGGCCTGGAGGTCGTCGCCGGTGACACGTCTGGCCCACGGCCGGACCCCGCTGGCCCGCACTGATTCCGGCGCCCGCGTGTCCGGCGCGAACTCCGCGAGCAGCGCGCCGGCGACGGTCATGATCTCCGCCGGCGTCCGGTAGTTCACGGTCAGCTCCCGGTACGCCCACCGGTCGGCGACGTACGGCGCCAGCATCGGCCCCCACGCCGTCGCCCCGGCCGCACCACGGCGTTGCGCCAGGTCGCCGACGACGGTGAACGACCGGCTCGGGCACCGCCGCATCAGCGCCCGCCAGTCCATTTCGGACAGTTCCTGCGCCTCGTCGACGACGACGTGCCCGTACGTCCAGTCGCGGTCGGCGGCCGCGCGCTCGGCGAGGTCGCGGGTGTCGCGCTCGGTGAACCGGTCGGCCAGGTCCTCGGCGTAGAGCAGGTCGGTGGCGACCAGGCCGAGGTCCTCGTCCTGCTCCTCGCGGTCCAGCTTGATGAGGTCCATGACGCCTTCGGCGTACTCCGCGTCCTCCTCCGCCTGGCGGCGAGCGGCGGCGCGTTCAGCCGTCTCGTCCCGGCCGAGCAGTCCGGCCAGCTCGTCGAGCAGCGGCACATCGGAGACCGTCCAGGCCGCGCCGTCCGCGCGGAACAGCGCCGGATCGGCACCGGCGGCCGCGAGCCGGCGGGGTGACATGTACAGCGGTGCCAGCAGCGTTTCCGGCGTCAGCTCCGGCCACAACGCGCCGAGCGCGACGTCGAGGTCCTCGTGCCCGGCCAGCTCGTCGAGGACGTCGATGCGCAGGTCGGCCCACGCGCAGCGGTCCTCCCGGGTCAGCCAGCCCTCGCCGATCAGCGCGACGGCCCGCTCGGCGAGGAGCGCGACGACGTGCTCGCGGAAGACCGCGCCGGCCTCGTTGTGCGGCAGCCCGGACCGGCGCGCCTCGAGCCGGGCCTCGTCCGCGATGCCCGCGTCGAGCTCCACCGTGACGTCGGCCAGCTCGACCGGCACCGGTTCGTCCGGCACCCGCTGCCGGTCGGCGACCGCCGCGGTCAGCACGTCGAGGATCTTCAGCGACCCCTTGAGCTTCGCCACCTCCGGCGGGTCCTCGGCGGTGACGCGCAGGCCGGGCACGAGGTCGCCGGTGGTCAGGAAGACGACGTCCGACTCGCCGAGCGAAGGCAGCACGCGGCCGATGTGGTCGAGGAACAGCGGGCTCGGCCCGACCACCAGCACGCCGCTGCGCGACATCCGTTCGCGCTGCGTGTAGAGCAGGTAGGCCACGCGGTGCAGCGCGACGGCGGTCTTCCCGGTGCCGGGCCCGCCTTCGACGACCAGCACGCCCGCGTGGCCGAGCCGGATGATCTCGTCCTGCTCGGCCTGGATCGTCGCGACGATGTCCCGCATCCCGGCGCCGCGAGGTGCGTTGACCGCGGCCAGCAACGCCGCGTCCCCGCGCTCGCTGAAACATGCCTGGGGGGACGGCCCCCCAGACCCCCCGAAATCGTCGGTGTCCGGCCGGCCGAGGACCTCGTCGGTGAAATCGACGACCCGGCGCCCCAGCGTGTGGAACTGACGGCGGCGGCGCATGTTTTCCGGCGTCGCCGCGGTGGCGACGTAGAACGGCCGGGCCGCCGGCGCCCGCCAATCCAGCAGAAGGGGCTCGTAGTCGTTTTCGCCGTCGAAAAGACCGATCCGGCCGATGTACTCCGTTTCGCCCGAAAGGGCGTCCAACCGGCCGAAGCAGAGCCCGTTGTCGGCGACGTTCAGCCGGACCGTCTCCCGGGCCCGGACCCGCACGTCCGCATCGCGCTCCACCAGCGTGGTTCCCGGTTCCCCGAGCGCGTGGCGGTAGCGGGCGCGCGCCTCGTCACGTTCGCGGTCGAGGCGCGCGTACAGCCCGGTGACGTACGCTCGCTCGGCCCGCAATTCCTCGTCGTACCCCTGGTTTGACAAATTCCCCTCACAGCGGTTAGACTGAAGCTACATTCGATGGGTCTTCCTATTTATTCGGAAGGCACGTCGATTTTTTATTGTCCCCCCACTGTCAAGGCCGCTGTTGTACTGTGCGCGCATGCGGGTATTCCGGCTGATCCAGCCCGTCGACGACATCGAGACCGCGGCCGCCTTCTACGCCGCCGTCCTCGGCCACCCCGGTGAGCGGATCTCGGTCAACCGGCACTACTTCACCTGCGGCGACGTCGTGCTCGCCTGCGTCGAGGCGCCGCTCGAACACCGCGAACCGCGGCCCCAGCGGGACCCGCGGATCGTCTACCTCGCGGTCGAAGACGTCGAGGAGACGTTCCGGCTGGTGCGGGACGCCGGGCCGCGCTGGATCGACGACGCGATCGAGACCCAGTTCTGGGGCGAACGGTCCTTCTACGCGGACGACCCGTTCGGCAACCCGCTCTGCTTCGTCCAGGAGGACACGCTCTACCTGGGCGGGCCCGTCGGCTGAGCGCCGTTCGCGCGGTGGATCCGCAGCGGCATGACGAACCAGAGCATCCCGAAGAGCAGCACGCACAACGCGGCCATGACGACCATCGCGATCCCGCCGTAAACCACCTTCGCGATCAGCGCGACCGTCGACGTGATCGCCAGGGCCAGACAGACCAGGCCGACCAGCACGAGCCGGTTGCCGACGGTCAGGATCCGTTCCCGGCTACCCGTGCGGAACAGCAGGCGGTGCCACGCCGCGGGCGCGGTCAGCAGCGCCGTCGCCGCCACCGCGAGCGCTACCGCGGACAGGTGCAGCGACTTCTCGAACCCGCTGGCGTCGTGGAACCGGTCGGTGAACACGACCGAAAGCAGGAAGCCGAAGAGGATCTGCACGCCGGCCTGCGCGACCCGCAGCTCCTGCAGCAGCTCGCCGATGTTGCGCGTCAGCCGCTCATTGCGGGTTTCGCCGGTCTGTTCCGCCACGGGACGACGATACGCGGGCTCCCCGCGGTTCACCCGTTCTCGGCGGCGGCCACCAGGCGCTGCCCGAGGGCGCGCGCGGCCGCCCGGATCTCCGCGCACCCGGCGATCCGGTACGGCGCCGGGATCCTCGCGAGCTGCTCGGCGTACCAGCCGGGGTTGCTGGTGCTGCCACGCAGGCGGGTCGTCCCGTCGTCGACGCGCTCGAGCTGCCCGGCGGCGCGGGGCAGGCACCGGCGCACCAGGTCGAGGGGCGCGTCGATGACGACCTCGACGTCGTACTCCCAGCCGACGGACAGGTGTTCCTCGACCATGGCGACCGGGTCGAGGTCGCGGGGTGGCTCGAAGGTGTCGTCGCGGAGTTCGACGCCGCGGACCCGGTCGATCCGGTACGCCCGGCGCGCGTCCTTCCGGTGGGTGCGGCACAGCAGGTACCAGCGGCCGTGGCGGACGACGACGGCCCACGGGTCGACGTCGCCGGTCCATTCGTTGCCGGCCTCGGAGCGGTAGCCGAGCCGGACCCGCCGGTGCTCGGCGCAGGCGTGCACGAGGGCGGCGGTGGTGCCGGGGTCCGGCCGCGCGGCGGCGGCGTCCGGCGCGGGCGCGGCGGTCCGCCGGACGGCCTCGGCCTGCGCGGCGACCGGCTCGGGCAGCGCCTGCACGATCTTGCCGAGCGCGCCGCCGACCAGGGTGGCGGGATCACCGGCGTCGTGGTGACCGTCGAGCACGGCCATGACCAGGCCGAGTGCCTCGGCGGGGCTGAACGTCAGCGGGGGCAGCCGCAGGCCGCGCCCGACCCGGTAACCGCCGTAGGGCCCGCGGACGGAGACGACCGGGATACCGGCCTCGCGCAGGATGCCGACGTAGCGCCGGGCGGCGCGTTCGGAGACGCCGAGCTTGCCGGCGAGCCGGTCGGCGGTGATGCCCGGAGTGGCCTGGAGGAGTTCGAGGGTGCGCAGCGCCCGCGCCGTCGGGCTCGTGTCGTCCGCCATGGGAGTTCTCGATTCCGGAAGTGGATCGTCCGGAATGGATCCTAGGCTCCGCGGTCATGACCGACTCCTACGCGACCCTGGACGCGGGGCAGCTCCGCGCCAACCTGCTCCGCGAAGCCGTGGACGGCCTGGTGGGCGAAGACGTGCCGGCGTGACGGCGGCCGAAGACGTCACCGTCGTCCCCGCCAACGAGGCGTCGTGGGACGACGTCGCCGCGGTCTTCGGGACCGCCGACTACCCCGCCCGCTGCCAGTGCCAGCGGTTCAAGGTCGCCGGCTGGATCTGGCGCGACTCCACGCGGGAGCAGCGCACCGCCATGCTGCGGACCCAGACCGCCTGCGGCGAGCCGGACGCCGCCACCAGCGGGCTCGTCGCCTACGTCGGCGGCGAGCCGGCCGGCTGGGTCGCCGTCGAGCCGCGGAGCGCCTACCCCAAGCTGCGCGGCACACGTGTCCCGTGGACCGGCCGTACCGAGGACAAGGACGACGACGGTGTCTGGGCGGTGACGTGTTTCGCCGTCCGCAAGGGTTTCCGCGGCCGCGGCCTCACCTACCCGCTCGCCCGCGCCACGATCGGCTTCGCCCGCGAACGCGGGGCCCGCGCGCTCGAGGCGTACCCGATGATCACCCGGCCGGGCAAGGAGATCACCTGGGGCGAGCTGCACGTCGGCGCCCGCCAGGTGTTCGCGGAAGCGGGCTTCGAGGAGGTCAGCCACCCGACGCCGCGGCGCGTCGTCATGCGGATCGAGTTGTCTACTGTGGACTGACCCGTCACCACCCCCAGGTGCGGTCGGGCACCACGCGGATGCGGACGGAGTACTCGGCGTCGAACCCGCCGGGCTCCTCGAACCCGATGGCGGCGTAGGACGGGCCGTACTTCTCGAGGTACCCCGGCGCTTCGGACGCCTTCCCCTCGTCGACGTGCGCCTTCCCGTTGACGACGAGGATCGCGCCGCCGCTTTCGTTGCCGTTGAGGTGAAAACTCACCTCGGGGTTGGCTTCGATGTGCCTGAGCTTCGCGGTGTCCGGCTTGCTGAACACCACGATGTCGTCGCCGTCGAGCACGAACCACACCGGCCGCGGCGCGGGCCGGCCCTTCGGCGTGACGGTGGTCAGCCAGCCGATCTTCTCCGCGGCGCGGTCGGCGAGTTTCGGTTCTGCCATCGGTACTGCCCCCTGGTCGTCGGTCGTGTGATCCAGGTAACCACGAGGCACCGACAATTCTTCCCGCGTCAGCGTGACGCGACGAGCCGGGCGTACCGCGCGCCGGCCGCGAGCAGGACCAGTCCGGCGCCGAGGAACGCGCCGACCCGTGCCAGGCCGTCGAGCGCGGACAGGTCGAACAGCACCAGCTTGAGCACGGCGGCGCCGACCAGGACCAGCCCGCTCACGCGCAGCCCGACGACGGCGATACCGCGCAGCAGCAGCACGAGTGCGGCGATCGTCCAGGAGACCGTGATCAGCGCGTGGCCGAGGAGGAAGCCGGTGCGGCCGGGAACGGCCAGCAGCGACGCGCACAGCACGACCCCGGCGGCGCCGTAGAGCGCGGAAACCCCGGCGACGAGCCAGATCGGCAGGTCGTCGGCCGGTCCGCGGAAGACCGCCAGCCGCACCGCCGCCCACGGCAGCGCGACCGAAACCGCGAGGAGCAGCAACGCGACGGCGAGCGCGCCGGCGACGTCACCGGCCGGCCGGATCCGGTACACCATCAGCAAAGCGGGCGTGACGTCGAAGAACACGCCGACCAGGCCACCGATCGTCGCGAAGCCGAGCGCGGCCGTCAGCGCGAACCGGTTGCGCCCGCCCACCGCGGCCACGACGAGCAGCAGCGCCTCACCCAGCAGCACCGCGGCGCGGGCCGGGCCGTCGAACTGGGTGACCGTCGCCTGCAGGATCGCCAGCAGCCCGGCGAGCCCGGCCAGCTGCCCGGCGAGCCCCGGCCACCAGCGACGCGCCGCCCAGACGGCCAGGAGGACCACGCCGGCGCCGGCCGCGACGGGCACGGCCTGGACCTTGGGCAGGAGCAGCGCCGCGACCAGTGTCGGGACGATCGCCGTCGCCAGCACGGAAAGCGCGGCGGGGTCGTTTTCCCGGCGGCGCAGCACGACCAGCGCGAGGGCGACGCAGACGACACCCGCGCCGAGCGCGGCGGCGGTGTTCTCCCAGGTGCCGTGCCCGACCGCGGTGCTGATGACGGAGGCGAACAGCGGCGGCACCCCGGCGGCGAGCGTCAGCGACGACCAGTCGCGGCGCAGCTGCACCGGCGCCGTCGCGAGCTGGACCATCAGCAGGAAGGCGACGAGCTCCGGGGTGAACCCGCGGGTGATCATCGGCGCGCACACGGCACAGCCGACGACGACCACGGAAGCCAGCAGCGGCGAATCCCAGCGCAGGGCCACGAGCAGCCCGCCGACGGCGACCGTGAGGCCCACGGCGAGCCCGGCGAGCACCGGCAGGAAGTCGTACAGCGACGTCGCGGCGACGGCGTCCAGGTACAGCGTCGCGATGCCGGTCCAGGCGAGGGCGAACGCCCCGGTGCGACCGGCGGGCTTGCGGTGCAGCCAGACGCCGGCGCCGGTCAGCGCGAGCCCGAAGGCGGCGCCGACGAGCACGCGCGGCAGCGGCCCGAGCCAGCCCCGCTGGACGGCCAGCACGAGCAGCAGGACGACACCGAGCAGCGTCACGGCCCCACCGACCCAGGCCAGGACACGGCTGCCGGCGCCTTCCTTGCCGAGCTTTTCGCCGAGCGTCTGGCGCGGCGGAGCGGGCAGGTAGGGCGACGGCGGCGGGACGTAGTGCTGCTGGGGCGGCTGCCAGGGGTTGTGGGGCCACGGCGGCGGCATCTGCGGCATCTGCGGCATCTGCGGCGGCTGCGGCGGCTGGGGCGGCTGGGGCCAGGGCTGCGACTGGAGTTGCGGCTGGGGTTGCGGCTGGGGCTGGGGCTGGGGCTGCTGAGATTGCGGTTGTGGCTGTTCGGCCTGCTTGGGCTGTTCGGCCGGCTTCGGCTGGCCGGCCTGCTGGGCCTGCTCAGCCGGCTTCGGCTGCTCAGCCGGCGTCGGCTGCTCGACCCGCACGGATCGCAATTCGGAGCCCACCACGGCGAGACGACGCCCCAGGTCGTCGATCTCGCCGGCGAGCCGGAGGAGCACATCTGCCTCGGTGGTCATACCAGACAGAGTCACCCACAAGGGGCGTCCGGCGGATCCGTAGCACTACTCAACCGCGTTGAGTACCTCATCCATGGTCGTCATGATCGAGACGGTTTCGTCGAGCGGCATGAGCGCGCTCTCGGTCTCGCCGGCGGCCAGCAGCCGCGCCACTTCGTCGGCCTGGTGCCGCAGGCCACGGCCCTCATCGAAGTACTCGAAGCGGCTTCGCTCGCCTTCGCGCGGGATGAGCGTGAAGGACGCGGGCGCGTAGAACGGGCCTTCGATCTCGATGCGCGCGTCGGTGCCGACGATGGCCGCGGTCGTCGGCGAAACCGCGCTCAACGTGCAGCTCAGCACGGCCTGCGCCCCGCTCGCGTAGCCGAACAGCATCGACGTCTGCGCGTCGACGCCGGTGAACGCGGGAGTCGCCATGGCGGCGACGCGGTCGGGCGTGCCGAGCACCATCGACGCGAACGAAACCGGGTAGATCCCCAGGTCGAGCAGGGCGCCACCGCCCAGTTCGGGCGCGAACAGCCGGAAGGCGGGGTCCTCGGCGAACCACTGCCCGTGGTCGGCCATGACGGTGACGACGTCGCCGAGGCTCGGCAGCAGCTCGCGGACGTGCCGGATGTGCGGCAGGAAGCGCGTCCACATGGCTTCCATGAGGAAGAGGTCGCGTTCCCGGGCGAGCGCGACGAGGTCACGCGCCTCGTCGGCGTTCATCGTGAACGGCTTCTCGACCAGCACGGGCTTGCCGGCCTCGAGCGCGAGCCGCGCGTTGCCGTGGTGCAGGGGGTGCGGCGTGGCGACGTAGACGATGTCGACGTCCGGATCGTTCGCGAGAGCTTCGTAGCTGCTGTGCCGGGCCGGGATGCCGCGCTGCTCGGCGAAGGCGTCGGCGCTTTCGGCCGTGCGCGACCCGACCGCGGCGACGACGCCGGAATCCGTCAGCTTCAGATCGTCCGCGAAGGCGCCGGCGATGCCACCGGTCCCCATGATTCCCCAGCGCAGGGGCTTGTCGGTCATGCCGGAACCCTACGGGCAGTGGCGGTAAAACCACGGTGGATACCCGCCGCGCGATCGGGCAGGGTGGTGGTTTCCCGAGTCGAGCGGAGGGCCTGCCGTGCCCCGTCGCCGTGTTCCCGAACGTGCCACGCCCGTCGGCGCCGGCCGCATCTTCCTGCCGGTGATGCTGGTGGTCTTCGGCCTGGGCACGCTGGTGCTCCTGGTCGCCTCGATCAAGGTCCTGGCGGACGACCTCGGCCACGGCGGCGATCCGTCGCCGTGGTTCGTGCTGTCGGTGTTCGCGACAGCGATCCAGCTGCTGGCCGTCGTCGCACTCGGTTTTCGCCGTCGCTGGGGCGCGAAGCTGCTCGCGGCGGCGTTCGTGGCGAGCGTGCTGCTGGACTTCACCGGACTCACCGGGCTGACCACCGGAGCGGTCCTGATCAAGATCATCGCGGCCGGCCTCTTGGCCACGGCGATCCTGGTCCGCTGGGACGACCTCGTCGCCTGACCCGCCCCTGGTCGACGTGATCGACACCACAAGCGACAATGGAAGACGTGACCGCCACCCTGAGCAAGCCCGCCCTGAAGATCGGCCCCTACCAGGTCGATCCTCCTGTGGTGCTCGCTCCGATGGCCGGCATCACCAACGTCGCCTTCCGGCAGCTGTGCGCCGAGTACGGCGCCGGCATCTACGTGTGCGAAATGATCACCGCGCGAGCCGTCGTGGAACGGCACCCCGCGACCATGCACATGATGACCTTCGGGGCCGACGAAAAGCCCCGGTCCATGCAGCTCTACGGCGTCGACCCGAAGACCATGGCCGAAGCCGTCCGGATCATCGTCGGCGAAGGGCTCGCCGACCACATCGACTCCAACTTCGGCTGCCCCGTCGCGAAGGTGACGCGCAAGGGTGGCGGGGCCGCGCTGCCGTACAAGCGGAAGCTGTTCGAGGCGATCGTCCGGGAGTCCGCGAAAGCGGCGGGCGACGTGCCGTTCACCGTCAAGTTCCGCATCGGCATCGACGACGACCACCGCACCTTCCTCGACGCCGGCCGCATCGCCGAAGCCGAGGGCGCCGCCGCCGTCAGCCTGCACGCGCGCACCGCCGCGCAGCGCTACTCCGGCCAGGCCGACTGGACGAAGATCACCGCCCTCAAGGAAGCCGTCACCAGCATCCCGGTCCTCGGCAACGGCGACATCTTCTCCGCCGCCGACGCCCTGCGCATGGTCGACGAGACCGGCTGCGACGGCGTGGTCGTCGGCCGCGGCTGCCTCGGCCGGCCGTGGCTGTTCGGTGAGCTGGAAGCCGCGTTCGCCGGCCGCCCGCTGCCGACGCCGCCGAACCTGGGCGAGGTGGCCGGCGTGCTGCGCCGGCACGCCGAGCTGCTCATCCAGCACGACGGCGAGACCAAGGCCCTGCGCGACCTGCGCAAGCACATGGCCTGGTACTTCATGAACTTCCCGGTCGGCTCCGAACTGCGCCGCGGCTTCGCGATGGTCTCCGGCCTCCCCGAGCTCGACGACCTGATCGGCCGCCTCGACCACGACGCCCCGTTCCCGGACAACGCCGACGGCCCCCGCGGACGCCAGGGCTCACCGGGCAAGGTCACGCTGCCCCACGGCTGGCTGAACGACCCGGACGACGACTGCGTCCCGGAAGCGGAAGACATGCACTCCGGTGGCTGAGCTGCAGGCTCGCTCAAATGAGCCGTGCCGCCAGCGCGGCGACTTTGTCTCCTTCGTACCTCGCGAAGAGTTCGCGAATGCCGTCGACACATTCACCGTGCACCGGGTCATGGAGCTTCAGGTCGCGCACGATGACGGACCACTCCCAGTCGCTCGTCGCGTTCGCCAGCAGCTCCATCCCGTTCTTCCCATCGGTGACCCGGTGCAGTGTCCGCTGCGCCGCAGGCCAGCGCGCGATGATCTCGGCAAGGATCACGAGGTGGCGGGCCTGCTCGGCGAGATCGGCGTGATCGACGCGGCTGAGCACCCGGACGTAGTACTGCCAGATCGTGAGCAGCCTCTTTACTTCGCGCACCGACAGCTCCCGCTGTTCCCTCAGCCGCTCGGTGATGCGCTGCCGAACGCCGGGGTGGTGTTCGAGCACCTTGATCATTTCACTGACTTTCGAGGTCGTGAGCGACCGACCGCCGTCCGCGGAGTTCGTTGCCGGCTCCGCGACCGGATTCGGCGGGCCGTCGCGCCACCCGGTGGACGCATCCGCCACAGAACGCCGTGACTCCTCGCCACCGAGGAGGTGTTCGAGGAGCCTCGGAACATCCCCGGGGACCGCAGGCGGAATCGGGATGGGCAGCTGGATGAGCTTGCGCAGGAAGCTCCATCCAGGGCTGGGGTCGTCGCCGTGCAGGGTTTTGTCCTTCAAGGACGCGTACACCTCGTCCAGATGGGCAGCGACCGTGGTCGTGTCCAAGCAGAGCACGAACCTGGTGACCGGAAAGGTTCGGGTCACGAAAAGGTTGATCGCCTCGAAGACTTCCGCAGTGGCGCGCGGGGTGCAGCGGTCGAGGTCGTCGATGAAGACGACGATGTGGTGACCGCTGACGCGGACGTCTTCCAGAACCCTGAACACATCGTGCTGAGCGAGGTAGAGCGAGCCCGACCGCGCGTTGTGGTAGGGGTCGCGGACCGTTTCGTCCTTGGTGCCGCTCGGCACCGGCCCCACGAACAGGTCCGCGGGCAGGAAGTCGGCCGCCGGGCGGCGCCAGAACCGCCCGACCGTGTGCAGGATCCCGAACAGGAACAGGGTGAAGGCGACGAGCAACGCAATGTTGGACCCGGCGATGACCCAGGCGACGAGCCGGTAGGTGTCGGTCGACCTCGCCATCTGAGCGACGAGGGGAGCCACGAGGGCCAGCACTGACACCGTCAGCATCGGTGACAAGACGCTCTTGCGGAGCGCCCGGCGCAACCGCATCCGATCCACGCGCTCGAGGTTGCGGCGGAACCAGTAGGCCTCGGTCGCCGCTCGTTGCGACGGGAGCAGGTGCTCCGCCACAGCATCCAGGACGGTGGTCGTGAGGCCGGCCCAGACCTGCTCGCTCGTCTGGTGCGCCCACGGTTGGAAGTGCGCGGTAATCAGTGACGGGGTGTCGGGAACTGCCCGGGGCATCGCCTCGTCGGTCGGCAGGACTCCGTTCCGGCCGCCCAGCAACCGGTCGGCACGGCGAGCCGTCAACCGCTTGCCGCGGTCCGGCGGCGGAGCCGGGCGCGGAGCGGTTTCGAGCTGCCGCCCGACGAGGTCGACCAGCGACGTCTTGCCGGTTCCCCACGCTCCGTCCAGCGCGATCACGGTCGGACCGGACTGATCATGATCCTCTCCCGAAGACTCGGAAGGCTGCTCCCTCACCGGGGTGATCAGGTCCGCCAGCGCCCTGATCATGGCTTCCCGGCGGAGGAAGTCCGCCGTCGGCGGGCGGTCGGCGTATCCGCGGGTCCGGACCTGCCACGCGGCCGAAGCGTCGCCGGCCGGGTCGGTCGTGAACGGCTCGTGCTCGCCGTCGCCATCGCGGCTACCGGTGACCGAGTCGCTGATCCTTCTGACGAAGGCCTTGACCTGACCGTAGACGAGCGAGCCTCGGTCGGCCGGTTTGCAAATGTTGAAGTGGTTCTCGTCGACCGGGATCAGCCGGACCCCGGCCAGGCCCGGGTCGGCGGAAACCTCGTCCACGACTCGCACGCCCTGCGTCCGAGACGTCTCGAAGAAAATCAGGTTAGCGATCTCGGAGCGGTCCGCCCAGTCCCGGTAACGCTCATTGAGCGACGTCAGGAAGTCAGTGCTCTGCCGCAGCCCTTCGACACCCGGGATCCTCCGGTACGTGGCGCCCAATGCCGTCACGAAGTCTGCCATGCCGGATCTCGCGTGCGGAGTACCAAGGAAAACGATGCCTTTCGCAGCACGCGCGAAAGGCGCGTACTCGGCACGTTCATAGGCCGCACTGAGCAGCATCTCCTTAACCAACAACCCACCCGTGCTGTGGGTTATGAAACACAACGGCCGTCGCCCGATGTCGAAATTCTGCAACTGGGCCAGCAGGTTGATCGCCCGTTCCCGGATCGGCATCGCCTTGCCCAGCCACGTGTTCGATGACGCGTCATACCCCATGGACCACACCGCGACATCCGGTATGTCTTCCGTCAGCCAGGCCGGCCAGAACGAATCGGGTTCGGACGTCGACCACGAACCACGGGGGTCGCCGTTCAGGCCGTGCACGAAGACCACGTCCATGTTCGCCCCGCCGCGCTCGCTGACGGCGACGATCTCGGTCACTATGCCTCCACTGCGGAAATCGCCGGCAACGCACCTGTGCACACTCGCGTTCAACAATCGCCCCGGCTCGCATACCCGTTACGTGACGCGGCCGTGTCCTCCTTGCGGGTGCGTCTACCGCGCTTCCGTTGTCGAGTACAGGACAAAAACACGACAACTCGCCCGCACGGAGAATCGTTATCGCCAGGAAGAGCTGGTCGATTGCGCGCGTTTTACAAGGAACCGCTGTACGGGCGTAACTGCTCCGTCCTGTAACGACGAACGACGGCACCCCGACTCCTAGGCTGTTCGCTGTCGATGACTCACAGTCCCAGTCCGGAAAGGGCTTCTTCCATGCTCGGCTCCCTGATTCTGTCGCGGGCGGAGTGATCGGGATGACCGTTCTCGCAAGAACGTCCCGGCGCCGCTTCCGATACCTCCTCGGATTGTCACTCTTCCTGCCGATCCTGACGCCTGCCGCTGTTTCCGCGCAGGATTCGCCAGCCACGCTTCCGGCGCTCCAGGTCTCGATACTGGTGGACGAGTCGGGAAGCATCAGCGAAGCCGACGTAGTGAAGGAGAAGGAGGCGGCCAGAACGATCGCGGGTGGTGTGCTGGCGCCGGGTTCGGTCGTTTCCGTGGTTGGTTTCGGCAGTTCGAACGGTCCGGGACAGAGCCCGGTCGACGTCGTTTGCGCGCCGACACTTTTCGACTCCGCACAGAAGCGCGACTCTCTCGCGAACTGCATCGGTGGCCTGCACCGGCGGACGCCCGCCGAGGGCGACGACACTGACCACGTGGCCGCGCTGCAGCAGGCACAGGCGTTCCTGCAGGCGGGCGGGCCACAGAAGAAGGTCGTCTTTCTGCTGACCGACGGCAAGCTCAACGTGGCGAACAGTCAATTCTGGGGCGACACACCACAACGCCGGAACGACGCGGCCACCGCGAAACTGGCCGAGGTCCTCAAGGAACTCGGCGGGGCCGGCGTGCAAGTGTGGCCGCTCGGTTTCGGTTCGGTCGACCAAAACGCATTGCGCGGCTTCGCGCAGGGTAAGAGCTGCAGCCCGGCCGCGGCCGACCCGCACGAGCAGGTCACGCCGACCTCAGCAGAGCTGACCAAGGCCGTCAGCGAGGCTCTCAGTTCGGCGAGCTGCGTGAAGTACGAGCCGCCCGCGACGGGCCGGGTGCCCCAGGGCGGTGCCACCGACCTGCAAGTCTCCATCCCCGCCGTCGCCAGCGACGCTTCGATCCTCGTCTACAAGCGTGATCCTCGTGTCCAGGTCGAGTATTGGGCACCGGGCGCAACCAAGGCCGTTTCAGCGGCGGCCGGCTCCCCGGGCGGATCGCACTTCGAGTTCGTGGGCCAGACCACCGAGACGGAATCATTGCGGATCACCGATCCCGAGCCGGGGGAATGGCGAATCCACCTCTCCTCCGGCGACGTGCCTGCCCAGGACGTGGCCGCCACGGTCGTCTACCAGGCCGCGGTGAAGGCGTACCTGAACGTCACCCCACCGCAGCCCGCCGCCGGCCAGGCGGTCTCTATCGAGATGCAGGTCTGGGCCAGGGGTCACGCGATCACGGACGCGAACACCCTGCAGGGGCTCACCTTCGTAACCAGTGTCAGCGGTGCCGGCGCACCGGCGCAGGACCTGCCTCTCGCCGACGGTGACCACGACGGGACGTTCTCCGCACAGTACAAGGTGCCCGACGGGGCCTCGGGCGACCTCACCTTCACCGGCCGGGTCTCCGGGATCGGCATCGGCGGAGACACCCGGATCTTCCCAGCGCGCATCCGGAGCGGCCCCGCCACCATCCAGGCGCAGATCCTCTTCGACACCAACGACGCCGAGCTCACCCCCGGCGCCTCCGTCTCGGGTTCCGTAGCGGTCGCCAACCAGTCCGGGAAGGCGACCCGGCTGCGGCTGGAGGTGGTGGAGCCGACCGAAGGCACCGCGCTGACCGTCGACCCCGGGATCGTCCAAGCAGCCCCCGGCCAGACCACCACGCCGTTCACGCTGCACTTCGGAACGAGTTCCCCGCTCGGCGGGAACGCCGCCAAGCTCCGGCTGGTCGACGACACCAACCCCCAGGTCGCTGTCGCGGAACGGCTCTACGCCGCGACCATCGAGCCGGAGCCAGGAATCGTGCAGAAGTACTTCTGGTACCTCGTCGGGCTGGCCGCCCTGGTCGTCACGGCACTGGTTTTCGGCTACGTCCGGCTGCGGGCCCGGAAGGACGACCGCAGCGTGCGCGGCCTCAAGGTACGGCTGCTCCACCACGGCGACCCCCGGCCGGAACTCGAGCCGCGCGAGCCACGCGCCCGCCGGTTCAGGTTCGTCGTCCAGACCGACTTCACCGGACCGCAGTTGCACGAGCCGGCCCCCGGTGACACGCAGTTCTTCGAGATCCGCCGTGCCGGACAGCGGATCGAATTCGTCCCGCCCGGCGCTGCGGCCATCCGGCTCCTACCCGGCCAGCATCAGGAGATCGACCCCGACCTGGAGATCGTGATCCTCGACGAGCGTGGCAGCGCCGCCGATCCGGTGCCCGGAGTCCCGGTGGCCGACATGGGGTACGACCCCTTCGGCGGTGCCGTCCCAGGGCCGTCGTCAGCCAGCGGGTTCGACGTCTCGCCGGCGGAGGGTGCCCCGCAGCCGCTGCCGCCCGACCCGTTCGCCAGCGCAGCTCACGACCCTGGGAACGGCCACAACGGCGGTCCTGGTCACGACGATCCGTTCGACGAGGACCCCTTCCACAGCGCACCGCCGGCGGGCGCCCCACGGCGCGAATCCGCGCCACTCGATCCCTACAACCCGTTCAGCTGACCGTGAGGACGATGCCGCGATGAGGATCTATCAACCGATGCTGTTCGTCGGGCTCGGTGGGACGGGCTGCAAGGTCGGTGCCGAGCTCGAAAAGAGCCTCCGGGAAGAGCTGTGCGGACCGGACGGGACACGGCTTCTCTCCGACATGCAGGACTCGCAGTTCCTGCCTTATCAGCTGCCCTCCTGCTTGCAGTTCGTCTACGCGGACCTCAGCGCGAACGAGCTCCAGCGGGTCCGCCGTGAGGTCGTGCCCGGCCGGGAACACGAGCAGGCGGCCCGCCGGACCATGCACCTCATCACCGACCTGGTGCCGGCCCGGCTCTCGAACTCCGCCGAGGTGGCCGAAAGCCTCCGGATCAACATCAAGGACGAAGAGGCCATCCGCTGGCTGCCGCCGCGGGAGACCGATCCGCTGATCGGCCCGCTCGTACGCGGAGCCGGTCAGCTCCCCACGGTCGGGCGCGGCGTCCTGTTCGAGACCCTCAGGCGAAACCCCGACACCGCCCTGCTGGCGATCAAGGAAGCGCTCGCCGCCATCAACAAGTCCGCTGGTGACCTGTTCGTGCTCAGCGGACGGCGGTCCCAGCGCGTCAATCCGGTGATCGTGTTCGTGGCGTTCTCCGTGGCCGGCGGTACGGGCTGCGGTATCTACTACGACTACCTGCACTTGATCGGCGAGCTGATGCAGCGGGGTGGGAAGAACGCCGAGATCTACCCGCTGGTTCTGATGCCCTCGGCATTCGACGAGGGTCAGGGTGGGGGGCGCGCAGCCGACCTCAACGCAGGTTCCGCACTCGTGGACCTCTTCCGGCTGGTCGACGATCAGAACGCGCATGGCTCCCCTGAGGCCCTGGACGCTCGCGGCACCCGGGGCGCGGTGTCCGTGCACTACCCACAGCTGGAGCAGGTCCAGCTGGCCGCGAACACTGTGCAGACCGCGTTCCTCTTCGGCAGGCCGGTCGGTGGTGTGCGCCGCGACGACCTGAACCGCTCGATGGTCTCCCTGATGACGTCGCTGATCGGCGCCGGCCCGTCCGGTCCGGATGAGGAGGACGGCGGCGGCTCGAACCGGCCGTACCAGTCGTTCGCGGACGGCTTCATCAACAGCCAGGTTGACCGGCACGCCACCGCCGACACCGGCGTCGGCAGGCGTGGGGTAACCACCAGCGCAGTGGCCGCGCTGACCATCCCGCTGCTGGAGCTGACCGACGTTGTCAGCTCGCACCTGCTCGCCAACGCGATCAACCAACTGCGTGTGCCGCCACTCGCCGCGGAGACCAACAAGAGCCACATCCGGCGCTTCATCACCGCGTCCGGTTTGGACAAGCTGCTCGAAGCGATCCCCAACCGACTGCCGCCTCAGGGCTCTCCCGTCGGCTACGGGCCGGTCCTCGCGGCCCTCACCGAACGCGCCAACGCGATGAGCACCAACATCGACCGCGGGCCGGAGCTCCTCGCCGGTCCGGTCGCGAACCTGGCCCAGGCCTTCGACCCCGTCGCCGCGGCCAGTGCGCTCTTGAGCGACATCGACTTGTTTCGCCTGCAGCGCGGGCTGTTCGGGCACCGCGATCTAACCGATCCGCTGGACCAGAACGGTTTCCGGGCATTGCTGGAGAGCTGGCGATCCCCGCCGCCGGAACCGGCCGGCCTCAGCAGCGCGGCCCCGCCACTGCCGAACGAACTGCGCCGCAAGAAGATGCAGCTGCAGCGTGTGCGGATCACCGACGCGCCCGCGCAGAACGTCGTGCGCTTGCAGGACAACTGGTACGCCTGGCAGACGCGCCGGATCTGGAACGCCACGTGGAACAACAGCCACCGCTTGTGGAGCCGACCGTGGCAGGCGTTCGTCCAAGAGTTCCAGGGCATCCATGACCAGTTCGTGCACCACGCGCGGAACGACCCTCAGCAGTTCGACCAGCGCGCGCAGGACCTCTACAAGCCGCGGGTCGGCGTCGGGTACCTGCTCCCGCCGGAGAACCTCGGCCTCGAAGGCTTCTACCAGACCGTGCTGGAACGGCTGAAGCTCGGCTTCTCCCAACACCTCGCGCCCAACGCCGGTGAAGGGGACGTGCTCAACCTGCTGCTGGGCAAGGAGGGTTGGACGATCGCGTACGAAAAGGGCAGGCGCGATCCGGAGTCCGCGGTCGCCTATGTGCGCCAGCGGATCAAGCAGGCCGTGACCGAGCAGGTCCGGCCGAACGACCGCGGTGTTCCAGCGCTGATCCCGCGGATGGAGGACCTGCTGGCGAACGCGGTCCAGCGCCGTGATCGCACGGTCACCGACGGCGACCTCAACCGGTTCAGGCAGAAGCTCGCGGAACTGGTCCCCGGCGGTTTCGCGCCGGACGGCCGAGCGCCGCTTAAGGCCCTGTTCACCTACCCGGCCGCGCAGGAGAGCGACGAGATCGAGCGGTTGCTCCGCCGCGAGGTCTCCTTGCCGGCCGACATGATGGGCGAACCGGAGTTTCGCGCGGTCCAGTCGGACTCCATGGTTGTGGTGCTGACCCGCAGTTCGATGGGCATCACCGAGGTGCCCGAGCTGCGCCGCGTGGTGAAGCTCTGGGCCGAAGCACAGGGACAGCCACAGCCGCAGGACACGCTGCCCTGGCGCCGGCGGCTGAGCCAGGAAACCGACTACCTGCTGATGGACGGCCGCGATCGGCGGCAGATCCTGCACCGGCTGCTCTGCGCGGCCTGGGAGGGCCGGATCTTCATCGACGGCGACCCTGCGAGTCCGCGCTCCATCGCGGTCGAACTCGGCGGCCGCGACGCGGTGCCGATGAAGCTCGAGCTCACCCCGCTAGGCGCGCTTTCGTCATGGGCCAGCGTGCTGCAGGCCTACGAGCACTGGATCCTCACCGACGACCAGCAGGCGCGCCGCAGCCTCGCGGCCAGGTTGATGTCGTCGGCGCCCACGGGAGCCAACAGGTCACCTTCACCACCGGCCCGGGAGTTCACCACCATTGTCGACCTCGCCGAGCAGGAACTGCTGATGACCAAAAAGGCCAGGGAGAACCGCGTGCTCAGCCGGGACCCGCAGCTGGCCGTCTTCCGCGAATTCTGGTCGGAAACACTGCCCGCGGCACTGGCCCAGGACGTCCAGGGCACGACGAAGAACCTCATCGACCTGCGTGAGCTGGTCGACGTCGCGGACGGATTAGACCGATGACGCTGGTGAGCACCTCGAAGGTGACCCTCCTGGACCTGCGCGACGAAGCAGCGGGCGTGCCGGCCGGGATCTCGGGCCGGGTAGCGGTCCTCGACGACGCCGACACGCTCGTCGAGCACGCGGAAACCTACCTGTCCCTGGTGGGCGGCGACATGGTGACGGCGGTCGTGTGCGTCGCGATCGGCGAAGCCAGCACGGACAACCCGCTCGACGGCGTCATCCTCAAGGTGCCACCGGCCTTGCGGCACGCGACCGTCCTCTGGGCCGGCGACCGGCGCGGGGTCGATTGGGCTCCGGACACTGCGCGGCTACGCCCCGCCGCCGCGGGCGACGCGCTCGACGGGCTCATTTCCGCGTTGCTCGTGCCTGAGCTCTTCGACCGCGTTGTCACCGTGTCGGGCGAGCTTGCCGGACCGGCGGCCAATCCGGGGATCCGGCTGGTCTCCCACGCTGTCGACCCCGAGGAACTGGCGGCCGCCGGTGCCGTAGGCGTGCGGGCGCTCTGCGCCGAAGACCAGTCGCCGTCGCACGACTTGGCCGCGAAGATCCGCCGGCTCGACGACACGCGGGACCCCGGCGGTGCGGTGCTTTTCGGCGCCGTCGCGAAGGCCGGGACGGATGCCAAGCACCGGCTGGACCAGGTCGAAGTACTGGCCCGGTCGCTGATCAACGCGAGGGCGCTGCTCGGGCCTGGCCGCGCCGCAGAGCTCGCCGAGCAGGTGGCGTTGGCGAGCAAAGCGGCCGAGAACTACCGTCGGCACCTGGCCGAGCTGGTGAATCGGATCGACGGCCAGCTCCAGGTGGGGAACCCGCCGATCGAGAGCGTGGTGGAGCTCGGTGTCCGCACCCCGCCCGAAGCGCGGCGACACGAGATCGCCGAAGGCCTGCGGCTGGCGATCGAAACCCGGCTCGACGAAGGCGCGTCACTGCCGGCCCTGGCCCAGGAGACCCGATTCGCGTCCGAGAACAGCCGCCCCCAGGGCTGCGCGGCGACGGTCGAGAAGTTCGAACGCTGCGGCTCACTGAGCCTGGTTCTTCCACCCGTCCGCCGGTGGCCGCTGCCTTCAGCGGTGTTCCCGCTGGTGTTCGTCGGCTGCGCGCTGCTCGCCGCGGTACGTGCGGGCTGGCCCGGAGTGCTGGCGAGCGCGCTGCTCGCGGTCGTGTGGATCGCGGCCGGATCGCTCGTGGTGCGTCGCCGGCCTGGCCAAGAGTCCGGTTCCGTCGTCGTCGCCACCTATGCCGCGATCGCCCTTCTCGGGGTGGGCACCGGAGCTCTCCTCTCCCGAGCGCTGGCTGACCAGCTGACCGTTCCGCCTCTGACCGCGGACATCGCGACCGTGCTGACCGTGCTCGGCACTGTCGCCGCGGTCGTGCTCGGGTGGCGGTCGACCACGCGCCGGTGGTGCGCCGAGCTGCCGATCGGCGCACTTCGCCAGAGCCTCGACGAGTTGAGGCGGTTGGCCGAACAAGTCGTCGTCGCCGAATGGCTGCCGATGCGCCGGCACCGGGCGATCGCCGCTGCTGCTGCGGAGGTGTCGAGAGGGCTCGAAGAGCTGGCCGAGACCTTGAAGAAGGCAGAGAAATCGCTGGTCAACGCCGCGGGAGAGCCCCCCGGAGCCCGACTGCGGCCGGTCCCTACGGAACTGTACGAAGTCGTCCACGGCGACCTCGCGGATCTCTGCCGCACTGCCCTCGCGCCCGCGTGGCCGGCGGCGGAGTCATCGTTGCGGACCCCGCTGGGTGGCTACTCCCAGCGGCTCGAGTACCTGCTCGACGAGTACCGGACCCACCTCGAAGCTGCCGGTCTGCTGACCACACCGTCGTTCAACCACGCTCCCGCACCCCGGGATGCCTTGATGGCCCGCATGTGGGCCGAGTCGCCCGCGGCGCTCGAGGCGTTGCGCACCCGCGTAGACGGCGAAATGACCCAGCTCTGCCGCAGCGGCCAGCTGGGCTATCTGAGCACGGCCGCCGAGCCCGCTCTGGTCCGGTTCGCCCCGGCCCAGCTACGACAGGTGCTCGAGCACGACGTCGCCCACCAACGCCTGGCCACCGACCCCGGCGTCGAGTGGAGCGCCGGGGAGCTCGTCGGCGCCCTGCGACTGCTGCCGCTGCGACCGGAGTCCGTCCGCCAGGTACTGGGAGGTGCCCGCTAAATGGAAGCCAGGACCGAAGTGGTGTGGTGCCGGGACGTGACGGGACGGCTACGCGACATCACGCTCACCGACCACAGCGAGTTCGTCTCGCCGGGGGCGACGCTGGAGCAGCGGATCGTCCTCGCCAACCAGCAGCGGTTGGTTCGCAAGTTCGTTTCGCGGGCCGCTGGGCGGCGCAACCCCCGGCTCTACACGCTGCTGGACAACGAGATCCGCGCCGGCGCCCGGCTCGGGCAGGTCTACACCGACGAGTACCCGCCGGAGCTGGCCAGGCTCGTCGCCTACAACGTCGACGTCGAAGAGCCGTTCGTGCTGCTACGCGCCTACACCGGCGAACCGGTTGCTGCCGGGGTGAAGGGATTCGACGACGATCAGCGGCGGCAGTTCGACCTCAGCCTCCTCCGCGCCGTCCAGCTCATCGGCGCGGCCGCGGTCGTCCATGGGGCGGTGAACTTCGACGCCATCCGCTGGGACGGCCGGCACGTCCAGCTCGTCGACTTCGAATGGGCGCAGCGCGCAGGCGAGCCGAGACGACGCGGTGGGCCGCCGCCCCGCACACCCGAGCAGCTCGAAGGAACGGGAATCGTCGACATTCGCGACGACGTCTGGGCGGCCGGCCGGGTCGTCCGCCGCAACCATCTGGGCGCACTGGCCGACAGCGCCTGGCCCGACCGGAACCGGGATCCTGAACGGCTTCGTTCCCTGCTGTCCACCGTCTTCGACAATCCCCCTGAACACCGGCCACACGCGGTCGAACTGCTCGCCAAACTGCGGGTGCGAAGTCCGCTCCCTCATCGGGAGACCCCTGGGGAGGCCTTCCGCACGGGACGCAAGGAGTTCGACGAAGCCGGACTCCGCAAGCGCGGGCCCGGCGCAACCGATGTTGCTCCGAAACAGTCGGGGAACGGCCAGGCCGGCCGAAAAAATTGGCGCCGGTTCCCGTTCCGCACCACCGCACTCCTCGCGCTGCTGATGGCGGTGGTCCGATGACCGCCGGCCTCGGTCCAGGACGAAACGTGCGGTGCCCGATGTGCGCCGACGACTTCCCCTGGCCGCAGGGACCGACGATCGCCATCTTCGACGAAGACGCCGGCGACTACGCGAACCACGACCTCAGCCAGATGTCCGAGGCGAGACGGATCGACGCCTTCCGCAATGGCTACCGGCAGTGCCCGAACCCGTCCGGGGATTCGTTCCCGCACTTCCTGCCCGCCACCTACGCCGACTACGGTGAACCACTCGTGATCGGACTCGTCGGAGGTCCGTCTGCGGGGAAGACCCACTTGCTGACCGCGATGATCCGGCAGGCCTATCTGGTCGGCCTCAACGCATATGGGGTGAAGGTGTCGGCTCTCGACCGCCGCCGCCACGACCTCTTCCGTGAGAGCTTCATCGAGCCGTTCGAACGTGGAGCCGCGCTGCCGGGATCTCGTCCCGGATCGATCGAAGCCGACATCCTGCTGCTGGAAGGCCCCCACGGTGCCCGGCCGGTGACGTTCTTCGACGTTTCGGGAGAAGACCTCGAGAAGACCGATGTTCAAAACCGGGCTACCCGATTCCTGCTCGCGGCGACGGCAGTGATCTTCGTTCAGGCCTCGGAGGATCTGCCGGAGGCGGGGGCTTCACACGCACTGAGCGAGAACCGTTCGTTCGAACTGGCTGTCCAGCGACTGCAGAGCCGCACCGGACTCGCCGCGGCGATCGCGGTCACGAAGTCGGACCGTCTCCGCTACCTGCCACCTGCCGATCGGTGGCTGCGCGAGAGCGACGCGGCTTCGTTGAGCGCGGCGGAGATCCGCGCCGAAAGCCGGGACGCCTATTCCTACCTGCGATACGTCGGTGCGGGGTCATCACTCAGACCGTACGAGGCGTTCCCACGCTGCACCGTGCACTTCGTATCCGCGAGTGGCGGAGAAGCGATTCAAGTGACGCCAGGCGACGATACCAAAAAGTATTTCCCCCACGGGGTGCGTCCCACCCGCGTGCTGACCCCGTTGATCTCGATTTTGGCCATGTCCGGTGTCCTCGCCGGGCCGGAAGCAGAGAAGGTGGGACTCCCGTGACCGGCCACCCCCGCTCCGAAGAGTTCCTCCACCAGGCCTTTTTCGGCTGGTCCGACACGAACAAGCGCCAGACCCTGCTCGTTTCTTCGATGTCGCCGAAGGACGAATACCAATGGTTGCGCCTCCTGGAGCGATATATCAGGCTCCAGGCCGTCAACAGCGCCACGGCGCCACCGCACGCCCTGTCGTACTTCGTCTTCGGCGACATGGCGGCAGTCATGCGCCGGGTGCGCCACGGCTACTCCGACGGCCGGACCAATTCACACGTCTTGATCGGCCCAGCCGATCTCCTCGACACGTCGGCTGCACTGGCCTTGGGAGCCTGGCCCGACTGGCAGGCGACACCGCCACCGGCGCTGGAGCCGATCCCCGCGTCGAACCTCGCCACGACCGCCGACAAACATGCCGCCGAGCAGCACCGACCCTACGTGGACGAGCTGGAGCGCGGCCTCGCTTCAGCGCTGTCTCGGCTGCTTGACGACCCGTACCTGCCCTTGACCATCGTGGGTTGTCCCGAGGAATATCGGCTGCCGTTCGTCTGGGGGCTGCGTGAGGTTGCCGCCGAGCACCTGCCGATCGACGTGCCGTGGACCTTCTCGACCTACGAGGATCGTCACGACGTCGAAGGACTGCCGCAAATCGTCTTCGTCCCCGCCCCTCCGAAGACGGCGGCTGTGGTCCGGCGCGCGAAAGTCCTAACGCGCCAGGCGCCGACCGGTCAGAACGCAAAGCTGGCTACCCAGCTCGTCGCTCTGTTCTTGCACGGCACACCGTTGCCGGAGGCGGAGACCCGCGAAGAACCTTCCGTGTTCGAACCTGCTCGGTCCTTCAGCGAGCCCGGACCAGCTGAGCAGCCGGCGTACGAATCACGGCCGGAACCCCACCACGTTCCGAAGCACGGCAGACGCGCCGACGGTCTGCTGACGGCGGACTCCGTCGAAAGCCTCCAGCAGGAGCTACGCTCGCTCGCGAGCACGTGGATCGGGTCGCAGGGGCGTGACGTTCTGCGGCGAGACCTGAATTCCCAGGTATTGAGCACTGCCGCCCGGACCGTCGAGATTGTCGTGCGGGAGCAGCTGCTCAGCGAACTGCTCGAAGTCACC
The DNA here is from genome assembly GCF_055633615.1 of Amycolatopsis sp. NPDC114505. Taxonomy (NCBI): domain Bacteria; kingdom Bacillati; phylum Actinomycetota; class Actinomycetes; order Pseudonocardiales; family Pseudonocardiaceae; genus Amycolatopsis; species Amycolatopsis sp. NPDC114505. The sequence goes on along the minus strand of NZ_JBVKDV010000001.1, from coordinate 1,640,524 downwards.
TACGGTCCTGACTTGGCCGACCTCGACGATCCTGTCGCCGTGCACCACGCGATCGACGTCGTGCGTCAGTGCCCGTCGGAGCCGCTCGCGATGATGATCAGCGCTTCCGCCGGGCGGAAGTTTCCCGACAAGGCCTGGACGGCAGCGCTCGAACGCTGGACCAGAAGCGACGGCTCGGCACCCCCCGGTCCGTCGGGCCGAGGTACCCAGGCGACCGCGGGCGTGGGTGGGAGCGAGCACATCCAGATAGTCCTCGCCGTCGCCGGAGTAGCGGTGCTCCTGATCGTCTTCTTACTGGGCTACCTGGTGGCCTAGCCGGCCGGCCTAGCCCGGCCACCGACTCCCGGCGGAATCGGCGGCCGGGCAACGACCGTGACACTTGTCAGGGCTAAAACCGGCCGGAACGCACCCTTCCGGAACCCCGTGCCGCGACAAGCTTTTCGCATGACGAACAACAACGGACTCGGTTCCCTGCTCCAGACCCTCGGTGTCGAGATCGCCGTCCCGCTCGGCGTCTACTACGGACTCCACTCGCTCGGCGCCAGCGACTTCGCCGCCCTCGCCCTCTCCGGGGTCTTTCCGCTGGCCAGGACGCTCTTCCAGTTCGCCAAGCACCGCACCCTCAACGGGCTCGCGCTCGTCGTCCTCGTGACCAACGTCGTCGGGATGCTGCTGACCTTCGTCTCCGGGGATGCGCGCATGATGATCGCCAAGGACTCGATCGGGAGCGGGTTCGTCGGGCTCGTCATCCTGGTCTCCGCGTTCACCGCGCAGCCGATCATGACGAAGACCCTGCGCCCGTTCCTCACCCACGGCAAGGACGACCACGAAGCCGCCTGGGAGCGCCTGAACCCCAACCCGAGGTTCGCGAAAGTCCTGCGTCGCAGCAGCTTCATCTGGGGTGTCGGGTTCATGCTCGAAAGCGCCGCTCGCGTGGTCGGTGCCTTCACGCTGCCCGTCTCGACCATGGTGTGGCTGAGCACGGTCATCTTCGTGACCTCGTTCGCGGTGATCATGGTGGCCGCCGGGGCCTCCGCGAAGGAAGCCGGCGAGATGGTCGCGCGGGAAGCCGGCGCGAAGCAGCTCGTCGCCGCTTGACCAGCACGAACGCAGCGTGTACAGGTGTGTACATGTACAGCAAGCGGCAGCAGCTCGTCGGCGACCTCTCCGACCTGATCCGCTCGGGTCGCCTCGCCCACGGTGAACGTCTCCCCGGCGAGAACCAGCTCGCCGAGCAGTACCAGGTCAGCCGCGGCACCGTCCGCAGCGCCCTCTCCGAGCTCCAGCAGCTCGAACTGATCTCCACCCAGGCCGGCGTCGGGTCGTTCGTCACCTTCGACGGCGTCCAGCTCGACCAGCGGCTCGGCTGGGCCCGCGCCCTCGCCGACGCCGGCGCGCCCGTCACCACCGAGCTCCTCGGCATCGAGACCGTCGAAGACCGGGACCTCGAAGAAGAGTTCGGCGAGAAGACCTACGTCGCCGTGCGGCGGCTGCGGCGGGAGCACGACCGGGGCGTCTCGCTCGAGACCGCCACCGTCTCCGCCGCCGGCCCACTCGCCGACCTCCCCGAGACCGGCCTGCGGGACGGCTCCCTCACCAAGACCCTCGAAGCCGCCGGGCGGATCTCCGTCGGCGGCGACCAGTGGATCAGCACCGAACGCCTCGAGGCCGGCGACGCCGAGCTCCTCGGCCGCAGCATCGGCGAGCTCTTCCTCCGCGCCGAACGCACCTCGGTCGACGTCGAAGGCCGGCTCGTCGAGCGCGTCGTCAGCCTGCTGGACCCGGACCGGTTCCAGTTCCACCTCACCTTCGGACACCGGTGAGCGCGCGGGACCGGGCGCTCGGCGCGTTCACCGGGCTCGCCGTCGGCGACGCACTCGGCATGCCGACGCAGTCCATGTCCCGCGCCGCCATCGCCGCCACCTACGGGCCGGTCACCGGGCTGCTCACCGCCGTCGCCGAGCAGCCGGTCGCGCCGTCGATGCCCGCCGGGTCGGTCACCGACGACACCGAGCAGGCCGTCCTGCTGGCCCGATTGCTCATCGACGGCCGCGGCACCGTCGAGCCGCAGGTCTTCGCCGACGCCCTGCTCATCTGGGAGGCGGACATGATCCGCCGCGGCTCCGCCGACCTCCTCGGCCCCTCCACGAAACGCGCGCTCACCCGCCTCCAGGACGGCGTCCCCGCCGAAGAGGCCGGCCGCACCGGGACGACCAACGGCGCCGCCATGCGCGTCACGCCGGTCGGCATCGCGACCCCCTCCGACGACCTCCACGCGCTGGTCGACGCGGTCGCCGCGACCGCGCGCGTCACGCACAACACCAGCCTCGGCATCGCGTCCGCCGCCGCGGTCGCCGCCGCCGTGTCCGCCGGGGTCGAGGGCGCGAGCCTCTCCGAAGCGCTCGACGCCGGCGAGCGGGCCGCGGTCGTCGGCGGGGAACGCGGGCACTGGGCGGCCGGCGGGGAGATCGCCGCCCGGATCGAGTGGGCGCGCGGCTGGGTGCGGGGCATGGCGCCGGCCGCCGTCGCCGACGCGGTCGCCAGGGTGATCGGCACGTCGGTCGCGTCGCAGGAGTCCGTCGTGGCCGCGTTCGCGCTGGCCGAGGCCATGGGCGACGACCCGCCGGCGGCGTTGCGCCTGGCCGCCGGGCTCGGCGGTGACACCGACACCGTCGCCGCGATCTGCGGGGCGATGCTCGGCGCCGCGCACGGCGTGGGTGCCTTCCGCCCCGACGTCGTCGAGACCGTGCTGTCGGTGAATCGACTGGAATTCGGGCCGCTCGTCGACGAACTGCTCGCTCTGCGGCGGCGGAACGGGCAGAGTCGTAGCACCTACTGACCACAGGGGACGGGCCATGACCGAAACGGGCACCCGGAAGCTCCAGGTGGAGACCAACGGCCTCGACGTGATCGACGACGCCGAGCGGCGCGGCAGGCCGCGGCAGCTGTTCTGGCCGTGGTTCGGCGCGAACGTGTCGGTGCTGGGGCTGAGCTACGGCTCGTTCACCCTCGGCTTCGGCATCTCGTTCTGGCAGGCGCTGGTCGCCGGGGTCGTCGGCATCCTGTTCTCGTTCCTGCTGTGCGGGTTCATCGCGATCGCGGGCAAGCGCGGGTCGGCGCCGACGATGCTGCTCTCGCGCGCGGCCTTCGGCGTCCGGGGCAACCGGCTGCCGTCGGCGATCTCGTGGCTGCTCACGGTCGGCTGGGAAACCGTGCTCACCGCGCTGGCGACGCTCGCCACGTCGACGGTCTTCGAACGCCTGGGCTGGGGCGGCGGGACGGCGACGAAGGTGATCGCGCTGGTCGTCGTCGCCGCGCTGACCGTCGCCGCCGGCGTGCTCGGCTTCGACGCGATCATGAAGCTGCAGACGTGGATCACCTGGATCACCGGCGTGCTCACGGTCGTCTACGTCGTGCTGGTCGTCGGCGACGTGCACTGGGACGCCGTGAGCGCGCTGCCGTCCGGCTCGGCCCAGCAGTGGGTCGGCGCGCTGGTGTTCCTGATGACCGGCTTCGGCCTCGGCTGGGTCAACGCGGCCGCGGACTACTCGCGCTACCTGCCGCGGTCGTCGTCGAGCCGCGGCGTGGTCGGCTGGACGACGTTCGGCGCGTCGGTGGCGCCGCTGGTGCTGCTGGTGTTCGGGCTGCTGCTGGCGGGCTCGTCCACCGAGCTGAACGGCGCCATCGCGAAGGACCCGATCGGCGCGCTGACGACGTTGCTGCCGCTGTGGTTCCTGGTGCCGTTCGCGCTCGTCGCGGTGCTCGGGCTGGTCGGCGGCGCGGTGCTGGACATCTACTCGTCGGGGCTGGCGCTGCTGTCGGCCGGGCTGCGCGTGCGACGGCCGGTCGCGGCGTTCGTCGACGGCGTGCTCATGGTGGCGGGCACGATCTACATCGTGTTCTTCGGCGGCGAGTTCCTCGGCCAGTTCCAGGGTTTCCTGGTGACGCTGGGCGTACCGGTGGCGGCGTGGTGCGGCGTGATGCTCGCGGACGTCCTGCTGCGCCGGCACGACTACGCCGAGCCGGACCTGTTCGACCCGGCCGGCCGCTACGGCGACATCCGGTGGGGGCCGATCGCGCTGGTGCTGGTGGCGACGGCGCTCGGCTGGGGCCTGGTCACGAACACCGCCGCGGGCTGGCTCCAGTGGCAGGGCTACCTCCTCGAACCGCTCGGCCTCGGCGGGCGCGACGGCTCGTGGGCGTTCGCGAACCTCGGCGTGCTGCTGGCGCTGGCACTCGGTTTCGTCGTCACTTTGCTCACGCGGCAACGGGTCCGCGCGCAGGAGGCGGCGTGAGGTCGGTCCTGGCGGTCATCGACCTGCAGAACGTGTTCGCCACCCCGGCGAGCGAGTGGTTCACCCCGCGCTTCGCCGAGGTGCTCCCGCCGATCCACCGCCTGGTGGACGCGTTCGGCGCGGACGTCGTGTTCACGCGGTTCATCGCGCCCGCGCACCCGGAAGGGGCGTGGAAGCAGTACTACGAGCAGTGGCCGTTCGCACTGCGGCCGCCGGATGACCAGCTGTACCAAGTGATCTCCGAGTTCGACCCGCCGTCCACAGTGGACGCGACAACGTTCGGCAAGTGGACCCCGCGCCTGGCGACCCGCGTCGGCGGCGCCCGGCTGGTGCTGGCGGGCGTGTCGACGGACTGCTGCGTGCTGTCGACGGCGCTGGCCGCGGCGGACGCGGGCGTGTCGGTGACCGTGGTGTCCGACGCGTGCGCGGGCGTGGACGACGAGAGCCACGCGAAAGCGCTGGACCTCATGCGGCTGTACGGGCCGTTGGTGAAGGTCGCCACGACGGACGAGGTGCTCGGCTAGGCTCGACTCGGTGAGCCTCGAAGCCTCGGCCATCGCGTTGACGACCGCGGTGGTGAAGGCCGCCGCGAAGCTCTGGCTCGGCGACCGCCCGCTCGCCGCCGACGCCTCGGCCAAGGTGTTCGGCCTGCTGGAGAAGCAGGTCACCGGCCTCAACGACCGCCGCAAGCTCCGCCTGCTGTTCACGAACCTCGAGTCCCGCGTCGCCGACCGGCTGCTGCCGTTCCTCGACGTCGAGTTCCACGCGCTGCCGGAAAACGAGCGCGCGGGGGCGGTGGACGCGGTGCACGACACGTTCGAGCGGGCCGCGCTGACCGACGAAGACCTCTTCGCCGCCGACCTCGACGCCGGCTACCTGTACCGCTACCTGCAGCGGACCGTCCCGGACGTCACCACGCTCCTCTCGGCCGACGCGACCGGGCTGTACCGGCGGGTGCTGCGGGAGTGCTGCGCGTACCTGGTCCAGGTGACGAGCACCCTGCCCCGCTTCCAGCCGGGCGCGCTGGTCGAGGTGCTCCGGCGGGAGACGGAGATCCTGGAGGCAGTCCGAAACGTGCTCGAAGCGATGCCGGAACGCCGTCATCCGGACGACTTCGCGGCGGACTTCCGGCGTCAGGTCGTCACGGCGCTGGACCGGATGGCGCTGTTCGGCGCCGGCCTCACCGACGCGACCCGGCTGTACCCGCTGTCGGTCGCGTACCTCAGCCTGAGCGTCACCGCCGACGATGACGGGCCGCCCGCCGACCGGATCGAGCACGTGCTGCCCCGCACCCGGCGGATCCTGCTGCGCGGCGAGGCGGGCTCCGGCAAGACGACGATGCTGCAGTGGCTGGCGGTGCAGTGCGCGAGCCGGCAGCTGGAGAGCGTCGGCGGCTGGTCCGGTCTCGACCCGTTTCTGGTGCGGCTGCGGCGGTTCAGCCGGTCCGGACTGCCGGCGCCGGAACAGTTCCTCGACGAAGTCGGCAGGCACATCGCCGACGAGATGCCGCCGGGGTGGGTGCACAAGCGGCTGCGGGAGGGCCGGGCCGTCGTGCTCGTGGACGGGATCGACGAGCTGCCCGCGGAACGCCGTCCGGAGGTCCGGGACTGGCTGGGCGAGCTGATCGGCGCGTTCCCGCGGGCCCGGTTCGTCGTCACCACCCGGCCGGCGGCGGTCGAGCCCGGCTGGCTGGCCGGCGACGACTTCACCGAGGTCCGGCTGCGGCCGATGACCCCGCGCGACGTCCGGACGTTCGTCACCCGCTGGCACGCGGCGACGGGCGAGGACTTCGAAGAACGTCGCGACGCACTCGTGACGGCCATCGGCGCGCGCGGCGCGTTGCGGCGGCTGGCCGAGAACCCGCTGCTGTGCGCGCTGCTCTGCGCCCTGCACCACGAAGGCAACGGGCACCTGCCGGACAACCGCATGGAGCTCTACGAGGTCGCGCTGCGCATGCTGCTCGACAGCCGTGACGTCGAACGGCGGATCGAGCCCGGCATCCGGCTGTCGCTGACCGAGAAACTGGTGCTGCTGCGGCACTTGGCGTACTGGCTGGTCCGCAACGCGCACACGGACATCCCGGTGGCGGACGCGGAAGCGCGGCTGGCCGCGAAGCTGACGTCGATGGGCCAGATCGACGCGACCCCGCACCAGGTGTTCCGGCACCTGCTCGACCGCGGCGGCGTGCTGCGCGAACCGGTCCCCGGCCGGATCGACTTCGTGCACCGGACGTTCGGCGAGTACCTCGCGGCGAAGGCGGCCATCGAGGAGGACGACATCGGCGTGCTGGTCGCGAACGCGCACCGCGACGACTGGCGGGAGGTAGTCGTGCTGGCAGCCGGGCACGCCCACCCGGCGCAGCGGGAGAAGCTGCTCGAAGGACTCCTGGCTCCCGAGCGGGACCGGCTCAAGCTCGACCTCGTCGCACTGGCCTGCCTCGAAACGTCTCCCGAACTGCCCGGGACCCTGCGCACAAGGATCGAGGACCGCACGTCGGCGTTGATCCCGCCGCGGACGTTCGCGATCGCCGAATCCCTGGCCACGGCCGGGGAATTCGTCCTGGACCTGCTCGCCGGCCCGGTGCCCGCGGACCCGGAGGCCGCCGCGGCCACCGTGCGCGCCGCCGCCCTGATCGGCGGCCCCGCCGCGCTCGAGCTGCTGGCGCGCTACGGCGACCAGTCCGATCCCCTCGTGGTGGACGAGCTCATGGACGCGCACACGCGGTTCGACCCGGCGCAGTTCGCCGAGCGCGTGCTCGCCGGCACGCCACTTCCGTACGACTGCCTGACCGTGCTGGACCCCGCGCTGCTCGCGGGCCTGGAACACCTGCGCCACCTGCAGGTGCTCACCTGCCTGTTCGAAAACGGCTACGGCCGGCTCGACTTCGTCCGGCGGCTACCGCGGCTGCGGGAGGTGCGGGTGCAGGACCTCGCCGGGTTCGACCTGCCGTCGCTGGCGGGCACCCCGCTGACCCACGTCGCCCTGCTCGGCGACCCGCTGCCGCAGTCGGCCGACGTGTCCGCGCTCGCCGACGTTCCCGGGCTGACCCGCGTGACCGCCGAGGTCGAGACGCACGGCTGGGCGCGGCTGGCCGAGCTGCCCGAGCTACGCCGGCTGCAGCTGAGCTGGGTCGACGACCCGGACCGGCTGGCGGAACTGGCTCCGCTGCGGCAGTTGCGGACGCTCGAGCTCAACAACGTTTTCCACCTGCGAGACCTCTCCGTGCTGTCCTTTTTGGACGGACCGGAGGACCTGCGCCTCGAAAGCTGCGACGCCCTCCGCGACCTCTCCCGGCTCAGCGCGTGGTCGGGCACGCTGACCGAGCTGCAGCTGCGGTCCTGCCCGGTGGCGGACCTGGCGCCGATCGCGGACCTGACCCGCCTGCGGGCGCTCCGGCTCGCCGGTACCGCACCCTTCGACCTGAACCTGCTGGCCGGCCTCGATGACCTGCGGCTCCTTTCGCTGGGCGATGCGGAGCGCGCCGATCTCACGCCCCTCGCCGGCCGCTCCGGGCTCACCGTGTACGTCGGGTTGGACACCTGGCTGACCGGCGAGGACGCGATGGGCCCGGACTGCGCGCTCAAGCGGATCTGACCGGCCACTCGCCATTCAACCGCGCGAAGTAGATTCGGGCTCGTGATCGACCACATCAGCATCCCCACCGAGGCCGGTTCCTTCGACGCCATCGCCGCCGGGCCCGAAGACGGGCGGCCCGTGCTGCTGCTGCACGGCTTCCCCGAAGCCGCCGTCGAGTGGGAGCACCAGGTCGCCACCCTCGGGGTGCTCGGGTACCGGGCCGTCGCGCCGGACCAGCGGGGCTATTCGCCCGGGGTGCGGCCCGAGCAGGCGACCGAGTACTCGATCGATCACCTCGTCTCGGACGTCGTCGCGATCGCCGATCGGCTGGGCTGGCCGGTGTTCGACCTCGTCGGGCACGACTGGGGCGGGGCCGTCGCCTGGTGGACCGCCGACGCGCACCCCGGCCGGCTGCGCAGCCTCGCCGTCGTCTCCACGCCGCACCCGGCCGCGCTCGCCGAGGCCATGAAGACCGACGAAGACCAGCACCTGCGGTCGCGGTACATGACCGAGTGGCGGCAGACCCGCGTCACCGAACGCAAGATGCTGGAGAACGACGCCAAGGCGCTGCGGGACATGTTCGAGCGGCGCGTGTCGCCGACCAAGATCGACGAGTACGTGCAGCGGCTGTCCGAGCCGGGGGCGCTCACCGCGGCCCTCAACTGGTACCGCGGCGGCCGGCCGGGCGGGAAGATCGGCAAGATCTCCGTGCCGACGCTGTACATCTGGAGCACCGAGGACGTCTCGTTCGGCTCGACCGCCGCGCTCGACACCGAGAACTGGGTCACCGCACCCTTCCGGTTCGAAATGATCGAGGACGTCACGCACTGGGTGCCGGAAGAGGCGCCGGAAGCGGTGACTTCGCTCATCGTCGAGCACCTCGACGCGCGGTAGCGGCCCGTCACCCGGCCGGGCGGACCGCCGGTAACCCACCCGGCTCGCGGTACGAGCCGCGCCGGCTCGTCGTGTTCACTGAGGCCGTGGATACCGCGACCGAACCCGAGACCGAGCAGGTCGTCTTCGTCACCGAAGACGGCGTGCCCACCGGCGAAACCGGCCCGAAGCTGGCCAGCCACCACGAGCACACCCGGTTGCACCTGGCCTTCTCCTGCTACGTCCTGCGACGCCGCGACAACGCGTTGCTGATCACGCAACGCGCACCGCACAAGAAGGTCTGGCCGGGGGTCTGGACGAACAGCGTCTGCGGCCACCCCGCGCCGGGCGAGTCGCTCGAGGACGCCGTCCGGCGGCGCGCGGCCTACGAGATCGGGCTGCCGTCGCTGTCGGAGCTGCACTGCGTGCTGCCGAGCTACCGGTACCGGACGCCGCCGTTCCAGGGGATCGTCGAGAACGAGTTCTGCCCGGTCTTCGCCGCCTGGGCCGACGCCGAGCCCGAGCCGAACCCGGCCGAGGTCGGCGGCTGGCGCTGGGTCTCCTGGACCGGCTACCAAGAGTTGTTGAACGACGAGACGGCTAATGTGAGTTACTGGGCCAAGGATCAGTTCTCCCAGCTCAAGGGCATCGAGCCGTTCGCCGGACTCTGACGGCGCAACTCCGGAGTGTCACCGCCGCGGTCTCGTTTGAGCGAAATTCACCTTCGACCGCACCCGCGCCTCAAGCACGGCCTCCACTACGACGACAACCAATGCGTGGTGGAGGTGGGCATGGTCGCTGGGGAAGAAGGCGTGCTGCGCCGGAGCCCGCAGCCGCCGGACCTGCTGCGCCTCCACGAGGCCGTCGCCACGCTCTTCGCGACCCAGGGCGACTGGCGCCGCGCCTACCAGCACCTCCGCTCCGCGCTGGACATCGCGCGTGACGGCAGCCTGCGCGACGCGCTGACCTCGAGCTACAACCGCCGGTACCTCGACGAGCGCTTGTACGGACCGTTCACCGATCGGCCGCCCGCCCGGCCGCGGCCCGCGCTGGGCATCGCGCTCGTCGATCTCGACCGCTTCAAGCGCGTCAACGACACGTACGGTCACCTCGTCGGCGATCGCGTCCTCCGCCGGGTGGCCGATCTGCTCCAGGAGGGGCTGCCGCCGGACGGCTTCTGCGCCCGCTACGGCGGCGAGGAGTTCGTGCTGTGGCTGCCCGGCGTCGATGCCGGGCACGCGGTCCGCATCGTCGACGCCGCCCGCGTGCGCGTCGCCCGTCACCCCTGGTCAGAACTCCAGCCGGGACTGCGCGTGACCATCAGCGCCGGGCTCGCCCACGAGGGGCCGGACGCCCCGACCGCGCCCGAGCGCCAGCTGCGAAGCGCCGATGACCTGCTTTACGCGGCGAAACGGGCCGGGCGGAACAAAGTCGCCTATCACGACGCGCAAAGTACGCGGTTAATAACCCACTCTGAGTAACGTAAACACCCCATTACCCCGGAAAGCTGCGGGCATCCTTCACCCGTTTGTCGACGGCCAGCCGCCGTTCGTCGACTCAAGGTGAAGAAAATTCCGGGAGGGTGTCGTCACGAACGGGGGGTATCCGTACGATAACGAAAACCTCCGGGGGAACGATCACCTCTCGCGGGGGAAGACGGCCAAGTAACAACCCCGCCTTCGATCGCGCGAAAGGAGACCGAGTGCCGGACGAGCACGACAGCCCGGGGACCGGTCGCCGTTCGGACGGTCCCGCGCGGCCCCGCACCGGCAGACGCCGGTCGATGGAGGACCAGGGCGGGATCAGCGTCTCGGACGTCGTCGCCAAGTCCACCGGCGTTCGACCGCTCCCGTCGCGCGAGCCGCAGGACCGCGCCGACCAGCCCGGACGCCGAGCGCGAGCCGAAGCGCCCGCCCCGTCGCGTGGAGCGCACTCGCGCGCACCGCAGCCGCCCGCCGAGGACCCAGTACCCACGGACGCCACTCGTCAATCGCGCCCGCCGCGGCCGCGCCAGCCGCGCCGCACGGCGGCAGCCGCCCCGGCGCCCGAGGCTCCGCTCCAGCGCCGCCCCCCGGCCGCGAACCCCGGCCCGCAGCAGACGACCGCCGCGCCCCAGCCGCCCCGCCGGGTCCGCCGTCCCGCGGTCGGTCCGGACGGTGGCGCTCCCCAGCGCCCCACCGGCGAAGGAGCTGTTCCCCAGAACTCCGCCGACGAAGGTGGCGGACCTCGCCGGGTCCGCCGTCCCGCGGCCACGCCGGACGGCCCCGCACCCCAGAGCCCCGGCGACGAGGGTGGCGCGCCCCGCCGCCCTGACAGCGCCGCTCGCCAGCGCCCGACGGCAGCCCTGCGTCCCACCGCCGACGACGGCTCTCGCCGCGCCGCGGGTGCGCCGGACGCCACCCAGCGCCCGGCCGACGGCGGTGCCGCACCCCGGCCCATCCGCCGGCGCCCCGCGGCCGAGGGTGCCGGACCTCAGCGGCCCGCGGCTGACGGACCCGCACCCCAGCGCGCTGCCGCAGACGCACCCCGACGGGCCGTGGCCCCAGCCGACGGACCCCGCCGGCCCGCGGTCACCGACAACGCCCAACGCCCAGGCGCCGACGCAACCCGCCGCCCCGCGGCGACCCCCGACGGAGCAGCACCCCGCCGCCCAGACACTGCTGCCGCGCGCCGCCCCGCCGATGGCGCCGCATCCCGCCGGCCCCTGACCGAGAGCGCCGCGGCGGCATCCGAAGCGCCCGCGCACAAGCGGCCCACCCCGGATTCGCCGGCACCTCAGCGCCCGGACGCCGCACCGCAACGACCTGCGCCGGACTCAGGCGCACCCCAGGGGCCGGCTGCCGAGGCGGCCGCGGCCAACGCCCCGCTGCGCCGTCCTGGCTCCGTACCCCCGCGGGCCGAGCTGGACCCGCTGACCATGACCGACGAGATGGAAGCGATCGACGAGGCGACGCAGTACCGCCGCAAGATCGACCACACCCTCGCCCGGTTCTCGGCCGCGCACGACGAGATGAACGCCGAAGAGGCGAAGCGACGCGAGCGCCGTGAACGCCTCTCGCCTGCTTCGCTGATCGAGAGCACGCGTACGGCGCTTCAGCGCGTCGTCGCTCCGACGCCGTCGCCGGAAGAGCAGGCCGAGAGCGCCGAGCTGGCCCTGTTGCAGGAAAAGAAGGCCAAGAAGATCGAGCGCTCGGCGCGGTTCGGCCGGATCGCCGCGGCCGCCGTCGCCGGGCTCGTGTTCCTCGGCATCGGTGGCGCCTGGGGTGCCCAGACCTACTTCGACGCCAAGTTCACGCAGGTCTCCGCGCTCGACGAGAACTCGTCCGACATCCAGGACGCCGACGCGCAGGCCAACGACGAGAACTTCCTCATGGTGGGCTCGGACAGCCGCGACGGCGCGACCGCCGAGGAAGGCGTCGGCACCGCGGACAGCACTCCGGGCGCCCGGAGCGACACCGTGATGGTGGCGCACATCCCGGCCGACCGGAAGCGGGTCGTCGTCACGTCGTTCCCGCGCGACCTCGAGATCAACCGGCCGGACTGCCAGAAGTGGGACCCGGCGCAGAACAAGACCACCGACGAGGTCTTCCCCGGCCAGAAGATCGCCAAGCTCAACACCGCGTACGCGGTCGGCGGGCCGGCGTGCGTCACCAAGGTGATCCAGCAGATCACCGGCCTGCGGATCAACCACTTCGTCGGCATCGACTTCAACGGCTTCAAGGAGATGGTCGACGCCGTCCACGGTGTCACCGTGCACAACGAGAAGCCGATCGACGACGGCATCCTCGGCAAGGTGCTGCTGGAGACCGGGGACGTCACGATCTCCGGTGACCAGGCGCTCAACTTCGTGCGCGCCCGGCACGTCAAGGGCGACCCGACGTCGGACTACGGCCGGATCAAGCGGCAGCAGGAGTTCATCGGCGCGCTGCTGAAGAAGGTCATGTCGTCGGACGTCGTGCTCGACCCCGGCAAGCTCACCGACTTCATCAACGCCTTCGCGAAGGCCACCTTCGGCGACAACCTCGGCGTCAAGCAGATGATGACGCTGGCGCAGTCGATGAAGGGCATGGACCAGTCGAAGATCTCGTTCCTGACCGTGCCGACGACCGGCGAGGCCAACAGCCGCGGCAACGAGGTCCTGGTCCGCAGCAAGACGAAGGCCCTGTTCGACGCGCTGCGCAACAACACCGCGTTGCCGGACCCGAACGCGCCGGTGCCGGTGAGCGAGCAGGCTCCGCCGACCAGCACGTCGAAGTCGTCGTCCAAGACCACTTCCAAGTCGACGACGAGCAAGAAGACGAGCACCACGGGCTGATCCGCGAGGGATCGTTAGTCCGGGTTCACGTGCGGTTCACCCGGCGATGAGGTGTTTGGCCACGGTTGGCCGTAGGGTTGGGCCATGCGTGAGGCTTACCATGTCGAACTCGAACAGCTCGCCGTCAACCTGGCCGGGATGTCGGTCCAGGTCGCCGACGCCATGGAGCGCGCCACGCGCGCGTTGCTGGAGGTCGACCTCGGGCTCGCCGAGCAGGTCATCAGCGACGACGTGAAGGTCGACGACGCCCGCGCCCAGTGCGAGGAGCAGGCGTACGCGCTGCTGGCCCTGCAGGCGCCCGTGGCGACCGATCTGCGCACGGTGCTGGCCGCCATCCACGCCGCGGAAAGCCTGGAGCGGATGGGCGATCTGGCGCTCCACGTCGCGAAGGCGGCCCGGCGCCGTCACCCCGACCCGGTCCTGCCCGAGGCGGTCAAGCCGTACTTCGCCGAGATGGGCGAGGTCGCGGTGAAGCTGGCCCGGTCGACCGAGCAGGTCATCAAGACGAAGGACGTCGAAGCGGCGAAGACGCTCGAGACCGACGACGACCAGGTGGACGACATCCACCGCCACCTGTTCACGGTGCTGATGGACCGCGAGTGGCCGCACGGCGTGGCCGCGGCGGTCGACGTGACGCTGCTGGGCCGCTTCTACGAGCGCTACGCCGACCACGCGGTGTCGGTCGCGAAGCGGATGATCTTCGTGGTCACCGGCAAGATGCCGGGCTACGGCTCCGACGACGACATCTGAGCAAGCTCCAAAAAAGGCCCCTGACCTGCGTCGGGGGCCTTTTTTCGTGGGGACCGATGAGTTTCGCGGCGCGGGTGTCTCTCAACGGGTGACAGCACACTCACGAAGGAGCAGGCCATGCGCACCGTCATCGCCTACGTCAACCTCACCCTCGACGGCCACCTGGCCGGCCCGGCGGGCGAGCTGGACTGGATGTCGCCCGACCCGTCGATGAACATCTCGCTGTCGGACGAGCTGCGGTCCCGCGTCGACACGATCCTGACGGGCCGGAACTTCCACCACGGCATCGAGCAGAACTTCCGCGCCCAGGCGACGGACCCGGCGAGCCCGGCCGAGCTGGCCGACTTCGCCACGTGGATGATTTCGACGCCCCAGGTGGTCTTCTCGCGGTCGTCGGCGGAGGTGGCCGCGCCACACCGGCTCGCCGGACCGGACCTCGCCGCCGAGGTCGCGACGCTGAAGGCGTTGCCGGGCAAGGACATGGTGCTGTTCGGCGGGGTGTCGATCGTGCGGGAGTTCGTCCGGGCCGGACTGGTGGACGAGTACTGGGTCAAGCTCTACCCGACGGCGATCGGTGCGGGGCAGCCACTTTTCACGGACCGACGCGAATTGCGGCTCGTGGAAAGCAAAGCGTGGGAATCGGGAATCCTGACGCTGCGCTATGTCCCGGCTCATTGATCCACAAAGGACAAAAAAGAAGGCCTTTCTCGCCTGCCCCGAGCACGGGCGAGAAAGGCCTTCTCACACAACGACGACTCAGCCGAAGCGCCCGGAAATGTAGTCTTCCGTGGCCTTTTCGTCCGGGTTGGAGAAGATCTTCTCCGTGTCGTTGAGTTCCACCAGACGCCCCGGCTGCCCCACCCCGGCCAGGTTGAAGAACGCCGTCTGGTCGGAAACCCGCGCCGCCTGCTGCATGTTGTGCGTGACGATGACGATCGTGTAGTCCTTCTTGAGCTCCCCGATCAGGTCCTCGATCGCCAGCGTCGAAATCGGGTCGAGGGCCGAGCACGGCTCGTCCATCAGCAGCACGTCCGGCTGGACCGCGATCGCGCGGGCGATGCACAGACGCTGCTGCTGACCGCCCGACAACCCGCCACCCGGCTTGTTGAGGCGGTCCTTGACCTCGTTCCACAGGTTCGCGCCGCGCAGGGCGCGCTCGGCGATGTCGTCGAGGGTCTTCTTGCCCTTGGTGCCGCCCAGCTTCAGCCCCGCGACGACGTTGTCCTTGATGGACATCGTCGGGAACGGGTTGGGGCGCTGGAACACCATGCCGATCGTGCGGCGCACCTGGACCGGGTCGACCGCCGACGCGTAGATGTCCTCACCGTCCAGGAGCACCTGGCCGTCCACCCGGGCACCCGGGATGACCTCGTGCATCCGGTTCAGCGTCCGCAGCACCGTGGACTTGCCACACCCCGACGGGCCGATGAACGCGGTGACGTTGCGCGGGGGCACGGAAAGGGTGACCTGGTCCACGGCGTGGAACTTGCCGTAGTAGATGTCCACGTCCTTGACGTCGATTCGCTTTGCCATGGCTACAGCTCACTTCTTCTTCGGGGCGACAAGGCGCGCGAACACGGTGGCGAGGAGGTTGATCAGCGCGATGATGAGCACCAGGGTCAGTGCCGCGCCCCAGATCCGGTCGAAGCCGACCGAGCCGGGATCCATCGAGTTGGTGACGCGCTCGTTGTTCATCAGCAGCGGGAGCGCCGCCTGCTCACCGCTGAAGATGTCCCAGTTCGTGTAGGCGGAGTACCCGACCAGGACCAGCAGCGGCGCGGTCTCGCCCATCACCCGGGCCAGCGCCATCATGATGCCGCCGATGATGCCGGACAGGGCCGTCGGCAGCACGATCTTCACGATCGTCTTCCACTTCGGCACGCCCAGCGCGTAGGAGGCCTCGCGCAGGTCGTCCGGGACGATCCGCAGCATCTCCTCCGACGAGCGGACGACCACCGGGATCATCAGCAGCACCAGGGCCAGCGACACGGCGAAACCGCTGCGCGGCAGGCCGAACGTGGTGATCCAGAGCGCGTAGATGAACAGCGCGGCGACGATCGAGGGGACACCGGAGAGGATGTCGACCATGAACGTGGTGGCCTTGGCGAGCTTGCCGCGGCCGTACTCGACGAGGTAGATCGCGACGAGCATGCCGATCGGCACCGCGATGACCGCGCAGACGAGGCCCTGCAGCAGGCTGCCGATGATCGCGTGCACGACACCGCCGCCGACCTCGTCGGACAGGAAGTTGCCGAGGTCCTGCGACCACCAGTTGCTGTACGGGATGCGCTTGATGCCGTTCGCGACGACCGTGTAGAGCACCCACACCAGCGGGACGACGGCGATCAGGAACGACAGCCAGACCAGCGTGGTCGCCAGCCCGTTCTTGAGCTTGCGAGCCAGGCTGACCTGCTGGAACGCAGGCGTCGTGGCGGGAGCTTCGAGCGTGGTGGACATGCTCAGTCCCCCTTCTTGCCGATGACGGAGCGCGCGGCGAAGTTCACGAGGAACGTGAGCACGAACAACACCAGGCCGGCCGCGATGTAGGCGCCGGCGGAGATCTCGTTGTTGAACTCGCTGTAGTTGGCGGCGATCTTCGAGGCGAACGTCGAACCGCCGTCGAAGAGGCTCCAGTCGAAGTTCCGGCCCTGCGGGATGAGCAGGATGACCGCCAGCGCGATCGTCTCGCCGAGCGCGCGGCCGAGGCCGAGCATCGACGCGCCGACGTAACCGGCCTTGCCGAACGGGAGCACCGTGGTGCGGATGACTTCCCAGCGCGTCGCGCCCAGTGCCAGCGCGCCCTCGAGGTGCGGCGTCGGCGTGCGCTCGAAGACCTCGCGCGAGAGCGACGTGATGATCGGCAGGATCATCACGGCGAGCACGATGCCCGCGGTGAAGATCGTGCCGCGCACGCTCGGCGCGACGTTGCCGGGCGCCAGCAGCGGGAACCACGAGAACGTGTCGTTGATCCACTGCGAGAACGGCTCGATCGCCGGGGCGAACACGAGGATGCCCCAGAGGCCGAAGATGATCGACGGCACCGCGGCGAGCAGGTCGATGACGTACGCGAACGGCCGCGCGAGCCGCTTCGGCGCGTACTGGGTCAGGAACAGCGCGATGCCCAGCGAAACCGGCATCGCGATGATCAGCGCCACGAGCGACGTCGCCACCGTGACCTCGAGGAGGTCGAGGATGCCGAACGACATGTTCGCGGGGTCGTTGGTCGACCAGCCGTGGTTCGTCAGGAAGTTGGCCTTGTCGGCCTGCAGCGCCGGGATCGCCTGGATGAGCAGGAAGAGCCCGATCAGGCCGATCAGGGCGACGACGAAGATCCCGGCCCCGGTGGTCAGGTTCTGGAAGATGCGGTCACCGGGCCGCACCTTCTTCGGTTTCTCGCTCGCGGGCGGCTGGGGCGCCGCCGGCGGGGCTGGTTGCTCCGAAATCGGGACCTCCGGGGGCGTCGTGGCGGACGACGAACGCCCACCGGGGTCGCCGGTGGGCGTTCGCGTCGAGGATGACTCGCTCATCAGCTACTTCTGACCAGCCTCTATCACTCGGATTTCAGTCGCAACGCCGGTTCAGGAAATCGCCTTGACGGCGGCGAGGACCTTGGTCTGCAGCGACTGCGGGATCGGCACGTAGCCCTTGGCGGACAGCGGCTGCTGACCGTCGGTGGCGGCCACCGTCAGGAACGCCTTGACGGCCTTCGCGACGTCCGGGTTCGCGTACTTCGAGCAGACGATCTCGTAGGTCGTCAGCAGCAGCGGGTAGGCACCCGGGGTGTTGCTGGCGTAGATGCCGTTGAGGTCGAGCGCGAGGTCGTTCGTGCCGTCCTTGAGGAACTTGGCCGAGTCGAGGGACTTCGCCACGTTCGCCGCGCTGAGCTCGACGCCGCCGGAGCCGCTGTCGATGAGGGCCGGGGTCAGGCCGTCCTTGGCGAACGCGCCCTCGACGTAGGTGATGCCGCCGTCGGAGGCCTTCACCGCGGTCGCGACACCGTTGGAGCCCTGCGCACCGTTGCCGACGCCACCGTTGAACTTCTTGCCGGCACCCTTGGTCCAGTCGGCCTTCGCCGCGGCACCCAGGTACTTCTGGAAGTTGTCGGTGGTGCCCGACTCGTCGGCGCGGGAGACGACCTGGATCGCCTTGTCCGGCAGGGTCAGGCTTTCGTTGCCCTTGACGCCCTTGATGGCCGGGTCGTTCCACTTGGTCACGGCGCCGCTGAAGATCTTGGCGATGACCGACGGGGTCAGCGTCAGCTTGTCGACGCCGGAAAGCTTGTAGGCGACGGCCACCGGGCCGACGACCATGGGGATGTTCCACGCGGGGCTCGCGCAGCGCTTGGTGGCCGCATCGAGGTCCGCGGCGGTGACCGGCGAGTCCGAGCCACCGAAGTCGATCTGGTTGGCGTTGAACTGCTTGACGCCGGCGCCCGAACCGCTCGGGTTGTAGTTCACCTGCTGGCCGGAGCACTTCTTGCCGTACTGCTGCGTGAAGATGTCGATGGCGTTCTTCTGGGCCGACGAACCTTCCGCGGAGAGCGGGCTCTTGCCACCGCACTCCACGTCGGCGGTGCCGGTGGCAGCGGGGGCCGAGGCCGAGTTCGAGCTGCTGCTGTTGGACGCCGCGGGGTCGGTACCACAGGCGGCGAGCACGAGGGCGGCGCTCGCGACGATGCCCACCGCGCTCAGGGGCCGCATGATCTTCACTGCTGTTTCCTCCATCAGGAGCTTGACCGGGTCGTCGCGGCGTACTACCGCGCCGGATCCGGACATTAGGCAGCCCTGGTGGACGGTCGGCCGTCATCGCATGAACGCAAAGTGAACAAGGTCCAGGATGTGAGCAGTGCTACTAGCCCGATAGGGTGCCGTGTCCCCGTCGTGACCTGCGCGTTCGCACTCCGTGACGGATTGTTCGCGCGGCGTCCATCGTGGTCACCGACCGTACTGGACGTCGGTTTCGTGACGGGTGAACCCGAGCTTGGTGTAGACCGCCAGCGCCGGCGCGTTGTCGCCCTCGACGTACAGGATGATCTGCCGCAGCCCCCGGCTCGCGAGGTACCGCAGCCCGGCGAGCGTCAGCGCCCGCCCGAGCCCGCCGCCCTGCGCCGCCGGGTCGACGCCGACGACGTAGACCTCGCCCACGCGCTCGCCGTCGAAGCGCCCCGGCGTCGCCTCGTGGACCTTCGTCCAGTGGAAGCCGATCACTTCGCCGTCCTGCTCGGCGAGGAAGAAGCCGTCGGCGTCGAACCACGACCGGGCCTCGTCCGCGCGGAGGTCCTCGGCGGTCAGCGCGCCCTGTTCGGGGTGCCAGTCGAAGGCCCGCGCGTTCACCCTGATGACGGCGTCCTCGTCCTGCCCCGGCACGAACGTCCGCAGCGAGACGCCGTCGCGCAGCCGCGGCTCCGGCCAGTCGGCGCCCTCGACGTCGGTGTGCAGGATCAGCAGCTCGCGCTTGCGCTCCAGGCCGGTGCGCACGGCCAGCTGCCGCGCGGCGGGGTGGTCGCCGTGCGCCCAGATGCGGAAGCCGACCGCGGCGCGCTCGTCGACGGCTTGAAGCAGCTTCACGCCGTAGCCGCGGTTGCGGTGGGCGGGGTGCACGAACAGCTCGGCGACCTGGTGCCCGAAAGAGTCGCCGGTGGTGTCGAGGTGGGCGTAGCCGACGACCTCGCCCTCGACGCAGGCCACGAGGTGCTCTCCGCCGTCGAACTCACCCGGCAGCGGCCCCTGGGGCTCGACCTCGGGCCGCCCGTCGGCCTCGCGCACGGCCAGCAGCACCCCGCGCACGTCCTCGAGCTGCTGCTCGTCCAGCTCCTGGCGCCACTCGCCTTCTCCGCTCACCCCGTGACCGTACCCGGGCCGGACGCAACGCGACCGGTGTGCGAGACGTCTCCTGGTGACGGAAGGGGAGTCAGTGCGCGTGTTCGGGAGTGTCGGCCGGGACCTCGGCCGTCTGCTGCGCGGGCACGTTCGCCCGCACGCCGCCCTTGGCGGGCCGCTCGAACTTGTAGCCGACGTTGCGCACGGTGCCGATCATCTGCTCGTGCTCCGGCCCGAGCTTGGCGCGCAGCCGCCGCACGTGGACGTCGACCGTCCGGGTGCCGCCGAAGAAGTCGTAGCCCCAGACCTCCTGCAGCAGCTGGGCGCGGGTGAACACCCGGCCGGCGTGCTGGGCGAGGTACTTGAGCAGCTCGAACTCCTTGTAGGTGAGCTCGAGGGTGCGCTTGCGCAGGCGGGCGGTGTAGGTCGCCTCGTCGATGACCAGCTCGCCGACCCGCAGCTCGGCTTCGACCTGGGCGGAGCCGCCGTCGCGGGTCGTGACCAGCCGCAGCCGCGCGTCGACCTCGGCCGGGCCCGCGGTGGGCAGCAGGATGTCGTCGGTGCGCCACTCGGCGCTGACGGCCACCAGGCCGCCCTCGCCGACGACGGCGATGATCGGGGTGGCCGCCTCGTCTTCACCGGTGCCCTTGAGCAGGCGGCAGAGGCTCTTCGCCGAGGCCAGGTCGCTGCGGGCGTCGAGGACGATCACGTCCCGGTGGCCCGCGTCGAGCAGGGCCGTCACCTCGGGAGGGCGGACGCGTACGGTGTGCGGCAGCAGGTCCAGCGCGGGAAGCACCGCGGTGGCGTCGGCTTCCGCGGTCAGCACCAGAAGGTCCAGGCTCATGAGCCGCACCGCCTTCACAAATCGTCGCCTCACCGTGGCGTTGTTCGGTGCTAAGTGAGAATAGCGGCTCGACGGCCCGGTACCTAACCCTTGCTGGATCGATCACACCTGGAGAAACACCGGTGGACCCGACGAACAGGAGTACGGACGCGATGGTGAGCAGGCCCGTGACCCGGGACGACCGACCCGCACCGAGGCCGGACGCGCGGCGCCGCGGACGCCGGGCGAGGCGCTGGGTGATCGCCCTCGTCGTCCTGGTGCTGCTGCTGGTCGGCGCCGACTTCGGGGCGGCCGCGTACGCCGAGCACATGATCTCCCAGAAGGCCCGCACGCAGCTGCAGCTGACCGACGACCCGTCGGTGACGATCCACGGCTTCCCGTTCCTCACGCAGGCGCTGGGCGGTGACTACAGTCACATCAGCGTGTCCGCGGCCGGCGTTCCGGTCGGCGACAAGCTGCAGGACGTCGCGCTCAACGCCGAGCTCGAGGACGTCAACGCGCCGCTGTCGGACCTCACGAACGGCAACACGAAGGCGATCACCATCGGCAAGCTGACCGGCGCCGTCACCATCAAGGCCGCCGACCTCGCCCGCATGTCGCCGCTCGACAAGATCAAGGAGCTGCGGATCGAGCCGGCGACCACGGACTACGTCGAGAACGGCGACAGCGGGCAGAGCGAGCCGACGCCGACCCCGACGACGACCACCGAGGGCCAGGCCGACCAGGACGAGTCGAGCACCGGCGTCCGCATTTCGGGACACCTTCCGTTCGCGGGCAAGGATCTGGAAATCTTCTGCTTCGCGATGATCGAGGCCGACGCGAAGGACGGGACGATCAACTTCATCCCCAAGCGGCTGCAGTTCGGGAATGACCAGGAGACCACCGTCGTTCCGGCCGCTGTGCAGAAGGCGCTGATGCCGAACTTCGGCGCCTCGATCAACACGAAGGACCTGCCGCTGTCGGTCACCCCGACCGGCGTGCGGGTGCAGAGCGGATCGGTGACGATCAAGGGCGAAGCGACGAACGTGTCGTTCGCGCAGCTGAGCAAGTAAGGAGGCGGCCGGTGACGGGGCTGTGGGTGCTCGTGGCGGTACTGGTGGCCGGGTCGGCCGCCGGCCTGCTGCTGAAGGCCCGCAACGGCCGCGTGCGGGACGCCAAGCCCGCCCGTGCGCTGCCCGGCCCCGTCGCCGACGTCCTCGACCCGGCGTCCGCCGTGACGCTGGTCCAGATCTCCACCACCTTCTGCGCGCCCTGCCGGCACGCGAAGGCCGTGCTCGAACCCCTGGCCGAGCGCACCGACGGCCTGCACCACGTCGAGCTCGACGTGACGAACCAGCCGGAGGTCGCGCAGTCGCTCTCCGTGCTGCGGACGCCGACCACGATCGCGCTGACCCCGGACGGACGGGAGCTGCTGCGCGTCGGCGGCGTCCCCAAGGGCCCCGAGCTGCTGGACGCGCTCCGGCCGCATCTCACCAGCCGGACGCCCTGACCAGGCCATGTCCCACGTGCCGGGAATCGTCCCAAGGTATGAACGTGGTTCCCACTCTGAGGGAGCTCTGGGTACCCTCGCACCCGTGACCAGGCTGACCACCTTCTTGACGCAGCGACGCGCAGTCGACTTCTGCCGCGTCCGCAGCAGCCTGTGTCGCACTCACTCCGACCGGCGCTGAACCACGCCCGGAACCAGCCAGCCCCGAAGCCGCTGAAGCGTGCCGTTCGCACGCACCCCCCTCTGCTCCAGCTGGAGGAACCATGTCCGCCGGACCGGCCGTCGACCCGCGGGGCCCGCGGTTCGCCGCCATCCTGACCACGATCGTGCTCGCGGTCGTCCTGGTCACCCAGTGGTGGCCGTTGCTGGCGATCCAGACCGTCGTGTTCGCCATCGGCGCGTTCGTCGGGCTGAAGCCCGCGCCCTATTCGATCGTGTACCGGACGCTCGTGGCCCCGCGCCTCGGCCCGACCGACGAGCGGGAGGACGCGGCACCACTGCGGTTCGCCCAGGCCGTCGGGTTCGTGTTCGCCCTAGTCGGCACCGTCGGCTTCGCGGTGGGGATCGTCCCGCTCGGCATCGTCGCGACGGCCTTCGCGCTCTTCGCGGCGTTCCTCAACGCGGCCTTCGACTTCTGCCTCGGCTGCGAAATGTTCTTGCTCCTCAAGCGCTTCACCCCCGCCCGCGCGTCCTGAAAGTTCAACCCCAGAAAGAGAGTCCGTTCCATGAGCCGTGAAGACGTCCTGGTCACCACCCAGTGGGCCGAGGAGAACCTGGACACCCCCGGCGTCGTGTTCGCCGAGGTCGACGAGGACACCACCGCGTACGACGGCGGCCACATCCGGGGCGCGGTGAAGTTCGACTGGCGGAAGGACCTTCAGGACGGGGTGCGCCGCGACTTCGTCTCCAAGGAGGGCTTCGAGAAGCTCCTGTCGGAGAAGGGCATCTCGAACGACGACCGCGTGATCCTCTACGGCGGCAACAACAACTGGTTCGCCGCCTACGCGTACTGGTACTTCAAGCTCTACGGCCACGAGAACGTCCAGCTGCTCGACGGCGGGCGCAAGAAGTGGGAGCTCGACGGCCGTGAGCTGAGCTCCGACGAGGTCAAGCGCGCCGCCACCGACTACAAGGCCCAGGACCAGGACCTGTCCCTGCGCGCGTTCCGCGACGAGGTCGTCCAGTCCATCGGCGCGAAGAACTTCGTCGACGTCCGGTCGCCGGACGAGTTCTCCGGCAAGCTGCTCGCCCCGGCGCACCTGCCGCAGGAGCAGTCCCAGGTGCCCGGCCACATCCCGGGCGCGCTGAACGTGCCGTGGGCGAAGGTCGCCAACGAGGACGGCACCTTCAAGACCGAGAGCGAGATCGACGAGCTCTACAAGGAGCAGGGCATCGACGCGAGCAAGGGCACCATCGCCTACTGCCGCATCGGCGAGCGGTCGTCCATCGCGTGGTTCGCGCTGCACGAGCTGCTCGGCCACGAGGACGTGAAGAACTACGACGGTTCGTGGACGGAATACGGTTCGCTGGTCGGCGTGCCGGTCGAGTTGGGAGCCAAGTGATGGCGGTTGACGACAGCTGCGGCGCACCGGTCCAGGAGGCCACGCCGGCGGACTACGACACCAAGGGCCAGGTCGTGCTCGCGGGCAAGGTGACCGGCGCGGACGGGCCGGTCGGCGGCGCGTTCGTCCGGCTCCTCGACGGCGGCGGCGACTTCACCGGCGAGGTCGTTTCCTCGGCCGACGGTGACTTCCGCTTCTACGCGGCACCGGGTGCCTGGACGGTGCGCGCGCTGCACCGCACCGGCAACGGCGAAGCGTCCGTGACGGCGGAGGGCCCGGGCCTGCACCAGCTGGCCATCTCGGTCGGTTGAGTCTCGTTCTTTCGTGAAGGCCTTCCTGCTCCGGCAGGGAGGCCTTCACGGCGTTCAGGGGTCCTGTGGCGGTGACCGTGCTCACCGCGGCGACCCTGCGCCGGGCCGGCTGAGCGGCGGCGGACTATCCTGCTGGACGTGGAAGCTCTGTTTACGACCTTGCTGGTGCTGGCGGGCGTCGCCATCACGTGGTTCGCCGTGTACGTCGTCTACCGGCTTTACGCGGACCAGCGCTGACCCATGACCGCCAGCGGCGACGACGCCATCGCAGCAGCGGAGATGCGCGCGGAGAGCACTCGCGAGCGCAACCTTCCGCTGTGGGACGACCTGCCCATCCCCAACGACACCGCGAACCTGCGTGAGGGGCCGAACCTCAACGACGCCTGCCTCGCGCTGCTGCCGCTCGTCGGCGTCTGGCGAGGGGAGGGCGAGGTCGACTACCCGACCATCGAGGGCCCCCGCAAGTTCGCGCAGCAGCTGACGATCTCGCACGACGGCCGCCCGTTCCTCGTGCACGAGGCGCGCGCGTGGCTGCTGGACGACGACGGCAACGTCATCCGCCCCGCCGCCCGCGAGTCCGGGTTCTGGCGGCCGCAGGAAGACGACACGATCGAGCTGCTGCTCACGCACAACACCGGCATCGTCGAGCTGTACTACGGCAAGCCGCGCAACCAGACGTCCTGGGAGCTGGGCACCGACGCGGTGATCCGCACGGCCTCGGCGAAGGACGTCACCGGGGCGCAGCGGCTCTACGGCCTGATCGAAGGCTCCCTCGGCTACGTCGAGGAACGCGCCATGATGGGCCAGGAGATGCAGCCGCACACCTCGGCCCTGCTGCGCCGCGTCGTCGGCTGACGCCGTGCGCTGGCGGCGCTGTGGCGAGGACGCCGCCCTGCTGGACTGCGACTCGCTCGAGCAGATGCGGGCGGCGCACGCGACCGTGTCCGCCGCCCGCCCCGAAGGCGTCGCCGACCTCGTTCCCGGCGCGCGCAGCCTGCTGGTGATCGGTGGGGTGGCCGCCGTGAAAGCCCTGCTGGACGGCGCCGACCTCACCCATCCGCCCGCCGGCGAGCCCCGCGAAGTCACGCTCGACGTCCGCTACGACGGCGAAGACCTCGCCCTGGTCGCCGCGGACGCCGGGATCTCCGCCGACGCCGTCGCCGACCTGCACACCGACGCCGTCTACACGGTCGCGTTCACCGGGTTCGCGCCCGGGTTCGGCTACCTGACGGGGCTTCCGGAGCCGCTGCGGCAGCCGCGGCTGGAGTCCCCGCGCACCCGCGTCCCGGCCGGCTCGGTGGGGCTGGCGGGCGAGTTCACCGGCGTCTACCCGCGCGAGTCACCGGGCGGCTGGCGGCTGCTCGGGCACACGACGGCGACGCTGTTCGACCCGCACGCCGACCCGCCCGCTCTCTTCGCGCCGGGCGACCGCGTCCGCTTCCGGCGCGTCCGATGAGGTGCGTGGAGGTCCTCGACCCGGGGCGGTACGCGCTGGTCGAGGACCTCGGCCGGCCCGGCTACGCGCACCTCGGCGTCGCGCCTTCGGGCGCGCTCGACACGGCGTCGCTGCGGCTGGCGAACCGCTTGGCCGGCAACCCTTCGACGGCTGCCGGGATCGAAGCGCTGCTCGGCGGCCTCTCGGTGCGGCTCACGGCGTCGGCGACGGTCGCGGTCACCGGCCCGGCGGTCGACGTCCGGGTCGACGGCCGTCCGGTCGGCTCCCACGCGCCGGTGCCGGTCCGCGCCGGGCAGACGCTGGCGGTCGGCACGCCGTCGACCGGCCTGCGCTGCTACCTGGCGGTGTCCGGCGGGATCGCCGTCGACCCGGTGCTCGGCAGCCGCTCGCGCGACGTCCTGTCCGGCATCGGGCCCGACCCCCTGAGCGCCGGCGACGTGCTCCCGCTCGGCGAGCCCGGGATCCCGGCGGGTGCGGACGTCGTCGTCCCCGTCCCGGCCCCGGGCGAACTCGTGGTGCCGGTGACGCCCGGCCCCCGCGACGACTGGCTCGACGACCCGGCCCGCGGGCTGTCGGCGTGGTGGACGGTCACGGCCGAGTCGAACCGCGTCGGCCTGCGCCTCGACGGGACACCGCTGCGCCGGGTCACCGACGGCGAGCTGCCCAGCGAAGGCGTGGTCACCGGGGCGATCCAGGTGCCGCCGAGCGGGCTGCCGGTGGTGTTCCTCGCCGACCACCCGACCACCGGCGGCTACCCCGTCGCGGCCGTCGTGCGGTCGGGTGCGCTGAGCGCGCTCGCGCAGGCCCGGCCGGGCACCCGGGTGCGGTTCCGGATGTCCTGAAAGTCCTGTACCGCCACGCGGGTGAGACCCGGATCACCTGGTGCACCCGTCCGCGTGAGAGCTGGAACCATGTCGCGCCGTCACCCGTCCTCATAGGCGTGGAGAAGGTGACGATCAGCGGTGGCACGGGTTTCCTCGACGTGAACACGCGGGAGCGGGCGGAGCTGCCCCAGGCCCTGCGGATCGCACTGGCCACCGGTCAGCTGCGCCGCCCGCTCGCCACCACGCTCGGCCCGGTCCTCGACCTGCTCGTCGACGGCGACTACCGGGTGAGCGGCCCGGAACGGCTGCCCGACGACCAGCTGCTCACCCCCACCGATGTCTGGCCGCCGTCCGACGAAGCCCGCGTCGGCTACTACCGGACCGCCATCCGCACCGGGCACCGCCCGGTCGCGGTCGTGCTGGCCGACGGCGACCGCGACCTGATCATCGACGGGCACCACAAGATCGCCGCCTACCGCGCCGAAGAGGTCGCGCCGGCGATCGTGCGGATCGCTCAGGCGTATTCGCTCTCGTAAGCCGCCACCAGCTCGGCGTACAGCGCCGACGAGTCCGGCAGCCGCTCGCCGTCCAGCGTGTGCACGCGGGTCAGCTTGCGCACGCTCGACGCCATGAAGACGCCGTCGCCCTCGACGAGGTCGCGGACGGTCAGCGGCTCGACCTTGACCGCCCAGCCCGCCTTCTCGGCGCCGCGGAACAGCGCGGCCTGCGTCGTGCCCGGGAGGATGCCGATGGTCGACGGCGGCGTGTAGAGCGTCCGGCCCTTCGCCAGCACCACGGTCGAGGTCGGCCCTTCGAACACCGAGCCGTCGGCGGCGGTGAAAATCACATCTTCGGCGCCACGGCGGCCGGCTTCGCGCACCGCGGCCATGTTCACGGCGTACGACAACGGCTTCGCGCCGAGCAGCAGCCAGGGCGCGCGCTCGGCGAGGTCCGGCGGGAAACCGCGTTCGAGGGTGATCGCGGCGACGCCCTCGGCACGGGCCCGCAAGATCGACGGCGAGACCTCGGAACCGAGCGCGAACCCGGTCGGCACGGCGTCGGGGTCTCCGTCGGAACCCCTGGTGTACACCAGTTTCAGCGCCATTTCGGAGCTGCCGGACCACCGTTCGAGGACCGCTTCGACAACGCGTTCCCACGCGCTCAGGTCGGGCTCGGGCAGGTCGAGCATGGCGGCCGAGCGGGCCAGCCGCTCGAGGTGCGGACGCAGCTCACGGGGCTTGCCGTCGACGACCAGGATCGTCTCGAAGACGCCGTCGCCGCGCTGCAGACCGAGGTCGTCGACCTTGATCTGGGCGACGTCGGGGTCGGCCGGGGTTCCGTCGAGGAGGACGAGCACGCGCATGCGCTCACGGTACTCACCTAGGCTGGGCGGTATGCCGTACCGCTCGCCGCTGCTGGACGTGCCCGGATCGATCCCCCCACCCGACGATCACCCGGAACCCGGAGTCCCCTGGCACTGGGGAGACCCGTTCGCGGAGCAGCGCACGGCCGCGCGCGGCGTGGTCGTGATCGACCGATCGCACCGGGAGATCCTCGCCGTCAGCGGGGAAGAGCGGCTTTCGTGGCTGCACCTGGTGATCTCGCAGCACGTGACCGAGCTGGCCGAGGGAACCGGCACCGAGGCGCTGGTGCTCGACAGCCAGGGCCGCGTCGAGACGCACATGGTGGTCGCGCACGTCGGCGGCACCGTCTACCTCGACACCGACCCGGGCACGAGCGTCACCAGCGCGCTGCCCAAGGGCGGTCCGCAGACGCTGCTCGAGTACCTCGAAGCCATGAAGTTCTGGTCCAAGGTGGACATCCGCGACGCGACGGACGAGTTCGCGCTGCTCACCGTGCTCGGCCCGGACGCCGAGCGCGTGCTGAGCGCGGCCGGCGTCGAGGTCGGGACGGAGCCGTACGCGGTGGCGGCCCTGCCCGGCGGCGGCTTCGCGCGGCGGATGCCGTGGCCCGGCCGGTCGAGCGTCGACCTGGCGGTGCCGCGAGCCGACCTGGCCGCCTGGTGGAAGCGGCTCACCGACGCGGGCGCCCGCGCGGCGGGCAGCTGGGTGTTCGACGCGCTGCGCGTCGAGTCGCTGCGGCCGCGGCTGGGGGTGGACACCGACGAGCGCACGATTCCGCACGAGGTGAACTGGGTCGGCTCGGCCGCGCACGTCGCGAAGGGCTGCTACCGCGGTCAGGAGACGGTGTCGAAGGTCCACAACGTGGGACGCCCGCCGCGCAACCTCCTTCTGCTGCACCTGGACGGTTCGCCCGAGGTGCGCCCGGAGACCGGCGACCCGGTGCTGCTCGACGGCCGGACCGTCGGCCGGGTCGGCACGGTCATCCAGCACCACGAGCTCGGCCCGATCGCGTTGGCGCTGGTCAAGCGGTCCACTCCGGTGGACGCCGAGCTGCTGACCGGCTCGGAGGACAACCTCGTCCAGGCCGCGATCGACCCCGACTCCGTCCCGTCGGAGCAGCCCGCGCCGGGTCGCGCGGCGGCGGCGCGACTTCGTGGCTGAACAAAAGCCCCTGACAGCGAGATCACGCTCAACCGGGATAAACTGCGCTGTGATCGAAGTGCGGCCCGGCGGCAGGCGGCGGATCGACCGCGTGCTCGGCCCGGGGTACCTCAGCGGCCTGGGTGAACTGCCGCTGAAGGTGCTGCGCGAGCGGCGCGACGAAGCCGCGCAGGAAGAGACGGACCTGTCGTACCTGCGCAGGCTGCTGCACGCCCGGATCGACATCGTGCGCGCGGAGCAGTCGCGGCGCAGCTCCGGCGGCGAGTCGAGCATCGTCGACCAGCTCGCCACGATCCTGGCGGACAACGCGCTGGGCCCCGCCGCGGGTTCCGGGCGCCACCAGCAGCTGGAGCCGTCGCGGGCCGGCGAGCACCGCCGGCACGCCGAGGCCCTGATCGGCGACACGGATCTCACCGACGTCGGATCACTGACGGACGAGAAGCTCGCCTCCGCTTTGGACACCTACGCCAGCGAAGAGCTGTCGGTGTCGTCCTTCCGGCGCGAGGTCCAGGGCGTGATGGACACGTTCAACGCGGAGATCGCGCGGCGGTACCAGCAGGGTTCGGCCACTGTGGACGAGCTGCTGGAGAGCGAAGGCGGGCACGGCGAGTGACGAACCCCGTCCTCGCCGAAGTCGTCCGCTCCGGTTTCGTCGAAAGCGTCCACCGTGGCGCGCTCGTGATCACCGGCCCCGAAGGCGACGCGCGCCTGGCCCTCGGCGACGTGACCTCGCCGGTCTTCCCGCGCTCGTCCAACAAGCCGCTGCAGGCCGTCGGGATGCTGCGGGCGGGCCTGGACTTCACCGGCGAAGACCTCGCGCTGGCGTGCGCGTCGCACTCCGGCGAACCCGGGCACGTCAAGCGGGTCATCGAGCTCCTGCAGGACGCCGGGCTGCGCGAAGACGACCTCGCGTGCCCGCCCGACTTCCCGCTGCACGTGCCGAGCATGCGCGACGCCGCCGAGCCGCGGCGCGTGATGATGAACTGTTCGGGCAAGCACACGGCGATGCTGACGACGTGCGTCCGCGCCGGCTGGCCGACGGACGGCTACGAGTCCCCGGACCACCCGCTGCAGCAGGCGATCGCGGCGGCCGTCGCGGACCTGACGGGCGAGCCGATCGCCCACACGGGCATCGACGGCTGCGGCGCGCCCCTGTTCGCGTTCTCGTTGACGGCACTGGCCCGCGCGTTCGGCCGGGTGGCGCTCGCGGCGGACGGGCCGGCCCGGACGGTGGCCTCGGCGATGCGCGAAAACCCGTGGCTGGTGGCGGGCACCGGCCGCGAGGACACGGAGCTGATGTCCACGGTGGACGGTCTGATGTCCAAGGGTG
Source organism: Amycolatopsis sp. NPDC114505 (assembly GCF_055633615.1). Lineage (NCBI taxonomy): Bacteria > Bacillati > Actinomycetota > Actinomycetes > Pseudonocardiales > Pseudonocardiaceae > Amycolatopsis > Amycolatopsis sp. NPDC114505. Next base: position 1,610,555 of record NZ_JBVKDV010000001.1, on the reverse strand, counting down.
GCGCGGAGGGCGTCCACGCGTTCGCGCTCCCGGACGGGTTCGCGATGGCCCTGAAGATCGACGACGGCAACAAGCGGGCCTGCGCCCCACTGGCGGTCGAGGCGCTGCGCTACCTCGGGGTCGACGTGTCGGCCCTCGGCGAACTGGCCCGCGGCTCGGTGCTGGGCGGCGGGCAGCCGGTGGGCGAAGTGCGCGTGCCCGAGCTGCGCGGCTAGTTCGAGCGTTCGCGGGACGCCAGGTCGCCCCAGAACTCGCGCAGGTCGGAGAACAGCTCGGCCAGCTCCTCGACGTTGCCCGAGCGCAGCGCGTCCAGGATGTCGTGGACCTCGTCCGCGGTGTTGTCGGCCTCCAGGATCGGGTCCGCGAACAGCTGCACGAGCCCGCCGTAGTCGAGCTCGACCACGGAGTCCGGGTGGAAGTTGTCCAGCCACCGCCGAGTCTCGAACAGCACGCGGCCCGGCCCGGAGTCGCCGAACGTCTGCTCCAGCAGCTCACCGGCCTCGCGGGCCCGGTGCTGTGCGTCGGCGAGGGTGGTGCGCCAGGAAACCTCGCGCTTCGGGTCGTCGCGGCCGCCGCCGAGCACCAGCCGGCGCTCGTCCGGGTCGATCAGCACGAACCACGGCAGCGGGACGGTCCAGGTCGTCGACAGCGTGTGCGCCGCCGACGTGCTCAGGTCCGCCATCGCCGACTTCGTCCGCCCGCGGATCGTCTCCTGGGTGAAGCCGCCCTCGTCGAGGACGACGTTCTTCAACGCCGGGTGCGCGTCACCGAGGAAGGTGACCAGCGCGGCCGCCGAGCGGGCCCGCAGCTCCAGCGGGCACACGAACGGCCCGTGCTCGGCCTTGCCCTCCGGCACGTCGCCGGCCGCGAGCACCAGGACGTCGGTCTGCAGGCTCGGTGCGGGACGCCCGTCGGCGAGCTCGGCGGGCAGCAACCGCCGCGGCGCGGCGACCTGTGACTTGAGCCACATGGCCTGCTCGCGCGCGCCCGCGTCCGTCCGCCGGAGCTTGGCTGCCGCGACGGCCGCACGCAGCCGTTCGTCCGGCGGATCGCCCAAGGCGAGCAGGGGCTCGTACACCCGCAAGTAGGCCACGAAGGGACGGAGCACGAGTAGATCGTGGCACGCCTACCAGCGCCGATCGCCACCGACCGGCCGGTAACCGGCGTCCGGCGGACACTGTCACCACCGGCACACCGTGCCACGTCGCATCGAACCCCCCGGACACGGTACGGTGTGAGCAGGAAAGAATTGTCGAGACGATGCGGGGCCGCCGATTCCCCCGGCCGCCCCGCCCCTGTGCGAGGGGGTCGAGCCATGGGGCGCGGCCGGGCTAAGGCCAAGCAGACGAAGGTGGCGCGCGAGCTCAAGTACAGCTCGCACGAGACCGACTTCGATGCTTTGCAGCGCGAGCTGTCGACCGGTTCCTCTAGTGGTCACTACGAGGAGCCCGAGTCCGATAGCGATGATCAAGACCCGTACGACGACGGGTACGGCGAGTACCGTCGTTGAGCACGCGTAACCGCGCGAGGGCATAGCCGGACACAATCCGGCGACCGCCCTCGCGCGCTGCGTGCTGCCCACAAAACGGGGCTGCGAAGGCGATGAAGGAGTTGAGCCGGTGGTAAGTCGGGTTGGAGTCGTCGGGGCGGGCCTCATGGGGTCCGGCATCGCCGAGGTGCACGCCCGGTCCGGAGTGGACGTCCTGGTCACCGAGGTGAACCAGCCGGCGCTCGACGCCGGGAAGGCCCGGATCGAGAAGTCGCTGCAACGCGGCGTCAAGAACGGCAAGCTCTCTTCCGAAGACGCCGAGGCGGCGCTGAGCCGGCTCCGCTTCACGACGGACATCGCCGAGTTCGCCGACCGCGAACTGGTCATCGAGGCGATCCTCGAGCAGGAGCAGGCGAAGGTCGACGTCTTCCGCCAGCTGGACAAGATCGTCGAGGCGGAGGACGCGCTGTTCGCGTCCAACACCTCGTCGATCCCGATCATGAAGCTGGGCATGGCGACGAGCCGGCCGCAGCAGGTGGTCGGCATCCACTTCTTCAACCCCGTGCCGGTGCTGCCGCTGGTCGAGCTGGTCCCCTCGCTGCTGACCAGCGAGGAGACGGCCCGCCGCGCGGAGGAGCACGCGACGACGGCGCTGGGCAAGACCGTCATCCGGTCGCAGGACCGCGCCGGGTTCATCGTGAACTCGCTGCTGGTGCCATACCTGCTCTCGGCGATCCGCATGATCGAGTCGGGCTTCGCGTCGGCCGAGGACATCGACCGCGGCATGGAGCTGGGCACCGCCCACCCGATGGGCCCGCTGCGCCTGTCCGACCTGATCGGACTGGACACGATCAAGGCCATCGCGGACTCGATGTACGCCGAGTTCAAGGAGCCGCTGTACTCGTCGCCGCCGCTGCTGCTGCGCATGGTCGACGCGGGCCTGCTGGGCAAGAAGACCGGCCGGGGCTTCTACTCCTACGGCTGATCGATCTTTCGTCACGCCCGGCCGGCACCTTCGCCGGCCGGGCGTTTTAGTGTCGGGGTATGCCTTCCCCCCACGGTGTGACGACGTTCGTCTTCGCCGCCGGCGCCAACGGCGTCTCGGCCGCGCCCGACGAGCTGGTCCTGCGCGGGCACCGCGGTGTCGGCGTTCCCCAGCCCGGTCAGCAGTACCGGCTCTCCTACCAGGCACCCCAGGACCTCGCGGCGTTCGCGACGGAACCGTCGGCGCTGGCCGGCGTCACGGTCGCCGACCAGGTGGCGGCCACGGTCGAGGTGGTCCGCCGCGCGGCGGCGCACGGCCCGGTCGTGCTGGTCGGCGCCAGCATCGGCGGCGCGATGGTCAGCCTGGTCGCGGACGTGGTGCCGGACCTGATCGACCTCCTCGTCTACGACACGGCGTTCTGCTGCGTCGACCTGGCCACCCCGGACGAGTACATGGCCACCCCGGAGGCGGCGTCGTCCCGGGTCGGCGACCTGCTGGGGTTCGTCGCGGCCGACCCGTCGGTGATCGGCGCGATCCGGTTCAACTGGCGCACCGCGGACCGGGCTCTGCTGACGGCGGCGAAGGAGGCGTTCCTGGCGGAAGGCACGGACGCCGAGTTCTACGCGTTCCTCAACTCGATGGCCCCGGACGACCTCCTCGGCAAGGGCGCGACCCCGGCCCGCGGCGACCGTGCCCGGTGGGGCCGCGTGCCGCGGGTGTACATCCGGCACCTACGCGACCGGATCGTGCCGCTGGAGCTGCAGGACCGCATGATCCGCGAGGCCGACGCGGCCACGCCCGGCAACCGGTTCCGCGTGGCCGACCTCGACACGAGCCACGTCCCGGACGCCGCCCGGTTCGCCGAGCTGGTCGACCTCTACGACACGCTGGCCTGATCGAAGCTCACGGGCGCGTCGAAGGCCGCCCGCCGGGCGGCGCGCCGCAGCACCCCCAGGACGGCCGGCCCGAGCAGGACGATCGCGACGGCATTGGTGATCGCGCGGCCGGTGTCCCAGCCGAGGGTCGACGTCAGGACGGTGAACACGGCGAACCGGTGCAGGTTGTCCGGCAGCGGCGCCCCGGGGACGAACCCGAGTCCGGCGGTGGCACCGGTGCCGGTGCCGGCGAGGAACGGCCACGACCACAGGCTCATGAGCAGCCCGAAGAAGTAGGCCGCGAAGACGCCGTACGCCACGAGCAGCGCGATTTCCGCCTTCCCGCGCGGTTTCCGCGGCAGCAGCCCGGCCCCGAGCCCGATGAGCGACGACGCGAGCATCTGGAACGGCAGCCACGGCCCGACCCCGGCGGTGAGCAGCGCGCTCGTGAACAGCGAAGTCGAGCCGAGCACGAACCCGAAGCCGGGCCCGAACACCCGCCCGGCGAGCACGAGCAGGAAGAAGACGAGCTCGATGCCCCCGGTCCCGGCCCCGAGCGGCCGCAGGCCGGCGTTGACCGCCGAGAGCACCCCGAGGAGAGCGAGAGCCTTGGCATCGATGCCCCCACGGGAGAGTTCGGCGAGGACGACGAGGATCAGCACCGGCAGGGTCGCCATGAAGACGAAGGGAGCATCGGCGGTGTGCGCGGCGGCGGTCGGCGTGGGGTGCGCGAGCAGCGGCCAGCAGAACATGGCGAGGCCGAGGACGGTCGCGGTACCGAGGACCAGGGCGGGTTGCAGGGTGACCCGCACCGCGCGCGGTGGTGAGCCGAGGAAGTCACTCACGACAGGACCTCTGAGAGCGCCCGCGGGACGAGGTCACGCGCCGGGCGGCCTGCTGCGCCGAGGCGCTGGGCATCGCCCGGGCCCAGCTGAACTCCGCCATCGGACGAGCGGGAGCGCCGCACGATGCCGGGGCCCGCCCCTCCGCCTTCCTCCTCGAGCCGCTGGGCATCGCCCGGCCGCGCGAGTCTCTGGCCCGCTGAACTCCGCGCCATCGCGTGCGCCGGGCCGCGCGACCCGCGCGCCTCTCGGCCCCCGCCCGCTCGGCGGCCTGCGCCTTCCTCCTCATGCCAGCGCCTCCGCGACCTCGTCCACCGTGAGCCACCGCTCCGGGGCCAGGATCTTCGCCACCTGCGGGGCGAACGCCGGCGAGGCGACGATCACCTCCTTCGTCGGGCCGTCCGCGACCACCTCTCCCTCGGCCATCACCACCACGCGGTGCGCCACCGTCGCCACGAACTCGACGTCGTGCGTGGCCAGCAGTACCGCGTGGCCCTGCGAGGCCAGCTCTCGCAGGGTTGCCGCGAAGCGCTTCTTCGCGTGGTAGTCCAGGCCGCGGGTGGGCTCGTCGAGCAGCACGACCGGTGGGGCCGACGCCAGCTGGATCGCCAGCACCAACGCCAGTCGCTGCCCTTCGGACAGGTCGCCGGGGTGCGCTTCACCGGCTATCCCGGGGGCGAGGCGGTCCAGCATGGCCCGGGCCGTTCCCGCCGCGACCTCCGATTCGGTGTCGGCCTGTGCGCACTCGGCGTCGACCGAATCGAGGTACAGCAGGTCGGCGGGGGTCTGCGGGACCAGTCCGACACGCTGACGGGCCACTCGTGGCTTGAGCGACGCCGGATCCGCACCACCGACGTCGACCTCTCCCGCCGACCTCGGCCCGCTGCCCTGCACCGCCCAGAGGAGCGACGACTTGCCGGAGCCGTTGCGTCCCATCAGCGCGACCACTTCCCCCGGCCCGACGCGCAGGTCCACCCCGCGCACCGCCAGGACATCGCCGTACCGGACCACCACCCCTCTCACGTCCAGTGCTCGACCGGTCACCGGGAGAGTACGACCCACCACCGACAATTTCGCGAGCCGCGAGCGCAGCGGCCCCGCGACCCGCCGCGCGTCCCGCACCGACAGCGGCAACGGCGACCACCCCGCCAGCCGCCCGAGCTCGGCGATCGGCGGCGCGATCGACGACGTCGCCAGGATCTCCGCGGGCGAACCGGACCGCACCGAACCGTCGCCCGGCAGGTAAAGCACCCGGTCCGCGTACTGCGCCACCCGCTCCATCCGGTGCTCCGCGACGACCACCGTCGTCCCGAGGTCGTGCACCAGGCGGGTGATCGCCGCCAGCACGTCCTCGGCCGCCGTCGGGTCCAGCGCCGACGTCGGCTCGTCGAGCACCACGACGGAAGGATGCGCCGTCAGCACCGAGCCGATCGCGACGCGCTGCTGCTGCCCGCCCGAAAGAGTCCGAAGTGGACGGTTGCGCAGCTCCGCGATCCCCAGCAGGTCAAGGGTTTCCTCGACGCGCTTGCGCATGACGTCCGGCGCCACCGCGAGCTGCTCCATCGCGTACGCCAGCTCCTCCTCGACGGTGTCCGTCACGAACCCCGACAGCGGGTCCTGCCCGACGACGCCGACGACCGAAGCCAGCTCACGCGGCGGGTGGGACGCCGTGTCCAGGCCGCCGACCAGCACCCGCCCGGCCAGCCGCCCGCCGGTGAAGTGCGGGACGAGCCCGTTGATCGCGCTGAGGAACGTCGACTTGCCAGCCCCGGTCGGCCCCGCGACCAGGCACAGCTCACCCTCCTCCACCCGCAGCGAGACGTTCGAAAGCACCGGCCGCGACGCGTCCGGGTAGGTCACCGTGACCCGCGAGAACTCGATCACCGGGTCACCCCCGGCGCGGGAGGCGCCACGAACGCGGGCACCACCGCGATGAGCAGGGACACCACGTGGACCACCGAAACCTCCGGCCACCGCAACGGACTCAACGACGGGTACAGGTTCCCCGGATCGACCTGCGCGGAAAGGAAGAGCGAGACGCACGACCCGATCCCGGCCAGCACGACCAGCGTCTCCGGCCACCGCCACGGGTCCGGCCGGTACGCCGTCCGCCGCACGCGCCGGCCACCGAGGACGAACCCCACGACCGCGACCGCCAGCCCCGCCGCCAGCAGGGGCACGCCGAGCCACGACGACGTCCCGTCGAGCACGCCGTAGACGCCGACGCACACGCCGACCAGCCCGGCCAGGACGCACGAAGCGATCAGCGCCCGCACGCCGGGGCTCAGGTACGCCCGGCGCCCGTAGCCCCGGGAGTCCATCGCGGCCGCGAGCCGCAGCGACCGGTCCATCGCATCCGCCAGCACCGGCACCACGATGCCCTTGACCGCCCGCGGCCCGCGAGTCCGCCCCGCCCGCAGCCGCCGGGCCCGCCGCACGCGCTGCACGCTCTCGACGAGCTGCGGCGCCACCGTCAGGGCCACCGTGACCGCCGTGCCCACCTCGTACAGTGCGCCGGGGACCGCCTTGAGCAGGCGTTTCGGGTTGGCCAGCGCGTTCGCCGCGCCGATGCAGACGACCATCGTCGCCAGCCGCAGGCCGTCATAGAACCCGCCGAGCAGCGCCTCCGCCGACGTCGGCCCGAGCAGGGACAACCCGGCGGTCAGCGGGATCCGCGGCAGCGCGAGGAGCACGTGCCCGCCGTCCTCGCCGCCGACCAGGATCCGGAACAGCACGCGCGACGCGACGATCAGCGCGCCGACGTACGCGTAGAGCCGGAACGCCAGCGCCCACGGCGCATCACTCCGGCGGTTCGCGACGACGAACCCCGCGACGGCGATGATCAGGCCGAGCAGCAGCGGGTTCGTCGTCCGGCTGGCGGCAACGGCCAGCGCGAGCGCCCAGACCCACCAGGCGCCGGGGTGCAGCGCCCTAGCTCGCACGCCGGCGACGCGCGACGACGATCCCGGCGCCGGCGACCACCACGATCACCACGGCCCCGATGACCAGGCCCCACGGGAACGAACTGCCCTGCTCAGCAGGTGCCTGAGCAGGCGTGGCCGCCTGCCGCACGGGGGCCACCTTGGGCGGCGTGGGCAGGTCGTTGGCCGACTTCGGCTTCGCGAACGCCCAGCCTTCGAAGCCGTTCGCGACCGGCTTCGACGTCTGCGCGCCCTCCTGGCTCGACTCCCAGGCGCCACCCGCCGACGCGTGCCAGTAGCTCCAGTACGCCGTCGCCGACGGCATCCCCGCGCACGACTCGACGTCCGGCCCCGGCTTGCCGTCGATCCGGCAGGCCACGGCGAGGCCGTACTTCTGCGAACCGGCGACGTCGACGCCGGCCGCCTGCAGCGCCGCGATGCCGTTCGCCGGCGTGCCGGGGGCGCAGCGGATCAGCGGCTGCGGGCCCAGGTCGCCGAAGTCGACGATCACCGTGACCCCGGCGCCCTCGGCGCAGGACCCGTCGGTGCCGGTCGCCGAGGCCGGCGCGGCCCCGGCGAGGCACGCCCCCAGCAGCAGGGCAGAGGCAGCGGAAAAACGGGCGAAGCGCGCGGCGATCATGCGAGAACCATAACCAGCGGTGGACGTGGTTCCGGCGCGACGAGCGACACACCTAGACTGCGGGCTGTGGGACAGCTCATCGCGGACGGACAGCTGCGCGTCGGCCTGATCGGCGCCGGCCCGTGGGCGACGACGATCCACGCGCCCGGCCTGGCGGATCACCCCGGCACGGCGCTGACGGCGGTCTGGGCCCGGCGGCCCGAGGCCGCGCAAACGCTTGCGGACACGCACTGCGCGGCCACCGCGAGCAGCGTCGAGGAGCTGTTCGAGCAGGTGGACGCGGTCGCGCTGGCCGTTCCGCCGTCGGTACAGGCCGAGCTGGGCGTGCGGGCGGCCGAAGCCGGGAAGCACCTGATCCTGGAGAAGCCGATCGCCGCCGACCTCGCCGGTGCTCAGCGTTTGGCCGACGCTGTCGCCGCGGCCGACGTTGCCGCGCTCGTGGTGCTGACCCTGCGGTACTCGTCGCAGACCCAGGACTGGCTCGCCGGGCTCGCCCAGGCCGGTGGCTGGGCCGGGGGCGGCGCGCGCTGGCTGTCCGGCGCCCTGCTCGGCGGCCAGTACGCGGCCTCGGAGTGGCGTCAGGACGACGGCGGTGCGCTGTTCGACATCGGCCCGCACGCGCTCGACATGCTGGACGCCGCGCTCGGCCCGATCACCGAGGTCGTGGCCGCCCGGCAGAGCCCCGGCGACCTCTGGCACCTGATGCTGGCGCACGAGAACGGCGTGGTCAGCACCGCGACGCTGTCGCTGCGGCTGCCGGTGCAGCCGACCGTCGTCGAGGTCGCCGTCTGGGGACAGCACGGTTACCGGACACTCGGGCGCAAACCGGGCTCCGCGCAGGAGTCCTACACCGCGCTCCTGGACGACTTCGCGGCGATGATCGCCAGCGGCACCACGACGCACCCCTGCGACGTCCGCCGTGGTCTGCACCTGCAGAACCTCCTCGAGCAGGCCCGCGAGCTGGCCGAGTAGTACACAGGCACGCATCGCGGCTTTACGTTGTGAAGTAAGGCTTCCTCACAAACTCCCCGAATTCATCCACAGGGTTGTCCACAACCTCCACTGTGGACGGTGTGCCTCCCGACCGAACCACGGGAACCCTTGTCGCGCCACCGGAAAGATCACCGAATAGTGCGGTCCGCTCGTACTGCCGAGACGATCTTGTGATGCGAAGGTGATCTTGGGAGGGCACGCGCATCGAAGTTTCTTGAGGGGTTCGAGAGAGGAGGCGCATGGAAACCCTGCTGCGCGCCTTCTGGGGGATGATTCCGGTTTCGGCCATCGCGCTGCCGTACGCGCTGCTCGGCTGGCCACTGCTCGCGGCGCGTCGGCGGCGAAGACTGCCGGCCCGCTACGCGACCGCGACGGCCGGCGTCGACAGCGCCGCGTTCCTCGTCGCATTCCTGGTGTTGTGCCTGGTCACGATGCCCGTCGGCACCTCCGGCGAGAGCACGCTCGACCTCGTTCCCGGCGCCGACATCACCGCGGCCTTCAGCGACGACGGGTCACTTTGGCAGGTGATCGGCAACGTCCTGCTGCTGTGTCCGCTCGGCGCGTTGCTGCCCATGCGGATGCGCGGCCTGCGCACTCTGCTGCGGATCGCACTGGCCGCGCTCGTCGCGTCCGTGCTGGTGGAAGGTACGCAATATCTGATCCACACCGGCCGGGTGACCTCGACCGACGACGTCCTGCTCAACACCGCGGGCGCGACGCTCGGCGCGGCACTCAGCCGCCGCGGCTGGCGGGCGCTCGATCCGCCGCCGCCGGTGCCCGTGACCATCCCGGCGCAACGCCGGACGGTCTGCGAGGCCCCGACGCTCAGGATGCGGGTCCCGCGCTCGGTTTGGGACACGCGCTACGCGGCCATCTCGCACCGAGAGCGTCAATAATCCGCTTGCCGGCCGTGCCAAGATGGCCGGGAGAGACCCTTCGAGTCAAGGAATGACCGCCTATGCCTGGCGCCGCCTCCGGCGTCGGCCCCCGCTAGGCCCGACGCCCAGCGTTCCGCCCGCGAGCCCGATCGGGGCCGCGGTTCCTTGACACGCTCTCGAAAGGCTCCAACCCAGCGATGTCCGCTATCCAGAGCTATGTCCGCAAGACGGCACCGCGTGGCCGGGACACCGAGCGGGTCGGCCCCTTCCTGGCCACCTACTCGCCGGGTACGGCCCACCCGATGCTCAACTACGCGATCCCGGACGACGGCGCGAAGCCGACGACGGCCGAGATCGACGCCCTGACCGAGGCGTTCCGGCGGCGGGACCTGCTCCCGCGGCTCGAGTACTTTACCGACGTCGCCCCCGACCTGGAGAACCTGCTGGTCGAGGCGGGGTACGGGCTCGAGCGCCGGGTGCCGCTGATGACCTGCACGGCGGCCGATCGAGTCGACCGGCCGGCTCCGGCGGGGGTCCGGCTGCGGGCCCCGGAGTCCGTCGAAGACTTCCGGCGCATGCGAGGCGCGCAGAACATCGCGTTCGGCGAGGCACCGGAGATCAGCGACGCCGAGGTCGACCGGCTGAAGACCACCGGGCGCCACCTCCTCGCGGAGGAGGACGGCGTGGTCGTCGGCGGCGGGGTCGCGCTCGACATCGTCGACGGCACCACCGAGGTCGCCGGGATCGCCGTGCTCGAGGCGTACCGGGGGCGCGGGATCGCCGTGGCGCTCACCGCGCGACTCACCCGCCACGTCCACGAGGCCGGCGCGCAGACCGCGTTCCTCACCCCGGGCGACCTGGGGATCGGGAACGTCTACGCCCGCGTCGGCTACCGGCCGGCGGGCGAGTGCGTGCACCTGTCCTTGGGCTAGTCGTTCAGACGGCCGGAGCGGCCTCGTTTGACGTCGCTCCGGCGCTTCTTCGACGCCAGGCGGCGCTCCTTCGAACCCCGAGAGGGCTTCGTGGGGCGTCGCTTGGCGGGCGGCGGCGCCGACGCGTCGCGCAGGAGGTTCGCCAGGCGGCCGCGGGCCGCTTCCCGGTTCTGCAGCTGGGAGCGGTGTTCGCTGGCCGCGATCGTCAGGACGCCGTCGACCAGCCGCGAGCCGAGTCCGGCCAGGACCCGGTCGCGCAGGTGCTCGGGGATCGACGGCGACGAAGCGACGTCGAAGGACAGCTCGACGCGCGAGTCGGTGGTGTTCACGCCCTGGCCGCCCGGGCCGGACGAGCGCGAAAAGCGCTCGCTCAACTCGGCTCCCGGGATCGTGAACCGGGAGCCGATCACCACGTCTTCGGCTGCCATGTCACCAGTGTGACAGCCCCGATCAAGTGGCTTCTTTCAAAGGACGCTGTCAGAACCGCGGGTGGTCGCCGGAAAGCACGGCGCGCGGGCCGTCGACGTCGTCGGCGGGCTGGACGTCGCCCAGCACCCACGCCGGCAGGTGCCGCGCGGTCAGCATGGCCAGCGCGCGGTCGACGTCTTCGGCGCCGACGATCGCGACCATGCCGACGCCCATGTTGAAGGTCTTCTCCAGCTCGGCCCGCTCGACCTTGCCGCGCTGGCCGATCACCGCGAACACCGGCGCCGGCGTCCACGTGCCGCGGTCGAGCCGGGCGACCAGGCCACGCGGCATGACGCGGGCGAGGTTGGCCTCCAGGCCACCGCCGGTGATGTGCGCGAACGTCCGGACCTCGGTCTCCGCGGCCAGCGCGAGGCAGTCCTTCGCGTAGATCCGCGTCGGCTCCAGCATCTCCTCGCCGAGGGTGCGGCCGAACTCCTCGACGTGGCCGCCGAGCGGCATCCGCGCGATGTCCAGGAGCACGTGCCGGGCCAGGGAGTACCCGTTCGAGTGCAGGCCCGACGAGCCGAGCGCCAGCACGACGTCACCCGGACGGACCTTCTCCGGCGAGAGCAGCTGCGACGCCTCGACCACGCCGACGCCGGTGGCCGACATGTCGTAGTCGTGCTCGCCCATCAGGCCGGGGTGCTCGGCGGTCTCGCCGCCCAGCAGCGCGCAGCCGGCCTGGACGCAGCCCTCGGCGATGCCGCCGACCAGCGCGGCGATCTTCTCCGGGTGCACCTTGCCGACGGCGATGTAGTCCTGCAGGAACAGCGGCTCGGCACCGGTCACGACGAGGTCGTCGACGACCATCGCGACCAGGTCGATGCCGACCGTGTCGTGCTTGTCCAGCGCCTGCGCGACCGCGATCTTGGTGCCGACGCCGTCGGTCGACGACGCGAGCACCGGCTCCTTCCACTTGTCGAGCTTCAGGGAGAAGAGCCCGGCGAAGCCGCCGACGCCACCCATGACCTCGGGGCGCGTGGCCCGCTCGGCGTGCGGCTTGAGCAGCTCGACGGCTTGGTCGCCGGCGTCGATGCTGACGCCGGCGGCGGCGTACGTGGCGCTCGTGGACTCGCTCACGGTGGAAGGACTCCCTCTGGAAGGAACTGCTAGGGACGCCGGACGGCGTCTTCGGCACCGTACCCGGCCGAGCTGACCGGAGTTGCCGCGCCATTGACCGAGTCGAGGCTTTCGAGCAGGTGCTTCCCGATCAGCGCGTCCTCGGGCAGCGGGATCGGGTACTCGCCGGAGAAGCACGCGGTGCACAGCCGCGTCTTCGGCTGCTCCGTGGCCGCGACCAGGCCGTCGAGGGAAATGTAGCCCAGGGAGTCGGCTCCGATCGAGCGCCGGATGCCGTCGAGGTCGACGCCGTTCGCGACCAGCTCGGCCCGGGACGCGAAGTCGATGCCGTAGAAGCACGGCCAGCGCACGGGCGGTGACGCGATCCGGACGTGCACCTCGAGCGCGCCGGCCTCCCGCAGCATCCGGACCAGCGCGCGCTGGGTGTTGCCGCGGACGATGGAGTCGTCCACCACGACCAGGCGCTTGCCGCGGATGACGTCGCGCAGGGGGTTGAGCTTGAGGCGGATGCCGAGCTGGCGGATGGTCTGCGACGGCTGGATGAACGTGCGCCCGACGTAGGCGTTCTTCACCAGGCCGGTGCCGTACGGGATGCCCGAGCCCTGCGCGTACCCGATCGCGGCCGGCGTACCGGACTCCGGCACCGGCATCACCAGGTCGGCCTCGACCGGCTGCTCACCGGCGAGCCGGCGGCCGATGTCGACGCGGGTGGCGTGCACCCCGCGGCCCGCGATCGTGGTGTCGGGGCGGGCGAGGTAGACGTATTCGAAGACACAGCCCTTGGGGTCCGGGTTCGCGAACCGCGAAGAACGCAGGCCGGCGGCGTCGATGGCGATCAGCTCGCCGGGCTCGACCTCGCGGACGAAGGACGCGCCGACGATGTCGAGGCCCGCCGTCTCGCTCGAGACGACCCAGCCGCGCTCGAGCCGGCCGAGCACCAACGGGTGTACGCCGTGCGGGTCACGCGCCGCGTAGAGCGTGTTCTCGTCGGCGAAGACCAGGCAGAAGGCGCCCTTGAGCGTGGGCAGCAGCTCCATCGCGGCGGCTTCGATGCCCTTGTCGGCGGCGTTCGCGGCGAGCAGCCCGCAGATCAGGTCGGAGTCGCTCGACGAACCGGTCAGGCCCGCGTGCGGCTTGAGCCCGGCGTCGATGGTGCGCTCGCGCAGCTCGGCCGTGTTGACGAGGTTGCCGTTGTGCGCGAAGGAAAGGCCGCTGCCGGTCGCAGTGGTGCGGAAGATCGGCTGGGCGTTCTCCCAGATGGTGGCGCCGGTGGTCGAGTACCGGCAGTGCCCGACGGCGATGTGCCCCTGCAGCGACTGCAGGATCTGCTCGTCGAACACCTGGCTGACCAGGCCGAGGTCCTTGAAGACCACGATCTGAGAGCCATCGGAGACGGAGATGCCGGCGGCCTCTTGCCCGCGGTGCTGCAGGGCGTAGAGGCCGTAGTAGGTCAGCTTCGCGACTTCTTCCCCGGGAGCCCAGACGCCGAAGACGCCACACTCCTCACGGGGTTCCGGGTCGGGCTGGTCGGACACGACTTGCGGGTCGGAAACCACCGAGGAGCTCCTGGGAAGACGTGGTCGGGCCGCTTTCAGTGTAGACGGTGCGGACATGGGTCAGGCCCCGCCCGACGTGGTACTGACCACTTCGGACAGGGCCTGAAGTCTTCATGTCTAGCAAGCATCCGGCAGCGAGAGGATCTCCGTGAGCACTTGGGCGCCTTCGCCGCTGCGGCGCCACAACCAGTGTTCCGGCTCGAAGATGTTGTCTTCGGTACCGGGCATCCGGGTCGCCACGACGTCGTCTTCGGCGTTGAGCCGGACGACGTCCACCACGTCGTCGTGCACCCGCACGCCGACGACAGCGAGGACCTCGCCGCGCTCGTCGGCGGGGTGGACGAACTGGTAGCCGCGAGCCACCAGCTCCTGAAGTCCGGTTTCGATGTCGAAGACGGGGGCGACGGCCTCAGCCGAGGACATCGTCGAACTCACCGTCCTTGGCGCCGGCCAGGAAGGCCGCCATCTCCGCGCGCGTGTAGACGAGCGCCGGACCGGTCGGGAACCGCGAGTTGCGCATCGCGATCTCGCCGGTGGACAGCGGCGCGACCTCGACGCAGTTGCCGACCGAGCCGCTGTAGCTCGCCTTGCGCCACTCGGCCCCGGACAGCCGATCGGCCGGGATGCCGTTCTCGAATCGCTCTGCCATGGTCCCACCTCTCGATGCGGAAAACCTTCCGGGCAGCGCATATGCATGTGCATTTGCCCGCGTATCGGAGGCTAGCACGTGTGCCTGCAACGGTAAATGCACGTGCAGAATTTCTTGCAAAGTTCTCGGACGGTAAAGAATCACCAGGTCACGGTTAACCTATCGGGTGATAGTTAGCGACCCTAATGGGTGAACAACTACGAGTAGTCACCGATCATCGGGACAGCCGGAGGGATCGGCGGCGGATCGCGGATACGCCCGGTGACCACTCAACGGGAACACGTCGGCGCCGGCGAACCGGTTCACCAGGACGTTCTCAGATTTCGGCGCGCCGCTTCGCGAGGAGCGCGCGGCTCCGCTCCGGAGTCTCGGAGTCGACCGCCAGCATGTCCAGCGAGCGGCTGTACTTCTCGATCTCTTCGCGCTTCTCGATGTAGTGCGCGCCGGTCAGGTACTCGACGTACGCGATGTTCGGCAGTTCCGGCTCGCCGAACCGCAGCAGCGAAAACGCGTGCTCCGCGGACAGCCCGCTGCGGGAGAACGGGAGGATCTGCACCGACACGTGCGGCAGCGCGCTCATCTCCAGCAGGTACTCGATCTGCTGCTTGAGCACCTTCATCCCGCCGATCGGCCGGTGCAGGACGGACTCGTCGAGCACCATCCACACGCGGGGCGCGTCCGGCCTGCTGAACATCTTCTGCCGCCGCATGCGCAGCGCGACCAGCTGGTCGACGCGCTCGTCGGCCATCTCCGGGCGGCCGTGGCTGAAGATCGCCCGTGCGTACCCCTCGATCTGCAGCAGCCCCGAGACGTACAGCGGCTCCCAGATCTGGATTCGCGCGGCGGCTTCTTCGAGGCCGACGAGGTCGGTGAACCAGTTCGGCATCGTGTCGCCGAAGCGCCGCCACCAGCCCGGCTCGTTCGACTGCTTGACCATGTCGAGGAACGTCTGGCGCTCGGTCGCGTCGTCGACGCCGTACATCGTCAGCAGGTCGGTGACGTCGCGCTCCTTGAAGCCGACGCGGCCCAGTTCCAGGCGGCTGATCTTCGACTCGGACCCGCGGATGTTGTACCCGGCCTGCTGGCGGGTGACGCCGGCCTCTTCACGGAGCCGCCGCAGCTGCGAGCCCAGGATCATGCGGCGCGCAGTGGGGCCGATGTTCTGCTCGCCTGCGGACGCGTTCACCGCGTTCATTACCGGACCTTCCGCGCTCACGTCACCAGGGGGTTCTAGCCCGACTACCGAAAGTACACGTTAACCCGTCCTGCGCAAAGAGGTGACCCGGTTTACCCCATGCGCGCGTCGGCCTACTCTACGTAGAGTACGAGACTTTCGACACAGAACTTGCGAGGTTCAACATGCCCGACGCCGCGACCCGGACCGAACGAGTTCCCGTGGGGGTCGACCCGACCCGAGCGAGCATCGCGCGCGTGTACGACGCCTTCCTGCTCGGGAAGGACAACTACGAGATCGACCGGGAGGTCCTGCACAAGGTGCAGCAGGCCGCGCCGGAGGCTCAGGACCTCGCCTTCGAAAACCGCGGTTTCCTCATCCGCGCGTGCCGGTTCCTCGCCAGCCAGACCGGCATCACCCAGTTCCTCGACCTCGGATCCGGCCTGCCGACGGCCGAGAACACCCACCAGGTCGTCCAGCGGATCAACCCGGAGACCAAGGTCGTCTACGTCGACAACGACCCGGTGGTCCTCGCGCACGGCCGCGCGCTGCTCGAAGAGAACGAGCACACCCACTTCGTCGCCGAAGACATCTTCGAGCCGCAGCGGATCCTGCAGAACGAGGTCGTCCGCGAGCACATCGACTTCACCCAGCCGCTCGTGCTGCTGCAGATGGGCACGCTGCACCACTTCAAGGGCGACCACGACCGGCCGGCCGAGATCATGCGGGAGTACGTCGACGCGCTGCCGTCCGGCTCCTTCGTCGGGCTCAGCCACTTCTCCGACCCCGAGAACGAGGACTCCGCGACCGCGCGCCGCATGGAGGACTTCTTCCTGCACAGCCCGATGGGCTCCGGCACGTTCCGGACGCAGAAGGAGATCGAGGCGCTGTTCGCCGGCCTCGAGCTCGTCGACCCCGGTGTGACGCTGTGCGCCGACTGGTGGCCGGACGGCCCGCGGCTCAAGGAGCTCAACGTCGCGCAGCGGACCATCTCCGGCGGGGTCGGCCGCAAGCCGTAGCCCGTCGCGCCCCCGGGTCCGTCAGATCCGGATGAGGGGGAGCCAGTGGGAAAGGTCGGCCCGGGTGCCCGATGCGGACACCCGGCCGTCCGCCACCGCCGTGGTCCAGTCCAACCGGCCGGTGGCCAGTTCCAGCCAGGTGCGCGGGTCCGTCTCGATCACGTTCGGCGGGTTGCCGCGGGTGTGCCGCGGGCCGTCGACGCACTGCACCGCCGCGAACGGCGGCACGCGGACCTCGACCGTGCGGCCCGGCGCGTCGGCCGCGAGCGCGCGCAGGCTGAGCCGGACCGCCGCGGCCAGCTCCGGCCGCGCCGGATCGGGCGCGTCGCCTTGCAGCCACGCCGAAATCGCCAGCACCGCCGCACGTAACTGTCCGGGGTCGACCGAACGCGAAGAGGCCATGGGCAAACAGTAGAGTGGCGCACCAAGACTTTTCAGGCACACCCGGAACGTGGGGATGAGATGGCGCAGCGGGACGAGGCAGATCGGATGGTTTCGCAGCAGCCCACCGGAAGCGGGGCCGATCGCCCGGGCAAGCACAGCAAGCACAACCGCGCCGCGCGGCGCGGCCAGCAGGCGCGGCGCTCCGGCAAGCACGGCACGCCCGAGATCACCGCGGAGATGCGCGCGAACGCCCGCGCCAACCCCGACAGCTGGCTCTACGTCATCGACGAAGCCTTCGACCCGAACGGCCCGGTGCCGTCGTGGGCGGTCGTCGGGGCCTACCCGGTGAACGGCGCGGGCGACGTCGTCGCCGACTTCCACCCCAACGACCGCTACCGGCCCTCGCCCAAGGCGCTCGGCTTCCCGGAGCCGTCGAACGACCTCGAGCAGCTGCTGCAGCTCGTCCGCACCGAGCACCGGCCGGCGTCGGACCTGCCGAAGGTCGTCCTCGACTCGACGCTGTTCGTCTACGCGATGTCGCCGGTGCAGCGCACCGTGATCGGCTTCCACAACACCGACGGCCGGGTCATGGTGCCCGCCTACACCCGCAAGGCACTGGTGCCGCGCGAGTGGCCGCACGCCCGCGCGGTCGTGGGCCGCGACATCGTCAGCCTGCTGGGCGGACACCCCGTCGCGATCAACCCGCACGACCTGATCACCGCCGTCGTCCCGGCCGAGCACCTACTGAAGGCGCTGGCTGACGAACAGCGCTGACCTGCGGGTTTAACCCCATCGAGTGAACACCCGAGTCGCCGATCCGGCGACTCGGGTGCATCGTGAGGCTGGACAAGACTCACGAGACTGGTGGGGAGCATGAGGGTGAGACGTCGAGCATTGCTTTCCTTCGCCGCCGCGCTCCTGCTCGTCGCCGGTCAGTCGCCGGCGACCGCGCAGGACATCTACGCCGGGGCCGAAGAGCACTTCGCCGGTTCGCAGATCGCCAAGGTCGAAGGCGTCGACTCGACGCCCGGCGTGCAGTACGCGACCGACGACCAGGAGCTCGGCCACGACGTCAGCGGGCACCAGGGCCCGGTCGACTGGCCCGGCGCGGCGCGGACGGGCGCGAAGTTCGTCTACGTCAAGGCGACCGAAGGCACCGGGTTCGTCAACCCGCAGTTCGCCCAGCAGTACAACGGCTCCTACGACGCCGGCCTGATCCGCGGCGCCTACCACTTCGCCCGGCCGGACATCTCCGACGGCGCGTCGCAGGCGCGCTACTTCCTGGCCCACGGCGGCGGCTGGTCGGCCGACGGCCGGACCCTGCCCGGCGCGCTCGACGCGGAGTACAACCCGTACGGCGAAACCTGCTACGGCAAGGACGCGGGCGGGATGGTCCGCTGGATCAGCGACTTCTCCGAGACCTACCGCGCGGCCACCGGGCGCTACCCGACGATCTACACGTCGACGAGCTGGTGGAAGCGCTGCACCGCGAACAACGGCGGCTTCGGCGGCAATCCGCTGTGGATCGCCCGCTACAACACCTTCATCGGCGAGCTGCCCGCGAGCTGGAGCGTCCACACGATCTGGCAGTTCGCCGACAGCGGTTCCCTGCCCGGCGACCAGAACTGGTTCAACGGCCCGGCCGACCGGCTGCGCGCCCTCGCGCTCGGCTGACCGGCCTCACGAATTATAGGTGTTAACCGGTCACCGGTTGACGATCTTCTTCCCGGGAAAATCACCCACGCGTATACCCAATTTCACGGAACTGAGTGACAAAGCGCCCCTTCGTCCTCACAATCGTGCACGGGCGGCTACCTGCAGTAAGCCGTCCTCAGCGAGGGTATCTGTGAAGGGATTCAACGATGTCCACTTCCCGAAGAGGGCGGTTGTTCGCCGCCCTGGTCGTCCCGGCCACGCTGCTCCTGCTCGGCAGCACGGCCCAGGCGGCGACCTTCTCCCCCGAAGCCGACCCCGTGGCCGCGATCAACGCGGACATCGCACAGCACAACCACGAACTGGGGTCGCAGATCCGGCGCGTCGAAGGCGACAAGTCGACGCCGGACTCGCAGAAGGCGGCGCAGCAGCCGCAGCCCGCCCAGGCCATCCCCGGTCAGGTGCTGGCCACCGTGGCCGGCATGGACGTCGCCAGCTACCAGGGCAACGTCGACTGGGCGAACTGGTGGAACCAGGGCAAGCGGTTCGTCTGGACCAAGGCCACCGAGAGCACCAGCTACACGAACCCGTACTTCGCGCAGCAGTACAACGGCTCCTACAACCAGGGCTTCATCCGCGGCGCCTACCACTTCGCGACCCCGAACACGGCGAGCGGCGCGGCGCAGGCGAACTACTTCGTCGCCCACGGCGGCGGCTGGTCGGGCGACGGCCGGACGCTGCCCGGGGCGCTGGACATGGAGTACAACCCGTACGGCGCCACCTGCTACGGCCTGAGCAAGGCGGCGATGACGGCGTGGATCCTCGACTTCCACGACACCTACCACGCCCGGACCGGCCGCTACCCGGCGATCTACACGTCGACGAGCTGGTGGAACCAGTGCGTCAGCGGTGACTTCTCCAGCACGGCCCCGCTGTGGGTCGCGCGGTACGCGTCGTCGGTGGGCACGCTGCCGTACGGCTGGAGCGTCTACACCGTCTGGCAGTACACCTCGAGCCCGTTGGACCAGGACACCTTCAACGGTGCCTACGACCGGCTCCAGGCACTCGCCGCCGGCTGACCCGCACCCCCGGCTCCCGGTTCGTGACGACTGTGGGCTCCACCGGGAACCCCCGGAACGCAGTTTCGCGTCGTCGCGCCCGGGAGCCGGTTTCATGCCGTACCGTCCGAGCTTGCAGAATGCTGCTCACCACGTCCTGGGGGAACCACACGGGCCTTGCGGACGTCGGAAGCGCACGAACACCCAGCGCCCGGAAGGCATGAAGATGACGTACCCGCCTCAGCCGGGCCAGCCCGGCCAGCCCGACCCGTACGGCCAGCAGCCGCAGTCCGGCGGCTTCCAGCAGCAGCCGTACCCGCAGCAGGGTGGGTGGGACCCCAACCAGCAGCAGCAACAGCCGTACCCGACGCAGCAGTACCCGCAGGGCTGGGACCCGAGCCAGCAACAGCAGCAGGGCTACCCGTCGGGCGGGTTCCCGGCGAGCCAGCCGCCGCAGTGGGGTGACCCGAACGCCCAGCAGCAGCAGGCTTGGGGCGACCCGAACGCGCAGCAGCAGTCGGCGTGGGCGGACCCGAACGCGCAGCAGTACGGCCAGCAGGCCTGGGATCCCAACCAGGGCGGCCAGATGGCGGGCTGGGACCAGTCCGGGGGCTACGGCCAGGGCTTCGGCGGGCCGCCGGCGCCGCCGAAGCAGGGCAAGACCGGGCTGTGGATCACCATCGGTGCCGTCGTCGTCCTGCTCGCCGCCGTGGGGATCACCGGCTTCGTCGCGCCCGGCTTCTTCCTGTCGAAGGACAACAACAACGTCGCGGCTCCGCCGTCGTCGAGCACGTCCGCCAAGCCCACGGCGCCGAAGACGACCCCCAAGAAGACGCCGACCACGAAGCCATCTTCGCCGAGCGGCGGCGGGGCGGACGCCAAGGTCGTGCTGCAGGGCTTCATCGACAAGCTGAACGCGGGCGACACCCCCGGCGCGCTCGCGCTGGGCTGCTCGGACTCGAAGGACCTGCTCGACTCGTGGCTCAAGACGTTCCTCAAGCCGCCGCTGCAGCTGGAGCTCGGCGAGGTGCCGGACGACGAGTTCCTCGTCGAGGGCCAGGTCACCGGGACGTCCGCAGGCAAGAACGTCAAGGGCACGCTGAGCGCGACGAACTTCGACGACAAGGGCTTCTGCGTCAGCACGATGCTGGTGTCCTGACCCGGTGAAGCTGTGGCGATCACCGCTGGCGTGGACGTTCCTCGCGGCAGTGGTGCTGCTGGTCGGGGTCGGCGGCTGGTTGCTGACCGACCCCGCCACCAGCCGCAGTGACGCGCTGAAGACCGGCGGCCTCGCCGGCGGCGCGATCGTGGCGCTGTACGCGTTGTGGCTGAACGACCGGCGCCGCCGGGTCGAGGAACGCCGTCAGGAGATCGAGCGGCAGCGCCACGAGCTCGAGTCACAGCGCGCGGAGCTGGACCGCGAACGGGTGGCCGACGAGCGGTTCGCGAAGGCCGTCGAGCTGCTCGGCCACGCGGCCGACCAGGTGCGGGTGGGGGCGATGCACGCGCTGGCGGGCCTGGCGCGCAGCCGGCCGGAGTACACGCAGACGGTGCTGGACGTGCTGTGTTCCTATCTGCGGCGGCCGTTCGAGCGGCCGCAAAAGGATTCGGCCGATCCGGAACCGGAGCGCGAGCTCACGGTCCGGTTGACGGCGCAGCGGCTGATCACCGACCTGCTGCCCGCGCGCGACACCGAAGGCCCGGCGTACGACCTGGACCTGACCGGCGCGACGCTCGAGTACTTCGACCTCTCGGGCAAGCTGATCGGGAGTCTCCTGGCGCGGCATGCGTCCCTGCACAGCAGCACGAACCTCAGCGGCTGCCGCTTCAAGGGCCGCGTGTACTTCACCGCCGCGGGCACCGCGGACGGGCGTCTGGTCGGTCACTTCCGCTGTCGTGGAGCGGTGTTCGAGAGCCACGCGTGGTTCAGCGGCACGGCCTTCGCGGAGGACGCCGACTTCACCAGCACGGAGTTCGCCGGGCGGACGACGTTCAAGGACGCGAAGTTCGCCAAGGACGCGGTGTTCACCGACGTGGTGGCGTCCGATTCGCTGGACCTGGGGCGGACGTTCTTCGGCGGTCAGACGGACCTGCGGTTCGCGTCGCTGCCGGCGTCGGTCTCGCTGTACAACACGCGGGTCCTGTCGGAGAAGACCGTGCTGCTGCCGTCGGCCTGGAAGCAGGAGGAGCTCCGCGACGGCGAAGCCCGGATCGTCTCGAAGGTGGGCGCGTGAAACGGTTCTCACCCTTGGCACTGGCGTTCCTGGTCAGCGCGGCCGCGTTCGCCGGAGTGCTGGTCTGGCTGCTCGCCGACCGCGCGACCACCCGGGGCGACGCGCTCAAGACGGCCGGCCTGGCGGGCGGCGCGGTCGCGGCGTTGTACGGGCTGTGGCTGAACGACCGCCGCCGGCGCGTCGAGGAGGACCGGCACGACCTCGAGCGCACCCGCATCTCCGACGAGCGGTTCGCGAAGGCGATCGAGCTGCTGGGGCACGACGCCGACCAGGTCCGGGTCGGGGCGATCCACGCACTGGGAGGCGTGGCGCGGTCGCGACCCGAGACGTACACGCAGACGGTGCTCGACGTGCTGTGCGCGTACTTGCGGCGTCCGTTCAAGCATCCCGAGCTCGACAAGGTCGACGACCCGGCCGCCGCCGAGCGCGAGCTGCAGGCCCGGCGCACGGCCCAGCGGGTGATCCGGTCGCTGCTCCCGGACGCGGGCGCGAACGGACCGGCTTACGCGCTCGACCTTTCCGGCGCCCGGCTCGACCGGTTCAACCTGTCGGGCAAGGAGGTCGGCTTGCTGGGCGCGCAGCGGACGGAGATCGTCAACGGCGTGTCGTTCACGGACACGTCGTTCTCGGGCTCGGTGTTCTTGACCGGAGCGACCGTGCGCGGGCCGGTGGAGTTCGTGCGGACGAAGTTCGGGGCGGGGACGGGGTTCCGCGACTTCACCGCGCATGACGAGGTGAGTTTCCGGGACGTTTTCTTTGCTATGCCGCCGGATTTCGGCCAGGCCAGGTTGCCTGCCGGGACCGAACTGCCCTGAGCAGCCCCCGTTTTCCACGCTAGCGGAGGGCACCGACAGTTCGCGGTGCCCTCCGGTCACGTGTCCACAGGTCAGCCGAACAGGGCCGGGAGGGTCTTCTCCCAGGTTTCGCGCAGCTCGTCGAGCGTGAACTCCGTGATGTCCTGGAGCTCCAGCGTTCCCGACTCCGGGTCCACCACGCCGGTCTTGCGCCACGGCAACCCGCGCGCCGTGCACATCTCCGTGAAGCGGAGCTCCTCCGTGCGCGGGACCGCCACCAGCACGCGGCCCGCCGACTCGGAGAACAGCTGGACGAACGGGTCCTGCTCCGCGTCGAGGAACACGCGGGCGCCGCACTGTCCGATCAGGACGGTCTCGACCAGCGTCTGGATCAGGCCGCCGTCCGAAAGGTCGTGCGCCGCCGAGATCATTCCGTCGCGGGAGCCCGCCACCAGGATCTCGCCCAGGAGCTTCTCGCGCGCCAGGTCCACGCGCGGGGGGACGCCGCCGAGGTGGCCGTGGAGCTCGCGGGCCCACGCCGAACCGTCCAGCTCGTCGTGCGTTTCGCCCAGCAGCAGCAGGGTTTCGCCGGCCTCCGCGCCGATGCCCGTCGGGATGCGGCGGGTCACGTCGTCGATCACGCCGAGGACGCCGATCACCGGCGTCGGCAGGATCGCCGTCGAGCCCGTCTGGTTGAAGAAGCTCACGTTGCCGCCGGTCACCGGGATGCCCAGCTCGACGCAACCGTCCGCGATGCCGTGCACGGCCTGCTCGAACTGCCACATCACGCCCGGGTCGGTCGGCGCGCCGAAGTTCAGGCAGTCCGACACCGCCACCGGCGTCGCGCCGCCCGTCGCCACGTTGCGGTACGCCTCCGCCAGCGCCAGCTGCGCGCCGCGGTACGGGTCGAGGTAGACGAACTTGCTGTTGCAGTCCGTCGCCACCGAGACGCCGCGGCCACTCGACTCGTCGATCCGGATCATGCCCGAGTCGGACGGCTGCGACAGCACGGAGTTACCCCGCACGTAGCGGTCGTACTGCGACGTCACCCATTCCTTCGACGCCTGGTTGGGCGACGCGATCAACCGCAGCACATCCGCGCGCAGTTCGTCCGGAGTGGACGGACGCGGCAGCTTCGAAGAGGTGTCCGCGATCAGCGCGTCCTGTGTGGACGGACGCTCGATCGGCCGGTCGTACACCGGGCCCTGGTGCGCCACGGTGTGCGCCGGGACGTCGACGACGACCTCGTCGTTCCAGGTGATCACGAGGTGCTCGCCGTCGGTGACCTCGCCGATGTCGGTGGCGATGACGTCCCACTTGCGGCAGACCGCCATGAACGCCTCGACGTTCTCCGGCGAGACGACCGCGCACATCCGCTCCTGCGACTCGCTGGAGAGCACCTCGGCGGGGGTCATCCCGGTGGCGCGCAACGGAACGCGGTCGAGGTAGACGTGCATGCCGCCGTCGCCGGCCGCGGCCAGCTCGGACGTCGCGCAGGACAGGCCGGCGCCGCCGAGGTCCTGGATGCCGACGACCAGCTTCTGCGCGAACAGCTCGAGGCAGCACTCGATGAGCACCTTCTCGGTGAACGGGTCGCCGACCTGGACGCTCGGCAGCTTCTTGCGGCCGGACGCCGACTCATCACCCGAAAAGGTGTCACTCGCCAGGACGGAAACGCCGCCGATGCCGTCGAGACCGGTGCGCGCGCCGAACAGGATGATCTTGTTGCCGGTGCCGGACGCGAAGGCCAGGTGCAGGTCCTCGACGCGCATCGCGCCGACGCACAGGGCGTTGACCAGCGGGTTTCCGGAGTAGGACGGGTCGAACACCAGCTCACCGCCGATGTTCGGCAGGCCGAGGCAGTTGCCGTAGCCACCGACGCCGGCGACGACGCCGGGCAGCACGCGCTTGGTGTCGGGGGCGTCGGCCGGGCCGAAGCGCAGCGCGTCCGAGACCGCCAGCGGCCGCGCGCCCATGGCCATGATGTCGCGGACGATGCCGCCGACGCCGGTCGCGGCGCCCTGGTACGGCTCCACATAGGACGGGTGGTTGTGGCTCTCCACCTTGAAGGTGACCGCCCAGCCCTCGCCGATGTCGACGACGCCCGCGTTCTCGCCGATGCCGGCCAGCATCTTGGCCTTCATCTCGTCGGTGGCGGTCTCCCCGAAGTAGCGCAGGTGCTTCTTCGACGACTTGTAGGAGCAGTGCTCGCTCCACATCACCGAGTACATGGCCAGCTCGGCGTCGGTGGGCCGGCGGCCGAGGATTTCCCGGATGCGGGCGTACTCGTCGTCGGCGAGACCCAGCTCGCGGTAGGGCTGACTGTGGTCCGGGGTCGCCCCGGCGCGCTCGGTGGTGTCAACGGTGCTGGTCACGGTGTCCGTGTCAGGGTTCGCCACGGCCGCCAGGATACGGGGCGCACCCGGGCACTCCGGACGGTGGGCCCGCCGAATCCGGCCGCGCGCCGGCGGGTGTGAGCGAGCCGACATCGCGAGCCGCGCCTGTGCACAACTCGCGGACGCCGGCCCGGAACTGTCGGCCCCCGCGAGTAACGTCGAAACCGGGGGTCCCCACCGTTACCTGAAAAGCAAACTGTCACGTCCCCACCGAGCACAAGCCCTGCCCCGGGGGCCGCCGAGCAGGCCGGCCCCCGGCGCCGCCGGCCCGAGCGCCTCCGGCGCCCCGCGCGCTACTCACCGGCGAGGTCCAGGTCCGGGTGACCAAAGCCGACTGGTCCGCGTTCAACCAGGCCGACGACTACAGCTACCGCACGGCAGCGTCGTTCACCGACCTGGCCACCGCCACCCAGTCGGGCACCCTCGCCTGGGGGCGTCGAACCGTGATCCCCGCGGATCCGGCGGGCCGCCTAGTTGCGGACGAAGGTGTGCGAGGTGTCCCGGTTGTTGATGTTGAGCTGCTGCCCGACGGTCAGGGTGAAGTGGCTGTCGGCGAAGTAGAGGAAGATGGTGTGTCCGGTCGTGTTGTTCTTCACCGACAAGGCGTTGTTCCGGATGCACTGACCCTTGCCGAGGCCGGGGCCCTTGAATTCGTAGCAGGTCGGCTGAGTGCTCCCGTAGTCGCTGATCGAGCCGTTGAAGTCGGACACCGAGCCGGTCAGGCCGTTCCCCCAGTACAGGCAGAACTCGCCCAGGTCACAGACACCGTTGCGGGGTGCCGCGACCGCTGACGCGGTGCCGGTCAACGCCATCACCGTGGCGACGGCTCCGCCGACGGCCAACGACGTCCGGGCGACGTTCTTCATGGTTCCCACGTGAATTTCTCTTTCCTGTGGTTCGGGCCTCGTCGACGGCGCCCGCGGTCCGGGCACCCGCACGGTCACGCTCCACGCCGGCGGGCCGTTGAGGCGGAACCGGCCGGTTCACCCGATCGGATGCTTCACCGCGGGAACCGGACCCGGCGGTCTCGCCGTGACGTTGTTGAGGCCGGCCGCCATTTACGCTGCACCGGGTACTAGTCCCCCACGACGCCGACGACCGCGCCCACCGGGGACGTGACACCCCGCCAACCCACCACAACACCGGCCGCGCGCCGCCCAGCTCCGGCACCAGCATCAAGGGCGAGCACCCCGCTCGGACCGGCGACCGCCAGCTCAAACGCGCGTTCTTCCTGGCCGCGTTCGCCGCGTTGTCCGACCGACCAGCAGTGCCTACTACGACAGGAAGAGGGCCGAGGGGAAGAAGCGCAACGCCGCCCTCATCTGTCTGGCCCGCCGACGCTGCGACGTCCTCTACGCGATGCTGCGCAACGGCACCCACTACCGCCACCCCGAACCCGCTCCCGCTGCGGCTTGACAACCACATAGGGACCCCCGCGGGCCGGAGCGTGGGGGCGCCGGAAAATCGGTCGCCTTACGCTGGTCGGCGGCTTACCGTCGGGAATCGTGCTTTCCGCCACGTATCCCTTTCCGCCGCTGCGGCTGCCCGCGCGGCCGAGCGCGAGCCGCTTCCTGCTCGCCGTGTTCCGGGCCCGGCTCGGCACGGTGCTGGGCGCCGCCGCGCTCGGTGTCGTCTGGGCGCTGCCCGGTGCGCTGGTGCCGCTGGTGATCGGCCAGGGCATCGGCGCCGTCAGCGCGCACGACGGTGCCGCCGTCTGGCGCTGGGCGCTGGCCGCCGCCCTGCTCGGGGTGGTGCAGACGCTCACCGGGACCTGGCTCCACTTCCTCAACTACGGCCTGTGGCTGCACGGCGCGGGCTCGACGCAGCGCGCCGTGTCCGCGCACACCACGCGCGTCGGCGCCGGCCTGCGCGAGAAGACGACCACCGGCAACCTCGTCGCGATCTCCACGACCGACATCAACCACATCGGCAACACCGTCGAGATGACCGGCCGGGCGTTCGGCTCGCTGCTCGCGTTCGTCGTGGTCGCCGTGTGGCTGATCTCGACGTCTCCGCTGCTCGGCGTGGTCGCGCTGGTCGGCGTGCCGGTCGCGGTGCTGGGCATCGGGCCGCTGCTGGCGCCGCTGCAGAAGCGCAAGGCGAAGCAACGCGAGAAGCGTGGCGACGTCAACGCGCTCGGCGCGGACATCGTGTCCGGCCTGCGGATCCTGCGCGGCATCGGCGGCGAGCGGCGGTTCTTCAGCCGCTTCCGCGAGACGAGCCAGCGGGTGCGGCTGGCCGGCATCGACGTCGGCCGGGCCGAGGCGTGGCTGGCCGCGGCGGAGATCGCGATGCCCGGCCTGGTCACCGTGGTGATCACCTGGCTGGGCGCGCGGCTGGCCGTGGCCGGGGAGATCGGCATCGGGCAGCTCGTGGCGTTCTACGGCGTCTCGGCGTTCCTCGTCTGGCCGGTCACCGCCGCGACCGAGGCGGTCGGCGCGATCACGTCCGGCCTGGTCGCCTCGCGAAAGGTCGTGGCGCTGCTGGCGATCAGCCCGAAGCTGGCCGACCCGGAGACGCCGGTCCGGCTGCCCGCGGGACCGCTGGAGCTGGTCGACACCGAGTCCGGCGTGCGGGTCGCGGCCGGGCGGCTGACGGTCGTCGACTTCGGCGCCGACGGCGAAGCGGTGGCCGACCGGCTGGCGCGGTTCGCCGACCCGGCCGAGGGTGAAGAGGTGCTGGTCGGCGGCGTCCGGGCGGACCGCGTCGCGCTCGCGGAGCTGCGGCGGCGGGTCGTCTACGCGCACAACCAGGACATCTGGTTCTCGGGCGTGCTGCGCGAGCAGCTGGCGCCGGCGCGGCCGAGTGGCGTCGGGATCACCGAAGCGCTGTACGCGGCCGACGCCGACGACATCGTCGAGGCGCTGCCCGACGGCGTCGACGAGGTGATCGGCGAGCGCGGGCGCGAGGTGTCCGGCGGCCAGCGGCAGCGGCTGAACCTGGCCCGCGCACTGGCGGTCGACGCCGACGTGCTGGTGCTGGACGAGCCGACGTCCGCGGTCGACGCGCACACGGAGGCACGCATCACCGAGCGCGTCGCGGCCCTGCGCCGCGGCAAGACGACGGTGGTGTTCAGTCAAAGTCCACTGTGGACACATGTGGCCGACGAGGTCTTCACGGCAAAGGTGGTGACGGTGTGAAGCGGCTCCCCACGGCGTCCCGGCGGGACGTCCGGCGCTGGGCGATGAGCACGGCGGTGAACCACAAGCGCGAGTTCGGCCTGCTGCTGGGCTCGCTGGCCGTGGCGACGCTGATCGGGCTGGCCGGGCCGCAGCTGCTCGGCACGCTGGTCGACGACGTCGCGGCCGGCGCGACGACGGCCGGCGTCGACCTGCTGGCGGCGGTGTTCGTCGGGATCCTGATCCTGCAGGCGGTGGCGCGGAAGATCGCGCGGATGCGCGGCGCGGTGTTCGGCGAGCTGGTGCTGGCCGAGACGCGCGAGGAGTTCGTCGGGACGGCGCTGCGGCTGCCGCTCGGCACGGTCGAGGCGGCCGGCACCGGCGACCTGCTCAGCCGCGCCACCACCGACCTCGGCCGGATCGACCACGCGGCGCGGTTCGCGGCGCCGGAGATCCTGATCGCGGCGGTGACCGTGGTGTTCACGGTCGTCGCGATGGTCGTGACGTCGCCGCTGCTCTCGCTGGGCCTGCTGATCGCGGTTCCGCTGCTGGTGAGCGTCAACGTCTGGTACCAGCGGCGGATCCCGTCACTGATGCAGTGGATGCTCGACCGGTGGGCGGACCTGACCACCAGCGTCCACGAGACGGCGGAGGGCGCGCGCACGGTCGAGGCGCTCGGGCTGACCGAGCGGCGCGTCGACGCGGCGCACGGCGCGCTGGACCAGAGCATCCTCGGCGAGCGGCGGATGCGGGCGCTGCAGCTGCGGTGGCTGCCGTCGCTGGAGATCAGCTACGTGCTGCCGCTGGCGGTGATGCTGCCGCTCGGACTGCTCGCGTACACGCGCGGCTGGGCCGGGCTCGGCGAGATCACCACGATGCTGCTGTACGTGCAGGCGATGTCGGCCCCGCTGAACGAAGCGCTGTTCTGGCTGGAGGACCTGCAGGTCGCGGCGGCCGCGGCGCGCCGGATCCTGGGCATCCACTCGGTGTCCCGCGAGGAGTCGCCGAAGGTGACGGAGGTGCCGCGCGGACGCGACATCGACGTGCACGACGTCCGGTTCGCCTACACGGCCGACCGCGAGGTGCTGCACGGCATCGACCTGCGTGTCCCGCGCGGCGAGCGGCTGGCGATCGTCGGGCCGTCCGGCGCGGGCAAGTCGACGCTCGGCCGGCTGCTGGCGGGCATCGCGGCGCCGTCGTCGGGCTCGGTCCGGATCGGCGGCCAGGACGTCTCGTCGCTGGCCGACGACGTCCTGCGCGGCGAGGTCCTGCTGCTGACCCAGGAGCACCACGTGTTCTCGGGGACGCTGCGGCAGAACCTGGCGCTGCCGGCCCGCCGGGCGGGTGGCGACTGGACGGACGACGAGCTGCTGGCGGCCCTGGCCTCGGCGGGCGCGTCGGACTGGGTCGCGACGCTGCCGTCCGGGCTCGACACGAAGCTGGGCTCGGGCGAGCACCCGGTGCCGGCGGCGATCGCGCAGCAGCTGGCGCTGGCCCGCGTGGTCCTGGCGGACCCGCACACGCTGGTGCTGGACGAGGCGACGTCGCTGCTGGACACGGGTTCGGCGCGCGACCTGGAACGCTCGCTCACCAGCGTGCTTTCCGGGCGCACGGTGATCGCGATCGCCCACCGCCTGCACACGGCGGCGGCGGCCGACCGGGTGGCGGTGGTCGAGGGCGGCCGGATCACGGAGCTGGGCTCGCACTCGGCGCTGCTGGCGGCCGGCGGTTCGTACGCGCGTCTGGTGGCGGCGGCTTCGTAGTCCGGAATGTCCGGAGTTCGCGACGTGTTGCTCCCCGGGTAGGAGATCTTCTACCCGGGGAGTGCCATGTCTTTCGTCATGACCGCAGCCGAGCGCGAGGCGTTTCTGAGCGGGGTGCACGTGGGGGTGCTGGCGGTGGAGCGCGCCGGCCGGGCACCACTGGCGGTCCCGGTTTGGTACGACTATTCGCCGGGCGGCGAGCTGCTGATCTGGATGGAACGCGACACGGTCAAGGACAGGTCGATCCGGGCGGCTGGGCGGTTGAGCTTGGCGGTGCAGGACGAGAACCCGCCGTACAAGTACGTGACGGCGGAGGGCCCGGTGGTGGCGAACGACGAGCCCCCGACGCGCGAGCAGGCGCTGCGGATCGCGGGGCGGTACTTGGCCGCTGACCAGGCGGAGGCTTACGTCGAGTCGGCGTTGGGTGAGCGGTCGGTGCTGGTGCGGGTCCGGCCGGAGAAGTGGCTTTCGAACGATCAGAGCAAGAGCTGACCTGTGGACAACTCACGTCCGCGGCCCGCCCTCACCGCCCCCGAATGAGGTCCGCCGCCTTCTCCGCCACCATGATCGTCGGCGCGTTCGTGTTCCCGCGCGGCACCACCGGCATCACCGAAGCATCGACCACCCGCAGCCCGTCGACCCCCTGCACCTTCAGCTGCGGGTCGACCACCGACCCGATCGAACACGTCCCGACCGGGTGATAAAGCGTCTGCGTGTTCTCCCGAATGTGCTCCGCCAGCTCGGAGTCGCTCAAATCGTGCCGCGCAGGCAGGAACGGCTTGTCCAGGAACCGCTTCAACGGGCCGGAGCGGCCGATTTCGATCAGCGCCCGCAGTCCGGCGACCATCTTGTCCATGTCCGACGACTCCGCGTAGTACGCCGGGTCGATTTCCGGTTTCCACGACGGGTTCGACGACTTCAGCCGCAGCCGGCCGCGGCTCGCGACGTCCACCAGTGTCGCCGCCGATGTGAAGCCGGGGACCGTCGGCTCGCGCATTCCGTTGTCGTAGAACAACGTCGGCGCGACGTGGATCTGCATGTCCGGCGCCGGCAGTCCTTCGGTGGTCGGGAAGAACGCGCCCGCCTCGCCGATGTTCGACGTCAGCGGCCCGCGCTTCGTCAGCTGGTAGCGGACGAGCCCGCGCGGCGTGGCCGCGTCGACCAGGTCGGTCGTGCCCCGCGTCGACCAGATGATCCCGCACGCCGGGTGGTCATGGAGGTTCTCGCCGACGCCCGGCAGCGCCGCGACGACGTCGATGCCGTGCTCGCGCAGGTGCTCGGCCGGGCCGACGCCGGAAACCATCAGCAGCTGCGGCGAGTTCACCGCGCCGCCACTCAAGATGACCTCGGTCGACGCGCGCGCGGTGGTCTCGACGCCGTTGTCCAAATAGGACACGCCGATCGCGCGCGTGCCCTCGAAGACGACGCGGGTCGCGGGTGCGCACGTCTTCACGGTGAGGTTCGGCCGCTCCAAAGCGGGCCGCAGGTACGCGTCGGCGGTGGACCAGCGGCGGCCCTTCTTACAGGTCACCTGGTAGACGCCGGCGCCTTCCTGGCTCTCGCCGTTGAAGTCGTCGGTGCGCTTGAGGCCCCACGCGACGGCCGAGTCGACCCACGCGCTCGACAGCTCGTGGGTGAACCGGCGGTCCTCGACGTTCAGCGGGCCGTCGGTGCCGTGCAGCGGACCGTCGAGCCGCTGGTTGCCCTCGGCGCGCTTGAAGTACGGGAGGACGTCGTCCCAGCCCCAGCCTTCGGCGCCGTGGGAATCGCGCCAGCCGTCGTAGTCGGCGCGGTTGCCGCGGATGTAGATCATCGCGTTGATCGACGAGCAGCCGCCGAGCACCTTGCCGCGCGGCCAGTACGCGGGCTTGCCGGTGTGCTTCTGCTCGACCGTCTCGTAGTTCCAGTCCCACTTGGTCTTGAACAGGTTGGGGAACGCGGCGGGAATGTGGATTTCGTCCGCCGTGTCCTCCGCGCCCGCTTCGAGCAGCAAGACCTGGGCCGACGGATCTTCGGTGAGCCGGTTCGCCAGCACGCACCCGGCGCTCCCGGCGCCGACGATCACGTAGTCGTAGGAGTCCACGGTGCCTCCACAGCTGTTGGCGCGATGTCAACGACTCATCATGGCGCAGCGGCGCGCCGTCGGC
The DNA here is from genome assembly GCF_055633615.1 of Amycolatopsis sp. NPDC114505. Classification (NCBI taxonomy): domain Bacteria; kingdom Bacillati; phylum Actinomycetota; class Actinomycetes; order Pseudonocardiales; family Pseudonocardiaceae; genus Amycolatopsis; species Amycolatopsis sp. NPDC114505. The sequence goes on along the minus strand of NZ_JBVKDV010000001.1, from coordinate 1,578,506 downwards.
CAGTCTAGTTTTCCCGGCGGCCCCCGCAGCCCGCCGAACTGGGTGAACTATGCTCGCGGGGTACCCACGACCTGCGTGAATAAGGAGCAGCCTGCCGTGGCCCGAGTTGTCGTCGACGTCATGCCGAAGCCCGAAATCCTCGACCCGCAGGGACAGGCCGCGCTCGGCGCCGCCGGCCGTCTCGGCTTCACCGGGATCAAGGAGATCCGCCAGGGCAAGCACTTCGAGATCGAGGTCGACGACACGGTCGACGACGCGACGCTCGAGAAGATCGCCGAGGGCTTCCTCGCGAACCCGGTCATCGAGCAGTGGACGATCACCCGGGTCGGCGCGTGAGCGCGCGCATCGGCGTCATCACGTTCCCGGGCACGCTCGACGACGGTGACGCGGCCCGCGCGGTCCGCTACGCCGACGCGGAGGCGGTGCCCCTGTGGCACGCGGACGAGAACCTCCACGACGTCGACGCGGTGGTCGTGCCGGGCGGTTTCTCGTACGGCGACTACCTGCGCGCGGGCGTGATCGCCCGGTTCGCGCCGGTGATGACGCCGGTGATCGAGGCGGCGCGCGCGGGCATGCCGGTGCTCGGCATCTGCAACGGGTTCCAGATCCTGTGCGAGGCGGGGCTGCTGCCCGGCGCGATGATCCGCAACCAGGGCCTGCACTTCATCTGCCGCGACCAGTGGCTGCGGGTGGAGAACACCGAGACGGCGTGGACGTCGCGGTACGAGGCCGGCGCCGAGATCCTCATCCCGATGAAGAACATCGACGGGTGCTACGTGGCCGAGCAGTCCACTTTGGATTCTCTCGAAGCCGAGGGCCGGGTTGTTTTCCGTTACGTCGGCGGGAACCCGAACGGGTCGCGCAACGACATCGCGGGGATCCGGAGCGAGAACGGCCGGGTGGTCGGCCTGATGCCGCACCCGGAGCACGCGATCGACGCGCTGACCGGGCCGTCGGACGACGGGCTCGGCATGTTCTACAGCGCGGTGGACGCGCTGATCAAGGCTTGAGTGGGAGGTCCGGTTCGCCGGACCTCCCACTGGTCAGGTCGGCCTGGCGACGAGCTGTTCGGCCACGCCGTCGCGATGTGCGTGCACGGGGAGGCTGCACCGGACGCCGCCCGTCAGGCAGATCTGCATCTTGATGCGGTCGAAGCCGCCGACCAGATCGGGTGTGCTGAGTGCGAAGTTGAAGGACTTCTATTCGAAGGTGGCGGTGCTCCTCGTCGTGCTGGCGACTTCGGTGCCGGTCCGGGTGGCACCGGCGCACACGCCTCGCGCGAGGAGATCGTTGAGGCCGAAGCGGCAGTTCACCTGTTCGGCCGATGGGGAGGGCGGCCCTCGGCCCCCGGTATCCAGTTTACCGGCGGGCACTGACAGTTCCGGGGCTGCGGACGCGACTTGTCCACAGCCCCGCAACGCCTCAGCGCTTGCCGTGCAGAATCGTCACCAGCTTGGCCACCATCGCGTCCGTCGAAGGCTTGCGGCTGAACGATGTCAGCGTCAACGGGGCCGTGAAACGCTGACGTGCGATCGCCTTCGTGCGGGCGAACTCGCGTAGGCCCTCCGGGCCGTGGATGCGGCCGAAGCCCGAGTCGCCCACGCCGCCGAATGGCAGGGATGCGATGCCCGCGAACGACAGCGGTGCGTTGATCGATGTCATTCCCGTGCGCAGCTTCTCCGCCAGCTCCACGCCGCGGGACTTCGAAAACACCGTCGATCCCAGGCCGTACTTCGTGTTGTTCGCCTTCTCGACCGCTTCGTCCATGTCGCGGACCTTCGCGATCGTCACCGTCGGGCCGAACGTCTCCTCCGTCACCGCTTCGGAGTCCTCCGGGACGTCGATCAGGACCGTCGGCTGCGCGTACCGGTCGCCGACCGCTTCCTCCCCGCCCAGTACTGCTTTGCCGCCGCGAGCCAGTGCGTCCTGGATGTGCCTCTTGATCACGCCCAGCTGGGATGGCATCGTCACCGGGCCGTACTGCGCCGCCTCGTCCGAGCCCGCGCGGACGTCCTTCGACTTCTCGACGACCTTTGCGACGAACTCGTCGTGGACCTTCTCGTGGACGTACACCCGCTCGACGCCGATGCAGGTCTGGCCCGAGTTCGAGAACGCGCCCCAGACCGTCGCGTCGGCGGCCGCGTCCAGGTCGGCGTCCGCGTCGACCAGGACCGGGTCCTTGCCACCCGCCTCGATGACCACCGGGGTCAGCGTCTCGGCCGCCGCGGCCATGATCCGCTTGCCCGTCGCCGTCGAGCCGGTGAACGCGATCTTGTTCACGCCCGCGCCGACCAGCGCCGCGCCCGTCTCGCCGAAGCCCGTGATCAGCTGCAGCACCGGCTGCTCCGGCACGATCTCGGCGAACGCGTCGACCAGCCACTTCCCGACGCCCGGCGTGAACTCGCTGGGCTTGAACACCACCGCGTTGCCGGCCGCGAGCGCGTACGCGATCGAGCCGAGCGGCGTGAACACCGGGTAGTTCCACGGGCCGATCACGCCGACCACGCCCAGCGGCTGGTACTCGACGGTCGCCGCCTGGTTCGACATCAGCAGCCCGGCCGAGCGCTTCTGCTTGCCGAGGATCTTCTTCGCGTGCTTGCCCGCCCACGCGATGTGCTCGATGGCCAGGACGCTCTCGAGCTGCGCGTCCGCGATCGGCTTGCCGGTCTCGTCGCGGACCACCTGGCACAGCTGCGGGAGCCGGCGCGTCAGCACGCCCTTCCAGCCGCGGAGCCGCTCGGCGCGCCCGGCGAAGCCCAGGTCCTCCCACCACTTCGCCGCCACACGCGCTCGCGCGACGGCCGCCTGGACGTCCTCGGCGTCGTGCACGGGGTAGGTTCCGACCACCTCGTCGGTCGCCGGGCTCAGCGAGTCGAAAGTCTCGCCGACCGACGTCGGCTTCGGCTGGACGGCAGTCATCGGCGTCTCCCTGGAGGTCGCGGGTCAGCCCAGGTTACGACGTTACTGACATCGTGCCAATAGCTCTCGCGGGCTTCGCCACCAGCATTGCACCCGCGATCGCCGCGGCAAAGACACCGAACAACGGTGCGAGCCACAACGGCAGCACGCCGACGGCCAGCGAACCCAGCCCGAAGCCGGCCGCTTGCACCGTGAAGCTCAGCGAGAACCCCGCCGACCTGCGGTTCTTCGGCAGCACGCGCTGCAGGTTGACCGACGTCGTGGCCACCAGCGGTCCCGTGCACGCGCCGATCACCGCCACCGACCCGAGCAGCCCGGCCCAGCCGAGGTCGGCGGCGAGCGCGAGCCCACCGGCGACGAAGCCGGCGAGGAACAGCCGCGGGTCGCCGGTCTTGCCGCGCCACGCGTAGAGCGCGCTGCCCGCGATACTCGCCCCGCTCAGCACCGCGATCACGACCGGCGCGGCCGTCTCGGGCGCGCCGAGGCGCTGGACCAGCGGGAGCGGCGCGACCTCGATCGTCGACAGCAGCAGCCCGACCGTGAACGCGCAGCACAGCCACGGCAGGTAGGTGACGAGCCGCGCGGGCGGGACGTCGGCGCCGGATTCCACCCGTTCGCGCTCACCCGCGCGTCGGGGGACGAGCGCGGCGGCGACCACGCAGGCGACGGCCATCGCGGCGACCGGGACGAACGTGCCGGCCAGGTCGAGCAGTGCGACCAGCGCCGGACCGCCGATGAGCACACCTTCCAGGATCATCGCGTCGACGGAGATCGCGCGCGGGAGCAGGTCGTCGTCGACGGTGTCCGCGAGCAGCGTCCGGAAGCCGCCGGACAGCGCGCCGCCCGCAATGCCGGGCAGCAGGACGACGGCGACCAGGACCGGCGCGGGTGCGTCGGCGGCCAGCGCGACGGCGGCGAACCCGGCCGCGGTCAGGAGCAGCAGCGCCGGCAGGCCGCGCGCCGGGCCGACGCGGTCGAGCAGCCGCCCGACCGGGACCGCGCAGAGCATCTCGGCGGCGACGTAGACCGACATCAGCACGCCGCCGAGCCGGTAGGAACCGGTCGTCGCGGTGGTCAGCAGGGTGAACGCGAGCGGCGCCATGGTCGCCGGCAGCCGGGCGAACTGGACGCCCGCCGACCAGCGCCAGTAGGCGCGATGGGTGAACAACGACATGCTCATACGCTCGTCCGTGGCTCTCTCAGGGCACACTGATTCGGGTGAGGGCGAATCACCGATGATCGAGCTGGTCCTGACGGCAGCCGGCGCGCAACGCGTCCGCTTCGCGATCTCGCCGTTGGAGGAGGTGCTGGGCGCTGTCCAGACGCTGCTCGGCGTCCGGCGGCACCCGGCGCACCTGCCGTGGCTCTCCGACGCTCCCGACGTGCCCGAGCTGGCCGCGGTCCTGGGCGCGCGGCACTACATCACCGAGTTCCTGAGCCCGCCGCCCGACGGTCCGGAGACGACGGCGGAGGCGCAGCTGCGAGCGGTCCGGGCGACGCCGCCGCACCAGGTGGCGCTGGAGCTGGGGATGGTCGACGCCGACCTCAGCGCGTTGCCCGCCGACCCGGCCGCCGCGCGCGACCTGCTGGCCGACCAGCTCGAGACGGTGTGGAACGCGCTGCTCGCGCCGGAGTGGCCGCGTCTGCGCGAACTGCTGGCAGCGGACATCGCCTACCGGACGCGGCAGCTGGGGTCCGGCGGGATCGCGTCGATGCTGGCCGGCCTGCACCCGCGCGTGCGGCTGTCGGACACGTCGGTCCTGGTCGACCTCCGGGCTCGCGAGCGGCTGGAGATCGACGCGCGCGGGCTGCTGCTGATCCCGGCGGTGTTCGCGTGGCCGAACGTCGGGGTGGTGACGGTGCCGCCGTGGCAGATCTCGCTGCTCTACCCGGCCCGCGGGGTGGCTTCGCTGTGGACGTCGTCCGCGGCGCCGCCGGAGCCCCTGGTCGAGGTCCTCGGCCGGACGCGGGCGCTGCTGCTGGCCACCCTCGACCGCCCGGCGGCGACGACCGAGCTGGCCCGGCGGCACGCCTTGGCGCCGGCGACGGTTTCGGCGCACCTGACGGCGTTGCGCGGAGCGGGGTTGCTGGCGTCGGAACGCCGTGGTCACCGGGTGCTGTACCGGCGGACCGAGCTGGGCGACGCGCTGCTCACCGGCAGACTGTGACGCATGAGCAGAGCAGTGACCTGGGAGGGCTTCCACAACACCAGGGACCTCGGCGGCCTGCCGATCGCCGCGGGCGGCACGACCCGCCGCGGTGCCTTCTTCAGGGCGGCGGACCTGCGGTTCGTGACCGGCGCCGGGTGGGCCCAGGCGCGGGAGGCCGGTGTCCGGACCGTCATCGACCTGCGCAACGCCGACGAGATCCGGCCGGCCGACGGTTTGACGGCGCTGGCGGGTTCGGCTCAGTTCGCCGTCGCGGACGACGTGACGACGCCGTCGGACATCGACCGCGTGGAGGTTCCCCTCGACGACATCGGCGACCTCGAGTTCTGGCGGCACGTCAACGGTGCCCGGCTGAACGGCACCCCGCTCTACTACCGCGTCTTCCTCGAACGGAAGGCCGAGCGCTGCGCCGCCGTCGTCGAAGCGATCGCGCGGTCCGCGCCCGGCGGCGTCCTGTTCCACTGCGGTGCCGGGCGGGACCGGACCGGTCTGGTCGCGCTCCTGCTGCTGGCGCTGGCCGGCGTCGGCCCCGACGCGATCGCCGCGGACTACGACCTGTCCGCCGAGGCCGTGAAAGCGCTGTTCGCCGAGATGGGCGCCGAGGACCAGGGGCCGCGCATCGAGGCTCTCCTCGCGGAGCGGGGCACGACGACCGCGGCCGCGATCCGGGACACGCTCGACGGGTTCGACGTCGAGCGGTACCTCCTCGACGCCGGGGTGAGCCCGGTCGACCTCGACGACATCCGGCGCCGGCTGACGAACCGGGGCTAGGCTGGAATCGACCACCTGCGAAGGAGAACATCGATGCGTATCGTCCATTTCGGACACGCCTGCCTGTTGCTGGAGACCGGCTCCGAGCGGATCCTGATCGACCCCGGCGCGTTCTCCACCGGGTTCGAGGGTGAGCGGGAGCTGTCCGCCGTGCTGGTCACGCACCAGCACTTCGACCACCTGGACATCGAGCGGCTGCCGAAGATCCTCGAAGCCAACCCGGATGCCAAGCTGATCGTCGACCCGGGCTCCGCGCCCGAGGTCGAGAAGCTGGGCGTCCAGTTCGACATCGCCAACGTGGGCGACGCGTTCGCGGTCGGGGACACCTCGATCAAGGCGGTCGGCGGCGAGCACGCCGTCATCCACGCGGACATCCCGGTGATCCCGAACATCGGCTACGTCTTCGACGACGGCGCGTTCTTCCACCCCGGCGACTCGTTCTTCGTGCCCGAGCAGAAGATCGACGTGCTGGGCCTCCCGACGGGCGCGCCGTGGCTCAAGGCCGGCGAAGCGGTCGACTACCTGCGGGCCGTGGCGCCGCGGGTCGCCGTGCCGATCCACGAGGCCGTGCTGGCCAACCCGGCCCTGCACTACGGCCTGTTCGGCAACCTCGCGCCGGAGGGCACCGAGGTCAAGGTGCTGGAACGGGCCGAGCCCGCGAAGTTCTAGGCCGCGACCGTGCGCAGCGAGCCGTAAGTGGCTCCGAACGCCCGGTTCTCCAGCGCCACGTCGACGGCGTCGAGGAGGGCCTGGCGGAGGCCGGGGCGGGTGAGGTCCGTGGCGTCCACCCCCAGCCGGACCAGCCCGCCCCGGCGAGCCGCGCGGGCCGACGCCAGCACCAGTGCGAAGCAGCGCACCGTTTCCGTGCGCTGCGACTGGCTCGTGAACTCGCTCACGCGCGCCCGGCGTACCTCGCCCGTGACGAGGTCGCGGACCGCGCCGAGGTCCGCGCAGAGGCGGAACCCGTGCTCCGCCAACGCCTGCAGCGTCCCGGACGAGGCGATCCAGCGCGGCGGTGCGAAGCCGTCGACGGCCAGGCCGGTGCTGTCCAGTGCGGCCTTCGCGGCGATCAGCCGCAGCCGGGCCTCGTGGGCCGGCAGGGTCGCGAACTCGGCCTTCTTGCCCAGGTACACCGTGCGGTGCGTGGGCGTGACGGTGTGGTCGTACCCGTGCAGCAGCACGGAATCGCCGGTCCGGGCGCGCGTGCGCACCCACTCCGTCACCGGGCCGCCGCCCGTGCGGGCGGCGTACAGCACCGAGAGCGGGACTTTGCGGCGGTCGAGCTCGGCCGTGAGGTCGGCGCACCGGTGCAGCGTGCGCGGGGTGATTCCCGACAGCGAAACCAGCAAGCGAGCTTCCACGCCACCATTGGGACGTACGCGTCTAAAGTCGTCATGAACTGCGCAGGACGGGCGAGCGTCCGTTGCCGGAAGGGTCAGACGCCTTCACGCAGGCGCTGCACCGCCACGGCGATCCGCCCGCGCAGGTCGGGGTTGGCGACCTGCCCGTCGACGGCGTCCGCGCGCGACACCGGGATCCGCGCGCACGCCTCGTCGACGATCTTCGCGCCCGCGTACCCCAGGACCTTCCGCAGCGAGTCGTGCGCGTCGCGGCCACCCGTCGGCGCCGCCACCGACGACGCGTTGATCCACGCCACCGGCTTGCCGTAGATCTCGCCGCCGCCGACCGTCCAGTCCAGGAGGTTCTTGAGCGAGCCCGGCAGGCCGCCCGCGTACTCCGGCGTGCAGATCAGGATCGCGTCCGCCTCCTTGATCGCCGCCCGCAGCGCCGCGACCTCGGGGTGCAGCGGGTCGCGGTCGTCATCCGGGTTGAAGTGCGGCAGGTCGCCGAGACCGGTGTACGTCTTGCTCGCGGTGAGCGTCGCCACGGTCCCCAGCACCGCCGCATTGCCGGAGCCGGCCCGCAGGCTGCCGCAGATCAGCAGGATCACGCAGCCAGTCTGCCAGGGAACGCCCGGTGATGCGGCGGCATGCCTCGAGGTAGCGCTTGCGCGTGGCGGTCACCACCTCGGGCGGCAACGGCGGCAGCGCGGACACGCAGTCCCAGCCGGACGCCGGGTCGACCAGCCAGTCGCGCACGTGCTGCTTGTCGAACGACGGCCGCGGGCGGCCGGGGCGGTGGCCGTCAGCGAGCCAGTAGCGCGCCGAGTCCGGGGTCAGCAGCTCGTCCGCGAGCACGAGCTCGCCGTTCGGCCGGACACCGAACTCGAACTTCGTGTCGGCCAGCAGCAGGCCCTGCTCCGCGGCCCGGGCGGCACCACGGCGGTACAGCTCGAGCGACGCCTCGCGGACCCGTTCGGCGAGCGGGCGGCCGAGGACCGTCGCGAACGTCTCGAAGTCGAGGTGTTCGTCGATCTCGCCGGGACGTGCCTTGGTGGACGGCGTGAAGATCGGCTCCGGCAGCCGCGCGGACTCGGCCAGCCCGGGCGGCAGCGCGATCCCGCACACCGAACCGGACTTGCGGTACTCCGCGTACCCGCGGCCGGCGAGGTGGCCGCGGACGACGGCCTCCACCGGCAGCATCCGGAGCCGCTCGACCAGCAGCGCCCGGCCGCGGAAGGCCTCCGGGATGGCGGGCCCGTCGTGGGCGATCAGGTGGTTCGGGAGGACGTCGGCCAGCTCGCGGAACCAGAACACGCTCATCGCGGTGAGGACCCGGCCCTTGTCCGGGACGTCGGTGGGGAACACGCGCTCGAAGGCGGAAATGCGGTCGGAAGCGACGACCAGCAGCTGGTCGTCGCCCACGGCGTACAGGTCACGGACCTTGCCGGTGGCGACTCGCTCGGGGGTGGAGAGGGGTGTCACGCGCTGAACCCTAACGCGCACCCTCCGCCACCATGGATGATGCTGGCATGGCGTACGACTGGATCTCGGTGACGACCGACTACGGCCTGCGCGACGGCTTCGTGGCGGCCTGCCACGGCGTGATCGCGCGGCTGGCGCCCGCCGTGCGGGTACTCGACGTCACGCACGAGGTGCCGCCCCAGGACGTCCGGCACGGGGCGATGGCGCTGGCCCAGACGGTGCCGTTCCTGCCCGAGGCGGTGCACGTCGCCGTCGTCGACCCGGGCGTCGGCACGGCCCGGCTCGGCGTGGTCGTCGTCGCCGACGGCGGGCTGCTGGTCGGGCCGGACAACGGCCTCCTGCTGCCCGCCGCGCAGGCGCTGGGCGGGGTCCGGGCCGCGTACGAGCTGGCCGAGCCGTCATTGCGGCTGCCGGTGACGTCGGCGACGTTCCACGGCCGGGACGTCTTCGCGCCCGCGGCGGCCCACCTGGCTCTGGGCGTCCCGCCGGCCGACTTCGGCGCTCCCGTGACCGACCTGGTCGAGCTGCCGGAGCCGTTCGTGGCGGCGTTCCCGGGGAAGCTGGTGTCGGAGGTGCTGACGGTCGACCACTTCGGCAACGTCCAGCTCGCCGCGACCCCGGCCGACCTGGAGCTGTCGGGGCTGTCCGGCGCGGTTTCCGTGCACAGCGAGCGGATCGCGGTGCTCACCGAGGTCGGCCGCACCTTCGCCGACGTGCCCGCCGGCGCGAGCGTGCTCTACACCGACTCCGCGGGACGGCTCGCCGTCGCCGTCAACGGCGGTTCCGCCGCGGCCGTGCTGGGGCTCGGGCCCGCCCAGGAGTGCACGATCACCTCGTCGCCCACCGCGACCTGACCCGGGCGCAGCACCGCGGCCTTCATCCCGAAGATCACGCCGCCGTCCGGGTGCCGCCGGTAGCTCGCGAGCGTGCGGATCGGCTCGGGGCCCGCCTTCTTCCCCGTCTCCTGGTCGACCATCGGCACCGTGCAGCGCACGCATTGCTTGGCGTAGCCGAACTTCGCGGTGCCGACGGTCATCGCGCGGACTTCGTCCTCGGTGTGCGGCTCGGCCCAGCCGGACACGATCACGTTGGGCCGGAAGCGGTCCATCGGCACGGGCTCGCCGCCGCGTTCGAGGATGCGCGCGTTCAGGCCGTCCAAAGAGGACTCGCCGGCGACGAGCAGCGCGTGCCCGTCGGCGAACGCGGCCGTGCCGGGTGTCTCACCGCCCGTGACGCGCTCGTGGTCCGGCGCGACGCCGATCAGGACGGACGGCAGGCCGAGCAGGTCCGAGAACCACTCGGCGGCTTCGTCGCCCTGGTGGATGCCGGTGCCGTGCCAGGAGAACGTCGAGCCAGGGTGCCGCGGACCGTCGCGGCGGATGTCGAGGACGAGGTCTTCGACGCCCGGCGCGGCGAGTTCGAGCTTGCCGCCGTCGACGCGCGGCCGGACCGAGGCCAGGATCGGGTAGCGACGCTGGCTGCGGAAGTCCCCGTCGGGCGCGACGACCTGGAAGACGCGGTCGTGCGCCAGCCCGGCCGGCCCGACCTCGGCGACCGGCACCGAAGTACCGGCACACCCCTTGACCGGGTAGTACGTCAGCCGCGCGATCCTCGCCATGCCCGCAGGCTACCCGCGGGCACGGCGAAGAAGCGCGTCGTTTCTAGAGGACCTGTGACAGGAATCGCTGCAGGCGGGGGCTCTGCGGCTCGTCGAAGAGCTGCGCCGGCGGGCCCTGCTCCACGATCTTCCCCGCGTCCATGAACGCGACCTCGTCGGCGACGCTGCGCGCGAAGCCCATCTCGTGCGTCACGACGATCAGGGTCAGTCCCCGCGAGGCCAGGCCCGCCATGAGGTTCAGCACACCCTTGACCAGCTCGGGGTCGAGCGCGCTGGTGGCCTCGTCGAAGAGCATCACCTCGGGGTCCATCGCCAGCGCCCTGGCGATCGCGACGCGCTGCTGCTGACCGCCCGAGAGCGCGCTCGGCCGGTACGGCGCCTTGTCGGCCAGGCCGACGTCCGACAGCCGCGCGCGGGCGATCGCCGACGCCTCCTCCTTGCTGATCCCCTTCACGCTGCGCAGCGGCAGCACGATGTTGTCCAGCACGCTCCGGTGGCCGAAGAGGTTGAAGTGCTGGAACACCATGCCGACGCGCTGGCGCAGCGCGTCCGGGTCGGACCGGATCACGGACTCGCCGTCGAGCAGGAGGTCGCCGGAGTCCGGCTCCTGCAGGCGGTTCACGCACCGCAGGAGCGTCGACTTGCCGGAGCCGGACGGACCGATCACGCAGGTCGTCTTGCCGCTCTCGACCTTGAGGTCGACCCCGCGCAGGACTTCCAGCGTGCCGAAGCTGACGTGGATGTCGCGCAGCTCCACACTGGACGAGCGCACCGCCGTCGTCACCACGTGCTCACCCTCCCCCCGGGACCGATCTCCACCGGGTCACCCTCGTCCGGTTCGTCGGGGCGCACCTTGCGGCCGGTCCGGAGCTTCTTGTCGATGTAGTTCACCAGGTGCGTCAGCGGCACCGTGATCACCAGGAAGAACACCCCGGCGGCGACCAGCGGCGACAGGTTGCCGGTGTTCGCCGCGAGGTCCTGGCCGATCCGGAACAGCTCGCGCTGCCCGGCCAGCAGGCCGAGCACGTAGACGAGGCTGGAGTCCTTGACCAGCGCGATGAACTGGTTGACCAGTGCGGGCAGCACCCGCCGGACACCCTGCGGGATGATCACCAGCAGCATCGACTTCGTGTAGCTCATCCCGAGCGCGCGGCTGGCCTCCATCTGTCCTTTGTCGACACTCTGGATGCCGGACCGGAAGATCTCGCCGATGTAGGCCGCCGCGATCAGCGACAGCGCCAGGATGCCCATCGGGTAAGGGTTCGTGCCGACGACGTCCCGCGCGAGCGTGCCGAGCCCCTGGCCGATCAGGAGGATCGTCAGGATGGCCGGCAGCCCGCGGAAGATGTCGGTGTAGATCCGCGCGGGCCAGCGCAGCCACCGCTTGGTGGACAGGCCCATGACGGCGAGCAGCATGCCGAGCACGGTGCCGATCAGCGCCGACGACACCGACAGGACGAGCGTGTTGAGCAGGCCGGTCTTCAGCAGGTCGGGCAGGACCTGGGTGATGTAGTCCCAGTTCAGGAACGTGTTGACGAAATCGTCCATTGTGGACTACTGCCCCGCCTTGAACTCCGCCGGCACGGGCGCGGTGGGCTCGAACTGGTCGTGGACCTTGACCCAGGTGCCGTCCGCGATGACCTTCTTGAGGCCGTCGTTGATCTTGTTGATCAGGTCGGTGTTGCCCTTCTTGAACGCGAACCCGTGCGGGATCGTCGTGGTGATCGCCTTGGTCACCTTGAGCTTCGCGTCGGCGTTGTTCTTCGCGTAGTCCTCGGCCGTGGCCTGGTCGAACACCGCGCCGTCGATCGCGCCGGTCTTGAGGGCGTTGAGGGCGGCGGCGTCGTTCGGGAAGCGGACGGCCTGCGCGGTCGGCGCGTTCGTGCCGAGCCACGAATCCGAGACCGTGCCCTGGACGACGCCGACCCGCTTACCTGCCAGGGAGTTCTCGTCGGTGATGCCGGCGGTCTCCTTGGCCTCGATGCCGAGGGACTGGTAGTTGTACGGCGCGGAGAAGTCGACGGTCTTCTTGCGGGCGTCGGTCTGCGAGATCGCCGAGCTGCCGATGTCGAAGGTGCCGTTCGCGACCTGGCCGAGCAGGGCGGAGAACTCCGTCGCGGCGAACTCGAGCTTCAGGCCTTCCTTGGCCGCGATGGCCTTCAGCAGCTCGTTGTCGAACCCGGTGTAGTTGCCGTTCTCCTGGTAGGCGTTCGGCTTCGAGTCGCTCAGCGTCCCGACGCGCAGGGTCTTGTCGCCACCGCTGTCCGAACCACCGCACGCCGTGAGCGCGGCCAGCAAGATCGCGGTGAGCAACGTGACCAGTGTCTTCTTCATGCTTCTCCTAACCCTGGAACCCGGCCGGCACCGGAACGGTCGGCAGGAACTGCTGGTGCAGCTTAAGCCAGGTCCCGTCGGAGATCACCTGCTCGAGCCCGGTGTCGATCTTGCCGAGCAGCTCGGAGTTGCCCTTCTTCACCGCGAACCCGTGCGGCACGTCAGTGACGAAGCTCTTCACGACGACCAGCTTGGCGTCCGGGTTGTCGGTGACGTTCTTCTCCGCGATGCTCTGGTCGAGGACGTACGCGTCGACCGCGCCGCTCTTCAACGCGGTCAGCGCGGCGGCGTAGTCCGGGAAGCGCACGGCCTGCGCGGTGGGAACGGTGCCGCTCAGCCAGTGGTCGCCGACGGTCGCCTGGATGACGGCGACGCGCTTGCCCGCCAGGCCCTGCTCGTCGGTGACCGGCGTGCCCTGCTTGGCCTGGATGCTCACCTCGGTGACTCGCACGCTCTGGTCGGCCAAGGCACTCACGACTGCGAGGCCAAGGCTGCGAGGAGACCGGCTGAGCGCGGTTTCGCGACTGGTGCGCCTGGAGTCGCGCTCGTTGTCGAGATCAGTACGCCCGCCGGGGCTCGATGCGGGAAAGCGCCATCCGAGCCACGAACGTCGACGGCAGCCAGCGCGGTGACGATCAGCTTCCTCATGTCACGCACTCACGTTCTTCACGAGCAAGCCGGGGCCACCCTGCTGCAGCTCCTTCGACAGCGGCGTCGTCTTGTAGAACTGGCCGTAGATGCGGGCGACCGAGCCGTCCGCGATCGCCTTCGCGAGTCCGTCGTTGAGCTTCTTCAGCAGGTCGGGGTTGTTCTTCGCGACGGCGAACGCCGATGGCGTGTCCTTGTCCTCGACCGTGTAGCCGGGCTCCAGCGGGACCGCGGGGTTCTGGTCCAGGTACTTCTGGCCGATGTCCTGCGGCACGACCCAGCCGTCCAGCGTGCCGTTCTTCAGCTGCGCGAAACCCGCGTTGTAGTCGGGGAAGCGGACGACCTCCGCGCCGGCCGTCTTGCCCGCGAACTCGTCCTGCACCGACCCCTGGACGACGCCGAGGCGCTTGCCCGCGAACGCCGTCGGGGCCTTCAGGTTCGCGCCCTTCGCGGTCACGATCGTGGTGAAGCCGGTGTTGTAGCCGTTCGAGAACGCGACCGTCTTCTTGCGCGCCTCGGTGCTGGAGATCGTCGAGCTGCCGATGTCGAACTTGCCGGTCGCGACGCCGGCCAGCAGGCTGGAGAACTCCGTGCCGACGAACTCGACCTCGAAACCCTCACGGCTCGCGATGTCGCGCAGCAACTCGTTGTCGTAGCCGGTGAACCGGCCGTTCTCCAGGTAGATCGACGGCGGGGCGTCGCTCAGGGTCCCGACGCGCAGGGTGGTCGAACCCGCGTCGGAACCACCGCAGGCGGCGAGGGTCAGCGTCAGCGCGCCCGCGGTGAGGGCGGCGGCGATCTTGGACAGCGTGGATCTCATCGCTTCTTCCAGGGGAGATGTACGTTCTGGGGTCAGCGATCGAGATTAGGGATTTCGCCCGTTCGTGTGGATTCGTTCCACTCCGTGGACGGGTGCGTCAGCTCACAGGATCGGCTGGGGCGCGTAGCCCGCGGCCTCCGGGAAGCGCTCGAGCACCCGCGCGACGCGCTCGGCCACCTGCTCGACCTGACGGCCGGCCGTGCCGGTGAACGAAATCCGGTCGGCGAGGAGCTTGTCCAGCTCACCGCGGTCGAGCGGGATGCGCTCGTCGGCGGCGAAGCGATCGAGGAGGTCGTTCTCGGCGCGACCTTCCCGCATCTCCAGCGCGACGGCGACGGAGTGCTCCTTGATCGCTTCGTGGGCCGTCTCACGTCCGACGCCCGCGCGGACGGACGCCATGAGCACCTTCGTCGTGGTGAGGAACGGCAGGTAGCGATCGAGCTCACGCTCGATGACCGCCGGGAAGGCACCGAACTCGGCGAGGACCGTGAGGAAGGTCTCCAGCAGGCCGTCGAGCGCGAAGAACGCGTCCGGCAGCGCGACGCGGCGGACGACCGAGTCGGAGACGTCGCCCTCGTTCCACTGGTCGCCGGCCAGCTCGCCGATCATGGAGAGGTAGCCGCGCAGCACGACCGCGAGGCCGTTCACCCGCTCGCACGAGCGCGTGTTCATCTTGTGCGGCATGGCGGACGAGCCGACCTGGCCGGGCTTGAAGCCCTCGGTGACCAGCTCGTGGCCGGCCATCAGCCGGATGGTCTTGGCCAGGCTGGACGGCGCCGCCGCGAGCTGGACCACAGTGGACAGCACGTCGAAGTCGAGCGAGCGCGGGTAGACCTGGCCGACGCTGACGAACCGCTGGTTGAAGCCGAGGTGCTGCATGACGCGGTCCTCGAGCTCGTCCAAAGTGGACTCGTCACCGAGGAGGTCGAGCATGTCCTGCGCGGTGCCGACCGGGCCCTTGATGCCACGCAGCGGGTAACGCTCGATCAGGTTGTCGAGCCGCTCGAACGCGACGAGCAGCTCGTCGGCCGCCGTGGCGAAGCGCTTGCCGAGGGTGGTGGCCTGCGCGGCGACGTTGTGCGAGCGCCCGGCCATGACGGTGTCGGCATGCTCGACGGCGAGCACGGCCAGCCGGGCGAGCACGGCGGCGACGCGCGTGCGCACCAGCTCCAGCGAGCGGAGCAGCTGCAGCTGTTCGACGTTCTCGGTGAGGTCGCGCGAGGTCATGCCCTTGTGGACGTGCTCCTGCCCGGCGAGGTCGCTGAACTCCTCGATGCGCGCCTTGACGTCGTGACGGGTGACGCGCTCCCGGGCCGCGATCGACTCGAGGTCGACAGTACCGATGACGCGCTCGTAGTCTTCGACCACGCCATCGGGCACCTCGACGCCGAGGTCCTTCTGCGCCTTGAGGACGGCGAGCCACAGCTGCCGCTCCAGGACGACCTTCTGCTCCGGCGACCAGAGCGAGACCAGCTCCGCCGAGGCGTAGCGGGCGGCGAGCACGTTCGGAATGCGGGGCTTGTCCGTCACGCCCTCACGATACCTGTGCAGGTCAGGCTCATCGCAGCACCCGGGGCGAGCACGGTCAGCGGGCCGAGCACCTCCAGCTCGACGATCCGCGCGGGCGGATCCAGGTCACCCAGTTCCGCGAGCGGCGAAGGGAGCGGGTGCTCCAGCCAGATCTCCAGCGGTGAGCCCTGATCCGGGTACTCGCCCGCCGGGTCGACGTCGAAGGAGAGCGTCAACGCGCCGTAGGTCACCCAGCCCGCCGAACCCGGCACCCCCAGCTTGCCGACGACGTCCTGGGCGGGCACGACCAGCCGGTCACCGTCCACTGTGTACTCCGGCGTGCCCGTCCCGGCCACCAGCGCGACGACGTCCGGCCGGCTGAGCCCGGCGATGACCTCGCCACCCCCGGGGAGCTGGGTCACGTTCCACAGCGCCCAGCGCACCCGCCGCCCGGACACGTTCTCCGCGCGCAGGTCCAGCCGGTAGCCGCCGTCGAGGATCGTGACCGCGCGGGTGAACCGCAGCCCGGTGCGCGGGTCCGGGGCGCTGGTCATCGTCACCGTGTCGCCGTCGGCGGCCACGGCGTACGGCCCGGAGTCGAGGACCGGGTCCGGCGGGCCGGCCCATTCGTCCGGGCCGGACCAGCCCTGCGGCGCGGGCCACGTCTTGTCGCCGCCGTAGTTGACCCAGTCGCCCATTCGCCCGGAGTTCGGCGCGTACTCGCCGCGCAGGTCGTCGTCGAGCAGGTCGGCGTTGCGCCACAACAGTTCGACGCCGCGGTGGCGCACCGACAGCAGCCGGCCGCCGAGTTCCGGCACCAGACCGAGCCGCAGGTCGCCGCGGTCGAGCCAGATCACCATTCGGCGAGACCGCCGTCGTCGTGGCGCCACACCGGCGAGCGCCAGGTGTGCCCGACCTCGTCGGCGCGCCGGACCGCCGCTTCGTCGACCTCGATGCCGAGGCCGGGCCCGAGCGGGCGGGCCGCGTAGCCGTCCTGGAAGGCGAAGATCGACGGATCCGTAAGGTACGCGTGCTCGCGGCCCTCGTGGTAGTGCATGCCGACGCTCTGTTCCTGGATCAGGAAGTTCGGCGTCGCGAACGCGACCTGCAGAGAGGCGGCCAGTGAGATCGGCCCGAGCGGGCAGTGCGGCGCCAGCGACGCGCCGTAGACCTCGGCGAGCGCGCCGATCCGCCGCAGCTCGGAGATGCCGCCGGCGTGCGACGGGTCGGGCTGGAGCACCGCGACGCCCGCGTCGAGCACCGGCTTGAACTCCCAGCGCGAGTAGAGCCGCTCGCCGACCGCGACCGGCACGGTCGAGGCCTCGACGACCCGGCGCAGCGCGTCGCCCTGCGTCTCCGGCAGGACCGGTTCCTCGACGAACATCGGCTGGACGTCTTCGAGGAGCTTGACCAGCCGCCGCGCCATCGCGGGCGAGACGCGGCCGTGGAAGTCGATCGCCAGGTCGCGGTGGGGGCCGAGCACCTCCCGCGCTTCCCAGGCACGCGCCACCGCGGCGTCGGCCTCGGCGGGCGACGCGATCGCGGTCAGCGGCCCGGCGACGTTCATCTTCACGGCCGTGAACCCGGCCTCGACCTGCGCGGTCACCGCCTCGCGGATGCCGGACGGGCGGTCGCCGCCGACCCAGCTGTAGACCCGGACGCGGTCGCGGACCGGGCCGCCGAGCAGCTCGTGCACGGGCGTGTTGCGAGCCTTGCCGGCGATGTCCCACAGCGCGTGGTCGAAGCCGGCCAACGCGCTGGAAAGCACCGGCCCGCCGCGGTAGAAACCGCCGCGGCGCAGCACCTGCCAATGGTCCTCGATGCGCAGCGGGTCCTGGCCGATCACCAGCTCGGACAGCTCGTGCACGGCCGCGCGCACGGTCTCCGCGCGGCCCTCGACCACGGGCTCGCCCCAGCCGCTGATGCCCTCGTCCGTGCTGACCTTGAGGAAGAGCCAGCGCGGCGCGACCAGAAACGTTTCAACCCCGGTGATCTTCACCCGTGTCCCCCATCTACGCGGAATCCTTGGCGGCGGACCAGCCGCCGTCGACGGTCAGCTCGGCTCCGGTGACGAACGACGCGGCGTCCGAGAGCAGGAACGCGATCACGTTCGCCACCTCCGCCGGGTCGCCGAGCCGGCCCGCCGGGGTCGCCTGGGCGCTGCGTTCGCGGTCCGCCGGCGAGATGCGGTTCCAGGCCTCGGTGAGCACCGGCCCCGGCAGGACGGAGTTGACCCGCACGGCCGGGGCGTATTCGACGGCCAGCTGCCGGGCCAGCGCGACCAGCGCGCCCTTGCTGGCGGCGTACGCGGGGTGGCCCGGCAGCCCGAAGTGCGCATGCACCGAAGAAACCAGCACGACCGCGCCGCCGTTCTTCCGCAGCGACGGTAGGCAGGCTTTCAGGGCGAGGTACGTGCCGGTCAGGTTGACGTCGAGCTGCCGCTGCCAGTCGGCGCGGTCGATCTCGTGCAGGGGCCCGGTGCTCGGCACGTAGGCGTTGCTGACCAGTGCGTCCACCTCGCCGATGTCCGCCCAGGTCGTTTCGTCGCTGACCGATCCCCGGATCGGCGTGACGCCGTCGGGGAGTTCGGCGATGTCCACGCCCAGCACGCGGTAACCGTCGTCGAGCAGCTTCCGGGCCGTCGCCAGCCCGATCCCGGACGCCGCTCCGGTCACCACCGCGGTGCGCGTGGACATCGCCTCTCCTGTTCCTAGAACTCGGCTACGTGGACATGGTCGTCCGGCCCGCGGGCGGCGAACCACAGCGACGCGCCGTCGGACGCGGCGCCGAGGGTTCCCACGATGCTCCCGCTCGGGTACTCCGGCCGTTTGAACCAGCCGGCCCACGAGCCGGACCACTCGTTGGCCCACAGCGAGTAGTCGCTCGCGGACGCGGTGAGTGCGACCTTCGCGCCGGCCGCGACGAGCGTCGGGCTGCTGCTGATCGTGCCGCCGATGCCGGTCCAGTCCGACCAGGTGTCCCCGGTCTTCGTGCGGACCCAGACGCTGTCGTCGGCGGTGCGGACCGCGACGACCGTGCCGCTGGTGGACGTCGCCGCGCCGGGCCTGCCGTAGATCGGTTTGCCGCCGGGTGCGCCGAGACCGGACCACTGACCGGCGCTGGTCCGCTGCCAGACCTGGCCGTCGGCGCCGCGCGCGAAGACCGTGCCGTTGCTGGTGACGGACGGCGAGTCGGTGAGCGTCCCGCCGAGCCGCTTCCAGTCGCCCCACTTCTTCGTGTAGCTGCGCTGGTAGAGAGCGTTGTCGAGGCCGCGGACGTAGACGTCGACGCCCTTGGCGGTGGCGACCGCGGCCGGCTGGCCGAGGAACTTGCCGCCGACCTGGCGCGGCCCGTCGAGGCCCTTGACCTGCAGGGAGCCGTCGCGGTCCCGGAAGAACGTCACGGTCTGGCCGCCGGTGCGGACGATCGCCGGGCTGGCGGACGCGTCGCCGCCGAGGTCGTCACCCGGGACGAGGTCGGTGCCGTGCAGGCGGAGGAACGCGGTGCCGTGCGCGGGGACCGTGACCGTGTACGAGCCGGTGGCGCTGCCGCGGTCGGCGCGGGCGCGGAGGTCGCGAATGGACACTCGCCCCTTGAGCCCGGCGTCGGCGAAGTTCACCGTCATCTGCGTCGGGGCCTCGCCGCGGTTGAGCAGGACCACCGCGCGGTCGCCGTCGCGGGAGAGGACCTTGCTGTAGGTGTCGGTGCTGCCGTTCGTCGCGACGCGGACGCCCTGCGTGCCGAGCCGGTCCTGGTTGACGCCGACGATCTCCGGGTTCTTCAGCGTGCCGATCATCGACGCGGGCAGCGTGCGCGGGTCCGAGCCGAGGATCAGCGGGGAGGCCATCTCCGCCCACATGACGAACTGGGTGGTCGACTCCTCCTCGTTCAGCTCGTAGGTGCCCTGCTCGGTCTTGCGCATCGGGATCAGGTAGTCGGGGTCGTTGTAGTGCCCCGGCCCGTTCGCCTCGGGGTGCGCGGCGTTGGCGTCCATGTTGCGCAGGACGTCTTTCCAGATGCCCTCGTACGGCGTGCCGAACGCGATGTCCGTGCTGGTGCGCCAGGAGTCGGCGACGAGCGGGCCGTAGCTGTAGGCGATGCCGGCGACCTGGTCCGGGCCGTGCGGGGTGCCCCACTCGTCGGTGACCGGGTTGCAGACGTTCAGCACCATCGGGCGGCCCGCCTTGGCGAGGGCCTTGCTGAACTGCGAGAACGCGTCGGCGGGCTTGAGGTTCTGGGCGATGCCGCAGAGGAAGTCGACCTTGACGGCGTCGAACTTCCAGTTCGCGAACCGCTTGGTGTCCTGCTCGTAGTAGCCGCCGGAGCCGGCCGCGCAGTTCTTGCCGTCGGAGGCGCCCGCGTCGGTGTAGATGCCAGCCTTGAGACCCTTGCCGTGCAGGTAGTTGACCAAAGTGGACAGTCCACTCGGGAACTTCGCGCTGTCCTCGTGGAGGTTGCCCTGCGCGTCACGCGGGTCCGGCGCGGTCCAGCCGCCGTCGATCCAGACGTAGCGGTAGCCGGCGTCGCGCAGGCCGCTGGAGACGAGGAAGTCCGCGACGGACTTCACCGACGCCTCGCTGGGCGCGCCGAGGCCGTAGTAGGTGTTCCAGCCCATGTACGGGGTCTTCGCGACCCCGCTGTCGTAGTAGTCGGGAGCGCCTTGGTCCACGGCCGGGGTTGCTTGAGCCGGGATCGCTACGGCGGTCAGCGCGGCTGTTGCCGCTGCTACGACCGCCAGGGATCTCTTCAAGAGCATGTTGCCGGACACCCTTCTCCGATGAAACAGCGTCGAGCTGAGCCGGAGAGCAGCATGCCGGGGCGTCTCGTCCTCCGTCAAGAATAAATCCTAAATTAAGATTTCACGCGCTATGCTGTCGGCGATGAACACCGAAGTCGTCACCCTCGGCGAGGCGATGCGGCTGCTGCTCGCCGAGCCCGGCGTCGCGCTGCGGCGTGCCCGCACCTTCACGTCGTCCGTCGCCGGCGCCGAGACCAACGTCGCCGTCGGCCTGGCCCGGCTCGGCCACCGCGTCCGCTGGCTGAGCCGCGTCGGCGACGACCCGTCCGGTGCTTCGATCCTCGCGACGCTGCGCGCGGACGACGTCGACGTCTCGCAGGTCGAAGTCGACTCGTCCGGCTTCACCGGGTTCTTGATCCGGGACACCGAGACGGTCGAGTACCACCGAAGTGGCTCCGCTGCTTCGCGTCTCTCGGCTGCGTACGTGCGCGAAGCGGGTCTCGACGGTGCTCGGCTCGTCCACGTCTCCGGCATCACAGCGATGCTGTCGTCCGAAGCGGTCGAAGCGCTCTTTGCGCTCGCACGCGCTTCGGGCGCTTGGGTGTCCTTCGACCCGAACGTCCGGCTGAAGCTCGCTTCCGCGGATCGCTGGCGCTCGGTCGTCGGACCCCTCCTGACCAGGGCGGATCTGGTGTTCGCCGGAGAAGACGAGCTCGAGCTGCTAGAGCAGACCCCGGACGCGCTGCTCGCCGGCCGGGCGCAGACGGTCGTCGTCAAGCAGCGGGACAAGGTCGCGCGAGCGGTGACGGCCGACGGTTCGTGGTCGCAGCCGAGCCTGGTCACGCGGGTCGTCGACCCGGTCGGGGCGGGGGACGCGCTGACGGCGGGGTATCTGTCGGCGTGGCTGCGGGGCGCACCGCCGGACGAAGCGCTGCGGGCGGGCGCGATGTGCGCGGCGCTGGTCGTCGGCTCGCGGACCGACCTGGAAGGCCTGCCCGACCGGCGCGAACTCACCAAGGCACTGCTCGGCACGGAGGTGGACCGATGACCTATCGCTGGGAGATCACGGCGGCGGCGCTGCGGCAGGGCGTCGTCGGGATCGTGCGCACGCACGACGCGGAGTCGGCGGTATCGGCGGCGCGCGCGGCTTTGGAGGCCGGGCTGCGCTCGATCGAGCTGCCGCTGACCAACCCGGGCGCGCTGGACGCGATCTCGGGGCTGTCCGCGGCCTACCCGGACGCGACGATCGGCGCCGGCACGGTGCTCGACGAGGCGTCGGCGGTACTGGCGATCCGCGCGGGCGCGCGGTTCCTCGTGTCGCCGTCGGTGGACGCGGCGGTGATCCGTACCGCTCACCGGTACGGCGCGGCGGCGTTCCCCGGCGCGGGTTCGGTGACCGAAATCGTGCGGGCGCTGGAAGAAGGTGCTGACGCGGTCAAGGTTTTCCCGGCTTCTTCTCTCGGGCCATCGTGGATTTCGGACGTGCGGGCGGCGCTCCCGCAGGCGCCACTGGTGCCCACCGGCGGCATCGGACCGGCGGACGTGCCAGGCTGGCTGGCGGCGGGCGCGGTGGCGTGCGGGGTCGGCTCGGCGCTGACCCGCGGCACGCCCGCGGAGATTTCCGCCCGGGTCGAGACGCTGTTGAGGAGCGCGCATGGCTGAGCTGGTCTTCGTCGGGTGCTACACCGGCGACGCGGGGAACGGCACGGGGATCACGACGTTCTCGCGGTCCGCGTCCGGGGCGCTCTCCGAGGTGGCGACGCTGCCGATGGAGTCACCGTCGTGGCTGGTGCGGCACCCGTCGTTGCCGGTGCTGTACGCGGCGAACGAGACCGCCTCGGGCGCGGTCACGGCGTTGTCCATTTCGCCCTCGGGTGCGTTGTCGGTGCTGGGCACTTCGGAGACGGGCGGCGCGCACCCGTGTCACCTGGCGGTGACGCCGGACGGCCGCTTCCTGTTGTGCGCCAACTACACCGGGGGCAGCCTGGCGGTGTTCTCGCTGACTTCTTCCGGTGCCCTGGAGTCGCGGACAGCCTTGGTCCAGCACACCGGGAGCGGACCTGACGCCGATCGTCAGGAGGCGGCGCACGTCCACATGGCGGTCCCGGCTCCCGACAGTTCGATCGTGAGCGCGGTCGACCTGGGGACGGACGAGATCCGCAGCTACACGCTGTCTTCCGACGGTGCTCTCGCGCCGTTGGCCGTGTCGTCGCTGCCTGCCGGAACGGGCCCGCGCCAGCTGGTCCGGCGGCCGGGTACGGATCTGGCGTACGTG
Organism: Amycolatopsis sp. NPDC114505; assembly: GCF_055633615.1. Classification (NCBI taxonomy): domain Bacteria; kingdom Bacillati; phylum Actinomycetota; class Actinomycetes; order Pseudonocardiales; family Pseudonocardiaceae; genus Amycolatopsis; species Amycolatopsis sp. NPDC114505. Next base: position 1,555,881 of record NZ_JBVKDV010000001.1, on the reverse strand, counting down.
GTGGGCGAGCTGGCCGGCACCGTGGTGACGGTCCGCGAGACGTCCCCGGGCGCGTTCGCGGTGGAGTCGGTCACGGCGTCGACGCTGTCGTCGGTGACGCCGAACCTGGTGGCCCACCTGGAGCTGGCGGACGCGCGGATGTACGTGTCGAACCGCGGCCCGGACTGCGTGACGGAGTTCGCCCTCGACGAGACGTTGGTCGTGGCGGACCAGCCCTGCGGCGCGAACCCACGGCACTTCGCCTTGGTGGACGGGACTTGTTACGTGGCGGCCCAGTCGGAGGACGCGATCACGGCGTTCACGCTGACGGCGTCGGGTGAGGCGGACCTGAAGCACTACCCGACGGGGTCGCCGACGTTCGTGCTGCCGGTGTCACTGCCCTGACGGCGCAGGATCACGATGTCCGCGTCGTGGTCTGTGGTCCAGTCGAACGGGAGGCCCGCGTACTTCAGGTGCGCTCCTGAGTACCGGGATCCCTTTTCGTCCACATAGGACGCGTCCGCGGGCAAGGAAAGACGCACCCGCGACGACCGGCCCGGCACCAGCGGCGCCCCCGTCAGAGAGCCCGTGCTCCACGCCAGCACGACCACCGTGTCGCCGTCCTCGGACGTGTACTGCGTTGCCGCCGTCGGGGATGACGGGCCGGCCAGCACCCGCGCGACGCCGTGGTGAATGACCGAACGGATCGACTTGTACACAGCGATCAGCGAAGCCGCTTCAGCATGCTGTGACGAAGTCCAGCGAGACAGGTCCGCGCCGATCCCCAGTACCCCGGCCATCGCCGTCACGAAACGGAACCGCAGCGACCGGGGCCGCGGGTCGAAGATGCCCGACGAGTCCGTCACCCACGAACTCATCAGGTGCGGCGCGTGCATCAGCAGGAACCCGTCCTGGATCGCCAGCCGGTCCAACGGCCCGGTGTTGTCGCTCGGCCAGACGACGTCCGTGCGCGCGACCGTTGCCAGGTCCGTCCGGCCGCCGCCGCCCGCGCACGCCTCGATCGTCACGTGCGGGTGCACAGCACGCAGGTGGTCCAGCACCGACAAGTACCCCGCCACGTGCTCGGCGTCCAAGTCCGCGTCCGGCGAGCCCGGGCGGCCGCGCTCCGTCGGGGGACGGTTCATGTCCCACTTCAGGTACGAGATCGGGTACGCCGACAGCAATGAGTCCAAAGTAGACTTGACAAAAGAAACAACGTCGGGCAGACCAAAGTCCAGCAGCAGCTGGTTGCGGATCAACGTCAGCGGACGCCCGTCGATCCGATACACCCAGTCCGGATGCGACGCGTACAGCCGCGACTTCGGGCTGACCGCCTCCGGCTCGACCCACAGGCCGAACTCCAGGCCCAGCTCCCGCACCGACTCGACGAACTCCCCGAACGACTCGTCCGCGGGGGTCCAGTCACCGAGGCCGCCGGTGTCGTCGTCGCGGCCGGTGAACCAGCCGTCGTCCACCACGAACAGCTCGACGCCGATGTCCGCCGCTCGCTTCGCCAGCTCCAGCTGGGGCGCGCTCCGGACGTCGAACCCGGTCGCTTCCCACGAGTTGTAGAGCACCGGACGCGGGCGCTGCCACCGCGAGCCGGCCAGCACGCGGTCGTAGTCGTGCCAGACCGAAGCAAGGCCCGACAGACCATCCACACTGGACGCCAGCGCAACCACCGGGGTTGATAGAGAGGCACCGGGTTCCAGCAAGACCGGCCCCGGCGAAGGCAGCCGCCCGGCCCGGACGCGCGTCAGACCCGAAGGCTCGACGTCCGCCTCGATCGACCACGACCCGGGCCACTCCAGGGAAACGCCGAATGCGGGGCCGCCTGAAGAGTCCTGCACCGCGAGCCACGGCACATGAGCGTGCCCCGGGACGCCGAACCGGCTTTCCATCCGGAACCCGCCGGCCGGCAGCGAAACGGACTGGCGGGTGAACTCCTGCGACCACTGCCCGGTCAAATACGTCAGACGGGCGCCGGCCACCGTCGGGATGCAGACACCCGCCGAGCCCAGCCGGTCGAACTCCAGCGTCGACGAACCGGTGTTTTCGAACTCGACCCACCGGGTCAGCACGTCCGTCGAAGGCACCGGCCGGTAGCAGAGCACCGCGCGCAGCCCGGATACCTCGTCCACAAAGGACAAGCGCAGGTCAGAAGCAGAGGAGACGGCGTCGAACCGCCACCACGAACCACCCCGCACCGCGACGTCCGCGCCGGAGAACGGCCGCAGACCCAGCGGTGCGTACTCGACCGGCGCCGCGTCGGCCTCGGTGATGAAGTGCACGTCGCCCGCGTTCGTGAACACCAATGGCCCGTCCTCGATCCCGGACGGCCCCCACGCCACCAGTTCGGCCCACCGGCGGGACGGATCCAGCGCCACGGTGTACGAAGTGGACTTCATCGGCACTGTCCACGTCACTTGATCGCCCCGATCGCGAGTCCCGAGATGAAGTGCTTCTGGAACCGCAGGAACACCGCGACCGTCGGCACCGCGGCGATCACCGAGCCCGCGGCGATCACGTTCCAGTTGGACACGTACTGCCCCTGCAGGCCGAGCAGCGCCGGCGTCACCGGCATCACCGTCCCGGTGCGCAGCACGGTGATCGACCACAGCAGGTCGTTGAACGTCCAGGTGAACGCCAGCGCCCCGAGCGCGGCCAGCGCCGGGCGGGTCATCGGCAGGATGATCCGCCAGAAGATCTGGGCGACGCCGGCGCCGTCGATCAGCGCCGCCTGCTGGATCTCACCCGGGATCGACCGCATGAACCCCTGCAGCACGAACGTGTAGAAGCCGAGCCCGAACCCGACCTGCACGACGATCAGCGCCGTCAGCGTGTCGTAGATGCCCAGCAGCTCGGCCAGCTTCGCCACCGGCACGAGCAGGATCTGCGGCGGCAGCAGGTTTCCCGCCAGCATCACCAGGATGATCGTGCGGCGGAACGGGATCTCGTACCGGCTCAGCGCGAACGCCGCCGCCGAGCTGAGCAGCAGCGCGAGCAGCACGGTCGGGATCGTCACGAGCAGGCTGTTGAGCATCGCGTGCCCGCCGCCGCCCTCGCCCCACGCCTGCCCGAACCCGTCGAGCGAGAACGACGCGGGCAGCGCGCCCAGTCCGTTCGACGCGATGTCGGAGAACGTGCGGACGCTCGTCGTGAGCACCAGCAGGATCGGCAGCAGCCACAGCACCGAAAGCCCACCCGCGAGCAGGTGGAACCCGAAGGTCCGGGTCCTCCTCACGAGTCCTCCCGGAAGGCGCGCACGAGGTAGGTCACGATCACGCCGAACGCCAACACGAAGATCACCACGGCCAGCGCGGACGCGTAGCCGAGGCGCAGCGACTGGAACGCCGTCGCGTACATGTACGTGCTGAGCACCTCGGACGAGTGGTACGGCCCGCCCTTCGTCATCGACCAGATGACGTCGAACGAACGCAGCGAGTCGATGATGATCACCGACAGGACCACGGAGTTGACACTGCGCAGCTGCGGCCAGGTGACGTTGCGGAACTGCTGCCACGCGGTCGCGCCGTCCAGCTTGGCCGCCTCGTACAGTGCCGGGTCGATGCCCTTGAGCCCGGCCAGGTACAGCACCATGACGTACCCGAGCTGCCGCCACAGCGCCGGGACGAGCACCGCGTACAGCGCCGTCTTCGGGTCGGCGAGCCACGCGTGCTGCCAGCCGCCGAGCCCGATCGCGCCGAGGACCTTGTTGAAGACGCCGTCCGGCTGGTAGATCACCTGCCAGATCAGCGACGTCGCGACCAGCGAGAAGACCACCGGCGTGAACAGCGCGGCCCGGTAGAACCCGACGCCACGGCGTTCCTTCTGCAGCAACGCCGCCAGCGCGAGCCCCCCGACGGCCGAGAGGCCACCGAAGAGCACGAGCCAGATCACCGTGTCGAGCGCGGCGGTCTTGAAGATGTCGTCGGAGAACATCTCGGCGAAGTTCCCGAGGCCGACGAACGTGGGCGCCGAGACGCCGTCCCAGTTCGTCAGCGCCAGGTAGAACCCCTGCAGCGCCGGCCAGAACACCCAGAACCCCTCGACGAGGAGGGGCACCAGGACGAACGCCAGCAGCACCGGCGATATCCGGCGACGGCGTTTGGGGGCCCGCACCGCGGTCTTCGGCCGGTCAGCGGTCAGCACCGCCATCTCAGGACTGCCAGACCTTCTGCGCGGCGGTCTGCCAGTCGCTCAGGATCGAGTCGAGCTCGTTCGGCTTCTGGATGAACCGGATCAGCGCGGCGTCGGCGGTCGGCTGCAGCGCGTCGGAGGAGTCGCGGTTGAAGAACTGCGTGATCTCCTTGGCGTCCGCGAGCATCTTGCGTCCCTTTTGGACCAGCGGGGTGCCGTTGTCCTTGGCCTTCGGGTTGGTCGGCAGGACCGTGCCGGAGGAGTTCTTGATGTAGAGCTCCTGCGCCTCGGCCGTCGCGACGTACTTGAACCACTCCTTGACCTCGGCGACGTGCGGGGTGCGCGCGCTGGCGAAGAAGCCGTCGGTCGGGCCCTCCTCGGCGACCGGGACGGCCGGGTCGAGGATCGGGAACTGGAAGAAGTCGAGGTCGTCGAGCGCGTCCTTCGGGGCGGCGTCGGCGAAGAACGTGCCGGTCAGGACCATGCCGGTGCGGCCCTGCAGCAGCACGGTCGTGGCGTCCTGGAACGCGATCGCGGTGCCGTTCGGGTCGAAGTACGGCAGGGCCTGGCGCCACGGGTCGAAGATCTTCTTGACGCGCGGGTCGTCGAAGCGCTGCTTGCCGGCGAGCAGCTCGCGGTGGAAGGGCGCGCCGTTGATCCGGATGTTCAGGTAGTCGAACCAGGCGGACGCGGTCCACGGCGTGGTACCGCCCGCGCCGAGCCCGATCGGCGAGATCCCCTTGTCCTTCAGGGTTTCGCACAGCGCGAGGAACTCAGTCCAGTTCGTCGGCGGCCGCACGCCCCACTTCGCGAAGTTGGACTTGCGGTAGAAGAAGCCCCACCAGTAGTAGGACGTGGGGACGAAGACCTGGTGCCCGGCACCGTCGCCGGAGAGCGCGCGGAACGCGGCGCTGTAGTCGCCCATGGTCTGCCAGACGTCGCCGACGTCGAGCAGCAGGCCCTTGCGCGCGTAGCCGGACAGCAGCGAACCCGGGTACCACGTGAAGGTGTCCGGCGGGGTGGCCGCGGTGAGGTAGCTGGGCAGCTGGGTGCGGAAGGTCTCGGACGCGACGGTGTTGACCGTGGCCGTCGCGCCGCCCTTCGCGCCGAACGCCTGGGCCAGCGCCTCGATCGCCTTCTTCGCCTCGGGCGAGGACAGGTTCGACTGGACGGTGACCGCGCCGGCGGCCTGCTTGACCGGGCCGGAGTTCGCGGAGGTGGCGCAGGCGGCGAGGAAGCTGCCCGAGCCGATGGCGCCCAGCCCGGCGAGGCTCGTGTTGCGCAGGAAACGGCGGCGGGACAGGCCTGCACTCGTCATGTCGTGACCCCTTTGTCTTGGTGCCCGCACGGGCGTGACTGCTGCCAAAGAGTGCAACCGGGCGACGCCGGTGTCAAGATGTATTCATAATTTATGACGACTTAGTGGGCGGCGTAGGATGACTCCGATCACGACCTGCCAGCTGAGAGGGCCCTCCATTGACCGAACACCGGCCACGCGGGTTGCACGGCCAGACCGTGGAGGCACTGGCCAGCCGCATCCTCTCCGACGAGTGGGGCGAGGGCACCGTCCTGGACCTGCCGGCGCTGCGCGAAGAGCTCGACATCAGCCTGACCGCGCTGCGCGAGGCGCTGAAGGTGCTGGCCGCGAAGGGGATGATCGACGCGCGGCAGAAGCGCGGCACGTTCGTCCAGCCGCGCGAGCGCTGGAACATGCTCGACACCGACGTCATGCGCTGGCAGACCGCGGCCGCCGACGACCCGGGCCTGCTCGACGAGCTGACCGAGGTCCGCACGGTCGTCGAGCCCGCGGCGGCGCGGATCGCGGCCGAACGCGCGTCGGAGGAAGACCTCGACTCACTGCGGGAGGCACTGGCCGACATGGCTGCCGCCGACGACGCCGAGGCGAGCGTCCAGGCCGACCTCGCGTTCCACCGGCGGCTGATGACGGCCACCCACAACAACTTCCTGATGCGGATGGAACGCGTGATCGCGATCGGGCTGGCCGAGCGCGACAAGCTGGTGCACGGGGCGTCGGCGGCGGAGGACCCGGTGCCGAGCCACCGCAAGGTGTTCGACGCGATCGTCGCCGGCGACCCCGTGGCGGCCGAGCAGGCGATGCTGGCACTCGTCACGAAGTCCCGCGACGACCTGGCGAAGGCGCAGCGCAAGTCCTAGCTCAAGTGCACGGCGGTAACTCGTCAGTTAAGGAGATTGCACTGGAGTCAGGCGTCAGTCCGTGCCGTAATAGGTACATGACAAACGTTCTGACAGCGGTCACCCAAGCGGCCGAGAAGGCCGGACAGGCTTTGCTCGACGCGTACGACCCGGCGAGCCGGCCGGCGGACCGGGCGGCGATGTACGAGCTCGGCACCCGCCTCGAAGCGACCTCGACGGCGATCGTGCGCGAGGCGCTCGACGGCGTCGTCCCCGGCGTCGGCTGGTGGGACGAAGACGAGACCGGCCGCGTCGTGCCGGCCGGGCGGTGGTGGGTGGTCGACGGCACCGAAGGCGCGGTCAACCACGTCCACGGCCTGCCGGAGTGGGGCGTGACGATCACGCTGGTCACGGACGGGCAGCCGGAGCTGACCGTCGTCCGCCAGCCGATCGGCGACCTGACGTACACGGCGGTGCGCGGCGAAGGCGCCTTCCTCAACGGGCGGCGGCTGCACGTCTCGGCCAAGACCGACCTCTCGAGCGCGGCGGTGACGGCGAGCCAGGCGGGCAGCTCTCCCGAGGTCTACACGCGGTTCGCGAGCGCGTTCGTGGCGATGGCATCGAAGGCATTGCTGGTGCGCAACACGATTCCGACGACGTTCCCGTTGCTGGGCCTCGCCGCCGGGCAGTACGACGTGTTCTGGCAGTACGAACCCGACCTGCCCGGCAGCGCGGCCGGCGCCCTGCTCGCCGCGGAAGCGGGCGCGGTCGTCACCGATCTCACGGGCTCCGCTTGGGACGTCAACTCGGCCGACATCCTCGTCGCCGCACCGGGTCTGCACGCCGCGGCGCTGGAGGTGCTGAAGTGAGCCGGGTGGCGGTGCTCGGCGCGTCGGGCGCGGTGGGCAGTGAGCTGGTGCGGCAGGCGCTCGAGCGCGGACACGAGGTGGTGGCCGTCAGCCGGAACCCGGCGCCGTCGTCCACCGAGCGGCTGACCACGGTCGCCGCCGACGTCCACGACGCCGCGGGGATCGCGGATGCCTTACGCGGCAGCGAAATCGTGCTCGACGCGCTGGGCTTGCGGAAGGGCGACCCACCCGGCGTGCTGACCGCCGGGGCCCGTGCGGTGGTGGCCGCGGGACCGTCGCGGGCGGTGTCGGTCGGCGCGCTCGGGACCGGGCCCTCGGCGGAGGCGGCGGGCTGGCTGTCCCGGACGTTGGTGGCGCGGCTCCTGAAAGCCGAGGTGCCGGACAAGGTCGGCGCGGACGCGGCGATCCTCGGCATGGGCGGGACGGTGGTCCACGTGGGCCCGATGAAGAGCGGCCCGATCAGCCCGACGCGGCAGAGCGTGCGGCTCGACTCCTTGCCCCGCAAGCTGTTCCCGCCGATGATCAGCCACGCGACGGTGGCCGCGGCCATGCTCGACGCGGCCGAAGACGGCCCCCGCGGCGAAGTCCTGGTAGCGCTGGCCAAGTGAGGTCGTGAGTGAGAAACAGTGTTCTAACGCTGTTTCTCACTCACGACCCCGCCGCGGCAGACCCGGCCAGCACGTCGGTCACCGCGGTGCGGCAGTGGGCGCGCAGCCATTCGTGCGCCGGGTCCGTGTCGTAGCGGCTGTGCCAGCTCAGCACCACCGGTGCGCTGGGCGGGTCGAACGGCAGTTCCACCGCGCTCAAGCCGACGTCGGCGCGGGCCTGGGCCGTGGACCGCTCGGCCATCACCCCCACGACGTCGCTGTGCGCGATCGCCTGCAGCGCCAGTGCCGCCGTCGGGAGCGCCGCGACCACCCGGCGGCGCAGCCCAAGCTCGGCCAGCACCTTGTCGACGCCGTCGCGCAGCCGGCCGCGCCGGGACACGATCACGTGCTCGGCCGCCGCGAACTCCTCGATGTCCATCTCGCGCCCGGCTCGCGTCACCAGCACCAGGCGATCCTCGCCGACGACCTCGTGGCTGATCTCCGGCGACGCCGGCACCGTCGCCCCGAGCTCCAGGTCGACGTGCCCGCGCGCCAGGTCGGGCGTGTCCACCGGCGCCTCCGCCAGCAACCGCAGCCCCAGCCCGGGCGCCTCCGCCGACGCCGTGCGCAGCAATGCCGGGAACAGCGCCGCGAGCAGCGCGTCGTGGCCCTGGATGGTGAACGTGCGACGCAGCGTCGCCGGGTCCACCGTGCGGGCCGGGGCCAGCACCCGGTTCGCGCGGGCCACCAGCGTCCGGACCTCGTCGCGCATCGCGAGCGCGCGGGGCGTCGGGGTCATCGTGCGGCCGGTGCGCACCAGGATGTCGTCGCCGGTCGTCGCCCGGATCCGCGCGAGCGTGCGGCTCATCGCGGGCGGCGTGAGGTGCAACCGGTCGGCGGCCGCCTGCACGGAGTTCTCCTCCAGCAACGCGTCCAATGCGGTCAGCAGGTTCAAGTCCACCTGCACGACAGTAATGGTCAGGAGCCGTCGAGTGCGTTCTGCAGCATCCGCGAAGCCGCCGCGCGCGGGGCCGGGTCGATCGCGATCAGGGCGTTGACGACGGCGCCGTCGACCAGCGCGATCAGCCGTTCGAGTTCATCGGTCGAAACCGGGGTGCCCGAGCGCGCGAAGATCTCCGTCAGCAGCTCGTCGAGCTGGGCCGACAGCGTCCGCATCAACGGCCGCAGGTACGGACGGCGACCGGTCGCGACCAGGCGTTCGTACCGCAGGAGCACCGCTTCCGCGTCGGCCTCCGGGTCGTCGGTCTCCGGCCCGAGCAGCATGTCCAGCACCAGGTCGACAGTCGCCTGCACGCCGCGGTTGCGGGTCGCGAGCTCCTCCAGCCGGCGCCGGCCCGCCGCCAGCTCGGCGTTCGAATGGTGCTCGACGGCCGCCGTGACCAGCTCTTCCAGCGAGTCGAAGTAGTACGTCGTCGAGGCGAGGGGCAGCCCCGCGCGCTCGGCCACCGCCCGGTGCCGGACGGCGTCGAACCCGCCCTCGACGAGCAGCTTCGCGGCGGCCTCGACGAGCGCGGCGCGCCGTCGTTCCCCTTTCGGGGTGGTCGCAGCGGTCATGACCGGTCATTCTGCCAACCGGGCGGACCCGGGCTCAGAAGCGGGGCGCGAGATCGTGCGCGAACGCCTGAACCTGACCCGCGTACGGCGCCGTCGCCCCGGCCGAAGGCACGCTGACCAGCAGCAACGACCCGCCGGACGCCGTGGCCACCTGGGCCGTGACCGTGCCGGCCGGCTGGGACTTGAAGACCACGGGAATGCCCTTCGGGTACACCGCCGCGGACACCTCGCCGCCCGGGACCGGGAACCCGGCCGAGCGCGACGCCGTCGAACAGGCGCCGCCCGGCACTGCCGGGGTTCCGGCGACGTGGCCGGGGAGCTCGCCAGCGAGGGCGATGGCGAGCTCCCCGTCCACCTGTTCGCACCCGGAGGCGCCTTCGGCCAGCTGGCCGGTCTTCCCGCCCTGGTCACCTCCCTGCCGAGGTGGTTCGGACGAGAAGTTCGGTGACCCCCCACCGACTTCAGGACGTGCCGGGCTCAAGCCGGGTTGCCCCGACCCCGGCCCGGATTGTGACGCCATGGCGCCGTTGTCCGCGGCTGTCAGTGCCTCGGGGGTACCCCCGGACAGCAAGCCGTACGCGCCGAACCCGACGACCACCAGCGCCGCGGCGCTCACCCCGGCGGTGATCCGGTTCCGGCGCCGCACGGTCTGGCGGCGCGATTCGCGAACGACGTCGTCCTGGGAGAACGTCGGCTCGGGTGCGTCCGGCGGCGCGGCGGAGAACAACGAGCGCAGCTCCTGCTCATCCATTGGTCTCCACCTCCCGTTCCAGAACCTGCTTGAGGTTCGCCAGCCCGCGCGCGGTCTGGCTCTTCACATTGCCTTCGCTGCAGCCCAGCGCCTTCGCCGCGCCGGTCACGTCGAGTCCTTCGAAGAACCGCATGACCAGCACCGCCCGCTGCTTGGGCGGCACTTCCTTCAACGCCGCGAGCAGGTCTTCCCTGGTCGCGACGAGGTCGTCGAGGCCGGGCGAGTCGTCGGCGGGTTCCGGCAGGACCTCGGTCTGCCACTCACGCCGCCACGGACGCCGCGATTCGTCGATCGACGCCCGCACGAGCGTCGTGCGGACGTACGCGTCGGTCGCCGCGCGATCCCTGATCTTCTTCCACCTCCGGTGCAGCGCGACGAACGCCGTCTGCGCGAGGTCGTCCGCCCGGTGCCAGTCGCCGCAGAGCATGTACGCGGTCCGGCGCACGGCGTCCCGCCTGGCGGCGAAGTACTCCGCGAACTCCTCCTCGTCGCGCTGGTCCACGCGCAGTCGTGCTCCGCTCTGTTGTCGTCGGTGGGTAGGACGGAATCAGGGGCGTCCACGGTTGCACGGACCGAGCAGGTCCCACCACTCCGGGGCTCATTGATCCCCGGGAGGTGGGTGTGATGTGATCGCTCCGTGACCTTCACGCTGCCGCCGCTGGACTTCCGCTCCGACACCGTCACCCGTCCGGATGACACGATGCGCGCGGCGATGGCGTCCGCGGAGGTCGGCGACAACGTCCTCGAACGCGACCCGACGATCCAGGCGCTGGAGGAACGCGCCGCCCACGTCCTGGGCATGCCGGCCGCGCTGTGGGTGCCGAGCGGGACCATGGCGAACCTCGTCGCGCTGAGCATCCACCTGCAGCGTGGCGACCGGTTCCTGGCCACGCGGGGTGCCCACGTGCTGACCAACGAGCTCGGCTCGGCGGCGTGGCTGGCCGGCGGGATGCCGGACATCCTGGAGCACGACGGCGGCCCGGGCCGTCCCTCGCCCGACGCCCTCGCGGCCGCGATCGGACAACCCGGGCCGTACTTCACATTACGGACGTCGCTGCTCTGCCTCGAGAACACGCACAACGCGGCCGGCGGCGCGGTCACCCCGCCCGACGAGCACGCCCAGCTGCTATCCGTCGCGAAGGAAGCCGGCCTGACCGTGCACCTCGACGGCGCCCGGCTCTGGCAGGCCGCGGTCGCGCTGGAGGTGCCGCCGGCCGCGCTGACCGTCGGCGTCGACAGCGTTTCGGCCTGCTTCAGCAAGGGCCTCGGCGCGCCGGTCGGCTCGGTCGTCGCGGGCAGCGTCGCGTTCGTCGAGCGGGCGCGCCGGATGCGGCAGATGCTCGGCGGCGGCGTCCGGCAGGGCGGCGTCCTGGCCGCGGCCTGCCTGGTCGCGCTGGACCGCGTCCCCGAGCTGGCCGAGTCGCACGAGAACGCGCGGCGCCTGGCCGAGGGCCTGGCCGACCACGGCTGGGCGACGAACGAGCCGGACACCAACATCGTGCTCGCCGAGGTACCCGACATCCCGACCGCGCTGGCCTGGCTGGACTCGCTCGGGATCCGCGCGGTGCCGATGGCGGGCCGGGTCCGGTTCGTGACGCACCGGGACCTGAGCGCGACCGACATCGAAGAAGCGTTGCGCCGGATCAAGTCCGGCGCCCGATGAGTACCGGGGGCACCGTGAACTGGATCGTGTTCGACTACGGCGACGTGCTGAGCAAGCCGAGCGAGGCCCGTCCGGAGCTGGCCGCGCTGATCGGCGCGCCGCTGCCGGAGTTCGAGAGGGCGTACTGGGACTACCGGATTCCTTATGACGCCGGAAGCACCCCGCTCGAGTACTGGCAGACGGTCGGCAAGGCCTTGGACGTGTCCGTCGACGAAACGCTGTCGGCCGAGCTGACCCGCGTCGACGTCGAGGGCTGGGCGCACCTGGAACCGTCTTCGCAGGCGTTGTTCGAGGCCCTTTCCGAAGCCGGCGCGTCGCTGGCGCTGCTGTCGAACGCCCCGGTGGTCTTCGGCGAGTGGGTCCGCGCGCAGGAGTGGGCCCGCCACTTCCGCGTGACGCTGTTCTCGGGCGACGTCCGGTGCGTCAAGCCGGACGCGAAGATCTTCCGCCTGCTGCTCGACGAGCTCGGCGCGGAGCCGGCCGACTGCCTGTTCTTCGACGACCGTCAGTCCAATGTGGACGGCGCACGGGCGGTGGGGCTCAAGGCGGAGGTGTGGAACGGCGCGGACGCGGCCCGCGCGTGGCTCGACTGACCTCACCCGCACCGCACGTCCGCCTACCAGCGGTGATCGTTCGTGGCCTAGGCTGCACGGACCCCGACCCCCGGTAGGCCGCCATGACGAGCGAACGACCGTCGGCCCGCGTCGACTTCGACCGGCCGAGCATCGCCCGCGTCTTCGACGCGTTGATGGGCGGGCAGGACAACTACGAGGCCGACCGCGCGGTGGTGCGGCAGATCCTGGAGATCGCGCCGGAGTCCCCGGCGATGGCGCAGGAAGTGCGGCAGTGGCTCGTCCGCGCCGTGCGGTACCTGACCGAACGGCTCGGCGTCGACCAGTTCCTCGACCTCGGCTCGGGCTTCCCGACGGTGGAGAACACCCACCAGGTGGCGCAGAAGTACAACCCCGAGGCGCACGTCGTCTACGTCGACAACGACCCGGTCGTGCAGGCGCACGGCCGGGCGTTGCTCGTCGACAACGACTTCACGCACATCTCGGGCAACGACCTGCTGCGGCCCGGCGAAACCCTGTCCGACGTGGGCCGGTTCATCGACTTCGACCGGCCGGTCGGGCTCGTGCTGTGCGCGATCGTCCACCACATCACGGACCTCGAGCAGGCCCGGCAAGTGGTCAAGTCCTACGTCGGCGCGATGGCGCCGGGGTCGTACCTGGTCCTGCTCCACCAGCACAACCCGGACGACGGCTCCGAAGCGGCCGGCGTCGCGACGTCTCTGCAGAAGCGGTTCAGCGGCACCGGGCTCGACACGAGCTACCGCACGCGGGCCGAGATCGCGTCGTTTTTCGACGGCCTCGACCTGCTCGAGCCCGGGTTGACGGCGCCGCACCGGTGGTGGCCGGACGGGCCGCGCCTGGCGCCGCTGACGCCCGTCAACTGGACGTCGCTGTGCGGCGTGGCGCGGATCCCGGGATAGCTCAGTAGCGGTTGATCCGCCTGGGGTCCTTCTTGCCGCTGATCGCGCGGTAGCCGGCGGCGCCCAGGAAGGCGATGCCACCGATGATGGCGATCCACAGGACGGCCTTGAAAACGAAGCCGATCACGGCGCCCAGCACCATGAACGCCACCCAGGCGACGATCAGGCCGCCGACGATCTTCCAGAACATGGCTTCCTCCGATTGCTCCCGTGGCCCCTCCGGCCCGATGACTCCACTCTGACACCTCGGCCGGCGAAACTCCCCTCAGCGAGCCAACGTTCAGGGATGAATCAGGGTTCCCCCTGGCCGAGCCAGGCCCCCAGCCGGCGAACGCCTTCGTCGAGGTCGTCCGCGCTGCCCGCGAAGGAGAACCGGACGTACTTGCCGCCGTCGACCGGGTCGAAGTCGACGCCGGGGGTGATGGCGAGGCCCGTGTCGGCGAGCAGCCGCTGGCACCAGCTCAGACTGTCGTGGGTGTACGCGCTGACGTCGGCGTACGCGTAGAAAGCACCATCGGCGGGAGCGAGCTCGTCGAGGCCGATGCCCTTGAGGCCGGCGAAGAGCCGGTCGCGGTTGGCGCGGTAGCGCTCGACGTGCGCGTCGGCCTCCGCGTACGCCTCCGGGGTGAAGGCGGCGAGCGCCGCGTACTGCGAAACCGCGGGCGGGCAGATGGTGAAGTTGCCGGTCAGGACGTCGACCGCGCGGTGGAGCCGCTGCGGCACGAGCATCCAGCCGAGCCGCCAGCCGGTCATCGCGAAGTACTTCGAGAAGCTGCCGAGCACGAGCGGCTCCCGGCCGAACTGCCACGCGCAGTCGAGCTCGGCGCCGTAGGAGATGCCGTGGTAGATCTCGTCGCTGATCAGCTGCACCCCGTGCGACGAGCACCAGCCGGCGATGGCGGCCAGCTCCCCGGGCGGCAGGACGGTGCCGGTCGGGTTGCTGGGGCTGGCGACGATCAGGCCGTCGATCGGCCCGAGCTCGTCGAGCAGGGCGACGGTGGGCTGGAAGTTCGTCTCGGCGGTGGTCGCGAACTCGACGACCTCGCAGCCGAGGACGGTCAGCAGGTTGCGGTAGGCGGGGTAGCCGGGCCGGGCCATCGCCACCTTGGCCCCGGGGTCGAAGGCGCTGAGGAAGGCGAGCAGGAAGCCCCCGGACGACCCCGTGGTCATGACGACGTCCTGAGCGGTGACGTCGAGCCGGTATTTCCGCTGGTAGTGCCCGGCGACAGCCTCGCGCAGCTCGGGGATGCCGAGCTGTTCGGTGTAGCCGAGGGTGCTCTTGCCGAGCGCTTCGCGGGCGGCGTCGAGAACGGGCTTCGGCGCGGGCACGGAAGGCTGCCCGGCGGCGAGCGACACGAGATCACCGTGACTGCGCTGCCGCGCGCCCGCGGCGGAAAGGACGTCCATGACGTGGAAGGGCGGCACACCGGCCCGCAGCGCGGGACCCGCCTCGAGGTCGGCCATGGGGCCAGGCTAGTTCTAGTACCCCTGGTAGGCACCGCCGTGGGCCATGGCCTTGATGCCCGGCACGTTGCCGAGGCCGCCGTAGCGGTCGAAGGAGTACCGCACGCCCGCGATGATGTTGTCGACCGGGTTGTAGATGTTGTCGTGGCCGGGCAGCTTGTGGGCGTTGAACGTCCCGTCGATGCACTGCATGAGCCCCTTGGACGGGTGCCCGGCAGCGGCGTTGGAGTCCCAGTTGTTGATGGCGTTGGGATTCCCGCCCGACTCGTGCTGGATGATCGCCCAGATGTTGGGGATGTCCGCGTCGGTGACGGGGACGCCGGCCGCCTGAAGGGCCTTGATCGCCTCCTGGATCCACTGCTGGACGTTGCCGGGCGGCGGGGACGACGGCGGGCCGCCGCTGGGGCCGAGGCCACCGCCTCCGCCACCACCGCCACCGCCACCGCCGTGGGAGGCGCCGTTGCTGTGGATGCCGCCGGTGCTCTTGGGCGCCGCGGGAGTGCTGCTCGGCAGGGGAACCTGGTCGTAGCCGCCGTCGATCTGCTGGGACATCAGCGTCTGCGAGGCCTTGATCTGCGTGTCGGCCTGGGTCTGCAACGCGGACACGTCGCCGTCGAAGCCGGCGGTGATGGTGTGGATGTCCGTCTTGGCCTGCTCGAGGATCTCGGCGGCGGTCGGGCTCGGGCCGGGCTTGCCCTCGTCCATCGCCTTCTTCGCGCTGTCCAGCGCGACCTTGATGTCGGTCGCCGCCTTGGTGTTGCGCTCGTTGACCGCGGTCTCGGCGGAGTTCTGCTTGTCCGAGACCTTGCGCTTGATCTCGGCGAGGTTGGTCTGCAGGGTGTCGAGGTCCTTGGCGACGTCTTCGAGGTGGGTCTGCACCTTGGTGCCGGCGTCGCGCACCTGGCGGACGTAGGTGAAGAACTGGTCCGCCGCCGGGCCGGCCCACACATCGCCGCCCAGCGCGTCCGTCGACGACTTCAGGGACGCATTGTGGTCACCGGCGTTCTTGCCCGCGTCACGAAACTGCGTCGCCGCGTCGGTGATTTTCTGCAGATTGACCTTTTCGACCTGATCGACCTTCTTCATGAAGGCGTCCCAATTGTCCGGCGTTCCGGCGCCGACCCCGTTCAAAGCCACTCTGGTGCCCCCTGCTCAGTTCACTTGTCGACGTGCAGCGTGAGGTCGCTCGCCCCGACCTGGTCGGTTTCGGCGATCAGGCCGGCGGCCTTGCGCATGGCGAAACCCAGCGCCTCCATGTGCTTGCCCGCGGCGTCGAACTGGCTGTGCACGCCGTCCTTGAACTTGCCGACCGCGCCGTGCGCGTCGCCCTTGTCGTCCATCCCGCCGAAGGGACTCTCGTGCTCGTGGTCCATGCCGGTGACCTTCTGCTTGGACTTTTCGAACTCGTCCTTCAGCTTCTCCACCTGGCCGGCCGCGATGGCCATCGAGTCGGCGTCGTAGACAGGCACGGTTCGTCATCCCCTTCGCACACTTGCATCCGCCCGATCAGACGTCGTCATGACCGGGACGGTTCCCGCGCTTACTTTATGACTTCCCGCGCGCCGCGCGTACCGTTCCCGGCGAACTTCCACCCGGCGGGGATCAGGCCTCCGCCATCAGTTCACGGATTCGCGTCGCCAGCAGGGCGTTGTCCGCCGGGGTCACGGTCGCCCACTCGCGGCCGTCGCGGTCCGACGCCACCTGGAACAGGTACCGCCCCGCGTCCGTGTCGAAGAACGCCACGACCCGGCCCGCTCGGTGGACCACGCCGTCGCGGCCCACGCGTTCCGCGCCGAACTGGCCCCTGGCCTCCTGGCCCAGCAGCATGCCCGACAGCTCCTGGGCCTGGAACAGCTCCACGCCCCGGTCCTCCAACGCCGTGACCAGGCCTTTCGCGTCGCCCTTCGCGGCCGCGTCGGCGGATCTGAGGACGTCGTACGGGATGCTCACCGTCTGGCCGATGCCCGGGCCCAGGTCGCCCGCCACCGAGGCCGCCGCCTCCGGGAGGCCGTCCTCCGTGGCCGGGATCAGCCAGACCTCGCCGCTGTCGACCACCGCCAGCACCGCCTGGCTGCGGACGCTCACCGCGCGGCCGCGGATCTCGCGCTCGGCCCACACCCACACGTCCACGCCGAACTGGGGACGGGCCAGCAGGTTGAGCAGGTCCGCCACCTCGCCCGACACCCGGCGGTTGCGGGCCAGGCGCCGCTCGCTCAGCGACGCCCAGGCCGCGTCGACCACTTCCAGCCGCTCGCCGCGGGTCATTCCTTCGCTCGGCACGTCCAGCGCGACGTGCCGGCGGGGCAGGCCCAACGACTCCCAGAGCACGTCGAACTCCCGCGCGGACAGCACCAGCGACACGGTCAGCGCCCGTCCCCGCTGTGGTCGCCGATCACGTCGGGAGAAACCATCCGCTGGTCGGCGAACAGGTCCTGGTCGTCGACGCCGAAGCGGCGGACGTGCTCGGCGTCGTCCTCCTGCGGGGCCGCCTCGGACAGGAACTTCGACTCGCCGGCCTGCTGCTTCGGGCTGATCTGCTCCGACTTCCGCAGCGCGACGGCCTCCTCCTCGGGCAGCTCGCCGACCGGCAGCGGCCGCACCGGGCCCTTCGCCTGGCCCTTTTCGCGCCGCAGGCGTTCCTTGTCGCCGCTCAGCGCGCCACCGGCCGCGCCGGCACCGACCGCCGCCGCGCCCGCGCCGATCTCGCCGGGGGTCGCGCCGGGCTTCGCCACGAAACCGCGTTCGGCCGTGAACTGACCGGGCGGGAGCGGGGCCTGCGGCATCGCGCCGACCGTGCGGCCCTTGGCCAGCAGGCCGTCGGCACCGCGGTTGGCCCCGCCGAACGAGCTGTCGACGCTGGTCGAGCCGGCGCCGGACGCGCCACCGCCGCCGAGGGACTTGATCGGCGCCGTCCCCGGCGCCGAGCCGGGCGGCAGTGAGCCGGGTGCGCCCGGCGGCACGAACTGCTCGCCGCCGCCGACCGACAGCCCGGGTGAGAAGTGGGAGGAGTCACCGGACGCCGTGCCGCGACCCGGCGCGTTGACCCAGCCGGGGCCGGGCGTCGACGTCGGCGGTTTCACGCCCGCCGGAGTCGTCGACGACGACGGTGTCGTGTGCTGCGCGGGCGAGGTGCCCGCGCCGGTCTGGCGCGGCGGCTGCGCGACGGGCCGGGACGGCTGCTGCTGCGCCGCGACGCCGTAGACCGGGGTCGGAGGGTCGGCGTGGACCGTGTGCGACACCGGCTGCACCACCGGCGGGTCGACGTGCACCGACCGGACCTTGTCCGAAGCCGGCTTCACACCGCCGTCCGGCGTCACCGCGACGGCGGCGCCCGCGACGTCCAGCACGCCCGGCGTGATGCCCGGGGCGGCCAGCTTCAGCGACTCGGGGTCGGACAGCGACTGCGTCGAGAGCAGGTTGGTGCCGCTTTCCTGCGCGTACTCGTTCAGCGCCTGCTTGGCCTGTTCCTTGGCGTCGTTCGCGGCCTCGACCTGCCGGGCGTGGTCGGTCTCGAAGCCGATCAGGCTGAGCAGCAGGCCGTCGCCGAGCGTGTAGCCGCCCGCGCCCTTCCGGACGGTCTCGGCGTCCGGGAGCTTGTACTTGGTCCGGTTGAACGACTCGCCCTGCTCGAACACCATCTCCGCGGCGTGCGCGACCTTCGTCGTCGCGTCCTGGGAGAACCCGGCCTGCTCGGTGAGGACCTGGCTGGCCGCACCGCCGGCCTGGCTCTGCCACTCGACGCCGAGCTTGAGCAGCTGCGCGCGCAGGGTCTGGTCGGTGTGGGCGAGCGCGGTCGCGACGGCCTTCAGCGCGTCGACGGCCGTGCCGATGCTGCCGGTGCCGTCACCGTTGATCATCCGCGTGATCTGGTCGGCGATCGCGGTGTTCGTCCAGCCGTCGAAGCGGTGGTTCTGAATCCCGGCCGCGAGCTCGGAGAATTCCACGCGCCCTCCCTAGTTGCGTGCTTTCAAGGTCTGCAGCGCGATGTCGGCGGCCTGCACCGACAGGTCGCACAGCTGCGGCTGCGTGAACTTGCCGCGGGTGATGGCGAAGGTCTGGACGGCCAGCGTCTGGCCCCTCGCGACGCCGACGAGCGCCTCGCAGTCGGCGGGATCGCCGGCCGCGCGGTAGTTCGTCAGCGCCGGGTAACCGCCGATGGTCTTCGGCTCGGTGGTCATGCTGTTCTTCTTGCGGGCCCCGGTGATCCACTCGTCGAGGTCCGCCGACACCGCTCGCACGTGGTAGGCGTGCACCGGCTCCGCGCCGTCCGCGTCGAACACGCACGTCGGCCCGTCCTCCGGGGGAGCTTCCCGGGGCGCGCTGGTGATCTTCATGGCGTCGAGCTGCACCTGCGGGAACACCTCGCACAGGTTGACGCCCTGCAGGGGCAGCTCAGCCGGCCGTTGCGGCAGCTGGGCCGCCTTGGCGCTCTGCGACGCCGCGGTCGCGGCCGTCTCGATGGGGTAAGGGGTGCCGTCGGTGCCCGCCGAGCAGCCGGCGAGCGCCGCCGTCGCGAGCACGCCTCCGGTGATCCGCAGCTTCCGGCTACGCACCGTGCCTGCTGCGGTCACCGAACACCGCCGCCTTCTCGTCTTCGCTGACCTTGTAGTCCTTGGCGGCGTCGCGCAGCTGCGAGACCAGGCGCTTCAGGCCGGCGACGTACTCGCGGACCTGGCCCGCGTAGGAGCGGTCGCCGTCGGCGATGAGGGTGTTCCAGGCGTCGATCGACTGGGTGCTGATCACGTCGGCCGACGGCGCGTCGATCCGCAGCTGCCCGAGCTTGGTCAGCAGCTGGTCTTCGAGGGAGTTGGCCTGCTCTTCGACGATCCGGGCGACGTCCAGGAGCTTGTCCGGGTGGACCAGGACGTCCGCGGCCGCCGGCGCCACGGGGACGGCCGAGCTGAGGTCGTACGAGGGTCCTGACATGCTCTCCCCTGACGTCATACGGACAGTGACCGGCCGACTCCCGTCGAGGCTACCAACCCGGGTGTGACAGCAGGCTGAGATTGGACGAACATCGTCCCCCGCCGGTTCCCGGATCAGGCGCGCTGTTTGGCCGTCGGGGCGCCGACCTCGCCGTTCGCCGCCTTGAGCGCGATGTCCGTGCGGTGGTGCGAGCCCGCGAGGTGGACCTTCTCGACGGTCTCGTACGCGTGCTTGCGCGCCGACTTGAGCGTCTTGCCGGTGCCGACCACCGAGAGCACGCGGCCGCCGGAGGAGACCACGGCGCCGTCGTCGCGACGGCGGGTGCCCGCGTGCAGCACGCCTTCCAGTTCGGCGCCGCCGATGATGTCGCCGGTGCGCGGCTTGCCCGGGTAGCCGTCGGCGGCGATCACGACGGTGACCGCGGCGCCGCCCGCCCACTCCAGCGGCGGGTGCTCGGCGAGCTTGCCGGTGGCGGTGGCGAGCATCAGCCCGGCGATCGGGGTGCGCAGCAGGGCCAGCACGACCTGCGTCTCCGGGTCGCCGAAGCGGCAGTTGAACTCGATGACCTGCGGGCCGTCCGAGGTCAGCGCGAGCCCGGCGTAGAGCAGGCCGGAGAACGACGCGCCGCGCGCGACCAGCTCGTCGGCGACCGGCTGGACGACCTTCTCGACCAGCTCGTCGACGAGGTTCTCGGGCGCCCAGGGCAGCGGCGCGTAGGCACCCATGCCGCCGGTGTTCGGGCCGGCGTCGTCGTCACCGACGCGCTTGAAGTCCTGTGCGGGCAGCAGCGGGACGACGGTGTGGCCGTCGACGAAGCAGAACAGCGACGCCTCCGGACCGTCCAAAAAGGACTCCAGGAGGACCGGGTGACCGCCGTCGAGCAGCATGATGGCGTGCTTGCGCGCGACGTCGTAGTCGGTCGTGACGACGACGCCCTTGCCGGCGGCGAGGCCGTCGTCCTTGACCACCCAGGTCGGGCCGAAGCGGGCGAGCGCGGCGTCGAGGCGGGCCGGGTTGTCGACCACCTCGCTGCGCGCGGTCGGCACGTTCGCCGCGGCCATGACGTCCTTCGCGAACGCCTTCGAACCTTCGATGCGGGCCGCCGCGGCCGAGGGGCCGAAGCAGGCGATGCCGGCCTTGCGGACGGCATCGGCGACACCGGCGACGAGCGGAACCTCGGGCCCGACCACGACGAGGTCGGCCTGCCAGCTCTTCGCGAGGGCGGCGACCGCCTCGGGATCCGCCGCCTCGACACCGAGCTGCTCGGCCATGGCGGCCGTCCCGGCATTGCCGGGCGCGCAGGCCAGGGCGGTGACGGTGGGGTCGCCGGAGGCCGCGAGGACGAGGGCGTGCTCACGGGCGCCGGAGCCGATTACCAGTACGCGCACGCCGCACAGAGTATCCGGCCGTGTTCACCCCGGACATTTCGCCGTCCTCCGCCACCCGGCGTGAGCAGGGTTCCACGCGGTGTTCACGGGGCGCTACCGGCTGGTGACGGGCCTGGTTGCGACGGCCCGCACGGCCGTGCCGCGGGCCACACCCGCGTCGGCAGGAGTCCACAGGTCGCTCATCGGACTCGACCGCATACGGGCAGCGCTGGTTACGACGGCCCGCACTGCCCGAGCCCGGCAGCACCGCCGCCGGCCGCCGTTTACCGAGGCTCGAGACACGCGGCTCGCCCCGGCGAGAGGGCAGGCCGGGGCGAGCCGGCCGGCAGCCTGCAGCGCGAACGCCGAGCAGCCACCCTGCCACCCTGCCGCCGCGCATCGGCGAGGTGGCCAGTGCGCCGGGGCCGGAGCGGGTCACCGCTCGCCTGCGCAACGCGAGCGGCCAGCGGTGCGGGGTGGGCAGTCCGGCCGGCCGCGGTGCGATCGCCCGCGGCCCGCCGGTCGCTTGCAAGGCGAACCCCGCGTGGCACGCCCGCCGGCGTGCGCCACCCGCCCGGCCCGCGCCGTGCCGGAGGACACAGGCGCGTGCGCAGGAGTCCACGCGCCGTTTACCGGGGTGTTCGTCCAGATACGCACTTCGGACGCTTGCGACATCGAGGGTTGCACGGGTAGTCAGGGCACACCCTGTGTGAAAAGAGGTCACCAGATGAAGCGCAAACGTGTCGGCGTGCTGGCGCTCGCCGGACTGGCGTTGCTGAGCGTCACCGGACTGGCCGTCGGGTCGGCGAGCGCGTCCACCGTGCCGTCCGAAAGCGGGGGGTCCGCCGATGCGGCCGCGCACGGACGGGGCCACGATGACCCCGTGATCATCGGACACCGCGGCGCGCCCGGGTACCGGCCGGAGCACACCCTCGCCTCGTACGAGCTCGCCTACCGGATGGGCGTGAACTTCGTCGACGTCGACCTCGTGCCGACCAAGGACGGCCAGCTCGTCGCCCGGCACGAGCCGGAGATCAGCGGGACCACCGACGTCTCGAAGCACCCCGAGTTCGCGGACCGCAAGAAGACCCTGGTGATCGACGGCGTCCCGACGACCGGCTGGTTCACCCAGGACTTCACGCTCGCCGAGCTGAAGACGCTGCGCGCGGTCGAGCGGATCCCGGCGAACCGGCCGCACAACACGCTGTACAACGGGCGCTACCAGATCGCCACCTTCCAGGAGGTGCTCGACCTGACCAAGCGGCTCGGCAAGGAGCTGCACCGGACGCTCGGCACCTACCCCGAGGTCAAGCACTCGACGTTCTTCCAGTCGATCGGCAACCCGACCGAGCCGAAGCTCGTCGCGGCCCTCAAGAAGAACGGCCTCGACCGGCCGGACGCGCCGGCGATCATCCAGTCGTTCGAGGTGTCGAACCTGATCGCGCTCCACAAGCAGGTCCGGACGCCGCTGCTGCAGCTGACCTCCGCGAGCGGCGCCCCGGCGGACTTCGTCGCGAGCGGCGACAAGCGGACCTACGCCGACATCGTCTCGGCGAAGGGGCTGAAGGACGTCGCGAAGTACGCGAAGTACCTCGGGCCGGACAAGGCGCAGATCATCCCGCTCGACGCCGCCGGGAACCTGACCAAGCCGACCGCGATCGTCGCGGACGCGCACAAGGCGGGCCTGAAGGTGCAGCCGTACACGTTCCGGAACGAGAACCCGTTCCTGCCGGCGAACCTGCGCTCGTCGGCCGAGCCGGACGCCTACGGCGACGTCTTCACCGAGGAGGCCGCGTTCCTGAAGGCCGGCGTCGACGGCTTCTTCGCCGACCAGCCGGACACCGCCCTCGAGTCGCTGCACGCGTTCCTGGGCCGGTAAACACTTTGCCGTGACGGGCGCTTCCGTGGACGCTGAGTCCATGGAAGCGCCCTTTTCCGGTGTCGTGCTGGTCAGCCGCGGCGACGAGACGTTGCACGCCGAGGCGGCCGGGTACGCGCACATCGGTTACGCCGTCCGGAACACCGTCGACACCCGGTTCGCGATCGCCAGTGGCACCAAGGGGTTCACCGCTCTCGTCGTCATCGGCCTGGTCGCCGAGGGACACCTCGCACTGACGACGAAAGCCCGCGACATCCTCGGTGACGACCTGCCGCTGATCGACGACCGCGTCACGATCGAGCACCTGCTGACCCACACGTCCGGCATCGGCGACTTCTGCGACGACGAGAACCCGCCCGAGACCCCGCCCGGTCTCGTCACGTCGGCCGACTACCTCGTCGCGCTCGACGGGTTCCCGCAGCAGTTCCCGCCCGGCGAGCGGTTCCACTACAACAACGGCGCGTTCGCCGTCCTGGGCCTGATCGCCGAACGGGTCGCGGGCATACCTTTCGCGGACCTCGTCCGGACCCGCGTCACCGAGCCCGCGGGGATGACCGACACCGCGTTCCTCCGGTCGGACGCGCTCCCCGGCCGGACGGCCACCGGCTACCTGGAAGACGGCCGCACCAACGTGTTCAGCCTGCCGGTCGTGGGCTTCGGCGACGGCGGGATCTACAGCAGCGCGCCGGACTTCCGGAAGTTCTGGCCCGCCCTGCTCGACGGCCGGATCGTGCCGCGCGAGTGGGCCGACCGGGCGCTGCGCCCGCACGTGGACGGCTACGGGCTCGGCTTCTGGCTGCCGCGGCCGGGTGTGCTCCGGCTGGAGGGCGGCGACCACGGCGTGACGTTCGTGAGCCTGCACCAGCCGTCCTCCGGCATCACCGCGACGCTGATCTCGAACGACCACCGTGGTGGCGGGCCCCGGCTGCGGCGGCTGGACGAGTTCTTGACGAAGGCTTGACACCCTCCGGGACCGGGGCTACTTTCGGCGAATTCAATGGTCTGGCCGCATACCTTTCAAGAGGTGCCCGATGGACGTTTCCGACCAGCAGACCACTCCCGACCACGACCCCGCCCACGATGACGACAGCGCGCGCCTCCACCAGCTCGGCTACGCGCAGGAGCTCAAGCGGACGATGTCGGGGTTCTCGAACTTCGCCGTCTCGTTCACCATCATCTCCATCCTGTCCGGCTGCCTGACGCTCTACGGGTTCGGCATGAAGACGGGCGGCCCGGCCGCGATGATCTGGGGCTGGCCACTGGTCGGGGTGTTCGTCATCCTGGTCGGTCTCGGCATGGCCGAGGTCTGCTCCAGCTACCCGACCGCGGGCGGGCTGTACTACTGGGCCGCGAGGCTGGCCCGGAAGAACGGCGCGGCGTGGTCGTGGTTCACCGGCTGGTTCAACCTCGTCGGGCAGATCGCCGTCACCGCGGGCATCGACTTCGGCGCGGCGCTGTTCCTCAACGCGTTCCTCGACCTGCAGTGGGGCTTCGCGGCGACGCCGGGCCACACGATCCTGCTGCTCGCGATCATCCTCGTGGTGCACGGCCTGCTGAACACCTTCGGCGTCCGGATCGTCGCGATCCTCAACAACGTCAGCGTGTGGTGGCACCTCATCGGCGTGCTGGTGATCGTGGGCGTGCTGGTCTTCGTGCCGGCCAAGCACCAGGACGCGTCGTTCGTCTTCGGCAGCTTCGTCAACCAGACGGGCTGGGGTTCGGCGTTCTACGTCTTCGCGCTCGGGTTGCTGGTCGCGCAGTACACGCTCACTGGCTACGACGCGTCGGCGCACATGACCGAGGAGACGAAGAGTGCGGCGACGGCCGGGCCGCGCGGCATCGTGATGTCGATCGTCGTCTCGCTCGTCGCGGGCTGGATCCTGCTGATCGGCCTGACGTTCGCGATCCAGGACTACGCCGGCGAGGTCGGCTCGTCCACCGGCGTCCCGCCCGCGCAGATCTTCATCGACGCCACCGGCGCGGTCACCGGCAAGTTCCTGCTGCTGATCTGCATCGGTGCGCAGCTGTTCTGCGGGATGGCTTCGGTGACGGCCAACTCGCGGATGATCTACGCGTTCGCGCGGGACGGCGCGATCCCGGGGTCGAACTTCTGGCACAAGATCAACAAGCGCACGCAGACCCCGACCAACGCCGTCTGGCTGGGTGCGGGTGGCGCGCTGATCCTGGCGCTGCCGTACCTGTGGAGCTACACCGCTTACAGCGCGGTGACGTCCATCGCCGTCGTCGGCCTGTACGTCGCTTACGTGATCCCGGTGTTCCTGCGCGTCCGCCTGGGCGACAGCTTCGAGCGCGGGCCGTGGCACCTCGGACGCTGGGGCAAGCCGGTCGGCATCATCGCGACGACGTGGGTCGTCCTGATCTTCGTGCTGTTCATGCTCCCGCAGGCGTCGCCGGTGACGGTGGACTCGTTCAACTACACGCCGATCGCGTTCCTCGTGGTCCTCGGCGGCGCGGCGCTGTGGTGGGTGCTCTCGGCCCACAAGTGGTTCAAGGGCCCCAAGGTCCAGGGTTCGGAGGCCGAGCTCGCGGCCGTCGAAAAGGAACTGAAGGACCTCGGCTGACGCTCGGCGAGAGGTCTTGGTGAGGGAGTCCGCCTCGGTCGACTCCCTCACCAAGACACGCGCTCACTCGGCGGACGCGGGGTGGGTGTCCTCCCGTTCGGCGCGGCGGCGCAGCAGATCGTACTGACACCCCAGCTCGTAGGCCTGGTCCTCGTACTCGCGCTTGGCGGCCAGGTGCGGCCGGACGCAATCGCTGTAATGGCGCAGGTCGTCCTGCTCCAGAGAGCCGTCGCGGAAGGCCGTCCAGAACACCAGCGTCGCCGACACGACCATGACGAGCGCGACGAGCACCGCCATCAGCAGGGCGAGGCCGTTCATCCCGGACAACAGTCCCTCGGTGGAGACCCGGACGAACATCACCACGCCCATCAGGCCCACCAGCAGCCCGACGGTGAGCAGGCTCAGCTTGGCGCCGGTGGATAGCTTTCTCCACTCCAACTGGCGGCGGTGGTTCTTGTGCTGACGCTGGTTGTGGCCCAGATGGTGCAACGCGGTGGCGGCGCCGACGGTGGCCAGCACCGAGATCACCACGCTGATGAGCAGTGGCAGCCCGAGCGGAGCCGTCCAGTCGACGTTGAACACCGAGCTGGCCAGCCACAGCATGATCGGCAGGTCGACGACGGTGACGGTCAGCAGGGTCAGCACCCGGGTGAGCCGGTTGACGCGGCGGTGACGCAGGCTGCCGCGCACCTGTTCCAGCTCGATCAGCCCGTCGAGGAGGTCGGCCCTGGCGTCGGCTTCGGCTACCGTCAGATTCTGCCCGTGCGGGCCGACGACGTGGTCGTCCATCGCCCGCTCGGCCAGGTAGCGCAGTTCCCGGATCCGGGCGAGCAGCCGGTCCTCGGCCGCCGAGGAGCCCCCGGCGTACTCCCGCTCCCGCGGGCGTCGCGGCTGCGGGAGCGGCAGGTTGCGCGTCTCGTCGCTGCTGGTCATGGCGGTACCTCCTCGTCTGCTAGTAAGCGATCTCCACTCGTCGCATCGCGGCTGCCGCGGCCTCGTCGAACCGGCCGCCCACCATCGCCGTCCGGCCGGGCTGGGTGCCGACCCCGGCTACGTCGAGCCGCTGGCGAACCCCGGCCTGGCCGAGCGCGTCGGACACCGCGTGGGCGCGCTGGTCGGCGAGTGCCTGGCGGCCGGCCGCGGTCGACCCCGGCGGATCGGCGGCGTAGCCCCGGACGTTCACCACCGCACCGGGCCTACCCGCCAACCGCGCGGTGATGCTCCCGGCAAGGGTGCGCAGCAGTTCCCGGGCACCCGGGGACAGCACCGCGGAATCCCCCGAGAACCCGAGCGCGCTGTCGGACACGGTGGTGCTGACCTGGCCGGCGGGCCCGACCACCGACGTCACGCCGGGCACGGGCACGGCCGGCGTGGCGACCGTGGCGTGCGGCGGTTCGCCGGGGACGCGCTTGTCATCGAAGTCGCAGCCGGCGGCCCGAGCGCCTGCGCAGATCGCCTGCCAGTACTGCAGGAGCTTGTCGTGGGCGGGGCCGGGCAGGGGCGGCTGCGCGCCGGCGACACTGCCGAGCCCGGTGAACAGCACGTGCCAGTTCTCGAGGTGCGGCAACGCGTTCTTGGCGGCCAGCTGGCTCGCGACCGTCTTCGGCTGGGCGTCCCAGCCGACCTGCCGCAGGTCGAAGGCCCCCGCCGTGCTCAGCCCGCTGCTCACCACGATCAGCCAACCGGGAGCAACCCCGCGGACAGCGGCGTCGATGCCGCCGAGTAGATCGAGCCCGGGCCGCGCGGCGGCGGTGGCCGCGACCGCGTCGGCAACGGTCTGGATGTTGCGCTCGATGAGTGACGGCCGTTGCAGCCCGTGCTCCAGCGATCCGTCGGCTCGTCTCGGCGTCAGGACGACCTGGCGCGAGTCGATGCCGTCGGCGGCCGCGACGAGCGCGACACTGCTCTTGCCGTCGCCACGCGCAGAGGCGTTTCCGCTGTTCGCGGCGTCGATGAGGATCTTGCGGGCCGCGTCGGCAAGGGCGGGCCGAGGCTCATTCGCGGTGGCGCTGGAGACGATGATGACTTGGTCTCCGCCAGTGGGGTCGGCCGCCTTCAATGGAAGGGCGCACCCGGCGACTGACAGCGCGAGCAATCCCAGGGCGGCAATTGCCAGATTCCGTCGGGTCCCGAAGTCGATCAGTGCAGCTTCCTGCGGAATCCGCAGCGCGGACGCCGTGCGAGTGGGACTGCTTTCGTGGCCTGAACCGAAGTTGCAGGGCTTCATGGCGACCTCCTTGGGGCCGATGAGGCAACCCAAGAGTGACATTTGCCGAGTAACGATGTCAATTGACGTTGCGATAACGAAGACGGGCGCTCCCGGCTCACACCTCGACGCCCTCTCGCTGAGGAGTCAAACACCACTCGAAGCCGGGGAGTCGTGACCTGAACGGACTAGCAGAGGAGGTACCCTCGCCGCGGCAGATGAACCGATCGTGACGAGCACCCGTGCATCTGCCATGGAATCACCCAGAGTTTGTCCAACAAGTGTCATCTTGGAGACGTCAAATGGCAGTAGAAGGGTAGGCTGGGCTGATGGCGAAGCCCGACGCCGCCGTCGAGGGCGTCCGAAACGTCTTCCTCAAGCTGCGCACCCGCAGCGGCCTCAATGTCGAGCGGCTCAGCGCGACGGAGGTCGACGTCGTGCTGCTCGCCGACCTGCCCGTCGTGCGCCGGTACGCGCGTGAGCGCGCCGTGTCCACCGACCAGGCCATCGTCGACGTCGTCACCCGCGTCACGGCCGATCTCGAGCCGACCGACCGGCTGATCGTCGACGCGGCGCTCTCCCTGGGCGTGCTCGGCGACCTGCTCTCCGATCGGCCGAAGCTGCGCGGGCTGTATGCCGAGGACCTCGGCGAGCGACGCAATGCGCTCGCCCAGCACTGGGAGGCATTCCACCGCCTGCTCGGCGTGACCGGGATTCCCCCGGCGCCGACCGTGCGCACCCTGCGCGGCTCGGTCGAGGCACGCGCGCTCGTCCGGCTCGCCGAGCGCTGCGTGCATAGTCCGGAAGCACTGCTGGAGCCGGCTGCCGGTTCCCACGAGCCCAGCGACTCGATCGTCGTGGTCGGGGGCGCGGTGACGGACGTGGTCGTGGTCTCCGACGAGCTACCCGGAATCAGTGCCGCGGTGCAGGCGACCTCGTTCGAGGAGCACCCCGGGGGCAAGGGGCTCAACCTGGCGGTCGCCGCGCGGCGGTTCGGCCTCCGTGCGCGGCTCTGCGCCGCCATCGGGGGCGACGAGGCCGCACGCGAGCTCACTCGCTACATGCAGCAAGAAGGCCTCTCGACCGAGCTGATCCGGACGACGCCGGGCGAGGCGAACCCGCGGGCCCTGATGCTCGTTACACAAAAGGGTGAAACCCGTTATTTAGGCTGGATGAACGCGGGTAAGGTCTCGCTGTCCACTACGGAATTCGAACAACCGCGCACGAAACAAGCAATCGCCGAAGCCGATGCGGTCATGGTCACCTTGGAACCACCGGTGGAAACGGTTCAATGGGCGCTCGAAACGGCCACCCAGCAATCGCCGAAACCGCTGGTTCTTTTGCAGGCTTCGCCCCCCATGGCAACGCCGCAACAGCTTTACCGGTATCTTCACGGCGTCGATTACCTCGTCGGCCGTGAAGGCGAATTGCGCGGGCTGCTGTCCTATCCGGACCGCCCCGACACGGTCGACGCGCTGGCTGAGGAACTGCTCACCCTAGGCGTGGAGACAGTCTGTGTGGTGGAGAACTTCGGCGCCAAGATCCGGTCCCGGACGCGATCCAGGGACATCGAGGGCCCGAACGTTCCGCTCGAAGACACGCCTGGGGCCCGCGAAGCTTTTTCCGCGGCCCTGACTTTCCAACTCCTCAAGGACGGCGGAGATCTGACTTGGGAGGCCCTCGAATGGGCGATCCAGGCCATGACCGCCAACCTCACGATCGAGGAGATCACCGACTCCATGCCCGGCACCGAAGACGTCGACCGGCTGTGGAGGAAATCCGACATGGAGAACCCGTGACCGAGGTCGTGGAGCACAGATTGCAGGATTCGGACGGCGATTTCCGGGTCGTCGTCCTCGGCGGTACCGAACAGTTCAATCCGGCGTGCGCGGCGGTGTTCGGCGAACCGCGGGACGGATGCCTCGTGCGGATCCAGTCCCGGTGCCTCTACGGCGAAATATTCGGGTCCACCAACTGTGACTGCCTTTACCAGCTGGACAAGTCGCTCGAGGAGATCAAGCGGAACTCCGGGGTCCTCATCTATCTGGACCAGGAAGGCCGTGGTGCCGGTCTCCTGACGAAGGCGCGGGGATACCAGCTCTGCCAGGAGACCGGCATGGACACGTTCGCCGCGTACGCGGCATTGGAGCGCAAGGCCGACTCCCGGTCGTACCGGGACGCCGCGGCGTTGCTGAAGCAGCTGGGGCTCAAGGAAGTCACGCTGCTCACCAACAACCCCGGGAAGCTGGAAGGGCTCGAACTCGGCGAGATCAAGGTGCGGCCCCGACCGTTGCTCATCCGGGAGCCGGGAGAGCACACGCTCGCCTACCTGGTCGCCAAACGCGACAACCAGGAACACATGCTGTCCATCGCCGCGCGGCTGCGGTGGCGGGTCATCCGGTTCGCCGGATCACGCTGGATCAGCCCTCGCCGGGCCGCGCTGCGCAAGGCCGCGGCACACCCTGCCCAGCCGGTCAGCGCGTTGGATGAAACCGCTGCGTGAGTGCAAAGCGGGTCGTCTGACGGCCGGTGACGCCGGCGATGAACCAGGTCGCCGGCTCCGCCCCTGGGACAGCCGCGCCGGACTGTCCCGGGGGCGGACGGCACGCTTTCAGGTGGTGGCGGGCCGGGATTCGGTGACCGCCGGGGCGGTGTCCTGGGCCGGGCTTTGGCGGCCCGGGCGGACCACCGAGACCGCTACCGCACCCAGGGCGCCGACGGCGGCGAACGCGTAGAAGCCCCACGGGTACGCGATTCCGGCCGTCAGGAGCGCGCCGCCGAGGAGGGGGCCGGAGATCGCGCCGATGCGGCCGATGCCGGCGGACCAGCCGAGGCCGGTCGCGCGGATCGCGTCCGGGTAGATCCGGCCGATGTACGCGTACACCAGCACCTGCGCGCTGAACACGAAGCAGCCGGTCAGGAACACCGCCGCGTACAGCCCGACGGCGGGCAGCTTCACGCTCAACAGTGCCAGGAAGACGGCCCCCGCGACGAACCAGACGCGCGCCGACGGGCGGATGCCGACGCGGTCGGCGACCCGGCCCGCGACGAGCAGGCCGGCGATGCCGCCGAGGTTCAGCGTCAGCAGCAGACTGAGCGCCGCGCCGAGCGGGTACCCGGCCTGGCGCATGATCTCCGGCAGCCACGTGTTCAGCCCGTACACCAGCAGCAGCCCCATGAACGACGTCACCCAGAACGCGATCGTCGCGCGCAGCAGGCCGCCGCGGAACAGGCCGGCCACCGCGTGCCCGGCCGACCGCTCGGTCTCGCGGACCTGCTGGAACGTCTCCGACTCCGGCAGGAACTTCAGCATCAGCGGGATCAGCACGACCGCCGGGATCGCCCCGGCGACGAACATCGCGCGCCAGCCCAGCGGCGCGATCAGCACGATGCCGAGCAGCGCCGTGAGCACCGCGCCGACGTGGTAGCCGGTCATCACCGTGGTCGTCGCGCTGCCGGACTTGCCGCGGCGCGCGTACTCCGTGACGAGCGTGATGGCCGTCGGCAGGCAGCCGCCGAGGCCGAGCCCGGCGACGAACCGCAGCAGGCCGAAGACGAACGTCGACGGCGCGAAGGCGCACAGCAGCGTGCACAGCGAGAACAGCGTCACGGAGATGATCAGTGACTTCCGGCGGCCGATGACGTCGGTGATGGTGCCGATCGCCAGCCCGCCCAGCATCATCCCGGCCAGGCCGACGGTCGAGACGACCGACGCCGTGGCGGGCGTCAGGCCCCAGACGTGGTCGCGCAGCAGCACGGGCAGCACGGAGCCGAGGACGACCAGGTCGAACCCGTCGAGCAGGACGGCGGTCCAGGCCAGGGGCACGACCCAGGAGCGGGTGCCAGGGGACATGGGAGAACCTCCGGATGTGCGTCGGTGCACGGTTTCCGTACAGGTGTGCGGATTGCGCACAAGTATGCATGGGTGCTATGTCGCAATCCAGCTCACTTCCATTGGACGGAAGCCGAGCGCATGGCCTCTACCTGGGGAAAGATCACGCGCGTGGAGATCCTGACGCTGATGGGCGTGCTCGCCGGTTCGCTCGCGCTGACCGCGTTCGCCCGCCGCTACAACCTGTCCGCGCCGTTGCTGGTGGTGGTCGTCGCGCTCGGGGTCGCGCTGATCCCCGGCGTGCCGCGGCTGGAGCTGGAACCGGAGCTGATCCTCACGGTCGTGCTGCCGCCGCTGCTCTACTCGACGTCGCTCGAGAGCTCGGTGACGCACTTCAAGACGAACCTGCGGCCGATCGTCGCGCTCGGCGTGGTGCTGGTGGCGGTGACCGCGGTGGTCGTCGCCGTCGTCGTGCACCTGCTGCTGCCGGACGTGCCCTTCGCGTCGGCACTGGTCCTCGGCGCGGTGGTGGCGCCCCCGGACGCGGTGACGGCGGTGGCGATCGGGCGCAAGCTCGGGCTGCCGCGCCGGCTGATGGCCGTGCTGACCGGGGAGAGCCTGGTCAACGACGCCGCCGCGCTGACGCTGTACAAGGTCGCGCTCGCCGCGGTCGCGGGCACCGCCGGCTCGGCCGGGCACGGGTTCGCGGTGTTCGGCGTGGCGACGGTGCTGGGCATCGGGGTCGGCCTGGCGATCGGCGCGGCGGTCGTGCTGATCCGGCGATTGCTCGACGACCCGCTGCTGGAGTCGGCGTTCGGGATCATCGTGCCGTTCGGCGCGTACGTCCTCGCCGAGCACCTGCACCCATTCGGCCCGGAGTTCAGCGGGTCCGGCGTCCTGGCGGTCGTCGCCGCCGGGCTCTACCTCGGCGCGCGCTCGCTCTACGCGTCACCCGCGACGCGCATGCAGGACAGATCGGTGTGGGCGTCGATCGACGTCCTGCTGGAGGCGCTGGTGTTCGCGCTGATGGGGCTGCAGCTGCCGTTCGTGCTCGACGGCGCCCAGCACGCGGCCCGCGACAACGGGACGCTGGCGCTGGTCGCGGTGGTCGTGCTGCTGGTGACGATGGTGGTCCGGATCCCGGCGGTGTTCGTCTTCGCGTTCCTGCCGAGGGCGTTCCGGCTGTTCGGCCGCGGGCGCGCGACCCCGCCGTGGCGGTCGCTGGCGGTGCTTTCGTGGACGGGCATGCGCGGCGTCGTCACGCTGGCCGCGGCCGCCGGTGTCCCGGCCGGCACCCCGGGGCGAGAGGAGATCCAGCTGTTCGCGTTCGCGGTGGCGATCGGGACGGTGCTGATCCAGGGGCTGACGCTGCCGCCGCTGATCCGGGTGCTGAAGGTGCAGGACCCGTCGGAGGCATCCCGCGACGAGGCCGAAGAGCTGGCCGCGCGCGAAGTCGCGAAGAAGGCGGCGCACCAGCGGCTTCGGGAGATCAGCCGCGACCGGCTCGCGGAGCTGGACCTGCCGCCCGAGAAGGTCGAACAGCTGAAGGAGCGGCTGAAACGGCTCGTCGACACGCGCTACCGGTTCGCCGAAGCCACGATCAAGCTGTCCGGCGAGGACCGCTCCGGCACCCCGCAGGCCCAGTTCGCGAAGGCCCGGAAGGAACTCCTGATCGCCCAGCGCAAGGCGATGATCGACGAGAACCGCGCCGGCCGCCTCGACGACGACATCCTGCAGAAAGTGCTGCGCGAACTGGACCTCGAGGAGATGTCGGTGACGGCGGCGCTCACGAACCGGTTGAGCTGAGACCGGCACCGCGAGTCAGCGCCGGCGACCCAGAAGCCTTCTCAGGGACCGAAGACGGCGTCGCGGCTGGGTGGTGCCCGCTCGCAGGACCAGTTCGAGCACCGCGGCCTGCTGATCGACGTGCGCGAAACCCGGCGACGCGGTGACCGCGCGCCGCAGGTCCTCGGGATCGGCGGTGGCGGTGCGGAACCCGGCGACCAGGGTCACGTCGATCGGGCCTCGGCTGTGCGTTTCCGGCAAAGGGGGTCTCCTGCGGTGTGGCTGCGGTGTCCGTCCTCTCGTTATCGCGCTGTTACCGCGTGCGTTACCGCTCCCGCGTCGCCCGGTCGAGTGCTTCCGCATCCCGGACGCCGGTGCTCTCAGGACTTGAGAACCCGAGCGAGCGCTTTCAGAATCGCCCACTCTGTGGCGAAATGCCGATCACCGAGGAGCACCCATGTCGCTGACCGACGTCATCGAAGGCACCCGCAAGGCCGTCGACGCGGACCCGCACAACGCCGCCGTCTCCTTCAGCGTGGCCAACACCCTCAAGCCGGGGACCAGGACCGAAGTGCACGTCAAGGTCCGGGACCACGAGTTCGCCGTCGACGAGCCGCCCGCGCTCGGCGGGGCCGACCAGGCCGCCAACCCCGTCGAGTTCGCGCTCGCCGCCCTCGGGTCCTGCCAGGTCATCACCTACCAGTTCTGGGCGGCGAAGCGCGGCATCCCGCTCGACTCCGTCAAGGTCACCGTCGACGGCGACCTCGACCTGCACGGCTTCTTCGGCTTCTCCTTCAACACCCGCCCCGGTTTCGGGGACGTGCGCGTGTCCGTCGAACTGGAAGGGCCGGCGCCCCGGGAGCGCTACGAAGACCTCAAGCGCGAGGTCGACGAGCACTGCCCGGTGCTCGACCTGTTCCGCAACGAGACGCCGGTCAGCACGAAACTGACCTAGACGTACAGCGCCTATACAAACGTGTGCCGGACGATCGTCTGCTCGCGGCCCGGGCCGACGCCGATCGCCGAAATCCGGGCGCCCGACAGCTCTTCCAGGCGCTCGACGTACGCGCGCGCGTTCGCCGGGAGCTCCTCGAACGTGCGGCACGCCGAGATGTCCTCGAACCAGCCCGGGTGCTCTTCGTAGATCGGGATCGCGTGGTGCACGTCGGTCTGCGTCATCGGCATGTCCTGCGTGCGGAAGCCGTCGACCTCGTAGCCGACGCACACCGGCACCTTCTCCAGGCCGGACAGCACGTCCAGCTTGGTGAGGAAGTAGTCGGTGATGCCGTTGACGCGGACCGCGTAGCGCGCGATCACCGCGTCGAACCAGCCCGTGCGCCGCGAACGGCCGGTGGTGACGCCGAACTCGCCGCCCTGCTTGCGCAGGTACTCGCCGGACTCGTCGTGCAGCTCGGTCGGGAACGGGCCCGAGCCGACGCGGGTCGTGTACGCCTTGAGGATGCCGAGGACCGTGGTGATGCGGCCCGGGCCGATGCCCGACCCCGCGCTCGCGCCGCCGGACGTCGGGTTCGACGACGTCACGAACGGGTAGGTGCCGTGGTCGACGTCGAGCAGCGTGCCCTGGGAGCCCTCCAGCAGCACGGTTTCGCCGCGCTCGAGAGCCTGGTTGAGCTGCAGGCGCGTGTCGGCGATGCGGTGCGCGAACTTCTCGCCCGCGGCCAGCACCTCGTCGGCGACCTGGTCCGCCTCGAGTGCCTTGCGGTTGTAGACCTTCACCAGCACCTGGTTCTTGAACTCCAGCGCGGCTTCGACCTTCTGGCGGAAGATCTTCTCGTCGAGCAGGTCCTGCACGCGGACGCCGACGCGGGCGATCTTGTCCTGGTAGCACGGGCCGATGCCGCGGCCGGTGGTGCCGATCTTGCGGCTGCCGAGGTAGCGCTCGGTGACTTTGTCGATGGCCACGTGGTACGGCATGATCAAGTGCGCGTCGGCCGAGATCAGCAGCTTGGACGTGTCGACGTCCCGCGCTTCGAGGCCGGACAGCTCGTCGAGCAGCACACCCGGGTCGACCACCACGCCGTTGCCGATGACGTTCGTCACGCCGGGGGTGAGGATGCCGGACGGGATGAGGTGCAGGGCGAAGTTCTCGCCGTTCGGCAGGACGACCGTGTGACCGGCGTTGTTGCCACCCTGGTAACGGACGACCCACTGGACCCGGTCACCCATCAGGTCGGTGGCCTTGCCCTTGCCTTCGTCCCCCCATTGGGCACCGATGAGCACGATGGCCGGCATGTGACACTCCAAGGTGTTCGACGACGTGAGGTTTAGTGTCCCGGACGGACACCGGTGGCGCTGAGGAAATGCCGGTGCATGACTGTAACGGAGGTCCTGCGGGTGCGCGGACTAGTGGTGGCCTGTGGCGATGCGGCGGCGGGCTTCGAAGAGGTCGATGATGTCGAATCGATCCGCGTGCCCAGCCGGCCCGGCAAGACGGAAATCGACCCCATGCTGGGCGAACACGATCACCTCGTCGTGTCGGGCACCGACGCGGACCTGGCGGCTGTGGTCTTGAGGCTGCTGCGCAAGGACGCGCTCTCCGGCGTGTCGGTCGGGTTCGTGCCGTCTTCGCCGGACTCGGCCGTCGCCGCGCTCTGGGGGCTGCCGAAGACGCCGTTGCAGGCCCTCGCGCTCGCCCTGCGCGGGGAGGTCGACCCGGTGCCGCTGATCCGCGACGACGTCGGCGGCGTGCTCGTCGGGCGCGGCGTGCTGCGGCTCGTCCGCGGCGTGGCCTACGCCGACGAGGCGGTGGCGCTGCGCGGGCCGGCGTCGTCGATCGAGGTGACGCCGGATCCGGAGGGACCCGGCCTGACCGTCCGGGTCACGAAGGGGACGATCTTCAAGCGGCCGACGACGCTCTACTCGCGCGCGTTCCAGATCGGCTGCATCCCGACGCGGCCCGTCAGCGACGACGTCGTCCACGAGCGGGCGGTGAACAAGTGGACGTGGTACCGGCACACCCAAGACCTTCGACTGGTCCGCGGACCGGCCTGACCTGCTAGTTTCACGATTGAGCGAGCTGGCGGCAACGCAGCGTTCACCAACGGGCAGCAACATGTCACCTATACGTGTTGCACACGCCACTCCGGTGTATCAGGGTTAGCTGTCCCCACACCTGAACCGGAGGCAGCAAAATGCCAACCAGGCGTGCTGTTCGTCAGTCGTTCACCATTCTCGCGGCCACCGCCGTGCTCTCCGGCACGCTGGTCAGCGTCGCCGATGCCACCCCGCCGGGCATCCCTTCGACGGCCACGGCGAAGTCCGAGCTCGCGTCGCTGACCGTCAAGGCCGACGGTTCGCAGACCGGCTACAGCCGGGACAAGTTCCCGCACTGGATCGACCAGGGCAACAGCTGCAACACCCGCGAGGTGGTCCTCAAGCGCGACGGCACGAACGTCGTCACCGGGTCCGACTGCGCGGCGACGTCCGGCAGCTGGTTCAGCCCGTACGACGGCGCGACCTGGACGGCGACGTCCGATGTGGACATCGACCACGTCGTGCCGCTGGCCGACGCGTGGCGCACCGGCGCTTCGGCGTGGACGACCGCGCAGCGCCAGGCGTACGCGAACGACCTCACCGACCCGCAGCTGATCGCCGTGACGGACAACGTCAACCAGCAGAAGGGCGACAAGTCGCCCGACCAGTGGAAGCCGCCGCTCACGAGCTACTGGTGCACCTACGCGAAGATGTGGACCGCGGTGAAGTACAAGTTCAAGCTGACGATCAACAGCGCCGAGAAGACCGCGCTGACGGACATGCTCGGCCGCTGCTGATCGCGGGCGGTTAGTCAAGGGGCATTCGTTGCGGTGCCAGGGGTTGGGACCGCGGTTCGCTCTGTGGGACGGCCTTCAGCGCGTGGTTAGCGTCGCTCATCGAAGACGCAACCGCTCCCCGCTGGAGGCCGTCCGGTGTCCCCACTCTTCCACGCCCGCAACGCCGCGGCCCTGCTCGCCCTGCCCGTCCTGCTGACCGCCTGCTCCGCCGCCGGCACCGAACAAGCCGCGTCCGGCCCGCCGAAACCCGGCGGCACGCTGCGCCTGGGCATCTCGTCGGCGCCCGACTGCATCGACCCGCAGCAGACCGCGACGAACGCGTCCATCAACGTCGCGCGCCAGCTGGTCGACTCGCTCACCGACCAGGACCCGAAGACCGGCGAGATCAAGCCGTGGCTGGCCGAGAAGTGGGAGGTCAGCGCCGATTCGACGGCGTTCACCTTCCACCTCCGCGCCGGCGCGACGTTCTCCGACGGCAGCCCGGTCGACGCCGCCGCCGTCAAGACGAGCTTCGACGGCATCAAGGCCCTCGGCACGAAAGCCCAGCTCGGCTACGGCTACCTGGCCGCGTACAAGGCGTCGACCGTGGTCGATCCGCAGACCGTGCGCCTCCAGTTCTCCGCGCCCAGCGCCCAGTTCCTGCAGGCCAGCTCGACGATGTCGCTCGGCGTGCTCGCGCCCGCGGCGTTCCAGAAGACGCCGGAACAGCGCTGCCAGGGCACCGGCCTGATCGGCTCCGGACCGTTCGTCTTCGAGAGCCTGAAGCAGAACCAGGAGATCGTCCTGGCCAAGCGCAAGGGCTACAACTGGGGCTCGTCGCTGTTCAAGCACCAGGGCGAGGCCTACCTCGACAAGATCGACTACAAGATCGTGCCGGAGCCCGGCGTCCGCACCGGCAGCCTCGCCTCCGGCCAGCTCGACGCGGCCACCGACATCCAGCCGGTCGACGAGCCGCAGTTCACGGGCAACGGCTTCAGCGAGAACATCCGGCCCAACCCCGGCGTCGTGTTCAACCTGCACGCCAACACCACCCGCGGCGTGCTCGCCGACGAGAAGGTGCGCCAGGCCGTGCTCAAGGGCGTCGACCGCACCGAGGTCGTGAACACCGTGCTGACGGCGTCCTACAAGCCCGCCACCAGCATCCTCGGCTCGGCGACGCCGCTGTACGACGACCTCTCGCAGCAGCTCGCGTACGACCAGAAGGGCGCGGCCGCGCTCCTCGACGGCGACGGCTGGGTGCCCGGCCCGGACGGGATCCGCGTCAAGGACGGGCAGAAGCTGCGCGCGTCCGTGGTGTTCTCGCCGGTGTTCAACCAGAACCGCAGCGTGCTGGAGCTGGTCCAGCAGCAGCTGCGCAAGATCGGCTTCGACCTGCGGATCGAGCAGCACACGACGGCCGAGACCACGCAGATCCAGCTGTCGGGCAACTACGACTTCCTCTGGTACAACGTGACGCGCGCCGACCCGGACATCCTGCGCGGCCAGTTCTCGACGAAGGCCGGCAACCGCAGCAAGCTCACGCCGGGCAACCCACTCGACGTCGCCCTCGACGCTCAGTCGTCCACTGTGGACAAAGCCAAGCGCAAGCCGTCGGCCGACGAGGTCCAGAAGCTGATCGTCGACCACGCCTACGCGATCCCGGTGTTCGAGCTGACCCAGGTCGTCGCGCTGAGCTCGCAGGCGCACGCCGTCGACTTCGAAGCGTCGTCGAGGCTGCAGCTCTTCGACGCGTGGCTCTCGTGAGGCGCTACCTGCTCCGCCGCGTCGGGCAGGCGGTGTTCGTGCTGTGGGCGGCGTTCACGCTGTCGTTCCTGATCCTCTACCTGCTGCCGGGCGACGCCGTTTCGGCGAAGCTCGCCAGCGGGGAGGCCGGTTCGTCGGCGACGCCCGAGCAGCTCGCCGCCGCCCGCGCGGAGTACGGCCTCGACTCGCCGCTGCCAGTCCAGTACGTGAAACGGCTGGTCTCGGCGCTGCACGGCGACTTCGGCCGCAGCGTCGCGACCGGCGACGACGCGTCGCACATGGTCGTCACGGCGTTGCCGCCGACGCTCGCCGTGACGAGCCTGGCGCTGGTGTTCGCGGTGCTGTTCGGCGGCGGGTCGGCGTTCCTCGGGACGTTCACGCGGTTCCGCTGGCTGCGGCAGGCGCTGCTGTCCCTGCCGTCGCTGGCGATCTCGCTGCCGCCGTTCTGGGTCGGGCTGCTGCTGATCCAGTTCTTCTCGTTCCGGCTGCGGCTGCTGCCGGCACTCGGCACGCAGGGCTTCTCCACGGTCATCCTGCCCGCGATCACCCTCGCCCTGCCGACCGGCGCGATCATCGGGCAGGTGCTGGCGAAGAGCCTCGCGACGCAGCAGGAGGAGCCGTACGCGGAGATCGCGGCGGCCAAGGGCGCGAGCCGCTGGCGCGTCCACTTCGGACACCTCCTGCGCAACGCCGCCGTGCCGACGCTGACCGTCGCCGGCGTGGTGGCGGGCAACCTCGTCGCGGGGTCGGTGATCACCGAGACGGTGTTCTCGCGCGACGGCGTCGGCCGGATCACCGCGGCCGCCGTCACCGCGCAGGACGTCCCGGTGGTGCAGGCGGTGATCGTGCTGGCCGCACTGGTGTTCGTGGTGCTCAACCTGATCGTCGACCTGCTGTACCCGCTGCTCGACCCGCGCATCGCGCGGACCCCGGAGGTGGCCCGTGGTTGACCTCGCCACCCCGGTCGTCCGCCGCCCCGGCCTCGTGGTCGCCGTCGCCGTGCTGGCGTTCGTGCTGCTCGCGGCCTTCGTGCCGGGCCTGCTGACCGGGTACGACCCCATCACCGGCGTCCCCGTCGAGCGGCTGCAAGGGCCGTCGCTGCACCACTTCTTCGGCACCGACGAAACCGGCCGTGACGTCTACGCGCGGGTGATCCACGGCGCGTCGCTCTCACTGCGGGCCACCGCGATCGCCGTCCTCGTGGCGCTGGTCGCGGGCTCGGCGCTCGGCCTGCTGGCCGGGTTCCGCGGCGGCTGGGCAGACACGGCGATCATGCGGGTCGTCGACGTCTTCCTGGCCATCCCGCCGATCCTGCTGTCGCTGGCCCTGGTCACGGCGCTGGGCTTCGGCACGACGAACGTCGCGATCGCCGTCGGCATCGCGAACCTCGCGTCCTTCGCGCGAGTCATGCGCGCGGAGGTGCTTCGCGTGCGAAACGGCGTGTTCGTCGAAGCGGCGCGAGCCAGCGGAGTGCGCTGGTCCGGCGTGCTGCTGCGGCACGTCCTGCCGAACGCGGCGGGCCCGGTGCTCGCGCTGGCGACGCTCACGCTCGGCACAGCCGTGCTCGAAGTGTCCGCACTGAGCTTCCTGGGCTTCGGCGCGACGCCGCCGACGCCGGAGTGGGGCTCGCTCGTCGCGGGCGGGCGGAGCTTCTTGGCCACGGCCTGGTGGATGACGACGTTCCCGGGGCTGACGGTCGCGGCGGTCGTCCTCGCCGCGAACCGGCTGTCCCGCGCGCTGGACGGAGGAGACCGATGACCCTGCTGCGGATCGCGGACCTGGCCGTGTCGTACCGGAAGGTCCCGGCGGTACGTGACGTCGGACTGCACGTCGACGCGGGCGAGGTGGTCGCCGTCGTCGGGGAGTCGGGCTCGGGCAAGTCGACCACCGCGCACGCGGCGATCGGCTTGCTGCCCCGCGGCGGCCGGATCGACGGCGGCTCGATCACCTTCGACGGCCGGGACCTGCTCGCGCTGTCGCCCCGGGAGTGGCGCGGGGTGCGCGGGCGCGAGATCGCGCTGGTGCCGCAGGACCCGGCGGTGTCGCTGAACCCCGTGCACCGAATCGGCGACCAGGTCGCGGAGGTGCTGAAGATCCACGGCCTCGCGGACCGGCGCGCCGCTGGTGTCCAGGCCATCGAGCTGCTCGAACGCGCGGGCGTCCCCTCGCCGGAGCTGCGGGCGCGGCAGTACCCGCACCAGCTGTCGGGCGGCCTCCGGCAGCGCGTGCTGATCGCGTCGGCGCTGGCCGGGCGGCCGAAGCTGATCATCGCGGACGAGCCGACGTCGGCGCTGGACGTCACCGTGCAGCGCCGGATCCTCGACCACCTGACGTCGCTGGCCGCGGAGTCGGGCACGGCGATCCTGCTGATCACACACGACCTGGGCGTCGCGGCCGACCGCGCGTCGCGGATCGTGGTGCTTTCTGATGGTGTGGTCGTCGAGGAGGGTTCTTCGGTGGTCAGCGCGCCGACGCACCCCTACACGCGGCAGCTGCTCGCGGCGGCGCCGAGCATGACGAGCACCGTGCGTCCGGCGGCCCCGGTCGCCGAGCCGCTGGTTTCGGTGCGCGACCTGGCGAAGACGTTCGACGGCGGAATCCGCGCGGTCGACGGCGTCTCGTTCGACATCCCGCGCGGCCAGACGCTGGCCCTGGTGGGCGAATCGGGCTCGGGCAAGTCGACAACGGCCCGGATGGTGCTGCGGCTGGAGACGCCGTCGGCGGGTTCGATTTCCTTCGACGGCCAGGACATCACGTCGTTGGGTGGCCCCGAACTGCGCCGGCTGCGGCGGCGGATGCAGATCGTGTACCAGAACCCGTACGCGTCACTGAACCCGAAGTTCTCGATCGAGGACGTCGTCGCCGAGCCGCTGCGGGCGTTCGGGCTGCCGCGCACCCGGGTCCCGTCGCTGCTGGACCAGGTGGCGTTGCCGTCATCGGTGGCGCGCCGAAAGCCATCCGAGCTGTCGGGCGGCCAGCGGCAGCGGGTGGCGATAGCGCGCGCGTTGGCGTTGCGGCCGGACCTGGTGATCTGCGACGAGCCGGTGTCGGCGCTGGACGTGTCGGTGCAGGCCCAGATCCTGCGGCTGCTGGCGGAGCTGCAGTCGTCGCTGGGGTTGTCGTACCTGTTCATTTCCCACGACCTGGCAGTGGTCCGGCAGCTGGCGGACCAGGTCGGAGTGATGCGCGAGGGCGCACTGGTGGAGCTGGGCCCGGCTTCGCAGGTCCTGGAGGCGCCGAAGGCGGAGTACACGAAGGAGCTCCTGGACGCGATCCCCGGACGTTCGGCGCAGGAAGTGGGCTGAATCAGTGACTACCGCAGCCGCCGAGCGCCTGACAATCCTTCCGGTACCGGTCCGCGTTGTGGTAGCCGAAACGCAGCGAAAGGGCGTGCGCTCGACGCGGATCCGCTTCGGACAGCCATTCCGGCTCGATCTCAAGCCTTCGCACCGGCGCCGGAAAGGCGCAGATCACGGGCCAGACGTCGGCCGGCCGGCAACATTTGGCCGGCCGGCCGTTCTGGCGGCGAAACCCGTCGAGATAGCGCACGGTCACCCAGCTTCCCAGGCCCAAACCGGGTCACCTGGGTCGTAAGACGTCGCCGACTGGTAAGCACCGACCTGGGTGGGGCCTGGTGAGCTCGTCATCTGGAACTGCGCGGCTCCTCCCGTGACGCGGTATTCATCCGGTGTCATGAAAGGCCGCACGACGAAGGGGTCCCATCGCGAGTCATGCCTCACGAGGCTGATGTTGCCTCGACTCACCGTGAAGTACTCGGGAGTCCCAGCGGGCAACTTTGATCTGGGTGTAGCGGTGCCCTGGCCGGGAATCGAGCTCCTCGACCCTGACGACCCGCCCCGGAACCCAGTCGTCACGACCGAAGTGCCGAACCAGAACCTTGTCGCCGAACCGATAGTCAACTACCCGCATGTGCGAGGCTTCGGCTTCTCTCATTCTCCTTGCGAATGAGAGGCAGAACCCCGGCCACGGTGTCCACAAACCATGAGAATCACCGGAAGCCCGGTCATATGTCGACAAGCGAGACAGGAAACCGGACAAGTTCGACGGTGGGTGTTTCCCCAACCACCCGCCGCGACTTATGGTCTGGACCATGCGGAGGATCGGCGTGGCCTTCGTGGCCTTGGTGCTGATGATTTCGGGTGCGGTGCCGGCTTCGGCCGCCGCCGGACGGAGGGTTGTCGTCTACTACCAGACCATCTACAACGGGTCCACCTACGTCTCGCCGCTGCCGCTGCGCGATGCCGGGGCCACGGACGTCGTCGTCGGGGCCATCCACCTCGATGCCGGCAGCGTCGTGCACCTCAACGACGATCCGCCGAACGCGAGCAAGTTCACGCGGATGTGGCAGGACCTCGCGACCCTGCGCGGCCAGGGCGTGCACGTCCTCGCCTTCGTCGGAGGGGCCGCCGCGGGCAGCTTCCAGCGGCTCGAAACCCAGTTCGACACCTACTACCCGCTGCTGCGCAACCTCATCCGGACCTACTCGCTCTCCGGCATCGACCTCGACGTCGAAGAGCACATGTCCAACGCGGCGCTCAACAAGGTCATCGACGCCCTGCGCGCCGACTTCGGCAGCTCGTTCCTGGTGACGCTGGCCCCGGTCGCGACCGAGCTCAGCGGCGGTGGCGGGCTCTCGGGCCTCAACTACGACACGCTCTACCGCGACCGCGGCAGCCAGATCTCGTGGTTCAACACGCAGTTCTACTGCGGCTGGGGCTCGCTCAGCAGCACGTCGGGCTACGACAACATCATCCGCCGCGGGGTGGTCCCCGCGAGCAAGGTCGTCGCCGGGACCGTGACCAACCCCGCCAACTGCAGCGGATACGTCGCCATGTCGACACTCCAGTCGACGGTCCGGAGCCTCATCGGCAAGTACGCGGACTTCGGCGGGATCGACGGCTGGGAGTACTTCAACTCCCTGCCCGGCGGGACGTCGGCACCGCAGCAGTGGGTGCAGCAAATCGCTCCGGTCGTGAAGGGCTGACGAGTACGCTCGGGCCGGTGCGGATCCTCTTCACGTGCCGCCCGGCGTACGGCCACCTGTTTCCCTTGCTGCCACTGGCGAACGCGGCCGTCGACGCCGGTCACGAAGTCGTCTTCGGCACCGGCGAGGCCTTCGTGCCCAAGGTGCGCGACCTCGGGTTCGACGTCCACCGCGCCGGGATCGGCATCGGCGAGGCGGAGGCCGAAGCCAAGAAGCGGCACGGCGAGGACGCCGGATTCCTGGACGTCGGCATCACGATGTTCGCCGAGCTGCTGCCGCGATCCTTGCTCGACGACCTGACGCCGTTGCTCCCCGAACTGCGTCCGGACCTGGTCGTCTACGA
Organism: Amycolatopsis sp. NPDC114505; assembly: GCF_055633615.1. Taxonomy (NCBI): domain Bacteria; kingdom Bacillati; phylum Actinomycetota; class Actinomycetes; order Pseudonocardiales; family Pseudonocardiaceae; genus Amycolatopsis; species Amycolatopsis sp. NPDC114505. The sequence continues at coordinate 1,511,748 of NZ_JBVKDV010000001.1, read as the reverse complement.
GATGAGCGACGTCGGCGCCGGCATCGCGGCCCGCCGCGCGGGCATCCCCGCCGTCTCGGTCGTGATCGGGCGGTCGATGCCGCCGGAGCTCCTGTCCGTCGCCGCCGAACGACTGCGGCCACTGTGGGGCACGCTCCCGTCGGACGCGCTGTTCGGCGACGCCTGCGTCGACGTCTGGCCGGACAGCGTCCGCGACCCGGGCACCGCCGCCGTGCCGAAGGTGTTCCGGATGCGCCCGACGCCGTTCGACCCCGATGTCCCGCTGCCCCCGCTCCCGGAAGACGGCTTCGTCTACCTGACGCTGGGCACGGTCGTCTTCGGCGCGACGGACGTCCTGCGCGGGGCGATCCGAGCGTTGTCCCAGCTGGACGTCGACGTGCTGGTGGCGCTCGGCCCCGGCGATCCCGCTCTTCTGGGCCCGCTACCGGACCGCGTGCAGGCGGCCGGGTTCGTGCCGCAGGCCGAGGTCTTGAAACACGCGGGCCTGGTCGTGCACCACGGCGGCACAGGCACGGTGCTCGCCTCGCTCGCCGCCGGGCTGCCGCAGCTGATCCTGCCGCAGGGCGCCGACCAGTTCGCGAACGCCGAGACGCTGTCGTCGCTCGGCGTCGCGCGGGCCCTGGTCGGCGACGAGGTCCGGATCCCCGCGCTCGAGACAGCGGCGCGCGAGCTGCTCACGGATCCGAAACCCCGGGACATCGCGCGGGGCATCGCGGCCGAGATCGCGGAAATGCCCCCGCCGGCGCAAGTCCTGGCCGAGATCGTCAGCTGGGCGGGCTGACCAGCGCCAAGATCTCGCGCGCGACGGCGTCGTTCTGGCGGAAGCTCGACGCGTTCGTGCGGGGGCGGGTGAACGCCGCCGCCGAGCGGGCGCTCGTGTGGGGGCCCACCGCGAACCGGTGGGGGTGCGGGTGGCCCGTTCCGTCGAGCAGGCGGGAGTCCGACACCCGCGTGTGGATCCGGCCCGACGGCAGCAACGCGCCCGTCACCGGGTCCGCCACCGTCTCCTCCGCCAGCTCGCCCGCGTCGCGCAGCTGCTGGAGCAGGCCGTCCGCCGCGCGCGTGACGCTCGGGCCCGGCAGCCTCGCTTCGACCAAAGTCCGCGCCGATACCGTTCCCGGATAGCTCGCGCTGGACGCGACGAACGCCTCGCCGTCCGTTGTCACCCGCATTTCCGCGCCGGCGAACGAGACCACGCCCGCCTGGTGCAAGGCCAGCAGCTCCTCCAGCCGGCGCGGCGGCGGCCCGCTGGCGTAGTACGAGAAGAACCCGTGGAACCAGCCGTCCATATCGGACACTTGCGAAGACGCGTCCAGCCGTCCTTTTTGGACGAGCACCGGCAGCTGGCCGTACACCGACAGCAACGCCATGAACGCGCCCAGGTCGGCGCTGAACTCCTGGTCGGCCCGGCGCGCGAGGTCGGCTTCGATGTACTCCCGCAGCTGCTTGCCGAACTCCTCGCCCGAGCCGAACTCGCTGCCGGCCATCGGCCGGTCGAGCCGGTCGAGGTCGAGCCGGTCGGCCTCGGCGGGCACCGCCCGGTCGACGAGGTCGCGCATCCCCGGCGAGTCCCACGGCAGGTCGGCGAAGGCGTCGGCGAACACGACGAAGTCCATGCGCACGCGGTCCGGGTGCCCGGTGAACAGCTCGCTGTAGTACCCCCAGGTCAGCTCCTTCGCGATCAGCGGCCAGACGTCCGCGCGGAAGTCGAGGGCGTCGCCGGGGAGCCCGTCCATCGCGTAGGCGTCGAAGAACCTGGGCAGCCGCAACGGTTTCCCGCGCAGCCGGTAGCCGATCTTCGCGTGGTAAGGCACCCCGCGGCGCGAGCCGACGTGCAGCACCGGCTCGGCGCCGCTCGGGTGGTAGCGCAGACCGCCGCACGGGAGGTCCTCGAACCGGCCGCCGCGGCCCTCGGTCAGCAGCAGCATCAGGTCGACGAACGCCAGCCCGAACCCGCGCACCAGCACGGTTTCGCCGGGGGCGATGCCGGAGTAGTCGACGTCGGCGGTGTAGCCGGCCGGGTAGTAGGCGAGCCCGTGCCGCGCGGCGAACGTGACGAGCTCGCGCTCCCGTTCGTCCGGTTCCGCGTCGAGGTGCCCGACGGTGAACACGACGGCGTCCGCGCGCACGGTCGTACCGTCAGACAGTCTGACGGTATGACCGTCGACCCCGACGGCCCGCGCGGCGTGCTCGACGACGTCGATGCCCTCGGGCAGGTCGCCGAGGATCTCGCGGTAGACCCAGGTCAGGTAGGCGCTCTGCAGCCGCCGGGTCGGGAAGTCGAAGCTGTCGAGCGCGGTCAGCTCGGCGACGACGTCGGGCGGGACTTCGGCGTCGAGCGCGCCGTCACGCACCTTCCGCGCCCACTCCAGCAGCGTCGGCCCCGGCCGCACCGGGCCCGCCATCTTCACCGAGTCGTCGGTGAACATCGTGACGTCCTCGGGCATGGAGTTCATCCGCAGCAGTGGCGACTGGTCGTAGCGCCACACCCGGCCGGGCCCCGGCGGGAACGGATCGATCAGGTGCACCTCGAGCCGGCGGTCGCGCAGGAGCTCGGAGTTCGCGCCGAGCCGCTCGAGGACGCCGACCCCCCGGGGTCCGGCGCCCACGACGGCGAGGGTGAACGGCGCGCGCTCGGCCATGAGCCCGAAGCTACGCGCGGGCTCCCGACCAGGACGTCCTTCCCATACTCCGGAATTCCGGGAATAAAACCAAACACTCCGGCTCGCGGCACCGAATCCCCGGGGCCACCACGGCGAGAGGAGCGGATTTGTCCGTTGTCCACGCAGGCGCCCGGGCCTTTTCCCCCTTACCGCGACCGCGAAGACGTGCTGGATGAGATAGGCCCGCCGCACCGCGTCCACACCGCGCAGGACGTGGTCGGCACCCTGCTCAGGGGCAACTGGGCGATCTTCGCGCACGAATGGGCCGACCCCGACGGGATCGACCCGAAGCACTGGCGAGACGTCGTCGAGGCCGCGTCGGAAGCGGCCGGGGTCGATGTCGAGTTCGTCGTCGTCCCGCGCCGGTCCCTGACCGTCGTGTTCAACCGGGCCGCGCCACCCACCTTCGAGCAGGTCCGAGCGTCGATCGAGGTGATCGAGCGGTACCGGACCTGAAGGTGGTCGAGGTGGCTACTTTTGCCTCTGGTCCTCCGGCCATCGGGTACGGAATGATCCATTGGTGACTCCTGGGCGACCGGCCAGACACTGCGGGCTATCGTCTGACCCGTTCAGGAAAGCTCCGTGACACCTTCGATACCGGCGAAAGAACCTAGAGATTCACCAACAGTCACGGGACACTGGCTGGGGTAACTCACGTACCGTGACTACCCCATGACCGATAGGCCTTTTCGTCACCAACGGTCAGGCGAAGGGCACGGTCTGCACAAGAGGTCGGGAGAAAGCGTATGGCGGCTCCGCGGGATCGCGTCACGTTCCGCGAGGTGTTCGGGATCGCCGAGTTCCGCGCGCTGTGGTTCGGGGAACTCCTGTCGATCGCCGGGGACCAGCTGGCCAGAGTCGCGCTTTCGATCCTCGTCTTCACCGTCACCGGCTCCGCCACGCTGACCGGCCTCACCTACGCGCTGACGTTCGCGCCTTCGCTGCTCGGCGGCATCTTCCTGACCGGTCTCGCCGACCGGTTCTCGAGACGGACCGTGATGGTCGCCGTCGACCTGGTGCGCGCCGGGCTGATCCTGCTCGTCGCGATCCCGTCGCTGCCGTTCTGGGTCGTCTGCGTCCTGGTCGCCGGCGTCTCGCTGCTGAACCCGCCGTTCAAGGCCGCCCAGCTCGCGCTGCTGCCGCAGATCCTCGAAGGCGACCGGTTCGTCGTCGGCATGGGCGTGCGGAGCATGACCGTGCAGTCGGCGCAGCTCCTCGGCTTCGCCGGCGGCGGCGCGCTGCTGCTGGCCCTCGACCCGCACGTGGCCCTGGTGGTCGACGCGGCCACGTTCCTGCTCTCCGCCGGCTTCGTCCGGTTCGGCGTGCGGGCCCGGCCGCCCGCCGCGAACGCCGAGAAGCGGAAGTCGTTCTTCGCCATGATCGGCACCGGCGGGCGGGTGGCGTTCGCCAACCCCGCGCTGCGGGCGCTGGTGCTGTTCACCTGGCTGATGGGCCTGCTGCCGGTCTACGAGGGGATCGCCGCGCCCTACGTCTCGTCGGCGGGCGGCGGCCCCGAGCTCGTCGGGCTCCTGCTCGCGGCCGACCCGGTGGGCAGCGTCATCGGCACCTTCGTCTTCACGCGGTGGGTGCCCGCCGAAGCACGGCCGAAGCTGATCGGGCCGCTGTCGGCGCTGTGCGCGGTGCCCATGCTGGCAGGCTTCGCGCAGCCGAACCCGTGGGTGTCGATCGTCCTGTTCATCCTGTCCGGCGCGTTCGGCTCGGTCGCGCTGCTGCAGGCGACGGCGTCACTGACGCTCTCGGTGCCGGACGAAAACCGCGCGCAGACGATGGGCCTGTCCAACACCGGCCTGACGACGATGCTCGGCGTCAGCCCGCTCATCGGCGGTGTGCTGACGGACTTGGTCGGGGCGCAGACGACCGTCGGCATCTTCGGTGTTGCCGGATTGATACTCACGCTTCCGCTCGCGTTGGCGTGGTACCGCGCGCTGAACTCGGACCGGGACGCCCGTGTGGACGACGAAGTCCCGCGCGCCGAACACGCCTGAACCACGTGCTCCACGCGCGGGTGTCATAGACCTCGCGACCTTGCGGTGCGCCCTGCTACTGGTCTCTGGTTCGCATCGCTGGTCACCCTTCATCCGGCGTCAGGAAAAAGGTACACACCGAAAGCCCTTGTGGACAGGAGGCAAACGGGCTGAAACTGTCCGTGAGTGGGTTGTCACCGCGCTACAGCGCAAGAGCTTGGGGGAAAGATGGTCACATTGGGGGAACGATCTGGACAAGGCCGGGTTTTTGGTGTTGCCGACTGGGCGCTGTGGCGGCGACCGCCACGCTGGATCGCGCTCACCCTGACCGCCATCACGGCGGCGGTCGCGTGGGCGGTCATCGCCGCTTTCACCACTCCGGCCTCGATTGACGAATACGGGATGTTCGCGCTGCTCCTGGCCCTCGCTGTCGCACAGAACGAGGTCAGCCGCCGCATCGAACGGGCCCGCCGCAGCCTGAGCGAAAGCTCCCACGTCAACATGACGTCGGTCTGGCTGATCCCGGCCGGGCTGCTGCTGCCCGCCCAGCTGGTCGCCCTGCTGAGCGTGTCGCTCTACCTCAACATGGCACTGCGCAGCTGGTCGGGCACCCGCCCCGGGCAGCCGCACCGCGTCGCGGCCAACGCCACGACCGCCAGCCTGTCCGCGTGCACGGCGGGGCTCGCCGTGTTCATCGCGCCGCAGATCACCGTTCCGGTCGTGTGCCTCGCGGTGGCCACCTACTTCGTCGTGAACGCCCTCCTCACCAGCCTCGGCCTCTACCTCGCCAACCAGGCGAACGCCACTGTGGAGGGTTGCCTGGGCAACATGGACGACAACCTGCTGGAGCTGGCGACCCTGTGCGTCGGCGGGTTGCTCGTCATGGTGCTGACGGACGAGCCGCTGCTGTCGGTGCTGGTCATCCTGCCGCTGTACGTGCTGCAGCGGTCGATGCTGATCAAGCGCCTCGAGGAGCTGGCCACCACCGACCAGAAGACCCAGCTGCTCAACGCCACGACCTGGCAGGACGGCGCACAGCGGGAGATCTCGCGCGCGGAGCGCGACAACGGCAGCTTCGGCGCCATGATGATCGACCTCGACCACTTCAAGCGGATCAACGACACCTACGGGCACCTCGCTGGGGACGACGTGCTCAAGGCGGTCGCCGCCGTGGTCAAGCAGGAGACCCGCGCCCACGACCTGGTCGGCCGGTTCGGCGGCGAGGAGTTCGTCGCGCTGCTGCCGTCGACCTCCAAAGAGGACGCGATCGTCACGGCGGAACGGATCCGGCAACGGGTCAGCGAGCTGATCATCAACACGAAGACCAACGAAGGCGCCACCGTCGACATCGAACGGCAGACGGCGTCCATCGGCGTCGCCGCCTACCCGCTCGACGGGTCGTCGATCGAGGAAGTGATGGCGTCCGCCGACGCGGCCGTGTACGCGGCCAAGCACGGCGGGCGGAACCGGGTGGTGGGGTCCGTCGAAGTGGCCCTCGCCGCGGCTTAGCTGCCCTCTACCGCAGCCGGTCGATGACGTCGCTCGCCTTCGTCTGGAGGCGGGCGACTCCGCCGACCGTGAATTCGGTGAGCAGGTCGATCAGGGCTTCCTGGTCCGGCGGCTCGCCGTCCCACGTCGCCTGCACGAGTGACTCGGTCATCGCGAAGAAGAGCGTGACGAGCGCGCGGTCGGCGCGGCCGGAGTCGATGCCGTGCGCGGCCCACCGCTTGCGGCTCGCGTCGGCGTAGACGACGGCCAGCCTCTCCCTCAACCGGGTGAGAGCGGGGTCGCCCGCGCGTTCCGCCGCACGGAGCACGCCGTAGGCCTCCGGGCTGTCGGCGACGAAGGTGACCATGTTGGCGTAGTTGGCGCGCGCCCAGGCCCGCAGGCCGGGCTGCGGGTCGGCCACCGACGGGCCCGCGATGGCGGCGAACGCCTGCTCCTCCGTCACGGCCACGACCTCGGAGAACAGCGTCGCGCGGTCGCCGAACTGCTCGTAGACGGCCTGTCGCGAGACGCCGGCTTCCCGCGCGATCTGTTCGATCGTCGCGCCCTGCATCCCGTGCTGCGCGACGACCCTCGCCGTCGCGCTCAGCACGCGTGCGCGCTGCTCCCCGACCGGGAGCTTGCGCGGCCGCCCGCGCGGAGCCGGGCTTGACATGGTGGTCCACCTCACGTGATTCTTTTTCCGACACCTCTGTCCAAAAAGGTGTTCCCCCCGCGCACTAGTCCTGCTCAACGAGGAGCAAGCATGCGTATCTTCCCTCGCCGCGCCCTCTCCGCGGCGGTCGCCACGGTTTCGGTTCTGGCCCTGGTGACGTTCGGCCCGCCGCAGGCCTCCGCAGCGTCGTTCTACGACCCCCCTTCGCCCCTGCCGGCCGGCCGCAACGGCGACGTCGTCCGGCACGAGGCATCGACGTTCTACATCGACCCGGTCAAGCTGATCAAGGCCGACGCCGGCGTGCAGCGGATCATGTACCGCAGCACCGACACGCACGGTTCGCCGATCGCGGTCACCGGCACGGTGCTGACCCCGCGGTCCGCCTGGCACGGGTCGGGCGTGCGCCCGATCGTCTCCTACGCCGTCGGCACGCAGGGCGAGGGCGACGACTGCGCGCCGTCGAAAGCGCTTGCTGCCGGCTTCGAGTACGAAGGTCCGTTCATCGCCGGGATGCTGGCGCGGGGCTACGGCGTCGTCGTGACCGACTACGAGGGGCTCGGCACGCCGGGCGACCACACGTACGTCAACCGCGCTTCCGAGGGACACGCGGTGCTCGACGCGATCCGCGCGGCCCAGCGGCTGCCGGAGGCCGGGCTCCCGGACGACGGCCCGGTCGCGATCGCCGGCTACTCCCAGGGCGGCGGCGCGTCGGCCGCGGCGGCCGAGCTGCAGCCGAGCTACGCGCCCGAGCTGAAGCTGAAGGGCGCGTACGCGGGCGCGGTGCCGGCGGACCTGGCTTCGGTCGCGAAGAACCTCGACGGGCACTACGCGGTCGGCTTCCTCGGGTTCGCGCTGGTGAGCATGAACTACGCGTACCCGGAGCTGAACATCCCGGCGCTGCTCAACACCCGCGGCAAGCAGCTGTTCGAGCAGGTCCGGACCGAGTGCACGGTGGAGGCGATCGCCGCGCACGCGTTCACGCAGTCGTCGACGCTGACGAACGACGGCCGTTCGCTCGTCGCCTACCTCGGCGAGGAGCCGTACGCGTCACGGGTGGCCGAGCAGAAGATCGGGGCGCTGAAGCCGACGGCGCCGGTGCTGATCGTCCACAGCGCACTCGACGACATCGTGCCCTACGCGCAGGACCGCGACCTGGGCCGGACGTGGTGCGGCAAGGGCGTGAAGGTGCAGTTCAGCACGACGCTGGTGCCCACGCACGTGCTCGCCGCGGTGCGCGCGTACCCGGAGGCGTTCGCCTGGCTGGAAGCCCGCTTCGCCGGCCTCCCGGCGTTCAGCAACTGCGGCCTGTTCTGAGGTCTGCCGCAGCTCGGTCGTGAGTGAGAAACAGGGTTAGAACACTGTTTCTCACTCACGACCGATGGGTCACTTCAGGCCGGTGGCCTCGGAAGCGGCGGGGTCGGAGTCGGCCAGGAACGTCCGGCAGCGGTCGTACTCCTCGGTCTCGCCGATCTTCCCGGCGGCCTTGCCGAGCACGGCGAGGGCGCGCAGGAACCCCTGGTTCGGGCGGTGCGCCCACGGGACCGGGCCGAAGCCCTTCCAACCGGCGCGGCGCAGCTGGTCGAGGCCCCGGTGGTAGCCGGTGCGGGCGTACGCGTACGCGGCGACGGTCTCGCCCGCGTCGAAGGCCTTCTCGGCCAGCGCGGCCCACGCCTCGCTGTAGTCGGGGTGTTCGGCCGCGACGGCGGCCGGGTCGTTCCCGGCGTCGAGCGCGGCCTGGGCGGTGGTGTGCTCGGGCAGCAGCGTCGGCTCGGGGCCGAGCAGGTTGTGCGTCATGCCGCCCATTCTGCCCTCAGAAGAACAGCGCTCCGAGAACCCCGCCACCGGCCAGCACCAGTGCGCCGATCAGGACGGCGGCCACAACTCGTTTCGGCATCATGGCGGCACACCCTGCCAACCGATGCACGCCGGAGGCAAATCGTCCACCCCTAAGGGTGAACCCTGGCGCGAAGCGCCTCCGTTGAGGGTGGTGGTGGGGAAGAAGGTCGGGGGAATCCCGATTTTCGCGTCTTTCGCCACGGTCCTGACCCGCTCGTGACCATGACCGGCCATGATGTCCGGCATGGCCAAGGCAGTCGACGTCCCCGTGGACGTGATCCCGCGCAGCCCGATCGGCAAGACGCGGCTGTTCTTCACGCGGCACTGGCACCGGGGCGCCCCCGGCCGGCCGACCCCGGACTGGGTGCTCCGGTTCTGCTACGGGATGTGGCTGGCGGCGTTCGCGTTCAAGCTGGTGGGCTCGTCGTGGGACATGTCGTGGCACTTCATGTGGCTGCGCGACGACCTGGCGCCGCCGCACCTGATCAACACCGTCGGCACGGTGATCATCGTCGTGCTGGTGACGATCCACAGCTACACGGGCCTGGGCGCCGACAAGACGTCATTGAGGTTGATGCAGATCGGCCTGCTGACGTTCTTGGTGGCGGCGCCGCTGGACGTGATCAACCACCGCGTCAACGGCCTCGACCTGACCGCGTGGAGCCCGTCCCACATGATGCTCTACCTGGGCACGGGCATCATGCAGGCGGGCGTGCTGCTGGGGTGGCTGAGGTCTGCACCCTTGGGAAGGTTCCGGACGGGCGTGCTGCTCGCGCTGTGGGCGTTCTTCCTGGAGAACACGTTCTTCCCGAACGGCCAGCAGGAGTACGGCATCTTGGGGTTGCGCGCGTGGGAGCGCGGGACGCCGGAGGCCGAGCCGTCGCTGCTGGACTTCGCGGCGAAGCAGATCGGGCACCCGGTCGACCGGACGGCGGTCATGCACTTCACGATGCCGATCCCGGAGTGGGTGTACCCGCTGTGGGGCATCGGCGTGATGGCGCTGATCCTGGTGCTGGCACGGCGAACGCTGGGGTTCCGCTGGGCGGCTTCTTCGGTGGCGGTGGCGTACATCGCGTACCGCGGCGTGATGTGGCCGCTGCTGCTCGGGATGGGCTTCCCGGTGTCGACGATCCCGTTCTACCTGCTGTTCGTGGGATTGGCGGTGGACCTGGCGTTCGCGATCGGCCGTGGTCACGGGCTGCTGACGGCCGGCGCGGGTGCGCTGCTGGTGACGGCGTTCGGGTACGGGGCGCTGTGGGTGCAGTCGCAGTTCCGGCCGTGGGTCCTGGGCGACGCGCACACGGAGTCGGCGCCGCCGGTGGCGTACTGGACGGCGCTGGTGGTGTTAGTGGGGGTGTTCGCGTTGTGGGCGGCGGCTGGTCCGGCCACCCGGAAGTGGTCCACACGGCTCCCGTAACAACGAGCCGGACGACGGCGACTCCGATGCACGCGTGAGCCAACTGCGCCGAGGTCGGAGGACGAGGACATGTGGCCCTTCTCGCGGAAGAATAAGGCGCCGCACCCTCAAGGGGTGCCGGCTCCCGCCCGGCCCCCTCGGCAACCGGTCTCCGCCGGAGGCCGGCAGGTCGCCGTCCAGCCGCCGAGCCCGAGTGCGGCGCGCCTCGAGCTCGTCCCCCTTTCGGATGACGGCCGGCTCGCTGTCGTCGGCGAAAGTCACTACCAGGACGCACTCCGGCAGGTCGCCGGCGGAAGAGCCTTCGGCACGGACTTCGAAGCACACCTGCCCGCGACGGCGGTACTGGTACCAGAGCCGGAGAATCCTTGGGACCGGAACGCCGTGCGGGTGGACGCCCTGCTGGGCAACCGCCCGCTCAAGGTCGGTTACCTGTCCAGCACCTGGGCCGAGGACTACCAGCCTGAACTGCTGAAACTTCGAGCCGCCGGCGCGCTGGGCACCTGCCCGGCGCGGATCACCGGTGGCGGAGCGAAGTCGTACGGCATCTACCTCCACGTGGCCGGCCCCGACGAGCTGCACGCCCGCAAAGAACCCGAAGACCCGGTGGTCGCGAAGCTGACGGCCTCGGACGTGCTTCTCCGGAACGCCTGGTCGTGCACGGTGACCAAGGAGGAGAACCACCAGGATGTTCTCCGCGACTTCGCCCCCACGGGCAAGCAGGAGTACCGGGAGGTCGTGGCGTCTTTGACGTTCTGCACGATCGAGAGCGGCAAGTACCAGGGCCGGCGGGCCATCGAAGTCCGCCTCGGCGATCACCGCGTCGGCCAGCTCACCCACGCGATGACCGAGAGGTACCGAACGATGGTCGAGCGGTTCTCGGAGCAGAACCTGGTAGTCCGGTGCGAGGCCTACACGACCAGAACAGCCAAGGGTGTCGAGGTGGAGCTTCTGATGCCACGGGACCCGCGACGCGACAAATAATACGACGAAGGGGCCGCCACAGACGTCGTAGCGGCCCCTTCGCGTGTGACTACTTGACCTTCGTGCCCGCCGAGCCCAGGGCCTGGCAAGCCTCCACCACACGCTGAGCCATCCCGGCCTCAGCGGCCTTCAGGTACGAGCGCGGGTCATAAACCTTCTTGTTGCCGACCTCGCCGTCGATCTTCAGCACTCCGTCGTAGTTCTTGAAGAAGTGGTCCACGATCGGGCGGGTGAACGCGTACTGCGTGTCCGTGTCGACGTTCATCTTCACCACGCCGTACGACACCGCCTCGCGGATCTCCTCCGGGAGCGAGCCCGAGCCGCCGTGGAAGACCAGCTCGAACGGCTTCGAGCCGGCCGGCAGGCCGAGCTTCTTCGACGCCGCCTCCTGGCCGCCCTTCAGCACGTCCGGGCGCAGCTTCACGTTGCCCGGCTTGTACACGCCGTGGACGTTGCCGAAGGTCGCCGCCAGCAGGTAGCGGCCGCGGTCGCCGGAGCCGAGCGCGTCGATCGTCTTCAGGAAGTCGCCTTCGGCGGTGTACAGCTTCTCGTTGATCTCGGCCTCGACGCCGTCCTCTTCGCCGCCGACGACGCCGATCTCCACCTCGAGGATGATCTTCGCGGCGGCCGTCTTCGCGAGCAGCTCCTGCGCGATGTCGAGGTTCTCGTCGAGGTCGATCGCCGAGCCGTCCCACATGTGGGACTGGAACAGCGGGTTCTGGCCGTTCTTGACGCGCTCGGCCGAGATCTCGATCAGCGGCCGGACGAAACCGTCCAGCTTGTCCTTCGGGCAGTGGTCGGTGTGCAGCGCGACGTTGACGTCGTACTTCGCCGCCACGACCTGCGCGAACTCGGCCAGCGCGACCGAGCCGGTCACCATGTCCTTGACCTTCTGGCCCGACGCGAACTCCGCGCCGCCGGTGGAGAACTGGATGATCCCGTCGCTCTCCGCCTCGGCGAACCCGCGGATGGCGGCGTTCACGGTCTCGGACGAGGTCACGTTGATGGCCGGGTAGGCGAACTCGTTCGCCTTGGCCCGGTCGAGCATCTCCGCGTAGACCTCGGGGGTCGCGATGGGCATCGGTGTTCCTCCTTGGCAGGGATGGGTCCCGACCGCATCGTACGAGGTGGACCGCCGCCGCACACCGGTCCCCGGGGAGAAACTTCTCCGCACGTGGAATCGGTTCAGAAGGAGGTTCGTCCGGCCGCCGGCGAACCGGCGGCCGGACGAGGATCACAGCAGCTCGGCGGCCAGCGCGCGGTAGGCCGGCCACGGGTCGTCGTTGAGCACCTGGACGTTCACGTGGTCCGCGCCCGCCTCGAAGTGGGCCGACAGGCCGCGCGCCACCGTTTCGGCGTCACCGTGCAGGGTCAGCGCGTCGACCAGGCGGTCACTGCCCTCGCCTGCGAGATCCTCGTCGGTGAAACCGAGTTTCCGCAGGTTGGCGGTGTAGTTCGACAGCCCGAGGTAGAACTTCACGGTCTTGCGGCCGATCGCGCGGGCCTTCTCGGCGTCGGTCTCGAGGACGACCTTGTGCTCCGGGGCCAGCAGCTTGCCCGCGCCGAGGATCTCCCGGGCGTCGCGGGTGTGCTCCGGCGTCACCAGGTAGGGGTGCGCGCCGGCGGTGCGGTCGGCGGACAGCTTGACGACCTTCGGGCCGAGCGCGGCCAGCGCCCGGCCGGAAACCGGCACGCCCGCCGCGTCGAGACCGTCGAGGTAGTCGACCAGCGCCGCGTACGGCTTCTTGTACTCCTTCGTCGCCTCGCGGTGCCCCGCGCCGACGCCGAGCAGGAACCGGTCCGGGTACTTCCCGGTGATCCGCTCGTACGCCTTCGCGATGTCCGCGGGCTCGTCCTGCCAGATGTTCACGATGCCGGTCGCGACGACCAGCGAGTCCGTCGCCGCCAGCAGGTCGTCCACGTAGGCGAGGTCACCACCGGGTGAGCCGCCCAGCCAGATCGCGCCGTAGCCGAGCTTCTCCGCCTCGGCCGCGAAGCTCGCGTCGACCTGCGCGTAGTGCCGCCAGATACCGATCTTGCCCAGTTCGATTGCCATGGAACACTCCAACGCGTGGGACAGCGATTTTCCTCCCGGGATCGGCGAACTAACGTCGAAGGCATGACCAAGCTGGGCAACACCGACCTCGACGTGTACGGACTCAACCTCGGCGGCAACGTCTTCGGCTGGACGGCGGACGAGGCGCAGTCCTTCGCCGTGCTGGACGCCTACGCCGCGGCCGGCGGCAACTTCGTGGACTCCGCCGACCTCTACGGCGGGGGCGGCGGCTCCGAGGAGATCCTCGGCAACTGGCTCGCCGCGCGCGGCAACCGGGACGACGTCGTCGTCGCGACCAAGGTCGGCATGTGGGACGGCCGGCCGGGCCTGTCCGCGAAGAACATCCAGGCCGCGGCCGAAGACTCGCTGCGCCGCCTCAAAACCGACCACATCGACCTCTACTACGCGCACCGGGACGACCCGGACACCCCGCTCGAGGAGACCCTCACGGCGTTCGACGCGCTGGTCCGCGCGGGCAAGGTGCGCCACCTCGGCGCGTCCAACTACAGCGCCGAGCGGCTCGCCGACGCACTGTCCATTTCGGACAAGAACGGCCTGGCCCGCTACGCCGTGCTGCAGCCGCACTACAACCTCGTCGAGCGGGACTACGAGCGCGAGCTCGCCCCGCTCGTCGCGAGCGAAGGCCTGGCCACCCTGCCTTTCTTCTCGCTCGCGAAGGGCTTCCTGACCGGCAAGTACCGGACGAAGGACCACAACGTCGACAGCCCGCGCGCCGCCCGCGCGGAGTCCTATTTGGACGAACACGGCGAACGCGTGCTCGCGAAGCTCGACGAGGTGGCGGCGGCGCACGGCACCTCGGTCGCCGCGGTGGCGCTCGCCTGGCTGCGGCAGCAGCCGACAGTCGCCGCGCCGATCGCCAGTGCCCGGACGACCGAGCAGCTGACCGACCTGATCGCGTCGGTGAGCCTCGAACTGACCGACGCCGAAGTCGCCGCGTTGAGTGAAGCCTAGAACCTACTTCTGGGTAGCTTACTGCCAGTAAGGTGAGGTACGGTGCCCTCCGGAAGCGACGTTCGACGTCCAGGAGGGCACCGTGGCCAACCCGTTTTCGCTGCTGAGCGGCACCAAGAAGGTCGACGGCAAGGTCGTGCTGATCACCGGCGCCGCCCGCGGCATCGGTGCCGGGCTGGCCGAACGCCTCGCCGCCCGCGGCGCGAAGGTCGCCCTCGTCGGCCTCGAAGCCGAGGAGCAGCAGAAGGTCGCCGACCGCATCGGCGCGAACGCGCGCTCCTGGGAAGCCGACGTCACCAGCTGGGACGCGCTCGAAGCGGCGACAGCCGGCGTCGTCGAGCACTTCGGCGGGATCGACATCGTCATCGCCAACGCCGGCATCGCGACCGCGGGCTTCGTCCGCTCGGTCGACCGGGCCGCGTTCGAAAAGGTCATCGAGGTCGACCTGCTCGGCGTCTGGCGCACGTTCCGCGTCACGCTCCCGCACGTCATCGAGCGCAAGGGCTACCTGCTGGCCATCTCGAGCCTCGCCGCGATCACGCACGCGCCGGGCATGGCGAACTACTCCGCCGCGAAAGCCGGCGTCGAGGCGTTCTCCAACAGCCTCCGCGCCGAGGTCGCCCACCTGGGCGTGAAGGTCGGCGTCGCGCACCCGACGTGGATCCGCACCGACCTCGTCGAGAGCGCCGACGCGCACCCCGTGTTCGGCAAGCTCCGCGCGTCGATGCCCGGCCTGATCGGCAAGACCTACCCGATCGACACCGCGCTGGACGACCTCGAAGCCGGCATCCTCAAGCGCGCCCGGACCATCCACGTGCCGCGCTGGGTCGGCGGCCTCAAGCTGTTCCGCGCGTTCCTGCCGCCGATCATCGAAATCGGGTCCCGCAGCCGGGTACCTTCGGCGGACAAGGCCGCGCTGGCCGACATCGAGGCGCGCGGCGCGTTCGAGTCGGCGGTCACCGGCCACGGCGGCCGGGCCGCCACCAAGGGGTGAGCATGTCCCGTCGCGACCAGATCCGGATGACCGAGGACGAAGTGCGCGCGTACTTCGCCGAGCAGAAGGTCATCAACGTCGCCAGCGTCGGCCCGAACGGCCGCCCGCACCTCGCGCCGCTCTGGTACTACCCGCACGAGGACGGCGTCGCGACCTGGACGTACGGCACCTCGCAGAAGGCGAAGAACCTCCGGCGGCTGCCGGAGGCGACGGTGCTGATCGAGGACGGCGACAGCTACGAGAAGCTCCGCGGCATCTCGCTCGAGGCCGACGTCGAGCTCATCGAGGACACCGCGGAAGTCACGCAGATGGGGATCACACTCATGCAGCGGTACGCGGGCGCCAAGCCGGGCGACCCCGTACCGTCCGAGCTGAGCGCCTTCATCGCAGGTCAGGCCCCCAAGCGGATCGGGCTGGTCTTCCGCCCGACGAAGATCGTCAGCTGGGACCACACGAAGCTCGGCGGGACCTACTAGTCGGTAGACAGTACTTCCAAGTAACTGTTACTTGAGGTAACGTCATCTCCGCAGTTTCCTCGAAGCAGCGGAGGCCGAGACAGATGACCGAGCGGTTCAAGGTCGTGATCGTGGGCACCGGATTTTCCGGGCTCGGCCAGGCGATCCAGCTCGAAAAGGCCGGCATCCGGGACTACGTGATCCTGGAGAAGGCCACCGAGGTGGGTGGCACCTGGCGCGACAACTCCTACCCCGGGTGCGCGTGCGACGTGCAGTCGCACATGTACTCGTTCTCGTACGAGCAGAACCCGGACTGGTCGCGGTCGTTCTCGCCGCAGCCGGAGATCTTCGACTACCTCAAGGGCGTCGCGGACAAGTACCGGCTGCGCGAGAAGATCCGCTTCGGCGTCGAGCTCACCGGCGCCCACTGGGACGAGCGCGAGCGCCGCTGGACGGCGACCACGAAGGACGGCCGCGAGTTCGTCGCGCAGTTCCTCGTCTCCGGCGTCGGCGGCCTGCACATCCCGCAGGTCCCCGAGCTGCCCGGGATCAAGAGCTTCAAGGGCCAGACCTGGCACTCCGCGCAGTGGAACCACGAGTACGACCTGCGCGGCAAGAAGGTCGCCGTCGTCGGCACCGGCGCCAGCGCGGTCCAGTTCGTCCCGAAGATCGCCCCCGACGTCGCCGAGCTGACGCTCTTCCAGCGGACGCCGCCGTGGATCATGCCGAAGCCCGACCACGCGATGCCGTCGTGGGCGCAGACGCTGTTCAAGCGCGTCCCCGGCACCCAGCGCCTCTACCGCAACGCGCTGTACTGGCTGCTCGAAGCGCGGGCCATCGGCTTCAACGGCCACCCGGCGATCATGAAGGCCGGTGAGCTGATCGCCAAGCGCAACATCGCGAAGGGCATCAAGGACTCCGCGCTGCGCAAGAAGGTCACGCCCGACTACACGATGGGCTGCAAGCGCGTCCTGATCTCCAACGACTACTACCCGGCGCTGGGCCGGCCGAACGTCGACGTGAACACCTCCGGGATCAAGGAGGTCAAGGCGCACTCGATCGTCGACTCCGCCGGGGTCGAGCACGAGGTCGACGCGATCATCTACGGCACCGGGTTCAAGGTGACCGACGCGCTCGAGTACCTCGACATCACCGGCGTCGACGGCCGCGACCTCGCCAAGGAGTGGGCCGCCGAGGGCATGCAGACCCACAAGGGCATCGCCGTCTCCGGCTTCCCGAACCTCTTCTTCCTGCTCGGCCCGAACACCGCGCTGGGCCACAACTCCGTGGTGTTCATGATCGAGTCGCAGTCGCGGTACGTCGTCGACGCCATCAAGCTCGCCGGCTCGCGTGACGCCGCCGCGCTCGACGTCCGGCCGGGCGTGCAGGACAAGTTCCAGCGGGACATCCAGGACAAGCTGGTCAAGGGGGTCTGGACGCAGGGCGGCTGCAAGAGCTGGTACCTCGACGCCAAGGGCGTCAACCGGACGATCTGGCCCGGCTTCACCTGGCGCTACTGGCTGGAGACGCGGAAGGTGGACCCGGCCGACTACGAGCTGTCCGGCCGGGCGTCGTGACCGCCGAGGACGAGCAGCTCGTCCTCCACGCGCGGAACGTCGAGTTCGACTGGGCATCGCTGCCGATGCACTGGATCCCGGGCGAACCGCAGGTCACGCACACCATGAACGTCCTGCACCTGGCGCTGCCCGAGGGCGAACGCTGGTTCGTCGAGGTCTTCAAGCAGGCGGTGCCGCTGATCCGCGACGAGCGGCTCAAGGCGGACGTCCTCGGCTTCATCGGCCAGGAGGCGGTGCACGCCGAGGCGCACGACGGCGCGGCGGCGCACCTCGAAGCCGCGGGCCTGCCGGTGCGGCCGTTCGTCGCGCAGATGGAGTGGCTGTTCCGCAAGCTGCTCGGCGACCGCGACCTGACCGGCCGGGCGGCCGAGGAGTGGCTGGTCGAACGGCTCGGGATCGTCGCCGCGATCGAGCACTACACGGCGTTCCTCGGCCAGTGGGTGCTCGACGCGCCCCTGGAGGCCGCGGGCGCCGACCCGGTGATGCTCGACCTGCTGCGCTGGCACGGCGCCGAAGAGGTCGAGCACCGGTCCGTCGCGTTCGACCTGTTCATGCACCTGGACGGGCGGTACACCCGGCGCGTGCGCAGCATGGCCGCGGTGACGCCGGTGCTGGCCTGGGTGTTCTCCCGCGGCACGCGGTACCTGATGCGCAACGACCCGACGCGGCCCGGCCGCGCGACGCTGCGGGGCTACCGGCGCGCGGCGAAGCGGCGGTTGCTGCCGACCGGGCGCCAGCTGGTGCGCGAGATCCGGCCGTACTTCCGGAAAACCTACCACCCGACGGCGACCGGGAACACCGAGCAGGCGGTGGCGTACCTGGCGAGCTCACCGGCCGCACGGGCGGCGGAATGACCCTCGGCCGGCCGACCCGGCTGGACGGCAGCGACCGCACCGACCGCCTGATGTCCACTTTGGTCGGTGTCGTCGGTGTTTACCGCCGGTTGTCGGAATTCAGCGGCAAGCGGCGGCCGGCGGTGCGGGCCGTCGACCGGAACCTGCCGCTGCTCGTCGAAGCCGTCGAAACCGAAGCTCAAGACGTGGTCAGCCTGCGGCTCGTGAACGGCGGGCCGCTCCCCGCGTGGCGCCCGGGCGCGCACCTCGACCTCGTCCTGCCGTCCGGGCTGGTCCGGCAGTACTCCCTGTGCGGCGATCCGTCCGAAAAGGACCATTACCGGATCGCGGTGCGGAAGATCGGCGTCGCGTCGGCCGAGGTGCACGCCCTCCGGCCAGGTCAGGAAGTCGTCGTGCGCGGCCCGCGGACAGCGTTCCCGTTCGTCGGCGAGGGGCCGTTCCTGTTCGTCGCCGGCGGCATCGGGATCACGCCGATCCTGCCGATGGTCCACCGCGCGAGGGCGTCGGGCGCGGACTGGCGGCTCGTCTACACCGGCCGCAGCCGGGAGTCGATGCCGTTCCTCGACGAACTGGAAGGCGACGACCGCGTGTGGATCCGCCCGGACACGGAGTACGGCGTCCCGGCCTCGGGCGCGGAACTGCTGGCAGATCTGCCCGAAGGGGCATCGGTGTACTGCTGCGGCCCGGTGCCGATGATCACCGGCGTCCGCGTCGACCTGGAGCTGACCGGCGCGAAAGCCGTCCACTTCGAACGGTTCGCCCCGCCGCCGATCGTCGACGGCGAGCCGTTCCGGCTGACTCTCCGCCGGTCAGGGCAGGTCTTGGACGTTCCCGCCGGCCGGACCGCCCTCGACGTCCTCCTCGAGACGCGCCCCGGCACGCCCTATTCGTGCCGCCAGGGCTTCTGCGGGACGTGTGCGGTGCCGGCGGCCGGCGGCGGGTCGATGCGGATCTGCGTCGACCGCGGCACCACCGTGCTCGACCTATGACTCGGGGACCCAGGCGCCGATGACCGGCCTGAACTCCCGAACCGTCCGCTCGGCGATCACGCCTTCCAGGTAGTACGGGTCCTGGCCGATCGTCTCCTGCAGGTGCGCCTCGTCGTCGGCCTGGTAGAGCGTCACGCCGCCGGTGCCGTCGCCGAGCGGGCCGGCCACCGCGACCCGGCCTTCTGCGGCGAGCTTGGCCAGGAAGTCGCGGTGGCGCGGGCGCACCTCCTGCAGCTTTTCCTGGACGTAGGTGATTTCGACGAGGTACCAAGCCATGTGGATCTCCGTGCTCGGACGGGCGGGATGCGACCGACGCTACCCTGTGTCCCAGTATCCGAACGCTGGCGAGGCGGGGCCAACCCGATAGGCTGGGCGTGCGTCAGTACCTGTGTGAGCGCTGTGAATACCGTGAGCCTGCTGACGCGACGGACCGTGCAAACCGGGGTCGAGGACAGGCAGGGGTTCATGCTCGAGGGCAATGCGGAACGCAGTGTCGAGGCGACCCTCGGCCACCTGCGGGTCATGGACGGTCCGGCCCCGGCACAGGTGCCGGTGCCCCTGACCCTCGAAGACCTCTACCGCCAGCACCGCATGCGGCTGGTCCGGCTGGCGATTCTGCTGGTGGACGAGCCCGCGACGGCGGAAGACGTCGTCCAGGAGGCCTTCACCGGCCTGCATCGCAACTGGGGACGGCTCCGGGACGCCGCGGCCGCCGTCGGCTACCTGCGCACGGCCGTGGTCAACGGTTCTCGCAGCGTGCTGCGCCGGCGCAAGACGGCCCGCGAATACGTGCCGCCGCACGCGGTCAACGCGCGGTCTGCGGAGAGCCTCGCGATGCTCTCCAGCGAGCACCAAGCCGTGGTCAGCGCCCTGTCCAAGCTGCCGCCCCGCCAGCGCGAGGTGCTGGTGCTGCGTTACTACGGTGGGCTGAGCGAAGCGGAAATCTCTGAGGCCGCAGGCATTTCCAAGGGTACCGTTAAGTCGACCGCCAGCCGGGCGCTCGAGGCACTCCAGAAGGCCATGCAGGCCCCGCAGTGACCCGGGTGGACCATTCCAGTCACTGAGTCGTATCACCATGCTTGGTCCAGACCAATATATGCTGGGGTGCGTGAGAGGCGCCGGAGATTTCGTGATCATGGGCGGCCGGGTCGCTGCCCCGGACCGTGTACTCGATGACGGCTGGGTAGCCGTCTCCGACGGGCGGATCGCCGGCGTGGGTTCCGGGACCCCGCCGTCGGGCGAATACGTCGACGTCGGCGGGGCATTGGTGGTGCCCGGATTCGTCGACACCCACTGCCACGGCGGGGGAGGTGCTTCGTTCACCTCCCTCGATCCGGAGGAGCTCCTGACGGCGGTGCGAGCGCACCGCCGTCACGGCACCACGACCATGCTCGCCAGCCTGGTCTCCGATCCGGTGGACATCCTGCGTGAGCAGGTCGCCGCGCTGCGTGAGATCGTCCAGGACGGCGAGGTCGCGGGCATCCACCTGGAG
The DNA here is from genome assembly GCF_055633615.1 of Amycolatopsis sp. NPDC114505. NCBI lineage: Bacteria > Bacillati > Actinomycetota > Actinomycetes > Pseudonocardiales > Pseudonocardiaceae > Amycolatopsis > Amycolatopsis sp. NPDC114505. The sequence goes on along the minus strand of NZ_JBVKDV010000001.1, from coordinate 1,491,316 downwards.
GGCCCGTTCATCTCGAAGGCCCGCTGCGGGGCGCACGACCCGGAGACGCTGCTCGAGCCGGACACCGGCACGGTCGACAAGCTCCTGCGCGCCGGCCAGGGCGCGATCCGGATGGTCACCATCGCCCCGGAGCTGTACGGCGGCATCAAGGCCGTCCGGCAGCTGGCCGAATCGGGCGTCATCGCCGCCATCGGGCACACCGACGGCGTCGAGGAGCAGCTGTTGCCTGCCATCGACGCGGGCGCGTCGGTCGCGACGCACCTGTTCAACGGCATGCGGCCGCTGCACCACCGCGAACCCGGGCCGGTCGGGGCACTGCTCGATGACGAGCGCATCACGATCGAGCTCATCTGCGACCTGGTGCACCTGCACCCGACCGTGGTGCGGCTGGCCGCGAAGCACGCGGGCCGCGACCGGACGGTGCTGATCACCGACGCGATGTCGGCCACCGACGCCGCCGACGGCCGCTACACGCTGGGCCGGCTCGAGGTCGACGTCCACGACGGCGTCGCGACGCTGGCCGACAACGGTTCGCTGGCCGGCAGCACCCTGACGATGGACACCGCCTTCCGCAATCTGGTCCGGGGTGCGAAACTCGGCATCCTCGACGCGGTGCACGCGACGTCGCAACGACCCGCCGAGCTGCTCGGCATCGCCGGTCACACCGGGATGCTGTGCCCCGGGTACGTGGCCGACATCGTCGTCCTCGACCAGGACCTGCGGCCCGCGAAGGTGCTGCGCCGGGGTGAATGGGTCGCCGAGGTGGGTACGGCTACCTTGAGTACCTGAGTGCCGACGAGCGAAACGGGCGGAGATGAGCGAGCCGAAGGACCCCGAGCAGCTGCTGGCGGACGCCCTTCGCGCGCAAGCCGTCTTCGCCCCTTCGGCGTCACCGGCGCCGGCTCGCGACTCCGAGCCGGCCACGGACGCCGTCCCGACCAGCGCGATCAACGAGCTGCCTTCGGCGTACGGGTTGTTGTCGGGGGCGAGCGCGGACTCCCTGGAGCGCGAGCGCGCGGCCCTGGACCCGGCCCCCGAGGCGCCCACTGCTTACGTCCCGCGTCCCCCGGAGCCGCCCCGGCTGGGCGCGCAGCTGCCCGCGTACTGGATTTTGTTGCTCGCGGTGCTGCTGGGGCTCGCGGCGGGGTCCGTGGTGGGCCTGCTCACGCTGGTCTGACCGGGTCTCAGTAACAACTCAGGGTGACCCTGTACCGTTTTTGGGGTGATTCTCGCCCAGAGCACGGTCAACACGATGTCCCTGCTGCCGTCATGGCTCGACCCGCAGCACCTGCTGAGCGGCCTGACCACGCCGGTCATCGCGGTGCTCTGCCTGATCATCTTCATCGAGAGCAGCGTCTTCCCGGTGCTGCCCGGTGACTCCCTGCTGTTCACGGCCGGCCTGTTCATCGCGAACGGCACCCTCGACGCGCCGTTGTGGCTGGTCTGCGTCCTGGTGACGGTCGCGGCGCTGCTCGGCAACGTGGTCGGGTACTACCTCGGTTACTTCGTCGGGCCCAAGCTGTTCAACCGGCCGGACTCGAAGATCTTCAAGCAGGAGTACGTCCACAAGACGCACGAGTTCCTGGAGAAACACGGGCCCAAGGCGGTCGTGCTGGCCCGGTTCGTGCCGTTCGTCCGGACGTTCATCACGTGGATCGCGGGCATCGGCCGCATGGACCCGAAGCGTTACTTCACGTACACGGTGATCGGCGGCATCCTCTGGGCCGCGGGCATCACGGTGCTGGGCTCGCTCCTCGGCGGCGTGTCGTTCATCGCGAACAACGTCGACGCGATCTTCGTGCTGATCGTCCTGGTGTCGGTGGTCCCGATCGTGATCGAGTACCTGAAGGCGCGGCGCGAGAAGAAGGCTTCGGCAGAGACCGATGCCGAGGTGACGCAGAAGATTCCGCGGGTGCGGGACTGAGGTTTGCCCGACGAGAAGGGCCCCACCGGTCGGCGGTGGGGCCCTTCTTCGTCAGGTTATCGAGAACATCGAGCCCGGGTTGAACAGGTTCTCCGGGTCCAGCGCCGCCTTGATCTGGCGGTGGACCCGCAGCCCCACCGGCCCGATCTCCCGCGCCAGCCACTCGCGCTTGATCTTCCCGACCCCGTGCTCGCCCGTCACCGTCCCGCCGAGGGACAACCCCACCTCGAGGATCGCGTCGAACGCCTTCTGGGCCCGCGCGAACTCGTCCGCGTCGTCCGGCTGGTAGACGATCGTCGGGTGCATGTTGCCGTCGCCCGCGTGGCCGACCACCGCGATCCGCAACCCCACCTCCGAACTGATCTTCTCGCAGCCGCGGATCAGCTCCGCGATGCGCGTGCGCGGGACGCAGACGTCGTCGGTCAGCCACTGGCCGTACGTCTCCAGCGCCGTCAAGACCACCCGGCGGGCCTGCAGCAGCATCCGGCCCTCTTCGAGGTCCTCCGTCGTGTACGCCAGGTCCGCGCCGCAGTCGGTGCAGATCTGCTCGATCGCCGCCAGCTCGCGGCGGGCCACCTCGCCGCCCGCGTCCGACTGGCCCAGCAGCAGCGCCTGGCAGTCCGACCCCGCCCCCAGATCGGTCTTCAAGTACGTCTCGGACGCCTTGATCGACGACGCGTCCATGATCTCCAGCAGCGACGGCACCAGCCCCTCGCGCACGATCCGGGCCACGGCCTCGCCGGCGGCTTCAGTGGTCGTGAAGCCCGCGACGAGCGTCGACGGAGCCTGGGGCAGCGGCTTGAGCTGGACCGTCGCCTGCGTGATGACGCCGAGCGTGCCCTCACTGCCCACGAACAGCCGGGCCAGGTCGTACCCGGCGACGCCCTTGACCGTCCGCCGTCCGGTCTTGAGCAGGGACCCGTCGGCCAGGACGACCTCCAGGCCCAGCACCGAGTCCGTCGTGACGCCGTACTTCACGCAGCAGAGGCCGCCCGCGTTGGTCGAGAGGTTGCCGCCGATCGTGCACCAGTCGTAGCTCGACGGGTCCGGCGGATAGAAGAGCCCGTGCTTCTCGACGGCGTTGCGGAAGTCCAGGTTGACCACGCCCGGCTGCACGACCGCGAGCCGGTTGCCCGGGTCGATCTCGACGATCTCGTTCAGCTTGGTCAGCGACAGCGTCACGCAGCCGTCGATGGCGTTCGCGGCCCCGGACAGGCCGCTGCCCGCCCCCCGCGGCACGATCGGCACCCCGGCCTCGGCACACGCCTTGACGACGGCCTGCACCTCCTCGACGTTCGCGGGCAGCACGACGGCGAGCGGCCGGCCGGACGGCGCCAGCGGCATCATGTCGCGCGCGTACGACGCGGTGACGTCGGAGTCGGTGAGCACGGCGCTCTTGCCGAGCAGGTCGCGGAGCCGGGTGACCAGGGCTTCGTTGCTCATGGCCTCATCGTAAGCCCGGACAGTCCGCACTGCGGAACTAAAGTTTCAAAACCAGCCGCGCGGACCAGCCCGTCAGCGAACCAGGCCGAGCAGCTTGTCGATGTGGATCGTCAGCAGCACCCGCTGGTCGCTGACCATCGCGTCGCGGTACTCGTCCCAGTTGGGGTGCTCGCCCGCCGCGCGGCGGTAGTAGTCGACGAGCGCCTCGACGGTCTCGTCGTCCCGTGACGCCGCCGGCGCGGTGAGCGAAGCGGTCCCCTCCGCGACGACGTAGCTCCAGCCATCCTCGCTGCCCACGTGGTAGGTCACCCGCGGGTCGCGGCGCATGTTCTTCGTCTTCGCCCGCGTCTCCGTGATCGACGCGGTGATCGTGCCCGTCTCCGCGTCGTACAGGTGCGTGATCGTGGACAGCTGGGGCCGCCCGTCGCGCCGGATGGTGGCCAGGACGCCGTGGCGGTGGGCGGCGAGGAAGTCCTTCAGCGCTGTGTCGTCGGTCATACCCCTACCCAACCCGTGAGCGGCGCCCTTGTTCCAGCAGCCCGGAGGAAATCTGCTTGCATACGGCAACTAAAGTGTGTTCCGACACATCGTCCGACCCTCCGCTTGCATAACCGCTAGTGAAGGCACATCCTTGCCTGAGGCAACTAGTTGCAGCCGCCAACCAACGCCGTTGAAGGATCCCTCATGGCACCGAACAGCTCCGCCACCCGGCCCAAAGCCGAGCTGGACCTCGCCGACCAGCTCGGGCACGAGCTCGTCCGCCTGGTCCGCCTGATCAACAAGGCGAAGTCCCAGGTGTCCAAGCAGGGACCGGACGGGATCGAGCGGGCGGCCTACGCGATCCTCTTCACCCTCATCCACGAAGGCCCGCAGCGCACCAGCCGGCTCGCCGAGTCGCTCCACTCCGAGATCTCCACGATCAGCAGGCAGTCGAGCTCGCTCGTCCAGCACGGCCTGGTCGAGCGTCAGGCCGACCCCGAGGACGGGCGGGCGTGCCTGCTCGCGCCGACCTCCGAGGGCATGCGGGTGTTCGAAGAGAACCGCAAGCAGCGCAACCAATGGCTGGCCGACGTACTCGGGGACTGGACCGACGGGGAAGTCCAGACCCTGAACAAGCTGTTCGGCCGACTCAACACAGGTATCGAGAACCACTCTCCACAACTGGCCGACGCCCACGCGTCCGCCGGTGCTCCGGCCAAGGGGGCCAACGCATGAGTTCCACCACCGAAACGCCGGCCCTGACCGAGGTGGGTCAACCACCCCGGCTGAGCCACCGCCAGATCGTCACGATCCTGAGCGGCCTGATGTGCGGCATGTTCCTCGCCGCCCTCGACCAGACGATCGTCGGCACGTCGATCGTCAAGATCGCCAACGACCTGCACGGCTTCGACCTGCAGGCGTGGGCGACCACGGCGTACCTGATCACCTCGACGATCGTCACGCCGATCTACGGCAAGCTCTCCGACATCTACGGCCGCAAGCCGTTCTACCTGGCCGCGATCACGATCTTCGTCGCCGGTTCGCTGGCCTCGGCCTTCGCGCAGTCGATGTACCAGCTGGCCGCGTTCCGCGCGGTGCAGGGCCTCGGCGCCGGCGGCCTGATGTCGCTGGCCATGACGATCCTCGGCGACATCGTGCCGCCACGCGAACGCGCGAAGTACCAGGGTTACATCCTCGCCGTGTTCGGCCTGTCCACCGTGCTGGGCCCGGTGCTCGGCGGCTTCTTCGCCGGCATCGACCACGCCGGCAGCATCTTCGGCTACGACATCCACGGCTGGCGCTGGGTCTTCCTGATCAACGTCCCGATCGGCATCCTCGCGCTGTTCGTCGTCGCCCGGGTGCTGAACGTGCCGCACGAGCGGCACGACCACAAGATCGACTGGTGGGGCGCGCTCGCTCTCGTCGTCGCGGTGGTGCCGTTCCTGATCGTCGCCGAGCAGGGTCAGAAGTGGGGCTGGGGCGACGGCAAGGCGATCCTCTGCTACGTCGTCGGTGCCGTCGGCGTGCTCGCGTTCATCGCGATCGAACGGTGGATGAAGGAAGCCGCGCTGATCCCGCTGCGGCTGTTCAAGAACTCGACGTTCACCGTGGCGATCATCGGCGGCATCATCGTCGGTGTCGCGATGTTCGGCGCGATCACGATGATCCCGCAGTTCATGCAGGTCGTGCAGGGCTACACGCCGACCGAGTCCGGGCTGCTGATGCTGCCGCTGATGGCGGGCATCATGACCAGCTCGATCGTTTCGGGCCGGCTCACCGGGAAGACCGGGCGCTACAAGATCTTCCCGATCGTCGGCACCATCCTGATCGCCGGTGGCGCGTTCTTCTTCGCGCAGGTCAAGTACGACTCGCCGCTGTGGCACCCGCTGGTCGCGGCCGCCATCATCGGTCTCGGCCTCGGCCAGTGCATGCAGACGCTGATCATCGCGGTGCAGAACGCGGGCCCGCGCAGCGACATGGGCGTCTCGACCGCGTCGGCGACGTTCTTCCGCCAGATCGGTGGTACCGCCGGTGTCGCGATCTTCCTGACGGTCCTGTTCAACACCCTGATGCCCAACATCACGAAGGCGTTCGGCGGTCAGCTGCCCGCCGGTGCCGGCGCGAACATCGGCAACCTGTCCGAGAACACCAGCGTGATCCAGTCGCTGCCGGACGCGATCAAGACCCCGATCCTGGTCGGCTTCACCGAGTCGATCACCACGGTGTTCTACATCGCGGGCGCGGTGGCCCTGCTGGCCACGGTGGTGCTGCTGTTCATGAAGGAGATCCCGCTGACCAACGCGGCTCCGGCCGCGGCGACCATGGAGGGCGGCGAGGCGCTGCTCGACTCGGACCAGCACGACTTCGCCGACGAGCCCACCGAGATCGTCGAGCCGGTCAAGCCGGTCGACCGCGAGCCGGCACTGGTCGGCGGCGGGAAGCACGCCTTGAGCACCAACGGGCACGGCGACTACCAGGCCGTGTCGGGCGCGCTGCCGATGCCGATCACGAACTCCGTCTCCGAGTCCGAGCTCGACGCCCCCGTCGGCGCGGGCGGGGTGCCGGTCGTCGGGCACGTGCGCCGTCAGGACGGCACCCACGTGTCCGGTGCGGCACTGACCCTGATCGACCAGCGCGGCCGCCAGGTCGCGCGGGCCACCGGTGCCTCGGACGGCAGCTACTCGGTCCCGAGCCAGGGCCCGGGCGCGTACGTCCTCATCGTGTCGGCCCACGGTCACCAGCCGCAGGCCTCGAGCGTCGTGATCAGCAACGGGCCGGCGACGGTCGATGTCACGCTCACCGGGTCCGGCGAGCTGACCGGCACCGTGAAGGCCGCCGCGACCGGTTCGCCGCTGCCGAACGTCACGGTGACGCTGACCGACAGCCGCGGCGAGGTCAACGGCGCGTTCATCACGACCACGGACGGCACCTACGCCTTCGTCGGAGTCGGCGCCGGGGCCTACACCCTGGTCGCCAGCGGCGCGGGCCACCGGCCCGTCGCGGTGACGCTGACCGTGCCGGACAGCGGCGTGCTGCGCCACGACGTCGAGCTGTCCAGCTCGGTGCAGCTCAGCGGGGTCGCGCGGACCGAGGGCGACCGGGTGGTCCCGGACGCGCGGATCACCGTCCTCGACGCCGAAGGCAACGTCGCGGCCGTGGCCCGGACCGACGGCGAAGGCCGGTACCTGGTGAGCGACCTGCCCGCGGGCTCGTACACCGTGGTCGCGAGCGGCTACCCGCCGGCGACCAGCCAGGTGGAGCTGACCGGCGGCGAGGCCGGCCACGACGTCCGGCTGAGCTACGACCAGGCCTTCGACGAGCTGGTCGACCGGTCATGACCGGTCTGCGCGCGACCTTCCGCACGGCCGAGGGCTGGGCGGTGGAGCACGCGGTGCTCACCGTGACCGACCCGGCCGGGCGGCAGGTCGCCCGGCAGGCGGCCGACGTCCGCGGGGAGGTCGTCACCGACGCCCTCCCGGCGGGCACCTACACCGCCGTCGTCACTGCGGCCGGGTACACCCCGGTCGCCCGGATGACGCAGGTCGCCTCGGACGGCTCGGGCTCGCTCGGCGACGTCGTGCTGGCCCCGGTCGCCGAGGCGATCGACCTGCCGCCCGCCGGGCCGTGGACGATCGACCCGATGCACTCGTCGGTGGTCGCGACCGCCCGGCACCTGGGCATCGCGAGCATCAAGGCACGGTTCCCGGACGTGTCCGGCCGGATCGAGATCGGCCGCCCGGCCGAGCGGTCGTCGGTGCACGCCGAGATCAAGGCGGCGAGCATCGACACGAACATCCGGATGCGCGACGACCACCTGCGCTCGCCGGACTTCCTCGACGTCGACGTCCACCCGGTCATCACGTTCGCGAGCACGGGGATGCGCCAGCGCGGCGTGGACTCGTGGACGCTGCTGGGCGACCTGACGCTGCACGGCGAGCGTCGCGAGATCGAGCTCGAGCTGACCTACGGCGGCTGGGGCCCGGACCCGTGGGGCGGCGTGCGCGTGGCGTTCCACGCCGAGACGACGCTGCACCGGAACGACTTCGCGATCAACTACAGCGCGATGGTCCGGGCGGGCGTCGCGGCGGTCGGCACGGTCGTGAAGATCGAGCTGGACGTCGAAGCGGTCCAGGGCGAGTCACTGCCGCAGTTCTGAAGTCTCCTCGTTCGGGAAGGCCCTCTCACCGCTGGTGAGGGGGCCTTCACCGTTCGTAGATCCTGAATATCCCAGTGCGCTCGATTCGACCGTTCGCCGTGGCCCGTTCACCTGGGCCACGTAGGCTCCAGGTGTGAACGTCGTGAGCTTCGAGGCCGCGGGCGTCGGCGTGAGCTGGCTGGACACCGCCGGTCCGCTGCTCGTCTGGGTGATCGTGCTGAGCTTCGTGCTGGTCGAATGCGCGCTGATCATCGGGCTGTTCCTGCCCGGCGACTCGCTGCTGTTCGGGGCCGGCGTGGTGCTGGCCCAGCACGGCTCGGACGCGAACGCGTGGTTCCTCTCGGGGGCCGCGCTGATCGTCGCCGTGCTCGGCAACCAGATCGGCTACTACATCGGGCGCACCGGCGGCACCAAGCTCATCGCCCGCCGCGACGGCAAGGTGCTGAACCGGCAGGCTCTCGAACGCGCACAGCGGTTCCTGGACCGCAGGGGCTTCTTCGCGATCGTGGCGGCCCGCTGGATCCCGTGGATCCGCACGCTGGCGCCGCTGATCGCCGGCGCGGCTCGCATGGACCCGCGCCGCTTCATGGCGGCGACGGCACTGGGCGGGCTGCTGTGGGTACCGACGCTGGTGCTGCTCGGCTACTACGGCGCGGGCCTGCTGGACGTCCTGCCGTGGCTGAAGACGGCGGCGCTGTGGGGCAGCATCGCGTTCTTCGTGATCGGCACCGGGTACGGCGTGCTGCGCTACCGCCAGGAGATGCGCCGCCCGGTCGAAGAACGCGACGACGCGCGGGCCTGACTCAAAGCTCCGGGTCGGCCCAGATTTCGAGCTGGATGCCGTCCGGGTCGCGGAACACGACCACCCGCGAGCCCTCGAACGTCCGAGACGGCGCGGCCGGCAGGTAGGAAACCCCGAACTCCGCGAGGCGGCTCTCCCATTCGGCCAGCTCGGCCTCGGAACCGACCTTGAAGGCGACGTGGTCGAGCCCGGTTCTGCGTTCGTCGAACCCGCGTCTTCCGGTGTCCGCGTGCTGGACCAGCACCACGGAGAACTCGTCCCCGGCGGACCGGAGCACGACCTTGCGCAGTCCCGTGTCCGGCTCTTCTCGCCGGATGACCTCCTCGAGGTCGAGAACGCGGACGTACCAGGGCACGCTGCGGTCCACGTCGGTCACGGTGAGCGCGAGATGGTGCACGGACATGAGTTTTGCCATGGCTTTCGAAGCCGTCCTTTCGCGTGGCGGCTCCCCAGAGTTGCACAGCGTTCGCCTGGCGAAACGAGGGTGACCAAGTTCCCCGTCCGATCGTGATCTCGCCGTCTCCGGACGTCTCATACTGCGGAAACAACCTACCGCCGGTCACCCCCGTCTTACGGATGGTGACCGACGGTGACGTCGATCACTCGCTCGCGGCCAGGCTCCCCACCCGGATCCGGTCGAGCGTGGCCAGCCGCCCTTCACGGTTGATGCGGTGCGTGGTCACCCGGTCGGGGTAGCAGCGGGTGAACATGTTCGTGAAGTGCGTGCCGTAGTGGATGTACTCGTCACCCCCGGCCAGGGGGCGGACGGCGGCGCCGAACGACGGCTCGTGGAAGTACGCCATCGTGTACCGCTCGCGCGTCGCGAGCCGGACCTTGTGCGGGGTCGACAGCAGCCGGCCGCCGGTGAGGAACTGGAGGATGTCGCCGGGGAAGACGGTGAACACCCGCGGCTCGGGTTCGACGAAGTGCCACGGCTCCTCGTCCTGGTACATCCCGGCCGTGCTCTCCTCCGGCAGCCAGTTGCGGTTGCGGGCCTCGCCGGGCACCGGCGGCCGGATCGAGAGGCCACCGACGTCGTCCTGCGCGGCGATCACGAGCAGGCCGTAGTCGGTGTGCGCGCCGATCCCGCGTTCGGTCGTCGCGGACCGGGCGGGAAACCGCAGCACGCGCATGTGGTGCCAGCCATCGTGAGTGAGCCGCGTCAGTCGATCCATCTCCACCTCGAGACCGAGTGCGACGAGCTTCAACAATTTCTCACCGATTTCCCCGACCTCGTGGAGATAGTTTTTCATCGCCGTCCGATAGTCCTCGTCCGGCCAGGGCACCGGACCGTGACACGGCCAGGCTTCGGTGACCCGGGTGTCGGCGAGCGGGACATCTGGGCACACGGTGAAGATCTCGGAGTAGTCGGCTTCGCCCGCGGTCACCTCTTCCCCGGAGGCGATGTAGCCGCTGTAGGTCAGATCGCTGACGAACTTCGCCTTTTCCGGCAAGGGTCTGGCGAAGAACCGATGACTCGCAGCAAGCGCTTCCCCGGTGATCCGGTCCTGCTCCGCCGTGGCGGCGACCTGGAAGATCCCGTCGGTTTCCCAGGTGCGGATCAGCTGACGGCCGAGTATTCGATCAACCGTCGTCCCACTCACCGAACCAGGGAGTTCGAACGTACGCAAAGCAGTCATTTCCTGTTCACCTTTCGCGCGGTTTCGGGAACGTTCACCACACGAATAGCAGGAATTGCCGGTTCAGGGGGATCAGCGGCCGCCGCCGACGTCGAGCACCGCCCCCGTGGTGAACGACGACGCGGACGACAGCAGGAACAGCACGGCCTCGGCGATTTCGGCCGGCTGACCGGCGCGTCCCAGCGGGATCTGCGGCGCGTACTTCGCCATCCGGTCCGGCAGTCCGGCGGCCTCGTGCAGGCCGGTGTGGATCATCCCGGGCGCGACCGCGTTGACCCGGATGCCCTCGCCCGCGACCTCCTGGGCGAGCCCGAACGTCAGGGTGTCGACAGCGGCCTTCGACGCCGCGTAGTGCACCCACTCCCCGGCTGACCCGGTGCGCGCGGCCGTCGAGGAGATGTTGACGATCGCGCCGCCGTCGCCGCCGTACCGCGCCGACATCCGGCGGACCGCCTCGCGGCAGCACAGGAACACCCCGGTGACGTTGACGTCGAGCGTCCGCCGGACGACCTCGACGTCGTAGGAGTCGAGCCGCCCGGGCGTGTTGCCGACGATCGCGGCGTTGTTGACCAGCGCTTTCACCGGCCCGAGCGCCTCGGCCGCGTCGAACAGCGCACGGACGTCGTCCTCGCTGGAGACGTCCGCGCGGACCGCCAGCGCCTGACGGCCGCGCGCCCGCACCTCGTCGGCCACCGCTTCGGCGGGCACCGGATCACCCGAGAAGTTGACCACGACGTCGTGGCCGCGCTCGGCCGCCAGCGAGCAGATGGCCGCGCCGATCCCCCGGCTGCCGCCGGTGACGATGAGCGTCATCGTCAGATCGCGAAGTTGGCCAGCGGCAGGTTCTCGAGCACGAGGTCCGCGCGGTCGCGCGTCTGCGAGATGAGGTCGGCGTTGCGCTGGTCCGAACCGAGCGCGCGCTGCTTCGCTTCGACCAGCGAACGGCCGTAGCGGCGGTGGCGCGACACGAGCCGTTCGATCCGCTCGGGCTCGTCCGGCGCGAGGAACCAGGCCTCGGTGAGCAGCGGCCGGATGGCGCTCCACGGGTCGTCCGGCAGCAGCAGGTAGTTACCCTCGGTGATCACCAGCTGGACCTCCGGCGGCACCGCCACGGCCCCGGCGATCGGCTCCTCGATCTCGCGGCGGAACTCCGGCGCGTACACCGTCTCGCGGCCTTCGGCGAGGCGGCGGATCAGGTGGTAGTAGCCGGCCGCGTCGAACGTGTCCGGCGCGCCCTTGCGCTCGGAGCGCTCCAGCCGGCGCAGCTCGACCTGCGCGAGGTGGAAGCCGTCCATGCCGACCACCGCGGCCCGCGAGCCGAGCGCGTTGGCCAGCGCCCAGGCCAGCGTGGTCTTGCCCGACGCGGGCGCGCCGATGATGCCCAGCACGTTGCGCTGCCCGCGCACGGTCAGGCCCTCGGCCCGGGCCAGCAGGTCGTCGAACGCCGTCATGTCCTGTTCCTTCCTGCGATCGCGGTCGTCCACGACCGCGGTCCCACATGCCGCACCCGTTCGGCGGCCACCTCGTTGGCGAAGCGAATCCGGTCCGTCACCGTCGGTTCGCGTGTCACGGCCACGGCGAGCGCGCCGTGCCAGACGTCGCCCGCACCTAGTGTGTCCCGCGCTTCCACGCCCGCGACAGGCACCTCACCCGAGCTGCCGTCCGCAGTGGACCACCGCACCGGGCCGGGACCCGCGGTGGTGATGACGGTGGCGACGCCGCGCTGGTGCAGCCCCGGCTCCGGCGCGGTGAAGTGCGCGGAGCAGGCGGCGACGTCGACCAGCGGGAGGAGCTCGTCGAGCACGGGCTTCCAGCTCCCGGCGTCGAGCACGACCGGCGCCTTCGCTCCCCGCGCGACCGCCAGCGCGAGCTCCGGGTAGTGCCCGTCGAGCAGCACGACGTCCGTCTCGGGAAGCGCCACTTTCACCGGAAAGTGGCGGTTGGCGGCGTTGCGGGAGACGACCGTGCGCTCGCCGTCGCGGTCACGGACGGCGACGGCGCTGACCGGCGGCGGATCGGGCAGTTCGGGAGCCAGGTCGACGACCCGGACCCCGTGCGCTTCGAGGTCGGCGCGGGCGAGCGCGGCCAGCGGGTGTGCACCGAGGACGGTCAGCAGGGTCGCTTCGGCGCCGAGCGCGGCGGCCGTCACCGCGGCGTTCGTCGCGGGCCCCCCGGCCGCGACGTCCACCCGCAGTGACTGCACCTTCTCACCCGGTGCCGGAAGCTCGTCGACCCGCTGGACGACGTCCACGGTGCACAAGCCCGCCAGCAGCACTCTCACTTCAAGCCGGCCACATGGGTCGCGGCCGCGGCTTCTTCCACTTCGCCGTTTTCGTTGAGCCGCAACGCACCCGTGAGCAGGCCGACGACCTGGTTCATCGAATGCGTCTTCGGCGAGACGACCGCGACGCGCTTGCCGAGGCGGTGCACGTGGATGCGGTCGGCGATGTCGAAGACGTGGGGCATGTTGTGGCTGATCAGCACCACCGGCAGGCCGCGGTCGCGGATCCGGCCGATGAGGTCGAGCACCTTGCCCGACTCGGCGACGCCGAGCGCGGCGGTGGGCTCGTCCATGATCACGGCCTTGGTGCCGAACGCCGCGGCGCGAGCCACGGCGACACCTTGGCGCTGACCACCGGAAAGCGTCTCGACGGGCTGGGAGATCGACTTGATGTTGATGCCCAGCTCGTCGAGGATCCGCTGCGCCTCGGACCGCATGGTCGCGGTGTCGAGCTTGCGGAACAGCCCCAACGGGCCCTTGAGACGCTTTTCGCGGCCCAGGAACATGTTCGACGCGATGTCGAGCGCGGGCGCGACGGCGAGGTCCTGGTACACCGTCTCGATGCCGTAGTGGCGAGCGTCCAAAGGGGACTTGAAGTGGACGGTCTGACCGTCCACTTTGATCTCACCCTCGTCCGGGATCACCGCCCCGGAAAGGGTTTTGATGAGCGACGACTTCCCGGCGCCGTTGTCCCCGACCACGGCGAGCACCTCGCCGGGGAGCAGGTCGAAGTCGGCGCCGTCGATGGCGGTCACCCGGCCGTAGCGTTTCACCAGGCCACGGGCCTGCAGGATCGGTTCGGTCATGACTGCTGCTGCCTCCTCGCGATCCGGTCCACCACGACGGCGGCGATGAGCAGGGCGCCGGTGGCGAGGTCCTGGTAGTTGCCGTCCACGTTCATCTGCGTCAGCCCGGACCGCAGCACCGCCACGACCAGCGCGCCCATCAGCGTCCCGAGCACCGAGCCGCGGCCGCCGAAGAGGCTCGTCCCGCCGAGGACGACGGCGGTGATCGAGTCGAGGTTGCCGAGCTGGAACTGGTTCGGGTCGGCGTTCGGCGTCCGGCCGAGCGCCTGCCAGGCGGCGATGCCGAAGGTCAGCCCGGCCACGATGTAGACCGAGAGGACCGTCCGGTTGACCTTGATGCCGGACAGCCGCGCGGACTCCGGCGCGTTGCCGACCGCGTAGACGTGCTTGCCCCACGCGGTTTTCGTCAGCGCGTACCAGACGCCGAGGTACATCAGCAGTGCTAGCGTCATGCCGTAGGTGATCGGGATGCCACCGAAGAGGTAGCGCTTGGTGCCGAGCCACTGCAGCACCCCGTCGGTCACCGGCACGGCCTGGCCGCCGGCGATCAGCTTCGACACCGCGGTCAGCATGGTGAACGTGCCGAGCGTGATGATGAACGCCGGGAGCTTGACCCGCGTGGCGAGCCCGCCGATGAACATGCCGACGATGATCGTCAGCACGACGCCGGCCAGCAGCGCGACGAAGCCGTTGGTGCCGGCCGCGGCGAGTTTCGCCATGATCAGCGTCGCGACAACCATCGAGGCCGCGTTGGACAGGTCGATGCCCGCGATGAGGATGACGAGCGTCTGGCCCAGCGCGAGCGTCCCGACGACCAGCGATTGCTGGACCACCGTGGACAGGTTGTCGAGGTCGAAGAACGTGTCCGTGGCCAGCGAGAACACCACGATCGCGACGACCAGCGCGAGCGCCGGGCCGACCGCGGGGGCGCGGAGGAGGAAGTCGCCGAGTGACTCGCGATCCTTAGTATCCCGTGTGGACACTGTCGCCGTCGTCATTTCGTGCCTCCCCAGCAGTTCTGCAGGCCCCACGCGCTGTCGTGGCTTTCGATCCCGGGCAGGGGCTTGTCGGTGATCACGGCGGACCCGGTGTTGACGAAGCCGGTCGGCTTCTTGCCGGTCTTCGCGTACTCGACGGCGGCGAGCACACCCTGTTCGGCCATCTTCTTGGGGAACTGCATGACGGTCGCGGCGTACTGGCCGTCCTTGACGTTCTGGACGCCTTCGCAGCCGCCGTCGATCGAGCCCATGACGATCTGGCCGGTGAGCCCGCGGGCTTTCAGCGCCGCGTACGCGCCGCGGCCCATCGGCTCGTTCATCGAGTAGACGGCGTTGATGTCGGTGCTGCGCTGCAGCAGGTTCTCCATGCCCTGCTGGGCGAGGCTCTGGTCGCCGTTGGCCGCGGTGTGGCCCTTGATCTCCGGCGAGCCGTCGGTCAGCCCGATGCCCTTGAGGAAGCCGCCGTGGCGCTGGGTGTCGACCGAGCTGCCGGCCGTGCCGTCGACCATGAGCAGCTTCGGCGGGACGCCCTTGAGCGCCGCCTTGACGTACGCGCCCTGTTGCTCGCCGGCCGCGAAGTTGTCGGTGGCGAACGTGGCGTCGACGGCGTCGGGCGGTTCGGTGGCGGTGTCGAGCGCGATGACCAGGACCCCGGCGTCGCGGGCGTCCTTGATCGCCTTGAGCACCCCCGTGGACGAGCTGGGCGTGATGAGGATCGTGTTCACGCCCTGCTGCATGAGGTTCTCGATGGCGCGGACCTGGCCGTCGTTGTCCCCGTCGAACTGGCCGGCGAGTGCGTTGAAGTCGGCGCCGTTGGCCTGCGCGGCCGCTCTGGCGGAGTTGCGCAGTTCGACGAAGTAGGGGTTGGTGTCGGTCTTGGTGACGAGGCCGACCTTCGCTTTGCCGCTCCCGCCGGTGTTCGTGCTGCCACCCCAGTGGCGCTCGACGGTGCAGCCGGTCGTCGCGGCGAGGACGGCGGCCAGTGTGAGTGCGGTGAGACTTCGCTGTCTCATGGGTTCCCACTCCTCATGGAAGACACGGTGTGATCGAGTGCTTGCCGATGGTCGGGAAGGTAGACAGACTGCACGGTGGACGCAAGCGTTTGCGCAAACGCTTGCCGGAAAGGATTGGCATGCCCCAGCCGAGATCATCGCGGCCGACCCAGCGGGACATCGCCGAGCTCGCCGGCGTCTCGATCACGACCGTCTCGCACGTCGTCAACGGGACGCGGGCGGTCGCCGAGGACACCAAGGCGGCCGTCCTGCGGGCGATCGAGACGACCGGCTACACCGGCGACGCGATCGCCCGGTCGCTGGTCACCGGCGGGACGCGGTCGATCGGGATGGCCATCTCGCTGGTGGCCAACCCGTACTTCGCGACGCTGATGCAGGCGATCGAGCGGGAGGCGTCGGCACACGGGTACACCGTGCTGCTGGCCGACACGCACGACACCGCGGGCACGGAGCGTGACACCGTGCGCGCCCTGCGTTCGCGGCGCGTCGACGGCCTGCTCATCACCCCGGCCCCGGGCGACGGCCCGGTGATCGGCGAGCTGGTGTCGCTGGACGTGCCGACGGTGCTGATCGACCGGCTGACCACCCGCGCCGACGTCGACCAGGTGGGCACGGAGAACATCCAGGCGACGTCGGCGCTGACCGCGCACCTGGCGACGCTCGGGCACCGGCGGATCGGGATGATCAGCGGCACGCCCGGGCTGTCGACGAGCGAGGAGCGCGTGCTGGGCTACCGGCTGGGGCTCGGCCGGTCCGGGCTCACGTGGTCGTCCGACCTCGTGGCCTGCGGGAACTCGTCGCACGAGGGTGGTTCGCTGGCGTTGAGCCAGCTGCTCGCGCTGCCCGAGCCGCCGACGGCGCTGGTCGTCGGCAACGACAGCATGATGGTCGGGGTGCTGCACGAAGCACGGCGGCGCGGGCTGAAGATCGGGCGTGACCTGCCGGTGGTGGTCTACGACGACGTCGAGTGGGCGGACCTGGTCGACCCGCCGCTGACGACGATGGCGCAGCCGATCGAGGAGATCGGCCGGCAGGCGGTGCGGCTGCTGCTGGCCCGGATCAACGACCCCGCGCGCAAGGCCGAGACGGTCCGGCTGGCACCCACTCTGCGTCACCGCGAGTCGTGCGGCTGCCCGCCGGTTCACTCACATCAGTGATTCTGCGGTCCTGACGCCTCGGCGTGGCCGCTCAGCGGATACCTTTCGGCTGAGCGTCTGCGAGGGCCAATGACCGCACTTTCGCCAGAGCTCCGGTTGTGGGACCCCCCGGTCACCTACCGGATCGGCGTCGCGATGGGTACGCGCGCGAACCCCCACTCGGGTGAGCTGCTGCGCTCGATCAGGGCGGCCGCGGCGCAGGCCGGATGCGACGTCACGCTGGCCGACACGGGCGACACGGTGAGTGAGGAAGCGTCGCTGGTACGCGCGCTGCGGGCGGACCTCGTGGACGGCGTCCTGCTGGTGCCATCGCCCGGCGACGAAGCGGTGATCAACGGCCTGGTCCGGATGGGCGTGCCGACGGTGCTGGTCGACCGCGTCGCCGCGCGCAACGACGTCGACCAGGTGGGCACGGAGAACGTGCACGCGGTGGCGTCGCTGGTCCGCCACCTGACCGAGCGCCGGCACCGCAAGATCGGCCTGATCTCGGGCGACGAGGGCATGGACATCAGCCGCGAGCGCGTCCGCGGCTACCGGCTGGGGCTGGAGCAGGCGGGACTGCGCTTCAACCGCGAACTGGTGGAGTCCGGGTTGTCGACGTCCGGCGGAGCGGCGCGCGCGACGGCCAAGCTCCTGGACGGCTGGCCCTCCCCGACGGCGCTGGTGGTGGCGGACGAGTCGATGCTCGTGGGGGTCCAGTACGAGGCCCACCGCCGCGGCATCCACATCGGTTCGGAGCTGGCGGTGGTCGGCTACGGCGACATGGAGTGGGCCCGCCGGGTGAGCCCGGCGGTGACGACGCTGGCCCAGCCGGTGGCGGACATCGGGCACCGGGCGGTGCAGCTGCTGCTGTCCCGCATGGCCGACCCGGACCGGCCGCCGGAATCGGTGTCGCTGACGCCGCGTTTCCTGCACGGCGCTTCTTGCGGGTGCTGACTATTCCGAATGAGCGGTTACCTGGCCGTCGGCCGCGGGCAGCATCGTGCGCCTGCCGGACACCCGGCTCCGGTGGCGCTCGGCAAGCACATTCTGCACGGCTTGCACGGAGGCGTCGCGGACCATCGTGAGCAACCGCTGACCGGCCTCCGTCCGGCGGCACTGCTCGGCGTAAGCCAAGAGCACCGGGCTCGCGCCGTTTTCGTCGAGACTCCGGTCCATCAGCTGCGCGTCGGTCGGGTCACCCGCTTGCCTGCGGAGATCGTCGAGCGAAGTCTCCAGGTCGATGGAAGGTTCCCTGGTTCCGGCGAGCCGCAGGTATTCGCACCGCAGCTCGTACTCTTCCCGGTCGCACCGCGCCTTCTGCAGTAGCAGCGGGCGAACGCAGTCGCTGTAGTGGCGAAGATCGTCATGTTCGAGCGAACCGTCCCGGAACGCCGCCCAGAAAACGAACGCGGCCGACGCGATCAGCGCCGCACCAGCCAGGCCGGCGAGCAATCCGCTCGCCGCGGCGAGCTCGGACCGGGCCAGGTCGGCGTAGATCCTGGTGGCCGCGATCGTCCCGAACGACGTGGTCAGCCCGGAAACCCCGCACAGCACGCCTTTTGTCGTGGCCGGCATGGTCGCCCACACGAGCTGGCGGCGGAAGTTCTTGTGCTGACGCTGGTTGCGGCCCAGCTGATGCAGTCCGGCGGCCGCGCCGGCAGTGGTGAACAACGCCACCAAGGTGCCGGCCGTACCGGCCAGCCACGTCGGAACGTCCAACGCACCGCTGATGCCGGACATCGTCAACCACAGCATGATCGGCAGGTCGAGCAGGGTCACGACCAGCAGGACGAGCGCCCGCGTCAACCGGGAGACCCTCCGGTGCCGCAAGCTGCCCCGGACCTGGTCCATCTCGATCCGGCCGTCCAGCAGGTCGGCCCTGGCCTGTGCTTCCCGCACCGTCAAGTTCTGCCCGTGGGGGCCGACGACGTGGGCCTCCAGCACCTGAGCCGACCGCTGGCGCAGGTCGCGGATGCGCGTGCCGAGCGATTGGACGAGACCGGCCGCGACGACGTTCTCCGGTCGCGGCACCGGTTCCCGGTCCGGCTCGGCCACCAACCTGCGCAAGGGCCGGGCAAGCCGGTGCTTCCCGAGCAGTCCGCGCAGTTCACGAGGGCCGTGCGTGACGGGCTCGACCGCTCGGTCACGACTCCGGGCGGGCTGCGGCAGAGGCGGCTGCACCCCGGTGACGTAGTCGAAGGAGCGGGCGCCGCCCGCCAGGCACAGCGCACGGAGATAGCCCGTGCGCCAGTCGTTCGGGACACCGGAGCCGGGCCCGATACAGGTGACCGTCCAGTCACCGAGATCCGGCAGGAGACCCTGCGCGTCGAGATCGAGTACCGCCAGCTGCTGATCCGCTTGCGTGGCGTCAGGGACCACACCCGCCCAGTCCGTGATGATGATGAGGTGACCGGGACGCGGCGGCCGGTCGTCCTGCACCAGTTGCCGGAACTGCACGGCGACCGGGTGGCAGGGGGTGCTGGGTGGCTCGGGCGGTTCGCCGTCCGCCGCACATCGGAACCTGATCCGGGCGTCCAGGTCTCCCCACATCCGATCGCGAGCGGCGTCGATCACTTCGCAAAGGTGCTGGGCCGAGCGGAACCGTACGTCGAGATCCAGGTCGTGGTGGCGCTCGCGGAGCTTCAGGATCTGCCGGTGGACGACGAGCGCCACGTCCCCGAGCCCGGCGTGGTCGGCGAGCACCATCACCGGGAACTCCGCACGGCTGTCCGGCTCCGGAGCGTCGACCGGGGCGGGAGGTCGCAAGTCCGCACGGGTCTGCACCGGCACCTGGTAACGCTCGAGCAGGACGGGCCACCCCGTCGAGCCGGCGTGGTCGAGCACTTCGTCGGCGACGGTGGACGCCTGGCCGAGCAGGAGCCGCAACCTGGCCGTCTCCGAGTCCGCGTCGTCCGGTTTGATCACGTCCCGGTACCCGAACGGCACCCGTTGCTCCAGCCGCTCCTCGAACCCCAGGGATTCGGCGGTGAGGAACGCACCCGCCGCGCCCACGAGCCTGCGGACCACCTCGGCACTGCGCTCGTCGTCCGCCAGGTCGGGTGGGCGGCCGGCCACCGCCGCGGCCAGGTCGGAGGAGCGCACCCTGGTCCGGAACAGTTCCCCGAGCAGCAACCGCCACCGTTCACCAGGCGGCGCCGGCCGGACCGGTTCGTCCGGTACGGCAGTGTGCTCCAAGCGACGGTGCACATCGTCGAGTGCCTGGACGCCGTCACGTGCGACCAGGATCATCGTGTGCAGCACCGCTTCCGCGAGCTCCCGGTCGAGAGCACCGAAGCGAGTCATAATCTGATCGGCCACGGCGCAATGGTTGCCTCCCCCGACCGCCGATGACAAAACCTATTCCTGAACGCGGCTCCTTATTCGTCAATCATGAACACGGTCCACCGATCCTGAATCAGGCATTCGACACGACGTTGATGATCGACTGCGAATCCGTAGTTGCATGATTACGTATCATTGCCCGCATGACCGAAATTGACGGCGTCGGCGCTGAGAGGGTCCAGCTCAGCAGCACCGGGAATGGCGGCGTCGAGCAGCATCCGGCCATTGCCAGGAAGCACGTCGACGCGGGCTGGCTGACCACGGCCGGCGACCTCGCGGTGCCCTGGCTGGTCGTGTACGGCCACGGCCCGAAGTGCGAGGAACTGGGACGCGCCATCGCGCTGCGCTGCCAGATGCGAGGCGTGCGCCCCCAGCTGCTCCCCATCGACGAGGTGGTCGCCGAGGAGCTCGGCATGTTCCCGTCCCTGGTGCTCGTGGTGCCGGCGGCGGCGGCCTTCCGCCGGTTCCCCACCACGGATCGCAAGATCATGGATCTCGTCCAGGCGTACCGGCGACGGCGCCCGAGCGGCCGGCAGCTGCTGAGCACGCGAACGGGACGGTGGTACGCGGCGGGTGTCCTGCAGGTCGTCCACCCCGGCGACGCGCTCGCCGAGCCGAGTGTCCAGTTCGCACTGGACAAAGCTTGCGCCGCACACGAAGCCGCCGAAATCGGCGACCTCGACGCCGTGGACCTCTTCGACGTCTACCAGCCCGGCGCAAAGCCCAAGAAGGACCAGCTCACCGCATCGCTCGACTACTTGCGCGTCCAGCTGTCGCTCTGGGGGATCACCACCATCGACCAGGCGAACGAGATCAAGGAGTTCATCGACCAGCGGCGTCTGCTCTACGAAGATCCCAAGTACAAGGCGATGTACCGGCCGCTGCCGCAACGGCCCGACATGAACCACCTCGTGCTCGTGCTGGAGGGTGAGCTCGACGCCCGGCCGCCGATGCTGAGCACGCTGCCCGAACCGGAGCGGGGCCGGGCCGAGACCTCGTACGTCGAGAACAGCGCCCGCGCCGTCCGCGACCTCGTCAAAGAACTCAACGACAGGTTCCCGTACTTCGCCCGGCCGTCGCACCGCGAGGGCCGGAAGGGTTCACGAGAGGACCTGCGCAACTTGTACCGGACACTGCGGGCGATCACCCGTAATTCATGATCGGCACCCGTCGTTGAGGTTTCAGGTATTGCGCCCACCGACTGACGATCGACGAATGACCTGGACATGTTCACGTTTGACGCTTGCCGCGAGCGTTCAGGCATCAAATTTCGCCGGTGGTGTTTTTCGCGGTAGAAATCAGACATGGGAGAAAGCCGAAACAATGTGCCGGTCACGGCCGCGGTCGCGGTCGCACTGGTGTTCACGATCCTGCTGTTCGCCAGCTCCAGCCCGTGGCTGCTGGCCGGCGTCCCGCCGGTGCTCGCCGGGACGGCGGCGGTCATCCGCGCGATCCAGAACAGCGCCGACCGCCCGGACGACGAGCCGAAGGAGGACGAGACCGAAGACGATTCCGCGCTCCGTGACGACAAGTCGAACTAGCCGCGAAGCGAACCGAGCCCCGAGGACAGGCGCACCGCCACCAGGCGGTGCGCCTGTCGTGGTTCGGCGTCACGCTGGAGAATCCTCACCATGATCCGGCTCGCGCACACCGCCCAGCTACCGGCCGCCGAACTCGCCGCCGTCCGGACCCTGCTTGAAGGTGCCTTTCGGGACTTCGACCTCCCCGGCTGGGAGAACACTCTCGGCGGCATGCACGCCCTGACTTTCGACGGTGACCAGCTGATCGGCCACGCCTCGCTCGTGCAACGGCGGCTGCTGCACGGCGGTCGCGTGCTCAACACCGGATACGTCGAAGGCGTCGCCGTGCACCCGGACCACCGGCGGCGTGGGATCGCCAGTGCCTTGATGGCGGCGATGGAGGAGCTGCTGCCCGGGTACGAGGCCGGCGCGTTGAGTGCCAGCCGGGCCGGCGCGCCGCTCTACGCCGGACGCGGTTGGCAGCAGTGGCGCGGCCCCACCTTTGCCTTGACGCCCGACGGGGTTCAGCGCACCGAGGACGACGACGGCAGCGTCTACGTCTTCCCCGGCCGGGCACCTCTCGACCTCGACGGGGAGTTAACCGCCGACTGGCGGGCCGGCGACGTCTGGTGACAGCGTTGCCGCCGCCTCCAGGAGCATCCAGCCGCCGACCTGCACCGACATGTCCCGCTCCGGCGCGTCTTCCGGCAGGGGCAGTGGCGGCGCCGGGCGGTCCCAGAACGCGCTGAACACCAGCCCTTCCGCGGCTCCGGACCAGCAGGCCGAGGCCGACGTCAGCACCAGCGACCGCGCGATCGCGGCTTCCGGGCCTGGCAACGCCTGGGCCGCCAACGCCAGGTAGCGCGCCAGGATCGCCGCGAACAACCCGCCGTCGCCGCCGCCCTGGCCGCGGATCACTCCGTCCGGCGCACAGTGGGCCGCGACCGCGCGGACCGTCCGCGCAGCCGAGTCCATTTCGGACAGTTCGAGGCACGCGCCGAGATAGACACCTTGGCAATACGTGTAAATGTGCTTCACCAGCTCGCCCGTGTCCGCGCGGATCCCGTCCCAGACCAAGCCCGACTCCGGATCGACCAAAGTGGACGTCATCCAGTCCAGCATCGCCCGGGCGCGGGTGAGGTTTCCCGAGCGGGCGTGGAAGATCGCCGCCGGGCCGTTGGCCGGGGCGTTCTTGAAGTCGTCGCCACGGCGCCACCAGATTCCGCCGCCGGCCGCGGCCGTCCAGCCCGAAAGCAGCTGCGTGTCGATCGCCGCCACCGCCGGGCCGACGTCGATGCCCAGCGACGAAACCCGTTGCAGTGCGAGGCCGAGCCACGCGATGTCGTCGTAGTACTCGTTCGTCCAGCGGCCGAAGTTGCGCAGCCGCACCGAACGCACGAACGACCGGATCAACGCCAGCCGCGCGGACGTGGGCGCACGCAGCTGCGCGTCGACCAGCGTGTCCAGCAAATGGGCCTGCCACCAGTAGTTCCAATGCCAGTGCAACCGCTGATCCACCGAAGCCGGCCAGCGGCTGCGGCCCAGCACCGTCCCGGGCAGCCCCCACACCCGCCGCAGGTGCCGGGCAGTCACCGCGCGTTCGGCAGCCGAGACGTCCATGGCGCAATCCTGCCTTGCCCATCGACATACCGCTCGGTATGTTGAAGGACCCCGATGGCCTGCGAGGTGCCCATGACCACAGCACACGTCACCTGCCCGCTGTGTGAAGCCACCTGCGGCCTGGAGGTCACGCTCGACGAAAACCAGCAGGTCACGCGCGTGAAGGGCGACGAGCACGACGTCTTCTCGAAGGGCTACATCTGCCCGAAGGGCGCCTCGCTCGGCGCGCTGCACCACGACCCCGACCGGCTGACCGCGCCGCTGCTCAAGCGCGACGGCGAGTTCGTCGAGGTCAGCTGGCAGGAGGCCTACGACGAGATCGACCGCCGCCTCCCGCCGATCCTCGAGCAGCACGGCCGGGACGCCGTCGCCGTGTACGCGGGCAACCCCGGCGTGCACAACATCGCGCTCACGCTCTACGGCCGTGTGCTCTACAAAGCCTTGGGCACCAAGAACTTCTACAGCGCGACGTCCGTCGACCAGATGCCGAAGCACTACTCGTCCGGCACGATGTTCGGCGACCCGCTCGCGATCCCCGTTCCCGACCTCGACCGCACGCGCCACCTGCTGATCCTCGGCGCCAACCCGCTCGTCTCGAACGGCAGCCTGATGACCGCGCCGGACATCCGCGGCCGGCTGCGCGGGATCCACGAGCGCGGCGGCAAGATCGTCGTCGTCGACCCGCGCCGCACGCGCACCGCCGCGTTCGCCGACGAGCACCACGCCATCCGGCCCGGCACCGACGCGCTGCTGCTGTTCGCGCTGGTCAACGTCCTGTTCGCGGAGAACCGCGTCCAGCCTCGAAAGCTCGAAGCGCACCTCAACGGCCTCGACGAGGTCCGGGCGCTGGCCGAGCCGTTCACGCCCGAAGCCGTCGCGTCGCGCACCGGCATCGACGCCGCCGACATCCGCCGGATGGCGCTCGAGCTGGCCTCGGAAAACGCCGTCGTCTACGGCCGGATCGGCACGACGACACAGACGTTCGGCACGGTCGCGAGCTGGCTGGTCGACGTCCTCAACGTGCTCACCGGCAACCTCGACGAGCCGGGCGGCGCGATGTTCCCGCTGGCCGCGTGCCAGCCGACCGGCAACCGGCGCCCGTTCGCCGTCGGGCGCTGGCACAGCCGCGTGCGCGGGTACCCCGAGGTCGTCGGCGAACTGCCGGTCGCGACGCTCGCCGACGAGATCGAAACCCCGGGCGACGGCCAGGTCCGCGCGCTGATCACGGTCAGCGGCAATCCCTGCCTCAGCACACCGAACGCGGGACGCCTCGCCGAAGCACTGAAGAAGCTCGACTTCATGATCTCCGTCGACGTCTACCTGAACGAGACGTCGCGCCAGGCCGACGTGATCCTGCCCGGCCCGTCGCCGCTCGAGCGCCCGCACTTCGACCTGGCCTTCTACCAGCTCTCGGTGCGCAACGTCGCCAACTGGACGCCCGCGACGCTGCCGTCGAAGCTGCCGCAGGAGTGGGAGACGATGCTGCGGCTCACCGGCATCGTCACCGGTCAGGGCCCCGAAGCGGACGTCGAGGCACTCGACGACTTCGTCGCCGCCGACGTCGCGCGCCGCGCCAAGCTCGAGGTCACCCACGACCGCACCGGTCCCGCGCGGCTGGTCGACCTGATGCTGCGCGCCGGCCCCTACGACGTCACATTGGCCGACCTCGAAGCCGCGCCGCACGGCATGGACTTCGGGCCGCTGCAGCCGCGGATCCCCGAGGTGCTGTGCACCGCGTCCGGCCGGATCGAGCTGGCCTCGGAGACGATCGTCGCCGACGTCCCGCGGCTGCGCGCCGAGCTCGCCAAGCCCGAAGACGACGGCCTCGTGCTGATCGGCCGCCGCCACCTGAGCTCGAACAACTCGTGGATGCACAACCTCGCGCCCCTGGTCCGCGGCGGAAACCGCTGCACGGTCCTGGTGCACCCGGCCGACGCGACGCGCCTGGGCCTCACCGACGGCTCGCTGGCGTCGGTGACCTCGCGCGCCGGAAAGCTGGAGGTCCCGGTGGAGGTGACGGACGAGATCCGGCCGGGCGTGGTGAGCATCCCGCACGGCTGGGGCCACGACGTCGACGGCTCGCGAACCCGCGTGGCGCGCGCGAACCCGGGCGTCAACTCGAACCTGGTCGCCGACGAGACCCTGCTGGACGTGCCGTCGGGAACGTCGGTGCTGAACGGGATTCCGGTCGAGGTCGCGCCGGCATGACCCGCATCGACCGTCGCGCGCGCACCATCCTGATCGCGATCCTCACCGCACCCCTGCTCACGGTCCCCCAGCAGCTGCGCTGGGGCTGGGGTCTGTAGCTACCAGGCCGTCGACAGGTCGGCGTGCTGGCGGACCCAGGCGTGCATGACGATCCCCGCCGCCACGCCCGCGTTGATCGAGCGCGTCGTCCCGAACTGGGCGATCGACACGACCAGCGACGCCGCTTCCTGCGTGCCCTCGGACAGCCCCGGCCCTTCCTGGCCGAACACCAGCACGCACTCACGCGGCAGCGAAGCCGTCTCGACCGGCTCGGACCCCGGCGTGTTGTCGACGGCCACCACCGCCAGGTTCTGCGACGCGGCGAAGGTCACCAGCCCGGAGACGTCGTCGTGGTGCCGGAGGTGCTGGTAGCGGTCGGTCACCATCGCGCCGCGGCGGTTCCAGCGGCGGCGGCCGACGATGTGGACCTCCGCCGCCGCGAAGGCGTTCGCCGTGCGGACCACAGTGCCGATGTTGTGGTCGTGCTGGAAGTTCTCGATCGCGACGTGGAACGGGTGCCGCCGGCGGTCCACATCGGACACGATCGCCTCGCGGCGCCAGTAGCGGTACGCGTCGACGACGTTGCGGCGGTCGCCGTCGCGCAGCAGGTCCGGGTCGTACCGCTCGTCCGAGGGCCAGTCACCCGGCCACGGGCCGACGCCGACCTCTTCGCGGCTCACCCACTCGGTGGGTCCGGCGTCCGGGGAGGTGCTCACCCCCCGATTGTCGCCTAGCCCAGACGGACGCGGTGCGTCCGGGCGTCCTCGCTGTGGTCGCGGTGGCGCCAGCGGTGGTAGACGCCGGCGTAGGAGTAGACGACCACCGCGATCGCGACGACGCCGATCGCCGGCAGCCACGACTGGGGGAACACCGTGCCGTACAGGTAGTAGGCGTTGAACCCGCCGGGCAGGTCACCGAGGCCCTGCTGGTGGCGGAAGTAGTTCTCCAGCGCGGTGAACGGGCACGGCACCGGCGCCACGTTGACCAGGATTCCCCAGGCGACGGCGAGCATGTGGACGAAGATCAGCTTTGGCCAGCGCCACGCGACAAATCCGCCGAAACCGATGAGAAGCAAGGCCAAAAGGTGTACCGCGACAGTCACTTCCGCCAAGAACTTCGCCACCACACGCCCCCTTCACCGACCCCCCACCAGCGACTTTACTCCGCTGATCGAGTTCGGCCGCCCTTAGGAATGCCCGGTGGTGTGATGTTTAACCCACCGGAGCAACCCGTTCACCTGGGCGGTGACGGAGGCGTCACGCCCGGTGGGAATTCCGGTGGGCGTTTCGCCGGGTATTTCGTCGGCGTCTCGTGTGGGTACTGCTCGGGCGGCTTCTTCCACGGCGGCTGGTGCTCCGGCGGCTCCGGCGGCTCGTCGGGCTTCGGCGGCTCGTCCATGCTCCCGACGGTACGCCGGGCGGGGTCAGCGCACCCGGTCACTCGGCGCGGGCTCGTCGCCGGGCAGGTGGACGTCGCTGACGTCAATGTTCACCTCGACGACCTGCAGCCCGGTCATCTGCTCGATCGAGGTGATGACGTTGCGGCGCACCGACCGCGCGAGGTCGGCGATGGCGACGCCGTATTCGACGAGGATCTGCAGGTCGACGGCCGCCTGCTTCTCGCCGACCTCGACCGAGACGCCCTGGCCGGCGCTGGCCGACGCGCCCGGGATGCGGTCGCGCAGGGCGCCGAACGCCCGCGCCGCGCCGCCGCCGAGGTCGTGCACGCCGGTGACCTGGCGCGCGGCGAGCCCGGCGATCTTCTGCACCACGGTGTCGGCGATCGTGGTCGTGCCCTGCTTCGTGACGAGGGCGGCGGTGTCGATTACCTCGGCGGTCGCGGTCATGGAGTTCCTCCCTGGATGTCCTGAGCCCCCTGGCTCTTCGTAGCCAAGGACCCCGTGAACGGGCGGGGATCACTGTGATGTGGGTCTCGCGAACGCCGCGCCGTCGAGGTCCGTGACCACCAGCCGCAGCCGCGCGTTCGCCCACTCTGTCCCCGCCAGCACCGGACGCACCGCGGCCGCGGCCTGCTCCAGCAGCGGCGGGATCGGCAGCCGAGTCGCGATCAGGCGGAGCTCGACCACCTCGGCCGACAGGTCGACCGCCAGGCCGGCCCAGTCCACCGGCAGCCACGTCGTCCCGGGGGAAACCGGGGTCGCCGGCCGGAGGCCGTCCACCGCTTCGAGGGCGCCGACGATCTTCTCGACGGCTTCGGACCCGGTCACCGGTCCTCGATGTCCATGATGGACACCGAAACCTCGTCGACGACCAGGCCGGTCTGCTCGGTCACGAACCGCCCGACCGCGCGCTGCACGGCCCGGCCCACCGCGGCAGCCTGGTCGGCCGACGCCGTGACCAGGTCGATCTCGACGGTCACCCGGCCGCCCGCCGTGCGCACCCGGACGCCGTCGGCCGGCGCCGGGTCGAGGCCCTTCCAGCGTTGCCGGGCGGCTCGCGTCCACGCCGTGACCAGGCCGCGCAGGCCTGGTTCGAGCCGCACCACGCCCGGCGTTCCGATCGCCGCCCTGGCCGCCACGCTGGCGATCACCGGATCGGCGATGACGTAGTCCACGCTCATTCCCCTGGCTCCCCGGCAGTGTCTTCTTCGACAGCGTCTTCCTCAAAAACGTCGTCCACCAGCAGGTCGAGCCTCGCCAGCGTCAGCCCTACCCGGGCCGCGGCCGCCGTGGTGACCCGCTCCCGCACCAGCGCCAACGCTTCACCGCCGGTGACGTTCCGCAAACTCACCGCGAGAGTGAGTTCGACTTCAACGACTCCGTCCGCTCCGGTCCGCACCCGGCAGCGTCGCGCCCGGACGCCGTCGACCGTGTCCGCCGCGTACCGCAGCACCGCGGCCACGGCCTGCTCGCTGATCTCGACGACCCCCGGTTCCGGGGTCGGCAGCGCCACCATCGAGCCGCGCCGCACCTCGGCCCGCACGGCCGACATGATCCGGCCGAACAAGGCCGGTGGCACGTCGTCCTCGGCCACCAGTTCCGCGGTGGCCTCGCGCAGGGCCAGCAGGCTTTCGCGCGCGGCCCGGCAGTGCGGGCACGTCAGCTCGTGCTCGTCGGCCAGCCCGGCGCCGACCGCGTCCAGCCGCTCCCACACCTGCTCGACATCGCGTTCGCAGGGCAGTTCGTAGTCCGTCATCGCCATGGCTTCATCACCTCCGCCAGCTGAGCCCGGGCCCGCGCGATCCGGCCGCGGACCGCGGTCGCGTTAGCGCCGACGACTTCGCCGATCTCCTCGTAGGACCGGCCGTGCACTTCGCGCAGCAGCCAGCACGCTCTCTGTTCCGGCGTCAGCTGCGCCAGCGCCGCGTTCAACGCCGCGAGCTGACCGCTGACCTGGGCGGCCCGCTCCGGCTGGAGGTCCACCCGCGGCGACTCGGCGGTGTCCAGGTCGACGTCCGCCTGGGGCTTGCGCGCCCGGATCGTGTTGAGGCAGCGGTTCGTCGTGGCCCGGTAGAGCCAGCCGACGAACGCCGCGTCCTCGCCCAGCTGGCCGAGCTTGCGCCAGGCGTTGAGGAAGACCTCCTGCACGACGTCCTCAGCGTCGCCGCGGTGCGCGAGCATCTTCACGGCGAGCCGGAACATCGGGCCCTGGTAGCGCAGCACGAGCTGCTCGTAGGCGTGGACGTCGCCGTCCTTCGCGCGTCCGACGAGGGTCGCGTCGTCAAGCGGTGTGGCAGCGGTCGTCACGGCACCTCCTCGACGGTAAGACACGGAGGCGCGGAAAACGTCACGGGGTGATTGTCGGTGACCCGCGTCACCGGGGCGAGTCCGTGACGATCACGCGCCTCGGTGGTCTTTCCGGCACGAGGGTGCCCCGCCGGGGCGCCGGCGGAACCGGAGGTGCGCGATGTCGCTGGGCGACAAGATCAGCAACAAGGCCGAAGAGCTGGGCGGCAAGGCCAAGGAGGCGGCCGGCTCGGCCACCGGCGACGAGCAGCTGCAGGCCGAAGGCCAGGCCGACCAGGCGAAGGCCGGGCTGAAGGGCGCGGTCGAGAACGTGAAGGACGCCGCGAAGGACCTGTTCAAGAAGTGAGCCGGGCGGCCCGGGGACCGCGGTGGTCCCCGGGTCCGGCCGATCAGTCCAGGCCGAGGTCGTCCTTGCCGAGGACGTAGCGGTACTCCAGGCCTTCCTTCTCGATGGCCTCACGCGCCCCCGTGTCGCGGTCGACCACCGTCACCACGCCGATCACGTTCGCGCCCGCCTCACGCAGGGCCGCGACCGCTTCGAGCACGCTGCCGCCGGTCGTGGAGGTGTCCTCGACCGCCAGCACGCGCTGGCCGCGGACCTCCATGCCCTCGATGCGCCGCTGCATGCCGTGTTCCTTGACGGACTTCCGGACGACGAACGCGTCGAGCACGACGCCGTCGGTCGCCGCGGAGTGCAGCATCGCCAGCGCGACCGGGTCGGCACCGAGTGTCAGCCCGCCCGCGGCGACGTAGTCCCAGTCCGCGGTGAGCTGGCGCAGCAGCTTGCCGATCAGCGGCGCGGCGGCGTGGTGCAGCGTCGCGCGCCGGAGGTCGATGTAGTAGTCGGCTTCCTTGCCGGACGCCAGGGTCACTTTTCCGTGCACCACGGAAAGATCGGTGACCAGCCTGGCCAGTTCGAGTTTCGCCGCTTGATCCAACCCGGGGTACGCCACGGCCGAGAGTCTTACACACGGCCGTTCTCACTCACCGATGGATGTGGCGTCGACCGCACGCCCGCGCGTCGCGGCCCAGGCCGGGACGAGGATCGCGACGAGCGAGAGCACCACGGCGATCGCGAGCACCACCAGGTAGATCGCCAGCGGCCCGGACGGCAGCACCGATCCGCTCACCACGAGGCAGAACGGCACGATCGAGCCCGCCGAGACCAGCGTCCCGAGCAGCACCGCGATGGTGGCGATCAGCCCGCCTTCGACGCCGGCCATCCGCAGCACCTGGCCGCGCGTGAACCCACTCAGCCGCTGCAGCCCGAACTCCCGGCGCCGCTTGGCCGTGGCCATCACCAGCGTGTTGACGACCGAAATCACCGTGTACGCGATGATCATCCCGACGAGCAGGTAGTTGACCCACGCGCCGATCTCGTTGCCCTTCGCGTGCGCCGCGATGAGCGCGTCCCGATCACCGACCATCACCGGCATTCCGGCCGTCGCCTCGCGAAGCCGCGAAGTGAGCGTCGCCGTGTCGACGCCTTCGGCCGCCCGCACCAGCAGCTGCGGCGCGAGCCCGAGCGTCGTGTGCGGAGCCAGCAGCGACGCGGGCAGCACGAGCCGTTCGAACCCGGCGCGCTGGCTCACGACCGCCGTTACTCGCACGTCGACCGGCACGCCGTCGCCCAGCCGCAGCGACAGCGTGTCGCCGACGTGGCGACCGAGCGTCGTCGGCACCTCGACGGCGTTCCCGGTCAGCTCGCTGACGCCGAGCGCGGGCCAGCCGTCTTCGTCGTTGTTCGAGTCGTACGGCTTTTGGACGAACACCGTGCTGGTGACGTACTCCGACGCGCCGGCGACCCCCGGCACCGCGGCGACCCGCCCGAGCAGCGACGGATCCAGCCCACTCGGCCCCGCGACGACGGCGTCCGCCCGCAGGTCCTCGGTGTACGCCTGGTTCGAGACGGCTTCCTGGGTGGTCTGCAGGTAGATGTTGGCGGTCGCGATGCCGACCGCGAGCATGATCGGGGTGACCGCGCCCGCCGTGCGGACCGCGCCTACGCGCGTGTTGAGCAGCGCGACCCGGCCGGTGACGCCGCTGAAGGCCTGGACCGGCCAGCGCAGCAGCATCGCCGTCACCTTGGTGACGCCGGGGCTGATCGCCGCGAGCCCGAACGCCCACAGCATCACCGCGGGGCCGGCCGTGCTGGCCGCGACCGGGCCGGTCATGACGGCGACCGTGACGATCGCCAAGGCCGTCCCGCCCGCGAAGCACAGGATCGCGGTGATCAGCCGGATCGGTGTCAGCCAGCGCCGTTCGACGGCCGCTTCCGCGAGCGCCTCAGTCGGGCGGACCTTCGACGCACGGCGTCCGGCGACGAAGGAAGCGGCGATGACGGCCAGCAACGACGCGCCCGCGGCGACCGTCGCCGGGAGCCAGCCCTGCTCGAACACCAGCACGTCCGGCACGACGTGGTTGGCCGCGAGCTCCCCGAACAGCCAGTTCCCCAGCACCGGGCCGAGCACGACCGCGACGGCGACCGCCAGCACGCCGACGACCAGCGCCTCGCCGAGGACCATCCGCCGCAGCTGGCGCGGGGTCGTGCCGATCGCGCGCAGCAGCGCGAGCTCGCGCTGGCGCTGCTGGGTCGACAGCGTGAGCGTGCCCGCCACGACGAACACCATGACCATCGCCGACAGCCCGCCCGACACCGCGGCCAGGACGATCAGGTTCTCCCCGCTCTTGCTCACCTCGGGGAACTCGAGGAGACCGCGGTCGGCGCCGGTGGTCACGACCCCCGCGTCCCCGACGGCCGCCGTCACCGCGGCGACGTCACCGCCGAACACGCCGATCGCGTCGAACTGACCGGGGTGTCCCGAGATTCGCGAAGCGTCCGAAGCAGCGAAGAACAGCGCGGAGTCCCGCATGGCCTGCGGTGCTTCGGCGACGCCGGAGATCCGGTACTGACCGACGCTGCCGTGCGCGGCGACCGGCAGCGTGTCCCCGACGGCGAGCCCGAGCCCGGCGTCGACCACGACTTCGCCCGGCTTCGGCGCTTCGCCCTTCAGCGTGTACGGCGTCAGCGCGGCGGAATCCCACGCGTGCCCGAGGGCGCTCGCGGCGCCGATCTGCGCCGGGAAGCTGACCTCGCCGACGACGTTCGTGACGCCGGGGACCGCGCGCAGGCGGTCGGCCAGAGCCGCGTCGACCCGGACGCGCTCGGGCAGGGTCGCGTTCTTGACCTTGTGCTTGTCGTCCGGGTCGAGGGTCGCCGGGTCCTCTCTGGGCAGCGCAAGCGTTTGCTGCCCGCCGACCACGATCGGCGCGGCGGCCAGCCGCTGCACCGGCGTCTCGGACCGGATGCCCGTCTCCATCAGGCCACCGCACGCCGAGACGATCAGCGCACCGAAGAACACGGCGACGAACGTCGCCAGGAAGGCCCCCTTGCGCAAGCGGAGCGTCCGCATCGCGAGCTTGAACATCAGGCCCGCACCGCCGACCGGTCCCAGGCCCCGAGGTGGGTCATCCGCTCGGCGACGGCTTCCGCGGTCGGCCGCGCGAGGCGACCGGCGATCCGGCCGTCGGCCAGGAACACGACCTCGTCGGCGTAGGACGCGGCCACCGGGTCGTGCGTCACCATGATCACCGTCTGGCCCGACGCCCGGACGGACTCGCGCAGCAGGCCGAGCACATCCGCGGCGGTGCGGGTGTCGAGCGCGCCGGTCGGCTCGTCGGCGAACAGCACCGCCGGGTCCGTGACCAGGGCCCGCGCGATCGCGACGCGCTGCTGCTGCCCGCCGGACAGCTGCCCCGGCAGGTGCTTGCGGCGCCCGTCGAGCCCGACGTGGGTGAGGATCCGCGCCACGAGCCGCTTGTCCGGGCGCTTGCCGGCCAGCTGCAGCGGCAGCACGACGTTCTGCTCGACCGTCAGCGCCGAGAGCAGGTTGAACGCCTGGAAGACGAACCCGACGCGGTCGCGGCGCAGCTTCGTCAGGTAGGTCTCGCTCTTTCCGTCGAGGTCCTGGCCGTCGAGCACGACACGGCCCGACGTCGGGCGGTCGAGCCCGGCCGCGCAGTGCAGGAACGTGCTCTTGCCCGACCCGGACGGGCCCATCACCGCGGTGAACCCGCCGCGCGGGAACGAGATCGAGACCCCGTCCAGCGCGACCACGCCGTCGTACTCCTTGCGCACGGCCTCGAGCCGAACCGCCTCATTCGTCATGGGGAAAACGCTAGGGAGACAGCGCCCCGATCACCCTGGTGCGCACGCGCGTCTTCGAGGTAGGGACAGCCCTACTCAGGTACGGCCCTTGCCGCCGAAGCCGCCGCTGATCTTCCGCAGCACCGCGCGCGGCAGCAGCCCGCCGATCGCCACGACGGCCTTGTACTGCAGGCTCGGCACCGAGATCACCTTGCCGCGGCGCAGGTCCGCGAGCGCCTCGCCGACCACCTGTTCGACGCCCAGCCAGGCGATTTTCGGGCCCGGCTTGCCGATGCCGGCCCGCTGGTGGAACTCGGTCGCGGTGAAACCGGGGCAGAGCGCCATCATCCGGACGTCCTTCGGCAGCGACGCGGCGATGCCTTCGGTGAACGACGTGACCCAGTTCTTGCTGGCGGTGTACGTCGATCCGCGGCCGCTGAAGAACCCCGCGACGCTGCTGACCTGGATGACGTCGCCGTGGCCGCGCTCGATCATGCCGGGCAGCACCGCACGGGTCAGCCGCAGGACGGCGGTGACGTTGACGTCGAGCTGACGCTGCAGCGCGTCCGGCGGGATCGTCCAGAAGTCGCCGTTCAGCCCGAACCCGGCGTTGTTCACCAGCAGGTCGACCGGACCGGCGGCGAGCCGCTCCTCGACCTTCGTCCGTCCGTCCACTTCGGACAGATCGGCGGGGAGCACTTCGACGGCGACGCGGTGGCGGTCCCGCAGTTCGGTGGCGTAGGTCTCGAGTCGCGCGGCATCGCGGGCGACGAGCACCAGGTCGTACTTCTCGGCGGCGAGCGTGCGCGCGAACTGCGCGCCGATGCCCGCGGTGGCCCCGGTGATCACGGCGGTGGTGGTCATGTGGGTGAACGATACCCACAGGTCAGGGCCTCCGGGTGCAGTCGTTTCCTCGCCGGGTTATCGTCCCGATCATGGGTAAGCACACCAGGCGCAAAAGCGGCTACCTGCCCAAGATCGCCGCCGGCGCGGCGCCCGTGGCCCTCCTGTTCGCGGCTCCGGCGGCGGCCCTCGCGGCCCCGGCCGAGCTCACCCTGCCGCTCGACCACCGGCACACCACCACGCTCGACAACGACGGCGACACGCTCTCCGCGAGCCGTCGCGACGTCGTCTTCAAGCAGCTCGGCGACACCAGGATCGCGTCCGACCTGTCGGAGGCCGTCGCCACGCGCGGCGACCGCGCGGGCGCCGTCGAGCGGGCCCGCCAGGGCGTCTGGCTCGCCAAGGGTGTCGACGTCCTGAGCGAAAACGCCGAACAGCTCGACGCCGGGCTGTTCGCGGGCGACCTCACCGGCGGGATCGCCGCCCGCCGGTCGTCCGGCCAGGCCGTCGACCTCGGTCAGCTGGGCGCGGTCGGCACGACGTCCGAGGTGCACGCGATCGGCAGCTTCGCCGGCGACCTCGACGTGGGCGAGACGCACGAGCTCGGCGGCCAGCTGGGTCCGGCGTCCGGCCTGGTCAAGACGTCGCGGAGCCTGTCATCGGGCTCGTTCAGCGGTGACCTCGGCGTCGACCACGTCGTCCACGTCCAGGGCGGCACGACGTCGCTGCGCGGCACGCTCGCGATCAGCGCGCTCGACCAGCCGGTGCTCGGCCTCTAGTTGTTCTGCGGGTCCGCGGGCGGCTGCTGCACCGGGATCCCCGCCGCCGGGGTGGGCGGGGTGCCGCCGGCGGAGGGGATGGGCGCGCTCGCCTGGTGGCGGCCCGCCTCGTAGTCCTCGTCGAACGGGTCGACGATGTCCGCGATCTCGCCCAGGTCCCTGAGCAGCCGCTCGAGCCGCGACGGACCGGCGGTCGGGACGACGCTGGCGAGCACCCACTCGGCCTCGAGCCAGGCCACGCCGACGTCGCCGCCGAGCTGGTCCGCGGCGTCGACGAGCTCCTGGGTGATCACCGCGCGGGCACCGTCGGCGTCGTCCGCGAAGGCGTAGCGCGAGCCGATCGGGCCGAGCATCTCCGGCATGTCGGCGCGCTGGAACGGCACGCTCGACAGCCACATCTCGATCGGGATCCGGTGCTTCTTGTTGCAGCGCACGGCGACGACGACCGCCGGGATCTGCCCCTCGGACTCGATGTCGAAGATGAACACCGGACGGCGGCCGTCGGAGGTGAAGGTCGACCCCGCGACGACGTTCACGGCGGCGTCCGCGCCGAAGTAGCCGATCGCGCCGTTGGACCACTGCTGCGGCAGCCGCTCGTCCTCCTCGACGAACTGCCAGCCGCGCAACTGGGCCCAGCGCATGCGCTCGCGGTTGCGCGAGCCCTCCTTCGCCCGGTCGGCAGCGAGCAGCCCGAGGCCGGCCACCAGGGCGACGGCCGCGATGACGAACCAGATCCACGCCGGAATACCCACGACGTGCAGGGTATCGCCTGCTACGCCGAAGAGATGATCGCCGGTACCCGTGTCGCCGGGCCCGTTCGGACCAATTCCCTGCTCCCGGGTCGACAAATCGCTACAAGACGCCACTGTGGACGCCCGCCGGCGTGAGTGTTCAGTCAGGTCGGAACCCCGACTGAACACTCACGACCGGTCAGACGCGTTCGACCGTGAGCGCGTCCCCGGCTTCCAGCTCCGGGAGGTCGACGCGGACCGTGTCGCCGTCGCGGACCTCGCCCGACAGCAGCTTCTTCGCCAGCTTGTCGCCGATCGCCGACTGGACCAGCCGCCGCAGCGGGCGGGCGCCGTAGATCGGGTCGAAGCCGTTGAGCGCGAGCCACTCGCGGGCGCCGTCGGTGACCTCCAGGTTCAGCCGGCGCTGCGCCAGCCGCGCGGCCAGCCGGGCCACCTGGATGTCCACAATGGACGTCAGCTGCTCGGTGCCGAGCGAGTGGAACACGACGATGTCGTCGAGCCGGTTGAGGAACTCCGGCTTGAACTGCCGCTGCACCACCGAGAGCACCGCGTCCCGCCGCTGCCGCTCGTCGAGCCCGGGGTCGGCGATGGCCTGCGAACCGAGGTTCGAGGTCAGGACCAGGATGGTGTTGCGGAAGTCCACCGTCCGGCCCTGGCCGTCGGTCAGCCGCCCGTCGTCGAGGACCTGCAGCAGCACGTCGAAGACGTCCGGGTGGGCCTTCTCGACCTCGTCGAGCAGCACCACCGAGTACGGCCGGCGCCGGACAGCTTCGGTCAGCTGCCCGCCCTGGTCGTACCCGACGTAGCCCGGCGGGGCACCGACCAGGCGCGCCACCGAGTGCTTCTCGGCGTACTCGCTCATGTCGATGCGCTGGATCGCCCGCTCGTCGTCGAACAGGAACTCGGCCAGCGCCTTCGCCAGCTCGGTCTTGCCGACGCCGGTCGGGCCGAGGAACAGGAACGAGCCGGTCGGGCGGTCGGGGTCGGCGACGCCGGCCCGGCTGCGGCGCACCGCGTCCGCGACGACCTGCACGGCCTCCTTCTGCCCGATGACGCGGCGGCCCAGCTCGTCCTCCATCCGGAGGAGCTTGCCGGTCTCGCCTTCGAGCAGCCGGCCCGCCGGGATGCCGGTCCACGCGGCCACGACGTCGGCGACGTCGTCCGCGCCGACCTCTTCCTTCAGCATCACGTTCTGCTGGCTGGCCTCGCTCGCCGCGGTGGCCGCTTCGAACTCCTTCTCCAGCGCCGGGATCCGGCCGTAGCGCAGCTCGGCGGCCTTGCCCAGGTCACCGTCGCGCTCGGCGCGTTCGGACTCGCCGCGCAGCTGCTCCAGCTGCTCCTTGAGCTCACGGACCTTCTCGATGGAGCCCTTCTCGTTCTGCCAGCGCGCGGTCAGCGCCGTCAGCGTCTCGCGCTTCTCGGCCAGCTCGGCGCGCAACGCGTTGAGCCGCTCCTTGGAAGCGGCGTCGCTCTCCTTGGCGAGCGCCATCTCCTCGATCTCCAGCCGACGGACGGCACGCTCGACCTCGTCGATCTCCACCGGCCGCGAGTCGATCTCCATGCGCAGCTTGGACGCGGCCTCGTCGACCAGGTCGATGGCCTTGTCCGGCAGGAAGCGCGCGGTGATGTAGCGATCGGACAGCGTCGCGGCGGCGACCAGCGCGGCGTCCGTGATCCGGACACCGTGGTGCACCTCGTAACGCTCCTTCAGGCCGCGCAGGATCGCGATGGTGTCCTCCGGCGACGGTTCGCCGACGAGCACCTGCTGGAAGCGCCGCTCCAGGGCGGCGTCCTTCTCGATGTGCTGGCGGTACTCGTCGAGGGTGGTCGCGCCGACCATCCGCAGCTCACCGCGGGCGAGCATCGGCTTGATCATGTTGCCGGCGTCCATCGCGCCCTCGCCGGTCGCGCCGGCGCCGACGATCGTGTGCAGCTCGTCGATGAAGGTGACGACCTCGCCCGCGGAGTCGGTGATCTCCTTGAGCACGGCCTTCAGCCGCTCCTCGAACTCGCCGCGGAACTTCGCGCCGGCCACCATCGACCCGAGGTCGAGGGCGATGACGCGCTTGCCGCGCAGCGACTCGGGGACGTCACCGGCGATGATCCGCTGGG
Organism: Amycolatopsis sp. NPDC114505; assembly: GCF_055633615.1. Classification (NCBI taxonomy): domain Bacteria; kingdom Bacillati; phylum Actinomycetota; class Actinomycetes; order Pseudonocardiales; family Pseudonocardiaceae; genus Amycolatopsis; species Amycolatopsis sp. NPDC114505. The sequence goes on along the minus strand of NZ_JBVKDV010000001.1, from coordinate 1,453,566 downwards.
CCAGGCCCTCGACGATGGCCGTCTTGCCGACGCCCGGCTCGCCGATCAGGACCGGGTTGTTCTTCGTGCGCCGCGACAGCACCTGCACGACGCGGCGGATTTCGGTGTCGCGCCCGATGACCGGGTCGAGCTCGCCGGCGCGGGCGCGCGCGGTGAGGTCGACGCCGTACTTCTCCAGCGCCTTGAACGTGCTCTCCGGGTCCTCGCTGGTGATCCGGGCGGAGCCGCGGACCTTGACGAACGCCTCCCGCAGCGCGTCCGGGGTCGCCCCGTGGCGCTTGAGCAGGTCGGCCACCTGGCCGCCTTCGGTCGCGAGCCCGACGAGCAGGTGCTCGGTCGAGACGTACTCGTCGCCCAGCTCGGTGGCGAGCTTCTGCGCGTGCGTCAGCGACTTCACGGCGAAGGTGTCGAACTGCGGGCTCGACACCGTGGCGCCGGTCGCGGACGGCAGCGCCGCGATGAGCGGCTCGAGCTCCTTGTGCACCACCCCCGGGTCGGCCCCGACCGCGGTCAGCAGCGGCGCGGTCAGCCCCTCACCCTGCGCCAGCAGGGCGCCCAGCAGATGGGCGGCCGACACGTGCGGGTTGCCGGCCATGGTGGCCGCCTGCGCCGCGGACGAGATCGCCTGCTGGGTCTTCGTGGTCGGGTTGAAAGCGTCCATCCCTCACCTCATGCTCAATACCGAAAGTCCTGGTGACAGGCCTGACCGAGACCTGACACTATCCTTAACGCACGAAAACTTGAGTCTGTTCCGCTCAACTCTGACCGGGTGCGACGGCGCTCGCCGGCAGCCGGGACCCCAGCGGGCCGAGCCCGGCCACGGCGAGGCCGGCGCACGCCCCGACCAGCACCCAGGGTAACCAGTCGGCGACCGAGAACAACGCCACCACGGCGGGCGCGAGCACCTGCGCCATGGTGAACGCGTACTGGTACGCAGCGAGATAACGGCCGCGGGCCACCGGAGGTGCCGCGGCCTCGGCGAGAGCACCCGAACGCGGGCCGAAGACCAGGTCACCGGCGGCGAAGATCAGCGTCGACGCCAGCAGGTACGCCACGACCCAGTCGGCGGGCACGAGCAGCACGCCCAGGCTGACCAGGCACCACGCGGAGAACAGCGCCGAGCCCGCGCGCATCGCCGTGATCCGGCTCAGGTGAGCGGTGAGCCGCAGCGCGAGCGTGCCGCCGACGCTCGTCAGCACGGTCAGCAGGGCGAGGATCGCGCCGGGCAGCCAGGCCGGGCCGTGCAGCCGGTCGAGCACGAACACCGGCGTGCCGATCAGGAAGAACTCGAGCGAGAGGCCGAAGAGCCCGCTGAAGAGGATCAGGGCGAGGTACGGCCGGTCGCGCAGCACCTTGACGGACCGTTCGCAGTGGCGCCGGTGCGGCCGCTCGAGCCGGACGAACAGCGCGAGGATGGACGCGGCCGCGAAGAACGTCACGACGTCGAGCCCGAGCGCGATCCGGTACCCGCCCGTCCCGAGCCACGTCAGCAGCGCTCCCGCCACGAGACCACCGAGGCCGAAGCAGCCGGCCCGCACCATCCCCACCTCGGCGAACGGCCGATCCTTCGGGACGTCGCCCGCGACGTCGGCGATGAGCGTGAACAGGGAGCTGTAGAAGAGCTGCTGCCCGGTGGCGAGCAGGACGGCGGCGGCCACGACCGTGCCCGCGCCGTCGGCGAGCAGGTACGCGCCCGCACCGGCGGCCTGCAGCAACTGGGCGACGATCACCACGGCCCGCGGCCCGACGCGGTCCACGAGGCGCCCGGCCAGCGGCGGCACGACGAGCCCGCCGACGGTACCGAGCGTGACGGCCGTGCCCGCCATCACGAGCGGGACACCGACCACCTGCGTCACGTAGACCAGCGCCAACGGAAGGAACAGACCTGAGCCGAAGTTGTCGATCCCCAACGCGCACAGCAGTGCGACCCGGCTACGCGTCACCTACCGACGGTAACCCTGTGGCACACCGCCAAGTCAGGCCCGAACGGACATAATCCGGCGTGCAAAATGCAACTCCCGGTGTTACCGCTTCGCCCGGCGTCACTTGGTCGTGTCGGCGAGGCAGGCGGCGCTGCCGAGCGCGCGGCGCAGGTCGGCGTTCATCTCGGCGAGCCTGCCGATGAGGTCGGTGACGCGCTCGTCGTCCCAGCCGCCGAGCGCCTTCTCCATGAACTCGAGGTAGTTGGCCCGCCAGCGGGCGAGCTCCTCCCGGCCCTTCTCGGACACGCTCACCAGGGACGCGCGGCCGTCTTCGGGCGCGGGACGGCGGTCGACCAGCCCGGCGGCGGACAGCTGCGTGATCTGCCTGCTGACCACCGACAGGTCGACGAACCGGCGCTTGGCCAGCTCGGACGGCCTGGCTTCGCCGTTCTTCGCGAGGTCGGACAGCAGCATCGCGGCCGCCGGGTGCAACCCCGGCTGGTCCTGCCAGGCCTGCATGATCCAGGCGTGCTGGAGCTGCGACGCGGTCTTCAGCTCGCGCATGAGCTCGACCCGGACGTCGTCGTCGGTGTCGTCGAAGCCCATCGGACCCTCCCTGCCGCAGCTATTACTTGTCCAATACAAGTTTATTGTGGAACGCTTGCGCGGGCAAGAATCTTCCCGGTGAGGTCGCCCACGCCGTGACCGGGAGCGATACACCCGGTCGGAGCAACAATGCGAGCAAAAGGGCGCCCGGCGGCTACCCTGCGGACGGGCCGCGCGCGCGGCCCGCGCGAGTAACGAGGCGGATGCAGTGGCGATGGACTCAGGAGGCGGCCGTGTGCACGAAGGCCGTCTCCGCGCCCGGGCCGTCGATGACTGACCCGGCACCACCGCTCCACCGTCCCCGAGCAGCGAACACCACGCCATGACAGCCGACTCCGTCAGCCCGCTCCCCAGGTCTTCTTCGTCCCCGCGTCAAGCGCCCGCCGGCGTCGTCGCGATGGTCGGGCTCATCCGCGAAAGCTGGGCGAAGTCCGAGCCGTACATCGCGGACATCTCCCAGTTCTTCTACGGGATGCTGTTCACCCTCGCCCCGACCACGCGCGACTTCTTCCCGATCAACATGGAGATCCAGCGCGGCCGCCTGGTGCGCGCGCTGGTGCACATCGTGCAGATGGTGGACCGGCCCGACGACCTCGCGCCGTTCCTGCGCCAGCTGGGCCGCGACCACCGCAAGTTCGGCGTCGCGCCCCGGCACTACGAAGCCGTCGGCACCGCGCTGCTGGCATCGCTCAAGAACCACCTCGGCCGGGAGTGGACACCCCAGGTCGAACGGGCCTGGGCGGAGGCGTTCACCATCGCCGCGCGGGCCATGCAGGATGCGGCCGCGTCCGACACGAACCCGCCGTCGTGGCAGGCCACCGTGGTCGAGCACCGGCGGCTGACCTGGGACCTCGCGCTGGTGCGGCTGATGCCCGACCAGCCCGTGCCCTACCACCCCGGCCAGTACGTGAGCGTCGAAGTCCCGCAGCGGCCACGGCTGTGGCGCTACCTCTCGCCGGCGAACGCGCCGCGCGAGGACGGCGGCATCGAGTTCCACGTCCGCGCGATCGACGGCGGCTGGGTGTCCAGGGCAATAGTCAGCCACACCCAGCCCGGCGACGTCTGGCGGCTCGGCCCGCCACTCGGCCGGCTGACGGTCGACCGCGAATCATCGCGCGGCGTGCTGATGGTCGCGGGCGGGACAGGCGTCGCGCCGCTGCGGTCGATCCTCGACCACCTCGCGTTGTGGGGCGAGAACCCGAAGACGCGCCTGTTCTACGGCGGGCCGTCCCGGGAAGACCTCTACGACCTGGAGGAACTGCGCGCGCTCGCGTCCGTGAACCCCTGGCTGAACGTGACGCCGGTGGTGGAGCGCGGCGGCGACGTCCCGGGGTTCGAGCAGGGCACGCTGGCCGAGGCGATCACGCGGTACGGCTCCTGGCCCGGCCACGACATCCTCGTGTCCGGCTCGCCGGCGATGATCCGCGCGACGGTGTCGCGCATGCTGGTCGCGGGCAGCGTGCTGGACCAGATCCAGTACGACCCGTTCACGATCGACTAGTCGAATAGACGCACCGATCCGGTGCACAAATCGAACGAACGACGATAATTGTTACGCGAACCGGGTAAATCTTCCGGGTGATCGTTTTTACGCTGTGACAGACGGGGTTTACCCGGTGTGGCGAAATTGGTCCGTTCGAGCGGACCGCGCGGAATCACGCGCATCTGCACGGGAATTCGCATACAGTCGGAAACCCTCGGGGGCGGCACCGCCACAGCGTCGCCGCATGCACGGCGCAAAAAAGCCTTTGCACGACTGGAGATTACCGTTCCCGATGACTGCTGAATCCGTGAAGATCTCCGCACCACCCAAGGCCGTCCCCGTTTCCACAGTGGAAGGTCGCGAACAAGCTCGGCTGATTCGTGAAAGTTTTGCGGAGATCGAACCGAAAGCCGACGAAGTCGCGCAGTACTTCTACGGCGTGTTGTTCGTCGTCGCGCCCGATTGCCGGGATCTGTTCCCGGTCACCATGGCGAACCAGCGGAGCCGGCTGCTGCGCGCGCTCGTCTACGTCGTGCAGATGGTCGACCGGCCCGACGAGCTGATCACCTTCCTCGGGCAGCTGGGCCGCGACCACCGCAAGTTCGCCGTCGTCGCCCGCCACTACGACGCCGTCGGGGTCGCGCTGCTGGCCGCGTTGAAACGGTTCCTCAAGCAGAAGTGGACGCCCGAGGTGGAGTCCGCGTGGACGACGGCGTACGGGCTCATCGCCAAGACCATGCGCGAGGCCGCGCAGGCCGAAACCGGGCCGGCGTCGTGGGCGGCGCGGGTGCTCGACCACCGCAAGCTGTCCCGCGACGTCGCGATGGTGCGGGTGCAGACCGAAGGGCTGCTGCCTTTCCGCGCCGGCAGCTACGTGAGCGTGGAGGTGCCACAGCGGCCGCGGATGTGGCGCTACCTCTCCCCGGCGACCGCGCCGCGCGGCGACGGCCAGATGACGTTCCACGTGCGCACGGTCCCCGGCGGCTGGGTCAGCGGCGCCATCGTCAACCACACCAAACCGGGGGACACGTGGCGGCTCGGGCCGGCGATGGGCACGCTCAACGTGCGCCCGACCGCCACGAGGAAGCGGCTGCTGATGATCGCCGGCGGCACCGGGGTCACGCCGTTCGTCTCGATCCTCGACGACCTCGCGCACTGGAAGCGCAACCCGCCGGTGCACCTGTTCTTCGGCGGCAGAAGACCCGAGGACCTGTACGCGCTGGACGACCTCCGGCGGCTGACCGCGGTGTCGAAGTGGCTGACGGTCACCCCGGTGACCGAGGAGGGCGCGATCCCGGGCGGCGACCGCGGCACGCTCGCCCACGCGGTGACCCAGCGCGGTTCCTGGAAGGACCACGACATCCTCGTCTCCGGCTCACCCCCGATGATCCGGGCGACGATCGCGAAGCTGCTGACCGCCGGCATCGAGCTCGAACGCATCCGCTTCGACCCGTTCACCCTGGACTGAGGAACTCTCAGCGGGCCGCGCGGGCGGGGCGGATTCTCGCTATCTTCACCGATATGGAGATGACTATTCCGGTTTCGGACGGGACCATCGGCGGCTACCTCGCGGAGCCCGCCGGCGAGGGACCGCACCCGGGCGTGGTGCTCATCCACGACGCGTTCGGGCTGAGCCAGGACACGAAGAACATCACCGACCGCTTCGCCGCCGAGGGCTTCCTCGCGCTCAGCCCGGACATGTATTCGCGCGGCGGGTTCCGCCGCTGCGTACGTCGCGTGTTCTCGGACATGTTCGCGAACAAAGGCCGGACGTTCGACGACATCGAGGCGGCCCGCACACTCCTGGCCGGCCGCGCGGACTGCTCGGGCCGGATCGGCATCGCCGGGTTCTGCATGGGCGGCGGCTTCGCGCTCGTCGCGGCGTCACGCGGCTTCGAGGCGTCGGCGCCGTACTACGGGCAGCTCCCGAAGAACCTGGCCGTCCTCGACGACGCGTGCCCGATCGTCGCCAGCTTCGGCAAGAAGGACTTCTCGCTGCGCGGCGCGGCGGCGAAGCTCGAGACGGCGCTCACCGAGCGTGAGATCCCGCACGACGTCAAGGAGTACGACGGCGCGAGCCACGGGTTCGCGAACAAGATCGAAGTCGCGCCGCCGCTGAACCTGCTGCTCAAGGTCGTCGGGTTCACCTACCACCACGAGGCGTCCGAGGACGCGTGGCGCCGGGTGACGGCGTTCTTCGGCGATCACCTGCAGCAACCGGCCCGACCTTCGCACTGAGCCGAGCGGGCTAGCGTTTCTGCTGAACGGCTGTAGTTGATTGACCGTTGTGCCCGAATCGCCTTATGGTCTAGACCACATCTTCCCCGGATGTGCTCGTTCGTCCTCCCTCCGGAACAAAGCTGTTCCCCCTCGAGGAGCCGAAATGACCCTGAAGCGAAAGCTTTTCGCGGCCGCAGCCGGTGCTCTCCTCGCCCCGGTGCTGGTCGTCGTCCTCCCCGCCACCTCCGCGAGTGCCCATGGGTACATCTCCGATCCGCCCAGCCGGCAGGCCAACTGCAAGGCCGGGAAGGTGCCCGACTGCGGCCAGATCGTCTACGAACCCCAGAGCGTCGAAGGTCCCAAGGGCCTGCGCAGCTGCAACGCCGGGCTGAGTCAGTTCGCCGAGCTGGCCGACGAGTCGAAGCCATGGCCGGCCAAGTCGGTCGGCACTTCGGTGACGTTCAACTGGGTGTTCACCGCCCGGCACGCCACCAAGAGCTACGAGTACTACGTCGGCAACACGCTCATCAAGTCGTTCGACGGCAACGGCCAGCAGCCGCCGGCGACCGTGCAGCACACGGTGAACCTGGCCGGGTATTCCGGCCGGGTGAAGGTGCTGGCGATCTGGAACATCTCCGACACGGCCAACGCGTTCTACAGCTGCGTCGACCTCCAGATCGGCGGCGGCGGAACCCCGCCGCCGACCACGACGACCCCGCCCCCGACGACGACCCGTCCGCCGACGACGACCCCGACCACGCCGCCGTCGAGCGGCACGTGGGCGGCCGGAACGGCGTACAAGGCCGGCGACGTGGTGACGTACAACGGCGTGAGCTACCGCTGCCTCCAGCCGCACACGGCGATCGCGGGCTGGGAGCCGCCGAACACGCCGGCGCTCTGGCAGCGTCAGTGAGAGTGCTGCTGGCCGTCGTCGCGCTGCTGCTCACGGGCTGCGGCGCGACGGCGGCCCCACCCACGTACAACGCGGCCGACGTGATGTTCCTGCAGATGCTGATCCCCCAGAACCAGCAGGGCATCGAGATCGTCCGCCTGGCCGCGGACCACCCGCTGCCTCCGGCCTTGAAGGAGCTGGCGGCGGCGATCGAGTCGACCCAGCAGACCGAGATCACGGACATGAAGAACTGGCTACGCGCCTGGGGCCAGCCCGAGACGATGGACATGAACCCCGGCGCCCACGCGGGTCACGGCGGCATGAAGATGACATCGCCGGACTTGGTGAGCGCCCTACGGACGGCTCCGCCGGGTGAGTTCCCGCGCAAGTTCCTCGACGTCCTGACCGGCCAGCAGCAGGGCGCGGTCGAGCTGGCCCAGACGGAGAACGGAGCGGGCGGCGGCGTCAACGCCCAGTCCCGTGACCTGGCCCGGCGGGTCATCGAGTCGAGGAACGCCGAGGTCAAGCAGCTGTTGAACTTCAAGGTGTGACGTCCCCGCGGCCCCGGGGTGCGACCGCGAGCAGCCTCCTGCCGAGCTGCTCGCGGTCGCGCGTTCGCTGCCCGCCTCGTGCCGATATATTCGGTTGGCCGCGCTCGCGGGTCGCGTTAGCCTCGTGATCATGACGTTCTCCTTCGCCGTCTTCGCGAGGTTGCGCAGCCGCCGCTGACGGCGGCGCACCGATCTCCTTTCCCTGCCCGCCGTTCCGGCCTTCGCCGGGCGGCCGCTCTCGTGCTGCCCGGCTCCCTCCAGAGCTGCGGAGCATCCCTTGAATTCCCCTCTACTCGACCACGCCCACCTGCGCGCGGAGCACGTCGGCGTCACGCTCGGCTCCCGCCGCGTCCTGCACGACGTGAGCGTCACCGTTTCGGCCCGGTCGCGGCTGGCGATCGTCGGCGAGAACGGGCGCGGCAAGACCACGCTGCTGCACGTCCTCGCCGGGCTCCGGGCGCCCGACCACGGCACCGTCCACCGGACGGGCACGGTCGGCGTCGCGCGGCAGGCGCTGCCGTTCCGGTCCGGCGAAACCGTCGGCACGCTGACCACCGAGGCACTGCGCGACGTCGATGAGGCCTTGCGAGCACTCGACGCGGCGGTTTCCGACTTCGACGAAGACCACTACGCCGCCGCGCTGGAAGCGGCGACCCGCCTCGACGCCTGGGACGCCGAACGTCGCGTCGACATCGCGCTCGAAGCCCTCGGCGCGTGCGCCGACCGGACCCGCGAACTGGGCACGCTCTCGGTCGGGCAGCGCTACCGCGTGCGGCTGGCCTGCCTGCTCGGCGCGCGGCACGACTTCCTGCTGCTCGACGAGCCCGGCAACCACCTCGACGCCGACGGCCTCGCATTTCTCACTGACCGCCTGCGCGGCCACGACGGCGGCGTCGCGCTGGTCAGCCACGACCGTGCGCTGCTCGGCGACGTCGCGACCGAGTTCCTCGACCTCGACCCCAGCCAGGACGGCCGTCCGCGCAGCTACGCGGGTGGCTACCAGGCCTGGCAGGACGGCCGCCGGCGCGACCGCGAACGTTGGACGCAGGAGTTCGAGGAACAACAGGACACGCATCGGCAGCTGACGCTCGCGGTGACGCAGGCGCGCGACCGGCTCAGCACCGGCTGGCGGCCGGACAAGGGCACCGGACGGCACCAGCGCCAGTCCCGCGCACCCGGCGTCGTCCAGGCGCTCAACCGGGAGCGGGCGGCGCTGGAGGCCCACCGCGTGACCGTGCCCGAGCCGCCGTTGTCGTTGCGGTGGCCCGATCTCGGCTCCGGCGCTCAAGCGCTGGTCCGCCTGCACGACGTCGGCGTCGCCGGCCGTCTCGCCGGCCCGGTGACGCTCTCCCTCGACCGCGGCGACCGGCTGCTCGTGACAGGCGAGAACGGCGCGGGCAAGTCGACGCTGCTGTCGGCGCTCGCCGGCGAGCTCACGCCGACGACGGGATCGGTCCGGCACCTGCCCGGCGCGAAGGTGGCCTTGATCGGCCAGGAAGTCCCGGCGTGGCCGGAAGAGCTCACCGCTCGCCGGCTGTTCGAGCGAGCGGGTGTCCCGGTTTCGGCCATGGGCCTGCTCGACTCGGAAGCCCTGCGGACAACGATCGGCCGCATGTCCCAGGGGCAGCAGCGGCGGCTCGACCTGGCCCTGCGGCTGGCCGGACGCCCGGACGTCCTCGTCTTCGACGAGCCGACCAACCACCTGTCGGCGGTGCTCGTCGAGGAGCTGACCGAGGCTCTGCTCGAGACCCCGGCGGCGGTGGTCGTGGCGACGCACGACCGCCGGATGCTGACGGATCTCGCGACCTGGCCCCAGCTGGTCCTCTGACGCACGAAGGCCTCCCCGGTCACCCGGGGAGGCCTTCGGTACGTCGGAAACGTCAGCGGCGCTTGGGACGCCAGACCACCATCGCGGTCTGCGGCTTGAGCGGCACCAGGTCCCGGCGGTAGGACGCGTGCGCCGCCGCCGCGGCCTGTTCGCCCGCGACGTAAGCCGCGGCCAGCTCTTCGGTCAGCTCCGCGAGCCGGGCCCGCAGCGCGTCGACCTGGTTCTCCAGCTCGATGATCCGCTTGATGCCGGCCAGGTTGACGCCGTCTTCCTGCGACAGGCGCTGGACTTCGCGCAGCAGCGCGATGTCCCGCATCGAGTAGCGCCGCCCGCCACCGGAAGTGCGGCCCGGGGAAACCAGGCCCTGCCGGTCGTAGGTGCGCAACGTCTGAGCGTGCATCCCCGCGAGCTGTGCCGCCACCGAGATGACGAACACCGGGGTCTCTTCGTCGCCTTCCTGAGGGATCCCGCCGAACATCCCACTCACCTGCCTTCGAGCAGCTCGGTGATCTCGGGCCGGGGGTCGTGCCCGGCCATCGACTCGGCGTACGCCTGCAGTGCTTCGCGCGCCTTGTCGTCCAGTTTGGCGGGAATCGCCGCGGTGAGGGTGACGAGCAGATCACCTTGCGAGCCGTCACGCTTGGCGATGCCCTTGCCGCGCACGCGCAACACCCGTCCGCTGGCGGTACCCGGCGGCACCTTGAGCGAGACCTTGCCCTCGAGCGTCGGCACCGTGATCGTGGTGCCGAGCGTGAGTTCGGTGAAGTCGACCGGCACGGTGATCGTCAGGTCGAGCCCCTTGCGCCCGAACAGCGCGTGCGGGGCCACGTGCACCCGGACGTACAGATCGCCCGCCTGCGCGCCACCCCGGCCCGGCTCGCCCTGGCCGGCCAGCCGGATCCGCTGGTCGTCGTCGACGCCCGACGGGATCCGGACGGTCAGCGTGCGAGTCCGCGTGCTGACCCCTTCGCCGCCGCACTCGGGGCACGGGTCGTCGATGATCTGCCCGCGCCCACGGCAGTCGCGGCACGGCTCCGAGAACGCGAACGCGCCCTGGCTGCGGCTGACCAGCCCGGACCCGGAACAGGTCGGGCAGGTCCGCGGCGAGGTGCCCGGCTTCGCGCCGTTGCCACCGCACGTCGAACAGGTCGCCGGGCTCGACAGCCGCAGCGGCAGGGTCGCGCCCTTGACCGCCTCGGTGAAGTCGATCCTGACGTCCGTCTCGACGTCGGCCCCGCGCTGCGGCCGGTTGGCCGTCGCGCCCGCCGTCGTGCGGCCGCGGCCGAACAGCCCGCCGAGGATGTCGCCGAGCCCGCCGAAGCCGCCCTGCTGGTTGGCACCGGCCTGGCCGAAGATGTCGCCGACGTCGAAGCTGCCGGTACCGCCGCCACCGGGGAAGTTGAACCCGCCCCCGGCGCCGCCGAACAGCCGCCGCGCCTCGTCGTACTCCTTGCGCTTGCTCGCGTCGGAGAGCACGCCGTAGGCCTCGGAGACCGCCTTGAACTTCTGCTCCGCCTGCGCGTTGCCGGCGTTCGCGTCCGGGTGGTTCTCCTTGGCCAGCTTGCGGTAGGCCTTCTTGATCTCGTCCTGGGTGGCGTCGGAGGAGACGCCCAGTTCACGGTAGAAGTCCTTGCCGACCCATTCCCGAGCACTCATCGGGCGCCTCCTCCTTCCAGTCGAACCGGATGTTGCTTACTGCTGCTGGTCATCGAGTCCGCCGCCGAGCGGCAGCTCGCCACCGACGGGCGGGTGCTCCGCCGGGCCGCCTGGCTCGTGGTCGGTGACCCCGACCAGCGCCGCCCGCAGCACCCGGTCGCCGAAGCGGTAGCCGCGACGCATGACCACGGTCACCGTCGGGCCCGCCACCTCCGGCGAGGTGTTGTGCTGCACGGCCTCGTGCACGCTCGGGTCGAAGGCTTCGCCCTCGCTGCCGAACGACTCGAGCCCCGCGCGCTGCAGGCCGCTGATCAGCTTGTCGCCGACGGCCTTGAACGCCCCGGTGAGGTCGCCGTGCTGCTCGGCCCGCTCGAGGTCGTCGAGCAGCGGCAGCAGGTCGTTCACCACCGTCGCCTTGGCCCCGAGCACGACCGCCTCGCGGTCACGCTCGACCCGCTTGCGGTAGTTGGCGTACTCCGCCTGCAGGCGCTGGAGGTCGGCGGTGCGCTCGGCCAGCTCCTTCTCGACGTCGGAGAAAACCGACACCGAGTCGTCCACAATGGACTCGCCAAGCGAGGGGCCCGCGTGTTCCACGGGCGCGTCCTCCGGCTCCGGCGCGGCGTGGGCCGGACCGGGCGGGCGAACCTGCCCGGTCTGGGGGTCCACCCGCCGCCGATCCCGCACGACCACCGGCTCCTCGGGGCCGCGGCCCTGGTTCTCGGATTCGTCGTAGCTGTGGGTCACTTCTTTTCGTCCTCTTCGACGATCTCGGCGTCCACCACGTCATCGGCCTTGGCCTGGCCGCCGGCCGCACCGGCGTCGCCACCGGCCGCACCCGAAGCTCCGGCCGCACCGGCTGCCGCATCGGCGTTCGCGTTGGCGTACAGGGCGGTGCCCAGCTCCTGCGAAGCGGTGTTCAGCTTCTCGATCGACTCACGGATCTTCGCCGAGTCGGTGCCCTTGAGCGCCTCGTTCGACTCGTCGATCGCGGACTTGACCTTGGCCTTGAGGTCCTCGGGCAGCTTGTCGTCGTTGTCCTTGAGGAACTTCTCGGTCTGGTAGACCAGCGTCTCGGCCTGGTTGCGGGTCTCGGCCTCTTCGCGACGGGTCTTGTCCTCCTCGGCGTGCGCCTCGGCGTCCTTGACCATCCGCTCGATGTCGTCCTTCGGCAGCGCGGAGCCACCGGTGATCGTCATCGACTGCTCCTTGTTCGTGCCCAGGTCCTTCGCCAGGACGTGCACGATGCCGTTCGCGTCGATGTCGAAGGTGACCTCGATCTGCGGCACGCCACGCGGGGCGGGCGGGAGACCGGTCAGCTCGAACATGCCGAGCTTCTTGTTGTGCGCGGCGATCTCGCGCTCACCCTGGAACACCTGGATCTGCACCGACGGCTGGTTGTCGTCCGCGGTGGAGAAGATCTCCGAACGCTTGGTCGGGATCGTGGTGTTGCGCTCGATGAGCTTGGTGAAGACGCCACCCTTGGTCTCGATGCCCAGCGACAGCGGCGTGACGTCCAGCAGCAGGACGTCCTTGACCTCGCCCTTCAGGACACCGGCCTGCAGCGCCGCGCCGACCGCCACGACCTCGTCCGGGTTCACGCCCTTGTTCGGCTCGCGGCCGCCGGTCAGCTCCTTGACCAGGTCCGACACGGCCGGCATGCGGGTGGAACCACCGACGAGCACGACGTGGTCGATGTCGCCGACGGCGATGTTCGCGTCGCGGATCACGTTGTTGAACGGGTTGCGGGTGCGCTCGAGCAGGTCCGAGGTGATCTTCTGGAACTCGGCGCGGGAGAGCTGCTCGTCGAGGAACAGCGGGTTCTTGTCGGCGTCGACCGTGATGTACGGCAGGTTGATGCCGGCCGAGTTCGAGCTGGACAGCTCGATCTTCGCCTTCTCCGCGGCCTCACGGATGCGCTGCAGCGCCATCTTGTCCTTGGTGAGGTCGATGCCGTTCGTGGCCTTGAACTTGTCGACCAGCCACTTGACGATGCGCTCGTCCCAGTCGTCGCCACCGAGGTGGTTGTCACCGGAGGTCGCGCGGACCTCGACGACGCCCTCGCCGATCTCCAGCAGCGAGACGTCGAACGTGCCGCCACCGAGGTCGAAGACCAGGATGGTCTGTTCCTTCTCGCCCTTGTCCAGGCCGTACGCCAGCGCGGCGGCGGTCGGCTCGTTGACGATGCGGAGCACGTTCAGGCCGGCGATCTGCCCGGCCTCCTTCGTCGCCTGCCGCTGCGCGTCCTCGAAGTACGCCGGGACGGTGATCACCGCGTCGGTGATGGTCTCGCCCAGGTACGCCTCGGCATCGCGCTTGAGCTTCATCAGCACGCGGGCGCTGATCTCCTGCGACGTGTAGTTCTTGCCGTCGATCTCGGTCTTCCAGTCGGTGCCGATGTGCCGCTTCACGGACCTGATCGTCCGGTCGACGTTCGTCACCGCCTGGTTCTTCGCCGGCTGACCGGTCAGCACTTCGCCGTTCTTGGCGAAGGCGACGATCGACGGGGTGGTCCGGGAGCCTTCGGAGTTGGCGATGACCGTCGGCTCGCCGCCCTCAAGGACGGCTACGACCGAGTTGGTCGTGCCGAGGTCGATGCCGACCGCTCGCGCCATGGTGCTTTCCTCCTGTGTAAGCCTGCTATGTACGTGACCTGCACGTTCTTCCTCGCCTTGAGCGAGGCTCTGGCAAGTTTAGTCGGGCCTTCGTGCGTCTCGTCAAGTCGTACTTGAGCCGACTGCACTCAACCTTCGTAACCAGCCTAACGAGCCGGTCCGGGTTCTTGTTCCCGGGTTCAGCGGCAGATCTGGCCCGAAGCGGGTGTGACCCCACTCACCAGGTAGTCCACCTCGGCCGCGCGGGCGCACGCGGAGTTGAACAACCCCGTGTGACCGTCGTCGGTACGGGTCAGCAGGGCCGCTCCGTCGATGCTCGCCGCCAGGCCGCGGGCCCAGGCCAACGGCGTCGCCGGGTCGTGGGCGCCGCCGACCACCAGGATCGGCGGGGCGCCGTGGACCGGGTGCGGCTGTGGTGGGTTCTTCGCCGGGACCGGCCAGCCCGTGCAGCCACTGGTGAAGTCCCAGAACTCCGAGTACCGCCAGCTGTGCGGCGCCACCGCGCGCAGCAGCCCGGCCAGCGCGCCCATGTCCGCCGGACCGGTGAACGGCGACGGGAAGTCGTGGCAGCCGATCGCCCGGTAAGCCCCGTAGATCGGGGAGAGGAACTGGTTCCGCTCGGTCAGCCCCCTGGCGTCGGGGAACTCACCGCCGGCCGCGGCCAGCGCCTTGCCCAGCGCCGGCCACTCCGCCCGGATGTAGAGGTGGTTGTAGACGCCCGCCGAGATCTCGTCGGCTGTCGCCGGGCGGCCCAGGTCGCTCGCCCACACCGAGCCGCGCGCCGCCCGGGCCACGACGTCGTCGTAGAAGTGCAGGACATCGCGCCCCCGCAAGGCGCAGTCGGCGGAACCGCGGCACCAGTCCGCGAACCGGACCAGCGCGTCTTCGGTCGCCGCGGCCTCTTCGAGGATCGCCTGACACAGCGGCCGGGCGTGGTCGACGGCACCGTCGAGCACCATCGTCCGCACTCGCCCGGGGTGCCTCGACGCGTAGACCGCACCCAGTTCGGTGCCGTACGACAGACCCAGCCACGAGATCCTCGGCTCGCCGAGGGCCGCGCGGATCGTCTCGATGTCTTCGGCCGCGCTCTGCGTGTCCGCGTTCGCCAGCAACGGCCCGGTCCGGGCCAGGCAGTCCTCGCCCGCCGCGCGGTTGTGCGCCACCAGCGCCTCGAACGCCGGCCGCGTCGACGGGAACCGGTCGAGCGCCGGGTCGAACAACGTCGCCGGGTCGCACGTGATGCGTGGCGTGCTGAACCAGTCGCCGCGCGGGTCGAAGCCCACGACGTCGAACCGCTGCCGCAGCCGCGCGAGGTCCGGCGAGGCGAGCCCGCCGAACTGCACGAACCCGACGCCGGAACCGCCTGGCCCGCCCGGGTTCACCAGCAGTGAGCCGATCCGCCGGCCCGGTTCGAGCGCGGGCAACCGGACCAGCGCGAGCCGCGCCGACCCCAGCTCTGGTCGCGCGTGGTCGATCGGCACGTCGACCGTCGCGCATTCGGCTGTCGGCTCCTGCGGCGTCGCACATGCGTGCCACGCAAGCGAAGACGCCGCGGCGACGGCCGGTACCGCCGCCATGACCACGACCGCCGCGATGACCGCGGCGACCCGGCGCACGTCCATGATCTTGTTCCTCCCCCTGCACGCCGGCTTTCGGCGTGCACCCTTCCTAACAGCGACCACCGACGGTTCAGGAGCGGTGGCCGGTCCAGGAAGAAAGGAAGAAATCCGAGTTTCCTTGCTGCACAACGACTTCGGCCGGAGTACCGACCCAGGAAGTCACTCGATAGTGGGAATCCGCGGCGACCGGCACCCCCTGCGCCGGCGCCGCGGACCCCTCCCCCCGGGTGAACCCCACGACGCCGAACATCGCGATGGCCCCCAGCAGCGCGGCCGCCAGCACGCGCCGTTCGATCTTGACCATGGTGAAAAGCCCCCGTAGTAAGGAAAAGGTCAGGCCGCGCGGACCGTGACGCTCCCGCTTTCGGTCGTGAGGTCGAGCGTGTTCGGCGCGGAGCCGTCGGTCGGGACGTCGATGGTGCGACGCCCGCTGTCGCTGTCGCCGATGACGCGGTACGGCCCGCCCGGCACCTCGACGTCGACGCTCCCGCTGTCGGCCTTGATCTTGACGTTGTTCGCCCGCGCCAGCGTGAAGTCGACGCTCCCGCTCGACGCCGTCACGTCGACCGGGCCCCGCACGCCTTCGGCCTTGATGCTGCCCGAGTCGGCGTGCACCTGGACCTCGCCGACGTCCGACAGGTCGATCCCGCCGCTCTCCAGCCGCAGCTTCACCAGGCCGGGAACGTCTTCGACGCGGGCGTGGCCCGAGTCCGCCTGGACGTCCACGCTCGCCACCCCGGCGATGTCCAGCCCACCGGAGTCGACCTTGCCGCTGACCGGCACGCCCGCGGGCACGACCACCTCGAAGTCGACCGAGCAGTTGTTCCCGCAGTCGGTGAGCACCAGCTGGTCGCCGTCGACGCGGAAGAACGTGTCGCCCGGCTTGCCGCGCCAGTGGTAATTGATCTTTTCGTGCACCGTCGAAGGTCCCGTGCCGGTGCGGATCTTCACCGACCCCGAGTCGCCTTCCAGCTTCACGCTGCGGATGGTCTCCGAAAGGGTCTTGCTGTTCTCGAAGTCCGATCCCCAGCCCCAGCCGAACGCGGTCGCCAGGCCGACGCCGATCAGGACGATGCCACCCAGAGCCAGAAGCGGGCGCGCCATGGTCGTGGTCCCCTCAGTGTTGTTTCCTCTGCGTGAGAAAACGTTATGGCCCGGCACGGGCCCGGCACATGGGGGTAACCCCCCGAAGAACCCTGAGATCCGTCCCTGACACGCGGGGGCGGCGCGAGGGGCCTAACCTGGCGCCAGGCTCCAGTTCCGTGATCAGGAGGATCCATGCCGCAAGCACCCGGCCCGTACGAATCCCTGCCCGACGTGCCGTCCTTCACCCTCCGCAGCACCGACGTCGCCGACGGCGAAACCCTGGCCACGCCCCACCTCTCCGGCATCTTCGGCGCCGGCGGCGAGGACCGTTCGCCGCAGCTGGCCTGGGAAGGCTTCCCGGCGGAGACGAAGAGCTTCGCGGTCACGTGCTACGACCCGGACGCCCCGACCGGCAGCGGTTTCTGGCACTGGGCGGTGTTCAACCTCCCGCCGTCGCTGACGGAGCTGGCCTCCGGCGCGGGCGACGGCTCCGGCCTCCCCGAGGGCGCGGTGACGTTGAAGGGCGACGGCGGGGTCAAGCAGTTCCTCGGCGCGGCGCCCCCGCCCGGACACGGCCCGCACCGCTACTACTTCGCGGTGCACGCACTCGACGTCGACAAGCTGGACGTCCCGGAGGACGCGACACCGGCGTTCCTCGGCTTCAACATGTTCGGGCACACCCTGGCCCGCGCGGTGATCACGCCGGTGTACGAGAACAAGGGCTGAGTCAGCAGGAGGGCCCGGCGCTGGTGCCGCAACAGCGCCGGGTCAGCGCAGGGCTTCCTTGTTGACGCCCTCGCGCTCCAGGTAGCGGCCCTTCGTGTGCTCGTCGAAGCCGAACTGCCGGTACAGCCCGTGAGCGTCGGCGGTGTGCAGCATCCAGCGGAAACCCGCGCCGGGCCCGTTGTCGATCATCTCGCGGACCAGCTCCTTGCCGACGCCGGTGCCGCGCGCGGAGCCGAGGACGAACACGTCGGCGAGGTACGCCGAGCCGACGCCGTCGGAGAAAGCGCGTGCGAAACCGACCAGCTCTGAGCCGCGGTATGCGCCGACGATCCGCCATGACCCGTCGATCGCCGCTTCGACCTGTGCACGCGTGCGCCAACGGCCCCAGTAGGCCTCGGTCGAGAGGAACTTCCACACCGCGTCGAGGTCGAGCCGCGTCCGGTCGTCGTCGAGCTCGTAGTCACCGAAGGTCCGCATGATCCGAAGCTAACGACCGCGTCAACGCGGTTTCAGCAGGTAGGCCACCACCGGCCGCAGCTCGTCCGCGGACGGCGGCTCGTCGTCGATCAGGCCCTGGATCAGCAGCCCGTCGATGCCCGCGAGGAACACCCGGAACGCCACCTCGTCGTCGTGGCGGACCATCGACGTCAGTACGTCCAGCCAGCGTCGCGCGGCCGGGCGCAGCTCCGGCTTCCGCGCCGCCAGCAGGTACAGCTCGTACTCGGCCATCGTGCGCCCGCGTCGCGGCCCCAAGGCCTCGGCCAGCAGGCCGGCGACCTCATCCGCGCCGCGCGAACCGCGGGACCGGGCCCGGTCGATCATCCAGTAGACCTCGGTGGCCATGTCGCGGGCGCACGAGATGAGCGTCGCGATCAGCAGGTCGTCCAGTGACGAGAAGTGGTACGTCGTGGACGTCGTCGGCACGCCGGCCTCGGCCGCGACGATCCGGTGCGTGACGCCGGCGACGCCGTCGCGCTCGATCACCCGCAGCGTCGCCTCGATGATCTCCGCGCGCCGCTTGTCCCCGCGGGCCTTGCGGCCGTCGACCTGCAGTTTCACGTCGATGCACTCCCGATTTCGATCAGCACGACACCGCCGATGACCAGTGCCAGTCCCGCGATCATGGCCGCGTTGACCGGCTCCTTCAGGAACACGACGCCGACGATCGCCACCAGTGCGACGCCGGCCGCGGCCCAGATGGCATACGCGACGCCGATCGGCAACCCCAGCTTCAGCACGTACGAAAGCGCGACGAACGCCACCGCGTAGCCGGCCACCACGACGATCGACGGCCCGAGCTTGGAGAAGCCCTCGGAGAGCTTCAGGGAGACCGTCGCGGAGACCTCCGCGACGATCGCCAACGCGAGAAGAAGGTACGCACCCATAGGGTGAAAACTACCTGAACGATCGTCCCGAAACAAAGAGCGACGTACACCACATCGGTGGGACTTAGGGCCACTCAACGGGTTACTCATCAGTAAGGACGGTTAGTCTCCCGGCACCACCACTGATCCATCCGGACGAAAGGCACCCGAACGATGGGCGCTCTGCAACTGACGCTCGGCGGGATCTCGGTCCTGCTCGGCGTCGTCGCCTGGGGAATGTTCGCCGCGACGATCGCCCGTTTCGTGCGGGTGATCCGCCTCGGGCAGCCCGACTCGACGCGCAACGGTCCCTTCATGCCGCGCATGAAGACCTTGGTCAAGGAGTTCGCCGCGCACACGCGGATGAACCGCAAGCGCAGCGTCGGTCCCGCGCACTGGCTCGTCATGTGGGGCTTCCTGCTCGGCTCGCTCGCCCTGTTCGAGGCCTACGGCGAGGTCTTCGTCCCGAGCTGGGGCTGGCCGATCCTCGACGACTTCCCGCCGTTCCAGCTGCTAATGGAGCTGCTCGGCCTCGGCACCATCGTCGGCATCCTGGTGCTGATGGCGATCCGCCAGCGCAACCACCCGCGCCGCGCCGACCGCCAGTCGCGCTTCCAGGGCTCCAACTTCAAGTGGGCGTACTTCATCGAGGCCGTCGTCCTGGTCGAGGGCATCGGCATCATCGGCGTCCGCGCCGCGAAGGCCGCGCTCGGCGCGCACGAGACGCCGACCTGGGCCGCTTTCGTCTCGAACCCGCTCGGCGAGCTGCTGCCGGCCAGCCCGAACCTGGTCACGGTGTTCGCGTTCGTCAAGCTGATGAGCGCCACGGTCTGGCTGATCGTCGTCGCGCGCACGATGACCATGGGCATCGCCTGGCACCGCTTCAGCGCGTTCTTCAACATCTACTTCAAGCGCGAAGCCGACGGCGGCGTCGCCCTCGGCGCGCTCAAGCCGATGATGAGCGGCGGCAAGGTCCTCGACCTCGAGGAAGCCGACCCGGACGAGGACACCTTCGGCGTCGGCAAGATCGAGGACTTCAGCTGGAAGGGCTGGCTGGACTTCTCGACGTGCACCGAGTGCGGCCGCTGCCAGGAGCAGTGCCCCGCGTGGAACACCGGCAAGCCGCTGTCGCCGAAGCTGCTGATCACGCAGCTGCGTGACCACGCCTACGCGAAGGCGCCGTACCTGATGGCCGGCGGCAAGCGCGACATGGCGGGCGACGAAGTGGGCTTGTCCGGGGACAACATGTACGCCGGCATCGACGTCCTCGCGATCGCCGAGTCCCAGAAGGCCCTGATCGGCGACGACGGCGGTGTCATCGACCCCGACGTCCTCTGGTCGTGCACCAGCTGCGGCGCCTGCGTCGAGCAGTGCCCGGTCGACATCGAGCACGTCGACCACATCGTCGACATGCGCCGCTACCAGGTGATGATCGAGTCGTCGTTCCCCAGCGAGCTGAACGGCATGTTCAAGAACCTGGAGAACAAGGGCAACCCGTGGGGCCAGAACGCCAAGGACCGGCTGGCCTGGACCGAGGACCTGGACTTCGAGGTCCCGGTGTTCGACGGCGAGATGGGCGACGCCGAGTACCTGTTCTGGGTCGGTTGCGCCGGCGCGTTCGAGGACCGCGCGAAGAAGACGACGCGCGCGGTCGCCGAGCTGCTCCACATGGCCGACGTGAAGTACAAGGTGCTCGGCTCGGAGGAGTCCTGCACCGGTGACCCGGCCCGCCGCGCGGGCAACGAGTTCCTGTTCCAGATGCTCGCCCAGCAGAACGTCGAGGTCCTGAACTCGGTGTTCGAGGGACGTGAGCGCAAGGCGCGCAAGGTCGTCGTGACCTGCGCGCACTGCTTCAACACCCTCGCCAACGAGTACCCGGAGCTGGGCGGCCAGTTCGACGTCGTGCACCACACGCAGCTGCTGAACCGCCTGGTTCGCGAGAAGCAGCTGGTGCCGGTGGCGCCGGTCGCCGAGGACGTCACCTACCACGACCCGTGCTACCTCGGCCGTCACAACAAGGTCTACGAGGCGCCGCGCGAGCTCGTCGGCGCGACCGGCGCACGGCTGCGCGAGATGCCTCGGCACGGCGACAAGTCGATGTGCTGCGGCGCGGGCGGCGCGCGGATGTGGATGGAAGAGAAGATCGGCAAGCGGATCAACGTCGAGCGCGTCGACGAGGCGCTCGGCACCGCGCCGTCGAAGATCGCGACGGGCTGCCCGTTCTGCAAGGTGATGCTGAACGACGGCCTCACCGCGCGGCAGGCCGACGGCGCCGCGAGCGAGAAGGTCGAGATCGTCGACGTCGCGCAGATGCTGCTCGAAGCCGTCAAGCGCAAGCCGGAGCCGAAGCCGATCGCACTCGGAGCGCCGTCACTCGCAGAAGAGTGACACAGATCGAAAATGTGCACGGCCCCGGTCAGGACTTCCTGGCCGGGGCCGTTTTCTTTGCGGAAAACGCGTTATTCACGCATTTCCGTAGCCGCCGAGCTACCCGTTGTCACGGATCTTCACGTCCACTAGCTGGGATTTTGTCACGGCAATCGATTTCCCGAATAATGTTCATGATATTCACCGAAATGGCCCATCAGGCCAACAAGAAACCTTGGCCAAAAGCCCAGTGGTCCGGCGTATCCTGGCCTTTCCTCGCCGCCACCGCTGCCAGCGAGGCCACTTCGACTATCACGGAATCAGGGGGCAGCGAGGATGGGCGAGGACCCGCGGACCACAGCGGCTGGACGCGGGGACGATCGGCACCCCTCCTCCGGCCGCCACGCGCTCCGCAGCGAGGAACCCTTCGAACAGCGCCGGACCGGCGAACCCATCGGCTACGTTCCCGTCCAGCGGACGCTCGTGCGCCCGTACGTCCTCACGCGCGGCCGGACGCAGTCGCGGCGGCACCTGGCGATCGAGGCCATGGTCTCGACGCGGGCCGGCGCGCACTGGAACGGCGCCCGGCTGACCGGCGAGTTCCGCTCGGTGCGCACGCTGTGCCACCACCCGCGCTCGGTCGCCGAGGTCGCGGCCAGGCTCAGCGTGCCGCTCGGCGTCGCCCGCGTGCTCCTCGACGACATGGCCGAGCAGGGCCTGATCACGATCCACGACAACCGCGTGAACACCGACGGCCGACCGGCCGCGGCGCTCATGGAACGCGTGCTGCACGGCCTGCGTCGCCTCTGACCATTACGCTCACCAAGGTGAGCGAGGAACCCGAAAAGCCCGGTGGCGAAAGCACGCTGACCGTCCTGCTGGCCGGCGGGGTGAACCTGGCGATCGCGATCATGAAGCTGATCGCGGGCATCATCACCGGCTCGGGCGCGATGCTCTCCGAAGCGGCCCACTCGGTGGCCGACACGTTCACCGAAGTCCTGCTGCTGACGGCGTTGAAACGTTCCGACCGCCCGGCCGACCGCGTGCACCCCTTCGGCTACGGCAAGGAGCGCTACTTCTGGTCGCTGCTCGCCGCCGTGTCGATCTTCGCGTCGGGCTCGATGTTCGCCCTCTACGAAGGCGTTTCGACGCTCTTCGGCCACGGCGAAGCGCAGAGCACGTCGATCCTCAGCTACATCGTCCTGGCGGTGGCCTTCCTGCTCGAAGGCACGTCGTGGGTGCAAGCCGTGCGCCAGGTCGTCCGCGAGTCGAAGGCCGAAAACCGGACGATCTGGGCGTACCTCCGCATGATCGACGACCCGACCCCGAAGACCGTGCTCTTCGAGGACTCCGCCGCGCTGATCGGCCTGCTGGTCGCGTTCGCCGGCATCGGCCTGCACCAGCTCACCGGCTCGGAGGTCTGGGACGGCGTCGCGTCGATCGTCATCGGCGTGCTGCTCGCC
This sequence comes from Amycolatopsis sp. NPDC114505, assembly GCF_055633615.1. Taxonomy (NCBI): domain Bacteria; kingdom Bacillati; phylum Actinomycetota; class Actinomycetes; order Pseudonocardiales; family Pseudonocardiaceae; genus Amycolatopsis; species Amycolatopsis sp. NPDC114505. The sequence goes on along the minus strand of NZ_JBVKDV010000001.1, from coordinate 1,431,171 downwards.
TGCGTCGCCTACCTGCTCGGGCGCACGAACCGCGGCCTGCTCATCGGCCGCCAGGCCAACCCGGAGATCGTCCGCGGCGTCCGCGACCACCTGTCCGCCGCGCCGGAGATCGAGGCCGTCGTGGACCTGCAGACGATGCTGATGGGCACCGACCAGGTCCTCGTCTGCACCCGCGTCGACTTCGACGACTCGCTCGGCGCCGCGGACCTCGAACGCGCCTGCGTCCGGATCGCGGCCGAGCTGACCGAGTCCTTCAACGACGTCACCGAGGTGTTCATCGAGCCGGTGCCGCGGACGGATCCCGAGCTGCGGGCGACCGTGCTGGCCCGCTACGGCGACATCGCGGAGCGGTGGAACAACCCGGCTTAGCTCAGTACCCGAAGTCCTGGACCCAGTAGTTGCCCGCCTTGGTGAACCCGACGCCGATCTTCGTCAGCGAGCAGTTCAGGATGTTCGCGCGGTGGCCCTCGGAGTTCATCCAGGCGTCCATGACCTGCGCCGCCGACGTCTGCCCCTTCGCGATGTTCTCCGCGCCCGGCTTCGAGTAGCCGGCGTTCTTGATGCGCACGTCGAACGTGACGCCTTCGGGGTTGGTGTGGGCGAAGAAGTTCCGGGCCGACATGTCGTCGCTGTAGTCCTGCGCGGCCTCGGTCAGGTGCGACTCCGCGGTCAGCGCCTTGCAGCCCGCCTGCGCACGCTCGTCGTTGACGAGGGAGACGACCTGGTCGACGGTCGAGGACGCGACGCGGGCCGCGGCTTTGGTGGTCGGCGGCGGGGCCGGTTCCGACGTCGTCGGCTTCGGGGCTTCGGAGGTCTCGGTCGGCGTCGGTGCCGCGCTGGACGTCGTCGGCGCGGGGGCGCCGGTCGTGGCCTGCTTCGGGGTCGGGGACTGCCCACCGGCGAGGTCCGTGCCGCTGCCGCCCCCGGCACCGCCCGGCGCATCGGGCAGCACCAAGGCCGCGGCGCCGAGTTCGGCCGTGTTTCCTTCCGCGGTGGCCATCCAGGTGCCTGTCGCGGCGGAGAAAACGCCGAGCAGCACACTGAGTGACACCATCACCACGCGACCACGTTCACCAATGGGGGACACGGCGCGAGAACGTATCACGGAACGATTACACCGAGAACCCTACGAACGCACTGGTCACATTTCTTGCGCCGGGCATTCGACGACCGACCGGGAACCGGCGGCAATCGGACGCTCCGGCGTTACTCCATTCAGCCGCTTCGGACTTTGAAGGTCGCGTCGCCGGACGCGCTCACCGGGCGGCCGGTCGGGTCCTGGCCGGTGACGGTCGCCTTGCCCGTGAAGCCTTCCCCACCTGCGACAGTCGTGCAGGTGTAGGTGATTTCGGCGTCCGCGGCCAGTACCGGCGTGGTGCGCGCGCACGACGTCGTGTGGTCGTCCACGACGGACACGGCGGTGAGCGGCACGTCACCGGTGTTTTTGACCAGGATCGAAAACGTGACGGTGTCGCCTTGGCGGACTTCGAACGGCGTCGCGTCCTTCATGAGCGCGATCTCGGGGTGGACTATGTCGACTTTCGCTTCGGCTTTTGCTTGCACGGAGCGATTGGTCGAGTCCATTCCCGTCACTTCGGCCGTGGTGGTGAAGTCGTCGTCCGGCGCTTTTCGAGTGCAGGTGTAGATCCGCTTTTCGCCGGCCGCCAGTGCGGCGAACTTCTTGGCGCACGGATCGTCGTCCACAACGGACACGCTGGTCAGCGGCACGTCACCGGTGTTGGTGACGCTGATCGTGAACGTGACGTCGTCGCCCGCGCGGACCGTGCCCGGCGTCGCTTCTTGGGCGATCTTCACGGCCGGGTGGATGACATCGACCTCGTCGGCGTCCTCGGCGGTGACCGGCGGGCCGGTCGGGGCCGTGGCCACGACCTTCGCCTTGCTCACGACGTCGTCCTGCGGCGCGGTCGTGGCGCAGTCGAACTTCTGGTTCGCGCCGGCTTCGAGCCGGTCGAAGGCCTTCACACAGGGCTCGCTGACCTTCACGTCGGTCAACGGGACGTCGCCCGTGTTCGTGACGGTGAGGGTGAACGGCACGGCGTCGCCCTGGCGGAAGGGACCCCGCACGTTCTGCGTGATCTCGAGGGCGGGGTGCAGGACGGTGTAGGCCGCGTCGTCGGTCGCGCCGACCTGGCGGTTCGTCGGATCGGTGCCAGTCGCGGTGGCGGAGCTCACAAAACTGTCGGTGCCGGCGTTTACCGTGCAGGAGTGGTGCTGGAGAGCGCCGGGAGGGAGGGTGCCGATGGAGTGAGCGCACGCCGGAGTGCGACTGTCCGCAATGGACACGTCGGTCAGCGGGACATCGCCGGTGTTCATGACGACGAGGGTGAACGTGACGGTGTCGCCTTGCCGAACCCGCGCGGGCGTCGCGTCGTCCGTGATGGTGACCGCCGGGTGGATGACATCGACCGGTTCCCCGGCGGTGGCGGTCACGGGACGGTTCGTGGCGTCGGTGCCGGTGACCTTCGCGGTGGCGGTGAAGTCGGCTTCGCCGGCGACTTGAGTGCAGCTGTAGTTCTGCGTGGCTCGCGGTTCGAGTGAACCCAGGGGTTTGGCGCATGCCGGTGCGCCGGGATCGGCCACGGAGACGTCGTGCAGCACGCTGTCGCCGGTGTTGGTGACGGTGATCGTCGAGGTCACGGTGTCGCCGGAGCGGACGACTCGCGGGTCGACGGTCCTGGTGACCGCGATGGCCGGGTGGATGACGTCGGCGGTGGCCTGGGCGTTCGCGGTGACCGCGGGGCCGGTGGGCGGAGTGCCGGTGACCTGGACGGCGGCGGTGACGTCGTCAGCCGGCGCGGTGAGGGTGCAGCCGAAGTCTCGGGTGCCTCCGGGTTCGAGGGCGCCGTCGAGGGCTTGCGCACAGCCCGTGGCTCGCGCCTGCGGGCCGGTGGCCGGGGTGCTCGTGGCCCGGCTGCCGGGCGTCTGCGAGTCCGTGACGCGCAGGGCGGTCAGGGGCACGTCACCCGTGTTGTGCACGGTGATCCGCAGCGGCACGGCGTCGCCCTCGCGGAACGGTCCGCCGGTGACCGCCGCGGTGATCGTCACGCCGGGGTGCTGCACGGTGAACGCGGCTTCCGCGCTCGCCGTCACCGGCCGGGCCGTCGGGTCGACACCCGTCACCGCCGGCTTGTTCGTGAAGCCGGTGGCGCCCGCGACCGTCGTACACCTGTACGCCGAAGTCGCCTGCGGCTGAAGCGTCCCGAGCGACTTCGCGCACTCCGCGACCTGGTCGTCCGCGACCGTCACGCCGGTCAGCGGCACGTCGCCCGTGTTGGTGGCGGTGATCGTCCACGTCACCTTGTCGCCTTCGCGGACCGCGGCGGGCGAAGCCTGCGCGGCGAGCGCCACCCCCGGGTGGATCACGTCGACCACGGCGTCGTCGGTGACCTTCACCGTGCGGCCGAGCTGGTCCTTGCCCGACGCGGCCGCCGTGTTGGTGAAGTCGTCCGGTGGGGCCGGTGCCGTGCAGGTGTACGTCTGCCTTGCCCGCGGCGGCAACGCGCCGATCGTCCTGGCGCACGCCGGCGTGCGGTCGTCGGTGACGGCGACCTCGGTCAGCGGCGCGTCGCCGGCGTTGGCGACCGTGATCGTGAACATGATCGGGTCGCCGGCGCGGACGACTCCGGGTGCGGCGTCCTTCGTGAGCGTCAGGGCCGGCGTGATCACCGTGACGGTCGCCGACGCAATGGCGGCCACCGGCTGCCCCGCGAGGTCGGTGCCGGCGGCGGTCACGTGCGACGTCGTCGTGGTGGACGGGTTCGCCGTGCACGTGTACGTCCGTGTCGCGCCCGCGGCCAGGCCGTCGAACGTGCGCGAGCACGACGTCGTCGTGTCGTCGGTGAGCTTCACCGGTGCGAGCGGGCTGTCGCCGGTGTTCGTGACCGCGACGGTGAACGTCACGGCGTCGCCGGCGTGGATCACCGGCGGGTCGGCGGTCTTGGTGACCTCGACGGCGGGCGCGATCGTCGGCGCGGGCGCGTCCGCGGAGGCCGTGATCTGCTTGCCGAGCTCGTCGGTGGCGGCGGCGGTCGCGGTGTTGACGCCGTCGGCGATCGGGGCCTTCGCCGTGCACGTCGTCGTGCGGTTTTCGCCGGGCGCGAGAGCCCCGGTGACGGCGCACGAAGGCACCTTCGGGTCGTTGACCAGCAGGCCGGAAAGCCCGGTGTCGCCGGTGTTCGTGACCTTGATCGCGAAGGTCGCGGTGTCGCCGGCGCGGTAGGCGGGCTTTTCGGCGGTCTTCGTCATGCCCAAGGACGGGTGCACGACGTCGACGGCGGCGGTCGCGGCGCCGTCGAGCGCGTCGCCGAGTGCGCTCGTGCCGGTCGCCTTCACCGCGTTGGTGAAGTCGTCGGCCGGGGCGGGGCCGGTGCACTCGTACGTGACCGTCTGACCTGGGGCGAGCGTGCCGAGAGGCTTGGCGCAGGCCGGAAAGGTCTCGTCGGCGGCCTGCACCCCGGACGCCGCGATGCCGCCCGGGTTGGTGACGGCGACGGCGAACGTCACGGGCTCGCCGGCGTGCGCCTTCGGCCGCGTCGCGCGCAGGGCGACCTGGAGTTCGGGCACCGGCACGGAAAACGCCATGTTCTGCGCGAGATAGCTGTCCCCGCTGGTGACGAAGCCGAGCTTCGCGCTCGTCGCGCCCGCGGGGATGCTGTCGACGTCGAACGCCTTCGCGTCCACGCTGAAGTTGTTCTTCACCCCCGGCGCGGCCGCGTTGTCGGCGTTGGAGATGAAGAAGTTCGACGTCCCGCCGGTCGCGGGCTCGGCGGCCGGGGTGCCGTCGACGAGCAACTGGTCGCCGGAGCCACCCCAGTCGCCGTCGTAGGCGGTGACGCCGATGTGCGCGTCGGCGGCCGCCGCGCGGAAGCCGGTGATCGTCGTTTCCGTGGGGACGTCCGAGGCCTGGCGGACGTGTCCGTCGTAGACGACAACCTTGCGCTTGTTCGGCGCGAAGTCGGGGTTGCGGGACGGGTACGCGTAGACCAGGGCGATCGACCAGCCGCCGGCGCAGTCGAAACCCCGAGGGGCCCAGACGTTGCCGACGGTCACGTCGAGCGCGGCGCCGGTCGGCGCGGCCGCGAACTGGCTGGTCACGTCGGCGTGGGCGGAGTAATAGGGGCCGTCTTCGGCGAAAGCCGACGGCTTGACGTCGACGGACTTCGCGCTGCCCACCGAAAGCCGCACGTTCTGCGTCGCGGGGTTCCCCGGCGGCGGAACAGCGGGAACGCCCTCGCGGAAGCCGCACGTCGTCCCCGTCGTGTTGCCCGCCCAGTTCAGGCGGGCGAAGACGATCCGGGCACCGGGCGGGATGCGGACGGACGCGCTCGCGGAGTCGAACGTGCCCGGGTCGGCGTCGACGTCGGCCCACTGCATGAAGAAGTCGTCGTTGACCAGGGTGTCCTTGCGGTCCGCGGTGTTCGCGCACGCCGCGGGGGTGTCGACCGCGCCGGCGGCCGGCGCGTGGTCGGCGGCGACCGGGCAGCGCAGGACGCCGTTGCCCGCGTACAGGAAGTCGCCGTAGACGACGTCGTCGTAGCCCACCGCGAAGGGCGGGGCGCCCGCCGCGCCGGCCGACGGCGTCAGCGCCGCGGCCAGTAAGACCAGTGCCAGCACGAGAACTAGGCGAAGCGGTCTATCGGACAACCGCATTCCGCGCTACCTCCGGGGCCTGGACGACCTTTCGGAGCCTGGCACGAGCGAGCCCTTCGCGCCTCTACCTTCACCCGTCCGTGGCGCCGGTCAGCTTCGCCGTCGATTCGTGGGTGAGGGCGGTGGCCCCCTCGACGAACCCGATCACCGTGCGGAGCTCGTCGTCGGTGTAGCGGTCGCACAACTCGTACATGCGCTTGACGAGGTTGTCCCAGAGGTGCACGCCGCTCGCGATGGCCTGTTCGTCCAGCGCGATGAGGACGCGACGGCGGTCGTCCGGGTGCGGGCGGCGGTCGACGATGCCCTTGCGTTCCAGCCGGTCGATCATCGCGGTCACCGACGCGGGCGCCAGGCCGGAGAGCCGCGCGAGGTCCTTCGGCGTCTGCGGCCCGAACCGCGCGAGGTAGTCCAAGACCTTGCTGTCGACCGCCGACAGCCCCCGCGTCTCGGAGATCGCGGTGTGGAACATGACCGTCTCCGTCGACAGCTCCCGCGACCTGAGCAGGACTTCTTCGACCAGTTGCGCTCGCTCGCTTGACACGGGCCCCAGCCTAGCCCACTCTTTAGTTCGACAGAACGAATTAGTTTCTAAGAGATTCGAGGGGACGAACGAGATGACCAAGGCACTGATCATCGGAGGCGGCATCGCAGGCACGATCACGGCCATCGCCCTGCACGAAGCCGGGCACGAACCCGTGTTGTTCGAGGCGTACGACCGGGGCGCGGAGGGCGTCGGCGCGTTCCTCACCCTGGCGGTGAACGGCCTGGACGCGCTGCTGCCGCTGGGCCTCAAGGACGTCGTCAAGAGCACCGGCTTCGACTCGCCGCGCATGTCGATCGGGCTCGGCAACGGCACCCGGCTGACCGAATTCACCCTCGGCGGCACGCTGCCGGACGGCACGGTGAGCCAGACCGTGCTGCGCTCCGACCTCTACGTCGCCCTGCGCGACGAGGCCGCCCGGCGCGGGATCCACGCCGAGTACGGCAAACGCCTGATCGGCGCGAGCCAGACGTCTTCGCAGGTCAGAGCGGACTTCTCGGACGGCTCACACGCAACCGGCGACCTGCTGGTCGGCGCCGACGGGCTCCGTTCGCGCGTCCGCACGATCATCGACCCGGACGCGCCGGCGCCGCGGTACGTGCCGCTGCTCAACACCGGCGGGTTCGCCGAAGGCCTGACCCTGCCGGACGAGCCGGGCGTGCTGAACATGGTGTTCGGCAAGCGGGTGTTCTTCTGCCACGTCGTCAGCCCGGTCGACGGGCGCGTCTGGTGGTTCGCGAACCCGGCCCGCAAGACCGAGCCGACCACGTCCGAACTGGCGAGCTTGGCGGGCGAGAAACTGCGCGCCGAGCTGCTGCACCTGGTGGCGCCCGACCGGACGCCGGCGGCGGACATCATCCGCGCGACCCGCGAGGTCTACCCGGCGTGGCCGACGTTCGACTTCCCCACGGTCCCGGTCTGGCACCGCGGCCGCATGGTGATCATCGGCGACGCGGCGCACGCGACGTCACCGGCGGCGGGCCAGGGCGCGTCGATGGCCATCGAAGACGCCGTCACGCTGGGCAAGTGCCTGCGCGACGTGCCGGACGTCGCGCGGGCATTGGCCACCTACGAGGGTCTGCGGCGCGAGCGCGTCGAAGCCGTCGTCGCGGCGGGAAAGCGCAACGGCGACCAGAAGGTGATCGGCCCGGTCGGGCGCGTCATCCGCGACTTCTTCATCAAGCGGGTGTTCTCGAAGCCGTTCGACGAGGACCCGAACGCCTTCATGTGGAATCACCGCATCGACTGGAACGAGAAGATCTCCGCCTAGCGCCAGGTGTCGACGCGGTGGAAGTTCTTGTACGCCCGGCTCGGGGTCGGGCCGCGCTGCCCCTGGTAGCGGGACCCGGCCTCACTCGAGCCGTACGGGAACTCGGCCGCGCTGGAGAGCCGGAAGATGCACAGCTGGCCGATCTTCATGCCCGGCCAGAGCGTGATCGGCAGGTTCGCGACGTTCGACAGTTCCAGGGTGATGTGCCCGGAGAAGCCCGGGTCGATGAACCCGGCGGTCGAGTGCGTGAGCAGCCCGAGCCGGCCGAGCGACGACTTGCCTTCGAGGCGGCCGGCGAGGTCGTCGGCCAGGGTGACGAGCTCGAACGTCGAGCCGAGGACGAACTCACCCGGGTGCAGCACGAAGGGCTCGTCGCCCTCCTTTTCGACCAGGGAGGTCAGGTCGTCCTGCTGCAGCTGCGGGTCGATGTGGGTGTACTTGCTGTTGTTGAAGACGCGGAAGTACCGGTCAAGCCGGACATCGACGCTCGACGGCTGAACCATGCCGGCGTCGAAGGGGTCGATGCCGAGCCGGCCGGCGTCGAGCTCTTTGCGGAGGTCACGGTCACTGAGCAGCACGGGCGGAAGCCTATCCGGTGGGATCAGGCGGCCCGCATGTGCTGCGCGTAGGTCGTGTCCGGCGCGAAGATCTTCTCGAGCCGCTTCACGTACCCGCGGCGCCCGGCCTTGCCGATCCGTTCCTGCAGCGCGGTGGCCCCGGGGATGAACCGCCGCACGGTCTCGGCGGCGAAGTTGACCCCCGCCACGGCGACGATCGCGGCCTGCGCGACGGGGTCGTTCGGCAGCCCGAGGAAGTCGGCATTGGTCTTCCCGAGCACGAGCCGGCTGATCGACGAGTGCACGGCGACGGAGACGTGCGAGAGCACCTTCCCGACAGGCCCGCGCCCCTCACCGACGGCGGCGTTGGCCTCGACCAGCGCCTTGGCGAGCCGCTTCGAGTCGTCGTCCGGGATGAACTCGGTGGCGGCGAGCAGCCAGAGCAGCCGCCAGGCGTCCTCTTCGGACGTGGGCAGCAACTCGTCGTCGACACCCATGAGCCACCCGATGTAGCGCCAGAGGTGCAGGATGTCGCCGCGCTCGCGCGCGGAGTAGCGGAGGCCGAGCAGCTGCGTTCCGAAGACGTAGACGAGGGAGAAGAGCAGGAGGGTGCCGGCGGTCTGGACCTGGTTGACGGGCCGGTCCCAGGCGTCGTAGTCCCAGTCGTCCCGCCGGTTCATGGCGGCGCGCACGTGGGCGTGCACGAGCCGGATCCGCAGCGCGGAGGCGTAGCCCTGCTCACCGTGCTTGAGGGCACCGGGGGTCGTGACGTCGATCCACCAGGTGGCGGTCTCGACGAGCCGCCGCGTGGCCTGGTATTCGATCTCCCCGGTCCCGACCAGCGCTTTCGTGGCGCGCGACGCGAGGTAGCCGCCCATGAGCGACATGTCACCGAGAGGGAAGAGGCCGAGCAGGCCGGCCCGGGTGATGGCCCTGGCGCCACGCTCGAGCCGCTCGTCATCGACCCAGTAGGGCTTGGCGTCGACCTCGTCGAAGAAGGCCTTGAGCGGCCCTTCCTCTTTGACGCCGTCCTTGAGGGCATCCTCGAACAGCCTGCGTCCCTGCCCTTTCGGTTGCCGCGCCATCCAGGCGACGACGTCGTCGGCCCGCCGGTCCTGGACCTGAGCGAACTCCCGCAGCCGCGCGACCTGCCGCTCGTCACCCCGGATGTCCCCGGCGACGAACAGTCGTTGGGCCAGCCGGAACCCACCGTGCCGGAACAGCTCAGGATCGTCCACGGCGCTCACCTCCAAGGTCGACAACAAGTGTTGTCACTTGAAGCGCTAACGTCAAGGAGGGAGGGTCTGGACACGGGGATCACGCCGCCGTGTATGCTTGCGACGCACTGCGGATGTAGTTCAATGGTAGAACATCAGCTTCCCAAGCTGAATACGCGGGTTCGATTCCCGTCATCCGCTCATAGAGCACGTTGTACACATCTCAGAAGAGGTGTTCCCGAAGTTCCGGGAACACCTCTTCTTCACATCTAGGGCGGCCCATCAGTAACAAGCGGCAGCTCCCACACGATTCAGCAGAGTGTTATCGCGTCCGAGGCTCACTGGACGCGTCTCGCCGACGCTGACGAGGAGCGACCAGCTTGACCTCCGCATACGCCGCAGATCCCGTGTTCGACGCGAACGCGAAGCAGATTAGCTACCTACTACAGCGGATCTTCAACCAGGAGGTCGCACTGCCAGATTTCCAGCGGGACTTCGTGTGGGACAAAATGAGCACACTAGAGCTCCTTAGAACGATCATGTCACGATATCCAGCTGGATCACTGCTCTTCTGGAAGCAAGGCGACTCCAGTGCCAGCTTCGCCGCGCGCGCGGTCGAAGGCGCTCCAGAGCTTCCCACGGAGAAGCGCCCAGACGAACTGGTTCTGGACGGTCAGCAACGCCTGACCGCGCTCTACCGAGTTCTCATGGGAACCTCGGATGATCGTTACTTCATCCGATTCCAATCTTTCCTCTCGGAGCACGGCGGCGTGCTGCCCGTAGACGAGGTCGAGTGGGAGAATGCGATCTTCGCCGTTGATCGTTCATCCAAGCTCGGCTACGATGTCGACTCCCTAGATTGGCAATTCAAAGAAGGAGCCTTCCCCTTCAACAATCTGGACCAATTCGACGAATGGCTCGACAATTACGCATCAACCATCGTCGCCCGACCATCAGACGAAGGGGGCATAAAGAAACAGCTCCGCGCAGTTCGCGACGCTTACCTTGTTCCGCTCAAGAGCTACGGTTTTCCGGTTATCACACTCCCGGCATCAACCCCCTTAGAGGCCGTGTGCAATATCTTTGAGACCCTTAACAAGACCGGTAAACCGCTGGGCGCATTCGATCTACTGACAGCGCAGCTTTATCCGAAAAAAGTCAATCTCAGAGATCTCTGGGACGAGGCTAGAGACAATCACTCCATTCTCGGCGAGTTCGACGTCGAACCCTACGCGATTCTGCAGGCGGTGTGCCTACGCGCACGCGGTTCCGCTCAACGATCCGACGTGCTGAACAAACTCAAGGCATCTGACATTAACGAACACTGGAGTCCAGTGGTCTCGGGATTTGCAGGCGTCCTCGACTTGATGCAGAGTGAATACGGCGTACTTGGCAAACGTTGGTTGCCATACGGCATGCTCGTCGTTCCAATGGCAGCATCTTGGCCTGAGGTCAAGGCGTTAAAGACCCTTGAAAGAGGAGAAGCCCTCGAACGCCTCAGTCGATACTTCTGGTGTACGACATTCACCGCGAACTTTGATCAAGGTGCGAACAGTCAGGCCGGCGCCGACTACGCGAAGCTACGAAATTGGCTTATCAATCCGCACGACGAGGCACCCGAAGCCGTAGCACGCTTCTCGCTCAGCGAATCCCAGCTCAGGCTCGCGACAGTCCGACGTAAAGCCCTACATGCCGGCGTCATGGCGCTAACCATCCGGGCTGGCGCCAAGGACTTCCACACCGCCCAAAAACTGACTGTCAGCAAAGTTCAGGAACGCAAGGTTGACTCGCACCACGTGTTTCCCAAAGGCTACTTGAACAACGCGACGCTAAGTGAGTTGATTCTCAATCGTGCACTAATAGACAGCGAGACGAACCGAGTTATCGGAAAGAAGGCACCCAGTGCCTATCTCGACCTTATGCGCATCACCTACGGAGCCCAGAAACTTGAAGACGTCCTCGATTCTCACTTGATCGCAGCTGGCCAAGAATCAGCGATCGAGCAGAACGACTACGACAAATTCATAGCAGAACGGCTGGCCTCAATCATCGTCCTGATTCAGGAGGTGACTTGGGACAAGGTGACGATGGACCTGAGTGGACCTATAGCGTAACGGCTAGTTCAACCGTTTCCGCAAATGGGCCGCGTGGGCGTCCGGGAGCCCCGTTTCCACCGCGCGCTCAAGAGCCTCGACGGCCGACGGAGAACCCAGGCGGTGCAGCAACTCCGCCCGCGACGCGTGCCACCACGGGTAATCGTCCAGCGCCTCCAAAGCGTCCACCAAAGCCAGCCCGGCGGCGGGTCCGTCGCGCTCCGCTACGGCGGCCGCGCGGTTCAAGTGGACCACCGGGGTGTCCTGGACCGACGCCAGCACGTCGTACCAGGAGATCACCGCGTCCCAGTTCGTCTCCGCGTACGACGGCGCCAGGTCGTGGCAGGCCGCGATCGCCGCCTGGACGACGTACGGGTTCGGGACCGATGGCGTCCGGCGCAGCCCCACGCCCACCAGTTCGACGCCTTCCTTGATCAGCGAACCGTCCCACGCCGAGCGATCCTGCGCGGCCAGCAACACCGGCAGACCGGACGAATCGAAGCGCGCCGCACGCCGGGCGTCCTGCAGCAGCACCAACGACAAGAGCCCCAGCGCCGTCGGCTCGTCGGGCATCAACTCCGCCAGCAGGCGCGCCAGGCGGACGGCCTCGTCGATGAGAGCGGCCCGGCCGGTGTAACCCTCGTTGAAGATCAAGTACACCGTCGACGCCACTCCGGAAAGACGCAACGGCAGTTCCGAGGCGGACGGCACCCGGTACGGAATCCGGGCCTGGGCGATCTTCTGCTTCGCGCGCGTCAGCCGCTTCGCCATCGTCGCTTCGGGAACCAGCAGGCCGCGGGCCACCTCCGCCGTCGACAAACCGCCCAGCGTCCGAAGCGCCAGGGCGACCTGCGCGTCCACGGACAACGCCGGGTGGCAGCACGTGAACACCAGCCGCAGGAGGTCGTCGCGGACCGAGACCGGGTCGGGGAACGGGTCGAAGGCGGGCATCGCGTCCGCCTCCTTCCCGAGGCGCTTCGCTTCGCGGCGGACGACGTCCACCGCGCGACGGCGGGCCGCCACCAGGAGCCAGCCGCGGGGGTTGTCCGGGACGCCGTCGCGCGGCCACGTCTCCAGCGCGCGCACGACGGCGTCCTGGACGGCGTCCTGGGCCAGGTCGACGCTGCCGGTGACGCGGACCAGCGTGGCCAGTACCCGGGTGCCCTCGTCCCGGACCAGCCGCGCGACCGCGTCTCCGGCGTGCGTCACTTGCTGAAGTCGACGACCGGCCGGACTTCGATGGCGCCGTCCCAGGCGCCCGGGATGCGCGACGCGACCTTGACGGCTTCGTCGAGGTCAGCGCATTCGATGAGGTAGAAGCCGGTCAGGGCTTCCTTCGTCTCCGCGTACGGGCCGTCGCTGGTGACGACGTCGCCGCCCTTGCCGCCGGTGACGCGGACCGTCGTCGCGGTCGCGGTCGGGTACAGCGCCGCGCCGCCGCGGATCACGGCCTGGGCGCCGTCGTGGAACTCGTTGTAGTCCTTCATCAGGTCCGCGGCCTCGGGCTTGGTCGGGTCGACGTCGGAGGCGAAGATGATCGCGGCGTACTGGGGCATGGCTGCTCCTCACAGATCCTGACCGGCGCCGATCGCCGGCTTTCACTGTAAGGACGAACGGGCGAAGGCGCGCCGGGACACTTGTCCCCGGAAAAGTTCCGCGGGCAAGGTGGGAGGCATGGGAGAGCCCGCACTGTTCGGTCCGGACTTCGATCGCGACCCCTCACCCGCGTACGCGTGGCTGCGCGAACGACCGCCGCACCGGCTCGCCTGCCCGACCGGCACCTGGGCCTGGCTGATCACCCGGTACGACGACGCCGTGGCGGCGCTCGACCACCCCGCCTTGGTCAAGAGCCCGTTCGCCGGCAACGACGAGTGGCGGCGCTCCGGCATGGGTCTGCCGCTCGACCACCGGCCGTCGCTCGCGTCGAACATGATCAACACCGATCCGCCCGACCACGCGCGGTTGCGCCGCGCGTGCGCCGGCGCGTTCGGCTCGCGCCGGATGGAGAACCTGCGCGAACGCGCCCGGACGGTGACCGACGACCTGGTCGGCGCCATCGCGGAACGCGGGCACGGCGACCTCGTCACCGAACTCGCCTACCCGTTGCCGATCGCGATCATCTGCGACCTGCTCGGCGTGCCGGAGCGGTACCGCGAGGACGTCCACGAGTGGTCGCTGGTCATCGACTCGGCCGACGACACCGACGGCTCGAAGGTCCGCGAAGCCACCGACGTCCTGGAACGGCTGGTCACCGAGGTCGTCGACGCCAAGCGCGCGACGCCGGGGACCGACCTGATCAGCGACCTCGTCGCGCAGGAGTCCGCGGGCACGCTGTCCGCCGACGAGGTGACGTCGACGGCCTTCCTGATCCTCATCGGCGGCCACGAAACGACGGTCGGGCTGATTTCGACCGGCGCGCTCGCGCTGCTGACCCATCCGGAAGAGGCCGCGCGAGCACGGACCGACCCGGCCCACCGCGCCGCCGTCATCGAGGAGACGCTGCGGCTGCATTCGCCGCTGCAGAACGCGACCTGGCGTTTTCCGACCGAAGACGTCGAGATCGGCGGGCAGGTCATGCGGCCCGGCGACCCGATCCTGGTCTCGGTGCTGGCGGCCAACCGGGATCCCGCCGCGTTCGACGACGCGGACGCGTTCCGACCGGGACGACGTGCTGCCGACCGGCGGCACCTCGCGTTCGGCGCCGGGCCTCACCTCTGCATCGGCGCCGCGCTGGCCCGCTTGCAGGCTGACGTCGCCTTCGAGACGGTGCTCCGCCGGCTGCCGACCGCGCGGCTCTCCCGACCAGAAGCCGAACTCGACTGGTGGCCGAGCCCGATCACGCGCGGGCTGTTCCACCTACCGGTCGAGGTCTAACCCTCGACGAGCTCCCAGTCGGACTCCGGCGTCTCGCGGTCATAGACCTGGCCCGGTGCCGCCTTCAGGACCGCCCGGACGTCCGGGTACAGGTTCGCGACGTGCTCCAGCTCCAGGCCCTCGACCTCGAAGTCCTCCGCCTCGGGGACCTCGAAGCCGACGAACAGCCAGGTGCCGTCCTGCTCGCGGACGACCTGACGGACCGCGCGGACCGGCTGCTGCCAGCCGGCCGGGATCTCGGTGAGGCCGGTGCTGATCTGGGCTTCGTCGTCGGGCGAGCCGGCGAACTCCCAGGCCGCGCGGCGCTGGGACAGCAGGCGGATGTCTTCGTCTTCGTCGTCGGAACCGGTCACCGACGACAGCAGCCACGTGCGGCGCTCGGGGTCCCAGTCGGCGGCCATCCCCGTCGGCAGCCCGGCGAGCGCGGCCAGCTGCGGGAGCAGCTCGAGGGCCTCCCGCACCGACATCTTGCCGAAGCTCTCGCGGTTGACCACCACGTCGTCGGACAGCTCGGTGCCGTCGCTGATGAACCAGTCGTCCTCGTCGTCCAGCACGACGAAGCCGAGGGCGTCGGGGGCGTTCACCAGGGCCAGAGCGATGATGACCGGCGCTTCCGGATCCTGGCGCAGCGGCCATTCGGTCGACATGCGCCATATCCCACCATCGGGCGACCGCGGGCCGGGAGCCGGGTCGCCCGGACGGCGAAAACCAGGCGAACCCCGCGGCGGATTCGGGCACGATGAGGCCATGCTCGAAGGTCAACTGGTCCGGCTGCGCGCGCTCGAGCCGGAGGACGCCGAGAAGATCCACCCGTGGCTGAGCGATCCCGAGGTCGGCCGGTGGATGAACAACGGCCACCCGCGGTCGCTCGCGCAGATCCGCAAACGCGCCGAAGAACGCCCGGTCAACAGCTACGAGCTCGTCGTGCTCGGAATCGAGGCCGACGGCAAGCTCATCGGCATCGTCGACCTCCGGGACGCCGAACCCGAGATCGGCAACGCCGAGCTGGACATCTACATCGGCGACGCCGGCTACCGCAACGGCGGCGGCTACGGCACCGAAGCCCTGCGCCTGATGTGCCGCTACGGCTTCAACTCCATGCGCCTGCACATGATCACGCTCTGGGTGGTCGCCGAGAACGAGCGCGCGAGGCACGTCTACCGCAAGGTCGGGTTCTCCGAGGACGGCCGCCACCGCGAGGCGTTCGTCGCGATGGACGGCGAGCGCCACGACATGATCCTGATGAGCATGCTCAAGGGCGAGCTCAAGTGGTGAGCCGGCGAGGCGCCTTCAGCCGCCACGCCTCTTCCAGCAGCTCGCGCAGCTGATCGACGTCGACCTTCTCGAGGTCGACGATGATCGAGCCGTACCCGTCGTAGTGCGCTGTCGTGAAGAAGGCCGCGTCGCCGGAGTCCAGCAACGCGGCCTTCTCGTCGAGCCCGCACATCACGACCAGGCCGCCTTCGGCCTCGGTGCGCAGCCGCGCGAAACCCTTGCCCGCCACCTTCAGCGCGGGCGTGCGGTACCAGGTCGCCGCCTCGACCTCGGGGAGTTCCGAGGCCAGGCGGACGACGTCTTCCCAAGTCGTCATGGGTTCATTGTCGACCCGGCGTCTTGGAAAAACCGGACTACGGCAGCTGGGTGATCCGGTCCGCCGCGGGCGGGGCCACGTTCGGGTGGGCGCCCAGGTACGCGACGAGCGCGTCCAGGTCGACCGGCCCGCCGGCCAGGTTCGTGCCCTTGGTGAACTCGGTGAAGCCGTCCCCGCCGGCGGCGAGGAAGTTGTTCACCGACACGCGGAACGTCGCCGCCGGGTCGACCGGCGTGCCGTTGACCGTGATGTTCGAAACCCGCGAGCCCTGCGGCGCGGACGCCGACCAGCTGTAGTGCAGCGAGCTCGAGATCTGCAGGAACTTCGGGTTCACCCCCGGCGCCCACTGCTGCTCCAGCACGTTCTTCAGGTTCGCGCCGGTCAGCGTGATCGTCTGCATGATGTTCGAGAACGGCTGGACCTTGAACGCCTCGCCGTAGGTCACCACGCCGTTGCCTTCGCCGGCCGGGGACGACGCGTAGGTGATGTCGGCGCGGATGCCGCCCGGGTTGGTCATCGCGATGACCGCGCTGTTCGACTGCGTGCCCGCGAGCTGCGCGTCGGCGATGACGTCGCCGAGCGGCGACTCGCCGGCCGCGTTGCCCGCCGCCGGCAGGTCCGCGGTGATGGTGCCGACCTGCTTGTTCGCGATCGGGCCCGACTTCGCCACGGCGTTGGCGACCAGCGCCGCCACCGCCGGGTCCGGGGTGACCGTGCGCGTGACGATCTCGTTGCGGGCCTGCGTCGCCGACCGGACGACGTCGCGCGTCTTCAGGTTGATCTTCAGGTCCACGACGGACAGCAGACGGCCGAACGACGCGCTCTGGATGACCGGGCGCGGCTGGCCGGCCGGGTCGTTGATCACGCAGTTGTACTGCTGGTGGCTGTGGCCGGTGAAGATCGCGTCGACCTTCGGGGTCACGGCCTTCGCGATCGCGGTGGCCGGGCCCGGCAGGACCTTGCAGTCGTTCGGCCCCTCGAGCTCGGTGCTGTCACCCTGGTGCATGAGCACGACCTGGGCCTTGACGCCGAAGAAGTCGAGCAGGTTCGCCGTGCGGTTGATCGCCTCGACCTCGTCGCCGAACTTCAGGCCCTTGATCGCCTCCGGCGTGACGACCGACGGCAGGTCCTTCAGCGTCGCGCCGATGACGCCGATCGGCACGCCGCCCTCAAACTTGACGGTGAACGGCAACAACGCGGGCAGGCCGTTGGTGAAGTACACATTGGACCCGAGGAAGGGGAACTTCGCACCACTGAAGGTCTTGTCGAACTGGCAACCGTCCGTCGGGTGGCAGCCGCCGAACTGCATGCGCTGCAGTTCCTTGTAGCCCTCGTCGAACTCGTGGTTCCCGACGACGGACGCGTTGACGCCCAGCATGTTCAGGAAGTCGATGGTCGGCTCGTCGTGGAACAGCGCCGAGGTCAGCGGCGACGCGCCGACGTTGTCGCCGGCGGACACGACGAACGAGTCGCGCACCTGCGACCGCAGCTGCTTCACGTGCGTGGCCAGGTAAGCGGCACCGCCGGCGTCCACAGTGGTCCCGTCGGACTGCACGACGCGACCGCTGGAGCCGGTCGGCGGCTCGAGGTTGCCGTGCAGGTCGTTGAACCCGATGATCCGGACGTCGGTGGTGGGGTCCGGGCGCTGGCCCGCGGACGCGGGCGCGGTGGTCACCGCGGTCGTCGCCAGCGCGGCCGCGGCGAGCACCACGAGCCGGGTTGAAAGCCTCATGCGTGTTTCCTCCGATTCGCGCCCAAGGTCCCCAAACGGGCGCACGGCGGAGGATTCTGCCTCGCGGAACAGTCAGCTACCAGGGTCAAAAGACGGACGTAAAGCGAATGTCACCTAACGCTTCCCTGGAGCAGCACCCGCGCGACGAGTTCGGGGTCGTCGTTCATCGGCACGTGCCCGCAGCCGGGCAACAGCCGGAACGTCCCGCGAGGAGCGACCTTCCGCAGGTCGGCGACGCGTGGCCGGGCGAGGATCCGGTCGTGCTCGGCCCAGGCGATGGTCACCGGGACGCCGGTGACCGGGCCGGTGAACCGGAAGTCCCCGCGCGACTGCGCGGCGGTCGGCTCGAACCCCGGCGCGGTCGCGAGCGCGTGGGCGTCCTCGACGACGGCGTCCGGGGTCAGCAGGCCCGGCTTCCCGACGATCATCCCGACCAGCGCCCGGCGCCCGGCCGGCGTCGCGGCGATGCGGCGCACGACGTGCGGTGGCGTGCGCTGGGCGAGCGCGCGGTGGGCCTTGAGCGTGGCGATCGCGTACATCTTCTGCGGCCGGGTCCACAGCCCGGCCGGCGACAACGCCGTGACGCTGCGGACGAGCCCGGCCTGGCCGAGCGCCAGCGACAGCAGGCCGCCGAGCGAGTTGCCGGCGACGTGCGGGCGGTCGAGACCCAGCTCGGTGAAGAGCTCCTTGAACATCACCAGCGCGGGCTCGACGCCGTACCCACCGGCGGGCTCGGGCGACTCGCCGAAGCCCGGCAGGTCCACGGCGATGACGTCGCGATGCGGCGTGAGCAGCGGAAACACCGGCGCCCACGCCTGACGGCGGTGGCCGATGCCGTGGATCAGCACCAGCGGCTCGCCCCGGCCCGCGCGGTCGTAGACAACGTCGTCCATTACCCGAGAGTAGGTCGGGGTCCGCGGAAAAGCTACTACCGTCGGTAACAGTTACTCTGCGTCCGGGTGAACCCGCGTCCCGGCGTCGGCGGACCGCTGGACGGCGTCGAGCACGCGGTGCACGCGCAGGGCGTGCGCGAAGTCCGGCAGGTCGCCCTTGAGGTGCCGGGCGTAGGCGTGCGCGACGTTGTACGACGGCTCGGCGCTGCGCCCGGCCAGCTGCGGCAGCTCGTACCGGGTGGGCACGGTCAGCTTCTCCAGCACGCCGGTCCGGCTGCCGCGCAACGTCAGCTTCGCGATCCAGAACAGCGGGTCCGCCGCGGTGACGACCAGGGTGCCCTCGGTGCCGTTGATCTCCCAGTGGAAGTCCGTGGCGGGCGACGACCCGCCGCGCAGGTGCAGCGACGCGACCGCGCCGCCGTTCAGCACGCCGTTGACGGCGATCTGGTCCGGCGCGGTCATCACGACCGAGTCGCCGGTGACCTCGTCGCGCACCCGGGACCGGACGGTCGCCATCGTCGCCGACAGCTCGGCGAACCGGCCGAGCACCATGTCGAACGCGTCGACGGTGTGCGCGAACGGGATCGTCAGCATCGTCGCCCCGCCTTCGGGGTGCAGCTGGTAGTCGCGCCCGGCCCGGACCGACGGCCCCCAGTTGCCGCCCGAGCCGATCAACGACGTCGAGAGCACGCGGCCGACGTAGCCGTCCTTGATGAGGTCGCGCAGGTAGCGCAACGCGGGCGCGGACCGCCCCTGCAGGCCGACGGCGGTCGGTTTCCCCCGCGCGGCCTCGGCCAGCGCCTCGGTTTCGGCCAGGCTCACGCCGAGCGGCCACTCGCTCAGCACCTGCTTGCCCGCGGCCAGCGCGGGCTCGATCAGCGCGCGGTGCTCGCTCACCTTCACCGCGACGACGACCAGGTCGACCTCCGGGTGCCGCGCCAGCTCCCCGGCGTCGCCGAAGGTCAGCGGCACGCCGTACTTCTCCCCGGCCACCCGCGCCGACTCGGCGCTGCTCCCGCTCAGCGCGCGGAGCTCGTAGCCGTCCACGGCGGCCAGCGCGGGCACGTGCGCGGTGGCGGCCCAGCCGCCGTTCGCGCTGAGCCCGACGATGCCGACCCGGACCGGTGCCATGAGCGTTCCTTCCCTTGCCCTGTACAAGTCTTCGACGTGCCGAGCGTCGTGGTCATTCCCGGTTCAGCGCAAGCCGCATCCGGTTACGTCTCCCTTTCCCGGTGATGACCTCGGACTCGCCGGTGAGGACGAAGCCGAGTCGTTCGTAGACCCGTCGCGCGCGGTCGTTTCCCTCGAAGACGTGCAGTCCGATCGCTTCCGCGCCGGCTTTGACGGCCGCTTCGCGGACGGCGGCGATGAGGTCCGCGGCCACTCCGCGGCCACGCGCCTGTGGCGCAACCCACATCGAGAAGACCAGCCATTCCGGCTCCGCGGGCCAGCCGCAGACGAGCGCGACGGCGTCTTCACCATCGAACGCGGCGAACCAGGCGCGGTCACGGATCCACTCGCGCCAGTCCTCATCGGGCTTGGCGCGTTCGACCGCGACGAGCGAGCCGAAGTTCTCGGGCGTGTCCGCCAGCGCGCGGAGCCGGATTTCACGCAGCACGGGGACGTCGTCGGGAGTCAGCTGTCGCACGTGGACCATCCGGGCAGGCTCGCACGCACGGAGGGTTCGGTAACACCCATTAACGCGCGCGCGATGAGGCGATCGATCCGGCAACTGGGGGAAAAATGGGCATCGAGGTCGTACTCGTGGTGCTGGCCGTCGTCGTGCTGCTGATCGGCGGCACGGTGTTCAGCGCGTGGCGGGCCGAGCGCTCCGAGGAACGCGAGGACGACTGACCGATCGGCCGAGGGTCGCTTCAGCCGAGTGGCCGATGGCCGTCCGGGGCGTCCGGCTCATCGACCGAAGCGCCGCCCGGGCCATGATCCATAACGTCGGTGGCATGACGAACGCACAGGTCACCGCCCTGCAGTACGGGTTCATCGGCTTCCTCGCGCTGTGGAGCGTGGTGCTGGTGCCGCAGCTGATCACGCAGCTGGCCCGGCACGGCGGCCTGCGCCCGCGCGGCATCGTGGCCACCGGCGCGGTGCTGCTGTACGGCTGCATGACCCTGGCGGTCGTCTTCCTGCCGCTGCCCGGCCTCGGCACGCGCCGGCTGAGCCAGACCGTGCAGCTGCACCCGTTCCAGTGGATCACCGACATCCACACCGAACTGCTGAAGCACGGCGAGCCGCTGTCGCAGTGGTTCACGACGCAGACGTTCCAGCAGGCCTGCCTGAACGTGCTGCTGTTCGTCCCGCTGGGCGTGTTCGCCCGGGTGCTGTGGCGCCGCGGCCTGACCGGCACGGTCCTGATCGGCTTCGCCGCGTCACTGGCGATCGAGTTCACGCAGGTCACGGCGAACTTCGGGACGGCGCCGTACGTCTACCGCATCTTCGACGTCGACGACCTCATGAACAACACGTTCGGCGCGGGCGTCGGCTGGGTGTTCGGGGCGCTGCTGCTGGCGGTCCTGCGTTCACCGGTCCGCGTGCAGCCGGCCCGGCGCGAGCGGGTCCACCTCGCCGAGACGCGCTAACCGGGCCTTCCGCCGCAGGGCGGCCCGCTTGGCCGACCGGCGGTCCTCGAGGACGACGACGAGGGCGGCGACGGCCAGCACGAGCGCGACCAGCCCGAGGACGATCGGAAGCTGCACGAAATCCTCCTCGGTACGGCGCTGTGCGGGAGATCACAACAGGTTACGCAGGTCTGTGGTCAGTTCGCCACCCCCCGCGACGGAAGACCGGGGAACCCTGGACGGGTGAGCTCCCGACCAACGAAGGACCAGCTGGCCGCCGCGCAGGACACGACCATCCCGGACGTCATCGCGCCCGGCCTCGACGTCCTGTTCTGCGGCATCAACCCCGGCCTCTACTCAGGAGCGCTGGGACTGCACTTCGCCCGTCCCGGCAACCGCTTCTGGCCCGCCCTCCACGCCGGCGGGTTCACGCCCCGCCGCTACGACCCGGCCGAGCAGGACCGGCTGCTCGACCTGGGGCTCGGCATCACGAACGTCGTCGCCAGGACCACGGCCCGCGCCGACGAGCTCACCGGTGACGAGCTCCGCGAAGGCGGCCGGATCCTGGAGGCGAAGGTGCTCGAGCACCGGCCGCGGTGGCTGGCCGTCGTCGGGATCACCGCGTACCGGACCGCGTTCGGCTTCCCGAAGGCGCGCGTCGGCCGGCAGGAGCACCGGATCGGGGACACCCACGTGTGGGTGCTGCCGAACCCGAGCGGCCTCAACGCGCACTGGACGCCGGCCGGGCTGGCGGCGGAGTTCGCGGAGCTGCGGGCCGCATCCGAACGTCGTCGAAATCGTTGAATACGGAGCGGGCAACCCTCAGTAGCGTCCACCGCCCCATCAGGTCCTTCCCAGCCCGGTCGAGCCGCCTTCTTCCGACGGTTTTCTACTCAAAGTTTGCTGTGACCGGCGGATTAGGCCATGAGGGGGAGATGGCGTCATGAGCTGCGCAATCGCGACTCGTACCAAGCAGGAGGAGTCACTTTTGGCCGGTCCCGGCAGGGGGGACCGGACGGTGCCGGACGTGTGAACCGAGGGGTCGCGTCAGGCGTCCCAGGAGTGACGGCGCAGAGACGGAGGCCCACGATGCACGGCATCGAGCCCACCCGCAGGCCGATCGGGCCGGCCGGACCCGGCGGGCGAAGTCTCGGCGTGGCGGTCGTCGACCCGGTCCCGATCTTCCGCGACGGCCTCGCCGCGCTCGTCCACCGCAGCCAGGGGCTGCACTGGGCGGGCCAGGCGGCCAGCCACCACGCCGCGCTGCAGCTGTGCGAGCAGGTCAAGCCGGACGTCGTCGTGCTCGACTCGGCACTCGACCCGAACTGCCACCTGACGAAGCTGCTCAACGCCGGCGACCCGGCACTGGTCCTGGTCACGCTCATCCGTGACACGAACCGCACGCAGCAGTACCTCGCGGCCGCGATCGCCGCGGGCGCGCACGCGATCGTGCCGCGGTCGATCGACTCGCGACGGCTCGCCGAAGCGATCCGGCGGGCCCACACCGAGCGCCGGTACATCGATCCGGCGCTGGCCGCGCTCACCGCCCGGCCGAAGCGGTCGACCGTGCCGAAGGACGGCCTCGCCCACGACAGCCCCCCGGGGCCGCGCGGCGGGATGCCGCTGTCCCGGCGCGAGTACCAGGTGCTCCAGCTCGTCGCCGAGGGTCTCGAGAACTCGGCGATCGCGAAGCTGCTGTTCCTGTCCGTCGAGACGGTCCGGACCCACGTCAAGAGCATCCTGCGCAAGCTGTCCGCACGGGACCGGACGCACGCCGTGACGATCGCCTTCCGCGGCGGGATACTGGTCGCCAGGGCGGAGGACGGTCACGTGCCCGTGACTGCCGACACAACCGCCCTTCCGGGGCAGCGCTGACCCCTGTTTCCCGGGAAGAAGCCCGGATTTCCGTACTCGGAAGTGCGGATCTGCTTGCTCCAGTTACCCGCAGGTAATATCCTGAAGTTACCGGCGAGTAAGGCGACGTGTGCCCGGCCGGGGAGCCGAACACATTGGAGTGACGACATGGGCCACTACAAGAGCAATGTCCGAGACCTGGAGTTCAACCTCTTCGAGGTACTCGGCGTGCAGGAGCGCCTGGGCAAGGGTGTGCTCGCCGAGTCCGACGAAGAGACCGCCCGCGGTGTGCTGACCGAGCTGAACAAGCTCGCGACCGGCCCGCTCGCCGAGTCCTTCGCCGACGCCGACCGCAACCCGCCCGTGTACGACCCGAAGACCTTCAGCGTCAAGATCCCCGAGTCGTTCAAGAAGAGCTACCAGCAGCTCCTCGACGGCGAGTGGTGGCGCCTGGGCCTGACCAACGACCTCGGCGGCTTCGGCCTGCCCCCGACCGTCCAGTGGGCCGCGTCCGAGCTGATCCTCGGCGCCAACGCCCCGCTGTTCATGTACATGGCGGGCCCGAACTTCGCGATGATCGTGAACAAGAACGGCACCGAAGAGCAGAAGCACTGGGCGCAGCTGATGATCGACCGCGCCTGGGGCGCGACGATGGTGCTGACCGAGCCGGACGCCGGCTCCGACGTCGGCGCGGGCCGCACCAAGGCCGTCCAGCAGGAGGACGGCTCCTGGCACATCGACGGCGTGAAGCGGTTCATCACCTCGGCCGAGCACGACATGAGCGAAAACATCATGCACCTCGTGCTGGCGCGCCCCGAGGGTCCCGGCATCGAGACCAAGCCGGGCACCAAGGGCCTGTCGCTGTTCCTCGTGCCGAAGTTCCACTTCGACTCGAAGACCGGCGAGCTGGGCGAGCGCAACGGCGCCTACGTCACGAACGTCGAGCACAAGATGGGCATCAAGGCCTCGACGACGTGCGAGCTGACGTTCGGCCAGCACGGCACCCCGGCCAAGGGCTGGCTGCTCGGCGAGGTCCACGACGGCATCGCGCAGATGTTCCAGGTCATCGAGTACGCCCGGATGATGGTCGGCACGAAGGCCATCGCGACGCTGTCGACCGGCTACCTCAACGCGCTCGAGTACGCCAAGGAGCGCGTCCAGGGCGCCGACCTGCCGAACATGCTGAACAAGGCCGCCCCGCGCGTCACCATCACGCACCACCCGGACGTCCGCCGCTCGCTGATGCTGCAGAAGGCGTACGCCGAGGGCCTGCGCGCGACGTACCTGTACACGGCGTCCTTCCAGGACCAGCTGTGGACCGGCGAGGGTGACCAGAAGGTCGCGCACGGCGTCAACGACCTGCTGCTGCCGATCGTCAAGGGCGTCGGCTCCGAGCGCGCCACCGAGCAGCTCGTGCAGTCGCTGCAGACGCTCGGCGGGTCCGGCTTCCTGCAGGACTACCCGATCGAGCAGTACATCCGCGACGCCAAGATCGACTCGCTGTACGAAGGCACCACGGCGATCCAGTCGCTGGACTTCTTCTTCCGCAAGATCGTCCGCGACAAGGGCCAGTCGCTGGCCTTCGTCGCCGGCGAGATCACGAAGTTCATCGAGTCCGAGGCGGGCAACGGCCGGCTCAAGAACGAGCGCGGGCTGCTCAAGCAGGCCCTCGAGGACACCCAGGGCATGCTGGGCTCGCTGATCGGCTACCTGACGACGTCGCAGGAAGACCCGCAGAACATCAACAAGGTCGGCCAGCACACGGTCCGCCTGCTGATGTCGGTCGGCGACCTGCTCATCGGCTGGCAGCTGCTCAAGCACGCCGAGGTCGCCATCGCGAAGCTCGACGCGGGCGCGTCCGCCAAGGACGTCCCGTTCTACGAGGGCAAGATCGCCGTGGCGTCGTTCTTCTCGAAGCAGGTGCTGCCGGAGCTGACGGCCCGCCGCGCGATCGTCGAAGCCGCCGACAACGCGCTGATGGAGCTCGACGAAGCTGCCTTCTGATGGTCACGAAAAGGGCCCTTCTCACGTGAGGAGGGCCCTTTTCGCGTTTCAGGGCCGGCCGGTGCGGGCACTCCGCTCACCGAGTCCGACGGACCCGAGTGGCCGGGTTCGCGGATCCTTGAGAGGAGAAAGTGATGACTGTCGCCGGCATCGTCAGCGCACTCATCGTCGGGCTGATCATCGGTGTTCTCGGCCGCTTGGTCGCTCCCGGCAAGCAGAGCATCCCGATCTGGCTGACCATCGTGATCGGTATCATCGCCGCCTTCATCGGCACGGCCATCGCGCGCGGTCTCGGGTACGCCGACACCAACGGCATCGACTGGCTGGAGATCCTGACGCAGGTCGTCCTCGCCGCCATCGGGGTGAGCATCGCCGCGGGCGCCTACGGACGCCGTGGCGTGACGAGGTAACCCCTTCCCAGGCCGATCCGGCCCGGTTCGCCGTCGGGCGAACCGGGCCGGATCTTTTTGCCCTCACTCCATCGGGGGTCTGCGCAGGCGACTCGCGGGGATCGGTGTCACCGTGGCGCTTATTGCGCTATCCGAGGAGGCAGCTGTGCTCGGCGGACTTTGGGGCATCATCTCGACGATCATCGTGGGCCTGGTCCTGGGTGTGCTCGGCCGGTTGTTCGCGCCGGGCGACCAGAAGATCCCGATCTGGCTGACCATCGTCGTCGGCATCGTGGCGGCGTTCATCGGCAACTGGCTGGCCGGCGTGTTCGGCGTCAAGGACACCTCCGGCATCGACTGGATCCGGCACATCTTCCAGATCGTCGCCGCCGTCGTCGGGGTCATCGCGGCCTCGGCGATCTACGCGAGGGTCAAGGGCGGCAACCGCACTACCGCCTGACGGCCAGGCCTGCGCCGGCGAGCAGCAGCACGGCGGCGCAGGTCATCGTCACGGTGAGGGCGTGCGCGGACGACGTCACGGCGAGGGTCAGGAACAGGCTGCCGAAGGTGGCCACGCCGACGACCTGGCCCAGCTGCAGCGTGCTGGTCAGCAGGCCGCTGACGTCGGCCGCGCGCTCGAGCGGGACGTGCGTCAGCGCGTTCACCATCAGGGAGCCGAACGCGGGCCCCATCGACAGCCCGAACAGCAGCAGGGCCACGAAGAACAACGCGCCGCCGTCGCGGCCCAGCCCGAGCAGCGCGTAGGCGAGCGCGGATCCGACGTAACCACACGGGGTCAGCCACGCGTGCACCCGCGTCGGCAGCCGGTTCCAGAAGAACCCGCACAGGCCGAAGACGATGCCGCCCGGAGCCATCGCCAGGCCGGCGGCCATCGCCGTCTTGCCGAGGCCCGACTGCAGGTGCAGCGAGACGCAGAAGAGGAAGCCGCCGTAGGACGCGACACCGGCCGCGAGCGTGGCCAGACCCGGCGCGACCCCGCGGATCTTGAGCACGGCGAGGTCGACGAGCGGGTCGCGCACACGGCGTTCCACGACCACGAACAGCACGGCCAGCAGCACGCCCACGGCCATCGAGCCGTACGTCCAGGCCGGCCAGCCGGTCTCGTGCCCGAGCACCAGCGGCAGCACGACGAGCACCACCGCGGGCACGGCGATCGCGAGCCCGGCGAGGTCGAGCCGGCGGCCGGCCTTCGCGGCGCCGGCGGGAAGCAGCTTCAGCGCGAACACCGCGACGAGCACGCCGATCGGGACGTTCACCAGGAAGATCGGCCGCCAGCCCGCCCCGAACAGGTCCGCGCCGACGAGCACCCCGCCGAGCACCTGGCCGGCCACGAAGGCGACCGAGATGACCGCGGTGTACGCGCTGAGTGCCTTGGCCCGCGCGGCGCCGGTGAACTGCGCCTGGATGACGCTGATGACCTGCGGCATCATCAGCGCGGCACCCGCGCCCTGCGTGATCCGCGCGGCGATGAGGACGATTTCGTCCGGCGCCAGGCCGCACAGCGCTGAGCAGACGGTGAAGGCGATCGTGCCGGTGACGAACAGCCGTCGCCGCCCGAACAGCTCGCCGAGGCGGGCGCCGGTGATCAGCAACATCGCGTAACCCACGGTGTAGCCGGAAACGACGAGCTGCAGCGCGGCGCCGGACGCGTGCAGGTCGGTGCGGATGTCGGTCATGGCGACGTTCACGACGGTGACGTCGAGCAGCGCCATGAACTGGCCGAGCAGCAGGACGGCCAGGACGAACCACGGCCGCCGGTCCGGCCGGGCGGCCTGGTCCGTGGCCGGGGCAGGGGTGGTCAGAGTCATGCCTCTGACCCTGCGGTTGTTCGGTCGCGGGCGGAGAGAGCCTGGTGGTGCTGGTGCTGGGAGTACCTGCTTCGCCCGCTGAGTCGTCCGCTGATCCGTCGAAAACTGTCGTACCCCTCGGGCACCATGTCCGCATGGCCCCGACACCGGTCCACACCAGCCGCCGAGAGGAACTCGGCCAGTTCCTCAAGGCGTGCCGCGCGCGGATCGGCCCGGCGGAGGTCGGGCTCGCGCCCGGCCCCCGTCGCCGGCTCAGCGGGTTGCGCCGCGAGGAGGTGGCGCTGCTCGCCGGCGTGGGCGTCACCTGGTACACGTGGCTGGAGCAGGGGCGGCCGATCAACGCGAGCTCGCAGGTGCTCGACGCCGTGGCGCGCACGCTGCGGATGGAGCCCCCGGAGCGGGAGCACCTGTACCGGCTGGCGGAGCTGACGCCGTCGCGGCTGCCGTCGACGGTGGAAACGGTGCCGGACACGGTGCGCGAGGTGCTGCGCGCGCTCGACCCGCTGCCCGCCACGCTGGTCAACGGCCGGTTCGACATCCTGGAGTCGAACGCGGCCCAGGAGGAGCTGTTCTGGGAGTGGCACAGCTTGCCGTGCCTGCACAAGAACCTGCTGTGGTGCTGCGTGACCGAACCGAACGCGCGGCAGTTCTTCGTGAACTACGACGAGGAGGTCCCCTACATGGTCGCGCGGATGCGCGCCGAGTACGGCAGCCACGTCGGCGATCCGTCCTGGGAAGAGGACATCCGCCGGCTGTCGGCGCTGAGCCCGGAGTTCGCCGGGCTGTGGGCCCGGCACGAGGTCGCCGAACCCCAGGCCCGGCTGCGGCGGCTGAACCACCCGCGGACCGGCCGGATGGACCTCCGGCTGACCGAGCTGGCGGTGTCCGAGGCACCGGGGCTGCGGATCCAGGTGTCCACTCCGGACGACCCGCGCAGCTGGGCGTTGCTGCCTTCGACGCGGCGGCCGTCATGACGTCACTCGAGCTGAGCGGCCGGGGGCTGACGTCGTTTCCCTCGCTGCCACCGGGGGTGACCCGGCTCGACCTGTACAAGAACTCGCTCACGTCGGTGCCCGCGTCGTTGTGGGAGCACACCGAACTGGAGGTGCTCAACCTCGCGACGAACCGGCTTTCTTCGCTGCCGCCGGGGATTTCGGCGTTGAAGTCGGTGCACACGCTCGACCTGGCGCACAACGAGTTCGATGCACTGCCGGACGAGCTGGGTGACCTCGCCGGGCTGACCGAATACCTGTACGTCAGCGACAACCGGCTGACGACGTTGCCGTCGGCGTGGGGCCGGTTGGGCCGGCTGCGGTACCTGGGCTGCACGGACAACCGGCTGAGCTCGCTGCCCGCGGACCTGTCCGGGTTCACCTCGCTGCGCGAACTCCGGTTGTACCGCAACGCGTTGACCACGCTGCCGGAGTCGATCGGCTCTCTGGGTGCGTTGCGGGAGCTGCACCTGCGGGGCAACGGGTTGACTGCGCTGCCCGAGTCGATCGGTTCGCTGGGCGAGCTGCGTCAGCTGGACCTGCGGGAGAACCTCTTGGTCTCCCTTCCTCCGTCGATCGCTCGTCTGTCCAAACTGGACAAGCTGGATCTGCGGTGGAACAAGCACTTCCGGGAGCCGGCGTGGCTGCGCGACTTCGAGGAGGCGGGGTGCATGGTCCTTCGCTGACAACTCAACAGAGGATGGTCGGACGCGGACCGTAGGTCGCGGTGTGCGACGTCCGGTGGACTTCGGCGCCGGTCG
Source organism: Amycolatopsis sp. NPDC114505 (assembly GCF_055633615.1). NCBI lineage: Bacteria > Bacillati > Actinomycetota > Actinomycetes > Pseudonocardiales > Pseudonocardiaceae > Amycolatopsis > Amycolatopsis sp. NPDC114505. The sequence goes on along the minus strand of NZ_JBVKDV010000001.1, from coordinate 1,402,331 downwards.
AGACGTCGTAGAGCACGCGGGTGTCGGTGACGCTGAAGCCGGGCGTCCCGATGGCGGGCTGGCACGGGCTGGTTCCGCCGAACTGGACCGGTGGCGGGTCGCCGGGTGTCTGCGCGCCGGTCTGGCCCTCGACGCGGTAGTGGCGGGTGCCCCAGATCCGGACCGTCACGGAGTCACCGGAAACCGTGGCCTGGATGGCGATCCCGGTCGGCGAGTCGTTCGTCAGCTTGAGCTCGACGGGGCTGCCGTCGGCGTTGACGGCCTTGGCGTCGCGGCCGGCGGGATAGCGGTCGAGGTAGTGGTCGTGCTCGAGGTGGCCGCCGTCGGTCAGGCCCGCGAGGTAGCCCGCGTTGTACAAAGTGGACGCGAGCTGCGAGACGCCACCGCCGACGACGGTCGAGCCGGTGCCGTCTTCGTCGGCCGGGGCGGGCACGTACCCGTTGTCGGCGGTGCGCGGACCGGAGCGGGCGCCGAGGCTGAACGTCTCGCCGGGCTTGACGATCGTGCCGGACACGCGGTCGGCGAGCGTCCGGTTGTTCGTCGCGGCGGGGCCGGCCAGGCCGCCGGTGGTGAACTCGCCGACGACCTCCTTGATGCCGAGCGCGCCGGCGGCGTCGGTGGTCACGCCGGGCTTCGACGCGCTGTAGACGACGGGCAGGTCCCGGCCGTCGGTCTTCTTCAGCACGTCGATGAGCGGCAGGAAGGTCTTCTCCCAGTTGATCTTCCTGGCGTCCTCGGACGGGTCGACGGCCGGTTGGGCGCCGGTGAAGACGATCTGGGCGTCCTTGCCGTCGGTCTCGGTGCTCGCGAGCCCGTCCTTCAGGGCGGCCTGCAGCTTGCCCTGGTCGATGCGGACCTCGACGGCCCCGCCCTCGACCGCGGCGAACTGGAACGACGCCGCGATCGCGGCCGGCGTGAGCGGGACGTCCTTGCCCTGGCCGTGCACGACGACCGGTTTGGCGACGGCGGGCAAGACGATCTGCCGGTAGGCGGCCTGCACGCCGGCGGCGGTCGCCTTCACGGGCGTGATCGCCATGCCGAGCTTGACGCCACCGGGATCGAGCCAGTGGTCGGTGACGGCGTGCACGGCACCGTCGAGGTCGGTCAGCTGCTGCCCTTGCCGCGGCAGGATCGGATAGGGCGTGACCCCGCCATCGGCGACCGCCGTGAACCCGACCGCGCCTTCGGTGGCCGGGTGGTTCAGCCTGCCCTCGGCGAGCTCCCGCACGGCCTGGCTGATCTGGTTCGGATCGGTCCGCGTCGCGACCCCGACCTCACGGGAGCTGAAGAAGGACATGACCCGCGTGATCGGACTCAGCGGCTGGTGCCCGGCGAGCCCGAGGGTGTTCGGCCAGTCGAGCCCGAGCCCGGACCGCGAGGGCACGAGCTCGGCCTGCACATCGCCCCCGTGGACGACCACTGGCCGGGTGAGCCGCGGCTCGAGTTCCTTGCGCAGCTTGGCTTCCGCTTCGGCATGGGTAAGCCCACCGACATCGATCCCGGCAACGGTGACCCCCCGCGGAACATCACCGGCGCTGGCGACGAGGTCGATGGCGTAGAGGATGACGAAGAGCCCGAGCGCGATCCCGACGGACATCATGGTCCGGGCGAGGCCGGTCCGAAGCCTCCGCGCGGGAGTCTCGGGAGCGGGAGGTGGGGTGGGGGTTTCGAGGAGCTCACCGAGCAGATCATCGGCGAAGAGATCAACGGTGACGGCAGCCTCGTCGACGGCCGCCTCCGGCACAGGCGGCTCCGCAACGGGTTCGGTCTCGGCGGGCGGATCCGCGGCGAGTTCGGCCGCCGCGGTCGTGGCTTCGGGTTCCGCGCTCGACTCGGCGGCTGGCGGCTCGGCCGGCGCAGGTTCCCCGGGTGTGGGCTCGGCGGGCGTAGGTTCCCCGGGCGTGGGCTCGGCGGCCGGCTCCGGGGTCACCGGCTCGAGCTGCCGCACCTCGGCAGGCTCGCGCGCCTCGTTGTCCACGACCCCGCCTACAGGTAGAGCCCCGTTCCGTGTTCGGTTCGCTCGGTCGCCACCGCGTGGATGTCGCGTTCGCGCATCACCAGGTGGCCCTCGCCGCGGATCTCGACCTCGAGCTGGTCCTCCGGGTTGAAGAGCACGCGGTCGCCGGTCTTGACGTTGCGCACGCTGTTGCCGACGCCCAGCACATCACCCCATGCGAGCCGCCGCGCTACCTGCGCCGTGGCGGGGATCACGATGCCGCCGCTGCTGCGGCGCTCGCCCTCTTCCGGTGACAGCCGCACCAGGACGCGGTCGTGCAGCATCTGGATCTCGAGTTTCGCCCCGTCAGACACGGTTGGCATGCTACTCGGCGGGCTCACCCGCCATGACCAGGCTCAGCTCCCGCGCCCCGTCCGCCTGCAGCCGCACCGGCACGCCCCAGTCCTGCCGCGTGATCCGGCACGCCGGGTGCTCGCCACCGTCGTCGCAGCTCGCGGCCTGCGCCACCACCTGCAGCACGCCCTCGGTGACGCCGTCGGCGAACCGGATCTTGCGCGAAAGATCCGTCCCGGTGCCGACCCCGTCGGCCAGCAGCGAAGGCGGCGACGCGCTGATCTCGAGCCGCGTCGACGGGCCGAAGCGGTCGTCCAGCTTCTCGCCCGGCGGTGCGGTGAAGACGACCGAAAACTCGATCTCGCCCGGTGCGAGCACGGTCGGCGGCCTGCGGACGGCGTGCGCGTCACCCGCGACGAGCGTCGGCTCGCCGGCGGGCAGCGGGCCGACCCGGTTGCCCGCCGACTCGACGACCAGCAGTTCGCCGTCGTGCAGCAGCAGGCCCTGTGGCTCCGAAAGCCCCGTGGCGATCGTGGTGACTTCGCGGGTGAAGACGTCGAAGCGGCGTACGGCGCTGTTGTAGGTGTCCGCGATCGCGATCTTGTCGCCGGGCAGCACGGCCAGGCCGAGCGGGTGCTGCAGCAGCGCCTGGTCGGCCGGGCCGTCGGTGTGGCCGAACGAAAACAGGTCGACGCCGATCGCCGTGTGCACCGTGAACGACTCGCCGTCGGGCTCGATCCAGCGCAGCGCCGACGTCTCCGCGTCGGCGAGCCACAGCTTGTCGCCGTCCGCGGCGAGGCCCGACGTCTGCGCGAAGAACGCTTCGCCGACGTCGCCGTCTCGGAGGCCTTCGACGGTCGTGCCGGCGAAGCGGCGGATGGTGCCGGAAACCGGGTCGAACACGCTCAGCGTGTGGTTGCCGGCCATCGCGACGACGACTCCGCCGACCGGGCCGTACCAGGCGACGTCCCACGGGCTCGTGAGGTCGACGTCGACGCCCTTGCCGGCGTCGGGTCCGGTGCGCCACTGCGCGCCGGTGCCGGCGACCGTGGTCACCTCGCCGGTGATCAGGTCGAGGCCGCGCAGCCGGTGACCGGCCGTGTCGGCGACGACGGCGTGGTAGCCGGCGCGCTCGGCGACGTCGTAGGGCAGCAGCGCGATGCCGGACGGCTCGGCGAACGTCGCGATGTCGAACGGCCCGTCCTGGCCACCGCGCTCGCCGCTGCCGAAGCGCCGGATGACCGTCTCGCCGTCCGAAGCGAACTCGACGACGGAGTGGTGCCCGGTGTCCGCGACGAGGACGCGACCCTCGGCCGTCGCGACGGCCTTGCTCGGGAAGCGCAGCTCGCTGACCTGCTCCTCGACCGGGACGTACGGGCTGCCGCCGCGGCGAAGCGTCCCCTTCGCTTCGTGCTTCTTCACGAGGTCCGCGATGATGCGGCGAAGCGCCTCTTCGTGCCCTTCGCCCGCGGCGACGTGCACGACGTACCCCTCGGGGTCGACGACCGCCAGCGTCGGCCACGCGCGGACCGCGTACTGCGACCACAGCTCCATCTTCGGGTCGTTCACCACGGGGTGGTGCACGTCGTAGCGCCGGACCGCGGCCTCGATCGACGCGCGCTCGCCCTCGTGCAGGAACTTCGGCGAATGGACGCCGATCGTGACGAGCACGTCCGCGAACTCGGCTTCGAGCGGACGCAGCTCGTCGAGCACGTGGAGGCAGTTGATGCAGCCGCTGGTCCAGAAGTCCAGCAGGACGATGCGCCCGCGCAGCTCGGCGAGGGTCAGCGCGCGTCCGCCGGTGTTCAGCCAGACGTCGCCGCGCAGCTCGGGGGCGCGCACGCGAGCCTGCGGTCGAGGTGAAGTCACGGCAAGAGTGAACTACATGTGTTCACGCTCTGTTCCGGAGTTCAGCCGATGAGAGAACAAACTCACCCCACGGGAGCACCCCCGGTCAGGGCGTGAAGACGGCGGAAAAGAACGCGCGGCGGGGTGAACCGCCGCTTAGGCTCGGCTCATGACCCCCGTCCAGCCGGCCGGCGCCCTCACCTTCGAGGAGGCACGGCACCTGCAGGAGAACCTCCGGGAACCGGTGCGTCCCGGGCTGACCGGACCCGAGCTCGACGACGTCGAGCGCCGGTTCGGTTTCCGTTTCGCCGCGGACCACCGCACGTTCCTGTCCGCCGGCATTCCGATCGGCGACCGCTGGCCCGACTGGCGCTGCGGCAACGCGGACCAGCTGCGCAAACGTTTGGCCTGGCCGGTCGACGGCGTGCTGTACGACGTCGAACACAACGGCTTCTGGCTGCCGGACTGGGGCACGCGCCCGGTCGGCCCGGAGGACGCGGTCCGCGAAGCCCGGCGGCGCCTGGCCGACGTCCCGCAGCTGGTGCCGGTCTGCGGGCACCGGTATCTGCCCGGTTTGCCGGAAACGGCGGGCTACCCGGTGCTGTCGGTGTACCAGACGGACATCATCGTCTACGGCTCCGACCTGCGGGACTACCTGCACCGCGAGTTCGCGACGGGCGGCATCAGCACGGCCCCGCCGGACGGCCCGAGGTACATAGACTTCTGGTCCCGCTTCATCGACTAGCCGAATCTGACGCCGTCTAGCGCGAAAGCTAGAAAAGCTTAGAAGCGGCTAGCTCTCCCGCCGCAGCATCCGGCTCACGCCCGCCGCCACCGTGGTCGCGAGGATCCAGCCCGACGCCGTGAACCCGGCCGCCATCCAGTTGTCCGTGCCGTGCATGTACCAGCGCGACTTGTTGCCGAAGTCCACGATCGGCACCAGCAGATCCGCCGTGTAGATCACCGGGTTCCACTGCAGCCCGGTGTCCTGCTGGTTCACCACGCACCGCGGGCCGTTCGCGATGATCTGGTGCGCGGGATCCGACGTGGCCCAGTGGACGCAGTCGTCTGTTCCCAGGCCGAACCACAGGCTCCCCAGCACCAGCAGCGTGAACAGCCAGCCCAGCGCGCGCACCGGGCGGTAGCCGTACCCGACCATCGACCGCTGCAGCCAGCTCCACAGCCGGACCCCCGGCCCGAAGAACTTGAAGCCGCGGGCCAGCGCCTCGTACCGGAACTGCTGCTTGCGCAACGCCACCGTCGACGCGTGCTCTTCGTTGCCCGCCGCGCGGAGCATGTGCGCGAGCTGGTCGTACGGGCCGGGCCGGTAGCCGCGCATCGCCCTGCGAAGCAGGTCGATGCGGTGGTCCAGCGCCTTGTCGTCGGCCAGCGGGATGCTCTTGCCCAGCGCGTCGTAGCGGAAGTCCTCCAGCTCGATGCCTTCGGACGCGGCCCAGAACTCCTCGTTGTCGGTCAGCGTCCCGCAGTGCGCGCGGCGCAGCACCACGCGTCCGGCCGGGGCCAGGTTCGGCGTCAGCGTGAACTCGTCCGCCGCGACGTCGCCCGCGTCGAACGCGACCATGAACGGGGGCAGCGAACCCAGCTGCGACCCACGCAGGTCGACGCGGCGGGCGACCTGGGCGCCGTCGAGGTTGACGCCGCCCTCGGCGACGAACGGGCGGCCGTTGTTGTCACGCAGCGTCAGGTCGCGGCCGATCCGGCCGGTGCGGATGTCGAGCGAGAAACTGCTGGTCGCGCGCAGGCCCGGCTCCGTCAGCCGCGTCCCGGCCAGGTTGATCGAGCCGCCGACCTCGACGCCCTGCAGCCGCAGCGTGCCGTGGATCGTCGCGTCCGTGAGCTGGAAGTTGCCCGCGATCTTCGACCGGCGCGCCGAAAACACGTCCCGGCCCGGGTGGCGGAACATCGAGTTCCAGGCCAGGAAGTTGCCGCCGACGGAGACGTCGGCCAGGCGCAGCTGACCGGCCGGGACGCGCAGGCTGGTCGCCTCGATGTCGCCGCCGATCTCGGTGCCGTCCAGGTGCAGCGCGCGGTCGTAGTACGGCTGCGACTTGCCGCGCACGACGCTGATTTCGGCGCCGGCCAGCCGCAGCGAGCCGCCGATCCGGGCGTTGACCATGCGCAGCGTGCCGAGCGCCTGCAGGCCGTCCGACAGCTCGACGTTGCCGTCGACGCGCATCCGGTCGGCGACCAGCGCCGGCCGCGGGTCGAGGTACGGGTCGTTGGACTTCCACGCGTCGACGGCGATCGGGCCCTGCTGGGACACGGTCAGCTTGGCCTCGCGCAGCACGATGTCGCTGTCCACCGTGGCGCTCGGCAGGTACATGATCCCGGTCGCCGAGAAGCGTTTCCGCTGGCTGGCGGGCCCGTAGTTGTCGACCTCGCAGAGCAGGCTGCCGCCGATGTGCAGGCCGTTGCCGTTGAGCGCGAAGCCGTCCGGGTTGTTCAGCGTGGCGCCGGAGAAGTTGACGTTACCGCCGGTCCGCAGGCCGGGGAGGCGGACTTCGCCGTTCGCGACCATCCGGTACGCCAGCAGCGCGCCGGCGAGCACCAGCCGGTCGGCGTGGATGGCCTTGCCGTGCGGGTGGGCGATCACCGTGCGGGTCAGCACCAGCGACCCCTCGATCACGGCGTCGGTGAGGTTGACCGCGGCGTTCGGCATCCCGCGTTCGCGGTCGTCGCCGCGCTGGACGGTGGTCTCCTCGATCTCGCGGTCGGCGCCGTCGACCTGCACGACGCTGCGGATCAGCCGGACGTCGTTGCGGCTGCGCATGTTGCGGGCCTTGAGCCCGGGCAGCCAGCACTTGCGGAACACGAGCCCGAGCAGGTTCGCCTCGCGCACGTCCGGCGGCTGTTCGAACCGGCAGCGCTCGAACCGGAAGAGGTACTTGAGGTCCGCGGCACGCAGGTCCAGCGTGCCGGTGATGTAGGCGTCCTCGACGTAGACGATCGGCGCGTTCGTGGCCGTTCGCCGCCAGCGCAGCAGGCCGCCGTTGCCGGGTTTCAGCAGGTCGGAGGCCTTGACCTCGTACCGGCGGTCGGGAATGCCCGCGAACGGGTCGAGCGGGGGCAATGCGCTTTCGGTCGTCAAAACGGCAGCCCCCCTCCCTCACCCACTCCCAAGGTAGCGAACGTGAACGGAATTCGTCAGGCGTTCGGGTTCAAAACGCGCGCGAGGAACGACTTGGTCCGCTCTTCGCGCGGGCTTCCGATGACCTGGTCGGGCGGGCCCTCTTCGACGACGACGCCGCCGTCCATGAACAGGACCTTGTCCGCCACCTCGCGCGCGAACTGCATCTCGTGCGTGACGACGACCATCGTCATGCCGTCCTTGGCCAGCTGCTTCATCACGCCCAGGACGTCGCCGACGAGCTCCGGATCCAGCGCGGACGTCGGCTCGTCGAACAGCATCAGCTTCGGCTTCATCGCGAGCGCCCGGGCGATCGCGACGCGCTGCTGCTGCCCGCCGGACAGCTGCGCCGGGTAGTTCTTCGCCTTGTCGCCGAGGCCGACGCGGTCGAGCAGCTCCAGCGCGCGTTCCCGCACCTGGGCCTTCGGCTCGCGCCGCACCTGGATCGGCGCCTCCATGACGTTCTCCAGCGCGGTCATGTGCGGGAAGAGGTTGAACCGCTGGAACACCATCCCGATGTCCTTGCGCTGGAACGCCACCTCCTTCTCGCGCAGCTCGTGCAGCTTGTCGCCGCGCTGCCGGTAGCCGACGAGCACGCCGTCGACATACAGCCGGCCCGCGTCGATCTTCTCGAGGTGGTTGATGCAGCGCAGCAGCGTCGACTTGCCCGAGCCGGACGGCCCGATCAGGCAGAGCACCTCGCGCTCGTGCACCTCGAGGTCGATGCCCTTGAGGACGTCGACGCTGCCGAAGCTCTTGCAGATCCGCTGAGCGGAGACCACGGGGGTCATGTGACGTTCCCTCCACCCCGGCTGAACAGCCTCGACGCCCAGCCCTGGCGCCCGGACACGTCGCGCGAAGTGCCGCGCGAGAACCGCTTCTCGATCTGGATCTGCACCAGCGTCAGCACGGACGTCATGAACAGGTACCAGGCCGCGGCCGTGATCAGCAGCGGCACCGTCTTGTAGTTCTGCGAGTAGATGGTCTGCGCCGCGACCATCAGCTCGAAGTACCCGATGACGACGACCAGCGACGTCGTCTTCAGCATGGAGATCGTCTCGTTGCCGGTCGGCGGGATGATCACCCGCATCGCCTGCGGCAGGATGATCCGCCGCAGCGTCTTCGTCCGGCTCATGCCGAGCGCGCTCGACGCCTCCAGCTGGCCGGAGTCGACCGACTGGATGCCGCCGCGCACGATCTCCGCCATGTACGCGGCTTCGTTGAGACCGAGGCCGAGCAGGGACGCCGTGAACTGCGTGATCAGCTGGTTGGTGTCCCAGCTGACGAACTCCGGGCCGAACGGGATCCCGAGCCCGAGCCGCGGGTAGGCCAGCGCGAGGAAGTTCCAGATGATCAGCTGCGTGATCAGCGGAGTTCCGCGGAACAGCCAGATGTAGAGGGCCGCCGCGCCGGACGTGAGCGGGTTCGGGGACAGCCGCATGACGGCCAGCAGGATCCCGCCGAAGATCCCGATCAGCATCGAGATCACCGTGAGGATCAGCGTGTTCTGCAGGCCGCGCAGGATCCGGTCGTCGAAGAGGTAGTCCCCGACGACCGGCCACTGCAGAGCGTCGTTCGTGATCACGCTGCGGATCACGATGAACGCGACGAACACGATGATCACGCCGGCCACCCAGCGCCCGTAGTGGCGCACCGGGACGGCCTTGATGGGCGCGGCGTCGATCGGCGCCTCGGGAGGAGGCGCTTCGGAGGAGCTCACGAACTCAGTCCTTAACTCAAGAGGCCGGGTTGATCTCCGACTTGGTGACCGCACCGGTCGCGTTCAGGCCCCACTTGTCCAGGATCTTCTTGTACGCACCGCTGTCGATCAGCTTCTGGATCGCGCCCTGGACGGCCTTGCCGTAGTCGCCGCTGTTCTTCGGCAGCACGATGCCGTACGGCGCCGTGTCGTACGGCGCGCCGACCGACTCCAGCTGGCCGTTGGTCTGCTTGACCGCGTAGTCGATGACCGGGGAGTCGGCCAGCTCGCCCTGGACGCGCTTGGCGGTGAGGGCGAGGTTGACGTCGGTCTGGGCCTGCAGCTGCGTGACCTCGATGGCGGGCTTGCCCGCGCCGGTGCAGGCGGCGGTCTTCTTGTCGAGGTCCTCGACCTGCGTGGTGCCCTTCTGCACGGCGATCTTCTTGCCGCAGAGGTCGTCCACCTTCAGGCCGTCGGGGTTGCCCTTCAGCACCGCCAGCGACGTGCCCGCGCTGTAGTAGGAGATCATGTCGACCGACTGCAGCCGCTCGGCGTTGATGCTGAACGACGACATGCCCAGCTCGTACTTCTTGGCGCCGATGCCGGGGATGATGCCGTCGAACGAGGAGTTCTGGAACTCCATCTGCACGCCGAGCACCTGGCCGATCGCGGTGCCGAGGTCGACGTCGAAGCCGGTCGCCTTGCCGCCGTCGACGAACTCGTTCGGCGGGTAGCTCTGGTCCTGGCCGACCACGATCTTGCCGTCGGTCTTGACGTCGGCGGGCACCAGCGCGGCGAGCGCATCGTCCTTCGCGACCGTGCCCGCGTCACCCGATCCAGTGCCCGCCGGGGCGGAACTGCTCGAGCCGACGTCTCCGGCACCGCTGCCCCCTGCGCCACAGGCCACGGTCAATCCGACCAGGGCGAAAGCAGGCAGCAGGGCGAGCGCCTTGAGTTGGGGTCCTCGGGCCACGTCGTCACTCCTCGTAGTTCTCAGTTCGTGAGAGCACGCATATTGCCACTCATCCATACCAAAGCACAGCACTGTCGAGTTACGGCGACGTTTCGTCCCGCGCCCACCTGTGCGGGAGTGTCGCGCACGAAGGGGCGCGTGGGTCAGGATGTCGTTCATGAACGCGATCCCGCCCCGGCTGCCCCCGTCCGGTCGACGCGCGAGGAAGGCGACGACCAGCCGGATCACCCGGCCGGGGGCCCGGTTCGACGGGTACCTCTCCCCGGAACGCCCGCACGCCGGCGCGTACGACGAGATGTTCGCGGCCGACGGTTCGGTCCGCGCGCCGTACCGGGCGTTGTACGAGTCGATCGCCGCGCTCGACGCGCACGACCTCAACTCCCGGTCGATCGCGCTGGACCGGGCGATGGTCGACCAGGGCATCACGTTCTCCCTGTCCGGGCAGGAGCGCCCGTTCCCGCTGGACCTGGTGCCGCGGGTGATCCAGGCGGCCGAGTGGTCGAAGCTCGAGCGCGGCGTCGCCCAGCGCGTCCGCGCGCTCGAAGCGTTCCTCGCCGACATCTACGGCGACCGCCTGATCCTGCGCGAGGGCGTGCTGCCGCGCCGGCTGATCACGTCCTGTGAGCACTTCCAGCGGGAGGCGTTCGGCATCAACCCGCCGAACGGCGTCCGCATCCACGTGTCCGGAGTGGACCTGGTGCGCGACGAGGAGGGCACGTTCCGGGTGCTGGAGGACAACCTCCGCAACCCGTCCGGGGTGTCGTACGTGATGGAGAACCGGCGGACGATGGCGCGGGTCTTCCCGGACCTGTTCGCCCAGCACCGCGTCCGGCCGGTCGGCGACTACGCGTCGCACCTGCTCCGGGCGCTGCGCGCGGCGTCCGCGGCGAACGTCGCCGACCCGATGGTCGTCGTGCTCACCCCCGGCGTCCACAACTCGGCGTACTTCGAGCACTCGCTGCTGGCCCGGCTGATGGGCGTCGAACTGGTCGAAGGCCGCGACATGTTCTGCCGCGACAACGTCGTCTACCTGCGGACGACCGAGGGCGAGCGCCAGGTCGACGTCATCTACCGGCGCATCGACGACGAGTTCCTCGATCCGGTGCACTACCGGCCGGACTCGGTGCTCGGCATCGCCGGCGTCCTCAACGCGGCGCGCGCGGGCAACGTCGTCGTCGCGAACGCGGTCGGGAACGGCGTCGGCGACGACAAGCTCGTCTACACCTACGTGCCCGAGATGGTGAAGTACTACCTCAACGAGAAGCCGCTGCTGCCCAACGTGGACACGTTCCGGTGCTGGCTGCCGGACGAGTTCGACCACGTCATGGCGCACCTCGACGAGCTGGTCGTCAAGCCGGTCGAAGGCTCCGGCGGCTACGGGATCGTCTTCGGGCCCGAGGCGACCGCAGCCGAGCTGACGACGCTGCGGCGGAAGGTGCGCGCGAACCGGCGCGGCTGGATCGCGCAACCGGTCGTCCAGCTCTCGACCGTGCCGGCCAAGGTGGAGGACCGGCTGGCGCCGCGGCACGTCGACCTGCGGCCGTTCGCCGTCAACGACGGCAAGGACATCTTTGTCCTGCCCGGCGGGCTGACGCGGGTGGCGCTGCCGGAGGGCAGCCTGGTCGTCAACTCGTCGCAGGGCGGCGGCTCGAAGGACACGTGGGTGCTGACGTCCCGGGCGTCGACCGCCGAGCGCGAGCTCGAACAGCCCGCACTCGGCGCGATGTCCACTGTGGACGGACTGGTCGCCGAACAGGGACCCGAGCTGACGTCGTCCCAGCAACAGCAGCAACAGCAGAGCTAGGGAGGTCCGGATGCTGGCACGCAACGCGGAGTCGCTCTACTGGATCGGCCGGTACGTCGAACGCGCCGACGACACCTCCCGGATCCTCAACGTCTCGGTCCACCAGCTGCTGGAGGACGCGACGGTCGACCCCGACCACGCGAGCCGCCAGCTGCTGGCCGTCCTGGGCATCGAGATCCCCGACGGGGACGCCCTCGACGTCTGGAAGCTGACGGAACTGGTGGCGTACGCGAAGGACAACCCGGCGTCGATCGTCGGCTCGATCAACTCGGCGCGCGAGAACACGCGAGGCGCGCGCGAAGTCGTCTCGACCGAGCTGTGGGAATGCCTGAACGCGACGTGGAACGCGGTCCCGGACCGGCAGCGCTACGCCCGGCGCTCCGGGCCGCACGCGTTCCTGTCGTTCGTGGAGGAGCGCGCGGCGATGTTCGCCGGGCTCGCCGACTCGACGATGAGCCGCGACGACGGCTGGCTGTTCATGGTCCTCGGCCGCTCGATCGAACGCGCCGACATGGTCGTCCGGCTGCTGCTGTCGCGGGTCGCGGACCGCGCGTCCTCACCGGGCTGGATCACGGTGCTGCGCTCGGCCGGCGCGCAGGACACGTACCTGCGGACGTACCGCGGCGCGCTGGACGCGGGTCGCGTGGTGCAGTTCCTGTTGCGGGACACGCTGTTCCCGCGTTCGGTGTTCCACGCGCTGCGGCAGGCGGAGGAGTGCCTGCAGCGGCTCGACCCGGGCGGCGGCGCGCGCAACAACGAGAAGTCCGAGGCCCTGCGCGAACTCGGCCGCGCGCGCAGCGAGCTGGAGTTCCTGCGCCCGGCGGACCTGCTGACCGACCTGCCGCGGCGGCTCGGGACGTTGCAGACGTCGATCAAGGAGATCGGAGAAGCGGTGTCGTTGCAGTACTTCAGCACGTCTCCGTGGGTGGCGTGGAGCGGTGCGGAGGTTTCGCTGTGACGTGGCAGCTGCGGGTGGCGCACCGGACGGGGTACCGGTACGCGACACCGGCGACGCAGTCGTACAACGAGGCGCGCCTGACCCCGCGTTCGGACCGCCGCCAGACGACGGTCGCGACGCGCATCGAGACGACCCCGGCGACGCGCGCGTACCGGTACACGGACTACTGGGGCACGGTCGTGACGTCGTTCGACCTGCACGCGCCGCACACGGAGTTCACGGTGCTGGCGTCATCGGTGGTCGAGACGGCGGACGAAGCCGAGCCGATCCGCACGGCGTCCTGGAAGGACCTGCGTTCGGAGACGGTCGTCGACCACCGCACGGAGTACCTGACCCCGACGGACTACACCCCGCGCGACACGACGTTGGCGCGCGAAGCCCGTTCGCTGCGGAGCGGCCTCGACCCGGCCGAGTCGGTGCTGGCGGTGTGCGAGTGGGTGAACAAGCAGCTGAAGTACCAACCGGGCACAACCGGCGTCCACTCGACGGCGACTGACGCGTGGCAGGCACGCGAAGGCGTGTGCCAGGACTTCGCGCACGTGACGCTGGTGATGCTGCGAGCGATCGGCGTGCCGGCGCGGTACGTGTCGGGGTACTTGCACACGAAGCCGGCCGCGAAGCTCGGCGAGGTGGTGGAGGGCGAGTCCCACGCCTGGGTCGACGTCTGGACGGGCGGCTGGTGGGCGTACGACCCGACGAACGCGATCCCGGTCGGGCCGCGGCACGTGTGGGTGGCGATGGGCCGGGACTATGCGGACGTGGCGCCGTTGAAGGGGATCTTCACCGGGGGTGGGCAGTCCACTCTGGACGTCTCGGTCCACCTGACCCGGCTGGCCTGAGCGGCGCCCTCCGGGGAGAGCGCCGCTCAGGAGGAGATCAACCGCGGGCGTGGGCGTCCAGGATGTGCGCGACGGCCTCGGTGACCCGCTGCGCGTACTCCAGGTGCAGCCACTCGTCCGGCACGTGGATGTTCGAGTCGGATCCGCAGGCGCCGGTCACCAGGAACTGCGCCTCCGGGTACTTGCGGGAGAGCAGGCCCATGAACGGGATCGACCCGCCCATGCCGGTTGCGCGGTGGGGCTGGCCGAAGACCTCGTCGCTGACCGTGCGCAGCGCGTTCGTCAGCCACGGGGACTCGGTCGGTGCGTTCCAGCCGTCCTCTGCCTGCGGGTTGTGACCGAAGGTGACCTTCGCGCCGTACGGGACGTCGGTGGTCAGGGCCTTCTTCACGGCTTCGAGCCCCTTCGCGGCGTCGGCCGTCGGGGGAAGGCGGAAGCTGAGCGTCAACGTCGTGCTCTCGCGCAGGACGTTGCCCGCGTCGGCGGGCTTCGGGAAGCCGTCGGCGCCGATCACCGACAGCGTCGGGCGCCACGCGTTGTTGAGCAGCAGCTCCAGCGCGTCTTCGGTGATCACGCGACCACCCTCGACCAGCGGGAACGCCTTCGCGAGCGCCTCCGGGAAGTCCTTCGAGACGGCCTCGAGCTCCGCCAGCCGGTCCGCCGGGACGTCGACCTTGAGCTCGTCCAGCAGCAGTTCGCCGGTCTCGCTGTCCTCGAGCCGCTCGATCAGCTTCCGCAGCACGCGGAACGAGCTGGCGACGACGCCCGACGCGATGCCGGAGTGCTGCGCCGAGCCGAGCAGCTGGACGTTGACGTCCAGGTGCAGCATCCCGCGCAGGCTCGTGACCAGCCACAACCGCTCGTAGTCGCTGCCGCCGGCGTCGAGGCAGATCACCAGCGACACCTCGCCGATGCGGTCGGCCAGGTACTCGACGTACGCGGGGAGGTCGGGGCTGCCGGACTCCTCGCCGGTCTCCAGGAGCACCACGATCCGGGCGTGCTCGCCGCCGGCGGCGTGGACGGCCTCGATCGCCGTCGTCGCCGCGTAGCCGGAGTAGCCGTCGTCGACGGACCCGCGGCCGTACAGCCGGCCGTCGCGGATCACCGGGGTCCACGGGCCGAGGCCCTCGGACCAGCCGCCGACCGGGGGCTGCTTGTCGAGGTGGCCGTACATCAGGACGGTGCCCTGGTCCGCCGCGCCCGGGGTCGCCGGGACGTCGACGAGCAACAGGGGAGTGCGGCCTTCGAGCTGCACGACGTCCAGCGTCGCCCCGGGCAGGTCGCGCGCGGCGATCCACTCGCGGACGTGCTCGACGGCGGCGGCCAGGTGACCGGTCGTCGCCCACTCGGCGTCGAAGGCCGGGGACAAGGCGGGGATGGCCACCAGCCCGGACAGACTCGGGATGACGTCGTCGGTCCACGACGTCACGACGGATTCACGAACGGATTTCTGCTCCACGTGATCCATGTTGCCATGCACGTCCCGGCGTGCGGCACATCACAACGTCGTCCCCCGACCAGGTGATCACGCTGGTGCACGGCCGGGTGCTCGCGCGGCCACTCCTGGTGAGCGCGCCCACCGGCTACCTACTCTCGTAGGTCCGATGCTCGGGCTTCCTAACGTTTTCCCTGTTCAGACCCCCTTTCTCAGCAACAAATCAGCATCCGTGACTGACCAAGACCACGACCTTCGTGCCAGGATGTCGGCGAGAACCGTCAACGCCGACGGTGACCGAGCGCTTCGGACCCGAAACGCTGGTCCCCGCCGGTGCAGTCGCTGTGGTCGCCACAAGCGGCCGCCAGAGGCACCGACACCGAGGAGCAACGCCCATGCCGTCCGAACAGTGGACGCACCCGGAGCCTGGAGATGGGCCGGCCGCCGTCGCGGCGCAGCCTTCGCCCGAGCAGGTGATCGCCGGATTGCGCGCAACCAGCGAAGGTGGCGCTGAGCTGACTCAGCTGCTCACCCCCGAAGGCGAACGGGTCCCGTCGCCGCAGTTCGACAAGTACGTCGACGACATCGACGACGAAGCCCTCCGCGGCCTGTACCGCGACATGGTGCTCGTCCGCCGCGCGGACCGCGAAGCCAACGCGATGCAGCGCCAGGGCCAGCTCGGCATCTGGGTCCCGCTGCTCGGCCAGGAGGCCGCGCAGATCGGGTCGGGCCGCGCGCTGAAGAAGAACGACATGGCGTTCCCCAGCTATCGCGAGCACGGCGTCGCGTACGCGCGCGGGGTCGACATGAAGGACCTGCTGGGCATCTTCCGCTGCACCGACCACAGCGGCTGGGACTACCAGGGCACGGGCTTCCACCCGTACTGCATCGTGATCGGCAACCAGGTGCTCAACGCCGCCGGGTACGCGATGGGGCAGAAGTTCGAGGGCAAGGTCGGGGACGACGACGGCGAAGCCACGATCTGCTACTTCGGTGACGGCGCGACCTCGCAGGGCGACGTCCACGAAGGATTCGTCTGGGCCGCGGTCTACGACGCGCCGCTGGTGTTCTTCTGCCAGAACAACCAGTGGGCCATCTCGGAGCCGACCGAGCGCCAGTCGCGCCTGCCGCTCTACCAGCGCGCCCGCGGGTACGGCTTCCCCGGCATCCGCGTCGACGGCAACGACGTCCTGGCCTGCCTCGCGGTGTCCCGCTGGGCGCTCGACGAGTGCCGCCACGGCAACGGCCCGGTGCTGATCGAGGCGTTCACCTACCGGATGGACGCGCACACGACGACCGACGACCCGTCGCGCTACCGGCTGTCGGACGAGCTCGAAGAGTGGAAGCTCAAGGACCCGATCGAGCGCGTCCGGGCGTTCCTGGCCCGCAAGGGCGGCGCCGACCACGACTTCTTCGACAAGGTCCAGGCCGAGGCCGACGCCTTCGCCGCCGACCTGCGCGAGTACACGTTCAACATGCCGGAGCCGCCGCCGGAGCGGATCTTCAGCAACGTCTACGCCGAGGGCAACCCGGTGCTGGACGCGCAGCGCGAAGAGTTCCTGTCCTACCTCGACGGCTTCGTATCGGCGGGTGAGCACTGATGACCGACCTCCAGAAACTCACCATCGGCAAGGCGCTCAACCTCGGCCTGCGCCGCGCGATGGAAGAGGACCCCAAGGTCCTGATCATGGGCGAGGACGTCGGCAAGCTCGGCGGCGTCTTCCGGATCACCGACGGCCTGCAGAAGGACTTCGGCGAGCAGCGCGTGCTGGACACGCCGCTCTCGGAGTCCGGCATCATCGGCACCGCGGTCGGCCTGGCCGTGCGCGGGTTCCGGCCGGTGTGCGAGATCCAGTTCGAGGGTTTCATCTTCCCGGGCTTCGACCAAATCTCGTCGCAGCTGGCGAAGCTGCACTACCGGACGCAGGGCAAGGTCAAGATGCCCGTCGTGATCCGGGTGCCGTTCGGCGGCGGGATCGGCGCGGTCGAGCACCACTCGGAGTCGCCGGAGTCGCTCTTCGCGCACATCCCTGGGCTCAAGGTCGTGTCCATTTCGAACGCCGTCGACGCCTACTGGGGCATCCAGCAGGCGGTCAAGTCGGACGACCCGATCCTGTTCTTCGAGCCGAAGCGGCTGTACCACTCGGGTGCGCTGCGCGCGGAGATCGACACCGAAGGCACCCCGTCCAAGGTCTTCTCGTCGCAGGTCGTCCGCGAAGGCACGACGGCGACGGTCGTCGCGTACGGCCCGTCGGTGAAGGTCGCGCTCGACGCGGCCGCCGCGGCCGAAGACGGCGGCCAGTCCCTCGAGGTCATCGACCTGCGCACGCTCTCGCCGCTGGACCTCGGCCCGGTGTTCGAGTCGGTGCGCAAGACCGGCCGGCTGATCGCACTGTCGGAGGCGCCGTCCGAGTCGTCGCTGACCTCGGAGATCGCCGCGCGCGTCCAGCAGGAGTGCTTCTACTCGCTGGAAGCGCCCGTCCTCCGGGTGACCGGGTTCGACACGCCGTACCCGCCGGCCAAGCTCGAGGAGCACTACCTCCCCGACCTGGACCGGGTGCTGCACGCCGTCGACCGCTCGCTCGCCTGGTAAGGGGGATCTCCGCGCAATGCCTACGTACAAACAGTTCCCCCTGGCCGACACGGCCGAGGGGCTGACCGAAGCCGACATCCTGGCCTGGCAGGTGAAGCCGGGCGACACCGTGACGGTCAACCAGATCGTGGTCGAGATCGAGACCGCGAAAGCCGCCGTCGAACTGCCGATCCCCTGGGCCGGCGTCATCACGGAGCTGCTCGTCGAGCCGGGGCAGACGGTGGAGGTCGGCACGCCGATCCTCACCATCGACGTCGACCCCGGCGGAGCAGCCGCTCCGGCCCCGGCCGCCGCTGCTGCCGCGCCTGCCGAAGAAGAAGAGATGAAGCCGCTGGTCGGTTACGGCTCCAAGACAGTCGTCACGCAGCGCCGGGCCCGAAAAGGCGCGGAACCCGCACCTGCTCCGGCCGCTGCGGTCGCCGTCGCCGCGCCTGCGCCTGCTCCTGCTCCTGCTGCTCCCCGCGGCGGGTACGTCCCGCTGGCGAAGCCGCCGGTGCGGAAGCTCGCGAAGGACCTCGGCGTCGACCTGCACGCACTGACCGGCACCGCTTCGGGTGGCGTGATCACCCGCGACGACGTCGAGCGGGCGGCGAACGGCGCTGTCGCGGCGGCCCCGGTGTCCGCTGTGGACAGTGGGTACGACCCGGGCACCCGCGAACGGCGCGTGCCGATCAAGGGCGTCCGCAAGATGACCGCGGCGGCGATGGTGCAGAGCGCGTACACCGCTCCGCACGTCACGGAGTTCCTGACCATCGACGTCACGCCGATGATGGAGTTCCGCGAGAAGCTGAAGAAGTCGCGGGAGTTCGCCGGGGTCAAGGTCACGCCGCTGACGTTCGCGGCGAAGGCCGTGTGCCTGGCGGCGAAGCGCACCCCGGACATCAACGCGGTCTGGGACGACGCGGCGCAGGAGATCGTCTTCAAGGACTACGTGCACCTCGGGATCGCGGCGGCGACGCCGCGCGGCCTGATCGTGCCCAAGGTCCGCGACGCCGATGCGATGTCGCTGAAGGAGCTGGCTGTCGCGTTGACGCAGCTCACGGACGTCGCCCGCGAAGGCAAGACGTCGCCGGCGGACATGGCGAACGGCACGATCACGATCACCAACGTGGGCGTGTTCGGCGTCGACACCGGAACGCCGATCATCAACCCGGGCGAGTCCGCGATCCTGTGCCTCGGCGCGATCAAGGACCAGCCGTGGGTGGTGGACGGCGAGATCAAGGTCCGCAAGGTCCTCCAGCTGTCCCTGAGCTTCGACCACCGCGTGGTCGACGGCCAGCAGGGTTCGGAGTTCCTGGCCGACGTCGGCGCGTTGCTGGCCGACCCGGCGATGGCGATGACGTACTGAGTTTCCGCTGGTAGAGGGCCGCTCCGGGGTTCCGGGGCGGCCCTCTGCGCGTTCGCCGTCGGCATACTCGCTTGACGGAGTGAGTACTCACTCCGCACACTGGTCGCATGACACCAGCACCCGAAACCCGGCGGAGAGCGCCGGGCATGAGCGTCGAAGCCCGGCGCACCATGATCGTGCACGCGGTGCTGCCCCTGCTGATGGAGCACGGCACCAACGTCACGACCAGCCAGATCGCCCGCGCCGCCGGCATCGGCGAGGGCACCATCTTCCGCGCGTTCAAGGACAAGGACGAGCTGTTCGACGCCTGCACCGCCGAGGCGCTACGCCCCGACCACGTCCTCGACGCGATCGCCGAAATCCCCATCGAGCAGCCGCTCGAAGACCGCCTCGTCGAGGCCGCCGACGCGCTCGGCGCGCACCTCGAGCGGATGGGTGCGCTGATGGGCGCCCTGCACGCGTCCGGCCGGCACAAGCACCGCGACCCCGAGCAGCGCCTCAAGGACCGGCGCGGCACGGGGAAGGGCGGCCGCAGCGAGTCGATGGCCGCCATGCGCGGCGCGATCACCGAGCTGTTCGAACCCGAAAAAGACCGGCTGCGGCTGACGCCCGAGCAGCTGGCCGCGTTGTTCCTGACCCTGTTGTTCGGCGGCCGGCGGATGGCACCGGTCGACGACCCCGCCACCACGCGCCAGGTGGTCGACGTCTTCCTGCACGGCGCCGTGGAGGCCAAATGATCCCGGGCGGTGGGGGCGGCATGGAGTTCATGCTGGCTCGGCGAGGAAGACGGCGGCACGCGTCGACGGTCCCGGAAAGCGGGCTCACCGGGCCGGTCGAGATCCCCGAGCCCAAGCCGGAAGACCAGCCGAAGGACCTTCGCTCGCGGCTCAAGCGCGCGAAGACGTCCGTGGCCGGCACGGTCCGCGGCCTGCCGAAGGTCGTGCGGCTGACGTGGCAGGCCAGCCCGGTCCTGACGATCCTCCTGGCGCTGATCACACTGCTGTCGGGCCTCCTGCCGACGGTGACCGCGTACATCGCGAAGCTGCTTCTCGACTCCGTCGTCGCGGCGATCCAGCACCGCGGCACGACGGCCGACATCGTCAACGTCGCGCTGTTCCAGTTCGGCGTGCTCGCCGCGACCGCGATCAGCAGCGCCATGACGTCGATCGCGCAGTCGCTGCTGCAGGAGCGCATGACGCTGACCATCCGCCACCAGGTGATGGCGCACGCGAGCGAACTGCACCTCGCGTACTTCGAGGGCTCGACGTCCTACGACATGCTGCGCCAGGCCGCCCAGGAGGCGCCGACGCGGCCGCTGTCGATGATGAACTCCGCGCTGGGGCTCGTCCGGACGTTGATCACGTTCGGCAGCATGATCGCGCTGCTGGTGGCCGTGAGCCCGCTGCTGGCGCTGGTCGCGCTGCTGGCGCCGATCCCGGCGTTCATCTCGCAGTCGAAGTACGGCTCGCGCGCGTTCTGGCTGACGTTCCTGATGTCGCCGATCAAGCGGCGGATGGACTACCTGTCCTCGCTGGTGACGACGGACACGTACGCCAAGGAGACAAAGCTGTTCGGGCTCGGCCCGTACTTCGTCGACCGGTTCCGCCGGCTCGGCCTCGTGTCGTACGAGCGACAGCGGAAGCTGACGATCAACCGCAACCTGAGCTCGACGTCCTGGGGGCTGCTGAGCACGTTCGCGGGTTCGGCGATCGCGTTGTACATCGCGCTGCAGGCGGTCGGCGGGCACCTCACCCTGGGCGACCTGGCGCTGTACACGGCCGCGGCGACGTCCGTGCAGGCGTCGGTGTCCGGGCTGTTCACGGCGTTTTCGGGGATGTACGAGAACAACCTGTACCTCGACACGCTGTACCGCTTCCTGGACACGAAGCCGGAGATCACGGCACCGCCGTCACCACGGCCCTTTCCATCCACTGTGGACGGTCACATCGAGTTCGACGCGGTGACCTTCGCCTACCCGGGCGCGGACGAGCCGGCGCTCGACAACGTCAGCTTCGAGATCCGCCCGGGCGAGACGGTGGCGGTGGTGGGCCGCAACGGCGCGGGCAAGTCGACGCTGTTCAAGCTGCTCTGCCGCCTCTACGACCCGACCGCCGGCCGGATCCTCCTGGACGGAGTCGACGTCCGCGAGTACGACCCGGTCGAGCTGCGAACGCGGATCAGCGCGATGTTCCAGGACTACGTGACGTACCAGGGAACAGCGGCGGAGAACATCGGCCTCGGCGACTTGACCCGGCTGGAGGACCGCCCCCACATCGAGGATTCGGCCCGCCGAGCGGGCGCGGACGAGCGCATCGAGCGACTGCCGAGCGGCTACGACAGCCCGTTGGGGCGTTGGTTCGACCAAGGAGTCTCGCTGTCCGGCGGCGAGTGGCAGAAGATCGCGCTGGCCCGGGCGTTCCAGCGTGAGGCACCGCTGTTGATCCTGGACGAGCCGACGTCGGCGTTGGACGCGCAGGCCGAGCACGACCTGTTCTCGCGGCTGCGGGAGCTGTCGGAGGGCCGGACGACGCTGTACATCTCGCACCGGTTCTCGACGGTGCGGCAGGCGGAGCGGATCCTGCTGCTGGACCACGGAAAGGTGGCGGAGTACGGAACGCACGAGGAGCTGATGGCGGCGAAGGCCGGGTACGCGGACCTGTTCACGCTTCAAGCGCAGGCGTACCTGGACGAGGTGCCGAGCTAAGAGACGGAGCTTCGGCGGTACTGCGCCGGCAGCGCAGTACCGCCACGGAGCTCAAGGTCGCGCACGGCCAGCCTCTGCGGGCCGGCGTCTTCCGAGGTATCGACCGAGATCGCAACGGTGTCGAGAACCGAGCTCAGGATGGTGATCACCCGATGGCGATCACCTCGCCACGTCAGGTCCAGGCGGCAGCGCACCATACGCACGTGCAAGAAGACCACCCTCGACCATCCCCCACCACCACCGGACCATTCGTACCTCCGGCCCGAAAGGTCGATTTCAAGATCGGCAAAGTCGCACTTTTCGAATTGCAGAGTACCGGCGGAGATCGAGAAATCTTCCAAGTTCACCCGCCGAACTCGGAAGCGGCAACCGTAGAAACCAACGGTCCGCCCGGACAGCTCACCATCGGCGAAGTCCACGACATCTCCGACGAACTCCGCTCCCACGAAGTTGACAGCCGCACGTTCGAACACAACTTCGGCGAAACTGGTTCTGGTGGCGGCGAATCGGGTCCCCTGGAAGCTCAGAAGACCCCTGAACGCTGTCCGGGCGAAGGACGTCAAGCCGCCGCGGAACTCGGCGTTGTCGAAGATGACCGCGCCTTCGAAGCTCAATCCGGCGAAGTCTGCGTTGTCGAGGACGAGACCCGTAAAGTCGAAGTCGAGCGTTCGCCAAGAGGGTTCCACGGTGTCCACCACCCGGTCACGGATGGCACGCAGCACAGCCTTTCGAACCTCACTCTCGCCAGGTTTGTCCGAGTCGCGGGCCAACCGGAGGTAGCCGCACAGCACGTCGATGCAGACCTGCCTCTTGTCCGCCCAGTCGTCCGCCAAGCCGGCCAAGGCGTACACACCGGCGAGGCGGACCGCCGGGCTGTCGTGAGCAAGTTGTTCGGCCCCCGACGAGAGCCGCTCATTGAACCGCTGTACGACCTCTCGTTCGGCGCGGTCGACGTCGAGATCATGCTCGTCCTCCGCGACCCGCTGCTTCCGGTAGTTGACCGCGAGCAGGACGACACCGCCGAACCCCGCGACCACCGACAGCGCGATCTTGAGCAGGTCCAGCATCTGCGGCACGTCGAAGGAGCTGGCCTTTGGGAACTGCGGCCACCCAAGTACCCACAGGAGCCCCGCCGATGCGGTGGTCACGACGAGGATCGCTACGACCAGCCACCCGAGCACCGACGCCGCCATCCGCCGCCGCCGCGTCACCGCAGCTTCCACGGCCTCGGCCTCGCCGTCATTGTCGCGGGCAACGGTCGAGCCACGCCAGGGGTAACGGGCACGCTTCAGGGACCGTCCATGAGAGAAGACGACCGCTGAGAAGAACACCAGAATCGCGACCAAGAAGTAGCGCAGCCAGTCGGACACGACGGGTGACCTTAGCTGCTGGTGTAGGTAGCCGGGAGCAAATCGGACAGGTCGTTCGTTGTGCAGGTATGGCTGTCGCGTTCCTGCTTTACGTCTTCGCCGAGATCGCCGCGATCTGGGCGGTGGGTTCGGCTGTCGGCGTGCTCGGCACGCTGGGCCTCCTCCTCGCCGGCGCGTTCATCGGTTCCTGGCTGGCCCGCCGCGAGGGCGCCAAGGCGATGCGGGCGTTCATGTCCGCCGCTCGGGCCGGGCAGCCGGCGGAGAAGGAACTCACTGACGGGATGCTGGTCGCACTCGGCGGGGTGTTGATCCTGGTGCCGGGGTTCGTCAGTGACGTCCTGGGGTTGCTGCTGATGCTGCCGCCGTCGCGGGCGGTGGCTCGTCGGGTGTGGCTGAAGCGGATGGAGAAGCGGGCGGTGCGGTTCGCCAACCAGCGGCGTGGGCCGGTGATGGTGGTGGACAGTGAAGTGGTCCCGCCTACCGAGCCCCAACCGCGTCGCGACCAGCCGACGGTCATCGAGGGTCGGGTCGTGGAGAACTGACTCGAACCTTGCCACAATGTGCGCGTGGAGCGCTTGAAGACCACATCCGCGGTACGCATCCGGATGAGCAAGCAGAAGTCCCGGAACACCGGGATCGAGATGGCACTACGCAGAATCCTCCACGGCGCGGGCTTCCGCTACCGAGTGCACCGGCGACCGGTCAAAAGAGTGCGGCGGGAGGCGGACCTAGTCTTCGGTCCCGCCCGCGTGGCCGTCTTCGTGGACGGGTGCTTTTGGCACGGGTGTCCGGAGCACGCGACCTGGCCGAAGAACAACGCCGACTTCTGGCGAGAGAAGATCGAGACCAATCGGCGACGCGACGCCGACACCGACGCACGCCTCGACGATGCCGGCTGGCTGGCGCTTCGAATCTGGGAACATGAGACCGCGGAAACCGCGGCTGACCGGGTCATGACCGCGATCCGGGAACGCCGCTGAGAGTCGGGCCAGCTAGTCCACGGATGGCTTGGGGATGTCGAAGTAGCTGGAGAACCGGACCGCCGGGGCGTACTCGCCCTTCACCTTCACCCGGCCCGTCACGAACATCGCTGCCACCGCCGCGTTGCCCGTTGCCATCTTGATGAAGTCGTCCACCGACAGGGTGATCGTGGTGTCCGGGGTTCGGGACAGGTCGGTCGAAGAAACGCACAACCCGTCCTCGATCACCGTCTGGAAACGGTCGTACCCGTCTTCGCCTGCGCCGTCGGAAAAGCGCCAGGAAACCACGAAATCCACGTGGCGTGCGCGTTCCGGCAAGAAGTGCTCGGACATTCGGCGGAATATCTCGTCCAGGAACACCGAACGCAGCTCCGGGTGGTCTGCGATGGCCTTCAGCTGGTCGCGGGAACAGCGGCGGACCACGTCCACCAGGACGTCTGTCGACAGGGAGCTCAGCTCGATGCCCGCTCCGGCCGAGCCCAGCATGTGCAGGGTTTCCAGCACCTGGATGAACTGCTCGGCCGTCAGGTTGGCGAGGACCAGCTTGTCCGCGAACGCGTTGACCGCATGGCCGCCACGAACACTGCGGGGCCGGGAAAGGCGCCACTTCGCTTTTCGGGGCACGGCGACGAACTATACGGGGTGCGGGAGGTCGAAGTATCCGATCAGACCCGCCGCGAAGGCCAAATCGCCCTTGACCTTGATTCTTCCCGTGACGAACAACACCGCCGGCGTCGACTGGTGGGTGATCAGCCGGAAGAAGTCCGCCGGTGCGATCGTGATCGTGACCCTCGGCGACGAGCGCATGTCGCGGCTCACCGTGCACGAGCCGTGCGAAATCGCCGTCTCGTAGCGGTCGTAGCCGCCTTCGCCGGCGCCTCCTGAGAGCCGCCAGTGGACCACCGCGTGCAGGTCGCGGGCGCGGTCGGGCCGAATGTGCGCGCCCATGCGGGCGAAGATCTCGTCCAGCACGCGCTCCCGGAGCGGCCGGTCCGCGACGACGCTCTCGAGCTGCGCGCGCGACGCCGAGGACACCAGGGATGCGAAGCGGGCCGGTTCGACCTTGCTCAGGTCGAACGCCGGGGCGCGCTCCGCCAGCCGCAGGAGCGCCTTCAGCACTCTTCGGAAGTCGTCCTTGCCGAGGTCGCGGGGGTTGACCGCGTCAGCGAGGGCGTTGACGTCGAGGGCGTGCGCTTCGGGACCCACGGGGTCGAGCCGCTCCAGGGCGTCCAGCAGCGCCGCCCCGCGGAGCTCCGCGACCTGATCTGCGCTGGTCATCCCGGCGTTGTCGGCCATGGTCACTCCCTCTCAAGTTACTCACACGTAGGCTACCCGCCAGTAGGTAGGCGGGCAAGCGTGCCGAAATCACCCTCCCGGGGCAACGCCCGGTACCGTCTCCGGGCAGCAACAGGGAGGTCCAGCGTGTCAGAGGATGATCAGCGTCCGCCCGAACGGGCTCGGCGGCTTCCACGCGCCGTGCGCGAGCGGCAGATCCTGGACGCGGCCGTCCAGGTCTTCTCCCGTCACGGCTACCACGCGGCCTCGATGGACGAGATCTCCGACGTCGCGGGCGTCTCGAAGCCGATGATCTACACCTACCTCGGGTCCAAGGAGGACCTGTTCGGTGCGTGCATCCGCCGCGAGGCGACCCGCCTGCTCGAGGCCATCCAGGCCGGCGTGAAGCCCGACCTGCCGCCGGACATGCAGCTCTGGCACGGCCTGCGGTCGTTCTACCGCTTCGTCGCGGAGTACCGCGAGTCGTGGACGGTCCTGCACCGCCAGGCGCTGACCGTCGGCGGCGCGTTCGCCGCGGAGATCACCGACATGCGGGCGCGCGCGATCCAGCTGGTCGCGGCGCTCGTCGTGTCCGCGGGTACCCGCAAGGGCGTCGGCGAGCAGGCCGAGTTCTCCGGCGAGGGGCTGTCCGCGGCGCTGGTCGGGGCGGCCGAGTCGCTGGCCGACTGGGCCCTCGACCACCCCGACATCTCCGACGGCGTCCTGGCGTCGTGGCTGATGAACCTCGTCTGGCTCGGCTTCAACGACCTCATCGAGGGCGAGGTCTGGAAGCCCTCAGAGTGAAGTGATCGTGCCTTCCAGGTGCGGCTTTGCCTTGCTCCACAGCTCGAACGCCCAGCCCTCCGGCGTGGCCCACGACGTGAAGCCCGCCTTGGCCGGGAGCAGCACCGGCTGCTTGAAACGGACGTCGATCGTGAACGCCGACGGCAGCCGGCCTTCGAACGCGGCCAGGGCGTGGGCCTTCGTCCACATCCCGTGGGCGATTGCGCGGGGGAAGCCGAACAGGCGCGCTGTCAGCGGGTGCAGGTGGATCGGGTTGCGGTCGCCCGAGACCTCCGCATAACGCCGGCCGATGTCTCCTGGGATGCGCCAGATCGCGTCCGGGGTCGGTGGGGCCAGCTGGTCGCGGCGTGAGGAAGAAGAGCCACCGCCGCGACGCAGGTACGTGCTCACGTCGATCCACACCAGGTCGTCGCCGGCCCAAGCTTCGCTGACGACGTCGAACTGACGGCCCTTCTCGTGCGGGCGCAGGTTCTCCGCGCGCACCCGGATCGTCAGTGGCTCGCCCAGGCGCAGGGCGCGGTGCTGGGTGATGCGGTTCGCCACGTGGACCATGCCGAGCAGCGGGAACGGGAATCCCGACTCGGTCATCAGCGCCATCTGCAGCGGGAACGCCAGCATGTGCGGGTACGTCGCCGGCAGCTCGTCGCTCAGCCGGAAGCCGCACACCGTGTTGTACGCCGCCAGGTGCGCCGGGTCGACGACGACGCCCGTGCGGACCAGCTCCGTGTCGGGCAGCGAAGAGCCCGTTTTGCGAAAGCCGAGCAGTGCCTTCGGGTACAGCGTCGCCAGGCTCGGCGTGCTGTCGAGTTCGCGGATCACCACGTCAGGCCCCCAGCAGGGCCTGGCCGCAGACGCGGACCACGTTGCCGTTCACCGCGGCCGACGCCGGGTTCGCGTACCAGGCGATCGTCTCGGCGACGTCGACCGGCAGCCCGCCCTGGCCGAGGCTCGACAGCCGCCGCCCGGCCTCGCGGATGAACAGCGGGACCGCCGCCGTCATCTTCGTCTCGATGAACCCCGGCGCGACGGCGTTGATCGTGCCGCCGTACGCCGCGAGCTGCGGCGCGCCGACGTTCACCATGCCGATCACGCCCGCCTTGGACGTCGCGTAGTTCGCCTGGCCGACGTTGCCGGCGATGCCCGCGATCGACGATACGCCGATGATGCGGCCGTTCTCCCGCAGGATCTTGTCGCCGAGCAGCTTGTCGTTCACCGCGAGCTGGGACGCCAGGTTCACCGCGATCACCGAGTCCCACGCGCTCTCGCTCATGTTGCCGAGCGTCTTGTCGCGCGTGATGCCCGCGTTGTGCACGACGACGTCGACACCGCCGTGACGCTCCTTCAGGTACTCCGCGAGCTTCGCGGGCGCGCTCGGCGAAGTGATGTCGAGCTGCAGCGACGACCCGCCGATCTTGTTCGCCACCTTGGACAGGTCGGCGCCCTGGGCGGGGATGTCGAGCGCGACGACGTGCGCGCCGTCGCGGGCCAGCACCTCGGCGATCGCCGCGCCGATGCCGCGGGACGCGCCGGTGACCAGCGCGACCTTGCCGTCGAGGGGCTTCTCCCAGTTCGACGGCGCGACGGCCGTCTTGCCCTCGGCGCCGATCCGGATGACCTGGGCGTCGACGAACGCGGACTTCGCGGAGAGCAGGAAACGCAGTGTCGACTCCGTCGCCTCTTCGGCGCCTTCGGCGACGTACACGAGCTGAGCCGTCGCGCCGCGCTTCAGCTCCTTGCCGACGGAGCGTACGAAGCCCTCGAGAGCGCGCTGGGCGATCCGCTCGCGCCCCTCGACCTGCTCCGGCGGCGTGCCCAGGACGACGACGCGGCCGGACGGCCCGACGCTGCGGATCACCGGGTGGAAGAAGTCGTAGACCGCGCGCAGCTGACCGGGCTCGGTGACGCCGGTGGCGTCGAAGACGAGCGCCGCGTGCCGGTCACCCGAAGTGGTGACGACGTCGACGCCGGCGTCGGCCAGCTGGTCACGAAGGGTTTTTTCGAGCCGTCCACCGGGCGCGGCACCCAGGAGTGCGGGACCCTCGAGAGCGGGCTGTCCGGGCTTGTACCGGCGCAGTGTGGCGGGGTTGGGCAGGCCGAGCTTCGGCACCACGAACTTCCCCAACGGGGTTTTCGTGAACTGCTGGTACCTGTCCGCCATCGAATGCCTCCCGTGCAGTCTGCGTCACGTCGCAGTCTAACCTACTTGTGAGTAGGTTACAGTGTGAGAGAGCCGACCAGAGAGGTGACGTTCATGCCGCCGAAACCGCGACATTCAAAAGAGGCACCTGCCGTTCGCAAGGTCGCGATCATCGGGGGCAACCGGATCCCCTTCGCGCGGTCCAACGGCCCGTACGCGAAGGCGTCGAACCAGGACATGTTCACCGCCGCGCTCGACGGTCTGGTCAGCCGCTTCTCGTTGCAGGGCGAGCTGATCGGCGAGGTCGCGGCCGGCGCCGTGCTCAAGCACTCGAAGGACTTCAACCTGGCCCGCGAGAGCGTGCTCGGCAGCAAGCTCTCGCCCGCGACACCCGCGTCCGACGTCCAGATGGCGTGCGGCACCGGCCTGCAGGCGATCGTCAACGTCGCGAACAAGATCGCGCTCGGCCAGATCGACTCGGCCATCGCCGGCGGCGTCGACACCACGAGCGACGCGCCGCTGGCCGTCAACGAGGACCTGCGGCAGATCCTCATCCAGCTCAACAGCGCCAAGACGCTCGGCGACCGGCTGAAGCTCGTCGCGAAGATCCGCCCTGGGCACATCGTCCCGGCGATCCCGCGCAACGAGGAGCCGCGCACCGGCCTCTCGATGGGCGAGCACGCGGCGCTCACCGCGAAGATCTGGGAGATCACCCGCGAGGCGCAGGACGAGCTGGCCGCGGCCAGCCACCAGCACCTCGCCGCCGCCTACGACCGCGGGTTCTTCGACGACCTCGTGACGCCGTTCCTCAAGCTCGCGCGCGACCAGAACCTGCGCGCCGACTCGACCGCGGAGAAGCTCGCCAAGCTCAAGCCGGCCTTCGGCGGCCCCGGCGGCACGATGACCGCGGGCAACTCGACGCCGCTGACCGACGGCGCGTCGACCGTCCTGCTCGCCACCGACGAGTGGGCGAAGGCGCACAAGCTGCCGGTGCTGGCGTACCTGACGTTCTCGCAGACCGCGGCCGTCGACTACGTGCACGGCGAGGAGGGCCTGCTGATGGCGCCCGCCTACGCCGTGCCGCGGATGCTCACGCGGGCCGGGCTTTCACTGCAGGACTTCGACTTCTACGAGATCCACGAGGCGTTCGCGTCGCAGGTACTGGCCACGCTCAAGGCGTGGGAGGACCCGGCGTTCGCCAAGGAGAAGCTGGAGCTGGACGCGCCGCTCGGGGCGATCGACCGGGCGAAGCTCAACGTCAACGGCTCTTCGCTGGCGGCCGGGCACCCGTTCGCCGCGACCGGCGGCCGGATCGTCGCGACGCTGGCGAAGCTGCTGCACGAGAAGGGATCCGGCCGCGGCCTGATCTCGATCTGCGCGGCGGGCGGCCAGGGCGTCACCGCGATCCTGGAGAAGTAGCGGACACGCAAAAGGGCCGCCCCTCGCGAGGGGCGGCCCTTTTCGCGCATCAGTTGGGGAGCGCCTTCTGGGCCCGCTTCGCGAGCTTGTTCGCGCGCTTCTCGGCCTTGCGGCTCAGCTTCCCGGCGGCAGCGCCGACGTCCTTCGCGGCGTGACGCGCGCGCCAGGCCGCCGACGGCTTCCCGTGCGTGTCGCCGACCGCGAGCAGCAGGCCGCCGGCCACGCTCGCGTTCTTGAAGAACTGGATCTTCTGCTTCTGCCGCTCGCCCGGGTCCTTGATGGTCCAGAAGCTGTGCGCGGCGAGCGTCGTCGGCACCAGGCTGCCGAGCAGCAGCCCGGCCGCGAGCCGCGGCGCCTTGCCGGACGCGAGCGCGAGGCCGGCGCCGATCTTCACGGCGGCGTCGATGCGGACGAGCGTCACCGGATCGCGCGGAACCTGCTCCGGCACGACGTCGCCGACCTTCTCGAACGCGCTGTTGAGGAAGGGTTCCGCCGCCTTCGCGTGCCCTTCGGCCTGCCTCATCGCATTGATTCCGCCCGTCACGAAGATCGTGGCGAGCAGGGGACGAGCCACTCGACGGAGTATCACGGTCATTGCCTTCCTCGTACGGGCCGCTGCCTGGTCGAACCTACCGCTTGGGTGCCCGCTCGTCCCGTCGTCGAATCCTCATCGGGGTTTCTGCGCGAATATCACCGAGTTGCTAGAGAGCACTAGAAAGCTTTAGCGCTTGACCTTGACGCAGCGTCAACTTCTATCGTCGAAGGCATGGAGTGGTCGATCCAGGACATCGCCCGCTCGGCCGGGACCACGAGCCGGACGCTGCGCCACTACGGCGCGGTCGGTCTGCTCGAACCCAGCCGCGTCGGCAGCAACGGCTACCGCTACTACGACGAGCAGGCGCTCGTCCGGCTGCAGCGGATCCTGTTGCTGCGCGAACTCGGCCTCGGGCTCGAGGCCATCGCGGAGGTCCTGGACGGGCAACGCGACCGCGTCGCGGCGCTCGAGACCCACCTGGAGCTGCTCGAACAGGAGCGGCGGCGGATCGGACGGCAGATCGATTCGGTCCGGACCACGCTACGGAAACTGAAGGGAGGTGAACGGCTGATGGCAGAAGAAGTCTTCGACGGCTTCGACCACACGCAGTACGAGAAGGAGGTCACCGAGCGCTGGGGCGCTGACGCGTACCGCCGCGGCGACCAGTGGTGGAGCTCGTTGTCCGCAGAAGAGAAGAAGGCCCACCAGCAGGAGCAGCTGGACATCAGCGCGGCGTTCGGCGCGGCCCACGCGGCCGGGCAAGCGGTGGATTCCGACGACGTCCAGGCGATCACGCGGCGGCTGCACGCGTGGCTCAAGCCGGCGGTGTCGTCGGTGTCCGCGGGGTACTTCGCGGGCTTGGGCCGGCTGTACGTCGACGACCCGCGTTACGGGTTCGAAGGCCCGGGCGCGGAATTCGTCCGCGACGCGATGAAGATCTACGCGGAACGGAACCTGGCCGACTAGCGCGACGTCGTAGTGCGCGCTGGGGGTAGGGACGAGCAGGGCTGCAGACCTGTTCGTCTCTATGTACGGCCATCCGGCGGAACCTCGGCGACACGCCTAGCCGTCTATGGCGGAATATCGGGCTCGCGCTAGATACGTCGATAACTTGGCAGAGTGGACCCCATCCGCAACCCCTTCGCACCGGGCGCCGGGCAACGGCCGCCCGAGCTGGCCGGGCGCGAGCGTGAGCTCAAGGCGTTCGAAGTGGTGCTCGAACGGGTCGCGCGGGGGAGACCCGAACGCAGTCTCGTCCTGACCGGGCTGCGCGGGGTCGGCAAGACCGTGCTCCTCGGGGAGCTGCGCGCGATGGCCGTGCGGCACAAGTGGGGCGCCGGGAAGATCGAGGCGCGGCCGGACGCCGAGCTGCGGCGGCCGCTGTCCGCCGCGCTGCACCGGGCCATCCGGGACCTCGCCGTGCGGCACCGCGCGCCGGACCGGGTCGAAGAGGTGCTCGGCGTGCTGAAAGCGTTTGCGCTGCGGGCCAACAAGGCCGACGCGAAACTGCGCGACCGCTGGCAGCCGGGCATCGACGTACCCGCCGCGCAGGGGCGCGCGGACTCCGGGGACATCGAGATCGACCTCGTCGAGCTGTTCACCGACGTCGCCGAGCTGGCCGCGGACGTCGGGACCGGCGTCGCGGTGTTCATCGACGAGATTCAGGACCTCCAGCCCGACGACGTCTCCGCGCTCTGCGCGGCCTGCCACGAGCTGTCGCAGTCCGGGGCGCCGCTGGTCGTCGTCGGCGCCGGGCTGCCGCACGTACCCGCCGTGCTCTCGGCGTCCAAGTCGTATTCCGAACGGCTCTTCCGCTACGCGCGCATCGACCGGCTCGAGCGCGAGGACGCCGACTTCGCCGTGATGGCGCCGATCGAACGCGAGGACGCCGGCATCGAGCCGGAAGCCCTCGACGCGCTCTTCGACGCCTCCGGTGGCTACCCGTACTTCATCCAGGCCTACGGCAAGGCGGCCTGGGACGCGGCGCCGTCCGACCCGATCACGGTCAAGGACGTCCAGGTCGCGGCGCCCGAGGCGGAGTCGGAGCTGGCGGTCGGCTTCTTCGGCTCGCGCTACGAACGCGCGACGCCCGCCGAGCGGGAGTACCTGCAGGCGATGGCCGAGCTGACCCAGGGGCGCGACGAACCGGCCGGCACCGCCGACGTCGCCGTGTTCCTCGGGCGCAAGCCGTCGTCGTTGTCGCCGGCTCGCGACAGCCTGATGAAGAAGGGCCTCGTCTACTCCGCCGAGCGGGGCCAGATCGCCTTCACCGTGCCGCACTTCGGCCACTACCTGCTCGGCCGCGACTGACTCTCACGGTCGCTAGCCAAATATCGGAAAATCTCTAGATCTTCTTAGAAGCCCCTACGCGGGTTGCTTCATCGTGACCGCCGACACCCGGATTCATCCGGCTGTATGCCTCATTCGCCGATGATTCATCGGTGAGTGCCGCAGGTCACCGGATATTCGTTGGAATCTTTGTGAAAAAAGGTGCATACTAGAGGCACAAGCCACCAAGACCCTCCGAAGGGGATGCAGAAACCGATGAACAACATCGCCGCCAAGCTCCGTGCTCGTCGCGCCGAGGCTCGCACTCGCCGGTCGCTGAACCGTGCGATCGACACCGCCGCCACCGCGACGGTCCGTCAGGAACTCATCGCGATCGCGCAGGCTCGCTCGGGCTACATGCGCTGACCCTTCTTCACCCCTTGGCGGTCGCCCATTCGAGTGACCTATGCCACAAAGGGCTGAAGATGTAACGCCGCCCCAAGGGGCGTCGATACCCCCTACGACCCCGTGATGCTGGCGGACCCCCGACCTGGCAGCATCGCGGGGTTTCCCATGTCCGGGGTCCGGAAATCCATTTGCCCGCGCCGGCTCCGGCAGTATTCTTTGACTTCGTCAACGAGTTTGTTGAGGTGGTCAATGAACAACGCTCAGACGGCCGACCGGGTGGCCGCGGTCCGCGCTTTCAACCGGCTCTACACCGGGGTCATCGGCGTGCTCGACGAAGGACCGGCGGACGCCGAGTACTCGCTGCCGGAAGCCCGCGTGCTCTTCGAGCTCGCCCACCAGGACCCGCTGCCGGTGACCGACCTGCGCAAGCGCCTCGACCTCGACGCCGGCTACGCCAGCAGGCTGCTCGCCCGCCTCGAGTCCCGCGGGCTGATCTCGCGCGAACGCTCCGATGAGGACGCCCGCCGCCAGCTGGTGCGGCCGACGGCGGCGGGCCGCGACGCGTACGACCTCCTCAACCGCCGGTCCACCGAGCAGATCGGCGGGCTGCTGCGGCGCTTCGCCGACGAAGACCAGCAGCGCCTGCTGGCCGCGATGCGCACGATCGGCGACCTGGTCGGCGACCGCCGGCGCGACCCGGTGCTCGTACTGCGTCCGCCACGACCGGGTGACCTCGGATGGGTGGTGGAACGGCACGGCGCGCTCTACGGCCGGGAGTACGGCTTCACCGACCGGTTCGAGGGTCTGGTCGCCCGCATCGTCGCCGACTTCGTCGAGACCCGCGACGACCCGGGGCAGGCGTTCTGGATCGCCGAGCTCGACGGCGAGCGCGTCGGCGGCATCGCGTGCACCCGCGGGCCGGACGCGGACACGGCGAAGCTGCGACTGCTGCTGCTCGAACCGTCGGCCCGCGGCCACGGCGTCGGCAAGCGGCTGGTCGCCGAGTGCGTTTCCTTCGCGAAGGCGCACGGCTACCGCGGGATGGAGCTGTCGACGGTCTCGATCCTGACCGCGGCGCGCTCGATCTACCGCGCGGCCGGGTTCGAGCTGGCCGGCGAAGCGGATTTCGACGACTGGGGCCCGAAGCTGACCGACGAGACCTGGCGCCTGGAGTTCTAGCGCGGCGTGCGGCCGAGCAGGTAGAACTCCGGGTTCGGGCGCAACGCGGTCAGGTGCGCGAGCCGGTTCGACATCGCGAACAACGCCGTGATCGCGCCGACGTCCCAGATCTCGTCGTCGGTGAGGCCGGCGTCGCGCGCGGCTTCGATGTCGCCTTCGCCGAACAGCGCGGAGTCCTGGGCGAGAGCGAGCGCGAGGTCGACGATGGCGCGGCCGCGTTCGTCCAGCTCCACCTGCCACGGGTTGCTCGACACGCGGTCGGCCAGCTCGGGGTCCTTGGCGCGGATGCGCAGGATGGCCCCGTGCGCGACGACACAGTAGGTGCAGTGGTTGGCCCCGGACGTCGCGACGACGACCAGCTCGCGTTCCGCTTTGGACAAGCCGCCGGAGCGTTCCATGAGGGCGTCGTGGTAGTCGAGGAACGCGCGCAGCTCGGCGGGCCGGTGGCCGAGCGCGCGGAAGATGTTCGGGGTGAACCCGGACTTCTCCGCGATCACGCCGACGCGCTCGCGGAGGTCGTCGGGCAGGTCTTCGAGTTCCACCACCGGAAACCGGCTCACGTCGCTCATTCCTTCACGCTAGCCGTGTCGATTCCGTGGCGCCTCGTTCGTCTAAGGGCCATTCTCAGCGGAGACGAAGGAGCCGACATGCCGACATTCGCCGCGTTCATGGTGTTCCCGCCGGAGCCGGCCGAGCCGGACCCGGACCTGGTCGCGAGCGGGATCGACCGGTACCTGGCCTGGCAGGAGGAGCTGCGGGCCGCCGGGCGGCTGGTGACCGCGGCCGGGCTGGCGCCGGACTCGAAGGTGGTGCACGCGGGCACCGTCCTGAACGGGCCGTTCACGGAGTCGAGCGAGGTGATCGCCGGCTACATCGTCGTTCGAGCCGAGAGCCTCGACGAAGCGGCGAAGCTGTTTCTCAAGCACCCGATCGCCGAGGACGGGATCGGCCGGTTCGTGCTGCACGAGATCGCGCTGACCGACCAGGACGCCCGCGAAGCCCACCTGCGATGACGACGGCCGGGGTGGTCGAGCGGCTGTTCCGGCACAGCACCGGACCGATCCTCGCCACCCTGACCCGGGCGCTCGGACCGGACCGGCTGGACCTGGCGGAAGACTGCCTGGCCGACGCGCTGGAACTCGCGTTGCGCACCTGGCCGGTCTCCGGCGTACCGGCCAACCCCCGCGGCTGGCTCTTCCGCGTCGCCCGCAACCGGGCGCTCGACGCCGTGCGCCGCGAGAAGACGTTGCGCGCGAAGCTTCCCCTGCTGACCGGGGACGTACCGGAGGCCGACGACGGCGAACTGGCGTTGATGTTCCGGTGCTGCCACCCCGCGCTGCCGCGCGCCTCCCAAGTCGCGTTGACGCTGAAGATCGTAGGCGGACTCGGCGTTCGAGAGATCGCTCCGGCGTTGCTGGCGAAGGAATCCGCGGTCGCGCAACGACTCGTGCGCGCGAAGAAGTGGTTCCGTGAGTCCGGCGAAGCGGTCGAAGTGCCGGAGCCGCTGGAGGCACGCTTGGACGGTGTGCTCGACGTGCTCTACCTGCTGTTCAACGAGGGCTACCAGGCCACGACCGGCGAGCTGGTGGTGCGCCGTGAGCTGTGCGCCGAGGCGATCCGGCTGACCCGGCTGCTGACCACCGACGCGCGGACCGACCTGCCGCGCGTCGGCGCGTTGCTCGCGCTGCAGCTGCTGCAGGCCAG
Source organism: Amycolatopsis sp. NPDC114505 (assembly GCF_055633615.1). Classification (NCBI taxonomy): domain Bacteria; kingdom Bacillati; phylum Actinomycetota; class Actinomycetes; order Pseudonocardiales; family Pseudonocardiaceae; genus Amycolatopsis; species Amycolatopsis sp. NPDC114505. The sequence continues at coordinate 1,366,613 of NZ_JBVKDV010000001.1, read as the reverse complement.
CCGGCTGCCGGCGCGCGACGAGCTGCTGCCGATCGGCGAACAGGACCGGAGCCGGTGGGACGCCGCACTCGTGTGGGAAGGGGCGCAGGTCTTCGAGCGGTCCTGCGCGGGGCCCGCACTGTCGGCGTTCCACGTCGAAGCGGCCATCGCGTTGTGCCACACCGCGCCGGTGCCGGATCGGCGGCGGATCCTGGCGCTCTACGACGATCTGCTGCTCGTACGGCCGTCCGTGGTCGTGCGGCTCAACCGGGCGATCGCACTCGCCGAGGTCGACGGGCCCCGGGCCGGCATCGCCGAGGTGGAAGCGCTGAGGACCGATCTCGCCGGGCACCTGCCGTGGTCCGCCGCGCTGGGGACGTTGTACCTGCGGGCCGGTGACTCCGATGAGGCCGCGCGGCACTACCGGCGAGCGCTCGACCTGCCGTGTTCCGGGCCGCAGCGAGCTTTCCTCGAGCGACGCCTGGCCGCGTGCGGCTGATCCCTGGTTGGCTGGTCCCGTGACGGACTACGTCGACTGGTACTGCGAACGCGTCGGGCCCGGGCTCTGGGGTGAGCCGCTCAACAGTCTCAGCAACCTTGCTTTTCTCGTCGCCGCCGTGCTGGTGTGGCGGCTGGCCGCGGGGGACCGCGTCGGGCGGTTGCTGGCCGTGCTCATCGGGCTGGTTTTCGCCGGCAGCACCGTTTTCCACCTGCTCGCGACGCGCTGGGCCGGGGTCGCGGACTCGGTCAGCATCCTCGCGTTCGTGCTGGTGTACGCCGTGTTGTTCGCGCGCGTCTTCTACGGCTGGCGCTGGGCCTGGCTCGCTGCGCCCGCGTTTCTCGCGCTCACCGTCGTGACCGCGTTGCTGGGCGGTGGGCTGTACCTGTCCGCGTTGATCGGGCTCGGGATCTTCGCCGCGCTGCTGGCCTTCGAGCGCGACGCCTACTGGACGCACTTCGCCGTCGCGGGCGCGGTCATCGCGCTCTCGTTGAGCCTGCGCACGCTCGACCGGGACGTGTGCGACTACGTCCCGGCCGGCACGCACTTCCTCTGGCACCTGCTCAACGGGCTGGTGCTCTACCTCGTCTCACGGACGATGATCGCCCGTCTCCGTCCTTAGTGGACACCGATGGGGCGCAGGTCCTTGTCGTTCTCGTCGGCGTGGTAGTCCTCGGCGTTGGTGTCGTCGGTGCCGTTGAACACCTTCATCTGGCGCGCGATCACCGTGACGATCGCCGCGACCACCAGGTTGGCGATCAGGGCGACGAAGCCGACGTAGATCTGGACCTGGGAGCCCGCGAACGGGTGCCAGCCGAAGATCGACATGTTGCCCATGGCCAGCGCCGAACCGCCGAAGTGCTGCTTGCCGTTGGCGGGGTTGGGGATGCCGTACAGCATGATCAGGCCCCAGCCGATGCCGACGACCCAGCCCGCGATCAGGCCCCAGCGGTGGAACCAGCGCGTGTACAGCGCGAGTGCCACGGCCGGCAGCGTCTGGAGGATCAGCACGCCGCCGATGAGCTGGAGGTCGATCGAGAACTGCGGGTCGATCAGGATGATCACGGCCACCGCGCCGAGCTTCACGACCAGCGAAGCCAGCTTCGCCTGCTTCGCTTCTTCCTGCGGTGTCGCGTTCTTGCGGATGTACTCCTTGTAGATGTTGCGGGTCCACAGGTTGGCCGCGGCGATCGACATGATCGCGGCGGGCACCAGCGCGCCGATGCCGATCGCGGCGAACGCGATGCCGGCGAACCACGACGAGAACTGGCTGTCGAACAGCACCGGGACGATCGTGTTGCCGTCCGCCTTGCCGGTGGCCGCGTTCGTCAGCGGCTTGATGCCCGCCGTGATCGCCACGTACCCGAGCAGCGCCAGCAGGCCCAGCACCAGCGAGTACGCCGGCAGCGCGACCATGTTCCGCTTGATGACGCTCCGGCCGCGCGAGGCCAGCACGCTGGTCAGCGAGTGCGGGTAGAGGAACAGCGCCAGTGCCGAACCCAGCGCCAGCGTCGCGTACTGCAGCTGGTTGTTGGCGGTCAGCAGGATCGACCCGGCCGGCTTGCCGGTGGCCGGGCTCGGCGTGCCGAGCTTCTTCGCCGCCGTGTCGAAGATGTGCGACCAGCCGCCCAGCTTCGAGGGCAGGTAGATGATCGCCACGAGGATGACGATGTAGATCAGGATGTCCTTGACGAACGCGATCAGCGCCGGCGCCCGCAGGCCGGACTGGTACGTGTAGAACGCCAGGATCACGAAGGCGACCAGCAGCGGCAGGTGCCCGACGATGCCGGAGCCGTTGATGCCCATCGTCCGCAGGACGGCTTCGAGGCCGACCAGCTGCAGCGCGATGTACGGCATGGTCGCGACGATGCCGGTGATCGCCACCAGCAGCGCGAGGATCGGGGAGCCGAAGCGCCCGCGCACGAAGTCGGCCGGGGTGACGTAGCCGCGGACCCGCGACACCGACCACATCCGCAGCGCCGGGAGCAGCACGATCGGGTAGACGACGATCGTGTACGGCAGCGCGTACAGGCCGAGCGCGCCGGCGCTGAACACCAGCGCGGGCACCGCGACGAACGTGTACGCCGTGTAGAGGTCGCCGCCGAGCAGGAACCACGTGATCCACGAGCCGAACTTGCGGCCGCCGAGGCCCCATTCGTCCAGGTGGTCGAGCGTGCTCCCGCGCTGCCAGCGCGAGGCCATGAACCCGAGGACGGTGACCAGCGCGAACAAGATCGTGAAGATGATCAGCTCGGGCCACTGCAGGTTGCTCATCGAGCGTCCCCCTCGTCCAGGTCGTCAACGCTCAGCTTGTCCGGCGCGCCACCGGTCTTCTTCTCCCGCGTCATCATGTAGACGATCCAGGTGCTGAGCACCCCGACCGCGACGAAGAGGAACTGGAACCAGTAGAAGAACGGCATCCCGAACAGCCGCGGACCGTCCATGTTGAACAGTGGCGTGACCAGGACCAGCAGCGGGACGATCAGGAGCAGGTTCCACGGACTGAACCGCAGCCCGCGCACCTTTCCGTCGTGCTTTTCAGTCGACATCGACCTCACCTAACACTCCCGTAACCGACCGCCTGACCTTAGAACTTCGGTGACGGCCCGTCACGTCTGTCCGATATCGATTTGATCGCCGCGGACCTCGTTGCCGACCAACGTCGGTTGCCCCGGCCCCACCCGGCCTATATCAATAGCCGGACTCCGCACGCGAAACCCGATAAGGGGCAACTTCATGTCACGACTCCGCTACGCGGTGGTGATCCCGGCGATCGCCGGCACGCTGCTGGCCGGGTTCACGCCCGCCTTCGCGGGCCAGGAGGTCGCGGCCGCCAAGCAGCCGCTGAACTCCACGAACATCCCGGCGCAGTACGCCAGCCAGAAGCTCGACTGGCACAAGTGCGCGGTCCCCTCCGAGCTGCCGACGGCCCCGCCCGCGGGCGCCGAGGACATGGAGTGCGCGACCTACAAGACGCCGCGCAACTGGTACCAGGCGAACGCCCAGATCGACCTGACCATCGCGGTCAGCCGGCTGAAGGCGACCAAGGACGCGACCGCCAGCGTCGTCACCAACCCCGGCGGCCCGGGTGCGCCCGGCCGCAACTTCCCGGCCCGGCTGCGCAACCAGCCGAAGCTGCGGGAGCACCAGGAGATCGTCGGGTTCGACCCGCGCGGCACCGGCAAGAGCACGAACATCACGTGCGGCGGGGCCATCGGCACCGGCTCGGACCTGGACCCGCGTGACCGCGACCGCCAGAACCTGAACCTGATCGTCCAGGCGACGAAGTACGCGGCGCTGTCCTGCCAGCAGAAGTCCGGCGAGCTGGGCCCGCTGATCAACACCGACCAGACGGTCAAGGACATCGACCTGCTGCGCGTGCTGCTCGGCCGCGACAAGATCAACTGGGTCGGCTACTCGGCGGGCACCTGGATGGGCGCGCACTACGCCCAGGCCTACCCCACGCGCACCGGCCGGTTCGTGCTCGACTCCTCGACGGAGTTCACGACGACCTGGCAGAAGTCGTTCGACTGGCAGCCGCTCGGCTTCGAGCGCCGCTGGCGGCAGGACTTCCTCCCTTGGATGGCGAAGTACGACAAGCTCTACCACTTCGGCACCAGCGGTGAAGCCGCTCGCCAGACCTACGAGCAGGTCCGCTACGCCCTGACCCAGGGCGCGGTCACCCTGCCCGACGGCTCGTCCGTGTCGGCCAACGGCCTGGACGCCTTCATCGCGTCGTCGATCTACTCGAAGCGCTCCTTCCCGGGCCTGGCGGACTACCTGGTCAGCGTCCGCACGCTGACCCAGGGCACCGCGTCGGCGCAGGCCAAGACGTCGGCCGCGCAGAAGGTCAAGGCCGCCGACAAGAGCACCGACACCTCCGGCGCGCAGCCGCTGATGGTGCCGACCGACGGTGACTCGTACGACGCGTCGTTCTGGACCATCCCCTGCAACGAGGGTCCGTGGACCGGCACGACGAACAGCGCGATCAAGGACTCGCAGAAGCTGATCGACAAGCAGCAGCCGCTGCTGGGCGCGGGCTGGTTCATCCAGCCGTGCCTGTTCTGGAAGAAGACCCCGGCGCCGCTGCCCGTGCTGGACGGCAAGGGTGTCCCGCCGGTGCTGATCGTCGAGTCGGAGCACGACCCGGCGACCCCGATCGAGGGCGCGCGGCGCGCGCACAAGGCGTTCGCGAACTCGCGGATGCTGACGATCACCGGCGAGGGTGACCACGGGATCTACGCCGGCGGCAACGCGGGTGTGGACAAGGTCGTGGAGGCCTACCTGGTCGACGGCGTCGTGCCGAACGACCAGAACCTGCCGGGTGTGGCACTTCCGGTGCCTCCGGGCGCCTGACACCACAAGGGCTAGTGGGGCCCCGTCGGACTTCGGTCCGGCGGGGCCTTTTCCACACCTGTGCACAGAGTTATCCACAGGCGGTGGACAACTCGGGTCGTACTAGAATCCCTCTCATGGTGCGGGTACCGCTGACGGACGAAGAGCGCGAACGGGGCGAACGCCTCGGCCAGGCGCTGCGGGCGGCCCGGGCCGGCCGGAGCATGGTCGACGTCGCCGGCGAGGCCGGGATCTCGGTCGAGACGCTGCGGAAGATCGAGACCGGGCGAATCCCCACGCCGGCTTTCTTCACGGTCGCGGCCATCGCGGACGCCGTGGGGCTGCCGCTGGAGGAGCTGCGGGCGGCTGTCGTCTCCGCGGGGTCGCCGCCGCTGTCGCAGGCCAGCTAGCGCCCTGGTCATGCACTGGCACCTCACCGAGGACGTCGACGACTTCCTGGCCCGGGCCGGCGGCTTCCTGCGCTCGCGTCCCGCCCTGCACACCTCGCAGCTGACCGGGATCGAGAAGCTGCGGACCCACGGGGAGAAGGGCACCCTCTTCGGCCGGCTCGAGCAGGACGGCGAGGTCCGCGCGATCTGCTACCGCCCTCCTTCACAACGCCTGATCGTCACCGCGGTCTCGGCCGAGCAGGCCGGCGGCCTCGCCGCTCACGTGGCCGGCCTCGGCCACGTCCTGCGCGGTGTCACCGCCGAACGCGACTCCGCCGGCGCTTTCGCCGAGGCGTGGCACCGGCACACCGGCGTGACGTCGGTGCCCGGGGTGCGGGTCCGGCTCCACCGGCTCGGCACGCTCGCCCCGCCGGAGCCGGTCCCGGCGGGCCGGGGACGCCCGCTCGGGCCGCCGGATCGCGAGGACGTCATCCGCTGGTGCACCGAGTTCGCCGCCGCCGTCGGGGAGACCGTGGGTTCCTGGGCCGGCTCGCGCTTCGCCGACAAGCACTTCACGTTCTGGGAGACCGAAGGCCCGGTCGCCATGGCGGGCTCGACCCCGATGATCGCCGGCATGGTCCGGGTCGATCCCGTCTTCACCCCGGCCCGCTTCCGGGGCCACGGTTACGCGGGCGCCGTGACGGCCGAGGTGAGCCGGGCCGCGCTGGCCGCCGGGGCGACCGACGTGGTGCTCTACACCGACCCCGCCAACGTCACCAGCAACGCCCTCTACCGGCGGCTCGGCTATGTCCCGATCGCCGACTTCACCGGGTACGACTTCTCCTAGACCGGGCGAAGCTGGTTCAGGATGTGCTCGCGGTCGTTGAGGAACGCGCACGCCGCGACCGGCAGGTCGTAGCTGTTCAGGAGCTTCTCGAAGTCGGAGAACTCGTCCGCCGAGAACCCGAAGCCGACCTTGACGGCGTGGGCCGCCAGCACGTCGGCCAGCTCCTCCCACTCGCCGGCCCACAGCAGGGTCCGGTAGTGCGTGTACGCCTCCGGGGACAGGCGGTCCGCGAGGCTCGTCAGCAGGCTGTCGGCGAAGAAGCTGATCCGGTTCTCCGCCAGGTCCGCCACCGTCGGGTTCGCCGGGTCGCGGGCCGCGTCGGGGTTGCGGATCACCCCCGGACCCGCCACCGGGTACGCCGTGTGGACCTGGCCGTTCTCCTCGACCAGCACGATCACGTGGACGTTGAACCGCTCGCCCGCGCAGCGCCAGCGGCCGTTCAGCTGCTGCCACCGGGCTTCGCTCGGGTCGTTCGCCACGTCCTTGACCACCGAGATGATGTGCTCGTTGCTCCAGCCGGGCGGGAACTCGCTGGTCGCCCTCCGCCCGACGCCCGGTGCGTGTCCGCCGCCCACGGGTGCTCCCTTCGTCGCAACGAGCGTAGGTCAAATGGCGGCGGAGAGCACCACGATCCCGATGACGAGCAGGTCGAGACCCCGGAAGAGCTGCCGGGTCAGGTTGGCCGGCATCGGCCCCATGGGGGTGTCGACGAAGCCCGGGTTGGCGTAGTCGACGCCCGTCCGCGTGACCGTGCGCAGGATCGACAGCACCGCCAGCGGCACCGCCAGCCACGCGCCCACGGCGAACGACGTCCCGGCCGCGAAGGTCACCGCGGCCAGCACGCCCGCCCAGACCAGGCCGGCGACGGCGAGCACCACGCCGTGGGCCAGCACCAGCTCCCGGTTCGACGACCCCAGCCAGCGGCGACGGCCCGGGTTGCGCCACAGCTCGCCGAGCCCGGCGCCGAACGGCGTCAGCGCCACGTACGCGCCGAGACCGGTCAGGACCGCGCCCGGCATGGTCGGCAACGCGATGTGCGCGACGACCACCGCGAAGCCCACCAGCACCGCCGCGCCCGCGTAGCGCGACCGGCCGAGCGTGCCCGCCCAGGCCAGCCGCACCGGCGTCGGGCGGCGCACGGAGATCCGCCCGATCGGCGCGGAGGGCGGGAGCAGCATCATCGGGTCGAGGAACGTGACGGCGACCGAGCGCAGCACCCGGCCGTCCCACCCGGCGAGCAGCGCGGACCGGCCCGCACGCGGCACCGGCTCGCCGCCGAACGCCAGCGGCAGCGCCGCGACCAGCACACCGGCCGCGACGAACTGGACGGTCACCGGGCCGAGGCCGAGTGCGGCGATCACCAGCCCGAGCACCGCGAGCACCAGCGGGCCGAACGCGTCGAACCGCAACGACGTCCGCCGCGCCGAAGCGAACGCGACCACCGCGGTCGCGGCGACGACGGCGAGGCCCGCGCGCCACTGGTCGAGCCCGGCCCCGCCGACGGCGAGCATCAGCGCGGCCAGGTAGCCGGTCACCGCCACCGCGCCGGTCCAGGCGCCGAGCAGCCGCAGCGTGACGACGCGGCCGCGGTCCACCGGCGCGAAGTCGAGCCAGGTCAGCTCCGCCGGCTCGACCCACACGAACCCGCGTCGCAGCAGGCCGCGCCAGGCCACCGCGCAGCAGAGCGTGAGCAGCCCGAGCACGGCCGGGAAGTCCACGTGGGACGAGCCGTAGACGGCCAGCCGCCAGGCGTCGACGTGGAAGAACGCCGTGAAGAGGAACCCGAAGCCGAACAAGAAGACGAAGGAAGCCGTGTCGCCGCTGAAGATCCCGCCGAACCGCTTGCGACCCGGGATCCGCATCCGTCGCGGCGCTAGTGTCACCACAGTTCGAGCACGCTGTCCGCGGCTTCGAGCAGCGGCGGGTGGTGCGTGGCCACCACGACCGCCGCGCCGGCCGCCGTCGACCGGGCGATCACCTCGACCAGCCACTCCTTGCCCGCGGTGTCGAGCGCGCGCTCCGGCTCGTCGAGCAGCAGCACCCGGTGCGGGCGCGCGGTGACGCCGAGCAGCAGCAACCGGCGGCGCTGGCCCGCGGAGAAGTGCCCGGACGTCACGCGCATGCGTTCGCCGAGGCCCGCGTCGCGCAGCAGCTCCTCGTGGTCGCCGAGGTCGGCGCCGAAGGACCCGGACAGGAGCTCGAGGTGCTGCAGCGGGGTCAGCTCGGCGAAGAAGTCGGAGTCGTCGAACAGCACGGACACCTTGCGGCGGAACTCGACGTCCCGCTCGTCCGGCACCTTGCCCGCCACGAGCACGCGCCCCCGCTGCGGCTTCTGCATCCCGTAGAAGCAGCGCATCAGGGTCGACTTGCCGACGCCGTTGGGCCCGACGATCGCGGCGCACTCGCCGGGGTCGACGGAGAAGTCCAGGTCGTCGAACAGCCACAGGTCGCCGGCCCGGACGCCGATGCCCTTCGCGTCGATCATCGGAGTGCTTCGAGCACCGGGGCGAACTGCTCCATGTTCGGCTCCAGGACGGTGTAGTAGGTCAGGCCGTACCGCTCGCGGTGCGCGTGGAGCTGCTCGGCGACCGCGGTGGGCGAGCCGATCAGCGCCGTCGGCAGCTCGGCGAGCTGCTCGACGCTCAGCACGCCCTGCGTCAGCTTCGCCAGCTCTTCGAGCGCCCCCGCGCGGTCGTCGGTGATGTGCACGAAGTGGCAGAGCAGGTTGAACTCGGCTTCGCGACCACCGAGCTTCGACCGGACGAACTTGACGCGCTCCTCGATGTCCTCGGCGCTCGCCGGGATCGGGGCACCGCCGTCCGGGAACTTCGCGGTGCCGGTGAACCCGATGATGTCGGCGTGTTCGGCCGCGAGGGTCAGGATCCGGTCGCCGCGGCCGGCGAGCAGCAGCGGCGGCCCTTCGGGACGCACCGGCCCCGGCTTGTGCTCCGGATCGGCATACAGCCGCTTGAGTTCGAGGATCGTCCGCTCGAGGTGGTCGACGCGCTCGCGTGCGGACGGGAACGGCATCCCGGCCGCTTCGAACTCCTCCTTGACGTACCCCGCGCCGAGCCCCAGCTCCAGCCGGCCTTCGGTGAACTGGTCGGTGCCCGTGACGTCGCGCGCGAGCAGCACCGGGTTGTAGAAGGGCGAGTTGAGCACGAAGGTGTTGAGCTTGACGCGCGAGGTGACCTCGCCGGCGAGCACGAGCGCCGGGAACGGCGGCGCCATGCCGAGGTGGTCGGCCGCGGACAGCACGTCGTAGCCGAGGTCCTCGACCTTGCGGCACTTCTCGACCCACGCGGCACGGCTGTCCGGCACGACCATGTTGACGCCGAAGCGGAATTCCCCAGTCATGCGACCAACGTACTCACCGGAGCTTTTCGATCACCGGGGCCAGCCTGGTCAGGTCGTCTTCGAGCACCGTGAAGTAGCTGACGCCGAGGGTCTCGCGGGTGCGCAGCACCTGCTCGGCCACGGCTTCCGCCGAGCCGGCGAGGACCGTGGCCAGCGCGCCGAGCTCGTCGACGCCGAGGTGCGGCACGAGCCGGTGTGCCGTCTCCAGGGCCGCCCGCCGGTCGTCGGTGATCCGGACGAAGTGGACCATCAGGTTCAGCTCGGCGTCCCGGCCGCCGAGCACCCGCTTGACGAAGCCGGCGCGCTCGGCCAGCGCGGTGGCATCAGCGAGGGCGAGCCGCCCCTCGGACGCGCCGGGCGCCGTACCGGTGAGGGCGATGGTGTCGGCGTGCGCGGCGGCGAAGGTCAGCATCCGGTCGCCCCGGCCGCCGAGCAGCAGCGGCGGCCGCGGGCGGCCGGTGAACACGCGCTCGATTTCGGTGACCACGTCGACGACCCGCGTGAACCGGCGGCCGGGCGTGCCCCAGTCGATCCCGGCGGCTTCGAACTCCGCGCGGACGTACCCGGCGCCGATCCCGATCTCGAGGCGACCGCCGGTGAAGTCGTCGAGCCCGGCGAGGTCGCGGGCCAGCAGCACCGGGTTGTGGAAGCTCGCGTTGAGGACGTAGGTGTTCAGCCGGATCCGCTCGGTCGCCTCGGCGGCGAGGAGCAGGGCGGGCACCGGCGCGACCCGCCCGAGGTGGTCGACGACACCGACGACGTCGTAGCCGAGTTCCTCGGCCTTGCGGCACTTCTCCACCCACTCGGCTCGCGAGCCGGGAACGTACAGCGCCACCCCGAAGCGGAACGGTCTCATGGACCCGAAAGTACAGAAGGGGACGTCCCGAGGGACGTCCCCTTCTGCTCAGTGAGACTCAGCCGAGGCGCTGGGCCAGCGCGTCGAGCTCGTCACGCAGCGAGGTCGGGACCTCGCCGATCTTCTGGAACCACTCCTCGATGAGCGGCAGCTCCTCGCGCCACTCCTCGGGCTTGACGTCCAGGGCGGCCTGGATGTCCTCGATCGGCTCGGTCAGGCCCTCGGTGTCGAGGTCCTCGGCCCGCGGCACGAAGCCGACCGGCGTCTCGACGGCGTTGCCCTTGCCCTCGACGCGCTCGACGACCCACTTGAGGATCCGCGAGTTCTCGCCGAAGCCCGGCCACAGGAAGCGGCCGTCGTCACCGCGGCGGAACCAGTTGACGTAGAAGATCTTCGGCAGCTTGTTCGCGTCGGCGTTCTTGCCCAGGTTCAGCCAGTGCTTGAAGTAGTCACCGGCGTGGTAGCCGAGGAACGGCAGCATCGCCATCGGGTCGCGGCGCACGTTGCCGACCGCGCCGGCCGCGGCCGCCGTGGTCTCCGACGACATCGTGGCGCCCATGAAGACGCCGTGCTGCCAGTCGCGGGCCTCGTTCACCAGCGGCACCGTGGTCTTGCGACGGCCGCCGAAGAGGATCGCCGAGATCGGCACGCCCTTCGGGTCGTCCCACTCGTCGGCGAGGATCGGGCACTGCGACATCGGCGTGCAGTAGCGCGAGTTCGGGTGGGCGGCCTTCTCGTCGGAGTCGGGCGTCCAGTCCTGGCCCTTCCACGACGTGGCGTGGGCCGGCTTGTTCTCCATGCCCTCCCACCAGATGTCGCCGTCGTCGGTCAGGGCGACGTTCGTGAAGACCGTGTTGCCCTTCTCGATCGTGCGCATCGCGTTCGGGTTGGTGTGCCAGTCGGTGCCCGGCGCGACGCCGAAGAAGCCGAACTCGGGGTTGACCGCGTACAGGCGGCCGTCCTCGCCGAAGCGCATCCACGCGATGTCGTCACCGAGGGTCTCGGCGCGCCAGCCCGGGATGGTCGGCTGCAGCATCGCGAGGTTGGTCTTGCCGCAGGCGCTCGGGAACGCGGCCGCGACGTAGTGGACCTTGTCCTCGGGCGAGATCAGCTTGAGGATCAGCATGTGCTCGGCGAGCCAGCCCTCGTCGCGGGCCATCACCGAGGCGATGCGCAGCGAGTAGCACTTCTTGCCCAGCAGCGAGTTGCCGCCGTAACCCGATCCGTAGCTCCAGATCGCGCGCTCTTCGGGGAAGTGCGAAATGTACTTCGTCGTGTTGCAGGGCCAGGAAACGTCCTTCTCGCCCGGCTCGAGCGGGTGTCCGACGGAGTGCAGCGCCGGCACGAATTCACGCTCGCTGCCATCCGGCGCGACGAACTTGTCGAGGGCCGCCTTGCCCGCGCGGGTCATCACGCGCATCGAAGCGACAACGTAGGCGAAATCGGTGATTTCGATACCCAGCTTGGGATTCTCGTCGGCGAGGGGACCCATGCAGAAGGGGATGACGTACATCGTGCGACCGCGCATCGAGCCCCGGAAGAGCTCGGTCATGGTCGCCTTCATCTCGCCCGGGTCCATCCAGTTGTTGGTGGGACCGGCGTCCTCGGGACGCTCCGAACAGATGAAGGTCCGGTCTTCGACGCGGGCGACGTCGTTGGGGTCGGAAGTGGCCCAGAAGGAGTTGGGCTTCGACTTGAGCTGCACGAACGTCCCGGCCTCGACCAGCTCCTGGTTGATCCGGGCGGCTTCTTCGTCTGACCCGTCGACCCACACCACGCGGTCCGGGGTGGTCAGTTCGGCGACCTCCCGGACGAAGGACAGCACGCCGGTGTGCGTCGTCGGCGCGGTGTCCAGTCCGGGGATGGCGACTGCGGTCATCTCTACTCCTGACTTCCGACGACAAATGAGCCCGCACCGGGAACGACGCTGTTCCGGTGCGGGCTTCATTGCCTGCGGCCGAATGGCTTCGCACACCGGCTGACGACCGGTGTGCGGGGTTTTGGGATTCTTCGAGAGTAACCGCATGACCAGCAGGTAACCGAGAGCTGACGTGTACGTTCTCTCACAAGACCGATAAGGGAATCGATTCAGATGGCGGATTTTCTTTTGTTGAAGACATGAAGAAAGCCCGAGGCCGAAGCCTCGGGCTTTCAAACTGTGACCTGGCTAACTTTCAGTTGGGGGAGATCCACTGCCCGGTGCCGGAGTCGATCCGCGCGACGCCTTCGAGGGTCTGCGTGCCGGCCGCGCCCCACGCCGCGTCGTCGGCCGGGTCGCCGAGCTGCTCGCCGCTGCCGGAGTCCAGCAGTCCACTCGAGACCTCGGTCCACTGGCCGGGCCCGCTGTGCTCGAACGTCGTGGTCGTCCCGTCCGCGTCGGTCTGCACCGCGATGTCCGCTTCGCCGTCGCCGTCCTTGTCGGTGAAGGCGATCGTGCCGCCGCTCTTCGTCTCGACGATGGCGGTGTCGTTGTGCCCGTCGTGGTCGGTGTCGATCGTCGCGGCGCCCGCGTCGACCTCGCCGTCCGGCATGTCCGCGTGGATGTGGCCGCCGGAGGTGTCGTCGTGGCCGCTCGTGCCGGAGTCGTCGTGGCCGCCCCCGGAGGCCTCGACCCATTCACCGCTGGCCTCGTCGTAGACGGCCTGCTCGACGACGTGCCCGGTCTCGTCCAGCACGGCGTACTGGTCGGCCTCACCATCGTGGTTCGTGTCGATGAAGGCCTGGGAGGTGCCGTCGTCGTGTTCGACGATCGCGGTGTCGTTGACGCCGTCCTCGTTCACGTCGTAGTTGACCTCGGCCTGGTACTCCTGGCCGTCGACGTGGACGGTCATCGCCTCGCTGCCGCTGGCACCGGTGTCGCTGCCGCCGCTCTCGTCGACCCACATGGGAACTGCCCCCTTTGAACCGGGTAACGCCGTCTCTGACCTGCTGTCGGAGGGTATGACTCACCGTAGGCCCGTTCGGTTCCGCTCCACAACCGGACGGGCGATCAGGCCGTCTTGTCCCGCAGTGCCCGGATCCGCGTCAGGAAGCTTTCGGCCCGCTCACGGCCGTCGCTGACCTCTTTGAGCCGCTTCGAGACGACCGCGATCTTCTTGGCACGTTCCTGGGCGCCCATCTTGATCGTCTTGTCGACTTCCTTCAGCTCGCCCTCGATCGCGTCGATGCGCCGGCCCAGCGCTTCGTCCAGTGCCATCGACAGCTGCTGCTCGGCCTCGATGAGCTGCTCGGCGACGAGCTGGTCGAGCGTCGAACGCGCGTCCGCGATGGCTTCGACCAGCCACTGCTTCATGTGCTGCTTGTCGGCCGCGTGCTTGCGCGTGCGGGCCATCCACCAGCCGGCGCCGAGGCCGATGATGATCGTCGCGGGCAGCACGACGGGGTTGAGGATCGCGACGCCGGCCAGCGGCAGCGCGGCCACCTTGCCGGCGCCGACGCCCCCGGAGATGCCCATGAACACGAGCAGCTTGTCCTCGGCCGTCGGCGGCTTCTTGTCCGGCGGGCGCAGCACCACCGGCGGGCCGCCGGCCCGGGCGAACTGCGCGCGGATGACGTCGAGCTCCTCGGCGGAGAACAGCTCCGACAGCGAGACGTTGGTAACCTGGTTCAGGCGCTGGGAGAGCAGCATCGAGATCCGCTGCGACGTCGTCTGCAGCGCGATGTCCGCCTGCTGCGGCAACGCGGCGAGTGCGTCGCGCTTCGCCGCGTCGATCAGCTGGCGGAAGTGGGTCTGCGCGTCCCGCATCTGCCTGCTGCTTTCGTGCAGGACCTCGACGCGCGTGCGCTGCACCTCGCCACGCAGCTTCAGCTGCCAGCCACGGGTCGACGTCCGGCGTTCGGCCTGCAGCTGGTCACGGCGTTCGCGCAGCAGCTCGGCCTCGGCCTCGCCCGCGGACAACGCCCGGCTTTCGGCCTGCAGCTTCGCCTTCAGCTCACCCAGCGCACTGGAGAGCGCGCGCAGCGTGTTCGCCTCGCCGAGCATGGCCGAGCGGCCGACGAGCAGCTCCTGCAGCGCCATCTGCACCGCGGCGACGCCGGACTTCTCCCGCAGCATCGCGGCCATCTGCTCGTTGGGCGCCTTCGCCGCCGTCTCGAACATCCGCGCCGACACCGGGTGGAACACCGAGTCGGCGAAGCGGGGGGCGTGCTCGCGCAGCAGCTGCTGGTCGGCCGCCATGACCTCGCGCCAGCCGCGGAACATGTCCACCTTGGTCAGCGCGAACACCACGGTCTCGACGCGCTCGCCGACGTCGCGCAGGAACTGCAGCTCGGTCGAGGTGAACGGCGCCGACGCGTCGACGACGAACAGCAGCGCGGTCGCGCCCGCGGCGGCTTCCTTGGCCAGCTCGCCGTGCATCGAGTCGAGCCCGCCGACGCCGGGGGTGTCGACCAGCGAAAGGCGTTCGAGCAGCGGCACCGGCCCGGTGACCTCGACGTACCGCGGCGGGATCTGGCCGGCCGGCAGCTCGTGCGCGGCGGAGACCCAGTTGATCAGCTGGCCGAGGTCGATCGGCACGGACGCGAGCTGGCCGGGGTAGCAGGCCTGCGCGCCCCACGCGTCGGCGTGGTCGAACACCAGGTAGGTCGCGGTGGCGACGTCGGCGTCCACAGGGGACAGTCCCGGCGTCGCGAGCAGCGCGTTGACCAGGGAGCTCTTGCCGCGGTTCGTCTCCCCGACGACCACGACGGCCGGCTTCTTCGGCCGGGCCGCGCGGACCTGGTCGACCCACTTGGCGGCAGCCGGGTCGGCGTCGCGGACGACGGTCAGCAGCTGGTCTCGCGCCGCCGCGACCTGCGAGGGCAGGCTCGGCGCGGTGGGTGCGCTCACGGGGTCTTCTTCGCGTAGACGATGACGATCGGGGCGCGCAGCAGGCGGTCGTGGTCGGCGAACCCGGTGACCTCGGTTTCGGCGACGACGCCGTCGAGCGCCGGGTCTTCGGTCGGGACCGCGCCGCCGGCCTCGTGGCGGGCCGGGTCGAACCGCTCGCCGTCGGGCCGGAGGGCCTGGACGCCGATGGCGGCGAGGCCCGCTTCGAGGCGTTCGACGACGCCGCCGCTGCGGGCCCGGTCCAGCGCGTAGAGGCACATCTGGATCAGTGCCTGGCGATCCGCGAGGGCGCGCTCGAGATCGGTCACCTGTTGCAAGGGGTGCACATCGGTTTCCGACGCTGGGGCTCCGTCGCCGGTTCCCTTCTCGGCGTCGGCCTGCTTGATGATCTCGGCGATGCTCACCGCCGCGATCT
Source organism: Amycolatopsis sp. NPDC114505 (assembly GCF_055633615.1). Classification (NCBI taxonomy): domain Bacteria; kingdom Bacillati; phylum Actinomycetota; class Actinomycetes; order Pseudonocardiales; family Pseudonocardiaceae; genus Amycolatopsis; species Amycolatopsis sp. NPDC114505. Next base: position 1,351,108 of record NZ_JBVKDV010000001.1, on the reverse strand, counting down.
GGCCGGTGGGGGTGTCGTCCGGATCGACGGATCCGTCCTTGCGAAACCACGCCATGAGCACCACCCCGTCCCGGTTGCGCCAGATTCCACCAGTTTGGCGGACTCAGCCGCCATCCGGGGCCGAAACGGGACGAAGGAACCGGACCAGGATCGTCCGGAGGATCGCTTGTTCCGCCGGGAGATCGAGGTCCGGGTCGAGGGCGGCCCGCGAGATCATCGCGTCGATCAGCCCGGCGACCCAGCCGGCGGCCGCGCGCGGGGCGACGCCGGGGTCGATCAGGCCGGCGGCGGCCGCCCGCTCGACCAGCGCGGCCAGGCCGTCGCGGAGGGCACCGTCGTTGCGCCGGACCAGCTCGGCGAACTCGTCGTCGCGGGCGGCCTGCGCCGCGGCCTCCAGGACCAGCCGGACGACGGCCGGGTGCGCGACCTGGCCGGCCAGGTCGGTGACGACGTCGAGCAGCGCGGCCCACGGGTCGTCGGCCTTCGCCGCGGTTTCGAGGCGCGCGGCCGTCTCGACGGCGTCGTCGGTGAAGATCGCCGTGAACACCGCGCGCTTGTTGGGGAAGTAGTGGAAGAGGCTGCCGGAGCTGATGCCCGCCGCCCGGCAGATGTCCGCCGTCGTCGTCCGCTCGAAGCCCTTCCCGGCGAAGCAGCCGGCGGCGGCGTCGACGATCGAGGCGCGCTTGGCCGCGTGCTTGGCCGGGTCGACCGTCCTCATCGCTCGACCGGCGGCTCGTCGCGCCAGGGGTAGCCGTGCTCGGCGAACGCGGGCGCCAGCTCGTCGTTGCGCAGGTCGGTCTTCTCGCGGGCGATCTCGCGGCCGTCGGTGGTGCGCAGGACGAGCTCCTTGCCGTCGAGGTAGACGGCTTCGAGGTCGGCCTCGATGCGCCGGGTCTTGTCGCCGCGGACCAGCGTGACCCGGGTCGGCGACACCGTGACGACCAGGCGCTCGACCGCCCAGACCACGGCGAACACCAGGCCCAGCACGAGACCGCCGGCCACCGCGGCGAGCGTCGCCCACGGTTGCGGCAGCTTCGTGAGCACCTTGAACACACCCTGGAACGGGAACGCGTCGAGGCCGCTGACCCAGGCGGCGATGGCCCAGACGCCCACGCCGAGCGCGCCACCGGCCAGCGGGCAGCCGATCCAGGACGCGGTGCGCAGCCACGACGGCTCGTCGACGGTCGTCTCCATGCCGTCCATTATTAGACCGCGTGCTCGGTTTACGAAAGCCGAGGCTCAGACCAGCTCGTCGATCACCCCGCGAAGCACGGCTTCGAGGCCGGGGCCGTCCTCGGCGAGCCGGGACGAGACGAGCAGCTGGTCGTCGGCCGTGCGCAGCCAGATCGACCCGGCCACGGAGATCTCGATGACGTTCAACCGGAACGGGTACGCGCGCCGCCCCAGCCTTACCTCCGCCTCGCGCACCAGCTGGCCGAGCCGCTCGCCCGCCACGATCTGGCGCCGGTAGAAGCCGGGCGCCCACGGCGTGCCGCCCGGGGATTCGCCCGCGCCGCGCAGGGCGGGCCCGCGCGCGTTGGCGAAGTGACGGGCCGCGGCCGGGCCGAAGACGTCGAGTGCCTGCCGCATCGCCGAACCCTGCGCGAGCGCCGGCCTGCCGTAGCGGGAGCGCGGGCTGCGCGGGTCGGGGTCTTCGCGGTTGCGGAGGAAGGCCAGGAGGTCGGTCCACCAGTCGGCCCACTGCGCCTGGACGGCCGCGCGGTCGACCCCGGCCGGGACGTGCACCGGGACCTGCGGCTCCACGGGCGGGAGCACCTGTCCTTCGGAAACGGACAGGGCCAGGGCGTCACGGATGTACAGCGCGACGTCGATCTCGTTCTCGCTGCTCCAGCCGGCTCGCCAGGATGTCGTGTTTTCTAGGCGCACGAGTCAACAGTACGCGGAAAAGCGCGCCTACCAGCGAGAGTCGGCAAGCAGAAACAAGCGTCAGGCTTCGCGCACCTGTTGCCAGATCAAGAAGTACGCCCGGTGCACGACGTGCGCGACGCGGCTCTGCGCGGGCGTCGCACCGAAGGACGCGAAGGACCGCCACCAGCCCGCGCGTTCGAGCGCGTGCGCGGCCAGCTCCGGCCGGGGCGCGCCGGGTTTGCCCAGCTGGGCACCGATGTCGGCGTTGCTGCCGACCCGCAGCACCTCCTCCGACAGGTCCTCCGGCATGTCGACCGCACCGGACGCGACCAGCGTCAACGCTTCGAGCAGCCGCAGCTGGTGGGCCTCGGGCTTGGCGAGCAGCACCTCGATGGCGTCGTGGACGCGCTGGCGTTCGCCCGGGTCGCCCGAGGCGTGGGCGAGCGCGGTGACCGACGCCAGTGCGGCGGCCGCCTTGATGCCGTCGGCGCGGGCGGCGAACACGATCGACAGCCGCTGCCGCACCGATTCCAGCCCGGACGCGTCGAGCAGCGAGCGCCGCAGCGCGCCCGCTGTGAGGTCCGGTTCCTTGCGGATGGCCTCGACGGCGTGGGAGATGCCGAACAGGTCGAGCTTCTCCAGCAGCCGCAACCGGGTGCCCGACGGGACGTCGCACTCCCAGCTGGTGAAGATATCGGCCGAGATCAGCATGGTCTGCAGGACGTCGTCGTCGAGGTCGGCGAGCTGCCGCAGCGCCTCGGCGTCGGCGGAGGTGAACCCGCCGGACTCGGCCGACTCGGCGATCAGCCCGATCACCGGCAGCACGTCGGCGACGCGCGGTTTCAACGTCGACGCCTGCTTCTCCGACAGGATCGTCGCGGCCTTCCAGACGTCGCCGCCGGAGCCTTCGACCGACTCCGGCGCGATGGTGTCGGCCTTGTTCAGCACGGCGATGGCGTTGACCGGGCCGGCCTCGCGGCTCGCGGTGGCCGCGGTGAAGGCGGCGAGGGCCTGCTGGTCGTCGGCGCGGACGCCCTGGGTGACGACGTAGAGCACGGCCTCGGCGCCCGCGACGGCGTTGCGCGAGGTGTCGTCCAGCTCGTCGGAGCCTTCGTCGTCCTCTTCCTTGCGGTGCTTCGCGGCGCCCAGGAGCAGCTCGGTGCGAGACACCGAAGCGGCGTCGAGCGAGCCGAGGCCGGGGGTGTCGATCACCGTCATGCCCTGGAGGACGGCGTTGGTCAGGTACGCCTCGATGTGCGACACCGTGGTGATGTCGACGCCCAGCTCCGCCGGGATCATCCCGTCGGAGGCGAAGGGGAGCACCTGCTTGCGGCCGTCGGTGAAGACGATCTCGACGCGGTCGACCGTGCCGTACTGGAACCGGGTCACCAGCCGCGTGCACTCCCCGATGTCGGTGGGCGCGACCCGGCGCCCGATCAGCGCGTTGACCAGCGTGGACTTGCCCGACTTGATCCGCCCGGCGACGGCCACCTGCAGCGGCGCGCCGAGCCGGCGCAGCACCTCGGCGAACCCGGCCGCGGTGCGCGCGGAGACCTGCGACTGCAGGCGGTGACACAGGTTGGCCACCGACATCGACAGCGGACCCGCGAGCCGGCCCTGCTCCGGTGACGTCACGGCCCCCAGCCCTCCCGTCGTACGGACAACCCCGTGAATCGTCCCATGGTCGCCGGTCGGTCCGGTGCGGACGCCCCCGGTCACCGTCGCCGACCTCGGGGGCGGCCGGCTACGTCGAGGTCCGGAAAGGGGTGGTCGGCCGCCGGCCGCGGACCTGGTTCCGGCTGACCCGCGCCGGGCGCGAAGCGTTCCAGGCGCACGTCGGGTGGCTCCAGCGGGCCGCGCGGGTGCGCCCCGGCGAAGTGGCGCCGGCGCCGGGACCCTGACGGGCCCTCATCCGCAGGTCGCACCGAAGGTGGTACCGACGACCGACGCGCGTTCTCCGCGCCGCGACCTAGGGTTGTCTGGTGCGACGGCTGAGTCTCTGGATGCGTGCCCACCCCATGGCGGGCGACACGGTGCTCGCCGTCCTGCTCGGCTTGGTCGACATGCTGTTCTTCGTCGCCGACGGCTTCGCCGAACTGCCGGAGCTGCCGCCCTGGTACGTCGCCGTGCCGATCAACATCGCCATGGTCGCGCCGCTGGTGTTCCGGCGGAAGTCGCCGCTGTGGTCGGCCTACGTCGTGCTGGTCGTCAGCATCGTGCACGCGACGCTGATGCTCGGCATCGGCAGCGTCGCCGGGCTGGCGATGAGCATCTACTCGGTCGTCGTCTACGCCGGGCGGCGGCAGGGGCTCGTGTTCGTCGGCGCGGTCATCGTCTCGTCCGCCGTGCAGCTGGCGCTGGGCCCGAGCGACGAGCTCGTCATCTCGGTGCTGTTCCTCGCGTTCGGCATCGCCCTGTGCTGGACGCTCGGCGAGTTCGTCGGCGCCCGGCGCGCCTACGACGTGGAAGTGGAGGCCAGGTTGCACCTGCTCGAAACCGAACGGGACCAGGCCACCCGGATCGCGGTGGCCGAGGAGCGCGGGCGGATCGCGCGTGAACTGCACGACGTCGTCGCGCACGCGGTGAGCGTCATGGTGGTGCAGGCCGACGGCGCGTCGTACGCCATCGAGAGCAACCCCGAGCTCGCCCGGCGGGCCCTGCAAACGATTTCCGAGACCGGCCGCGGCGCGCTCGGCGAGCTGCGGCGCCTGCTCGACGTGCTCCGCAGCGACGACGCCGACGGCGAGCCGCGCGTGCCGCAGCCCGACGCGCACGCCCTCGTCGAGCTGGCCGACCGGATGCGCACCGCCGGCGTGCCGGTGGAGCTGGAGACCAACGAGCTCGGCGACCTGCCCGCGGGCGTCTCGCTGGGGATCTACCGGATCGTCCAGGAGTCGCTGACCAACACGCTCAAGCACGCCGGCCGCGGCGCGACCGCGGCCGTGCGGGTGCACCGCACCGGCGACCTGGTGGAGGTGCTGGTGTCCGACGACGGCGCCGGCCGGCTCCCGCAGCTGACCGCGGCCGGCGGGCGGCTGCCGGGCGGCAACGGCTTGATCGGCATGCGCGAACGCGCGCACGTGTACGGCGGGACCCTGGACGTGGGCCCGGCTCCGGGTGGTGGGTGGCAGGTCCGCGCGGCCCTGCCGGTTAGGTTGGACAAGTGATCCGTGTCGTGGTCGTCGACGACCAGGAACTGATGCGCGTCGGGTTCCGGATGGTGCTGGGCGCGCAGGCCGACATCGACGTCGTCGGCGAGGCGGGCGACGGCGCGCAGGCCATCAAGATGGCCGAGGAGCTGCGCCCCGACGTCGTGCTGATGGACGTCCGGATGCCGGTGCTCGACGGCGTCGAAGCGACCAAGCGGATCGTCGCCGCCGGCACCGCGCGCGTGCTCGTGATGACGACGTTCGACCTCGACGAGTACGTCTACTCGGCGCTGCAGGGCGGGGCGAGCGGGTTCCTGCTCAAGGACACCCAGCCCGGCCACCTGGTGTCGGCGCTGCGGGCGGTCGCCTCGGGCGACGCGGTCGTCTCGCCGTCGGTGACCCGGAGGCTGCTCGACCGCTTCGTCGGCACCGGCGGCGCCCCGATGCGCGACACCGCGGAGCTGGACGTGCTCACCGACCGCGAGCGCGAGGTGCTCGTGCTGATCGCCAAGGGCATGTCGAACCTGGAGATCGCCGAGACGCTGTTCCTCTCCGAGGCGACGGTGAAGACGCACGTCGGGCGGATCCTGGCGAAGCTGGAGCTACGAGACCGGGTGCAGGCCGTGGTGCTGGCCTACGAAACCGGCCTCGCGCGCCCCGGCTTGGCTTGAGCTTCAGCGGAAGTCGTCCGGCGGGGTGGTCACCGGGTCCTTGCCCGCGTGGCGGACCTCGGTGAGCCAGCGGCCGAAGTCCGGCCGGTCGCCGTCGACGTCCGTGTAGCCGTACTCCTTCATCAGCGTCCACGACGCCAGCGTCTGACCGGCGAAGCGCGCGACGTCCGGGTCCTGCGCCAGGGCCGCGACGCCGCGCGCGAGCAGGTACGGCGTCTCGGAGATCTTGAAGTCGACCGGCGCGATCTTGCCGACGGCGTCACGCCAGTTGTCCTCGGTGACCTCGAAGACGTCGAGCATCGACTCCGACCGCAGGAAGCCCGGCGTGACGGCGAGCCCGACGCAGTCGTTCTTCTTCAGCTCGACGCCCAGCGCCCGGCCGAGCGCGCGGATGCCGCATTTCGCCAGGTAGTAGGGGAGACCCGCGCCGACGTAGTCGTCGTTGTCGCCGTCGGTCACCTCGAGCACCAGCCCGCGGCGGGCGACCACCAGCGGCAGCAGCTTGTGCAGCGCGATGAGGTGGGTGTCGAGCGCGTTGTGCGTCAGGTTCAGCGCGTCTTCGAGCGGCGTCTCCCAGAACGGCGCGTCGAAGTGGAAGAACATGTCGCCGCCCCAGACGTCGTCGACCAGGATGTCGATTCCGTCCACTTCGGACTCGATGCGCGCCTTCAAGGCGTCCACATCGGACACCGACGTGAAGTCGCAGCGGACGACGACGGCCTTGCCGCCGGCCGCCTCGACGAGTTCACCCGTCTCTTCGATCGTTTCCGGACGCTTCAGCGGTGACGCCGTTTCGCGCGTCGTGCGGCCGGTGACGTACACCGTCGCGCCCGCGCGGCCCAGCTCCACCGCGATCGCCCGCCCACAGCCCCGGGTCGCTCCGGTGACCACGGCTACCTTGCCCTGCAAACTCATGCGTCCTCCCGTCCCCGCCACGCGGACAGCACCGCGTCGACGTCCTCCGCCAGCCGGTCGGCCAGCCGCCCGTGCGGCCGGATCGACCAGTCGATCGACACCCCGTTGATCACGTCCAGCACGACCCGGGCCGCGCGCGGCACGCTCGGCGCGTGCGGCAACGACGAGGCCGCCGCCCGCACCAGCCGCCGCAGCTCTTCTTCGACCGCCGTGAAGTGCTCGCCCAGCAGCGACCGCAGCACCGGGTCGCCGATGTCCACGCCGAGCTGGCCCAGGTGGTTCGCCGCTTCTCCGGCGTCACCCAGCACCTCGTAGACCGACACCGCGGCGGCACGCAGGCCGTCGACCGGGTCGTCCGCCCGCTCGGCGCGCTCGCGCATCAGCTCGACCGCCCGCTGGGTGTTGCGCCGGCTGACCGCCTGCAGCAGGCCGCTCTTCGAGCCGAACCGCTGCGCGACCGTGCCGACCGAAACCCCGGCCTCCGAAGCGACCTGTGCGAGCGTGAAACCGGGGCCGCAGCGGCCGATCACGGTCTCCGCCGCACCCAGCAAGCGCTCGTCGGTGATGCTTCTCGGCCGGGCCACCCAGTTATTGAACCACAGTTCATTAATGCCGTCGAATCAGGGTCGTCTCAGGGTCATCACGGATCGCGCATCGGCCGAAGAGCCAGCAAGGTACTACTCAGGTAGGGGGCCCGGTTCGGTCTCCAGGGTGACGCGCGAACCGGCTCCGACCCGCGACGATGAACGCGTCGTAAGCGAGGGGCGGAAGAGGAGCAGTCATGATCGAGGCAACCGGCCTCACCAAGCGGTACGGAAAGACACTGGCGGTGAACAACCTGTCGTTCTCCGTGGCCGCGGGTCAGGTCACCGGCTTCCTCGGCCCGAACGGGGCGGGCAAGTCCACCACCATGCGGATGATCCTGGGCCTGGACAACCCCACGGGCGGTCAGGTCACCATCGGGGGCAAGAAGTACCACGAGCTCAAGGAACCGCTGCGCACCGTCGGCGCGCTGCTCGACGCGAAGTGGGTGCACCCCAACCGCTCGGCGCGCGCCCACCTGCAGTGGATGGCGAAGTCCAACCGCATCCCGGACGCCCGCGTCGACGAGGTGCTCGACACCGTCGGCCTCACCAGCGTCGCGGGCAAGCGCGCCGGCGGGTTCTCGCTCGGCATGTCGCAGCGGCTCGGCATCGCGGCCGCCCTGCTCGGCGACCCCGAGGTGCTGCTGTTCGACGAGCCGGTGAACGGCCTGGACCCCGAGGGCATCCTCTGGATCCGGAAGTTCATGCACCGGCTGGCCGAAGAGGGCCGGACCGTCTTCGTGTCGAGCCACCTGCTTTCCGAGATGGCGCTGACCGCGAGCAACCTCGTGGTGATCGGCCGCGGGCAGCTGATCTCGCAGTCCTCGACCGAGGACTTCGTCTCCCGCGCCGCGGAGAACACCGTCAAGGTGCGCTCGCCGCAGCTCGCCGAGCTCCGCGAGGTCCTGCACCGGGCGAGCGCCGGGGTCGTCGAAGAGGGGAACGCGCTCGTGGTGTCCGGGATGGACAGCGACAAGATCGGGGAGATCGCCGCGTCCAACCGGATCGTGCTGCACGAGCTGAGCCCGCAGACCGGCTCGCTCGAGCAGGCCTTCATGCAGATCACGGGCGACTCCGTCGAGTACCACACCGGTCTCGACGCCGAGGCGCAGCACGTGCTCGAGTCAGCCAAGTAAACGGGGAAACCAAGATCATGAACCTACTCGCGGTCGAACGCATCAAGCTGTTCAGCACCCGCTCGCCGTGGTGGTGCGCGCTCATCACCCTGGTCCTGGCCATCGGCTTCTCGGCCATCATCGCCGGCGCGACGTCGGCCGACTCCCAGCTCACGACGTCCGCCACGCTGTTCGGCGGCACCCAGTTCGGCATCGCGGTCGTGATGGTGCTCGCCGCGCTCGCGGTGACCACCGAATACCGCTTCAACACCATCCGCACCACGTTCCAGGCGGTGCCGCACCGCTCGCCGGCGCTGATCGCCAAGGCGGTCGTCGTCGCGCTGGTCGGGCTGGTGATCGGCGAGATCGCCGCCTTCGGTGCCCTCGGTCTCGGCATGCTCATGCGGCCGAACGACGGCCTCGGCCTGCACACGTCGCAGGACTGGATGAACGTCGCCGGCCTCGGCCCGGTGTTCGCCATCAGCGCCGTGCTCGCCGTGGCGCTCGGGATCCTCATCCGGCACAGCGCCGGAGCCATCGCACTGCTGCTCATCTACTACTTGGCCGTAGAGGAGCTGGTGCAGCTGATCCCGAAGATCGGGCACACCATCCACGAGTGGCTGCCGTTCAACGTGGCGAACAAGTTCCTCCGCGGCTCGGCGGTCGTCGACGGCCCCCCGCCGTCGGACTCGCCGCTGAGCCCGGGCTGGGCGCTGGCGTACTTCGCCGGCATCGCGATCGTGTTCCTGCTCGTCGCACTCGGGGTTGCGAAGAAGCGGGACGCCTGAGGGGAAACAGGGGAAATAGGGGAAAGAACGGGAGTCCGGGTCGCGCTGTCGGGGGGCGACCCGGACTCCCGTTTCCCGATAGGCTCGACCGGTGATCGAAGCGAACGCACTGACCAAGCGGTACGGGGACACCACCGCGGTCAACGAGCTGACGTTCACCGCGCGGTCGGGGCGCGTCACCGGCTTCCTCGGCCCGAACGGCGCCGGCAAGTCCACGACCATGCGGCTGGTCCTCGGTCTCGACACGCCCGACGCGGGCACGGCGCTCATCGACGGCGTCCCGTACCGGCGGCTGGAAGATCCACTCAGGACGGTCGGCGCGATGCTGGACGCCACCTGGCGCCACCCCGGCCGCAGCGGGCGTGACCACCTCCGCTGGCTGGCCGCGACCAACGGCATCCCCGAGAAGCGCGTCGACGAGGTGCTCGCGCTGGTCGGGCTGACCAGCGCCGCCGGGCGCCGCGCCGGGCAGTACTCGCTCGGCATGCTGCAGCGGCTCGGGATCGCCACCACGCTGCTCGGCGACCCGCGCGTGCTCCTGTTCGACGAGCCGGTGAACGGCCTCGACCCCGAGGGCATGGCCTGGATCCGGCAGCTGCTGCACGCGCTCGCCGCCGACGGCCGCACCGTGTTCGTCTCCAGCCACCTGCTGCCCGAGATGGCGCAGACCGCGCAGGACCTGGTCGTGATCGGCCGGGGCCGGCTGATCTACCAGGGCACGATGGACGACTTCGTCGCGCGGACGAGTGAACACGGCGTCCGGGTGCGCACCCCGCACGCCGACGAGCTGCGGGCCGCGCTGACCGGGCAGGCGGAGTTCACCGAGGCCGACAGCGCCTTCGTGGTGTCCGGAATGGACAGTGACCGGATCGGGCAGCTCGCCTTCGACGCCGGCGCGACGCTGCACGAGCTGAGCCCGATCACCGGCTCGCTCGAGCAGGCCTACCTCGACCTCACCCGCGAAGCCGTCGAGTTCGCCATGCCCGCCTCGCCTGCTGCGTCTGCTTCGGAGGTCACCCGATGACCACGGCCGCCAACCTGCTGCGTGCCGAGCGCATCAAGCTCTTCAGCACCCGGGCGCCGTGGTGGTGCCTGGCACTGGCGCTCGCCGCGCCGCTCGGCTTCACCGCGCTGTTCTTCGCGCTGGCCGGGCCGGAGATCCCGCCGACCGTCGGCAACACCCAGCTCGCGAGCGGCAACGGCCGGACCGTGCTGGTCGTCCTCGCGATCCTCGCGACGGCGGCGGAGTTCAACTGGGGCACGATGCGGCTGACGTTCCAGGCCGTGCCGAGCCGGGTGCCCGCGCTGCTGGCGAAGGTCGTGGTCATCAGCGCGGTCGGCGCCGGGCTCGGGCTGCTCGTCGGCTTCGGCTCGTGGGGCCTGGCGACGCTGGTGAACCCGGACGCGGACCTCGCGCTGCACTCGGGGGCGGAGTGGCGCTCGGTGCTCGGGCAGAGCCTGGTCTTCCTGCTCGCGGCGGTGGCCGGCGTCGGCGTCGCCCTCCTGCTGCGCAGCATCGCCTTCGCCCTGACCGCGGTGCTCGTCTGGACGCAGGTGCTCGAAGCCGTGGTGCTCTTCATCCCCGGCATCGGCAAGCACATCTACCAGTGGATGCCGTTCCACGCGGCCGACCAGTTCGTCGGCGCCGGCGGGTTCGGCGCGGGTGCGCTGCAGCTGCCGGCGGCTCCGCTCGGCCCGTGGGGCTACCTCGGTTACTTCGCGGCGATCTGCGTTGCACTCTTCGTGGCCGGGGTGCTCGTCACGGCGAGGCGCGACGCCTGAGCGTGACCGTCATCTCATTACTGCAAAAAACTGCGTTAAGAGAAGATGAAGAGCCTGTGGCTTCTCTCACAGGCACCGGACATAATGCTATGACCAGGCAATATTCGTAAGAGAGCGCACCGGAACCGTCTGAACTCCCCTCTGGAGGTGAATCTTGACGGTGGACACCGGGCAAGAATTGGGTGGCACCATTCCCCGAGCTCGCGTCGAAGACGACGCGCCCCGGCTCGAACCCATGCTGGACCTCGAATGGTCGCGGGCGATCGACCTCCCGCAGGCCGCCATGGCGGCGACGACGCCCGCCGAACTCCGCCGGGCGTGGGTGCACCGCGCGCCCGAAGACCGTGTCCTGGCCCTGTTCCGCGCTTCGGCCGGGATGGCGGGGCAGATCCCCGCGCCGTGGTGGCTGCGGGCGGTGGCCGACGGCACCCTCGATTCGCGGGAACAGGGTTTCCGCGTCGAGGACCGCATCGCGCAACTGCTCGGCAGGCGGCCGGGCTGGGAATTCGTCCCGTGGGCAGCGGACGGCGAATCCGGCTACTGGGAGTTCATGCCGTCCGAACGCGGGAAATCGGGACACGCGATTCCCACGACGGTGATGAACACCGACCGCCACCCCGGCTGGATCGACGTCCTGCCCGCCCACAGCGGGCCGACGCCGGACCCGATCCCGATCGCCGGGCTGGCCGGCCTGCGGTCTCGTCTCGGGGAGCTCGAAGCCGTTCGTTAACCTCGGTGAGTGGAGAACCAGGACCAGCCCCGGCTGCGCAGCGTCGTCAGCTTCGTGAAGCGCGGCGGCCGGATGACCGTCGGGCAGCAACGCGCGTGGGACGAGCTGTGGCCGGAAGTCGGCCGCACCGTCGGCGAGCTGCCCGACGGGAAGCTGGACTTCGCCGCGTGGTTCGGCCGTGAGGCGCCGGTGCTGGTCGAGATCGGCTCCGGCATGGGCGAGACGACGTCGCAGCTGGCCGCCGCGGCGCCGGAGCTGAACTACGTCGCGGTCGAGGTCTACGACCCCGGCCTCGGACAGCTGATGCTGCGCGCCGAAAAACTGGGCGTCGAGAACCTGCGGCTGCTGCACGGCGACGCCGTCGTGCTGCTGACCGAGCACGTCGAGCCCGGGTCGCTGCACGGCGTCCGGCTGTTCTTCCCGGACCCGTGGCCGAAGAAGAAGCATCACAAGCGGCGGATCGTGTCGCCGTCGTTCGCCGCGCTCGTGGCGTCGCGGCTCGCGCCCGGCGGCACCTTCCACATGGCGACCGACTGGGAGAACTACGCCGAGCAGATGCTCGAGGTCTGCTCCGCGGAGCCGGCGTTGAAGAACCGGTACGACGGCTGGGCGCCGCGGCCGGAGTGGCGGCCGGTGACCAAGTTCGAGCAGCGCGCCGACGTCGAAGGCCGCGTCTCGCACGACCTCATCTTCGAAAAGCGGTCGTGAGTGAGAAACAGTGTTAGAACACTGTTTCTCACTCACGACCTCCCTCTTACCCCCGGTGCTCGCCCCTCCCCCGACAGAGGGGCGAACGTCCTATTCGTCGGCCAGCGGTTCCGCCTGCACCCGCTTGAGGGCTGGCGTGCAGACCGACGCGCCGAGCAGGGCCACCCCGACCCCGAGCACCACCGGCGCCAAGATCCACGGGCTGAGCACGATGCCCCGCTCGTCGACCATGCTGAACAACCCAACACCGACGAGTACCCCGACGATTCCCGCACCGATGGTGGCGACCAGCGCGGGCAGCGCGGCCTCCATCCGCAACGCCCTCGCCAGCACCCGCACCGGCGTGCCGGCGGCCATCAGCGCCCCGAACGTCCGGCGGCGGTCCATCACCGATCCCGCGGTCGCGACCGCGGCGCTGCAGCCGGCCAGGATTCCCGCCGCGACCAGCCCGATCACCGTGACGCGGCGCAGGTCGCCGAGCTCGGTCTGCTGGTTGAACAGGTACTGGTCGCGGCTGCCGATCTCCTCACCGGCGGCCGGGCCGGCCAGCGCCGTCCGGACGGTCTCGCGGTTCGCGTCGGTGGTCGGCGCGACCACGGTGACGTACTTCGGCGTGACGCTCGCGGGCAGCGCGGCCGGGTCGACGATGAGCGAACCCGAGAGGTCGGAGTCGCCGTAGTGGACGGCCTCCACCCGCGTGCCCGACATCGGTGCCGCGCCCGGCGCGTCGTACTCGGTGGTGAGCTTGTACTGCGCCAGGTCGAGCGCCGTGTCGCTGTAGATCGCCGGCCCGCCGGCGCACATCTCCGGCTTGATCCCGAACCGCGTCAGCTTGACCGCGTCCGCGCAGCTCATGACCAGGCCGCGCTGGACCGTGCGGTTCCCGCCGTCGCCCTTGGCCAGGTAGATCTCGCCGACGGCGACCGCCCGTTCGGACTGGCCGTACTTCGCCAGGGAGGCGTTGGCCTGGTCGACGATCTTGCCCGCGTGCTCGGCGTTGGTGTCGACGTAGACCACGGAGTCCTGGAACGACCGCCCGCCGCCGGCCATCGACTCGAACGTCGGCAGCAGCGTCAGCGCCATCGACCCGGCGAACACCGCGAGCACGATCCCGGCGGACGCCCGGTAGGCGCTCTTCGGGTCGTCACGCAGGCGGCGCCCGGCGAGCAGTGAGGACGGCCGGCGCCAGATGCGGACGAACGTGCCGCCCACCGCCGACGTCACCCACGGCCCGACGATCGCGGCCGAGCCGACCAGCAGGAACAGTCCCGCCATGACCATCGTGATGCCGCCGGAGTCCTTCGCCGTCGTCACCGCGACGAGGAAGAACAGCCCGGCCGCGGGCAGCGCCAGCAGCCGCCACCAGTGCAACGGCTTCTTCGTGTGGCCGCCGGTCGCGAACAGCGGGTTCTTGAGCACGCGGCGCAGGCCGAGGATCCCGGCCAGCACCACGAGCACCGGGATGGCCACGGCGATGAACACCGTCAGGCCGACCGGCAGCGCGAAGTCGGACGCGAGCCAGGTGCCACCGGCCCACGGCACGAACGACGCGAGGCCGTGCAGGGCCGGACTGATCAGCAGGCCGAGCACGGCGCCGATGCCCGCGGACAACGTCGTCTCGGCGGCCACCATGTTCGTGACCTGCCCCGGGGTCGCCCCGGCCAGCCGGATCGCGGCGAGCCGTCGCTCACGCCGGGCCGCGGTCAGCCGCGCCGACGACGCGACCAGCACCAGGCTCGGCACCAGCAGCACGATGATGCCGACCCAGGACAGCAGCATGAGCAGGCCGTCCGCGCTCGCCTTCCCGGCGGGGAAGCCCGCGATCGGGTCGGCGCGCACCGGCATCGCGTCCGGCGTGTGCCCGACGAGCGCGACGAGCTGCTCCGGGTAGCGGAGGCCGTCTTCGCCGAGCGCGCCGACGGGCTTGCCGAACCGGTCGCCGAGCCGGTCGGCCGGGTTGGCCTGCAGCAGCCGGCCGAGCGCGGGCGAGACCACGGTCTCGCCGGGCCCCGGCAGCTGCGGCACCCCCGCCGGCAGCTGAACGGACCCAGGCGTGGCGCCGCCGGTCAGCGCGACGTCGACGCGGATGATCTCCTTCCCGTCGAAGTAGTCCTTCGACGAGCTGTAGAGGATCTTGGCCGGGGCGTCGCCCGCGAGGCCGCTGTAGAAGTGTTCGCCCTGCCAGAGGGCACGCTGCTCGCGGTGCTGCGTGGCGAACGGCAGCGTCGCCAGCAGCAGCACCAGCCCGGTCGCGACGGCCACCCCGATCGCGGTGAGGATCGCCGACGTCCGGGTCCGCCGGTCGACCTTCAGCACCCGCAGGGCGATCTGGAGCGAGTTCACGCCGCCTGCCTCGTCGCGATCAGGCCGTCGCGGATCGCGACGGTCTTCGGCATCGACTCGGCCAGCTCGCGGTCGTGGGTCACCACGAGCACCGCGGCACCCGTCTCGTGGGCGGCGCCGAGCAGGGCGTCCATCGTGTCGCGGCCGGTGCGCGTGTCGAGCGCGCCGGTCGGCTCGTCGGCGAAGATCACCTTCGGCCGGTGGGTCAGCGCCCGTGCGATCGCGACGCGCTGGGCCTCGCCGCCGGACAGCTCACCGGGGCGGCGGCGCTCCTTGCCGGCCAGGCCGAGGCGCGAAAGCCAGACGCGGCCGGCGTCGATGGCCTCCTTGCGGCCGAGCCCGGCCAGCAGCGAAGGCAGCGCGACGTTCTCTTCGGCCGACAGCTCTGCGACCAGCATCCCCGACTGGAAGACGAAGCCGAACTCGGTGCGGCGCAGCTCGCTGCGCTTCTTCTCGCCGAGGTGGTCGATCCGCTGCCCGGCCAGGAAGATCTGCCCGTCGTCGGCCCGGAGGATCCCGGCCAGCACGTGCAGCAGCGACGTCTTGCCGGAGCCGGACGGACCGACGATCGCGACGGCGTCCCCCGGCTGGATGTCGATGTCGATGCCGGCCAGGGCGTACTGCGCGCCGTAGCGCTTCACCAGCCCACGGCCGGACAGCACCGGCCCATTCGTCCACTGTGGAGTGTTCGGGTCCACGAGGTTCTCCCTGTCGGTTCGGATCTTGATGCCGATGAGCTTCGCGGAGATCCGGGGGTGTCCACTTCGGGCAGACGGCCAGTCACGCGGGGTGCCGCATCGGCCGATCGGCCGAGGAAGTGCGGGCCACTCGGCCAAGGTGCGAACGCGGGCGGATCCTCTAACGTCACGTTGTGACCGCCGCGCCCCCGCCGAACACGCTTTACGCACGCACCGCCGCTCTGGTGCGGCGCATCGGCGTGCCCTCGGCCGTCCTGTACGCCGCCCTGCTCTTCGACGTCGTCTTCACGACCCAGGCGGCCCTCGACGACAACGGCCCGAAGTTCGTCGACTTCGGGCTGCTCCCCGGCATCTTCGCGATGACGGCGTGCGCGGTGTGGGCCCAGAAGCGCGCGGCCGTCGCGGGCGTGACCGGCGCCGGGGTGCTGGTGTTCTCCACCCTCTTCATCCACGCGTTCCACGTCCCGCCGTACTCCAGCGTGCTGCCGAAGGTGACCATCACCGAGGTCGTGGCCGGGGTCCTGATGGTCTACTACGTGACCCGCCGGGCCCGGGCGGGTGTGGCGTTCTGCGTGGTCAGCGTCCTGGTCGCCGGGGGCCTCGTCGCCGTCTTCGGCCGGTACCGGGGCGTCGGCGAAATCGACGGCGGCACGGCGTCCCAGGGGCTGCTGTTCGGCTTGCTGCTGCTCGCCGGCGCGGCGGTGCCCGCCATCGCGGCCCGGGACCGCGGCCCGAAGCGTGATCCGCGGAAGCGGAAGCTGCAGCGGGCGAACGAGCTGGCCATGGGGCAGTGGCCGTTGGTCGGCCTGCTCGGGTTCGCGCTGCTGTTCGAGTTCGGCTACACGTATTCGAGCAACGCCCGCGGGTTCCCGATCCTGTTCTGCTCGCTCGTCGCGGCCGTCATCGCGGTGCTGTCCCCGCGGCGGCCGGCGGACGCGCTCCTCGGCATCACCGGGATGCTGCTGCTCTCCGCGGTCGTCACGCCGTTCCTGCACCTGCGCTACGACTACCCGATGCCGGGCGGCGTGCCGTTCGTGCAGGTCATCGCCGGGATGGGCGTGGTGGTCAACCTGACCCGCGCCCGCGGGCTGAACCAGGCGTGGCCGCGGATCGGCCTGCTCGCGGCCGTCGTCGCGCTCGGCGCGATCCTCAACTCGAACCAGCCCCGCGGCCTGCAGAGCGACCCCCAGACGCTGTCGATCCTGGCCTTCGCCGCGGCGCTGCTGCTCGGCATCTCGATCGCCGTCGGCCTGATGCTGCGGTCGCGGGACTCCGAGCGCACCACGGTCGTCCAGTCGGCGGTGGCCGACGCGCAGACCGCCGAGCGGATGGCGCTGGCCCGCGAGCTGCACGACGTCGTCGCCCACCACGTCACCGGCATCGTCGTGCAGGCGCAGGCCGCGCGGATGATGGCCGAGAAGAACCCGCAGATCGCGGTCGAGGCGATGGGCCGGATCGAGAACGCCGGGGTCGAGGCGCTCGCGGCGATGCGGCGGCTGGTCCGCTCGATGCGCGGCGACGCACCGTCCGGGTCGACCGAGTTCAGCGAGCAGGCCACCACGGACCTCGGCGCCGACCTGCGGAAGCTGGTCGAGACCGCCAACCACGGCGTGCCGACGTCGATGCACCTCGACCTGCCGCCGGACCTGCCGCACGAGGTCGGCCGCTCGGCGCTGCGGCTGGTCCAGGAGTCGCTGACGAACGTCGGCAAGCACGCCTCGGACGCGACGGACGCGTTCGTCCTGGCCGAAGTCGTGTCCAATGCCGCCTCCGCGGGAGGGAGTGCGTCGGCGGGCGGCTCCGAGCTCCACCTGCGGGTGACGGACAACGGCCACGAGACGACGCGACGGCCCGCCGGCGGGTCGGGCGGCTACGGTCTGGTCGGGATGCGCGAGCGCGTCGCACTGCTCAAAGGACGGCTGTCGGCCGGGCGCGGCCCGGACGGTGGCTGGCGGGTCGAAGCGTGGCTGCCGCTGGCCGCCGGGGAAGGGGACGAGTGATCCGGGTACTGATCGCCGACGACCAGGAGATGGTGCGGATGGGCTTCCGCATGATCCTGGACGCGCAGGACGACATCGAGGTCGTCGCCGACGTCCCGGACGGCGTCTCGGCGGTGGCGAAGGCCCGCGAGCTGCGCCCGGACGTCTGCCTGCTCGACATCCGCATGCCCGGCCTCGACGGGCTCGAGGTCACCCGCCAGCTGGCCGGCCCGGACGTGAGCGACCCGCTGAAGGTGGTCGTGGTGACGACGTTCGACCTGGACGAGTACGTCCACACGGCGTTGCGCAACGGCGCCCACGGCTTCCTGCTGAAGGACGCGGGCCCGGCACTGCTGATCGAAGCGGTCCGCGCGGCCGACCGCGGCGACGCGCTGGTCTCGCCCCAGATCACCATCCGCCTGCTCAAGCACTTCGACGGCGGCCCGGCTCGCTCGAAGGCGTCGCCGCCTTCGGAGCCGCTGACCGCACGGGAGATGGATGTCGTCAAGGCAGCGGCGCGCGGGCTGACGAACACGGAGATCGGGTCGGAGCTGTTCCTGTCGCTGTCCACGGTGAAGACGCACCTGGCTTCGGTGCAGGGCAAGATCGGCGCCCGCAACCGCGTGGAAATCGCCGCCTGGGCGTGGCGGAGTGGAGTCGTGTCGTAATCGAGGGTGCGTAGTATCCAGAGATGCAACGCCGTTTCCACGCCCCTGTCGTTCTCCCCGCCGACCCGTCGTGTTCGCTCCTGCGTGACGCGGTCGTCGATGTGGACTCCGATGGGCGCATCTCCTACTGCGGACCGGCGGCCACCGCCCCCGAGTCCGCCGCACCGGTCACCACCCTGACCGGCATCCTGCTCCCCGGCCTGGTCAACACGCACGCGCACAGCCCGATGACGCTGCTGCGCGGCATGGGCGGCGACCTACCGCTGCTGCCCTGGCTCAACGAGATCATCTGGCCCGCCGAAGCGAAGCTGCGGCCGGAGGACGTCCGCACCGGCATGCTGCTGGGCTCGGTCGAGATGCTGCGCCACGGCGTCACGACCAGCGCCGAGATGTACTTCGAAGGCGAGCAGCTGGTCGACGCCGTCCTGACGACGGGCGGGCGAGTGCTGGTCGCGCCGCCGGTGATGGAGCTGCCCGGCCTCGACTGGCGCGCCCAGCTGGCCGCGATCGAGCGCTGGATCGACACCGACGGCCTCCGCTTCGGCCCGGGCGACCGGATCGAGCTGGGCTACGGCCCGCACTCGGCGTACATGCTGTCGGAAGAGGGCCTCCGGGCGACGGCCGAGTCGGCAGCTTCGCGCGGCGCGTTGATCCAGATCCACGTCGCCGAGGCGGCTGCGGAGGACACTGAGGTTCGCTCGGTGCACGGCTCAGTGCCCGCTTTGCTGCAGAAGCTCGGCATGCTCGACGGCCGGGTGCTCGCGGCGCACGCGATCCACCTGTCGGACACCGACATCGCGTTGTTCGCGGCGCACGGCGTCGGGATGGCGCACTGCCCGGGCTCGAACGCAAAGCTCGCTTCGGGCATCGCGCGTGTCGCGGACTTGAGTGCAGCGGGGGTCGCGGTCGGCCTCGGCACCGACGGGCCGGCGTCCAACGACGACATCGACCTGTGGGAAGAGCTGCAGCTCTCGGCGATGTTCGCCCGCCTGGCAACGGGCGACTCGACGGTCCTGAAGGCCGCGGACGCGTTCCTGATGGCCACCCGCGGCGGCGCGGCGGCGCTGGGTCGGGACGACATCGGTGCGCTGGAGCCGGGCCGGTGGGCCGACCTGGTGCACATCGACCTCGACGACCCGGCCTTCGCGTGCGGCATCGACGTCCCGGACGTCCAGCTGCTGTCGAACCTCGTCTGGGCGGCCGGCTCGCGGCGAGTCCGCGACGTGTGGGTCGCGGGCGAGCAGGTCGTGGCCGACGGCGAGTCGCTGAAGGTGGACCGGGCGAAGGTCCAGGCCGGGGTGGCCGAGACCGCCGCCCGCCTGCGGGCTTGATCCACAGGCTTGTGCGGATGTGGACAACTCCGGGCCGGAAGCCTCGGCGCGCCGGTTTTGTCCGCCACCGCCGGTAAACTGGGCATGGGCACGCCCCCCAGGGAAGGGCGGGGCCTGCCTGGTCAGCGCGGGCGGAGGATGACCTCCGTCTGGTGGGCGTCCGGGGTGGCCGATACCGCGGTGGTGACCGCGGTCGCCACCGAGTCCGCCTTCAGCAGGTGCGATGTGTCGTAGTCGCGGCCCTCGCCCTTGAAGATCTCCTGCTGCATCTCCGTGTCCGTGCGGCCGGGGTACACGGAGGTCACGCGGATCTCGGGCTCCTCCTCGCGCAGGGCGTCGGCGAAGGCCCGGACGGCGAACTTGCTGGCCGCGTACGGCGACCAGCCCGGACGCGCGTTGCGGCCGGCGCCGGAGTTGATCACGACGACGTGTCCGCGGGCCGCGCGCAGGGCCGGGAGCAGCAGGCGGGTCAGCTCGACCACGGCCAGGGTGTTGACCTCGAAGTTGTCCCGCCAGGCTTCGGCGGACGCGTCCTCGATGCGGCCGATACGGGCAACGCCGGCCGAGTGGACCAGGACGTCGAGCGACGCGATGTCCGCGACAGCGCGTTCGAGCGAAGCCGGGTCGGTCAGGTCCACCGGCCACGGCTTCGCGCCCGGAAGCTCCTTCGCCAGCGCGTCGAGCGCGGTCACGTCCCGGCCGCCGAGGAGGACGCGGTGCGTCGGGGCGAGCTGGTGGGCCACCGCCTTGCCGATGCCGCGGGAAGCTCCGGTCACGAGGGCGAGAGGAAGATCGGTCATGCCCCAACCGTAACGGCAGCGCGGCGACTGGCTCGGGGTTCGGCGGCGGGCCGGGTCTCCGCTAAGCGGGAGCGAAGCCGGCGTCCACCGAGCCGTCGTCGCGATGGCCCTTGCCCAGCTGGCGTGGGTCCGCGCAGCCCGTCGCCGGGTCCGCGTCCGAGTCCTTCACGTCGTCGCCCGCGTCCTTGCCGGTCGGGTGCTTGCCGTCGGCCGAGAAGCACACCTGGTAGCTGTCGTCTTCTAGACCCGTGAAGGCGTAGGCGCCGTCCGGGCCGGTGACCACGCTCGTGCCTTTGTTCAACGTCACCTTCACCCCGGCCAGGCCCGGCTCGCCGGCGTCCTGCAGGCCGTTGCCGTTGGTGTCCGACCAGGCGAAGTCGCCGATCCGGTTCGTCGGCGGGGCCAGCCCGAGGTCCACCGTGAAGTCTTCGCGCGCCGTGCCGCCCAGCGTGCGCGGTGCGGTGCAGCCGTCCGGGTCCGCGTCGGAGTCCCGATCGTCCGGCGCCGCGTCCTTGCGGGTCACCGTGAAGTCCGCCGGGACGGCGAAGCACACCTGGTAGGTGCCGTCCTTCAGCTTCTCGAAGCCGTACTTGCCCTTGTCGTCGGTGGTCGCGGTGCCGACCGTGCCGCCCGCGCCGTCCTTCAGCGTCACCTTCACGCCCGCGACGCCCGGCTCGTCCGGGTCCTGGATCCCGTCGCGGTTGCGGTCGTTCCACACGAAGTCGCCGATCTTCGCGATCGCCGGCGGCGGCAGGACGGTGATCGTCGCCGACGCCGTCTTGTCGCCCAGCGTGCCGCCCGCGTACTTCACGCCGGTGACCTTCGCCGTGTTGACGTGCCCGGTGTCCGCGACCGTCAGGTTCGGGTGGTCGCAGGTCAGCTGCTTGTTCGCGCCGCCGGCCAGCGTGAACGGCTCGAACTTCCCGCTGCACCACGGGTCCTGCACGGTGATCCCGGTGAGGTCCTGCGTGCCTTCGTTCGCCACGGTGACGCGGTAGTGCGCGGTCTCGCCGGCGGTGACCGTCGCGAACGGGCCCCACGCGCCGGTCGCCGGGTTCTGCACTTCCTTCTTCACCGAGTACGCGGCGAGCTGCAGGCCGACGCAGTCCCAGCGCAGCCGTTCGGCGCTCGTCGTGGCGAAGAACTTCACCGTCGCCGCCTTCGCCGGGGCCGTCGCCGCCGGGAAGTCCTGCTTGGCCAGGGTGCCGTCGCCGGCGTTGTGGTCCGCGACCAGCTTGGTCTCCTGGACCTGGGCGCCGTTGACGTCGAAGAAGCGCAGGCCCGTCGCCGGTCCGCCGCTCGGCAGGTAGGAGCCGGTCGACACGCTGAGCGTGTACACGCCGCCGGGCACGAACTTCTCGGTCGAATAGGCGGTGCTGGCCTTGCCGTCGGGCGTCTGGATCACCGCCGACCGCTGCCCGTCGACGGCGAAGGCCTGCTCGGTGAGCAGCCTCGGCGCCTTCGTGGCGGGAGTGCCGGGCGGGACCGGCGCGGCCGGGGTGAAGACGTAGGCGTCCGGGGCGCCGTTGCGCGCGGTCTCCTCGACGCTCGGGTTCGCCGCGATCCCGCCGCACGCGGGCGCCGGGTCCGCGGTCGCCGCGGGTACGACCGTCCCCGAAAGCGCCACGACCGTCACTGCCACCACGCGCGCCGAACGGATCATGCCTCGACTATGACGCGGCGCCCGGGCCCGCACCGGCCGAGAAGCGTCCACTTAAGAGTGAACCTCGGCCGGTGCGGGCCCGGTGCGTCAGCGTTCGCCGATCCGGCCGGGCAGCCCGGAACGGCCCTTCTTCCACACCGAGACGAGCGACGGCCGCGGCTGTGCGGTGCCGCCGTCGGGCCAGTGCGACGTCGGGTTCGCCGAGCTCGCCGCGTTCTCGCCCGGGTGCTGGACCGCGACGAGCACCACGTGGTCGGTGACGTTCGGGCCGCACGTCTCGGCGCCGACGGGCACCGAAAGGAACTGCTTGACGTGGCCGCGTTCCGGCCCGGTGACCGGTACCGAGAACAAGCCGTCGTTCGAGCCGAGCGCGTTGCCGTCGGTGGAGATCCAGAGGTTGCCGTGCCGGTCGAACGTGACGTTGTCCGGGCACGAGATCGGGCTGACCTTGGTCTTGTCGAAGCCGCCGTAGTAGGTGTCGGCCGCGGCCGGGTCACCGCAGACGAGCAGCAGCCGCCAGGAGAACTTCGTCGACGCCGCGTCGCCGCGGTGCTCCTCCCACTCCAGGATCTGGCCGTTCCGGTTGGCCACGCGCGGGTTCACCTCGTCGACGCCGGCCTTGCCCGCCGCGCCGCGGTCGCTGTTGTTGGTCAGCGCCGCGTAGATCCGGCCGTTGACCGGGTTCGGCTCGATGTCCTCCGGCCGGTCCATCTTCGTGGCGGCGACCTTGTCGGCGGCCTGCCGCGTGAAGACGTAGACCTCCTCGGCGGTTAATCCGTCTACAAAGGACTTGTTGCCGCTCGCCAGCGGGATCCACTCGCCGGCGCCGTCGAACTCGCCGTCGGCCGGGAGCTTGCCGGTGCCGTCGATCTCGCCGGGGCTGTCGCCGGTGAAGCGGGCGACGTACAGCGTGCCGTCGTCGAGCAGCGCCGAGTTGTGGCGACGCGCGTGCGCGCTCTTGCCCGGCTTGTACTTGCCCTTGGAGACGAACTTGTAGATGTACTCGAACCGCTCGTCGTCCCCGGTGTAGGCGGCGACGCGGCCGTCCGCGGTGATCTTGATGTTCGAGCCCTCGTGCTTGAGCCGGCCGAGCGCGGTGTGCTTGATCGGCGTCGACGTCGGGTCGTTCGGGTCGATCTCGACGACCCAGCCGAACCGGTTCGGCTCGTTCGGCTCCCGCGCGACGTCCCAGCGCTTGTCGAACCGCTCCCACTTGCGGGTGCTGGCGCCGGTGCCGATCGCGTACCGCTTCAGCCGCGCGGCCTCGACCGGGTCGGTGACCTGCTCGGAGTTCGCGAAGTACTGGTGGATGTTCTCCTCGCCGGAAAGCACGGTGCCCCACGGCGTCACGCCGCCGGAGCAGTTGTTCTGCGTGCCGCGGACCTTGCGCCCGCTCGGGTCGGCCGACGTCTTCAGGTACTTCGAGCCGGCGGCCGGGCCGCGGACCTCGAAGACCGTGTCGAGCGTGATCCGGCGGCCGTACCGGCTGGGGACGACCTCGAGGCCGCCGCGGATCGGGTCGCGACGGGTCAGCAGCACCGAAAGGCCGTGCGCCGCCCAGGCGATCTTCACCTGCTCCTCGGTCGGGTTCGCCGGGTCGTACTGGTCGGCCGGGAACAGGTGCACCTCGGTCGTGTACTCGTGGTTGACGACGAGCAGGTTGGTCAAGCCGAGCGGGTCCTGGGGGATGAGCCCGACGAAGTCGTTGTTGTAGCCGAACTGCTTCGCCTGCGCGGCCGCCGTTTGCTTGGTGTAGTCGAACTTCGGCGCGCCCGCGACGACCGGGTCACCCCAGCGGATGACGACGCGCTGCGCGTAGCCGTCCGGGACGACGACGGCGTCGAGCTTGTTCGGCGGGACCGGGTCGAAGTCGGTGCCGGGCACCGGACGCGGGTGCGGCCGGTCGGCCGGCGCGGCGGCCGCGGTCCCGGACAGCGCCGCGAACCCGCCCGCCGCGGCGGCCATCACGGCTCCGGCCTTGAAGGCCCCGCGGCGGGAGATGTCCTTCACGACGTCGCCGAAGTACTCGTTCCCGGACTCGTTCGGCTCGGGGTGGGCACAGGCGTTGCCGCAGCGGTATTCACAGGTGATCGGGGAGCGGCCGCCGGGGTGGGCCGGGAACAGCGGGAGCAGGTCGGGCACGAAGGCCTCCATGGTGGGAGTTCGGGAACGAACCGACCGTAAGCCTCCCAAACCAGCCAATCCCGACATACAGGTGAACGGCCGGTGTACTGCTGCTCCGAACGGGCGCTGTCAGAACTCTTCGCCGACGAGTGCCGCTTCCTTCGGCACCGCGTGCGGGTCGGCCTGACGCTCCCGCAGCGAGAGCAGCCCGCCGGCGATCACGCACAGGACGGCCGAGGCGACGAACGGCGCCTGCGGCGAGCCGAACCACTCGGCGACGTGCCCGACGAGCGTCGCGGCGACGGCGCCACCGAGCCAGCGGCAGAAGTTGTACCCCGCGCTGGCGACCGGGCGCGGCGCGTCGCTGATCGACATCGCGGTGCCGGTGAACAGCGTGTTCAGCAGCCCGGACACCAGCCCCGAGACGATGATCCCGGCGACCAGCACCGGCTTGCTCGGCACGGCCAGGACCAGCATCAGCACGGCGTACCCGAAGACGGCGGCCGCGGCGGCGTGCCGCTCACCGAGCTTGGCGGCCAGCCGCGGCGCCAGTGCGACCCCGGCGACCGCGACGCACAGGCCCCAGCCGCAGAAGATCAGCCCGACGGCGATGGCGCTCCAGCCGAGGACGAACGGCGACCAGGCCAGCACCGCGAAGAACGCGGCGGTGTACAGCGCGGACGCGACGGAGGTGCGCAGCAGACCGCGGTGCTTCAGCGCGCGGATCGGGTCGAGCAGCTTGATCGGATCGCGCTTCTCGTGCTTGTCGCTCTTCAGGAACACCGCGCACAGCACGAGCGCGCCGGCCATCAGGACCGCGGTGCCGAGGAACGGGCCGCGCCACGAGATGCTGCCGAGCAGCGCACCCAGCAGCGGACCGACCGACAGGCCGACGCCGAGGGCGGCCTCGTAGAGCAGGATCGCGCCGGACTGGCCGCCGGTCGCGGCGCCGACGATCACCGAAAGCGCGGTCGCGATGAAGAACGCGTTGCCGAGGCCCCAGACCGCGCGCAGCCCGACGAGCTGCTCGATCGAGCCGGCAGCCGAACACAGCGCGGTGGCGGCGACGATCAACGTCAGCCCCACCAGGACCGTGCGCTTGGGCCCGAACTTGGCGCTCGCCGCGCCGGTGACCAGCATCGCGACGACCTGGACGCCGAGGTACGACGAGAAGAGCAGCGTGACCTGCGACGGCGTCGCGTCCAGGCCCTTGGCGATGGACAGCAGGATCGGGTCGACCAGGCCGATCCCCATGAAGGCGATGACCGCGGCGAACGCGGTGATCCACACCTGCTTGGGCTGGCCCTTGACGGCGTCCAGCAGGCTCGAGTGGTGTTCAGCGCTCATCGCTGATCAGTTCCTCCTTCTTGGTGTCAACGAGCAACTTGGCGAGAGCCGGCAGGGCGGCTTCGATCGCAGCGCGGTCGGCGTCGTCCATCGCGATCAGCCGCTCGCGGAGGAACTCCTCGCGGGCGGCGACCATCTCGGCGTAGAAGCGACGACCCTCGTCGGTGACGTCCACGAGCACCGCGCGCCGGTCGGCGGGATCAGGCGTGCGGGTGGCGAGGCCGAGGCGTTCGAGGCGGTTGACGACGTCGGTCATCGACGGCAGCTTGACCCGCTCGAACTCCGCCAGCGCACTCATCCGCCGCGGCCCGCCGTTGACGAGCTCGCTCAGCACCGAGCCCTGCGTGAGGGTCAGCGTCAGCTGCGGGGTCTGGCGGCGCACCTGGTGGTAGAGCCGGAAGACCAGCGGCCGCAGCCGGTGGGCGAGATCGGCGATCGCGGAAGTCACTTAGCTATGCTAACAAATATTAGTAAGGGTAGCTAAGTAACTCGGCTCACAAGCTACGCTCAGGAGATGGAAGCGGTGATCTTCGACCTCGACGGCGTACTGGTGGACTCGGAGCGCATCTGGGACGAGGTGCGCCGCGCGGTGGTCGCCGAGCACGGCGGCACGTGGCTTCCCGAAGCGACGCGAGCGCAGCAGGGGATGAGCACCCCGGAGTGGGCTCGCTACCTGGTGGAGGAGCTGGGCGCGCGGTTGTCGCCACCGGAGATCGCGACCGTGGTGGTCAAGCGCATGGCGGCCCGGTACGCCGAGGAGCCCCCGCTGATCCCGGGCGCGGTGGAGGTCGTGCGGCAGGTTTCGGCGCGGTGGCCGGTGGCGATCGCCAGCTCGTCGCCGGTGATCCTGATCAAGGGGTTCCTCGACGTGACGGGGTTGCCG
This sequence comes from Amycolatopsis sp. NPDC114505, assembly GCF_055633615.1. Classification (NCBI taxonomy): domain Bacteria; kingdom Bacillati; phylum Actinomycetota; class Actinomycetes; order Pseudonocardiales; family Pseudonocardiaceae; genus Amycolatopsis; species Amycolatopsis sp. NPDC114505. Next base: position 1,324,961 of record NZ_JBVKDV010000001.1, on the reverse strand, counting down.
GTGGGGGCGGCGGTGTCGTCCGAGCAGGTCGGCGCGGGAAAGCCGGCGCCGGACGTCTACCTGCGGGCGGCCGAGCTGCTGGGCGTGACGCCGTCGGCGTGCGCGGCGGTGGAGGACACGACGAACGGGCTGAAGTCGGCGTTGGCGGCGGGGATGGCGGTGTACGCGGTGCCGAACCCGCACTTCCCGCCGGATCCGGACGTGCTGAAGCAGGCGACGGCGGTGGTGGAGAAGATCACCGACTTGCCGGGTGCGCTTCCTGGGACGCCGTGACGGCGAAGCTCTTCGGCGGCGAATCCGGCTTCACGTCGGCGAGGTAGACCCGGTCCGGCCCCAACGTGCCGACCGCCCTGGCCTGGCTCAGGTCGCCGGCCGCGTCGAACAGCCGCAGCCCCGGCAACGCGGAGTCGACGAGGTAGACCGCCTGTCCCGCCGGGAGCGGGCCGCCGGTCTTGCCGACGTACCCGGCGCGCACGGTGGCCCGCGAGATCGGGACGCACGACGGCGACTCGATGCCGTACTGCGAGCCGCTCGCACCCCCGGTCACGTCCTTGGGCAACGCCTGGACGCAGAACAGCTTCCGGCCTGTGGGGTCGGAGGCGGTGACCGCGTAGGAAGTCCAGTTGTCCGTCTGCCCGACGAAGTCGGTGAGGGTCACCGGCTCGCCGCCGCCGCTCAAGGTCGCCGGCGGGATCACTTCCGGCTTCGCGAGCACGAACTCCTGCCCGGGGTTCGCCGGGGGGAGCGGAGCGGGGTCGGTGTTCACCCGCGTGGCGATCGAGACGCTGGTCAGCACCACCAGGACCGCGGCCAGCGGGGCGAGCCACACCGTCGCGCGGCGGCGGCGGGGCTTTCGCTGGCGCCGGACCTGCTCGGCCCAGGCCGCGTCGAGGTTCGGCGTGACCTCCTCGGCCTGTCCACGCAGTGCTTCGGCCAGCTTGCGTTCGAGGTCGGTCATCGCTCACCTCCCGGCTCGTCCCCCAGGTGCTTGCGCAGATTCTCCATCGCGTGGTGCGTGGTCGCCTTGACCGTGCCCGGTGAGATCCCCAATGTCTCCGCGATGCCCGCCGTGCTCAGGTCCAGCCAATACCGCAGTACGAGCACTTCGCGCTGACGGCGGGACAGCTTCCCCAGCACCCCGCGCAGCTGCTCGTGCTCCCAGTTGGCCACCGCCCTGACCTCGGCCGACAGCTCGTCCAGCGGCCGATCCTGCGGCGCGCGCCGGACGACCCGCAGGTGCCGCGTGCGCGACCGGGACATGTTCACCACGGTCGTGCGGAGGTAGCCCGCCACGCGCGTGTGGTCGGTCAACGTGTCCCAGCGCTGGTGGAGCTTGACGAAGGCCTCCTGCGCGACGTTCTCCGCGTCGTCCGCGCCGAGCAGGTGCGCCAGCCGTGTCATCTGGGCGAAGTACTCCCGGAACAGGTCGTGGAACGTCGGCGCGCCCAGGTCCCCCGGCGCGCTCTCGCCCACGCTCGCACTCACACCCCGCCAACGCGCACCCCGCCCCACCGGTTTAGTGCACCACGCGAAGAAGGCCGCCACCAGCGGTGACGGCCTTCTTCGACGATGAGTTCCTACCGCTCGATCTCGCCGCGGATGAACTTCTCGACGGCGTCACGCGCGGTCGAGTCGTCGTACTGCTCCGGCGGCGACTTCATGAAGTACGACGACGCCGACAGGATCGGGCCGCCGATGCCGCGGTCGAGGGCGATCTTCGCCGCGCGGACGGCGTCGATGATGATGCCCGCCGAGTTCGGCGAGTCCCACACCTCGAGCTTGTACTCCAGGTTCAGCGGCACGTCGCCGAAGGCGCGGCCTTCGAGGCGGACGTAGGCCCACTTGCGGTCGTCGAGCCACTGCACGTAGTCCGACGGTCCGATGTGGACGTTGCCCTTGCCGAGCTCGCGGTCGACCTGCGAGGTGACGGACTGGGTCTTCGAGATCTTCTTCGACTCGAGCCGCTCCAGCTCCTTCATGTTCAGGAAGTCCATGTTCCCGCCCACGTTGAGCTGCATCGTCCGGTCGAGCTGGACGCCGCGGTCCTCGAACAGCTTCGCCAGGACGCGGTGCGTGATGGTGGCGCCGACCTGGGACTTGATGTCGTCGCCGACGATCGGGACGCCCGCGTCTTCGAACTTCTTCGCCCACTCCGGGTCGGAGGCGATGAACACCGGCAGCGCGTTGACGAACGCCACGCCGGCGTCGATCGCGGCCTGGGCGTAGTACTTGTCGGCCACCTCGGAGCCCACCGGCAGGTACGACACGAGCACGTCGGCCTTGGCCTCGCGCAGCGCGGCGACCATGTCGACCGGGGTCTCGTCGGACTCCTCGATCGTCTCGCGGTAGAAGCGGCCGAGCCCGTCATGGGTGTGCCCGCGCTGGACGGTGACGCCGAGCGGCGGCACGTCGGCGATCTTGATGGTGTTGTTCTCGGAGGCGAAGATCGCCTCGGACAGGTCGCGGCTGACCTTCTTGGCGTCCACGTCGAACGCGGCGACGAACTCGATGTCGCGGACGTGGTAGCCGCCGAAGTCGACGTGCATCAGACCCGGGACCCGCGTGGCGGGGTCCGCGTCGCGGTAGTACTGGACACCCTGGACCAGCGACGCCGCGCAGTTGCCGACGCCCACGATGGCCACCCGAACGCGGCGGTTCTCGCCCATGGGGGTTTCTCCTTCAATTCCGTGTCTGTTCAGTAGGTCTGGTGCCGCGACGCTGCGGCCCGCGCCGAGTGGCTCAGGTCTCCGGACCCTGCCGTTCGGCCTGTTCGTGCGCGATCAGCTCGTTGAGCCAGCGCACCTCCCGCTCGCTGGTCTCCAGTCCCAGCCGGTGCAGCTCGCGGGTGTAGCGATCGATCTTCTCCTCGGCCCTGGCCAGAGCCGCCCGCATACCCTCACGGCGTTCTTCGACGCGGCGGCGGCGGCCCTCGAGGATCCGCATCCGCACGTCGGCCGGGGTTCGCGAGAAGAAGGCCAGATGGACGCCGAACCCCTCGTCGTCCCAGGTCTGCGGCCCGGCGTCGCCGAGCAGCTCACCGAAGCGCTCCTTGCCCTCCGCGGTGAGCTTGTAGACCCGCCGCCCGCGCCGCGACCACGCCCGGTCGTCGGCCTCGTCCAGCTCTTCGACCAGGTACCCGGCCCGCAGCAGCTTCCGCAGGGTCGGGTACAGCGAGCCGTACGAGAACGTCCGCAGCGTGCCGAGCGTCTCGTGCAGCCGCTTGCGCAGCACGTACCCGTGCATGGGCGCTTCGTGCAGAAGACCGAGGATCGCGAACTCCAGCACAGCGCACCCCCTTCCGGGAACAAACCGAGACGACGGGCGTTGCTCCGAACGATCGCCTCGATCCAACCTACTCAGCCACTATATCGCGCCGATACATCGAAGTGGCGAAGCTAACGAGCCCGCTCACTCTGGAGTGGGCGAAATTCACCGGAGAGTTATCGAACGTCCGGCGTGTCCCCACCGGGTCGCTCACCAGCCGCGCTAGGGGGCGTGGACGACACAGGAAGAGCCCGTACTCTGTCCTGGTGATTAACCAGCGGCAGGTCGTGGACTACGCGTTGCAGCGCCGTGCGCTGCTCGCCGAAGTCCGCTCCGGGCGCGTCGGCGGCTACGAAGCCTGCGACGCGAGCCCGTACCTGCTGCGGGCGGCGAAGTTCCACGGCCGGGCCGGTGACCAGCCCTGCCCGATCTGCCGCCAGGAACCGCTGACCCTGGTGTCCTGGGTCTACGGTGACGAACTCAAGCACGTCGCGGGCTCGGCGAGGACCCCCGAAGAGCTGGCCAGGATGGCCGGCCTGTTCGCCGAGTTCACCGTGTACGACGTCGAAGTGTGTCGGGCGTGCCACTGGAACCACCTGGTCCGGTCGTACGTCCTCGGTACGGGGGAACCGGCCGACGGTCCGCGAAGGACCGCAGGCCGGTGAGCTGGATCACAACCGCTGAAGAGCGCAGAACGGCGCGACACCGGGCGCCGGTCTGGGAGGCCCATTCGTGAACGACGACCGCAACCGCTCCTGGCCCGGCCAGGAGCCAGATGCACCTCGCCGTGCCCAACAGGGCCCGCGGCCGGGGGACGACGCCGGACCGGCGTGGCCCGGCGAAGAAGCCCCCCGGCGGCCACGTGGTGAGTCGGCGCAGCGCGGTACGCCCCCTCGGGGCAACCCGCGCGGCGGCGGTGCGCCCGAGTGGCCGTCCGGCGACGAAGGCGGCCCCCAGTGGCCCGGCGAAGAGCCGGCGCGACGGCCGCAGCGCCCGCGTCAGCAGGGTCAGCAGGGCATGCCGCCCCGCCGGGCCGTCCCGCCGCCCGGCCAGCGCGCCCAGCAGGGCCCGCCGGGGTCGCCGCCGCAGGGCTTCCGCCAGCCGGGCAACCGGCCGGTGCCGCCGCCGGGCCGCGAACCGGACCTGATCACCCACCACGCGCACAACGGCACCGATGACGTCGGCCGCGACCCGTACGACGACGGCTACGACGACGCCGCGTTCAACGAGTTCGCCGACGACATCGAGCCCCAGGACGAGCTCGACGAAAACGGCAAGAAGGTCCTCACGCCGGCGCAGCGCAAGAAGCGTCGCTGGAAGATCATCCGGCGGGTGGCGTACGCCTTCGTCGGGCTGTTCTTCGTGGTCCCCGCGATCGCGTTCGTCATCACCTACTTCCTCGTCGACGTGCCGACGCCGGAGAGCATCAAGTCGCTGCAGAACCAGCCGATCACCTACTACGACGCCGGTGGCCAGGTGATGGGCCGGGAGCTGCCCCCGGGCGGCGACCGGCAGCTGCTCAAGCCGGGCGAGGTGCCCGACGTCGTCAAGCACGCGGTGTACTCCGCCGAGGACGCGACGTTCGAGACCAACTCGGGCTTCGACGTCACCGGCATCCTGCGCGCGGTCTTCAACCAGGTCTCCGGCGGCCAGGGCGGTGGTTCGACCATCTCCCAGCAGTACATCAAGCAGGCGACGCAGAACGACGCCCCGACGCTGACCCGCAAGTGGACCGAGCTGGCCAAGTCGTTCAAGATGAACAACCAGCAGTCCAAGGAAGAGATCATCACTTCCTACCTGAACATCGTCTACTTCGGCCGCGGGGCGAACGGCATCCAGGCGGCCGCCAAGGCCTACTTCAACAAGGACGCCAAGGACCTCAACGCGTCGGAGGCCTCCCTGCTGGCCGGCCTGATCCAGGGCCCCGGCCGCTCGGAGAACCAGGCGTACGCCCAGAAGCGCTGGGCGTACGTGATGGACCAGATGGTCGCCAACAAGTGGCTCCGCGCGGACGAACGCGCCACCTTCCAGTACCCGACGCCGATCGCGAAGAACGCGAACAAGGAACAGAACTCGGGCAAGCTCACCTACCAGGTCCAGCAGCGGATCAAGGACGAGCTGGCGGCGAAGGGCTACGACGAGAACAAGCTGTTCTCCAGCGGCGCCAAGATCTACACGACGATCGACCCGGCCGCCCAGGAAGCCGCGGAGAAGGCCACCGCGGACGGCATGAAGGGCCAGACCGACGAGAACCTGCTGAACGCGCTCGTCGCGGTCGACCCGAAGACCGGCGGGGTCCTCGCCTACTACGGCGGGCCGGAGCTCGTGAAGGACGCCAACGGCAAGGACCAGATCGGCCAGGACCGCGCCAACCAGGCCAGAAACCCGGGTTCGTCGGTGAAGGCGTTCGACCTCACGGCGTTCCTCAAGATGGGCAAGGGCCTCGGCGAGACGTTCGACGGCTCGAACAACCGGGTGCTCGGCGGCCGCACGGTCCGGAACGCGGGTGACAGCGCCAGCTGCGGCAAGGACTGCACCGTGGCGAAGGCGATGGAGATCTCGGCGAACACCGTGTTCTACGACATGGTCCTGAACGTGACGAAGCCGTCGCGGGTCGCGGAAGCGGCGAAGGAAGCCGGGGTCAAGATCGCGCCGGACGGCAAGAGCGTCCTCTACACCGACGACAACAACATCTCGCTCGGTGGTGGTGGCACGGCCGTGACGCCGGAGGACATGGCGGCCGCGTACGCGTCGTTCGCCAGCGGCGGCACGTACCACGAGCAGCACTTCGTCGCGAAGCTGACGAACAACCAGGACGAGGTGGAGTTCGACCAGAACAACATCAAGACCAACCCCGCGTTCGACGACGACGCGTCGAAGAGCCAGCAGATCGCGGGCAACGTCACCGAGGCGCTGGTGCCGGTCATCGACCACTCGAAGCTGAAGTGCCCGAGCGGCCACGAGTGCGCCGGCAAGACGGGTACGCAGCAGTACACGGCGAAGGCCGGCGACCCCTCGTCGTACAACGACCGCAACGCGCAGACGTGGATGGTGGGGTACACGCCGTCGGTGTCGGCCGCGGTCTGGGTCGGCGGCGACGGCAACAAGCCGCTGCACGACCCGAAGAACAAGCCGATCTTCGGTGCGACCATCGCCGGTCCGACGTGGCAGAACTTCATGAACCTCTACCTCAAGGGCAAACCGGCGGAGAAGTTCGACAAGGTGGCGGCGATCGGCAAGGACGTCAACGACGTGACGACGACGCCGTCGAAGCCGTCCGAGACGCCGAGCATCACGACGACGCCGACCACCCCGGAGTCGTCCGAGAGCACCGAGCCGTCCAACACCGACACGACCACGCCGCGGACGAGCCGGACCCGCCCCGGCCCGGGTGAGACGCCGACGTTCCCGCTCGGCAACACCTCGGGTGGTGGTGGCGGGGTCGCCCGGCCGCCGGGCGCCGGGCCCGGCTAGAAACGTCCTCCTTCAGGGCCTTCCGCACACTCGCGGAGGGCCCTGAAGCGTTTCAGGAAGATCGTTTCGGCAACCCCCGCGTTTCTCGTGCGTCCCTTCCTAGAGGGGGTGGCGACTGTCGCTGCCCGCGCACACTGGAGGACTGCCCCGTGTCCGACGATCGATCCCGCTCCTGGCCCGGCCAGGGTCCCGATCCGCGCCGTCGCGCACCCCAGGGTCCGTACGGCCAAGGTCAAGGCCAGGGCCCGCGCCGGCCCGTGCCCCCGCCGCCCGGCCGGCCGCAGCCCCAGCAGCCGCCGCGGACGCCGCCGCGCGGGTACCGGCCCGAGCCGCCGCCGATGAGCGGTGGCCCCGAGCTGATGACGCACCACTCCTACGAGGAGCCGGACGGCTACGACGAGCACGACGTCGAGCCGGACGAAGACGGCAAGCCGGTCCTCACGCCGGAACAGCGCAAGAAGAGACGCTGGAAGATCATCCGTCGGGTGGCGTACGCCTTCGTCGCGCTGTTCTTCGTGGTGCCCGCGATCGCGTTCGTCATCACGTACTTCCTGGTCGACGTGCCGTCGCCGACCGAGGTCGCGCAGAACCAGAGCCAGGCGGTCACCTACCTCTTCGCCGACGGCTCGCCGATGGGCAAGGACGTCCCGCGCGGCGGCAACCGGGTGCTGCTGACGCCGGAGCAGATCCCCGACGTCATGAAGCACGCGGCGATCGCGACCGAGGACGACTCGTTCGAGACCAACTCCGGCTTCGACGTCGGCGGCCTGCTGCGCGCGGTGTACAACCAGGCCACCGGCGGCGCGGGCGGCGGTTCGACGATCTCGCAGCAGTACATCAAGAAGGCCACCGACAACGACGCCCCGACGTTGACGCGCAAGTGGACCGAGCTGGCCAAGTCCTTCAAGATGAACCAGACGTACGAGAAGAAGGACATCATCACCGCGTACCTGAACATCATCTACTTCGGGCGCGGGGCGTACGGGGTCGGCGCGGCGTCGCAGGCCTTCTTCCACAAGGAAGCCAAGGACCTCAGCTTCTCGGAGGCCGCGCTGCTCGCCGGCCTGATCCAGCAGCCGGGCCGGTCGGAGAACCCCAAGGTCGCGAACGACCGCTGGAACACCGCGCTCGACCGGATGGTGAAGAACAACTACATCTCCGCGGCCGACCGCGCGGCGGCGCAGTTCCCGACGCCGATCCCGCTCGAGGACAGCAAGCAGCAGGCCGGCGCGCCGCCCGCGTTCGTCGTCCAGCAGGTGAAGGACGAGCTGGCCGCGCACGACATCCCCGAGGACCGCTACTACTCCGGCGGTTTCGTGGTGCAGACGACGATCGACCCGAAGGCGCAGCAGGCCGCGGAGGAGGCCGCCACGGACGCGATGAAGAACCAGGTGGACGACAACCTGCTCAACGCGCTCGTCGCCGTCGACCCGAAGACCGGCGGCGTGCTCGCCTACTACGGCGGCAAGCCGATCGTGCAGGTCAACGGGCAGGACCAGGCCGGCCGTGACTGGGCGGACACGCCGCAGAACCCCGGCTCGTCGATGAAGCCGTTCGACCTCACGGCGTTCCTCAAGATGGGCAAGGGCCTCGACGCGACGTTCGACGGCTCCAACAACCGCACGTTCGACGGCCGCGTCGTGCGCAACGCCGGCCCGGGCAGCAGCTGCTCGCAGAAGTGCACCGTCGCCGAAGCGATGGAACGCTCGGCGAACACGGTGTTCTACGACATGGTCCTCAACGAGACCAAGCAGGGCCCGGTCAAGGACGCGGCGCGCGAAGCCGGCGTGAAGACGAAGAACGACGACGGCGGCCAGTCGATCATTTCGACCAAGGACAACAACATCTCCCTCGGCGGTGGCGAAACCCAGATCACGCCGCTGGACATGGCCTCGGCGTACGCGACCTTCGCGGCCAACGGCGAGCAGCGGGGCCGGCACTTCGTGCTGAAGGTGACCAACGGGCAGAGCGAAGTCGCCTACGAAGCCTCGACCGACTCCAAGTCGGCGTTCGACAGCGACTCGGACAAGAGCCGCCAGATCGCCGGGAACGTGACCGAAGCGCTGAAGCCGGTCATCGGGTTCTCGAAGCTGAAGTGCCCCGCCGGCCACGAGTGCGCCGGCAAGACCGGGACGCAGCAGCACACGAAGGTCGCGGGCGAGCCGTCCTGGGCGGCGAACGCGAACTCGCAGACGTGGATGGTCGGGTACACGCCGTCGGTCTCGGTGGCGGCGTGGGTCGGCGGCGACGGCAACAAGCCGCTGCACGGCAAGAACAACTCGCCGATCTACGGCTCGACGATCGCCGGCCCGATGTGGCAGAAGTTCCTCTCGCTGTACCTGACCGGCAAGCCGGGTGAGCGGTTCGACAAGGTCGACCGCATCGGCGGCGAGGTGCCCCCGCCGCCGTCGTCGGACGTGGTCACGACCACGGACGCGACGCCGACGGACGAGAACCAGGACAACGGCGGCGACCAGGGCGACAACGGTGGTGACAACAACGGCCACGGCCAGTCGTCCTCGCCGGAAAGCACACCGAAGCACACGAAGACGCCGACGTCGAAGGAAACTCCGACGAAGACCGACGAGCCGGAGAACTAGACCGGGACTGAACCACGGTGGGCCGCGGTCCGTGTGCCTACGAGAGGACTGCGTCCGCAGCCCACCGTGGAGGACGGCCCGTGAACAACGACCGCACGTCACCCGGCCGGCGGCCCGACCCACGTCGTCGCCGGACCCGGCGGCCGGTGCCCCGCAGCGGGCTGCTGGGCGCCGAGCCGGAGCTGATCACCCACCACGCGCACAACGGCACCGAGCCGGACATCGATCCGCCGACCGTGCCGATCCTGCGGCCGCGTCCCGGGCAGCCGCCGCGCCGGCCGCGGCCGCTCACCGACGGGGACCTGCGGAAACGGCGGTGGCGGCGAGTCCGGCGGATCGCCTACGTCATCGCCGGGCTGTTCTTCGCCGTTCCCGCGGTCGCGTTCCTCGTCACCTACTTCGCCGTCGACGTCCCCTCGCCGGAGACGGTCGCGCAGGCGCAGGGCCAGGCCGTGACCTACCTCTACAGCGACGGCACCGAGATGGGCAAGGACGTGCCCACCGGCGGAAACCGGCAGATCCTGGCCGCGAACCAGATCCCGGACGTCGTGAAGAAAGCCGTGATCGCGACCGAGGACGCGTCGTTCGAGACCAACTCGGGCTTCGACGTCGGCGGCATCCTGCGGGCGGCGTACAACCAGGTCACCGGCGGTTCCGGTGGCGGGTCGACGATTTCGCAGCAGTACATCAAGAACTCCTCCGGCGACGACGACCCGACGCTGTCGCGCAAGTGGGTCGAGCTCGCGAAGTCGTTCAAGATGAACCAGACCTACGAGAAGGCGGACATCATCACCGCCTACCTCAACATCATCTACTTCGGCCGCGGCGCCTACGGGGTCCAGGCGGCCGCGCAGGCCTACTTCGGCAAGGACGTCGGGCAGCTCGACTACTCGGAGTCCGCGTTGCTGGCCGGGCTGATCCAGCAGCCGGGCCGCTCGGAGAACACCGCCGTCGCGACCGGCCGGTGGAACACCGCGCTGGACCGGATGCTGAAGAACGGCTACCTGACGCCGGCCCAGCGCGCCGCGGCTAAGTTCCCGGCGCCGATCCCGCTGCGCGAGAGCCGGGAAGCGGGTGCGCTGAACCCGTTCATCAAGGCCAAGGTCAAGGCCGAGCTGGCCGCACAGGGCATCGACGAGAAGCAGTACTACTCCGGCGGGTTCCAGGTCTTCACGACCATCGACCCGGTGGCCCAGCAGTCCGCCGAGAAGGCGGTGGCCGAGGGGATGGAAGGGCAGACCGACGACCGGATCCTCGACGCTCTCGTGGCGGTCGACCCGAAGTCCGGCGGCGTGCTCGCGTACTACGGCGGCGACGCGATCGTGAAGGGCCCGAACGGCGAGGACCAGGCCGGCCGCGACTGGGCCGAAGAGCCGCACAACCCGGGTTCGTCGATGAAGCCGTTCGACCTCGCGGCGTTCCTCAAGCTCGGCCGCGGCCTCGACGCGCGGTTCGACGGCACGTCACCGCGGACGTTCCCCGGCGTGAACCTGCCGATCCGCAACGCGGGCGACAGCAGCAGCTGCTCGCAGCAGTGCACGGTCGCGGAGGCGATGCAGCGGTCCACGAACACGGTGTTCTACGACATGGTCCTGAACATCACGAAGCCGTCCGGGGTCGCGGAAGCGGCGCAGGAGGCGGGCATCCGGACGTCCGACAACGGCGGCCGCAGCAAGCTGTTCACCGGCGACAACAACATCTCCATCGGCGGTGGCGGCACCGCCGTGACGGCGGCGGACATGGCGTCGGGCTACGCGACGTTCGCCGCGAACGGCGTCCAGCGCGACCGGCACTTCGTGCAGAAGGTGACCAACGCGAACGGCGAAACGGCGTACGAAGCCAAGGACCGCTCGACCGACGCGTTCGCGGACAACGACGCCCAGAAGAGCGCCCAGATCGCGGGGAACGTGACGGCGGCGCTGGCCCCGGTGATCCAGTTCTCCCGGCTCAGCTGCCCGACCGGCCACGAGTGCGCCGGGAAGACCGGCACGCAGCAGCACACCCCGCAGAACGACGAACCCGCGTCGGCGGCGAACGCGAACTCGCAGACGTGGATGGTGGGCTACACGCCCTCGGTGTCCGCGGCGGTCTGGGTGGGCAGCGACGGCGACAAGGCGTTGCGCGGCCCGAACGGCGCGCCGCTGTTCGGCTCGACCCTGGCCGGGCCGATCTGGGACCGGTTCATGCAGCTGTACCTGTCGGGACGGCCGGGCGAGCGCTTCGACCGCGTGGCCGCGATCAGCTCGCCGCAGGACCGGGTGCAGGTGCAGGTCCAGCAGCCACAGCAACCGGACCCGCGCGACCAGCAGGACCCGCGTGGGCAGCAGCAGCAACAGCAGCAGCCCGGGAACCGGCAGGACCAGCTGGACCAGTTCCGCCAGTTCCAGCAACGGCTCCAGGAGCTGCAGGACCAGCAACGTGGCCGAAGGAGGCCGTGACGTCGGAGCTGGGGGACACCGACGTCACGGCCAGTCCGGGGGTCAGAGCTTGATGACCGTTCCTTCGACTCCCGAGCGGTGCGCGGCCTCGATCACGCGCAGGGCTTCGACCGACGACTCGGGATCGACCGGGAAGTCGCCTTCGCCCCGCAGCGCGTCGCGCACCTGGGCGTAGAACTGCTCGTAGCGGCCCGTCTCGGTGGGCACCGTCTTGAGGTCGTTGCCGACGCCGATCTTGCCCGCGTCCGACGCGGGCTCGACGCCCCAGCTGTCGTCGCCGGGGCGCATGCCCGCCTTGATCTGGGGTTCCTGCACGTCGAGTCCGTACTTGGTGAACGTCGCCTGGTCGCCGAGCACGCGGAAGCGGGGGTTCAGGGTGCCCGCGAGCGCCGACGCCCACAGGTGCGACCGGACGCCGTTGGCGTGCTTCAACGCGACGAACACGTCGTCGTCGACCTGGACGCCGGCCCGGCGGCGATCGGTCTCCGAGTAGACCTGCGTGACCGGGCCGAACAGCTGCAGCGCCTGGTCGACGATGTGCGCGCCGAGGTCGTAGAGCAGGCCGCCGGCTTCGGCCGGGTCGCCGAACTCGCGCCAGTTGTCCTTCGGCTTCGGCACCCAGCGGTCGTAGCGGGACTCGAAGCGGAACACCTCGCCGAGCTTCCCGGACTCCAGGACCTTCCGGACGGTGAGGAAGTCGGAGTCGAGGCGGCGGTTCTGGAAGACCGTCAGGCCGACGCCCGCCGCCTTCGCCGCGGCGACGACCTGCTCGGCCTCCAGCGCGGTCGGCGCGAACGGCTTGTCGACGACCACCGGCAGGCCGGCCTCGATCGCCCGCAGCGCGAGCGGCACGTGCGTGCGGTTGGGGGTGCTGACCACGACGAGGTCGAGGTCGCCGGCCCGCTCGAACAGCGCGTCGGCGTCCGGCACGATCTCCGCGCCCGGGTGGTCGGTGCGCGCCTGGACCGCGTTGCCCGACGTCGTGATCACCGCCGGCGTCAGCCCGGGGGTCGCCGCCACCAGCGGTGCGTGGAACACGCGTCCGCCGATGCCGTACCCGAGGATGCCCACCCGCAAGTCACTCATGCGGCCCATTAAACAACACTGTTGCGTAATTGGCCAGACATGGGAAGATCCTCTTCATGGCGGACACCGGGGTGAACCTGCGCAACGTGCGCGAACACAACCGCGCCCTGCTGCTCACGCACATCCTGCGCGCCGGCGGCCTCAGCCGCGTCGAGCTGGCCGAACGCACCGGGCTCACCCAGCAGGCCGTTTCCAAGATCGTGCCCGAACTCCTCGACGCCGGCCTGCTGGACGAGCAGCGCCAGCCGTCGGCCGGGGTCGGCAAGCCCCGCACGCAGCTGACCATCCGCGCCGGCGCCCGCCACGCGCTCGGCGCGCGCCTCGACCGCGACGAGTTCCGCGTGCTGCGCACCAACCTCATCGGCGAGGTCGAGGAGACGGCAGGCGGCCCGCTCCCGGCCGGTTTCACCCCCGAGCAGGCCGTCGAGGCCATCGGCACCGCCGCGCTCGAGCTCGCCGACGGCTTCGACGTGCTGGGCCTCGGGCTCGGCGCGGTCGGCCCGCTGGACCACCTCGCCGGCCTGGTCCGCGACGCGACGAACATGCCGGGCTGGCACGACGTCCCCCTTCGCGACCTGCTCGAGAAGCGCACCGGCCTGACCGTGACGCTCGACAAGAACACCAATTCGGCCGCCTTCGCCCAGCTCTGGCCGCACGGCGAGCCGACGGCGACGGCGGTGGTGCTCGTCGGCACCGGGATCGGCGTCGGCCTGCTGATCGACGGACGCCTCTACCGCGGCCCGCGGACCAACGCGGGTGAGTTCGGGCACACCACGATCGCCTACGACGGGCCGGTCTGCGCCTGCGGGCGGCGCGGCTGCGTCGAGATCATGGTCAAGCAGGCGGCCGATACGCGGACCGCCGCCGGCTTCCTCGGGATCGGCCTCGCGGACCTCGTCCAGGTGCTCGACCTCGAGCGGATCGTGCTGGCCGGACGCGCCGTGCGGGACGAACCGGGCACGTACCGTGACGCCGTTTCGGAACGGCTCGAGGAGCTGTTGCCGCTGCCGCACTGGCAGCGCATCGACGTCGTCGAGGACGCCTTCGGCGAGGAGATCGTCACGCGCGGAGCCGCCGCGGAGGTCCTGGCCTCGTACTACGCGAATCCGGCATGATCACCGCCTTCACCTCGGTGGCGGGCGCCGACCGCTAACATCCGCACTCGTGCCAGAGGAGACCACGCACGAGCCGGACCCCGGCCCCGTGACGCTGAGCCGGGCGGACCGGGTCGTCCCGAGCTGGAACGAGCCGCTCGCGGCGGCGGTCACCAGACCCATCGGCGGCCCGCTCGGCGAGCACGCGGCGGTCGGCAGGCACTGGTTCTGGTCGCCGCAGCGCGTCGGCCTGCTGCTGGCCACGATCGCGCTGATGCTCTGCTGGTTCGGCAAGGGCTCCTGCATCCAGCAGTACCAGGACTCCAGCGGCGCCACCCAGCTCGACTGGCGGGCGGGGCGCCCGTTCGTCGCGATGTGCTACTCCGACATCGTGCCGCTCTACAGCTCCGAGCGGCTCGACCGGCCGAGCACCTTCCCGTACTACACGTCGTGGAAGGAGAGCTCGCAGACCGCGGAGAACGACACCCGGTACATGGAGTACCCGGTGTTCACCGGCCTCTTCCAGTGGGCGAACGCGAGGCTCGCGGCGGGCTGGTCGGCCGTCGCCGAAAGCGGCTGGCTACCCGGTGGCCTGCCGGTCGCGATCTACTTCGACCTCACGGCGTTGTTCCTGGCGATGGCCTGGCTGGTCACCGTCTGGGCGACCGGCCGGACGATGAAACGCCGGCCGTGGGACATGGTGCTGGTGGCGGTCTCGCCGCTGGTGCTGGTGCACGCCTTCACGAACTTCGACGCGATCGCGACCGCGTTCACCGCGACCGGCCTGCTGGCCTGGGGACGCAAGCGGCCGCTGCTCGCCGGGCTCCTGCTCGGCCTGGGCGCGACGGCGAAGCTCTACCCGTTGTTCCTGCTCGGCGTGCTGTTCGTGCTGTGCCTGCGCGCGGGGAAGCTGACGCCGTTCTGGAAGACCGCGGCCGCCACCGTCGTGACGTGGCTGGCGGTGAACGCGCCGTTCATCCTCACCGCGACCCGCGGCTGGTGGGAGTTCTTCCGGATGAACACGCTCCGGCCGATGGACCCGGACTCGCTGTACAACGTCATCTCCTACGCCACGGGCTGGGCCGGCTTCGACGGCGTGCTGCAGAAGAACCAGACGCCGGCGTACCTGAACCTCACGGTGGCCGTGCTGTTCCTGGCCTGCTGCGCGGGCATCGCCTACATCGCGCTCGCGGCGCCGAGACGGCCGCGCGTCGGCCAGCTCGCGTTCCTCGTCGTGGCCGCGTTCCTGCTGACGAACAAGGTGTGGAGCCCGCAGTACTCGCTGTGGCTGGTGCCGCTGGCGGTGCTGGCGATCCCGCGCTGGCGGCTGCTGCTCGACTGGATGCTGATCGACGCGCTGGTCTGGGTGCCGCGGATGTTCTACTACCTCGGCGTCGACCACAAGGGCCTGCCGGAAGGCTGGTTCCTCAGCACGGTCGTGGTCCGCGACCTGGCCGTGGTCGCGTTGTGCGTGCTGGTGGTGCGCGAGATCTACCGCCCGGGCACCGACCTCGTCCGCATCGACGGCGACGACGACCCTGCCGGCGGCTTCCTCGACGGCGCCCGGGACGCGATCATCCCGAACGCCGTCCGGCGCCGCCGCAAGGCCGTGGCTGTCTAGCCCAGCTGTTCGCGCAGGTAGGCGATGTCGGCGGCCTGGCCGTCGGCCGGGGTCTCGACGATGACCGGCGCGCCCGCCTCGCGGGCGACGGCGACCAGCGCCTCGGGGTCGATCGTGCCCTCGCCGTGCACGACGCTGGCGTGCCGGTCGCGGGTCGAGCCGAACTCGTCGCGGGAGTTGTTGAGGTGCACCAGGTCGATCCGGCCGGTGATGGCCTTGACCTTCTCAACGGCGGTCGCGAGGTCCCAGCCCGCGGCGAACGCGTGGCAGGTGTCCAGGCAGAACCCGGCGCCGAACTCGCCGACCTTGTCCCACAGCCGGGCGATGACCTCGAGGTCGCGGGTGATCGCGTTCTCGCCGCCGGCGGTGTTCTCGATCAGGACCGGGACCTTGAAGCCGCCCTTCTCCTGCTCGCGCTCGAAGAGCTTGCGCCAGTTGTCGAGGCCGGCCTCGACGTCGTCGTTGTCGCCGACGTGCCCGCCGTGCACGATCAGGCCCTTCGCGCCGATGGCCGCCGCACCGTCCGCGTGCTGCGTGACGTTCTTGCGGGAGGGGATCCGGATCCGGTTGTTCAGCGAAGCCACGTTGATGAGGTAGGGAGAGTGGATGAACACCTCGACGGGGTCGGCCGCGATGGCCTCGCCGTGGGGGTGTGGCTTCGGGGCCTTCCAGCCCTGCGGGTCCGAGAGGAAGAACTGGACGACGTCGGCTTTGCGCTCGGCGACCGCGGTCAACGGGTCGTCGTCACGGACATGGGCGCCAATCAGCATGCCGAGCACGCTACTCCGGGTGCTTCTTTCCCCTGTGGGACCGGTTGGTGACGCTCGTGGAGTACCGTGAGCGCGTTCCGTGATCCAGATTGGGCCGACTGCCGGAGGGCATCGATGGGGAAGCAGTTCACTCGGATCACCGCACTGGGGTTCACTCTCGCCGCTTCGGCCGCTTTCGCGATGCCGGGCGTGGCGAGCGCCGCCCCCAGCCCGACCCTCGGCGGCGACTGCGGGGCCACGCTGCAGAACGGCCAGGCCCGCGACGCCAAGACCGGACTCCTCCTCGACGCCGGCGCCCCGCTGAACGCCCCGGACCGGCTGACCGTCGGCCTCGACTCCAGCGCGAAGAACACGAACGGCTCGAAGCCCCTCCTCACGCTTCCGGTGGGCGACGCGGTGCGCGCGCTCGGCGTCGGCGAAGTGCCGGTGGTCGGCGACGCGGCGGCGAAGGCCGTCTGCCCGGCCGCGCAGGGTGTGGTGAACACCGTCGGCGGCGTGACGCAGGGCGTGGCGAGTGAACTCCCGCCGCTGACCCCGCCCCCGCCGGGTCAGACGCCGCCGGGGCAGACACCCCCCGGTCAGACGCCGCCGGGGCAGACCCCGCCCGGTGACAGCACGGGCCCGGTGACCACCGGTCCCGGTGGCGCGAGCCTGCCGGGCGACGCGATTTCGGGCATCTACAGCAACGCCTCGCTGCTGCCGGGCAGCCTGGTCCAGGCGCCGGTGATCGCGCAGATCATCCCCGGCCAGCAGGTCCCGACGGTCGACGAGCAGAAGTCCGGCACGGCCGAGGCGCTCCCGGGCGTGACACCGCCGGCGAAGCTGCCGATGCTGCTCGCGGTGCTGGCACTGGCGATCGTCGCCGCGGCACTCGTCCGGGCCTGGATCCGCCGCAAGCCTGCCTGACCTCACCGACGGTGACCCCGCTTCCACTCGAATGCCGGACATTTCTGAGCGAGCGGGCGTCACCGTGCTGCCTTAACGTCGTTGTCCTGGGCAGAGGCAACGAGACAAGGGGCGGCGAGCATGCGGGATCGGACACGGAGGGCAACGGCGGTCGGTGCGACGGCGTTCGTCCTCGCTGGTTCGGCTGTGCTCGGCATGCCCGGCACCGCTTCCGCGGGTGAGACGAAGTCGGCGCCCTGCGGCGGCTCGGTGACCGCGAAGCCCGGCGACACGGTCCAGGGCACCACCCCGCTGCTCGGCATCCCGCTCGACCTCGGCGTGGTCACCGAAGGCACCAAGGTGCTGACCGGGACGATCAACGCCATCCTCGGCACGCTCTGCAAGGTCACCGTGACCGTCGTGAACACGGTCGTCTCGCCGGTGCCGGTGATCGGCGCGCCGGCCGCGAGCGCGATCAACCAGGGCGTCGAGGGCCTGACCAGCGGTGCCCAGCAGGGTCTGAGCGGCGGCAAGCAGGCGTCGCCGCAGCCGGGTACCGGTGGCAACCCGCAGCAGCCGCCGGCCCAGGGCGGGACCGGGGGCGCGCCGCAGGGTGGCACCCCGCAGGGCACCACGCCGATCCCCGACGCGAACAGCCCGCTGCTGCCCGGCTTCTCGGGCAGCCCGATGTTCGGCGGCTTCCCGTTCAGCATCGGCACGGGCTACGCCCCGATGCGCGACTACGGCGGCATCCCGTTCGCGACGGCCGGGCTGTTCACGCCGTCGCCCGCCATCCGGTACGGCAGCCAGATCCCGGGGTACGCGCCGCAGTACGGCCTCACCGGACCCGACCAGCCCGCGACCGGCAACGCCGGCATCCAGACGGCGGGCCAGGCCGAAGCGCTGCCGTCCGCGTCCGACGGCTTCACGGACGCGTCGAACTTGCCGCTGCTGATCGCGGTGCTGGCACTCTCCGGAGTCAGCGCCGGCCTCGTGCGGACCTGGGTGATCCGCCGAATGGCCGCTGCGAATTGACCCGACTGCCGAGTATCTTTCACGTACCTTCTTCGTTGACCCTGTTGTTCAGGACGACGTCTCGATAACCCCAGATGACCCCACGGAGGACAGTGCTCGTGCGGAAGTTCTTGACCGTGACCGCCCTTGCCGCCTTCGTCACCGGTAGCGCTTTCCTTTCCGCCAGCACGGCTTCGGCGAGCCAGCAGGTCGTGAGCACCAGCTGCACCGGCACGGTCACCGGCCAGATGGGCGACTCGGTGGCGATCGACGGGGCTTCGGTCAAGACCCTCGTGACGAACGGCGCGAACAACGCCGGCACGCTCGCGATCGGCAGCTGGGCCGGCGACTCCGTCGCCAAGAACCACGCGATCCCGGTCGGGCAGGTGCCGAACTCCGCGGGCGGCGAGGCGACCGGAGCCGCGATCGGCAAGGCGGTCCGCACCGCGCTGGCCGACTCCGGCACCTGGGGTCTCGGCCTCGACTGGAACAAGACGCTGAACAGCGTGGAGAGCACGGTCGCGAAGGGCTGCAACCTCACCTTGCTCGCCGCCAACTACGTCGCGCCGAGCACTCCGGGTCAGCCGGGCACCGGCACCTCGGCGGGCGGCACGGGCACCACGCCCGGCGGCTCCTCCGGCAACCTCTCGAACCTGAACCCGGGCACCGCCGGCGGCACGGGCGGCAGCGCGCCGATGCGCGACTACGGCGGCATCCCCACCGCGACCGCCGGCACGGCCGTCGCCCCGGGTGCGCGTTACCCGGCCAACGGCACGCTCCCCGGTGACGCCTCCGCGCCGCAGGGCGACACGGGTGCCCAGAGCGGCCAGGGTGCCGACGTCCGCGACGCGGGCAACGCCCAGTCGCTCGCTTCGCCCGGCTCGTCCGACGACGTCCAGCTGCCGATGCTGCTCGCGGTGATCGTGCTCGCCGGGGTCACCGCCGGGCTCGTCCGCACCTGGGTCCTGCGCCGCGCGAGCTGACCCCGCCGTCGGGTCCCCGAGGCCCCTCCAGGTAGCCTTACCTGGACAAACCCTCCTGCCACGGACAGTCCGTGGCCGCGAGCCCATAGGAGGTGAGTGGTTGTGTCACGCCATTACGAGGTAATGGTCATCCTGGACCCCACGCTCGACGAGCGCACGGTCGCCCCCACGCTGGACAACTTCCTCAACGTGATCCGCACTTCGGGCGGTTCCGTGGAGAAGGTCGATGTCTGGGGCCGTCGTCGCCTTTCGTACGAGATCAAGAAGCACGCCGAGGGCATCTACGCGCTCCTCGACCTGAACTCGTCCTCGGACGCGGTGAAGGAGCTGGACCGCCAGCTGTCGCTGCAGGAGACCGTGCTCCGCACCAAGGTCATGCGTCGCGAGATCAAGCGCGCCGCGGCCAAGCCGCCCGTCGCCGCCAAGGCCTGAGCCGAAGGGTATTCCCGATGGCTGGAGACACCGTCATCACGGTGATCGGCAACCTGACGTCCGACCCGGAACTGCGCTTCACCCCGTCCGGTGCGGCGGTCGCGAACTTCACGGTCGCGTCCACGCCCCGCACGCTCGACAAGCAGTCGGGCGAGTGGAAGGACGGCGAGGCGCTGTTCCTGCGCTGCAACATCTGGCGCCAGGCGGCGGAGAACGTCGCCGAGTCCCTGACCCGCGGCGCCCGCGTCGTCGTGCAGGGCCGCCTGAAGCAGCGGTCGTTCGAGACGAAGGAAGGCGAGAAGCGGACCGTCGTCGAGCTCGAGGTCGACGAGATCGGCCCCTCGCTGCGCTACGCCACGGCCAAGGTCAACAAGGTCAGCCGCGGTGGCGGCGGCGGTGGTGACTTCGGCGGCGGCGGTGGCGGTGGAAACCGCGGTGGCGGCGGCAGTGCGCCGGCCGACGACCCGTGGGGTTCCGCCCCGGCCGCGAGCAGCGGTGGCGGCGGCGGCTTCTCCGACGAGCCTCCCTTCTGATCTCGTACACATCCACAAAGATTTGAACTACCAGGAGTGACCAGTGGCCAAGCCACCCATCCGCAAGCCCAAGAAGAAGGTCTGCGTGTTCTGCAAGGCCGAGAAGAAGGGCCGCCCGGAACTGATCGACTACAAGGACACCAACCTGCTGCGGAAGTACATCTCCGACCGCGGCAAGATCCGTGCCCGTCGCGTCACCGGCAACTGCAGCCAGCACCAGCGTGACATCGCCATCGCGGTCAAGAACTCCCGCGAGATGGCGCTGCTGCCCTACACCTCGACCGCGCGCTAAGGGAGGGCACTGACATGGCGAAGATCATCCTCACCACGGACGTGGCCAACCTCGGCGGCCCCGGCGACATCGTCGAGGTCAAGGACGGCTACGCGCGCAACTACCTGCTCCCGCGGGGCTACGCGATCCCGGCTTCCAAGGGCGCGGAGAAGAACGTGCGCACGATCCAGCGGGCGCAGGAGAGCCGTCGCATCCGCGACCTCGACCACGCCAAGGAGATCAAGGCGACCCTGGAGGGCCTCGGCGCCATCCAGCTCAACGGCAAGGCGGCCGAGGGCTCGAAGAAGCTCTTCGGTTCGATCACCGCCGGCGAGATCGTCGACGCGATCAAGGCGGCCGGTGGCCCGCTGCTCGACAAGCGCGTCATCGAGCTGCGCGACCACATCAAGACCGTGGGCAAGCACTCGGTCGGCGCCCGGCTCCACCCGGACGTGAAGGTCGACGTGCGGCTCGAGGTCAAGGCCTCGCAGTCCTGATCCAGTAAGTCCGTACGTCGTGGAAGGCGGGTCGCTCCCTCGTGGGCGGCCCGCCTTCACGCGTTTCGGGGGAACCTCGGACACACGGGCGTCGTCGTAGGACAATGGAGCGGGACGCGAAGGGAGCGCACTCGGATGGGTAACGAGGTCAACATGTCCGCGCCGTCCGGCGGAGGGGGCTTCACGTTCGACGCCGACAAGATCGACGGCGTCATCAAGAAGTGGCAGGACCTGCAGACGGACCTGCAGAACGATGCCGCCGACGCCAACCTGATGGCCGACGTCAAGGCGCCCGGCAAGGAGTTCGCGAGCGGTGACTGGGAGAAGCTCGCCAACCCCTCCGGCAAGGCGTTCCTCGAGCAGAACCAGAAGATGCAGGAATACGTGAAGAACTACATCCAGGCCCTGCTCGACGCGAAGAAGAAGATCACCGCCTCGGACGCGGACCACACCGGCGACATCTCGAAGGCGGGGACACAGGCGTGAACCGCCGTCTCGTACTGCCCGGCCTCGTCCTGGCCGCGCTGGCCCTCGCCGGCTGCAGCTCCACGACCGGCGGCACGGCCAACCCGGCCGCGTCCGGCACACCGGACTCCGCGAGCAGCAGCTCCGACAGCGGCGGTGGCGGCGGCGCACCCAAGGTGTCCAGCCCGCTCGACCCGGCGAAGCTGAAGTCCGACCCGTGCACCGTCCTTTCGGCCTCGCAGCGCTCGACGCTCGGCCTCGAGGACGGCACGCCCCGCACCGGCGCCGGGGGCGCGACCTGCGCCTGGGTCTACACCGCCGACGAGACGCGCAGCAGCCGGGTCGACATCGCGGCCGACCCGAACACCGACGGGCTCGCGGGCATCTACGACCTCTACGCCAAGGGCGGCAAGGACCAGTACGAGTACTGGGAGCCGGCCGACGTCTCCGGCTACCCCGCGGTGTACGCCGCGACCAAGGACTTCCGCGCCCAGGGGCAGTGCAAGCTGCTGGTGGGCGTGACGGACACCCAGGCCGTCCAGGTCTTCACGCAGATCGGCAACGGCCCGGGCGCGACCCAGCCGTGCCCGTACGCGGAGAAGGCGGCCGAGGCGATGATCCAGACCTTGAAGGAGGGCTGAGATGCTGGAACTGGTGCTGCTCGGCGGGTTCGCCGCTTACAACATGGCGACCACGCACTCGGACGACCACACGTCGCAGCAGGGCGACCGCAAGATCGACTGCTACGACATCTGGCACCAGATCACCACCGGTCCCGGCACCGGCTCGATCCAGAACGGGCAGTCGGCGGCCGGCCGGCTGAAGGGCGCCTACTCGGACCGGCTCAGCACCATCGACACCCTGGCCAAGGAGATGGACGCGGCCTGGACCGGCGGCGGCTCGGAAGCGGCGCAGAACGCGGGCGCGCACCCGCTGCGGGTGTGGATGGAGGACTCGGGCACCAAGCTGACCGACTCCGACAAGTACCTCGGCGAGCAGAACAACGCGTTCACCACCGTGCACGCGAAGGTGCAGGAGGTCCCGAAGGACCCGCCGAAGAACAACCTGCTCAACGCGGTGACGCCGTGGACGACCGACACCGACCGGGCGATCCGCGACTACAACGCCAAGGGCCAGGCGAACGTCGACGCCTTCAACACCTACTACAAGTCGAGCAACGACAACGGCCAGAAGATGCCGACGTACTCCGCGCTCAAGGGTCAGCAGGAGAACATCGGCGTCGACAACGGCAAGGACGGCAAGAAGAAGCCGGGCGACGATGGCAACGGCAACGGGGACGGCGAGCGCGGCGGTGCTCCGGGCACCGGTCCCGGCGGCGTGAACATGCCCGGCCCGGGCGGCGTCCCGTCGTTCAACGGCCAGCCGCCGAACACCCCGGGCGGCAGCTTCGACCCGTCGAAGGTGCCCGGCGGGAGCTTCGACCCGTCCAAGGTGCCGGGCTTCGATCCGTCGAAGGTCCCGAGCGGCAGCTACGACCCGTCGAAGATCCCGGGCGCCGGCAACTACACGCCGCCGAACTTCAGCGACGGCACCAGCGCGTCCGGCTTCTCTCCGTCGGACATGCCGGGGGTGCCGAGCTTCGGCCCGGGCAGCGCGCCGAACTTCTCCGGGGGCGGGGGCGGCGGCGGGTTCGGCCCCGGCGGATCGGCCGGGATCGGCGACCCGACGGCGGGCTTCGGCCCGGGCGGCGCGGGCTTCGGGCCCGGCGGCTCGACCGGGGCATCCCTGCCGGGCGGCGCCGGCGGGACGGGCGCCGGCCGGGGCGGCATGGGTGCCGGCGGCGCGATGGGCGCGGGCGGCGCGGCGGCCGGGCGCGGCGGTTCCACCGGGATGGGTGGGATGGGCGGCATGGGCCACGGCGCCAAGGGCCAGGGCGGCGGCGACGAGGAACGCACGTCGAAGTACCTGCTCGGCGACGACCCGAACGAAATCTTCGGCAGCGACGAGCTGACCGCACCGCCGGTCATCGGCGAGTAGCGCACGCGAGATCGCCGGGTGCGTGCCAAGATTGGGCGCGCCCGGCTTTTCCGGGTTCACCAAGCTGACTTCACTGGGGGAAGAGCGGTGCTGGACAGGCAGGTCACCATCACGACCGGCACCCTGGTCAACCTGATCCGGCGCCGCGGCGGCGAGCCGCACACCGTGCTGTCCGAGACGCCGACCTGGTACAGCGAAGAGGCCCAGCGCACCGAGGACGAGCGGGTCAACGCCGAGCTCGCCAAGGCGGGGCTGTTCGGCCCACGCGGCATGCACCCCGGGTTCGTCGCGACGGTCGAAGCCATCGCCCGGCCGCAGCTGGAGTACTACGGCTGGATCGACGGCGGGTTCCAGGGCAAGCCGATCAGCTACCGGCTGCTCGGCGGCACCGCCGGCGGTGAGTCGTTCGTGCTGGCCAAGCACGAGGAGCTGGACGTCGTCGTGCTGGAGTCCACCCAGCCGCACGAGCTCCTCGACGGCTTCCTCGGCCAGATCCCGAAGCTCGCGCCCGGGCGCGGGACACCGCTCGCCGTGCCGAAGAGCCAGATCGAGGGAACCGCCCGCGGCGACGAAGGCGGGTACGCGGTGCTCCGCAACGACCGCCCGGCCGAGGGCTCGCAGGAGGTCGAGGAGCTCCGGCGGATCCTGGCGTTGCGCCGAATGGGGAGCGGCAGCCTCTACGTCGCGGTCCGCAGCCGCAGCGGAGCCTGGCACCGCATCGAACGGCCGGTGAACTACATCGATACGTCGGAAGGCCGGTGGCTGACCGAGGAGGTTCCGGGGCGGGGGGAGAACCGGATCGCCTTCACCCCGGCCGACCAGCGCGTTCTCGCTGAACGGTTACGCAGCGCACAGGGCCGGCTCACCGCGGCCTGACCGTCGGCCGTTCAGCCCACCGGGTTACGGCTCTACCCTCCGTAATATTCATCCACAGGCCGCAGCGGCCAATGGGCTCCGGC
The DNA here is from genome assembly GCF_055633615.1 of Amycolatopsis sp. NPDC114505. Classification (NCBI taxonomy): domain Bacteria; kingdom Bacillati; phylum Actinomycetota; class Actinomycetes; order Pseudonocardiales; family Pseudonocardiaceae; genus Amycolatopsis; species Amycolatopsis sp. NPDC114505. The sequence goes on along the minus strand of NZ_JBVKDV010000001.1, from coordinate 1,300,577 downwards.
TGGTCCACGACACGCCGAACAACGGATTTCGTGCGACACGCCGCACGAGTTTTCGGGAAGTTCTCCACACCTTGTTCACAGCCTCTGACCTGGGGATTCTTTGAAGCCGATCACGCTTGTCCCCAACTTGTCCACAGCTCTCGCGGCACCTGTGACTGGTTACCCCCATTCATCCACAGGTTGTCCACAGAAGGGTCCCCATCCGGAATTGCCTTCGGCCTTCCGGGGGATCTAGCGTGCCCGCTCGGGCCTGTACTCACGGTGGCGCCCGGCGTGCCTCCGAGAGTCGGGCGACGTTCTCGCCGATCATCGGGGGACGCGTCCGGAACAGTCAGGCACAGACCTGGCCGCGTGCTTCGAGAGCGAAGATCCGGCATACTCGAACTAGTGTTCGACACAATGAGGAGGTGTCCGGAGCGGTGGCGCTGACCGACGACCGCAGTCCGATGTACGCGGAGAACGACCCGGGTCCGAGCGACCCCGGCTCCGGCGGCGGGTTCGACCGCCAGCCACCGCAGGACATCACGGCCGAGCAGTCCGTGCTCGGCGGCATGCTGCTGTCGAAGGACGCGGTCGCCGACGTCATCGAGGCGCTCGGCCCCGACGACTTCTACCGCCCGGCGCACCAGGCGATCTACGACTGCATCCTCGACCTCTACGGCCGCGGCGAGCCGGCCGACCCGATCACCATCTCCGCGGAGCTGGAACGCCGGGGCGAGCTGGGCCGCATCGGCGGCGCGCCGTACCTGCACACACTGATCGCGACGGTGCCGACCGCGGCGAACGCCGGCTTCTACGCCGAGATCGTCGCGGAGAAGGCGGTGCTGCGCCGGCTGGTCGAGGCGGGCACCCGGATCGTGCAGTACGGCTACGGCGCGGCCGCGGCCGACGGCGCGAACATCGACGAGGTCGTCGACCGCGCGCAGGCCGCGATCTACGACGTCACCGAGCGCCGGACCAGCGAGGACTACGTCGCGCTGGAAGAGCTGCTGCAGCCGACCATGGACGAGATCGACGCGATCGCCTCGCGCGGCGGCCAGTCCCAGGGCATCCCGACCGGGTTCACCGACTTCGACGAGCTGACCAACGGCCTGCACCCGGGGCAGATGATCATCGTCGCGGCCCGCCCCGGTGTCGGCAAGTCGACCCTGGGCCTGGACTTCGTCCGGTCGGCCTCCATCAAGCACGGGCTGACCAGCGTCATCTTCTCGCTGGAAATGAGCCGGACCGAGATCGTCATGCGCATGCTCTCGGCCGAGGCGAAGATCCGCCTCTCCGACATGCGCGGCGGCAAGATGTCCGACGACGACTGGACACGCCTGGCCCGCCGGATGAGCGAGGTGTCCGAGGCGCCGCTGTTCGTCGACGACTCGCCGAACATGACGATGATGGAGATCCGGGCGAAGGCGCGGCGGCTGAAGCAGCGCAACGACCTCAAGCTCGTCGTCCTCGACTACCTCCAGCTGATGACGTCCGGCAAGCGGGTCGAGTCGCGGCAGCAGGAAGTCTCGGAGTTCTCGCGGCAGATGAAGCTGCTGGCCAAGGAGATCGAGGTCCCGGTGATCGCGATCAGCCAGCTGAACCGTGGTCCCGAGCAGCGGACGGACAAGAAGCCGATGCTGTCCGACCTGCGTGAGTCCGGCTCGCTGGAGCAGGACGCCGACCTCGTCATCCTGGTCAACCGCCCCGACGCGTGGGAGCGCGACGACCCGCGCGCGGGCGAGGCGGACCTGATCATCGCGAAGCACCGTGCCGGCCCGACCGCCACGATCGTCGTGGCCCACCAGCTGCACTACAGCCGTTTCGTGGACCTCTCCCACGACTAACCGAGGGCGCTGTACCCGCGGATGAACGCCGTGAGGAGCCGGCCGAAGTTCTCGCGGTCCTCGTCCGGCCAGTCCGCCATGACCTCGGCGAACACCGAGCGCCGGAAGGCGTGCAGCTCGTCGAGGTGCGCCTGGCCGGCTTCGGTCGGCACGAGCACCGCACGCCGTCCGTCGCGCTGATCGGCTTCGCGGCGAAGGAGTCCCTGCTCGACTGCGCGCGCCACGAGCCGGCTGGCGCGCGGCTGGTCGACGCCCATGGCCGTGCTCAAGGCCGTCACCGTGCTGGCTTCGCCGCGTTCGGCGAGCTCTTCGACGACGTCGAGCAGCTCGTGCACCGGGTCGTGCGCGCCCTGGCCGCGGGCCTTGCCGATCCGGCTCAGCGCCCGCCGCTGCTGGCTGCGGCGGATCGCGATCATCGCGCGCTCGACGTCGGCCACCGCGTCCGTCATGGTTGCCCCACCCTCCGAACTACATGTAAGTTTACATGCAGTTGTTCATCGACATGTTCGGAGTCTTCATGAAACCCCTCGGCTGGTGGCTTCGCCACGTCCACGAGCTTCTCGAATCTTCCATGGCCAAGGCCCTCGACGCCGAGTCGCTGAGCCGCCGGCACTGGCAGGTACTCAACACGATCGCCCTCGGTGCCCGCACGCCGGAGGAGGTCGACTCGGCACTGGCGCCGTTCGTCGCCGCCGAGGGGTCGATGGTCACCAAGGTGGCCGACCTCCGGGCTCGCGGCTGGGTCACCGAAAGCGGCGAACTCACCGAAGCGGGACGCGAAGCGCACGCCCGCGTCGAGAAGCGTGTCGAAGCGTTCCGCGCCGCGGTGACCGACGGGATCAGCGACGACGACTACCGCACGACGGTCCGCACTCTGGAGCGATGCGCGGCCAACCTCGAAGGTCACTGAAGGAATATCCCGGAGAGCGCGGGCGTCAGGTATCCTAGTAGTTGAACTTTCAAGCACTGGAGCCGTCGATGACCCGCACCCCGGTCCTCTACCTCAGCCACGGAGCGCCGCCGCTCGCCGACGACACCACGTGGACCCGCCAGCTCGCCGCCTGGTCGGCCGACCTGCCGAAGCCCCGCGCGATCCTGGTCGTGTCGGCGCACTGGGAGGAGGCGCCGCTGACCATCGCGGCCACGACGACCGTGCCGCTCGTGTACGACTTCTGGGGCTTCCCCGACCGCTACTACCAGGTGAAGTACGCCGCACCGGGAGCGCCGGAGCTGGCGGAGAAGGTGCGGAAGCTGCTCCGCTCGACCGACACACCGGTGCACGACGCGCCGGAGCGCGGCCTCGACCACGGCGCCTACGTGCCGCTCGTCGAGATGTACCCGGACGCCGACGTCCCGGTGCTGCAGGTCTCGATGCCCTCGCTGGACCCGCAGGAGCTGTTCGACCTCGGCCGCAAGCTCGCGCCGCTGCGCGACGAAGGCGTGCTGATCATCGGCAGCGGTTTCTTCACCCACAACCTGAGCGGTATGGCCCGCGCCACCGACGGGACACCGCCCGCGTGGTCGGCCGAGTTCGACCACTGGGGCGACGAGGTGGTGCGCGACGGCGACGTCGACGCGCTGCTCGACTTCCGGCACAAGGCACCGGCGGCCGCACTCGCACACCCGCGGATCGAGCACTTCGCGCCGCTGTTCGTCTCCCTCGGCGCGACCGCGGAGGAGAAGTCCGGCCGCACGGTCATCGACGGGTTCTGGCACGGCCTGGCGAAGCGGTCGCTGCAGTTCTCCTGACCTTCCCGCGAACGCGAACGAGCCCCAAGGACCGGATTCGGCTCTTGGGGCTCGTCCTCTCCAGGGAAGGAGAGCTTTCTTCGCTCGTCAGGCACTCCGTGCGAGGAGACCTCGCGGCGCGGTGGAATGCCTGGCGGAGTGGGAGGGCCCGGCGAGTTCTGGCTGAACCCGCCCGGCTGTCACCGAACTACTTGCGCTTGACCAGACCCAGCAGCTTCGCGAGGAAGCCGGTGGAGTCGAGGCCCGACATCGCCGGGACCTGCGCGGCCGGGGCCGCGCTGTCCAGCACCGGCAGCTTCGCGTTCACCGGCAGGGCCGGGGCGGCGGGCAGCGCGGCCGGGGCGGCCGGCAGCGCCGGGGTCACCGGGAGGGCGACCGGCAGCGTCGGGACGCCGCCACCCAGGGCGGGCAGCGCCGGCAGCGCGACGGGCAGGCCACCGGTCGGCAGGTCGGCACGCTCGGTGCCACCCAGCGCCGGGAGGGTCGGCAGCAGGCCGCCGCTCAAGGCCGGGATGTGCACCGGCAGGCCACCGGTCGGCAGGTCGGCACGCTCGCCGCCGCCGGCCAGGGAACCGCCCAGGCCCGAAAGCCCGTTCAGGCCCGGCAGGCCACCCGCGGTCGGCAGGTGGGGCAGCCCGGCCATCGGGCTCACCGGCACGTCGGCGCGCTGCGCCGGAACGGCCATCGGCAGCGCGGACAGGCCATCGGTGGGCAGCCCCGCCGTCGGCAGGCCACTGGCCAGCCCGGTCAGCGAGGGCAGCTCGCCGGCACCCAGCTCCGAACCTTCGACCGGGTTCGAGATCGCGTCGGCCGCCACGTCGGTGGCTTCCCCGTTGATGCTCGTCATGTCGGTCGCGTCCGCGGTCGCGACACCCAGCAGCTCGAGGGGCACCCCGAAGATCTGCACCGGCGCCACGATGTCGTGGTAGAAGTTGTACCCCGACAGGCTCGACCCGTCACCCTCGGTGACCGGCTCGCCGCCGTTCTGCGTGGTCAGCGTGTTGTCGCCCACAGCGTGCGCGACGCCGCCCACGGTCACCGCGTCGCCGAACAGCTGCGCGATCGCCGTGGCCGGGATGTCGAGGATGTTGCCGGAGATGGCGCCCTCGACACCCGAGGTGGTGTCGTCGCCCGCGTTCTGCACGGACGTCGTGTTGATCCCGGTGCCGCTGGCGACACCCGCCGCGCTGACGGCGTCGCCGAAGACCTGCGCGACCGGAAGCGCGTCCGCGCCGATGATGTTGCCCGCCACGCTGCCGCGGTCACCGTTGGTGGTGGCGTCGCCACCGGCCTGCGACGTGGTGTCGCTCGTGCCCAGGCCGTGGCCCAGGGCCGCACCCGCGACGCCGTCGCTGAACAGCTGCGCGGCACCCGCGACCGGGGCCTTCACGATGTTGCCGGCCAGCGCACCGTCCTGACCGTCGGTGAGGGCGTCGCCGCCCGCCGAGGAGTCGGTGATGTTGTCGTTCTCACCGGTGCCGATGCCCGCGAGGGCGGCACCGCTGCCGGCGGCCAGCACCGGCAGGGAGACCGGGGCCTCGATGATGTTGCCGGCGCCGGCGCCGGCGGGGCCGTTCGCCGTGACGTCGCCGCCCGCGTTGGACGTCGTGTCGGTCGAGCCCTTGCCGTGGCCCTGGCCGACGAACGCGCCGCCGATGTTGGCGACCTGCACCGGCAGCGAAGCCGGCACGGTGCCCAGGTTCGAGCTCAGGAAGCCGTTGTCGTCGTGGGTGCTGCCACCGCCGCCGCCGGAGACGACCTTGGTCTCGTCGGCCGAGCCGGAGCCCTGGCCGATGAAGGAGCCGCCCACGCCGAAGACCTCGGCGGGGAGACCGACCGGCACCTGGACGACGTTGCCCGAGCCGGACGAGTCGTTGCCCTGCGTGCCGTCGTAGTTCCCGGCGGTGACCGTCTTGTCCTCGGTCGCCGTGCCGGAGGCGTTGCCGATGTGGCTTCCGCCGATGCCGAAGACCTCGGGCGCGCCCGCGGTCTGGGTGTTGACGATGTTGCCACCGAGGACCGAGTCGTTGCCCTTGGTGTAGCTGCCGTCGCCCGCGTTGGCGTCGGTGGTGTTGTCGTGCGCGGCGTTGGCCTGACCGATGTAGGTGCCACCGATGCCGAAGGCCTCGACCGGCAGCGCGACCGACGGGTTCAGGACGTTGCCCGACCCGCTCGCGTTGTCACCGGCGGTCTTGACGAAGCCGCCCGAGTCGACCGTGCTGGAGGAGCTGCCGGTCTCGGGGATGCCCGCCGAGGCGTTGCCGATCCACGAGCCCGCGACACCCGCGACGTTCGCGATCGGGGACAGCGAGGCCGCCCCGCCGTTGCCGGACAGGAACGAGTCGTTGCCGCTCGTCTCGAGGTAGGTCGGGATGCCGAGGCTGCCCTCGCGCGTGTCCCCGGCCGTGGCGTCGGCGGAGGTGTTGCAGCCGTCCGAGTTCGACAGCGAGCCCCACACGGCGCCCGAGTTGCAGTTGAACTTGACCGGCAGGGCGATCGGCGCGCCGACCACGTTGCCCGATCCGGCGCTCTGGTCGCCGGAGCTGAGCAGCGAGCCGCCCGAGGTCGCGACGGTGTCGGCCGAGTAGCCGTGGCTCTGCCCGTTGCCGAGCAGGTACGACGCGGCGTTGCCGGTCACCTGCACCGGGGTGGCGAGCTGGCCCGCGACCACGTTGCCGGAGAGGGACGAGCCGTCGCCGTTGGTGTCGACGTTCCCGGTCTCGGTGGTGCTCTGGCTGGCCGACCCACCGGTCACCCGGCCGGTGCCGCCCGCGACGCCGCCGCCGTTGCCGGCGATCTGCACGGGGAGCGCCCAGTCGAGGGCGACCGCGTTGCCCGCGAGGCTGGAGTCCTGGCCCGTGGTCGCGATGTCCTGGTTGTGGTCCCAGGTCTGCGAGTGGTCGCCGCCCTCGACGTTCGCGTCGCCGATCACGCCGACCGCGTTGTCCACGATCTGGATCGGGACGACGACGTCGCCGGTGACCTTGTTGCCCTTGAGGTTGTTGTGCCCCGGGGTGAAGGCGCCCGCGCCGTCGGCCTTGGTGGCACCGCCGAGGGTGCTCTGGCTGATCGGGCTGGCCTCGTCGAGCTGCTTGGCAGCCTCGTTCGCCGCGTTGGTGACCGGCTTGGTGCTCAGCTCCGTCTGCCCGGCGGGCAGGTCCAGCTGGCCGAAGGGAGTGCCGACCGCGTTGTTGGCTTCCTGGATGGGAGCCGTCACGTTCAGGTCGAGCGGGGACGCCGGGGCGTCCGGGTTGACGTTCTCGTCGGCCGAAGCGATGCCGGTGCCCAGCATCAGCAGTCCACCGGTGACAAGTGCGGTCTGGAGTCCGCGCTTTGCCCACGTCTGCATGGGGTGTTTCTCCTTTATTTCGGGTTCCCTTGCGGGCTTATGGGGGTGCGCTAATACGCACCGAGGGGGGATGGAACTTCTGCGGGCGCGAAAAAGCGCACCGCCGTGTCACGGGAATTCCGCGGACGCAGAGCCGTCAGATGAAGACGGACTTGGGCGCGTCAGCGACCCGTGAAGGGAGGTGTTCAGTCAGGAGTGACACCGGGCTGCGTGCCCGGGGTGCGCGGCGTGTGCCGCAGGCCGCCGCGGTAAGCGCTGGCGGCGGCATCGCTGACGGCAGCGGAGACCCACGAGGGGACGCCGAAGTTCAAGCCGTCGAGGTGGCCACCGGGGGCAGAGCTGCCACCCGGGGCGGTGGGAACAGACGGCGCAACCGGAAGCTGCGCCGGAACCAGCGTCGACGGCAGATCGCGGTGCCCGTCGCGGGACTCGCCCGCGGCACCCATGCCGTCAACGTGCTGGACACCCGTCGGCATCGCGAGCATGGCTCGCAGCGCGGCGGGGAGCTGGACGGTCGAGACGGCGACCGTGTCCGTGGTCTGGCCGAGGCCCGTGGTCACCGGATCCTGCTCGACCGGGGCGATCCCCGGGAGCGAAACCAGGTCGCCGTGGGCGGCCGGGTCGAGCAGCTGCCACACGTCGTGGGCCGGCTCGGGGGTGATGGTCTGCTCGAGGACCTGGCGGGTGTCCTGCGGCTTGCGGACGATGTGCTCGACCGCGCCGAGGGTGCGGTGCGCCGGGCTCACGACGGCGTCGTCGGCGAGGTCCGAAACCGAGTCGCTGACGCGGTCGGAGACCTCGTGGCCGAGGGTGCGGGCGCACGGCTCGCTCCACGCCGTGACGTCCTGGTGGCAGCTCGACTCGGAGACGTCGCTGGCCGCGCTCGACGCGCCGCTGTTGACGTCGCCGAGGCTGCCGGCCGCGGCTTCGGTGATCGGGGCGGTGCCGACGTCGACGGTGTCGGCGGAAGCGGTCGCACCGGAGACGAGCCACGCGGCGGCCGTGCCGGCCACCGCGCCACCGAGCACGAGGAGCGCACGCGACACGAGACGGCCGGCGCGCTTGGCACCCTGCCCCTCGTTCGTCGCGGTGTTCGCCACTCGTCGTCTCCTCGTGCTGAGTTCGTGATCGATCGGCAACATTGCGTTGCGGAAGCGACCTAACCAAACCCGGGACGCGCCGCGCACCTTTGACGCGACTTGATGCCCCCATCGTGTGAACGACACACTGTGTAGCCCGGTCTGACGGCGGGTGATCACGCCTGGCAGTGATCGGTGTCGGACGCGACGGCGCGAATGCGGCCGAATCGGACGGTCCAGCCAGTACGGTGTGGCGGTGAGCCACGCGCGACGCGAAGACCCGTTCCTGCCGGAGCACGAGGACATCACGGGACTGATCCCCCGCGGGCTGCGCATCAGCGCGGCGCTCGCGTGGCGGTTCATCGTGGTGATCGCCGCGCTGTACGCCGTGGTGTGGGTGATCGGCTACCTGTCCGTCGTCATCATCCCGCTGTCCATCGCGCTGCTGCTGTCCGCGCTGCTCGCGCCGGCGGTGCAGAAGCTGGTGGCGGTGAAGTTCCCGCGCGGGCTGGCGACGGCGATCGTGCTGATCGCCGGGCTGGCGGTGCTGGGCGGCCTGCTGACGTTCGTCATCACCCAGTTCTCCTCCGGCCTGCCGCAGCTGCAGAAGCAGCTCAACGACAGCCTCAACCAGATCAAGGAGTGGCTGCTCAACGGCCCGCCGCACCTGCGCCAGGAACAGATCCAGGACTTCATCAACCAGGCGATCGGGTTCATCCAGAACAACCAGGCGTCCATCACGACGACCGCGCTGACCACGGCCAGCACCGTCGGCGAGATCCTCACCGGCTTCCTGCTGACGCTGTTCATCACGATCTTCTTCCTCAGCGGCGGCGAGGGCATCTGGACGTTCCTGGTCCGCGCCGTGCCGAACCGGGTCCGCAACCGCGTGGACGTCGCCGGGCGGCGCGGGTTCGCGTCGCTGGTCAGCTACGTGCGGGCGACCGCCGCGGTGGCCGTGGTCGACGCCGTCGGCATCGGCATCGGGCTGTGGATCATGGGCGTGCCGCTGGTGATCCCGCTGGCGACGCTGGTGTTCATCGGCGCGTTCATCCCGATCATCGGCGCCGTCATCACCGGCGGCGTCGCCGTCCTGGTCGCCCTCGTGACGAACGGCTTCATCGGCGCGGTGATCGTGCTGGCCATCGTGATCGGCGTGATGCAGCTGGAAAGCCACGTCCTGCAGCCGCTGCTGCTGGGCCGCGCGGTGAAGCTGCACCCGCTCGCCGTGGTCCTGGCCATCACCGCCGGCCTGGTGACGGGCGGGATCCCCGGTGCGCTGCTGGCCGTGCCGCTGCTGGCCGTGCTGAACGCCGGCGTCCGGTCGCTGCTGCACGAGACCAACCCGGACCCGGCCGAGGTGAACGTCCTGAAGGACCAGGCCGCGCAGCCGAACGACGCCAAACCCGGGTCGTCGAAGGCCGAAATCGCGACGGTCGCCGAGGCCAAAGCCGACGCTTCGACGGCCGAGCCGCCGAAGCGCGACGGCAAGTGACCGTCCGGCGGTCACCGGACCCGATCACGCCGATGTGGCGCGGCGTGCTCGCGTTCCGCGTGCTCACCTGGGCGTTCGCCTTCGGCACGGTGATCGTCCAGAGCGGGCACTACCAGCGCGAGTGGCTGGCGTGGACGATCCTCGGCGTGATGGCCGCGTGGTCGGTCGTCAGCAGCTTCCTCTACCTGCGCGAGCGCACCCGGCCGCCGGCGCTCGTCGTCTTCGACCTCGTGCTCACCACCGCGCTGCTGCTGACCTCGCCGTGGGTGCTCAGCGACGCGCAGTTCGCCTTGAACGTCCCGCTCATCACGACGGTGTGGGCGGCCGTGCCCGCGGTCGCCGCCGGTGCGCGGTTCGGCGCGGTCGGCGGGGCGCTGGCCGGGCTGGTCCTCGGCGTGGCGACCGGGCTGGCGCGGGAGAAGTTCGACCTCGACGTCGCCCGCGACGGCGTCCTGCTCGCCGCCGCCGGGCTGCTGGTCGGCATGGCCGCGACGATGGGCAGGCGGTCCGCGGCCCGGCTGGAGCAGGCACTGCGGAAGGAAGCGGCGACGGCCGAGCGGGAGCGGCTGGCCCGGTCGATCCACGACAGCGTGCTGCAGGTGCTGGCCCGGGTCCGCAAGCGCGGCAACGAGGTCGGCGGCGAAGCGGCCGAGCTGGCGAAGCTGGCCGGCGAGCAGGAGATCGCGCTGCGGTCGCTGGTGACGACCGAACCGGCGGCGCCCAACGACAGCGGCACGGCGAGCCTGCGCGCCGCACTGCAGCTGCTCGCGACGTCGTCGGTGCAGGTCTCGACCCCGGCGGACGACGTCGAGCTGCCCGCCCACGTCACCGATGAGCTCGTCGCGATAGCCCGCGAAGCGCTCTCGAACGTGGAGAAGCACGCGGGCCCCCAAGCACAGGCCTGGGTGCTGCTGGAAGACCTCGGCGGCGAAGTCGTCGTCAGCATCCGCGACGACGGACCGGGCATTCCGGACGGAGTTCTCGAGCGAGCGGCCGCGGACGGGCACCTCGGTGTGGTGGAATCCATCCGGGGGAGGGTGCGCGACCTCGGCGGGAGCGCGACCCTCGACACCGGGCCCGGCCGGGGCACCGAGTGGGAGGTCAAGGTGCCGAGCACGAGGGGTGCGAAGTGAGCGACGAGCGGATCTCGGTGATGGTGGTCGACGACCACCCGATGTGGCGCGACGGGGTGGCCCGCGACCTGACCGAGCACGGCTTCGACGTGCGGGCGACCGCCCCGGATGCCGCCGCGGCGCTGCGGATCGCGAAGACCGTGCTGCCGGACGTCGTGCTGATGGACCTCAACCTCGGCACGACCTCGGGCGTGGACGCCACCCGCGAGATCACCTCGGCGCTGCCGTCGACGAAGGTGCTGGTGCTGTCCGCGAGCGGCGAGCACAAGGACGTCCTGGAGGCGGTGAAGGCCGGCGCGTCCGGTTACCTGGTGAAGTCGGCGTCGGCGGCGGAGCTGGTGGACGCGGTGCACCGGACCGCGGCCGGCGACCCGGTGTTCACCGCGGGACTGGCCGGGCTGGTGCTCGGGGAGTACCGGCGGATGGCCGACGCGCCGGCCGAAGGTGCCGAGCCGCCGCGCCTGACCGAGCGCGAGACGGACGTCCTGCGCCTGGTCGCGAAGGGGCTCACCGCGCGGCAGATCGCCGAACGCCTGGTGCTGTCGCACCGCACGGTCGAGAACCACGTGCAGTCGACGCTGCGGAAGCTGCAGCTGCACAACCGCGTCGAGCTGGCCCGGTACGCGATCGAACACGGCCTCGACGAGGAGTAGCCGCTACGGCAGCACGGCGAACCCCGACCAGACGCTCGTCGGGAGCGCCGCCTTGCCCAGCCGCCACCGGGGTTCGCCGGGGTGCCACGCGGCGAGGACGCCGTCGGCGAGCACGAGGTCACCGGCCTCGGACCAGTCGAAACCGCCGCCGCGTTTGAGGTGCTCGGTGATGAACGGCATCGCGGCGGCGTGTTCCCAGCTCGGCCCGTCCGGGCGCAGCAACCAGAGGTCACGGGCCTGCGTGCTGGTGCCGCGGTAGGCGGGGTTGGCGAAGTCGACGGCCCAGACCCCGCCGTCACGGGAGGGAACGACGGTCGGCGTCCGCGCGATCACCGGCCGGCTGAGCTGCTTGCGGCTGTTGTCCCGTAGGTCGACCAGGGTGAGGTCGGTCAGGCCGTCGAGGAGCATCCAGTCACCGCCGATGCCGAGGATGCGGGGCGCCTGCTGGACCGTGCGGCCGGTCTCCGGGTCGATCAGCGCGTCCGTCGATTCGGCGGCGCCGGAGTCGATGGTGATCAGCAGGCCGTGCGGCGTCCCGGCGCGGACCTCGGTGCGGCAGCTGGCGGGCTGGCCGTGGCCGAGCTCGCTGCCGGAGAGCGAGACGCGCTGCAGTCGGCACGCGTCGGGCGCGTCCGGCCGGATGACCCACACGCTCTCGCCGTCGACGGCGGGAGCCACCGACCAGGCGTGGCCGAGCGACCGCGGCGGGCTCGCGGGACCGGTGTAGACGAAGGCCTCCAGCGGGTCGGTCGTGCCGGTCGGATAGGCGATCAGGACGGCGGACTTCCCGACCCGCAGGACGCTCATCCCGGTGTCGCCCCCGGGATAGCCGGGCGGCGTGCCGACCGGGCCGCGGTCGGCGTCGAACAGGGTCGGGCCGGTGGTGGGGAGCAGGGCCGTGATGCCGATGCCGCCGGTCGCCGGCACCCCGGCGAGCCCCTCGGGCAGCGTCGGCGGGGCGGTCGGCGTCGTGCTCGTGGCCGGTGGCGGTGGTGTGGGCGCTTCGGCGGTGCACGCGGCCAGCAGAACCAAGGCCGCGCAGACGGCGGCGCCGCGAACTACGGGTCCGTTCAGGGTTTTCCCCCGATCTCCCTGGTGAAATCCGGTTCTACCATCATGGACATGGGCGAGGAAGAGACCGCGGCGGCGGAACCGATGACCGAAACCAAGCCGTTGGGCGAACGCGATCTTCGGGTGTCGGACGACGAGCGCGAGCACGTCATCGGGGTGCTGCAGAAGGCCATCGGCCGCGGGATGATCGACCTCGACGAGTTCACCGAGCGCACCGACCGTGCGCTCGCGTCCCGGACCCGCGGCGAGCTGAACGCCGTGCTGGCCGACCTCGCCGGGCTCTACCACCCGGCGGCCGCGGTCGCCGCCGCGCCGGCGTACGCGCCTCCGCCGGTGGGCTACACCGGCAGCTATTCGCCCGGACGGCGCTTCGAGTTGAACGCGAAGTACTCGTCGCTGGTCCGCAGCGGACCGTGGGTGGTGCCGCCGGAGATGGTCGTGCGGAACAAGTACGGCTCGACGAAGCTCGACTTCACCGAGGCCCAGGTCCAGTCGCCGGTGGTGCACATCGAACTGGACGCCAAGTGGGGCTCGGTCGAGGTGATCATCCCGGAGCACGCGGCGGTCGACGTCAACTCGATCACCGACGTCAAGTTCGGCTCGCTGGAGGACAAGACGCGCAGCAACGGGCACGCGGGGAACCCGCGCTTCGTGCTGAGCGGCCGGGTCCACGGCGGTTCGCTGGTCATCCGGCACCCGCGGCGCGGGTTGTTCGGCTAGCCGGGGCCCCTCTGCCCCCGGCGTCAAGAAGGCCTCCCCACCCAGGCATCGGGTGGGGAGGCCTTCGCGCTGTTCAGGCGGCCCGCAGGTTCCTCGCGACGAAGCCCACGAGGACGGCGAACGCGACGGCGGCGAGTGCAGCGACGACGTGCAGCCCGCTGGGCAGACCGTGCGCGCGGACGACGGCGTTGCCCAGGGTCCCGACGGTCGCGATGCCGAAGGCGTAGCCGAACTCGTTGACGGTCTGGGCCAGCGACGCGGCGGCGCCCGCCTTGCGCTGCGGAACCGAGCCGATGACGAGATCCGTGCCGAGCGCGACCATCGGCCCGACGCCCAGCGACGTCACGGCGAACCCGAGCGCGGGCCACGCCGGCCCGGCGGCGGGGTCGACGAGGGCGAGGATCGCCATACCGGCCGCGGCGAGGGCGACCCCACCGGCGATCAGGACGTTCGGCTTCACCCGGCGCGCGAGGTGAGGCGCGGCGAGGAAGCTGACGGTGGAGGCGGCCATCCCGGGCAGCAGTCCCAGCGCGGCCCCGACCGGCGAGAGGTGCTGCGCGACCTGCAGGAACTGCGCGGTGAACAGCATCGTGGTGCCGCCGAGCATGCTGAACAGGAGCATCCCGCCGAGCGTGGTCCGGAAGGCCTTCGCGGCGAAGAGGCTGAAGTCGACCAGGGGGTCTCGCAGGGCGCGTTGCCGCTTGTAGAAGACGTACCCGACGGCCAGTCCGGCGACCAGCGCCGCCAGCGGGACCGGGTGGACGCCGTCGCGAGCCAGTTCCTTGACGCCGTAGACAGCGGGCAGGATCGCGGCGAGCGAGAGGCCGACGCTGGGCAGGTCGAGCCGGCCGGCTTGCTCATCGCGGTATTCGGGCAGCAGCTTCGGGCCGATGACCAGCAGCAGGACCATGGCGGGGACGCCGAGCAGGAAGACCGAGCCCCACCAGAAGTGCTCGAGCAGGACACCGCCGACCATCGGGCCGATGATGGCGCCGACGGTGAAGCAGCCGGCCCAGATCCCGATGGCCTGGGAGCGCTGCTGCGGGTTCTTGAAGAGGGTCCCGATGAGGGAGAGGGTCGACGGACCGAGCGTCGCCCCGGCGATCCCGAGCACGGCCCGCGCGGCGATGAGCATGCCGGGCGTCGTGGCGAAGGCGGCTCCGACGGACGCGATGCCGAAGGCGGCGGCCCCGATGAGCAGCAGCTTCCGGCGCCCGATCCGGTCGCCGAGGGTCCCCATGGTGACCATGAACCCGGCGACCATGAAGCCGTAGGTGTCCATGATCCACAGCTGTTCGGTGCCATCGGCGTGCAGCCCGGCGGCGAGCTTCGGCAGCGCGAGGACGAGGACGAAGACGTCGAGCGAGACGAGCAGGGTGGGCAGGGCCAGCACGGCCAGGCCGATCCACTCCCGGCGCCCGGCCCTCGCCGTCTCGGCCGGGGCTCCGACCGGCGCTTCAGCGGTGGTGGTCATGGCTGGTTCCTCTCGGCTCGGTGGTGCTTCCACCACTGCGTCGAGCGGGCCCCGCCGAAATCGACAGCCGGCCGGGATCTTCCGGCGGAAAGCCGTGAAGGCCGCCTGTGAGAAGGCGGCCTCCACGGCTTCAGGTCAGGTTGTCCACACCCCTCGTGCATCGGGGACAACTCCGCGAACCCAGGTTCGCACAGATCAGCACTGTCGGTGACGGCCGATAGACTGAAAGTGGGGGGCGGCGCCCGTCCCCACGCCGATCAGGGGCGAGCCGCCGCGCGGGCCGCCGCCGGGTCCGACGTCGCCAACGCCGCTTCAGCCAGCGCCTCGCAGTCCGCGAGTGTCACCGACGCCAGGCTCGCGCCCACCGTGCGGACCGCCGGAGCGTTCATCGACAGGCTCGTCAGGCCCAGACCGGCCAGGACCAGCGCCAGCCTCGGGTCCGCCGCCGCTTCGCCGCACACGCCGGCCGGCTTGCCGGTGGCCTTGGCCGCGTCGCCGATCAGCTTCAGCAGCCGCAGGAGGCCGGGCTGCCACGGGTCGTTGAGCTTCGCCACCGCACCCAGCTGGCGGTCCGCCGCGAACGTGTACTGGGCCAGGTCGTTCGTGCCCACGGACACGAAGTCGACGGCTTCGAGGATTTCGCGGGCGCTCAGCGCCGCGGCCGGGATCTCGATCATCACGCCCGCCCGGGCGATGCCGGCGGCGCGGACGCGCTCGGCGAACCAGGCGGCTTCCTCGACCGTCGCGACCATCGGGGCCATCACCGAAACCTCGGCGCCGGAGTCCGCCGCCGCGCCGGCGATCGCCTCGAGCTGGCGGTCCAGCACCTCGGGACGGTCGAACGCCACGCGCAGCCCGCGCACGCCGAGCGCCGGGTTCGGCTCGGCTTCCGGGGAAAGGAAGACCAGCGGCTTGTCGGCACCCGCGTCCAGGGTCCGCACGATCACCGGCTTGCCGCGGAACGGCGAGAGCACCGCCGTGTACGCCGCGCGCTGCTCGGCGACCGACGGTTCCGCCGAGGCGTCCAGGTAGCAGAACTCGGTGCGGAACAGGCCGACGCCTTCCGCGCCCGCGTCCGCCGCGGCCTGCGCATCGGCCGGGGAGCCGACGTTGCCGTAGACCTTCACGCGGTGGCCGTCGGCCGTCGCGCCCGTGCCGTTCCACTCGGCGAGCTGAGCCTTCGTCGCCGTCACGACCGGCGCCGACGGGTCGGCGACCTCGACGGTGCCCGCGTCGCCGTCGACGGCGAGCGCTTCGGCGTCCAGCGCCAGCAATCCGCGCACGGCGACGACGGCCGGGATGCCCAGCGCCCGCGCGAGGATGGCGGTATGGCTGGTCGGGCCGCCTTCTTCGGTGACCAGGGCGAGCACCTTCGCCGGGTCGAGGCCCGCGGTGTCGGCCGGGGCCAGGTCGCGCGCGACCAGCACGCTCGGCGACGCCAGCTCGGGGACTCCCGGCGGCGCGATGCCGAGCAGCTCGGCGACCAGCCGGTCGCGCACGTCACGGACGTCGCGGACGCGCTCGGCCATGTACCCACCCGCGGCGGCCAGCGCTTCGGCGAAGCCTTCGGCGGACTGGTGGACGGCTCGCGCGGCGGGCAGCCCCTGCGTCTTGACCAGCTGCTCGGCCTGGGACGCGAGCGCGGGGTCGGCCGCCATCGCGGCGGTGGTGATGAGGATCGTCGCGGCTTCGCCGGTGGCGGTCTCGGCCTGCTTCTCGAGCCGGCCGGCGACGATCGCGGCGGCGGGCGCGATCCGGGCGGCTTCGGCGGCGGGGTCGGCCGGGGCGGGAGTGGCGGCGGGCTCGCCGAGCGGCTCCGCGACGCGGACGACGGGACCACTCGCACGGCCGGGGCTGACGGCGACCCCGGAAAGGGTCCCCGCCGACGCACTCTTCCCCGCGGAGGCGGCATCGAACTCAGACATGGTCTAGACCATAGCTCAGATACGTCTGGATATCTCGTGGTGGCGGGCGCAAGCCCCGCTCACGTACCTGTTCGAGCACCGGCCGGACCTCCTCGTGCCACCAGGCGTCGGCCAGTTCGCCGCGGCTGCGCACCGGCCGTCCGGCCAGCATACGGCGGAAACCCCAGGCCTCGGCCGAATCGGCGAGCCGGAACCAGTCCTCCGGGTCGTCGAGCCACAGCCCGAGACGGACGTCGTCCGGCAGCGGGACGCGCTCGAGGAACATCCGCTCGGCGGTCTTCGACGGCAGGTCCGCGAGCGTCAGGCAGCGCAGCGCGCAGGCGACCGTGCTGATCCAGCGGACCCGCGCGCGGATCTTCGTGGCGCCGCGGGCACGCGCGATGGCGACGCGGTGGTGACCGTCGTCGACGAAGAACATGTCGGACAGGCGCACGAGCCGCACCGGCGGAAGGTCGGCGGAAGTTTGCGTCAGGCGGTCCCAGCGATCGCGCAGCGCGCGGTTGCGCGGCCGGAACTCGCGGTCGAAGTCGCCGGCGCGGGCGACCGTGCCGACGATGCCCTCCAGCGGGACGTCGTAGACGCCTTCGTCGACCTCGGTCTGCTTGCCGAGCGCCTTCAGGGTTTCCCCGAGCGGCATGATCGCGAGGTGGTCGGGCCGGCGCGCTTCCGCGATCGCCCTCAGTTGGGCGGCGTAGCCACGCCACCAGGCCGAACCGAACGAGTCGCCCATGTGAGGTAGAACACCGGGGCCGGGATGATCATTCCCCCAGGTCGGCGGCGGTCGGGTAGGACGGCTGCGCGCCATGCCGAGTCACGCTGAAGGCCGCCACGCGCACCGCGCGCTTCGCCGCGGAGACGAGATCGGTGCCGTCGGCGAGCGACGCCGCGAGCGCACCGGCGAAGGCGTCCCCGGCACCGGTCGTGTCGACGGCTTCGACCTTCGGCGACCCGACTTCGGTCGCGCTGTCCTTCTCCACGACGACCGCACCGGCCGCGCCGAGCGTGACGACGGCGGCGCGCGGGCCGAGGTCCAGCAGCTTCCGGAAGTCCTCGCCGGGCCCGGTGAGCCACGCGGCTTCGTGTTCATTGACGAGCAGGACGTCGAGCTTGGCCAGCGTGTCCGGGGCGAGCTTCGCCGCCGGCGACAGGTTCAGCAGTACCTTGACGCCCTTCTCGGCCGCCCGCGCGACAGCGTGCTCGACGGTCGGCAGCGGCACTTCGAGTGAGGCCACCATGATCTCGACCCCGTCGAAGACGGCGTCGACGTCCGCGGGCTCGAGGCTCGAGTTGGCGCCGGGGGAGACGAGGATGGCGTTCTCACCGTCCGGGGTCACGGTGATGTAGGCGATGCCGGTCGGCCGCTCGCTGGTCCGGACCAATCCGGTGTCGACCCCGGCGGACCGCAGCGAATCGAGCAGCAGCCGACCATAGGGATCGTCCCCGACGGCCCCGAGCAGCGCGACGTCCGCCCCGAGCCGGCCCGCCGCGACGGCGGTGTTGGCGCCCTTGCCGCCCGGCGAAAGCACGGTGTCGCCGCCCAGCACCGTCTCGCCACCTGCCGGCCGCCGGTCCACCGCGACGACGAGGTCGGCATTGGCGGATCCCACAACGAGGACGTCGGAGTTCATCCCCGCACTGTCCCACGAAAGCCGTCCGACCAGGTCGGGAAGGGTGCCGAAGAGGAAAGTGAAGGTTTTTGTAACTTATCCGGCGTTGAGTGCGACAATCATGCGAGCAGCGGATGACCGTCACTCGATCGGGGGATGTCATTCCCCCGGCCGTCACTACGCGGACCGGTCCCGCTCTCCAGGTGCGTCACCACGCGAGCCGCGGTGACGGTGCCCCGCCGGCGCGAGCCGGACAGGGCATCATGTCGCCGGCGCCGATCACGTAGCCCCCCGAGTGATCGGCGTCGGCGGCGCCCCGACGGCCGGCTCATGCGACGGCCAGCCGCAGTACGTGTTTGGCGGCACCCGGGGAGACTTTCACCGCCAGCGGCCGATCCTCACCGTCGCGGAGAACCGCGTGAACGGCGACGTACCGGCGGGTGGCCTGCTGCGCCGAGGGCTCGACAGTCAGCCGGGCGAGGTCGGCGCGCCGCACCGAGACCGGGTCGCCTTCCTTGGGGCGCCAGGTGATCGCGTCGGCCGTCAGGGCGAATTCGCCCAGGTCGCCCCGATAACGCGTCAGGTAGAGCAGCACCCAGATCGCCACGGCGACCGGCAGCGGGATTCCCGGCGGGATGTCGTAGAACGCGGGCGCCACGAAGTCGGCGATGACGGTCAGCCAGGCGGTCCACAGGATGACCAGCCGGACGGCCGACGATTGTTCGGCGCGGACAGGGATTCCCGGCTGGTCGGCGCGCCAGCGTTTGACCAGCCCCTTCACCGGGTTCGGCACGCCGAAGCCGCCGCGCCGGACGTTCTTGGAGGTCCAGCGCCCGAGCCCCGGCCGGTACCGCTCGATCGCCGCCGACGCCTTTTCGGCCTCTTCCCGGGCCATCGCCGACGTCAGGATGAAGCCGTCCTCCGATCTGTGCCGGCAATCGGGGTTCAGGTTCCGGAGCGCATCGTCGTCCACCAGCAGAACGGCCAGTGCGACCCGGTCTTCCGGCTGTCCTTCCCGGAAGACGAACCGGCGGACGTCATCCCACGGCAGGACGAGCGTCGTCTTGTCTTCGAGCGGCTGCCGGAACCCGTCGGGGCCGAACTCGACCCTGGCCGTCACCATCGCGCCGTTGCGGCGGATGTACCGCCCCAGGATCGGCTTGAAGCACAGGCACAGCAACGCCAGCACGCCGAGCACGGGCGCGACCCAGTACACGACCGGGTCTTCGCTGCGTGCCCACACCAGCAGGCCCGCCGCGACGGCGAACACGACGCCGAAGAACGCCATGCACCCGGCCGCCCTCCTCAGTTCGGCGGGCGGGTCGTGGATCGGCAGCCGGACTCGCACCACGGCTGTTTCCGGCTCACCGGGAGTCGTCGACACCACGGCGCTAGATCGACCCGGAGATGCGCCGGCCGCCCTGTTGCTGGAAGACCGGCTCGGCGACCGCGGGCTTCTTTTCGTTGTAGTGGTTTTCGCGGTAGTTCTTGTCGGCCTCGTCGTAAGCGCCCGCGGTCTTCTTGCCCGCTTCCTTCCCGGCTTCTTCGCCGAGAGCCTTGGGCAGCTCCTTGAGCCCGTCCTTGAAGATGCCGGGAGCCGCGCGAGCCGCGTCCCGCAAGGCTTCGAGCAGCTTGCCGCCGACCTTCTTGAAGAGCCCGCTGAGGTCGTTGAACTGCTTGATGCCCTTTTCGAAGGCACGCATCAGTTTCCGCAGCCACTCCGTCATCCGCTCGCCGGTCTTGACGATCTCGACCGTGCCTTCGCCGGCCAGGCCCGCGGGCGCGGCGGGCCCCGGGTAGCGCATGAGGATGCTGATCAGCTTGCCGATGCATTCGGTGAGAAGGTCCCGCAGCACGCTGCGCACGACGTTCAGGATGCTCTTGCAGACGTCGATCAGGACCGAGATCGCCTTGGCACCACCGGCGACCCCGGAGTACATGTCGCCGAGCTCGGCCGTGAACGCGCGGTAGGCGTCCGCGCCTTGGCCCGTCCACTCCGCGCTGTCCGCCTTGACCGTCTCCAGGAGGTCCTTGGCGACCGCGTCGATCTCGTCGCTGATGTTTCCCCAGGTCTCCTGCATGATGTCGAGCTGTTCCTGGTTCCCGGTCACCCAGTCGAGCGGGGCACGCAGGAATTCGACGTGCTCGATCAGCCAGCCGAGCCCCATGCTGGCCAGACCCGCGATCGGGTCCTGGAGGAACTCCGCAACACCGGCGGCGCCGAAACCGAGGTTGAGCAGGCCTTCCGTCCAGTCGCCGTCGGCCGCCTTCGTCGCCGCGTCCCAGAAGTCCTGCGCCATCCCGGCGCCTTCGAGCGCCGAGGACCCTTCGTCGACCTTCTTCTTCGCGTCGGTCACCAACGAGTTCTCAGTCAAGGCGGATTCCTTCGAAGTTCGCCTTGACGTCCTGCTCGTACCAGTCGACGTGCTGGGACCAGGTGCGGACGCGGTCGATCTGTTCCTGGGCCACGTTCTTCGCGTGGCCGATGGAGTCGCTCCCCAGGGTCTGGGCGACGCCGCACAGCGCACCGAGGCCGCAGGCCTGGCCGATGAGGCCGAACGCCATCGGGTCGACCACCTGGGCGGCCGCGTCCAGCGTCTTCGCGAACCGGTCGACGAACGGTTCGAGCTTCTTCGCGTGGTCCAGCAACTGCTCCGGCTTGACCCGGATGTCCGGCTGTGGGTTGTTCATCGTCTTCTCCTCCCCCGTTGCCCCTGGTCAGCGCAGGTAGTCGCCGTCGCTGAAGTAGTCGTCGTCGGCGCCGTTCCCGGGCTCCCGGCGCGGCGGGGCGGGATTCGGCTCGGGCTTCGCCGGCGGTGGCGATTCCTCTTCCACGATGAAGCGCGCCCCATCGGTGGCAGGGGCCGCGTAGCCGCCGTCCACGAACCCTTGCGGCTCCGGTTCCGGGTACTCGCGGTGGAGCTGGCCGACCAGCTCGTTCATGGTCTCGGTGCCGGCGATCGACGGCATCCCGGTCTGGACGGCGCTCGCCAGTCCGCTCTGCGCACGCCGGACAGTCCGCAGGATCTCGTCGGCGAGGTTCGCCTTCTCCCGCACGCCGTGCCCGATCTCCAGGCCGACGAGGTTGCCGAGGTGGTTGACCTTGACCGCGATCTGGCCGTCCTGGCTGCGCTCGGACACGGAGACCGTGGCCAGCTCGGCCTGCATGCGGTCGCCACGCTGCTTGGCCTCGGCGATCCTGGCCTCGAAACCCGCCAGCAGTTGCTCAGGGTTCGTCACGCGAACCTCCCCTGTTCACGTCAGTAACCGTACGGCGACCGAGTGTGGCACACCGGTCCGACAGTTTTGAGGCACTTCCGGTTTCCCCACCCGGGCTGGTCAAGTCTTCCCACGTTGAGTAATCAGTGAGGTATTGTCCGTGACGCACGAGGGGTGCTCGAACGCGTGGGGAGCGTGGTTCGGTGGGGTTGTTCGGCGACATGCTCGACGCTACGAAGCACGTCGGGTCGGAGATCGCGCAGGCCGTCCAGTCGGGCGGTGAGGGCTCGGCAAGGTTCTGAGCGATGCGGGCGTCGGCCTGCGCCGGGATCCTGATCGCCTACGAGACGAAGACCGGGCAGGGGCTCAGCCTCACCTACAAGGTCGAAAAGCCGAAGGCCAGCCGCTGGGTCGACGACCTGGCGCCGATCCAGGGCTATCCGGCTGTCGGCTACGTCGACGTGGGGGCCAGTGGCCAACGCAGCTGCGTGATCGTCGTCGGGGTCTCGGACGAACTGGCCTATTCGATCTCTCTCGTTTTGGGCAGCGATTCGGGTAAGGACGCGTGCGAACTCGGGCGCGGCGTGGCCGACACCGTGCTGACCAATCTCAAGGCGCGGGCCTGAGCTGCACCTTTTCGTTACGGCGGAGATCGCGTTAATGCAAGACTTGTCGTAGTAAGCACCTAGACTGTTCGGATGAGCCACCCCACGCGGAGGGGTCGCGCGCGTGCGGCTACCGAACAGGACATCCGGCGGACCGCTCGGAAGCTGCTCGTCGAGCAGGGGCCCGAAGCGGTCACCCTGCGCGCCATCGCGCGGGAGCTGGGGATCACCGCGCCCGCGCTGTACCGGTACTACGAGTCGCGGGATGACCTCGTCGAGAACCTGCGGCTGGACGTCTGCGCCGATCTGGCCGACGAGCTCGCGGAGGACATCGCCGAGCTGCCGGACGACGGGATCATGCGGCTGTTCGCCATCTGCAAGGGCTTCCGGCGGTGGGCGCTCACCCACACGAAGGAATTCACGCTGGTCTTCGCGTCGCCGACCGGTGGCGTCGGGTCCGCCGCCGGGTCCGCGCTGAGCCGGGTCGACGAGCCCTTCGGGCGCATCTTCCTGGCCGCCGCCGGGCGGGTGCTCGCGCGGACCGACATCGTGCTGCCGTCCGCCAGCGGGGTGCCCGACGAGCTGCGGGACGACCTCCAGACGTTCCAGGAATCGCTGGTCAGCGTGCTTGCCGAGTCCGATCGGCAGGTGCCGGTGGAGAAGATCGACCTCGGCGTGACGTACCTGATGATCCAGTTCTGGGCCCGGCTCTACGGGCACGTCACGCTCGAGGTCTTCGGGAACTACCCGATCCCCATGTCGAAGCCGGACGTCCTGTTCGAGGCGATGCTCATCGACCTCGCCCGGGAGATCGGGCTCTACTCCGGCTAGGACGGCTAGGCCGCGTGGCCGCCGTCCACCGACAGCGTCGCCGCCGTGATGTACGCGGACGCCGGCGAAGCCAGGTAGGACACCGCGGCGGCCACCTCGGACGGGGTCCCGTAGCGGTCGAACGCCGTCAGAGCCCGCTGGTCGGCCGCGTACGGGCCGTCGGCCGGGTTCATGTCCGTGTCCGTCGGGCCCGGGTGGACCAGGTTGACCGTGATGCCGCGCGGGCCGAGCTCCCGCGCCAGTGCCTTGGTCAGGCCGACCATCGCCGCCTTGCTCGTCGCGTACAGCGCCATGCCTGGGCCGGGCACGCGGTCCGTGACGCAGCTGCCGATCGTGATCACGCGGCCGCCGTCACCCAGCACGCCGGCCGCGGCCTGCGTCGCCGCGAACACGCCGCGGACGTTCACCGCCAGCACGCGGTCGACGTCCTCGAGCGCGGTCTCGCCGAAAGCGCCGACGAAACCGACACCCGCGTTGTTGACCAGCACGTCCAGCCGGCCGAACTCGGCGACCGTCGCCGAAACCGCCGCCGACACCGCGGAAGCGTCCGCCGAGTCCGCCTGGATCGCCAGCGCGCGACGGCCGAGGTTCTTGATCTGCTCGACCACCTCGGCCGCCCGCGCGGCGTTGTTCACGTACGTCAGCGCGACGTCGGCGCCGTCCTCGGCGAGCCGCAGTGCCGTGGCCGCGCCGATGCCACGGCTGCCGCCCGTCACCAGCGCCACCTTGCCGTCGAGGGTCATCCCCGGTTCTCCTTCGATCGAACGGTTTTCCTTGACCGTTCAATCAAATCGAGAACACGCAAGCAGTACCGGCGGCTTTCCGACAGCGCGCTACAGGACGATGTTGACCAGCTTGCCCGGCACCACGATCACCTTGCGCGGAGTGCCCCCGCCGACCAGTGCCGCCACCTTCTCGTCCGCCAGCGCCGCCGCCTGGACCGCGTCCGGCGCGGCGTCCGCCGGCACCGTGACGCGGGAGCGGACCTTGCCGTTGACCTGGATCGGGTACTCGACCGAGTCCTCGACCAGGTACTTCTCGTCCACCACCGGGAACGGGCCCTGCACCAGGGAATCCGCGTGGCCCAGCCGGTGCCACAGCTCCTCCGCCAGGTGCGGGGCCAGCGGCGCCAGCATCAGCACCAGCGGCTCGGCCAGCTCACGCGGCGTCGACGCGCCCGCGCCGTACACCTTGGTGACGTGGTTGTTCAGCTCGATCAGCTTCGCGCCGGCCGTGTTGAACCGCATCTCCGCGTAGTCCTCGCGGACGCCCGAGATGGTCCGGTGCAGCACCTTGCGGTCCGCCTCCGAAGCGTCCTCAGTGGACACTCGCAGCTCGCCGGTCGTCTCGTCGACGACCAGGCGCCACAGCCGCTGCAGGAACCGGTGGGCGCCCACGACGTCCTTGGTCGCCCACGGGCGCGACATGGCCAGCGGGCCCATCGACATCTCGTAGAACCGGAACGTGTCGGCGCCGTAGTTCTCGGCCATCTCGTCCGGCGTGACGACGTTCTTCAGGCTCTTGCCCATCTTGCCGTACTCCTGGGTGACCTCTTCGTCGTTGAAGAAGTACTTCCCGCCGCGCTCCTCGACCTGCTCGGCCGGGACGTAGACGCCGCGGGCGTCCGTGTACGCGTACGCCTCGATGTAGCCCTGGTTGAACAGCTTCCGGTACGGCTCCTTGGACGTCACGTGGCCCAGGTCGAACAGCACCTTGTGCCAGAACCGCGAGTACAGCAGGTGCAGCACCGCGTGCTCGACGCCGCCGACGTACAGGTCGACGCCGCCGGTGTCGTCCGCGCCGTACTCGCCGGGCCGCGGGCCCATCCAGTACGCCTCGTTTTCCGGCGCGCAGAACGTCTCCGCGTTCGTCGGGTCCAGGTAGCGCAGCTGGTACCAGCACGAACCCGCCCAGTTCGGCATCGTGTTGATGTCACGGCGGTAGGTCTTCGGGCCGTCACCCAGGTCCAGCTCGACCTCGACCCAGTCGGTCGCGCGGGCCAGCGGGGACGACGGCATCGAGTCGCGGTCCTCGGGGTCGAACGTCACCGGCGAGTAGTCGGCGACCTCGGGCAGCTCGATCGGCAGCATCGACTCGGGCACGGCGTGGACTTCGCCGTCCTCGTCGTAGACCACCGGGAACGGCTCGCCCCAGTAGCGCTGGCGCGAGAACAGCCAGTCGCGCAGCTTGAACTGCACGGTGCCGACGCCAGCGCCCTTTTCGGCCAGCCAGTCGATGATCGTCTTCTTGGCCTCGGCGACGTCCATGCCATCCAGGCTGAGTCCATTTTCTTGCCGAGAGTTGATCGCCGGGCCGTCACCGGTGAACGCCTTGCCGTCGAAGCCTTCCGAGGGCTGCACGGTCCGGATGATGTCCAGCCCGAACTTCTCGGCGAACTCCCAGTCGCGGACGTCCTGGCCGGGGACGGCCATGATCGCGCCGGTGCCGTAGCCCATCAGCACGTAGTCGGCGACGAAGATCGGGATCTGCTTGTCGTTGACCGGGTTCGTCGCGTACGCGCCGGTGAAGACGCCGGTCTTCTCCTTGTTCTCCTGCCGGTCCAGCTCGGACTTGCGGGAGGCGGCGACGCGGTACTCCTTGATGGCCTCGGCGGGCGTCGCGGCGCCACCGGTCCAGCGCTCGTCCACGTCGGACGGCCACTCGGCCGACGTCAGCTTGTCGACCAGCGGGTGTTCCGGCGCCAGCACCATGTACGTCGCGCCGAACAGGGTGTCCGGACGGGTCGTAAAGACCTCGATCGCGTCTTCGCCCGCCTTGAAGGTGACGCGGGCGCCGTGCGAGCGGCCGATCCAGTTCCGCTGCATGGACTTGACCTTCTCGGGCCAGTCCAGCAGGTCCAGGTCGTCGACCAGGCGGTCGGCGTACGCGGTGATCCGCATCATCCACTGGCGCAGGTTGCGGCGGAAGACGGGGAAGTTGCCGCGCTCGCTGCGGCCGTCGGCGGTGACCTCTTCGTTCGACAGCACCGTGCCCAGGCCCGGGCACCAGTTGACCGGCGCCTCGGAGATGTAGACCAGCCGGTGGTCGTCGATGATCGTCTTGCGCTCGGCGGCGCTCAGCGACGCCCAGTCACGGCCGTCCGGCGTGGGGCGCGAACCGTCGGTGAACGCGGCCTCCAGCTCGGCGATCGGCCGGGCCTTGCCCGCCTCGGTGTCGTACCAGGAGTTGAAGATCCGCAGGAAGATCCACTGCGTCCAGCGGTAGTACTCGGGGTCGATCGTGGAGATGCGACGGCGTTCGTCGTGGCCCAGGCCCAGGCGCCGGATCTGGCGCAGGTAGGTCCGGATGTTCTCCTCGGTCGTCTTGCGCGGGTGCTGCCCGGTCTGGACCGCGTACTGCTCGGCCGGCAGGCCGAACGCGTCGAAGCCCATCGTGTGCAGCACGTTGCGCCCGATCATCCGGTGGTACCGGGCGAAGACGTCGGTGCTGATGAAGCCCAGCGGGTGCCCGACGTGCAGGCCGGAGCCCGACGGGTACGGGAACATGTCCTGGACGAACAGCTTGTCGCTGGGGACCGGCTGCCCCTCGACCGCGAGCGGCCCGACCGGGTTCGGCGCGTGGAAGGTCCCCTGGTCGGCCCAGTGGTCCTGCCAGCGCTGCTCGATCTGGCCGGCCAGCGCGGCCGTGTAGCGGTGCGCGGGGACGTCGGTCCCGGTCGCCTCAGTCATCGCCGTCATCCTTCGGTTTCGCCACTCCAGAAACAACTCGACCCCTCAGCCACCAGGGCATGAGGGGTCGCCGCGCCGGCCGGGCCGGGCCCGGTCAGCGCGGCAGGCTAAGGAGCAGCCGAGCCGTGTTCACACGTTCATCGTAACTTGCTGGTCAAAGCCGTTCCGAGGGGACTGCCAGTGCGGCGAACTGGGTGACCTGAGTGGCCGAGAAGTTGTTGTCGCTGACGATGATCAAGCTGCGCTCGCCGTTCGGCAGCTTCGGACCCCACGTCATGCCCTCCAGGTTGTCCACAGTGGACAGCCCGAGGTCGGCGGCGTCGAAGAGGATCCGCTTCTTGACCGGTTTGACGTGCTTCGCGTCGGCCAGGGACTTCACGTTCAGGACGTTCGTCGCGCCCTTCGTGTCGATCTCGTAGACGCGCACCTTGTTGCCGACGCCGGTGACGAACGAGCGTTCCATCATCAGGAACTTCGTCGGGTCGGCCTGGTCGACGGCCAGCATCGAGGAGACGCCGGTCGTCGCGAACGCGCCAGCGGGGACCGGTGACGCGAAAATCGGCTCCTGCGGGTACGCGTACTGCGCCAGGACCGGGCCGAAGCGCGACTGCAGGGTGATCCGGGAGACGCCGCCGGTCGTGCGGGTCGACTCCGGGCCGTCCTGCAGGAGCGGGCCTTCGACGTCGCTGGCGATCAGCGAGCCGAAACCGGTGAAGGTGAGGCCCTCGAGCACGAGGTTCTGCCGCGGGCCCGCGGTCGGCGTCATCTTCTCGTTCGCCGGGATCGGCAGGTCACGGACGTATCTTCCGTCGCGGCGCGCCTCGCGGATCGACGGGTCGATCAACGTCGTCGCGGTGCGCTCGCCCTCCTGCGACCAGTAGTAGTCGCCGGTCCACGGGTCGACGCGCAGCTCTTCGGGGTCGATCGTCTGCTCGTTCTGCGGCTTCGACGGGTCGTTCTGCGCGAGCGGCGGGTACGGCGTGCCGTCCGGGCGCAGCAGTGGCTTCGTGCTGGTGAAGGTCACCGGGCCGACGCCGTTCGCCGACACCGGGAAGGTCGCCGTGTAGAAGCGGGCGGGGTTGATCGCGGACCGGTCGTCGCAGATCAGGGCGTATCCGCCGGTCCGGGGGTCGTAGTCGATGCTGGAGAGGCCGCCGACCACCGTGCCTTGGAAGAGCAGGGAGTTGGGGACGATCTGCTCGCCGAGCAGACGGACGGGCCGCTGGTGACTTTCGGTAGCGCTCGCCGGTGTCGCGGCGACGAGTCCCCCGATCAGGGCAGCGGTCAACACAGTGGGCAGTACGCGCGGTGACATGGCCTGTAGCACAGTCGATCAGGGTATCCGCCAGGTTGCCAGGACGTCACGCTTATCCTTGACCTCGTGTTCGCTATCGCGCTGGTTCCGGTCGTGCTGGGTCTGCTCGTCGGCTTTGGTGGGTTCCTCGGGTTCCGCGAGCGCTTGACGCGCGAGGGCGGCACCGGGGTGCGCACGCAAGCCGCGCTGCGCAGCGAAGAAGCGTTCAAGCTGGCCAACCGCATCGCGGGGCTGCCGACCATGGCCGGTGGCGCGATCTCCGTGCTCACCGGGCTGGCCGGGCTCGCGATGCCGACGACCGGTGGCCTGATCTCCGCCGCGCTCGCCGGCGTGCTCGCCATGCTCCTGCTGGTCATGGGCGGCGGGGTGCTCGGCAACCGGGCCGCGCTGACCGTGCCCGTGCCGGCTCCGGCGGCGCCCGCGGGCTGCACCGGCTGCGCGTGCGGCTCCGGCGGCTGCGGGGTCTTCAAGAAGGACGAAGCCTAATTCCGCTGGAGGTCGCCCGGATGGGTGGCCAGCAGCGCGATCGGGACGCCCTGGCGGCGCAGCACCTGGCTCCACAGGTCGCCGCTCGGTGACGCGAGGATGTCGCTCGGCAGCGCGGGGACGATGACCCAGTCGTCGCGCTCGATCTCACCGGCCAGCTGACCGGAGTCCCAGCCCGCGTACCCGGCGAAGACGCGCACGCCGCGGACCTTCGGCACCAGCGCTTCGGGATCGGTGTCCAGGTCGACGAGCGCGACCGGGCCACGGACCGCGATGACGCCCGGCACGCTCGCCGCCGTCTCACCGGTGCGCAAGGCGGCCAGGCACAGCGCGGTTTTCTTCTCGACCGGCCCGCCGACGAACACCGCCTGCGGCTCGGCGACGTGGCCGCCCCAGTTGGGCAGTACGTCGTGCACCGCGACGTCGCTCGGCCGGTTCAGGACCACGCCGAGCGTGCCTTCGTCGCGGTGATCGATGACGAACACGACGGTCCGCCGGAAGTTGGGGTCGACCATCGTGGGGGCGGCGACCAGGAGCGTTCCCGGCTCAACCTCGGCGTCCGCTGGCACGCGACCCATGATCTCACCTCTGGCCCGGCGAATTACTTCGGCTCGGGAACAATCGCCTCAGCAGCCTCGTTTGAAACAGTGGTCGGCGCACTCCGTGTCCCCCGGGCTCACTGAAGAACCGCCTTTGTGGAATACCGTCCGGCAGGAGCCACACTGCGCATAGCCGCCGAGAGGCGAGGCTGAGTGCGCCGGCCACCCTCTACTCTTGCTCCGTGACGATCAGCACCGGAGCGGCTACCACCCGGCGAGGCCCCCGGGAGCTGCTCAAAGATCCCGACTTCCGACGTCTCCTCTTCACGCGCTTCGCCGCCAGCTGGGGTGACGGCGTCTTCCGCGCGGGTCTCGCCGGAGCCGTGCTGTTCAACCCTGAGCGTGCCGCCGATCCGCTGGCCATCGCCGGCGGGTTCGCGGCGTTGCTGCTCCCGTACTCCGTCGTCGGGCCCTTTGCCGGCGCCCTGCTCGATCGCTGGGACCGCCGGAAAGTCCTGATCTTCGCGAACCTCCTGCGTGGCTTGGCGATCGTCTTGGCGTCCGCCGCGGTCGGCTTCGGGTTCGGCGGGCTCGGCCTGTTTTCGCTGGCACTGGCCGCGGAAGGGATCTCACGCTTCATCGGCTCCGGGCTTTCGGCGTCGCTGCCGCACGTCGTGGAAAAAGAGAGCGTCGTGACGGCGAACGCCTTCGCCACGACGCTCGGCTCGGTGATCGCCGTCATCGGCGGCGGCTGCGCGATCGGGTTGCGGGCGCTGTTCGGCAGCAACGACGTCGGCTCGGCCGAAACCACGGTGTTCGCCGTCCTCGGCACGCTGGTCTCGGCGTTCATCGCGCGCGGCTTCGCCCGCGGCGTGCTCGGGCCGTCGGTGGTCGACGAGCCGCCGAACCCCGTGCTGGCCGTCGCGCGCGGGCTGGCCGACGGCGCGAGGCACGCCTGGCGCGCGCCGAGCGTCACGGCCGGGTTCATCGCGTTGTTCGCGCACCGGGCGTCGTTCGGGGTGTCGCTGCTGGTCACCGTGCTGATGATGCGGAACTACTTCACCGACCACGGCCTCTTCCGCGCCGGCCTGCCCGGGCTCGGGCAGATGGCCGCGCTCGCCGGCGCCGGCCTGCTGATCGCCGGCCTGCTGACGGCGCGGCTGATCCGCAAGTTCGGCCGGCTGCGCGCGGTTCTCGGTGCGCTGCTGCTCGCCGCGATCGCGCAGTCCGCGCTGGGCCTGCCGATGGTGCTGCCGCTGGCGCTGCTCGCCTCGTTCGTCATCACCGGGGCCGGGCAGGTGCTGAAGCTCTGCGTCGACTCGTCGATCCAGCTCGACGTCGCCGACGAAGCCCGCGGCCGGGTGTTCGCGCTCTACGACACGCTCTTCAACATCACGCAGGTGGCGGCGGTTTCCCTGGGTGCGCTGGTCGTGCCGGACGACGGCCGTTCGCCGGGCCTGCTCATCGCGGCGACCGTCTGCTACCTGGTCGGCGGCGCCGGGTACGCCGTGGCGCGGCGCCGAACGGTCCGGTGAGGGAAAACCACGAACCGGTCACGGTGACTGCTCCATTGGCATTAGGGTGACGGCAAGTCATTAGTAGGTTCGAGGGACACCGGGGGCACCTGTGACCACCGCGGGCGACGACCGTGCACGGCTCGAAGCACGCAATGCCGCGATGAAGGACCAGATGGACACCCTCCTGGAGAACTTCGAGCGGCAGACCACGCAGCTGCGTGACGCCCAGGCCGCAGCCGCGGAAACGACCGCTCAGGTGAGCTCGTCCGACGGACTGGTCCGCGCCACCATCGACGCCGGCGGCAGCCTCGCGAAGCTCGAGTTCGCGCCGAACGCGTTCGAACGCACGACGCCCGCGCAGCTCGCGAACACCGTCCAGACGGTGGTGCGTCAGGGATCGCTGCAGGTCAAGCAGAAGATCGCGGACCTCATGGCGCCGATCACGGAGGGCTTGCCGGACCTCGCGGACCTCGTCGAAGGAGCGCCGTCGCTGGCCGGGCTGGTGCCGCAGATCCCTTCGTTCGACGAGACGCCCGAGGAAGCGCCGCAGAACTCGTACGAAGAAGGCGGCCCGATCCTGCGCAACGAGGCCGTGCCGCCCCCGATGCCCGCACCCAAGCCGACTCCGAAGCGCGTCCGCCCGCCGCGTGACGAGGACGAGGAGCCACCGTCGTCCTGGATGACGAGGGGCGACTGATGCCCGCAGGGGGCTCCGGGTTCACCGCGGAACCCGACGCCGTCCTGAGCGCGTCGAACGGCCTGACCAAGGCGGCGGACGGCCTGGACAGCGCGCTGAAGGCGTTGCAGGGCGCCCTCGACGCGCAGGGCGCGTGCTGGGGCGACGACGACTCCGGCAAGGAGTTCGCCAAGGATTACATGCCGGGTTCGCAGGGCGCCGTCGAAGGTTTCGGCAACCTCGTGCAGGGGTTGCGCGGGATGCAGCAGAACGTCGCCAAGTCGATGAAGGCGCTGTCGGGCGCCGACGAAGACGTGACTTCGCAGCTCGGCAAGGGGCAATGACCCGTGGGTATGGAGATGCCCGACGCGGTCAAGTGGCTGCTGCCGATCGTCGTCGGGGAGAGCTGGCCCGAGGGCGACGAGACCAAGCTGCGCGCGTTGAGGGATGCGTGGCACACGGCGTCCGCGGCGATCGCCCCGGCTTCGGAGGCCGGTAACCAGGCGGCATCCGGCATCCGCGACAACTGGACGGGCGACGGCGCCGACGCGTTCGTGGAGCAGTGGAAGAAGTTCGTCGAGGGCGACGAGGCGTACTTCAAGCAGCTGACCGACGCGACGAAGGCCCTCGGGGATTCGTGCGACCAGACGGCACTGGACGTCGAGTACACGAAGTACATGATCATCATCTCGCTGATCGTCCTGGCGGCCCAGATCGCGGCGATGATCGCAGCGGCGGCGGTGACGTTCGGCGGTTCGACGGCGGGCATCGCACCGGCCCAGGTCGCGACGCGGATGACCGTGCAGATGCTGTTCCGGCAGCTGCTCGAGAAGCTGGCGCAGCAGGGGTTCAAGCAGGTCGCGAAGGAGCTGCTGGAGAAGCTGCTCAAGCAGGGTCTCAAGAAGATCGGCATGGAGATCCTCAAGAACGAGGCCATCAACCTGGGGATGGACGCGGGCATCCAGGGCCTGCAGATGGCGAAGGGGGATCGCCAGAGCTGGGACTGGTCGAAGACATCGGATGCGGCGATCTCCGGTGCTGTCGGCGGTGTGGTGGGGGCTGCCTCGGGGTCGATCGGGCGGGGGTCTACTGAGGGGCTTTCGCATTCTGCTGGTGGTCAGGTCGCGGACGCGGCTATGCGGGCTGGGGCTCGGGGGGCTGTCGAGGGGGTTGCGCAGACCGTTGGGCAGGCGGCGGTTACTGGGGATTTGGGGTCTTTGACGCCGGAGCAGCTGCTGACTGGGGCTTCCAGTGGGGCTGTGGGTGGTGCTGTTGGGGGCGCCAAGGAGCAGATGCACTCGGTTCATGAGGCGAACATTCCGCGGGATGCGGGTGGGGCTGGGGATTCGGGGGAGTCTCGGTCGGGGGCTGGTTCGGATGGGGAGCCGGGGTCGTCTTCGGAGCCTGAGTCGCGGGGGGAGTCTGAGTCGCGAGGGGAGGAGCCTTCTCGGGGGCCGGAGTCGCGGGGTGAGGAACCGTCGTCGCGGTCTGAGTCGCGGGGCGAAGAACCGCCGTCGCGGGGTGAAGAACCCTCGTCGGGTCCTGAATCACGCGGTGAAGAACCGTCGCGAGAGCCCGAGTCGCACGCTGAGGAGGCGCGGCGGGAGCCGTCGTCCGAACCGGAGTCGCGCACTGAAGAGCCGCGGGGCGAGGCGGCGTCCGAGCCGGAGTCCCGTCGCGAACCTGAACAACGCGCGGACAGTGCGCCGGCTCAGGAGCCGGAACGCCAGACCGTCGAGCCGAGGCACACGACGGATGAGCCCCAGCAATCCGATGGGCCGCGTCCGAGTGCCGACCACGTCCAGCAGGCAGAACGTCCGCAGCAGCCCGAAGCCAGGGCGGCGTCCGAGAGTCCGGCGCCCCAGCAACAGCCCCCAGCCCCGGCCCCATCACCAAGCCCGCCGGCACCTTCGACGGGTGCAATCTCATCACACGGCGCGACGCCAAGCGCACCGTCGAACGGCGGCTACGGCATGGCCCCACCGGCGGCAAGCCCGGAACCAGGCCGCCAGCCCGCCGGACGTCCTCAGGACAACGTCGGAGCGGCCGGCTTCACCGGCGGCACGAACCAGCCATTCGCGGCTGATGGGGGAACGGCACCGTTCCAGAACGGACCATCGCCCCAGCAGGGCCCGCCCCAGGCCGGATTCGCACCACCTCCACCAGGCGGAATGCCGAGCGGCGGAGGTGCACCAGGACGTGCGGGTGGCCCGGCCCAGCAGTCCCCGATGCCTCCACGCGGCGGCCAGCCGACGCACGAGCAGCCCCGTCGGATGCCACCGCAGGACCCGCGCCGGATGCCACCGGGCGGCCAGCCGATGCATGGGTACCCGTCGGCGCCGCCGGGTGGGCGACCGCCCCAAGGCGCCCAGCCACACGGCGGACAACCGCAGAGCAGCCAGTCACCGCACGGCGGGCAGGCCGGCCAGCAATCGCACGGCGGGCAATCACCGAACGGCGGCCAGCCACAGGGTGGGCCGCAGGCCAACCAACAACCGCGCGGCGTCCAGTCCCAAGGTGGGCAACTGCAGAGCGGCCCGCTACACGGCGGGCAGTCGCAGGGTGGGCAATCGCAGCCCGGCCAGCAACCGCACGGCGGACAAACGCAAGGTGGGCAGCCACATGGCGGGCAGCCGACGCACAGTGGGCAACCGCTTCACGGAGGCCAACGGCCGCCGGGAGGTCGGGCGCCGTTCGGCGGGCAGCTTCCACACGGTGGGCAGCCATCACACGGTGGGCAGCCGACTCGCGGTGCGCAGCCGTCAGACGGTGGGCAGCCGCCACGCAGTGGACAACCTCCGCACGGCGCGCAGCCTGCGCACGGAGGGCAACCTCCGCACGGGACGCAACCCCCGCACACCGGGCAGCCGCCGCGCGGGACGCAGCCGCCGCACAGTGGGCAACCGCCGCTCGGTGGGCAGGCTCACCGAGGGCAGCCGCCGCAGGGTGGGATGCCTTCGAACGATCCGCGGCGGATGCCGCCGCGGCCTCCGGCTGGGCCGCCGCATGCGGGGGTGCCTGGTGGGCAGCGTCCTGCGGGATACCCGAACCAGCCGCGCGGGCCGCAGGGGCCGGGGCCTGGCGGACGGCCGCCTATGCCGCCACCGCCGAGTGGACGGCCGCCGATGCCGCCGCACGATCCGCGGCTGGGTCCAGCGCGTCCGGTGGGGCCGCCGCAGGTTCCGCCGCCGCGGTTCGGGCCGCCGCAGGAGCGGTTGCCCCGTGGGCCGCAGGGGCCTTTCGACCAGCCTTCGCGGCCTGCCGCGAGGCCGGTGGAGCCGAACGTGCCCGCAGCCGAGC
This sequence comes from Amycolatopsis sp. NPDC114505, assembly GCF_055633615.1. NCBI lineage: Bacteria > Bacillati > Actinomycetota > Actinomycetes > Pseudonocardiales > Pseudonocardiaceae > Amycolatopsis > Amycolatopsis sp. NPDC114505. The sequence continues at coordinate 1,266,319 of NZ_JBVKDV010000001.1, read as the reverse complement.
ACGCCCCGGTTCACGAGCGGCTGCCCGCGGCCGGGCAGGAACCGACCGTCGAGCAAGGCCGCCAGGCGGAGCAGCGAACGCCGACGGACGAACGGGCTGCCGAGCAAGCGGCACCCGCCGCGAAGCAGCCGGTCGAACAGGCAGCGCCGACAGGCGAGCGGCCGACCGAGCAAGCAGCGCTCACCGAGAACCAGCCGACCGAGCAAGCGGCGCCCGCCGGGGAGCGGCCCGTCGAGCAGCCCAGGGATGGACAGCCTGCTGGCCACGAATCGACTGGCGCCGAGCGGGATGCGTCCGGTGCCGAACGGTCGGCAGAGCACGCGCCGGCACAGCGACCTGGCGCGGAGCATGCCACCGAACTGGATCGTCCGGGCCACGAGCGAGCGGGCACGCCGCACGCCGAAGACGCCGGGCAGCATGCGGCTCAGCAGGAGCACTCCGGCGAGCCGCCACCAACTGAGCAGCACTCGGCCGAACACGAGCCGCCGCTGACCGAGGAGCACGCGGGCGAGCGCGAGCCCGAAGAGCGGTACGAGCTCCCCGACGAGCCCTACCTCGACGATCCCGGCTTCCGTGCCCAAGACTCCACCGGCACCCGGCGGATCGAGGACACCTTCATGGACTCCGGGCGCCAGAGCCCCGAGACCGGCGAGTGGCGGCACGAACAGGTCCACCGCGAAGCGCTCGCCCGGCGGGACCAGTTCCACCCCGGCATGTCCGACGACGGTGCCTTCGCCGTGCACGCCTACACGCGGCACGAGATGGTCGGGCCGCTCAATCGGGCTCTTCGCCTCGGCGGCCCCGAACTCCTGGGCCTCGCCCCTCAGGCCGGGGCGCTCGTCTCCGGGCTCAACGAGCTGCCGCCGCACGTTGGCACCGTCTCCAGGCGCGTTGACTTCCACGGCGATCCCTCGCGGCTTCAGGCCTTCCTCGGACGCTTCCACGAGGGCGCGCACATCACGGAGCCTTCCTTCCTCAGCTCGTCGAAGGTCGATGCGGAGCATCCGCGCAGCACCTTTGCCGGTGAGGTCGAGATGCGGATCGAGTCGCGGACCGGGCGGGACGTCGAGTCCATGGCCAGCATCGGGCGTGAGCGTGAGGTGCTCTTCAAGGCCGGGTCGCAGTTCGAGATCACCGGGGTCGAGATGGGGCCGGGGCACCCTCAGCACCCCGATTTCGAGAACCGCCCCGGTGCCCGGGACCAGCCTCAGTGGATCGTGCACGCCGAAGAGGTCGCGCCGGGGGATCCGCGGTATCGCGGTGATACCCGGGATGCGATCGATGAGCGGCGGGCCGCCGAACGCGCCGATGAAGAACGCTTTGAGCGCGAAGCCGCCGAGAAGGACGCTCAGTTCTACGCCGAGTACCCGCACCTCAAGCCGTCCGGTGATCTGTTCAAGCTGCTCGGGGGCGACGAACCCGCGCCGCCGCCTGCCGAACGTCGGCCGCCCGCTACGCATGCGCCCGATGGTGGTTGGTCGCGGCTTGCCGAGCCGCTAACGCCGGGTGGGCCGCCCGTGCTTCACGCCGGGTCCGTCGAGACTCCGCAGCAGCACGCTCGGCTCGTCCGCGACGCCGTTCCCGAACTCGCCGCCGTCAACACCCGCAACCACTACAGCCCGGGCGAGCACGGCTTCCGGACCAACGCCGCCGAGTCGATGACCGCCTTCGACCGGCGGATGAACGGTGAGGACGTCGTCGCCGGGCCGGCCCGCGGAGAGAGCCTCGACGGGCCGTGGCGCGACCGTGGCAGCTTCGACGACGTCGCGCGCGATCTCGGGGAACGGCCCGTCGGCGCGCGGACCGCCGTCGCCTTCGAGCATGCCGGTACCGAACAACTCGTCGCCGCCGTGCACACCGAGCACGGAGTTCTGTTCGCCGATCCCGTCACCGGGCGGCTGGCCGAGCTGCCGCACGACGCCACGTCGATCCGCGAGCTGCCGCTCGGCCACCACGAGACGCCGACGATCACCGACCGGCTCAACCCCACGACCGAACGGCCGCCGCACGACGAGGGCTACCTCTTCGACGACGACCACCGCGGGACCCCGGCCGACCACGAGAGCATCCGCCGCGCGGTCGGCGACGAGCGCATCTACCAGGACGTCCACGACCGCGCGCTCGCCCGCCGGGACGCCGCCGGGATGCCGCTGACCGACGAAGGCGCCGTCGCGGTCCACGGCTACACCCGTGGCGAGTACGCCTACGACGTCAACGAGGCCCTGCGCCGCGGCCCCGGCCACCCCGGTTTCGACCTCGCGCAGGCGAACGCCCGCGCCATCACCGACGGCCTCAACCAGGTCCCGCGCACGTCCGGCGAGACCATCCGCGCCTTCGACGTCAGCGGTGACCCGCGGCTGGCCGAACTCGTCGCCGGGCCGTACCACCCCGGTGACGTGGTCGTCGAGCCGTCGTTCTCCAGCGCGTCCATCAAGACCAGCGAGTTCTCGACCAGCAAGTTCGGCGACGACGTCGAGCTGCACGTCCGGTCGGACAACCTCCGCGACATCTCGAAGCTCGCCGAGAACCCGTCCGAGCGCGAGTCGCTCTCGCCGCCCGGAACGCAGCTGCTGGTGCACGAGCGGCGGCTGGAGATCACGCCCGAGGGCCGCCGCAAGTGGGTCATCGAGGCCGAGGAGATCGGCCCCGGCCACCCGCGCTACCTCGATCCCGAGGCCGCGCGGCAGAAGATGGCCGAGCGTCGCGCCGAGAACGACCACAACGCGGCCGAGTTCGAACGGCGCAAGCAGGCCGCGCTCATGGAACGCCTCGGCGGCTTCGGCGAGGCGGAGCCCGAGCACGTCGCGACGCCGCCGGAGCACCCCAAGGTCAGCGACGTCCTCGACACGCACGAACCTCCGCCGACGCCAGAGCCCCAGCCCGACTACGGGCACCTGGCGCGCGCGACGAACCCGCCGTCCGAGCCGGCCATCCACGCCGGCGCCGCGACGCCGTCCGAGCGCGCGGCCTACGTCCAGGACCGGCACCCGCACCTGCGCGAGGTCAACCCGGGCTTCCACCAGCCGGGCGCGCTGGAGAACGGGTACATGTCCAACTGCACCCGCGCGCCCGAGGCCTATATGGACCGGCTACGCGGCGGGGACACGACGGCCGAGCCGATCCTCTTCCACGAGATGGGCACCCGCGGCACGCTCGAGCACCTCGAGGGCCGTTTCGGCGAGACGTTCTCCGAGCGCGGCAGTTACGACGACGTCATCCGCGAGATGCGGGACCTGCCGGTGGACCACCACGCCGTGGTCGCGGTGAAGTACGAGGGCCCGAACGGCGTCGAGTACGGGCACGTCGCGATGGTCGTGCACACCCGCGACGGCGTCGCGTTCATCGACCCGCAGTCCGGCGACCTCATGCACCTGCCGCAGCCGCCGCAGGGCATCAAGCTGATGCACGTCGGGACGCCGGACGAGGTGCACATCCAGCCCGAGCACGCCGAGACGACGGACCACGGCGGCTACGGCAGCGCCCCGCAGTCCCGGCTCGACGAGCTGCTCGCCCAGCCGCGGATCGCCGAAGCGCTCGACGGCGCGACCACCGACCTCGTCGTCAAGGACCACGAGGGGAACCCGCAGAACCTCGGACCGGTCGGCGAGTTCGTCCGGACGCGGCTGGCCGAGCACCCGGAGCTGGTGGACCTGCTCCACGACCCGGCCAACGAGTTCCTGACGCGTTCGCTGCTGCGCAAGCCGGAGACGATCGCGAGCCTGCTGGTGCACGACGAGGCCATCCCGATCCTGGCCGACGCCGTGCACGAGGCGCACCACCCGGATCCGGACGCGGAGCCGGTGGGCCCGGACGCGGAGCCGACCCCGCTCACCCCGGACCAGGCCGAGACGTCCCACGAGGTGACCGACCAGGCGGAGGGGCACCCCCAGCAGCACCGCCGGCAGGCCGAATTCGACTTGGGCAAGGCCGGGGACGAGGCGTACACGCGGGAGTACCTCGCCGAGCGCTACGCGGAAGCGGCGCGAGCCGACGCGAAGCTGAAGGAGATCCTGCCGCCGCTGGCGGAGGAGACCGGCGGCCACGCGGGGTTCCGGCCCGGACCGAAGTCCGAGGGCCGGGCGATGGACAAGATCAACACCAACTACGACGGCGACGCGTCGCGGCTGGTCGACCTCGCGGGCGCGATGATCCAGTTCGAACGCGTGCAGGACGCCTACGCCGCGTTGGCGCGGATCGCGGAGCACCCGGACCTGGAGATCGTCGACTTCGACGACCGGTTCGCGAACCCCGCTCCGGCCGGCTACCGCGACCTGCAGATGAGCGTGCGCATCGACGGGCACGTCGCCGAGCTGCGCCTGCACCTGAAGGCGCTGGACGACGTCTCGGCGTACGAGCACTCGCTGTACGAGGTCCGCCGTGACCTCAAGGCGCTCGCGAAGGCCGAGGGCCGGACCTACACCGCCGACGAACGAGCCCTGATCGACGGGCTGATCAAGCGCGAACGAGAGCTGTTCTGGAACGCGCTGCAGGGGAGTCTCTGATGGTTCAGACGCCGGCCTACTTCGAGCACTACGACCACCCCTACGTGGTCGACAGCACGCCCGACGGCGGGCTCACCGGTCGCATCCTGAACTGGAAGACCGGCCGGTTCGACGAAGACAACGAGCACGTCACCGACGTGCTCTTCGACCACGGACCGGACATCCGGAGCCTCGACCGCGACCGGTTCGTGCGCCGGACCGAGGAGGAGCGGCACCACTACCTCCGCGGTGACGGGCCGATCTTCGCGCTCTACCAGACCATCGACGCGATCTGGGCCGCCGCGGAAGAGGAGCACCGCAAGATCACCAAGGAAGAGCGCGCGCTGATCGACTCGCTGTACCGGCGCACCTTCAAGATGTGGGAGGACGAGTTCGCTCGCCGCGACGCCGGCGAGGCCCCGACCTTCACCTTCACCTCGACATTGGCGCGATGATTCACGTGGAACAACGACTTTCGCCCGAAGAGCAGCGCACCCTCTTGGTGCAGCTGGGAAAGCTCGTCCGCGAGCTCCGGACCGACGCCGCCGGGCCGGCCGCGATCGACTTCCGGCAGGTCGGGGCGCACACCGAACTCCAGGGCCACAACGCGACGACGTCCGACGCCGTCGCCGAGCTGTTCACCGAGCTGCGCAAGGGGATGTACGCCGAGGACCGCGGCACCTGGCTGCAGGCGCGGTTCACGCTCACCCCGGACGGCACCTTCGACTTCGACTTCGCCCTCGACGACGATCCGGTGTGGACGGACGCGCCGCCCTCGGCCGCCTACCCGGAGGAGCTCGTCGCGTTCCCGCGGGCCGACGAGCACATCCCCGACTGGTGGCGGCTGCGCGCGCAGCTGCCGCTCGGCGTGGTGTTCCGGCACGCCGAGATCGGCGACCTCGACGTCGAGCGCCCGCCGCTGACCGACACCGAGGCGCCGCTCGTGCTGCAGTACCTCGAGCGGGAGGCCGTCGTCCACGAAGACGGCGAGGAGCGCTTCCACACCGACGGCGCCTGGATCTGGTCGTCCGCGGTCGCCGACCTGCTGGCGGAGAAGGGCGTGCCGCCCGAGCCGGACCTGGTCGCGCACATCCGCCGGCACCACTTCCAGCCGCCGTACGTCGAGCCGCTGGTCCGCCGGACCGCCGAGGCCGACCTGCTGGGCGAGCCGCGGCCGAAGCCGGGCCGCGCCGACGTGAAGACGACGAGCGGTGACGTCGCCGCCGAGCTCGAAACCACGCCGGACCCGAAGCTCGGCGACGAAGAGCTGCTGATCGTCCTGGTCCAGCGGCTCGGTGAGCACGGCGTCTGGCCGGAGGCGTACCGCGTCGGCGACCGGGCCGACGGCACGTGGTGCCTCAACTTCACTCCCGAGGGCTGGGAAGTCGCCGCCTACGCCGGCGGGGAACCCCGCGAGCCGAAGTACTTCGAACGGCTCGAAGACGCCGCGCAGCAGCTGCTCGGGGCGTTGCTGCTGCACCCCGCCCGGATGACGGCCGGGCACGAAACGCCCTTGGAAACCGCCAAGGAGCTCGACGACTGGCCGGTCCACCCGGCTCCGGGTGAGCCTCCCCTCACCCTGCTCCGCAACAAGCGCATCACCCGGCTGGTGGCGGGTACGGTCGTTCTGCGCTTCGGCGAGGAACCCGGCAATCTCGTTCACCACGGCGAGGTACGGTTCGCCACGACGTCGCTGCCGCTGGAACGTGAGCGGCAACGGCGGAGCTACCGGCTGAGACGCCCTCTGCACGTGATCACCGGCATCACGGTTCCGTGGGCGAACCTGCCGGGTGGTGCGGTGGCCTTCGTGCTGCCGAAGACGATCGCCGAGCACGAGTCCGACGGAAGCCTGGAGAGGATCGAGTAGGTGGAAGCGGCGGAAGCGATTGCCAAGGTCGGCCAGTGGCTGCGTGCGGTGCACGGCCCGGACGTCTCCGGTCCCGCCGGGCTCCGGGTGGACACCGAGAAGGTGCTGCGCATCCCCGAGGGCTGGTCGGTGCCCTACAACACCATCGCGTTCCTCGACGAGGGACGGCCGGAGAAGGAGATCTTCCCGCCGCCGTCGGTCGTCGTCCGCGAGCCGGACGGCGAGCTGCGGCAGGCGCACCCGCACCCCGGCGGGCTGTCGGTGCCGGTGGCGTTCCCCGGCCAGGAGAACTGGCGCGAGGTCGTCGACCCCGAGTACGTGAAGGCCGGGCTCGGTGAGCTGGGCGTGCCGCTGCAGGCCGTCGCGGGCTGGGTGAAGGTCGACGCCGAGGGCAACCAGACCGGCGAAGAGCGCGAGAACCCCGAGTACAAGGCGGGCCCGATCCGCCGCGGCTACCCGAAGCCCGAGAACACCATGGAGACGCTGCTGTCGTTCGCCAGCGTCGGCTGGCTGACGCGGGAGCTGCTGCTCATCGGCCTGATCCGGTGCGAGGTCTTCATCCCGCTCGACCTGGAGACCGGCAAGACCGACCGGTTCTACTTCGCCGAGGAGCGCAACGAGCTCAAGGTGTTCAGCTCGACCCGGAACCTGCCCTCGCGCGAGCACGGCTGGTGGAAGGTCGACGTCGCGACGCTGGCCGAGTTCGAGCACCCGCCGAACCTGGTGATCAACGGCGGCCCGACGACCATCGAGGACGTCTCCAGCGGCGAGCTCGCCGGGATCGTCCAGCGCTTCCCGCGGCACGAGCCGCGCATCGACGTCCACGGCCGCTGTCCGGAGGCCGAGGAGGACCTGATCCGCGTCGCCGCCGACACGGCGTCGCGGATGGGCCTGCCGGATCCGGTCGGGCCGCCGCTCGCCGCGGCCGAGAAGGCCCGGCGCCGCGGGTACGAGCTGACCGCCGAGGAGTGCGCGAAGACCGTGCTCGGCGAGTCGTGGCTGAAGCGGCTGCAGATGCCGGAGCCGCCGCGTGCCAAGCCCAACGACCTGCGCGCGAACGGCCTGGCGCCGACGTACGACAACGCCGGCCGCGCGACGCCGCGGCTCGACACCTTCGGCAAGTACTTCGAGCGGGACCTCGACGGCTTCCGCTACGGCTGGCAGCGCGTCACGGGCGCTTACGTCGGCTTCGCGCTCGGCGAGGCGCTCGGCGCGGCCGTCGACCGGATGCCGCTGCACGACATCCACGCGAAGTTCGGCATCGAGGGCGTCACCGACCTGATCCCGGCGTTCGACCAGGCGGGCCGGATCGGCTCGCTGACGCAGCGGCTGCTGTTCTACACCGAGGCCGTGATCCGCAGCCCGCACCGCGAGCAGCCGGAGTCGCGCGAGGCCGAGCAGCTCTTCCCCGGCGTCGTCCGCGGTGCGCTGCAGCGCTGGCTGCGCACGCAGGGCGCGCCGCTGGAGGACGCGGACGGCTGGCTCGTGCAGGTCGCGGACCTGCACGCCCGCCGCGACGCCGACGACGCCGAGCTGAACTCGTACCACCAGCTCGCGACCGAAGCCGGGGGCGCGCCGCCGATGACCGGCCCGGCCGCGCTGATCCCGGCGCTGCCGGCCGCGCTGACCATGGCCGGTCCCGGGAGCGGGTTGAGCGGCGGTGCGCGCCAGGCGGTGCGCGACCTGGCCGGCGTCACCCACCCGACCGAGCCCGACCTGGCCGCCGCGACCTACCTGACCTGGCTGTTCGAGCACGCGCTGACCAAGGAGGCGTTCAGCTTCCCGATCTGGAACCTCAGCCGCGAGGTGCTCAACCCGGACAACCAGTACCAGCAGGGTCCGGAGTGGACGGACATCAAGGACATGGTCGCCGAGTCGGTGCCGTTCTTCGGCGAGCACGGGCTGCCCGACCTGCGGATGCCCGAGCTGATCGGCGACGGCAAGTCGACGCTCTCGGTCCTCGGACGCGCCTTCGCCGCGTTGTCCGGCTTCGAGAACTACCCGGAGCAGGCGCTGCTGCGGGCCGTCAACCACTCCGGCCGGAGCGCGCTCACCGGCGCGATCGCCGGCGCCCTGCTCGGCGCGCGCACCGGTATCCCCGGGCTGCCGCAGAAGTGGGTCGACCAGCTGGAGCTGCGCTACCTGGTCGAGAACGTCGCTTCGGACGCCTACTGGCACTTCGACCGGCACTCGGCGCTGAGCGCGCTCGGCGACGAGTGGATCGAGCGGTACCCGCGGCGTTAGCTCGAGGATGGGGAGCATGACTGAAAGCGACGAGGGCTTCGTCGAGTGGCGGCCCGACGTCGATCCGGAGTTCGACGAGAAGGCGTTTCCGGGCCTCGGCATCCCGGTGCGCGCCATCCGGAGCTGGGCGCAGTACACGCTGTACGGGGAGCCGACGGGCCCGCGCCGCGCCAACGAGCAGTACCGCCCCGGTCCGGTCTGGCTCGGCTTCCCGCCGCCGGAAACCGACGCCCAGAAGCTGCTGAACTACCTGGGCGCGAACTGGATCAGCCGCGCGGAGTTCGTGTCCGCGCTGCTCGACTGCGAGGTACTCGTACCCCTGGCGGACGGTGAGCCGCTGGTCCGCCAGGTCCCCGGCAGCGGGCAGGAAGTCATCGCGTACAGCTCGTCGGCGAAGGTGCCGGGGCGGTACCCGCTGCGCCGGCGGGTCGTGGTCCGCGACCTGCTCGCCGACCGGCCGTCGAGCGGGCTGACCCTCGATCCCGGCACCGGGCTCGTGCGCAGCCTGACCGCCGCCGAGCTGGGTGACGCCGGCCCCGGCGAGCGGCGGCCGCAGCTCGACGAGCCCGCGCCGGAAGCCGCGCCCGAGGTCGCCGAGGCGTTGCCCGCGCTGGTCGCGGAGTTCGGCGTCGAGCCGCCCGACCTGCTGGAACGGCACCTGCGGTACGCCGTCGACCACGCCCGTGACCACCACTTCGAGCTCTCGCCCGACGACTGCGTCCGGTACCTGCGCGGGTTCGCCTGGCAGTACCGCAACGGCGTCCGGCGGCGGGCCGGCCAGGACCCGGAATGGCCCGCCGACCTGGGTGCGAACGGCCTGATCGCGCACGTGGACGAAGACGCCCGCCCGCGGCCGGTGCCCTGGACGTTCGGGAAGTTCTCCGCCTTCGGCACGCTGGCCGCGCGCTTCGCGTGGCACCGGATCGTCGGCGCGTACGTCGGCTTCGCGATCGGCGACGCGCTGGGAAGCGGGGAGGCCGGCACGCTGGGCGGGCTGACGCGCCACCTGCTGTTCCACACCGACATCGTGCTGCGCGGCCTGCCGCCGGTGCCGACCGGCGAGGTGCCGGCGAACCTGCCGTTTCCGGACCCGGTCGGCTGGCTCGCGGTCGCGACGCGGCGCGCGGGTCCCGCCCCCGACGACCTCTCGACGTTGCTGGCCACGGCGCTGGCCGCGACGCCGGCGGGAGCGGTCGCCATCGACGGCGTCGACGGCGAGCAGTACGCGAAGGACGTCGCCCACGCGCTGACCGGCGGCGACCCCGACGTCGCCGAAGGCGTCGACCTGCTGGTCGACCTCTTCCAGGCCCTGCTCACCCGCGACACGTTCGCGCTGCCGGTCCACCTTCGTCTGCGGGAGATCGGCGGCGAACTCGCCGAGGAGACGCTGGCGTTGCGCGAAGACCGCGACGCCGACGACGTCACGCAGCTGGAGAGCATCGGCGACGGCCGCAGCGTCCGGTCGGTGCTCGGCCGGGCGTTGTTCGCCGCGGCCAAGCGCGGACACGACCCGGAAGCGGCGATCACGCTCGCCGCACGGTCCGGCCCGGTCGCGGGCGCCATCGCCGGGGCGCTGGTCGGCGCCCGGGTCGGCGTGCCCGGACTGTCCTGGGCCACCAAACCGCCCGAACTCGGCCTGCTCGACGACGTCGCCAGCGACGTCTTCTGGTACTTCAACCGCAACGGCCTCCAGACGGAGACCGCGGAACACGCAGGCTGGGAACGCCGTTATCCGAGCGGCCGCTTCACCACGGAACCGAAGGGACCGGACTTGCGCTCACGACTGCGGGGAAGCCTGCTGGCCGGGGCGATCGGCGACGCGCTGGGCGCGAAGACCGAGTTCGACTCGATCGACCGGATCCGCGAGATCGCCGGACCGGACGGCATCACCGACTTCATCCCCGCGTACGGCGGCGTCGGCCGGATCACCGACGACACGCAGATGACGCTCTTCACGCTCGAAGCGCTGATCCGGGCGCACGCCCAGCAGCGGCGGACCGGCTCCGCGGACGTCGTGCACTCGCTGCAGATGGGCTACCAGCGCTGGCTGCACACGCAGGGCGTCGCGTGGGACCGCGCGCGCGGGCCGCAGTCGGCCGTCGAGGCGCCGGATGGCTGGCTGGTCACGCACCAGGAGCTGTTCAGCCGCCGTGCGCCGGGGCTGACCTGCTTCGGCGAGCTGGAGGCGTACGGCCGCTCGGGTGTCCGGGGCACCATGGACCACCCGGTGAACAACTCGAAGGGCTGTGGCGGCGTGATGCGCGCGGCGCCGGTCGCGGTGTGGTCGGACGACCTCGCCGAGGTGTTCCGGCTCGGTGCCGAGAGCGCGGCGCTGACCCACGGTCACCCGAGCGGGTATTTGTCCTCGGGCTGCTTCGCGGTGCTCGTCCACGGCCTGCTGCACGGGAAACCGCTGCTCGACGCCCTCGCGGCCGCGCGGGCCGAGCTCGTGCGGCACCCGGGTCACGAAGAGCAGAGCGCGGCGCTCGACGCGGCTCTGGCGCTGGCGGAGCAAGGACCGCCGACGCCGGAGAAGCTGGAGACGCTCGGGCAGGGCAACGTCGGCGAGACGGCGTTGTCGATGTCCGTGTACGTCGCATTGACCACCGCCGACGCCGACACGGCGTTGCTCGCGGCGGTCAACCACAGCGGGGACAGCGACTCGACCGGCTCGGTCTGCGGCAATCTCGTCGGTGCGATGTACGGCGAAGAGGCCCTGCGGCAGAGCTGGCTGGAGCAGCTGGAGCTCCGCGATGTCATCGTCGGCCTGGCGGACGACGCGGTCACCGAGTTCGGCCCGGATGCGCCGGGTGACGACCGGTGGTTCGCTCGGTACCCGGTCGACTAGGTTTCTGTGGTCACTGGGGACGGGGAGGACAATCGTGCGTTACCGGGTTGAGGTGGCCGAACGCCCGGACGGCCTGTACGCGGCGTGGGGCGAGGGGACGTTCCGCGCGCAACGTTCGACGACGGACGGCACCGTGCTGCTGTCCGTGCTGCCGGACGAAGAGGCGCCGGAGGGCTTCGACAAGGAGTTCGAAGACCGGCCGGCGCGGGTCGTGCCGGCGAGCGAGGTGCCGGCGACGTTCACGCTGCGCACCTTCGGCGAGTACGACGGAGAAGTCTTCGAGGTCGCGCCGGGCGCGCGGCCGGAGCTGACGCTGCGCTGGGTCAAGGACGACGCCACCCGTGCGGCACAGCTGGGCCTGACCGACTTCTCGGTCACGGTGCCGGCGAAGCAGGTCACGGCGCTGTGGCAGACGCGGCTGGACTTCACCGAGACGCCGGAGGCGAGGCCGCAGCCGGGCACCGGCGACCAGAACGCGCTGCTGCGCGCCATCGGGCGGACGCTGCTGCACACGGTGCCCGGCGGCTGGACCCGCGTCGGCGCGCAGTTCCGGCAGGTCGGCGACTACTCCGAGATCGAGGTCCGCGCGGTCGGCGACGAGGACGGCCCGGTGTCGGTCTCGCTGCCCGCGGTACCCCGCCTCGGCGGGCTCTTCGCCCGGCTGCGGGCCGCGATGTTCCAGCCCGAGGTGGGCACCTGGTTCCAGGGCACCTTCACGCTCGACTCGGCGTCGTCGTTCGACTTCGACTTCGACGCCGACCGCGAGCCGGACTGGCGGGTGCCGCCCAACGAGGGCGGCCGCCCGTCGACCGCCGCCTACGAGCTGGAGCTGGCGACCTTCCCGCGGACGCCGAAACACGTGCCGGCGTGGCTGACGGCGAAGGCCGGCCTGCCGCTGGACGTCACGTTCCGGCTCGCCAGGGCCGCCGACTCGCACGCCGAAGGCGAGCGTCCGGTGGTCAACCGGCCGCCGGTGCCGCCGGACCAGGTCCGCGGCGTGCTCGACTACCTGTTCCGGGCGCCGGTCGCGCTGCACCGGCCCGCACCGCTGCCGGACATCTTCGGCGCGCCGGGCGCGAAGCCGGACGTGCCGAACGCGTTCCACACCGACGGCACCTGGATCTGGCCCGCCGCCGTGCCGCACTACCTGCGCAAGTACGGGGTGCCGCCGGAGCCGGAGCTGGTCGAGCAGGCGCGCGCGGCGGGGTTCCGCCCGCCGTTCGTCGGCGACCTCGTCCGCGCGACGGCGGAGGCGGAGATCCTCGGCCAGCCGCGGCCGCCGCAGACGGCCGCCGACCTGCCGGACGAACGCGCGCTCGTGCGTGTCGCGCGCGGTGAAGACGTGCGGGACCTGCGGGGCGCGGAGACGCTGGAGCTGCTCCAGCAGCGGCTCGCCGAACACGGCGTGCCGGCCGCGGCCTACCGGATCGGCGCCAACGAGATCCCGGCCGAGGGCGTCTGGACGCTGCGGCGAGCCGAGAACGGCTGGGAGGTCTCGCGGCCGCCGTCCGACGAGCCGGTGGCGTTCGGCTCGCTCGGTGACGCCGCCCGGTTCCTCCTCGGCGTGCTGCTGATGCTGCCGCCGCGGCAGGCGGAGGAGTCCGACCTGCCCGCCGACTGGCCGATCCTGCCGATGCGCGGCGAACCGCCGTTGAACTTCTACCGCGGCAAGCGCCTGATCGCGCTCCCGCCGGGCACGACGGTCGTCCGGTTCGGCCCCGAGACCGGCAACCTGGTGCACGCGGACGGCTCGCGGTTCGTCGAGACGTCGCTGGCGTTCGAACGCGAACGCGAGCGGCGGCTCTACCGAGTGCAGCGCTCGATGCGGGTGCTGACCGGCGTGACGGCGCCGTGGAGCGGGATGCCGGGCGGCGCGGTCGCCTACCTGCTGCCGCGGGCGCTCGCCCAGCACCTCGAGTCGGGCGCGCTCAGCCGGGTCTGATCAAGACGCCGTGATGAGGACGGCGGGCGACCACCAGTAGTCGGCGAGCGGTTCGACGCCGACCTCGGTGAAGCCCGCCGTCTCGAGCTGCTCGGCCCAGGTCGCGGCCGGGTGCTCCCAGTTCGTCCGCTCGTGCCCGTCGACGATCCCGAGCAGCACCGGCAGCAGGAAGCCCTGCGCGACCAGCGACGCGTCTTCGCCGTACTCGGCAACTCCCTGCTCGTACCGCTCGACGAGGGAGCGAAGGTGCTCCGGCGAGCCTTCGGCGTACTCCGGGACGTCGAACTCGGCGAGCACCAGCGTCCCCGAGCGCAGCTGAAGCGCGCGAAGCACCTCCGCGCGCTGTTCGGGCTCGATCGACTGCAGTGCGAACGTCGACTGGACGAAGTCCCAGCCGAGGTCGTCGCGGGCCAGGAACTCCTGGGCGGTCGACTGCCAGCACTGGGCCGACGGCACCCGTTCGTGGACGCCTTCGAGCAGCGCGGCCGACGGTTCGACCAGGTCGATCCGGCTGGGTACGTGCGTGGCTTGTGCCAGCGCGGGCACGACGGCCAGGCCGTCACCGCACCCCAGGTCGAGCAGGGATTCCGGCTTCGCTTCGTCGTAGCGCGCGGCCAGCGCGGCGCTCAGGGCCCGGTACAGCCCGACGTTGCCGCCGCCGCGGATGAACGCCGTGAAGGCGCTCGGCTGGTCGTACACCGAGGCCGAGCCGTCCCCGGCGAGGTAGGTGTGCAGTTCGCCGGCCAGCGAGGACCCGGCGCGGCCGGCCCGGGCGGCGAGGTCGGCGGCCTGGTCGCGGTCACCGGAGCGGTAGGCGGCGAGGGCGTCGGCGAGCAGCTCGATCGAGGTCATGGTGTGGGGATATCAGAACGGCACCCACAACGTCACCCGAGTGCCGCCCCCGGCGAGTCCCGACTCGACCAGCGACGTCCCGCCGACCTCCGCCAGCCGCGCGGTGATCGACTCGCTGATGCCGAACCCAGCCGGGTGGTCGGCCGCGCTGAAGCCGGCGCCGTGGTCGCGGGTGATGACGGCGATGCCGCCCTCGCGCTCCTCGACCCGCACGACCACCCGATCGGTGCCGGAGTGCTTCATCGTGTTCCGCATGGCCTCGCGCACGGCGTCGCGGATGGCGATCTGCCGGACCTCCGACAGCGTGTCGTCGTCGAGCTCGGCCACCACGAGCTGGGCGCGCAGCCCGTCGCGCGCCATCTCGGCGGCGAGCGCGGCGAGCTTTTCGCCCAGCGGCCGGGCGCCGGCCTCGGCCTGCTCGGACGCGGCCGTCTCGATCGTGTGCCGGATCTGCATCGCCTGCGCCCGGGCGAGCCGCTGGATCTCGACCAGCCGCTCTTCGGCGTTCGACTTCCCGGAGAGCGCCATCGCTTCGAGGGTCTGCAGCACGGTGTCGTGCAGCATCCGGTGCTGCTGGGCGCGCTCGGCGAGCCGGCCGTTGCGGGTGCCGTAGGCCAGCGCCAGCCGGGTGCCGAGCCCGGTCAGGACCAGCGCGGCGGCGGCCAGGAACAGCTCGGCGAGCAGCGCCGAGAACGTCGAGAAGGCGGCACCGACGTGGAACTGGCCGGTGTTGAGCCGGTTCGCGAGCATCCGCAGCGGGAAGCTCACGAGGCCGAACACGAGCCCACTGGGGACGCCGAGCGCGAGCGTCAGCAGCCCGGCCTCGCCGAGGAGGTGGACGCTGCTGACCGCCAGCGCGTCGAAGTACACCGCGGTGGGCACGGTCAGCGCGAGGACCAGCGGCGAAAGCACGGTGAAGACCAGGTCGACCGCCAGCAGCTTCCCCGCGTCCCGGCCGCGGTACGGCGCCGAGCGGAACATCCAGCGGAAGCCGACCAGGTTCACCACGACCGAGAGCAGGGTGAACACCCCGACCGGCAGGAGCCCGGCCGAGCCGTTCCGGATGACGAAGACGCCGAACTGCCCCGGCACGGCGAGCAGCCGGAAGGCCAGCGGGATGAGCACGACGTACCGCGTGGCGCGCAGCAGCAGGCCGTCGCGCCGGCTCGGGTCGATCGGCCCGGCCATCTTCGAGATCCGCTTCAGCGCGTGGATCGGGGTCGGGTCGCCGATCTCGTCGGTGAGCTCGCTGGTGGCCGTCGCGATCGCGGGCGCGCCCTGCCGCAGCAGCGCCACGAAGAAGCTGCCCCCGGTCGCCGGCTTCGGCGAGCCGGGCGCTTCGGTGGACATCGCGCGGACAACCCCCTGGTCACGTCGGTGAACCGAGGTTAGGGAGTATCACCGATCCGCGACGGCCAGGTCCAGCCTTCCACGAAATTCACAGCAAGTTGGTCAGAAGTTTCCGATTTCCTGCTCCGCGGCCCACTTCTTCAGTTCCGCGACGGCGTCGTCGTGCTCCAGCGGCCCGCGGTCCAGGCGCAGCTCCTTGAGGAACTTCCACGCCTTGCCGACGTCCGGCCCCGGCTTGAGCCCGAGCAGCTCCATGATCTGCTCGCCGTTGAGGTCCGGCCGCACGCGGTCGAGGTCCTCCTTGGCCTTGAGCGTGGCGATGCGGGCCTCGAGGTCGTCGTAGGTCGCCTGCAGCGCCGCCGCCTTCCGGCGGTTGCGCGTGGTGCAGTCGGCGCGGACGAGCTTGTGCAGCCGGGTCAGCAGCGGGCCGGCGTCGGTGACGTACCGGCGGACCGCCGAGTCCGTCCACTCGCCCTTGCCGTAGCCGTGGAACCGCAGGTGGAGGAACACGAGCTGGGAGACGTCGTCGATGATCTCCTTGGAGAACTTCAGCGCCCGCAAACGTTTGCGGGCCATCCGCGCCCCGACCACCTCGTGGTGGTGGAAGCTCACACCGCCGCCCGCCTGGAACTCACGCGTCGCCGGCTTCCCGATGTCGTGCAGCAGCGCCGCCAGCCGCAGGATCAGGTCCGGCTCCGACGTCGGTTCGTGCGACTTCTCCAGGTCGATCGCCTGGGCCAGCACGGTCAGCGAGTGCTGGTAGACGTCCTTGTGCTGGTGGTGCTCGTCGATCGCCAGCCGCATCCCGGGCACCTCGGGCAGCACGCGGTCGCCGAGGCCGGTGTCCACCAGCAGCTCCAGCCCCGGCTGCGGGTCGTCGGCCAGCAGCAGCTTCGACAGCTCGGCCTGGACGCGCTCGGCCGTGATCCGGTCGATCTCGCCCGCCATCGACGTCATCGCGTCGACCACGCGCGGCGCGGCGGTGAAGCCGAGCTGCGCGGCGAAGCGGGCGGCCCGCAGCATCCGCAGCGGGTCGTCGGCGAACGACTCCTGCGGCGTCGCCGGCGTGTCGAGGACCTGCTCCCGCAGCGCGCTCAAGCCGTCGTGCGGGTCGATGAAGGTCTTCGTCGCCAGCTCGACGGCCATCGCGTTGACCGTGAAGTCGCGCCGGAGCAGGTCGCCCTCGATGCTGTCGCCGAAGGTGACCTCGGGGTTGCGGCCGACGCGGTCGTAGCTGTCGGCGCGGAACGTCGTGATCTCGAGCTGCATGCCCTTCTTGGTCACGCCGACCGTGCCGAACGCGATGCCGACGTCCCAGACCGCGTCACCCCAGTCGCTGACGATCTTCAGCACCCGATCGGGCCGAGCGTCGGTGGTGAAGTCGAGATCACCGGAGCGCCGGCCGAGCAGTGCGTCGCGCACGCTCCCGCCGACGAGGTACAGGCGGTGCCCGGCCCGGGCGAACCTCTCGGCCAGCTCGTCCGCCAGGGGGGAGAGCCGCATCAGCTCCACCACCGCATTCTCCTTGGCGACCACGTCGTTCACGAAAATCCCACTGGGTTCGGGTGCGATTACTACAGGCACCACCGGACAGGACACGGAGAGCCAGCCTACCGGGGCAACCGTTTGCTCTAGCATCGCAGCATGTCTGGATCAGCCGGCCGCCCCGGCGCCTCGAAGCCGCGGAGGCGGCGGAGGCGTCAGCGCGGCAGGCGCCTGACCACGGTCGACGAGACGTCGGCCGGTGGCCTCGTGGTGGACGCCGAGCGCGAACAGGCGGTGCTGATCGGCCGGCTCGACCGGCACGGCAGACTGCTGTGGTCGCTGCCCAAGGGCCACATCGAGGACGGTGAGACGGTGGAACAGACGGCCGTGCGCGAGGTCAAGGAGGAAACCGGCATCTCCGCGCGCGTGCTCCGGCCGCTGGGCACCATCGACTACTGGTTCGTGGCCGAGAAGCGGCGGATCCACAAGACCGTCCACCACTTCCTGCTCGAAGCGCTCGGCGGCGAGCTTTCCGACGAAGACGTCGAGGTCACCGAGGTGGCCTGGGTCCCGCTGGCCGAGCTGGAGACCAAACTCGCCTACTCCGACGAGCGCAAGCTCGTCCGGAAGGCCAGCCAGATGCTCAAGGAACTTTTCGCGCGCCCGGACGTCCACGGACGAGACGAGCACGCCCCTGAGGGAGCCCCCGAGTGAAGCGGTTCGCCGCAGCCTTCCTTTCCATCCTCTTCCTGGCCGTCCCCGCCCTCATGGGAGCCACGGTGGCCCAGGCGGAGGAAGGCGCGCGCCTGCGCGTCGACCTGACCCAGCTCAACCCGCGCGTGGTCACGAGCTCGACGACGTCACTGACCGTCGCCGGCACGGTGACCAACACCGGCGACCGGAAGATCAACCGGCCGCAGGTGCGCCTGCAGGTCGGCGACCGGCAGACGACGACGCGCGGGATCGACGACGTGCTGTCGGGCGCCGTCATCAAGGACTCCCCGCTGACCGAGTTCACCCCGCTCGCGGACGCGCTGGAGCCCGGGCAGAGCGCCCCGCTGAACATCACGGTGAGCCTGACCGGGTCGAAGGCCACGCAGTTGGGCCGCCCCGGCGTCTACCCGCTGCTGGTGAACGTGAACGGCACGCCGGAGTTCGGCGGGCCCGCCCGGCTGGGCGCGGTCAGCATGCTGATGCCGGTGCTGGCCGGGCCGGGCAAGTCGGCCGGGCACTCGTCGGCCGGCGCGCCGAGCATGACCCTGCTCTGGCCGCTGACCAGCAGCGTCCCGCAGGTCTACACGGCGCCGTACGGCCAGCCGCTGGTGCTGCGCGACGACAAGCTGGCCGACGAGATCGGCCCCGACGGCCGGCTGAACGCGCTGGTCACCGCCGCGTCCACGGCCGTGCAGAGCGACGCGAGCCTCGCGAAGTCGATGTGTTTCGCGCTCGACCCGGACCTGCTGACGACGGTCGAGCAGATGAGCCGCGGCTACCAGGTGCACACCGAGACCGGGAACATCGAGGGCAAGGGCGCCCAGACCGCGAAGACGTGGCTGGCCTCCCTGCGCTCGCTGATGACCAGCCGGTGCGCGGTGGCGCTGCCCTTCGCCGACGCCGACCTCAACACCGTCTCGCGGATCCGTCCCGGCGATCCCGCACTGGTCGCCCAGGCGGCCACCGCGGCCGCCACGATCCAGCAGCTGGCCGGCGTCACGCCGCAGACCGGCGTGCTCTGGCCGGACGGCACGCTCAACGAGTCGGTGCTCACCGCCCTGACCCAGGCCGGCGTCAAGACGGTGCTCACGGACGCGGCGAAGCTGGCGCCCGCCGGCGGGGGCGGCGGCGTCACCGTCCAGGGCAGCACGGTGACGGCCCAGCCGACCGACTCCCTGATCTCGGCGGCCATGAGCGGCGTGCCGAGCGTGCCCGACTCGGTCACCGTCGCGGTGAACACCGAGCGGGCGATCTCCAGCCAGAACGGGCTCGGCGCACTCGCCTTCCGGGCCGGTCTCGGCCTGCCGGCCGGGCAGGAGCGCCCGGACCACCTGCTGGTCGCCCCGCCGCGGCGGTGGGACGCCCCGGCCGCCGAGCTCACGGCGTACCTGCAGCAGGTCGGCGACTTCCTCAACGCCGGGGTGGTCACGGCGCAGTCGCTCCCGTCGCTGCTGTCGGCGGGCCCGGCGTCCTCCGGCGCGGTCGGCGACGGCGGCCAGGACCCCGCCGCGGCCATCGACCCGGCCCTCGTCGCGACGCTGTCGAAGCTCGACGACCAGGCCACCGGGGTGGCGTCCGCGATGCAGCTGGACCCGACCAAGCGGGTGAAGCCGGAGGACGTCGTCGCGCCGGTCCGGCTGGCCGAGCTGCGCGGTTCCTCCACCGGCTGGCGGGGCCTGCCCGCCGACGCGGCGACCGCGAACGCGCAGGCCGAGATCGGGGCCATCAGCGACCGGGTGAGCGTCCGGCAGCCGCAGCAGACCATCGCGCTGGCGTCCGGCAACTCCCCGCTGCCGGTGTACGTGGTGAACGACCTGCCGGTCGGCATCAACGCGCGGTTCTCGCTCAACAACAACACCGGCCTCCGCACGGACGACCGCAGGGAAGTGTCGTTCCCCGCCGGCGGCGGCCGGCAGTACTTCCTCCCCGTGGAGGCGCTGCGGGCCGGCCGGTTCAGCGTCGATGTGTCGTTGAGCACGCCCACCGGTACCCCGCTCGGGTCATCCGCGCGCTTCGAGCTGACGTCGACGGAGTACGGCGCGATCACCATCATCGCGACCGTCGCCGCAGGTGTGGCCCTACTTCTGCTGGCCTCCCGGCGCATCTACCGGCGGGTGAAGGACGCCCGCGCGGGTCGCGACTTGGTGGACTGATCCCTCGGCCTTCGAGTGTTCCGGACGGTTCCCGATTACCCTTGGTCCGCACGTACGCGGCACCGGGCCGCGGGCACCGGACCGAGCACCGAGGATTGGGCACGCGTTGGAGAGAGAGCCGGGCTTACCACCCGAGCGTGCGAGTCGTCCTCGGCGCGAAGGCGCTCCGCCCCCGCAACGGGGTGACGGGCCCCCGCGCGCGGGTCAGCCGGTCCGCCGCCAGCCGCCACCCCAGCAGCCGCCTCCCCCGGAGCGCGGCCGCCGCCAGCCGCCCCGCAACGGGCACACGCGCCAGATGCCGCCCCCCGACGACGCGACGGTCCGTGACCAGCGCCCGCCCCGCGAAGACGGCGGCCCGCGGCGCCCGTCCCGCGACGACGCACCACCGAGGCGTCCCGCGCGCGACGACGCACCACCCCGGCGCCCGGCCCGTGAGGATGGCGGCCCTCGCCGCCCGGCCCGCGACGACGCACCGCCCCGCGACGGACGGCCGATAGACGGACCCGTCCGCGAAGGACGCCCCGTCCGCGACGACGGTCCGGTGCGCGAGGGACGCCCGATCCGAGACGACGCACCGGTGCGCGACGGACGCCCGATCCGAGACGACGTACCCGTCCGCGAAGGACGCCCGGTCCGCGACGACGGCCCTCCGCGTGATGGCCGTCCAGTCCGCGACGACGGGCCCCCGCGCGATGGGCGGCCAGTCCGCGACGACCTACCTCCACGGGACGGCCGCCCCATCCGCGACGACGCACCCGTGCGCGAGGGACGCCCCGTCCGCGACGACCTACCCCCGCGCGACGGCCGGCCCGTCCGCGACGACGGGCTGATCCGCGACCAGCGCCCACCTCGCGACGGCCAGCCGGTCCGCGACGACGTCCCCCCGCACGACGCCTGGCCCGTCCACGACGAGGCCCCGCCCCGCGAGCCGCAGCGCCCTGCCCGGCGGGTCCCGCCAGGCCCGCCTCCTCCGCAACCTCCGCCGGGCCCTCCGCCGCGTGGCGGGCAGCCGCCCCGTGCCGCCGGTGGCCCCGCGCCCACCCGCGTCCAGCCCGTGCCCCCTGTGCCTCCCGTGCCGCCGCCCCCTGGTCCGCCGGGACAGCCGTCGGCCCAGGGACGCCTGCCGCAGCCGGCCCCGCCGTCGACCCCGGCCCAGGGCAACCCGGCTCCCGGGACACCGCCGCCCGGCATCCCGGTGCCGCCGCGCGGGCGCGGGTCCCGGCGGCCGACGCCGGTCCGGCCGTGGCAGGAGGAGGCCCAGCGCCCGGCCGACCCGGAGGCCACGCGGTTCATCCCTCGCACCGCCGGCGTCCCGATGAACTCGCGCTGGCCGGTCGCCGACCCGGACGTCATGCGCCCGTACGACGCGCTGGCCACCCAGGTCATGCCGGCGCTCAAGGGGCCGCTGGTCAAGCCCAGGCCGGGCGAAGAGGTCGAAGCGCCGGCCAAGGCGCCGTCGCTGGCGAAGGCGTCCGGCCGGATGGCGATCGCGTCGCTGATCAGCCGGATCACCGGCTTCCTGTGGAAGCTGCTGCTGGTCGCCGCGATCGGCCAGGGCATCGCGAACGACTCGTTCAACGTCGCCAACACGATGCCGAACATCATCTTCGAGCTGCTGATGGGTGGCGTCCTCGCCAGCGTCGTCGTGCCGCTGCTGGTCCGCTCCCAGGACGAGCCCGACGGCGGCGCCGCCTACACCCAGCGGCTGATCACCGTGGCGTTCTCACTGCTGCTGGTCGGCACGGTGGTCGCGGTGCTCGCGGCACCGGCGTTCACCAGCCTCTACGTCGACGGCTCCGGCAAGGCCAGCTCGTCGCTGACCACGGCGTTCGCCTACCTGCTGCTGCCGGAGATCTTCTTCTACGGCGTGTTCGCGCTGCTCTCGGCGGTGCTCAACGCCAAGCAGATCTTCGGGCCGACGGCGTGGGCACCGGTGATCAACAACCTGGTCGTCATCTTCACGATCCTGGTCGTCTGGGTCATGCCGGGGGACATCGACACCGTCAACCCGTCGATCACCGACCCGAAGGTGCTGACGCTCGGCATCGGCGTCACCGGCGGCATCATCGCCCAGGCGTTCCTGCTGGTGCCGCCGCTGCTTCGGTCGGGCTTCCGGTTCAAGTGGCGCTGGGGCATCGACAAGCAGATGAAGGAGTTCGGCGGCCTCGCGCTGTGGATCCTCGGCTACGTCGCGGTGAGCCAGGTCGGGTACACGATCAACACGCGCGTGCTGACCAGCGGTTCACCCGGTGGTGTGACCGCGTACAGCAACGCCTGGCTGCTCTTCCAGCTGCCGTACGGCGTCATCGGCGTGTCGCTGCTGACGGCGATCATGCCGCGGATGAGCCGCGCGGCCGCCGACGGCGACCACAAGAAGCTGATCGGCGACCTGTCGTACGCGTCCCGGATGTCGACGGTGATGCTCGTCCCGATCTCCGCGGTGATGACCGTGGTCGGCGGCTCGATCGGCATCGCGCTGTTCACGTTCGGCAAGGGCACGGTCGAGACCGCCGAGCGGCTCGGCGAGGCGCTCGCGATCTCGGCGTTCGCCCTGCTGCCGTACGCGCTGGTCATGCTGCAGATGCGCGTCTTCTACGCGATGAAGGACGCCCGGACACCGACGCTGATCATGATCGTGATGACGCTGGTCAAGGTGCCGCTGCTGTACCTGTGCCCGGTGCTGCTGACGCCGGACAACGTCGTGCTCGGCGTCATGATGGTCAACGCGCTGACGTTCGTCGTCGGGGCGATCCTCGGCCAGGTGTGGCTTTGGGTGACACTGGGTAACCTGCGGAGCAAGCGGGTGATCGGCGTGATCCTGTTCACGGTCGTCGCCAGCGGGCTCGGCGTGGGTGCGGCCTGGGTGGCCGGGCAGGTCGTGCCGGACTCGTTCGGGCCGACCTTGGGGGCATGGGTCAAGCTGTTCCTGCAGGGCATCGTGGGGATCGTCGTCTCGTTCGGCGTGCTCATGGCGTTGAAGGTCGAGGAGCTGAAACCGGCGACTTCGAGGTTCACCCGGTTGATCAAGCGGGGGTAACGATTCCGGTACGGATGGCGACGACTCCCGCGTCGTATTCTGGGTAACCTTGGTGCGGGGAGCTAACGGGAGAGTGCGGGTGGACACGAGGCGGAGCGAACAGGCGGGGGGTGCGAACCACGTGGGCAAGGCCCAGGTCGGATCGCTGGCCCCCGGGCGCGTGGTCGGCGACGGCCGCTACCGCCTCCTCGCGCAGTTCGGCGTGGACGAGCGGGGTGACGCGCACCTTTGGCGTGCCCGTGACGGGCAGCTGAAGCGGGACGTCGCGCTGACCCTGCTGGTCGGCGACCCGGCCGACCCGGAAGCCGCGCGGCTCGCGCGGCGCACCCTCGAACGCGCGACCCACGCGTCCAAGTTCGGCCACGGCGGCGTCGCGCGCGTGCTCGACGTGCTCGCCCTCGGCAGCGGCATCACCTCCAGCGAAGGCCTGCTCGGCGTCGTCGTCGCGGAGTGGACCAAGGGCAGCGACCTGGTCGACCTCGTCGCGCAGCGGCCGGTGGCGCCCGCCGCGGCCGCGCGGATGGTGCAGGCGCTGGCCGAAGCCGTCGAACAGGCCCACCAGAACGGGCTCGTGCTCGGGCTCGACCACCCCCAGCGGCTGCGGCTGACGCCGAACGGCGCGCTGAAGCTCGCGTTCCCCGGCCCGCTGCCGGAGGCGACGCTGCGCGACGACGTCAAGGCGCTCGGCGCGGTTCTCTACCTGTTGCTGACCGGCCGCTGGGCGCTGCCCGGCGGCCCGCCCGCGATCCAGCCGGCCCCGACCACGCCGCAGGGGCGGATCGTCCCGCCGCGGCAGCTCATCCCCACCGTGCCCGCCGACCTGTCGTCGCTGGCCGTGCGCACGATCGAGGACGGCGGCAACGGCGGCATCCGCACCAGCGCGGCCATCCTCCGGATGCTCGACCAGGTGGCCGAGGAAGAGGAGCGCACCCAGCTGATCAAGGCCGTCGGCGGCGAGGCCGCCGAGGGTGAAGGCACGGTCTGGACGACGAAGAAGCCGGTCAAGGACGTCGCGCGGCGGCGCAAGCTCGCGCTCGGCGTCACCGTGCTGGTGGTCGCGACCGTCGTCATCCTCGCCTGGGGCGGGCTGATGCTGATCAACGTCTTCCAGGGCGACTCCAAGGCGAGCGGGCCGACGATCAACGTCGCCGCGCCGCCGGCGTCGAGCCAGCCCGCCGGGCAGCCGCCCGCGTCGAGCCAGCCGGCCCCGCCGCCGTCGCCCGCCGTGGGTGCCGCGGTGAAGCCGCAGGCCGTCGCGGTCTACAACCCCGAGGGCAAGGGCGACAACACCGCGCGGGCGAAGTACGCGACCGACGGCAAGGCCGAGACGCAGTGGCGCACCGAGCAGTACAAGCAGCAGTTCCCGGCCATCAAGCCGGGTGTCGGGCTGGTCGTCACCTTCAAGGACCCGATCAACCTCAGCCAGGTGCAGGTCGTGGGCGGCACCGCGGGCACCAAGGTCGAGATCCGCTCGGCGACCGAGAAGAACCCGGACTTCGCCGACACGAAGGTCGTCGGCAACGGCGACCTCAAGGACGGCGACACGACGATCCCGCTGGCCCAGCCGACGCAGGGCGAGTACTTCATCGTCTGGATCACCTCATTGGGTGGCGAAGACGGGAAGTTCCAGACCGAAATCGCCGACCTGAGCTTCCTGCCTGCGGGGTGACGCGCCCGACCGGGTCAGTAGGCTCTTGCGGGTGACAGCTGCAGCTCCCACGGATGCGGATCTGATAGCGGCTCACGCCGCGGGGGACCCTCATGCGTTCAGCGAACTCGTCCAGCGACATCGCGACCGCATGTGGGCGGTGGCCCTGCGCACGGTCCGCGACCCGGAAGAGGCCGCCGACGCGTTGCAGGACGCGTTCATCTCAGCCTTCCGCGCCGCCGGCAAGTTCCGCGCGGAGTCGCAGGTCACGACCTGGCTGCACCGGATCGTGGTGAACGCCTGCCTCGACCGGATCCGCCGCCGGCAGGCGCGCCCGACCGTGCCGCTGCCCGAAACCGGCTTCAACGAGCCCGCCACCCCGCGTGACTCGATGGCCGAACGGGAGACGAGCCTGCTCGTCCGCGAGGCGCTGGACCAGCTGCCCGAGGACCAGCGCGCCCCGATCCTGCTCGTCGACGTCGAGGGTTACTCCGTCGCCGAGACGGCGAAGATGCTGGGTATCGCCGAAGGCACCGTGAAGAGCCGGTGTGCCCGGGGCCGCGGAAAACTCGCGAAGGTTCTCGGACACCTGCGGAACCCCGATGCGATTGCGAACGTCCCAACTCACGAAAGCAAACGGGCCGGGCGTCAGCCGGGTAGCGGGGAGGGACGATGACGGACGAAAGCCGGGGGATCGGGGGGACCGTCGGTCCGCCCTGGTCTGTCGACGTGCTCGCCGATCTCCACGCCGGTGTCCTGGACGACGCTCAGGCGGCGGAGCTGTGGCCGCTGGTCGACGCCGACCCCGAAGCCCGCGCGATCCTGGACGCCCTCGACGCGACGCAGTCCGATCTGGCTTCGCTCGCCGACGCACCGGCCCCGCCGATGCCGGCCGAGTTCGCGGCCCGGCTCGACGCGGCGCTGGCCGCCGAAGCAGCCGCCGCCTTTCCTTCCCGCGGAGCCACGCAGGCACCGCGGGCGGCCGGGTCCGGGGACGCCCAGGTGGTGGACCTCGCGGCGGCCCGGCGGCGCCGGAACAAGCGGCTCGGCTGGGCCGCCGGCATCCTGACCGCGGCCGCGGCGGCGGTCGTCGCCGTGACGATCGCGATCCCGGGCACGTCCCAGCCGACCGGCACCCCGAACGTCGCGGCCCCGCCGCCGTCCGGACCGACGGTCGGCAGCGACGGCAGCGGCGCGCAGGCGCTGATCGGCAAGGCCGTCGGCGTCCGCGACTTCGGCCCGTTGCGGACCGAGGACAAGCTGGACGCGTGCATCGCGGCCGCCGGTCTCGACCCGAAGGTCCGGCCGGAGGGCATCCGCCCGGTCAACGTCGGCGGCAAGTCCGGCGTCATGATCATCCTGACCACCGGCAAGCTCGCCCAGTTCCGGCTCGTGGCCTTCGGCGCGGACTGCGGACCGGGGAATCCGGCCGTCCTGTTCGACAAGGTCGTCGGGGAGAAGTAGCGGCTGTCACGGCTGGGAACATGGCCACCTACGATCGTGTTGAGCCTGGTACACGGGTCACTACGAGCGGAGGTCACGGGTGGCTGCCGAGGAAATCAGGAACCTGATCATCGTCGGGTCGGGTCCTGCCGGATACACCGCTGCCGTTTATGCGGCACGGGCCCAGCTGGAACCGCTGGTGTTCGAGGGCACGCAGTTCGGCGGCGCGTTGATGACGACGACCGAGGTCGAGAACTTCCCCGGGTTCCGCGACGGCATCATGGGTCCGGACCTGATGGAGGAAATGCGCAAGCAGGCCGAGCGTTTCGGTGCGGAGCTGCGCGCGGAGGACGTCGAGTCGCTGGAGCTGAGCGGGGACGTCAAGTACGTCACCGCGAACGGCAAGCGCTACGCCGCCCGCGCGGTCATCCTCGCGATGGGTGCCGCGGCGCGGTACTTGAACGTGCCCGGCGAGCAGGAGCTGCTCGGGCGCGGTGTCTCGGCGTGTGCGACCTGTGACGGCTTCTTCTTCCGCGACCACGACATCGTGGTCGCCGGCGGTGGCGACTCGGCGATGGAGGAGGCGAGCTTCCTGACGAAGTTCGCGAAGTCCGTCACGGTCGTCCACCGGCGCGACGAGTTCCGCGCGTCCAAGATCATGCTCGAGCGCGCCCGCGCGAACGAGAAGATCAAGTGGAAGCTGAACACGCAGATCACCGGCGTGGTCGGCGACGGCAAGGTCGAGGGTCTGCAGCTGAAGGACACGAA
Source organism: Amycolatopsis sp. NPDC114505 (assembly GCF_055633615.1). Lineage (NCBI taxonomy): Bacteria > Bacillati > Actinomycetota > Actinomycetes > Pseudonocardiales > Pseudonocardiaceae > Amycolatopsis > Amycolatopsis sp. NPDC114505. The sequence continues at coordinate 1,239,487 of NZ_JBVKDV010000001.1, read as the reverse complement.
GGACGGTTCGGAGTCGACGCTGGACGTGTCGGGCTTCTTCGTCGCGATCGGGCACGATCCCCGCAGCGAGCTGGTGCGCGGGCAGGTCGAGCTGGACGAGGACGGCTACGTCGTCACCCAGGGCCGGACGTCGTACACGAGCCTCGACGGCGTCTTCGCGGCCGGTGACCTGGTGGACCGCACCTACCGGCAGGCGATCACCGCCTCGGGTTCCGGGTGCAGCGCCGCCATCGACGCGGAACGCTGGCTGGCGGAGCACGGCGACCCGGACGCCCACGAAGCGCCCGAGCTGGTCGGCGGCGGCTACGGCGCGAGCACCAACTGACTTTCCGGCTTTCGACCAACCTGAAGGAGAAACCATGTCCAACACCGTGAAGGTGACCGACGCGACGTTCGTCGACGAGGTCCTGACCAGCGAGAAGCCGGTTCTGGTCGACTTCTGGGCCACCTGGTGCGGGCCGTGCAAGATGGTCGCCCCGGTGCTCGAGGAGATCGCGGCCGAGAACGGCGAGAAGCTGACCATCGCCAAGATCGACATCGACGAGAACCCGAACACGCCGCGTGACTACCAGGTGATGTCCATCCCGACGCTGATCCTGTTCCAGGGCGGCAAGCCGGTGAAGCAGATCGTGGGCGCCAAGCCGAAGGCCGCGCTGCTGTCGGATCTCGCCGACGTCCTCTGAACCGAACAAGCCCGGCGGACCCGGGGCCTGCGAGAACCCTCTCGCGGACCCGGGTCCGTCGTCGTTCGGGGTAATCCCGCCCGTGTGGGTGAATCGAGCGTGACGAGGGCCACCGGGGGTGCGCCACGATCGGGCTCTTGACGCACCTACCGGGCCTGCGCTGTCACCGAGAGTTGGCAAGGCACAATAGAGGACCTGGGCCCGTCCCAGCGAAGGTTTTCTTGCCACGCACCGAGCCCCTGGGTGCCTTAGGAAAGAGCGAGGAGTGCATGCGGGTACTCCGCCGCGGTGACGCCGGTCCGGACGTCGCCGAGATCAGGTCCATCCTGGCCGGGATGGACCTGCTCCCGCCGGTCACCGGTACCGACGACTACGACACGTTCGACGTCGCCGTCGAGCACGCCGTCCGTGCCTTCCAGCAGCGCCGTGGGCTGATGACCGACGGCATCGTGGGTCCGGCGACCTTCCAGGCGCTCAAGGGCGCCAGCTACCACCTGGGCAGCCGCCCGCTGTCCTACATGATCGCGTCGCCGGTGCACGGCGACGACGTCTTCACGCTGCAGGAGCGGCTCACGGAGCTCGGCTTCGACGCCGGCCGCCCGGACGGCTACTTCGGCCCGGCGACCGAGCGCGCGCTCAAGACGTTCCAGCGCGACATGCGCCTGACGCCGGACGGCATGTGCGGCCCCGCGACCATCCGTGAGCTGCACCGCCTGTCCTCGCCGCGGGCCCGGGGCGGCCGCCCCGTGTTCCTGCGCGAGCAGGAGCAGGTGCGCCAGGCCGGTCCGCGCCTGCGCGGCAAGCGCATCGTGATCGACCCCGGCCACGGCGGCGACGACCTCGGTGTGGTCGCCGGCGGCCTGCGTGAGGCCGACATCGCGTGGGACCTCGCGCGTCGCCTGGAGGGCCGGATGAAGGCCACGGGCATGGAGGCGCTGATCTCCCGCGGCCCGAACCACAGCCCGACCGAGCTGGAGCGGGCCAAGTTCGCCAACGACGCGGGCGCGGACCTGTTCCTCTCGCTGCACAGCGACAAGAACCCGTCGCCGCGCGCGCAGGGTGTCGCGAGCTTCCACTTCGGCAACGGCAACGGCACGACGTCGACGGTGGGCGAGCTGCTGGCCGGCTTCATCCAGCGTGAGGTCGCGGCCCGCACCGGCCTGCAGGACAACCGCACGCACTACAAGTCGTGGGACATCTTCACCCGCACCCGCTGCCCGGCGGTCCGGGTCGAGATCGGCTACCTGACGAACCCGGACGACGCCCGCAAGCTCGGCGACCCGGCGTTCCGCGACATCGTCGCCGAGGGCATCCTGATCGCCGTCAAGCGCCTGTATCTGCTCGGCGAAGGCGACCAGCCGACGGGAACGTTCACGTTCGCCGACGTCCTGGCGCACGAGCTGGCCAAAGCCGAATAGGGCCGACCACAACCCCTAGCGGCTCACCTTCACCTGCCCCACCACCCCTGGGGACGCAGCCTGTGCGTCCCCAGGTTTCGGGGCAGTTCTCCACAGCTTGTCCACCGCTCCTATCAGCGCTCTGTGGATAACTCGGCACTTCTTCCACAGCCGTCCACACGCGACGGAATCCGTCGTGCGGACGTGTCGGAACGACGGCGCAAACGTTTGCGGTCTCGTGCGGAGATGCGGCTCAGGCGCGGCCGAGACTCGGCTCGGCGGTGGTGATCGTCACCTGGCCGAGCAGCCGCTCCAGCGCCGCCTCGACGTCTTCCTTCCAGGTGATCGCCGAGCGCAGCTCCAGGCGCAGGCGCGGCCACTTCTGGTGCGGACGGACGGTCTTGAAGCCGACGCTCTGCAGGAACGCCGACGGCAGCACGCAGCTGTGCCCGCCGTCGGGGTCCGACTCCTCGGGACGCGCGTCACCGAACGCCTCGATCGCGCGGACGCCGCGTTTCGTCAGGTCCTTGGCGACCGCCTGGACGAGCATCCGGCCGAGGCCGCCGCCGCGGAACTCCGGGAGCACCTGGAACGCCGTCAGCAGGACCGCGTCCGCGCTCGGCGGGGACGTCGGGAAGGCCAGCGACCGCGGGACGGCGTTCGGCGGGGCGTACAGCACGAACCCGACCGGCAACGTGTCGCTGTAGACGATGCGGCCGCAGGAACCCCACTCGAGCAGCACGCTCGAGACCCAGGCTTCCTTCTCGACCTCGGTGGCGCCGAACTCCTCGGCCTGGTTCTTCAGGTGCGGGGCCAGCTCCCAGTAAACGCACTGGCGGCAGCTCTTCGGCAGGTGCTCCAGGTTGTCCAGTGTGACGCCCACGACGCGACGTGACACTCGCGACCTCCCCTGACCTGCTGCTCCCGACCGGCTGCCCGGTCGTCGAGCCGCGATTGACCACGGCACGACACGGGAGCCCTCGTCGAGGATAGGCGGATGTGACGAGCACCGAAAGGCCAGGGGTACCGGATGGGTGCCCGGTTACACTCGACTGGATCTGCCGTGCCCCAGAACAAGCAGTCCTGTCCATCGAGCCCCGGGTGAATCGTCGATGACCGAGAACCGCCCCAGCAAGCCGCACAGCGGCCGCCAGAACCTCGACCCGCACCTCGAGCGGTACGCCGCGCGCACCGCCGGGATGACCGCCTCCGAGATCCGGGCACTGTTCGCGGTGGCCAGCCGGCCCGAGGTCGTCTCGTTGGCCGGCGGCATGCCGAACCTGGCCGCGCTCCCGCTCGACACGCTGTCGGCGCAGGTGGCGGAGATCATCGCCGAAGACGGGCTCGTCGCCCTGCAGTACGGCTCGGCGCACGGCGTCCCGGTGCTGCGCGAGCAGATCTGCGAAATCATGGCCCTGGAGGGCATCAAGGCCCACCCGGACGACGTCGTGGTGACCGTCGGCTCCCAGATGGGCCTGGACATGGTCACGCGGCTCTTCTGCGACCCGGGTGACGTCGTCATCGCCGAAGGCCCTTCGTACGTCGGCGCGCTGGGCTCGTTCGCCGCGTACCAGGCGCAGGTCGTGCACGTGGCGATGGACGACAAGGGCCTGGTGCCGGAGCTCCTGCGCGAGGCGCTCGCCCAGACGGAGAAGGCCGGCCGCCGGGTCAAGTTCCTGTACACGATCCCGAACTTCCACAACCCCGCCGGCGTCACGCTGGCCGTCGAGCGCCGCGCGGAGATCCTGGAGATCTGCCGCGACCACGGTGTCCTGGTCGTCGAAGACAACCCGTATGGGTTGCTCGGCTTCGACGGCCAGACGTACCCGGCACTGCGCTCGAACGACCCCGACAACGTCGTGTACCTCGGTTCGTTCTCGAAGACGTTCGCCTCCGGCCTGCGCGTCGGCTGGGTGCTCGCGCCGCACGCCGTGCGCGAGAAGCTCGTGCTGGCCGCGGAGTCGGCGACGCTCTGCCCGCCGACGTTCAACCAGATGATCGTCTCGCGCTACCTGGCCACGCACGACTGGAAGGGCCAGATCAAGAAGTTCCGCGAGAACTACCGCGACCGCCGCGACGCGATGCTGTCCGCGATGGAGCAGTACCTGCCCGCAGGGTGCTCGTGGAACAAGCCCGACGGCGGGTTCTACGTCTGGGTGACGGTGCCGGAAGGCGTCGACACGAAGGCAATGCTGCCGCGCGCGGTGACCGCGCGGGTGGCGTACGCGTCCGGAACCGGCTTCTACGCCGACGGGTTCGGCAGCCGCCAGATGCGGCTGTCCTACTGCTACCCGACGCCGGAGCGGATCCGTGAGGGCGTGCGGCGGCTGGCCGCCGTGCTGGAGTCTGAAATGGACCTGGCCCGCACCTTCGGTAACGTGAGCGCGCGCCAGATCCAGGGGCCGCAGAACCCGTCCCCGGACACGGTCTAGTTCTTCTTATTTAAGGAGTTTCCACGGTGGTCGACCGTACCGTTGCCGTGCTCGCCGGCGGGCTTTCGCACGAACGCGACGTCTCGCTGAGGTCCGGGCGACGGCTCTCCGCGGCGCTGAAGTCCGAAGGCCTCGGCATCGAGGAGTGGGACACCGACGCGGGGCTGCTGGAGCGCTTGCGCACCCAGCGGCCGGACGCGGTGGTCGTCGCCCTGCACGGCGGTGAGGGCGAGAACGGCTCGGTGCAGACGGTGCTGGAGATGCTGGAGGTGCCGTTCGTCGGCACGGGCTCCCAGGGCTGCCGCCGCGCGTGGGACAAGCCGACGGCGAAGGCTCTCATCGAGAACGCCGGGTTCGTGACGCCGGGCTGGGTGGTGCTGCCGCACAGCACGTTCCGCGAGCTCGGCGCCCAGGCGGTGCTCGACGCGATGGTCGAGCAGCTCGGCCTGCCGCTGATCCTCAAGCCCGACCAGGGCGGCTCGGCGCTCGGCACCCAGGTGGTTCGCGAGGCGGCCGAACTGCCGGCGGCGATGGTCGGCTGCTTCGCGTACGGCGACACGGTGCTCGCCGAGCGGTTCGTGGACGGCGTCGAGGTGGCCGTGACGGTCATCGAGGGCGAGGACGGCCCCGAGGCCCTCCCCGCGGTCGAGATCGTCCCGGAGAGCGGCGTGTACGACTACACGGCCCGCTACACCGCCGGCCTCACCGACTTCTTCACCCCGGCCCGGCTCGACGACGCCGCGGCCAAGGCGGTGGCCGAGCTCGCCGTCGCCGCGCACCGCGTGCTCGGGCTGCGGGACATCTCCCGCACCGACGCGGTCGTCACGGCGGACGGCACGGTCCACTTCCTCGAAGTGAACCCGTCGCCGGGTCTCACCGAGACGTCGACGGTCCCGATGGCGATCGAAGCGGCGGGCAAGTCGCTCGGCGCGGTGTTCGCCGAACTGATCGGTCGCGCGATTTCTCGCTGACTCGTCTCACGCGAAAGGCCGCCTCGGAACCTCCGTGGCGGCCTTTTTCGTGTCGCGACTGATCATCACTGGATGTGAACGTCGCGACCGCGTGGAGCAATCATCACCGTGACGAAACACCCTGGGGTGATCCCTAATCGGTTTCCGGTGTCTGATTCGCCCCATTCGCGTCGATGATCGCGACGATGCGTTCGAGGTCGTCGACCGAGCCGAACTCGAGCGTGATCCGGCCCTTGCGACGGCCGAGGTCGACCTTCACCCGGGTGTCGAACCGGTCCGAGAGGCGGTTCGCGAGCTCCTGCAACCCCGGCGCCTGGATCGGCTTGCGCGCCGCGGGCTTCGGCTTGGCCGGCTTCTCGCTCTTCTTGAGCGTGACGGCTTCCTCGGTCGCCCGCACCGACATGCCTTCCGCGATGATGCGCGCGGCGAGCTCTTCCTGACTGTCGGCGTCCTCCAGCGAGAGCAACGCGCGGGCGTGGCCGGCGGACAGGACGCCCGCGGCCACCCGGCGCTGCACCGGCAGGGGGAGCTTGAGGAGCCGGATCGTGTTGGTGATGACCGGCCGGCTGCGGCCGATGCGGCTCGCCAGCTCCTCGTGCGTGACGGCGAACTCGTCGAGCAGCTGCTGGTACGCCGCCGCCTCTTCGAGCGGGTTCAGCTGGACGCGGTGGATGTTCTCAAGGAGCGCGTCGCGCAGCATCGACTCGTCGGCGGTCTGCCGGACGATCGCCGGGATCGCTTCGAGCTCCGCCTGCTGCGACGCGCGCAGCCGCCGCTCGCCCATGACGAGCTCGTACTCGTCGTTCCCGAGCTCGCGGACGACGATGGGCTGCATGAGCCCGAACTCGCGGATCGAGTGCTCGAGTTCGGCGAGCGCCTCTTCGTCGAAGGACAGCCGCGGCTGCTTCGGGTTGGGCTTGATCGCACCGACCGGGATCTCGCGGTAGACCGCACCGGCGACTTCACCGCTGTGCTGCTTCGCCTGCCCGTTGGCCGCGAACCAGCCCTTGTCTTCGGCCGCCTTCTTGTCCGCCGCAGCGCCGTCAGCGGGTGCCGGCAGCGGGCCGCTGCCGGTCGCCGGCCCCGTCGGGATGAGGGCGGCGAGGCCGCGCCCCAGCCCTCCTCTGCGCTCCGTCATGTCGAACTACCCTTCTCCATCTGTGCGCCGCGCTCGGCGATCTCCTTCGCCGCGTCGACGTAGCTCATCGCACCGCGCGAACCAGGATCGTAAGCGAGCACGGTCTGGCCGTACCCGGGCGCCTCGGAGACCTTCACGCTGCGGGGGATGACCGTCTTGAGGACCGTGTCGCCGAAGTGGTTCCGCACCTCGTTCGTCACCTGGTCGGCCAGCTTGGTCCGGCCGTCGTACATGGTGAGGAGGATCGTCGAGACGCGGAGCTCGCGGTTGAGGTGCTGCTGCACGAGCTCGATGTTGCTCAGCAGCTGCCCGAGCCCTTCGAGCGCGTAGTACTCGCACTGGATCGGGATGAGCACCTCCTGCGCGGCGACCATCGCGTTGACCGTCAGCAGGCCGAGCGACGGCGGGCAGTCGATGAAGACGTAGTCGACGCCGATCTCGTTGAGGATCTCCGAGGAGATGGCCTCCTTGAGCCGGGACTCGCGGGACGCCATCGAGACGAGCTCGATCTCGGCGCCGGCGAGGTCGATCGTCGCGGGGACGCAGAAGAGGTTGGGGGACTGCTCGGTGGGCTGCGCCGCCTCCGCGAGCGTCACCTCACCGATCAGCACTTCGTAGATGGACGGCGTCCCGGACCGGTGGTCGACGTCGAGCGCGGTGCTCGCGTTGCCCTGTGGGTCGAGGTCGACCACGAGTGTCTTGAGCCCGTGGACGGCGAGCGCGGCGGCGAGGTTGACCGTGCTCGTGGTCTTGCCGACGCCACCCTTCTGGTTGGCGACAGTCAGCACGCGACGGTGGCCGGGCCGGGGGAGTGTCCGCTCCGGGTGCAGCAGACGCGCGGCGCGGGCGGCTTCTTCGGCGATCGGCGTCCAGCCCACGTCGTGGCTGGTCTCCGTGGAGTCGGACGGCGGGGGATTCACCGGTCTCGACACCTCCTCCATATAGACGTCTGGTCGGTGGTCGAGTCGCGTCGTTTCACGTGGAACACCGCGGCCCGTTAACGCTTCTTGCTCCGTGCCTTCGGCTTGGCTGCCGTCGGGAGGCGACGGATCTTCACGACCGTGCTGGGGACCTCTAGTACTGCGGCACCGCATTCGACAATCAGTGGGGCGGCCCCGCCGGCCTTGCGGATGGCGGCGCCGTCCCGTTCGATCTCCTCCGCCGCGCTGGCGCCCTTGAGGGCGACCAGGAAGCCATCGGACCGGACGAGCGGCAGACACCAGTCCGCGAGCCGGGCGAGCGGGGCGACCGCGCGAGCGGTGACGATGTCGGCGCCACCGTGCTGCTCGCGCACAGACCGCTCCTCCGCGCGTCCACGGACGATGGTGATCGGGAGTTCCAGCTTCTCGGCCACCTCGGCCAGCCAGTCCACCCGGCGAGCCATCGGTTCAAGCAAGACGATATCGAGGTCCGGCCGCGCGATCGCGAGCGGTACTCCCGGAAGCCCGGCACCCGACCCGACATCGACGACGCGGGCACCCTCGGGCATCTGCTCACCGATGACGGCCGAGTTGAGGACGTGCCGCTCCCACAGCCGCTCGACCTCCCGCGGCCCGATCAACCCGCGCTCCACACCGTGGCGCTCCAGGAGTTCGACGTACCCAGCGGCTTGGTCCACGCGCTCACCGAACACTCGCTCCGCCGCGGCGCGCACCGCCACCGCGGCCTGCTCCAAGCTCACTCCGTCTACTCCTCGTCCGCGCGTTTCACGTGAAACGCGCTCGTTCGATTGTCCCTGATGTCGAGTCGAAAACGAGCCGACAGACCGCAGATGTGGACAACTCCACTCGGCCGGCCGCCCTTCGGTGGATGGTTCCACGTGAAACGACGACCCCGAGGATCGTCTCAGCGGGCGACCCGTTCCACGTGAAACATCAAGCGTGTAATTCGCTCGGCCGCGGCTGAGCGTTCCGCGGCCGGATCCCGCTAAAGCTCGCCGAACGATCGGAACGACGACGCCGCGAACCGCGGCGCGTACAACCGCACCGACTGCAGAGCCGCGAGCCAGCCGTACTCGATCGCGTACACCCAATCGACGCCGAGACACGACCGGGCCGCCGTGGACGTCGCCGGCATGACCCAAGCCAGCGCGCGAGGGCACTGCCGCGGGAACCAGTAATCCGGCGCCCGCGTGGCGTCGACCGCCCAGACGTACGCCTCCGGTTGCTGGGCCGTCGCCGCGACGTGAGGAGCGAAGCGCGTGATCGTCGGATCCTCCGAGAAGTGGAGGACCTCATCGGGCAACGGACGCATGCACACAAAGAAGCGGCCCCACCTGACTTGGTCAAGTGGGGCCGCTTCGGAAAACCTGGACTCAGGACTCCGGGAAGATCACCACGCGGCGCTTCGGGTCCTCGCCCTCGCTCTCGCTCGTGACGCCCGCGACCGTCGCCACCGCGTCGTGGACCACCTTGCGCTCGAACGGGCTCATCGGCTGCAGCCGCACCCGCTCGCCGCTCTGGAGGACCGACTCCGCCGTGGAGCGGCCGAGCTCGCGCAGCTCCTCGCGACGGTCCGCGCGCCAGCCCGCGATGTCCAGCATCAGCCGGCTGCGGGATCCGGTCTCCTGCTGGACCGCGAGGCGGGTCAGCTCCTGCAGCGCCTCGAGCACCGTGCCGCGGGGACCGACGAGCTTCTCGAGGTCCTCGCCGCCGTCGATGCTCACGATCGCCCGGCCGGCTTCGACGTCCAGGTCGATGTCGCCGTCGTAGTCGAGCAGGTCCAGCAGTCGCTCGAGGTAGTCGCCGGCGATGTCGCCCTCCTGGACGAGGACGTCGTCACCGCCCGCCTTCTGCTCGTCCACCGCGTCCGCGGAAGCGGCCGGCTCCGGGGTCACGTCGTCCTGATCGGCTTCGATCGTGTCGATCGTCTCCGACATCATTCGTCTCCTCTCCGAACCGGTCGCGCCTCAGCGGCGCTTCCGGCCCGACTTCCTGGTCGAGTCTTTGAGAAGGCCCGGCACCCCAGTGCCGTTGTCCTTCGAGCCGTTCTGGCCGTTCGTCTCCGCCGGGGTCACGTCCGCCGCCTTCGCCGGCTCGGCCGAGGCCGAGGGCGCCGAGGTCTGGGCGAAGCCGTGGGCCGAGCCCGCCTTCGTGACCTTCTTCTGCGAGCCGCCCTGCGCGGGCTGGTTCTTCCGCTGCTGGACCGGCTTCTGACCGACCTTCGGCGCGGCCGGCTTCTGCCCCGGCTTCGGGCCGAGCGACGCGCGCTTCTCCGCGGCCTCCGCCTTGCGGGCCGCCTCTTCCTTGTCGATCTTCGTGTAGACGAGGCGCTGCTGCATCAGGGTCCAGCCGTTGTTCGCCAGCCAGTAGAAGAGGAGGCCGAGCGGGAACAGCGCACCGAAGACGAGCACACCGAGCGGGAACACGTACATCGTCAGCTTGTTCATGATCGCGGTCTGCGAGGTGGCCGACGCGGCGTTCTGGCGGGCCACCGAGTGCCGCGCGGTGAGGTGCGTGGCGATGGAGGCGACGATCATCAGGGGCAGCGCGACCGGGAGGACGCCCCACTGGAAGCCGACGTTCGCGGCACCGCCGCTGACGACGCCGACACCGTTGTAGACGGCCTCGCCGAGGTTGACGCCGAAGAGCTTCGCGCTGACGTACGAGTGGACGTCGGCCTGGGAGAAGAAGTAGTTCTCGGTCTTCGGGCCGCCTCCGGGCGGCGGCATGGTGAACGCGCGGAGGACGTGGTTCAGGCCGATGAACACCGGGATCTGCAGCAGCATCGGCAGGCAGCTGCCGAGCGGGTTCACGCCGTGTTCGCGCTGGAGCTTCTGCATCTCCTGCGCCTGGCGCTGCCGGTCGTTCGCGTACTTCTTCTGGACCTTCTTCATCTCCGGCGCGAAGTCCTGCATCTTCTTCATCGACCGGACCTGGTTCACGAACGGCTTGAACATGATGCCGCGGACCGTGAACGTCAGGAAGATGATGCCGAGGATCCAGGAGATCGCCGTCGCTTCACCGAAGACGAACCCGAAGACCTTGTGCCAACACCAGAGGATGAAGGACACGGGGTAGTAGATGAAATCGAGCACTGCTGCTACTCCTCGATCGGTGTTTCAGGTCTGCGGTAGCGCCACGAGAACTTCTCGGGGACCGGGTCGCGGCCGGGTGGCGTCCACGGGCCGCAGCGCAGCAGCCGGCGCAGCGCGAGGTAGGAGCCGCCGGCGGCACCGTGCCGGGTCAGGGCTTCGACTGCGTACGCGCTGCAGCTCGGGTAGAACCGGCATGCCGGCGGGAGGAAGGGCGAGATCGCCTTGCGGTAGAGCTTGATGGGGAGCAACAGGACCCACGCGACGGGACCGGGGCGCGGAGGCGCGGTCTCGACGTCTTCTTCGTGGTCGTGCTCGGGGGTGGCTCGCATGCCGGTCACACCGCTGATCCGTGGTCGGGGGCCGCGTCCGCGGGACGCGTCGGGCGCGGGGCATCCCCGGCCGGACGGCGCGACGACAGGCCTAGTCGATGCAATGCGGCGTCGAGATCGGCTGCGAGTTCGGCGCTGGACGCGCTCGCGGACGGCGGCAATGCCCGTACGACCAACGCACTGCCGGCGGGCAGGGTTCCGAGCCGGGCCGAAACGAGGTGACGCAACCGGCGGGTGACGCGGTGGCGGACCACCGAGTTGCCGACGGCCTTGCTCACCACAAAACCCGCCCTGGCCGCCGACGAGACGTCGGCGGCCCCGGACGGGTCCGTGGTCAGCGCGTGGACGACGAGGCGGCGCCTGCCTGCCCTGGAGCCGCGACGGAGAACCACGCGGAAATCCTCACTCCGCCGCAAACGTGCGGCAGCCGGCAGCACGGCGCGCCCCGACGAGCCGGATCAGGCGGACAGCGCGGCGCGGCCCTTGCGACGGCGGCCCGCGAGGATGGCCCGGCCGGCGCGGGTCCGCATGCGCAGGCGGAACCCGTGGGTCTTCGCGCGGCGGCGGTTGTTCGGCTGGAAGGTGCGCTTACCCTTGCTCACTGCTTCTCCTGTGTGTCGCGTCGGACGGGAGGAAATTCCCTCCGCCTGGCGTGTCGTGCGGGCGCACGGCAGTCTCTGGTGTCTCCTACCAACGTGTGGCCTCGTCACGACGAGCGACGACAACGTGGGCACGCGAATAGCACCCGTCGCATACGGGAGACCTTACGAGGGTACGCACCCCCGTCGGGCGGCCGGTAAGCACCCCCTCGGCCACGGTCCGCGATCAGGCTCAGAAGCCGAGATCGTCGACGCCGGGGCACCGAATGGCAACACGCCGTACACCGTGAAATGCTTGCGACCCAGGATGCCTTGTGGCAGCGGGCGGGGCTTGTTAGCGTGCCTCTCTCGGGTCACCGGTCGAGGTGCACGAGTATCCGGGTGGTGGAGTGCCCACCGGCGTACGACGAGCCCGCAGGTGGCGTCGCCGCGGGTCGCCGTACATTAGTGCACAGCTGTGGACAACTATGTGGATATTCGTTGTGCCGAGGCACACGCCGGTCCGCGAGGGGCGCCGGACCGCGTGACCAGGGGCGTCGGCCGTCCACGCCGACGAGGGGAGGGGAGCCGAACAGGTGTCGGAGCACCAGCACAATCTGGGCGTCATCTGGGAACAGGTGGTACGCGAACTGTCCGACGGGACCCTGTCCCCCCAGCAGCGCGCGTGGATGCGCGTGACCCGCCCGATCGGCCTGCTCGACGGCACCGCGCTCCTGGCGGCTCCCAGCGACTTCGCGAAGGAAGCGATCGAACGCGGTCTCCGCGGCGCGATCACCGAAGCGCTTTCCCGGCGGCTCGGCCGCGCCATTTCGCTCGCGGTGAAGGTCGACAGCACCGAAGCCGTCGCCCCGATCGCCGCTCCTCACTACGTGCCGTCACCCAGCCGGGTGGAAAACGGTGCGGTCCCGGAGCCGGCGCCCGTCCCACGGCCGGGTCCCGGGCCGATGCTGCCGCCGCCGCGTCCCGAGCCGACGCCGCCGCTGTCCCCGCACCACTCCGTCGGGCCGAAGCTCGACGACGGTGACGACACTGACGAAGAGGTCGACGAAGAGGGCGAAGCGCTCGCCGCCGTCCACGAGATCTGGCCGACGTTCTCCGGCCAGCCGATCGCCGGCCAGCCCTACACCGCGCCGGCGCAGCCGCAGACGTCGAAGACGAAGCTGAACGAGAAGTACACGTTCGACACGTTCGTCATCGGTGCGTCCAACCGCTTCGCGCACGCGGCCGCGGTCGCCGTCGCCGAAGCGCCGGCCCGCGCGTACAACCCGCTCTTCATCTGGGGTGAGTCCGGGCTCGGCAAGACGCACCTGCTGCACGCGGTCGGCCACTACGCGCAACGCCTCTTCCCCGGCATGCGCGTCCGGTACGTCTCGACCGAAGAGTTCACGAACGACTTCATCAACTCGCTGCGAGACGACCGCAAGGTCGCGTTCCAGCGGCGCTACCGCGACATCGACATCCTGCTCGTCGACGACATCCAGTTCCTGGAAGGCAAAGAAGGTACGCAGGAAGAGTTCTTCCACACCTTCAACACCCTCCACAACGCGAACAAGCAGATCGTCGTCAGCTCCGACCGCCCGCCCAAGCGCCTCGAGACGCTGGAGGACCGGCTGCGGACGCGGTTCGAGTGGGGCCTGATCACCGACATCCAGCCGCCCGAGCTCGAGACGCGCATCGCGATCCTCCGCAAGAAGGCGGCGCAGGACAGGCTGGCGGTGCCGGGCGACGTCCTGGAGTTCATCGCCTCGCGCGTCGAAGCGAACATCCGCGAGCTCGAAGGCGCGCTCATCCGCGTCACCGCGTTCGCGTCGCTGAACCAGCAACCGGTGGACGCCGGGCTGGCCGAGATCGTGCTGCGGGACCTGATCCCCGATTCCCACGCCCCGGAGATCACGGCGCCGACCATCATGGGCGTCATCTCCGAGTTCTTCGACGTCACGCTCGACGACCTGTGCGGCCCCGGCAAGACGAAAGCGCTCGCCACGGCCCGCCAGATCGCGATGTACCTCTGCCGCGAGCTGACCGACATGTCGCTGCCGAAGATCGGGCAGACGTTCGGCGGCCGCGACCACACGACCGTCATGCACGCGGACAAGAAGATCCGCAAGGAGATGGCCGAGCGCCGGCGGATCTACGACCAGGTGCAGGAGCTGACGTCGCGCATCAAGCAGCGCGCCCGCCAGTAGCACATCCCTTATCCCGCAACGACTTCGGGGCGTCCACGCACTGTGGACGCCCCTTTGTCGTCTTTGGACTGTCTGAAGCACGCCTACGCCCGCGAAGCAGCGAAGCCGCGTACGCGCGCTTCGCAAACTCGCCAAAATTGTTTGTACACAAGGAAGTTTCCCCATGGTGTGGGCAGTTTGCCCACAGTGTCAACAGATCCCTGATCAGCGACAACACGGAATCCGTCCACACCCCGCCCACAGGTGATCCACAGGGAATCCACACCCTTGTCCACGCTGATTCCACAGGTTGCCCACATTGTGTGCACAGGACGGCCCGCTCACTCGGAAGAGCGAACCGGACCGTGCCCGGCACCCCCAGACCCTGGGTACAGATCCCCACACACCTGGGGACAACCGTGGGGACAACCGGCCCGATCTGTGGACGGATCGGGGGTCGCCCGAAACCATCCACGGACGGCCCGAGTTGCCCACAGATCCACCACCACGGTTCTCCACATGCCCGCGAGTGCTCCCACCTGCGCGAACGACCTCAATCCACACAATCCACAACGCTTACTACTGCTACTGCCTTTTAAGATCTCTTCTAAGAGAGAAAAGATAAAAACAGGCGATCGACGAAGTTGGGGACAACCGCGAGATCCTGTCGTCAAGTCGACAAAGTCAAGAGGAGGCCGAAGTGACGGCGGCCCCCGCGACGGCCTAACGTGGACGCCTGCACCTGGTCCGTGCTCCGGCCGCTCGAGCGGAGGGCGGACCGGCCGGAGGGGGCAGCCGGTCACTGCCCTGCCAGAGCGAGGCCTGGCCCGAGCCGACAGGGGCTCGGTCGTCGAAAGGATGGGCGCATGAAGATCCGCGTCGAGCGTGACGGGCTCGCCGACGCCGTCGCGTGGGTGGCGAGAAGCCTCCCCTCCCGGCCTCCCGTGCCGGTGCTGGGCGGTGTGCTCCTCGACGCCGGTTCCGACGGCGACACCGACGCCCTGACGGTCTCCGGCTTCGACTACGAGGTTTCCGCGACGGTCGGCGTCCCGGCGACGATCGCCGACGGCGGCCGGCTGCTGGTCTCCGGGCGCCTGCTCGCCGACATCACCAAGGCGCTGCCCGCGCAGCCGGTCGAGATCTCCGTCGACGGCGCGCGCGCCACCATCACGTGCGGCACCGCGCGGTTCTCCCTGCCGACCATGCCGGTCGAGGACTACCCGCAGCTGCCGTCCCAGCCCGCCTTCGCGGGCGAGCTCGCCGGCGACGCGTTCGGCCAGGCCGTCACCCAGGTCGTCGTCGCCTCGGGCAAGGACGACACGCTGCCGATGCTCACCGGCATGCGGCTCGAGATCTCCGGCAGCTCGCTGACCCTCGTCGCGACCGACCGCTTCCGGCTCGCCATGCGCGAGTTCACCTGGCAGCCGGCCGAGGGCCTGGCCGACGCCGCGGTGCTCGTCCCGGCGCGCACCCTCGCCGAAGCCGCCAAGACGCTCGGCGCGAGCGGCGCCACGATCCGCCTCGCGCTCGCCAGCGGCGAAGGCCTCCTCGGCCTGTCCGGTTCCGGGCGCTACACGACGACCCGCCTGCTCGACGCGGAGTTCCCGCCGTACCGCCAGTTGCTGCCCGCGTCGCACACCTCACGCGCGGTCATCGACGTGTCCGCTCTCACCGAGAGCATCAAGCGCGTTTCGCTGGTGGCGGAGCGGGGGACTCAGGTACGACTGGAGTTCGGGGACAACACGCTGCGGTTGTCCGCGGGCGGCGACGACGAGGGAAGCGCCGAAGAAGAGCTCCAGGTCGAGTACGAAGGTGAGCCGGTGACGATCGCGTTCAACCCGGGTTACCTCGTCGACGGCCTCGGCGCGCTCCACAGCGACCGGGCGGAGCTGACGTTCACCACGCCGAACCGGCCCGCGCTGATCAAGCCCGCCGACCCCGAGGGCAACGTCGTCCCCGGCTACCTCTACCTCCTGATGCCGGTCCGCCTCCCGGGCTGACCCGCACTTTTCCTGAGCACGTAAGGGGATCCGATGGTTCAGCTCGGTCTGATCGGCCTGGGCAAGATGGGCTTCAACATGCGTGAGCGGCTGCGTGCGGCCGGTCACGAGGTGGTCGGCTACGACCGCAACCCGGACGTCAGCGACACCACGTCGCTCGAGGACCTGGTGTCCAAACTGGACGCTCCGCGGATCGTGTGGATCATGGTCCCGGCCGGCGACCCGACCCGGCAGACCATCACCGAGCTGGGCAACCTGCTCGCCGAAGGTGACATGGTCATCGACGGCGGCAACTCGAAGTACACCGACGACAAGATCAACGCCGACCTGCTGGCGTCGAAGAAGATCGGCTACGCCGACTGCGGTGTGTCCGGTGGTGTGTGGGGCAAGGAAAACGGCTACGGCCTGATGGTCGGCGGCTCGGCCGCCGACGTCGAGCGGGCGATGCCGATCTTCGACGCGCTGCGCCCGGAAGGTCCGCGTGAGGAAGGCTTCTCGCACGCGGGCGACGTCGGCGCGGGTCACTACGCGAAGATGATCCACAACGGCATCGAGTACGGCATGATGCAGGCTTTCGCGGAAGGCTTCGAGCTGCTCGAAGCGGCGAAGGTCGTCAACGACGTGCCCGCGGTCATCAAGGGCTGGCAGCGCGGCACGGTCGTCCGGTCCTGGCTGCTCGACCTGCTCGTGCGCGCGCTCGACGAGGACCCGGAGCTCGACGACCTCGAGGGCTACGTCGAAGATTCCGGCGAAGGCCGGTGGACGCTGGAAGAAGCGATCAACAACGCGGTGCCGGCGCCGGTCATCTCGGCCGCGCTCTTCGCGCGCTTCGCCTCGCGTCAGGAACACTCGGCCGCGATGCGCGCGGTCGCCGCGTTGCGCAACCAGTTCGGCGGGCACGCCGTGAAGAAGGTCGGCGGGTAAGGAGTTCCTGGTGTATCTGCGTCACCTGCAGGTCACCGACTTCCGCTCCTGGCCGCAAGCCGATCTCGCGCTCGAACCGGGGCCGACCGTGCTGGTCGGCCAGAACGGTCGCGGCAAGACCAACCTGCTCGAAGCGATCGGGTACGTCGCGACGCTGGGCTCGCACCGCGTCGCGACGGACGCGCCGCTGATCCGGCACGGCTGCGAGCGCGCGCTGGTGCGGGTCGCGGTGGTCAACGAGGACCGCGAGCTGACGGTCGAGCTCGAGATCACCGCGGGCCGCGCGAACCGCGCCCGGGTCAACCGCGGCGCGGTCGGCCGGCCGCGCGACGTGCTCGGGATCCTGCGCACGGTGCTGTTCTCGCCGGAGGACCTCTCGCTGGTCCGGGGTGACCCGGGCGAGCGACGCCGGTTCCTCGACGAGCTCCTGGTGCTACGCGCGCCGCGGTACGCGGGGGTCCGGGCCGACTACGAGAAGGTGCTGAAGCAGCGCAACGCCCTCCTCAAGACAGCCGGGAAACGGCGTACGGGTCGCGAAGACCCGTACGCGCTCTCGACGCTGGAAGTCTGGGACGACCACCTCGCGGTGGCCGGCGCGGAGCTGCTGGCCGCGCGCCTGAACCTCGTCGCGGACCTCGGGCCGCACGCGGCTTCGGCGTACATGGGCGTCGCTCCGGACTCGCGGCCGGCGAAGATTTCGTACAAGTCGTCGCTGGGCGAAGCACTGCCGGAGACGTACGGCGTACCGGATGGTGAGCGGGCGCAACCCGAGGTCCTGAAGGACGTCTTACTCAAGGCGCTCGGTGAGGCCCGGAAGGCCGAGCTCGAGCGCGGGATCAGCCTGGTCGGCCCGCACCGGGACGAGCTGGAGCTGATCCTGGGCCAGGCGCCGGCCAAGGGCTACGCGAGTCACGGCGAGTCGTGGTCGTTCGCGCTCGCCCTCCGGCTCGGCAGCTACGAGCTGCTGCGCGCGGAGGCGGGTGAGCCGGTGCTGCTGCTCGACGACGTGTTCGCCGAGCTGGACCGCAAGCGCCGGGCCCGGCTGGCCGAGGTGGCCGCGAGCGCCGAACAGGTGCTGGTGACCGCGGCGGTCGACGAAGATGTGCCCGGGGAGCTCGCCGGGTCCCGGTTCGTGGTGGCGGATGGTGAGATCACGCGTGGCTGAGCGGCCCGACCGAACACCCGATGTGACGGGCGACACGAATCGCACCCGATCTGGGGACAAACCTGTGGACAGTGTGGATAACACGGTGAATGAGTTATCGCTGCCCGTGACTTTGCGGCCAGATGGGTGGCACAAATCGCCCCGCGGCAGCTCCAAGCCACCTGCTGATACTGAGCGTAACGACACCGCTGGGCCGAACGAGGCTCCCGCGACGGGTCGGGACCTCGCCCACGCCGCGCTCGAAGCGGCGAAGGCGAAGGCCAAGGAACGCGGCACGTCGCCTGGCTACCGGCGGCGCACTGTCGGCGGCGGGGGCCAGAACCCGCGGCGTCGTCGCTGGTCGGGGCCGGGCGCGGACCCGCGCGACCCGCAGCCGCTCGGCCGGCTCGTCTCCCGGATGGTCGCCGACCGCGGCTGGAGCGAGAGCGTCACGAGCGCCCGCGTCTTCGCCCAGTGGGAGCGGCTGGTCGGCGAGGACGTCGCCGAACACGCCCAGCCGGTCGTGCTCAAGGACGGCGAGCTCACGGTCCGCGCCAGCTCGACCGCGTGGGCCACCCAGCTCCGGTTGCTGCAGGGAAAGCTGCTGGCCAAGATCGCGGCGGGGGTCGGGAACGGCGTCGTCAAGCGCATGCGGATCCAGGGTCCGACCGCCCCGAGCTGGCGGAAAGGACCCCGTCACGTGCCCGGCCGCGGCCCGCGTGACACGTACGGCTGACCCGGGTTGCGTGTTGCTCGGTTGAATGCCCCGAGAACGCATCCAGACCTCCCGAGCTACGTCAAGACTCGGCTCACATCGATTTCGTCCGTCTGCGACGCGCTCAGGGGTGTCCTTGCCGCATGCCAGCGGACGCGGCCAAGTACACTGGAAGGGAGCGAGTGTCCGCTCGGGCGAGACGAGGAGAAACAACGCCGGTGACCGAGAACAAGAGCGAGTACAACGCGTCGTCGATCACGGTGCTCGAAGGCCTCGAAGCGGTCCGCAAGCGCCCCGGCATGTACATCGGTTCCACCGGTGAACGCGGGCTGCACCACCTCGTCCAGGAGGTCGTCGACAACTCCGTCGACGAAGCCATGGCCGGGCACGCCACCAAGGTCGAGGTTACCCTCCTCGCCGACGGCGGGGTGCGGGTCGTCGACGACGGCCGCGGCATCCCCGTCGACATGCACCCCAAGGAGAACAAGCCGACCATCGAGGTCGTGCTCACCCAGCTGCACGCGGGCGGCAAGTTCGACAGCGACTCCTACGCGGTGTCCGGCGGCCTGCACGGCGTCGGCATCTCCGTGGTGAACGCGCTCTCGACGAGGCTGCTCGCCGAGGTCAAGTACGGCGGCCGCAGCTGGCGGCAGCTGTACACCGACCAGATCCCCGGGCCCCTCGAAGACCTCGGCCCGGCGACCGAGACCGGGACGACGATGACGTTCTGGGCCGACGGCGGCATCTTCGAGACCACGACGTACAACTTCGAGACGATCTCGCGCCGCCTCCAGGAGATGGCGTTCCTCAACAAGGGGCTGACGCTGTCCCTGCGCGACGAGCGCGTCGCCGACGAGGAGACCGAGGAAGACGCCGAGGGCAAGGTCGCCCGGGTCAAGGAAAAGGTCTACTGCTACCCGGGCGGGCTCGAAGACTTCGTCAAGCACATCAACGGCAGCAAGGACCCGATCCACTCCAGCGTGATCTCCTTCGACGCCAAGGGGCCCGGCCTCGAGGTCGAGGTCGCGATGCAGTGGAACACCGGCTTCACGCCGTCGGTCTACACGTTCGCCAACACGATCAACACGCACGAGGGCGGCACCCACGAAGAGGGCTTCCGCGCCGCGCTGACCCGCGTCGTCAACGCGTACGCGCGCGACAAGAAGCTGCTCAAGGAGAAGGACGCCAACCTGACCGGTGACGACGTGCGCGAGGGTCTCGCCGCGATCGTCTCGATCAAGCTGGGCGAGCCGCAGTTCGAGGGCCAGACCAAGACCAAGCTGGGCAACAGCGAGGCGAAGACGTTCGTGCAGCAGCAGACGAACGAATGGCTGGCCGACTGGTTCGAGCGCAACCCCACCGAGGCGAAGACGATCATCAACAAGTCGATCTCCTCGGCGCAGGCCCGGATGGCCGCGCGCAAGGCGCGTGACCTCGTCCGCCGCAAGGGCGCGCTCGACATCGGCGGCCTGCCCGGCAAGCTGAAGGACTGCCGCTCCACCAAGCCGGAGGAGTGCGAGCTCTACATCGTCGAGGGCGACTCGGCCGGCGGCTCGGCCAAGGAGGGCCGGGACTCGATGTACCAGGCGATCCTGCCGATCCGCGGCAAGATCATCAACGTCGAGAAGGCGCGCATCGACCGCGTCCTGAAGAACACCGAGGTCCAGTCGCTGATCACCGCGCTGGGCACCGGCATCCACGACGAGTTCGACCTCGAGAAGCTGCGCTACCACAAGATCGTGCTGATGGCCGACGCCGACGTCGACGGCCAGCACATCACCACGCTGCTGCTCACCCTGCTGTTCCGGTTCATGAAGCCGCTGATCGAGCACGGCCACGTCTTCCTGTCGCGGCCGCCGCTGTACAAGATCAAGTGGCCGCGGGCGGAGCCGGAGTACGTGTACTCCGACAACGAGCGCGACGCCGTCATCCGCGCGGGCGTCGAGGCCGGCAAGCGGCTGCCGAAGGACGACGCGATCCAGCGCTACAAGGGTCTCGGCGAGATGAACGCCGAAGAGCTGTGGGAGACCACGATGGACCCGGCCAACCGCCTGCTGGGCCGGGTCACGATGGACGACGCCGCCCAGGCCGACGACCTTTTCTCGGTCCTGATGGGCGAGGACGTCGAGGCCCGCCGCTCGTTCATCACGCGCAACGCCAAGGACGTGCGCTTCCTGGACGTGTAGGCGTCCCCCGATCCCGTCCCGCCCAGGACCACCCGCACTCGAGAAGGACTCATGACGGAAACCCTGCCGCCGGCTCCGGAAAGCGACCGGATCGAACCGGTCGACATCCAGCAGGAGATGCAGCGCTCGTACATCGACTACGCGATGAGCGTCATCGTGTCGCGTGCGCTGCCGGACGTGCGTGACGGCCTCAAGCCGGTCGCCCGCCGCATCCTGTACTCGATGTTCGACTCCGGCTTCCGGCCGGACCGCGGGTACAACAAGTGCTCCCGCGTCGTCGGCGACGTCATGGGCAACTACCACCCGCACGGCGACTCGGCGATCTACGACGCGCTCGTGCGGCTCGCCCAGCCGTGGTCGCTGCGCTACCCGCTGATCGACGGACAGGGCAACTTCGGCTCGTCGGGCAACGACCCCGCGGCCGCCATGCGGTACACGGAGTCCCGGCTCGCGCCGCTGGCCATGCAGATGCTGGCCGACATCGAAGAAGACACCGTCGACTTCCGCGACAACTACGACGGCCGCACGCAGGAGCCCGACGTCCTGCCGTCGCGGTTCCCGAACCTGCTGGTCAACGGCGGTTCCGGGATCGCGGTCGGGATGGCGACCAACATCCCGCCGCACAACCTGCGCGAGGTTTCCGACGGCGTCGTCTGGGCGCTCGAGAACCCCGAAGCGGACGACGACGAGCTGCTGGCCGCGCTGCTGGTGCGGATCAAGGGCCCGGACTTCCCGACCAAGGCGATGATCCTCGGCACGTCCGGCATCGAGGACGCCTACCGCACCGGCCGCGGCTCGATCCGGATGCGCGCGGTCGTCGAGGTCGAAGAGGACGCGAAGGGCCGCACGATCCTGGTCGTGTCCGAGCTGCCGTACCAGGTCAACCCGGACAACCTGGTCGAGAACATCGCGAACCTGGTCCGCGACGGCAAGCTCACCGGCATCTCCGACATCGCCGACGAGTCCAACAGCCGCTCCGGCATGCGGATCGTCGTCACGATCAAGCGGGACGCCGTCGCGAAGGTCGTGCTGAACAACCTGTTCAAGCACACCCAGCTGCAGCAGAACTTCGGCGTCAACATGCTGGCCCTGGTCGACGGCGTGCCCCGCACGCTGCGGATCGACCAGATCATCCGGCACTACGTGAAGCACCAGGTCGAGGTCATCGTCCGGCGGACCCGCTTCCGCCTGAAGAAGGCCGAGGAGCGGGCCCACATCCTGCGTGGGTACGTCAAGGCGCTCGACGCGCTCGACGAGGTCATCGCGCTGATCCGGCGGTCGCCGTCCGCCGACGAAGCGCGGCCGGCCCTGATGGAGCTGCTGGACGTCGACGAGATCCAGGCGACCGCGATCCTCGACATGCAGCTGCGGCGCCTCGCCGCCCTGGAGCGTCAGCGGATCATCGACCAGCTGGCCGAGATCGAGCTGGAGATCGCCGACCTCAAGGACATCCTCGAGAAGCCGGAGCGCCAGCGCGCGATCATCCGCGACGAGCTGATGGCGATCGTCGAGAAGTACGGCGACGACCGCCGCACGAAGATCATCGGCTTCAGTGGCGACGTCACCGACGAAGAGCTCATCGCCGTCGAGGACGTCGTCGTCACCATCACCCGCACGGGGTACGCCAAGCGAACGAAAACCGACCTGTACCGCTCGCAGAAGCGCGGCGGCAAGGGCGTGCAGGGCGCGACGCTGAAGCAGGACGACATCGTCCAGCACTTCTTCGTCTGCTCGACGCACGACTGGATGCTGTTCTTCACGAACAAGGGCCGTGTCTACCGGACCAAGGCGTACGAGCTGCCCGAGGCCAACCGCAACGCGCGCGGCCAGCACGTGGCGAACCTCATGGCGTTCCAGCCGGACGAGCAGATCGCCCAGGTCATCCAGATCAAGAACTACGAGGTCGCGCCGTACCTGGTGCTCGCCACCAAGCGCGGCCTGGTCAAGAAGACCAAGCTCACCGACTTCGACTCGAACCGCTCCGGCGGCCTCATCGCCATCAACCTGCGCGAGGGCGACGAGCTGGTCGGCGCGGTGCTGGCCTCGGCCGAGGACGACCTGCTCCTGGTGTCGGCCGAAGGCCAGTCGATCCGCTTCCACGCGACCGACGAGGCGCTGCGGCCGATGGGCCGCCCGACGTCCGGCGTGCTCGGCATGCGGTTCAACGACGGTGACGAGCTGCTCGGCATCAGCGTGGTCAAGGAGGACAAGTTCCTGCTGGTCGCGACCGACGGCGGCTACTCCAAGCGCACCCCGATCGAGGACTACCCGGTCCAGGGCCGCGGCGGCAAGGGCGTGCTCACCATTCAGCACGACCGGAAACGTGGCAGGCTGGTGGGTGCACTCATCGTCGACGCCGAGGACGAGCTCTACGCGATCACCTCGAGCGGCGGCGTGATCCGCACGCCGGCGGTCGACGTGCGCAAGGCAGGGCGGCAGACGAAGGGGGTCCGGCTGATGAATCTCGGCGAAGGCACCACTCTTCTCGCCGTCGCACGCAACGCGGACGAGCCCTCGGACGTCGCCAATGGTGACACCCCCGAGGATGCCCCGGCTCCGGAAGCACCTGACGCGGGTGAGGAAACGACGGCCACGCCGGAGCAGTGATGGTTGCTCTCCGACGACGGCCCCACGGCACGGGTAAGGACTGACTCTTCGTGACACCAACCGAGAATCCCGAGGCAGCGGGTTCGAACGGGACTCCGGCGAGCCCGCCCTGGCAGCGGGTCGGCAAGGACGGCGACTCCGAGGCAACGGTGAAGCTGGCCACGGACGAGGCGCTCTTCAAACCCGAGCCGGCGACCGACGAGACGCAGCCGGTCTCCGCTGAGCAACGCACAGTGGTGACCGGCAGCGCGGCCCCCCGCCTCTTCGGCGACGCCCCACCCAGCGCCGAGCCATCCGCGGCGGCCGTCCCGGCGGCGTCGTCCCAGCGAGCCCGGCCCAGCGCGCTACGGCGCCCGGGCCGCGGCCCGCGCCGGGCATCGCTGCAGGTCAAGCGCTTCGACCCGTGGTCGGTCCTGAAGCTGTCCCTGGTACTGGGCGTCGCGATGTTCTTCGTCTGGCTGGTGGCGGTGGGCGTCCTGTACACGGTCCTCGACGGCATGGGCGTCTGGGACAAGCTGAACGGAACGTACTCGTCCCTGGTGGGCGGCGAAGGCGCCAACGCCTCCTCGGAACCCCTGATCAGCGCGGGCCGGGTGTTCGGCATCGCAGCCATCCTCGGCGCGATCAACATCGTCCTGGTCTCAGCCCTGGCCACGGTCAGCGCGTTCATCTACAACGTGTCAGCCGACCTCGCGGGCGGCCTCGAAGTCACCCTGTCGGAACGGGAGTAACCCGGTTGCAGGGCCCCCTCGGGGGTCCTGTAAAGTTCTCCTCGTTCAAGGGCCTATAGCTCAGGCGGTTAGAGCGCTTCGCTGATAACGAAGAGGTCCCAGGTTCAAGTCCTGGTAGGCCCACGCAGAACAAGCCCGATTCACCACTTTGGTGAGTCGGGCTTTCTGCTGTCTGCTGGACTATCGGTCTTCACCAGGACGAGCCGGCGACGCGTCAAGGAGCGAACGCCCAGGCCACCATCAGCGGGAACTCCGCTTGCCAGAACGCACCGCCGTGAGAGCCGATTCGTTCCTTCATGACGACTTCCGCGCCGGCGTTGCGCAGCGCGTCGGCCCAGCGGGTCGCGTTGGCGAGGAACCACGGCTCGCTCGTGCCGCCGACGAGATACGTGCGCGGGAGCGGCTTCGGTAGCACTGCCGGCGGTTGGTACCCGCCGCCCGGTGATGCGCACAAGATGGCGCCGTAGCTCTCGGGATGGCGAAGTCCGATGGCGAGTGCGAGCTCTGCGCCGGCCGAGACGCCGAACACCGCGGTTCGCTCGACGGGTACCGCGATGCCGAACCGCGTTCGTGCCCATCGAGGTACGTCTTCTACGAAGAACTTCTCGTGTGCGGCGAACCGTTCCGGGTCGAAAACGAAGTCGGCCGTGCTTTCGCCCGGTGAGTACTCGTGGATTCGCTTTGTCTCGTCGTCGAGGCGGTGTGCGGCGACGATCATCGTGGGCAGCGAACCGGCCTCCTCGAGAACGCGCCCCCACGAGGCGATCGACGGACCGTCGCCGGCGAACACGACGGCCTGGGGTGGATCCGCCGGAACGTACGCTGTGACCTGCCGGCCACCGTCGTAGTCGAGCATCTCGGTGACGAGACGTCCCGCCGATGGGGTCATTCCGACGGCGTCAGCAGGACGATCGGGATCTCCCGTTCCGTCTTCTCCGCGTATTCGTCGTACAGCGGGAAGATCTCGGCCATCTTCGTCCACAGCGGACCGCGCTCGGCTGCTGTGGCCACCCGGGCCTGGGCTGTCAAACGGCGGGTTCCCACCTGGACTCCCACGCTCGGGTTCGCCTCGAGGTTCTTGAACCACGCCGGGTGTTCGTCGGCGCCGGCTTTAGATGCCACGACCACGAAGTCCTCGCCGGAGGTTCCGTAGATCAGGCACGTGCGGCGCGGGACTCCGGTCTTGCGGCCGGTCGTGGCCAAGATCAGCGTGTACACGCCGTTCGACTCGTGGCCTTCCGTGCCGCCCGAGTTCAAGTACGTGCGGGTTTGTTCGGCGACCCAGTCCCACTGCGAATCGGTGGCGCGGTCGAGGTCATCGGCGACAGCCATCGTGGCGTCCTCTCCTCAGTAATGGGGTTCAGGCGATCTTCTCGGCCAGCGCGATGATGATGCCCTCGGGGCCGCGGACGTAGACCAGCTGGTGGCTGTCGCCGTACGTCACGCGGTCGCCCATGATCTCGGCTCCGTGGGTGCGCAGGCGGGAGAGGACCTCCTCCGTGTCGTCGACGGCGAACATGATGCGGCGGAAGCCGAACGCGTTGACCGGTGCGTTCCGCGCCGCGGGGGTGGGGGACGCCGGGCTGTGGAACTTCATCAGTTCGAGCCTGCAGTGGCCGTCCGGGGTCCGCACGACCGCCAAATCACAGTGGACGCCTTCGAGGGCGACCAGGCGGTCCACGTCCGGTCCCTCGACCGTCGCCTTTCCTTCGAGCTCCAGGCCGAGGTCGAGGAAGAACTCGATGACCGCCGCCATGTCCTCGACGACGAGGCCGATGTTGTCCATCCGCTGGATTGCCACGATTTGCTCCCCTGGTCGCGCGGCCCTCGTGGCCGCTCGTGCTCCAGGGACGGAGCCGGCGCCACGTTCTCGACACGTAACCACAAAAACAGGTCAGCCCTGCCGGGAAGAGAATGTACCGGCAGGGCTGAGCGGTCACGGTCGATGCGCGCCACGGTCGCCTCTCGGCGATGAGGCGCTTCGCGGCTCCAGCCGGACGGAACTCCGCGAAGGCAGTGGTTGAGGCCCGGGGGACACGGTGGGCACACCGACCAGTAGGTACAACGAGACACCCCGCCCCCGTATTTCCCTCCACGTGTGACGTGCGTTACCCGCGCGATCAAGGTTCCACGTGGAACCACCGCCCCCGACGGCGGCCGGCGCCGGTGCAGTAACATCGCGGGGTAAGGGAAGCAAGCTGAGAAGGGGGCTTCGGTGAAGAAGCTGCTGGCACTCGCGGTCATCGCGGGCGGCGTCCTGTTCGTCGTGAAGCGCAACAAGGCAGCCAAGGCGGAAGCCGACCTCTGGCGTGAGGCGACCGCGCCGGTCCCCTCGAACAACGGCACCACTCCGGCCAAGCCGGCGGGTGCGTCCCACAACTGAGTTTCGGCGGGCGTCAGCCCGCACCCGGGGCTGTAGCTCAATTGGTAGAGCACCGCCTTTGCAAGGCGGGGGTCAGGGGTTCGATTCCCCTCAGCTCCACCCCGAAATCCCGGCGTAGCCTGGCCTGGTGGCATGGCCGATGAAACGCGTCGACCTCGGTGAGGTCGACTACCACCAAGCCCTCGCCGACATGCGGATCTGGGTCGAAGAACGGCAGCAGGGCCTCGCCGAGGATCGGCTCTTCCTCCTCAGCCACCCGCCGATCGTCACCTACGGGGCGCGCACCAAGCCCGAAGACCTGCCGGTCGACCTTCCCGCCGTCCAAGTCGATCGCGGTGGGTTCGCCACCTATCACGGGCCCGGGCAGCTCGTCGGCTACCTCGTCGTCGACGTCAAGGCGCGCGGGCCCGTCGACATCGTGCGGTGGCTCGAAACCGGGCTCGTCGACGCGCTGACGAGGCTCGGCTTTCCCGCCGTCAGAAGGGAAACGCCAACGGGGCACTCCAGCCTCGCCGGCGTCTGGACGCCCGACCACCGCAAGGTCGCCTCGATCGGGATGCGGATCCGCGGCGGCGTCACGAGCCACGGCTTCGCGCTCAACGTCGACCCGGACATGGCCGCCTTCCACCACTTCACCGTCTGCGGCCTCGCCGACGTCACCATGGTGTCCCTCGCCGAGCTCGCCGCCGAGCAGGGACGAGGGACACCGACCGACGCCGAAGTGCGCGACGCCGTCTTCGAAAGCCTTACTTCAGGAAGCTGATCACCGCGTCCCGGCCCGCGTGCCCGCGCTCGCGGTTCTGGATCGAGTGCGACTCGCCCGGCACGATCACCAGCTTGCCCCGCGGTGCCTGTGCCGCTTCCTCCTTCGCCCACTCCAACGGCGTCGACAGGTCTCGGTCGCCGTTCAGCAGCAGCACCGGGACGTTCGGCAGCCGAGACGCCGGGTTCGAGCCGACGCGCTCCACCGGCCACGGCAGGCAGCCTTGGATGAAACCTTGCTGCGTAGCCACTTCCGTCGTGTACGGCCAAGTCGCGGAGGCCGGCAGAGCGCGCGCGGTCAACGACAGCAACGGCTGGCGCAAACCGACCGGCGTCGACGACGTTCCCCACGGGAAGCGCTGGTCCGCGCACAGCGTCGCCGCGTGCAGGCCCGAGCTGAACGACGCGGGGTCGTCGCCGCCCGACTTGTACGCCTCCAGCAGCTGGTCCAGCTGCGCCGGCGATCCCGCGCGAGCCGCGTGCAGCGCTCCGATGACGTCGCCCGCGGATGGGTTGCGGTACGTCGGGTCGACGAACTCGTACGTGACGATCAGGTCGAAGATCTTCACGCCGTCGGCCGTGCCGCGCTGTCGCACCACTGCCGCGAGGTCGTCCGCCGGGTCGTAGCCGCAGGCCGGGGCCACCACGCACGCCGCGCGCAGGACGCGGGCCTCGGCGGTCAGGCCGGTCAGGTAGAGGGATGCCGACGCCGTCGCGTGGTGCGGCAGCACCGAGTCCAGCACGACCTTGCCGACGTTGCCCGGGTGCGCGATCGCGTACCGCGCCGCCGTGAACGAGCCGTACGAGACGCCGTCGACCACCATCTTCGGCACGCCCAGTGCCTGCCGGAGCTGGTCGAAGTCCTCGACGGTCTGGTCGGTCGAGTACAGCGGGGCCGTGTCGCCGAGGATGCGCGCGCACTCGGTGACCGCGTCGCGGGTCGGCGTCGCGATGTCCGAGCTGCCCATCTGCGCCTGCAGTCCCGGGCAGTTCAGCGCGCCGGCGCCGGTTCCGCGCTGGTCGAGCATGACGAACCGGTAGTCCTTGGCCACCTCCGGCAGCCGTTGCGTGGCGATCCGCGTGATGGTGCCGACGCCGCCCTGCCCGGGCCCGCCGGTCAGGAACAGCAGCACGCCCTTCGGCGCGGTCACGTTGTCCGCGGTCGCGACCGGCAGGGCGAGCGTGCCCGGATGGCGGCCGGTGTGGTCGAACGGCACGGTCAGCGTCGAGCAGGTGAAGCCCGGTTGTCCCGGGCACGGATGCGGGTCCGTCAGCTTCGGTCGTCCCCCAGGACGCGCGTCGGCCGCGGCCACACCCCCGAGTGCGGCAGTCAGCGCCAGGACCAGCCCGGCGGTCAGCAGTTTCGAACGCATGATCCATCATCGCCACACTCACCCGGGCGCCGCATACCCCCGAACGGCCATACTTGCCCGCATGACGACAGCGCGGCTGCGAGCCTGGTGGGCCCACCGGCAGGGCCTCGGCGGCACCCTCCGCGGCGCGTCGGCGGCCGAAGTCCTCGAACGGACCGGCTGGGCCCGTTCGGTCGGCGGTTCCGCGCCCTACCTCGGCCTCTTCGCCCGCGCCGGCCTGCGTCGCGAGGCGGTGGACGCCGACGTCGCCCGGCTCGCCGTCCACGAACTCCCGTCGGCGCGGGGCTGCACGTACGTCCTGCCCGAGGCCGATTTCGCGCTCGGACTGGCCGTCGGCGCGGGTGCGCCCGAAGGGGAGCTCGCGGCCGCGGAGAAGCACCTCGGTGTGACGCGCATCGAGATCGACAAGCTCTGCGAAGTCGTCCTCGGCGTCCTCGGAACCGAGCCGATCGACCCGGCGAAGCTGCGGGCCGCGGCGGGTGACGCCGTCCGCAGCCTCGGCGACGCAGGCAAGAAGCGTGGCGTCAGCACGACCTTGCCGCTCGCGCTCGGCCTGCTCCAGGCGCGCGGCGACATCCGGCGGGTGCCGGTCAACGGGCGGCTCGACCAGCAGCGGTACGGCTACGTCCGGTGGGAGCCCCGCCCCGCACCGTCCGATGTGGACGCCGAGCTGGCCCGGCGGTACTTCGCCTGGGCCGCGCCGGCGTCGCTCAAGCACTTCCGCTGGTTCTCCGGACGGACCGTGGCGGCGACGGCCAGCCGTCTTACGCGCTCGTCGCCGGGATCGACGGCATCCACCTGCTGCACCGCGACCTGCCGCGCCTGCTCGATCCGGCCGACGCGCAACGGCCCGCTCCCGGCGGGAAGGCGACGCTCGGCGCCGAAGCGGATCCGCCGTGCCACCTGATCGTCGACCGCGGCCGGATCGCCGGGCTGTGGGAGTTCGACGTCGACGCCGGGAAGATCGTCTACCGGTTCTTCGGCGAAGAAGACGACGCACTGCGCGACGCGGTCGCCGCGACCGAGGAGTTCGTCCGCGACGACCTCGGCGACGTCCGCAGCTTCAGCCTCGACTCGCCGAAGTCCCGGGCGCCGCGCCTGGCCGCGCTCAGGGCTTGACGCAGGAGATCTTCCCC
This sequence comes from Amycolatopsis sp. NPDC114505, assembly GCF_055633615.1. Lineage (NCBI taxonomy): Bacteria > Bacillati > Actinomycetota > Actinomycetes > Pseudonocardiales > Pseudonocardiaceae > Amycolatopsis > Amycolatopsis sp. NPDC114505. Next base: position 1,209,776 of record NZ_JBVKDV010000001.1, on the reverse strand, counting down.
CGCACCGGACCCGTGGGGTTCGCTTCACCTGCCGTGTTCGGCGCGTTGTCACGGCGGTTGCCGTCGGAGTTCGTGACGCACAGGCGGCCGTCCGGGAGCAGCACCGGACTGGTCGGGAACTCCAGCGGACCGGCGTTGCGCAGCTTCGACGTCGCGTCGGCCGGGTTGCGGAAGTACTCGACGACGCGGCCGTCGCGGCGGGCCAGCACGATCGCGTTGCGCTCGTTCGCCGCCGTCCAGACGTTGCCCGCGCGGTCGAGGACGATCCCGTCGGCCCCTTCGAGGTACGGGTGCTGCACCTCGAGGTCGTCCAGGCAGAGCGTGTCCGCCGGGAACGCGATGTCGCAGCCGGTCGACGCGCGCGGGTGGCCGGTGCGGTCCATCGGCACGCGCCAGAGCGCGCCGCGTGCCGTGTCCGCCACCAGCAGCGTGCCGTCCGCGGTGAACGCCAGGCCGTTGGCGACGATGTGCTGCGAGCCCGCGGTGTCCGCCGCGGTCCTTCCGTTCGGCGTGATGGTGACCGTGCCGGGCGGCAGGCCGCGCACGTCCCGGCCGATCCCGCCGGTGATGACGTCGCTGACCATGGGCTGCACGCGGAACTGTTCGAGCGCGACGCCGTCCGCGCCCGCTCGCCAGACCCGGCCCTGGCCGGTCCCGCCGTCGGAGATCCAGAGTGCGCCCGACCGGTCGAACGCGAGGCCGTTCGCGCCCGGGACGCCGCTCGTGAACACCGTCGCCGCCGGTGGGTTCGCCGCGTCCGGCACGAACGACACCACGGTCTCGCCGTTCGCGACGTACAGGCGGCCGCGGCGGTCGAACGTGAGCCCGGCGGGGTTGCACGGCGCCGGGATCGTGCCGACGACCGCGGCTGGACCGCCGGCCGCCGCGACGCGGTAGACCGGGCAGGGGTCGGCGCCGCGGGCCGGCGCGTAGAGGTTGCCGCGGCCGTCGGTGGTCAGGCCTTCGATCCCGAGCGGGGACGCGAACACCGTCTCGAAGACAGCGGGGTGCCGCGACGGCGAGGTTTCACCGGCCGAAGCGCCGGACAACAATCCCGCGGACAGCACGGCGGTGACGGTGAGGACGACGGTTCGGCGCATGCGGGCCTCCGTTTTGTCGGATTTCCTGCCTACTGCGTCGCGCCGGGCCCGTCAAGGCCAGAGACGCTCGCGGACCCAGCCGCCGTCGGACTTCCGGTACCGCAGCCGCACGTGCCTGCGGTCGTGGCTCGCCTGCCAGAACTCGACCTCGTCCGGGTCGACGAGGTACCGCGTCCACGTTTCCGGGGCCGTGTCCGGGTTTTCCGAGACCCAGCGCTCCGCGTCCGCGGCTGCCGCGTCGAGGTCCGCCGGGTCGTGCAGCACCTGGGACTGGTGCCCGATGAACGCCTCGACGCGCGAGGCGGGCGGCCGGGCCAGGAAGTCCGCCGCGGACACCTCGGGCGCCGCGGGGGACACCGGGCCGCGCAGCCGGACCTGACGGCCTCGCCCGGGCCAGAAAAACGTCAGCGCCGCACGGGGATCCTTTCGCAGCTGCAGCCCCTTCGGGCTTTCCGAGCTGGTGGCGACCGCCCAGCCGGCCGGGCCGACGTCCTTGAGGATCACCACCCGCGCGTCCGGCGCGCCGTCGGAATCCACTGTGGACAGTGTGACGGCGTGCGGTGCCAGCACGTGCTCACCGGCTTCGGTCAGCCACTCGACGAAGAGCGTCTGCGGGTCGGCAGCCGCTGTTTCCGGCGTGAACACGGGAAGTTCTTCGGGGAACGAGGGCCAGCCGCGCAACCGCACCATGTCAGTAACCGTACGGCGGCTGTCCCGGCGGCGGGTAGACGGGCGGCTGCGGGCCGGCCTGCCCGGCGTACGGCGGGGGCGGCACCGGCGGCGCGGCCATGGGCGGCTGCTGCTGCCAGCCGGGCGGCGGCGGAACCTGCGGCTGCGGCGGCTGTTGCTGTGCCTGCTGCCACTGCACCTGCTGGTAAGCCTCGGCGGGCGGCGGGAAGCAGAACGTCAGCTTGGCCCGGATCGCGCCGTGCATCGCGGCGCCCCACATCTTCCCGCCGGTGAACGCGTACGTCTGCCCGGCCGTGAGGTCCACGGCGACCATCCGCGTCTCGCCGCCGAACTGGTTGCTCGTCTTCGCCGACGCGGCCTGCGCGGCGTCCGGGTACACCTGCCGGCCGACGAGCCCGGCGATGACGACCGACGCCGCGGTCCAGCCCATGGTGCCGACCAGGTTCGCGCGCGCGTACTGCGTGGCGCGGCCGGTGAAGTCGTACAGCGCGGCCGCGCTGACCTCGGGCACGGGCGCGGCGATGACGCAGTAGTTCATCATCGAGAGCATCACCGACTCGGCGAACAGGCCGGCCACCGCCGTCGCCGGGCCGATCGGCACGGAGCCGAGGTTGCCGCCGGAGCGCTGGATGCGCTCGGCCACCACGCCGAGGTACTGCTCGGGGGTAAGCAAGCCGGGACCTCCCTCACTGAGGACGCCATCGTCGCACGACCGGCGGTCACGTCGAGTTCAGCCAGCGGTTTTCACACACGCTTCATGGTTGACTGTGCGCGCTATGCGACGACTCGTACTTCTCGCGCCCGCCGTGGTGCTGCTGGCCGGCTGCGGCCCCTCCCTCGTGTCCGGTACCGCGACCCCCAGCCCGCCGTCGGCGTCCACCGGCGCCGCCGCGGGTTCGGAGCTGCCGCCGGATCCCCAGCCGGCCGCGACCGAGGACTGCCCGTACCTCGCCAGTGAGTTCGTGGCCGACTCGAACGGGCAGCACGTCTCGAAGGTGCGGGTGTCGGCGGACAAGCCGCATCCGGCGTGCTTCTTCTACCGCCCGGACGGGAAGATCCAGCTCACCGTCCGGGTGTACGTCGGGGACGCGAAGACGGCGACGGCGCTGGTCAACAAGGTGGCGCCGGTCGACTCGTCGAACCCGGCGAGCGACCCGACCGGCTGGAAGGGCGGGTACGAGTCGACCGACGACGGGGCCGTCTACGCGGTCGCGAAGGGGACCGCGGCGGTCATCGCGACCACTAACCAAAAGCAGAGCGTCAAAGCACGCACAGTGGTCAAGAAGGCTATCGCTGCCCTGAAGCTCTAGGTAGCGGGCTCCACACGGGTGAGTGATGTTGATCTTGTATTACCCTGTGCGTCACGCGCAGGCTTCGTGGACTCGCGCACCGCAGCCATCGGGGGATCCCCACCCCCGGGGGACGGGCACAAAATCTGCAACGACAAAGGACTAGATCGTGGCTGACACCCTCAAGGAAATCCTGCTCGACTCCGGCCGTCGCCCGGCCGTCGTGACCGACTTCGAGACCCTCGTCGACGCCGAGGTCTCCGACAAGGGCGGCGTCTCGGGTGCCGTCGTCAAGACCGGCTTCGCCGCGGTCAAGAAGATCAAGCCGGGCATCATCCCCTCGGCCGTCGACACGCTGCTGCCGGACTTCGTGGGCGCGCTCGAGCCGTTCTACGGCGACTACCGGGCCCAGGGCGGCAACGACTTCGGTGCCTACCTGTCCAGCCGCTCGGACGAGGCTTCCGACGCGCTGCTGAGCGTCACCGACTCGCGCGCGGAGCGCAGCAGCCGTGACAGCATCAAGAAGGTCTACGGCAAGCTGCGCCCGAACGGCAAGAAGAACGTCGAAGAGGCGCTGCCCCGCCTCGGCGCGCTGGTCGACAAGCACGCCGCCAACGCCTGATCCGGCTCAAGGCACGACTGAAGAGGCCCCCGGTGCACGCCGGGGGCCTCTTCGCGTCGCGCTCAGTTCTTCTTCTCGGCGGGCGCCGGGGACGGCGCCTTGCCGTTCGCCTGCGGGCTCGGCTTCGCCGCTTCGGCGGGCTTCGGCGCGGGCGGGGTGGCCTTCGGCGGCGCGGGCGCGACCGGGGGCTCCTGCTTCGAGCGGAGGACGTAGGCGGCACCGGCGCCGACCACGACCAGGCCGAGCAGCCACGGCCAGCGACGACGGCTGCGCGTCCCCTTGGCTGCGGCCTTCGCCTCGACCAAGGCAGCGGCGAAGTCCTTCTTCGCGGACTTGAAGTCCTTCTTGCCGCGGCGCTTCGACTCACCGGCCGCCTTCGCGGCCTTGATGGCGGCCTTCTTCGCCTTGCGACCCGGCTTGCGCAGCTCGGAAAGCCGGGCGAGGGCTTCCTGGCGAGCGGCCTTCGAGCTCTTCTTGAGCTCCTTGCGGGTGAGCTCGGTCTTCTTCGCGAGCTGCTTCTGCGCGCGCCGGCCGTGCTTGACGCCCTCGGAGACGAGTTTGTCGGCGGTCTCGGCGGCCTGGGCTGTCGCCCGGGACATGGACTTCACCTCATCATTCGTTTTGACACTGCTCTGTTACCCGTAACCTATCGTGCCCCTTTTCGCCGCCGCCCGCTGCTGATGGCACGATGAGACTCGTGAAAGCTACGCTGCACACCAACCAGGGTGACATCAACCTGAACCTGCTCCCCGACCACGCGCCGAAGACGGTCGCGAACTTCGTCGGGCTGGCGGAAGGCACCAAGGAGTACACCCAGCCGAACGCGGCGGGCACGAACTCCGGCCCCTTCTACGACGGTTCGATCTTCCACCGGGTCATCGACGGCTTCATGCTGCAGGGCGGCGACCCGACCGGCACCGGCCGCGGCGGCCCCGGCTACAAGTTCGGCGACGAGTTCCACCCGGAGCTGCAGTTCAGCAAGCCGTACCTGCTGGCCATGGCGAACGCCGGGCCCGGCACGAACGGCTCGCAGTTCTTCATCACCGTCGCGCCGACCACCCACCTGAACTTCCGGCACACGATCTTCGGTGAGGTGGCCGACCAGGAGTCGCGCAACGTCGTCGACGCGATCGGCCGCACCTCGACCGGGCCGGCGGACCGTCCGCTGTCCGACGTCGTCATCGAGAAGGTCACGATCGACCACGAGGGCTGAGCCGGTCAGGTTTCGGTAGGTTGGTTCTCATCGTGAGCCAACCGCCGAACCCCGCCGCCGAACCACAAGCCGCCCTCCCCGGGTGCTGGTGGCACCCGAACCGCCCGACCGGGCTGAGCTGCTCCCGGTGCGGGCGTCCGGCGTGCCCGGATTGCCTGCGCGAAGCCCCCGTCGGCTTCCAGTGCACCGACTGCGTGCACAGCGGCAGCCAGCAGCAACGCCGTCAGCACCGGGGCTACCAGGAAGCCGGGTTCGGCCAGCGCACCGTCTTCGGTGCGCGGCTGTCCCAGTCGGTGCTCGTCACCCAGGCCATCCTCGCGGTGAACGTCCTGGTCTTCCTGATCACGGTCGTCCAGTCGGGCAGCCTGAACGACAACGAACTGGCATCGGTCTTCCAGCACGCCAGCCTCTACGGCGACGCGACCCTCGGCCACAGCGAGTGGTGGCGCGTCCTGACCAACGGGTTCCTGCACTACGGACCCATCCACATCGCGGTCAACATGTTCTCGCTGTGGATGATGGGCCGGTCGCTGGAGCAGGTCTGCGGCCGTAGCCGCTACCTCGCGCTCTACTTCGTCTCGATGCTCGGCGCGTCGGCGGCTGTGCTGCTGTTCGGCAACCCCGGCGAGTTCCCCGGGACGGCCGGCGCGTCCGGGGCGCTGTTCGGCCTGATGGGCGCCTACGCGGTCACCGTGCTGAAGCTGCGCCTGAACCCCACCGGCCTGATCATCACGCTCGCGCTGAACGCCTTCATCACGTTCGGCATCCCGGGCATCTCGATCTACGGGCACATCGGCGGGCTCGTGACCGGGGCCCTGCTCACCGTCGCGCTGCTCTACGCGCCGCAGGTCAACCAGGCGCGCTACCAGGCGATCGGCATCGGGATCATCGCCGTCGCGCTCATCGGCCTGATGATCTACAAGGGCTCGCAGTTCCCGCCGGAGACCTGCCAGTTCGTCCAGTACCGCCAGGGCCTGTACTACACCTGCGGCGGCTAGCTCCGCGCCCGGAGCGTGCTGAGCACGTCCATGACGTCGCGAGGGTCTTCGCCCAGGTCGAGCCACCCGAAGACGTAGAGCTGGTCGTCGTGCTCGATCTCGAGCGTGACGCCGTCGCGGCCCAGCCGGCGGGTGGTGCGCAGCCGCGTGCGAGTCTGCGCCCAGGGCAGCCGGTGCGTGCCGCCGAGGGTCCGGGCGACCAGGCCCTCGGTGTCGGCGGCCAGCCGGGGCCGGACGAGCGTCGAATGGGCGGCGAACGCGCCGGCGGCCACCGTGGCGACGGCGAACAGCACCAGGCCGCCGCGGTCGCCGGTCAGCGCGTCGGCCACCACGCCGACGAGCAGCAGCGCGGTGACCGCCCATGCCGATACCACAAGGGCCTGCCGCGGCGCCCACGAGGTGGGGTAGTTATCCACAGGGGTTATCCACACTGGGGATGAGTCACACCGGTGTAATTCGGCGTCAAGCCGCCATTCGGAGTAATAATCAGCGCCAGCGCATAGTCATGAGGAGACCCGCGATCATCAGCGCGAACCCGCCGGCGAAGTTCCAGTTGCCCAGGTCGGCCATCCAGGAGATCTTGTCCCCGGCGATGTAGTTCACCAGCAGCCAGATCAGGCCCACGAGCATCAGCCCGAACATCGGGATCTTCCAGGCGAGACCGGTGGGACCGGCTGCCCGCACCTTCACCGGCGTGCGCCGGTCGGCAGGCGGGGTGTAAGCCGTCTTCTTGCGGACCTTGGACTTGGGCATCTGTTCCTCGCGGTGCTGTTCGGGCTGGTCGGTGGCGATGACCCGCTCGGGGTGCGCAACCAGCGCCACGTGCACACGTTAACGTAAACGACCGCAGGAAAGCAGCGGCCGGGAGTGGTCGGATTTCCCGTACCGTGACGTCGGGGTCACCAAGTGTCGGACGCGGCTTGAGAGGAGCTTGCGTGACTACGCGCGAAGAACCGGATGACGACCGGCGCAGACACCCCGGGCAACGTCCGGTACCCCAGCGCCGTCCCGCCACGCCCCCGCGCGGCCAGGTGCCGCCCCGCCAGCCCCAGGGACAGCCGCCCCGGCGCCCTCAGCAGGGGCCCCCGCCGGCCCGCCGCCGCTACACCAGCCCCACTCCGCCGCCGGGTTCGGCCGAGGAGACGGTCGTGTTCGCGCCGGTCGGCAAGGGGGGCACCGCGACCGCGGAGAAGCCGCCGCCCGCGCCGCTGGGCAAGGGTGGCGTCGCGATCCGGACGGCCGGCGAAATCCTCATCACGCTGGGCCTGGTCGTGCTGCTGTTCATGGTCTACGAGCTGTACGTGACCGACCTGTTCTCGGCGGGCAAGCAGTCCGAGGCGAGCGACCAGCTCGACGGCGACTGGGCGCACGACCGCACGCTGCACCCCGAGCTGATCGACGGCAAGGCGTTCGCCCGGATCCACATCCCGGAGTTCGGCGTCGACTACAACTTCACGATCCAGGAGGGCACCGACGACGCCTCCCTGGAGGTCGGGCCCGGCCACTACAAGGGCACGTCGCTGCCTGGCGAGCCCGGCAACTTCGCCGTCGCCGGCCACCGCGTCGGCAAGGGCGCCCCGTTCAACGACCTGGACAACCTCTCCTCTTGTGACCAGATCGTGATCGAGACTTCGACCGACTTCTACATCTACAAGGTCCTGCCCTACGACGACGAGATCGAGAACTGGGCCGGCGGCAAGGGTGCCGACCCGAAGTGCAAGGGCGTCTCGACCCTCCGCGACCCGAACGCCGAAGACGGCGGCGCGTACGACGAGACGTTTGGCCGCAAGGTCGTGCTGCCCAGCCAGGGCACCGCGGTGAACCCGGTCCCGTACAAGGGCGCCGACACGCTGCCGAAGGCCCAGCAGGCCGCGCTGCTCACGCTCACCACGTGCCACCCGCAGTTCTCCGCCCAGCAGCGGCTCATCATCACGTCGGTGCTCACCCAGCAGGTGCCGAAGAACCAGGTCAAGGACTACGGCGACCTGCTCTCGAAGATCGGGGAGGCCTGATGTACGGGTGGCTCTGGCGGAAGTTCCCCGGCCCGTTCGCGGTCAAGCTGACGATCGCGGTGGTCCTGGCCCTCGGCGTCGTGGCGCTGCTGATGTTCGTGGTGTTCCCGTGGCTGGAGCCGCGCCTGTGGTTCAACGAGGTCGCGGTCAACTGAGCCGGAACCCGCCGGGCGCGCGGTCCGTTTCCCCTCTCGGGAGAGGGGCCGCCGTGAAGACACGTCAGAAGGACCGCGACAACTCGCCGCCGGAAGACTCGTGGAACGAGATCCGGCCGTACCTGTGGATGGGCGGGCACGTCCGCGCGGGCGAGGAGCCGGTCGTCGTCGGGCGCGAGTTCGACCTCGTGCTCAGCCTCTACCAGCGTGACGGGCACGGCCCGCCGCCCGGCGTCGAGCACCACTTCGCCGAGATGCCGGACGGGCCGTTGAGCGAGGCGCAGATCGCCGAGGTCGAGCGGTTCGCGGTGCTCGCCACCGAAGCGGTCCGCGCGGGGCGGCCGACGCTCGTGCGCTGCCACGCCGGGCTCAACCGGTCGGGCCTGGTCGTCGCGCAGACGCTTGTCGGGCTGGGGCTCGGCGTGCCGGAGGCGATCGCGCTGATCCGGCGGCGGCGGTCGCCGTGGGCGCTCCACAACGAGCTGTTCGTGCAGTACCTCGAGAGCGGGCTGCCGACCGCGCGCCTGCTGGTCGGGCTCGGGTACTGAGGGCCTCCGGCGCACCGGGGGTGCGCCGGAGGGCCGGCTAGCAGTCCCGCAGCTCCGGGCTCTGGTTGAGCAGCTGGCCGCGCGGCGAGACGAACGCGCGGTACCGGTCGCCGTCGAGCTCGGAGTTCTTGAACACGGCGACCCGGTGGCAGTTCTGGAAGGCCAGCTTGACGCCGAAGTGGCGCTCGAGGCCGCCGCGGATCGCGTCCGAGGCCAGTGCCCGCAGCAGCTGGCCGCGAGCCGCTTCGCTCGGTGGCGGCGTCTCGTTGTCGGCGAAACCGTCCGCCGCGCCGTCGGCGTCGGCGATGACGCCCGTGATGACCTCCCAGGCGTAGGGCAGGGATTCCTTGACGCAGGTGACGAACTCGGCGTCGGTGACCTCCCCGCGCTCGGCCTTCTCCAGCAGCGCGGGTGACACGTCCAGGGACATCGAACCTCCAGTTTGAGCAGGGCCACTCTCCTGGCTACCGGCCGCGTCGCTCCGCCACAAGAGAAAACGATGATCATCACCATTATGGCGGAAGGGCCGGTCACTCCCAGCGGAACAGGCGAGCGGCCAACGCCGTGCCGACCACCGCGAAAGCACCCAGCACGACCAGCTGAAGCGGCTGCACGCCGGTGCCGACCCAGGCGTCCTGCAGCGGCTGCGTCCCCGGCGGGACGTAGTCGCCGATCCGTCGCAGGACCTCCGGCAGCAGCGGCCGCGGCAGGTACACGCCACCGAAGAACATCGTCGGCAGGAACGCGACCATCGCGAACGCGCCGGCGGACTTGGCCGTTCGGGCGACCGCCGCCGCCAGCAGGCCGAACGAGAACATCGAGACCGTGCCGAGCAACAGTGTCAGCAGGAACAGCAGCGGGTGCTTCGGCATCGGGACGTCGTAGGCCGCGTTGGCCACGCCCAGCGTCAGGCCGATGCCCGCCAGCGCGACCACGACGTGGATCAGCAGCTGCGCGCCCAGCAGGTTCGCCGGGTGCACCGGCGTCGTGGACAGCCGCCGCAGCACGCCCTGCTCGCGGTAGGTCGCGACGGCGCCCGGGATCGACTGCAGCGCCAGCATCGCGAGGCTGATGACGATCACCGACGGCACCCAGGCGTCGATGAACCGGGCGCCGCCGGCGGCCGGGCTGGGTTCCGTCATGCCCGGGATGGCGCCGACCGCTAGCAGTACCGCGGCCGGCAGCAGGATGCCCGCGATGGCCATGAACGGCGTGCGGAGGAAGAGTTTCGCTTCGGTGGCGGTGATCTTGGCGAAGGTGTTCACAGGGTGCTCCTCGTGAGCGAGACGAACGCGTCGTCCAAAGTGGAGGCTCCGGCCGCGGCGCGGAGCTCGGTCGGGGTGCCGGTGGCGACCACGCGTCCGGCGTCGAAGATCGCGACGCGGTCGCAGAGCCGCTCGGCCTCGTCCATGAAGTGGGTGACCAGCAGGACGGTGACGCCGGTGGCGCGCACGCCTTCGACCAGCCGCCACGTCTCGCGGCGGGCGTGCGGGTCGAGCCCGGTGGTCAGCTCGTCGAGGATGGCCAGTTCGGGGTTGCCCACCAGCGCCAAGGCGATCGACACGCGTTGCTTCTGGCCGCCGGAGAGCTTCCCGAAGTAGCTGCGCGAGTGGTCGCGCAGGTCGAGCCGGTCGAGCAGGACGTCGATGTCGGCCGGGTCCGGGTAGAAGGACGCGAACAGCTCCAGCGCCTCCCGCACCCGCAGCTTCGCCGGCAGCCGGCTCTCCTGCAGCTGGACGCCGACGCGGCGGGTCAGCGCGGCGCGGTCGGTCGTCGGGTCGAGGCCGAGGACGGAAATCCGGCCGCCGTCGGCCTGGCGGAGACCCTGCAGACATTCGACCGTGGTGGTCTTCCCGGCGCCGTTCGTGCCGAGGATGCCGAAGATTTCGCCGCGCTCGACGGTGAAGGAAACGCCGTCGACCGCGACCCGGGAGCCGTAGCTCTTGCGGAGGTCGGTGACTTCGATGAGGGGCATGGGGACCAAGTTACGAAGGTTCGACGCCGCGCAGAATGACGCTGAATCCCCAGCTCAAGTAGGGTTTTGCTGAAGCGGGGGTGGGGCTGGGCCCACCCTGGTCGTGGGGCTTCGGGCAGTGCGCGCGCACGGGTCGTCCGGCGAAGATCCCGGGGGAAGGAGGTGCCGGATGACGTACCTGCGTGCTCTCGGGCGGGCCTGCGCGCTGGCCGGGCTGGCGCTGGTCAGCTGGTTCGACGTGCTGGTCGAAGCGATCGCCTTCGCGTTGCTGTGTGTCGGGCTGGTCTTCTTCCTCGGCCCCGCCATCGAGTGGGCCCGGCACCGCTCGGCGACCGCCCGGACGCTGGCCGCGCGCTGGTGCGACGTCGAGGTCGAATCGCCTTACCGGCCCGAGCCGCCGGAGCCGGTGCGGGAACGCGACGGCTGGTACCGCGACGGCAACACGCTCTACAAGCGGGCGTTCTGGATCCGCTGGAACCGCCGCTTCACGTGGGCCATGGAGGACCCGGCCGCCGGTCGCGAGTTCGTCTGGCAGCTGCTGAACCCGCTGGTCACGCTGGTGCTGCCGGTCGTGGTGCTGCTCGGCGGGCCGGTCGTGCTGCGCGGCTACGGCCGGTGGACGCGCTGGTGGCTCGGCCCGCGACCGGCCCCGGTCCCCGGCCAGGGGCGCTGGCTGCACCGCAGGCTCGAGTCGCTGGGCCACCAGATGGGCATCCTCGCGCTGTCCGTGGTCGTGCTCGTGTTCTCGGTGTGGCAGCTGGTCGTGATCGCCGTCGCGATGCCGGTAGCGGCGCCGCTGATCCTCTGGACCCGCTCGATCACCGACACGCTGCGCCGCGAGTCCGGCAACTGGACCGGCGTGCGGATCGCCCGGCCGTACTTACCGCCGCCGGGGCTGCCGGTGCCGCGCGCGGACGGCCTCTTCCAGGTCGGCAAGCAGCTCTACGACGAGCCGTTCTGGCCGGTCCAGCACGCGCGGACGCGGTGGGTCGTGCGCGATCGGGCCACCTGGCGCGACATGGCGGGCGGGGCGCTGATCCCGCTCGTGTCGCTGCTCTTCGTGCTGCCCTCGGTCGCGCTGGTCGGCCGCGGCGCCGTCGGGCTCTTCACGCTGTGGGTGTGGCGGCCGTTCGTCTCGTCCCCGGTGACGTGGTGGCCGTTCCCCGAGGTCTCGACGCACCTCGGTGCCGCCGCGCAGACGCCGGTGGCGCTCGCGATGATCGTCGCCGGGGTGGCGCCGGCGACGTGGCTGGCCCGGCAGCAGGCCCGCTTCGCGCGGATCTGGCTGGGGCCGACGGACGCGACACGGCTCGCCCAGCGCGTCGAACGGCTGAAGCAGACGCGCACGGACGTCACGGTCACGCAGGCGGCGGAGCTGCGGCGGATCGAACGCGACCTGCACGACGGCATCCAGTCGCGGCTGGTCGCGATGGGGATGAAGCTCGGCGCGGTCGAGGCGCTGGTGGACACCGATCCGGCGGCGGCGAAGCGGCTCGCGGCCGAGCTGCGCGCGGCGTCGTCGGAGGCGCTCACCGAGCTGCGGGTGCTGATCCGCGGCATCCACCCGCCGGTGCTGTCCGAGCGCGGGCTGCTGGACGCCGTGCGCGCGCTGGCCTTGGACAGCCCGCTGAAGGCGCAGGTCACGGGCTCGCTGCCGGGGCGCATCGAGGAGCCGGTGGAGGCGTGCACGTACTTCGCGGTGTCGGAGCTGCTGGGCAACGCGGCGAAGCACGGCGCGGGACGGGTGACGATCGACGTCGGGTTCGCCGACGACCAGCTGACGATCGTGGTCACCGACGACGGCAAGGGGGGAGCGAACCCGGCGCTCGGTTCGGGACTGCGCGGGATCGAGCGCCGGCTCGGTGGCTTCGACGGTAGGTTGACCCTGACCAGCCCGATCGGCGGGCCGACGAGGGCGACCGTGGAGATCCCGTGCCAGCTCGACCCCGAACCGTCGTCGCCGAAGACCAGTACCTCCTCCGAGACGGCCTGACGCATCTCTTGGCAGCGCACGGCTTCGACGTCGTCGCGGCGGTCGGCAGCGGCCCGGAACTGGCGGCGGCCTTGCGCGAGCACCGCCCTGAAGTGTCCATTGTGGACGTCCGGATGCCGCCGACGAACACGGACGAGGGCCTGCAGGTCTCGCTGGCCGCCCGCCGGGAGTTCCCGGGGCTGCCGATCTTGGTGCTGTCCCAGCACGTCGAGCAGCTGTACGCGCGCGAGCTGCTGGCCGACGGCACGGGCGCGATCGGCTACCTGCTGAAGGACCGGGTGTTCAACGCCGACCAGTTCATCGACGCGGTCCGCCGGGTCGCGGCCGGCGGCACGGTGATGGACCCCGAGGTGATCGCGAAACTCGTGGCGGGCAACGCATCCGACCCGCTGGCGGCGTTGACGCCCCGGGAGCGCGAGGTACTCGGCCTGATGGCGGAGGGCTGCTCGAACGCGGCGATCGCCGCCCGGCTGCACTTCAGCGAAGGCGCGGTCGGCAAGCACACGGCGAACATCTTCCAGAAGCTCGGCATCTCGGCTTCGGATGACAGCAACCGCCGTGTGCTCGCCGTTCTGGCGTATCTCGGTGCCGGTTAGCCGCGCGAAACCCGCGTCATCTCTTCGCGCTCCACGACCTTGATCCGCTCGCGGCCCGCGGCCAGGCCCAGCGACTTCTCGTGCGCGTCGAGCTTGCCCCAGCCTTCCCATGTCGTGAACGGGATTCCGCGCGCCGCCAGGAAGTCGAGGATCGCGTCCGGGGACGCGAACTTCGGGGCGGAGAGGGTGTCCGCGTCCGACAGCAGGCTCGCGATCGTCTCCGCCGCGTCGCCCTTCGTGTGGCCGATGAGGCCCACCGGGCCGCGCTTGATCCAGCCCGTCACGTACACGCCGGGGAGCTGGTTCTCGTCCAGGTCGAGGACGCGGCCGGCCTGGTTCGGCACCACGCCGGCGACGTGGTCGAACGGGAGCTCCGGCAGGTGCGACGACAGGTAGCCCACCGCGCGGTACACCGCCTGGACGTCCCAGTCGTGGAACTCGCCCGTGCCGCGCACGTTCCCGTCGCCGGTCAGCTCGGTGCGCTCGGTCCGCAGGCCGACGACCCGGCCGTCCTCGCCGAGAACTTCCGAGGGGGAGTGGAAGAAGTGCAGGTGCAGCCGCCGCTGCCGGGTGCCCGGCTCGCGGATCGCCCACTCCTGCAGCGTCTTCACGACCATGTCGATCTGCTTCGACGCGCGTAGCGCCGCGATGCTGCCGTCGTCGAACTCGATGTCCTCCGGGGCCACGATGACCTCGACGTTCGGCGAGTGGTCCAGCTCGCGCAGCTCCAGCGGCGTGAACTTCGCCTGGGCCGGGCCGCGGCGGCCGAACACGTGCACGTCGGTGATCGGGCTGCTCTTCAGGCCCTGGTGGACGTTCTCCGGGATGTCGGTGGTCAGCAGCTCGTCGGCCGTCTTGGCCAGGATCCGCGCGACGTCCAGCGCCACGTTGCCGACCCCGAGGACCGCGACCGAAGACGCGGTCAGCGGCCAGGTGCGCGGCACGTCCGGGTGGCCGTCGTACCAGGAGACGAAGTCCGCGGCGCCGTGGCTGCCGTCCAGGTCGATGCCCGGGATGTCGAGCTCGCGGTCGGCGGACGCGCCGGTCGAGAAGATCACCGCGTCGTAGAACTCGCGCAGCTCGTCGAGCTTGATGTCGGTGCCGTAGTCGATGTTGCCCAGCAGGCGGATGTTCGGCTTGTCGAGCACCTTGTGCAGCGCCGTGACGATGCCCTTGATGCGCGGGTGGTCGGGTGCCACGCCGTAGCGGATCAACCCGAAGGGCGCGGGCATGCGCTCGAAGAGGTCGATCGTCACGTCGGCGTCGGACTTGTCCAGGATGTCGGCGGCGTAAATGCCCGCGGGTCCAGCGCCCACGATGGCTACGCGAAGAGATCGGCTCACGCTCTCCACGGTAGGTTAGGGTCACCTAACTAGAAATGTGATTTACCGTACGGTCCACTGGTTGGGAGCCGGTAAGCTCGCCGGCATGCGCGTTCTCGTCGTCGACAACTACGACAGCTTCGTCTACAACCTGGTCCAGTACCTGGCCCAGCTCGGCGCCGACTGCACGGTCTGGCGCAACGACGTCGTGGACCTCGACCGCGTCCCCGAGTTCGACGCCGTGCTCGTCTCGCCCGGCCCGGGAACGCCCGAACGCGCTGGTCAGAGCATGGACGTCGTCCGCAAGTGCGCCGAGACGCGCACGCCGATGCTCGGGGTCTGCCTCGGCCACCAGGCGCTCGGCGTCGTCTACGGCGCGACCGTCGACCGCGCGCCCGAGCTGCTCCACGGCAAGACGAGCCAGGTCCGCCACACCGGCACCGGCGTCCTCGCGGGCCTGCCGGACGAGTTCACGGCGACCCGGTACCACTCCTTGACCGTGGTGCCCGACACCATTCCGACCGACGTCTTCGAGATCACCGGCCGCACGGAGTCCGGCATCGTGATGGGCATGCGCCACCGCGAGCTGCCGCTGGAAGGCGTCCAGTTCCACCCCGAGTCGGTGCTGACCGAAGGCGGCCACCGGATGCTGGCCACCTGGATGGCCGCGGCCGGTCACCCCGTCGACCCGGCCCGCGTGAACGAGCTCGAGCGGGCGACCAAGGCGCTCCAGAAGGCCGCTGTTGCGTGATCCGGCTCGAGGGGGTCGGCAAGCGGTACGGGCGCGGTGACTTCGTCCTCCACGACGTCGACCTGAGCGTCGAGCCCGGGCACGTCGTCGGCGTCCTCGGCAGCAACGGCTCCGGCAAGTCGACGCTGCTGCGGATCATGGCCGGCGTCTCGCACCCGACCACCGGCGTGGTGTCGGGGAGCCCGCGGATCGGCTACCTGCCGGACCGCTTCCCGGCCGGCCAGCGCATGGGCGCGCGGGCGTACCTGCGGCACATGGCGCGCATCCACGGGCTCGCCGACCTCTCGGTGATCGACCCGCTGCTCGAACGGCTCGCGCTGGTCGGCGGCCCGGCGGCGCCGCTGCGCACGCTCTCGAAAGGCAACGCGCAGAAGGTCGGGCTCGCGCAGGCCGTCATGGTCCGGCCGGACCTGCTGATCCTCGACGAGCCGTGGTCCGGGCTCGACGTCGGGACGCACGCCATCCTCGGCGAGGTCGTCGCCGAGACGCGGGCGCGCGGCGCGAGCGTCGTGTTCACCGACCACCGGCCGCAGGTGGTGCACGACCACGCCGACGTCGTCCACCTCATGAACGAAGGCAGGCTCACGGCGGAAAGCGCCGAGCCGACGACGCGGATCGTGTTGCGCGGCAACGGCACCGAGTGGGCCGGCGAACCCGGCGTGCACCACGCGGTCGTCGAGGGCGCTCAGATCGTGCTCACGGTCGAGGTCGCGTCGGTGGACGCCGTGCTACTGCGCGCGTTGGAGGACGGCTGGTCGGTGCGGGAGGTGGCGCCGTGCTCGCCATGACCCGCTACTACCTGGCCTTGCTCGCCCATTCGCAGCGGTACCTGCCGGCGCTGCTGGCCTACCTCGCGCTGTGCGTGATCCTTTACGCCGACCCGCATTCGCCGCCGTTGCCGCTGTTCGGCGTGAGCGCCGGCGGGCTGCTCGTCGTCTCGTGCTGGCTGACGATCGCGCTGCTCGACATCGAGGACCCGGTGCAGCGGCTGGTCACCTTGAGCCACGCGCGGCAGTGGCGGCGGATGATCACCGGCGCGGTCTTCACCGTGCTGGCCTGCTCGGTGGTCCTCACCGTGATCACCGAGGCGTGGTCGGCGCTCAAGTCGTTCAAGGTCCAGCCGGCGGCGCTGGCTATCGGGCTGCTCGCGCACCTCGCGTGCGCGCTGCTGGGCATCGCGATCGCGCTGCCGTGCTCGCGGCTGCTCGTGCAGCGGGTCGGCTGGACCGTGCTCGCCGCCGTGATCACGCTGATCGTCGTGTTGCTGGCGAAGATTCCGCTGGTCCACCCGCTGCTGCACGCCCTGACCGACGAGGAACCGGTCGGCGGCCCGCTCGTGCTGGCGGGGGTGACCTCGGTGGTGGTGCTGGCCGCGAGCTTCTTCGTCGTGGCGCGGCTCGTGCACCGCCGTTCCTGAGTGCAATTTGCAATATTCAATTTCCGTGCCGGGGTTCCGGCGGGTGCTCGGGGCCGACTAAGGTTCGGGTCCTCTCCGGTTCTGGGCGAAGGGAGAACGGGTGACGGCTGGGATCGTCGCGATCACCGGGCCGAACTCCGACGGCGAGCTCCGGGACCTCGCCGCCTGGTTGCGCGGCGAGGACGAGCTCCGTGGCCGCGTCCAGCTCTTCGACGCCGTCGTGGTCGGCGTGACGAGCAACTCCGCCGGCGTCTTCTGCCGGTCACTTTTTGCCTGGCTGCGGCGCTACCGCGAGGGCCGCGTCTCGCTGAAAATCAAACGCTCCGGCGCGGCCGAGGAACTCGAGCTCGACTGCGGTCCGTCGAGTGACGCCGAACAGGTTCTCGGTGCCGTCCAAGGATTTCTCGACAAAGCCTGAACGAAAAAGAAGGCCCGCACGGCGAACCGTGCGGGCCTTCTTCGTGGAGTCCGTTACTGACCGGGAGTCGATGTCGGGAACAACGACTCCGACACCCCGACCGTCACGTCCTTGTCCTTGTCGATCTGCGTACCCGGCGAGACGCTCTGCTTGGTGATCGTGCCCTCGGGCTTGTTGCTGGTCCGGTCGGCCTGCTGCCGGAGCTGCTGGGTCCAGCCCATGCTCTCCAGCTTCTGCTGAGCGTCGTCGACCGTCATGCCGATCAGGCTCGGCATCTCGATCTTGTTGTCCGGCTGACCCGTGGAAACGGTCAGCGTGATCTGCGTGCCGACGGGCACCGAACCGCCGTTCGGCGTCTGCTGGATGACCTGGTCCTTCGGCTGGTCGGACTGCTGGTCCACCCGCTTCACGGTGAAGCCCATGCCGGTGAGGGCCGAGTTGGCCTCGCTGAAGGACTTGCCGGTGAAGTTCGGGACCTGCTTCTGCTGCTTGCCCTTGCCGAGGGAGATGGACACGCTCGAGCCCTGCTGGGCATCGCTGTCCGCCTGGGGGGTCTGGTTGACGACCTTCCCCACGTCGTTCGGGTCGTCGACGTTGACGTCCTGCACCGACGGGTTCAGGGTCAGGCCGACTTCCTTGAGCTTCGCTTCGGCGTCGTCACGGGAGAGTCCCTTGAGGTCGGGCACCTTCGTCGTGCCCGGCTTCTGGCCGATCGTCAGCGTGATCTGCGCCGCCGTGGCGACCGGCGTGCCCACGCCGGGGGCGATGTCGATGACCTGGTTGATCTGGTCGGTGGTGCAGGGCACGTTGCCGTTCGCGTCCGGAATCCCGCAGGGCACCATCTTGTTCGGCGCGAAGTTGTTCAGGCCCTTCTCACGCAAGGTGTTCTTGGCCGCCACCTCCGACTGTCCCTTGACGTCCGGGATCGCCACCGTGGTCGGCTCGTCGCCACCGCCCTTGAAGGACCCCGCCAGCCACATGATCAGCAGCACCGCGCCCAGGACGAACACCGCGGCCAGCGCGGCGAGGATCGTGCGGCGACGGCGCTTGGCCTTCGGGTCGTCATCGTCGGGGGCGTCGTACTCCTCGTAGCGCTGCGGCTGGCGCCGGTCGGAGTTCATCACCTGGGTGCGCTCGTCCTCGGACATCACCATCGGCGCCGCCGGGCGCTGGCCCGAGAGCGTGCGCACCAGGTCCGAGCGCATCTCCGCCGCCGACTGGTAGCGGTTCGCCGGGCCCTTGGCCAGTGCCTTCAGCACGACCGCGTCCAGCTCGGGCGCCACCGCCGGGTTGACCGACGACGGCGGGCTCGGGTCTTCACGGACGTGCTGGTAGGCGACCGCGACCGGGGAGTCCCCGGTGAACGGCGGCTCGCCGGTGATCAGCTCGTACAGCACGCAGCCGGCGGCGTAGACGTCGGAACGGGCGTCGACGGACTCACCGCGAGCCTGCTCCGGCGACAGGTACTGCGCCGTGCCGATCACCGCGGCGGTCTGGGTCATCGCGGACTGGCCGTCGTGCATCGCGCGCGCGATGCCGAAGTCCATGACCTTGACCGCGCCGTTCTTCGTGATCATCACGTTGGCCGGCTTGACGTCGCGGTGCACGATGCCGTGGCGGTGGGAGAAGTCCAGCGCCGCGCAGACGTCGGCCATGACCTCCATGGCCCGCTTCTGCGACATCGGGCCTTCGGTCTTGACGATGTCCCGCAGCGTCCGGCCTTCGACGTACTCCATGACGATGTACGGCAGCGGGCCGAACTCGGCGTTCGCCTCGCCGGTGTCGTAGACCGCGACGATCGCCGGGTGGTTCAGCGCGGCGGCGTTCTGCGCTTCACGGCGGAAGCGCTCCAGGAACTGCGGGTCCCTGGCGAGATCGGCACGGAGGATCTTGATAGCGACTTCCCGGCCCAGGCGCACGTCGTGGCCGTGATGGACCTCGGACATGCCTCCGTAGCCGAGCGTTTCGCCCAGCTCGTACCGGTTGGAGAGCAGTCTGGGTGTGCTCATCTCTGGGTGCCGTTCCATTCCGTCCAGGGTGCGGTCATGATGCCTTGCCGGCCATCGTCGGTCGTTGCGGGAGCGTCCGCCGGGTAGGCGCTCGAAGCGGGCGCCTCCTCCGCGGGCGGCTGTCTGCCTGGGACCACCTGGCTCGTCTGGCCGTTGTGCGGTGGCGAGCCCGAGCTGCCGATCATCTTCGCCACCAGCACGATGCCCGCCACCAGGACAACGAGCAGGATGGCCGCGAGGAGCGCCCACCAGCCCCACTGGGGCTTCTTCCGGGGCGCCGGCATCATGGCCGGACGCATGACGGGCCGGGACGGCGGGCCGATGGCGACCATCGGGTTCACCGCCGGCGACGGCGGGCCGACCGGCATGTGCTGCTGCTGCGGAGGAATCTGCTGCGGGACCGGCGGCTGCTGCTGGATCGGGTGCTGGCCGGTCTGGACCGGGTGCTGACCCGTCGACGCCGGGTGCTGCCCGGTCGAGTAGGTCGCGTTGACCAGCCCGGACGGCGTCGGCAGCGGCAACCCGGCGCGGACCGCGGCGACGGCGGCCGCGAACTCGCCGCCGTTGTTGTAGCGCTGCCGCGGGTCCTTGACCAGCGTCGCCTCGATCACCGCGCGCGCGGCGGGCGGGACGTCCGGCGGCAGCGGCGGCGCGATGTCGCGGATGTGCATCATCGCGACCGTCACGGCGTTTTCCGACAGGAACGGCCGGTGCCCGGCGAGGCATTCGTAGCCGCACACCGCCAGCGAGTAGACGTCGGACGCCGGCTCGGCCGGGTGCCCGAGCGCCTGCTCCGGCGCGATGTAGTGCGCCGTGCCCATGACCATGCCGGACCGGGTGACCGGCGCCGCGTCGGCCGCCTTCGCCACGCCGAAGTCGGTGATCTTCACCTGGCCGGCGGGCGTCACCAGGATGTTGCCCGGCTTGACGTCGCGGTGGACCAGACCCTGCTCGTGCGCGGCCTGCAACGCGTTGCCCGCCTGCTCGAGCATGTCGAGCGTGAACTCCGCCGACAGCCGCCCGTGCTTGGCCAGCAACCCGGCCAGCGGGTCGCCGTCGACGAGCTCCATGACGAGGTACGCGATCGACAGGTCGCCGTCGAAGATGGTCTCGCCGTAGTCGTGCACCGCGGCGATGCCGGGGTGGTTCAGGGACGCGGTCATCCGCGCTTCGGTGCGGAAGCGGTGGAGGAACTCGGCGTCACCGGAGAGCTCGGCCTTCAGGATCTTGACCGCGACGGTCCGGTCGAGCCGGGTGTCGCTGGCCTGCCAGACCTCGCCCATCCCACCGACGGCGATCCGGCTCGTCAGCTTGTACCGCTCGGCCAGCAGGTGACCGGAGGACAGCATGCGCTATCCACCCCCGAGTTTCGCGTTGATCGCCGCGCGGCCGATCTCCGACGCGACCTTGCCGCCGGTGGCCGCGAGACCGCGGTTGCCGCCGTCTTCGACGATCACGGCGACGGCGATCTGCGGGTCGTTGGCCGGGGCGAAGGCGGTGTACCAGGCGTGCGGCGCGGTGTTCTTGGAGTCCGTGCCGTGCTCGGCGGTGCCGGTCTTCGACGCGATCTGGATGTCCGGGCGCTTGCCGGCGCCCGCGGTGAAGCCCTCGGAAGCGATCATCATGTCCTTGAGGATCGCGGCGTTCGACGACGAGAGTGCCGCCGTGCCGGTGAGCTCGGTGGGACTGTAGTCCTCGATGGTCGAGAGGTCCGGCGCGAGTACCGACTGGACCAGCTGCGGCTTCATCGCCATCCCGCCGTTGGCCACGGTGGCCGCGAGCAGGCAGTCCTGCAGCGGGGTGATCCGGACGTCGCGCTGGCCGATGCCGCTCTGGTAGAGCGCGCCCTGGGAGTCGAGCGGGCCGACCGTGGACGGCGCGACCTTCATCGGCACGGTCAGGTCGGTCTGCCCGATGCCGAAATTCGCCGCGGTCTTCTTCATCTTGTCCGCGCCGAGCTGGCCCGCGAACTCCGCGAACGGCACGTTGCAGGAGTGCGCCAGCGCGTCCTTGAACGTGGTCCCCGGGCAGCCTTCACCGGCGTAGTTCTCCAGCGTGACGCTCGTGCCGGGCAGCTTCGTGTTCGGCGCCGGGTTGACCGGGGTGTCCGGCCCCTTGCCGTCCTCGAGCGCCGCCGCCGCGGTGACCAGCTTGAACGTCGACCCCGGCGGGTAGGTCTCCGAGATCGCCCGGTTCAGCATCGGGTTCTTGTCGTCCTTGACGTACGAGTTCCAGGCGTCGGTCTGCGCCTTCGACGTGTGCGACGCCAGCTTGTTCGGGTCGTACGACGGCGTCGACACCATCGCCAGGATCCGGCCGGTCTTGGGCTCCATCGCCACGACGGCGCCGGTGTAGCCCCGCTGCGTCATCAGGTCGTACGCGGCCTTCTGCACGGCGGGGTCGATGGTCAGCCGGACGTTGCCGCCGCTGGGGTCGCGGCCGGTGACCATGTCCGACAGCCGGCGCACGAACAGCCGCGGGTCCGAGCCGTTGAGGACGTCGTCCTCGGAGCGCTCGAGCCCGCCGGAGCCGTAGTTGATCGAGTAGTAGCCGGTGACCGGGGCGTACATCGGGCCGTCGACGTAGGACCGGGTGTACTTGTACTTGTCGTTCGACGGGTCGACCTTCGCCAGCACTTCGCCGTTCGCCTGCGAGACGATCTGGCCGCGGCGGCGCGCGAACTCGTCGTAGAGGACCCGCGCGTTGCGCGAGTCGGTGCGGTAGTCGTCGGCCTTGACCACCTGGATGTAGGTGGCGTTGGCCAGCAGCAGGACGACCATGACGAGCATCGTCATGCCCACCTTGCGCAGCGGGGTGTTCATGCCTGGGCACCCCCGTCCGCCGGCGGGCGCTGCACGAGCACCGTGTGGGCCTCGGCGATCGGCGCCTGCGGCTGCTGCTGCGGCTTCGGGCGGGCCGCGGGCCGCCGGGCCGCGTCGGAAACGCGGAGCAGCAGCGCGACGAGGATGTAGTTCGCCAGCAGCGACGAACCACCCTTCGACAGGAAGGGAGCGGTGATACCGGTCTCCGGGATGAGTTTCGTGACCCCGCCGACGACGACGAAGATCTGCATGACCATGGTGAACGCCAGCCCGCCGCCGAGCAGCTTGCCGAACGTGTCCCGCACCGCGAGCGCGCTCCGCATGCCGCGCATGGCGAGCATCAAGTACAGCATCAGGACGGCGGCCAGGCCGATGAAGCCGAGCTCCTCGCCGATCGCCGCCGTGATGAAGTCGGTGTTCGCCTCCGGGACCATGTCCGGCCGGCCGGCACCGAGCCCGGTGCCGCCGATCCCGCCGGTGCCGAGCCCGAACAGGCCCTGCGCGATCTGGTAGCCGCCGCCGAGCTTGTCGTAGGTGGCCAGCGGGTCCAGCCAGTTGGCGACGCGCTGCTGGACGTGGGTGAAGAGGTTGTACGCGATCAGGCAGCCGCCGACGAAGAAGCTGAGGCCGAGGACGACCCAGATGACCCGCTCGGTCGCGACGTACAGCATCATCAGGATGACGCTGAAGAACAGCAGCGACGTGCCGAGGTCCTTCTCGAACACCAGGATGCCGATGCAGGCGACCGCGGCGATGAGGATCGGGCCCAGGTCACGGGCGCGCGGCAGCTCGACGCCGAGGAACTTCTTGCCCGCCACCATGAACAGGTCGCGCTTCGACACCAGGAACGAGGCGAAGAAGATCATCAGCAGGATCTTCGCGAACTCGCCCGGCTGGATTGAGAACCCCGGCAGCTTCAGCCACACCTTGGCGCCGTTGACCTCGGACAGGCTCGACGGCAGCAGCGCGGGCAGCGCCAGCGCGACGATCCCGACCAGGCCCGCGGTGTAGCCGTAGCGGGTCAGCGTGCGGTGGTCGCTCACGAAGACCAGCACCGCGACGAAGAACGCCAGCGAGATGACCGTGAACAGCACCTGCGAGGTGACGGCGGGGGAGTAGTCCTTGCTGTTCTGCGCGGCCCGCTCCGCCAGCGCCAGGTCGATCCGGTGGATCATCACCAGGCCGATGCCGTTCAGCAGCGCGACGCAGGGGAGGATCACCGGGTCCGCGTACGGCGCCCACTTGCGGACGGCGAGGTGCGCCGCGGCGAAGATGGCGAGGTAGGCGAGGCCGAGCCAGACGATCGACCAGGTGAGCTGCTGCTCCTGGTTCGCCTCCACCAGCACCAGTGCGACGGTGACGATGAACGCGGCGAACCCCAGCAGCACCAGCTCGGTGTTGCGGCGGGTCGGGACGTCGCGCGGCGGGTTCGTCTGGAACTGCGCGGCGAGCGGCTCGGCGGTGCGCGCGGCGGGCTGGCTCATCAGTTACCGCCTCCCGTCGTCGGTGCCGTCGAACTCGGCGTCGAGCAGTCCCTCCCCGCTGGCTGGTTCGCCGACGACGGAGCAGTGGAGCCGGCCGGAGCCGACGGGGTGGACGTCGGCGTGACCGTGGGGGTCGGCGTCGGGGACGGCTGGCCGCCCGCCGGCGCGCAGTTGTTCAGGCGCTTGTGCAGCTGCAGGAAGTCGTCGATGTACTTCCGCGCGTCGTCCAGGCTGTCCTTCTTGACGCCGTTCTGCACCGCCAGCCGCGCGTCTTCCTGGAGCTGGTTGACGCGCAGCTTGTCCGTGCACACCTGGTTGGGCGGGCACGAGCCCTGCTCGTAGGTGTGCAGGTCGATGCCGAGGATGCTGCCGGGGACGCCGCGGTAGATCACGACCTCCTGGTCCGCACCTTCGCCGACATAGTACTGACTCAGCACGAAGTACCGGGTGGCGATGGCGGCCGCGGCGAGGACGATCAGCACGACCAGCGCGCCGGCGAGCCAGCGGAACCGCTTCCGGCGCCTGGCCTTCGGGTCCACGCTCGGCTGCGGCAGCTCGGGCCGCGGCTGCGGCGCGGGCTGGGTCAGCGCCCTGGCCCTGGCCGCGGGCGAGTCGCCCTGGTGCAGCTCGTCGCTGCCGTCCCCGGCGGCGCCGCCCACGATGGGCGCGTCCTCGCCGAAGTCGACGTCGACGACGTCGGCGATGATCACCGTGACGTTGTCGGTGCCGCCGCCCTTGAGCGCCAGCTCGATCATCCGGTCCGCGCACTGCTGCGGGTCCGGGATCTGCACGGCCTCGGTCAGCGTCTCGTCGCTGACCATGCCGGACAGGCCGTCCGAGCAGATCAGGTACCGGTCGCCGGACCGGGCCTCGCGGACGGTCAGGCTCGGCTCGACCTCGTGCCCGGTGAGCGCCTTCAGCAGCAGTGACCGCTGGGGGTGCACCGCCGCCTCTTCGGGCGTGATCCGGCCTTGTTCGAGCAGTTCGTTGACGAAGCTGTCGTCGCGCGTGATCTGCGCGAACTGGCCGCCTCGGAGGAGGTACGCGCGCGAGTCGCCGACGTGCACGAGCCCCAGCCGGGTGCCGGCGAACAGCACGGCTGTGAGCGTGGTGCCCATGCCGTCCAGGTCCGGGTCCTGCGAGACGAGCTCGGCGATGGCGGCGTTGCCGTTCGCCACCGCCTCTCGCAGCTGGGCGAGCAGGTCGTCGCGGGGTTCGTCGTCGTCGAGCGGCGCGAGCGAGGCGATGACGACCTTGCTGGCCACCTCACCTGCCGCGTGGCCACCCATACCGTCGGCGAGCGCGAGCAGGCGAGGGCCGGCGTACACGGAGTCCTGGTTGCTCGAACGCACCAGGCCCCGGTCGCTGCGGGCTGCATAGCGGAGGACGAGAGTCATGGGCGAAGCTCGATCACCGTCTTGCCGATCCGGATGGGGACTCCGAGCGGGACCCGGAGGGGTGCAGTGACCTTAGCCCGGTCCAGATAAGTCCCGTTGGTCGAGCCCAGATCTTCCACGTACCAGTCCTCACCGCGCTGGGCGATCCGTGCGTGCCGGGTCGACGCGTAGTCGTCGTCGAGCACCAATGTGGAGTCGTCGGCACGGCCGATGAGGATCGGCCGCCCGTCGAGCGCGATGCGGGTGCCGGCCAGCGCGCCATGGGTCACCAGCAGCTGCTGGGGCGACTTGCTGTTACGCGGCTTCTTCTCTTTTTTGCGTCCGAAGGTCGGTACCTGGACGCGCATTCCCGACGCCGCATAGAGGTCCGAGCGGACGACTCTGAGCGCGGCGAACACGAAGAGCCAGAGCAGCACGAGGAAGCCCACCCTGGTGAGTTGTACGACCAGCTCTGGCACTTGGTGTGTCCGCTCCCGACTCGTCCGTGCAGCCGCGGCGCGGGTACGCCGCGGTCCCCCCGCACGTCAATTCTGCGGGAACAGTATTCCGTGCCCCCAGTCAGCCCTGCGTACGGAACACGAGCGAGGAGTGCCCCACCCGGATGACGTCGCCGTCCGCGAGCTGCCAGGTCTGGACCGGAGTGCCGTTCACGGTCGTTCCGTTGGTCGAGCCGATGTCGGCGAGCGTCGCGCTCTGGCCGTCCCAGGTGATCTCCAGGTGCCGGCGCGAGACGCCGGTGTCCGGGAGGCGGAAGTCCGCGTCCTGGCCGCGGCCGACGACGTTCCCGCCCTGCTTCAGCGAGTACGTCCGGTTCGAGCCGTCGTCCAGCTGCAGGCTCGCCGCGAGCTGCCGGCCGGCCGCGGGCGGGGCGTAGCCACCCTGCTGCTGGCCGTACGGGTCGGCGGCGGGCTGGCCGTACGCCTGCTGCTGGCCGTACTGGTCGTAGCCGCCCTGCTGCTGGCCGCCGTACTGGTCGTACCCGGGCTGCTGCTGGCCGGCGTACTGGTCGTAGCCACCCTGCTGGTAGCCGCCCTGGTCGTAGCCACCCTGCTGGGGCTGGGCGTAACCACCCTGGTCGTAGCCACCGCCCTGGGGCTGGGCGTAGCCGCCTTGTTCGTAGCCACCCTGCTGCGGCTGGGCGTAACCACCCTGGTCGTAACCGCCCTGCTGCTGGGCGTAACCCTGGTCGTAAGCGCCACCCTGCTGCGGCTGGCCGTACTGGTCGTAGCCGCCCTGCTGCTGCTGGCCATAACCCTGGTCGTACCCGGGCTGCTGGCCACCCTGCTGTCCGTAGCCGTATTGGCCCTGCTGGCCGTACGGGTCACCCTGGTCGTATTGGCCGTAGCCGGGGGGCTGGCTCATTGCTGGGTCTCCTGCGTTGCTGGGTCGTGCCGACCGCGGTGAACCGGCGCCTGAGGGGCGGGCGTCGGGATCGACGGACGAACGGGTCTTGAACTGTCCAGTATGCAGCGCCTCGTTGCGCTCGAGTGATACGACGACGTCACCATAGGTGTCCAGGCCTTCGGCGGCGAGGTGTTCCGCCACCGCCTTGGCGAGGACCTGGGTGACCCGTTGCTCGTCACCGGCCATGCGCTCGTGGTCAGCTGCCCCCAGGGACACGATGTAGTGATTGGGGGCGAGCTGCCGACCGCCTGCCAGCTCACGAACGTTCTCCTCACTCTCCCGTTCCAGGGCGATCGCCACTTCCTGCGTGACGACGT
This sequence comes from Amycolatopsis sp. NPDC114505, assembly GCF_055633615.1. Taxonomy (NCBI): domain Bacteria; kingdom Bacillati; phylum Actinomycetota; class Actinomycetes; order Pseudonocardiales; family Pseudonocardiaceae; genus Amycolatopsis; species Amycolatopsis sp. NPDC114505. The sequence goes on along the minus strand of NZ_JBVKDV010000001.1, from coordinate 1,183,244 downwards.
TGCCACCGAACATGCGCGCGAAAGTGTTCCCCACCAGGTTCTCGAGGCGTCTGTCAAAACGCTCGACGCGGCTCACCGGGGAAAACCTCCTCACACGTGTGCTTCCGCTATCGATCCTATCCGGGTGAGCCCGCCTCGACACGGCCCCCGGTGAAACCCGTTCAAACGACCTGCTAGTCTTCTCCTCGCTGTCGAAGAGAAGCACTCGGGCGAGTGGCGGAATGGCAGACGCGCACGGTTCAGGTCCGTGTGTCCGAAAGGACGTGAGGGTTCAACTCCCTCCTCGCCCACACCGAAAGGGCCCCGGCTGGTTGCCGGGGCCCTTTTTCGTGTGTGCGGGGCGGACGAAGTTCTTCCGCTCAGGTGGGGAATATCACCCGTTTGGCTCTGCGTGGTGTTCGCTCACGGCGCACTTCGAGGTGTATCAAGCCGTCGTTTTGGTGATCCACGCCGCCAGGATGTCCGCCCGGCTCGTCGTCTCGATGCCCGCGTGGGGGCAGCCGGGGCCGGTCGCCTCCACCGCCACGAGTTCGGTTCCGGTGAAGTAGGGGGCGCCCGAGTCGTACGTGCAGGCGCTCGTCGTGATCTCCGGGGCCGCGCCGCGGACGCCCAGGGTGGTCGGCTCCACCTTCGCCACCGCGACCGTGCCCTGCTGCATGCGGGTCGCCGGCTTGGGGTCCGTGCCCGTCAGGCTGCCCCAGCCCGCCAGGGTCAGCTGCTGGCCGACCTTCGGCACCGTGCGGTTCACCTTCAGCGGCTGGACCGTGGTCACCGGGGTGTCGAGCTCGATCAGGGCCACGTCGCTCTCTTTGGCCTGGACCACCGCGGTCACCTTGCGGGCGACCCCGGATTCGGTGGCTTCGTCGACCAGCCCCAGCGTCGCCGTCGTGGGGTACGGGGTCTTGCCGGAGACGCGGTTGCGGTTCGCGTCGTGGAAGCAGTGGCCGGTCGTCAGGATCCAGGCCGGGGCGATCAGGGCGCCCGTGCAGTAGCTGCTGTAGGTCGAGCCGTCCGGGCGCGGGATCTTCGTCATCGCGAGCTTCGCGACGAACCCGGACTGCCCCGCCGGTACGTCGGAGCCGTGGGCGACCCCCGGGGCGGCCGAAGCGGCCGGGGCGGTGGCGATGGTGGTGGTCAAGACAGCAGCGGCGAGCAGGGCGCGCAGGCGCATTCTTCCCCTTCGTCGAGTCGGTGGTCGACGTTCGACGTTAGGGCCGCGGCCGGGCCCGGGGAATTCCCTGGCCGGGCGTCACCCGACAGCGCAGCCGGGTGACGCCCGAACGGAGGTCAGCCGAGGTGCGAAGCGATCCAGTCCGCGACGACGTCCACGCGGGCCGTCGTCTCCGCCTGGTCGTGGGGGCAGTCCGGGCCGTCGCTCTCGATGGACACCAGGCGGCCGCCGTTCTTGCCCGACGGGACGAAGTACGGCGCGCCCGAGTCGTACGTGCACGCGCTCGTCGTCGACGTCGGGGCGAAGCCCTTCACGCCGACGTACTGCGGGTCGACCGTCGCGACCTTCACGATGCCCTGCTGGAGCTTCGTGCCCGGCGTCGGGTCGACCGACGTGAGGCTGCCCCAGCCGGCGAGCGTGACCTTCTGGTCGATCGACGGCGCGCGGTGGTTGATCGACAGCGGCTCGATGCCGTAGACCGCCTTGTCGAGCTCTGCGATCGCGATGTCGTTGCTCGGCGACTGGTACACCGTCACGACGTTGCGAGTCACGCCCGGCTTGTCCACAGTGGTCGTGCCCAGCAGCACGGACGTCGGGTACGGCACCGGGCCGGACACCGGGTTGCGGGCCGCGTCGTGGAAGCAGTGGCCTGCCGTGATGATCCACTTGCCGGCGATCAGGGAACCCGAGCAGGCGCTGTTGTACTTGGTGCCGTCGGGCTTCGGGATGTCGGTCATGGTCAGCTTCGCGGCGAACTTGAACGTCCCCTGCGGGACGTCGGAGCCGTTGGCCACGGCCGAAGCCGGTGCCGCGGTGACCACGGCCGCGGCGAGCGCGAACAGTGTCGCGGAAAGCAGTGCGCGAGTGCGCATTTCACTGACCCCCTGTGCGGGCCGGCTGCGGGCCGGCGATGGGGGCGAGGGTAGCGAAACCCGGGCGGCGGTGGCGGGAATCCCCGCCACCGCCGGAAAGTCAGTTCACGCCGACCAGGTCGACGACGAAGATCAGGGTCTCGCCGGGCTTGATGACGCCGCCCGCGCCGCGGTCGCCGTAGCCCAGGTGCGGCGGGATGACGAGCTTGCGGCGCCCGCCGATCTTCATGCCCGCGACGCCCTGGTCCCAGCCGGAGATGACCTGGCCGGCGCCGAGGCCGAAGCGCAGCGGCTCGCCGCGGTTCCAGGAAGCGTCGAACTCCTCGCCGGTCGAGTGCGAGACGCCGACGTAGTGCACTGTGACGGCCTTGCCGGGCGTGGCCTCCGCGCCGTCACCGACCGTGATGTCGGTGATCTCGAGGTCGGCCGGAGGGTTGCCCTCGGGGCGGTCGATCTGGGGCTTTTCCAAGGTCATGGCACTCACCGTACCCACGCGCGCGAGGCTGTGCCGAATGGACTACACCCAACGACTGAAGAACGCGAAAAGTCTTCACAATTGTCCTACTGATGGGTAGCGTGCGCTTCGTCACTCTCCTTGAGCGAGGGAGCCCCGATGCGACGTGGCATCCGCACCTTGACCTTGACAGCACTGGCGGGCTTGGTCGCCGGGCTGACCCAGGTCGCTGTCTCCGCACCGGCCGCCGAGGCGGCCGCGGCGCCCAACGACTACTGCGGCGGGCAGTGCAGCGACATCCTGCCGCCCGGTGAAAACGGCAACGGCACCCTCGCGGACATCCTGGCGCACAAGGTGCTCGGCACCCGGCCGGCGCACGCGGCCGACCAGATCGGCAAGTACTCCTCGCTCGCCGGCGGCTACCAGGCGCTGACCACCTCGACGATCAACCAGTACTTCAACGACTCGTCGTTCGGCGTCGCGGCCGACCAGGTCGCCAGCACGACCCAGCCGCGCTCGGACGTGACGATCGTGCGCGACAAGGCACTCGGCGTCCCGCACATCACCGGCACCACGCGCGCCGGCACCGAGTTCGGCGCCGGGTACGCGGCCGGGCAGGACCGGCTGTGGCTGATGGACGTCCTGCGCCACGCCGCCCGCGGCCAGGTGACGTCGTTCGCCGGCGGCGCGGAGGCCAACCGGGAGCTGGAGCAGAGCTTCTTCGCGAACGCGCCGTACACCGAAGCCGAGCTGCAGCAGCAGATCGACAACGTCGCCGCGAGCGGCCCGCGTGGCGCGCAGGGTCTCGCCGACGCGCAGGCCTACGTCGACGGGATCAACAAGTACATCACCGACTCCCACAGCGGCCGCTACTTCCCGGGCGAGTACGTGCTCACCGGGCACGTCGACGCGATCACCAACAACGGCACCATCGACCCGTTCAAGCTGACCGACCTGGTCGCGCTCGCTTCGCTCGTCGGCGCGGAGTTCGGCGCCGGCGGTGGCGGCGAGGTGCAGAACGCCGTCGCGAAGCTGGCGCTGCAGGAGCAGTACGGTGCCGTGCAGGGCGAGAAGGTCTGGCAGAGCCTGCGGTCCGAGGACGACCCCGAGGCCGTCAAGACCCTGCACGACGGCCAGAACTTCCCGTACGGCAAGACGCCGGCCAACGCGGTCGGGCAGGCGCTGCCGGACAAGAACTCCGTGACGCCGCAGCAGCTGGTGTTCGACAAGACCGGCTCGGCGGCCTCCGCGACGCCGTCCACTGTGGACGTCCCGGCCCCCGCCGCGCAGGAGCCCGCCCGCGGGATGTTCGACAACGGCGTGCTGCCGGGCGACATGCTGACCGACAAGCACGGTATGTCGAACGCGCTGGTCGTGTCCGGCTCGAAGACCGCCAGCGGCCACCCGGTCGCCGTCTTCGGCCCGCAGACCGGGTACTTCGCGCCGCAGCTGCTCATGCTGCAGGAACTGCAGGGCCCGGGCATCAGCGCCCGCGGCGCGGCCTTCGCCGGGCTGAGCATGTACGTGCTCCTCGGCCGCGGCCAGGACTACTCGTGGAGCGCGACGACGTCGGCGCAGGACATCATCGACACCTACGCGCTGAACCTGTGCGACCCGAGCGGCAAGGCGCCGACGAAGGACTCGAACTACTACACGTACAAGGGCCAGTGCCTGCCGATGGACACCGTGGAGGTCAAGAACTCCTGGAGCCCGACGGTGGCCGACGGCACCGCGGCCGGCTCGTACACGCTGCGCAGCTACCGCACGAAGTACGGTCCGGTGCTCAGCCGGGCGACGGTCGGCGGCAAGCCGGTGGCGTACGCGCAGCTGCGGTCCTCGCTCTTCCACGAGGCCGACTCGCTGATCGGCTTCCAGGAGCTGAACGACCCGGGCTTCGTCAAGTCCGCGGCCGACTTCCAGAAGGCCGCGGCCGACATCAACTTCACGTTCAACTGGTTCTACGCCGACTCGAAGGACATCGCGTACTTCAACTCCGGCGCCAACCCGGCCCGTCAGTCCAATGTGGACCCGAACATGCCGGTGTGGGGCGACCAGGGACACGACTGGACCGGCTGGAACCCGGCCGGCAACGTCGCGACCTACACCCCGGCGTCGCAGCACCCGCAGTCGGTCAACCAGGACTACTACGTCAGCTGGAACAACGCGCAGTCCAACGGCTACGCGGCGGCGGGCGCGGACAAGTCCGCCGTGCACCGCGTCGACCTGCTCGACACGCGCGTCAAGACATTGATCCTCACCGGCACCAAGATCACCCGGGTCAACCTGACCCAGGCGATGGAGGACGCCGCGCTGGCCGACCTGCGCGCCGAGCGCGTCCTGCCGCTGCTGCTGCAGGTGCTCGACAAGACGCCGACCACCGGTGCGGCGGCCGACGCCGAGGCGAAGCTGAAGACGTGGATGGCCAACGGCCACAAGCGCACGGAGACGTCGGCGGGCAGCAAGGCGTACGCCGACGCCGACGCGATCCGGATCTTCGACGCGTGGTGGCCGCTCCTGGTCTCGGCGGAGTTCAAGCCGGGCATGGGCGACAACGCCTACAACGCGATGACGGGCGTGCTGGGCATCAACGAAAGCCCGTCCGGCTTCCAGAACGGCAACGGCCAGCACACCGGCCAGCCGCACAAGGGCTCGTCGTTCCAGTTCGGCTGGTGGGGTTACGTCAGCAAGGACATCCGGCAGGTGCTCGGCCAGCCGGTGGCCGGTCCGCTCGGCCAGACGTTCTGCGGCGGCGGCAACGTCACCACGTGCCGCCAGGCGCTCGTCGACTCGCTGACCACCGCCGCCGGCCAGGCCGCGAACACCGTCTACCCCGGTGACGCGAGCTGCTCCGCCGGTGACCAGTGGTGCGCCGACACGATCGTGCACAACCCGCTCGGCGGCATCACGCAGGACAAGATCAGCTGGCAGAACCGCCCGACGTTCCAGCAGGTCGTCGAGTACACCGCCCACCGCGGGGACAACATCGCGAACCTCGCGCCGGGGAAGACGGTCAGCGCCACGAGCGCCGAGACCGGCTTCTACAACTCGCCGGCGTCGAACGCGATCGACGGCAACGCCTCGACCCGCTGGGCCAGCGACTGGAGCGACGACCAGGCGATCACCATCGACCTCGGTTCGGTGCAGCCGGTCTCGCGGGTGCTGCTGAGCTGGGAGTCCGCGTACGGCAAGAGCTACAAGATCCAGACCTCGTCGGACGCGGTGACCTGGACGGATGCGGCGGTCGTCACCAACGGCGACGGCGGGCAGGACAACCTGACCTTCACCCCGACGCAGGCGAGGTTCGTGAAGCTGCAGGGCGTCCAGCGCGCCACGAAGTACGGGTACTCGCTCTACGAGTTCGAGGTCTACGCCCACTAGGAAGAGCCAGGCCGGCTCGCCCCCGGACGCGGGGGCGAGCCGGCCGTCTTCGTCACAGTGACGTCGCCGCTACGAGCTGAGTCAGAAGGACTTGGTGAGTTGGTAGACCTTCACGACGTAGCTGTTCAACGCCGTTTCCTCGGCCACCTGGATCATCTCGAATTCATTGAGCGCGGCATCCGAGTCCGGAATCCCGGCCGCCTGAAGGGTCGCAGGGGGTACTCGAACGGGCTCGCCGTCCGCTGCGTCGAGATACCCGGGTAGCAGGGTCTCGAGCCGTCTCGCCTCCCTTGGCGCCGCGACCAAGATGACGATTGCTCGGTGGACTGCTGCGCGCCGGAAGTCCCACAGCTGTCTGATAGTGCGGAGCAGCCGAGGTCGGGAGGGCTCATCACTCTCGTGCAGCAGGGCTACTCGGACATCGATTTCAGATGCCGCCTCGTAGTGCAGGTGCGCGGCTCCGTGCGGCCCTGGGATGAGCGAGGCCAACTCCACAGGCAGGCCCGCAACCAGTAGGGCAGCCGAAGCCGCGTGTGTCGCCACCGCATCTGTGGCGAGGTGGAGCGACCCGGCCTCGGCCTCTTCGAAGATCCAGCCGGCCATTTGCTGTGCCGCGCGCCGCCAGGCGGGTTCACCACCAGGTCCGGCCGGGTTCTGGAACCTGGGACAACCACTACCTGGACGCCAAGAGCCCAACCAGCTTCGATGGGCATCGGGCAGCAGCGTCGTCATGTCCGCTTGATCGCAATGGGCGAGTGGTGCGACGTCGAACGCCAGCGCGAGTGCGAGCAGCATCTGCAGGCTTATCGCACTGCGTCCCGACCACACGTTCAGAACGGTGCGATCGTTTCTGGCCCGTCCGAGTTGTTCGGCGGCGTCCGCCGCGGACATGCCGAGGCCGCGGTGCCTGCGGATGTTCGCGATCAGTTGCTGCTGTGCGAAGGCAGCGGCAACCTCGCCGGCTTGGTCGTTCTCGTGAACCAGCCAGCGGGGCTCGCCGGTGAAAGTTTCGTTCTCGGTGAAGCGAGTCGGCGGTCCGCCACTAGGCGGGCGACCTATTCGAGAAGGAGTCATGATCGGCTCCTCGAGCGAGCCTGCAGCGTTTAAACTACGGTTGGCGGTAGTTTAAACGTCAGAAGGTCCTTGATCCAGTGCTCAGCGGTCGAGAGGGTGTTCCAGGTGGATGTACGTCTGCTGACCGAGCAGCTCACCCCGGCCGACCGCCTACCGGGTGTCGCCTTACTGGTAGCCCGGGAGGTCGTTGAATCCGCAGTTCTGGACGGGGCGGTCGCCGAAGAAGCTGCCGGCAATTTGATGCAGGCCGCTGAGCATCTGCGGATCGCGGCGGACGGCCAGGACTTCCTGCGGTCACATCCGACGTTGATCGGTCAACTGATCCACATCGCCGAGGCTCGATCGCTGCCGGATAGCAAGAGTCTTGCGGATGTACGGTCCGCTTTGCGTCAGCTCGTGCAGGCGGTCCCGCCTGAGGGTTCAGCGTTGATCACGGCCGAGTACGTCGGCTTCTGAGCAGTCACAAGCGCAGGTTGCGGGCTCCGGCCAAGCCCAGAACCGTGGAGGCGCCGGCACGTCGTGCTGCCCGTGCGACGCCACTCATCGTGCTTCCGGTGTGGTAGACGTCGTCGACCACGAGGACCGTACGGCCGGTGAGATCTTGGTCGATCGAGTACTCGTCCATGAGCTGCGATCGTTCACTGCGGCTCATGTCCTTGGCCGGCCGTCGGAACTCGCGGCGGCTGATGACCGAGCTTCGTTCCTTTCCTGAGCTCTGCGCGATCGTTGCGCCGATACGAACGCTCGCCGTCAGCCGCGTCCGGTCGTGTCCGGGGACCGGCAGGATGAGGTCGCTGGACCGAAACCACGGGTGCGTGATTACGACTTCCGTGAGTAAGCCAGACAAGGCCTGGCCAGCCGAAACAACCTTGTCGGGGTTGCGGTTTTCGTACTTGATCATGCGGATGAGTTCGCCCACCGACGTGTAGGCGAACCCATTGACCTCTGTTGAGCACGGACGGCTGTAGAGGTCCAGCGCGATGGCGGCGTCCAGCTCATCCGGTACCGGCAGGACCAAGACTCGCTGCAGAAGCGAAAGGAATTGGGCGGCGTCGACGTTCGTCCGGAACCGTAATCGATGTGTCCAGCGTGGCCGGTGCTTCGGGTAGAGATCGACACTCACTGCGCCGGGAAACCCCGAACACACGTGGTGAGCTGTCTCGTCGGAGCCTCGCAGCAACAGGAGTCTCTCCTGTCCCACGTGCTCCCAGGTCCAATCGTCGAGGCGGTCACCTCGACGGTCGGGCTTGAAGGCTTTGGCTAGGTTTGTCAACGCCGAACAGCCTCCTTTGGGCTACTCAGTGTTGCGTAGGTTTCGCGTTGTGTGTGCAATCCGAGTCGGCGTGTCGGTAGCCGGCTTGACCGGTATCGCACGACCTGCGATAATCGAACATATGTTCTAATGTGTCGGTTTGGTGGAATGACGTCCGCCGGTCCGCCGATCGAGAGCAGTCGAGTCATGACGGTTGAGAGAACGACTACGGATCGTGATCTCGTGCTCGCGCTCCTGGCGCCGCGGGCGGCAGGTGGACCGAGGCGGGCGGCGAAGATCCTGCTGCAGTCAGGGCGGCGTGGACTCCAGCAGCTTGTCGATGAACTGCCGGCCGATGAGCACCACTCAGCGAGTGAGGCAGGGATCCAACTTCGCGAACAGGGCGTCGGTGTAGTCCTCTGTGACGATCCCAGGTACCCCGACCGATTGCGCCGGGCGCCGGGTGCGCCGTTGGCCCTCTTCCATCGAGGTCCGATCGAGTTGCTCCAGCAGACATCGGTCGGTGTCTGCGGCTCTCGGAACGCCAGTTCCAGCGGGTTGCGGGCGGCACAGGCCTGCGGCCACGCTGCAGCGGGTCTCGGAGTGGTCGTAGTCTCGGGCTATGCAAAAGGTGTTGATACCGAGGCGCATCTGAGTGCTCTCGAGGCAGGGGGGACCACTGTTGCCGTGCTTGCCGAAGGTATCTCCGATTTTCGGCTCAAACAGGCCTACCGCACCTTGCCGGATGGAGCACTCAGCCGGTTGCTGGTGATCTCGCAGTTCCCCCCGCGACAGCGTTGGACGGCGGGTGCTGCGATGACACGTAACCAGGTGATCGTGGGGTTGGGAGACGCGGTCGTCGTGGTCGAAGCTGGAGCGAGTGGCGGCACGCTGCGTGCGGGAGAGACGGCTCTGCAGACGGGTAAACAACTCTGGGTTCTCGGCTTCCCTGATGAGGACCCACCCGGAAACCGGGCTCTGCTGACGGCGGGCGGCCGCCGCATCGCGAATCGCGAGGAATTGTCGGACGGCATGCGCAAGCTCATCATTGAGCCCCGCACCCAAGGCCTGTTCGACTGATCGGCCAGCCATCTTCGTCACAGTGACCGGGGATTGACCTGCGGTTACCGTGATCGCATGGACGACTGGACGCCCCGCACCAAGGCCATCGCCGCCGGCCGGCCGCACGGCCCCGGCGAACCGCTGAACACCCCGCTCGTCGCCACCAGCACGTACCGGGCCGGTGGCGACTTCGTGTACGCGCGGGGCGACGGGACGCCGACCTGGCACGCGCTCGAGGAGACCATCGGGGCGCTCGAAGGCGGGCACGCGACGGCGTTCGCGTCCGGCGTCGCGACCCTGTCCGCGGTGCTGGACCTGCTGCCGGTCGGGTCGCGGGTCGCCGTGCCGACGTTCAGCTACGCCGTGACGCGCGGGGTGCTCGCCCACGCGCAGAAGCTCGGGAAGCTCGCCGTCACCGAGCTCGAGCCGACCGACACCGCGGCGTGGGTCGCCGAAGCCGCGACGTCCGACCTGGTCTGGCTCGAGTCGCCGACCAACCCGACCCTCGACGTCATGGACATCGAGACGATCGCCGCCGCCGCGCGCGGCCGGGTCGTCGTCGACAACACCTTCGCGACGCCGTTGCAGCAGCGGCCCCTGGAGCTGGGCGCCGACGTCGTCGTGCACAGCGCGACCAAGCTGATCGGCGGGCACAGCGACCTGCTGCTGGGCATCACGGTGGCCAAGGACCCGGCCGTCGCCGCCGAGCTGAAGGGCGCGCGGACCCGCGTCGGCTCCACGCCGGGTGCGCTCGAAGCGTGGCTCGCCCTGCGCGGCCTGCGGACCATGCCGGTCCGGCTGGCCGAACAGTCCCGCACCGCCGCGCTGCTGGCCGGGCGGCTCGGCGAGCACCCCGCGGTGACGCGGGTGCGGTACCCGGGCTTCGGGATGATGGTCGCCTTCGAGCTGGCCGACGCGGCGGCGGCCGACCGGTTCTGCGCGTCGACCCGGCTGATCGTCCCGGCGACGAGCCTCGGCGGCGTCGAAAGCCTGGTCGAGCGGCGCGCGTGGCTCCCGGGCGAGGAGCGGGTGCCGCCGGGGTTGATCCGGTTCAGCGTCGGCCTCGAAGACCCTGACGACCTGTGGCGGGACCTGGACACCGCGTTAGCGGAGTAACACCGGTCGACAAATCGTCGATAGTCGCGGCATCGCAGGTCAACCGCCGTTGGGAGTCATCGTGGGTAGAACGCTGAACCGGGTCGCGGGCGTCGTTTCGGCGGCGGCGCTGGCCACTTTCGCCGCCACGCCCGCCGCGCTGGCGCAGGACGAAACGCCCACGTCGACCACGGAAACGACCACACCCACTTCGGAGACGACAACCTCGAGCAGCAGCCCGGCGAGCAGCAGTTCGGAGGCCCCCTCCTCGGAGCCTTCGTCCACTTCGAGCACCGCGCCGAGCGAGGCGACCCAGCCCGAGGTCAAGACCACCGAGAAGCGGCGGGCCGCGAGCGAGGCCGAGCCCGAGATCAAGGGCGACACCCAGGAATCCTCGGCGGACGACGAGCCCCAGCAGGACAACACCGGGCACGGCTTCGTCGGTCTCGGTGGCGAGGGGATCCTGGTCATCGCCTGTGCGGCAGGCGCGCCCGGCAGCGTGGCGACCCAGTACCTCGATGTCACCAGCGGCCCCGACCAGGATGGCGCGGACGGCCTGCTGTGGAACTACACCGTGCGCGTTGTCGACCTGCCCGCCGGCACGACCACGGGCAAGTTCAGCTGGACCTGCGGCAAGCAGGAAGGCTCGGGCATCGTGGAGTTCGAGCAAGAGCAGCCGCCGACCAGCAGCAGCTCGGCCTCCCCGACCAGCTCATCGCCGTCGAGCACCGCGCCGATCACCACGGCGACCTCGGCGCCGGCCACGACCACCACCGCTTCCGGCAACGCCGCTCCGAAGGCCCAGGTCAAGGTCACGCCCAAGGGCAAGATCGAGACCGGCTTCGGCGGCACGGCCAGGTGACCGCCCGCCGGGCGAGCGCGGCTGTCGCCGCACTCGCCCTCGCGTTCACGCTGGTCGGCTGTGGCTCGGCCGAGGAGCCGAAGCCCGTCGCCGCGGCCGCGCCGGTCACCTCGTCGATTCCGGTCACCAAGCCGTTCAAGGGACTCCGGCCGACGTCGGTCAAGATTCCCAAGATCGGCGCGGAGTCCAGCCTGCTCGCCGTCGCCGTCAAGACCGACGGCTCGATCTCCGTCCCGTCGGTGCACCAGCCGATGCAGGCAGCCTGGTACAAGCTCTCGCCGGTGCCCGGGGACGTCGGCCCGGCGATCGTGCTCGGGCACGTCGACGGCGACAAGAAGCCCGGCATCTTCTACAAGCTCAAGGACCTCGCGCCCGGTGACGAGGTCGACATCGACCGCAGTGACGGGAAGAAGCTGAAGTTCGTCGTCGACCGCGTCACGCAGGTCCCGAAGGACACGTTCCCGAAGGACGCCGTGTACGGCAACAGCGACAAGCCCGAGCTGCGCCTGATCACCTGTGGTGGCGCCTTCGACCACGCCGAGCACAGCTACCAGGACAACATCGTCGTCTACGCGAACCTAGCCGACGCCTGAACCGGGGTACGGGAACTCCGGCTTCGACGTCGAGCCCGGGCACACCCACCGCCGCATGCCGGCGTCGCAGACGGCGTAGCCCCAGTTGATCAGGTTGTCCTGCGTCTTCTCGGACATCCTGGTCAGCCGGGTCTTCGTCTCGGCCAGCGCGCGCGTCCGCTCGATCGGCGCGGGCAGGGCGTCGGGCAGCTCGAAGTGCTCGATGTTGCTGTAGGTCGCCCAATAGGTTCCGGCGTAGACCTTGTCCTCGTAGGACTTCAGCAGCGAGCCGGTGCGCAGCTCGCGGACCTGGTTGTCCATCACGGTCAGCACGCGGAACAGCTGCATCGGCCAGTTGTGCTTCGGCCGCTCCTCGTGCTTCATCTTCTTCCCGGCGTCGCTGACCAGGACGGTCGCGCGCTGGTTCTCGATCGGGTCGAGGCCGAGGTTGTCGTATACACCCGCGTCGCTGAGCACGATCTTGCGGTCCGGCTGGTGCGGGTCCGGGATCACGACCGGGGAAAGCAGCGGCGGGAAAGCCGACGACGCGGCCACGGCGGTCGCCAGCGGCACCTGCCCGTGCGGGCCGGGCTGCCGGAAGAACCACCACAGCGAGCCGTCCTGCAGGCTGGTCGCGGTGAAGACGAAGTTCGGCCCGGCCGGGTCGAGGTCCGCGAGGCGGCAGTCGCCGAAGAGGTGCTTCGCGTAGCGGCGGGCCAGTTCCTCGCCGGCACTGCGCCACGGCATCACCATGGCCTTCAGCGTCACCGGGACGTCGAGGTTGGTGCGGGCCAGCTTCCGCAGTGGCTGCACGACTTCCTTGCCGAAGTTCTCCGCGATGCCGTCGTCGCCGAAGTACAGCTTGTGCCACGCGTGCGCCAGGACGCCGGCCGCGATCGAACCGCCGGAGACGCTGGAGACGGTGGTCAGCTTCGGCAGCCAGCCGAGCTCGTTGAGCCGCCAGAGCGCGCCGGCGTGGAAGAGCATCGCGCGATAACCGCCGCCGGACAGCGCGAGCCCGACCCCGTCTCGTTTCGTACCGGCCATTCAGCCGAGTCTAGGACCGCAGCAATGGCGCGAGCAGCGGCCGTTGCCCGGCGGGCACGTATTCGGCGTAGTTGTCGTACAACGCCTGCTTGGCCAGCTGTGCCGCGCCGGCACCGTCGGCCGAGCGGATCGCGTCCAGCACTTCGGCGTGGTGCGAGAGCCACGCGCGCATCAGCGACGTCCGGTTGCTGGCGTGCTCCAGCTTGTCCTCGATCAGCTCCAGCACGACCCCGCGCACGACTTCTTCGCTGACCACCAGCAGGGGATTGCGCGAGATGCGCGCGATGACCTCGTGGAACGCGACGTCGGCGCGGCTGAACTCCGCATAGCCGAGCGAGACGCCTTCGCGCATCGCTTCCAACGCCGTGTCGAGGCCGGTCAGGTCGTCGTCGGTGCGCAGCTCGGCGGCGAGCAGGTGGGCCGAGCCGTCGAGGATCATCCGGAACTGCAGCAGCTCGGCGAGCCCGACGTGGTCGGCGCGCGCGAGCCGGTGCATGGACCGGTGCAACGCGGCGGGCGACGCGGCCAGCACCTCCGGCCCCCGCGGGTCGCCGGGCCGGGACCGGATCATTTCCGCGGCCTGGAGAACCCGCAGGGCTTCCCGGATCGTCGAGCGGCCGACCCCGAACTGCGTCATCAGCTCGCGTTCGCTCGGCAGCCGTTCCCCCGGCTTGAGCGCACCGCTCACCACGGCCTGCTCGATCTGCTCGACGACCCGCTCGTACGCGCGGACCGGAGCCACCGGTTCGAACCGCATCCTTGACCTCGACGTCCGTCGCGTGCAGGCTACTGGTCAGACCAGTGTACTGACCTGGAGGCCGAATGAAAGCTCGACTTCACGTGCTGGCAGCGGCGCTGCTGCTCGTGGTGTCCGGCTGCTCGGCCGGCTCGTCGGCCAGCGTTTCCGCTGGTCCGGACACCCTTTCCGTCGGCTTCACGGCCGAGCCGGCGAACTTCGACTTCACCAAGACCGACGGCGCCGCGATCCCGCAGGCGCTCCTCTACAACGTCTACGAAGGCCTGGTGAAGCTCGACTCGCAGGGCAAGGTCGTGCCGCTGCTCGCGAAGTCGTGGACGATCAGCCCGGACCGGAAGACCTACGACTTCCAGCTGCAGCAAGGCGTCAAGTTCAGCAACGGCGCGCCGTTCACCGCCGAGGACGTCAAGTTCTCACTGCTGCGCGTGAAGACCGCCTGGACGATCTCGATCAAGTCCACGATGGACGTCGTCGACCACGTCGACGTCGTCGCGCCGGACCACGCGCGGGTCGTGCTGTCGAAGCCGTCGAACGGCTGGCTGTTCAGCCTCACCAGCCGGCTCGGCGCGATGTTCAGCCCGACGGGCGTCGCCGATCTGGCGAACAAGCCGATCGGCACCGGGCCATACGTCGTGGCGGCCCGGAAGCGCGGCGACTCCGTCGTGCTGAAGGCGAACCCCGGGTACTGGGGCCGCGAACCGGCGTACAAGACGGTCGTCCTCAAGTACATCAAGGATCCGACCGCGTTGAACAACGCCCTGTACAGCAACGGCATCGATGTCATCTCTGCGATCACCGCGCCGGACTCGATCCCGCAGTTCCAGGCCGACGACCGGTTCCAGGTCGTCCAGGGCACGTCGAACAGCGAGGTCACGCTGGCCATGAACAACGCGCGGGCGCCGTTGAACGACGTCCGCGTGCGCCAGGCGCTGACGTACGCGATCGACCGGAAGGCGTTGCTGGACACGGCGTGGGCGGGCCGCGGCACGCTGATCGGCAGCATGGTCCCGCCGACCGACCCGTGGTACGAGGACCTGGCGAACGTCTACCCGTTCGATCCCGCGAAGGCGAAGGCGCTGTTGACCGAGGCGGGCGCGACGAACCTGAACCTGCGGCTGCGGATCCCGAACCTGCCGTACGCGGTGTCGGCCGCGCAGGTCGTGCAGTCGCAGCTGGCCGACGTCGGCGTGCGGACGACGATCGAGCCGCTCGACTTCCCGGCGGTGTGGCTGAAGCAGGTGTTCACCGACCACGACTACGACCTGTCGATCATCCAGCACGTCGAGGCCCGGGACATCACGACGTTCGGGAAGCCGAAGTACTACTGGGGTTACGACAGCAAGCGCGTCCAGCAGTTGCTCGCGGAAGCCGACAGCGGGACGCCGGAGCAGCAGGTCGCGGACATGAAGCAGGTGGCGCGGCAGCTGAACACCGATGCCGCCGCCGACTGGCTGTTCCTCTTCCCCAACGTCATCGTCGCGAAGGCCAAGGTCGGCGGGTTCGTGCAGAACCAGGTCAGCGAGTCGTTCGACCTCACCGGGCTGGCGCCGCGATGACGGCCAGGGTGCTGCGCCGGGTGGCGATCTTCGTGGTCAGCTTGCTGGTCGCGTCGATCGTGGTGTTCCTGTTCATGGCCGTGCTGCCGGGCGACCCCGCGCAGGTCGCGCTCGGCGTCAACGCGACGCCGGAGCTGCTGGCCAAGACCCGCGCCGAGTTCGGCATCGACCGGCCGCTGGTGACGCAGTACTTCGACTGGATCGGCGGCGTGCTGCACGGCGACTTCGGCCGCTCGTACGTCACCCGCGACGCGATCGGCCCGCAGCTGCTCGACCGCCTCGGCGTCACGCTCTGGCTGGTCGGCGCCGGGATGCTGGTGGCGCTGGTGATCGCGATCCCCGCGGGCACGTTCGCCGCGGTGAAGCACCGGAAAGCTTCCGGCGCGGGCGTTTCCGGGCTGTCGCAGATCGGGGTCGCGATCCCCGCGTTCCTCGCCGGGATCATCCTGGTGCAGATCTTCGCGGTCCAGCTGCGCTGGCTGCCGTCGGGCGGGTGGACTCCGCCCAACCAAAACGCTGGCGAGTTCCTCCGCGGGCTGATCCTCCCCGCGCTCTCGCTGGGCTTGGTGCAGGGCGCGGTGCTCACGCGCTATGTGCGCTCGGCCGTGCTCGACACGCTCGGCCAGGACTACCTGCGCACCGCGCGGTCGAAAGGCCTGCGTCCCGGACAGGCGTTGGTGCGCCACGGCTTGCGCAACGCGTCCGTTCCCGTCGTCACCGTGCTGGGACTGCAGCTCGCGACACTGCTGATCGGCGCCGTCGTCGTCGAGCGCGTGTTCGTGCTGCCGGGCCTGGGCTCGATGCTGCTGGACGCGGTGTCGTCGCGCGATCTGCTGACCGTGCAGGGGATCGTGCTCGTGCTGGTCGCCGGCGTGCTGCTGGTCAACTTCGTCGTCGACGTCCTCTACACCGTGCTCGACCCGCGATTGCGAGGTTCGTGATGCGCAATCTCGTGATCGGCGGGGTGCTGGTCGGGCTGGTCGTGCTCGCCGCGGTCCTGTCGTTCTTCTGGACGCCGTTCGACCCGGTGAAGGTCGACGCGGCCCACCGGCTGCTGGGCTTCGGAAGAGAGAACTTCTTCGGCACGGACAAGTTCGGCCGTGACCTGCTCAGCCAGATCATGGTCGGCGCGCGGACCACGCTGTACGTCGGTGTGGTCGCGGTCGGCATCGCCGCGGTGATCGGCACGCCGCTGGGCATCCTGGCCGGGATGTCGCCGCGGTGGCTCGGCGAGTTCGTCATGCGCGTCAACGATCTCGTGCTCGCGTTCCCCGCGCTGCTGCTCGCGATCATGTTCGGCGCGGTGTTCGGGGCGGACACGCTGACCGCGATGGTCGCGATCGGCATCGCGACCATCCCGTCGTTCGCGCGGATCGCGAGGTCCGGGACGCTGCAGGTGATGAGCACGGAGTTCGTGCTCGCCGCCCGCGCCGGCGGCCGGTCGCGGCTGACCATCGCGGTGCGGCACGTGCTGCCGAACATCTCCGGACTGCTGATCGTGCAGGCGTCGGTGTCGTTCGCGATCGCCGTGCTTGCCGAAGCGGCGCTGTCGTTCCTCGGCTTCGGCACGCGGCCGCCGACGCCGTCGTGGGGCCGGATGCTGCAGGAGTCCCAGGAGCTGCTGACCGTGCAGCCGCGGTTGGCGCTGGTGCCGGGCATCGCGATCGCCGTGGCCGTGCTCGGGTTCAACCTCCTCGGCGACGGCCTGCGCGACCGCCTGGACCCCCGATTGGCGGCGAAGGTATGACGCTCTCGGTGTCGGGGCTGCGGGTCCGTGAGCTGGTCAAGGACGTCTCCTTCGAGATCGGCGCCGGTGAGCGCGTCGGTCTGATCGGCGAGTCCGGGTCCGGGAAGTCGCTGACGGCGTTGTCGATCATGGGTCTGCTGCCCGAGGAGCTGCACGCGTCCGGCTCGATCCGGCTCGGCGACCGGGAGCTGCTCGGAATGTCCGAAAAGGACCTGTCCCGGCTGCGCGGCGACGAGCTGGCGATGGTGTTCCAGGAGCCGATGACGGCGTTGAACCCGGCCATGCGCGTCGGCCGTCAGGTCACCGAGCCCGGCCGGATCCACGGCCGTCGCCGATCCGCGGCGGAACTCCTCGACGCGGTCGGGCTGCCGGACACGGCTCGCGCGTACCCGCACCAGCTGTCCGGCGGGCAGCGGCAGCGCGTCGTCCTGGCGATGGCGCTGGCCAACGCGCCGTCCCTGCTGATCTGCGACGAGCCGACGACCGCCCTCGACGTCACCGTGCAGGCGCAGATCCTTTCGCTCATCAAGACGTCGTTGCCGGCCGAGAGCGCGCTGCTGTTCATCACGCACGACCTCGCGGTGGTGGCGTCGGTGTGCGAGCGCGTACTGGTGATGCTCGACGGCGAGATCGTCGAAGCGGGCTCGACGCGCGAAGTGCTGACGTCGCCGAAGCACGAGTACACGCGCAAGCTCCTGGACGCCTCGGACCTGGAGGCCCGGCGATGACGATCATCGAAGTCCGCGACCTCGAACGCCGGTACGCCCGGCGGGACGTGCACGCGCTGCGAGGCGTCAGCTTCGACGTCGAAGCGGGGCAGCGGTTCGGCATCGTCGGCGAGTCCGGCTCCGGGAAGTCGACGCTGGTCCGGCTGCTGGCCGCGCTCGACAAGCCCACGTCGGGCACGGTCTCGTTCCAGGGCAAACGCATCGACGATCTGCCCGAACGCAAACTCGGTTTCCTGCGGTCCGAGCTGCAGATCGTCTTCCAGGACCCGATGGGCTCGCTCGACCCGCGGATGCGCGTCGCCGACATCATCTCCGAGCCGCTGGGCCGCCGGAACCCGAAGCTCGTCGACGAGCTGCTGGCCGCGGTCGGGCTCCCCGCGGACGCGGCGGGCCGCTACCCGCACCAGTTCTCCGGCGGGCAGCGGCAGCGGATCTCGATCGCCCGCGCGCTCGCGCCGAACCCGAGCGTGCTGATCGCCGACGAGCCGGTCAGCGCGCTCGACGTGTCCGTGCGCGGCCAGATCCTCGACCTGCTCGCGTCGCTGGTGGAGCAGTTCGCGCTGACGCTGATCTTCGTGTCGCACGACCTCGGCGTCGTCCGGCACGTGTGCGACCGGGTCGCGGTGATGCGCCGCGGCGAGATCGTCGAGCTCGGCGACGTCGGGCAGGTCTACGACGCGCCCGAGCACGAGTACACCCGGGAACTGCTGGCCGCCGCGCCGAACCTGCGTGCGGAACTGGCCCGGCTGAGCGGAGGTGACGATGACTGAGTACCCGGACGGCCTGCCGGTCGGCACGGCCTGGGTGTCCACTGTGGACGTCGAAGAAATCGTTTTCCCGTACGACGGGAGTGTCGTCGGCACGGCGCCGGTCGGGACGCCGGAGCTGGCTCGACGCGCTGTCGACGAGGCTGTCGCTGTCGCGCGCGAAGTGGCTTCGCTGCCTTCGCGGACTCGCCGCAAGCTGCTCAACGACGTCGCTCTGGCGATACAGGAGCGGCGCGAGGAGTTCGAGAACCTGCTCGTGCTGGAGACCGGCAAGCCGCTGGTCGACTGCCGCGTCGAGGTCGCCCGCACGATCGTCACGTGGGAAGCCGCGGCCGAAGAGGTCTCCCGCCTGCACGGCGAGACCGTGCCGCTGGACCTCCTGCCTTCCGGGGACGGCCTGGTCGGGTTCTGGAAGCGCAAGCCGATCGGCGTCGTCGTCGGCATCGCGGGCTTCAACTACCCGCTGCTGCTGGCGTCGCACAAGATCGCGCCCGCCATCGCCGCGGGCTGCCCGGTGATCGTCAAGCCGGCGCCGCAGACCCCGCTGGCCACGCTGTGGCTGGTCCACCTCGTCCGGTCGGCGGCGCCGATCCCCGCCATGGTCCAGCTGGTCACCGGCGACGCGTCCGTGGGCGCCGCGCTGACGACCGACCGCCGGATCGGCGCGGTGTCCTTCACCGGCTCGGCCGCGGTCGGGCACCGCATCGCCCGGGACGCCGCCCCGACGAAAACGCTGCTGGAGCTGGGATCGAACGCGGCTCTCGTGGTCGCCGGCGACGCCGACCTCGAGGCCGCGGTGGACGCCGTGGTGCGCGGCGGTTTCTACGCGTCCGGCCAGGCGTGCATCTCGGTGCAGCGGGTCCTGGTCGTTTCGTCGGTCGCCGAGGAGTTCACCGAACGGCTGCTGGCCCGGCTCGACGAGGTCGTCTTCGGCGATCCGCGTGACGAGAAGACGCGGGTGTCCGCGCTGATCGACCCCGCGTCCACCGCCCGCGTCGCCGCGTGGATCGAGCAGTCCGGCGCCCGCCAGGTCGGCGGTGGCATCGACGGCACCGTGCTGCGGCCGACCGTCCTGCTCGACGTCCCGGACGGCGTCGAGGCCTGGGACGAAGAGATCTTCGGCCCGGTCGTCTGCCTCCGGACGGTGTCCGATGTGGACGAAGCCTTCGCCGCGGTCAACGCCTCCCGCTACGGCCTCCACGCCAGCGTCTACAGCAAGTCCCTGAACACGGCGTTCCGCGCGCTGGACGAACTGGAGGTCGGCGGCGTCGTCGTCAACGAGGTGCCCGGCTTCCGCTCGGACACCATGCCCTACGGCGGTGTGAAGGACTCCGGCATCGGCCGCGAAGGGCCGCGCTTCGCCGTCGAAGAGCTGACCGTGACGAGGATGGCGGTGCTGCGCCCGTGAACTACGAAAACCTGTTCCGCCTGGACGGACGGCGAGCTGTGGTGCTCGGCGCGGGCGGGATCGGCCGCGAGGTGGCGCGGGCGCTGGCCGCCCACGGCGCTTCGGTGGTCTGCGCCGACCGGGACGTCGAAGCCGCGCGCGAGTCCGGCGTCGGCGAGGCGTACGAGGTCGACCTGCTCGAACCCGGCGCCGTCGATCGCGCGGCGACGGACCTCGGCCCGCAGGACGTCGTCGTGCTGACCGCCGCGATGAACGTCCGCAAACGTTTGCTGGACTACACGCGGGAGGAGTTCGACCGCGTCATCGCCCTGAACCTCGGCGTGGCGTTCGAGGTCGTCCGCGTCTTCGGCGCCGACATGGTCGCGCGGGGGCGGGGGAGCATCATCGGCTTCTCGTCGATCCGCGGGACGACCGTCGAGCCCGGTCAGGGCCCGTACGCGGCGACGAAAGCCGGGCTCGTCCAGCTGTTCCGGACGGCCGCGGCGGAGTTCGGCCCGGCCGGGGTGCGGGTCAACGCGATCGCGCCCGGCGTCGTCGAGACCCCGTTGACCGCGCAGATCAAGGCGAACCCCGAGTGGTACGACGCGTACGCGACGAAGGGCGCCTTGGGGCGCTGGGCGCGTCCGGACGAGCTCGCCGGCGCAGTCGTGTACCTCGCTTCGGACGCTTCGTCGTTCGTGACCGGCTCCGTGCTCGCGGTCGACGGCGGCTGGACCGCTGTCGATGGCCGCTTCGAACCGCCCGCCTCCTGAGGAGCGTTCATGCCCGAGTTGCCCGACCTGACCGCTGTCGAACTCGTCGCGCAGTACCGCGCGAAGACGCTCTCGCCGGTAGAGGTCACTGAAGCCGTCGTCGCGCGCATCGAGGCGCGAGAGCCTGAGTTGCACGCGTTGTACGCGTACGACCCTTCGGCTGCTCTCGACGACGCGAAGGCGTCCGAAGCTCGCTGGGCGTCGGACGAACCGCTGGGCCCGATCGATGGCGTCCCGCTGACGCTCAAGGAGAACATCGCGACCCGCGGCACCCCGGTACCGCTGGGCACGGCGGCCACCGCGCTGGTCCCGGCGGCCGAGGACGCGCCGGCGGCCGCGCGCGTCCGCGAGTCCGGCGGCGTCCTGCTGGCCAAGACCACCATGCCGGACTACGGGATGCTGACGTCCGGCCTCTCGAGCTTCCACGAGACGGCGCGGAACCCGTGGCAGCCGTCGGCTTCGCCGGGTGGGTCGAGCGCGGGTGCGGGCGCGGCGGGCGCCGCCGGGTACGGCCCGCTGCACGTCGGCACCGACATCGGCGGCTCGATCCGGCTGCCCGCGGGCTGGTGCGGCCTGGTCGGGCTGAAGCCGAGCTTCGGCCGCGTGCCGGTCGACCCGCCGTTCCTCGGCCGCGTCGCCGGCCCGATGACCCGCACGGTCGCCGACACCGCGTTGCTGATGAGCGTGCTGTCCGCGCCCGACGCGCGCGACCACCTGAGCCTGCCGCCCCACGACCTGGACTGGTCGTCGCTCGACGGTTCGCTCCAGGGACTGCGCGTCGGCCTGCACCTCGACCCCGGCGTGGGCCTCCCGGTGGACCCGGCGACGCTCGACGCGGTCACGGCCGCGGCCCGGGCCTTCGAGGCCGCGGGCGCGGTCGTCGAGCCGGTCGGGCCGTTCTTGACGCGCGAGATGCTCAGCGGCCTGGACGTCTTCTGGCGCACGCGCGCCTGGTCGGACATGGCGGGGTTGCCGGCCGAGCGGCGCGCGAAGGTCCTGCCGTACATCGCGGACTGGGCCGCCGGTGGCGCCGAAGTGTCCGGGCTGGACGTCTACCGCGGCTTCGCCCAGATCGACGTCATCAGCGTGGCGGCCCTGCGCGCGACGTCGGCGTTCGACATCGTGCTGTCCCCGACGTGCCCGGTCGCGGCGCCGCCGGCGGAGTGGGCGTCGCCGACGAACGACCCGGCGAGGCCGTTCGAGCACATCGCGTTCACGGTGCCGTACAACATGTCCGGCCAGCCGTCGGTTTCGCTGAACTGCGGCTACACGGACGACGGCCGCCCGATCGGCCTCCAGCTCACGGGCCGCCGCTTCGACGACGTCGGCGTCCTGCGCGCGGCCGCGGCGTACGAAGGCCTTCGCGAGCCGCAGCGACCCTGGCCGATCGGATAGGGAAGAAAGTCCGGCCCCGCGGCGAAGTGGTGGTGAAGCTGTCGCCGAAGGGAAGGATTTCCATGACAGAGGCAGCCCCGGCGACCGGCGTCGAGCAGTTCACCGAGGTGCACGACCGCCACTTCGCCGAGGTCTACCGCTACATCGCCGGCCGGCTCGGCAGGCAGGCCGCGGAGGACGTCGCCGCCGAGACGTTCCTGGTGGCGTTCGACCGCCGCAAGACGTTCGACCCCGCCCGGGGCGAACTGCGCGCCTGGCTGTTCGGCATCGCGACGAACCTGGTGTCGAGACACCGCCGCAAAGAAGCCCGCCACTACCGCGCGCTCGCGCGGATCGAAGTGCGCGGACCGGCCGAGGGGCACGAAAACCGCGTCGTCACGAGCGGACAGCTGGGAAAAGCGTTGTCCCGGCTGACCGCGGGCGAACGCGACGTCCTGCTGCTGGTGGCGCTGGCCGACCTCGGGTACACGCAAGTCGCCGAGGCACTCGGCATCTCCCCGGGCACGGTCGGCTCCCGGCTGACGCGCGCCCGCAAGAAGCTCGCCCCCGTTCTCGCCCCGGAGGCCACCGATGAATGACTTCGAGACCCTGCGCACGATCCTTCTGCCCGACGAGCCGCCCCAGGACGTCGTCGACCGCAGCCGGCACCGGCTGCAGAACCGGATGCTCGGACGCCGCGAGCGGGTCCGCCCGCTGGTGATCGGCACCGGGCTCGTCGCCGCGGCGGCGGCGGTCGCGGTCGTCGTGGCGACCCTGCCCGGCACCCCGCCGCCCCCGGCGCCGCCTCCCCAGGCGGTGGCACCGGTCTACCTGGGGCCGCCGGTCCTGCTGGCGGCGGCCACGGTCGCCGAGCGCACCCAGGTCGGCACCGGCAAGTACTGGCACACGACCACGAAGGTGGGCAAGGAGACGTGGGAGTACTGGACGACCACTGACGGGCAGGAGTGGTACCGCGATGAGAACCACAACGGCGAACTCAGGCTCCTGCCCCGCGCCCGGCCCATCCGGATCAACGGCGACGACGACGTCACCCTCAGCACGATCTTGACGCTGCCCCCGGACCCGGCGGCCCTGCGAGCCTGGCTCACGAGCGGGCTGACGAGCCACGGCTTGCCCGCGAACCAGCTCGGCTTCGCGGTGCTCGAGGGGTTGGTCGACCTGGTTTCCACGGTGCCGTCGCCCCCGGCGGTCCGGGCCGCGGCGTTCCGCGCGATAGCCGGGTACCCGGGTGTGACCGAGCTGCCCGACGGCAAGAGCGTGCGGCTACCGGGCGGCGGTCGCCTCGTCGTCGACCCGGCGACCGGCCAGGTGGACAGCTCGTCGGTGTTCATCGGCCTGGATGGCAAACCGGTCAAGAACGGGAACGGCGACACGTACGCGGTCAGTGGCGAGTGGACGGACGACCTGCCGAAGTGACCCGTGGGCCGGGGCCGTCAGCTCTTGACGGCCTCGGCCAGCGCCAGCACCCGCCGCGCGTTGTCGACGTGCAGGTTTTCGATCATCCGACCGTCCACAGTGACGACACCGCTGCCGGCTTTCTCGAAGGCCTCGATGATCCGCCGCGACCGGTCGATCTCCTCCTCGGACGGCGCGAAGATCCGGTTGCACGGCTCGACCTGGCCGGGGTGGATGAGCGTCTTGCCGTCGAAGCCGTACTGGCGGCCCTGCTTGCACTCCTCTTCGAACCCGGAAAGGTCCTTCACGTCGTTGTAGACGCCGTCGAGGATCGCCTTGCCGGTCGCGCGCGCGGCCAGCAGGCACAGCGACAGCCCGCCCAGCAGCGGCCCGCGACCCGGGACGAACTCCGCGTGCAGCTCCTTGGCCAGGTCGTTCGTGCCCATCACCAGCACGGTCAGCCGCTCGGACGCCGCCGCGATCTCCTCCGCGTGCAGCATCGCGACCGGCGTCTCGACCATCGCCCAGATCTTCGTGTGCTCTGGCGCGCCGCCGAGCTCCAGCGCGCGCTCGATGTTGTGCACTTCGGACGCCGAGTTCACCTTCGGCACGACCACCGCGGCGGGCCCGGCGGACGCGGCCGCGCGCAGGTCGGCGTCGTGCCACTCGGTGTCGAGACCGTTGACGCGGATGGTGACTTCCCGTGAGCCGTAGTTGCCCACCGCAGCGCAGACCCGCTCGCGCGCGGCTTCCTTCGCGTCCGGCGCGACGGCGTCCTCGAGGTCGAGGATCAGCGCGTCGGCCGGAATGGTCTTGGCCTTCTCCAGCGCGCGTTCGTTGGCGCCGGGCATGTAGAGAACGGAACGTCTCGGCTTCAGCTCGGTCATCCGAGGGCCTCCTTGGTGGCGGCGTCGTAGGCGGCCGCGAGTTCGGGGTCGTCCGCCGCGAGGGCGTCGGCCAGTTCGGCGACCACGCGGCACTGCTTCACCGACGCGTCGTCCTGCATCTTCCCGTCGATCATCACGGCGCCGGTGCCGTCGCCCATTTCCGCGATGACGCGCCGCGCCCAGGCCACATCGGACGGCGAAGGCGAGAACACCTTCTTCGCGATGTCGATCTGCACCGGGTGCAGGCTCCACGCGCCGACGCAGCCGAGCAGGAACGCGTTGCGGAACTGGTCCTCGCACGCGACGACGTCGCGGATGTCCCCGAACGGCCCGTAGTACGGCAGGATCCCGTGCATCGCGCAGGCGTCGACCATCCGCGCGACCGTGTAGTGCCAGAGGTCCTGCTGGTAGGTCGTCCGGCCCTCGGTCAGGTCGTCGCCCGTCGGGTCGGTGCGCACCAGGTAGCCGGGGTGCCCGCCGCCGACGCGGGTCGTCTTCATGCGGCGGCTCGCGGCCAGGTCGGCCGGACCCAGCGAGATGCCCTGCATGCGCGGGCTCGCGCCGGCGATCTCCTCCACGTTGGCCACCCCGCTGGCCGTCTCGAGGATCGCGTGCACCAGCAACGGCTTCGTCAGGCCGGCGCGCGCTTCGAGCTGGGCCAGCAGCCGGTCGACGTAGTGGATGTCCTGCGCGCCCTCGACCTTCGGCACCATGATCACGTCGAGCTTGTCGCCGATCTCGGTGACGAGCGTCACCAGGTCGTCGAGCACCCACGGCGAATCCAGGCTGTTGACCCGCGTCCACAGCTGCGTCTTCCCGAAGTCGTTCGCCTTGGCGATCGCGACGAGCCCGGCGCGCGCGGCCTCCTTGCGGTCGGCGCGCACGGCGTCCTCGAGGTTGCCGAGCAGGACGTCCACCTTCTGCGCGATGGCCGGCACCTTCGCCGCCATCTTCTCGTTGCCGGGGTCGAAGAAGTGGATCATCCGGGACGGCGTCACCGGGATCTCCCGCACGGGGGCGGGCGCTCCCAGGGCGAGCGTGGCGAAGAAGTCCTTCGGCGAGCGCATCGGTCCTCCACGGCGGCGACTAAGTAACTGGCGGGTAACTTTAGTCCCCGGGCGCGCGACGCCGCTGCGGCGTAAGTCACCGCCGTGTGGGTGACGGCGGACATCCGCAGCTCAGCGCCCTGGGTCCACTGTGGATTTTCCCCGGGTTGCGCCGAACGGGCTAGTCGGGCGCCGGGGCCGAACCCTGCCCCCGGTAGTCGGTCGCGGGCGGACGGTAGTGCCACTCACCCCGCGATCACTCGGTTGGCCGCACCGTTCGACCGAAGTCGGATGACCGCCTACCGACCGGTCATCGACCGCTGGCCGCCGCCGATCGCAGCCACTCGCACTACCCGGCGACGCCGCGCCGCCGCGCTGTTAGACAGATTGGGTGCCGGTTTTCACCGGCACACAGCGGTGCAGGTTAGAAGGAGGCGGACTCGTGGCGGCTACACCTCAGAACACCGATCGCTCGACGGTCGCCGGTGGCGCGAAGCGCAGCCGGTCGATGCCGAGCCGGGTGGTGCCGCCGATCGAGCTCCCCGCGAGCGTCGACGAACTCGCCCGCACCGCCGCGGCCCAGCTGGGCTGGAACGGCATCGTCCTCCCCGAGACCACGATCCTCGGCCGCAAGGTCTGCGTGGTCGCCAAGCTTCGCACCGATGTGCACGCCGAACGCATCGCGATGGGTGCCGGCCCGGTGGCCGACCGCGCCACCGTCGACACCTGGACCTGGCCGGAGCTGGCCGGAACCGCCCCCGCCCCGGCCGCCGAGATCGTCGGCGTCCTGGCCGTCGCGCGCCACTGGCGCACCGCGATGGCCTCCGCGGTTCCGTTCGCCCGCTACGGCGAGGCCGCGTTGGTGCTGCCGTCGCCGGTCACGCTGACCGAGGACTACGTCGGCAACTGCCTGCCGAGGGCCCGCGCGTACGGCCTCGCCGTCGTGACGGCCGACCCGAACGCGGTCGTCGACCTCGACCTCGAGGGCCGCACCGAGCGCGTCGTGCTGGCCGAGGACCCGGTCTCCCGCCTGGTCAACGAACTGGTCTACGACCACCTCCTGCGCACAGCCGAGGCGCCCGCTTCGCACTAGGGTCGGCTCCATGCGAGTCGTCATTGCTGGTGGACACGGTCAGATCGCGCTGCGGCTGGAGCGGCTGCTCGCCGCGCGCGGTGACGAAGGGGTCGGGATCATCCGGAATCCCGCCCACGAGGCGGATCTCGAGGCCGCCGGCGCCCAGGGCGTCGTGCTCGACCTGGAGAAATCCGATGTGGACGCGGTCGCCGAGGTCCTGAGGGGTGCCGACGCCGCGATCTTCGCGGCCGGCGCCGGTCCGGGCAGCGGCACCGCCCGCAAGGACACTGTGGACCGAGGTGCCGCGGCGCTGTTCGCCGAGGCGGCCGAGCGAGCCGGGGTCCGGCGGCACATCCAGGTCGGCTCGATCGGGGCCGACAACCCGGAGAACCCCGACGTCACCGAGGAGTTCCGGCACTACCTGCGCGCCAAGCGCGCGGCGGAGGACGACCTCAAGGCACGCGACCTCGACTGGACGATCCTCCGGCCGGGTTCGCTGACCAACGATCCCGGCACCGGCCTGGTCCTGCTGGCCGAGGAGACCGGCTATGGCTCCATCCCGCGCGACGACGTCGCCGCGGTGCTCGCCGGCCTGCTCGAGGCGCCCGCTTCGGTGCACCGCACCCTGACGCTGATCTCGGGCGAGGACACCATCGGAGAGGCGATCGCAGCGCTGTGATCAACCAGGCGTCGAGAGAAATCGCCGTCTTCAGCGGCAGTGCGCACCCCGAACTGGCCGAAGAGATCTGCAAGCACCTGGGCGTGCCGCTGCAGCCGGCCGAGATCCGGCGGTTCGCGAACGACTGCCTCGAGGTGCAGCTGCAGGCGAACTGCCGCGAACGGGACGTCTTCATCATCCAGCCGCTCGTGAAGCCGGTGCAGGAGCACCTCGTCGAGCTGCTCCTGATGCTCGACGCGGCGCGCGGGGCGTCGGCGTCGCGGATCACCGCCGTGATGCCGCATTACTCGTACGCGCGCTCGGACAAGAAGGACGCGCCGCGCATCTCCCTCGGCGGCCGCCTGGTCGCCGACCTGCTGACCACGGCCGGCGCGAACCGCGTGCTCGCGATGACCCTGCACTCGCCGCAGGTCCACGGCTTCTTCAGCGTCCCGGTCGACCACCTGCACGCGCTGCAGGAGCTGGCCAAGCACTTCCGCCAGTACGACCTCTCCCGCACCACCGTCGTCTCGCCCGACCTGGGCAACGCGAAGGAGGCGTCGCACTTCGCGCGGCTCCTCGGCGTCCAGGTCGCCGCCGGCGCGAAGGAGCGCTTCCCGGACGACCGCGTCCAGA
The DNA here is from genome assembly GCF_055633615.1 of Amycolatopsis sp. NPDC114505. Lineage (NCBI taxonomy): Bacteria > Bacillati > Actinomycetota > Actinomycetes > Pseudonocardiales > Pseudonocardiaceae > Amycolatopsis > Amycolatopsis sp. NPDC114505. Next base: position 1,155,598 of record NZ_JBVKDV010000001.1, on the reverse strand, counting down.
TCTCGTCGGTGATCGGTGAGGTCACCGGCCGCGACGTCATCGTCCTCGACGACGAGATCGCCAAGGGCAGCACGGTGCTCGAGCTGCTCGACAAGCTCGCCGAGCTGGAACCCCGGTCGATCCGGGTCGCCTGCACGCACGGGCTGTTCGCGGCGAAGGCCATCGAGCGCATCGGCAGCCGGCCGGAGGTGCTGGAGATCGTCTGCACCAACACGGTCCCGGTGCCCGAAGAGGAGCGCACGGAGAAGCTGAAGATCCTGTCGATCGCGCCGGCGCTGGCCGAGGCGATCCGCCGGATCCACAACGGCGAATCGGTGTCCGCGCTCTTCTAGGCCGGTCCGAGCACCCGGTCCAGGTAGGTGTTCGTGAAGACGCCGTTCGGATCGGTTTCCTTGCGCACGCGCAGGAAGTCGTCGAAGTGCGGGTAGCGGGAGCGGAGGACGCCGGCGTCGAGGTCGTGCATCTTGCCCCAGTGCGGGCGGCCGCCGACCGCGCCGGCGATCTTCTCGAACGCGCTGAAGTACTCGCGGTAGGGCATGCCGGTGAACTGGTGGATGGCGATGTAGGCGGAGTCGCGGCCCTGCGCTGTCGACAACCAGATGTCGTCGGCCGCGGCGACGCGCACCTCGACCGGGAACATCACCGGATCCTTCAGCGTCGGCACTACTGCCCGTAGTTCGGCGAGCACGTCCAGCACTGATTCACGTGGAACAGCGTATTCCGTTTCGGTGAACCGGACGTTGCGCGCGGTGACGAAGACTCGGTGGGAGAGGTCGCTGTACTCGCGCGCCGAGAGCATGTTCGACGCGAAGCTGTTCAGCGGGCGCACGAGCCGCGGCATCAGCCGGCCCGTCCGGCAGAGTCCGCCGAACGCGACGTTCTCCATGATCTGGTAGTCGACGAACTCGCGGACCTTGCTCAGCGGCTCGGCGGTCTCGCACCGGTTGTTGCGCTTGACCAGCGCGTTCTTGCCGTAGGGGAACCAGTAGAACTCGAAGTGCTCGTTCTGGTCGGCGAAGTCGTGGAAGCCTTCGAGGACCTGCTCCAGCGGCTCCGGCCGTTCCTGCGCGCGCAGCACGAACGACGGCTCGCACTTGAGCGTCACGGTGGTGATGACGCCGATCGCGCCGAGGCCGACGCGGGCCGCGGCGAAGAGGTCGGGTTTTTCGTCCGCCGAACAGGTGACGACCGAGCCGTCCGCCTGGACCAGCTCGAGCGCGGCGATCTGAGTGGCGATGCCACCGAGGCGTGCGCCAGTGCCGTGGGTGCCGGTCGAAATCGCGCCGGCGATGGTCTGTGCGTCGATGTCACCGAGGTTGGTCATGGCCAGCCCGAGCGCGTCGAGGTCGGCGTTGAGCTGCTTGATCGTGGTGCCCGAGCGGACGGTGACCTGGCCGGTTTCGAGGTCGACGCGCTCGATGCCGGTCCAGTGGCGCAGGTCGAGGGCGTCGGAGTCGGCGACGGCGATCGCGGTGAACGAATGCCCGCTGCCCCAGGGGCGCACGGTCCGGCCGGCCGCGGCGACGCCTTCGACGGCCGCCGCGATCTCGGCCGCGCTGCGCGGCTGGTGAACGTGTTGTGGCGAGGCGGAGGCCGTGCCCGCCCAGTTGGTCCACCGGGTCATGCGCGCGCACCCTTCATCCGTCGAGTGCCCGAAACAGTATGTGAACAGTATTCGCGTTTCAAGCCTTCGTGTCGTACTTTAGACCTCGTGACCAGTGCGACGGTGTACGACTTGGCGACCAAGGACCTCGATCCACCCTTGGCCGTGGTCGACTTGGCGGCCTTCGACGCGAACGCCGGCGACCTCCACCGCCGCGCGGCGGGCAAGCCGATCCGCGTCGTCAGCAAGTCGGTCCGCTGCCGCGCGTTGCTGGAGCGCGTGCTCGCCATGCCGGGCTTCGAGGGCCTGATGTGCTACTCGCTGTCGGAAGCGATCTGGCATGTCGAGCAGGGCACGACGGACGACGTCGTCGTCGCCTACCCGACGGCCGACCACGAAGCCCTCCGCCGCCTGGCGGCGTCCGACCAGGCCCGCGCGGCGGTCACGATCATGGTCGACTCGCCTTCGCACCTCGATTTGGTGGACGCGGCTCTCGGCCACGGCCACCCGGAGATCCGGGTGTGCCTGGAGCTGGACGCGTCGTGGCGCCCGCTGCCGGGAGTCCACGTGGGCACCAGGCGTTCCCCGATTTTCACGCCGAAGCAGGCATTGACGTTCGCCCGCCAGGTCGTCGCACGGCCGGGCTTCCGCCTGGTGGGCGTGATGGCGTACGAGGGCCAGATCGCCGGACTCGGCGACGCGGCCGGCCGCAGGCTGAACCAGGCGGTGATCGGCTGGATGCAACGCCGTTCGGCGGCGGAGTTGAATCGCCGCCGCGGCGAGGCGGTCCGCGCGGTGAGCGAAGTGGCGGACCTGGAGTTCGTGAACGGCGGCGGCACGGGAAGCATCGAGTCCACGGGCGCGGACGCGGTGGTCACGGAGATCGCGGCAGGCTCGGGCTTGATCGGCCCGACACTGTTCGACGGGTACACCCGCTTCAAGCCCCGCCCGGCGGCGCTGTTCGCGTTGCCGGTGGTCCGCCGCCCAACCCGCAAGATCGCCACGCTGTACTCCGGCGGCTATATCGCTTCGGGGCCCACAGGTCCGTCCCGCCAGCCGACGCCGTATCTCCCGACGGGCCTGAAGTTCCTCGGCTTCGAGGGAGCGGGCGAGGTCCAGACCCCGGTAACCGGCCGAGCAGTCCGCACCCTGAACCTGGGCGACCGGGTGTGGCTTCGGCACGCGAAGGCGGGTGAGCTGGCGGAGCGCTTCACGCACTACCACCTGGTGATGGGCGACCGAGTGGAGCGCACGGTCCCGACGTACCGAGGCGAGCACCAGAACTTCGGCTGAGCGCCCGATTCCGGCGGCGGCCTGACCTCGCGCAGCCACGGCGGCGCGGCTCGGCTCCGCGCAGCCGAACGCGCGCCCGGCGCACAAACCGGCTGGCCTGATTCGCGCCCTGGCGCAGCCACCGCCGACCTGGCTCCGCGCACCTGATCGCGTCCGCGCAAGTTAGCCAGCCCACGGCTTGGCTCTACAACCGAAGCCCGTCCGGCGCTGCTGCCGGCGCCTCGCCCCGCGCGTCTGAAGTCGTCCGGCGCAGACCTAGGCTCGCCCAACCGAACGCCACCGCTGGGCTGGGTACTACGTCCGTGCGCCAGAACGCCGATATCGCGGCGCGGACCGGCAGCGATCTCCGTCTTGTCCCATCCCCGGACGGGCGAACCCCGCAGCGATCAGGTGGTCCAGCCGCAGCTCATCACCGCCCGGCCGCACCCCGCCCTTCCCTGGGGGAACCCCCGCTTCCAGTCTATCGGCGCACCCCGACAGAACCGGCCCAAGCCGCTGGGTTGTCCACAGCTGTGGATGCCTGTGGACAACTTCTGTGGACAGCTAGGACCGCTCCCCGAACCGGGCCGCCAGATACCCCTTCACCACGTACTTCGCCTCGGCGACGATCTTCTCATCCCCGCTCGGCTCCTTGCGGAACGCCAGCTTCAGCAGCGCGTCCGCCACCTCGTTGGCGATGCCGATCGCGAACCGCAGGTCCTCCACCGGCCGGTCCACCTGCGTGGACACCAGGTCCGTCAGGGAATCCACGATCACGGCGTTGTTGTCGCGGGTCTCGTCCAGCAGCTGGCGGTCGATGATGTCGCCGAAGTGGACCTTCGAGAAGCCCGGGACCGACCTGTGCATCTCGAGGTAGATGTCGAGGATCGAATCGACGACGTCCCACCAGTGCTCGGGACCGAGCTGCTTCAGGCGCTCGTTCACCGCGCCGACGAACCTCTCCAGGTTGCGGGCGGTAAGCGCTTGCACGACCGCGCGCTTGTCCGGGAAGAACTGGTACAGCGAACCCACCGCCACACCCGCTCGTTTGGCGATCAGGGTCGTCGTGAGTGCGTCGTAGCCAAGCTCGTCGATCAGCGCCGCGCTCGCGTCGAGCATCTGCTCGACTCGCTTCGCGCTTCGCTGCTGGACCGGCTGACGGCGCAAGGGGGTGGCTTCTGCCGGCACCTTCGCGGCCTGGATGTCGGACACGGCGCTCCTCCTCGTCTGATCTGGGACTTTATCGTGCCGACGGGCTTCCCCACGGACGAGTGAAGACCTAGTATATGAGAACTTTTCATGTTCACCCGTACGGGTGGCCTGACGAAGGGGTCAGCACCGGTGCAGAACCCGATCTTCCCGCCCGGCTTCCTCTGGGGTGTCTCGACTTCGGCGTTCCAGATCGAGGGCGCCACCAGCGAAGGTGGGCGCGGACCGTCCATCTGGGACACGTTCACCGCGACCGAGGGCAAGATCGCCCGCGGTGAACAAGCAAACGTAGCGGCCGACCACTACCACCGCTACCCCGAAGACATCGCCCTGATGGCGGAGCTCGGTGTCGGCGCCTACCGCATGTCCATCGCCTGGCCCCGCATCCAGCCCGACGGCAAGGGCGCGCCCAACTCCGAGGGACTCGGCTTCTACGACAAGCTCATCGACGCCGTCTGCGAAGCCGGGATCGCCCCCGCTGTCACGCTCTACCACTGGGACACCCCGCAGGCGATCGAAGACGACGGCGGCTGGCTCTCCCGCACGACCGCTGAGCGCTTCGCCGAATACGCTCACATCCTCGGAGAGCGCTTCGCCGATCGGGTGAAACTGTGGATTCCGCTCAACGAGCCCATGGTTATGTCGATCTTCGGCTACGCCATCGGCGAGTACGCGCCCGGCCAGACGCTTCTGCTCGACGCCATCCCGACCGCGCACCACCAGAACCTCGCCCACGGACTCGCCGTCCAGGCCCTCCGCGCGGCCGGCGCCACGAACATCGGCACCGCCAACAACCACTCGCCGATCTGGCCCACCGACGACTCCGCGGAAGACGAAGCAGCCGCGGAGTGGCTCGACGCGCTGCTCAACCGGCTCTACGCCGACCCGGTGCTGCTCGGCACCTATCCCGAACAGCTCCACGAACACCTCCCCGCCGGGTTCGCCGACGACCTGCCCACCATCGCGCAGCCGCTCGACTTCTACGGCGTCAACTACTACGAGCCGCAGGGGGTCGCGAAGCCCAGTCCGGGCAACCCGCTGCCCTTCGACCTTCGCCCGATCGAGGGCTATCCGATGACGACCAACGACTCGCCGATCGTCCCGCACGCCCTGCGCGAGCTGCTGCTCGACTTCCACCGCCGCTACCGCGACAAGCTGCCGCCCATCCAGATCACCGAGAACGGCTGCAGCTTCGCCGACGTCGTCGCCGAGGACGGTGGCGTGCACGATCCCGAGCGCATCGACTTCCTGCGCAGCCACCTCGTCGCCTTGCGCGAGGCGATGGACGCCGGTGTCGACGTCCGGGGTTACTTCTGCTGGTCCCTGATGGACAATTTCGAGTGGTCCAAGGGCTACGCGCCACGCTTCGGTCTGGTGCACGTCGACTACGAAACCCTGCGGCGCACGCCGAAGGACTCGTTCCACTGGTACCGGAAGCTGGTGCGGGATGAGCAGTGAGACCACCGAGACGACCGGTCTGCCGGAAGCCCTCGCCGAACCCGTCGTGCGGGTGCGGCCCGGCTGGATGAGCCTGCTGTTCTTCGCGAACATCGCGCTCTGGCTGGGGATCTACGCGCCGATCCAGGTGCTGCTGCCGCAGCAGGCCGAACTGCTCGACCAGGTGAACAAGGAGTTCGTGCTCGGGCTGGTGATGGGCGTCGGCGCGATCGTGGCGCTGATCGTCAACCCGGCCGTCGGGCTGCTGTCCGACCGGACGACCTCGCGCTTCGGCCGCCGCCACCCGTGGACGGTCATCGGCGCGGTCGTCGCGGCCGTCGGGCTGCTGGTGCTGGCGTTCGCGCCGGACGTCGCGCTGCTGATCGTCGGCTGGTGCCTCGTCCAAGCGGGCCTCAACGGCATGCTCGCCACGCTCATGTCCGCCATCGCCGACCGCGTCCCGGTCGGGCAGCGCGCGCAGGTCGGCGGGCTCGTCGGCATCGCGCAGATGCTCGGCACGGTGCTGGGCGCGGTCGTGGTCGTCGTGATGCTCGGCATCGCCGGGATCCCGCTGGCGTACGCGGTCTGCGCGGTGATCGTCGTCGTGGGCGCCGCGTTCTTCGTGCTGCGGACGCCGGATGCGCGCCTGCCGGTCGAGTACCGCCCGTCGTCGCAGGCCGGCGAGGTCCTCCGCAACCTGTGGGTCTCGCCGCGGCGGCACCCGGACTTCGCGTGGGCCTGGTCGTGCCACTTCATGATCAACCTCGGCAACGCGTTCGGGACGCTCTACCTGCTGTTCTTCCTCAAGGACGCGGTGCACTACGAAGACCCCGACACGGGCCTGCTCATCATGATGGGGCTGTACGGCGTAGCGCTCGTCATCGGTGCCGTGCTCGCCGGCCACTTCTCCGACAAGTCCGGACGGCGTAAGCCATACGTCCTTGCGGCGTCCGGTGTGATGGCGTTGGCCGCTTTGCTGCTGGTCGTTTGGCAGAGCTGGCCGGTCGCGCTCGCGGCGTCCCCGCTGCTGGGCGTCGGTTTCGGTGCGTACATGGCGGTCGCCTTGGCGATGCTGACGCAGGTGCTCCCGACCGCGCAGGACCGGGCGAAGGACCTGGGTGTCATCAACATCGCGAACTCGCTGCCGCAGGTGGTCGCTCCGCTGCTGACGCCGCTGGTGCTGGCCTACCTGGGTGGGTACTCGGGACTCTTCGCCGCTTCGGCCGTCGCGACGCTCTTGGCCGCGGTGCTCGTGTTGCGGGTGAAGGCGGTTCGCTGAGGTTGGAACCGCGGGCCGGTGCCGGTCGGGGGAGGGGAGTGCAACGGCACCGGCCCGCGGAATTCAGGGGCCGCTCACAGGCGGGTCACGTCGAGGTGAACCAGTGGTCCAGGCCTCTTCGATGATCAATCTAGCGGGGGATTACCGCCTGGGCTAGGCCTAACGCGTATTTTTTTCGATTAATCGCGGTGGGGACCGGGTGGGGCGGCCGAGGACTGGTTCGCGCTGCTCGGGGGTGCGGGCGAAACAGTCCCCGGCCGGGGCGAGAGCTGACGCGGGTCCGATGGGGCGATCGGTCGGCCGCGCTCGCCTGTCAGGGGGTTCCGGGTCGCCACCGCGGGAGGTGGCGACGGCCCGGGGGTCCGTCAGGCCGTGACCGCTCGGCGCGGGTTCACCAGCGCGTGGCGCCCGGTGGTCTCGGCCGCGGTGGGCGCGGGGGCCGGTCGGCCCTGCGCCGGGACGGGGCTCTGGCGGCGGCCCTGCAGCCGGCTGTCCGACGAGGACTGCTGCGGCGCCAATCCGCCTGCCACCAGGTGTTCGTGCGCGACCTGCCAGACCGAGCACGGCGCCTTGCAGCGGTGCCACCGGGTCGAGCAGGTGGGGCAGTCGCCGCGCTCGTCGGGCTCGTGCATCTTCAGCATCGCGCGCCACGCCTCCGTCAAGCGGGGGAGTTCGGAGCGTGCGACCGAGACGAGCGACTGTGCGTCGGCGCGGTTCGCCAGGTCGGTCAGCATGTCGAGGCGCTCCCAGACCGCATTGCGGAGGACCTGCCCGAGTACCTGATCCATGATCAGCTCACCGTTACCTTTCCGCCATCTTGGCGGCTTCGTTGAGCGCGGCGCGCAGCTGTCCGAGCTGGCCGGACGTCAACCGCGCGGTCTCGCCGGGGGGCGAGACCAGTACCACCTGGTTGTCCTCGACGAACACCGTCACCGCGCGCTCGCGGCTGATGAGGTCGCCGCACTGCACGCGCCACACCAGCTGCCCGCCTTCGTAGTGCCGGACGTTCGCGGTACGGGGGTCCACCGCGGCGGCGGGGGTGACCGGGCGGACGGCGGAGATGGGAGAGACCACCGGCCGCACGGCGCGGGTCGCCGTGCCGGCATGTCCCACTGCGAACGAGTCCACGAACTCCACGCCCTTCTCCGCTCTGTCGTTGCCGTCTCCGGGTCCGTTGGGCTCCGAAGATGCCTTCTGCAACATCGCTTTGTCATGACCACTGCGGTTTTCGTAGCTCTCCGTGATCGCTGCCGGTGTCCGGGCGGTGACGGAGATCTGACAACTACAGTGAGGTGAAACCGGGTGCGATAGAAGGTCGAAATGGCGTCATAGCGGTGACCGGACTCGGTTCCACGGTAAGCGGTCAACGGACTTCGCCCGGACCGATCAGGGCGCCAGTCCGCCAGTTCACACAGTTCCTCAGGTTTGCTTACGCTGTTTCACAGACGCCCGACCGGACAGTGGAGGGGGCGCGATGGACGCCAGTAACGGTGGCAGTGCCGACGCCCGGCAGAGCCACGCAGTTCCCGCTGACGCGTGGGAGCAGCCCGAGATGAGAGCTGCTCTCGCCAGCCGCGAGATCAGCGCCGTCTACCGGCTCCTTCGCAAGCACGGTGTCTCGCAGCGCCAGATCGCCGCGATGACCGGCCAGTCCCAGTCCGAGGTGTCGGAGATCCTCAAGGGTCGCCAGGTCATGGCCTACGACGTCCTCACGCGGATCGCCGACGGCCTGGGTGTCCCCCGTGGATACATGGGCCTCGCCTACGACGAGGCCACGGCGATACGCGTCGTCGGCTCCGCCGACGGCCAGCAGGCTGAGGAGGACGAGTCCGTGAAGCGACGGAGGTTCCTCGCGCACGCCGCCCAGGTCACGATGGGTGCGGCGGTGTTCGGTCCGGAATCGGGCACGTGGTCGGCGGGACCGGCGCGGACGCCGGCGCCCGGGCGCATCGGCATGACCGACGTGCGCCAGGTGGAGGCCGCGACGCGCGCCCTGCGGGCCCTCGACTACCAGTACGGCGGCGGGTTCTGCCGCGACGCCGTCGTCGCGCAGCTGTCCTGGGGACAGCAGATGCTCGAGGCGCACGGCGCCGACGTGGTCAAGAACCGCCTGTACGTGGCGCTCGCCGACCTCCACTCGCTGGCCGGCTGGACGTCGTTCGACACCGGGCTGATGGACTCCGCCCGCGGCCACTTCGCGAACGCGCTGGACCTGGCCAAGCAGGGCGAAAACCACCCGCTGGTCGCCAACGTGCTCTACCGCATGGGCCGCGTCTACCTGCACCAGGACGCCCCGAACGACGCGCTGAAGCTGTTCCAGCTGGGCCAGATCGCCGCTCAGGAATCCGGTTCCGAGCTGGCGGTCTCCGTGCTCTGCGCGAACGAGGCCTGGGCCTACGCGATGATGGGCAACGAAGAGCAGGCGGTGAAGCTGCTCGGCCGGAGCAAGGACGAGTTCGAGCGCGCCAACCTGGCCGAAGCCGAGTCGTGGGTGAAGTTCTTCACCGAGACGGACGTCTACGCGATGGTCGGCACCGTCCACACGGTCCTCGCGCAGAAGAACACCGAGCACACGAAGTACGCGATCCCGGCGCTGACCAGGGCCGTCGAGTCCTACGACGACGAGATGGCCCGCTCCAAGACGTTCATGCTGAGCGCGCTGGCCACCAACCACCTGCTGGACGGCGACCTCGACCACGGCGCCAAGGTCGGCGGCAAGGCCATCGACTGCGCCGAGGGCATCAAGTCCGAGCGGGTCAAGGACCGCATGCGGCCCCTGCAGGACGAGGCCGAACGCCGCCGCAACAACGCCGACGCCCGTGACCTCGCCGACCGCCTCAACGCTTTCTACGCCGCATAACGCCGAAGGCGCCGGCGTCTTGGACGGCCGGTTCACCTCCGGCAAGCTGCGTGGCGTACTGGCCGAGACGTGCGCCCTGCTGGGTTTCGACCCGGCGGGCGCACGGCTCCTGCGGTTCACCAACAACGCGGTGTACGCGCTGGTCACCGCGCCTTTAGTGATCCGGATCGTCGGGTCCACCCGGCTCCGGCACCGCGTCGAAACCGTGGTCCGCGTGGCCCGGCACTTCGAACGCCACGACGTCCCCGCGATCCGGCTGCTCGACACCGTGGAGCAGCCGCTGCCGGTCGGCGGGCACCTGGTGACCGTGTGGCACCAGGTGCCGAGCATCGGCCGGGCGGCGACGTCCACCGACCTGGCCCGCCTGCTGCGCCAGGTGCACGCGCTGCCCGCGCCCGACGGCCTCGCCGAGTGGGCGCCGTTCGCCGCGGTGCGGGCTCGGGTGTCCGACGCCGAAGAGCTCACCGACGGCGACCGCGCGTTCCTCCTCGACCGCTGCGCCGAGCTCGAGGCCGCGCTGGCCGAGCTGGAGTTTCCGCTGCCCAGGGGCCTGGTCCACGGCGACGCGTACCCGGGCAACGTCATCCCCGGTCCGGACGGTCCGGTGCTCTGCGACTTCGACTCGTCGTGCGTCGGCCCGCCGGAATGGGACCTGACGCCGCTGGCCGTCGGCCGCGAGCGGTTCGGTGACCCGCCGGTGCGCTACCGGACGTTCGCCGCGGCGTACGGCTTCGACGTGACGTCGTGGCCCGGGTTCGCCGTGCTCAGGGCGATCCGCGAGCTGAAGCTGACGACGAGCGTGCTGCCGATCCTGCGCAGCCGGCCGCAGGTGCGCCCCGAGCTCTACCGCCGTTTGGACGATCTCCGGAACGCCCGGACGGACTCCCGGTGGACGCGTTACCGTTGATCGATATCTGTCACTTCGTGTGATCGGCGCCACAATCTGCACGTGCATTCGACGACGGCAGATGACCGTTCGTCGCTTGTGAAATGCGCTCTTCTCTGGGTAGAAAGTTCGGCCCGACAGGTCGCCCCCAATGGTCTACCTCTCATCCCAATGCGCAAGTTGCAGCTACTCGGCGTGACTTCAGACCGGCTCTACCTGCGGGGAAAGGCTTTCAGGACGCGACGACCGGCGCCCGCGTCAGCACCACCGCGAAGCCGAACGCCAGTCCCATGACGGTCAGCTCGAGCGTCGCCCACCCGGCGAGGGCCGTGCGGTTGTGCCGGACGATCTGCGGCATGAGCCGCCAGCGGGTGTACGCCCCGAGCAGCGCGATGACGCCGGTGCACAGGAACTTCAGGACGAAGAGCTGCCCGTACGGCGTCGTGAAGATCGCCGCCCAGAAGCCGATGGTCGGGTTGAGCGAGATCTCGACCAGGCCGTTGAACAGCCCGGTCGCCGCGGAGAGGATCAGGCAGAGCGTCGCGAGCTTCGAGAACCGGGGCATCGCGTGCGCGAGCAGCGTCCGGTTCGCGACGAGGAGCACGGTCATCGCGCCGAGGCCGCCGGTCCAGGCGACGGCGCTCATGACGTGCAGCTCCATCGAGATCATCGTGTAGTCGTGGTAGTTCCAGTTCGACGCGTGCCCGGTGACCGGCAGCGGCAGCAGCGCGAACAGGCCGAGCCCGACGCGGACCTCGGCGGGCACCTTCTCGCCGAAGCGCAGGGCCAGCGCGCCGATCCCGGCGTGGCCGAGCGCGAGCACGGCGACGATGACGAGCGCCTTCCCGGCGCCGACGTTGGCGATGTAGCCGCCGATGTCCCCTGCGGAGAGCGTCGAGGAGCCGGGCTTGTACTCCGCGGTCTGCAGGATCAGCGCGACGACGGCGGTCGTGGCCCAGACGAGCGCGGCCGCGACCCCGGCCGGGCGGGCCAGCCGCATGATCGGCTCGGTCAGCTTCGGCCGGTCGTAGCCGACGAGCACCGACAGCAGCGCCAGGCCGATGGTCGTGACCGCGGCGAGGTCGAGCAGGACCCGCACGACCGGGATGCCGGCCGAGACCACCGCGCTGGGCTGCACCACGCCGGGGACCGGGGTGGTGGCCATCAGCGCGACGCCGATCAGGGCGCCGAGCAGACCCGCCGTCACGACGCACAGCAGCGTCGAATAGCGGGGTTTCTTGGTGGTCTCGGCCTGGGTCATCGCTGCTACTTCTTCTCTTCCACGGGCCGGCCCGATCGCAGGGCCACGGTCAGCCCGATCGCCAGCAGCACGACCGCGCCGGCGATCCAGACCCAGATCGGCACCCCGGTCGAGCCGGACTGCGGAGCCGCGGACGACGAGCTGCCCGGCGACTTCGCCGCGTCGACGGTCGCCGGTGTGCCGGTGCCCGCCGCGGTGAGGGTGAACGAGAGCTCACCGGTCACCGGGTGGCCGTCCGCGGACAGCACCCGGTAGCCGATGGTGTACTTCCCGGCCGGGCCGAGCGGCCGCAGGGGCGCGCTGATGACGTTGTTCACCACGCTGATCGGTCCCTCGGCCCACTGGCCGCCGCCGGGTCCGGTCACCGCGATCTGGTTGACGTCCGCGCCCTGCACGTACTGGTCGAACGTCAGGCTGACCTTCTGCGGGCCGGCGGTGACGGACGAGCCGTTCGCCGGGTCCGAAGAGATCAGCACGTTGTGCGCCAGCGCCGGGGTGGCCGTGCCGAGCACGGCCACCACCGTCAACGCCAGCGCGACGAGCGCCTTCCGCATTTAGCTGTTGCCTCCCGGCTTCGCCGTGGCCTTGCGGGCCCGGATGGTGGCGCCGGCTCCGACGCCGAGGCCGACGGCGCCGAGGAGCAGGCCCGCTCCGCCGAGCCAGCGGGCCGTGCTGTCGGAAGCCGCCGCGGCTTCGGTGTGCTCGCCGGTGGTCGACGCCGTGTTGGCGTCCATCCCGGCGTGCTCGTCGCCTTCCGCGGCCTTCGCGGCCAGCTTGACGACCGGCGCCGGGTGCTCCGGCTCCTCGCCGCCCGCCGGCGTCGGCTGGTTCCAGTCGACGACCTTGCCGTCGCTGTAGGTCTGGTGCGCCGGGAACTCCACCTGGTCGACGTTCGTCGGCAGCGGGCCGAAGCTGACCGAGAACTCCTGGTAGTCGGTGGCCTTCAGCTCGTTGCCCGGCTGCGCGGTCCACGTCACCGCGGTGACGGCTTCGGTGATCTGCGTGCCGTTGTCCTTGGTGATGGGGGTCGGCAGCTTCGACTTCGTCACCTCGGCGGTCCAGCCGGGCAGCGGCTTGGTCCGCACCGAGCCGATGCCGTAGTCGGCCTTGAAGTCGACGGCGACCTTGGTGGTCGTGGTGGTCGGCTCTTCGCTGGGCACGCGGAACACGATCGCGGCGTAGCCACCCTTCGTCGGCTGCGGGCCGTAGACGTTGGCGGTGACGTGCGCGGAGGCGATGCCCGCACCGAGGAGACCGGCGGCACCGACGGTGGCGGCGAGGAAACCGGCGCGCTTGAAGACGTGCTGGGACATGGGTTCACTCCTGATGAACTCAAGAAAGGGACGGCTCGGTTCGGGGACCGGGCCGGTGTGGGGGATGAGCTGGGATTCAGGAGTGAACGGGCGGGCCGCGCCGCCCGCGGATCCGGCGCAGGTCGACGCCGACCAGGTGACCCGGCGCGGCCACGCGCACCGGGACGAGCGCGGGAGCCGCCGGCACCGGCAGTGCGGCGAGCAACCGCGGCAGGATCGCGCGCAGCACGGCGAGCACCGCGAGGAGCATCGCGTCCGCGCGGGCGAGCAGGAGCGCGGCCAGCAAGGTCGCGACGGCGTGCGCGGTCACCATGCCGAGGCCGGTGCCGAGCCCGCCGCCGCCGGACATGGCGGCCATGTCGTGGTGGTCGGCGAGCGTGGTGAGCAGCAGGTGCATCACGAGCTGGGCGGCACCGAGCAGGGAGATCGTGGCGACCGTCCCGCGCGCCTTGCGGGCCAGCGCGGTCGCGGTCCAGCCGAAGAGACCGGCGAGCAGCACGGTCATCGCCGGGTCGGGCAGGCCGCCGTCGGCCATCCGGTGCGCGGTCACGGAAAGCGCCGAGGCGCACACGGCGAGCGACACACCCCGGGTAGCACCCAGCACGGCAGGACGCCGTGCCGGAACGCTCATGAGGAGCAGCCTAAGGGACCCGCTCCGGCGTGAGCGTGTGATCCCGGGAAGTGAGCACACACCGAGTTCACGGACCGCGCCACGCCGTGGTTCAGGTCATTTCTTGCCGATCACGCCCGGAAAGGCCAAGGTTGGCGGAACCGGTAGGCCGAAACGGGGGTTTGGTCCGGCGTCGCGCTGGGTACTGAGCCGTCGGTCAGGAACTAGCCCGATCGGGTGAAGGCCTGCGCAAAGGCGGGAGAGCGGACACGGATGAACCTCTTCGACTACATCTCCGACCGGGCGAGCAAGCTCTGGCTGGAGGCTTACCTGCACACCAGCATGGTGGTGCAGTGCACGATCCTCGCGGCGGTCCTCGGCGTGCTGATCGGGGTGGCGGTCTACCGCAGCCCGATCGGTTCGGCGGTGGCCACGGCGCTGGCGAGCACGATCCTGACGGTCCCGTCGTTCGCCCTCCTGGGCCTGCTGATCCCGATCTCGGGGCTCGGTCCGACGACGGCCGTGATCGCGCTGGTGCTCTACGGCCTCCTCCCGATCGTCCGGAACACCATCGTCGGGCTCGACGGCGTCGACCCGGCGATCACCGATGCCGCGCGCGGCATCGGGATGAGCCGCTTCGGCGTGCTCACCCGGGTCGAGCTGCGGCTGGCCTGGCCGGCGATCCTCACCGGCATGCGGGTGGCCACCCAGATGCTGATGGGCATCGCCGTGATCGCCGCCTACGCGAAGGGTCCCGGCTTCGGTGCCGAGGTCTTCTCCGGGCTGACGAACGCGGGGAGCACGAACTCCCTGAACCAAGCCGTCACCGGGACGGTCGGGGTCGTCATCCTCGCCCTGCTCCTCGACGGCATCTACGTCCTGATCAAGCGCTTCACCATTTCTAGGGGTGTCCGTGGCTGAGAACGAGGAAGTCTCCGGCGTCGAGATCGAGCTGGAGCACGTGACCAAGCGGTACCCCGGCACCCGCGAAGCGGCGGTGGAAGACTTCTCCATGGTCGTGCCCGCCGGCAAGATCGTGGTCTTCGTCGGCCCGTCCGGCTGTGGCAAGACCACGACGATGCGGATGATCAACCGGCTGGTCCAGCCGACCTCCGGCAAGATCACCATCGGTGGCGAGGACGCGCTCGGCCTCGACGTCGACACCCTGCGCCGCCGGATCGGCTACGCGATCCAGCAGGCCGGCCTGTTCCCGCACTTCACCGTCGCGCAGAACATCGGCGTCGTGCCGGGCCTGCTCGGCTGGGACAAGAAGAAGGTCAACGACCGGGTCGAGGAGATGATGGACCTGGTCGGGCTGGACGCGGGCGACTTCCGCGACCGCTTCCCGCGCCAGCTCTCCGGCGGCCAGCAGCAGCGCGTCGGCGTCGCCAGGGCGCTCGCGGCGGACCCGCCGGTGCTGCTGATGGACGAGCCGTTCGGCGCGGTCGACCCGATCACCCGCGGCAACCTGCAGGACGAGCTGCTGCGGCTGCAGAGCGAGCTGAAGAAGACGATCGTGTTCGTCACGCACGACTTCGACGAGGCCGTGAAGCTCGGCGACAAGATCGCGGTGCTCGGCAACCAGTCGTCGATCATGCAGTACGACACGCCCGAGGCGATCCTGGCCAACCCGGCCAACGACACGGTCGCCGGCTTCGTCGGCGCGGGTGCCTCGCTGAAGCAGCTGACGCTGCTGCGGGTCCGCGACGTCGAGCTGGCGCAGGACGCGCTGACCGCGTCGGTCGACGACGACCCGGCCGAGGTCCGCAAGAAGCTCGAAGACCAGCGCAAGCACTTCGCGCTGGTCCTGGACGCGCGCCGCCGCCCGACGCGCTGGGTGCACCTGCGCGACCTGAGCGCGGGGGCGTCGCTGGCCACCGCGGGCAAACCGCTGCGGGACGTCGTCAGCCTGCAGTCGACGCTGCAGGACGCGCTCGAGGCGATGCTCGCCGAGGGTGGCTCGGTGCCGGTGACCGGCGCGCGCGGCGAGTACGCGGGCACCATCCAGCTGGACACCGTGATCGCGACCATCCAGCAGCTGCGCGAGGACCACACGAACGGTGAGGAGGTGTCCGCATGACGGCTGCCGTCGATACCGGTTTCAGCACCGAGTCCGGCTCCAAGCGCGCGGAACGCGTCCGGCTGTTCGCGCAGCCCGTCGTGGTGCTGGTGATCGTCGCCGTCACGCTGATCTGGGTGTTCTCCAGCGGGTTGAACGCGACCGAGAAGGAGACGCTCAACGCGTCTTCGCTGTTCACGGCGCTGTGGGACCACGTGCTGATGACGCTCGTGGTGACCGCGATCGTCGTGCTGGTCGCCGTTCCGCTCGGCGTGATCGTGACACGGCCGTGGGCGCGTTTCCTGGCGCCGATCTTCCTGGCGATCGCGAACATCGGCCAGGCCGCGCCCGCGCTCGGCGTCCTGGTCCTCTGGTTCATCGTCACCGGCTCGGTCGGCGGGCTGTGGGTGGCGGCGCTGCCGCTGGCCTTCTACTCGCTGCTGCCGGTGCTGCGGAACACGATGGTCGGCATCCAGCAGGTCGACGAGTCGCTGATCGACGCCGGCCGCGGCATCGGGATGTCGGCGACCGCGGTGCTGTGGCGGGTCGAGCTGCCGCTGGCCGTTCCGCTGATCCTGGCCGGCCTGCGCACCTCGCTCGTCCTGGCGGTGGGCACGGCGACGTTCGGCATGTTCGTCAACGCCGGCGGGTTCGGGCTGCTGATCGACACGGGCTACAAGCTGAACCTGACCTCGGTGCTGGTGACCGGCTCGGTGCTGGCCGTCGCGCTGGCGCTGCTGGTGGACTGGCTGGGCGCGGTCGCCGAACAGTTCTTCGGACCGAAGGGGCTGCGATGAAACTCCGGCGCATTACGGCAGTCCTCGGCGCGGCCGTGCTGGGCGCGACGCTCTCCGCGTGCGGGCTGACGGTCAACCAGGCCGTGCCGTACGACATCCAGCCGGGCTCGATCCAGCCGATCCCGTCGCTGCAGGGCCTGAAGGTGACGGTGGGGTCCAAGGACTTCACCGAGAACATCATCCTGGCGTACCTGTCCGAGATGGCGCTGTCCGCGGCGGGCGCGGACGTCGTCGACCTGTCGGACATCAAGGGGTCCAACTCGTCGCGGCAGGCGCTGCTGTCCGGGCAGACCGACGTCACCTGGGAGTACACCGGCACCGGCTGGATCAACTACCAGGGCAACGAGCTCCCGGTGCCCGGTGGCGAGAAGGCCCAGTACGAGGCGACGGCCAAGGCCGACGAAGAGAAGTTCGGCGTCAGCTGGCTGAACTACTCGCCGCTCAACGACCAGTACGCGTTCGCCGTCACCGAGGAGTACGGCGCGAAGAACAACCTGAAGACGACGTCCGACCTCGCGGCGTTCCTCAAGCAGAAGCCGGACCAGAACGTGTTCTGCCTGGAGACGGAGTTCACCAGCCGCCAGGACGGGTTCCCGGCGGCGGTGAAGGCCTACGGCTTCCAGAGCCCGAAGATCGAGAACTTCGGCATCGGCACGATCTACTCGGCGGTCGCGAGCGGCACGTGCCCGGTCGGCGAGGTCTTCACCACCGACGGCCGGATCTCCGGGCTCAACCTGCGGGTGCTCGAGGACGACAAGAAGGCGTTCCCGCAGTACAACGCGGTCCCGACGCTGCGCACGGAGTTCCTCAAGGCACACCCGGACATCCGCGGCCCGCTGGAGAAGATCGGCGGGGCGCTCGACAACGAGCAGATGGTCCAGCTGTGCAAGCAGGTCGACGTCGACGGCCAGGACCCGGGCAAGGTGGCCCACGCCTGGATGGTCTCGAAGGGCTTCGTGAAGTAGCCCGGTCCGCCTTACGAGCGCGCGTTCACTTCACCTTGCTTCGCAGCAACGTGAACGCGCGCTCGTCGCGGTCCGGGGAAGCCGGGTCGGAGTCGGTGGTGCAGCCGACCGTGACGAAGTCCAGCACCTCCCAGCCCGCGCGTTCCAGCAGCCGGCGCAGGCCGGCCTCGGAGAAGATCCAGAAGTTCGTGGCGTCGTTGTTGGTCTCTTCCGGGCTGACCAGGTAGGCGACCGGCGCGTCCGCGATCCGGGTGCCGGTGGTCGTGACCTGCGCGATCCGCGTCGAGAGGAAGCAGAGCTCGGCACGGCGGGCGAGCTGTTCCAGCACGTAGAACGGGTTCTTCAGGTGGTAGAGCAGCCCGAGGAAGAACACCGCGCCGTAGTGCTCGCGCGGCAGGGTGAACTGGCTGTCCAGGTCGATCTCGTGGACGGCCGCGGTCGACCCCAGGTGCTCGGTCAGCAGCCGCGCGCCACGCAGCCCGTTGAAGTTGGTGGGCGCGTTGTCGATGATGTCGACCGCGCAGCCGAGCCGCTGGTCCAGGTAGAACCCGAAGTCCCCGTCCGCCGCGCCGATGTCGGCGACCGGCGTGCCCGCGATCTCGGCGAAGATCTCCCGCCGCGGCCCCGACAGCAACGCGTCCAGGTGGAAGACGTTCGCCATGGTGTCGTAGGGGTACCAGGCGAAGTCCGGCGCCAGCTTCTCCTTCCGGAGCAGCAGCTCCTCGCGGAAGCGCAGGGCGTCGTCCTTGACCGCGCCGAAGTCGTGCGCGAGTTCCATGGTCCTGCTCCTGCACTGTGGTGATCCGCCGGATGAAGTGTGCCGCCAAGGCCCCCTGGCCCGGACGGCAGACTACTCCCGGCCCACCCGATCGGGTCAGATGCCCAGCCGGTGCAGCAGGTTGCCTTCCAGCCGCTCCAGCTCGCCGGCCACCGCGCGGTGCACGGCCTTGCGCCGTGCCGCCGGCATCCGCTCCGCCGCCCGCACCGACGCCGACAGCTGCTCCAGCGTGCCGAGCGAGTCGGTCGCGAACGTCTTGTCCGCCGCCGACGCCTTGTCCGACTTCTCCAGGTCCCGGCAGCCGTCGGCCACCCCCGCGATCCGGGCGTGCAGCGCCGCGCCGCGACCGGTGTACGAACCCAGCTGGTCGACCGCGACGCCGAGCTTGCGCGCCTGGTAGCGGTCGTACAGCTCCCGGGCGCTGCCCGCCGCGCGCACCGCGAACGGCGCGACGACCGGGATCACGACGGGGCCGAGCACCTTCGCCACCGCGACCGCGTTCTTCGCCTTCTTGGGGGTGAACCTGGCTTCACCCTCGACCTTGGCCTTGCGCGCCATGGCACCTCCAACGACGTGTCGAGGTCGAACTTACTGGTCGCCCGGGTGGCGGGCATGTCGGCTCGGCGGTGGGAATCTAGAGTGATCTCCATGAAGGGCGAGGTGGTACTCGACGCGGGAGCGGTCAGCCGCTGCCGCCGGCGCGTGCACCTCGAGCACGACCCCGCGATGCGCGAGGTACCGCTTTCCCCGCCGGACCCGACGGCGCAGCAGCGGATCGACGACGCGACCGCCCACCGCGAGGACATCGTCAGCAGGTTGATGGCCGCCAACCCCGGCCACTGGGTGAAGATCGCCCGCGACCTCCCGGCGCACGAGCGCGTCGAGCGGACCGAGCAGGCCTTCGCCGAGAAAGCGCCCTACATCTGGGGTGCGCTGCTGCCGGTCGACCCGGCCGGGCACCGGCGCGGCGGCATCGACCTGCTCGTGCGCACCGGCCGCGGCTACGTGCCGGTGCTCGTCGTGCGCCACCGCATCACCGACCGCGGCACCGGCGCCGTCGTCACCGCGCCGACCGACCTCGACCCGGCCCACCGCGCCGCCGACGAGACCCGCAAGGTCCGCTCGCAGCCGCGCGACCAGCTCCGGCTCGTGCACATCCGCCGCATGCTGCAGACGCTCGGGCAGGCCGACGAGAGCCTCGTCCTCGGCGGCGTCATCGGCCTCGACGCCGACGTCGTCGTCTGGCACGACCTCACCGCGGGCACCTGGCCGGGCGGGCGCAGCGCGCTCACCGAGTACCAGGCCCGCTTCGCCGACCGGCTCGCGATCGCCAGCGCGGCCGCGAACGGCGAGGAGGCGCTGGCCGAGCCGTCGCGCGTGCTGGAGTGCCGCCGCTGCCCGTGGTGGCCGACGTGCGAGGTGGTGCTCACCGAGACCCGCGACGTCAGCCTGGTGGTCCGCGGCGAGGACGCGGTGGAGCTGCGCCGCGCCGGCGTGTCCACTGTGGACAAGCTGGCCGCACTCGACCCGGCGGGCGAGGCACCCGAGGTCAACTGGACGGGCGTGACGTTCCCGGACGCCGTCGTGCTCGCCCGCGCCTGGCTGGCCGACCTGACGCTGGTGCGCCGCGTCGACCGCGTCGAGGTGCCGCGCGCCGACGTCGAGGTCGACGTCGACATGGAGAGTTTCGGCGACGCCGGCGCGTACCTCTGGGGCTGCCTGCTGACCGGCGCCGACATCGGGCTGGAGCCCGGCTACCGCGCCTTCGCGACGTGGGACCCGCTGCCGACCGACGACGAAGCCCGCTCCTTCGCCGAGTTCTGGGCCTGGTTCACCGACGTCCGCGAGCGCACCGAAGCGGCCGGCCTGACGTTCCGCGCCTACTGCTACAACGCGCTCGCCGAGAACCGCTGGCTCTTCGGCTCGGTCGAGCGCTTCGGCGACCACCTCGGCATCCCCACGAAGAAGGAAATCCAGTTCTTTGTGGATTCCGACGAGTGGGTCGACCTCTTCCGCAGCGTCACCGACCAGTTCCTGTGCTCCCAGGGCAAGGGCCTGAAGGTGATCGCCCCGGTGGCCGGGTTCTCCTGGCGCGACCCGGAGGCGGGCGGCGAGGCATCGATGCGCTGGTACCGCGACGCGGTCGGCATGGACGGCGAGAACCCCGACGCCGCCCAGCGCGAGCGCCTGCTGCGCTACAACGAGGACGACGTCCTGGCGACGCACGCGCTGCGGGAGTGGATCACCGAGCGGGCGCAGGCCGAAGTCCCGTACATGTTCGATCTCTGAGTAGTTCGCCGACTAAGACACTTGCCGACCGAGAAGCTTGTCGGTACTGTCTGTCTTGCCGAACTCGAGCGGCGCGGCCAGGACGCCGGCATGCCGATCAAGCGCGGTTCGCTACAGGTCGTCGCAAACCTCGAAATCCGCCGCTTCGGGGGGCTGCGGCGGGCGGCCCGAGCGGACCGTCTACCGGATCACCCCGGCCGGGCGGGCGGAGTTCGAGGACCACGTCGAGGCGCAGCGGGCGGTCCTGGAACAGCTAGGGCCCTTGATGCCGCGGCTGTTCCTGGTGGAGGTCGAGTACGACATCGCGATGACGGAAGCCGAGGGGCGCTGGGTGCGCGGCTTCCTCGAAGAACTGACCACGGGCGCGCTACCGGGCATCGATGCCTGGCGCCACTTTCACGAAACCGGCGAATTCCCGGACGACCTGGGGGAGTTCGTGGAGAGGTAGGAACCGATGGAGACCACCCGCAAGCACAGAGTCCCCGAGATGGAGGGCTTCCAGGCCCGCTGGTACGCCAAGAACCGCGGCACCGAGCCGCAGCTCGCGCAGTACCGGAAGCAGGCCGCCGAGGTCACGTCCGGGCTGAAGGACGGTGCCGACATTCTGGAGGTCGCGCCCGGGCCGGGCTTCTTCGCCATCGAGCTGGCGAAGCGCGGCTTCCGCGTCACCGGGCTCGACATCAGCCACACTATGGTCGAAATCGCGCGGGAAAACGGCACTGGCCTGGAGATCGACTTCCGGCAAGGCGACATCACGCACGCGCCGTTCGCCGATGAGTCCTTCGACTTCCTGGTCTGCCAAGCCGCGTTCAAGAACTTCCGGCAGCCGGTGGCTGCGCTGAACGAAATGCACCGGGTGCTGCGCCCGGGTGGGTTCGCGGTGATCCACGACCTGAACCACGAGGCCACCGGCGCGGACATCGGCCGCGAGGTGGCCGGGATGAACGTCGGCGCCGTCGCCGGGTTCACCGTGCGGCAGACGCTCGGGTGGCTGCGGCGGCGGGCGTTCACGCGGGAGCAGTTCGAGGCGCTGGCCGCGGAGAGCGCTTTCGGCGGCTGCTCGGTCACCACCGACGGCATCGGCCTGGAGGTCCGCCTCTCCCGCTGACCGCGACCGCCGGGGCACGAGCCGCGCCCCGGCGGGTGGGTCAGCGCGGGGCCATCCGGAGCGAGCCGTCCATGCGGACGACCTCGCCGTTCAGGTAGTCGTGGTCGATGAGCGACAGCGCGAGCTGGGCGTACTCGTCCGGGCGCGCGAGGCGCTTCGGGAACGGGATGCCGGCGGCGAGCGTCGCGCGGAACTCGTCGCTGACCGTGGCGAGCATCGGGGTGTCGACGATGCCCGGCGCGATGGTCAGCACGCGGATGCCGTGCGAGGCCAGGTCGCGGGCCGCGGGCAGCGTCATGCCGACGACCCCGCCCTTGGACGACGAGTAGGCGACCTGCCCGATCTGGCCGTCGAAGGCCGCGATCGACGCGGTGTTGATGATGACGCCGCGGGCGTTGTCCTCGAGCGGCTCGGTCTTCGCGATCGCTTCGGACGCGACCGTGAGCACGTTGAAGGTGCCGATCAGGTTGATCTGGATGACCTTCGCGTACAGCGCGAGGTCGTGGCGGCCCTTCTTGGACAGGATCCGCGCGGACGGCCCGATGCCGGCGCAGTTCACCACCGTCCGCAGCGGCACACCCGAGCCCGCCGCGGTCGCGACGGCGGCCTCGACCTGCTCGACGTCGGTCACGTCGGCCTCGACGTAGGTGATCCCGTCGATCTGCTCGGCCTTCTCGATGGACGGCGCCAGGTCGAGCGCGAACACCCGCGCGCCCTTGGCCGCGAGGGCCTTCGCCGTCGCTCCGCCGAGGCCGGACGCGCCCCCGGTGACGAGCGCCGCGGTGTCGGTGATCTGCATCTGCCGTTCCCTTCGGACTGCTGCTCTGGATCCGGACCTAGGTTAACGCTCGTTCGCACGGGCGATTCGTGTCTTCGCTCACCGCTATCGGGTACGACCGGTTCCGTTAGCGTCGTGGTCAACTCCGGCTGTCACCTTCAGCACCATGACGCCAGCTCGGATCGTGGTGGTAGGTACCGGTTACGTCGGCTTGACCACGGGGGCTTGCCTGGCCAGCCTCGGGCATTCCGTCACCTGCGTGGACGTCGACCGCGCGAAGGTCTCCCGGCTGAGCGCCGGCCGGGTGGACATCCTCGAACCGGGGCTGACCGACCTGGTCGCCCGCGGGCTCTCGACCGGCCGCCTCCAGTTCGTCGTCGGCGCGCGTGACGCGGTCCGCGACGCGGAAGCGGTGTTCCTCTGCGTGCCGACGCCGATGGGCGCGGGCGGCTCCGCGGACCTGCGCGCGGTCGAGGCGGTGGCCGCCGAGATCGGCGACGTCCTGCCCGCCGGCTGCGCGCTCGTCACCAAGTCGACCGTGCCGGTCGGCACGTCGAAGCGGATCGAGGAGATGCTCGGCCGCGCGGACGTGCCGGTGGTGTCGAACCCCGAGTTCCTCCGCGAGGGCACCGCGGTCGCGGACTTCCTGGGCCCGGACCGGATCGTCGTCGGCTCGGACGACTTCGCCGCCGCACAGTGGGTCGGCGACCTCTACGCCGAGCTGGACGCGCCGGTCGTCGTCGCCGACGCGGCGAGCGCCGAGCTCGTGAAGTACGCCGCGAACTGCTACCTCGCGCTCAAGCTCTCGT
Source organism: Amycolatopsis sp. NPDC114505 (assembly GCF_055633615.1). Taxonomy (NCBI): domain Bacteria; kingdom Bacillati; phylum Actinomycetota; class Actinomycetes; order Pseudonocardiales; family Pseudonocardiaceae; genus Amycolatopsis; species Amycolatopsis sp. NPDC114505. Next base: position 1,132,285 of record NZ_JBVKDV010000001.1, on the reverse strand, counting down.
ACGTCAACTCCATCGCCGAGCTCTGCGAACGGCTCGGCGCGGACATCGACCTGGTCACCGCGGGCATGGGCTACGACCGGCGGATCGGGCGGACGTTCCTCAAGCCCGGCCCCGGCTGGGGCGGCTCGTGCCTGCCGAAGGACACGAGTGCGCTGGTCAAGGTGGCCGAGTCGGTCAACTACGACTTCAAGATGCTGACCTCGGCCATCGACGAGAACATCGCCCAGCGCGACCGGATCGTCGCGAAGATCGCCGGCGCGGTCGGCGGCACGCTGGCCGGCGCGCGGATCGGCGTGCTCGGCCTGGCGTTCAAGGCGGGCACCAACGACCTGCGCGACTCGCCCGCGCTCGCCGTGTCGTCGGTGCTGTGCGCGCTGGGTGCCGAGCTGACCGCCTACGACCCGGCCGTCGACGGCGGGATCGACGGGATGACCGTGGTCGACGACGCCTACCAGGTCGCGAAGGACGCGGACGCCGTCGTCGTGCTGACCGAATGGGCCGAGTTCAAGCACCTCGACTGGGCGGCGATGGCCGAGCTCATGGACGGCATCGACGTCGTCGACACGCGCAACCTGCTCGACCCGCGGGTGATCGTCGACGCGGGGCTGTCCTGGCAGGGCGTCGGGCGGCCGCGGGCGGCGGCGCGAATCAAGGTTTCTTGACGCGTCGATCTTGGCTAGGCTGGCCGCACGGCATCGCGTGTCGGTCACCGGCTGGGTGAGGCATGGAGGTGGCGGGAGTGCCCCGGAGGCATTTCACTCGTGTCAGTATCCGTTTCCGTTGAATTGAACCACCTGATCGTCCCGTCCCGGAACAACCGGGAATCCGCCGAATTCCTGGCGAACCTGCTCGGCCTCGAAGTCGGGGAGGAATGGGGTCCGTTCATTCCCGTCGAGGTCCGCAACGGCGTCCGGCTGGACTTCGCGACCATCCCCGAAGACGACCTTCGCCTGCAGCACTACTGCTTCCTGGTCCCGGAGGACGACTTCGACGCCGTCTTCGCGCGGCTCGTCGAAACGGGCGTGACGTACCACGCCGATCCGATGGGGAAGCAAATCGGCGAAATCAACCACAACCACGGCGGCCGCGGGGTCTATTTCCTCGATCCCGGTGGCAACGGGATGGAAATCATCACGCAGCCGTACGAGCCGGAGCGGCGCCGGGCGACGTCCTGGTAAAAGTTCCTTAGCAATGCGTACTATCGGGGCATGTTCACGACGAGGCCCGAGCTGGCCGGCACCTTCGGGATGGTGGCATCGACGCACTGGCTGGCTTCGGCCACCGGGATGGCGGTGCTGGAAGACGGCGGCAACGCGTTCGACGCGGCGGTCGCCGCCGGGTTCGTCCTGCAGGTCGCCGAGCCGCACCTCTGCGGACCGGCGGGCCAGGTACCCGGCCTCTTCGTGACGGCGGACGACCCGACCCCGCGGGCGCTGGCCGGTCAAGGCCCGTCGCCCGCGGGGGCCACGCCGGAGCACTTCGCGTCGCTGGGGCTCGATTTGATTCCGGGCAGCGGCCTGCTCCCGGCGACCGTCCCCGGCGCGTGGGACGGCTGGCTCCTGCTGCTTCGCGACTACGGCACGAAGTCGCTTCGCCAGGTGCTGACGTACGCGATCGGCTACGCACGCAACGGCGTCCCGCTGGTGTCGCGGGTCGGCGACACGATCCGCGCCGTCTCACAGCTGTTCACCGAGCACTGGCCGACGTCGGCGGCGCTGTGGATGCCGGACGGCAAGCCGGCTTCCGGCCTGCACCGGAACCCCGTCTTGGCGGACACCTGGGAGCGTCTCCTGCGTGAAGCGGAGTCCGTCTCGGGGCGCGAAGCACAGATCGACGCGGGACGTCGTGCCTGGTCACAGGGTTTCGTCGCCGAAGCGATCGACGCGTTCAGCCGGCAGGCGTTCCGCGACGACTCCGGTCGCGACCACGCGGGCCTGCTGACCGGTGACGACCTGGCGTCGTGGTCGGCGTCGTACGAGGAACCGGCCTCAGCGGACGTCGGCGACTGGCGCCTGGTCAAGATGGGCGGCTGGACGCAGGGTCCGGCGTTGCTGCAGCAGGCGCTGCTGATGCACGGCTTCCGCGACGAGCTGTCCTTTGTGGACGGCGTGCCGTCGGAGCGCACGGTGCACCTGGCGACCGAGGCGGCGAAGCTGGCCTTCGCCGACCGTGAAGCCTGGTACGGCGACACCGACGTGCCCCTGGACGTGCTGCTTTCCGCGTCCTACACGGATTCCCGGCGGGCCCTGATCACCGACACGGCGTCCGCGGAGCTTCGTCCCGGCGACGCCCGCGGGCCGGCCCGGCTCCCGGCGATCCTGGATTCGCTGCAGGGCGTGAAGGCCGAAGGCGGCGCGACGGGCGAGCCGACGGTCGGCCCCCAGGGAGAGACCCGCGGCGACACGGTCCACCTCGACGTCGTCGACGCGGCGGGCAACCTCGTGTCGCTGACGCCGTCGGGCGGCTGGCTGCAGTCGAGCCCGACGATCCCGTCGCTGGGCTTCTGCCTCGACTCGCGCGGGCAGATGTTCTGGCTGGAGCAGGGCCTGCCGAACTCCTTGGCGCCCCGCAAGCGTCCCCGGATCACGCTGTCGCCGTCTCTCGCCCTGCGCGACGGCGTCCCGACGCTGGCTTTCGGCACCCCGGGCGGTGACCAGCAGGACCAGTGGCAGCTGTGCTTCTGGCTGGCCCACGTGTACGGCGGCCTGAACCTCCAGGAGTCGATCGACGCCCCGGCCTGGCACACGACGGCGTTCCCCAGCTCGTTCTACCCCCGCTCGTGGAACCCGCGCGAGCTGGTGGTCGAGTCCCGGCTGGGCGCGTCCACTCTGGACGCGCTGCGCGCCCGCGGCCACGAGATCGTGGACGCGGGCGACTGGGCGCTGGGACGCTTGGCCGCGGTGTCGCGAGACGGCGAGTTGCTGCGCGCGGCGGCCAACGCCCGGGGAATGCAGGGCTACGCCGCGGGCCGTTAGCTCGGCTGCTGCCAGAGCCAGAACTCGATGCCCTGGTTGTCGGTGCAGTCGGCGGTGAGCCCGTACGGGTGGTTCTCGATCTCGCCCGCCTGACCGCCCTGTTCGCCTACCCGGGTGAGGGCCGCGTCGAGGTCGTCCACCGCGAACATCAGCTTCCAGCCGACCTGGCGGCCCGGGCCGCCCCAGAGGCCGCCCGGCCGTCCGTCGCCCTCGATGCCCCAGGCGCCTTCGGTCGAGCCGGGGGAGAACTGCCAGCCGAGGACCGCGCCGTAGAACGTCTTCGCGGGCTCGGCGTCCGGGACCTGGAACGTGAAGTACATCGACTCGCCCTGCTTCGGCTGCGGCTCGGGCTTCGGCGACGCCTGCGAGACCAGCCACCGCTGGCCGAACGGGTCGCGGAACGAGCCGCCGCGGCCGTACGGCGAGTCGCTGACCGCGCGGATCAGCGTCGCACCCAGCTCCAGCGCCCGGTTCACGCTGACGTCCGCGTCCGGCACCTCCACCCGCACCGACGCGCCGCCCGTCTGCGGCGCGACGTGCCCGATCTCCGGGTACTCCTCGGCGAGCATCAGCACGGCGTCGCCGATGGCCAGCTCGGCGTGCCCGATGCGGCCGTCGTCCATGAGGATCGGCTCGCCGCGGCGGGACGCGCCGAAGACGTCGACGTAGAAGTCGAGCGCGGCCCGCGCGTCGGACACCGCGAGGTAGGGCGTCAGCGAGCGCAGTTCGGCGTCGGTGGCCGGCGCCTCTGAAGTGGTCGTCATATCGGCTCCGTTCAAGATGACGCGACGCAGGTTGTCGCGCAGTTCGGCGGCGAAGTCCGGGTCGGGACCGACCCGCTCGGAAGGCCGGCGAAGCGCGTCGAAAGGCTCAAGCATCGCGACCCTCCTTCTCCTCGTAGACGCGCCGGAACGCGGCACGGGCCCGCACGAGCAACGCCTCCGTGGCGTGCACGCTGCGTCCCAGGTGGCCGGCGACCTCGGGCACGCCGAGGCCGTCGACGTACCGCAGGGTCAGGGCCGCGCGGTGGTGCGACCCGAGGGATTCGAGCACCTGTCTCGCGCGCAGCGCGTCGAGCTGCTCGTCCCACGGGTCCTCGACGTCCGGCTCACTGTCGTGCACCAGCCGCAGCCCGCGTTCCTCACGTTCCTTGCGCCGCCAGTGGTCGGCGAGCTTGTGCCGGGCGACGCCGATCAGCCACCCGGTGCTCACTGGAGGTGCGTACTCCTTGCGACAGGCGGCGACCGCCCCGAGGAACGTCTCGGACGTCAGCTCCTCGGCGAGCGTGCGGTCGCCGCAGCGGGACAGCAGGTACCCGTAAACCTCCGGCAGCGCGGTCTCGTAGAGCCCGAGCAGCGCGAAGGCCGGGTCCGGTCGTACCCGAGGTTCCGTCACACCCTCATAGTCGTCCGGCGCACGACTTTTCCGACGGGTGAATCCGGACTTTTTCAGACCCGGGGGTCGGGCAGCCGCCGTCCGGTGACCGCGACGATCGCCGCCAGCAGCGCCACCACCCCGATCACCAGCGCGAACGCGTCCCGGCTCCCCAGCGAACCCGAAAGCGCGGCGTACAAACTCCCCAACGTCGCGACCCCCAGTGCCAGCGACGTCTGCTGGTTGGTCGTCATCACGCCCGAGCCGACGCCGGCCAGGTCGGTCGGCACGTGGGACAGCACGATCCGGAACAACGTCGTCATCGCGAGCGCGTTCCCGACGCCGATCGCCACCATCGCCGGTGCCAGATCGAGGATGGTCACGTGCGGCCACGCCGCCAGCGTCGTGCACAGCAGCGCCACCATGCCCACCGCCGTGATCGCCCCGCCGATCGGCACCACCTTCTGGCCGTAGCGGGCCACCAGCCGGCTGCTGAGCATCGACACCGTGAAGTACGCGACCGCCAGCGGGGTCAGCGCGGCGCCGGCGCCCAGCGGGCCGAAGTGCAGGCCCTCCTGCAGCGTCATCGCGAACACGAACATGAACGAGCCGAACGCGCCGAAGAACGGCACCGCCACCATCAGCCCGCGGCGGACGCTCGGCAGGCGCAGCACCGACGGCGGCAGCAGCGGAGTGCCGCCCAGCCGCTCCAAGCGCCGTTCGACGTGCACCAGAGCCGCGGCCGAGAACGGCGACAGCGCCAGCAGCACGATCGACCACACCGGCCAGCCCAGTGCGCGGCCCTCCATCAGCGGGACCAGCAGCGACAGCAGGGTCGTCGCAAGGAGGAGCGTGCCGAGGCGGTCGACGCCCAGCGGGTTGTGCGCGCGGCTTTCCGGCAGGCGGCGCGCCATCACCAGCACCACCAGGCCGATCGGCACGTTCACCAGGAAGATCGGCCGCCAGCCGGTGCCGAACAGGTCCGCCGCCACCAGGCCGCCGCCGAGCAGCTGGCCGACCACAGTGGACAGACCGCCGGTCGCGCCGAAGAGCCCCAGCGCCCGCGAACGCTCTTCGCCGGACGTCGTCGCCTGGATGATCGAGAGGACCTGCGGCAGCAGCATCGCCGACGCCGCCCCCTGCGCGGCGCGGGCGATCACCAGCGTGGTCGCGGTCGGGGCGATCCCGCAGGCCAGGGACGTCAGCGTGAACAGCCACAGTCCCGTGAAGAACAGCCGCCGCCTGCCGAACGAGTCGCCGAGGCGGCCGCCGACCACCAGCAGCACCGCGTACGCGATGCCGTAAGCGGCCACCACCAGCTCCAGCGTCGCCGTGGACGCGTGGAGGTCGGCATCGATCGTCGGCAGCGCGACGTTGACGATGAAGAAGTCGATGATGGGCAGCGCCGCCCCCAGCAGCACCGTGACCAGGCCGGCGGGGGTCAGTCCCGGCCTGGCCGGGGCGCCGGGGGTGATCGGCGCGAGTTGAGTCGTGGTCATGACTACTACGATCGACCCGAACTCAAACTAGTACCAGTTGCTGTTTATCCAGGTACCACCACTACCTGGTACCAGGTTCGGGCGCGTGCGATCCTGGCACCATGACCACCGCCGTCGAATCCGAGCTCCGCCGCCAAGAGCTGGCGAGGTTCCTGCGCAGCCGGCGTGAGCGGATCACGCCCGAGCAGGTCGGCCTGCCACTGCTGGGCCGCCGCCGGACGCCGGGGCTGCGCCGCGAAGAGGTCGCGCAGCTCGCCGGCGTCGGGGTCACCTGGTACACGTGGCTCGAGCAGGGCCGCGACATCAACGCGTCCGAGCAGGTGCTGCAGGCGATCGCCCGCACGCTGCGGCTCGACCCGCACGAGCACACCCACCTCTTCCGACTGGCCGGCGCGCCCGAGCCGGAGAGCGAGAAGGACTGCCAGGTCCTCTCGCCCCAGCTGGAGATGATGCTGAAGAAGCTGGAGCCGTACCCGGTCGCCGTGCGCAACGCCCGCTGCGACCTGCTCGGCTACAACCGCGGCTACACCTGGCTGATGGGCGACGTCGACGCGATCCCGTTCGAGGACCGCAACACCCTGGTCCAGTGCCTGCTCAACCCGCGGTGGCGCGAGCGGATGCTCGACTGGGACACGAACATCCCGCGCGTGATCGCGTCCTTCCGCGCGGCGATGGCCGAGCACGTCGCCGAGCCGGCGTGGAAGAACCTGGTCAAGCGCCTCAAGGCGGAGTCGCCGCTGTTCGCCGAGCTCTGGCCGCACCACGACGTCAACTCCGAGCCCATCCGCACCAAGCGCTACCTGCACCCGGACGTCGGGCTGCTGCGGTTCAACTTCACGTACCTCTACTCCGGCCGCCGCTCGGAGATCACGGTGTCGACGTACACCCCGGCCGACGAGGAGACGGCGGCGAAGCTGCCGCTCATGTTCGAGTGACTACGGCGCCGGACGTACGCCGGGAGTCGCTTCAGGACGGACGCGCCGCGGCCCGGCGACCGGTAGCTTTCGCAGCATGAGATGGTCGCCGTGGGTGGGACGCGTGGTGCGCACCCTCGTCGTCCTCGTGTTCGTGCTGGGGGCGACCAGCGCGTCGTCGCGGTGGCAGCCGGGGGCGACGCCGCTGACCCCGCCCGGCGCCGCGTGGCTGGCCGCGACCGTCCTGACGCTGCTGCTCGTCCACCGCTTCCCGCTGACGCTCTTCCTGGTCACGGCCGCTTCGGCGTTCGGCTACTACGCCTCCGGCCTGCCCGGCGGGCCGATCATCCTGGTGCCGACCATCGCGTTGTTCGTGCTGACCCGGCAGCGCGGCCCGCTCACCTCGGGGATCGCCGGAGCTTCCGCGCTCGCCGCGGCCTACGCCGTGCACGTCGTCACGATCAGGTCGTTCACGCTGGAGGCCGGCGCCGGGTTCGTCGTCGTGTGGCTGGTCGCCGTCATCGGGGTCGGGACCGCCGTCCGTTACCAGCTCGACGCGCTCGCCGCCCGCCGCGAGCAGGCCGACGAGCACCGCCACCGGCTCGCCGAGCGGGAGCGGCTGCGGATCGCCCGTGAGGTGCACGACGTCGTCGCGCACAGCCTCGCCATGATCAACGTCCAGGCGGGCGTCGCCGCGCACGTCGCCGACCGGCGGCCCGAGCAGGCGAAGGAGGCGCTGCTCAACATCAAGGCGGCCAGCGCGTCCGCGCTCAAGGACCTGCGCGCGACCCTGGCCGTGCTGCGCTCGGGCGAGGACAAGGCACCCGCGCCGAGCCTTGCCCAGGCCGCCGAGCTGCTGGAACACGCGCGCGACGCCGGGCTCACGGTCGACGTCCACGGCGAGGCCGGCGACCTCCCGGCGCCGGTCGACGCGGCCGCCTACCGGATCCTGCAGGAGTCGCTGACGAACGTCGTCCGGCACGCCGACCAGCCGAACCGCGTCGACGTCCGGTTCGAACGGCAGCCGGGGACGTTCACGCTGAGGGTGCGCGACGACGGCCGCGGCACCGCCCAGCCGACCCCGGGCCACGGTCTGCGGGGCATGTGCGAACGCGCCGCCGCGCTCGGCGGGCGGTGCACCGCCGGGCCGGTCGACGGCGGTTTCGAAGTGTGCGTCGAGCTACCGATCGAGGGGGAAGCATGATCCGCGTCCTGCTGGCCGACGACCAGGTCCTGGTCCGCGCCGGGTTCCGCGTGCTGCTGGAGACCGAGGACGGCTTCGAAGTCTGCGGCGAGGCCGGCGACGGCGAGCAGGCGGTCGCCGGCGCGATCGAACACAAGCCGGACATCGTGGTGATGGACATCCGGATGCCCGGCGTCGACGGACTCGAAGCCACCCGCCGGATCACCGCGAACCCCGACCTCGCCGGGACGAAGGTGCTGGTCCTGACCACTTTCGACGTCGACGAGTACGTCTACGAAGCCTTGCGCTCGGGCGCCAGCGGGTTCCTGCTGAAGGACACCGAGCCGGTCGAACTGCTGCGCGCGCTGCGGGTGGTCGCCGCCGGCGAGGCGCTGCTGGCACCGACGGTCACGCGCCGGCTGATCCAGGAGTTCGTCGGCCGCCCGGAGAACCGGCGCATCGACACGAGCGCGGTCCGCGAGATCACCGACCGCGAGCGCGAGGTGCTGGGCCTGGTGGCGGGCGGCATGTCGAACGACGAAATCGCCGCCCACCTGGTGATCTCCACGGCGACGGCCCGCACCCACGTCAGCCGCATCATGACGAAGATCGGCGCCCGCGACCGGGCGCAGCTGGTGGTGCTGGCCTACGAGTCGGGGCTGGTCACCCCACGTCACTCCGCCTGACCCGGCGCACCACCAGGAACGCCCGGACCAGGAACACCACCGCGAGGACGGCGACCAGGCAGATCCAGATCATGTCGCCTCCTTCCCACCACCGATGCTCTGCTTACAGGGCGTCCGGGAGTGGGACGGCGTTCATCGACACGGCGGAAGTCACACCTTCGGGTCAGCCGGCGACCGGTCAGCTGTTCGTGCGCTCGGTCGGCGGCGACTTCTGGACCTGCGCGTTCAGCAACGTCTTGAACGAGTCGAGGGCCGTGGCCTTGTCCGAGCCGAAGGCCTCGACGATGATCACGCGGTTGTACAGGACGTAGACCGCGCGATACACGGACTGCTGACCACCGTCCGGCGTGGCGAACACCGGCACCCCGTGCAGCGACAGGTCGCGCGCGGCGGTCACGCCGCCTTCCTGCTGGGCGTTCGCGTACTCCTGGGCGACCGGCTTGGTGGCCTGCGCGTTCGGCATCTCGAGGGCGTACACGGCGAGCGTGACGTCACCGTCGGTCGAGGTCCTGAGCAGACCTTCGGTCATGCCTTCCGACTTGAGCCGCTCGATGACCGTGGCCGGCAGGAACTTCGACGCCTCCAGCTTGGCCATGTCGAACGTGCCCCCGCCGACGCGGGTCTTGCCGGCCGGAGTCACCAGCGCCGCCGCGTTGTCAGCCGGTTCGGGCTTGGCCGCGGGCGGTTCCGGCAGCGGCTTGGTCGAGGGCAGCGGCGGCGGCTGCTGCTGGCTGGTGGTCGGCTGCGCGACCGGGGTTTCGCCGCTGTCCTTGATGAACAGCGCCCAGACGCCGAAACCGAGACCCACCAGCACGACGAGCCCGAGCGCGGCGAACGCGATCTTCTTGCCCTTGCCGGACGGCTGCGTCTGGAAGCCCTCCGGGCCCTGGCTGATCCACTCGGCGTTGTTCGACTGCGCCAGCGACGGGAACTCCGAGGCGCCCCAAGGCGGGCTGACGTTCTGCGGGGCCGCGTCCCACGGGTTCTGCTGCGGCGCGGGGAACCCGCCCGCCGGGGACTGCTGGCCGTACTGGCCCGGCTGCTGCTGCATCGGCTGGGCGAACCCGTGCGACGGGGAGTTCGGGTGCTGCTGCTGCCACGGCTGGACGACCTGCGTGCGCTCGCCACCCATGTCGGCCGAGGAGACGACCTGCGTGGCCTCCGCCGAGGCCGCCTGCTGGTTGGGATCGGACTGCTGTGGCGGGGACACCGGCGGGATGATCTGCGTCTCCGCGGCGGACGACGGCTGCCCGGGTGCCTGCTGCGACGGCTGTTGCTGCTGCGGGCCGTCGGCGTTGGTGACGGCCATGCTCAGCACCCGATCGCGCCGGGTCCGGTACTCGTCGGCCGACAGGCTTCCGGCCGCGAGCTCCTCGTCCAGCCTGCGCAGCTCTTCCTGCCAGGTCACCCCGGTACCCCCTTCGGGTAGGTAATCCCCGAACCATGCGGACGCACGGCCCGATCTCCCTGCCGCACGCAGCCATTGTGCACGGGTCCGCTCACCCGTCGGCGACCACCACCCCGTCGTTATCGATGTGAGCCGCGGTGCGGTCGGCGAGGTCAGCGCGGGTGCCGGGCCAGTGCCTTCGCCAGCTCGTCGATCGCTTGGTCTCGCAGCAGCGGCGACGAGCCGCCGGTGACGCTCCGTTCGACGAATTCGAAGGTGACGACGTCCCGGTCGGCGAACATGTCGGCCAGCTGGTCGCCGGTGCTCCGCGCCACGGTGTCGGCGTGCACGATCGTGACGTCCTGGCAGGTCGCGGCCAGGAACGGCGTCGCGAACTGCGTGAAGGAGTCGGCGACCAGGCCGACGGACTGGCTGATCGAACCGGCCGGCCGCGCGCCGTCCGGCTGCGTCAGGTAGAGCGGCAACCGGAAGTCGCTGGCGATGTAGCGGGCGCGATCGACGCCACCGTCGGTGGAGAGGCTGTAGGCCGTCATCTGCTTCTGCTCGGTGTGGCCGAGCAGAATGGACAGGTCCGCGGGCCACGGCCGGACGCCGATCGGCGCCGCGTGCCAGTTCGCCGTGGAGCCGGGCGCGATCGCTTGGCCCAGCGCGTAGGTCATGACCAGGCCGCCGTCGTACGACCAGTGCGTGTCGTTCGGGTCGTAGACCGACCGGCCGATCCGCCGTTCGGCGTCGGCGAGCGAGGGCCGCAGGTCGATCGCGCCCGTCTCGCGCGGCACCCGGTTCCAGAAGTCGGTGGTCCGGGCCTGGGCGCAGGCCTTGCCGACGTAGTCGTCCGGCAGGTGCGACGGCTCCTCCGTGTACTTGTCCGGTGCGAAGACCAGCACGAACTTGCGGCCGGAGCTCTCGACCGCCACGCGCAGCCGGTGGAGCGCCGAGACGACGTGGTCGAGGTCCATCACCGGCCGGCACTTCGCGGTGACGTCCTCACCCAGGTAGAGCCAGCCGTCCTTGCCCGGGATGATCCCCGGGTAGACGTAGCCGGGGACGTCGCCGGTGCCGGCGGGCTGCTGGCCCTGGTCGATGCCGACGGTGTCGTGGTTGGTGCCCTGCCCGGAGCCCGGCGGGTCGCCGAAGAGGCCGGTGCCGATGCCGTCCGCGGCCTGCACGCCGGCCTGCCGCAGCGGCAGGTGGTCGGTGGCCCAGCCGGTCAGCCCGGTGAAGAAGCCCCAGCCGTCGCCGAGGCTCGGGAACGGCCGCAGCGGCCGGTTCTCGAACGTCGTCGGCTGCACGCCGACGACCCACAGCAGCACCGGCGTGAGGAAGAAGGCGATCGCGCACGTCAAAGCCGTGCGCTGGCGGTTGCTGTGCCGGGGCCGGTAGAGGTTGTGCTCCTTCGGGAGCCAGGACTCCGGCGTCTGCAGCTGCCGCCGGCCGGCAGGCGACTGCGGACGGAGGCTGGGGGGCACGGCCGTATCGTAGCGCCGGGGCCGGGCCGGGCGTGCCGGAACCGGGGAAGCTGCCCGCGGTGCCGCCCGAAAGGCGAGGTCGGCCCCGGCGGACCTGGTCGGGCGGCTAATCTGCCCGCCATGGGCAAGGGGACGAGCGGCGAGCGCCTGATCGAATGGACCGGCGAGCGGTGCGTGCCGTGGACCGAAGACATCCAGGTGATCTACGAGCACTACCACCGCTACGCGTTCGCGACCCGCTTCGCCACCGGCAAGCGGGTCCTCGACCTGGCCAGCGGCGAGGGCTACGGCAGCGCGCTCATGGCAGGCGCGGCCACCGAAGTGGTCGGCCTCGAACTCGACCCGGCGGCCGTCGAGCACGCCCGGCGGAACTACCCGGGCGTCCGCTTCGAGGTCGGTTCGATCACCGACCCGGCGGCCCTCGACGGCGAGCGGTTCGACGTCATCACCTGCTTCGAGGCGATCGAGCACGTCGAGGCGCAGGACCGGCTGATGGAGCTGGTCCGCAACCGGCTCGCGCCGGGCGGGATCTTCCTATGCAGCACGCCGGACATCGAGGTCTACACCCACGATCACGGCAACGAGAACCCCTACCACGTCCACGAGCTGACCGGGCCGGCCTTCCGGTCGCTGCTCGCCGGCAGCTTCGAGCACGTCGTCGTGCTGCGCCAGAACGTCGCCGTCGGCTCGCTGATCCACGGTGGCCCGGGTACGGAGGCCGAGGTGCTCACCGTGCGGCCGGACGACGACGGCTCCTGGGCTGTCGAGCCGGGCGCGCCGCACACCTACTTCGTCTCCGTCGCGTCGGCCGAGCCCGTCGAGGTGCCCTCGACGTCGGCGATGGTCGACGCGAAGCTGACACTCGTCGCCGGCGCGGCGGCCGAAACGGCGCGGCTGCGCGGCGAGCTGGCCCGCACCGAAGCCGAGCGCGAGCAGGCGGCGGCTTCGGTGAGCCGGCTGACCGCCGAGCTGGCCGACGTCACGGCCGCCGAGCGGCGGGCGGCGGCCGAGCGTGACGACGCGGCCGGGCAGGCCGAACGCGCCCGCGACGACCGGCGGCGCGCGTCCGACGAGCTGAACCTCCTCAAGCGCAAGAACGGCTACGACAGCGAGCGGCTGGAGTGGCTGGCGGGCAACAACGCGGGGCTTTCCGAGACGGTCGGCAGGCTCGCCGCCGAGAACGAGAAGCTGCGCGCCGAGACGTCCGCGCTCGCGCAGCGGCTGCTCGGCCGGTACCGCGGCGCGATCGAGAAGTACGCCCCGCGCGGCACGCAGCGCCGCGATCTCTACGAGACGGCCCTCGGGCGGCAGAAGGGCGCGGTGCCCGCCACCCCGCCGGTGCCCGGACCGGTCGCGGTCACCACCAGCGACCGGCCGATCGTCAGCGTCGTCATCCCGGTCTACGGCAACTGGCCGTTCACCCGCGGCTGCCTCGACTCGATCCAGCGGCACCTGCCCTCGACGCCGTTCGAGGTCATCGTGGTCGACGACGCGTCGCGCGACGACTCCGCCGACCGGGTCGCGGGCTGCGCCGGGGTCCGGCTGGTGCGCGCGCCGAAGAACCTCGGGTTCGTCGGGGCCTGCAACCTGGGCGCCGAGAACGCGCGCGGCGACTTCATCTTCTTCCTCAACAACGACACCGAGGTCCGGCCGGGCTGGCTCGACGAGCTGGTCGCCGTGGTCGAGTCCCGCCCCGACGTCGGGCTCGTCGGCTCGAAGCTGGTGTACCCGGACGGCAGGCTCCAGGAGTGCGGCGGCATCATCTGGGCCGACGGCACCGGCTGGAACTACGGCAGGCTGCAGTCGCCGGACGCGCCGTGGTTCCAGGCCCTGCGCGACGTCGACTACTGCTCGGGCGCGGCCGTCCTGGTCCGCCGCGAGCTGTTCGAGCGCATCGGCGGCTTCGACAAGCGCTTCGCGCCCGCGTACTACGAGGACACCGACCTCGCCTTCGCCGTCCGCGCGAACGGGTACCGCACGATGGTCCAGCCCGCGTCGGTCGTCGTGCACCACGAAGGCATCACCAACGGCACGGACGTCTCCTCCGGCGTGAAGCGCCACCAGGAGCTCAACCGCGGCGTCTTCGTCGACAAGTGGAGCGTCCAGCTTCGCGACCACTTCCCCGAGGCGAGCCCGCGCGCGGTCTGGGCCGGGCGGCAGCGCACGAAGGACGGTCACCGCGGCGGCACCGTGCTGGTCGCCGACCACCAGGTGCCGATGCCGGACAAGGACTCCGGCTCGGTGCGGATGTTCCGCATCCTCGAGCTGCTCGTCGGCCTCGGCCACCGGGTGGTGTTCATGCCGCTCAACAACGCGCTCCCCGAGCCGTACGCCGGGGCGCTGTACCGCGCGGGGATCACCGTGGTGACCGGGCTCGGCGAACAGCTGGAGTTCCTGCGCGACGCCGGCGCCGACCTGCGCCTGGCCGTGCTTTCCCGGCCGCACGTCGCGTGGCAGCTGCTGGAGCAGGTCCGCGAGCACGCGCCGGACTGCGTCATCGCCTACGACACGGTCGACCTGCACTTCGTCCGGCTCAACCGGCAGGCCGACCTCGCCGCGCGGCTGGGGGACACCCGCGAGGAGCTGACGCTGCGGCGGCGCGCCGAGGTGCTGCGCGAGTCCGAACTCGGGCTCACCCGCGCCACCGACGTCACGTTCACGGTGTCCGATGTGGAGCGTGAGCTGCTGCGGGAGCTCGTGCCCGCGGCGCGGGTCGAGGTGCTGTCCAACGTGCACCGGGTCGACGGCACGTCGGCTGCCCCGGACGGCCGCTCGGGGGTGCTCTTCGTCGGCAGCTTCGACCACGTGCCCAACCGGGACGCCGCGCGCTGGCTGGCCACCGAGATCATGCCGCTCGTGCGGCGCCGCCGTCCGGACGCCGTCGTGCAGATCGTCGGCAGCAACCCGCCGCAGGAGATGTTCGACCTCGCCCGCGAAGGCGTCGTCGTCCGCGGCTGGGTGCAGAACCTCGACAGCGCCTACGCCGAGGCCCGGGTCGTCGTCGCGCCGCTGCGCTTCGGCGCCGGCGTCAAGGGAAAGCTGGGCGAAAGCCTCGCGTGCGGGGTCCCCGTCGTCGCCACCCCGCTGGCCACCGAGGGCATGCACCTGACGCACGGCCGCGACATCCTCGTCGGGGCGTCGGCCGAAGAACTCGCCGAAGGGATCGTCACCCTGCTCGAGGACGACAAGCTCTGGCGGCGGCTGTCGGAGGAGGGCAAGACCGTGGTGGACCGCCGGTTCGGCGCCGACGTCGCCCGCGGCACGCTGGCCGCGCTGCTCGACCCGGCCTGATCAGCTCGGCGGCAGCGCTTTCTGGAACACCGTGAGCGCGTTGTCCAGGCTGCTCTTCAGCCCGGCGGGCTCCTTGTTCGCCCGTCGTGACACCCAGATCACGACGGCGACCTTGCCCGACGTGTACCAGGTGCCGTTCATCCACCGGTCGCCGCTGGGCCCGGTGACGACCTTGTCGTCGGCGGCGAGCGGGGTGAACTCGCCGGCGAGCGCGGCCGTGCGCAGGTAGTCGATGACGGCCTTCGCGTCGCCGGGGGAGGTCGTCGGCACCGCGTACGCGAGGTAGCCGGTGTCGCCCGCGGTCGAAGCGCGGTAGACGAACTGGGTGACGCCGTGTTGCGAGAAGGTCTGGGCGACCGCCTTGGGGAAGAGCTTGAGGTCCAGTCCCTTCGCCAGCGACATCGTCGAGCTCTCGGGGTACTGCATCCCCGGCAGCGGCGGCACCTGGTCCTCCAGCTGCGGCTGGGTGGCGGCGGCGGGCGGCGCCTGCGACAGCGTGGGCGCCAGCGAGGCCAGGTTGTCGGACGCGGGTTCGTCCCGGCCGAGCCACACCGTCGCGCCGACGATCATGGCCAGCACCACGAGCACGCCGAGCGAGATGAACGGCCAGGTCGTCCAGGCCCGCCCGGAGCCGTCACCGCCGAAGCGGTGCTTGCCCGGTGGCTCCTCCGAGCCGGTGTCGCGCGGCGGCGGCACGGAGGCTTCGCCGCGGGGCGGGGTGATCGGCGGGAACCGGCTGCCCGGTTCGTGGCGGGCCGGGCCGTCGATGCGCAGGTAGCGCGTCGGGACGATGTCGGCCGGGCTCGGCGCCGTCGTCATGTGGTCCGGGATGGTCGGCACCGGGCTCGCGTTCATCGTCACCGGCAGCCCGGTGCGCTGCCAGGGCGGGTGGGGCTTCTGGTGCGGCACCGCGGATCGCGGCGATTCGATGCGCTGCGGCGGCGGCACCGGGTGACTCGCGGGGTTGGCGCTCCGCCAGGTGTCACCCGGACGGCGCAACGGCGAGGGGACGGGTGAGGGCACGGTCGAACCGGAGGCCTGCGCGAGCAGCTCGTCGCGTTGTTTGCGGTGTTCAGCAGGCTCGATGCGGCCTTCGGCAAGCTCCGTGTCGAGACGGCGAAGCTCTTCCTGCCAGCTCATCCATGGACCCCCATCCACCATTCGGGGCATCAGTTTGGCACGTGGGGCCGACCTGCGAGGTTGCGGTTCGAGGTTGATCGGCAACCTAGCGCAAGTCCGCCCTTTCCGGGAGTCCCCGCCGACCGTCACCTCATCAGCCCCCGAAACTGTCGTACATATGTTCTAAAATAGGCGTTGTCCAGGGGAGATGCCACTCGCACCCGCGGGTGGCGTGATGGAGGAAGGCAGGGCCATGGCCTACATCACCCTGTCCACGTTCGTGGGCTACAGCGCGAGTAACGGTCCGTCGCGGTCGTCGTTCGTCCGGCGGCAACGCCGGCAGTACGAGGATCCGGCGCGGGCGGCGTTCAACTACTACCGGCGGGCGGCGAACGCCGTCCGGTCCGGGCGGGCGGCGGGGCAGGACGCGACGGCGTTGCGCGCCCTCGTCAACGCCGCCGACGACCGGACGAAGCCGCACTACGCGGCGATAGCCGAGGGCTGGCTGCGGTACCTCGGCCGGAAGTCGCCGCGGCTGGTCGAGGTCGGTCGCGGCCGCTGCCGGATCGGCGACCTCGAAATCGGCGTAAGCCCGCAGCTCGGGCTCCGCAAGAGCGACGGCCGTCGCTACGCGACCTGGCTCTACTTCAAGGAGGAACCGCTGGCGAAGTCCTCGGCGCAGCTGGCGCTGTGGGTGCTGGAGCAGGCGATGCCGGACATCCTGCCGGGCGGGCACGCGCTGGTGATCGACGTCCGGCGCGGCAAGGAGTACCAGCTCTCCACGCGTGACCGCGAACGGTTGCGGCCCTGGGCCCGCAGCGAGGCTTCGGCGTTCCTCACCCTCTGGGACGCCGCCTGAGCCGGGGAGGCGCCGGGCCCGCCCGGCGCCTCCCTTAGCATCGCCCCCGAGCGTCAGGGGGCGACGATGAGACTGGTCGCGGGGCGGTACGCGATCTCGGCCGAGCTGGGCCGCGGCGGCATGGGCGTCGTCTGGCGCGCCGAAGACAGGGTGCTCGGGCGGCTGGTCGCGCTGAAGGAACTGGCCACGCCGCCGGGCGCGTCGCCGGCGCACCTCGAGCGGGTCATGCGCGAGGCGCGCACGGCGGGGCGGCTCAACGATCCCGGTGTCGTCACGGTTTACGACGTCGTCAGCGAGCAGGGCGCGACCTTCATCGTCATGGAGCTGGTGATCGCGCCGACGCTCGCCGACGTCGTCGGGCGCGAAGGACCGCTGGCGAACGACCGCGTCGCCGCGCTCGGCCTGCAGGTGCTGGGCGCGCTGGAGAGCGCGCACGCGGCCGGCGTCGTGCACCGGGACGTCAAGCCCAGCAACATCATGGTGCTGCCCGGCGACCGCGTGAAGCTCGCCGACTTCGGCATCGCACGGGCGATGGACGACCCGTCGCTGACGCAGACCGGCGGCGTCATGGGCTCGCCCGGGTACATGGCGCCCGAGCTGTTCGCCGGGGCCGGGCCGTCCCCCGCGTCGGACCTCTGGTCGCTGGGCGCGACGCTCTTCCACGCCGCCGAAGGCCGGGCGCCCTTCCAGCGCACCACCACGGCCGCGACCCTGCACGCGATCATGTACGAGCAGCCGGTGCTGGAGCGCACCCGCGGCCCGCTCGCCGACGCCGTCCGCGGGCTGCTCACGCAGTCCGCTTCGGACCGGCTGGGCGCGTCCGGCCTGCGACGGCTGCTGGAAACCGCGCGCACGGCCGGCGTCCCGGCGTCGCCGTCGCCGACCGCGTGGCTCGCCACGCCGCCAACGGCCACAGTGGACGGTCCGCCGCGGAAGAAGCGCCGCCTGCCGCTGGTGCTGACCGGGGTGGCGGTCGCCGTCGTCGCGGCGCTCGGGGCGATCTTCCTGCTGAAACCGGACCGGACCACGCCGGTCGCCGCCGGGGCCACGCCGACGCCGACGTCGACCTCGGCGAAGCCGACCACCAAAAAACCGAGTACCAAGAAGCCGACGCCGTCCTCGAGTTCCACTCCGACGTCGACGACGGCGGACAAGCCGCACCCGGCCGAAGTGCCGCTGATCCGGTACCACCACCCGGAAGGCGGGCACTTCAGCGGCACGAAGAAGGTCGGCCCGCCGGCGGGGTTCACCAAGGAAGGCGTGTTCGGCTCCCTCGTCGCGACGGCCGAGCCGGGCACGCGGAAGCTGTTCGCCTGCAAGGTGAAGGACCAGAAGGACTGGTTCACCTCGCCGGACCAGAGCGGCAAGTGCGAGAGTCAGCAGTCGCTCGGCCTGCTCGGCTATGTCTACGCGAACCCGCCGTCCGGGGTGAGCACGCGGGCGCTCTACCGCTGCAATGCGGGCGCGAGCCACTTCGACTCGCTCGACGCCGGCTGCGAAGGCAAGACGAAGGAGTTCCTGATGGGTTACCTCATCGTCTGAAGCACCTCGGCCACCAGATCCGGCCGCGTGACGAACGGGTGGTGCGGCACGGGCAGTTCGACTACCTCGGTGGCGCGCTTGGCCTGGCTCCGTTGCATCTCCGGCAACGTCGCCCGATCGTCGGCGCAGACGAGGTAGGTGGACCGGATCGCCCGCCACGCCGCTGTCGTCGTCCGCTGGCCGAACACCGCTTCGTTCTGGGGCGTGAGCCGGGCCGCGGCGCCGGCGTACGTCGTGTCGTCGAAGTCCTGGGCGAACAGCGGCCGCACCAGCTCCTCCCGGACGCTCGCGGTGCCGTCGCCGTGGCTGACGTGCCGCGGCGGCTCGGCGCCGCCGAAGTCCGCGAGCGCCTCGCCGACGTCCGGCAGGAACGACGTCACGTAGACGAGCCGTCGCACCGCGGGGTGGTCTCCGGCCTCGGTGATCACCATCCCGCCGTACGAGTGTCCGACGAGCAGAACGGGCTCGTCGGAGGCGTCGAGCAGCGCGCGGACGGCCGCGGCGTCGTCGTGGAGGTCGCCGCGCGGCTCGCCCTCGCAGCTCGGCAGCACCACGGCTGAGCTGCGCAGACCGTGCCGGGCGAGCACGTCCGCCGTCGGCTGCCACCACCAGGCGCCGTCGCGGACGAAGGCACCGTGAACGAGAGGACTCGCATGGTGACAATCTGACAGAACACACCCGGTCGAGTGACACAGTTCGCGCGGAGCGAATGAGGACTGGACAAACCGGAGGCCGAACACGAAGCTTTCGCGTGTTCTTTCGTGCCTGGTCAAGTCAGAGGTCGTAACAGTGAATGCTGCCTGGGAAGCCGTCTCCCGCGTCGCCGACGAACCCGCCTGGTACTGGGTGTACGACAAGCTGGGGTTCTGGCCGAGCACCTACGCCCACGCGTGGCCGGGCTTCCGCGAGCCGTCGCCGTCCCGGACCTGGGACCTTTCGCCCGGCGACCTGGACCGCGCCTCGGCCGAGTTCCGCCTCGGCCCGTACGCGGTCGAGGAGCACCAGGTCTCGGCGATCGCGATGGCCGCGTTCCGCGAGGTCTGCGGCCCCGACGACTGGATGTGGGCGCTGCACTGGCAGCACCAGTCCTACCGCGTCCGCCCGCACCTGATGACCCCGGGCGCGCGCTGGCCGGTGCCGGTGTTCCCGCGCGCGGACTACCACCTGTTCCTGTCCGCCGACTTCTCGTTCGGCACGCTCGGCCACCCCTGGGAGCGCACGCTCTGCGTGTTCGGCGAGAAGCTGGTCCCGGCGTTCGAGCGGCACGGCGAAGGAGTGCTGTCGAACGTCCTGCGCCGCGACGGGAAGCCGCCCGCCCTGGCCCGCGGTTGATCTCTTGTTACTGTTCTGCGGGTGTTCGAATATCACGGCTGGGTGACCATCCAGGCGACCGCGAGCGGCGACGACGACGCGGCGCTCCTGGAGCGCCTGGTCGACCGCGTAAACCGCGCTATCCGCGACGCGGGTGACTTCGACCTGGTCGACCTCCGCTGGAGCGCGGGCATGCCGATGCTCCACTTGGCCGGCTTCGACAAGCACGGTGGCCCCGGCCTCGAGCTCCTCGACCTCTTCACCAGGGTCGGCGAACTGGCCGCGGGCTCGTACGGCCTGCTCCACGTCTGGGACGACCAGGACACCGAGCACGACAACGAATTCCGCGTCTACCGCATGGCCCGCGGCCAGGTGACGGAACGCGAAGACCCGCACCTGACCCCGGTCGCCCCGACGGTCCTGGACGTCTACGAGCTGTAGCCACATCGCAACCGCGCCTGAGTAGTACTGCTCAAGACACCCGCGGGGCCCGGCGAGACCGTGGTCACATGACCAAATCCGGAACGACGTCCCCCACCACGACGGCCTTCTACGTCCAGGCCGCGATCTCGTTCGGCCTGGCGATGGCCGCGGTCATCGGCGGGATCGCGTACCTGCCGGTCGACGGCTGGATCCGCGGTTTTCTCGCCCTCGGCGCGCTCTACCTGGTCACCTCCACCTTCACACTCGCCAAGTGCGTGCGCGACAGACAGGAGGAGACCTCCGTGGTCTCCCGCGTCGACCAGGCCCGGCTCGACAAGCTCCTCGCCGAGCACGATCCCTTCCAAACCCCCGTGGTGTAGGGAAAGCGGCCACCCGGGGTGGCCGCGTTCAAACCCTCAGTGGCGCGGCACCCGCGGCCGTCCGCCCGGCTCCCGCTTCGGCGGTTTCTGGTCGGTGCCCGGGAACGTCGGTGCCGGCAGGTTGGCCTGCTCGTAGCGGGACAGCGTCAGCGGGCCCGACGTGTCCGGCAGCACCGGCGGCTGCGCCACTGCGAGATGTTCGGATCGGCCACACCCGTCACCTTCTCCAGGAACCGCAGCGTCGACGTGTGGTCGAAGTTCTCGCTGCACACCCAGCCGCCCGCGGTCCACGGGGACACCACGATCGCCGGCACGCGGTAGCCCGCGCCTCGGCCAGCGCGAACTGGAACGGCAGGTCGGCGCGCTGGTGGTAGCCCATGACGTACGGGCCGTTCTTGCCGTCGGCCTTGCGGTGCGCCGGCAGCCAGTTGTCCATCTTCCCCCCGTTCCAGGCGTCGTGCTGGACCTGCCACGCGTGCGACGTCGACGGGATCTTCTGCGCGTTGGTCGCGTGCGTGTCCAGGTGGAACGGCAGCGCGTAGCCGGCCGGGTTCTCCGCGTCGGGCGCGAGCGCGCGCTGGACGTTCGGCGGCATGAGTCATGTCCAGCACGATCACGCGCGAGCATCACCCGAAGAGGTGGCATCGCGGGAACGCGGCCGGAACACCAGATGAAAACCGTTGCCGAACCGGCACGAATCCGGTCAGAAGGTAACGAGACTGTCGAGACGGCGACCGCGAGCACCCCGGGAGTCCGGGGCTAGACGTCAAAAAACCGCTGCCCGGGTGTCCCGAACAGCGGTTTTTTGATCTTGAGCGGATGACGGGATTCGAACCCGCGACCCTCACCTTGGCAAGGTGATGCGCTACCAGCTGCGCTACATCCGCACTGCCTTGCTGTTGAAAGCACTCTATACCAAGCTGAAACTGCTCCGATGAGCGGGTCCCCCGGCCTCCTGACCCGGTGCTTCGGTGTCACAGCTGGCGTACAAGGGGTGACGACGGCTGATTCCCTCCGTATGGTGTCCCCATTCGACCGAACGGGGAGACCTTCGGGGAGGAGGTGCCGGGCCGGATGACCGAGCTGGGCACGGCGCCGCCACCAGCGGCCTCGGAATCCGACGAGCAGGCACTGCTGCAACGACTTCGAAACGGCGAAGACGCCGCGTTCGGGGAGCTGTTCGAGCTGCACGCCGCCGCCGTCCGGAGACTGGCGCAGAGCCTGGCTTCCGACCGGTCCGAGGCCGAGGACATCACCGCGGAGACGTTCTTCCGCGTGCTGCAGGCCCTTCGGCGTGGCTCCGGCCCCAGAGACTACGTCCGCGCCTACCTGCTGACCGTCGCCCGCCGGGTCTCCTGGGAGTGGCACGGTGCCCGGCGCGACGTCCCCGTGTCGGACGACGAGCTGACCTTCCGCGCCGGCGCGGGGGCCGACACGCACGCCCGCACGGCCGAGCACACCCTGATCACGACGGCGTTCACCAGCCTGCCCGAGCGCTGGCGGACCGTCCTGTGGCAGACCGAGGTCGAGGGCGAGCAGCCCGCGATGGTCGCCACCCACTTCGGGCTGAGCGCGAACGCCACCGCGGCGCTGGCCCGGCGTGCCCGTCAGGGCCTGCGCGCGGCGTACTTGCAGGCACACCTTTCGGTGAACCGCGGGCCGGACTCGTGCCGCGCGGTCGTCGAGAAGCTCGGCGGGTTCACCGCGGGCAGCGTCACCGGCGCCGAAGCCGAACGGATCAAGGCGCACCTGCACGGCTGCCCGTCGTGCCGCGCCACCCAGGACGAGCTGCGCGACGTCTGCTCGTCGCTGCGCGCGCACGCCGGGGTGCTGGTGCTGCTGGTGCCGGCGGCGGGTGCCGCGGCGAGCGGCAGCGGTGTGCTGACCGGGCTCGGCGCGACGCTCAAGGGCGTGCTCGTCGGGTCGAAGGTGAAGGTCGGGCTCGCGCTGGCGTCGACCGCGGCCGTGGGTGCCGTCGGTGTCGCGGCCGGTCCCGTCCTGTTCGGGACGACGCCGGTGCAGGACGTCGGGCTGACCGGCGGCGCGCCGGAGCTCGTGGTGGTGCCGCCGTCCGAGGCGCACCAGCAGCCGCCCCCGCAGCCACAGCAGGACCCGCAGATCGGGATCGGCGTGCTCAACGGCCGCGGCACCGGGATCACCGTCCCGGTGCGGCAGCGCACCGGCGGCCGGCAGCCGGCGGCGAACGAGGTGCCGACCCTGCCGGGCGGCGACGCCCCGGCCGGCGACGGCGGCACCGGAACCGGCCCGGGCACGAGCGGGGACATCCCGCGCGACGACCTGACGTCGTCGACGTTCAGCACGCCCGACCATTCGTCGACGTCGCCGCGGCTGGACGCGACCAGCACGGAGATGACGAAGTCCAGCGACGAGACGGTGCCGGAGGACGCCCCGGAGCTGTCGCCGGAGACCACCACGACGACGACCACGACGACGGTGCCGACCAAGCCGGAACCGACCGGCGACGACTCCGCGTCCACCGAACCTTCGACGACGGTGACGCCGACGTACGGGAAGCCGTGGCCGAGCCGCGCGACCGGCGTCACTGGTTCGGGGGAACCGGCGGATCCGGCGTCGACCGACTCATCGGCTCCCTGAACTGCGGTGATCAACTTCGCCGGGTGGGATGTCCGATTCCTCCCTCGCGCGGGCGAGCCCGGGCACGGTACCGTTGTGCTGCTCACCCTGCGGGCGCCTCGGGAGGCAACTGAATGAACCGGCTGGTACGCGGCGAGGACGGCCGCGACTGGGTGGTCCGTGCCCAGATGGAATGGCGTGCACCGGCGACGGCCGACGACTTCGAACACGACGTCGCCGGCAGCTACGGCCCGGGCATCGCGATGATCGTGGTGACAGCGTTGCTGGCCGTGATTCTCGTCGTGTGGACGCCGAACGAGGTCAACATCCCCGCGTGGGTGCTGCTGGCGCTGCTGCTCATAGTGCTGTTCTTCCCACTGCGCTGGATCCTGCGCCGGCCGTGGACCGTGGTCGCGGAGACCGAGGGCGACATGACCGGCGACCGGCCGTCCGAGCGCTGGGTCGGCACCATCCGCGGCATGTTCACCGTGCAGGGCGAGGTCAAGAAGATCTCCAAGACGATCCAGCGCCACTCGCTGCCGGACTTCGACGGGCCGCTGCACCCGGTCGAGTAGATAGCCGGTACCGGAAATCGGTGCGAAGGGGTGAAACTGGGGGCATGCCCGAACTGCCCGAGGTCGAAGCCCTGGCGCACCACCTGCGCGAGAACGCCGTCGGCCGGACGATCTTCCGCATCGATGTCGCATCGCTGAGCGTCCTGAAGACGGCGACCCCGCCGTGGACCGACATGCACGGCCGCGAGATCACCGGCGCGACCCGGCACGGCAAGCACCTCGACGTCGTCGCCGGCGACCTGCACCTGGTCGTCCACCTCGCGCGCGCGGGCTGGCTGCGCTGGTCCGACGGCCTGGCCGCGGCGCCGCTCAAGCCGGGCAAGGGCCCGATCTCGCTGCGCGTGCACCTCGAGTCCGCCACCGGGCCCGGCTTCGACCTCACCGAAGCGGGCACGAAGAAGGGCCTCGCGGTGTGGATCGTGAAGGACCCGCAGGAGATCGCGAGCGTGGCGCGTCTCGGCCCGGACGCCCTGTCGCTGGACGCCGTCCAGCTGCGCGAGATCTTCGCCGGGAAGAACACCCGGCTGAAGTGGGCGCTGACCGACCAGTCGCTGATCGCGGGCATCGGCAACGCCTACTCCGACGAGATCATGCACCGCGCGAAGCTCTCGCCGTACGCGACGGTCGGCAAGCTCGGCGACGGCGCGCTGGAGGTCCTGGCCGAGGCGATCGTCGAGATCGAGTCCGACGCGGTCCAACGCTCGGTGGGCCAGAAGGCGGCGCGCCTGAAGGGGGAGAAGCGCTCGGGCCTGCGGGTCCACGCGCGCACCGGCCTCCCGTGCCCGGTCTGCGGCGACACCATCCGCGAGATCTCGTTCGCCGACAAGTCGTTCCAGTACTGCCCGACCTGCCAGACGGGAGGCAAGCCGCTCGCCGATCGCCGGATGTCGCGGCTACTCAAGTAGCCGGGTGACATCCGTGGTCACGGCGTCACGCACCGGGATTCCCCCGTTCGGCCGCAGGTGCTGTGCCACGGCTCGCCCGAGCCTCGGCGGGGCCGCGATCGCTGACAGCGAAACCGCCCTCTGCCTGGCACTTTCCCCGGATCCGGTGGAACAGGACGCCCCTCCCGCGTGTTGCGGATAGTGATCGGCGGGCCGGTCAACCGACTCTTAGTAGGGTCACCTCAACCCTCGGTCATCACAGTTGGACAGAAAGTGGGATCAGGCCTTGCACCCGGTTGGTCGAGCGCAGAGCATGGACGCCGTGTCCGGGTTTCCGCTTGCGCAGGTCGTCCCCTGGGGGGTCGCGGCGCTGCTCGGCGTCGTGGTGGTCATTCTGCTCGTCAAGCAGCGCAAGCCGGCGAGCGTGGTGGAAGACGCCATGCTGCAGGCCGTCCACCGGATGTCGAAAGCCGCGCCGAACCTGCGCTCGGGCCTGGACGAGGACGCCGCCGACAAGATCACCACCCAGCTGCTGCAGATGCTCGACTGCGTCGCCGTCGGCATCACCGACAGCGAGGGCACGCTGCTGTCCTGGGACGGCGAGGCGAACGAGCACTACGTCGACCTCGTCGAAGCGATCGGCGCGGCCATCCGCAAGCACCGCCGCGAGGTCGTCGCGCACGACCGGATGCCGTGCAACCACCGCGGCACCTGCCGGATGAAGACCGCCGTCATCGTGCCGCTGCTGGTCGAGGGCGAGACCGAGGCGGCGCTGATCGTCGTCGGCCGCACTCGCGGGCGGCTGGTGCAGATGGCCGACGCCGTCGCCCAGTTCGTCTGCACGCAGTTCGAGCTGTCCCGGCTCGACGAGTCGAAGCAGCAGCTCCAGCAGGCCGAGATCAAGGCGCTGCGCGCGCAGATCTCGCCGCACTTCGTCTACAACGCGCTCAACACGATCTCCGCGCTGATCCGCACGGACCCCGAAGAGGCGCGAGAGCTGCTTCAGGACTTCGCCGACTTCACGCGCTACTCGTTCCGCTCGTCGGGCATGTTCACCTCGCTCGCCGAGGAGCTGCGCAACATCGACCGCTACCTGACCATCGAGAACGCCCGCTTCGGCGGCCGGCTCGAGGTGCGGATGAAGATCGCGCCCGAGGTGCTCAGTGTCGTCGTGCCGTTCCTGATCATCCAGCCGCTCGTCGAGAACGCGGTCAAGCACGGCCTGGCCAGCAAGCCCAGCGGCGGCTGCGTCACGGTGATCGCGCAGGACCACGGCACCGAGGCGCTGATCAGCGTCGAGGACGACGGGATCGGCATGGACCCGCGCCGGCTGAAGGACGTCAAGAACGCGCACAGCACCGGCGCGCACGTCGGGCTCGGCAACATCAGCCAGCGCATGCAGCAGGTCTTCGGCAACGACTACGCGGTCATGGTCGAGACCGCGCCCGGCGCCGGCATGAAGGTGACGCTGCGGGTGCCGAAGTTCGTCCCCGGTGTCCGGCCGAACATGCCGGACTACAGCTCCGAAGACGCCGAGGTCCCGTCGCAGGGCGGGCCGGCCCAGCTCAACGGCGCCGAGGTGAACGGCGTCAACGGCACGCGCTCCGGCATCCTCCCCATGGGCTGAATCCCGCTAGCCTGGCGTTATGGGTGTTACGGACAAGCTGGCTTCGCGGATCCCGGTGCTCGCCGACCGCGTGGAGCGCAAGGACGTCGTGGCCGTGGTGAAGCTGCACGGCGTGATCACGCCGTCGCCGTCCCCACTGGCCAGGGGCGCGATCAACCTCGCCACCGTCGAGACGGCGCTGACCAGGGCGTTCGGCCACGAGCGGCTGAAGGCGGTCGCGCTGCTGATCAACTCGCCGGGTGGTGCGCCGACGCAGTCCGGGCTGGTCGCGGAGCGGATCCGGCAGCTGGCCGACGAAAAGGGCGTGCCGGTGTTGGCGTTCTGCGAGGACGTCGCCGCCTCCGGCGGGTACTGGCTGGCCTGCGCGGCCGACGAGATCTACGCGCACCGGACGTCGATGGTCGGCTCGATCGGCGTGATCAGCGGCGGCTTCGGGTTCACCGGCCTGCTCGAACGCTTCGGCATCGAGCGCCGGCTGCACACGGCGGGCGCGAACAAGTCGCGCCTCGACCCGTTCTCGCCGGAGAAGCCCGAAGACGTCGAGTGGCTGAAGAAGATGCACTCGCAGCTCCACGACTTGTTCGTGAGCTGGGTCAAGGAGCGCCGCGGCGACCGGCTGACCGACATCGAGGACCTCTTCACCGGCGACGTCTGGCTCGGCGCGAAGGCGCAGGAGCTCGGCCTGATCGACGGCGTGGGCAGCCTCCGCCAGATCATCACCGAGCGCTACCCGGACGCCGACATCTCGGTCGCGGAGCCGAAGAAGGCCCTGCTCGCCCGCCTCGGCATCGGAGCACCGGCCGCGGCGTCGGCGGTCCTGGACGCGGTGACCCAGAAGGCGGCGTGGTCCCGCTTCGGTCTCTGAGCCGGGTGTCCGGTTTGAGTACTTCCGGGCAGACTTTGTGACCTGTATCACTCTTTCCGCGTAACGCCTCTGGAGTTGACGTGGGGCGTCGGGTGTCCTTGTGAACGGGCTTTGTTGCGATCGGCAACAAATCCGGACGACGAGGAGGTCGTACCCGATGCCCCACTCCCGAAGATTCGCCATCGGCGCCGTGCTGGGCGCCGCGCTCATCGCGGTCCCCCTGACCATGCCCGCCGCCGCGTCCATCCCGCCGCCCGACTCGGGCTGGACGACGGTCTTCGCCGACGACTTCACCGGCGGCGCGAACACCTTGCCGTCGGGTTCGAACTGGATCATCGACACCGGTCACGCCTACCCCGGCGGCCCCGGCAACTGGGGCACCGGCGAGATCCAGAACTACACGTCGAGCACGGCCAACCTCGCTCAGGACGGCGCCGGCAACCTCCGCATCACGCCGTTGCGCGACGGCTCCGGCAACTGGACGTCGGCGCGGATCGAAACCCAGCGCACCGACTTCAAGCCCCCGGCCGGCGGCGTGATGCGGATCGAAAGCCGGATCCAGATGCCGAACGTCACCGGCGCGGCCGCGCTCGGCTACTGGCCGGCGTTCTGGGCCCTCGGCGGCCCCTACCGCGGCAACTGGTGGAACTGGCCCGCCGTGGGCGAGTTCGACATCATGGAGAACGTCAACGGGATCAACTCCGTCTGGGGCGTCCTGCACTGCGGCGTCAACCCCGGCGGCCCGTGCAACGAGACCACCGGCATCGTCGCCAACCGCGCCTGCCCCGGCAGCAGCTGCCAGTCGGCCTTCCACACCTACCGCTTCGAATGGGACGCGAGCGTCAGCCCGCAGGTGTTCCGCTGGTTCGTCGACGGGCAGCAGTTCCACTCCGTGAGCCAGAACCAGGTCGACGCGACCACGTGGGCGAACATGACCACCCACCAGGGCTACTTCGTGCTGCTGAACGTGGCGATCGGCGGCGCCTTCCCCAACAACAACTCCGGGACGACCACGCCGGGGCCGGGGATCGTGCCGGGCCGCCCGATGGTCGTCGACTACGTGACGGTCACCACTCGCGGCGGTGGCGGAGGCGGCACCACGACGCCGCCGACCACCACCACGACTCCGCCCGGGAACGGCGGCGGCAGCGCGTACAGCACCATCCAGGCCGAGTCGTACAGCCAGCAGTCCGGTCTGATCACCGAGGCCACCTCCGACAGTGGCGGCGGCCAGGACGTCGGCGCGGCGGCCAACGGCGACTGGGCGCTGTACCCGAACGTCGACTTCGGGAGCAGCGCGGCGACGAACTTCCAGGCCCGCGTCGCTTCCGGGGCGGCGTCCGGTGTGAGCGGGCTCGTCGAGGTGCGGCTCGACAGCCGGTCCAACGCGCCCATCGGCAGCTTCGCCGTGGGCAACACCGGCGGCTGGCAGAGCTGGCGGACCGTCCCGGCGAACGTCAGCGGGGTGACCGGCGTGCACAACGTGTACGTGACCTTCACCAGCGGCCAGCCCGCCGACTTCGTGAACCTCAACTGGTTCACGTTCGTGCATTGAGACGAGGGACCCCGCTGGTGGCGGCGTCACCAGCGGGGTCCCGCCACTTCAGGCAGACGGGGGCTGGACATTGCACTCGGCAATGGGCAGGATGCGTTTCACTGTGAGTGCTCACGATGACACCCGGAAGCTCGTGGTCCTGGCTGTGGACGACGAGCCTCGAGGTCTGGACGAACTAGTCCACTGCCTGCGCAACAGCCCCCACGTGGCGAAGGTGTTCCCGGCGATCGACGCGTCGGAGGCGCTGCGGCTGCTGTCCACCGACGACCCGAGGCTACGCGACCGCAAGGAGCGTGGCCTGCCGATCGTCGACGCGGTCTTCGCCGACATCGACATGCCCGGGTTGTCCGGCATGGAGATGTCGCGCGTGTTCGCGGCGCTACGCCCCTCGCCCGCCCTGGTGTTCGTCACCGGGCACGCCGAGGAGGCGGTCAACGCCTTCGACCTCGGCGCGCTCGACTACGTGCTGAAGCCGTACCAGCAGGACCGCCTCGACCGCGCGATCTCGCGCGTGATCGAGAAGCTGGCCTCCGCCGCGGCGCCCGCGCCCGGTGCGCTGGGCGGCGAGCCGGGCGTGAAGAACGATGACGAGGTCATCCCGGTCGAGCTGGCCGGCACCACCAAGCTCATCCCGCGCTCCTCGGTCCGCTGGGTCGAGGCGCAGGGCGACTACGCGCGGTTGTTCACCACCGAAGGCAGCCACCTGGTCCGCATCCCGCTGGCCCAGCTCGAAGAGCGCTGGGAAAAAGCCGGCTTCGTCCGGATCCACCGGTCGTTCCTGGTCGCGCTGCCGCTCATCACCGAGCTGCGCATGGGCCAGGGCGGCTACCAGGTCGTGATCGGCAACGAGGAGAAGGTGCTGCCGGTCAGCCGGCGGCACACGCGCGCGCTGAAGGACCGGCTGGTCGGCTCGGGCCGGAACGGTTGATCAGGGCCCGGTCATGACCGACGACTTCTACGATCGCCGCGCGAACGGCGTGCGAGAGCCCGATCCGACGCTCGGCCGGCGCGTCCGCCAGCAGCCGTTGCCGCAGCCGACGGATCAGGCCGTCGTCGAGCCGCTCCCGCCGCCGCCGGAGGACGAGCCGGCGCCGAAACCGGATCACCACGCCAGGCCCAAGCGGGAACGGGTGATCCTCAACGACCAGCGTCGCGGCAGCAGCAGCCTGCGCGCCCGCGTCGAGCTGGAGGAGCAGACCAGCTGGGGAAAGCTGCTCGTGAAGGACCACCTGGTGAAGGTCCAGCTGCGGACGGCGCTGCTGCTGGCCGGCCTCGTCGTGGTCGTGTTCGGCTCGCTGCCGGTGCTGTTCTACCTGGTTCCGGGGTTCTCCCGGCTGAGCCTGGCCGGCATCCCGGTGGCCTGGCTGATCCTCGGTGTCCTGCCGTTCCCGTTCCTGTTCGGCGTCGGCATCTGGTACAACCGCTTGGCCGAACGCAATGAACGCGCGTTCGTGGACATGATCGAAAATTAGTTTCGCACTGACTCGTGCGAGGATTCCCCCGTGCAGCTGAACCCGTGGGCCTTGACCGGCATCGTGCTGGTCGCCGTGGTGACGTTCTTCCTCGGTCACCGCTCTTCGCGTTCGGCCACGAGCACGCACGACTTCCTGGTCGCCCGGCGGACCGTGCGGTCCCGCCGCAACGCCGCCGCGATCTCCGGTGAGTACCTGTCCGCGGCGTCGTTCCTCGGCATCGCGGGGATCGTGCTCAAGGACGGCGCCGACGCGCTGTGGTTCCCGATCGGCTTCACCGCGGGCTACCTCGCGCTGATGCTGTTCGTCGCGGCGCCGCTGCGGCGCTCCGGCGCGTACACGCTGCCCGACTTCGTCGAAATGCGGCTCGGCTCGAAGGGCCTCCGCCGGTTCTCGACGGCGTTCGTCGTGTTCATCGGGATCCTCTACATGGTCCCGCAGCTGCAGGGCGCCGGCCTGACACTGGCGACGATCCTGCCGGTGCCCGTCTGGACCGGCGCGATCGCGGTGATGATCGTGGTGGCGTTCAACGTGATCGCCGGCGGCATGCGCGCGATCACCGTGGTCCAGGCCTTCCAGTACTGGCTCAAGCTGTTCGCGATCTCGGTGCCCGCGTTCGTGCTGTGCATGGTCTTCTTCGCCGGTGGCGGCCCGGACGGCTTCCGCCCGCTCGGTGCGGCCGCGCCGCCGGTGTTCACCGGCGACACCACAGTGGACGTCCAGACCGACGTCACCCTGCACGTCCGCAGCGACACCTACCTCTGGGCCTACGGCCGCACCGACAACGGCCCGGCCGCCGGTCCGACGCACTGGACCCCGCTGGCCCCGCACACGGTTTCCGAAGGCACCACGCTGAAGTTCCTGGCCGGCACGCCGGTGCCCGTGGTCAGCGATTCGGTCGCGGACAACGCGAACTGGCTGCACCCGGGGTCGGGCAGCCTCACCGACCTGCTCCAGACGTACTCGCTGATGTTCGCGACGTTCCTGGGCACGATGGGCCTGCCGCACGTGCTGGTCCGCTTCTACACCAACCCCGACGGCAAGGCCGCGCGTCGCACCACCGTGCACGTCCTGCTGCTGCTCGGCCTGTTCTACCTGTTCCCGACGCTGCTGGGCGCGCTGTCCCGGATGTACGTCCCGGAGCTGCTGGTCACCGGCAAGACGGACGCGGCGATCCTGCGGTTGCCCTCGGCGATGCTGCCGGGGATCGGCGGTCAGATCCTCGGCGCGGTGACCGCCGCGGGCGCGTTCGCCGCGTTCCTGTCCAGCACGTCCGGGCTGCTGGTCAGTGTCGCCGGGGTGGTCTCGACCGACCTGCTGCCCGGCCGGGTCCGCGACTTCCGCGTCGCGACCGGGCTGGTCGCGCTGTTCCCGATCGGGCTGGCGGTCGCGTTGCGGCCGGAGGACATCTCGCTGTCGATCGGGCTGACGTTCGCGCTCGCCGCGTCGACGTTCAGCCCGTTGCTGGTGCTGGGGATCTGGTGGCGCAAGCTGTCCTGGCCGGGTGCGCTGGCCGGGATGTTCGTCGGCGGCGGTCTCGTGCTGGCCGCGCTGATCGTCAACGTCGTGAGCGGCTACACCGGCGGCTGGGCGCCGTGGTTCGTCAACCAGCCGGCGCTGATCACCGTGCCCGTCGCCTTCGTGACGACGTACTTCGTCAGCCGCGCGACCGGGTACGGGCGCCCGGACCACGTGCACGACATCATGCTGCGGCTGCACGCGCCCGATCCGCTCGGTTTCATGCGGGACAGGGCGGTCGCGCGATTCGGACAAGCCGAAGAAAAGACGCGAATCGCCGGCCGGGGTAGGCACCGCAAGTAATGCGCTGACAGCCAGTAATAAAGTATTACCCGATAGAGGGATTACGAACTACACAGTTGACCCATACGTTCCGTTGGTTTCTACCAGTACGGCCAGTACGAAAAAACGGAAGGTGGAGATCCGCTGTGAGCAGCACCGAACACGACGTCGGTGGCGCGGAGCCGCAGACCGACTGGGAGAGCATCCAGGGGAGTCCCGAATTCACGGACCTGCGCCGCCGGTTGCGGGTGTTCGTGTTCCCGATGACCGCGCTGTTCCTGCTTTGGTACCTGCTGTACGTGCTCCTCGCCGACTACGCGCACGCGTTCATGAGCACCAAGCTGGTCGGCAACATCAACGTCGGGCTGGTGTTCGGCCTGCTGCAGTTCGTCTCGACGTTCGTCATCACCGGCCTGTACGTGCGCTACGCCGGCCGGAAGCTCGACCCGGTCGCCGACGGGATCCGCGCCGAGATCGAAGGGGAGCCGCGCAAGTGAACGTCGCCGCGGGAGTCGAGGGCAGCAATTCCACCCTCAACATCATCATCTTCCTGGTCTTCGTCGCGATCACGCTGGTGATCGTGTTCCGGGCCAGCCGGAACACGAAGACGGCGTCGGACTACTACGCCGCCGGCCGGGCCTTCACCGGTCCGCAGAACGGCATCGCGATTTCCGGCGACTACCTTTCGGCGGCGTCGTTCCTCGGCATCGCGGGCGCGATCGCCGTCAACGGCTACGACGGTTTCCTCTATTCGGTCGGTTTCCTGGTCGCGTGGCTCGTCGCGCTGCTGCTGGTCGCGGAACTGCTGCGCAACACCGGCAAGTTCACGATGGGCGACGTCCTCGCGTTCCGCATGAAGCAGACGCCGGTGCGCGCGGCCGCGGCGGTTTCGACGCTGATCGTGTCGTTCTTCTACCTGCTCGCGCAGATGGCGGGCGCCGGCGGCCTGGTCAACCTGCTGCTCGGCATCTCGGGCGAGGCGGGGCAGGACATCGTGATCGCCGTCGTCGGCGTGATCATGATCCTGTACGTCTTGATCGGCGGCATGAAGGGCACCACCTGGGTGCAGATCATCAAGGCGGCCCTGCTGATCGTCGGCGCGTTCGCGATGACGCTGTGGGTGCTCGGCAAGTACGGCTTCAACCTGTCCGACCTGTTCCAGGCCGCCGTCGACAAGGGCGGCAAGGGCGGCGCGGCGCTGCTCGACCCGGGCAAGCAGTACGGCAAGACGGGCACCACGAAGCTCGACTTCCTGTCGCTCGGCATCGCGCTGGTGCTCGGCACGGCGGGTCTGCCGCACGTCCTGATGCGCTTCTACACGGTCCCGACCGCTCGCGACGCGCGTCGCTCGGTCGTCTGGGCGATCGTGCTGATCGGCGTGTTCTACCTGTTCACGCTGGTGCTCGGCTACGGCGCGGGCGCGCTCGTCGGGCCGGACAAGATCTCGAAGGCCCCGGGCACGACGAACTCGGCGGCCCCGCTGCTGGCGCTCGAACTGGGCGGCCCGGTGCTGCTCGGGTTCATCTCCGCGGTCGCGTTCGCGACGATCCTCGCGGTGGTCGCCGGCCTGACGATCACGGCGTCCGCGTCCTTCGCCCACGACGTCTACGCGAGCGTGATCAAGAAGGGCCAGGTCTCCACCGGTGGCGAGGTCCGCGTCGCCCGGATCACGGCGCTGGTGATCGGCGCGCTGGCCATCGCCGGCGGCATCCTGGCGAAGAGCCAGAACGTCGCGTTCCTGGTGGCACTGGCGTTCGCGGTGGCGGCGTCGGCGAACCTGCCGACGATCCTGTATTCGCTGTTCTGGAAGCGGTTCAACACCCAGGGCGCGCTGTGGTCGATCTACGGCGGCCTGGTCGTCACGATCGTGCTGATCGTCTTTTCGCCGGCCGTCTCGGGCAAGCCGGTGGACGCGAAGACGGGCAAGAGCGCGTCGATGATCCAGGGCGTCGACTTCCACTGGTTCCCGCTGGACAACCCGGGCCTGGTCTCGATCCCGGCGGCTTTCCTGCTCGGCTGGCTCGGCACGGTCCTGTCGAAGGAGCGCAACCCGAAGAAGTACGCGGAGATGGAGGTGCGCGCGCTGACCGGCGCGGGCGCCGAAAAGGCCGTCACGCACTAGCCCGGCCGAAGGGCCCTCTCGCGTTCGCGGGAGGGCCCTTCGCCGTGTCGACCCCTCAATCACGCGTGATGCCCCTCCAATCACGCGTGATTGACTCCCCAGTCACGCGTGATGCCCCGTTCCGCACGGCCGTCCGTCCACCTCACGCGCGGGCAACGCCCCGGCATGGCAGCATGGAGATCGTGGTGAGCCCTGCTGAACTGCCGACCGCCGAGGTCCGCGACCTGCCCAAGGACGGCCTCGTGCTGCTCGACGTCCGCGAAGACGACGAGTGGGCCGCCGGGCACGCGCCCGGCGCGGTGCACATCCCGATGGGGGAGCTGCCCGTCCGCGTCGGCGAGCTGTCCGACCTGCCCGACGACCAGCCGATCCACGTGATCTGCCGCAGCGGCGGCCGGTCCGCCCGGGCGGCCGCGTGGCTCAACCAGAGCGGCTGGGACGCGGTGAACGTCGCCGGCGGCATGGGCGCGTGGCAGCGCGAAGGCCGGCCGATGGTCAGCGAGCACCCCGGCATCGAACCCGAAGTGATCTAGCCTTGCAGCCGGGTCCGCCTCCGCCTCCCGGGTACTGGCCGCGCCAGACCCCGCCGCCGAACGCCCAGCAGCTGCAGGGCCGGACGCTGGCGGCCCAGCCGGAGCCGTACCCGTACCACCGCCGTCCCTCGCACCGGCCGAAGCTGCGCTGGGTGGCGTCCCCGCCGCCGGGCGCCTGGCCGCGTCGCCGCGTCACGCCGCCCGAGCGGTACTACGGGCCGCCCTCGTACCCGGTGCCGCCCCGCTGGGGCTTCCCCAACCTGGTCTGGCGCCGCCCGACGTCGGTGCCCGGCACGGCGTCGGACGAGATCCGCCCGATCGACCGGATGCCGGTGCTCGGCCGGAGCCTGATCGGCGTCCTCTTCGCGTTCGCCGTCCTCTCCGTCGTCGCCGCCGGCGCGGAGATCTGGCGGTATGTGCTGCTGGTCCAGGGCCGCGAGTCCGCGCTGAACCGCTCGGTGGTGGCGTTCTCCGACGGCTTCGTGCTGACGGCGGGCCTGCTGGCCGCGATCCTCGCGCTGCTGCCCGCCGGCCTGTCGCTCTGGTGGCTGCTGGTCGCCCGCCGCGCGGCGGCGGACGTCTCGGGCGACGACCCACCGCGCCCGGTGTGGCAGGTGCTGGTCGGCATCCTCGTGCCGCTGGCGAACCTGCCGATGGCGCTGTCCATCGTCGGCGAGCTGGAGCACGCGGTGCTGGGCCGCCCGCGTGACGTCCGCCCGAAGCCGTCGCGGCAGGTGCTCGTGTGGTGGGGCGCCTGGCTGCTGAACTGGGTGCTGCTGGGCCTGACGATCGTCTGGCGCTTCCGCGACGACGTCCAGTCGATGGCCGACAGCGTCGTCCTGGTCGCGGTGACCGACTTGGCGGCGGCCTTCCTTGCCGTGGCGACGGCCCTGGTCGTGCGCCGGTTCTCGGCCCTGCTGGCACCGTCGGACGCGCGCGCCGTGCGCTCGATGCGCGTGCTGAAGGTGGCCGGCGCTCCGGAGCCCGAGCTGCGCACCGCCCGGCCTTCCGGCGCGGCTCGCTAGTACCGGCCGAGCACCGGTTCCAGCTGGTCGAAGGCCAGTTCGGCGGCGGGCCACACCGCGTCGGCGATCGCCTTCTCATCCTCGAGAGTCCGGTCGAAGACCTCCTGGAAGAGCACACGCAGCACGGTCGCGAGGTGGGCGGCCGCCAGCACCGGCTCGAGGCCCTGCTCGGGGTGGCGCTTGATCAGCAGGTGGGTGAGGGCGGCCTCGCGCTCGCGGTGCATCTCGTGCAGGGCGTTCGTCAGGATCTGACTGTCCTTGATCATCCGCACGAAGCCCGGGTCCGAGAAGCCGACCAGCGCGTGCTCGGCGCCCAGCGCCTCGAAGTAGAGCTCGCGGGTGTCGTGGAAGACGCTGTCGCGGACCAAGGTGGCCGGCCACGACGTGAAGTCCGCGCGGATGTCGAAGACCAGGTCTTCCTTGCGGGGGAAGTGGTTCGTCACGGTCATCTTGGCGACCCGCGCCTCGGTGGCGATCTCCGCGATCGTCACGTCCTCGAAGCCTTCGCGGATGAACAGCTTCGTCGCCACGTCCGAGAT
This sequence comes from Amycolatopsis sp. NPDC114505, assembly GCF_055633615.1. Taxonomy (NCBI): domain Bacteria; kingdom Bacillati; phylum Actinomycetota; class Actinomycetes; order Pseudonocardiales; family Pseudonocardiaceae; genus Amycolatopsis; species Amycolatopsis sp. NPDC114505. The sequence goes on along the minus strand of NZ_JBVKDV010000001.1, from coordinate 1,096,260 downwards.
GGTCTTCCTGGTCTCGTGCTTCTTCTGGGCACGGAGTCCCTCGCTCATGCCGTCACCCTACTGGGTCGGACCCAAGTTTGTGCTTGACCCAATGAGTGGGTCGGACCTAATCTGAGGTTCGACCTAATCTCCTGGGGGGTGGATGGTGACGACGGCGATGGCCCGTCCCGACGCGGCGTTGTGGAAGCGGGGCGGCGTCCTGATCATGGGCGCGGTCCTGCCGATCCTCGGCGCGACGATCGTGACCGTCGGGATCGACTCGATCGCCCGTGACCTGGGCAGCCCGGTCACGACGGTGCAGTGGGTGGCGAGCGCGTACCTGCTCGCGGCGTCGGCGGCGATCTCGTTGTCGGGCTGGCTGACCGACCGCTTCGGCGGCCGTGCGGTGTGGCTGGGGGCGGTGGCGATCTTCACGGCGGGCACGCTGCTGTGCGGCTTCACCTGGTCGGCGCCGGCGCTGATCGCGTTCCGGGTGCTCCACGGCCTGGGCGGCGGGTTGATGCAACCGGTCGGGCAGGCGGTGTTCGCGCAGGCGGCGGGTCCGGCGCTGGGGCGCATGATCGGCGTGATCACCCTGCCGGCCACGGTGGCCCCGGTACTGGGACCGCTGCTCGGCGGCGCCCTGGTCGCGGACTTCGGCTGGCGTTGGATGTTCTTCGGGGTCGTCCCGCTGGGCTTGGCGACGTTCGTGGTCGCCCGCCGGCTGCTCCCGGCTCCGCCGCCTTCCGGCGCTTGTTCGGCACTGGACGTCCGCGGGATTCTGCTGCTTTCCCCGGGCCTGGCCGCGTTCGTCTACGGCCTGGCCGAGGGAGTGGTCGTCGCCTGGGTGGCCGGAGCGGTGCTGCTGGTGGCGTACGGCGTCCACGCGTCCCGGACGCCGTCACCGGTGCTCGACCTGAAGCTGTTCCGGGACAAGGGTTTCTCAGTGGCTTCGATCAGTACTGGCGGGCGGCCGGCTCCTGGCCCACTTCGGCCCGCGCCGGATGATGCTGGCCGGGATCGCCTTGTCCTTGCTGGGAACGGTCGCGTTCGCCCAGCTCGGTTCGGCGCCCAGCGGAGTCCTGCTCACGCTGTCTCTCGTGATCCGCGGAGCTGGCCTGGGCGCGGCGACGGCCCCAGGAATGACAACGCTGTACGGCTCCCTGGAGCATTCCCGGATCCCACGGGCCGCCAGCGCGTTCAACGTGATCAACCGAGTCGGCGGTTCCCTGGGCACAGCCCTCCTGGCAGCGATCCTCCACAACTCACTCACGTCTGCGGCGCCTCCCGCGGCTTTCTTTCCCCGAAGGAGCATCCGATGACCTTCCGCCTCCTAAGCGTCCACGCCCACCCGGACGACGAGTCCAGCAAGGGCGCGGCCACTCTCGCCCGCTACGCGTTCGAAGGCGTCGACGTCCTGGTCGCCACTTGCACCGGCGGCGAACGCGGCGACATCCTCAACCCGGCCGCGGACACCCCCGAGAACCGCGCCGACCTCCCGGCAGTCCGCCGCCGCGAGATGGCCGCCGCGGCGGGAATCCTGGGCGTCCGTCAGCGTTTCCTCGGCCTGGTCGACTCCGGCCTGCCCAGCGAAGGCGAATCCCTACCCGACGGCTGCTTCGCCGCCCTCCCGCTCTCGCAAGCGGCCGCCCCTTTGGTGGCGCTGATCCGAGAGTTCCGCCCACACGTGGTGATCACGTACGACGAAACCGGCGGCTACCCCCACCCGGACCACATCCGCACCCACGAGGTCACGCTCGAAGCGTTCACCGCGGCCGCCGACCCCACCCGCTATCCCGGCACCGGCGAGCCGTGGCGTCCACAAAAGCTGTACTACCAAGCAACCCTGAGCCGAGCATGGTTCCAAGCGATCCACGACGCGACCCTCGCCGCCGGCGAGAAGTCCGCGATGACGGACGTCCTGGCGGAACTCCCGCTCGAGCCGGCCGCGCCCGTCACAACCCGAATCCGCTGCGAGCAGTACTTCGCCACCCGCGACCAGGCCCTTCTGTCCCACCAAACCCAGGTCGACCCAGCCCACCCGTTTTTCGCCCACTCACGCGAAATCGAACGCCAAGCCTGGCCCCACGAGGACTACCACCTGGCCCATCCCACGCCACCCGCCGACCAAGAAGACGACCTCTTCACCGGAGTAACCGCATGAACCCCCGTGTCGCCCCTCCAATCACGCGTGATGCCTCCCCAATCACACGTGATGCCCCTTCAAGCACGCGAGATCCGCCCCGGACCGAGGTCACACCGTGACGCGAAGCTCCCGCAGCCCCCGGATCACGAACTCGGGCCGCCGCCGCGGAGCCTCGGCGAGACGCAACCCCGGCAACTTCGCGGCTAAAGCACTCAACGCCGCGGCGATCTCCACCCGAGCGAGAGGAGCCCCCACGCAGTAGTGGATCCCGAGGCCGAAGCCGAGGTGTGCGTTCGGCGTCCGTCCGATGTCGAGGGTGTCCGGCGCGTCGAACACCTTCGGGTCGCGGGCCGCGGCGCCCAGCAACGCCCCGATCTTCTGGCCCTGCGGGACGACGTGTCCGCAGATCGTCACGTCCTCGGTCGCCGTCCGCTCGAATAGCTGCAGTGGCGCGTCGAACCGGATCAGTTCCTCGACGCACGAATCCAACAGGGAAGGAGCCGCCAGTAGCCGTTCCCACTGGTCCCGGTGGGTGAGCAGCGCCGTGATGCCGTTGCCGAGCACGTTGACCGTCGCCTCGTGGCCGGCCATCAGCAGCAGCACCGCGGTCGCGACCAGCTCGTCCGGTGTCAGCTCGCTGCGCAGGAGGTCGCTGATGATGTCGTCGCCCAAGGCGTCGGCGCGGGCCGAAGCCACCGATCGGACGTACTCGACGAACTCGGCGGCTGCCCGCTCGGCGGCGTCGCGTCCTTCCTCGGGCAGGCCGAACTCGTACATCTTGACGATCGCGTTGGACAGCTCGACCATCCGCGGACCGTCGGTGCCGGGGACGCCCAGCAGCTCGGCGATCACCGCGACCGGCAGGGGCTGGGCCAGGTGTTCCAGCAGGTCGGCGCTGCCGTCGGTGGCGATCGCGGCCGCGAGGTCGTCGACCATCCGGTCGGCGAGCTTGGCGACCATCGGACGCAGCCGCTGGACGTGGCCGCGGCCGAACGCGCCCGCGATCAGGCGGCGCAGGCGGGTGTGGGCCGGCGGCTCGTTCTCCAGGAGCGAGTTGCGGTGCAGCAGGTTGAACGACGCGAACCGTTCGAGCGGCTGCGCGTCCTGCCAGATCCGGCCCAGGCCGCGATGCCGCAGCACCGCCGACGACGCGGCGTGCGACACCGCTACGGCGAGGCCGAGGTCGTCGTGAAAATGGACGTCGCCCTGCTCGCGCAGTGCGGCGAACGCCGGGTACGGGTCTTCCAGGAACGCGGGATCGCGGGGGTCGAACACGTCGCGAGACTAACCCTTCGATAGCGTTCAAAGCCGAGCCAGAGGAGGCAGCAGTGGGCAAGGGCGCGCGCAAGAAGGGTCCCAAGCAGGCGTCGGACCGCAAGCCGAAGGTGCGCGACGTCTTCGTCGGCCAGCCGTTCGAGGGACTGGTGGCGGAGCCCGAGCTGATCGCGCTGCGCGAGTTCGTGCCGTCCGCGACGGCCAAGCTGACCCTCGCCGACGGCGGCGACGTCACCCTCGGCACCGTGCTGCCGATGGCCGCGGCCGCGTTCGTCCGCTCGGACGGCGAGCGGTACCTCGGCCTGCAGGTGCAGACCCGCTCCTCCGACATCAGCCGCGACCTCGGCCGCTCGCTGAAGTGGCTGCTCGACGCCAAGGAGGGCGACGTCCTCGGCGTGCCGGACACGACGACCCCGCCGTCCGCCGACGAGCACGCCCGCCTCCAGGACCTGCTGACGCCGGGCGCCGAGCTCGACGTCACGCTCCACAAGGACTTCGCCTGGTGGCTGCCGGAGGACGCGGACGCGACGGGCGACGTCGCGGTGTCCCTCGAGCGCGCGAACGCCGCGATCATGCCGACCGAGCGTCTCGGCCACGGCGCCTACTGGGTCCTCGCCGGCGAGAAGGCGCACCTGCGCTGGGTCCGTCCCGAGCCGGAGAACCTGCTGCTCCAGGCGCTGGCCCGGCTGTCCGCGGCCGGCGAGCTCGGCCTCGGCGAGGGCTCCCGCTACGCCGGTTCGTTCCGCGCACATGGCCTGCTGGTCCCGGTCTGGGACCTCGACGCGGAGGCCCACGCCCGCGAGTGGGCGGAGGCCAAGGACGCCCTCGGCGCCCGCCTCGAGACGGCCCTGAAGTCCCTCGACGCCGAACCGCTGAACGCGGCCGAGCGTCGTGCCCGCGACGGCCTCATCGGCCGTCAGCTCACCCTGCGCTGACCACGCGCCCGTAACGACAGACCCGCCGCCGAGCCGAGCGCTCGGCGGCGGTCTTGTCGGATCGCCCGGCCGCCGTCGGAAAGCACCGGACCGCCGGTGCGTCCCGGTGACCGGAAACTGCTCGGTGAGCGTTCAACCAGGCCTTATGTGGCGCACGAGACACCGCCGCCGGAACGCCGTGGTGGGACGATTCACCGCGTGATACTCCACATCTGCGGGGCGGCCGACTGGGCCGAAGTGGGCGAAGGCGGCGAGTACCGGCCGTCTTCACTGGGGGAAGTCGGGTTCGTCCACTGTTCCGACTTCGGCACGGCGCACCTGCCGGCCAACGCGCTCTACCGGGGCCGCACCGATCTGGTGCTGCTCGAGATCGATCCGGCCAAGCTCGGCGTCGACGTCCGGTGGGAGGACGGCGAACCGCCGCACCCGGCCGGTGTGTGGTTTCCGCACGTCTACGGCCCGATTCCGCGCTCGGCAGTCGTCGGCGTGCACGAATTCGGCGAAGCGAACGGTGGCGGCTTCCGCCTGCCGGACTCGCTCGCGCACCGCTGACGTGCACAATTCATCACCCGCCCGGACGGCCAAGAACCGGGGCGGGAACGCGGGCAACCTGAGGGGGCTGTGATGCGTGTTCAGGGGGAAAGCGACTCGGCTTCTGGCTATCCGACCCCGATGGGAGGCGATACGGTGACCGCTGCGGCACCCGTCTTCACCGGGGGAGATACCTGGGTGACCAGCGCAGGCCGAGGGAGGGCCGCGACGTTGCCGGGTGAGTTGGTCGACTTCGGCGACTTCGTGCAGGCCACCCTGCCGGGGCTGCTGCGGTACGGCCACGCGCTCACCGGCAACCCGCACGACGCGGCCGACCTGGTGCAGACCGTGCTGGAGAAGATCGGTTCGCGCTGGACCTACGTGCACGAGAAGACGGGCGACCCGCTCGCCTACGTCCGCCGGTCGATGGCGAACGCGCACGTCAGCCGCTGGCGTCGCACGCGCCGCGAGAACCTGGTGGCCGATCTGCCGGACACCAGCCCGCACGTGCCGGACGACCCGTTCGAGCACGAGCCGCTGTGGCGCGCGTTACGGACGCTGCCGCCGAGACAACGGGCCGTCATGGTCCTGCGTTACTACGAAGGTCTCTCGGAAGCGGAGATCGCCGGTGCCCTCGGCGTCACGCAGGGCACCGTCAAGAGCCAGGCCAGCAAGGCGATCGCCTCGCTGCGCATGAAACTGACAGCCGCCGACATCCAAGGCGAAGGGAGTGACGCGGGTTGAACATCTCCGAGGACGAGCTGGAGCAGCGCCTGCGTGAGCTGTTCGCCGACGAGCGGCTGGACTTGCCGCCGCCACCGGAGGCCGGCACGACCATCGTCGCCGGTGCGCGACGGCGTCGCCGCCGTCGTCAGGGCGTCTTGGCCGTGACCGGTGTCGCGGCGGCCGTGGTGGCCGTCTCGGGTGGGCTCACCATGGTGCGCCTGCACGCCGAGGACGGCACCGCGGTGATGTCCGCCGACGGATCTTCGATCAGCGTCAAGCCGCCCGAGAACCTCACGGCCGGGCGGCAGCCCCAGACCTCGGTTCCGGGGCCGACCAGCACCCAGGACATCGAGATCTCGGCACCGCCGGCCTCGCCGACGTCGAGGGCTTCGCGGCCGCCGTCGGCTCAGTCGCCGTCGAAGCTGCCGCCCGTGCTGAGCGGGCCGCTGCTCGGTTCGGACGGCTTCGGCACCATCAAGCTCGGCATGTCCGAGACCCAGCTCGCGGCGCAGGGCGTCACGCTCACCGACGCGCAGACCGGCGGCGGCTGCACCGTCTACACCGCGCAGGGCAGCGGGGTGCCCTCGGCCGCCACAGTCGTCGTCTCGAAGGCGGTCGGGCTCACGGTCGTCACCCCGAACCAGGTGGCGCACACCGCCGAGGGCGTCGGCGCCGGCTCGACCAAGGAGCAGGTGCTCGCGACCTATCCCGCGGCGAGGGACGAATCGGGTGGCGTCGTCGCCCCGGCCACCGCCGCCGCCGACTACCACTTCCGGCTCGGTGACGCCGGGGTCGTGCAGACCAGCCTCATGAGCGTCAACCAGGACTGCGCCGGCTGAGCGCCGGCGGCATGCGAAAACCCGGGCTGTCCACAGGGGGAGAGCCCGGGTTTTCGGTGTGGTGGGACAGCAGCCGGAAAGTCAGAGTGCCCCGCCGGCCACCGGCGGCATCTGCGAGTCGGAGCCGCCGTCGCCGACGGACTCGCGGTGCAGGTGGTTCTCGACCTCGAACAGGTTGCCGTTCGCGCGCTTGACGACGTTCAGCAGGGTGCTCATCTGCGAGATCTCTTCGACCTGCTCCTTGAGGAACCACTGCGTGAACTGCTCGCTGATGTAGTCCTCTTCGGCGCGGGCGGCCTTGGCCATGGCGGAGATGTCGGTGGCGACGTCCTTCTCCTGCGCGAGCGCGAGTTCGATGACCTCGGTGACGCCGGAGAAGTCGTTGCGCACTTCACCCGTGCCGGGGATCTCGACGTGGTGGTCGCGGTCGAGCATGTACTGCACGAGCGCCATCGCGTGGTTGCGCTCTTCGACCGACTGCTTGTAGAAGTGCTTCGCCAGCTGCGGAAGGTCCTCGGCGTCGAACCACACGGCGAGCGCGATGTACTGCTGGGACGCGTTGAACTCGTTGTGGATCTGCGCCTGCAGCAGTTCGTAGAACTTCGAGCGCGGCTCTTTTTTCTTGGTGAGGGCCATGTAGTTCAGAATAGATCAAGTTTGGCGGAAATGCCACTTGAGGGTGGTGATCTCTCCCCTATTAGGGTTACCATTCCTAAAGAAGACTCCCCTAATTTAAGTAAGCCTTCCCTAAATTGTCGAATGCATTTAGGGAAGGCTTACTTCATTTATTGCAGAGGGTCCCGGCGGACCGGGCAGGACATGCACCGCGGGCCGCCGCGGCCGGAGCCCAGCTCGGACCCGGCGATCGGCAGCACCTCGATGCCGGCCGCCTCGAGACGCTCGTTCGTCTCGACGTTCCGCTCGTAACCCACGACCACGCCCGGCGCCAGCGCCAAGGTGTTGTTGCCGTCGTCCCACTGCTCGCGTTCGGCCGTCACCGGGTCGAGGCCGGTGTCGATGACGCGCAGCCGGTCGATCTCCATCGCCTCGGCCGCGGCCACCAGGAACGGCGTGGGGCCGGCGACCTTGACGCCGCCGTCGCCGGTCGGCCGGATGGTGAACGCCGTCAGCGAGTCGCGCGCCAGCGGGTACATCACCACGGCGTCGGCGTCGACCATCGTGCACACCGTGTCCAGGTGCATCGTCGCGCGGGACTGCTCGATCGGCACCGCCAGCACGGTGTGCGCGATGCCGTCGGCGAACACGGACCGCGCGAGCGACTCCGCGCCGGCCGCCGTCGTCCGCTCGCCGACGCCGATGGCCAGCACGCCCGGCGCCAGCAGCATGACGTCGCCGCCCTCGATCGGCGCCGAATGCGCGCCGTACGCGCGGGCCGCGTGCCGGAAGTACGGGTGGTAGGCGTAGATCAGGTCCAGCACCGCGGTCTCGCGCCGGCGCGCGGGCATGGTCAGCGACGAGATCGCGACGCGGTCGGCGATCCACGCCGACGAGTCGCGCGTGAACAGCAGGTTCGGCAGCGGGTCGACGGCGAAGTCGTGCGGGTGGTTCATCATCCGCACCAGCGACGCGCCCTCGGCGGACGGCAGCTCCTCGAACGTCATCCCGGCCATCAGCACCTCGGCGAGGCCGGGCGCGCTGACGCCGGACAGGTGCGACCGCAGCGAGTCGGCGAGGTCGACGCCGAGCCGCCGGTCGTCGACCGCCGCGTGGACGCCGGCCGCGTGGGCGCGGTCGTCCTCCAGCGCCGTCCGGAGCGCGTCGGCCAGCAGCAGCACTTCGACGCCGCGGCTGCGCAGCACGTCGGCGAACGCGTCGTGCTCGGCCTGGGCCCGGTCGACCCACGGGATGGAGTCGAACAGGAGCTGGTCGTTGTTGCGGGGCGTCAGCCTTTTGAGCTCGTTGCCGGGCCGGTGCAGCAGCACCGCGCGCAGGGGTCCGACTTCGCTGTCCACCCGGGGAGGTGTCGTTTCGTCGATCACCCGCCAATCCTAGTCAAGGCAGCCAGGAAACGTGCCCCTTCAGCAGCGCATATCCGACGAAGGAAACGAAGTCGAAGAGCGTGTGGGCAGCCACGAGCGGCCACAGCCGGTTCGTCTTCTGCCACAGCCGGCCGAACACCAGGCCCATGATCAGGTTCCCGACGAACCCGCCGAAGCCCTGGTACAGGTGGTACGACCCGCGCAGCACGGCGGCGCCGACCAGGGCGTTGTTCTCCCGGACGCCGAGCTGGCGCAGCCGCGTCAGCAGGTACCCGACGACCAGGACCTCTTCGGCGAACGCGTTGCCGAACGCGGAAAGCGTCAGCGTGACCGGCCGCCACCACGTGTCGTTCAAAGTGGACGGTTGCACCGCCAGGCTGAAGCCCAGGTGGTAGGAGATGAAGTAGAGGGCCAGGCCGGGGATCCCGATCAACGCGGCGAGCCCGAGCGTCAGCAGCGCGTCGCGGCCGGGCGATCGGCGGTCCAGCCCGACCTGGGCGATCTTGATCCCGGCGCGCCACAGGAAGTACAGCCCGAGCGCGCCCCAGCCGACCAGCTGGGCGGCCGAGAGCAGCTGCTTGAGCAGGTCGATCAGGCTCGCCGCGGCCTGGGGCACGTTGAGCTGGACCTGCTGCTGGGCCAGGGGCGTCGGCTGCAGCAGCGAGTCCACAAGGGACAGCAGGCTGCGCACCCCGGACAGCCCGAGCGTGATGCCGAAGACGATCAGCAGCTCGAGCTTGATCGCGCGGCGTTCCCGCGGGTCGTCGATCGGTTCCGGGAACGCCGGTGCGGCCGGCGCCAGCCACGATCGCGCGGTGAACGTCATGTGCGCACGCTACCTTCGGGGTATGCCGAGGAGCATCGCCACCAACGAAACCGTCGACCGCGCCGCGCTGGTCGAGTTCCTGTCCACCCGCCACCGCGCGATCCTGCTGACCACGAAGGCCGACGGCGGCCCGCAGCTCTCGCCGGTCACGTGCGGCGTCGACGCCGAGGGCAGGCTGGTCATCTCGACCTACCCGAAGCGCGCCAAGATCGTGAACATCAAGCGCAACGCCCAGGTGTCGGCCTGCATCCTGTCCGACGAGTGGAACGACCAGTGGGTCCAGCTCAACGGCACCGCCGAGGTGCTGGACATCCCGGACTCCGTCGAGCCGCTCGTGGACTACTTCCGCAGCATTTCGGGCGAACACCCGGACTGGGACGAATACCGCGAAGCCATGGTCAAGCAGGGCAAGAGCATCATCCGCGTGACGATCGAGAGCTGGGGTCCGCTGGCCAAGGGCGGCTTCCCCGCCGAGCTAGCCTGACGCACCCCGCAGGAACGGGCAGCCGACCAGCCGCCGCAGCTCCATCGCGAGCTGCGGCGGGCTCTCGACGGACTTCGAAAACGCCAGCCGGACGTCGTGGTCGCCCGAGTCCGACTCGACGCGCAGCCGCAGCCCGAACCGGTCGAGCCCGAGCGGGCGGATCCGGCCGCCGCGCAGCTCCGCCGGCAGGTGCTTCGCCAGCTGCTCGACGACGTCGGAGTGGTCGCTCTCCAGGTGCCGCAGCCACTGGGCCTCGTAGTCGTGGAACGGGTCCGGTGGCGCCGCGCTGAACATGTGCGGGCGCAGCGAGTGCGTGCCTTCGGCGTCGGCCAGCACGAGCGACGCCGGGGTGAGCCGCAGCAGCGTGACGCCGTGGCCGACGTCGAGGAGCCGTTCGTCCGGCCGCGACTCGGCGATCGAGAGGGCCCGCGCGCGGGCCGACACCGGCGAGAGCGGCCGCAGCCAGCCGGTGATCCACAGCAGCCCGCGGATCGGCTCCCGCAGGGCGACCGGTGCCTGGTCGGCGAGCTCGACCATCACGGCCAGCTCGCCGCGCTGGGTCTGCTTGGCCGCGCGGACCATCGAGTGGTCGTCGGGCAGCAGCACGCTGACGCTGCCGCTGTGGTGCACGTGGTGCAGGACCGGGACGACGCGCTCGCCGTCCAGACCGGCGCGTTCGCAGGTGGGCATCAAGGACGCGGGACCGTTGCGGGTCGCGATCGTCTTGGCGCGCTCGGCGGGGTTCGGCGCCGGCGGGCGGCGGATGGATGTCGGGGCCTCGGTCACGGCTCACCTCCTACTTAGGTGAGCCTAACCTGAATCTCGCCGTCTGGATAGTCGCCGCGCTGCGGTCCGGGTCACGCGGGCGTTCCGCTGAACGGAGTACCGGTAACGCTGCTGTGCAAAATTCCGAAAAGGCCGGTGACCAGTGTCGACACGGTGGGGGCTCCACGTGCAGATCGTCCCGGTTCCCGAACGCGTGCCCGCGTTCGAACTCGACTCCGCCATGCCGTCGGGCGCGCTGCCGATCTTCGGCGAGTACCTCGACCGGATCGGCCGCACCGCCGCGAACGGACGCCTGCTGACCTGGGCCCTGCCCGTCTTCGGGATCGCCCAGTTCTTCACCGGCGCCGGGGTCGCGCTCTCGCTCGCCACGATCGCGCTGGCCGGCCCGGCCGTGGCGTGGTGGCTCCACCGCGCGTACCTCAGGGTGCCCGAGACGCGGCTGAAGCGGGAGCCGTTCCGCCAGGTGGACATCGCGCCCGACGGCCTGGTCGCCGCGGGCCGGACGGTCGGCGTCCGCCTGCCGGACGGCCGCTGGCTGCGCGTCCGGCTCGATGATGCGTACCGGCTGCTGCTGGCCGGCCACCGCCGGGTGTGGCTGCTGGGGCGCGGCCCGAAGGTGTTCGTCGGCTTCTCCGGCGTCGTCCGGGTGCACCGGGCCCGGATCTTCGACGCGCCGCCGTCGGGCGCGGTGGTGGCCGTGCCGCTCCTGGCCGGGTCCGAGTCTCCGCGGCTCGACCCCGTGCTGACCGCGCACCGCCGCCGGATCGCCCGCGAACTGCACGCGGTGACGGCGTTCCTGCTGGCCCTGGCCGGGTTCGCGGTGTGGGTGCGGTTCGACTTCCCTGCGACGAAGTGGGCCGCGCTGACCATCACGGCCGGCGCCCTGCTGGGCGCGCTCGTGACCGCGTCGCGCGGGGTCGCCTACCGCCGTCCCCTGACGGCGGACCACTGGACGGAGCTGCGCGCGGTCCTCGACGGCCCGGTCCGCATGGGCCGCCACGGCGCGGCCCGGCTGAGCGGCCTGACCATGCTGGCCGACGGCACCGTGGTCGGCTTCCGCCTGCACAAGGCGGACCCGTCGATGGCGGCCAACATCGCCACGACGGGCCGCCTGTGGATCGCGGGAGTCCCGCGGCCGGGCGCGGCGAAGACGGGCGTGCCGGGCTATCCGGTGCTCGGCACGGTCTGGCTCGGCTGACCGCCTGCTTGACCGGATACCCCGGTGGTGTGAACTTTCGTCCCATGAAGAAGGAGCCGCGCTCGATCGCGCGAAGCCAGTGGGTCCTGGAAGCGAAGGGCGTCGACGACGAACTCGTGCCACCGTCGGTGCTCGCCGAGTGGCGGCGCTACCAGCGATCGTCGTGGGCGGCGCGGCGCCGGCACTCCGTCGTCGAGGTGACGAGCCTGGTCGTGACCGCCACGATCCCCGCGCTCGCGGCGTTCGCCCTCGACGTGCGGCTCATCGCCGCCGTCGGGTCCCTCGCGGTGCTGATCAACGGGATCCGGGCCCTGGGCGGCTACAAGGAGAACTGGACCAGCCGCACCCGGGCGCGCTACGCGATCGAGAAGGAGATCGCGCTGTTCGCCGCCAAACACGGCAACTACGCGACCCCCGGCGCGGCGGCGGTCCTGGTGGAGACGGTCGAGGAGATCTGCGCCGGCGAACGCGACGGCTGGGTCGCCCTCAGGCTGTCGTACGGCAAGTCCCGCGAGAACGCGGTGACGAGCTAGTTCGCCCAGCCGGGCCAGCGCCGGGTGCGCGTTGTCCCGCCGCCAGACGAGCGAATGGGGATACACCGGCGTCGGGTTCTCGATCGGCACGCGCCGCAGGTCGTGCTCGGCCGGCCACAGGATCCGGCTTCCCGCCCCGACCAGGGTGGCCACCTCCGCCGAGGTCGCGGGGTCACCGACGACGACGCGGCCAGCGGGTGCGCGGGTCCGCACAGCAGCTGCACCGGCTCGTCGAACACTCGCTGCGCGTCGAGGTCCGCGGGCAGCTCGGCGACCGCGCGGAACGACGCGTCGATCGAGCCGGCGCGGACCGCGGTGATCGCGGTGTCGAAAAGCGTCACGACCTCCAACGCGACGTCCGGATGAGCCTTGTGGTGCAAGGACTCGCCGCGTTGCTGGTTGATCCCGGCGTCGTTCCCCGCTTTGATCCTCCGGTGATGCGCAGGCGGCTCGGGCGGCGGTTCAGGTGGCTGTGGACGGCTTACGCCGTGAGTGCGTTCGGGACTTGGCTCGGCTTCGGGGCCTTCCCCATGCTGGCGATCCTCGTGCTGCACGCCGGGCCCGCGGCCGTCTCCGCGCTCGCCGCCGTCGGGCCGGCCGTCGGGGCGCTCGTCGCCGTGCCGCTGGGGCCTTGGGTCGATCGGCGGCGCAAGCGGCCGGTGCTCGTGGCCATGGACCTCGTCCGGTTCGGCGCGCTGATCAGCGTTCCCCTCCTCTACGCACTCGGGTCGCTGAGTTTCGCGCAGCTCCTCGTCGTCTCGGTGATCGTCGCCTCGGCGGACATCACCTTCACCTCCGCGAGTGGCGCCTACCTGAAGGGGCTCGTGCCGCCCGAGGACCTGCTCGTCGCGAACGGGCGGTTCGAGTCGACGAACTGGACGGCCACCGCGCTCGGGCCGCCGCTCGGTGGGGCCGCGTTCGCGCTCTTCGGGCCGGTGACGTCGGTGGCCGCCAACGCCGTCAGCTTCCTGCTCTCCGCGCTCGGGATCCGGGCGATCGGCGGCGACGAACCGCGCCCGCGGCAGACCGCCCGCCTGCGTGCGCGTGACCTGGCCGAAGGGTGGCGCACGATCCTGACGCACCCCGGGCTGCGGCCGCTGTACTTCAACGTCCTGCTGTTCAACGGCCTGATCATGGGCACCGAGCCGCTGCTCGCCGTGCTCATGCTGAACCAGCTCGGGTTCACGCCGTGGCAGTACGGGCTCGCGTTCGCCGTCCCGTGCCTCGGCGGGCTCGCCGGCTCGCGGCTGACCCCGCGGCTCGTCGCGCGGTTCGGCCGGCACCGCGTGCTGGTCGTGGCCGGCAGCGTCAGAGCGTGCTGGCTGCTCGCGCTCGCCTTCCTGCCGGGTGGTGCCGGCGGGCTCGTCTTCGTCATGGTCGTCGAACTGGGCCTGATCGTCTCCTGCAGCGTGTTCAACCCGGTGCTCGCGACCTACCGGCTCGAGCAGCTCCCGGCGGACCGCGTCGCGAGCACGCTCTCGGCGTGGTCGGTCAGCACCAAGGCGTCGATCGCCACGCTGACCGCGCTCGGGGGCGTGCTCGCCGGCTTCACCGGTCCGCGCGTCGTGATCGGCGTCGCCGGGGTGTTGGTGCTGGTGACGCCGTTGCTCCTGCCGCGTCGGGACCGGACGCCCGTGTCCGTCTAACCGAGTGACCTCCGCGTCGCCTGCTCGGTCTCCAGCACGCCCTGCCGGATGCCCTCCAGCTGGTCGCTCAGCTCCCGCACCGCACCGGTGTCCACCGCGACGTCCGTGGTCGCCGCCGTCAGCTCCGCGACGCGAGCCACCAGGCTGTCCAGCCCGAGTGCGCCCGACTGGAGTTGAGCCAGCAGCTTGTCCTGCGCGCCGGAGAGGCGGGCGTGCACGTCCTCCTGGGCTTTGACCGACGTCAACGCCTGTTCGAGATCGCCCCGGACTTCCTCGCGCGCCGATCCGATCGACTGCTCCAGCCGGTGCCGTTCCCGTGTCACGGCCTCGAGGTCCACCCGGGAAAGCGCCTTCCCGGTCGCCGACGCGCGCCCCGCGAGACGCCGGAGCGTCGCCAGCGTCTCCTCGACCACCGGCTCCATGTCCGTGACGCGGTCGGCCAGCGGGCCGGTGTCGAGAGACGAGCTCAGCGACGCGAACCCCTCGGCCGCGCCCTCGGCCCGGCGCAGCCAGTTCTCCTCAGCGGAACCGGCGGCGACGTCGAGGATCCGCGCTTCGCGCCGTTCTGGTTCCTTCTCGCGCGTCGCGACCGCCACGCCCGCCCGCGCGGCCAGCACCGCCACCCCGATCAGGATGGCGACGAGCACCGGCAGCTGGACGGCCCAGGCCACCCCGGCCGAGGTGGCGGCCAGCAGCAGCCCCCACGGTTCGGCGAGCTCACGGGCGAACTTCATGTCAGAAATTGGAAATCACGGAGGTGAACACCTGGTTGATCGAGTCCGGTTTGGACGAATCGTACTCCGATCCCTCGGTCGCTTCGGCGATCTGCTTCAGCACGCCCTGGTCGGCGTCCGAGCCGTAGGCGATCGTGAACAGCCGGACCGTCTCCGCGTTGCCCTCCGGCCGCAGCTGCGGCAGCAGGTGCTCGAGGTCGACGCCGCCGGAGTCCTCGTTGCGGCCGTCCGTCAGCACCACGACCGCGTTGATCGCGGCCGGGTCGATGTGCGCCTTCATGTACTCGTACGCGGCCTGCGAAGAGTCGTAGAGCCCGGTGCCGGCCTGCGGCGTCAGCCCGCTCAGCCGCGACGCCAGCGTCTCCTTGCCGCTGTTCCCGAGCGCCTGGACCGGGACCAGCTCCTGGTAGTCGCGGTCGCCGTCGAGGTGCGTCGAAAACTGCCAGAGCCCGACCTGATCACGCGGCACGAACTGGCCGAGCGCGTCGATCGCGGCCTGCTTGGCGAGGTCGATCTTGCTCTTGCCGGTGCCCTTGACCTCGTCGCCCATCGACCCCGAGACGTCCACGACCAGCAGCACGTTCGCCTTTTTGCGCAGGTCGGTCCACGAGCTCAGCAGCTTCGACAGCACGGTCGGCGACGGCGGCCGGATGAAGTTGATCTTCGCGTCCGGCTGGACGCCGTTCTGGGTCGTCACCTGCGGGCCGGGCTTGCCGTCGAACGACCGGAAGCCCAGCGCGGCGAACCGCTGCTGCGTCTCCGGGCCGCGCAGGTAGCCGAGGAAGTCGGTGGCGATCTGCTTGCGCGTCGGGTCGGCCCAGTTCAGCGTGACGAACGGGTGGTCGGAGTTGAGCGTGCCGTCCGCCGGGTAGATCGCGACGAGCGGCACCTTCGGCGGCGCGTGCTGGCCGACCTTCGCCGGGTCGTTCGTCGGGTTGCCCTGGTTGTAGCCGATCAGCGAGCTCTCCTCGACGGTCACCGCCGAGATGTAGGACAGCGCCGCGCCGCGGTCGTCGGCCTTCTGCAGGTTCGTCAGGAACGTGAGCGTGTTGTCGCCGTAGTGCACGATCGCCTGCTCGATGTTCGTGACGAACTGCCTGGCCTCGGGCTTCTCGAGCGCGGCCGCGGTGAGGTCGGACGACGTGCCGGTGGCCGCGTAGTACGCGCCGATGGTCGCGTTGAGCCCCGCGGTGGAGATGTTCGGGTTCGTCTTGCCCAGCCGGAACTTGCCCCACTCCGGGTGGCCGTACTTCGCCCAGCCCGCCGGGTCGGTCGCGAGCGTGGCGAGGTCCTTCCAGCCGATCGGCTTGGCCGGCCAGCCCAGCGCCTCGGCCATCGGCTTCGGCATCGCGACGGTCAGCGGCGAGTTCGCGATCGACTGCGGGTCGCCGTCCGGCACGATCGACGCCGAATCGCCCTTCGCGTTGACGCGCAGCAGGTTGACCCAGCCGCTCGCGGCCGGCGTCCAGACGTCGGGGCGTGGCCCGTCCGTGGCCTCGTTCCAGCCGTTCGCCAGCGCCTGCATCGCGATGCCCGACGACTTCGACTTCACGATCACGTCGACGCAATGCCCGGCGACGGTCCGTCCGGAGTAGGCCTTCGCGGCTTCCTGGACTATTCCGACCTTTTCCGGGGACGACGCGACATTCAGCGCGATGGCGTCCGAGCCGGTGCATTTCGGCGCGTCCGCCTCGTCGCCCGAGTCGCTGGTCCAGGCCCGGATCGCGATGATCAACCCGGCGGCGACCACGATCGCGGCGAGGAACGGGAGAAACTTTCTCTTGCGCCGTGCTGGTTGGGAATTGATCATCGAATCCTCCCCGTTCCGCCACCGGAAACTCCATTATCGGGCAGCGGAACGGGGAGGGGACGGTAATTCCGGAACTTGATTATCCCTTAGGGCCGCGGCGTGACCACGTCCACGCGTAACCGGCGTCTTCGGACGCGTCGGCCGCCTCGCCGAGCTCGAGCGGCGCGAACGTGTCGACCATGACCGCGGTCTCGTCGAAGAACTCCGCGCCGATCGACGCCTCCGCCGCGCCCGGCTGCGGGCCGTGCGTGAAACCGGACGGGTGCAGCGAGAGCGAGCCGACGCCGATCCCGGAACCCTTGCGGGCTTCGTAGTTGCCGCGCACGTAGAACATCAGCTCGTCGGAGTCGACGTTCGCGTGGTTGTACGGCACCGGGATCGAGTCCGCGTGGTAGTCGACCTTCCGCGGGCAGAAGGAGCAGACGACGAAGTTCGGGCCCTCGAACGTCTGGTGCACGGGCGGCGGCTGGTGGACGCGGCCGGTGATCGGCTCGAAGTCGTCGATGTTGAACGCCCACGGGTAGAGGCAGCCGTCCCAGCCGACGACGTCGAACGGGTGCGTCGCGTACGTGTAGCGCGTCAGGCCGGCGCGGTGCCGCACGAGCACCTCGACGTCTTCGCCGTCCACGACCAGCGGCGACGACGGCCCGCGGATGTCGCGTTCGCAGTACGGCGAGTGCTCGAGGAACTGGCCCTTCGCCGACAGGTACCGCTTCGGCGGCCCGATGTGCCCGCGCGCCTCCAGGATGAAGAGGCCGACCTCGCCGTGGGGGAGGACGCGGTAGGTGCACGACGTCGGGAGCACGAGGTAGTCGCCGTCGCCGATCTCGAGGCTGCCGTAGATCGTCTCGACCGTCGCGGAGCCGCCCTGGACGTAGAACAGCTCGTCGCCGGCCGCGTTGCGGTAGAGCGGGCTGGGCGCGGTCGCGGTGACGAACCCGATGGTGACGTCGTTGTTGCCGAACAGCCGGCGCCGGTCGGTCACCGCGTCGGCCTCGCCGCCGAACTTGAGGTCCCGGGTCTGGTACGCCCGCGGCTTGAGCGGGAGGTTCGGGGTCAGCGACCCGCGGTCCTCCTCGACCGCGACGGCGTCGACGATCGCCGTCGGCAGGCCGCGGTGGTAGAGCAGCGCGGAGTCGGCGGAGAAGCCCTCGACACCCATCAGCTCCTCGGCGTAGAGGCCACCGTCCGGCTTCCGGAACGCCGTGTGCCGCTTGTGCGGGATCTCGCCTACTCGCCGGTAGTAAGGCATCGCCGTGCCCTCCAGACGTGTCCGTTGCGCGAACGATTTTGTCCTGATGTCGAACGCTACTAGCGTGTCAGTCGTGTCAAGCGCTGTGGAACTCACGCCCCCCGGCCCCCGTGGAATTCCTCCTCTGTTCGCGAGGCTCGTCGACGACTCGGCGCTGTTCCCGCCGGCCGTTGCCGCCATGCCGGAAGCCCTGCGGGCGCACTTCGCGAGCCGGGAGTCCGAACACGCCGGTGTACTGGGGGTTTTTCTCTGTCAGGCCTCGCGGCTGCCGGAGCTGATCACCGAGTTGATCAAGATCAAGCCGAAGCAGCCGCTGCCGCTCTCGCTGATCATCGACACCGGCCTCGGCGGCGTCCCGAAGGCGATCTCGATCGTCGAGTCGCGCAGCGAGCTGCTGGCGCTGCGGATGGTCGAGATGCCGGCGCCGTCGGACGTCGACGAGGTGTGGCTGGAGCGCGTCTCGGAGTTCGTCCCGGAGGACGTCATCCGCGTCGTCGAGCCGCGGCGCGGCGTCGGCTGGCTGGACGGCGTGCGGAAGGTCATCGAGCACGGCAGCTGGCCGAAGATCCGCTGCGGCGGCCAGGCCGGTGAGAACTTCCCCAGCGTCGACGAGGTGGCGGACTTCCTCGCCGTCGTCAGCGGGTCCACCGGTGCGTCGTTCAAGGCGACGAACAGCCTGCACCGCGCGGTCCGGCACACCGACCCCGACACCGGCATCGTGCACCACGGCTTCCTCAACCTCCTCGTGGCCTCCGGGCGCAGCCTCTCCGGCGGCGACGTCCGGGGTGCGCTGGAGTCGACCGACGCCGAAGCGCTGGCCGAGGAGGCCCGTGGGTTGTCCGAGCAGGCCGCGAAGGCCGTCCGGGCGCTCTTCGCGTCTTACGCGGCGGCTTCGTTCGAGCAGCCCGTCGCCGACATGGGCGAACTCGGCTTGCTGTGACCAGCCGGGAGGGGTCGCTGACGCTCGACCGAGGGCTGGCGCTGCTGCAGGCAGTGGCCGACGCCGGCGGCGACGCGGCGACCATCTCCGAGCTGGCCGTGGCCATCGGGGCCAGCCGCGCGGCCGTCTACCGGCTCCTGGTGCCGCTGTCGGAGCGTGGGCTGGTCTGGCGCGACGGCACCAAGGTCCGGCTCGGCGTCGGCCTGCTCCGGCTGGCCGGCCAGGTGCTGCCGCAGCTGCGTGACGCGGCCGGCCCGGTGCTGCGCGAGCTGGCCGAGAAGGTCGGCGCGACCGCGCACCTGTCGGTCGCCCAGGGGGCGCAAGCGCTTGCGGTGGCCGTGGTCGAGCCTTCGTGGACCAGCTTCCACGTCGCCTACCGCGTCGGGAGCCGGCATTCGCTGACGTCGGGTGCGGCCGGCAAGGCGATGTCCCTGCGTCCGGGCGGCGACGGCTGGGTGACGTCGACGGGTGAGCTGGAGGCGGGCGCGTCCGGCGTCGCGGCGCCGGTCCGCGGCGTACCGGGCCTGAAGGCGAGCGTCGGAGTCGTGTCGCTGGAGCCGCTCAAGGCCGCCGAGGTGGGCCCGCAGGTCGTCGCGGCCGCCGCCCGGCTGGCCGGCATCCTGCGGACGGACGCTTAGCGCAGCGGCCGGACCATCGTCAGCAGCAGCGTGACGTCGATCGTGAACAGCAGGCGCTCGAACAGGCCCAGCGTGACCTCCTGGTTCGCGGGGCCGAGGACGAGCGTGAGGACGAACCCGCCGAGCACGATGCCGACGCTGGCGAAGCTCGCCGTGGCCAGGCGCCGGATCGTCGTCCGGCGTGGTTCCCACGGGCAGCGCTCACGACCCTTCTTGGTCAGCACGAGCGCGGCCGCGGGAAGGGCGACGAACGCCGTGAGCGCGGCGAGGTTGTGGACCTGCCCGGACAGCGAGCGCGCCTGGCCGTCGGGGTCCACGGGCACGAGCCCGCACACCAGCAGCCCGGCCGACCACACGCCGAGCAGTACGCAGACGGCGGTGGTGCCCGGCCGGTGCGCCTTCGCGATGCCGGCGAGCAGGGCGACCGAGCCGAGCGAGAGGGCCAGGCACATCACGCTGAACAGGGGAGCGGCCGACGACGAGCCGAGCTTGCCGTAGACGTACTCCGACAGCGTCTGCCAGACCGGGCTGACCTGGCCGGAGAGCCGCAGGTGCAGGTCGATGGAGATGGCCACGGCGAGGCCGATGCCGCCGAGCGCGACCCGGCCGTGCAACGGCGAGACCGCGGGCAATGGCTTGTTCACCTGGCTTCCACCCTTTCGTTTCCGAAAGGTTACCCGGTGAACCTGTGAGGCAGCGGTCAGAAGGCCAGCTGGAGCAGGGCGAACGCCGCGAATCCGGCGAAGACGAACCCGGCGCAGCGCTGGATCAGCTTCGGCTTGATCCGGCTGCGGATCTTGGCGCCGATGAACACCGCCAGCCCGGCGACGACGATCAGCGCGGCGAACGCGCCGACGCCGACGGCGACCGGGTTGCCGATGCGGGCGGCGAGGCTCGCCGTCGCGAGCTGGGAGGCGTCGCCCCACTCGGCGGCGAAGAGCACACCGAACGACGTCATCGCGGAGCGCAGGAAGGACAGCGGAGCGGGGCCGACGCGCGAAGCGTCTTCACCGGCTTCGTCTCCTTCGCTGAATCCCTCGCGAAGGAGCATGAAAGAGCCGAGGCCGAACATCGCGGCGACGACCAGCGAAAGGACGACGTCCGGCAACAGCGTCAGGACACTGCCGAACGCGACCGCGATGACGCATTGCACGGCGAACGCGGCGCAGACCCCGGCGAATACCGGGCCACCGCGGAAACGGGTGGTCAGCACCAGGGTGGCGACCAGCGTCTTGTCCGGCAGTTCCACGGCGAGGACCAGGCCGAACGCGCTGATCAGCGCCACCATCGCGGGAGTCATGAGTATTTTCGCCCCTTTCACTGCAACGATAAAGGGCGGATTCGGAAAGGCGCAAGCTGATGGCTTCCGCGAAATTGCCGGATCGGTCGCCATGAATTTGTCGTCAAGCCGGGTCGCACAATTTTCTTCGGTACGCCGAAAATTCGATTGTGGTCTGGGGTAGGTTGACGTCCATGGGGTCAGAGGCGCGTGCTGCGCAGGTCAACGAGGTCATCCGCCGGCTGGAAGCTCACTACGTCTTCCCGGACGTAGCGGCGAAGCTGGCTGAAGTGCTTCACCAGCGTCTCGGCGAAGGCGCGTACGACGGACTCGGTGACGCGGAGTTCGCGACGCTGGTCACAACCGACCTGCAGTCGGTGAACGGCGACAAGCACCTGCGCCTGCGTCACCACGTCGACCCGGTCGCGGACGACGGCGACGCGGCCGTGAACTCCGACGGGTTCCGGCTCGAGGCCGAGCTGGAGGGCTTCGGCATCGCCGAGGTGAAGAGACTCGCCGGCAACGTCGGCTACCTCGACACGACGCTGCTCTACCCGCCCGAGCTGGCCGGCCCCGCGATCGCGGCCGCGATGACGCTGCTCGCGCCCGCCGACGCGCTGCTGCTGGACGTGCGCCGCAACCGCGGCGGCACCCCCGGCACGAGCGCGCTGCTGCAGACCTACCTCGTCGACGAGCAGGTGCACTACCTCGACATCTACGAGCGCGAAGGCCACCGCACGACGCAGATGTGGACCCTGCCTTACGTTCCCGGCCTGCGGTTCGGTGGCACCAAGCCGGTCTGGGTGCTGACCGGGCCGGGCACGTTCTCCGGTGGTGAGGACCTCGCGTTCTCGCTCCAGCAGCAGGGCCGCGCGAAGACCGTCGGGGAGGCCACGCGCGGCGGCGCCCACCCGCGTGAGCAGTTCAAGGTGGACACCTACCTCGACGTGACCGTGTCGATCGCGCGGTCGCTGCACCCGGAGACCGGGGAGAACTGGGAAGGCGTCGGCGTCCGCCCGGACCTCCCGGTCGACGCGGGCAAGGCGTTCGACACGGCGTACGCGCTGGCGTTGAAGCACGTCCTGGACCTCGGTGACACGGGCCCGCGGCGGGTCGTCGCGGACGAGGCGCGGCAGGCACTCGACCAGCTGTAGTCACCCAGGACGTTGGTCCTTGGTTTGTCGGGACCACTTGATCTGGCTGTGGCCGGAGCTCCGGAGCACGCTGGACCACGTGGAGGTCCTAGAGCTAGCGCGGTGGCAGTTCGGCATCACCACCGTCTACCACTTCCTGATGGTCCCGCTGACCATCGGGCTGTCGATCCTGGTCGCGGCGATGCAGACCCGCTGGGTCCGCACCGGCGAGCCGCGGCACCTGAAGATGACGAAGTTCTGGGGCAAGCTGCTGCTGGTCAACTTCGCGATGGGCGTCGTGACCGGCATCGTGCAGGAGTTCCAGTTCGGGATGAACTGGAGCGCGTACTCGCGCTTCGTCGGTGACGTCTTCGGCGCGCCGCTCGCGATGGAAGGGCTCCTCGCGTTCTTCGTCGAGTCGACCTTCCTCGGCCTGTGGATCTTCGGCTGGGACCGGCTGCCGAAGAAGGTCCACCTGGCGTGCGCGTGGGCGTTTTCGCTGGCCACGATGGCGTCGGCGTACTTCATCCTGGCCGCGAACTCGTGGATGCAGCACCCGGTCGGCGTGACGTTCGAGAACGGCAAGCCGACGATGAACTCGATCTGGGCGGTGCTGACGAACAACACGGCGCTCGCCGCGATCCCGCACACCCTGGCCGGCGCGTTCTCGGTGGCGGCGGCGTTCCTGGTGGGCGTCGCGGGCTGGCACCTCTGGCGGCGTCGCTCGGACCAGGACGTCTGGCGCTCCTCGCTGCGTCTCGGCGGCTGGGTCGGCATCGCGGCGTTCGCCGTCCTCGCGATCACCGGTGACACGCAGGGCAAGCTGATGTTCGAGCAGCAGCCGATGAAGATGGCGTCGGCAGAAGCGCTGTGCCACACGGAGCAGCCGGCGAGCTTCTCGATCATCGCGATCGGCGACGTCGCGGGGTCGAACTGCGAGGACGTCAAGACGTTCAACGTGCCGGCGCTGCTGTCGTTCCTGGCCCACAACGACTTCAAGACCGAGGTCAAGGGCGTCGAAGACCTGATCACGGAGTACCAGGCCAAGTACGGCACGAACTACCCGAACGACCCGGAGCTGGGGTCGCTGGCGGGCAAGCCGATCGACTACGTGCCCAACCTGCCGGTGACGTACTGGGGCTTCCGCATGATGATCGGCTTCGGCGCGGTGTCGGCGGGCATCGGCCTGCTGGCGCTCTGGCTGACGCGCCGGGACCGCATCCCGAGCGGGCGCTGGTTCCCGCTGCTGGTCCTCGGTGGCATCGCAACGCCGTTCCTGGGCAACAGCGCGGGCTGGATCTTCACGGAGATGGGCCGTCAGCCGTTCGTGGTCGTCCCGAACCCGTCGGGCGTCGACGGGGTGTGGATGTTCACGGCCCAGGCGGTGTCGCGGCTGACGACGGGTGAGGTCTGGACGTCGCTGATCGCGCTGACCACGGTGTACGCGGCGCTCGGCGTGGTGGAGCTGTACCTGATGCGCAAGTACGTCCGCGGCGGCGTCGCGGCGGTGATGCCTCCGGAGAAGAAGGACTCCGACGGCGACACACTCGCCTTCGCGTACTGAGGTGACGACTCGATGAACACTCAAAGTATTGCTGCCTTCACTCTGACGAGTTACCCACAGCCAACCTGTGGACAACTCGGCAGGCTGTGGACAACTCACGGCTACCGCGATCGAGGAGTGACCCGATGACCCTCGCCACGATCTGGTTCGTCGTCATCGCTTTCTTCTGGCTCGGCTACCTCTTCCTCGAAGGCTTCGACTTCGGCGTCGGCATGCTGCTGCCCGTCCTCGCGCGCGACAACACCGAGCGCCGCGTCATGGTCAACACCATCGGGCCCGTCTGGGACGGCAACGAGGTCTGGGTCATCGTCGCCGGCGGAGCCATGTTCGCCGCCTTCCCGGCCTGGTACGCGGGCCTCTTTTCGGCCGCCTACCTGCCGCTCCTGATCGTGCTGCTCGCCCTCATCGGCCGCGGCGTCGCGTTCGAATACCGCGGCAAGGTCGACTCCGAGCGCTGGCGGCGCACCTGGGACCGCGTGATCATGGCCGGCTCGTGGGTCGCGCCGCTGGGCGTCGGCCTCATCCTCGCCACCACGGTCCTCGGCCTGCCCCTCGACGCCGAAGGCAACCGCGTCGGCTCGGCGTTCGCCGCCTTCCGCTGGGACACCCTGCTCGGCGCGGTCGCGGTCGCCGCCTTCGCGATCACCCACGGCGCGGCGTTCCTGGCCCTCAAAACCAGCGGAGACCTGCGGGAACGTGCCCGTGTCCTGGCGCTGCGGCTCCTGCCGGCCGCCATGGTGCCGATCGTCGCGTTCCTGTCGGTCGTCCAGTGGCGCTCGGGCACGCTGTGGACGCTGCTCGCGTTCGGCATCAGCGCCGTCGCCGCGGTGGTCGCCTGGCTGCGGCTGCGCTCCGACCGCGACGGGCAGGCGTTCGCGGCGCTCGGCGTCGTGATCGCCGGGGCCGCGGTGGTCATGTTCGGTTCGCTCTTCCCGAACGTCCTGCCCTCGACGCTCGACGCCGCCAACACGCTGACCATCGAAGGGGCCGCGTCGAGCCCGTACACGCTGACCGTCATGACCTGGGTGGCCGTCTTCGGCGCACCGGCCGTGCTGATCTACCAGGGCTGGACGTACTGGGTGTTCCGCAAGCGCATCGGCACTCAGCACATCCCGGCGGTCCACGCGCCATGAGCAAGCTTCCCGGACGCGCGACCCTTCTCGCCTCGGAGTCCACAATGGACTCGGCGCGGCCGGGAAAGGGCCCGCTCGGCGCATTGCCTGCCCTCGTGCCGGCCGTGCGCCGGGCGTTGGCCCTGGTGGGGTTCCTCTCGTTCCTCCACGCCATCGCCCTGGTGGCACAGGCGTTCCTGCTCGCCGACGTCCTCGCGGCGATCGTCGGAGCGGGTTCCGGGGGAAGCACCGCCCAGCTGGCCGCGCTGCTCGCGCTCGTCGCGACGCGCGCGCTGACCGGCTGGGCGGTGCGCACGGTTTCCGCCCGCGCGGCCGCGACCGCGCACCGAGAGCTGCGCGCGAAGGCCGTCGACCACGCCCTGCGCCTCGGCCCCGAGTGGATCGCCCGCCGCGGCCACGGCGAGCTGACGGCGTTGACGACCCGCGGCCTCGACGCGCTCGACGCGTACTTCCGCGAGTACCTGCCCGCGCTGGTGACGGCGGCGGTCGTGCCGCTCGGCGCCGGCGCGGCGATCCTGTTCGCGGACTGGCCGTCCGGGGTGATCGTTCTTCTGACCGTGCCGTTGCTGCCGATGTTCGCGATCCTCGTCGGCAAGTTCACGGCCGGCCGCGTCGCCGGCGCGACCGACGCGGCGCACCGGATGTCCGAACGGCTCCTCGAGCTGGTGCGCGTGCTGCCGGTGCTGACCGCGTTCCGCCGCGCGGCCGCGCAGGGCGAGACAGTCCGGCAGCTGTCCGAACGCCACCGCCGCGCGACGCTCAAGACGTTGAAGGTCGCGTTCTCCTCGACGTTCGTGCTCGAGCTGATCGCGACGCTGTCGGTGGCGCTGGTCGCGGTGGTGATCGGCGTCCGGCTGGTCGGCGGGAACCTGCCGCTGGCCATCGGTCTCGGCGTGCTGATCCTCGCGCCGGAGTGCTACCAGCCGCTGCGCGCGGTCGGCGCCGCGTTCCACGCCAGCGAGGACGGTGTCGAAGCGGTCCGGCGCGTCGCCGACCTGCTGGCGGTGCCCGTGCCTTCTTTGGGTACTGCGGTTCCTTCGCGGGGCTCACTTCGGGTGTCGTCCCTGCGCGTCGCGCGACGCGGCGGGTTCGCCCCCGACGGCGAGACGTTCACGGTCCGCCCGGGCGAGACGGTCTGGCTCCGCGCCCCGAGCGGCGGCGGCAAGTCGACGACGCTCTCGGTGCTGCTCGGTTTCGTCCCGGCGCACGACGGTGTCATCACGGTCGGTTCGACGAACCTGGCCGACGCGGATCTGACGCGCTGGCGCGAGCAGGTCGCGTGGGTGCCGCAGTCGCCGGTGTTCACCGGCGGCACGGTGCGCGACGAGGTCGGCTCGGTCTTTCTGCTCGACGAACTGGGCCTGACCGGGCTCGCGGACCGTCCGGTGGCGCAGCTTTCACTGGGACAGCGTCAACGCGTCGCAGTCGCCCGCGCGCTTCAGCGAGTGCGCGACGGCGCGTGGCTGCTCCTGCTCGACGAGCCGACAGCCCACCTGGACGAGGCCAACGCGCGCCTGGTGCTCGACGCGGTCCAGCGAGCGGTCGACGGCGGAGCCGCGGCGATCATCGCGGCCCACGAACACACGGCGGCGGTCGACCTGCCGCCCGAGGTCTCGCCAGCCGTCGCGGAGTCCACTGTGGACGATCCCGCGTCCCCGCCGCCGTGGCGAGCGTTGCTCGACGGCCGGCTCTTCGCGGGCGCGGCGCTGGGCGCGCTCGCGCTGCTGGCGGGGGTGGCGCTGACGGCGACGTCGGGCTGGCTGATCGCCAAGGCGTCGCAGCAGCCGCCGATCTTGACGCTGACGGTCGCGGTGGTCGGCGTCCGCGCGTTCGGCCTGGGCCGCGCGGGGTTGAGGTACGTGGAAAGGCTGGTCACACACGACGCGGCGTTCCGTATCGCCGGCCGCCTCCGCGTGCGGCTGTGGAGTGCGCTGGTTCGCCGAGGTCCCGCCGCGGGCTTGCGCGCGGGCGAGGGCCAACGTCGTTTGGTCGCCGACGTCGACACGGTCCGCGATCTGCTGCCGCGGGTGGTGTCGCCGCCGTTGGTGGTGGCGCTGGTCGCGGCGGGGGCGATCGCGGTGCAGACGTGGGTCCTACCCGCGGCGGGGCTGGCACTTTTCGCGGCGGTGGCGGTGGGGCTGTGCGCACCATGGGTGGCGCTCCGCACAGAACGCCGCGCGACGACGGTGTTGGCGGACGGCCGTCGCGAAGTGGCGTCGAGGGTGCTGGTGCTGTTCGAGGCGGCGGGTGAGTTGCTGGCGTTCGGCCGGGATCGCGACCACCGCCGCGCGCTGACAGAGGCGGACACGCGCTTGGTGGGGCAGGCGCACCGTCAGGCGTTCGGCGTGGGAGCGGCGGAGGCGCTGATCACGCTGTCGTGCGGAGCGGGCGCGGTGGTCAGCACGGCGCTGGCGGCCCAGGCGGTAGCGGCGGGAAGCCTCGACGCGGTACTGGCGCCGCTGCTGGCCTTGGTGCCGTTGGCGTTGGCGGAGGTTCTGGCCCTGCTCCCACCAGCAGCCCAACACTGGGACACCCTCCAGCACGCCCGCCAGCGCCTGGCCGAGGGCGCGCAGGTCGGAGAGACCCGGTCGCGCGTCGCATCGGACGCTGCCGGAGGCAGCCTCGGTGGCGACTCGGCCGAGGCCATGCATGGTGGCGCCCAGGCTGAAGCTGGGCACCGCGACGCGACCGAGGTTGAGGTGGGGCTGCGCGGCGGATCGGTCGAGGCCCGGCCCGGGGTTGCGCTGGTAGGTGCCGAGGCCCGCCAACGCGGCGCTGCTTTTGAGGCTCTGCCGATTGGGGCCGAGGTCAGGCACGATGGCGCCGGGGCCGAGGCTCGGAACCGAGGCGCGGCTGAAGCCGGCGGCATACTCGGCGGCGCCTCGGCCGAGGCTGCGGTCGGACACCGCGGGGTGGTCGAAGCTGAGGGCCGGTTCGGCGGTGACTCGGCCGAGGCCGGGGACCGCGTGGTGCTGCGGGGAGCCGATCTCGGCTGGCCTGGTGGGCCGGTGGTCCTGCGCGAGGTCGATCTCGATCTGGCGCCGGGCACCTACGCCGCCGTTGTGGGGCCGAGCGGGGCCGGCAAGTCGACTCTTGTTGCTGCTCTTCTGGGTTTTCTCGCTCCTCGGCGTGGGGTGGTTGCCGTTCCGGGGCGGGTTGCTTGGGCACCTCAAGAGCCGATGCTCGCGGGGACCACCGTCGCCGAGAACCTGCGTCTCGCGCAGCCGGCCGCGACCGTCGAAGACCTGCGCGAAGCGTTGCGGCTGGCCGCGCTCGGTGAGCTCGACTTGTCGACCTTGCTGGGTAGCGGCGGCAGCGGACTGTCGGGTGGCCAAGCGCAGCGGGTCGCGCTGGCGCGGGCGTTGCTTGGGGCGTCGTCGGCCGGGCTTGTGCTGCTTGATGAGCCGACCGCGCACCTCGATGAGCCGACCGCCCAGGTCGTGCGCGCCAACCTGCGAGAGGTGTTGGCGGGGCGGACCGTTGTGCACGTGACTCACCGCGCCGAGGAAGCCGACGGTGCGGACCTGGTCCTGGAGGTCCGTGACGGCCGGGTTGTGGCGCGGGTGCCTGTGTCGTGATCGATTCTCGAAGCGTGCTTGGCGCGCCGCCGCAGCGTCGCGCGATAATGACGGAACTCATGGATCCGACGCTTGCCGCGCGGGCGCTGTCCGCCGCCACCGAGATCACGAGCACCGCCCTGTCCGGCGACGACCCGGGAGCGGTGCTGGACACGGTCGTTGCCCGAGCCGCCGAACTCGCCGATGCCGACCTGGGTCTCGCCATGGTCAGCGCCGAAGACGGCCGGGTCGTGGTCGAGGCCGCCCACTACGCCACCGCCCACCCCGCCGCCGGTGACCCGACGAAGCCCGGCGATGGCACGGCCGCGGATGACCGAGGTGCGACGCCAGGCACGCAGGCGGGCACTACCGCAACCGGCGCGAGCGCTGGTGAAGCGCCGCTCGAGGCCCCCGCCGGAATCGGCGTCAGCGCCGGGGAAACTCTGCGCGGTCTAGCCCTCCCCGCGGACTCCGCGGCCGGACGAGTCGCCCGGGGCGGTGAGCCCGTCGCCAGTGCCGACTTCACCGTCGACCCTCGGACCGCGCCCTACGTTCCCGCCGAGCTCCACGGCTACGGGCCCTTCGCCGCCGCGCCGTTCGGGTCCGGGGGACGGGTTCTCGGGGCGCTCACCGTCTACCGGAAGCGAGGGCGTGAGCCGTTCTCTGCCGGGACCGTCGAGATGCTCGTCGCCTTCGCCGCTCAGGCCGGAGTCGTCCTCGCACTCGCCGAAGGCGCCAACGCGCGCCACCGCGTCGCGCTCTACGAAGAGCGTGAACGCATCGCTCGCGAACTCCACGACGTCATCGTCCAGCGGCTCTACGGCGCCGGGATGCAGCTCGACCGGGTTCGGCGCAACATGCGCAAGCGGTTCGCCCAAGCCGACGGCGCGCGTCTCTCGGACGCGATCGACCAGCTGGACCAGACCATCGAGGAGATCCGGGGCACCGTGCGCGCGCTGAGGTCACCGGAGCCTCGCCACGACACCGGCACGCCCGCCGACCTCGCCGAGTCGGCGCGCGGCGAGGTCCGCATCGCCGGCGAGTTGCTCGGGTACCCACCGACCCTGGAGCTGTCCGGCGAATTCGCCGACATCCCCGCGGAACACGCCGACCACATCCGGGCCGCCCTGCGCGAAGCTCTGTCCAATGTGGTCAGACACTCCGGCGCGAGCGAAACCCGCGTAACCCTGACCAGGGACTCCGGCGGCGTGAAACTCCGTGTCCGGGACAACGGTTCCGGCGTCCCCCAAGGCGTCGCCACCCGTGGCCTGCGTCATCTCGCCGAACGCGCGGATGCCGCGGGCGGCAAGTTCTTCCTGAACTCCTCGCCCAGTCTCGGCACGCTCGTCGCGTTCGATCTCCCACTTGACTGACCGCGATCTATCCTTCTCGGGTCATCCAGCCTCCCTTCATCGCCCTCACTGAAGATCGTACCGGTCGATCGAACACATATTCGACTCACGTTCGAGTGAAACTGGCAGGAAAAAACCGTCGATCGGCGTGGCGGTATGTGACGGCCGTTGAAAAGGAAGCAGCGAACGGCGGCTTGCGGACACGACGGTCGCGAAGAGCTACTTCTCCCGGCGCGCGATCCAGGCGGCGGCCTGCGTCCGGCGCTGCATGCCGAGCTTCGCCAGCACCGACGTGACGTAGTTCTTGACCGTCTTCTCGGCGAGGAACAGCCGCTCGGCGATCTCGCGGTTCGACAGGCCCTGGCCGATCAGCTCGAGCACGTCCCGCTCGCGCTCGGTCAGCGTCGCCAGCTCGTCCGTCGGCGGGTGCCGCATCTTGTCCAGCACCCGCGCCGTGCTCACCGGGTCGAGCAGCGACCGTCCGGCCGCGACCTCGCGCACCGCGTACACCACGTCCTGCCCCCGCACCTGCTTCAGCAGATACCCCGCGGCACCGGCCATGATCGCGCCGACCATCGCCTCTTCGTCGTCGAACGCGGTGAGCATCAGGCAGGCCGGCGGGTTCGGCTTGGACCGCAGCTCGCGGCACAGCGTCACGCCGTCGCCGTCGCCGAGGCGGACGTCGACCACCGCGACCTCCGGCTCGACGTGCATCGCCACCGCCAGCGCCTCTTCGACGCTGCCCGCTTCGGCGACGACCTCGATGTCGGGCTCGTCGCCGAGGAGGTCGCGAAGCCCGCGGCGGACCAGTTCGTGGTCGTCGACGAGGAGCACCTGGATCGGCATATCCCCAGGTTACGGGGTACGCGCGCGCCGCGGTGACGGCTGGTCCGCACGTCACACCGGACGATCCCGGCCAATTACCCCCAAAGTGTGACCGCGGATCTCGTAACAAACCCGCCGGTACGCATTCTTGTCGCTGATTCCGCTGGTCAGCGGCAAATGGGGAAGAATCACGAGCCGGCCGGATTTTGGTGGGGCGCTGGCGTTTCCGAAATTCCGGAATGTTCCGTAACAGTGTCGCCGGGGTCACGATAGTTACCACGCAATCACCCCGATTCTTCCTGAAAGGACCTTCCGGTGTCCTTGTTTCGTCGTGCCCTGACGACGGCCGCGGCCGTCGCCGGGCTCGCTCTCCTCGGCCCCGTTTTCCCCGCCTCCGCGCAGCTCGCGACGCCCCTCGCGGCCGATCTGAACTGCAAGAACTTCCAGTACCAGGAAGAGGCGCAGGCAGTCCTCGACGCAACGCCGGGCGACCCGAACAACCTCGATTCCGATCACGACGGAATCGCCTGCGAATCCCTGCCCCACCGCCCGCAGCAGAACACGTCCAACCCGACGCCCGTACCGCCGTCGACCACGACGCGGACCCACACCGCCCCGAAGTCCACCACCACCAAGAAGTCCACAACAGGCAGCCAGGTGAAGGTGAAGCCGGTCGGCGGCGTCGCCACCGGTGGCGGTGAGCCCGAGGAAGGCGCCCCCGCGTTCCTGGTGCTGAGTGGCGCGCTGCTCGCCGCGGCGGCGTCCGGCGGCATGGTGCTCTACCTGCGCCGGCGCACGAGTTGAGGCACCCGCGCCTGTGGCCGGCGGTCACGGCTGTCGTCGCGGCGCTCGGGGCGATCCTGGTGGTGGCCTCCGTCCTCGCCTTCTCGCCGCACCCGCCGGACCAGGTCGCCCCGCCGTCCGCCACGCCTGTCGAGATCGCGCCGTCGGCCACCACCGCGCCGTCCGGCGAGGGGCTCCCGGCGGCGAAACCGGCCTCCCTGAGCATCCCGGCGATCGGGGTGCGGGCCGACGGGATCAAGGACCTCGGGCTGACCTCGGGCGGGGCGCTCGAGGTCCCCGGCGACGCCACGACGGTCGGCTGGTTCACCGGCGCGCCGTCGCCGGGCGAGGTCGGCCCGGCCGTGCTGGCGGCGCACGTCGACTACAAGCACGTCGCCGGCGCCTTCTCCCGCCTCAAGGAGCTGCGCCCCGGCGAGCAGGCGAGGGTCGGCCGCACCGACGGCCGGACGGCGGTCTTCACCGTCTACCGCGTCGACCGCTACGCCAAGGCGGAGTTCCCGACCGACCAGGTCTACGGCGACACGGCCGACCCCGAGCTGCGGCTCATCACCTGCGGCGGCGAGTTCGACCGGTCGAGCGGCAACTACCTCGACAACGTCGTGGTCTACGCGCGGCTCACCGGCGTCGAGGCCTAGCTCAGGTCGATCCGCGTCAGCTCGAGCCGCCGGTACGCGCGGTCGCCGAGCGACCAGACGTCGAGCACGTCGCCGTCGAGCTCCGGGTACGCGATCACGAGCCGGGCGGGACCGTCGTCCGCCTGGTAGCCGATGTCCGCCGGGATCCCCGCTTCGAGCTGCCAGCAGAGTTGTTGCTGCTTCGGCGTGAGACGTCCCGCGTAGCGATCGCTCATCGCCCGCGCGAGCTGGCCGCGCAACAGGCTCGGGCCGCTCGCCGGCGCCGCGAGCAGCCGCTCGGCGTGGTCGAGGGGATCGGGCGGTCGTTCGCCGGGCTCGGCGTCGCGGACGACGGCCGTGGGCTCGGCCGGTTCGCGGGCGGGCAGCACGATGCTGCCGTCGGCGGCGTGGTGGGTCGGCGCGTAACCGGCGCTCCTCAGCGCGTCGAGCGTGCCGGAAGCGTCCATTGTGGACGTCAGCACGGTCGGTGCCACCGCGCGCAGCCCCAGTTTCGCGAGCTTGCGGTGCGCGGCCAGCTCGGCGAGCACGGCGGGTTCGCCGACGACGACGCTCGCGACGTCGTGCACCCGCGCCTCACCGTGGCGCCGCGCGACGTCGTTGACCAGGTACACCAGCGGTTGCGGCAGCTCGCCCGCGGCGATCGCGCCCAGCTCGTCGAGCAGTTCGGTGGCCGTCGCGCCCTGGTCGAACGCCCGCCGGACGCTCGCGGGGGAGAACCGCCAGCTGGTCGCGGTGCCCTGGGCCTCGCGGTCGGCGACGCGGTCGAGCGACGCGGCGAGCCGGGCGTCCGGCGACCCGGGCACGATCGCGGTGAGGTCGGTGCCGAACAGTGCCGTCGTCCGCGCACGGGAGACCAGCTCGTCGGTGACTTCGACGAGCCCGGCTCCGGCGAGGAGGGCGCGGCCGGTCGCGGTGACGGCGCCGTGCGCGACGACGCCGAGGAGTTCGGCCACGTCGAGCGCGTCCCGGACGTGTCCGGCGAAGTCTTCGACCGGCAGCATCGGCGCGTGCCACTCCGCGAGGACGGCCAGCGCTTCGCCGTCCGAGATCGCGGCGCCGGGCTCGAGGCGCGCCAGCAGCCGCACGACCAGACGTCGCACCAGTGCGTCGACGTCGGTGCCGTACTCCGGCGGCGCCGGCTCCCACCAGGTCGTCAGCAGCAGGCGGTACAGCAGCGCCGGCCCGGGTCGGGCTAGGTCGGGGTCCGGCGCCAGCGTGGGCGGCGGCGCCTTCTGGCCGCGTCGCGGCGCCGGCGGCTCGTCGGCCAGCAGCAGCCCGGCCTGCGCCGCGAGGTCGATGGCCAGCTCGATCTCCGCGGGCGTCGCGCTCGTGTCCTTGGCGACCTTCTTGACGAGCCGCGCGCCGATCGTGCCGTCCTTGAGCAGCGGAAACGGCTCCGCGCCGGCGAGTTCGAGCACGGCCGAGACGCGGTCGAGCACCCGCAGCGCGGCGGCCGACGACAGGGCCTCGGCCGATTCGACGCCGACGTGCGTGACGGCGTACGCGGGTTCGGCGGGCGTGAACGGCAGCTGGTGGTCCGGCCCGCGCAGGGCGAGCGACACCTCGAGCGGCATGGCGACGCTGCCGTAGTACGTGCCGAACAGGAAACCGTGCTCGAACGCCCAGCCCTCCGCGGTGTGGAAGGCCAGTACCCCTTCGGCCTCCGGAACGCCGTCGGCCATGTCCTGCAACAGTTTCCGCGTCGGTTCGGGGGCAGTGCCGAACACCTCGCGCACGCGGTCGCCGTCGCGGAAGAAGCGGAGCAGCTCCTGGAGGCCTTCGGACAGCCCGAGGGTCCTGGACAGGACCGCGGCGCGGCTGCGACCGATTTCTCCGAGCAGGTTCGCGACGGGCTGGCCGAGGCCTTCGTCGCGGAAGTCCTTCTTGTGCAGGAGCTCCAGGAGCCGGACGCCGCCGGAGTCGCGCCACAGCAGGGCTCGCTCGGCCAGGTCGTCCACAAAGGACTCGACGGTCTCGGCTGTCGTACCGAGGAGCCGCGCTACTTCGCCGACCGGCGCCGGCTGCTGTCCCAGCGCATGACACAGCTGGACGGCGCCCACGACCTGCACCTGCGGCAACGACAACCCGAGCACGGCATCGTTCACGGACTCCGCGGAGGCGAGCCGGGCCGCGACGACGTCGAGCCGCCGCGGCCACGGTTCGTCCAGCACGTCCGGCCGGTGGGCGAGGAGGTTCGCCAGCTCTTCACGCCCCAGGGCGGCGAGCCTGCCGAGCAGTTCGTCGGCGGTGGTCATCGGCCCAGGTTAGAGCCCCGTCGATACGGCCGATCGGCTAGGGCTTGCGGCCGTTGTGCAAGGTGATGGCTTCGTCACCGAGGGTTTCGCCGAGCGAGTCCCGCAACCTGTTGAGTTCACTCTCGCGGCTCCGGCTGGTCAAGCTGGAAAGCCAGGCCAACCGCATCTCGTGGAGGTCGAAGTCGTCCGCCTCGCTCATCATCCGGCCGACCGCGTTCCGGAACGGGTCGTCGGCGTCGAGCACGGATCGCCCGATCGGGATGTCGTACAGGTGAATCTGGCTGAGCACCTCGCGGACCGACGTCTTGTCGTCGCTCAGCATCATCGCGAGCAGGCTGACCTTGCCGGAGTCGATCACGTCGGCGTAGAACTTGATCCGCTCCCGATCCATGTCGCGGCGTTCCCGGTCGACGATGCGGGCTCGCCGGATCTCCTCCAGGGAGTAGCGGTGGAGCGCGCCCTCCCCGGTGAGCCGGAACAGGGAATCGACCTCGCCCCAGGAGACCGTCCCCCCGGTGAGCGGGCGCATGGCTTCGAGCAGGTCGTCGACCTTGATCGCCAGCTTCTCGACCTCGTCGAGGGTGGT
Source organism: Amycolatopsis sp. NPDC114505 (assembly GCF_055633615.1). Lineage (NCBI taxonomy): Bacteria > Bacillati > Actinomycetota > Actinomycetes > Pseudonocardiales > Pseudonocardiaceae > Amycolatopsis > Amycolatopsis sp. NPDC114505. Next base: position 1,061,859 of record NZ_JBVKDV010000001.1, on the reverse strand, counting down.
CTTGCGCACCAGCGGGCGCAGGATGTCCTCCATGTCGGTGCGGATGGCGTCGACGTGGTCCACCTTCGGTTGCTTGATCAGCGCGACGGGGTCGGTGATCCGCCAGCGGACGGTGACGATGCCTTCGACGATCGCGCCTTCCTGGTCCGTCTCGAACACACTGCGGAAAGTCGAAGTGCTGCTGGAGACGTCCACTTCGTACAGCCGCAGAATGCTTTTCGCCAGGCCGACGCCGAGCTTCTGGACCTGGGTCGTGCCACCGAGGTGGAGATTGCTGGAGGCCCAGTGGCCGTCGTCGCACTCGGCGACCAGAACCGTGTTTCCGCGCTTGCGCAACTGGTACCGGAGAATGCTCCTGGTCGGGCGAGCACAGCGGCGCACGCCTCGCCATGCGACACTCTCGGTGTCTTCACTCATCGGACAGCTCCTTCAGGACTTCGGCGGTCAACGCGGCGAGCGGGGCAGTCGCTTTGCGGTTTTCATCGAAGGCCTTCCGCAAGAAGTACGAGAACCGCCGCACGAGATTTTCGTCAGGCGCGTCCAGCAACAGCCTGAGCATCCGGCTCACGTCGCGCCGCGGGGTGACACGAGTACCGGCGCTGATGGCCCAGGTGGTCAGCCCGACAAGGACTTGCTGGCGAAGGCGAGGTTTTTCCAGCAGGACGGTGAACAGGAATCGGACTGCCACGGACTCTCGGTCGTTGAATCGGGGTGCCTTGCTTCTCTCCAATGAAAGCGCGTACACAGCGCATCGGCCGGCGATGTCTTGCTGCGTCGCTCCGCCATAGAGGATCCAGATCGGCAGCGTGCTGAGCACGAGTCCGCGGTTGCTGGGCTCATTCAACAGTGTCTTCAGCGAGTGTATTATCTCGTCGTGCAAGTCCAAGTCACACTTTCTGGTCAGCTTTCTGAGCTGATACAGTGCGAATTCAGGATGACATTGCCCAAATGTGTTGCGACACATCAGGGCTGCTGTGAAACGGAACTTGTCGCCGACAAGATGGCGTGACCATGCGTTCACTCGATTCTTCACGCCTTGCACGTATTCGCTGTTTTCGCACATGGCACTGAGGATCAAGGCCGCTGCCGACTGCTGAAACTTTTCCCCCTGCACCCACGGGCGCACCCAGCTGAACGGGTCCGGTTCGGCGGCTTTCGCCAGCATCCGTCCGAAACGGCTCATAGCGTCGTCATGCCGCTGAGACATCCAGGGTAGCTCGTCGTCCAGGCCACCCATCCAGGTCTGGAGTGTCGGCCGGATGCGCTCGTACTCCTTCCAGGCGTAGGCGAGCAGCCTCGCTCCCCACCCAGGCCTGGAGAACCTGACCGGCTCGCGGTCGATCAGCTGCCAACTCTCCGGTGCGTGGAGCCGGGCACGAATCCGACGGAGACGCTCGGCGCGAGTTTCGTCGAACAGGTCCGGCGGCAAATACGGCCAGAGCTCATCGTTCTCGGGATTGCTGAGGAGGTCTTCGAGCTTCTTCGCCGCGGCCGCGACGTCGTTGTAGCCGCTGCCCTCCATCAATGCGACGGTGATCGCCAGAGCCCGGGCGGGTATGTCTCCGTTGTCGGCGAACCACGCGGCCACGTCTTCGTCGCCGCGGCGGCGGATGGTCGCCTTGACGTCGTCTTCCGAGAATCGCCCGTCGGCCATCGCACCCAGCAACCGGGCGATCTCGGACGCGCGCCACGGTGCGCAATCCGTGAGATCGTCATCTCGGTCCAGCGTTTTCAGCAGATCGACCGGCTGCCTGTTGGCCCGAAGGTGGGCCTGGACCATTTCGGCCGGCTTGGCGGGCGTCAGCTCGGCGACGTAGGGCCGGGCTCGTTCGAGATCGATGTCCTCATTGGCGAAGGTGACTACCAGATAGGCATCGAGCTCGACGAGCGAGTGGGCCAGCTGGCCGAGGACGTGGTAGTCGAGTTCGCCACACCAGGCATCCGCGTTGACGTCGTTCCAGAGGTATCCGGCCGTGCCATCGGACCGTTTCATGCCGAGCAACTCACGCGCCTCGCGAGTCGGGTCGAGCCGTTTGAGGTCGTGGAGGTTCGCGTCGATCAGCAACCGGACGCCGGCGAGGCCGCGGCCGCTCGACCGGCCGCATAGGAGTACCAACCGGTGTTCGGTCAGGATCCGGCGGGCCTGTCCGTAGCCTCCCGGCACGCAGAACGCCGACACCGCCTGATCGACCAGCGAATCCGCCACAGGTCCGTAGACCAGGCCGGTCTTGACCTCCTTGTCGTCGTCGGGCTCCTCGCCGACGTAGAAGTTCTCGGCGTAGATGCCGTTGTTGGTCAGGGACGCTTTCTCAGGTTCCGGCGTAGGAGTCCTCTGAGGCTCCGGTTCCGGTGCTTTGCCTTCGGCCGGGTCCTGCTCGACCGCCGTGGTCATGGCCGCTTCCGGCCGAGGTAGTTGTTGACGATCGGGCCGGAGTTCGTGCCGATGAACCCGGTTCCCTGAACCCCGCCGTTGATCACCTGGCCACCTCCGGACGAGTCGGGCGAGGCTGGTTCAGGCTGCGGACGCTGTTCGGACGACGTGCCGGCGGGCAGGTTGTCGATGTCCACGCCGGGCATCCAGACCCAGGAGGTCTCTTCGAACTCCTTGTTGGCGATCACGAGCGGGCTGAAGTCGTGCTTCACCAGCCGGCTGGTGTGGCCGCCCCGGACCGCCGTGCGGAAGGCCCGTGCCGAAAGGACCGTGACCACGGTGACCGGACGCCGGTCGGCGACGCGCCGGACGATGTCCTTCACCGCCGCCGCGTCCAGCAGGCGCGCCAGTTCGATCATCGGGCGCTGGAAGCTGTCGCCGTCCACCACCTGGATCGGCGCCGCGTGGACGGCCAGTCGCAACCGGATCGCCGGAATCGAACTGCGGTTCCGCATGTACAGCCGGCCGTGCAGGAAGTGAGCGGCATCGATCAGGGCCGGCAGACTCGGCTCGGGGAACGCCGCCAGGTAGCCGTCCCCGGTCCCCGAGTAGTTGACCCGCGCGGCCGCGTCGACGCCGGTGTGGTCGAACGCCTCGGAAATCAGCTCGTCCGCCGCCTGCCGGACCTCGTCGAGCTGATCGTCGTCGTTGCTCGACGAACCGATGACGTCGAACCCGAACAGTGCTCGCGTCGTGGGCATCTCGCTCATCCAGCCACCTCTTCTCGTCGGTGGAGGAAGTCTTCGATACGCCCACGGTGAGTCACTACCGGAAAACCGGGAGACAGACGACGGGTGGCGTGCTCCGGGTCAGTCCTCGGTGGACTTCCTCAACCCTTCGAGATCCCGGAGGAGGAACCACTTCTTGTCGGTGGCGATGGCACCATCGGCGGTCAACGCCGACAGGACGTCGTCGACCGTCTTCTCCGATGCCGCGACACTCTGCGCGAGGTCGCGCCGCGAGAACCCGGCGATTTCGACGCCGTCGGCGCTTTCCTCGCCGTACTGATCCGCCCAGTCGATCAGCTTGCGGACGACACGCATCCGGACTCCGTCGGAAAGGTAGGAGAGCCGTTCCCGATCGGCGCGGTGCAAGCGGATCTGCACGGTCCTCAGGACGTGCTGCATCGCGGCCGGGTGGCGCCCGATGAACGCGCGGAACTCGGCGCCGGGAATTTCCGTGATCGTTCCGCCGGTGCGTCCTCGGCCGCTGGCCGAGCGAGGCAGCCGGTCCATGGCGCTGAGCTCGCAGAGCAGCTCCCCGCGGCCGTAGATGCCCAGGATCAGCTCCTTGCCGTTGCAGGCTGTCACATACACCTTGACGAGACCGGACTCGACGAGGAAGACACTCCCCGAAGAATCGTGTTCCATGAAAAGCTGATCATTTTCTCCGAATCTCCGGGTGAACCCCCTCTCTCGCAGCTCAGCCAATGCTTGCCGGTTGATCTTGGCGCCGAAGGAATCCGAGTGTCCCCTGTCCATCAGACCAGTTTCAGGAACCGCTCCGAGTGAATCAATGGCGCCGAACGGGTGGTTCGGAGCACACGCGTGGTGACGGGGCGCTGGTACGGTCGGAGCGGTGCCGAGACTGATCCACCTGAACGGGCCGTCCGGGATCGGGAAGTCGACGATCGCGCAGGCCTACGCCGAGCGGCATCCCGGGGTGCTCAACCTCGACGCCGATCGGGTCGTCTGCCTCATCGGGGCTGGCGGGACAGCTTCTTCGAGACCTTCAAGGCCGCGCAGCTGCTCACCGTCGCCATGGCCGAGACGCATTTGCGGACCGGGCACGACGTCGTCATGCCGCAGCTCGCCACCCGCGTCGCCGACATCGAGGCCTTCGAAGACGTCGCGAACCGCTGCGATGCCGAGTACCGGGAAATCCTGCTGACCGCGGACAAGCCCGTCGCCGGAGCGCGGTTCGCCGCGCGGGCCGCGAGTGGCGGAGCCGCCACCGAGGGGATCGACCGCGTCATCACCGAGCGCGGCGGGACCTCGCTGGTCGAGCGGATCCACGACCAGCTCGCCGCCTACCTCCCGCTGCGGCCGGGCTGTGTCGTCGTGCCCACCGATGGGTGTGCGCCCGGTCGGACCTACGACGATGTCGTCGCCGTGGTTGATGGGGTTCGGCTCGGCTGACCCGCGTGCGGTTCACTGGACGCCATGACCGTGATTCCGGAGCTCGCGATGCGCCAGATCGAGCGGTGGTGCGCCCAGCGGGTTCCCGAAGACCTCAAGGACCGCCTGCGCGTCGAGTGCCGGGTGCTCGGGCGGGATGTCGCGATCGTCGAGGTGCGGGCCGAGGGGGAGCGGGAAATCGCGCGGCTGCACCTCGACGAGTTCGGGATCTGGTCGATGCTGCGGTCCGACGGGGACGGTGGGTGGCTGGCCGATCCGGACGGGCCCGTCGCGAGCACGCCGCCGCCGTTGCTGGCCGAACTCTGACTCAGCTCTGACTCAGCTCGGGGGCGGGAAGCGGACCTCGTTGCGGTCGATCTTGGCGTGGGCCGCGGCCGTCAGGTCCACGCCGAGGCGGTCGGCCAGCTGGAGCAGGTACAGCGTGACGTCCGCGATCTCGTCCAGGACGTTCGCCTCCAGCGCGGGATCCTCGCGCCACGCGTCGGACTCCTCCGGCGTCAGCCACTGGAACAGCGAGGTCAGCTCGCCGACCTCGCCGGACAACGCCATCGTGAGGTTCTTCGGGGTGTGGTACGGCTCCCAGGCGCGGGCCGCCGCGAAACCGCGGAGGCGCTGGGTCACGTCGTCGAGGGTCACCCGGCGATTGTCCCCGCTCGTCACGGTGCGCTAACGGCCGTATGGCGGACCGGCGTTGACCGGTGAATCTCTCACTCAATAGGTTGGACTTCGTCGGGATGCTTGCGGGGCTTGAAGCTCGGAAAGGGCACGCCTTGAAGTACCTGCGATCCGTCCGCGGCCGCATGCTGTGCATCGCGTTCGTGCCCGGCGGCGCCCTTGTCGTCGTGGCGATCGTGATCGCGTTCTTGCTGGTCCAGCAAGCGAACCGGACACGCGACAACGCCATGGACGCGGCGGAGGCCGCGGGCCGGACCGCTCAGGTCGTCTGCGCCCTGCAGGGCCAGCGCAGCGAGGCGATGTCCGGGCCCGACCAACGGACCGCCGCGTACGCGAATTTCTCCCAGCGGATCGACACCGCCATCGCCGGGCTGCGCGACTACACGCGCCACGCGCCCGACGCCGAATCCGCGTACCAGCAGATCACCGCCGTCGACCTGCTTTCCGTCGCCGAGGGGATGGATCGCTCCGATTCCCTCGCCCTGGCGGGGATCGACGGCGTGACGCGGCGGCCGTTCACCCAGGCCGTGGCCGCCTACCGGGCCGAACTGGACCGGATCGCGCCGCAGCTCACCGAAAGTGGCCGTATCGCGTACGAGTCGCTCACCCGTAGCGCCGATTGGAGCAGGCTCGCCGCCGTCGAAGACGCGTTCGCGGCCAGTGAACCGTTGCCCGTTCCCGAATCCACGTGGCGCAGCGCCGCCTACACCGTCTCCCAGCAGCTCGGCGCCCTGTACTCGCAGCAGAGCCAGTACGCCGTGCAGCTCACCCTCGACGACGGCCGCCGCACGCTCGCCGGCGCCATCGCCGCCAGCGCGGCCCTGCTGCTGGGCGCCGGGCTCCTGCTCGTCGTCGTGCGGCGGCTCGTCGCGCGCGTGCCGGTGCCGGTCGTCCCGATCATGGTGCCGACCATGCGGGCGGCCATCCCGCGACCCCGACACGGACGGTCACGACGGCCGCGCGTGCCCGAACCGTGGCCGGCGAAAGCCGTGCTCGACGACTTGCGCCGCCGATGACGGCCTCACACAGAGTCACGGATTACGCCGAAAAGAGCACGCGGTTGGCCCACACGCGTGCTTGCCGGGGTCGGGCAGACTGGTCCGCGTGAGTCCCCCCTCGGATCTTCGCCCCTACCTGCGCACTTTGGACGCGGAGACGCTGGTGGACCTGGTGCACGCCCAGGCTGGGCGTGACCCTGAGTTGCGGCATTCGCTCGAACTGCGCGCCGCCACCCAATCCGGTGACGTCAGCGAGGCGCACCGGCTGCTCGACACCGCGGTGACCGACGGGAACGGCGAATACACCGCGAAAGTCGGCGCCGTCCTCGACACGCTGCAGCGGATGCTCGACGTCGGCAGCCGCGCCGACCTGGCCCCGCTCGCCCGCCGCACGGTGGACGACATCAGCGAGGTCCTCGAGCGGTCCGGCGACCACACCGGCGACCTCGGCGACCGGCTGGACCGCGCCGTCGCGCTGTACGCCCGCGCGTGCGCCGCCCGGCCGCCGGACCCGGAGAAACTGGCCGACTGGATCCTCGAGGTCGAGTTCGACGGCCCGGGCCACCCGTCGATCACCCTCGCCGACTTCGCGACGGCGCTGGGCGAGCCCGGCCTGCGCCGGATCAAGTCCACTGTGGACGACGTGCTGACGGCGGGCGGGCCTGGTCACCGCCGGGACGTCGCCGAACGGCTGCGGGAGCAGCTGGCCGAGGTGTTCGGCGACGTCGACGAGCTGGTCGCGATCCTGTCCGCCAAGCCGCCGAGGCGCGACATCAGCCTCAAGATCGTCCGGGTGCTGCGGGCCGCCGGGCGGCACAGCGAGGCCATCGCGCACGCCGCCCGCGCGCTCACCCACGACAAGAACGGGCACGCGCCGGAGCCGGTGCCGGTGCAAGACGACGAAACTTCCCGCCGTCGCAAGGAGTTCGACGCCAAGCCCGACCGGGAGACGTTCGCCGCGTTGCGCGAAGCCGCGACCGCCGACGGGAAGTGGACGACGCAGCGCCGGGCCGCGCTGGCCCGCCTGCGCGAGCTGGCCGCCGAGGGTGCCGGGGCCGCCGACGAGCTGGCCCGCGTCCTGCTCGACGACGGCCGTCCCGACGAAGCCTGGCGCGCGTGCGTGCGGTTCGGGGCGTCGCCGGAGCTGAAGCTCGAACTGGCCGAGCAACGCGCCGCGGAGCACCCGGCCGAGACGATCCCGGTCTTCCGCGAGCACGTCGAGGAGCTCATCGAGCGCAAGGACCCGCAGTCCTACCAAGACGCCGCCCGCCGGCTGAAGCTGTTGCGCACCTTGCACAAGCGCGCCGAGACGCCGGACGAATTCACCGCTTACGTCGGCGCCCTGGTGGAAACCCACCGCCGGAAAACCCGCCTGATCACGGAAATCCGGACCGCGCGAATCGCCATCCCGAAAGCCGTAACCTCGCCCCGCGCACCTCGTTGACCGAAGTGAACCGGTGTTTCACGTGCACCGGGACATCGAAGGTTCCGCCAAGGCGGTGACGCCTCTGGCCAGCGATGTCGCGGTGGCTCTGTTCCGCCGTCCGGCTCGGCGCCTCCCCGTCGAGCAGGCGGCGGGACCCGCGCCAGGGCCACCGCGACCGCTCCGGCCGCGCGATGAAAACATAGGTCCATGAGTCCGGTCAGCCGCGCCCGCAAGAAGCCCCCGCAGCCCGTCACGCACAGCGTGACCGGCTTGTTCAAGGACGTCCTGAACGACTTCTCGGCGCTGGGCGCCGACCCCGCGCCGGTGGACGTCGAGCTGCTTGCCTCCGAGGTCCTCGGCCAGTTCCACGACGTGCCCCTCGAGGACGGCGAAGAGCCGCTCGGCCTCGAGCTGATCGCCTTCGCGCAGCGCAAGATCACGCCGGGCGCCGCGGCGCTGCTGGCCGCGCTGAAGGTCGTCGCGGAGACCGACGTCGAGCGCAAGGCCGCCGAAGACGGCCTGCAGGTCGTCCTCGGCCGCGGCATCCCGGCGCCGACCTGGGCCGCGGGGCTGGGCCAGGTCACCGCCGGCGAGTGCTGGCGGACCGGCGACGTCTACGGCGACGAGTCGTCCCTGCTCTGCGTCTTCGCCCACGGCGAGAAGCTGCACGGCCTGCTCGCGCTCCTCGACTTCACCGAGGGCGGCCGGGTGCGGGACCTCGTCGTGATCGAACAGCCCGGCGAGGTCCTCGCCGAGATGCGGGCGCAGGCCGACGCCGACCCGGAGCTGGTCGTGGCCGAGGCGGTCGACCCCGCCGAGGCGCACCGCCTGCTCTCCGACGGCCTCGCCGTCACCGACCACCTCGACGAAGCCGACGTCAGCGAGGACTACGCGCGCTTCCACGCGGTCGCGCTGACGTGGTCGCGCGCGCTGCCGGAACCCGCGCTCGTCCCCGAGGTCGCTGAGTGGTCCGAAGCCGAGCGGGCCGCCGTCGTCGAGCAGTTCGTCGCGGCGAGCGGTGAGGACGCCGGCGCCGCCCGTGCGATCGGGCGCCTGCTGCTGGAGCACGGCCTGGCCACCGACCCCGCGAACCCGCTGCGCGTCGGGCCGGAGAAGATCGCGCGGTTCCTCGAAGGCCTGCTCGGCGAGGAGTTCGAGCTCGACGCCGACCACGAAGACGCCGTGGAGCCGGTCGTGCTGGCCTGGGTGCAGTGGACGGGTGAGCGCGCCGGCCTCACCGGGACGGCGATCGCCGCGCTCGACGAGGCCGTCGCCGACTACCTGAGCGAGTACGCCGACGAGGACGACTCCCCGCTGGAGCGCTACTTCGGCGACGTCGGCGAGCTGTCGCCGACCGAGCTGGCGGACGCGCTGGAGCGCCGGATGTTCGCGGTGCCGTCGCTGACCACGGAGATCGAGGACGAGGAGGTCGACCTCGACCCCACCGACCCCGAACAGCGGCGAGCGCTGGTCATCGCCGAGGCCGACGAGGACGAGGAAGAACAGCGGCTGGTGCTGCGCGCGACGATCGTCGACCAGCTGTGGGACGACGAGCCCGTCGAGGCGTGGCTGGCCGTCCAGCGCCTGCAGGAGGGCGAGCTCGACCGCGACGAGGTCTTCGAGCAGCTGATCGACGCGCTGGAAGGCAGCCTGCTGGAGTCCGAGGAAACGCTCGAATACGACGCCGACGCCTACGTCGAGGCGCTGGCCGAACTCTGAGGTCTAGGGGAGTGGGCCTGCCGGAACCTTCGGCTTGGTCTTGCGACGTCGCTCTTGCAGCCGGTCGTCGAAGTCCACGGCGAACGTTCCGGCAGCCATCGCGATCAGCAGGACCACACCGAGCATCGCACCGACCCACGTCAGGATCATCGCCAACATCGTGGGCCTCCTCCCCAGCTCAGAGTCGATTTCGGTCTTCTTCAGGGTCGCTTTCCGAACGGGCGATCGGTATCGGCCAACCGGTTACGCCTGAATGACGCACCTCGGCCGATCGGCCGAGGTGCGTGCACGGAAAGTCGCGAAGGACGACGAAGAGTGTCCGGGTGTTCGCCCAGCGTGGTACCGACCGGCATGTGGGTGACGGGGAGCGTCACCCCTCCGACGAATCCGGTCAGAGCTTGCGGAGGCGGACGCGGTTGATGGCGTGGTCGCAGTCCTTGCGCAGCACCAGCGTCGCCCGCGGGCGGGTCGGCTTGATGTTCTCCATCAGGTTCGGCTCGTTGATCGAGTGCCACAGGTGCCGCGCCTCGGCGCGGGCCTCGTCGTCGGGCAGGCCGGCGAAGTGGTGGAAGTGCGACGCCGGGTCGGCGAACGCCGTGTGGCGCAGCTCGAGGAACCGCTCGATGTACCAGCGCTGGATGTCGTCGGTGTGTGCGTCGACGTAGATCGAGAAGTCGAAGAGGTCGGACACCATCAGCCGCGGGCCCGGCTGCAGCACGTTCAGGCCCTCGACGATGAGGATGTCCGGTTGCTGCACGACCTGCTCCTGGCCGGGCAGGATGTCGTAGGCCAGGTGGGAGTACACCGGCGCGGCGACGCGCTCGGCGCCCGACTTCACCTCGGTGACGAACCGCAGCAGCGCGCGGCGGTCGTAGCTCTCCGGGAAGCCCTTGCGGTGCATGATCCCGCGCCGCATCAGCTCGGCGCGCGGGTACAGGAAGCCGTCGGTGGTGACCAGGTCGACGCGGGGGTGGTCCGGCCAGCGGGCGAGCAGCGTGCGCAGGATGCGGGCGGTGGTCGACTTGCCGACGGCCACGCTCCCGGCGATGCCGATCACGTACGGGACCTTCGTGCCGCGGGAGTCGTCACCGAGGAACGTCGTGGTCGCTTCGTAGAGCCGCTGGCGCGCGGCGACCTGCAGGTTGATCAGGCGGGAGAGGGGGAGGTAGACGTCGGCTACCTCGGCCAGGTCGACCTGCTCGCCGAGCCCGCGCAGCTTCAGCAGCTCCGCCGCGGTCAGCGGCAGCGGCGTCGAACTTCGCAGTTCTTTCCACTGTTCCCGGTGCAGCTCGACATACGGGCTGAGTTCGCGGACCCGGGTCATCGCACACTCCTCCGGCCGTCGCCTGCACTGGCGGACGTTTCACCTGCGTGATTAACGGTAGGGCTTACGGCCGGTGAACGCGCTGTGATGTAGTCCACGCCCGGTTGTGGTGATCACCGCGAGTTACGGAAAACCTCGTCCCACGCCGCCGCGACCTGACGTGCGCAGGTCGCGGGGTCGACGCCGCCGACGCCGGTGCCGAGCCCCGGCATCGCGATCGTGTCGACGAGCTCCCGCACCGGCCCGTGGTCGAGCCGGCCGTCGCGCCACTGCAGGAAGACCGCGCGCGCCGCGAGGTAGGGGTGCACGGTGTCGGCGGGCAGCCGCTCGGCCGGCTCGCGCATGGTCGGCGCGCTGATCAGCCACGCCGGTTCGGCCTCGCCGGTCGGCACGATCACGGCTTCGCCGATGGGCAGTTCACCGCCGTGGAAGGCCAAAACCGCACTTCGGACGCTCTGCTCGACCCCCGGGAACGCCCGCGCGTAGACGGCGTCGATGCCCCCGCGCATCCAGCCGTAGGAGTTGGCCGGGCTGACCACGGCCTGGGCGACGACGTCGAGGACCGACCCGCGGTGCACCCGGACCCGGCCGGTCACCGATTCAGCGGCGGACGTCCAGGCGGTGGCGAGTGGTTCATCGACGGCACACAGCACCAGTTCCGGTGTGCGAGGGGAGACCGGCGGGTGTGCGCCCTCACGGCCGGTGTGCGTGCCCGAGTCGGCGGTCACATCCCTAGCATCGCAAAAAATGCCACCCGGCGTAACCGGTTCTGGTACCGGCTGTCCGAGTGAAAGTCGCCACGGTGGCGACCCGTAGCCTGGGTGTTGTGTCACGGATCGCATACTTCGGCCCCCAGGGGACCTTCACCGAACAGGCCGCGCGGGCCCTCGCCGGCGGCGAAGAACTGATTCCGGTCGAGACCGTCCGGCTGGCGATGACGGCCGTCCGCGAGGGCGAGGCGGACGCCGCGTGCGTCCCCATCGAGAACTCGGTCGAGGGCGTGGTGCCCACCACGCTCGACGCGCTCAGCGAGTCGACCCCGCTGGTCGCCGTGGCCGAGCACATCCTGCCGGTCCACTTCAGCGTGCTGACGCGGCGCGGCGGCGGGGAGATCAAGACCGTCGCCAGCCACCCGCACGCGCTCGCCCAGGTCCGCGAGTGGCTGGAGGCGAACCTGCCGGACGCGCACCCGGTGGCGTCCTCGTCGACGTCGGCAGCCGCGGTCGGGGTGCTCGAAGGCCACTTCGACGCCGCGGTCTGCGCGCCGGTCGCCGTCGAGCACTACGACCTCGAGGTGCTGGCCACCGAGGTCGGCGACGTCAGCGACGCCGCGACGCGGTTCCTGCTGGTCCGCCCGCCGGGCGAGCTGCCGGAGCCGACGGGCGCCGACCGGACGTCCGTGGTCGCCGCGGCCGTGAACCGCACCGGCACGCTCGCCGAGCTGCTCACCGCGCTGGCCGACCGCGGGATCAACCTCACCCGGCTGGACGCCCGCCCGACGCGCAGCAACTTCGGCGAGTACCGCTTCTTCATCGACTTCGAGGGGCACGTGGCCGAGCCGCGGATCCTCGACGCGCTGACCGCGTTGCGTCGGCACTGCCGCAACCTGCGGTTCCTCGGCTCGCACCCGCGCGCCGACGGGACGCGGACCACGATCGAGCCCGGTGCGGGCAACGACGACTTCGTCGACGCCGCCGTGTGGGCCGACGCGGTCCGCAAGGGAGACCTGGCGTGAGGCTGCTGCTCATCCGCCACGGTCAGACCGACGGGAACGTCCGCGGCGCGCTCGACACCGCCCTGCCCGGGCCGCCGCTGACCGAGCTCGGCCGCACCCAGGCCGACGACCTCGCGACGCGGCTGGCGGGGGAGCCGATCGTCGCGGTCTACGCGTCGCAGGCGACCCGGGCCCAGCAGACGGCGGGGCCGCTGGCCGCCCGGTTCTCGCTGGACGTCCAGGTGGTCGACGGCGTCCACGAGGTCGTCGCGGGTGATCTCGAAGGGGCGACCGACCACGAGTCGATCCGGACGTACATGGAGGTCGTGCGGCGGTGGACGCTCGGCGAGCTGACGGCGACGTTGCCCGGCGGCGAGAGCGGCACGAGCGTGCGCACCCGCATGCTCGACGCGGTCGGCCGGCTGCGCGCCAAGCACGAGCAGGCCGACCCGGACGGCGTGATCGCGCTGGTCAGCCACGGTGGCGCGATCCGGCTGTCCGCCGAGTGGCTGGCGCCGAACGTCCACGCGGACGTCGCCAACGCGGCGCTGATCCCGAACACCGGCCTGGTGGAGCTGGATGCCCGGCCGGACGGCCAGTGGCACTGCCTGACCTGGGTCGACACGCCTCTCTGACCGTCACGAAAGTGTGATCCCGTCACGTTTGAGACACGTCTGGTGGGGAATTAACGGGTCGAACCAACCTGCCGGAGATCCGTACGTCTACCCAGTAGCACCACACCAGGGAGGCGATTGACATGGCTTGGACGAAGCTTTCACGGTTGTTCCCCCTCGTCGCGGCTTCGGCGGGCGTGCTCGCCCTGTCCGCCTGCGGGAACGGCGGCACCACGAACGCGGCGAGCAGCTCGACGCCCTCGACGACGGCGTCCCCGACCTCCACCACGGCGACCACAGCCGCGTCCGCCCCGAGCAGCTCGGCCCCGGCCTCCACGCCGCCCGCCCAGCCCGCGGACAACGGACTCTGCAAGGCCGGGGACGTCACGCTGTCGCTCGGCCAGGGCGACGCCGGCGCGGGCTCGGTGTACCGGCCGCTGAACATCAAGAACAGCAGCTCGAAGCCGTGTGAGATCCAGGGCTTCCCCGGGGTCTCGTACGTCGCGGGCACCGACGGGCACCAGGTCGGCAAGGACGCCTTCCGCGAGGGCACCAAGGGCAACGCGGTGAAGCTGAACCCCGGCCAGTCCGCGATCGCCGACATCCAGTTCGTCAACGTGCGGAACTTCGACTCGGGCACCTGCCAGCCGACGGCGGTGAAGGGCCTGCGGATCTACCTGCCGCAGGAGACCGCGTCGAACTTCGTGCCCACCGACGGCACCGCCTGCGCGAGCACCAAGATCCCGGGCAACCAGCTCTCGGTGAAGACGGTTCACACGTCCTAGAGGCGGCCGCAGATCTCCTCGGCCTCGACCAGGTGCCGCTGGCCGGCGATGTCGTTGAAGTGCAGGCTGAGCACCATGCGGCTGACGCCGTCGATGTGGTCGGCCAGCGGCTGGTAGGTGGCGTTGACCTGGGCGGCGGCCGCGGACAGCTCGCGCGCCGCCGTCATCCGGTGCAGCCGCTCGGGCGTGAGGCCCGGTGTCAGCGACGGCTGCGCGTCCCGGCTCGTGTCCGGCAGCTCGCCGACGCGGTCGAGGGCCTGGCACGCGGCCAGCGCGTCGTCGAGCGCGCCCGCGTGCACGCCGGACAGGCCCCACAGCAGCCCGAGCACGCCGCCGCCCAGCACGAACCCGGCGACCGCGCACAGCACGAGCAGCCGGCGTGACTGCGGCGGTGACGCCTTGACCTCCTCGGACTCGTCCGAGGGTTCGTCGAAGTCGGGACCGGCGTCGGTGCCGGTGCCCGGGTCCACGGTGCGCATAAGCCGCCTCCCCACCACCTGGGTGATGACGTATTTCAGCTCACAAACCCGGATCCTGGTGCAGTAGCGCCACGGCTGAGTCCGATTCGTCATCGAGCGAGCGCCGCCGCAGCGCCAGGGAAGCGAACGCGGCGATTGCGAGCATCGCCAGCCCGGACACGGCGAACGTGCGCGCCGCGGTGCCGAGCGCCTCGGTCAGCACCCCGCCGAGCAGGGCGCCGAGCGGGATCGCGCCCCAGACGACCGTGCGCCACACCCCGAGCACCCGGCCGAGCAGCTCGCCGGGCACCAGCGTGTGCCGCGCGGTGGCGAGCACGACGTTGACGGCGACGACCGCCGCCGCGAACAGGCCGAACAGGGCCGCGCTCGCGACCGGCGAGCGGACCAGGCCCATCCCGCCGAACCCGGCGCCGCAGCCGAGGATCCCGCCCACCACGACCACGCGCCGGCCGGCCGCGCGCACGAGCCGCGGCGTGATGCCCGCGCCGAGCAGCCCGCCGATGCCGCCGGCGAACGCGAAGAACCCGAAGGTCGCGCCGGACAGGTGGAGGTCGTCGAGCGCGTAGAGCACCAGCTGTGCCTGGGCGAGCTCGCTGACCAGGCTGAGCAGCCCGGCGATGACGACCAGTCGCGTGAGCAGCGCGTTCCCGCGCAGCCAGCGCAGGCCTTCGGCCAGGTCGGTGCGCAGCCGCGTCGGCCGGCGGGCTCCGGCCTGCCCGCGGTAGGTGCCGGTGAGCCCGAGCAGCACCGCGGCCGCGATCGCGAAGCCGGCGGAGTTGAGGACGAAGGGCAACGCGGCGAACAGTGCGAAGGCGAGGCCGCCGATCGGGCCGCCGAGGAACGTCTGGCCGACGATCTCGCACGCCTGCAGCTTGCTGTTGGCCGCGTCGAGCGAGCCGTCGCCGACTACCGCCGGGACCAGGGCGTTGGCCGCGCTGTCCGCGATCGTTTCGGCGGTCCCGATGACCAGCGCCGTCAGGTAGACCAGCCAGATCGTCATCCCGCCGGCGGCGACGAGCACGGCGAGGGTGCCGACGGCGACGGCGCGGGCGGTGTTCGCGAAGATCATCGCGCGCCGCCGGTCGATCCGGTCGACCAGCGCGCCGGCGACGGCGGCGAAGAGCAGCCAGGGCAGGAACTGGGTGGCGGACAGCCCGGCGATCAGCACGGGATCGCGGGTCAGCGTCGTCGCCAGCAGGGGCAGGGCCACCTTGCCGATGCCGTCGCCCAGGTGCGAGGCGGCGCTCGACGTCAGCAGCCACGTGAGTCTTCGGGCAGGGTTCACCGCGACCCCCGGTACTCATCGCAGTCATCCAATGACTTCGAGTAACAGGATAAGGGCGTTGTCACCCGATGGTGGTCACGGTGTCACTACTAGTGCCGGTTCAGCCCCAGCCGAGCTCGTGCAGCCGGGCGTCGTCGATCCCGAAGTGGTGACCCAGCTCGTGCACGACGGTGATGAGGACCTCTTCGACGACCTCGTCCTCGTCCTCGCACATCGAGAGGATCGGCTGCCGGTAGATCGAGATCCGGTCGGGCAGCACCCCGCCGTAGGACGACGTCCGCTCGGTCAGCGCGATCCCGTGGTAGAGCCCGAGGATGTCCGGCGCCTCGTCGTTGAACTCCTCGACGAGCACGACGACGTTGTCCATCGCCTTCGCGAACTCGGCCGGCACCTCGTCCAGGGCTTCCGAGACCAGTTCCTCGAACCGCTCCCGGCTCATCTCGACGGGCATCAGCCGTTCTGCTTCGACGTCGGCGGGGCGGAGCTCGAAGTGGCCGGCCCGCCGCCCCCGTCCGAAGGCGGGCCGCCGTCCTGGGGCTGGCCGCCGTCGGGACCGTCGGGTCCGGCCGGGGCGGCCTTGACGCTGCCGGTGACCGCCTGCAGGCCGCTCTTGTCCGGCAGCAGCGCCGCGACCTTGCAGTTGACCTTGGTCGACCCGGCGTCCCAGCTCTCCTGCTCCCGCAGGTCCCAGGTCAGGATCAGCTTCTTCGCGTCCAGGTCGGCGCCGCCGGTGTAGTCCGACGCCTGCTTGGTGCACTCGGTGTCGAGCCAGGCCTTCTGGTCGTCCTGCGACGGGTAGGCGTCCTTGAACTTCGTCTTGAGGTCGAGGGTCGCGACGATCTCGTAGGAGTGCGGCTTGGTGCACTCGAGCGGGTCGCCGACGCCCTTGCCCAGCAGCGCGAGGCAGGTGCCCGGCTCGAACACGAGCGACTGGTCCTGCTCCTTCGCCGGCCCGGTGGTCGTCAGCAGCGTGCCGCCGGGGCCCGCCCACTGCAGGCCGCAGCGCAGCTGGCGGTCGCCGTCGGCCCACTGCGACGGAGTCGGGCGCAGCAGGTTCGTCGTGAGCTTGCCGTACGGGTCGAGGTTGTGGCCGAGGTACGGCTTCACGTCCGAGGTGCACTTCTGCTGGGCGATCTGCTGCCACTGGTCCAGCGCGGGCACCGGCGCGCCCTCCGGGAACTGGGCGCCGATGTCGACGAGCGCGGTCACCTCGAACTTGTGCGGCTGCGTGCAGGCCACCTTGCGCGCGTCGCTCGCGTCCGGGTTCGCCCAGGTCAGGCAGCTGCCGGGGGGCGAGTGGAACGCCTCCTCGGCCTCCGGGGACAGCTTGCCGGCGCCACCGCCGGCTCCGCCCGCGATCTCGCCGCCCCACGAGAAGACGACGCTGAGGGCGAGCGCGATGAGCGCGCCCGCGAAGATCCCGCCCATCACGACGCGGGTGCGCAGCGTCTGCGTGGCGGTGGGGAACCGATCGGCGCTGGGAGACATCGCAGTCCATGATGCCCGCGCCGCGCGCGACGTGCGCGACCTAGGGTGGTTAGGGTGGGTCACGGTTTCGTGGTGGCCGGGATTACGGAGCGCACATGACGCAGGACAACAACACTGGGGACCAGCCGCCCCCCGAGCCGCCGAAGCGCGGTTCGATGAGGTTTCAGGACTCGAACACGCAGCCCCGTCAGCCGTCGGTCGCGGAGCAGCGGGCCCGTCAGCAGGCACTCGTCCAGGAAGAACGGGACGCCGAGCTGGCCCGCCAGGCCGACGCCAAGGCGGCGACCCGCCGCAAGATCCTGATCGGCAGCGGCGTGACCGTCGGCCTCGTCGGACTGGTCGCGACGTTCTACACGGTCGCGAAGCCGGCCGGCGACGTCACCGCGGTCTGCACCGACTCGAACGGCATCGTCCAGGGCGACGACAACTGCGACGAGACCTACGTGACGAGTCACGGCGGGTACTCCAGTGGCGGTTTCCTGTTCCTGCCGATCGGGGGCGGTGGCTACAACAGCTATCGCTACAACTACGGCGGGACCGGCGGCATCGGGCAGCGCGTGTCCGGTGGCTCCTACGACGCGCCGTCGTCGCGCACCAACGTCAACACGAAGTCCGGCAAGTCCGTCCAGCGCGGCGGCTTCGGCATCAGCGGCAAGAGCGGCTCCACCGGGGGCACCGGCGGCAGCGGCAAGAGCGGGGGATCGTAGGTGTACCGGGACCGGCGTGAGCCGCGGCGCGACTGGCAGCGGATCGTCGAGGAGCAGGGGCTCGTCTACGGCACGCCGGCCCGCGACAACAGCGGCCGGATGCGGCCGTACTGGGACGAGTCGGTGCACTACGTCTTCGACATGGACGAGGTCCTCTCGCTCGAGGCCGACGTCGAGCTGCTGCACTCGATGTGCCTGGAGGCCGTCGACAACGTCGTGACGACCGAGGGCTACCAGCGGTTCGGCATCCCCGAGTGGGTCTGGCCGCACATCGCCGAGTCGTGGAAGCGGCAGGACCCGCACGTCTACGGGCGGTTCGACCTGCGCTACGACGGCAAGTCGCCGGCGAAGCTGCTCGAGTACAACGCGGACACGCCGACCACGCTGCTGGAGGCGTCGCTGCTGCAGTGGCACTGGAAGACCGACGTCTTCCCGGACGACGACCAGTGGAACTCCATCCACGAGAAGCTCGTCGAGCGGTGGGCGTTCCTGCGGGACAAGCTGCCGTCGAACGAGCTGCACTTCACCTGGTCGGCGGCCGACCCCTCCGGCGAGGACAACGTCACCACGGCGTACCTGCAGGAGACGGCGGCCGAGGCCGGGCTCGACACGGTGGGGCTGGCGATCGAGGAGATCGGCTGGGACCCGGTGCTCAAGCGGTTCGTCGACCTCGAAGAGTCGCAGATGGCGACCGTGCTGAAGCTGTACCCGTGGGAGTGGGTGGTCGACGAGGAGTTCGGCCGCAACGCCGTCGAGTCGCTGCCGCGGACGCTGTGGATCGAGCCCCTCTGGAAGATGATCCTCTCCAACAAGACGCTGCTGGCGATCCTGTGGGAGAACTACCCGGGCCACCCGAACCTGCTGCCGGCGTTCGCCGACGACCCCGGCCTGCTCACCGAGTACGTCCGCAAGCCGAAGCTGGGCCGCGAGGGCGCGAACGTCCAGATCGTCGCGACCGGCTACGAGACCCAGACCGACGGCGTCTACGGCGCGGAAGGGTTCGTCTACCAGGCGTTCGACCCGCTGCCCGAGTTCGACGGCTACCGGCCGGCGCTCGGCGCGTGGATCGTCGGGGACAGCTCCGCCGGCCTGGGCATCCGCGAGACCGGTGGCCTGGTCACCGACGACGGTGCGGCATTTGTCCCACATCGCATCGTCGAGTCGTGATACAACACCGCTGCTGATCAGCTCTTTCTCCTGGGAGACAACTCGTGAACACGACCCTTGCGCTGTCCGACACGTTCGGCTCCGACCTCGTGCGGGGGATCGGCGCGATCCTGCTGTACGGCGTCATCGGCCTGCTGCTGATGTTCGCCGGCTTCTACGCGATCGACTGGACCACGCCGGGCAAGCTGTCGAAGCTGGTCACGCAGGGCCTGCCGAACGCGGTGATCGTGACCGCGTCCGGGATGCTCTCGATGGCGTTCATCGTCGTCGTGGCGATCTTCAACTCGGCCAGTGACCTCACCGAGGGCCTGATCACGTCGCTGGTCTACGGCCTGCTCGGGATCATCGTCCAGGTGATCGCGGTCCGGCTGCTCGAGTGGGCGACCCGCATCGACGTGGCGTCGACCATCGAGAGCGAGAAGTTCGCCCCGGTGAGCATCGTCGTCGCGGCGGCGCACATCGGCCTGGGCCTCGTGGTGGCCGTCGGCATCTCCTGACCCCGGAATGTGAGCCGGGCCACGTCGCGCGTGGCCCGGCTCTTCCGTTCCCACTAGCGTGGAGTTCGTGCGCCTGCTGAGGACACCGGACGACCGGTTCACGGACCTGCCCGACTTCCCCTTCGAGCCGAAGTACACCGAGCTCGCGGACCCCCACGGCGGCGTGATCAGAGTGGGTTACGTGGAGGCCGGGCCGTCGGACGGTCCCGTGGTGCTGCTGCTGCACGGCGAGCCCAGCTGGTCCTACCTCTACCGCAAGATGCTGCCGGTGCTGGCCGCGGCCGGGCTGCGCGCGATCGCGCCGGACCTGGTCGGCTTCGGCCGGTCCGACAAGCCCGGCGACCTGGCGGACCACACGTACGCGCGGCACGTCGAGTGGATGCGCGGCTTCGCGTTCGACGCGCTGGACCTGCACGACGTGACGCTGGTCGGCCAGGACTGGGGCGGCCTGATCGGGCTGCGGCTGGTCGCGGAGAACCCGTCACGGTTCGCGCGGGTGGTCGCGGCCAACACGGGCCTGCCCACGGGCGACATCGACATGCCGCCGCAGTGGCATTCGTTCCGGGAGGCCATCCAGAAGGCCCCGGTGCTGGACGTCGCCCGGTTCGTCCAGTCGGGCTGCCGGTCGTCCTTGCCGGAAGAGGTGCGCGCGGCTTACGACGCCCCGTTCCCGAACGAGATGTACAAGGCGGCTCCCCGGGCGATGCCAGGTCTGGTGCCCTACCGCCCGGACGACCCCGCCTCGGAAGCGAACCGAGCGGCGTGGAAGACGTTGACGGACCTGGAAATCCCGTTCCTGGTGGCGTTTTCCGACGGCGACCCGATCACGGGCGGGATGGCCCCGATCCTGCAGCGCTCGATGAAGGGGGCGCAAGGGGTGGAGCACCCGGTGATCAAGGACGCGGGCCACTTCCTGCAGGAGGACAAGGGCGAGGAGCTGGCCGAGCACGTGGCGAGGTTCGTGCGCGGCTGAAGAAGAACCGGCGGCCGGCAACGCAGGCCGACCACGAGGTCACCAGACCTCCCCCGCCCCTCATCCCAGCTGCACTTCAGTCGACGATCGGGTTTGTCAAGGCACGCTTTCCCGCCTTGACAAACCCGATCGGCGGCTGAGACTCCAACCGGAGGGGCGGGGGAGGTCGGACCCGCAGCCGCGGCAGACTTCTGCCGCGGCTCAAAAGCAAAAGCATGTCCTCGCCGGACGGGCAGGCTCCGGGATGACCACCGTCTCGCTGCCATCTCACTTCTCGGAGGTGGGCCGCTGGGTGGTCATCCCGTCGCCTGAGCGAGGCCTATCACTTTGAGCCGGGCCCGCAAGCTTGCGTCGCTGTCTCGCTTTGCGCTGTGGGTTGCGGGCCCGGCTCAAAGTGATTTGACGGCCTCAGGCGACGGGATGACCACCCGCTCTTTTGTGTCAAAGCGCCGCGTGGGTGGCGGCCAGCGCGTCCACCAGGATGTCCAGACCCTCCTGGGCTTCGTCCGCCGTCAGCGTCATGGGCGGGCCCAGCCGCAGCACGTTGCCGTGCAGGCCGCCCTTGCCGATCAGGAGGCCGCGCTTCTTCGTCTCCTCCAGCATCCGGGCCGCCGCGGCTACGTGCGGCTCCGTTGTGCCCGGCTTGATCAGCTCCACTCCGATCATCAGGCCCTTGCCGCGCACCTCGGCCACGAGCGGCGACTCGGCGGCCTGCAGACCGGAGATGAGCTGCGATCCGCGGGCCGCGCAGTTCGCCTGCAGGTCGTGGTCCTTGATGTAGTCGAGCACCGCCGTCGCGCCCGCCATCGAGACCGGGTTGCCGCCGAACGTCGAGAACGACTGGGCCTGGAAGCAGTCCAGGACGTCTCCGCGGGCCACCACCCCGCCCACCGCGAGGCCGTTCCCGAGGCCCTTCGCGAACGTCATCATGTCCGGCGTCACGCCGTGCGCGTCGATGCCCCAGAAGTGCTCGCCGGTGCGGCCCCAGCCCGTCTGGACCTCGTCCGAGACGAACAGCACGCCGTAGTAGTCCAGCACTTCCTTCATGGCGCGGAACAGCCCGTCCGGCGGCAGGCTGAACCCGCCGACGCCCTGGATCGGCTCGGCGATCAGGCAGGCGACGTCGCCCGCGGTCGCCGTCTCCAGCACGTCCACCAGGTCCGCGACGCAGGCCTTGATGTAGTCGGCGTCCGACATGTCCCGGAACGGGCTTCGATACCGATAGCCGCCGTGGACGTAGTTGACCTTGACCGGGCTCAGCGCCGATGCCGACCAGCCGCGGTTGCCGGTGATCGCGACCGTCCCGAACGAGCGGCCGTGGTAGGAGTTCCGCATCGCCAGCACCTGGTTGCTGCGCCGGAACTGCGTCGCGAGCATCAGCGCGGTGTCGTTGGCCTCGCTGCCGGAGTTGGTGAAGAAGACCTTCGCGTCCGGGATGTTCGACAGCTTCGCGATCCGCTCGGCCAGCTCGACCTGCGAGCGGATCAGGTACAGCGTCGAGGTGTGCAGGATGCCGGTGTCGAGCTGCTTGCGGACCGCGTCGCCGATCTCGGCGACGTCGTAGCCCATCGAGTTGGTCAGCACGCCGGCGAAGAAGTCGAGGTAGGTGCGGCCCTGCGAATCCGTCATCCGGCGGTCGTGCGCGTGCACGATCTCGATCGGCTCCTCGTAGAGCAGCGACATCCAGGACGGCATGACAGCGCGGTGCCGGGCGAGCAGCTCGTCGGTCATCGGGGCGCCTCCTCTGGGGTATCCCTGGAGTATGAGGACGCCGTGAACAGCGCTTCAACGATCAGACTGTCGGGATAACCCAGTAGGGACGCACAGTCTGTACGGACTACCCTCTGTCTTCGTGATTGACCCCAGGACTCTGCGCGATGACCCGGAAGCCGTGCGCGCGTCGCAGCGCGCCCGTGGTGAAGACGAGGGAGTGGTCGACAAACTGCTCTCCCTCGACACCCGGCGCCGCTCTTCCATCGCCGCCGCGGACAAGCTGCGCAACGAGCAGAAGCTCCTGGGCAAGCAGATCCCGAAGGCGCCGCCGGAGGAGAAGCAGCAGCTGCTGGCCACCGCCAAGGAGCTCGCCGCGCAGGTCAAGGCGGCCGAGGCGGAGCAGAACACGTCGTCGGACGAGTTCGACCAGCTCTTCCGCACCGTCCCGAACCTCGTGCACCCGGACGCGCCGGTCGGCGGCGAAGACGACTTCACCGTGCTCAAGCACGTCGGCGAGCCGACGAAGTTCGACTTCGCCCCGAAGGACCACCTCGAGCTGCTCGAAGCGCTTGGCGGCGTCGACATGGAACGCGGCGCGAAGGTCTCGGGCTCGCGGTTCTACTTCCTCACCGGCGTCGGCGCGCAGCTGCAGCTCGGCCTGCTCAACATGGCCATCGCGCAGGCGCTCGAGAACGGCTTCACGCCGATGATCACGCCGTCGCTGGTACGCCCGGAGATCATGGCCGGCACCGGCTTCCTCGGCCAGCACTCGAGCGAGATCTACCACCTCGAGGACGACGACCTGTACCTCGTCGGCACGTCGGAGGTGCCGCTCGCCGGCTTCCACGCCGACGAGATCCTCGACCTGAAGGACGGTCCGAACCGCTACGCGGGCTGGTCGTCCTGCTACCGGCGCGAGGCGGGCTCCTACGGCAAGGACACCCGCGGCATCATCCGCGTCCACCAGTTCGACAAGGTGGAGATGTTCGTCTACACCAAGCCGGAGGACGCCGAGGCCGAGCACGAGCGGCTGCTCGGCTGGGAAGAGCAGATGCTCGCGAAGATCGAGGTGCCCTACCGGGTGATCGACACCGCGACCGGCGACCTCGGCACGTCCGCGCACCGCAAGTTCGACTGCGAGGCGTGGATCCCGACGCAGGACACCTACCGCGAGCTGACCTCGACGTCCAACTGCACGACGTTCCAGGCCCGCCGCCTCTCGGTCCGCTACCGCGGCGAGAACGGCAAGCCGCTGATCGCCGCGACGCTCAACGGCACCCTGGCCACCACCCGGTGGATCGTCGCGATCATCGAGAACCACCAGCAGGAGGACGGCTCGGTCCGCGTGCCCGAGGCGCTGCGCCCGTTCGTCGGCGGCAAGGAAGTCCTCACGCCCCGCTGATTCGCGGTATGCCAGGTGCGCGCCCGTTCGGCCCAGTAAGGTCCGGGCCGAACGGGAGAGGACTCTTCGCATGCGCATGAAGTGGCAGGTCACGGTGGCCCTGGCGGCCCTGACCGTGGTGGCGTCCGGCTGCACGGTGGCCGTCGGCGGTTCGGCGGCGCCGGTGCCGGGCCAGGGCCCGATCGTCAAGGCCGTCGACGCCTGCTCCCTGCTCGAGGAGGGCCAGCTCGACGCCCTCGGCTACGAGGCCAAGGGCCGGTCGGTGCCGGAGAACAAGGACCGGAACCAGACGGCGATGTGCCTGTGGAACACCAAGGACGACATCGAGCCGTCGGCCATCCTGAACGTCGGCTACACGACGGACATCGACTTCAACGAGTACATCGCCGGGGCCGTCCCGAAGGGCGAGCCGCAGCAGATCGCCGGCTTCAGCTGGCGGCAGTACCCGTCCCTCCTCTCCGACGACTGCGTGCTCTACGCCCTCTTCGGGGACAAGTCGTTCGCGTACGTCAGCGTGTCGGAACCGCCGCTCGAAAAGTCGTGCGAGCTGGCCAAGACGGCGATCCCGCAGGTCGCGGCCCACCTGCCCGGCGGCCAGGACGCGCCGTCGATCACCCCGACGGCGCCGGCCAAGACGGAGCCGGGCGGGCCGCTGCTCGCGGCCGACCCGTGCGCGATGCTGAAGCCGGACCAGGTGGCGCAGCTGAAGAACATCTCGCCCACCGGCGAGAAGGACACCTCGTCGTCGGTGCCCAACGCGACCTACTGCCTCTGGGACGACACCGACGGCGACGAGGGCCAGAAGGCGTTCGAAGTCTGGTTCGGCCCCAGCACGCCGGTCGGGGACTGGCCGGGCGCGTCGGGCGTCAACCCGACCGAGACCGTCGACGTCGGCGGGAAGAAGTGGGGCCTCTTCCCGAACATGGGCGGCCTGCGGGCGACCTGCGGCGCGACCCTGCCGATCACCGACACGTCGTCCGTGCAGGTCGTCAGCGGGTTCATCGGCGACGACACCAAGACCTGCGACGTCGTCAAGCAGGGCCTGCCGCTGGTGACGCCGAACCTGCCGAGCTAGGCGGTGTCAGCCCTCTGAGACCTGGTCGGCGATGTGGCGCGCGATCTCCAGCGCGCTCGTCGCGGCCGGGGACGGCGCGTTCAGGACGTGCACCTGGTCGCGCGCGGTCTCGATGAGGAAGTCGTCGACGAGCGAGCCGTCGCGACGCATGGCCTGCGCGCGCACGCCCGAGCCGTGGCGGACGATGTCGTCCTCGGTGACGGCCGGGACGAGCCGGGCGAGGCTCGCGGCGAACCGCTTCTTCGAGAACGAGCGGCGGACCTCGTCGAGCCCGGTCGGGACCGCGTACTTCTTCGCGAGCCGCCACACACCCGGGAAGGTCGCGACCTCGGCGACGTCCTTCGCGGAGAAGTCGGCCCAGCGGTAGCCCTCGCGGCGCAGCGCGAGCACGGCGTTCGGGCCCGCGTGGACGCTGCCGTCGAGCATCCGCGTGAGGTGCACGCCGAGGAACGGCAGCGTCGGGTCGGGCACCGGGTAGATCAGGCCCTTGACCAGGCCGCGGCGTTCGGGCTTGAGCTCGTAGTACTCCCCGCGGAAGGGGATGATCTTCGCCGACGGCGTCAGCCCGGCCAGCCGCGCGACGCGGTCGGAGTGCAGGCCGGCGCAGTTCACGAGCCCGTCCGCGACGATGACGTCTTCGCCGGTCGCGACCTCGACCCCGCCGTTCGCCCCGGCGCGGATGGCCAGCGCGGGACTGTTCAGCCGGAGGTCGACACCGGCCTCGTCGAGCAGCCGGACGAGCGCCTGGCAGACCCCGGGGAAGTCGATGATCCCGGTGGACTCGACCCGCAGCGCGGCGACGCAGGCGACCTCGGGCTCGTACTCACGGGCTTCGGCGGGGGAGATCTTCTTCGCCGGGACGCCGTTGGCCTCGGCCCGCTCGGCGAGGGTGTTGAGCGCGGGGATCTCTTTTTCGTCGGTCGCGACGACGAGCTTGCCGCAGACCTCGACGGGCACGCCGTACTGCCGCGCGAAGTCCACGATGGACCGGTTGCCGGCGACGGACATCCGCGCTTTGAAGGACCCGGGCTTGTAGTAGAGCCCGGCGTGGACGACGTTCGAGTTGTGCCCGGTCTGGTGCGCCGCCCAGCGCGATTCCTTCTCCAGCACCGTGACGTCCAGCCCGCGCCTGGTCAGCTCCCAGGCCACGGCCAGACCGACGATCCCGCCCCCGACGACCACCACGTTGCGCACGATCGACCAGGCTACGCGAGTGCTCGCGGGCTGCTGTCCCCTGGCGTTACCTAACAGTCGTCAGGTACGGTACCTAACCAATGTCAGGTAAGCGGTTGACGCGGGAAGCGCGGCGCGAGCGGATCCTCGCCGCGGCCGGCTCGGTTTTCGGATCGGTGGGCTACGACGCCGCGGGGATGCGCGAGGTGGCGGCGGCCGCCGGGATCAGCACACCGGTGCTCTACGACCACTTCCCGGCGAAGGCGGAGCTGTACGCGGCGCTGCTGGAGTCCGAAGTGGACGGCCTGCTGGCCGGCTGGGGCTCGCTCCCGGCGTCGGACGATCCGGAGGTGCTGCTGCGCAGCCGCGTCTCGGCGATCTTCGCGTGGATCGAGGACCACGAGCGTGGCTGGCGGATGATCTTCGCGGAGACGCCGTCGGACCCGGCGGTCGCGTCGGTGCACCGCCGCGGCCAGGAGCGCGCGACGGCCAACCTGGCGGCGCTGTTCCACGGCGTGCCGCTGGCCCTCACGGCTCGCATCCCGCGCCCGCTGGCCGACGAGGTGCTGGCGGAGGCGTGCAAGAGCGCGCTGAACGCCGTGGCGACGTGGTGGTGGCGCCACCGCGAAATCCCGCGTGACGAGGTCGTCGCGCTGACCGTGGACCTGCTGTGGCGCGGCCTGGCCGCGCTGATCGAGGGGGAACGATGAGCACGGAGACCTACCGCCGCGCGGCCGAAGCCGGCGACGTCGACCTGGCGATGACGGCGTTCGCGCCGGACGCGGTCCTGCATTCGCCGCTGACCTCGCGAGTGCGGTTCACCGGGCACGCGCAGCTGCGGCCGCTGATCGAGGTGGCGTACGCGCACCTGTCGGAGATCCGCTTCCACACCGACGTCGGCGACGAGCGGACGCGGGTGGTGGTCTACACCGCCCGGATCGGCGGCGAGCCGATCGAGGAGGCGACGGTGGTGCGCCTGAACGCCGACGGGCTGATCGAGGAGGCGACGCTGTTCGTCCGGACGCTGCCGGGTCTGGTGGCGCTGATGGACCGGTTCGGTCCGGACCTCGCCCGGCGGAACGGGCGGCCGGCGGTGGCGCGGGCACTGGGCGTGCTGGTGAAGCCGCTGCTGGCGATGGTCCGCTCCGGCGACCGGCACGCGGTCCCGCTGGTGGCGCCCCGGACGTCCGGAACGACTAGTCCGCCAGCCCTGCCGTGGTGAGCGCTTTCTGGGCGCTCATCCCGAGCCCCGTCCCGTAGGCGCGCTCGAACCCGTCCGTCCCCAGCGTCTCGACGACCCGGGTGCGCACCGCCGAGACGTCCGGGTCGCCGGTGATCGCCGTCCCGCGCACCGCTACCGCCGTGCCCAGGAGCAGCGCGGCCTGCTCCGGGTGCGACTCCGCCGCGGCGACCCCGGCCAGGCCCTCCAAAGCGAACGCGACGATGTCGCCGGCGTGCCGGCGCCGGCCCGTGAGCAGCGCCTCGCGGTGCAGCCGGGCCGCTTCGGCCGGCCGGCCTTCGACCACCGAGAGCCAGCCGAGGGCGATCATCGCCGCCGCGCGGACCGACTCCGCCGAGAACGAGCCGGCCGGGCTTTCGGTCAGCGCGCGCTCGCAGAGCTCCCTGGACGCGGCCAGGTCGCCGGACAGCCGCGCCAGTGTCGCCAGGCCGACGTAGGCCGCGGAGCGGGACTCCGGCATGCCGGAGCGGCGGGCCGTCGCCGCGGCCAGTTCGTAGTCCGCCTGGGCGCCCGCGCGGTCGCCGTCCAGCAGCCGGACCCACCCGCGGCGGCAGATCAGGTCGGCGACGTCGTCCCGCGCGCCGATCTCGTGCATCAGGCCCAGTGCCTCGTCCATCATCGGCAGCGCGGCGGCGTGGTCGCCGCGCCACGCGAGCAGCTGCGACAGGTGGTCGAGCGCCATCGACAGGCCCCACCGCTCACCCAGCTCGCGGAACTGGGCCGCGCCCTCGCGCAGTCCTTCTTCGGCGCCGGCCGGGTCGCCTGTCATCATCGCTCGCAGGCCCATGCCCGTCGGGAGCAGCGCCCAGCTCCACGGGTCGCCGTGGGCCAGCAGCGCCTCGCCGCGGCCGAGCAGCTGCTCGTCGTCGCCCGGCGGGCCGGCGACCACGCCCAGCAGCATCACCAGGATCGGGTTCCGGGGCGCCCAGTCCACGCTCGTCGCGTACCGGTGGACCATCGGCAGGTACTGCTCCAGGGCCTCGTCCGGCTGCCCGGACAGCGCGCCGAGCACGCACACCAGGAACTCCTCGACGTACTCCTCGCGCAGCTCCGGCGGGGTCCGCGAGACGACGGCCGCCGACAACCCGGCGCCCTCGAACCGCCG
Source organism: Amycolatopsis sp. NPDC114505 (assembly GCF_055633615.1). Classification (NCBI taxonomy): domain Bacteria; kingdom Bacillati; phylum Actinomycetota; class Actinomycetes; order Pseudonocardiales; family Pseudonocardiaceae; genus Amycolatopsis; species Amycolatopsis sp. NPDC114505. The sequence goes on along the minus strand of NZ_JBVKDV010000001.1, from coordinate 1,033,731 downwards.
TCCGCGCATCCACCAGTACATCGCCAGCAGCGGCACCAGCCGGAGCGCGAGCGCGACGTCGTTCCCGGTCGCCCAGCGCAGGGCGGCCAGGAGGTTGTCGTACTCGGCGTCGATCCGGTCCAGCCAGGTCAGCTGCGCCGCGGTCCGCAGCATCGGGTCGGCTTCCTCGGCGAACCGCAGGAAGTACTCGGCGTGCGCGCGGTGGAACCGCTCGGTCTCGCCCGCTTCGGCGAGCTTCTCCGCGCCGAACGCGCGGATCGTCTCCAGCATCCGGAACCGCCCGCCGACGGCCTCGGCCAGCGACTTGTCGGCCAGTTCGAGGAGCAGGTCGGCGTCGGCGCCGCAGACCTCGGCCGCCGCGGCGAGCGTCGCGCCGCCGGGGAACACCGTCAGCCGCCGGGCGAGCTCGCGTTCGTCGTCGCCGAGCAGGTCCCAGCTCCACTCGACGACGCCGCGCAGCGACCGGTGCCGCTCCTCGGCCGTCCGGCTGCCGCGGGCGAGCAGCCGGAACCGGTCGTCGAGGCGGGCCGCGATCTCGCCGAGGTCCAAGCTCCGGACGCGCGCCGCGGCCAGCTCCAGCGCCAGCGGCAGGCCGTCGAGGGCCGCGCAGACGTGCTGGACGTCGCCGATCGTCGCCTCGCCGACGGTGAACGCGGGGTCGCTCGCGGCCGCGCGGTCGGCGAACAGCCGGATCGCCGGGTAGGCCAGTGCCTCCGCGGCGGACGTCCCCGGCGGCGGCACGGCCAGCCGCGGGACCGGCGCCAGCTGCTCGCCGGTGATGCCGAGCGGCTCGCGGCTGGTGGCCAGCACCCGCAGGCCCGGGCACGCGCCGAGCAGCCGCGCGGCCAGCCGCGCCGCGACGTCGACGACGTGCTCGCAGTTGTCGAGCACGAGCAGCGCCCGCTGGTCGCGCAGGGCCGAGATCAGCCGGTCGGCCGGGTCCTGCGGGCCGCCGCGCGTGCTCTCGCGCAGGCCGAGCGCGGCCAGTACCGCGCCGGCGACACCGGCGTCGTTGTGCGGGGCGAGCTCGACGAACGCGACCAGTCCGGAACCGGCGGCGGCCGTGGCGATCTCGATCGCCAGCCGCGTCTTGCCGGTGCCGCCCGGCCCGGTCAGCGTCACGAGCCGGCTGCGGTCCAGCAGCCCGGTCACCTGCCGCAGCTCACCGGCCCGGCCGACGAAGCTGGTCAGCTGCGCGGGCAGCGCCGGGATCGCCGGCCGCTCGGTCTCGCCGCGCAGCACGGCGAGGTGGGCCTCGGCCAGGTCCGGACCAGGGTCGGCGCCCAGCTCGTCGGCCAGTGCGCGACGGGCGTCTTCGAACGCGGCCAGCGCGTCGGCCGGCCGGCCCGCGGCGGCGAGCGCGCGGACGAGCTGCGCGCGCGGCCGCTCCCGCAGTGGCTGCGCGGCGACGGTGTCCCGCAGCTCGGCGAGGACGTCTTCGGCCCGCCCGAGGGCCAGCCGAGCTTCGACGTGGTCGTCCGCCGCGTCGGCCCGCAGCTCTTCGAGCCGGGCGGCCTGGGCGGCGGCGAACGGCGCGTCGGCCAGGTCGGTGAACGCCGGCCCGCGCCACAACGCCATCGCTTCGCCCAAAGTGGACGCCGCGCGGGCGTGCTCGCCGTTCTTCAGCAGCGTCCGGCCTTCGCGGGCAAGGCTTTCGAAGGCCGATGCGTCCACTTCGTCCGGTTCGACGACCAAGCGGTACCCCGCCGGGGTGAACTCGACCGGCGCCAGCTCCTTCAACGCCGTCCGCAGCCGGGACACCTGCGACTGGAGGGCGTTCGCCGCGCCGTCCGGCGGGTTTTCGCCGTACATCCCGTCGATCAGCCGCTCCGCCGGGACGAACCGGCCGGGGTCCAGGGCGAGCAGTGCCAGCAGCGTCCGCGACCGCGGGCCACCCACCGCCACCTGCGTACCGTCCGGGCGCCACGCGGCGATGGCCCCCAGCACCCCGAATCGCATGGCCCCAGCTTAAGACGGGTACCGACCAGGGAAAGTTTTCACTCTAAAGTGGCCTTCGGTGTGGGCCTGTGAATCAGCTGAGTGAGCGTATATACACTTCGCCAGGTCCCCACGCAATGGGAGAGGTATGTCGACCGACAGCATTGCCCTAGGTCAGCCGACCGTGGGCGAAGAAGAGCTAGCCGCCGTGGCCGAGGTCTTCCGATCCGGCTGGCTGGCCGGTGCGGGACCGGCGTGCCGCCGCTTCGAGGAACGGTTCGCGCAGGTCACCGGCACCGCGCACGCGCTGACGACCGCGAACTGCGGGTCCGCGCTCTTCCTGGGACTGAAGGTCCTGGGCGTCCAGCCGGGTGACGAGGTCATCGTCGGGGACTACACGTTCCCGGCCACCGGCCACGCCGTCGTGCAGGCCGGCGCGACCCCGGTGTTCGCCGACATCCGCCCGGACGTCTTCAGCGCCGACCCGGCCCACATCGAGTCCCTGATCACCCCGAAGACCGTCGGCATCCTCGTCGTCGACGTCGCGGGCCAGCCGGGCGACTTCGACGAGTACCGCGCGATCGCCGACAAGCACGGCCTCTGGCTGTTCGAGGACGCCGCGTGCGCCGCGGGCGCGACGTACAAGACGCGCCCGGCCGGCAGTCTCGCCGACCTCGCCGCGTTCTCCTTCCACGGCCGCAAGGGCATCACCGCGGGCGAAGGCGGCGCGCTGGTCTCCGACCGCGAGGACCTCATCGCGCACGCCCGCAAGCTGCACACCTACGGCATCGAGCCGGCGATCAGCCGCGAAGGCTCGAACACGCTGCCGATCCCGGAGTTCCACGAGCTCGGCTACAACTTCCGCATGTCGGACGTCCAGGCCGCGATCATGAACGTCCAGCTCGACCGGCTGCCGGACCTGCTCGCCGCCCGCCGTTCGGTGGCGAAGCGGTACCACGAAGCCTTCGCGGACATCGACGCGCTGACCGTCCCGGTGGAACTGTCCGATCGCGAGCACCCGTGGCAGGCCTACCTGCTCACGGTCGCGCCCGAGGTCAGCCGCGACACCCTGGCGCTGCGCATCCGCGAGACGGGCGTCCAGTGCAACTTCGGCACCTACGCCTCGCACCTGCAGCCGATCTACGGGCCCCAGGCCCCGCTGCCGGTCTCGGCCGACGCGTTCGCGCGTCAGCTCGCGATCCCCATGCACGCCAACCTCACCGACGCCGAGGTCACCCGCGTCGGCGAGGTCGTGCGCCAAGCCGTGCAGTCCCTGTCCTGAAGCCCGCACTACCTAGGAGAATTCGGTGTCCGACAAGAAGGTGCTCTTCACTGGGGCGGGTGGGTTCATCGCCGCGCACGTCATCCCGCTGCTCATCGAGGGCGGCTACACGGTGCGGATCTTCGACAACATGACCCGCGGCGACCGCGCTCGTGTCAACGAGTTCGTCGCCACCGGCAAGGTCGAGCTCGTCGAGAAGGACGTCCGCTACGGCGGCGCGGTGCGCGAGGCCATGCGCGGCTGCACGCACGTCATCCACTTCGCGACGGTGTCGATCAACAAGTCGATCGCCGACCCGCACGAGTCGATCGACATCAACATGATCGGCAACCACAACGTGTTCGCCGCGGCGGCCGACGAAGGCGTCGAGCGCCTGGTGTTCGCCTCGACCGCGTCGGTCTACGGCGAGCCGAAGCGCCTGCCGATGCGCGAGGACGACGAGCTCCGCCCGCTCACGCCGTACTGCATCTCGAAGCGTGCCGGCGAGGACCTGCTGGGCTTCTACGAGCGCCAGAAGGGCCTGTCCTGGAACGCGCTGCGGTTCTTCAACGTGTACGGCCCCGGCCAGAAGATCGAGGCCTACTACACCTCGGTGATCAACCACTTCATCCAGCGCCTGCGCGCCGGCCAGCCGCCGGTCATCGACGGCCGCGGCGACCAGTCGATGGACTTCGTGCACGTCAGCGACCTGGCGCGGGCCGTCGTCGCCGCGCTGGAGTCGGAGCAGGCCAACCTGCCGATCAACATCGGCACCGGCATCGACACGTCGATCGCCGCGCTGGCGAAGATCCTCATCGAGGCCGTCGGCGTCGACGTCGAGCCGCTGTTCAACGAGCGTGAGGTGCTCGTGTCGCGGCGCGCCGCCGACATCACCCGCGCCCGCGAGGTGCTCGGCTGGGAGCCGCGGATCACTGTCGAAGACGGAATGCGGCAGCTGGTCAAGGACTCCGAGTGAGCACCACCGCGGGCCCAGCCCGAGGACGTGCGATGCGCATCGCGGTGGTCAACAACTTCTTCCCGCCGCGAGTCGGCGGGAGCGCGCACATGTCGGCGTCGCTGGCGGCGCAGTTCGTGGAGGCCGGGCACGAAGTCCTGGCCATCACGGCCGCCTACGCCGACGCCCCGGCCGAGGAGGAGCGCGACGGCTACCGCGTCGTGCGCCTCCCGGCGGTGAAGATGCCGCAGATCGGCCTGTCGATCGACTTCGACATGAGCTTCGCGTCGCTGCGGCCGGGCAACTGGCGGCGGCTGTGGAAGCTGCTCGACGAGTTCAAGCCGGACGCGGTCCACCTGCACGGCCAGTTCTTCGACTTGTCGTGGCTGGCCGGGATCTACGCGCGGCGGCACCACATCCCGGTGCTGCTCACCATCCACACCCTGCTGATCAGCGACAACAAGCTGTACGGCGGCGTGTTCCGGATGCTCGACGCCCTGCTGGTGCGGCCGATCCTGCGCTACATCCGGCCGCGCTACGTCATCCTCGACAAGCTCGGCGTCGACTACTGCGTCGAGCGCTACGGCACCAGCGACGCGAACTCGGAGTACTTCCCGATCGCGGTCGACACCGGCCACTTCGCGAAGCCGGTGACGAAGGACGTCCGCGCGGAGCACGAGATCGGTGACGCACCGCTGATCGTCTCGCTCGGGCACGTCATCCCGCTGCGCAACCGGCTGCCGCTGATCGAGGCCCTGCCGTCCATCCTGGACAAGCACCCCGGTGTCCGGGTGGTCGTCGTCGGCCGCGTCTACCACGACGCGTTCCTGAAGCGTGCCGCCGAACTGGGCGTCTCGGAAGCACTGGTGGTCACGGGCGCGGTGCCGAAGGCGGACGTCCCGGCGTACTTCGCGGCGGCGGACATCGTGACGCACGATCTCAACGGCGGCTGCGGCACGGCGTCGCTGGAGGCGATGCTGTCCGGCACGGCGACGATCGCGTCGGCGACCGAGGACAACTACCCCGGCATCGAGCTGCGCAACGGCGAGAACGTGCTGCTGGTGCGTCCAGACGACTCCGAAGCCGTCGCCTCGACGGTCATCGAGCTGCTCGACGACCCGGAGAAGCGGGCGCTGATCGGGCAGCGCGAGAGCGAGATGGTCCGGTCGAACTTCGGCCTCGACGTCGTCGCCGAGGAACACCTTCGCACGTTCGAGAAAATGGTGTCGGAAGCGGATGTTCTTCGATGACGAGCGCAGCCACCGGCTGCGCCCGCAGATCCTGACCGAGCTCGTCTCGCAGTACATGAACGACGCCGAACGGGCGCAGTTCTACGGGCTGCCCGAGACGTGCCGGGTGCGCGAACGCGTGAAGATCATCAGCCCCGAGAACCTCAAGATGGGCGACCACTGCTGGGTCGGCGAGGGCGCGGCGCTCGACGCGAGCGGCGGGCTGGAGATCGGCGAGCACACCAGCATCGGGCTGAACACGCTGATCTTCACGCACTCGAGCTGGCTCGCGAACATGACGCTGCAGAACCATTCGGGCAGCGACCTGATCGAGCGCAAGCCGGTCAAGATCGGCAAGGGCTGCTTCATCGGCGGCCTGGTGGTGATCATGGCGGGCGTGACGATCGGCGACTTCGCCACGGTGCAGCCGAACTCGGTGGTGGCGAAGGACGTTCCCCCGCGGACGCTGGTGGCAGGCAACCCGGCCCGGGTGTTCCAGCGGTACGACGACGAGTACATCCAGTCCGAAGTGGACCGGGTCCGGACGGAGAACGCGCGCCGCCGCGAGATCGCGGAGGAACGCGGTCAGGCCCCCGGCTGGGGCGCGCCTTCGGGCGACTTCTCGGAGTGAAGATGGATGACGGCGGCACCGGCCGTGAAGCCGGCGCCGCCGTCGGGGAACCGCTCGTACCCACAGGTCAGCACGGGTGCGGGCGGAAGCCTTCGCACGTGAGCGCGCGTCCGACAATCTAGTCCGGGGTGACCGAGGGCAAGGTATCGGTTACACAACGTTTCAGCCGTGGCCGACGTCCGTGTTGCCCGCGGGGAGCTTGTTGCCGGCCGCGTCGTAGGCCTTCAGCCGCGCCGGGTCGGGCGTGCCGAGGTCGAACCAGAACACGACGACGTTCGGGTCCGCGCTCCAGCGGGCCTGGTGCGCGACGCCCGCCGAGCTCGTGATCTTCGCGGCCGGGCCGACGTAGTAACCGAAGCTCGGCACTTCGTGGCCGTCGACGGTGATGCCCCCGGTCACGGCGTGGAAGCCGGTCGCCTTGTCGGACCCCGACGACTCGTTCGCGATGACCAGGTCGCCGTCGGCGCTCGTGCCGGCCATGATGCCGAACGTCGTCTGCGGGAGCCGCGGTTCCTGCACCTTGACGCCGTAGAAGACCAGGTCGCCGATGCCCGACGGGATCAGCTCGCCCAGCACCTCGTGCCCGGGCGCGGCCACGCGGGTCGGCGGCGGCGAAACCGGCGCGGCGGCGAGCGCGACCGGCGCGGCCGGCGCAACGGGTGCGGCAGGCGCGGCGTTCGCACTGGTCAGCACGCCGGACACGGCCAGCGCGCCGCACGCGGCGACGACGGTTCCGGCGATGACGAGGCGTTTCCTCATGCGGTTCCTCCCTCGGCGACAAGATCGTCCGGGGTAACGACGGGCGTACGCTCGGAAAGGTTGAGAGCAACCTTTCCGCGGCCCGGCCGTCGCTGGGAGGGACGGAACGAGGTGACGGATGGCGCGCGGCGACGACGAGTTCGCGGACTTCGTGCGTGCGTCCTCGGCCCGGCTCACCCACGCCGCCTACCTGCTGACCGGCGACCGCCACCAAGCGGAGGATGCCGCGCAGACCGCCTTCACGCGCACGTACGCGGCTTGGTCGCGGGTCCGGCACAAGGACGCCTACGGCTACGCCCGCACCGTCCTGATGAACCACGTCATCGACGGCTGGCGGCGCCCGATCCGCGAGTACGCCACCGAGGCGATGCCCGACCAGCAGGACCGGCTCGACGTCGACCAGGCCGTCACCCAGCGCGCGTGGCTCACCGCGGTGCTCCGGACGCTGACCGCCCGCGAACGCGCCGTCGTCGTGCTCCGCCACTTCTTCGACCTGCCCGAAGCCGACGTGGCCCGTGAGCTCGGCGTTTCGCTGGGTACCGTGAAGAGCACGAACTCCCGGGCGCTGGCCAAGCTGCGCGTCGAGGCCGGCACGGGCGAGGACACGCTGATCGGAGGGAGCGGGCGATGAACGACCTCGACGACTTCCGCGCCGCCCTCCGGCAGCCCCCCGACGAGCCTTTCGCCGAACCCGACCTGGCCCGGATCGTGGCCGACGGCACGCGCATCCGGCGTCGCCGCCGCGTGCTGACGACCACCGCGGGCATCGCGTCCGCGGCCGCCGTCGTGCTGGTGGTCGTGTTCGCCGTCCAGCTGCGGCAGCCCGCTCCGGCGCCGGTCGCGCAGCCGCCGGCCCCGCCGACGTCGTCCGCACCCGCACCCGCGCCGACCACCTCGACGCCCGAACGGCCGCCGCTCGGCGACGTCGTCGGCACCGGGATCCTGACGAAGGCCGGCGAGATCGTCTTCTTCGCGCGGGAGGTCGACGAACCGCAGCTGCTGCCGGACATCCACTTCGGCCTCGTCGCCGGCTTCCGCTCGGGCACCTCGGTGCAGGCCGCGCTGGCCACGAACGAGGTCCGCGGCTCCGACCGGTCGTTCGGCTTCCACGCCACCGACGGCGGCGAGGTCCTGCAAGACCAGCTCATCCCGGTCTTCGGCTACTTCGCCGGCCCGGCGACGAGGATCACGACGACCGTCCACGGCAAGACCATCGAGGCCACCCTGGCCAAGTGGACCCAGGACCCGAACGTGGTCTTCTTCTGGTTCGACCCGGTCCTCGTGCCGGACTCCGCGTCGCTGACCCCGCTGATCGCCTACGACGGGAACGGCAAGCGGCTCACCAAGTAGCCGCGCGTCCGGTCGGCGGTACACGGCGTCCCCGTGCGGGCGTAAGACCGGTTCCGTGACCTCTCGACGAGTGTTCCTCACCGCTTCGGCCGTGCTGGGAGCCGCTTCCGCGGTCGGAGTCCCCGCCGGCGCCACCGAACTCGGGGACCGCGGCCCCGGCGTTCCCGTCGGCCCCCAGCGGCCCGGCCCGGACCTGCGGGCCCTGCTCCGGCAGGTCGACGAGCGCCGGATCGAGGCGACCGTGCGGCGGCTGGCCGCGTTCAGCACCCGGCACACGCTGTCCGCCCAAGCCGACCCGGTGCGCGGCATCGGCGCCGCGCGCGACTGGCTGTTCGCGCAGTACCAGCAGGTCGCGGCCGCTTCCGGCGGGCGGATGACCGTCGAGCTGCAGTCGTACGTCCAGCCGCCGGCCGACCGGATCCCGGTGCCGACGACGATCACGAACGTCGTCGCGACGCTGCACGGGTCGACCGAACCCGGCCGCGTGTACGTCGTTTCGGGTCACTACGACTCACGCCGCACCGACGTCATGGACTTCACCGGAGACGCGCCGGGAGCGGACGACGACGCTTCGGGCGTCGCGGTCGCGCTGGAGCTGGCGCGGGTCCTCTCGACCCGGCAGCCGGCCGCGACGATCGTCTTCGCCGCCGTCGCGGGCGAGGAGCAGGGCCTTTACGGCGCGCGGCACCTGGCGCAGCAGTTCAAGGCCGCCGGCACCGACGTCCAGGCGATGTTCACCGACGACATCGTCGGCTCCAGCCGGGCCGACGACGGCACGCGCGACCCGACGACCATCCGCCTGTTCGCCGAGGGCGTCCCGACCGCGGAGACGCCGGCCGAGGCGAACCTGCGGCGCAGCATCGGCGGCGAGAACGACTCACCGCCGCGGCAGCTGGCCCGGTTCGTGAAGTCCGTGGCGGAGAACGATGCGACCGGGATGACGGTCCGCGTGATCTACCGCCGTGACCGCTACCTGCGCGGCGGCGACCACATCGGCTTCCTGGAACAGGGCTACCCGGCGGCGCGGTTCACCGAGCCCGCCGAGGACTTCGCGCACCAGCACCAGGACGTCCGCGTGGAGAACGGCGTCCAGTACGGCGATCTGCCGGAGTTCTGCGACTTCCCGTTCATCGCCAGGGTCGCGCGGGCCAACGGCGCCGCGCTGTGGTCGCTCGCGATGGCGCCGGGCACGCCGAAGGGCGTCAAGATCCGCACGGCGGCCCTGACGAACGACTCCGAGCTGCTGTGGGACGCGACGCCGGGCGCGGTCGGCTACGAGGTCCTCTGGCGCGAGACGACGGCGCCGGACTGGACGCACGCGATCGACGTCGGCCCGGCGTTGACGGCGAAGATCGACCTGTCCAAGGACAACGTCTTCTTCGCCGTCCGCGCGGTGGGCTCCGGCGGGCGCCGGAGCCCGGCCGCGTTCCCGGTGCCGGTCAGCTAGGCCGCGGCCTGCGTCAGGACCTGCTCGACGACGTGGTGCGACGGCAGGATCAGCTCGCGCTCGGTGGCGGCGTCGACCTTGCCCTCCAGCAGGTCGCAGAACTGGTCCAGCTGCGAGGCCAGCGGTTCGCGCGCCGTGATCAGCTCGGGGATCTCGATCACCGTCTGCTGCCGGTAGCCGAGGCCGTCCGGGGTGACGGAGTCGTGCGAGACGTGCCGGTAGATCGTGACGTCGCGGCGCAGCAGGTCGATCTCGATCAGCCGGTCCAGCTCCGACACGACCAGCGACCGGACCTTCTTCTGGCCCAGCCGCGAGGCCGAGACCGTGGCCAGGCCGGTCGGGAACGACAGCACCGTCTCGATCGTGTCCTCGGCGCCGTCGACCGACGACGGGTGGAAGTAGCCCGCACCGGAGGTGACCCGCGACGGCGTCGCACCGCCGAAGAACTGGATCGCCAGGTCGACGTCGTGCACCAGGAGGTCCCACGCGACACCGGTCTTGATGCGCGGCGCGTACGGGCCGTGGCGGCGCGCCATCAGGTGCACCGGCTCGTTCACCAGCGCCCGCGCGGTCATGACGGCCGGGTTGTAGCGCTCCAGCAGCCCGCACATCAGCGGGACGTCCTTCGACGCCGACAGCGCGACGATCTCCTGGGAGAGCTCGTAGCTGTTGCACACCGGCTTTTCCACCAGCATCGGCTTGCCCTGGCCGAGGATCTCCTGCGCCAGCTCGTAGTGCGCCTCGGTGGCCGACGCCAGCACGACGGCGTCCACATCGGACAGTGAGCCGATTTCCGGCGTCCACCGCGTTTCGTACCGCTCGGCGACGGCCTTGCCCGCCTCCTCGCGCGGATCGATCACGCGGACGAGCGACACGCGGTCGTTGCCGGCCAGCACGCGGGCGTGCAGCGATCCCATGTTCCCGGTCCCGACAAGTGCGATCCGATGCGTCATGCGCCCAGTACCTCGCGAACGGTTTCGATGATGGTGTCCAGTTCGGACTCGGTCAGGTGCGGGTGCACCGGCAGCGAGACGGCTTGGTTCGCGACGGCGGCGGCCACCGGGAAGTCCTCGACGCGGGCGTCGGGGATCAGCGGGTGCCCCTGGTAGCAGGCGTAGTCGAAGACGACCTTCGGGTAGTAGATGCCGTTCCCGATGCCGCGTTCGGTGAGCGCCTGGGTGAACTCGTCGCGCGAGAGCATCGCGTGCGGCCCGACCAGCACGGTGTACTGGTGCCAGACGTGGTCGCGCCCGGGCAGCACCTGCGGGATGTCGAGGCCCGGCGTGCCGGCGAGGCCTTCGGACAGCCGCTTCGCGTTCGCCTGGCGGGCCGCGGTCAGCTGGTCCAGCTTCGCGAGCTGCGGGATGCCGACGGCGGCGTGCAGGTCGGTCATCCGGTAGTTGTGGCCGGCCATCTCGTACTGGTACCGGGCGCGCATGCCCTGGTTGCGCAGCACGCGGAGCCGGTCGGCCAGCACGTCGTCGTCCGTCGTGATGACGCCGCCCTCGGCGGTCGTGATGTTCTTCGTCGCGTACAGCGAGAAGCAGCCGATGCCGAACGAGCCGGCCGGCTTGCCCTCGAACGTCGCGCCGACGGCCTGTGCCGAGTCTTCGATGACCTGCAGGCCGTGCTCGGCGGCCAGCGGGCCGAGCTTGCCCATGTCCGCGGTCTGGCCGTAGAGGTGCACCGGCATGAGCACCTTCGTGCGGTCGGTCACGGCCTTCGTCACGGCGTCGGAGTCGATCGCGAAGTCGTCGCGCCGGATGTCGGCGAACCGGACGGTCGCGCCGGCTTCGAGGATCGCGTTGAGCGTCGCGACGAAGGTGAACGGCGAGGTGATGACCTCGTCGCCCGGCTGCAGGTCGAGGACCTGCAGCGCCGCGACCAGCGCGGTCGTCCCGTTGTTGACGGCGACCGCGTGCTTGGTCCCGGAGACGGTGGCGAACGCGTCTTCGAAGCGTTTGACCATCGGGCCCTGTGCGATGGCCCCGGAGCGCAGCACCTCGACGACGAGGTCCTCCGCGTCGCGGACGTCGACCACGGTGATGGGGATCATGGGCAGTCTCTCCCGGCAGGCGATTTCGGTGCGTCCGGTACCATGAGCCGCCGATTCTGCGCCCGGCTGCCCTGCGTGAACGCGGGCCACACGCTACCGGGCGTGTCCGCGCACCGAGCACCCAGCCGCCGACGAACGGATACCCGCCCGTGGTCAACCGCATCCACCCGACCGCCGTCCTCGGTGAAGGCGTCGAACTCGGCGACGACAACGTGATCGGGCCGTTCGCGGTGGTCGTCGGACCGGCCCGGATCGGCGACGGCAACTGGATCGGCCCGCACGTGACGATCGGCACACCCGGCGAGGACCGCGGCCGTCCCCACCCCGCGGCCTGGGACGAAGCCCCGGCCGGTGACGCGGATCACGACGGCCACGGCGTCCTCATCGGCAGCCGCAACCGGATCCGCGAGTACGTGAGTGTCCACCAAGGGACCTGGCGGACGACGACGATCGGCAGCGACGGCTACTTCCTGCGCGGCTCCCACATCGCGCACGACTGCCTGGTCGGCGACGGTGTGACGATCGCCTCCAACGCCGTCACGGGTGGCCACTGCCACATCTGGGACGGCGCCAACCTCGGCATGGGTGCGATCCTGCACCAGAAGGTCGTGGTCGGGCCGGGCGCGATGGTCGGGATGGGCTCGGCGGTGCGGCGCGAGATCGGCGCGTTCACCATCGCCGTCGGCAACCCGGCCCGCGTCACCGGCCTCAACGTCATCGGCCTGTCCCGCCGCGGCGTCGACGAGGCGACCATCGAGGTACTGGGACCGTGGTTGAAGGGCAAGGAAGGTCTCCCGGACGCCACCCTGCCCGGCGACCTCTCTACCTTGGTCAAGGCGTGGGACGCCCGCCCGCGCGACGAGCACTAGGAGTCAAGAGCATGTCGGTTGCCCCCAAGCTGCGCGAGGTCTTCATCGAGGCACTGGACCTCGACAGCGGCGTGGACGTCGAGAACCTGAAGTACCGCGACCTCGAGGCGTGGGACTCCGTCGGCCACATGGCGCTGGTCGCGGCCATCGAGGACGAGTTCGACGTCGAGTTCGACACCGACCAGGTGATCGACATGTCGAGCTTCAAGGTCGCCGTGGACATGGTGACCGAGCTGCAGGCGAAGAATGACTGATCTGTCCGGTCGCGTCGCGCTCGTCACCGGGGGGACGCGGGGGATCGGCCTGGCCACCGTGCGCGCGCTCGCCGAGGCGGGCGCGACGGTGGTCCTCACCGGCCGCGACGAAGCCCGCGCCAAGGAAGCCGCTTCGGCGGTCGGCGCGGCCGCGGGGCTCGCCCTCGACGTCACCGACGCGAAGGCGGTGTCTTCGCTGGTCAGGGGCGTCGCGAAGGAGCACGGCAAGCTCGACATCGTCGTGGCCAACGCCGGGATCATGGAGGACGCGCTCCTCGGGATGATCCGCGAGGAGCTCGTCGACACGACGCTGAGCACCAACGTCGCCGGCACGCTGCACACCGTCCAGGCCGCGGCCCGGGCGATGATGCGCAAGAAGACCGGCGCGATCGTGGTGCTCGCCTCGATCGTCGGCGAGTACGGGAGCGCCGGTCAGACGGTGTACGCGGCGTCGAAGGCCGCGGTGGCGAACATCGCGCGTTCGGCGGCGAAGGAGCTCGGCCGGTCGGGCATCCGCGTGAACGCGGTCGCGCCGGGCGTGATCGAGACCGACTTGACCGCCGGCCTGAGCGAGGACGCGAAGGCGGAGAACACCGGCAAGACGCCGCTCGGGCGCCTGGGCCGGGCGGAAGACGTGGCGAACGCGATCCGGTTCCTGGTGAGTGATGAGGCGTCCTTCATCACCGGGCAGGTGCTGGGCGTCGACGGAGGCTTGGTGCTGTGACTTTGCTGGGTGCGGGAGCTCGGCTGGTGGACGTGGCCGGGGGCCGCTCGCTGGCGGGGGCGGAACTGTCGGCCGAGGTCGGCAAGCGGATGGAGGAGCTGGCCGCGCTGCCGGTCGGCGTCGTGTTCGCGAGGATGTCTGCCGACCTGCCGAGCGTGCTGACCTACCTGGGCGCGTTCGAGTCCGGCCGGGCGATCGCGCTGATCGATCCGGCGCTGGACGTCGACGTGCTGGCCGGGCTGGTCTCGCGCTTCCGCCCGGCGGCCGTGCTGGCGGCCTCGGGTGACGCGCCCGACGGGTACTCGGTGCGGGGCGCGGACTGGGTCCGCGACTCCGCCGAGGGGGTCCGGCCGCACCCCGACCTGGCCGTGCTGCTCCCGACCAGCGGGTCGACCGGCAACCCCAAGCTCGTCCGGCTCTCGCGGCAGGCGATCCTGGCCAACGCCGACGCCATCGCGCAGGTGCTGCGCATCGACGCCGACGAGGTCGCGCCGACCTGCCTGCCGCTGCACTACAGCTACGGGCTCTCGGTGCTGAACTCGCACCTGGTGCGCGACGCGACCGTCGTGATCGAGCCGTCCGGCGTGCTCGGCCGTGGTTTTTGGGACGCGGTGACCAAGTACGGCGTGACGTCCCTCTCAGGCGTCCCGTACCACTACGAAATGCTGCGGCGGCTCAAGTTCGACCCCGCGAAGTACCCGACGCTGCGCACGCTGACGCAGGCCGGCGGGCGGCTGCGCGACGACCTGATCGCCGAGTTCAACGACAAGATGCTGGCCGTCGGCGGCCGGATGTACGTCATGTACGGCCAGACCGAGGCCGCGCCGCGGATGACCACGGTGCCCGCCGAAAGACTGGCCGAAAAGCTCGGTTCCGCCGGGCCGGCGCTGCCGGGCGGGGCGTTCTCGGTCCGTCGCGACGACGGGTCGGAGACCACGCACCCCAAAATCGTCGGTGAGGTCGTCTACCGTGGGCCCAATGTGATGCTGGGTTACGCGGACGACGAGTCCGGCCTGGCCAAGGGCGACGAATGCGGCGGCGTGCTCGCCACCGGTGACCTCGGGTACCTCGACCAAGAGGGGTACCTGTTCATCACCGGGCGGCTCAAGCGCATCGGCAAGGTGTTCGGCAACCGCATCAGCCTCGACGACCTCGAACAAGCCGTGCGCACGGCGGCGGTCGGGATCGACGTGGTGGCGGCGGTGCCCGCCGGCGACAAGGTGGTGCTGTTCGCCGAGGGCGTCGACAAGGACATCTGCAAGGACGCGTCGCGGGCGCTGTCCGAGCGGCTGCACCTGCACGCCAGCGGGTTCGACGTCCGCCCGATCGACACCGTGCCGCTGCTGGCCAGCGGCAAGATCGACTACCGGTCACTGGAGGCCAAGGTATGAGTGTGTTCACTCGGTCGCAGGCCGACCGGGAAGCCTTGCTGCTGCCCGAGCTCGCCGCGCTGACGGCACACCACCGGGCGAACTCCGAGGGCTACGAGCGGATCCTGGCTTCGCTGGGGATCGCGCCGTCCTCGACCTTCGCCACGATCGCGGACCTGCCGTGGCTGCCCGTGCGGATGTTCAAGACGCACGACCTGAAGTCCGTGCCGGACAGCGAGGTGTTCAAGACCCTCACGTCGTCCGGCACCACCGGCGCCGGCGCGTCGCGGATCTACCTCGACAAGGAGGCGGCGGGCGCGCAGACCAAGCAGCTGGGCGCGACGCTGCAGGAGGTCCTCGGCGGCGAGCGGCTGCCGATGCTGATGGTCGACACCATCGGCATCATCAAGAACCGCCGCTCGTTCTCCGCGCGCGGCGCGGGCGTGCTGGGCATGGCGAACTTCGGCCGCAAGCACACCTACGTGCTCGACGAGAACGACAAGCCGGACGTCGAGGCGGTCAAGAAGTTCCTGGCCGAGTACGGCGGCAAGCCGTTCCTGATCTTCGGCTTCACGTTCATGGTCTGGCAGTACCTCTACGAGGTCGCCCGGGAGCACCGCCTCGACCTGTCGAACGGCATCCTCGTCCACTCCGGTGGCTGGAAGAAGCTGATCGACCGCGCGGTGGACAACACCGAGTTCCGGCGGCGCTTCAAGGAGGACACCGGGCTCACCCGGATCCACAACTACTACGGGATGATCGAGCAGATCGGCACGGTGTTCCTCGAAGGACAGTCCGGAAACTCGCTCTACTGCCCGGACTTCGCCGACGTCGTGATCCGGAACCCGGAGACGTGGGAAGAGCAGCCGGTCGGGGAGCCGGGCGTGATCGAGGTCGTCTCGACGCTGCCGCGGTCCTACCCGGGCCACGTGCTGCTCACCGAGGATCTCGGTGTCTACAACGGCATCGACGACGGTGACTGGCCGGGCAAGCACTTCTCCGTCCTCGGCCGGCTGCCGAAGGCCGAGGCCCGCGGCTGCTCGGACACGTTCTCGGGAGCGGCGGCGTGACCACTCTGACCCAGCGTTTTCCCGCGGCGCCCGCGGTTTCCGTGAGCGACCTGGTCGACGAGCTGCGCGCGTCGCCCCCGGGTGGCCGGCTGCGCGTCGGCGACCCGCGGATCGTCGAGTTCATCACGAAGTTCGCCCGCAAGCTGCTGGCCCCGGCCACCGCGCGCCGGTTCCCCGAACTGGCATCTCTCGGGTTCTTCCTGCGCAAGGGCGAGATCGCCCGGGCGCTATCCACCCTGGACACTTCGGGTGACGCGCTGCGGTTCCCGCGCGGGCTGGTGTTCCACGTGCCGCCGGCGAACGTCGACACGATCTTCGTCTACTCGTGGGCACTGTCGGCGCTGGCGGGCAACCACAACGTCGTGCGGGTGTCGTCGCGCTCGGCCGGTGCCGCCGAGGCGGTGCTGGACGCGCTGAACGCGGCACTGTCCGAAGTGGACGCTGACACCGCGGCCGCGATCACGGCGACCCAGCGCATGGTGACGTACGACCGCAGCGACGAGGTGAGCGGCGCCCTGTCGCTGGCCGCCGACCTGCGCGTCATCTGGGGCGGCGACACTTCGGTCGCGGCGCTGCGCCAGTACCCGCTGGCGCCGCACGCGCGTGACCTGACGTTCCCGGACCGCTCGTCGTTCGCCGTCGCGTCGGTGGCGGGCTGGCAGCGGGCGTCCGCCGAGGAGCGTCGCGCGGCCGCCGAAGGCTTCTACAACGACTCGTACTGGTTCGACCAGGCCGCCTGCTCGTCACCGCGCGCGGTGTTCTGGGTCGGTGACGCCGCGGGCGCCCAGGCCGCGGGCCGGGAGTTCCGCACGCTGCTCGCGGCGGTCTTGGCGGCGAAGCAGCACGTCACCGAGCCGGCGATGGCGGTCCAAAAGCGCGTCTCGGCGTACGGCGCGGCGGTCGACGGGCTGGTCAAGGAGATCGCGTTCGACGGCAACGGACTGGCCACCTTGGAGCTGGCGGACCCGGCGGTGCTGCCGCGGGAATGGCTCGGCGCCGGCACGTTCGCGAACGCGCAAGTGTCCACTTTGTCTGATCTGGTACCGATCGTCCTGCGCAAAGACCAGACGGTCAGCCAATACGGCTTCACCGTCGAGGAACTGACGGCGTTCGCGCACGAGCTCGCGGGCCGCGGCGTCGACCGGATCGTGCCGTTCGGCTCGGCCCTGACGTTCTCCGCCGTGTGGGACGGCTACGATCTCCTCACCGAATTCAGCCGCCTCGTCACGGTGCAGGCCGGAGGAGACCGTCGATGACGACAGTTGAGACGCCCGAGGAACTCCCGGCTGCGGGAAAGCAGCGGAAGTCCACCAAGGCGAAGATCCTCGATGTCGCCAGATGGGTCGCGATCCTGCTGGTCATCGGCTTCGCGGCCAAGCAGCTGGCCTCGAACTGGGGTGAGTTCTGGCACACCCTGCACGACGTCGCGTGGCAGTCTTCGCTGCTCAGCCTCGTCGCCCTGATCGCGGCGATCATGGTGTCGACCTGGGGCTGGCAGGTCATGGTCGACGACCTCGGCAAGCCGATCGGCTACGCCAGGGGAGCGCAGATCTGCCTGGTCGGCTCGCTCGGCAAGTACGTGCCGGGGTCGGTCTGGGCGTACCTGCTGCAGATGGAGCTGGGCCGCAAGGCGGGCCTGGCCCGCGCGAGGATCTTCACGGGCTCGCTGATCCAGCTGGGCGTGGGCGTGGTGTCGGCGCTGGTGGTGTCGCTCCTGGCGGCGCCGGCGGTGTTCAGCCACAGCCCCCGCGCGCTGTGGCTGTTCGTGCTGATCCCGGTCGGCCTGGCGATGCTGCACCCGAAGATCCTGACGTGGGGCACGTCCCTGGTGCTCAAGCTCCTCCGGCGGCCCCCGCTGGCCCACCCCCTGAGCTGGCGGGTGGTCACCAAGGTCTTCGGCGCCTCGACGGTGGCGTGGTGCCTGCAGGGAATCCACCTGTGGCTCCTGGCGAACTCGGTCGGTACGCCCGGTTTCAGCGGTTTCGTCCTGTGCGTCGGCGCGATGGCAGTCGCGATGACGGTGGGGACGTTCGCGTTCATCCTCCCGAGCGGCGTGGGCGTCCGCGAGGTCGCCCAGGTGGCGGTCCTGACGGCCAGCGGCCTGACGGTCGGCCAGGCGACGGCGTTCGCGGTGGCGTCCCGGGTGATGTTCACGGTGGCCGACCTGCTGACGGCGGGCCTGGCCGCGGTGGCGGCCCGCTCCACCCGCCCGGCGGTCACCCCCGTCGCCTGAGCGGCTCGCTCAGCCGGCTGACCAGGTTGTCCACCGGCTGTACCCAAGTTGTCCACAGGCGTTACGCACATGTGGACAACTTGGGATCGCCCTCGTGGTGAACCGCGCCGGTGAGTCACCCCACTACGGCAGCAAGCGATAAATCACCGCGTCCGAATCGCGCCAGGCTTCCTTCAAGAACGGCTCTCCAGCGAGCCCGATCAACCCCGGCTGATAAGCCTTGCCCGGCACCGTCGAGGGCTTCCCCAAGATCACCCAGTGAATGTTCAGCCGCTGAACCGCCGCCCGCACCGCCGGGTCGGTCTGGTAATCGCGGAATCGCTCGGCCAGCAATGTGGCGTCCCCGGGCGGGGTCGTTTCGTCGTAGTGGGCGGCCACCGTCCGGACGCCGGACAGCGCGTACGTCCACGCCGTGCCGTCGAAGCGGTCGTTCATCGCCCACTCGCCCGGGGCCGCCAGCTTGCCGAGCTCCTCCATCGCCGTCTCTTCGCCGGCCGTCACGACCAGCTTGGACGGGTCCGCGGACTGGTAGCCCGTGTACACGCGGGCGCCGTTCGAGCGGAAGTACAAGCCGTTCGAAAGCGCCACGAAACCCAGTAGCACCACCACCGCGATCGCCACCGCCGGCACGCGAGCCGGCAGCCGCTCGCGTAGCCATGCCTGAGTCGAGGCCAGACCGTGCGCGGCCAGCACGCACAGCGGGATCGCCGCCATCGAGAAGAACCGGTACGGGTCGTCCCACCACGGCCGCGAAAGGGCCATCACCAGGGGAGCGTTCGACGACGACACCGCCATGTACGCGAGGCCCGTCACCGCGGCCGTCAACCCGATCCAGCGCAACGCCCCCGCCCTCGCGAAGAACACGATCCCGAGGAACAGCGCCACGGACAGCCACACCTGCGGATGCGCCTCCATGTGCTGGAACCCCAGCAACGCCCCCAGCGCCGTCGACGCGCGCCACTCGCTCGGCCAGCCGTAGTACGGGATGCCGCCGGTGGCCAGGCCCAGCGCGCCGAACAACTGCAGCCACGCCACCAGGAGCGACACCACCGCGATCGGCAGCAGCGCCAGCAGGTCGCGGCCGATCCGGCGCCAGCCCGTGAGCCAGCGCTGCACCAGCAGCGGGCCGGCGAACAGGATTCCGCCGAACAACGTCGACGAATGGATGCACAGCAAGCCCACCGCCGCCAGCAGCAGCACGAAACCCGTGTCCGGCGCGACGCGCTCCAGGTACCGCTTCAACGCCACCGCCGCCAGCGGGGTCAGCGTCACGCCCAGCGCGAACGGCAGCAGCGGCCCGCGGTCCATCGACTCGTAGACGCCCATCACCGGCGCCACCGCCGTCAGCGCGACCGCGCCCGCCAGCACCGCGCGACCGCGGAACTCGCGGACCAACGTCACCAGCGACAACGCCAGCAAACCGGGCAGCAGCAGCGTGTTCGCGTCCAGCGTCGCCGGGATCGACGCGCCGGTCAGGCGGTTCGTCACCGCCGCCAGCAGGTGGTAGGCGTTGGGGTAGAACACCGGCGCCGCGTCGCCGTACCAGTTCACGTGGCCCGTGCCGAACAGGCTGCCGTCGCCGGTGTCGGCGATGTAGCGGACGGCGTTCCCGTGGTACACCGCGTCGAAGCCCTGCGGCAGCGCGCCGATGTGGCCCAGGCCACGGAGCGTCGCGTAGAAGCCCACCGCCGCCCCGAACAGCAGGCACGCGCCGACGGCGATGTGCCCGCGTCGGTCCCACAGCCCGTGTTCCGGCTCGGGTGCCCACCGCCGGACCGTCAGTTTCCGGACACCGTAGGCGATCGCGGCGAACACGACGGTCGAGATCGCGTAGGTCAGCGGCGTGAACGACAAGCCCACCGCCGCCGTCCACGGCCCGGTCAGGCCGCCGATGGCGTAGCTCAGCAAGGGGGCCAATCCGGCGAGGGCCCAGCCACGCAATCCCACAGCGAGTCCCGTGAGAAGGCCCGGGACGGCGATGACGACAATGGCAACGCAGACGGAGAGCACGCTGGAGACTAAGCCGACAACGATCAGCCGGGTGCTCCGGGGTGAGGAGTCCGATCGGGACGATTCGCGAACGTCCCTTCGCGATACCCGAACGGGTTATATTGACCAGTGCGTTTCCCTGCTTGACTGACGCCGGGCGGAGCGATCTTCACTAGGGGGCCGGGTGGTTTACGCGGTCGTGGTGGCGTGGCTGGTCCTCGCCGCGATCGTGGTCCTGACCTGGGGACGGCTCGACACCGACCGGGGCTGGCGCGGCTTCGTCCTCACGCTCACCCTCGGCCTTTCGCTGCTGCACCAGCTGCTGTTCGCGACCGTCACCGAGGACGCGCTCGTGTCGTTCCGCTACGCGCAGAACATCGCCGACGGGAACGGCCCGGTCTTCAACCCCGGAGAACGTGTCGAGGGGTACACGAACTTCCTCTGGCTGGTGCTGATCGCCCTGCCGCGGGCCGCGTTCGGCGCCGACGTGGAGACCACCGCCGTCGTGTTCGGCGTCCTCGCCGCGCTCGGGTGCGTGCTCGTGTCGTACCTCCTGGTGAACCGGATCGTCGCGGGAGCCGACGCCGAGCCGCGCCCGGCGATCGGCGTGGCCGCCGCGGTGCTCACCGCGAGCGCCGGCGGCCTCGCCGTCTACGGGCCGTCCGGCTCCGAGGTCCCGCTGTTCGTGCTGCTCCTGCTCGCCGTCTGCTACTCGCTCGCGGCGCGCCGCCCGGTGGTCGCCGGGGTGCTGGTCGCGTTCGCCGTGATGACCAGCCCGGAGGGGCTGGTGGTCGCCGTGCTGGGCGGTCTCTGGCTGATCGGCGCCGCGCTGAAGAAGAAGCACAGCTGGTGGGCCCCGGTGGGCTACGTCCTGGGCGCGCTGGTGTTCCTGATCCCGCGGCTGGCCTGGCGCGTGACGTTCTACCAGCACTACGTCCCCGCGCCGCTGGCCGTGAAGCTCGGCGGGCCGCTCGGCTCGCAGGTCGACGCCGGCTGGCCGTACCTGTCCGGGTTCGCGCTGGCGCACCAGGGTTTCCTGCTGCTCGCCCTGGTTGCCGCGGTCGCGCTGCTGCTGCGTCGCACCGAAGCCGTCGAAGCCCGTGCCCTGATCTGGCTGCTGTTCGCCATCGCCGTCACGGTCGCCGCCGCCGCGGTGCTGATCGGTGGCGACCCCGGGCCGTCGTGGCGGCTGCTGGCCCCGGTTCCGCCGCTGATCGCCGTGGCCGCCGTCAGCGCGTACGGCGTGCTCACCGTGGACGTCGAGGCGAAGCCGTCGCCGCGGCCGAGGGCGTGGCCCGCCGCGACGCGGCTCGTCCCGGTGACCGCCTGCGGGCTCGCCGGCATCGCGGTCCTCGTCTCGGTGTTCAGCCCCGAGATGCTCGACCGCGTGCGCGACTGGCGCGCGCACGGCACCGAGCTGAGCGAGATCGGCGGCTGGCTGGGCCGCTACCTGCCGGCGGGGTCGGTCGTCAGCGCCACCGCGCCGGGCGCGCTCGCGGCCCGCAGCGGCCAGCTGCTCATCGTCGACGTCTACGGCCGCACCGACGACCACATCGCCCGCGAGGGGCGCCACGACGGCGGGGTCGCGACCGACTACGACTACGTCGTCAACGGCCGCCGCCCGACCGTCGCGGTGCCCGCCGACGGCGGTTACGCCGACCGCCAGCACTGCGCGATCGACCCGGTCTACGCGGGCAAGTACGAGGTCGCCACGTTCCGCCGCGTCGGCACGCCCTACTGGGTCTCGGTGTACCCGCGCGTGGAGCAGGCGAAGTCGGTGGTCACGGACCTCGACAAGGGCCCGGACTTCCGCTACGTACCCTGTCCTTCGTGAAGCTCGAGGTCCCGACGCGCCGGCTGGGCGCCGAAGCGAAGCTGGGGATCGGGGTCTTCGGGACGTCGTTCGCGCTGTTCGTGCTGCGGTTCCTGGTGCCGCGCCCGGTCGCGATGTCCAACAACGGCGACGGCGGCCGCGTGCTGTGCGGCGCCGGGATCACCTGGAAGGGCCTGCCGGAGGCGTTCGTCCACCTCGCGTACACCCCGGCGTCCGGGGTGCCGCAGTGCCGGCCGACCTACCTGCTCACGCAGAGCTGGCTCGCGGAGCTGGCCGTCGGGATCGGCCGCCTGATCGGCCTGCCCGGGACGCTCAGCCTGGTCGTGCTGGGCCTGCTGAGCAGCGTCATCGCCGCGGCGGCGATCGCCGCGATCGTGCTCGGCCTGCCGTATTCGCGGCGCGCCCGCCTCGCCGTGGCGGGCGGGTTGCTGCTGGTCGTCGCCGACTCGGCGTTCTTCGGGTACTTCGCCGCGGTGCTCGGCGAAGGCGCGGCATTCCTCGGCCTGCTGCTGATCGCCGGCGGCCTGCTGCTGACCGCGCGCGAGGGCCGGTGGAGCTACGTGGGCATGGCGGTGACGCTCGCCGGCGGCGTGCTGGCGGTCAACGCCAAGGTCCAGACGCTGACGATCCTGCCGATCCTCGCGTTCGCGGTCCTGCTCGTCCGGCCGGGCACGCTGCGCGGGCCGAAGCGGTGGGCGGC
This sequence comes from Amycolatopsis sp. NPDC114505, assembly GCF_055633615.1. Lineage (NCBI taxonomy): Bacteria > Bacillati > Actinomycetota > Actinomycetes > Pseudonocardiales > Pseudonocardiaceae > Amycolatopsis > Amycolatopsis sp. NPDC114505. The sequence continues at coordinate 1,011,062 of NZ_JBVKDV010000001.1, read as the reverse complement.
GGCGGTCCTGGTCGTCGGCGCTGTCGGCGCGGTGACGTTCTTCGCACAGCAGAGTGTCGAGCCCGCCCTGGCGCCCGACGGCACGTACAGCGAGTTCCCCGGTGACGACTCGCGCGAGATCAACGTGGTCAACTCGGTCTTCCTGAACATCGTCGACGGCAAGCACGACACCCAGGCCGACCTGGCCGACCTCGGGCTGCCGCCGTCGTTCGCGCAGTACGCGGGCAACGGCTGGTGGCACCCGCACCCGGTGACCATGGACCCGCTCTACCCGCGGTACCGCGACCAGCTGACGCGCGGGAAGGTCATCGCGTACTTCGCGAGCCACCCGAGTCGCACCCTGGAGGTGCTGAACCGGGCCGCGACCGACCAGCTCACCGCCCGCCCGGACTACCTCGGCAGCTTCGACCAGGACGCGGGCTTCGCGCCGCACGCGCAGGAGTACCGGGCGCCGGTGGTGTCGTGGCTGACCGGCCTGATCAGTCCGCTCGGCCTGTTCGCGCTGGTGCCGATCTGGCTGTTCGTGCTGGTCAGAGCCTGGATGTGGCGTCGCGGCGCGCTGGGTGTCGTGCTGGCGTTCCTGTTCGCCGTCTCGGTGACGCAGTTCGGCGCCGCGGCCCTCGGCGACGGCATCGAAGGCGTCAAACACCAGTCGGTCGCGCTGTTCACGATCCTGCTCGCGGTCGTCCTGGCGATCCCCGTCCGGCGGCGGGACGTGCAAGCCGTGTGAGGTTCGCCCGGTTTGTGTTCTTCCCCGCTTGAACCGACGTCAAGAACCTACGGTCCCGTAACCTGGCGCGATGGCCGACCTCGTGTACCCGCCCGTGATCGCGGCGGCCCGGACGATGTTCCGGGTATTGGACAACCGCATCACGATCGACGGCGCGGAGCACATCCCGCGCCACGGCGGTGCGGTCATCGCGTGCAACCACGTGAGCTACCTCGACTTCATCTTCTGCGGCCTCGGCGCGCGCCCGGCCAAGCGGCTGACGCGGTTCATGGCGAAGAAGGAGATCTTCGACAACAAGATCGCCGGGCCGCTGATGCGCGGGATGCACCACATCTCCGTCGACCGGTCCGCCGGCCTGGCCTCCTACCGCGAAGCGCTCGGGAAGCTGCAGGCCGGTGAGGTCGTCGGCGTCTTCCCCGAAGCCACCATCAGCCGGTCGTTCACCGTCAAGGAGATCAAGTCGGGCGCCGTCCGGATGGCCGCGGCGGCGAACGTCCCGGTCGTGCCGATGGCGCTGTGGGGCACGCAGCGGCTCTGGACGAAGGGCCGGCCGAAGGACCTGACGCGCCGGCACGTGCCGATCTCGATCCTCATCGGCGAGCCGATGCACCCGGCCAAGGGCGACGACTGGGACGTCGTGACGAAGGAGCTGCGCACCCGGATGAGCGCGCTGCTCGACCGGGCCCAGGCCGACTACCCGGACCAGCCGTCGTCCGACGAAGAACACTGGTGGCTGCCCGCGCACCTGGGCGGGACGGCGCCGACCCCGGCCGAAGCGGCCGAGCTCGACAACCGCTAGAACCAGCGCTCGAGGACCTGAGCGACGCCGTCGTCACCGGCCGGGCCGGTGACCTCGTCGGCCACCGCGAGCACCGCCCGGTGCCCGTTCTCCATCGCGACCCCGTGGCCGGCCCAGCGCAGCATCTCGACGTCGTTGGGCATGTCGCCGAACGCGATGACCTGCTCGCGCCCGACGCCCAGCCGCTCGGCGACGTCGGCCAGGCCGGTCGCCTTGGTGATCCCGTGCGCGGACAGCTCCACCAGGCCGCCCGACGACGAGTAGGTGACGTCGACCTCGCGCTCGAACAGCGCGTTCACCGCTTCGGCCATCTCCTCCGACGACATCCCGCGGTGGCTGACCAGCAGCTTGATCGCCGGGTGCCCGAGCACCTCGGCGCGCGGGGCGGTGCGGCCTTCGCCGTCGCCCCACGGGTTGTGGTACTTCGGCTCGATCACGAAGCTGCGCATCTCGTGGTCGACGCCGGTGCTGGCGCGTTCGGCGGCCAGCCGGCAGCCGGGCAGGGCCTTGTCGAGCGCGTGCGCGATGTCGTTGAGCAGCTCGGGCCGCAGCAGGCCGTGCACCGCGACGACCTCCTCGCGGCCGCAGTCGTACAGGACGGCGCCGTTCGCGCACACCGCGTACCCGGTCAGCTCGAGCGGCCTGGCCACGGGCGCGATCCAGCGCGGCGGGCGGCCGCTGGCCAGCACGAACGGCACGCCCGCTTCGATCGCCCGGCGGACGGTCGCGATGGTGCGGGCGCTGAGGGATTCGGAGGGGCCGAGCAGGGTGCCGTCGACGTCGGACGCGATCAACTGAGGTCTCTCCACCCGACCATTGTCCCTGACACGTTCGGGTGGCCTCGTCCCCGTCCGAGCGATTGTCGGTGGTTACCGCTACGGTCCGGCAGTGTGCGAGTAGGCATCGTGATTCTCCCTGAAGATCGTTGGTGGGCCGCCGAGCCGAAGTGGCGCGCGGCCGAGGAATACGGCTTCGACCACGCGTGGACGTACGACCACCTGGGCTGGCGGAACCTCGTCGACGGCCCGTGGTTCTCCGCGGTCCCGACCCTGACGGCGGCGGCGATGGTGACGTCCCGCATCCGGCTGGGCACGTTCGTGGCGTCCCCGGTCGCGCGGCACCCGGTGCCGTTCATGCGGGACCTGACCACCCTCGACGACATCTCGGACGGCCGGTTCATCCTGGGCGTCGGCGCGGGCGTCGACCACGTCCACTACGACAGCAAGGTCCTGGACGCCCCGGAGCTGACGGCCAAGCAGCGCGCCGACCGGTTCACCGAGTTCGTCGAGGCGCTCGACGGGCTGCTCATGACGGACAAGTTCGACTTCGACGGCGAGTACTACCGGGCCCGCGAGGCCCGCAACCTGCCGGGCACGGTCCAGCGTCCCCGGCTGCCGTTCGTGGTCGCGGCCAACGGCCCCCGCACGATGACCCTGGCGGCGCGCTTCGGCGCGGGCTGGGTGACGACGGGCCGGGGCGGCGCGACCGAGGACGAGTGGTGGGGCGGCATCAAGCAGCTCACGGAGGTCTTCGACCAGCGGCTGGACGCGGTGGGCCGCGAGCGGGCGGGCATCCAGCGCCACCTGAGCCTGGACGCCTCGCCGGTCTTCTCACTGAGCAGCGTCGAGGCGTTCCGCGACGCCGCCGGCCGCGCGGGCGAGCTGGGCTTCACCGACATCATCGCGCACTGGCCGCGGTCGTCGTCGCCGTACGAAGGCCGCGAAGCCGTGCTGGAACAGGTCGCGAGCGACGTCCTGCCGGAGCTCCACGCTAGTCCGAACGGGTGACATCCGGGTAGCCGGGAAACCGATTGCCGTCCCTCGGGCGTCCTTGCATGCAGACGTCAGAGATCACCCCGGGGGTGGTTGGGGGACGGAGGGCCCTCGTGGCCGCGGCACGGGGCGCCGCGGCCACGAGGGCTTTGTCCTGCCGGGGCTACTTCACGATCCGGTAGATCACGGCACCCGGGTTCCGGTAGACCTGCTTGACGAAGTCGTGCCCGTCCAGGTGCCGCAGGCCCGGCGCGATCGGGGTGTCGCGGCGGATCGTGCCGCTGCCCACCAGCACGTAGTGGATGTTCAGCCGCCGGGTGGCCGCGCGGACCTCCGGGTCGCTGTCGTAGTCGCCGAAGTGCAGGGCCAGGTAGAGCGCGTCCGGGGGAGCGATGCCCGCGTCGTAGTGGCCGGCCACCGGGTGCACGCCGGTGAGCGCGTACAGCCACGCCGTGCCGTCCATGCGGTCGTTGAGCACCTTCTGGTCGGCCGGGATCCCCAGCGTGCCGAGGTACTCCATCGCGTCGATCTCGTCCTGGCTGACCGGCGGGACCGTCTCGCCGGGCAGGCCGTTGTAGTACAGCAGCGACACCGTCTTGGCGTTGGCCGCGCGGTAGAACCCGCCGGTCAGCACGCCCATCGCGACGACCAGCAGCACCGCCGTCGCCAGCCCGACCCGGCCGGTCAGCCACGGCCGCGCCCGCACCCAGGCGCGTCCGCTCGCGACCTTCGCCAGCCACTGCTGGGTCTCGCTCATCCCGTGCGCGGCGAGCAGGCACATCGGGATCGCCGCCAGCGCCATCAGCCGGAACCGGTCGTTCCACCAGGGCCGCGACAGGGCGATCACCCAGTCTTCGCCGCCGAAGCACGCGACGACGACGAACAGCGCGGACAGCGCGATCGCCGAGAGCACCACCCAGCGCATCCGCCGCAGCCGCGACAGCGTGACCAGCCCGATGACCAGGAACACCGTGAGCCAGATCTGCGGCACCGGCAGCACCTGCTTGAACGTCGCCAGCATGGCCAGCGCCTTCCACACCGCCATGTGCGAGCCCCACGCGTGGTACGGGTACGCCCCGGACGTGAAGCCGATCGCGCCGAGGATCTGTGGCGCGGTCAGCAGCCCGGCCGCCACCATCACCGGGACCACCCGCAGGACGTCGCCACCGAGCACCCGCCAGGCCGCGCGGCCCTCGGGCACGCCGTCGACGCGTTTGCCCCGCAGCGCCCGGTACCAGCGCTGCACGACCACCGGGAACGCGAACAGGAGCGCCCCGAACAACGCGCTCGAGTGCGCGGCGAGCAGGCCGGTGGCGCTCAGCGCCAGCACCGCGCCCGTGTCGACGCCCGGCCGCACGACGAACCGCTGCAGCGCGACCACCGCCAGCGGCGTCAGCACGATGCCGAGCGCGAACGGCAGCAGGCCGCTCGACACCGACTCGTACGCCCCGGTCGTCGCGCCGCCGGCGACCAGCGCCGCGCTGCCGGCGAACACCGCACGGCCGCCGAGCTGGCGCACCAGCGCGACCATGGCCAGCGCGAACAGCCCGGCGATCGGCATCGTGACGGCGTTGAGCGTGACCGGGACCGACGTCCCCGACAGCTGGTAGACCAGCGCGCCGACCAGGTGGTACGCGTTCGGGTAGAACGAGCCGTCCGGGTACCAGTTGATGGTGCCCATGCCGGTCAGGGAGCCGTCGCCGGTCTCGGCGATGTAGCGGATGCCGTTCGCGTGGAAGACGGTGTCCCAACGCTGGAACACCGCGGTCGTGCCGCCGCGCCCGGTGACCACCACGGCGATCGACACGGCCGAGGCGATCGCCACGCAGGCACCCACGGCCAGGTTGGCCCGCCGGGTCCACGGCCGCGGCGGCTCCTCGGCGCCCGGCGTCATCCAGCCCCGCGCGATCGAGAACCGGCGAAGTCCGTAGAGCGCGGCGGCGAGCAGCAGGGTGCAGGCGGCGACGCTCAGCGGGCCGTACGGCACGTGCGCGATCGCCAGCCACGGGCCGGCCAGGCCGGTGATGGCGTAGCTGAGCAGCGGCGCGAGCCCGGCCAGCGCCCAGCCGCGGACCCCGGCGGCCCATCCGACGACGCCGCCGGGCACCGCCAAGACGGCCAGGTAGGTGGCCACGGCGGTGAAGTAGCTCCAGAAGTCCTCGGGTGCAGGCACTGCTTTCCAGGTGTGTCGTAGGCCGAAATGTGATAGTCGGGTGCGGCCCGGGTTACCGGACTGCGTACCCTCGACGCCCGTGAGCGCGCACACGAACCCCGCACAGATTACTGAAGACGATTTCGCAGGTTACGACCTCGTCGTCGTCGGGTCCGGATTCTTCGGTCTGACCGTCGCCGAACGGGCCGCGACCGAGCTGGGCAAGAAGGTCCTCATCCTCGAGCGGCGCAGCCACCTCGGTGGCAACGCCTACTCGGAGGCCGAGCCCGAGACCGGGATCGAGGTGCACAAGTACGGCGCGCACCTGTTCCACACCTCGAACAAGCGCGTCTGGGAGTACGTGAACCGCTTCACCGAGTTCACGAACTACCAGCACCGCGTCTTCGCGCGGGTCAAGGACCAGGTCTACTCGTTCCCGATGAACCTCGGCCTGATCAACCAGTTCTTCGGCAAGTCCCACACCCCGGACGAGGCCCGCGAGCTGATCGCCAAGCAGTCGTCCGAGTTCGAGACCTCCGCCGCGCAGAACCTCGAAGAGAAGGCCATCTCGCTGGTCGGCCGTCCCCTCTACGAGGCGTTCATCCGCGGGTACACCGCGAAGCAGTGGGAGAACGACCCCAAGAACCTGGGCGAGAACATCATCACGCGCCTGCCGGTCCGCTACAACTTCGACAACCGGTACTTCAACGACACCTACGAGGGCCTGCCCGTCAACGGGTACACCGCGTGGCTCGAGAAGATGGCCGAGCACGAGAACATCGAGATCCGGCTGAACGTCGACTACTTCGACGTCCGCGAGCACATCCCGGCGGGCACCCCGACCGTCTACACCGGGCCGCTGGACCGCTACTTCGGCTACTCGGCGGGCCGGTTCACCTGGCGCACCGTCGACTTCGAGTCCGAGGTCGCCGAGACCGGTGACTTCCAGGGCACCTCGGTCGTCAACTACAACGACCAGGAAGTGCCCTACACCCGCATCATCGAGTTCCGCCACTTCCACCCGGAGCGGGACTACCCGAAGGACAAGACGGTCATCTTCCGCGAGTTCTCCCGCTTCGCGACCGAGGAAGACGAGCCGTACTACCCGATCAACACGCCGGAGAACCGCGAGAAGCTCGAGGCCTACCGCGAGCTGGCCAAGACCGAGGCGCGCGAGAAGAACGTGCTGTTCGGCGGCCGGCTCGGCACCTACAAGTACCTCGACATGCACATGGCCATCGGCTCGGCGCTGTCGGCGTTCGACAACAAGATCGCCCCGCACCTGACCGACGGCGCGCCGCTCGACGGGTCCCTCGATGCTTGAGAAGGGGCAGCCCACCGGTGAGGTGGCGGTCCTGGCCAAGGCGCAGGGCTTTCTGAAGAGTGACGTTTCGGTGAAAGCCGCGCGCGGCATGTCGCACTTCGGAGAGCACGCCATCGGCTGGTTCAGCCTCGGCCTGATCGGCGCCGCGGTCGACAAGAAGCGCCGCAAGGACTGGCTGCTCGCGTCGGCAGGCGTCGTCGGCGCGCACGCGGCCTCGATCGCGGTGAAACGCGTGGTCAGGCGGCCGCGGCCGGACCACCCGAGCGTCGAGGTGCTCGTCGGCACGCCGAGCAAGCTGAGCTTCCCGTCCTCGCACGCGACGTCCACCACGGCGGCGGCGGTGCTCTACTCAGGACTGACCGGGCGTAACCTGGTGCCCGCCCTGGTACCGCCGATGCTCGCCTCGCGGCTCGTGCTCGGCGTTCACTATCCGACAGACGTTCTGGCCGGTGCGGCCCTCGGGGGGCTCGTCGGTGGTCTGATACGACGGAAGCTGAAGAAGAACCCATGAGCGAGACGACCGAGCAGCGCGACAGCGACGAAGCGGCCGTGACTCCCGAAACACCGGAGACCCCGGTGACCGCGGAGCAGGCCGAGGTTTCGCCGGCGACTGCCGCACCGGGGCCGTTCGGCCTGGTCGGCGGCATCATCAAGACGGCGCGGCCCCGCCAGTGGGTGAAGAACGTCCTGGTCTTCGCGGCCCCGTTCTTCGCCTTCTCGAAGTCGACCGACCGCACGGGCCTCCTGCTCGACGCGATCGTCGCCTTCGTGGCGTTTTCGCTGGTGGCGAGCTCGGTCTACCTCATCAACGACGCCATCGACGTCGAGGCCGACCGGGCCCACCCGACCAAGCGGAACCGGCCGATCGCGGCCGGTCTCGTGCCGGTCCCCGTCGCGTACGGGGCCGCGGTCGTGTTCTTCCTGGCCGGCCTCGGCGTGTCGTTCGCGGCGAGCTGGCAGCTCGCCGTGGTGCTGGGTGTCTACGAAGCCGTCCAGCTCGGCTACTGCTTCGGCCTGAAGCACCAGCCGGTGGTCGACCTGGCCATCGTCGGCTCGGGCTTCCTGATGCGCTCGATCGCCGGCGGTGTCGCGGGCGGGATCGCGCTTTCGCAGTGGTTCCTGCTGGTCACGGCGTTCGGTTCGCTGTTCATGGTCGCCGGCAAGCGCTACGCGGAGATCATGCTGTTCGAGCGCACCGGCGCGAAGATCCGCTCGTCGCTGAAGAAGTATTCGGCCAGCTACCTGCGGTTCGTCTGGGCGACGTCGGCGGCGATCCTGATCATGTCGTACTGCCTGTGGGCGTTCGAGATCCGCCAGACCGAGCACAACTCGGTGTGGGCGCTCATCTCGATGGTCCCGTTCGTGGTGGCGGTGCTGCGCTACGCGGTCGACGTCGACGGCGGCATCGCGGGCGAGCCCGAAGAGATCGCGCTCAAGGACCGCATCCTGCAGGTGCTCGGCGCGACCTGGGTCGTCACGCTGTTCCTCTCGTTCTACCTGTGACTTCTCATGGCGGATCGACAGGTTCGTTTCAGGTGACGCACAGCTGACCGGCGCACCCTGAGGTGGTGGGGGCGGGCACTGCGCCCGTCCCCGTGACCACAGGAGCCACGATGAACGACCAGCCGCGCGAGGAGAAGGCCCCGGAGGGGGCCGACCACCCGACCGTCGAGCAGCCCACGGCCCACGCCGCGGCCGACCAGCCCACCACGCAGCAGCCGGTGACGCCCGCCGCACAAGGTGAGGCCGCCACCCCGGCCCAGCCCGCGGCCACCGACGCCGCACCCACTCAGCCCGCGGCCACCGCCGCCGCGCAGGGTGAGCCGGCCGCACCCGCTCAGCCCGCGGCCACCGACGCCGCCGGCACCACGGCCCTGTCGAACGCCGCGCAGGCGGCCGACCAGACCGCCGTCCACGGCCAGCAGCCCCCACCCGCCGGCACCACGGCCCTGTCGAACGCCGCGCAGGCGGCCGACCAGACCGCCGTCCACGGCCAGCAGCCGCCGCCCGCCGGCACCACGGCCCTGCCGAACGCCGCCCAGGGAGCCGACCAGACCGCCGCGCACGGCCAGCAGCCCCCACCCGCCGCCGTGCACACCCCGCAGCTCTCCCAGCCCGGCCCCGGCCAGGCCTACGGTGCCTGGGGCCCGCCCCCAGCGGCCCCACGGCAGCCCGGCGGCTTCCGGCGGTTCGTCGGCCACCGCGCCACCCAGCTCGTCGCGGTCGGCGTCCTGGGCCTGCTGGTCGGCGGCGGCATCGTCGGCGGGATCGCCGCTGCGACGTCCCACGGCGGCGGCCCTCGAGGCGACCGTCCCGGCATCCACCGCCAGTACAACGGCCCCAACCAGGGTCCGGACGGCCGCGGCTTCCCCAACCGCGGCGGCGGCAACTCCGGCAACTCGGGCAATTCCGGCTCCGGCAATGGCATCTGACCGCTGTGGTCTGAGCCACCCGCACCTCGCTCAGATCACGGAAGCATCACGGGCGAGGTACGGTGTCCGGGATGCGAAGCGCCTCCGCAGAACTCCCCAAGGCCGCCCCTGCGCTGTGGGCGGCCGTTCCCCTTGCCCGCTCGTGGGCCTTGCCGGCGGGGGCCGCGGCGGCTTCCGCGCTGATGTTCGCCCTGGTCAGCAGCCATCTCATCGATGACACGTACATCACGCTGTCCTACGCGAAGAACCTCGCCTTCCACGCCCACTGGGGCCTGATCGAACAGGGGACGGCGAACACCGCGACGTCTCCGCTGAACGTCCTGGCGCTCGCCGCGGTCACGTTCTTCGTCCGCGACGCCGTGCTGGCCGCCGGGATCGTGTTCGTGGCCGCGCAGGTGCTGCTCGTCCTCGGCCTGCGCCGGCTGGGCGAGCGCACCGGCCTGCCGGCGGCGTTCGCGCCGGTGACGTTCGCGTTGCTGCTGGTCAACCCGCTGCTGCTGTCGTCGGTAGGGCTGGAGGTCGCGCTCGGGGCCACCGGCGTCGTCTGGACGCTCGTCTACGCGGGCGAGCGCAAGGCGGGCCGGCTCGGCGTCGTGATCGGGCTGCTCGCGCTCGTCCGGATCGACCTGCTGCTGTTCGCGGTGGTGCTGTTCGCGGCCCGTCGCGAGTTCTGGACCGGCATCTGGCGCACGGCGTTCGCCGCTCTCGCGGTGACGCTGCCGTGGTTCGGGTTCAGCTGGATCGTCCTCGGCTCGGCCGTGCCGGACACGCTCGTCATCAAGATCAGCCAGCAGTCGTGGGGGCCGTTCAACTTCACGAACGGCCCGCTCCTGTACTGGCGGAACTTCCCGGCCGAGGCCGCGCTGTCGTTCCTGGCCCTGCCGCTCGCCGCCCTGGTGGGCGTGGTCTGGCTCGTCCAGTTCCGCCGCGGCTCCGAGACCGCCCGCCGCCTGACGCCGTTCGCGGCGCTGGCCGTCGCCGCCGCGCTGCACTACCTGGCGTACAGCCGCCTCGGCGTGCCGCCGTACCACTGGTACTACGGGCCGAGCATCATCGGCGCGACGATCTTCCTGGCGGCGTGCGCCTGCGCGGTGCCGGAACGCGTCCGCCGCGGAACCTGGACGCTGGTCGGCGGCGTCCTCGTGGCGAGCGTCGTGGTCTACGCACTGCCGGGCCTGCCGCGCCAGTTCGCGCCGATCACCAGTAACCACGCCTCGACGACGGAGTACCGCGAGATCGGCCAGGAGCTGGCCTCGATCGTCCACGGCCGCACGGTCGAGACGGCGGGCGAGATCGGCGCGCTGGCGTACGCCTGCGACTGCGAGCTGGTCGACGAGTTCTCCGACCGCGGCGCGGTCGACCCGGCGATCACCGAGACGAAGCGCCGCAGCGGCGACCTCGGCCGCGCGCTGCTGGAGGCCAACTTCCACAACTTCGACCACAGCGTGGCCCCGATCAGCCCGGACCTGGTCCTGGCGACGACCCGGCAGGCCCCGCCCCCGGCGGCGCTGGCCAGCTGGCGGATCGACTCACCGTGGGTGGGCGTCCAGAACCTGTACCTGGTGCCGGCTCACGCGGCGGGCAGCTGATCCCGGCCGCGGAACATCCGGTTCATCGTCCCCTCGCGCGCCAGCAGCACCTGCGTGACCACCTGCAGCACCACGAAGCTCCCGATCGACAACGCCGTGTCGAGCCCCGGCACCACGTCCACCGGCAGCGTGTACGCCATCGCGATGCTCCCCGCGCTGTGCACTAGCCCGCCGACGCCCCACACGACCGTCAGCACCCACCACACCCGCCGGAACGACGGCGTGTCCGCCCAGCGGGCCTCCAGCGTCGAAGCCCGGCCCGGCAGCAGCGCCAGCGTCGCCTGGTAGGTCGTCGGGCGGCGGCCGACGCGCAGGCTCGCCAGCATCCACACGCCGATCAGCACGCTGAACCACGCGCCGCGGATCAGCTGCAGCCGCGCGTCGCCGGTCAGCACCGTCGTCAGGAACCCGATCGCCACGATGGCCAGCACGAAGACGCCCATGCCGTCGACCCGCCGGTGCCGCGCCGCCAGGTACAGCACCCGCAGCGCCGGGGGCAGGCCGCTCAGCGTCAGCGCCCAGACCGGCGCGACGTCGAACGCCCGTAGCGCGTAGTAGCCGCCGACCGGGCCGACGATGTCGCAAAGCAGGGTGCCGAGCATGCCTTCGAGCATTCGCGACCGGCGCCGTCCGGACCATCGTCGAACCGGCTCTCACGCATCAACCGTCCGGTGGATGCCCATCCGCTGCCGCGTGACCTTCACCCCGGCCACCACCGTCACGACGGTCAGCGCGGTCTCGAGGAACGGCACGACGTCGACCGGCAGCGTGAAGGCCATCGTCACGACGGCCCCGGCCAGCACGACGCAGCCGGCACCCCACCAGAGCGTCACCGAACGCCACCGCTGCCGGAAGGCCGCGGACAGGCCCCACAGCTGTTCCAGCTCGGCGGCACGGGCGGGCTGGAAGGTGCAGGCCGCGCGGAACAGGAGCGGGCGGCGCCCGACGAGCAGGCTCCCCAGCAGCACCACGCCGAGCGGCAGCGTGATCCAGGCGCTGCGGACGAGCAGCAGCCGGGCGTCGCCGGAGAACACCGCCACCGCGCAGTTGATCAGCAGCACGGTCAGCACGAACGCGCTGACCGGGTCGATCCGCCGGTGCCGGGCCAGGACGTACCCGGTTCGCAGCACCGGCGGCACAGCGCCGACCAGCAGCGCCCACAACGCGTCGACGCCGAAGGAGCGCAGGACGTAGTACAGGGCCATCGGGAGCGCGACATCGCGCAGGAGCATCGTAAGCCCGGCGCGTTTGCTGTTCGTGGTCGTCATGGTGACAGTCTGTTTCGACCGTCGGACGATCACATCGGCGTGCGGATCGGCCTCGGATGGAACTCCGGGTCAACCCCCGGGTGGATACCTCAGACCGGGAGCTTGCGGAAGATCGGCCGCGGGACGTGCCGCAGCACCGACATCACCAGGCGGAACGGCGCCGGCGCCCAGATCAGGTCCTTGCCCGCGCGAGCCGCCGCGACGGCCTGCTCGGCCACCTGGTCGGCGTTCTGGGTCAGGGGAGCGTCCTTGAGGCCGTCGGTCATCTTCGTCCGGACCTGACCCGAGCGGACGACCGTCACCTTCACGCCGTGCGGCTTGAGGGCCTCGCCGAGGCCCAGGTAGAAGCCGTCGAAACCGGCCTTGGTCGAGCCGTAGACGAAGTTGGACCGCCGGACGCGCTCGCCGGCCACCGAGGACAGCGCGATCACCGTGCCGTGGCCCTGGGCCTTGAGCTTCTCCGACAGCGCGACGCCGACGGACACCGCGGCGGTGTAGTTCACCGTCGCCGCCTCGACCGCCTTCGCGTGGTCCTGCCACAGCTCCTCGGGGTCGCCGAGCAGGCCGAACGCCACGACCGCGACGTCGACGTCGACGCCCTCGAACGCCTTGTCCAGCACACCGGGGTGCGACGCCAGGTCCTTCGCGTCGAAGTCGACGGTCGCGACCTCGGCGCCCTTGTCCTTGAGGCGCTGCGCGGCCGCGTCGAGCCGCGGCGACGGCCGGGCCGCGAGCACGACCCGCAGCGGCTTCTCGGCCAGGTACTTCTCGGCGATCGCCAGCGCGATGTCGGACGTGCCGCCGAGCAGCAGCAGGGACTGGGGGTTGCCAACAGCGTCGATCACAGCTCGAGCCTCCGGCTCATGTCAGAGGCGAAAACGCCTTCGGGGTCAACCGCGGCGCGCACCTTGCGCCACTCTTCGAGGCGCGGGTACATCTTCGCGAACGTCTCGGGCGAGGTGCGCGAGTCCTTCGCGGTGTACAGCCGCCCGCCCAGCTCGAGGACGTCGTCGTCGAGCTCCTGGCAGAACCGGCCCAGGCCCGCCTTGATCGGGAAGTCGACGCAGACCATCCAGCCGGGGTGCGGGAACGACAGCGGCGCCGCGTTGCCCTCACCCATCCGCTTGAAGACGTTGAGGAAGGACACGTGGCCCGACTCGGCGATCTTCTTGACGATCTTCCGCAGCGGCTCGTGCGCGCCTGGTGGCGTCGAGAACTGGTACTGCAGGAAGCCCTTCGAGCCGTACGCCCGGTTCCACTCGCCGAACATGTCCAGCGGGTGGTAGAAGGCGGTCAGGTTCTGGACGACGCCACGGGCGTCCTTCGGCGTCTTGCGGTAGTAGAGCTCACCGATCGTGCCGAAGGTCAGCTTGTTCGCCAGGCCGTTCGGGAAGACGTCCGGCAGCGTCGCGAGCTGCGGGGCGTCGAACTTCAGCGGGTCGGCGCGCAGCTTCGGGGGCAGCTCGTCCAGCTTGGCGAGCGAGCCGCGGCCGAAGGCGGCGCGGCCCAGCTTCGAGCCGGTGGAGATCGTGTCGAACCACGCCGACGAGTACGTGTAGTTGTCGTCGGAGCCGTTGCTGACCAGCTCGAGCGTCTCGTCGAGGTTGTTCGTGCGCTCGTTGTCGGCGAGGAAGTACGCCGTCTCGGTCTTGGTCATCCGGATCGTGGCCCGGGTGATGATCCCGGTCAGGCCGATGCCGGCGACGGTCGCCCAGAACAGCTCGGCGTCCGGGCCCGACGGCGTCAGCGTGCGGATCTTGCCGTCCGCGGTGATGAGGTCCATCGACACGACGTGGTTGCCGAAGCTGCCCGCGCTGTGGTGGTTCTTGCCGTGGATGTCGTTGGCGATCGCGCCGCCGATGGTCACCTGGCGCGTGCCGGGCAGCACCGGGACCCACAGGCCGTACGGCAGCGCCTCGCGCATCAGCTGGTCGAGGCTCACGCCGGCGTCGAGCTCGACGAGCGCGCTGTCCGGGTCGATCGAGTGGATCCGGTTCAGCGCGGTCATGTCGACGACGAGGCCGCCGGCGTTCTGCGCCGGGTCGCCGTAGGAGCGGCCGAGGCCGCGGGCGATGACACCGCGCTCACCGGCCTGGGCCACCGCACGGGCGATGACCTCGACGTCCGCGGTGCTCAGCACGTCGGCGGTCGTCGGTGCGGTCCGCGCCCAGCCCGTGAGCGTGCGACGCTGTATCTCGGGGGATCGGGTCACCCGACCAGGGTAGCCACGCCGAAGGACGCCCGGAACGTGACCCTGAAGTGCTCGCTTCTACACTTTGCGCATCAAGGCACAAGCGCCCGCGCGGGTGACCATGACTCAGGCAACGAGGTAATGCAGTGGTGGCGACCGATCCGCAAGCCGACATGGCAGCTGCTCAGCCGTCCTCGATCGGACTGGTGGGGCAGCTCATCCGCTTCGCCCTGATCGGTGGCTTCTGCGCCCTGGTCGACCTGGGCACGTACACGCTGCTGACCCAGGTGGCCGGGATGGCCACTTCACCGTGGGTCGACGTCGCCCGCGCTATCAGTTTCATCGTGGGCACCACCACGGCGTTCTTCCTGAACCGCAAGTTCACCTTTTCGGGTGGGCGGCGCGACGGGAAGGCGCAGGTCGGCTCGTTCGTCCTGCTGTACACCGTGACGTTCTTCGTCGCGGTCGGGGTGAACCAGCTCATGCTGCAGGTGCTGCCGGAGTCCGCGTGGCAGCACACACTGTGCTGGGCCGTGTCGCAGGCGACTGCCACGGTGATCAATTTCGTGATGCTCAAGTGGGTCGTCTTCCGCGAACCGTCGACTGAGGAGAACTGAGGAACTCAATGCCCGGTAAAACAGCAACCCCGGCGCCGACCACCGAAGCCGGCGCGGCCGCCGAGACGCGGTTCACCGAGCACACTCCGCAGGGTCGCCTGACGGCGCAGCGCGGGCTCTACGCCGGCCCCGCGCCGATCGTGAGCAAGGACCTCTACGCCGAGCTCGAGTGGGGCTCGGCCGTGCGGGAACGTGCGGTGATCACCATCGAGCCCGCCTCCAAGGTGTCGGGCAACACGTACTTCGGCCGGTTCCCGGCCAGCTACTGGCAGCGCTGGTCGACGGTGTCCGAGGTCTCGGTCGAGGCCGTCGTCACCGGCACGGGCCTGCTGTCGATGGGCGCGTCGGACGTCGAGGGCGAGCCCCGCGTGGTCGCCGCCGAGCAGGTCGCGGACGTCAAGCAGGCGAAGGTGACGCTGACCGCGCAGCTGGACAAGTTCTACGACGGCGGCGCGCTCTGGCTGGACCTCGAGACCGAGGGCGGCCAGACGCTGCGCGTCGAGCAGGTCCGCTGGACGGTCGAGGCCCCGGAGAAGATCCGCCCGACCGCGGTGACCATCTGCACGATGAACCGCGCCGACGACTGCCTGAAGAACCTGCAGGCGCTGGCCGCGGACGTGTCGTCGCTGGACACCCTGGACGCGATCTACGTCGCCGACCAGGGCACCGACCTCGTCGAGTCCCGTGACGGGTTCGAGCAGGTCGCGAAGGACCTCGCCGACAAGCTGCACTACATCAAGCAGCCGAACCTCGGTGGCGCGGGCGGCTTCACCCGTGGCCTCTTCGAGGTGGCCGGGCACACCGCGACCGAGCACGCGAACGTCCTGTTCATGGACGACGACGTGCTGCTGGAGCCGGACCTGGTGATCCGGATGACGGCGTTCTCCAACCGCGCCGCCAACCCGATCATCGTCGGCGGCCAGATGCTCAACCTGTTCCACCCGAACCAGCTGCACGTCGGCGCCGAGTACGCCCGGCTCAACACGCTCGAGCCCGGCCAGCCGGTCGAGCACTCCCTCACGACGGCCGACCTGCTCGGCGTCGACGAGGAGACCCTGAAGCCGAACCGCCAGGAGCGTCGCCTCGACGCCGGCTACAACGGCTGGTGGAGCTGCCTGATCCCCTACGAGGTCGTCCAGGCCACGGGCTACCCGATGCCGTTCTTCTTCCAGTGGGACGACGCGGAGTACTCCTACCGCGCCCGCGCGCACGGTTTCCCGACGGTGACGCTGCCGGGTGCGGGCGTGTGGCACGCGGACTTCCACATGAAGGACTGGGACGAGTGGCACCGGTACTTCAACCTGCGCAACTCGATCATCACCGCGGCGCTGCACTCGCCGTTCAACCTCAACCTGCTGTCGCGGGTCCTGCTCGCGCAGCTGGTGCGCTACCTGCTGGGCATGCAGTACGGCCTGTCGGCCACGCTGATCAAGGCCGTCGAGGACTTCCTCGAGGGCCCGGAGATCCTGCGTGACGGCGGTGTCGAGGCGATGAAGGAGATCCGCCGCATCCGCGACCAGTACCCGGAGACCAAGCGTCACAAGGCGACCGACGTCCCGGGCATCGCGTCCAACGACATCGGCATCATCAACAGCGCCCCGCGGCCCAGCATGCAGCGCCTGGTCCTGATCAAGCGAGTGCTGGACCGAGTCCTCGGCCGCAGCCGCTTCGGCCTCGGCGCGGTCCCGATCGACGAGGCGAACTGGTGGCACATCGCCCTGTTCGACACGGCGGTCGTGACGGACGCGAACCAGGAAGGCGTCCGCGTCCGCTCGTACGACAAGGTCAAGATGTTCGACCTGGCCAAGCGCGGCGCCAAGGTGGTCCAGCGCCTGCGCAAGGAAGGCGCGGCGGTGCAGGAGCAGTACAAGCGCGCCATGCCGGAGCTCACGTCACGTGAGAACTGGAAGCGGCTGTACAAGCTCTGAGTCATCTGGTGGTCGAGGGCCGTCTCACGCTCGTCGTGAGGCGGCCTTCGCCGTGTCAGCCCAGCGTCGACTGGTGCCACTTCGCCCGCTAGCCGAGAGCTTCCACCGTCTTGCCGCACCAGCCGCGGGGGCTGCGGCTCGATGATTGTTCGTCCCTGACGAGCAGGTCTTCCCCTAAGTGTCGTACGCGGCGCTCGCCGCCGGGAACACCTGCGCGTCTCGGCTCAACGGCCGCGCGCTCCTCGGCCTCGCCGAACGAGCCGCCCGGCTGATCGAAGAGGCCGGTCGTGCCGACGTCGCCCCTCGCGGCGGGCCGAGTAGGCGGACATCCGGGCCGCGCTCGACGCCGGACTCGGCGAACCCCGCCGGCCTGCGCAGCCTGCGCCGAGCTGGCCTACCAGTCCGCGGGCTCGCTCGTGGCGGCGGTCGGCAGCCGGGCCGTGCTCGCCGGCGAACACGCCCAGCGTCGGTGCGCGCTGTCCGGCTAGCCGTGCATGCCGAACACCGTGCTCTTCCGGGTCAGGTCGTCGACGTACGCGGCGGCCACGTGGGCGAAGTTGATCGCGACCTCGGAGTGGTCCTTGGTGGTCACCGTCTCGACCGCGCCGGACTTCACGAGCTGGGCGAGCCTGCCCGCCAGCTTGCCGGATCCTTCGGTCGTCAATGCGAACAGCAGGGGCTCCCCGCCGGTGGCGAGGTGCAGCACGAGTGCGGGTTTCGGGTCGGCCATGCGTCCATCGGACCAGCGGCGATCTTGCCTGGGCAAGCGGGTTCGCTGAGGGCGGATGGACTACCGTTTTCCCCAAGTCCGGAAGAACCCGCGGGGGGATGGAAGCGATGCCGCACTCGTTCTCGCTGTCACTGGCAGCGGTGGACATCCTGCTGGAGCAGCTCGGGCTCGGCCGCGCGCCGACGCCGTTCGAGGTCCCGCACGTCGGCACCACCGTCGAGCAGCGCGCGATGATCCGCGACGCCGTCGTCCGCGACCTGACCGGTCGCAACCTGTGGAGCCGCGGCCGGCTCGACGCGGACGCCGAGCTGGCGCTGGCCACGTTCGTCCGCGGCAGCGTCGTGATCAACGCGGCCGCCGAGCTGGGCGATCGTCACCTCTTCGCGCGCGTCGCGTCCGACGGTCAGTTCGCGGTGCTCGCCCGCCAGGACGAGAACCTGATCGTCTTCGAGGAGGTCCGCCCGACGGGTATCGTCCCGGCGATCGTCGACCTCCTCCCGCTGACCCCGGCGGCGCCCGGCCAGTCGGTCACCATCGCCCGCCCGGCGGAGAAGCCCCGCCACCAGCGCCGCGACGAGGCGTACGACCCGTTCGCGGGCGTGAGCGGCCCGCGCTCGACGAGCAGCGCCGGCGGCCCGCAGGTCCGCATGATCGAGCGGGTGTTCCAGGAGCCGAAGAAGCGCGTGGGCCAGTTCACGGCCCAGACCCGCGGCGGCACGTACCCACCCCTGGCCTGGTTCGACACGGAGTCCGGCCGCTGGCTGATGTCCTCGCGCGCGGCCGCGGACGGCCAGCGCTGGATC
This sequence comes from Amycolatopsis sp. NPDC114505, assembly GCF_055633615.1. Classification (NCBI taxonomy): domain Bacteria; kingdom Bacillati; phylum Actinomycetota; class Actinomycetes; order Pseudonocardiales; family Pseudonocardiaceae; genus Amycolatopsis; species Amycolatopsis sp. NPDC114505. Next base: position 992,727 of record NZ_JBVKDV010000001.1, on the reverse strand, counting down.
ACCTACGCCCCGGCCGACAACGCCCGCCTGGCCCAGCAGCTGTACGCACAGCTCGAAGGCCAGTTCTGAGGGAACCGCTCGTCGCGGCCCCGCGTCACAGCTGAAGATCGGTGAACGGCAGTTGCGCAGGGTGCCCGGCTAGTAGACTTCCGGGTGCACACGCACGGGCGAAGCGATTCGGGGTGGACGGCGATGTTGATAGCTGACGGTGGGGGCGGCGGCTCCTTCGCGGATGTCATGAACCTCGGTGCCATCCAGGGCGTCACGGCGGAGACCCAGAAGCTGGTCGACGCGGCCAAGGGCGGCGGCTTCAAGATCACCCCGGAGGGCGTCAAGCCGATCCGGGACGCGTTGAACGATCTGGTCAACGACCTCACTGGTCTCAGTGACGCCACGATGACGCTCAACCAGTCGCCGCAGTTGGGCAACCACCCCTACGGCCACACCATCGCGGCCCACGACCAGAAGGGCGCCGCCCAGGCCGAGGACTCCGCGGGCGCCGTGCTGTCCAAGCTCCGGCAGGTGGCGCAGCAGGCCGACGAGGCCCTCGCCCGTGCCGCAGGGCTCTACAAGGAGACCGAGAACTCCGCTTTCGACAGCCTGCAGTCCAAGCCCTAGGGAATGATGAAACTCCTCGCACGCGCTGTCCTGCCCGTCGCCGCGGGTGCCTTTCTGCTGGCCGGCTGCACGAGCAGCCAGAACGGAACGGCATCGCCCGCCAACTCGGAGCCGCCCGGCGAGTCGAGTTCGTCGGTCCCGAGTGGTGTTTCGACCGAGTCGCTCGAACCGTGCACCCTGCTCACCGCGGCTGACATCAGCTCGTACAGCACATTCGGTGACGCGAAGGAGCAGAAGCTCGGCAAGGCGCGGGTCTGCAGCTACTTGAACAAGACCAGCACTGCCAGCGAGGAAAGCATGAGCATCAACGCCGCGATCCGCGACGACGCCCCGCTCGACTCGGTCGTCGACACCGGCGGCGGCGTCAAAGACCTCCAGGTGAACGGCCGTCCGGCCAAGGAGGCGTCGAGCCAGACGCCGCTCGGCTGCACCGTGGCTCTCGGCGTCGGTGCCAACGCCCGGGTCGACGTGAACGTCACCTCGGTGCGAACCGTCGAGAAGGCTTGCCAGATCGCTGAGGAAGTGGCCGAGAAGGCCGTCGAGCCGAAGCTGCCCAAGGGGTAAGGGGACCCAGATGACGACGCGACAGGGACCGCCGCCGAAGACCGCGGACAAGACGCCCCAGGAAGTCCAGGACATGGCGCCCGCCGATCGGGATGCCTACCTTCAGCAGAAGGCCGAAGAGGGCGTCGACCCCGGTAGCTGGTTGTTCGGGCCGGTCCAGCAGTGGATCGCCCAGGCCAACGCGAAGAACCAGTCCCAGGAGATGGGCGACAAGAACGTCGCCGACGCCACCAAGGGCCGTGACGTCGAGTACGTCCAGGGCCTGAACGCGTCGAACGCCGACTACAAGGGCACCGACCACAAGCAGCTCCAGGCGTTCCTGGAAAGCAACCTCGACGTCGAGCAGGTCTCCAGCGTTTCGACCGCCTACCACCAGGTCCACCAGGTCTTCGACAAGTTCGCGACGTCGATGAACACCGCCGTGAACGCCTCGAAGGGCACCTGGGAAGGCAGCGCCGCCGAGAACGCGCAGCAGTACTTCACCAGCCTCGGCAAGTGGTCCGACGCCAACTCGCAGAACGCGAAGCTGGCCTCCGAAACCATCTACGACCAGGGCCAGGCCGCTTCCACGGCGAAGAACTCCATGCCGGCCCCCATCCCGTTCTCCTGGGGTGACGAGTTCAAGTCCTGGGCGACGTCGAACCCGTTCAGCCTGCCGGACAACGTCGACAAGTCCATCCAGAAGCAGAAGGACAGCCAGGCGGCGCACGACCAGGCCGCCGGCGTCATGTCGACCTACGACAAGAACCTCTACGAGGCCGCGTCGAAGCAGCCCGCCTTCGCGCCGCCGCCCAGCTTCAGCACCGGTGGCGGCAGCGGTGACCCCAACGGTGGCGACGACAAGGGCGGCATCAACACCCCGTCCAGCGTGAACATGCCGGGCTCCGGCACGGGGAACCCGACGGGCAGCAACAACTTCACCACCGGCAACGTCCCCGGCCCGAACATCACGCCGCACATCTCCGGTCCCGGCTCGACGACCGGCGCGGGCCTGCTCCCGGCCGGCAGCACCACCACGCCCTCCGGCTTCACGCCGGGTGCGATCCCGGGTGGTGGGTCGACATCGAACCCGAACCAGTCCCTCGGCGGCATGCCCCCGATGAGCCCGATGCCCATGGGCGGCGGCATGAACTTCGGGGGCGACGAGGCCTACAACTCCAAGGTCGGCGGCGGTGGCGGCCGCGGGGCCGGCGGTGGCTTCGGCCCCGGCGGCTCCGGCGGTGCGAACGCGACCGGCGCGGGCTCGGCGTCGGGTGCGGCCCGGCCGGGTGGCATCGGTGCGGCCGAAGCGGCCGCGGGACGCGGGATGGGCGGCCTCGGCGCGGGCGGCGCGGCCGGTCGCGGCAGCGGCATGGGTGGCGGCGGCATGGGCCGCGGCCAGAAGGGCGAGGGTGACGAGGACACCGAGCACTCGCGTCCGACATACCTGGTCGAGGGTGACCCCGACGAGGTCTTCGGCACCGACCTGCGCACCGCCCCGCCGGTCATCGGCGAATAGACGGACGAACGAAAAGGGCCCCCGCCGGGAAGCGGGGGCCCTTTTCGGTGAAACCTCAGTAGCGGTAGAACTTCTCCGCCCGGCCCTGCCGCACCAGCTTCAGCCACTGCAGGAACGCCTTCGGGTCACGCTTCACGCCCACGAAGTACAGTCCGAACCGGACGATCTCCAGCGCGCCGATCTTGCGCATTCCCGGCTGGGACAACAGGTATCCGCGGTTGCGGTACGTGTAGTACCGCTTGACCTCGTTCTCCGGGTCCTGCGCGTGGAACTTGCCGCCCAGCATCGGCTTGAACTCGTCGGAGCCGTCCGGGTGCAGGTACTTCGTCTTCAGCGACGTGCCGAACGACAGGCCCGACCGCACCAGCCGGCGGTGCAGCTCGACCTCGTCGCCGCGGAAGAACAGGCGCAGGTCCGGCACGCCGACGACGTCCAAAGTGGACGCTCGGAACAGCGCGCCGTTCATCAGGGACGCGATGCCGGGCAGGAAGTCCACGCCCAGCTCGGACTGCGACCGCTTCCACGTCAGGCCGCGGCGCAGCGGGAACGCCAGCTTGTCCGGCGCGTCGATGTTGGACACCACCGGCGAAATCTCCGCCAGGTTCCGCTTGTCCGCCTCTTCCAGCAGGATCGCCAGCACGTTCTCGTCGGCCGGGCGGCCGTCGTCGTCGGCCAGCCAGACCCAGTCCGCGCCCAGCGACAGCGCGTGCAGCATGCCCAGCGCGAACCCGCCCGCGCCACCGAGGTTGCGGTGCGACGGCAGGTACGTGTGCGGCAGCGGGTAGTTCTCGACGACCTCGCGAGCGGAGTCGTCCGGGCCGTTGTCCACCACGACGAGGTGGTCGACCGGGCGGGTCTGGGCCGCGATGATCTTCAGCGAGTCCGCGAGCAGCTCCCGCCGGTGCCGCGTGACGACCACGCCGACGACCGCGCCGTCGGGCAGCTGCCGGGTCTCGCTGGTCATCATTCCCCGCCGTTCGTCGTCGCCGCCGGCTCGACGCCGAAGCGCGCCAAGGTCTCCTGGCTCATGTTCTCGAAGGGGTCGCGCCCCTTGTACGAGGTGAGGACGTCTCGCAGCGAACCCTGTTGCTTGAGATGACCTTCGTCCATCCAGATGGCCGAGTCGCACAGCTCGAACAGGAACTCGTCCGAGTGGCTGGCGAACACCAGGATGCCGGAGCGCTTCACCAGGTCCTTGAGCCGGTCGCGCGCCTTGTTGAGGAACGCCGCGTCGACCGCGCCGATGCCCTCGTCGAGGATCAGGATCTCCGGGTCGATCGAGGTGACGACGCCCAGCGCGAGCCGCACCCGCATACCGGTGGAGTACGTCCGCAGCGGCATCTGCAGGTAGTCGCCGAGCTCGGTGAACTCGGCGATGTCGTCGACCCGCTTCTCCATCTCCTTGGCGGTCATGCCGAGGAAGAGGCCGCGGATGATGATGTTCTCTTCGCCGGAGATCTCCGGGTCCATGCCGATGCCGAGGTCGAAGACCGGCGCGATCTTGCCCTGGATCCGCGACGAGCCGCGGGTCGGCTCGTAGATGCCCGCGAGCAGCCGCAGCAGCGTGGACTTGCCGGCGCCGTTGTGCCCGACCAGGCCGACCCGGTCGCCTTCGCGGAGGTTCAGGGTCACGTCGTGCAGGGCCTCGATGATCGGCACCTTGGACTCGGTGCCGATCTTGCCACCGACCTTGCCCAGGACGCGCTTCTTCATCGACCGCGTCTTCGCGTCGAAGATCGGGAAGTCGACGTACGCGTTGTGAACGTCAATGGAAACCATGTGTCACACCCAATAGGAGACGCGGGCACGGTAGTTGCGCATCGCGACGAGCGCGAGCGCCCACCCGACGACGGTGATGCAGCCGACCACGATCCAGTTCTCCGCGGAGAAGTCCTGGCCCAGCAGCGGCGCGCGCACCACCTGCATGAAGTGGTACAGCGGGTTCGCCTTGACGATCGGCAGGATCCACGAGATCTCCGACCGCTGGCCGCCGGCCAGCAGCTGGTCCACCGGCCAGACGATCGGGGTGCCGTAGAACAGCAGCTGGATCAGCGAGTTGATGACCTGCGGGATGTCGCGGAAGCGGGTCGAGATGATGCCGAACAGCAGCGTCACCCAGGCGGCGTTGATCGCGAGGAGGAGGAAGCCGGGGATGGCCAGCAGGATGGTCCAGCTGAGGCCCGGGTGGCAGATGCCGCCCACCTGGCACGCGCCGTTGCTCACGGAGTACGGGTTGCTGAGCGCGTTGAAGAAGATCACCAGCACGACGACGTAGACGATCATGTTGTGCGCCAGCAGCAGCGTCTGCCGCCACACGGTCCGCAGCATGTACACGCTCAACGGCGCCGGGAGCTGCTTGATCATCCCCTCGTTGGCGATGAACGTCTCCATGCCCTCGGACAGGCAGCCGCTGATGAAGCCCCAGATGATGAACCCGGTGGAGATGTAGGGCAGGAACACCTCGACGGGCACCTTGAACAGCTGTGAGTACAGCAGCCCGAGCCCGAGCGCGATGACCGCCTGGCTGATCGTGATCCAGAAGGGCCCGATCACGGACCGGCGGTAGCGCTGCTTGATGTCCTGCCAGCCGAGGTGACCCCACAGCTCGCGGGCTCGGAAACCGGCCTTGATGTCGGCGAAGGCTCGCGCGAACGTCTTGCTGTCCGACGTCGGGGGTGCCGACGTCGCTACGGGTGAGTCCGCGGCCTGAACCGTGCTGGTGGCATGCACGTGGACGAGGGTACCGATGGGATGAGCGGCGTCCGGGCCACCCCGCCCGTGTGGTAGAGGTTAGGGACCGCTACGCGGTGGGGTGTGTCCTGCGTGCTGGTACTTTCTCGGCTTATGACTGCTGCTCTCGGCGCGGCGAGCCTGATGGTCAACCTGCTCGCGGCCTACGCCGACCGGCCGGACCCCCGTTCGGTGGCCGTCGTCGGAAACCAGCCGCTCCCGCCCGACCCCCAGCGGGCGAAGGCGATCGACGCGTGCGACCTCGTGATCCGAGTCAACGGCTTCGTCGTCGACGAGCCGGGCGAGGAGGTCGTCGGCTCCCGGACGCACGTCGTGGTGTTCAACCGGGCGATCCGGGCGACCCCGTACGTCTTCCAGGACTACCGCAAGCGGCTCTACCTGCTGGTCGAGCCCGGCCGGATGCACTGGGAGCCGGAGGACGTGCCGGGCTGGTGGCCCGCCGACCTCGGCGCGGTCCCGGTGTCGAACCGCGAGGTCGTACTGCCGCTCTCGGACGCGCTGGGCCTGCCGACCCGCGACGAACCGACGTGGTCGACCACCGGCACGCTGGCCGCCTGGGTCGCGCGGACGTCGTTCCCGACCGCCCAGCTCGTGCTCACCGGGTTCTCGTTCATCGACAACCCGGACCAGACGTCGTGGGAGCACGCCGCCGGTGACTCCTGCATCGTCGGCCCGGAGCACCAGATCGCCGCCGAAGGGCGGTTGCTGGACTCCTGGACCAAGACCGGTGACACCACCCTCCTGCGCTAGAAGCGCGTCCCCACCCACGTAAGGACCCACTCATGGCAGTGCAGAAACTCGGCAGAGGCCTCGTCGACCGGATCGCCCGGCTCATCGACTTCCGGGTCGACGACCGCACGCGCAGCCTGGCGGAGCGCATCAACAACCTCGAGCACGCCACGGCCGACCACCGGCGCCGGCTGGACAACGCCGAGCAGAGCCTCGAGCAGGCCCGCGGCGACCTGCGCTGGACCCGCGCCGAGCTCGACCGCCTGATCCCGCACGTGGCCGCGCAGGAGGGCCGCCTGGAGACGCTGCGCGAGTCGATTTCGCTGGTGCCCAAGAGTGACAGCGGGCAAAACGCCGAGGCCCGCACGCTGATCGAGGAGATCCAGCGCCAGCACGCCCAGATCCGCGTCCGGCTCGCCGGCATCTCCCGCTACGAGGACCGGCTGCGCCGGCTCGAGGACCGGGTCGACGAGCCCGTCAGCCAGTAGCTTGCGCGCCAGGGAAGCCACCGAAGCGGACGCCGAGCTGCTGCTGGGCTGGCGCAACGACCCGCGGACGCGGCAGTCGTCGCGCTCAACGGCCGTGGTGGCCCTGGACGAGCATCTCGCGTGGCTGCGCGGGGTGCTCGCGGACCCGGACCGGCTGCTGCTGGTCGTGGAGCACGAGGACGCGGCGGCCGGCACCGTCCGGTTCGACCGCCGGGACGGCGACGGCTGGGAGGTCAGCATCACCCTCGCGCCGGAGCACCGCGGCCGTGGCCTGTCCGGCGCGGTGCTCGCCGAGGGGGAGCGGGCGGCCCGTGAGCGCCTCGGCGTCCGGGTCGTGCTCGCCGCGGTCCACCAGGACAACGCCGCTTCGGCGAAGCTGTTCGACCACGCCGGCTACGCCGAAGCCGCGCCTGCCGTCAGCGGCTTCCGGCAGCTGCGCAAGACTCTGAGCTGACCCGCAGTCCACCCCGGGGAGGCACCATGCACGACATCCGGTTCGGCGCGCACACGATCGGCCCCGGCCACGCGCCGTTCGTCATCGCCGAGATGTCCGGCAACCACAACGGCGACCTCGATCGGGCACTGGCGATCATCGACGCCATCGCGGAGACCGGCGCGCAGGCGGTCAAGCTGCAGACCTACCGCCCGGACACGATCACCATCGACGTCGACACCCCGGCGTTCCGGATCGGGGACTCGCATTCCCTGTGGGGCGGGGAAAACCTGTACAAACTGTACGAAAAGGCCCACACGCCTTGGGAATGGCACGCCCCGCTCTTCGAACGCGCTCGCGCTCGCGGGCTGGAGATCTTCTCCAGCCCCTTCGACCCGACCGCGGTCGAGCTGCTGGAGTCCCTCGACGCGCCGGCGTACAAGATCGCGTCGTCCGAGATCGTCGATCTGCCGCTGATCGACCTGTGCGCTCGCACGGGCAAGCCGCTCGTCATCTCGACCGGCATGGCGAACGTCGCCGAGATCGACGCCGCGGTGCGCACCGCGCGCAACGCGGGCAACGACCAGCTCATCGTGCTCGGTTGCACGGCGAGCTACCCGGCGTCGCCGACCGAGAGCAACCTGCGCGGGCTGCCGCTGCTGGCCGGCCTGACGCAGACGCTGGTGGGCCTCTCCGACCACACCCCGGGCATCGGGGCGCCGGTCGCGGCCGTCGCGCTCGGCGCGGTGGCCATCGAGAAGCACGTCACGCTGGCCCGGACCGACGGCGGCGTCGACTCCGAGTTCTCGCTGGAGCCGTCGGAGCTGGCCGCCCTGGTCACCGAGACGCACCGGGCCTGGGAGGCGCTGGGGCAGGCCGTGCTGGGCCCGCGCGAGAGCGAGAAGGAGGGGCTGCGGCTGCGCCGGTCCCTCTACGTCGTCGAGGACGTGCGTGCGGGCGACGAGGTGACGTCGGCGAACGTCCGGTCGATCCGGCCCGCCGGTGGTCTGGCCCCCGGTGAGATCACGGCCGTGGTGGGGCGCACCTTCCGCGTCGACGCCGCGAAGGGCACGCCCCTGACCTGGGACCTGATCTAGCCGAAGAACCCGCGCACGGCGTCGACAACGCGGTCGACGTCGGCGTCGGTCAGCGACGGGAACAGCGGCAGCGAAAGCTCCTGCTCGTAGTACGCCTCGGCGTTCGGGCAGAGCCCGCGCCGGTAGCCGAGGTCCTCGAACACCGGATGCCAGTACACCGGGATGTAGTTCACCTGGACGCCGATGCCGACCCCGCGCAGGTGCTCGAACAGCGCCTTGCGGCGGCCTTCGAGGACCCGCAGCGGGTAGAGGTGCCACACCGGGTCGGCGCCCGGGCGGCTCGGCGGCGTCGCCACGCCGTCGACGTCGGCCAGCGCCGCGCTGTAGCGGGCGTGGATCTCGGCGCGGCGCTTCTTGAACTCCGCGAGCCGGGTCAGCTGGCTGCTGCCGAGTGCGCAGAGGACGTCCGGCAGGCGGTAGTTGAGGCCGAACTCGTGGACTTCCTGGTGCCAGCCGCCCTCGTCCGGGTAGCGCTGCTCGGCGCGGTCGCGGACCAGGCCGTGGTTGCGGAACTTTCGCGCCCGGTCGAGCAGGCCCGCGTCCGGGGTGACGACAGCGCCGCCCTCGGCCGTCGTGAGGTTCTTGGTCGGGAAGAACGAGAACGTCGTCAGGTCGGCGATCGAGCCCACCGGACGGCCCTGCCAGGAGCCGCCGACGGAGTGCGCCGCATCCTCCAGCAGCAGCGCGCCCGCGTTGTGCGCGATCTCGCCCAGCGCGTCCAGCTCGGCCGGGTGCCCGGCGTAGTCGACGGCGGCGACGACCTTGGTGCGGTCGGTCACCGCGGCCTTCGCGGCTTCGACGTCCAGGTTGCCGGTGTCCGCCTCGACGTCCGCGAAGACCACCTTCGCGCCGTGCAGGGCGGCTGTCGCGGCAGTGGCGACGAACGTCATCGGCGACGCGACGACCTCGTCACCCGGCTTGAGCGCGGCCGCCGCGTACGCGACGTGCAAGGCAGCCGTGCCCGATGTGACTGCCACCGCCGGTGTCCCGCCGGTGTGCGCCGCGAGGTCGTTCTCGAACTGCTGGACCGCGGGCCCGGTGGTCAGCCAGTCGCCGCGCAGCACGCCGACGACGGCCTGGATGTCCTCTTCGCTGATGGACTGGCGTCCGTAGGGGAGGAAGTCAGGCATGCTGCTCGACCAGTTCGCGCAGCTCCTCGCCGTTCAGCCAGAGGTCGTTGGTGTCCGAGCGGTAGGCGGAGCCCTCCGGCATCGGCGTGCCGTCCGCCGGCGGCTGGAAGCCCCAGCCGGCGAGGTGCGGCTGCACGACGTAGCGGTCCTTGAGCTGGACCGTCCGGCGCGCGTCGTCCGGCGCGATCATCTCTTCGTGCAGCTTCTCGCCCGGGCGGATGCCGACCTCGTGCATCTCGCTGCCCGGCGCGATCGCCTGGGCCAGGTCGACCAGCCGCATGCTCGGGATCCGCGGCACGTACAGCTCGCCGCCGTGCATCTGGTCGAACGAGTCGACGACGAACCGCACGGCCTGGGGGAGCGTGATCCAGAAGCGGGTCATGTCCTTGTGCGTGATCGGCAGCGACTCGCCCTGCTCGGCCAGCTTGCGGAAGAACGGGATGACGCTGCCGCGCGAACCCATCACGTTGCCGTAGCGGACCACGGAGAAGCGCGTCACGTGCGCGGCCGCGTAGTGGTTGCCGCTGATGAACATCCGGTCGGCGCACAGCTTGGTGGCGCCGTAGAGGTTGATCGGGCTGGACGCCTTGTCGGTCGACAGCGCGACGACCTTCTTGACGCCGGTGTCGATCGCGGCCTCGATCACGTTCTGCGAGCCCATGACGTTGGTCTGGACGAATTCGAACGGGTTGTACTCACCGGTGTCGACCTGCTTGAGCGCGGCGGCGTGCACGACGTAGTCGACGCCGTGCATGGCGCGCTCGAGCCGGCGCCGGTCGCGGATGTCGCCGATGAACCAGCGCAGGCGCGGGTCGTCGTTGAACAACTGCCGGGCTTCGTACTGCTTCAGCTCGTCGCGGGAGAGCACGACCAGCCGGCTCGGGTTCAGTTCGGCGAGCGCGTGCGCGATGAACGCCTTGCCGAAGGAACCGGTCCCGCCGGTGAGCAGGATGCTGGAGCCATCCAGCTCGGACATCGTTGACCTCCGCGTTTCGGTGACTGTGGCCGTCGGCCATCATGTCACCCATGCGTGCAGCACCCGTGGTCAACGCCGTCATCCAGGCCCGGTCGTCGTCGACCAGGCTCCCCGGCAAGGTGCTGCGCCCGCTCGGCGGCCGCAGCGTGCTGGGCTGGGTCGTCCGGGCCGCGGCGGCCGCACCCGGCGTCGACCAGGTGGTCGTCGCGACGTCTTCGGACGCTTCGGACGACGAGGTCGCTTTTGAAGCCGCCCGCTGCGGCGCCGAGGTGGTCCGGGGCCCGCTCGACGACGTCCTCGACCGCTTCGGCGTGGCACTGCGCGAGCACCCCGCCGACGCCGTGATCAGGCTCACCGCCGACTGCCCGCTGCTGGACCCGGCGCTGATCGGCCAGCTCGCGGCGGTGTGGCGGGCCCAGCCGTCGCTGGACTACGTGAGCACGACGCTGGTCCGGACGCTGCCGCGCGGCTTCGACGCCGAGCTGGTGCGGGCCGCGGTGCTCGTCGAGCAGGTTTCGTCCGCCACCGGCGCGGACCGCGAGCACGTGACCTCGGGCATCTACTCGCAGCCGGCGCGCTACTCGTGCACCGGGATCGTGGTGAGCCCGGCGGCCGAAGACCTGCGCGTGACGCTCGACACCGTCGAGGACTGGGAGCTGCTGTCGGCGGTCGTGGCCGAGCTGGGCGACGGCGTCGGCGACTGGCGGGCGGTGGTCGCGCTGCTGCGGTCGCGGCCGGACCTGGTGGCGCTGAACGCGGACGTCGAGCAGAAGAAGGTCGGTTCGTGAGGCTGCTCCTGCGCGCGGACTCGTCGGCATCGATCGGCGCCGGGCACGTCTCGCGGGCGGTCGCCTACGCCGAGCGTGCGGTGGCGCGGGGCTGGAAGGTGGCGTTTTCGGGTCAGGTCGAGAACGCGGAGTGGCTCGCCGCGCGCTTCGACGAGCTGGGCGTCGAGCGCGTGCCCTTCGACCCGGCCGGGTTCGACGCGGTGCTCGTCGACCACTACCGCCTCGGTGACCTGCGGAAAGAGGTCAACGCGGCGGGCGCCCTGCTCGTCTCGATCGAGGACGACGTCTTCGGGCGCCGGCCCGCGGACATCGTCGTGGACTCGGGCTTCGCACCCGCTCCCCGGCCTGACGACGGCTCGGACGTCCTGCTGCGGGGGATCGCGTACGCACCGCTTCGGGACGTCGTGCGGTCCACGCGCCGGGTGCCTTCCGAACCGCCGCCGCACGTCACCGTGGCCTTGGGTGGCGCCGCCCAATGGGCGCCGACGGTCGGGTTGCTGCTTCGCGCGCTTCGCGACACCGAACTGCCGTTCGTGGCGGACGTGCTGGTGCGCGGCGAACACTCGTTGCCCGACCTGCTGCCGGGCCAGTCGATCCGTTTCGCGGCGCCGAGTCCCGCGCTGCTGGAGCTGTTCGCGACGACCGACGTCGCGGTGAGCGCGTCCGGGGTGACGTTCGTGGAGCTGTGCTGCCTCGGCGTCCCGACGGCGGCGGTGCAGCTGGTGGACAACCAGGAAGCGGGCTACCGGGCCGCTCTGGAGCTCGGCTTGGCGGCCGGGCTCGGCCACGCGGACTCCCTGGCCGACCGGCTGCCTTCGGTGACGGAAGTCCTGCGTTCACTGCTGTCCGACCCGGCGCTCCGGCAGCGGTTGTCGGCGACGGCGTCGTCCACAGTGGATGGTCTCGGCGTGGATCGGGTGCTGGATCGCCTCGAATCGAGGACCGGATCTGTCCGCGATCCCTCCTATCGTTGAAGCATGACGATCACCCCGTTCCGCATCGACATCCCGCAGGCAGCTCTCGACGACCTCCGCGCGCGCCTGGCGAACACGCGCTGGCCCGACCAGCCCGCCGACACCGGCTGGCGGCTCGGGGCGCCGGTCGACTACGTGCGCGAGCTGGCCGAGTACTGGCGGACGGGCTTCGACTGGCGGGCGCAGGAGGAGCGCATCAACGCCTTCCCCCAGTTCACGACGACGATCGACGGCACGAAGGTGCACTTCCTGCACGTGGTTTCCCCGGAGCCGGCCGCGACGCCGGTGCTGCTGACGCACGGCTGGCCGGGCTCGATCGTCGAGTTCCTGGACGTCATCGGCCCGCTGACCGACCCGCGCGCGTATGGAGGTGACCCGGCTTCGGCGTTGACGGTGGTGGTCCCGTCGATCCCGGGCTACGGCTTCTCGGGCCCGACCCCGACGTCCGACTGGGGCCCGGACCGCGTGGCGCGCGCGTTCGCCTCATTGATGACCCAGCTCGGGTACGAGCGCTTCGGAGCCCACGGCGGCGACTGGGGCGCGATCATCTCGCGCGAGCTGGCGACCCAGTTCCCGGAGCGGCTGCTGGGGATCCACGTGACGATGCTGGCATCGGCGGTGGCGCGGACACCGGCGGACCTCGCCGGCCTGCCGGACCAGGAGCTCGGCCGCCGGTCGTTGGAGAAGGGCCAGGCGTTCTCGGCATCCGGAACGGGCTACGCGATCATCCAGGCGACCAAGCCGCAAACGCTTGCGTACGGCCTGCACGATTCCCCCGCCGGCCAGCTGGCCTGGATCGCGGAGAAGTTCCGCTCGTTCTCGAACACGACAGAGGACCTGATCGACCGCGACGACCTGCTGGCGGACGTGTCGATCTACTGGTTCACGGAGACGGCCAACTCATCGGCGCGGCTGTACGCGGCCCTGACGGGAGGCTGGGGAGCCCCGCCGGCCTCGAACACGGTCCCGACGGGCGTAGCGGTCTTCCCGGACGACATCGGCCTCCCGATCCGGGAGCTGGCGGAGCGAACGGACAAGATCGTGCGCTGGACGGAGTTCCCTCGCGGCGGCCACTTCCCGGCGTTGGAGGAACCGGACGCCCTGATCGGCGACATCCGCACGTTCTTCAGCGGGCTGCGGGCCTGAGGGCCAGGGGGCCGACCCCCGTCCTTCCTTCGCGTTGCAGCGGCGCGGTTTTGAGGCTGCCCGCGAGCCGTGTCGGCGGCCGCGGTCCCGAGGACGATGACGGTCTGCTCGCCCATGCGTGGACTTTGGCGATCCCGGCCGGCTCGCCGCCAGGTGGCAGGAGTTCCAGGGCAGCCGGGGTCGCTGGTTCTGGCCGATGGCGTGTTCGAGGGCTGGGCAGATGCCGGCGAGCAGTCCCCGGATGCGGGTTGGCCTCGCTGGCCAGGTCGTCGTCGACCCCGACCAGCCTCCCCCAGCGCAGCCAAGGCCTCGTCGCCAACGTCAACCCGGGCGGGCCGCCGACGATGCTGAACGCGTCGCGGGCTGCGGGCTTGAGGGCCAGGGGGCCGGGACAGCGGCCCCCGCCCTTCCCTGGGGGCGTCCCCTTGGCAAGTCTATCGGCGGCCGCGGACAAACCTCGCGGCAAAGCGAGTTATCCACAGGGGTTGTCCACATCCCCTCCGGTCTGTGGACAACCCCGGATCACCCGTCAGAGGTACTGACCCGTCCCCGAGATCCCCGGCCCATGCGGCTCATGACCCCCGGCCGCCGCCGAAGGCCCAGCCGGCAACCCGCGCCGCATCTGCTCGAGCTGGACCCGCGCCGCCATCTGCTGGGCGAACAACGCCGTCTGGATTCCGCTGAACAACCCCTCCAGCCACCCCACCAACTGCGCCTGCGCGATCCGCAGCTCGGCGTCCGAAGGGGTCTCGTCGTCGGTGAACGGCCGGACCAGGCGCTCCAGCTCGTCCTGGAGCTCCGGGGCCAGCGAGGCCGCCAGCTCCTTCACCGACGTCTGGTGGATCTCGCGGACCCGGGTGCGGGACGCGTCGTCCAGCGGGGCCGCGCGGACCTCCTCCAGGAGCTGCTTGATCATCGTGCCGATCCGCATCACCTTGGCCGGTTCTTCGATGAGCTCGCCCACCGCCTCGGCGTGCTCCGCACCCTCGAGAGGCGAGCCGTCCTGCCCGACTACCACCACGTGGGGTGAAGATTCCTGGTCGGGGTCACCGGCTGTGAAGTTCGGCTCGGTCATGTGCTCCATCCTGGCTTGCGTTCGACACGCTCCGCGACACCTACGGGGCGTCCGTCTCCGAGCGTAGCGGCTATCGGGGTTCGCGGTGGCTCTCCACCCAACCCCGGACGCACGGCGAAACCGCACGTCCGTACGGTGTCCCCATGGCGTTCGACGTCGCTCGTATCCGTGGGCTCTTTCCCGCGCTGGGTGACGGCTGGATTCACTTCGACGGCGCCGCCGGAATGCTGGTCCCGGAACAGGTCGCTTCGGCCGTTTCCACGGCGATGCGCGCCCCGGTGTCGGGGCCGGGTGGAGCGTTTCCGGCCTCACAACGCGCGGAAAGCATCGTGACCGCGGCCCGCCGGGCCGTGGCCGACCTGGTCGGTGCCGACCCGGCCGCCGTCGTGCTCGGGCCGAGCTCGCCGGTGATGCTGCGCCGCCTCTGCGACGCTCTCGCCGAGCGCTGGACCATCGGCGACGAAGTCGTCGTGTCGCGGCTCGACGAACAAGCCAACCTCGCGCCGTGGCAGCGCGCCGCGAAACGCGTCGGTGCCGTCGTGCGGTGGGGCGAGATCGACATCGAGACCTGCGAACTGCCCGCGTGGCAGTACGAGCAGCTCGTGTCCGCGCGCACCAAGGCCGTCGCGGTCACGCTCGCGTCCGGTTCCGTCGGCACCCGTCCCGACGTCCCGACGATCATCGAGTTCGCCAAGCGGGTCGGTGCGCTGGTCGTCGTCGACGCCACTTACGCCGCGCCGTTCCTGCCGCTCGACATCAACGCACTCGGCGCCGACGTCATGGTCGTGTCCGCCCAGGCCTGGGGCGGGCCTTCGGTGGGGGCGCTCGTCTTCCGCGACCCCGAGCTGATCGAGCGCATCGCGTCCGTCTCGCTCGACCCCGGCGCGCGCGGCGCCGCGCGGCTCGAACTCGGTCCGCACGCCTACCCGCTGCTGGCCGGGCTGATCGCGTCGATCGACTACCTCGCGGGCCTCGACGACGCCGCGTCCGGCTCGCGCCGCGAACGGCTGGTCACCTCGCTCGGCTCGGCGAAGTCCTACCACGCCGGCTTGCTCGCGCAGCTGTCGACGGAACTGTTGTCGTTGCGGCACATCATGGTCATCGGCAACGCCATGCGCCGGATCCCCGCACTCGCCTTCGCGGTCGCCGGCAAGAAGTCGCCCGAGGTTGCCGAGTACTTGGCTTCGCAGGGGTTGTGCGCCTTCGCCGACGACGGCGCGGCGGGCGTCTTCGCGTCACTCGGCGTCGGGGAAGTGGGCGGCGCCGTCCGGATCGGGCTCGCCCACTACTCCAACGTCTTCGAGATCAACCAGCTCGTGCGCGTGCTGGAAGAACTCCGCTAGGACTTCGCGGCCAGCAGGATCTTCCCGAACACCGAGCCTTCTTCGAGCGCGCGGTGCGCGGACGAGGCTTCGGCCATCGGCACGACCTGGCCGATGATCGGCTTGACGAGACCGTCGGAAACCAGCGGCCACAGGCGTTCCCGGACGTCGGCGACGATCGCCGCCTTCTGGTCCAGCGGCCGGAAGCGCAGGCCCGCGGCGAACACGTCGGCCCGCTTCCCGAGCAGCGCGCCGACGTTCAGCTCGCCCTTGACGCCGCCCTGCATGCCGATGATCACCAGCCGGCCGTCCTGCTTCAGGGCGTCGACGTTGCGGCCCAGGTAGGACGCGCCCATGTTGTCGAGGATGACGTCCGCGCCGCCGGTCTCCTTCTTGACGACCTCGACGAAGTCCTCTTCCTTGTAGTTGATCGCGAGGTCGGCGCCGAGCTGGCGGCAGCGGTCGAGCCGATCCGCCGAGCCGGCGGTCACCACGACCGTCGCGCCCAGTGCCTTGCCGACCTGGATGGCGTGCGTGCCGATGCCGCCGGCGCCGCCGTGGATCAGCAGCACCTCGCCCTCGGCGAGCTTCGCGTGCATCACGACGTTCGCCCACACCGTGCACGCCACCTCGGGCAGGCCGGCCGCGGTGATCAGGTCGATCTCGGCCGGCACCGGCAGCAGCTGCCCGGCCGGGACGACGGCCTTCTCCGCGTAACCGCCGCCCGCGAGCAACGCGCAGACCTCGTCGCCGACGTTCCAGCCTTCGACGCCTTCGCCGAGTTCGGCGATGGTGCCGGAGCACTCCAGGCCGATCGTTTCGCTGGCGCCGGGCGGCGGCGGGTAGTGGCCCTGGCGCTGCAGGAGGTCCGCCCGGTTCACCGCGCTCGCTGCGACGTCCAGCAGCACTTCGCCGGGGCCGGGGCGCGGATCCGCGACCTCCGCCCACTCGAGAACGTCCGGGTCACCTGGCTCACGGATGGTGATCGCGTACATGTGTCGACTGTATACCGGCGACCGAAGTTCCCGCCGAATGACGCATTGACCTTCCCGGCATAGGGAACAAAAGTGTCCAAACATGTCACTAACCCGAAGAACCCTCGTCCCAGTGGCGCTGGCCGCCTGTACGACGCTCGCGCTCGGTATGACCCCGGCCGGCGCGAAAGCGGCTCCCGACGGTCCCGCGCTGGCGAAGCAGCTCGTCAAGAAGGTCGATGTCGGCGGAATCAACCGCCACCTCATCGCCCTGCAGCGGATTTCCGACGCCAACGGCGGGACGCGCGCGGCGAGTACCGACGGGCACAAGAAGTCCGCCGAGTACATCGCGACCAAGCTCGAAGCGGCCGGCTTCCAGGTGACCCGCCAGGAGTTCCCGTTCACCTTCGCCGAGACCCTCGCGGAGAAGCTGACCGCGGGCGGCGCTGACGTGCCGGTCATCGCGATGGAGTACACGACGAACACCCCGGTCGGCGGCATCACCGCGCCGCTCTCGGTGGTCGCGGTCGACGACACCAGCGGCTGCGAGGCCACCGACTACACCGCGGACGTCGTCGGCAAGATCGCGCTGATCAAGCGCGGCGGCTGCTCGTTCGCGCAGAAGCAGGCGACCGCCGCGGACGCGGGCGCGATCGGCGCGATCGTCTACAACAACACCGACGGCGCCTTGAACGGGACCCTGGGGGACCCGGCCGCCGCGAGGATCCCGACCGGTGGCGTCACGGCCGCCGCGGGCGCGCAACTGGCCACGCTCGGCGGCCAGAGCGTGACGCTCGAGCTGCGTGCCTTCCAGGAGGCGCGGACCAGCTACAACGTCATCGCCGAAACCAAGACCGGCCGCAAGGACAACGTCGTGATGCTGGGGTCGCACCTCGACAGCGTCCCGGCCGGCCCGGGCATCAACGACAACGGCACCGGCTCGGCCACGCTGCTCGAGACGGCGCTGCAGCTGGGGAGCAGCCCGAAGGTCAACAACGGCGTCCGCTTCGGCTTCTGGAGCGCGGAGGAGTTCGGGCTCGTCGGCTCGACCTACTACGTCGACTCGCTGACCTTCGAGCAGCAGCTCGACATCGCGCTGTACATGAACTTCGACATGATCGGCTCGCCGAACGCGGCGTACTTCGCCTACGACGGCGACAACTCCGACAACGTCGGCGCGGGCCCCGGTCCGTACGGTTCGGCGCAGATCGAGCAGACGCTCGCCGGCTACCTCAACGCGACGGGCATCCCGACCGAGGGCACCGACTTCGACGGGCGCTCGGACTACGGCGAGTTCATCGCGATGGGCATCCCAGCCGGCGGCCTCTTCACCGGCGCCGAAGGCCAGAAGACCGCCGCGCAGGCCGCGAAGTGGGGCGGCACGGCGGGTCTCGCCTACGACAAGTGCTACCACCAGGCCTGTGACAACCTGGGCAACCTCGACCGGGTCGCGCTCGACCGCAACGCGGACGCGGTCGCCTGGGCGGTCGGCGTCTACGGGACGAGCACCGAGAGCGTCAACGGCGTGAAGCCGGGCAAGAGCAAGACGGCCAAGCAGAAGGCCGCCGAACGCGGCGCGCAGCGGAACTTCTCCGCCCGCGCCGTCGCCGGTGACCCGCACGCGCTGACCGCGTAACCACGCAAAAAGGGGCCGTCCCCTCGCGGGACGGCCCCTTTCTGTGTGTCTCAGCCCAAGTTGTTGGTGCCGAAGGTGTCGCAGCGGGCCGGGTCGCCGGTCTGGAAGCCGGTGGTGAACCACTTCTTGCGCTGCGCGGACGTGCCGTGGGTGAACTTCGAACGGTCGACCTGGCCGCCGCCGAGGTTCTGCTGGATGTAGTCGTCGCCGATGCGGGACGCGGTGTCCAGCGCGGAGGCGATGTCGTCCTGCGTGACGTCGGTGATCAGCGGTTTGCCGCTCTCAGTCGGCGTCGTCGACGCGTGGTTGGCCCAGACGCCGGCGTAGCAGTCGGCCTGCAGCTCGAGGCGCACCGAACCGGACGTCGGGCCGGTGCCGGTGCCCTTCTTCGACGTGCCGAGCAGGTTCTGCACGTGGTGCCCGTACTCGTGCGCGAGGACGTACGCCTCGGTGAAGAGGCCGCCCTGCGCGCCGAAGCGGGTCTTCAGCTCGTTGAAGAAGGAGAGGTCGATGTAGACCTCGGAGTCGGCCGGGCAGTAGAACGGCCCGGTGTCGGAGGTGGCGCTGCCGCACCCGGTGCGCACGCCGCCGTTGAAGAAGTTCGTCGGCGCCTTCCGGTAGGTCGAGCCGGAGCGCGAGAACTGCTGCGTCCAGTAGTCCTGGACGGAGTTGACGACCGCGACGATCGCGCAGTCGTGGTTCTTGTTGGCGTCCGCGCCGGTCTTGCACTCGCTGGACAGCTTCGAGTTGTCGACCGCCTGGCCGGAGCCGACGCCGCCGAGCCCGCCGCTCAGGCCGCTGCCGCCGGTGCTCACCCCACCGAGCTGGGAGAGCACGAAGTAGATGATCACCCCGACGACGCCGAGTCCACCGCCGCCGAGCGCAACGCGGCCGCCGATCCCGCCGCCGCCACCACCGCTTCCGCGCAGGTCCTGGACCTCGGAGGCGTCCAGGCCGGCGTCGTCGTCGAATCTCACGAAGGAGATGGTAACGAGCCTGGGTGCGGCCGTCGCGCTGGCGGCCACACCCAGGCTCTGTACCGAGGTTGTGTCTTTTGGTCGTGCGGTTGGCCGCGACCGGGCCGGCGTTCAGGCGCTGTCGTCACGACTGCCGAGGTCGTGACCCGATACAGGCCAGATCGACGCCGTATGCGTGAACGCATGGAAGCCCGCGTAGGTGCTGTTCACGGTGAGGATTGTTGTGCCGTCGGCCGGTGCACAACTTCCGACAAACCTCGCGTCTGAACGCGGGGCGCACCGGCCTGACCACAACAACCCTCAATCGCGCCCGGCCCGTTCGTGAACCGTTCCGGTCGCGGGGACACAGCAGGCGGTCAACCGCGAGGATCACCCGTCACGCAACCACCTGACCTCTCCCGGCGGGGAGCCCGGGCCGGCACGTCATCGTCGCCGCGCCCTACCCTGGCCGACCATCCGCAGACAAGCAGAATGCGCCTTTTCTGGCCGAGTCTCAACCTTTTCGTAACCCCACCTCCGGGTGATGTTGCGACGGCATTTTTACCGGCACGCAGTTCGGACTCGGACCGCGCGGTCCCTTGATCAGCGTTCTAGGCTGCCTTATGACCGAGGAGCGGCCTGTGCGTTGGTTGAACGAAGCCGAGATGGCGGCGTGGCGCTCCTACATCGTGGCGACCCTGAAGCTGCGGCAGGTGCTGCACCGCGAGCTGGCCGTGCAGCACGACGTGTCACTGACCGACTACGAAGTGCTGGTGTGCCTGGAGATGCAGGCCGGGCACCGGATGCGGATGTCCGAGCTGGCCGTGCTGATGGGCTCGACGAAGAGCCGGCTTTCGCACCAGGTCGGCCGGCTCGAAGACGCGGGCGTGGTCCGGCGGGCCCGCGACCCCGAGGACAAGCGCGGGGTCATCACCGAGCTGACCGACGAGGGCCTGGCTCTCCTCGCGAAGGCGGCGCCGACCCACCTGGAAGGGGTGCGCGAGCACCTCATCGACCTGCTGAGCCCCGAGGAACAAGCGACGATCGCCGCGGCGTTCGACCGGGTGCTGGGCCACCTGTCCGAGGTGGACGGCTGACCCGGGCGCGGCTACGGCGCGCCCGGGGCCCGGAGCGGTAGCGGTGGGATTCGAACCCACGGAGAGGTTGCCCCCTCGCATGTTTTCAAGACATGTTCCTTCGGCCGCTCGGACACGCTACCTCGCCCCACGAGGGTAGCCGACGGGTTCGGGAGCACCCTGCGTCCGGGCTACTTCCAGCTCAGCGTCAACGCCGCGCCCTGCGCTCGTCCCGCTTCCGCCGCCGGGGTGCGGGTCGCCGGGTCCAGCGGGTTCTCGCCGACCGCCGCGATCGAGGCCTCGTCCGGGATGACCAGCGTGACCTCCGCGCCCGCCGCGCGCAGGTCGTCCAGCACCTCGAGCAGCGGCTTCTCCATCGGCAGCGGGGAATCCACCCCCAGCGGCGCGATCACCGTCACGCGGGTGCAGCCCGTCGCGTAGTCGGCGTTCTCGGCTGAACGGACGCCGCCGTCGACGTAGCGCCTGCCGTCGATCGTCACCGGGGGCCAGATGCCCGGGACCGCGCAGCTCGCCGCCACCGCGTCGACCAGGGACACCCCGGACGCGCGGTCGAAACGGCGTGGCTCGCCCGTCTCGGCGTCGACCGCCACGATCACCAGGCGCTGCTCCGGCCAGTCGTGCACCGGCAGGCGCGCCTCGATCACCGCGCGGCGGTCCACTTCGGACACCGTCTCGGCCGCCAGCGCGAGCCGGCCGACCGCGCGCCGGACCTCGGCCGGTGACGTCGATCCGGTGACCGCGCCGCCGAAGTCGGCCGCGAACTTCTCGAAGTCGATTTCGGCCGGGATCTCCGGCGTCTGACGCGCCGGGTCGACCTGGCGCGCGAACAGCTCCGCCAGTTCACTGCCGCTCGTCACCTGCGCGGCGACCACCGACCCCGCCGACGTCCCGACGAGCAGGTCCGCGCCCGTCAGGTCCTGGCCGTGCTCGGCCAGCCCGGTCAGCAGCCCCGTCGTCCACGCGATCCCGGCGACCCCGCCGCCACCCAGTACCAAACCCTGTCCGCCCATGCGGCCAGCCTAGCGAGGGGGTACGACAGTTTCAGGCCTGCTTCATGGCCTTGGCCGCGATCCGCGCCCGCACCTCGGGACGGCGCAACGGCGGGATGGTCGCCGGCGGCTGACGGCGCTCGGGCAGCTGCTCCAGCAGCCGCGTGGTGATCTCGGTGATCTCGGCGACCGCCGCTTCGAACGGCTCGCGCGTGGCGTCCGACAGCGACTGCACGCCGGTCACCTTGCGCACGTACTGGCGGGCCGCGGCCTCGATCTCCTCGCCCGTCGCGGACGGCTGAAGCCCTCTGAGGGTGGTGATGTTTCGGCACATGCCGCCCAGGGTACGACTCTTCGGAGCCTTCGATCACACGGTCGGGTAGGGCCGGGCGAACCTCGTTGACGTGCGAACCCGCGTTTGGGCAGTGTCGGGGAAGTGCCTCTCAGACCGCGTCCCTTCCGCTCCGCCCGCCCCGAACCCGGCATCCTCGAAGAAGAGACCCCCGAAACCCCGATCCCGGAACAGGCCTGGCCGCGCGTGCGGGCCGACGAGCTGGTCACCCTCGTGGCACACGTCTTCGCCGCCCACGGCTTCCCCGAAGCACGCGCCCGCATCGCGGCGGAAGCCCTCTGCCACGGCGACCTGACCGGTTCGCCCGAGACCGGCGTCGCCGACCTGACCCGGATCCACCTGCCGATGGTGAAGACCGGGCACGTCGTGCCGCACGCCGAGCCGCTGATGATCGCCGACCGCGGGGCCGCCGCGCTGCTCGACTACCGCCGCGCGCCGGGGCTCTGGGCGGTCGGCGACGCGATGGACCGGGCGGTGACGCGGGCCGGCCGCTTCGGCGTCGGGCTCGTCTCGCTGCGCGGCATCGGGCCGTTCGGCCGGGCCGGGCACCACGCCGCGCGGGCGCTGCCGCACGCGATGATCGGGCTGGTGCTCGCCGCCGGCGGCGAGCCCGGCCAGCCGATGAACCCCCTGGGCATGGCCGCGCCCGGGGGCGCGTACCCCGAGTTCGTCTTCGACATGGACCGCTCCGGTTCGGAAGGCGCGGGGCTGACGCTGCTGGTCGAGGTCCTCGCCGGGGTGCTCTCCGGCGTGGCCGACCACGAGCACGACACCGGCCTGCTGGTGCTGGCGATCGCGCCGACGACGCTGCGCAGCGCCGACGGCTTCTACCGCGCGGCCAGCGCGCTCTTCGGCAGCATGCTCGGCTGGGACGGCGGTGCGCCGATCCGCTACCCCGGCTGGCGCGAGGCCCAGCACCTGGAGCAGTGCCGGGCGCTGGGGGTGCCGCTGTCCGGCCCGGTGCGCCGCGAGCTGGACGCGCTGGCGGCGTCGATCGGCCTCCCGCCGCTGACCAGCGTGGGTTAGCGGACCAGGACGACCTTGCCGCGGTTCTCGCCGACCGCTACGACGTCGCCGCCGGTCAGCTGGCGGCCGCGGCGGGTCTCGACCTCGCCGTTGACGGTGACCTCCTCCGCGTCGATCAGGTCCTTCGCGTGGGAGCCGTCTTCGGCGAGGCCGGCCAGCTTGAGGAACTGGCCGAGCCGGATCGGCTCGCCGGTGATCGGTACGTCGACGGGGTCGCTCATACCCGCATCATGCCGCTCAGGCGCGGGCGGTCGTCTGCCGGTACAGCGCCTGGACGTCCGTGTCGAAGTAGCTCGAGTACGACGTGTCCGGGTCGTCGCCGCCGTACTCGAACCCGCCGATGACGCCGATGACCGTGCCGAGGTGGGTCTTCGGGTCCGGCGCGGTGACCCACGGGCCGCCGCTGGTGCCCGTCGGGAAGCCCGCGCAGTCCACCTTCAGCTGGAACGTGTCCTGCCGGCTGGTCGTGTTCCGGCAGACCGCCGGGGCCTCGGCGTCGTCCGGGTAGCCGGTGAGCGTGATGGCCTGCTCGAAGTCGGTGCCCGTCGCGAGGGTGTTCGCGCCGACCAGGCTTTCCAGGGGTTTCGCGGCCCCGGCCTGGTGGGCGGTGGCGAAGCCGACGTCGAGGTCCTGGTCCGACGACGTGCTCCAGCCGGGCGCGACGAGCTCGTCGGACACCGTCCAGAAGCCGAACGGCGCGACGCCGTCGTGGTAGCCGGGCGCGAACGTGACGCCGGTGAGGTAGTCGCCGCCCTCGCCGTCGTGGATGCAGTGGGCCGCGGTCAGCAGCACGTCGCCCTGGTCGCTGTGGACGACGCTGGCGGTGCAGTAGTGCGAACCGTCGAGGAACAGCGCGCCGACCGCCGGGCTGGACTCCGCGGGCAGGTCGGGTGTCGACACGGGTGCCGCTTCGATGACCCCGGCGTCCTGGCCGGACGCGTTCGCCGACCGCGGCTGCCGGGCCGCGACGACCACGAAGGCCGCGCCGAGCAGCAGGACCGCGGCGAGGGTGAGCAGGACGGCGGGCCGCCGCACGCGCATCGCCTCCTCGTCGTACTCGCCCCCGGACGCCTACCCCATCACCTTAAGGTGCCGCACCGACACGAACGGCACACCCACAGCAAGCTCACAGCCGCTAATATCCGTAACTCGCGAGTAACACCGGGTAGCACGGGGAGAGCCGATGAAGCAGTTCGCGGACAAGGTCGTGGTGGTCACCGGGGCGGGCTCGGGGATCGGGCGGGCGCTGTCGCTCGAGTTCGCCCGGCGCGGGGCGCGCGTCGCCCTCTCCGACGTCAACGCCGCGAACGCCGAGGAAACGGCGAAGCTGGCCGGGGACAACGCCCGGGCGTACGTCCTCGACGTCGCCGACCGCGCCGCCGTGCTCTCCCACGCCGACGAGGTCGCGGAGGAGTTCGGCCGCGTCAACGTCGTCGTGAACAACGCCGGCGTGGCGCTCGGCGCGACCGTCGAAGAGATGACGTTCGAGGACTACGACTGGCTGATGGGCATCAACCTCGGTGGTGTGGTGAACGGCACGAAAGCTTTCCTGCCGCACCTGATCGCTTCCGGCGACGGGCACGTCGTGAACATTTCCAGCGTCTTCGGCTTCGTCGGCGTGCCGACGCAGAGCGCGTACAACGCGGCGAAGTTCGCGGTCCGCGGATTCACCGAAGCCCTGCGCGAAGAAATGCTGATCGCGCGGCGCCCGGTCGGGGTGAGCTGCGTGCACCCCGGCGGGATCAAGACCAACATCGTGCGCAACTCCCGGAGCGCCGCCGACGACCAGGAGAAGGCCGCGCAAGGATTCGAGCGGATCGCCCGCACCACACCGGAGAAGGCGGCACAGACGATCCTGCGCGGGATCGAGCGGAAGTCGGCGCGGATCCTCATCGGACCGGACGCCTACGTCATCGACGCCATCCCGCGCGTGCTCGGCTCGGCCTACCAGCGGCCACTCGCGATGCTCGCGCGCATGGGGCTCAAGCAGTCGTAAAGGCGAATAGCATTCGGACTACGACTTTCGGGTTGTCTGCCGGCACAACGCTTCACTCAATGGAGTTGCGTTTCTGACAGGGCCGTCCGAAATGGTCCAGAATGCTTGGGGTCCGCGAGTCCCGCGTCCCGGAGGTCCCCGATGCTTCGCACCGCACAGCGCAGTGCGACCCGTCCGTCCAGCGACCGCACCGCGGTGGAGCTGCTGGACCGCACGGGAATCGTCGCGGCGAGCCTGCCCCGGCGCCGCCGCACCGACGACGACGTGGCGGCCGTCGAGCCGATCTACACCCGGCCGCCGGTGTGCGACCAGGACCTGCGCCCGAAGTCCGTGGTGATCCGGCGCCGCGCCCGCACGTGGCTCGGCAGCGGCGCCGCGGTGCTGCTCGTCGCGGTCGGCTGGCTGGCCGGCGGGACGGTCACCGGAAGCCTGTTCGCCTCGAACCGGGACGACGTCGCCCAGCTGGACGCGCGTCCCGCCGTCGCCGAGGCACCGGCGCCGCAGCCGCAAGCCCCGCAGGCGCCGGTGGCCACGCCGGCCCCGACGACCGTGTTCGTGCCGGTACCGGCCAAGCAGGCCCCGAAACAGGTTCAGGTGCAGGCGAAACCGCAGGCGAAGAAGACCGTGTCCGAGGAAGACGAGGCGCGCGTCGACCTGCCGAAGCCGACGCCGTCGTCGTCCCCCGACCCGGTCCGGTCCTGGGTGAACGTCGCCGAAAGCATGGTGCAGCAGTACCAGTACCGCGCGGAGACGACGACCATCCGCCGTTGATTCAGGCGCCGGACCAGCGGTATTCGTGTTCCGGGCGCCCGGTGGCGCCGTAGCGCAGGCGCATCCGGACCGTCCCCGACTCGGCCAGCGCCGTCAGGTACCGCTGGGCCGTCGCCCGCGCCATGCCCAGCTCGCCGGCCACCTCCGCGGCCGACAGCGGGCGGCCCGCCCGGCGCAGCTGCTCCGAGACGAGCCGGGACGTCGCCGTCGACTGGCCCTTCGGCGCGGACGTCCGGTCCTGGTCGTGCAGCACCCGGTACGCGCGGTCGACGTCGTCCTGGGCCATGGCCCGGTCTTCGGCGAGCAGGCCGCGGAAGCGCGCGTACGACGTCAGGCGTTCCGCTAGCTGGCGCGTGGTGAACGGCTTGATCAGGTAGTTGAGCGCGCCGGCGCGGATCGCCGCCGCCACGGACGAGCTGTCGGTCGCCGCGGACAGCACGATCGTGTCTGTCTGCAGCTCCGGGAGCACCGCGAGGCCGGACTCGTCGGGCAGGTAGACGTCGAGCAGGATCAGGTCGGGCGCGAGCTCCCGGACGCGGGCGCGGGCCTCCGCCGCGGTGTGCGCGGTGCCGACCACCGCGAAGCCGTCGACCTCCTCGACGAACCCGGCGTGCACCCCGGCGACGCGGAAGTCGTCGTCGACGATGAGCGTGCGGATCATCGGTCCTCCGTCAGCATTCCGGGCAGTTTCGCGACGAACAGGGCACCCGTCTCGCCGTCGCCGGGACCGGCCAGCCAGACGTCGCCGCCGCGGGCGCGGGCGGCCTGCCGGGCCAGCGCCAGGCCGAGTCCGTGCCCGGGCGCGATCTTCGTCGAGACGCCTTCGTCGAACAACGTCCGCCGCAGGTCTTCCGGCACGCCGGGGCCACTGTCCACAACGGACAGGTGCAGCGTCCCGTCCTCGGCGAGCAGGCTGATCTCGACGGTCGCCGGCCGCCGCGGACCCATCCGGGCCGCGTGCAGCGCGTTGTCGACGAGGTTGCCGATCACGGTGTTCGCGGCGATCGGGTCGGTCACGGTCGTCGGCACCCAGGTGTCGTCGGCGAGCTTGAGCGTGAGCCCCTTTTCCTGCGCCTGCTCGGTTTTCGCGACGAGCAGCGCCTGCAGGTACGGGTCGGCGACGGTGTCGCCCAGCTCGCTCGGCCGGGCTGACGACGAGTCGGTGAGCGTCTGCAGGTACTCGACGGCTTCGGTGTGGTGGCCGAGCTGGAGCAGGCCGTAGAGCGTGTGCAGCCGGTTCGCGAACTCGTGCCTCTGGGCGCGCAGGCCGTCGGACAGCGCGCGGATGCCGTCGAGCTCGCGGGTGACGGTGTCGAGGTCGGTGCGGTCGCGGAAGGTCAGCACGGTGCCGATGTCGCGCTCGTCGAGTCGCACCGCCCGGCTGTTGATGACGAGCACCCGGTTTCCGGCCACCGCGAGGAGGTTGTCGACCGGCAGCCCTTCGGCGACGGCCTTGTGCACCCGCGGGCTGAGCTCCAGCTCCGCCATCGCCGCGCCGATCGGGAGCTCGGTGCCGAGGAGGCGTTCGGCCTCGTCGTTGCGCACCGAGACGCGGTTCGTCTCGTCGACCGCAAGGACGCCCTCGCCGATCCCGTGCAGCACGGCTTCGCGTTCGTAGAGCAGCTCGGTGAGCTCGTGCGGTTCGAGGCCGTGCGTGACGCGGCGCAGCCGCCGGTTCAGCAGCGCGGACGCGCCGGCGCCGAGCAGCAGCGCGCCGCCGGCGAACACCAGGGTGATCGCCAGGAGGCGGTTGAAGTCGCCGGTCGGGTCGCCGACTTCGAAGCCGACGCTGACTTCGCCGACCACGCGCTGCCCCTGCCAGATCGGGGTCTTGCTCCGCACGGACAGGCCGAGCGTGCCGCTCTGCACCGCGCTGACCTCGTCCTCCCCGGCGAGGGCCCGGTCCGCGGGGGTGCTGACCGGCTTGCCGATCTCGGACCGCGTCGGGTGCGCGAGCCGGATGCCCTTGTCGTCGGTGATCACGACGAAGAGTGCTTCGTTGGCCTTCGTGACGGCGAGGACGCGCTCTTCGAGCGGGCCGGCGGGGAGCTTCGCGGCCGCGTTCTGGACGACGACGGGGTCCGCGGCGACGGATTTCGCGATGGCGAGCGCGCGGCGCCCGTACTGGTCGGTGAGGGTGCTGCGCAGGAGCACGCTGACCAGCGCCACCCCGATCCCGACGACCAGGGCGACCACGCCGATCTGCAGCAGCAGCACCTGCCTGCTGAACCGCATCCGCGGGAAGAGCGCCCACTTTGGCATGGCTCGGAACATACCCCCAGCTCACGGCCGTGCGCTAAATGAGCGAAACATTCAGAACGCACAGCTCGCGCGGAGAACGTCGACAAGCTTCACGTGGCCGCCACCCGTCCTTAACGTCCCTTCCCAACGTGACAGGCACCACGTGACGAAGGAGTCACCTCCCCATGGTTCCCCCACTGATCGAACTCACCGGAGCCACCAAACGGTTCCCGAGCGGGTCCGGTTCCGTGCACACGGCCGTCCGCGACCTGACCATGACCGTGCAGCCCGGCGAGTTCGTCGCCGTCGTCGGTCCCACCGGCTGCGGCAAGTCGACGACGCTTTCGCTCGTCTCGGGGTTGCAGCCGCCGTCCGCCGGCCGCGTGCGGGTGAACGGCGCAGACGTGAAGTCGATCCCGGACGGTGTCGGCTACATGTTCCAGACCGACGCCGTGATGCCGTGGCGGTCGGTGCTGGACAACGTCGCCTCCGGCCCGCGCTTCCGCGGGGCGTCGAAGGCCGAGGCCCGCGAGCAGGCCGTCGACTGGATCGCCCGAGTCGGGCTCGCCGGGTTCGAGAAGTACTACCCGCACCAGCTTTCCGGCGGCATGCGCAAGCGCGTCGCGCTGGCCCAGACGCTCGTCACCAAGCCGAAGATCCTGCTGATGGACGAGCCGTTCTCGGCGCTGGACGTGCAGACCCGCGCGCTCATGCAGGACGAGCTGCTGCGCCTGTGGTCCGGTTCGGGGGCCGCGGTGATCTTCGTGACGCACGACCTCGACGAGGCGATCGCGCTGGCGGACAAGGTCGTCGTGCTGACGACGTCGCCGGCCACCGTGAAGGACGTCTTCGAGATCCCGCTGGAGCGGCCGCGGAAGGTCGAGGAGCTGCGGCTCACCGACGAGTTCCGCAAGCTGTACGCCGACATCTGGGAATCGTTGCGCAGCGAGGTCGACAAGGCCCGTGAGAAGGGAGCGTCCAGTGTCGCTTGAGACCCCCGCGGCGACGTCCGCGCCGCTCCCGGTCCTCGAGACCGAGCAGGACATCCTGGCCCGCGCGAAGCAGGCCTCCTCGAAGCGCAAGCGCAACATCTGGCTGCTGCGCCTGGCGATCGTCGTCGTCTGGCTGGGCAGCTGGGAGCTGACCGCGACGTACTGGATCGACCCGTTCTTCTACTCGAAGCCGTCGAAGATCTGGGAGCGGCTGGTCGAGTGGTTCGGCGCCGGGACCGACTTCGGCTCGATCTGGTACCAGATCCTGGTGACCGTCGAGGAAGCCGCGATCGGCTTCGTCATCGGTGCCATCGCCGGGGTCGTGTTCGGCGTGATCCTCGGCCGCAGCTCCTACCTCGCGCAGGTGCTCGCGCCGTTCATCAAGGCCGCCAACGCGTTGCCGCGCATCGTGCTCGCCGCGCTGTTCGTCATCTGGTTCGGGCTCGGGCTGTCGTCGAAGGTCGCGACCGTCGTCGTGCTCGTGTTCTTCGCGGTGTTCTTCAACGCCTTCACCGGTGCCCGTGAGGTCGACCGCAACCTGATCGACAACGCCCGCATCCTCGGCGCGACCCGTGGCCAGGTCCTCAAGTCGATCGTGCTGCCCAGCGCGACGTCGTGGATCCTGTCGTCGCTGCACGTCGCGTTCGGCTTCGCGCTGATCGGCGCGGTCGTCGGCGAGTACACCGGCGCCAAGGCCGGCATGGGCTTCCTGATCGCCAACGCGCAGGGCACGTTCGACACGGCGGGCGTGTACGCCGGCATGCTGATCATCACCGTGGTGGCGCTGCTCGCGGAGTGGGGCATCAGCTCACTGGAGGGCAGGCTGCTGCGCTGGCGCCCGCCGTCCGCCGCCGATGCCGCGCACGGGGTGGTCTGACATGCGCCTGAAGAGGGCAGTAGCCGTGGCGGCCGCGCTCACGGTCACCCTGGCCGGGGTCACGGCGTGCCGCGACTCGCGGGAGATCTCTCTCGGTACCACCGGCCAGCCGCACATCAAGATCATGATCGGCGGCATCTCGAAGGTCATCTACCTGCCCGGCCAGCTGGCGCAGCAGATCGGTGCCTACAAGCGGCAGGGGCTCGACGTCGAGCTCTTCGACCAGCCGTCGGGCGCCAACGCCGAGACGTCGCTGCTGGCCGGCGAGGTGCAGGGGGTGGTCGGGTTCTACGACCACACGATCGACCTGCAGGCCAAGGAGCAGTGCATCCAGAGCGTCGTGCAGTTCGCGAACGTGCCGGGCGAGGCCGAGATGGTCGCCACCGGCAAGGCCGGCGAGATCAAGTCGGGCGCGGACTTCAAGGGCCGCAACCTCGGCGTCACCTCGCTGGGCTCGTCGACGGACTTCCTGACGAAGGCGCTGGCCGCGCGCGGTGGCGTCAGCTCGAAGGACTACACGCCGGTCAAGGTCGGCGCCGGGCAGACGTTCATCTCGGCGATGAACCAGGGTTCGATCGACGCCGGGATGACCACCGACCCGACGATCGCGCAGCTGACCAACACCGGTCAGGCGAAGGTGCTCTACGAAATGCGCACGGTCGAGGGCACGAAAGCCGCTTTGGGTGGTTTGTACCCGGCCAGCTCGCTGTACATGGGCTGCGAAATCGTGAAGCGGTATCCGGACATCGTGCAGAAACTGGCCAACGCGTACGTCGAAAGCCTGAAGTGGATTTCGACGCACACGCCGGAACAGGTCGCCGACGTCATGCCGCCGTCGTTCGCCGGCGGGGACAAGGCGCTGTACGTGAAGTCGCTGAAGGACAGCCTGCCGATGTTCACGAAGGACGGCCGGATGGACCCGGCGGGCGCGCGGAACGTGCTGAAGGTGCTGGGCGAGTCGTCCAGCAACGTCAAGCCGAAGAAGGACAAGATCGACCTGTCGCAGACGTACACGACGAAGTTCGTGGACGCCGCGAAGGCGCGGTCCCAGCAGTAGGAGCCCCGCTCACCTGACCGGGCGGTTGGTGAGCGATATGGACCCGTAAAGGCCTCTTTCCCCCGCGGAGGCCTTTACGGGTCTTTTCGGACAATCTTTCGGCCAATGGGAAGACCATGCGAAAGTAGCTACCTTCTTTTTGGTGAGACTCCAACACTTGAGGACACGGCTTTCCCGGTCCCCATCGGTGAACGGAGTCCCCGCATGTCCAGAATCCTTTCGTCGCGCGCTGCCCGCGTCCTCACGGCGGTTGCCGCGGCGGCCGCAGGCTTGGCTGTCTCGGGTACCGCCCATGCGGCGGTCGAGTACGGCTCGCACTTCCACGGGCACCAGTTCTCCGGCGGCAACTGGGGCGGATACGTCAGCTTCGGCAGCTTCACCACGGCGACGGCGAGCTGGACCGAGCCGACCGTGACGTGCCGGTCGAGCAACGACCTCTTCGCGCCGTGGGTCGGCATCGACGGCGACGGATCGTCCACAGTGGAACAGACCGGCGTCGAGACGGACTGCTCGAGCGGACGTCCGGTGTACTCCGCCTGGTACGAGATGTACCCGGCCGCGCCGGTGTACTACAACGTGTCGGTCGGCGCGGGCGACCACATCACCGCGACCGTGACCCGCACGGCCACCAACACCTACCGGCTCGACCTGTCCGACACGACCAAGGGCTGGACGAAGACCACCACGAAGTCGCTGACGTCGAAGCACGCGTCGGCGGAGGCGATCATCGAGTCGCCGACCGACTCCTACCCGACGATCTCCGGCGGCATCAAGTTCACCGGCGTCAAGTTCAACGGGACGAACCTGGCCTCGACCAGCCCGTCCGCGCTGAACGCCGACGACCGCGGCACGAACACCTGGATCCCGGGCGCGATCGGCTCGGACGGCCAGAGCTTCACGATCTCGCGGCACTGACCTACTTGAGGTTGTTGATGGCCCACGAGACCACCATGACCGCCAGGACGAGCGAGATGGCGGCCTGCAGCATCATCGTCATCTTCGCCCAGATCCGCAGGGGCATGACGTCGGTGGGGCTGAAGGCGGCCGCGTTCGTGAACGAGAAGTAGAGGTAGTCCAGGTAGGACGGTTCCCAGTCCCGGTGCGCCAGGTCCGGGTCGGCCATCTGCGGGAACTGCAGGTCGGGGAACTCGGCCCGGCCTGCAGCCCGCCGGCCTGGGCCGCCACGGTCGAACTCCCAGTACCAGAGGGAGAAGGCGACGATGTTCGTCCAGTAGACGATCCCGCCGGTGACGAGCACGGCCCCGGGGCGGTCGCCGATCGTGCCGGTCGCGATGCCGTAGACCAGCTGCACCGCGGACGCGCCGTTCACCGTGGTCACGGCGGCCACGAGCAGCAGCGAGATGACCCGTTCGACGGCGCTGAAGTGCGACATCCGGCCCGGGTTGACCAGCAGCAGCGCGACGACGAGCAGCCCGGAGACGGCGGGCAGCAGCCAGCGCGGGTGCAACGCCATGTCGGCGGGCAGGGCGACCTGCAGGACGAGCGTGGCGACGACGACGCCCATCGCGGGCCACCGCGTCTCGCCGGAGGTACGCCGGCGCCAGGCGGGAAGAGCCTCTTCTGTCACGCGCTCAACGTAGGACGAGCCCGCTCGGCTAGCCAGCCGGTGCCGTGGTGACTTCGCCGGGCAGCTTGCGCGCCACGTCCGTCCGTGACCGCGCGCCGAGCTTCCGTAGCACCTTCGCCACGTGCTGTTCCACCGTCCGCGGCGAGAGGAACAGCCCGTCCGCGATCTCGCGGTTCGTCCTTCCCTCCGCCAGCATCCGCGCCACTTCGCGTTCCCGTGGCGACAGCTCGCTCCCGTACCCGCGCCGCCCGCGTTGCGACGGTGCCCACGCGCCGTGCTCGCGCAGCTGGTGACGGCACCGGCCCGCGTCCCGCGTCGCGCCCAGCTGCTCGTAAGCCTCGGCCGCCGCCGTCAGCTCCTCGACGGCGTCGCGGTTGCCCGCCGCGAGCCGGCACATCGCCGCCCGCTCGCGCATGCCCGTCGCCGGGTACGGCATCGGCAACGCCGTGTAGCCCGCCGCGGCTTCGTCGAACAGCGTCGCCGCGGCCAGGTGCTTGCCGCGTGCCTCCAGCAACACCGCCCGGCCGGCGATCAAGGCCGCCGTCGCGACCGGGGCGTCCCGGTCTTCGATGCCGCGGGCGAACGCCTCGACCACGCTGTCGGCCTCCGGCCAGCGCCCGGCCCGCGCGTACGCCTGCGCCGCCGCCGGGACCAGCGCCGCCGCCCAGATCCAGACGCCCTTGCGCCCGGCCGCGGCCACCGCCGCGTCGGCCGCCGCGCACGCGCCGTCGACGTCGTCGGTCGCGAGCAGAACCGTGATCAGGACCCCGGCCGCCGAAAGGACCACCGGGATCGGCCCGCGGTCCGGCGCGTGGACGCTCGCCGCGGTCAGGTGCCGTTGCGCGGCGGCGAACTCCCCGCGCACGGCCGCCAGCCCGCCGAGCACCAGCGACGACTCCATGACGATCGGGCCGAGCTCCGGATAGCTGTCGCGCAGCTGCTCGGCCGCTTCGGCGAGCCCGCTCCAGCGCCCGCGCACCCAGTCGAGCCGGACGCGGGTGCCCTGGATCAGGCCGATCGCGTACAGCGCGCCCGCGTCGGTCGCGCGCCGGACGCCCTCGGTCACCAGCCGTTCCGACCGGTCGAGGTGCCCGGCCCACGACTGGCCGTCGGCGAGGTTGCACCACAGCCGGGCCAGCTGGACGCGCTCGGCGACCGTGCCCACGGTGTCCGACAGCGCCTCGAACTCCGCCCACGCCGAGCCGTCGCCGACGTGCGACGCGGCCGCGATGCGGTCGACGGTCAGCGCGAGCCGCAGCTCGGGGTCGTCGAGCCGCTCGTACACCTCGCCCGCGCGGGCGCGCCAGGATTCGTGCCACGACAACGGCGTCAGCCCGTCGATCGGCTGCGCGAGCAGCGTGATCCCGCGCGCGGCGAGGTCGGGCCGGTCGGTCAGCTCACCGATCGCGCGCTCGACCTCCAGCCGCCCGCGGCCGAGCCCGCCGATGGTCCGGACCTGCAGCATGCCGAGGCTCAGCCGGATCGAGCCGCGGACCGACGGCGGCAGCGTCACCTCTTCGAGGACGCGCTCGAGCGTGCCGATCACGTCGGGGCGGAACCCCCGCAGCGCGACCTGGCTCAGCTTGCCGGCGACGCGCCCGATGTCGGACTCCGCCGGACCGGGTTCGGCCAGCACCGACTGCAGGAGGTCGATCGCGCGGGACGTCTCGCCGCGGGTGACGGCTTCGTCCGCGGCGGCTTCGGCGTAGTGGCGCCACTGGTCGACGCGGCCGGCCGCGCGGGAGTGCCGGGCCAGCAGCGTGAGCGGCGGGGACGGCTGCGCGGCGAGCACGCGGATCGCCTGCGCGTGCAGCAACGCGCGCTCGGGTCCGCTCACCGTGTCGTAGACCGCCTTGCGCGCCAACGGGTGCCGGAAGCCGTACTTGCCGTCGCCGACCTCGCCGAGCACACCGCCGGACAACGCGGCCAGCAGCGCGGTGCGGAGGGTGTCGTCGGCGAGCCCGGCCAGCTCACCGAGCACGGCGGCTTCGGCACCGACGCCGAGCACCGCGGCCGCGCCGGCCAGCCGCACCGCCGGCTCGGGCAGCGTGGAAAGCCGTTCGGTGACGGACTCGCGCAGCAGGACCGGGACTTCGAGGTTCTCCAGCATCCGGTCGGAGAGGACTTCGCCGACCGGCAGCCGTTCGGCCGCTTCGCGCAGGGCCCGCAGGGTTTCTTCGACCACGAACGGGATCCCGGCGGTGCATTCGTGCAGCTTCGCCGCGAACTCGTCGGTGACGCGGGGCAGCTCGAGGATTTCGACGGCGAGCTTGCGCACCGCCGTGACGTCGAGGGCGCCCAGCGCGACGCGCGCGGAGTGCACCGCGGGGTCGGTGCGGAAGGGGGCGCCGAGCGGGCCGGGGCGGACGTCGGTCGCCGAGCGGTAGGTGGCGACCACCGCCAGCTCCGGCGGCATCGTGCCGGCGAGGAACCGCATGAGGTCGCGGGTGTCCTCGTCGGCCCACTGGAGGTCGTCGATCAGCACGAGCGCGGGTCCGCACGCCCGCAGGACCTCCCGCACGGCGCGGAAGACGCGGTGGCGTTCGGCGACCGGGTCGGCGAGGGGCTCGGGCCGCGGGGGAAGCGCTTCCGCGAGCTCCGGCAGCAAGGGCCGCAGCACGCCGGCGACCGGGCTCAGCGGGCCGAGCGGTGTCTCGCCCACCCCGCGAAGCGCTTCCAGGACGGGCCCGTAGGGGAACGGTTCCCGCAGTGGCTGGCAGGCGCCGGTCAGGACGCGGCTGCCCTCGAACTCCTTGCGGCGCCCGATCTCCGCGAGCAGCCGGGTGCGGCCCATGCCGGGCTCGCCCTCGATGAGCACGGCGGCCGGGCGCCGCTTGAGCACGTCGACGATGGCGTCGAGCTCGGTGTCGCGGCCGGTCAGCCGGGCGGGTCCGGACCGGACGGACACCGAGGTGGGGCGGGGAGCCGTGAGCCACATGACGCGCCCTCCTCGACCTGCCGGGGTGTGCGCGGGAGCCTAAGCAGCGTTGTTCGGTCCGTAAACCATTAACCGACTAGGTGGTCAGTACCGCCATCACACGTCCGCCTACCCGCTGTCACCGGTTTGCCGGGGGATTCGCCGGTTTCGGGTCACCGTGCGTGCGAAACCGGGGCGACTACTGCGTTCCGGCCGCGGTTCACGCGTTCCGGGTGTCGTGATCGCTACCGAAAGTAGTGTCCGGAAACCCTACTTAAGGACCTGTCCGACCGGGTGACAACCCGTGGCCGGGACCGCTTGGAGCAGGGGATTCGTCCGGGGTGAATGCGTATACCCATTCGCCGGGCGCCCGGATTGCACCGTAACGCCCACTGCGGGGACCCTCACCCGGGGGAGTACCACTGCGTGGCCGGTGCAGAGCCGCGCGTAACCACCTAGGGAGAAGCATGAAGATCGCCAGACTCTTCGGTGCCGCTGCCGCCGCGGTGATGACGACGGGTGCGCTCGTCACGCTCGCCGTTCCCGCGTCGGGCCAGGACCTGCTGAACCCGGACATCGTGCCCGCCATGCAGCGCGACCTGGGCCTGACCCACGACCAGGTGCTGACGCGGCTGAAGAGCGAAGACGTCGCGAACAAGGTCACCGAGGCCGTCAGCGCGACGCTCGGCGGCGCGTTCGGCGGCGCCACCTACAACGCCGCCACGGGCAAGGCGCACATCCAGACCACGAACGCCGCCGAGGTCGGCAAGATCCAGGCGGCCGGGGCCGAGGCGGAGGTCGTGAAGTTCAGCGCCCGCCAGCTCGACTCCACTGTGGACACCCTGAACGCCCGCGACAACGCGGCGCCGTACGCGATCACCGGCTGGGGCGTCGACTCCACCACCAACCGCGTCACGCTTTCCGTGCTGCAGGGCCAGCGCGGCGCGGCCGACACCTTCCTGACCCAGTCCGGTGTGGACAAGTCGTCGGTCACGATCCTCGAGACGGCTTCGAAGCCGACGCTGCACGCCAACATCCGCGGTGGGGACGCCTACTACATCGGTGGCTCGTCACGCTGCTCGGTCGGCTTCGCGACGACCACGGGCTTCGTCACCGCCGGCCACTGCGGCGCGCTCACCGGCGGCGGCTCGCTGACCGGTTCGAACGGCGCGGCGCTCGGCAGCTGGATCACCTACCGCTTCCCCGGCGTCGACTACGCGGCGGTCCGGACCAACAGCAGCTGGACCCCGGTCGCGCAGATGAACAACGGGACCGCGGTGCGCGGGTCGTCGAACGCGGCGACCGGCTCGTCGGTCTGCAAGGCCGGCTCGACCACCGGCTGGACCTGCGGCACCATCGGCGCCAAAAACCAGAGCGTCCGCTACTCCGAGGGCACGGTCAACGGCATGACCGCGACCAACGTCCGCTCGGCGGCCGGTGACTCCGGCGGCGGCTTCATCGCCGGCAACTACGCGCAGGGCGTCCTGTCCGGCGGCAACACGAGCGTGACCTACTTCTACCCGATCGCCGGCGCGCTTTCGGGCACCGGCACCACACTGAAGACCAGCTGACCGCTCCTGAGAAACAGCGAAAGGGCGGGTTTCGAGTGCCTCCAGCGCACTCGAAACCCGCCCTTGTCCTCGCCGCGGGATTGGGAGGTTCAGGGGTCAGACGTTGCTGATCTCCTCGATCAGCCCGTCGACGTCGAAGTGCGCGCTCTCTTCGCCGAGCGGCACCAGCTCGTAGGACGCGTCGAGGAACGTCCGGATGTCTTCGGTCTCCAGCTCGAACGACGCATAGCCGTCCGGTGACTCGATTTCCAGGGTGAGGAAGTCCTCGTCCTCGGACAGGTCGGGGCGGACCCGGACGTCGCCGAGGCCGGCCGGCTCGTCGAGGCCGGCCACCAGGAGGTCACGCGCGAAGGTCCATTCGATCCACCGGCCGCGCTCGGTCCGGAACGCCACGGTGACCGCGAACGGCTCGTCGGCGTGGAACGAGAGGCGGGACAGGACGGGCGTGGTGCTCTCGTTCAGCACCACGAACTGGCTCTGGTGAACGGCGTCGGTCTGCATGGCCCCTCCTGGAGTCCGGGTGGTTCGCGCGGCGCGAACTGTTCGAGGAGGAGATGACCAGGCCTTGCGGTCATGACGGAGAAACTCTCACGTTCACTTGATCGGTTGCATCCGTCCATTGTGGTGTAACGTCCGGCACATACCCCTTGCGTTCAGCCCGCGACTGCCGGTGACGGTTCGCGCAGGGCTCCGGGGAGCTTCTTCCGCAGCACGAGCAGCGCCGGGATCGCCGCCGTGCAGGTCAG
This sequence comes from Amycolatopsis sp. NPDC114505, assembly GCF_055633615.1. Taxonomy (NCBI): domain Bacteria; kingdom Bacillati; phylum Actinomycetota; class Actinomycetes; order Pseudonocardiales; family Pseudonocardiaceae; genus Amycolatopsis; species Amycolatopsis sp. NPDC114505. The sequence goes on along the minus strand of NZ_JBVKDV010000001.1, from coordinate 955,352 downwards.
GGCCAGTACCGACCACGTCAGCGCGTTGCTGACGCTGAGCAGGACGGCCAGCAGGCCGGGGGCGAGCGCGACGGGCAGGCCCCAGGAGAGCTGGAAGATCGAGCTGGCCCGGCCTTCGGCGCCGGGCGGCGCGGCCGCGGCGGCCGTCGCGGTGCCGGTGGGGCCGAACATCGCCTCCGCGACGGAGAACCCGAGGCTCGTCACGAGGATCAGCCCGGCGGCGACGTGCAGGGGGACCATTTCCAACGGGATCAGCAGGGCGAAGGAAACCGCGAACAGCGTCGCGGCGCCGATCAGCGCCGCGGTCCGGCTGCGCCCGGCGAGCAGGGTGACGATCGGGCGCTGCGCGGTCACGACGACCACGGTGCCGAGCGTGATCGCGGTCCCGGCGATCCACTGTGGACCGTGCAGGAGATCGCGCACGACGATGGGCAGCACGGCGAACTTGCTCGCGCTGGCGAGCGTGAAAGCCGTGTGGGTGACGCAGAACCCGGTGAAGGGCCGATCCCCGAGCACGGCCCGCCAGCTCCCGGACGTCGTCCGCGTGCGGGCTTCGGCGCGCGGGAGCAGCCGGATCAGGACCGCCGCCACCGCGAAGCTCGCCGCGTTCACGTACGCGAGCGCGTGGAACGCCGCCTGGCTCGTGATCGTCGGCAGGACCGCGGTCGCCGCCGCTCCGATCCCCGCGCCGGCGAAGCGTCCGACGGTCTGCGTCGCCAGCATGCGGTCCGTCTCGCTCCCGGACGTGAGCCGGGCGACCATCGGCGCGTTGCACGTCCAGAACAGCCGGTCGCCGAAGCCGGCTACCACCGAAACCACGATCACCTGCCAGCTGGTGTGGACCAGTGGGTACGCGCAGAAGGCCACGAGCCGCACGAGGTTCCCGGCGATGAGCAGCGCCCGCGGCCCGAACCGGTCCATGGCGGCCCCGGTGGCCGGCCCGGTGACGAGCGCGAGCAGCGCCCCGGTGCTCAGCGACGTCCCAGCGTCGAGCAGGCCCATGCCCTGGCCGTGGACGAGGAACAGCAGTGCGAACGGCACCCACAGCCCGCTGCCGAGCGCGTCGATCAAGGTCGCGACGAGAAAGATCCGGCGGTTCCGAAGCATGCATCCCCCAGGTGGACAGCGCTCCAGAATATCGCCAGGCCTACGGCCCGAGCGGCAGGCTGAGCCCGACCTTCACCCGGTCCATCGCCACGCTCGTCGTGAAGTGCCGGACGTTCGGGTTGTCGAAGAACATCCGCCGGGTGAACGCCTCGAAGCCCGCCATGTCCGGGCACGTCACGACCAGCACGAAGTCCGCGTTGCCGGTGACGTAGTAGCACTGCTGGACGCAGTCGTCGGCGAGGATCTGGCGGCGGAACGCGTCCAGGACCGCCAGGTTCTCCCGCTCCATCTCGACCATGACCACGAACGTCATGCTCAGCCCGAGCGCCGCCGGCGACAGCACCGCGACCTCGCGCTCGATGACCCCCGCTTCGCGCAGCCGCTTGATCCGCCGTTGCACCGCCGCGGCCGAGAGCCCGACCTTCGCCCCGATCGTCTCGGCGATGGTGCGGGCGTCCTCTTGGAGGCAGGCGAGGATGGCGATGTCCAGCTGGTCGAGGTCGGGAGTCTGCACTCCAGCAGGCTAGCCGGGACCCCCGACGATTTGCCCGGCGTTCGCTCCGCGCTCACTCTTGCGTGACGTCGCTCACTACTCCGTCCGAGGGGAAAGTGAAACAACTTTTTCAGTGACCTGGAACACAACTCACGGGTCTACCAGGGGGTAGCCCATAGAAGTGGAAGACCAGCCGGTCGCTCCGCCAACCCGCCGGCGTGGGGAGGCTCCGCCGTGCCCGCACCTGCCGCCGTGCTGACCGGAATCGGGTCGTGCTTGCCGACGACAGTCCTGGGCAACGACGAGATCGCCGCCCGGCTCGACACCACGGACGAGTGGATCCGGACCCGCACCGGCATCCGGGAGCGCCGCGTCGCCGGGCCGGACGAGTCCACTGTGGATCTCGCGGTCGGCGCGGGCCGGGAAGCCCTCGCGGGCGGCTCGGCCGACGTCGTCGTCCTCGCCACGTCGACCCCCGACCAGCCCTGCCCGGCCAGCGCGCCGCAGGTCGCCGCCCGGCTCGGGCTCGGCACGGCCGCGGCGTTCGACGTCAACGCCGTCTGCAGCGGGTTCGTCTACGCGCTGGCCACGGCCGCGGGGTTCATCGCGGGCGGCATCGCCGAGCGCGTGCTCGTGATCGGCGCCGACACCTTCACCACGCTCATCGACCCCGACGACCGCACGACCGTCCCGATCTTCGGCGACGGCGCGGGCGCGGTCCTGCTGCGGGCGGGGGAGCCCGACGAAGACGGCGCGCTCGGGCCGTTCGACCTGCACAGCGAGGGCGACCTCGCCGACCTGCTGTGGGTCGAAGCCGGCGGCGCGCGGCGGCGGCTGTCCGACCAGCCGAGCGACCGCTTCCTCGCGATGCAGGGCACCGCGGTGTTCCGGCACGCCTGCGCGCGGATGGCGGAGTCGTCGCGGACCGTGCTGGAGCGCGCGGGCTGGATGGTCGGCGACGTCGACCGCTTCGTCGGCCACCAGGCGAACATCCGGATCCTCCAGTCGACGGCGAAGCAGCTCGGCATGCCGGCCGACGCCGTCGTCGCGAACATCGACCGCGTCGGCAACACCAGCGCCGCGTCCATCCCGCTGGCCTTGGCCGACGCGCGGGCCGACGGGACGCTCGTCCCCGGGCACAAAGTGCTGCTCAGCGCGTTCGGCGCGGGCCTGACCTGGGGCTCGACGGTGCTGCGCTGGCCGGATCTGGGTCAGCTGTCCTGAGGTTCCGGGCCGGCCGTCCAAGTCGGCGTCGGCTCCTGACGGCCGCGTAGCGCCAGCTCACCGTGCTTCTCCCAGTACGCGCCTTCGCTCGGCAGCGCCGCCGAGACGACGGCGTCGCTGGCGAGGATCCGTGACGGCACCGCCTTGGCCAGCTCGGTCAGCCGCGCGGCCTCGTTGACCGCGTCGCCGATGACGGTGTACTCGAGCCGGCTGCTGCTGCCGAGCTGCCCGGCGAACACCGGCCCGCTCGAGACGCCGATGCCGAGGTCGAGCTCGCCGTTCGCGCACACCGCGTCCCGGATCGCGCGGGCGGCGGCCAGCGCGGCCGTCGGCGCGTCCGCGAGCCGCGTCGGGGCGCCGAAGATGCACAACGCGGCGTCGCCCTGGAACTTGTTGACCAGCCCGCCGCGCGCGCCGACCGCGGAGACGACCGCGGCGAACAGCCGGTTCAGCTTCTCGACGAGCTCCTCCGGCGGCGTGCGGTAGGCGAGCGCGGTCGAGTCGACGACGTCGACGAACAACGCCGTGACCTCGCGGACGTCCCCGGACAGCGACGCGCCGTACTCCAGCGCGTGCCGGGCGACGTCGGCGCCGACGTGCCGGCCGAAGAGGTCCCGCATCCGCGCCTGCTCGCGCAGGCCGGCGGCGAGCTGGTTCACCGACGTCTGGAGCAGGCCGATCTCGCTGGAGTCGTCGACGTCGACCGTAACCTCGTTGTCGCCGCGCGCGATCCGGTCGAGGGCGACGCGCAGCCGGTGCAGCGGCGCCGCGACGGCCCTGGCCAGCAGGGCGGTGCCGATCGCGCCGACGCCGAGCCCGATCACCGACAGCATGATCAGGCTGGCGGTGTGGTTGCCCGAGCCGAGGTCCGGCGGGGTCGCGACGAGCAGGACGCCGACGAACGGGACGCCGCTGGCCAGCGCCCAGGTGACGATCAGCCGGGTCAGCACGGTGACCGGCAGCGACCCGCTCGGCGGCAGGACCTCCAGCGCGATCGTCATCACCGGCCGCGCCACCCACTCGGCGGCGAGGTAGGTGAGCCCGACGGTGGTGAGGCCGCCGAGCCCGATGACCGTGGCCATGCCGACGGCGTCCTCGCCGGAGCCGAGCACGCCGGCCAGCACGCTGAGGACGAGGGTGCCGATCAGCCAGAGCGTGCCGCTGACCACGGCCATGTCGACCGGCAGCCGCAGCGCGCGCTTCGCTTCGCTTTCCGACGGCGGGCGGCCGAGCACGAACCAGATCGCGGTGCGGCGCTGCAGCCACGCCGTCCACAGTGTCCCGGCGAGCAGCGAGACGGCGACGATCCCGGCCGCGGTCAGGCCGAGGATCCAGCCGCGGTCACCGACGTCGCCGGGCAGGCCCTGCAGCAGCAGGAGCAGCGCGACGACGCCGGAGCCGGCGACGCTGGAGCCGAGGCCGAGCCCGGCGAAGCCCAGGCTGGTGCGCAACACCACCCGGAAGTTGCTCACGGCGATCTTGCGCACGGCCTTGATCGTACGGCCGGCGTCGCGTCAGAAGCGGTACCGCACGATGTTCGCCATCTTCGCCAGCGCCGGGAAGTACTTCGTCATGCGCAGCTGGAACCGGGTGAACGGCCGGAGACGGGCCAGGACGTCCGGCGTCGCCCAGTGCCCGGCGTCCAAAGAGGACACCAGCGTGAGGCCGTCGCGCTCCAGCTCGCGGGGATCGTCGACGCCCCAGTGCAGGGTCGCCTTCGTGCGCCGGACCGGGGTGTTGAGCTTCTGCGCCTTGATGCCGAGCCGGTTGAAGACGTCGCAGATCAGCTCGCCGGAGGGGAACTTCGCGACCAGCCGCCGGATGAGCTCGTGGCCGGACTCCGGCGTCAGGTACATCGTCAGCCCTTCGGCGACGATCAGCGCCGGACGGTCCGACGGCACCTGGTCGAGCCACCCGAAGTCCGTCACCGACGTGCCGATGTTCGTGTGGTTCGGCGCGGCCGCGTAGAGCTTCTCGCGCAGCTCGACGACCTCGGGGTAGTCGACGTCGTACCAGTCGACCGTCTCCGGCGGGGCGAGCCGCTGGAAGCGCGTGTCCATGCCGCAGCCGAGGTGCAGCACGATCGCGTCCGGGTGCTTCTCGAGGTACTCGCCGGCCCATTCGTCGATCGGCTTGGCCCGCAGGACGACCGACACGGCGCCGTCGCGGTTGATGCCGAGCTTGCCGAAGTCGTAGTCGATCTGCCGGACGGCTTCGTCGGCGGCGTGGTCACCGAGCACCGGGTCGGGCTCGCGGCTGTCGAGCGCGCGGCCGTAAAGAGTGGCCAGCATGGTGGCCTTTTCTTCGGTGAAGTGCACCTTCTCCATCAGCGCTCCTCCGCGGCGAAGTCGTGGGCGTAGGTCTTGGCGTCGACCAGGTGCTTGAGGGTCAGCTCGCGCGCCGCGGCCGGGTCGGACCGGCGGATGGCGTCGAGGATCGCGCGGTGGTCGTCGACGGCCTTGCGGATCTGGCCGGGCAGCCGCAGCGCCAGCCGCCGCTCCTCGCCGACCAGGGCGAGCACGGACCGCAGCAGCCCGGCGACGTCGTCGTTGCCGGCGTTCTGCGCGATCACCCGGTGGAACTCGGCGTCGGCGGCGATGACGTGCAGCATGTCGCCGTCCTCGGCGGCCTGCGCCATCTCGGCGACGTTGTCCTCGAGCCGGCTCACCGTCTTCGCGGTGGCTTGCCGGGCCAGCCGTTCGGCGAGGGTCGGTTCGACGGTCGCGCGCAGGTCGAAGAGCTTCTCGACGAGCTGGTCGTGCTCGGTGAACCAGGTGCGCAGCGGCTGTTCCTGCTGCTCACGGACGTAGGTGCCGGACCCGGCGCGGATCCGGACGTAGCCGATGGAGTCGAGCACGCGCAGCGCCTGCCGCAACGACCCGCGGCTGATGCCGAGGTCCTCGCACAGGACACGTTCGGCGGGCAGCCGGGAGCCCGGCGGCAGCTTCCCGGAGTCGATCATCGACCGCAACCGGTCGACGGTCGCGCTCCAGACCTGCTCGGTGTCCACACCGCCATCCTCTCAGCTCCGGAAACTGTCGGTGGTGACTGTCATGATCGCGGACATGGACATCCTGGGGGCATGGGTGCGGGGCTGGGCGGTGTCGCGGGCGGTACCACCGCCGGTCGTGGAGCCGGACGGCCTCCGCGTCGACGTCGGCCTGCCCGGCCACCGCGTCCGCTACCTGCTGCGGTCGCCGTCGACGGTGGCCACGCGGGCGCGGACGGTGGCGGCGCCGGGCACGTGGCTGAAGACGTGCGGCTCGCGGGCCTCGGCCCTCGCGGGCCTGACCACGGAATGGGAGGCGGGGGAGACGGAGTACTTGATGACCTTCGACGGCGGCTTCCCGCCGGCCGAGGTCCCGGCGCCGTACTCGGTGACGGTGACCGGCGAGGGCCCGGTGTGGGAGGCATCGGTGACGGCCGAGGGCGCGCCGGCCGCGCGCGGCCGGGTCGCGGTGGCATCGGGGGTGGCGGTGTTCGACCGGATCGTCACGGAGCCCGAGCACCGGCGCCGCGGCCTCGGCCGGGTGGTGATGCACCGCCTGGGCGTCGCGGCCGGGGCGCACTCGAGCGTCCTGCTGGCTTCGACGGCCGGGCGCGGGCTGTACCGCGCGCTCGGCTGGCGCGTGGTGTCCGACGTCGTCCCCGCTCACGTACCGGAAGGATCGAAATGACCGCGCAGTTCAAGGACCTCGCCCTCGACGCGACCGACCACCAGGCTCTGGCGGACTGGTGGTGCCGCGCCATGGGTTACGTCCGCCGCGACTCCTTGACCGGCGACGAACGCCCGGACGACTGGCCCGTCCCGATCGTCGACCCGGCCGGCAAGGGACCGCTGATCTGGCTCAACCCGGTCCCGGAGCAGAAGACGGTCAAGAACCGCCTGCACCTGGACGTCTTCGGCGACCCCGCCGAGTTGCTCGAACTGGGCGCGACGCTGGTCCGCGAACGCGATGACGACATCGAATGGGAGGTGATGGCGGACCCGGAAGGCAACGAATTCTGCGTCTTCACGCCGCGGTGAGTGTCCGACCGGCCACATCTGCGTCGCGGGACAGGCTCACGATGCTTAGGCTCCGCACGTGAATGCTTCATGACGTGGTGGCACGCGGCGATCATCGTGGTCGCCGGGATCTGGGCGGGCACCATCAACGCCGTCGTCGGGTCGGGGACGCTGGTGACCTTCCCCGTCCTGGTCGCGCTGGGGTATCCGCCGGTGACGGCGACGACGTCCAACGCCATCGGTCTCGCGCCCGGGACCCTCAGCGGTGCCTGGGGCTACCGGCACGAGCTGGCCGGCTACTGGCCGCAGGTCGCGAAGTTCGCCGTCGCGTCGTTCCTCGGCGCCATCGGTGGCACTATCCTGCTGCTGTCGCTGCCGAAGGACGCCTTCGAAGCCGTTGTCCCCGTGCTCGTCGGGCTGGCCGTGATCCTCGTGATCGTGCAGCCGCGCGTCTCCAAGTGGGTCGCGAAGCGGCGCGAAGAGAACGGCGCCGAGCACAAAGCCGGCCCGCTGCTGATGTTCTTCATCTTCCTCATCGGCATCTACGGCGGGTACTTCACCGCCGCGCAGGGCGTGATGCTGATGGCCGTCATGGGGATGCTGCTGTCCGAACCGCTGCAGAAGCTCAACGGCGTCAAGAACGTCCTCGCCGCCGTGGTCAACGTCGTCGCCGGGGTGATCTACGCCTTCGTCGCGCCGATCAGCTGGCCCGTGGTGCTCTGGCTGGCCGTCGGGTCGACCGCCGGCGGCTTCCTCGGCGCGAAGATCGGCCGGAAGCTGCCGCCGGCGGTGCTGCGCGGCGTGATCGTCGTGATCGGCGTCGCCGCCGTGATCCAGCTGGTGGTCAAGCAGTTCAGCGACTGAAGTCGCGCGCCGCGGCCAGGAAGAGGTCGTTCTCCTCGCGGGTCCCGATGGTCACGCGCACGCCGTCGCCGGCGAACGGGCGCACCACGAGCTTGCGGTCCAGCGCGTGCTCGGCGAACGGCACGGCCTGGTCACCCAAGGGCAGCCAGACGAAGTTCGCCTGCGTCTCGGGCACCCGGTAGCCGGCCTCGAGCAGCGCGTCCCGCACCCGCCCGCGTTCGGCGACGATCTCGTCGCAGCGCGCGAGCAGCTCGTCGGCCGCGTCGAGCGACGCCAGCGCCGCGACCTGGGCCAGCATGTTCACCGAGAAGGCGACGTACACCTGGCGAAGCGCGTCGGCGATCGGCTCCGGCGCGACGGCGTAACCGACGCGCAGGCCCGCGAGGCCGTAGGCCTTCGAGAACGTGCGCAGCACCATGACGTTCGGGCGCGTCCGCGTGTACTCGACGCCGTCGGGCACCTCGGGGTCGGTGACGAACTCCTTGTACGCCTCGTCCAGCACCACCAGCACGTGCTCCGGGACCGCGTCGAGGAAGCGCTCCAGCTCGGTGCGGCGGATCGCCGTGCCGGTCGGGTTGTTGGGGTTGCAGACGAAGACCACGCGTGTCTTGTCGGTGATCGCCGCGAGCATCGCGTCGAGGTCGAGCTCTTGGCCCTCGGTGATCGGGACCTTCACGGACACGGCGTTCGCCACCTGCGTGACGATCGGGTACGCCTCGAACGAGCGCCAGGCGAAGATCACCTCTTCGCCGGGCGCGCAGACCGCCTGGATCGTCTGCTGGCACAGGGAGACCGAGCCGCAGCCGATGGCGACGCGCTCCACCGGCACGTCCAGCTCGCGCGCCAGCCGCTCGCGCAGGGCCTGCGAGCCGGTGTCCGGGTAGCGGTTGATGCCCGCGGCGGCTTCGGCGATCGCCCGCGCGACGCTCGGCAGCGCACCGCCGGGCACCTCGTTGCTCGCCAGCTTGATCGCGCCTTCGATCGTCCGGCCGGGGATGTATTTCGGCAACGATTCGAGATCGGCACGAGGGGACACGGACGACATCTTCGGCGCTCCTCCGATTGAACGGGACGACCCGGCCACCGTATCTTTTCCGCCCGCCGCCCCGCGACTCCCTTCAGGCGGTATGTGACCCGTGGACCTGCCAAACTGGGTTCCCGCCGTTCACCTCCGAGTGATTGAGTGACGCAATGACGTCGACCAGCACCGTGGATTACCAGCGCACCGACGGCAGGGCCCTGCGCCTGACCTTCTCGGAACCCGAAGGCGCGCTACGCGGCGGTTTGGTGGTGCTGCACGAGGCGGACGGGGTCACCGACGGCGTCAAGCTGCTGCTCGCCAGCCTCGCCCTCGAAGGCTGGCTGACGGTCACGCCGCACCTCGAAAACGCGGAGCTGACGCAGCAGGACCTGCTCGACGCGACGGACATCACACTCGCCTGGCTCGTCGACCGCGGCGTCGAGGCCGACCTGCTCGGCGTCATGGGCTTCGACCTCGGCGGCACCGCGGCGCTCGTCGTCGCGTCGCACCGCCGGCTGGGCGCGGCCGTCAGCGTCGGCGGGCAGCAGGCCGCCGAACTGCCCGCGCTGGTCGAGATCGCGGGGAAGCTCACCAGCCCGTGGCTCGGCATGTACGGCGACGCCGGCGACGAGGCGGGCGGCGCCGAGGTCGAGCGCCTGCGCGACGCCGCGGCGTCGGCGAAGGTCGCCACGAACGTCGTCCACTACCCGGGTGCGAACCACCGCTTCGACGCCGACCCCGGCGCGGCCGCCGAGGCCTGGCAGCGCACCCTGAATTGGTTCGACGCGCACCTGCGGTAGGCGGGATTACAGTCGTGACGTGACGCACACCGCCGACGCCCCCGAAGTGCTCTGGCGACCTGAGCCGAGCCACGTTGCCGACACCAAGATCGAGGCGTTCCGCCAGTGGCTGCGTGCCGAACGCGGCGTCGAGGTGGACGACTACCGCACGCTCTGGGAGTTCTCGGTCGAGCGCGGCCCGGACTTCTGGACGGCGGTCGCGGACTTCCTCGGTGTCCGCTGGCACGACCAGCCGGGCGAGGTGCTCTCCGGCGAGATGCCGAACGCGGTCTGGTTCGACGGCGCCACGCTGAACTACGCCGAGCACGCGCTCACCCCCGGCGTCGCGGGCGCGGCCAAGGGCGACGACGAGACCGCGGTGATCTTCCACCGCGAAGACGGTTTCGCGGACCACCTCACGTACGGCAAGCTCCGCGCGCAGGTCGCGGCCGCGCGGGCGGCGTTCCTGGAGCTGGGGGTCGGCAAGGGCGACCGCGTCGTCGCGCTGGCCCCGAACTGCCCGCAGACGCTGGTCGCGTTCCTCGCCGCGGCGAGCATCGGGGCGATCTGGTCGTCGTGCTCGCCGGACTTCGGTGTCCGGGCGGTGGCGGACCGCTTCGTGCAGATCGAGCCGAAGGTGCTCTTCGCCGTCAACGCGTACGCGTACAACGGCCGTCAGTTCGACATCCGGACGACGGTCGCCGACCTGCAGGCGAAGCTGCCGTCGCTGGCCGCGACCGTGCTCGTCCAGTACGTCGGCGAAGGATCGATGGACGACGCGCTCGACTGGGACGGGCTGCTCGCGGCGAACGAGGGCGCGCCGCTGCTGTTCGAGCCGGTCGAGTTCGCGCACCCGCTGTGGGTGCTCTACTCGTCCGGCACCACCGGCCTGCCGAAGGGCATCGTCCACGGCCACGGCGGCATCACGCTGGAGCACCTCAAGGCCCTCGCGCTGCAGACCGGCCTCGGGCCGGGCGACCGGTTCTTCTGGTTCAGCACCACCGGCTGGATGATGTGGAACTTCCTCATCTCCGGCCTGCTGGTCGGCACGACGATCGTGCTCTACGACGGCAGCCCGGGATACCCGGACCTGAACGCGCTCTGGCACCTGGCCGAGCAGCACCGCGTGACGTACTTCGGGACGTCGGCACCGTTCATCCAGAGCTGCCTGAAGGCGGGCATCAAGCCGGCCGAGCGCTACGACCTGACGGCGTTGCGCGCGCTCGGCTCGACTGGCGCGCCGCTGAGCGTCGAGGGCTTCCGGTGGATCGTGAACGAGGTCGGGAAGAAGGTGCAGATCTGCTCGGTCTCCGGCGGCACCGACCTGTGCGCGGCGTTCGTCGCGTCGGCGCCCGACGTGCCGGTCTGGCTGGGGGAGCTGTCCTGCCCGGCGCTGGGCGCCGCGGTCAACGCGTTCGACGAGGCCGGCAACGCGGTCATCGAGCGGGTCGGCGAGCTGGTGATCACGAAGCCGATGCCGTCGATGCCGGTCTTCTTCTGGAACGACCCGGACGGCTCGCGCCTGCGTGAGGCGTACTTCGAGATGTACCCGGGACTGTGGCGCCACGGCGACTGGATCCGCGTCACCACCCGCGGGTCGGCGGTGATCTACGGCCGCAGCGACTCGACGCTCAACCGCGGTGGCGTCCGGATGGGCACGGCGGAGTTCTACCGGGTCGTCGAGGGCTACGACGAGGTCGCGGATTCCCTGGTCGTGGACACTTCGGCGGCCGGGAACGAAGATGGGCAGCTGATCTGTTTCCTCGTGCTCGCGGACGGCGTCGAACTCGGCGACGTCGAGCCTCGGCTGAAGAAGGAGCTCCGTAGCGCGCTGTCACCGAGGCATGTACCCGATCGGTTCGTCGTGGTTCAGGAGATTCCTCGTACCTTGAACGGTAAGAAGTGTGAGGTACCGGTGAAGAAGATTCTCGCCGGTGTGGCTCCTGACCGGGCTGTCAGCCGCGATGCGCTGGCCAACCCGGCGGCGTTGACGCCGTTCGTGGAGCTCGCCGGCGGGTAGATGGGGGAAGCATGATCGTCCACAACGGGTTGTACGGGTGGTGACGGGGACACGCGCGCAGACCACCTGGCGGGTGGCGGGAGCCACCACCGTGGGGGTGATCACCTGGGTGACCCGGCTGGCGGGAGTGATGACGCTCGTGTCGGTCCTGGTGCCGGCCGGGCGCCGGAACCTGCGCGGGCACCTGTCGGAGTGGCTGGAGCTGCCGCAGGAGGCGACGGTCGCGGCGGCGACCGTGGCGCTGGTGACCGGCGTGCTGCTCGTACTGCTGGCCGCGGGGCTGCGACGTCGCAAGCGCCGGGCCTGGCAGCTGGCGATCGGCGCGACGGTGCTGCTCACGGTGTCGCACATCGGGCTCCGGCACGTCTTCGGCGCCGGGATGGTGTCGGTCGTGCTGCTGGTGGGCCTGATCGCGAGCCGGCGCTACTTCGTCGCGAAGCCGGACCCGGTGGTCGGCCGCTGGCGCGCGGTGCGCGTGTTCCTGCAGCTGGCGCTGGCCGGGTTCGCGATCAACGTCATCCTGCTGTCGGTGGCGTCGCGCGCGGTGCTGGAGCCGATGAGCTTCCCGGACCGGCTGGCGGAGTCCGCGCTCGCGCTGGTCGGTGCCAGCGGGCCCGCCGTCTTCCACCAGATGTGGCTGGAGGACATGACCGCGGCCGTCGGCCTGCTGTTCGGGCTGGCCGCGATCCTGGTCTCGGCGTACTTCCTGCTGCGCTCGGCCGAGCCGGCGCCACAGCTGTCCGACGACGAGGTGGACCGCCTGCGCAAGCTGCTCGACGAGCACGGTGAACGGGACTCCCTCGGCTACTTCGCGCTGCGCCGGGACAAGTTCGTGGTGTTCTCGCGGACCGGCAAGGCCGCGGTCACGTACCGCGTGATCGCCGGGGTGGCGCTGTGCTCGGCCGACCCGCTGGGCGACCACGAGGCGTGGCCGGGCGCGATCGAGGAGTACCTGGAGGTCTGCCGCCGCAACGGCTGGGTGCCGGCGGCGATGGGCGTCTCGGAGCTCGGCGCGACGGTCTGGGCCCGGTTCGGTCTGGAGGTGCTGGAGATCGGCGACGAAGCGGTCGTCGACGCCGAAGGGTTCACCTTGGACGGACGCGTCATGCGCGGCGTCCGCCAGGCCGCGGCCCGCACGAAGCGAGCGGGCTACAAGGTGCTGGTGCGCCGGGCCGAGAACCTGCGCGAAGGCGAGCTGGCCGAGCTGGTGACGCTGGCGGCGAACTGGCGCGGTACGGACACCGAGCGCGGCTTTTCGATGGCGCTGGGCCGCATGGGCGACGCGGGTTCGGTGCTGGTGACGGCCGAGCAGGGCGGGCGCGTGCGGGGCGTGCTCCAGTTCGTGCCGTGGGGCGCGAAGGGGTTGTCGCTGGACGTGATGCGCCGCGACCGCACGGCCGACAACGGCGTCAACGAGCTGATGATTTCGGAGCTCCTCCTGGCGGCGGGGAGGCACGGCGTCGAGCAGGTGTCCCTGAACTTCGCCGCGTTCCGCGCGTTGATGGAACAGGGCCAGCGCATCGGCGCGGGCCCGGTCGCCAAGACGGCGGCGAAGGTCCTGCACTTCTTTTCACGCTGGATCCAGATCGAGACGCTGTACAAGTTCAACGCGAAGTTCCAGCCGCGCTGGGTGCCGCGGTACTTGGTGTACCCGGGAGTGCGCGAACTGCCCCGGGTCGGCATCGCGACGTTCGAGGCGGAAGGCCTCGGCGGACGCTCTCCGCGCCTGCTCAGACTGCTGCGCCGGGCGTGAGGGGGGTGCTGTCGGAGGGTGATCGGGGGGTGTGTAACCTATCTGAGCAGTGGTCGTTGGGCCCAGGAGGCTTCGCCTAGTCTGGTCTATGGCGCCGCACTGCTAATGCGGTTGGGGGTAACCCCCCCTCCCGGGTTCAAATCCCGGAGCCTCCGCTGGTACCCGGTTCGCCGGGTGCTAGGTTAGAGAACAACTGAACACGCGCCCGTAGCTCAGCTGGATAGAGCATCTGACTACGGATCAGAAGGTCAGGGGTTCGAATCCCTTCGGGCGCACGTCTGGTTGAGACAGCACTGGAGCCCCCTCGCAAGAGGGGGCTCTTTTGTGTCCGTCTTCCGGTTGGAAGCCCGCTTCGCGACAGAGTCTCCGAAGCCTTGAGGTACCGGCCGTCCGTGGTGGCGCCGCGCCGAATCGGCTGCTTTGCGTAACTGGACTGGACCAGTGAACACGCCAACGTCTCAGCTGGTCACCCTGTGTCCACCACTCTCCGTGGTTGTCCTTCCCTAATTGGTCTGGACCACGTAACGTCTTCGCAAACGGCGCATAAACACCACCGGGTCCCCGCCTGAGGTGGGCACGCCGTCCCCCTACCTGGCTCAAGGGAGAGCGATGTCCAGAAAGAGATGGCACCTCCTCGGTCTGTTCACCGCGGTCGGCGCGATCGCGGTCGGTCTCGTCACCGTGCCGGCGAGCGCCGCCGGCGGCGTTGGCGCCAGCTTCACCAAGGGCTCCGATTGGGGCACCGGCTACGAAGGCAAGTACACGATCAACAACGGCTCCGGCTCGACGCTGGCCGCCTGGACGGTCGAGTTCGACCTCCCGTCCGGCGCGAAGATCGGCTCCCTCTGGGATGGCAGCTACACCGCCGCCGGCCAGCACGTCACCGTCAAGAACACCTGGAACGGCAACGTCGGCAACGGAAGCACTGCCAGCTTCGGTTTCAACGTCAGCTACTCCGGCACCTACTCGGCGCCCGCGAACTGCAAGCTGAACGGCGGGTCCTGCGACGCCGGCGGTGGCACCCCGACCACCACGCCGACGACCCCGACCCAGCCGACGACCACCCCCACCACCCCGACCACGCCGCCGACGACGACCACCACCACCACGCCGCCCCCGCCGGGTGGGCTGAAGAACGTCGGCTACTTCGTGCAGTGGGGCGTCTACGGCCGCAACTACCACGTCAAGAACATCGAGACGTCGGGTTCGGCGAACAAGCTGACGCACATCAACTACTCGTTCGGCAACGTCACGAACGGCTCCTGCACCGCCAACGACGACCCGTACGCCGACTACCAGAAGACCTACGACGCCGCGGGTAGCGTCGACGGTGTCGCCGACACCTGGGACCAGCCGGTCGCGGGCAACTTCAACCAGCTGCGCAAGCTGAAGAAGATGCACCCGGGCCTCAAGGTGATCTGGTCGTTCGGTGGCTGGACGTACTCCGGTGGCTTCGGCCAGGCCGCGCAGAACCCGGCCGCCTTCGCGCAGTCCTGCTACAACCTGCTGAAGGACCCGCGCTGGGCGGACATCTGGGACGGCATCGACATCGACTGGGAGTACCCGAACGCGTGCGGGCTCTCGTGTGACTCCAGCGGCGCCAACTCGTACAAGAACGTGATGTCCGCGCTGCGCTCGAAGTTCGGCTCGTCGTTCCTGGTCACCTCGGCCATCTCGGCGGACGGCAGCAACGGCGGCAAGCTCGACGTCGCCGACTACGCCGGCGCGGCGCCGTACCTCGACTGGTTCAACGTCATGACCTACGACTACTTCGGTGCCTGGGCGCCGCAGGGTCCGACGGCACCGCACTCGCCGCTGACCAACTTCACCGGAATCCCGACGCCGGGCTTCTACTCCGACGCGGCGATCCAGAAGCTGAAGAGCAAGGGTGTCCCGTCGAGCAAGCTGTTGCTGGGCATCGGCTTCTACGGCCGCGGCTGGACCGGCGTCACGCAGTCGACCCCGGGTGGCACGGCGACCGGCCCCGCGCCGGGCACGTACGAGCAGGGCATCGAGGACTACAAGGTCCTGAAGAACACCTGCCCGTCGACCGGCACGTTCGCCGGCACCGCGTACGCGAAGTGCGGCAGCAACTGGTGGAGCTACGACACCCCGGGCACCATCGGCGGGAAGATGTCCTACGCCAAGCAGCAGGGTCTCGGCGGTGCCTTCTTCTGGGAGCTCACCGGTGACACCGGCAACGGCGAGCTGATCACCGCCATGAAGAACGGCCTGTCATGACGCGCCGGTGGTTGCCCGCACTCGGGCTGGCGGCCGCGGCCGCCACGATCGGCGCGATGTTCGTGATCGCTCCGGCGAACGCGGCGGGCGGCGTGTCCGCGACCTTCTCGAAGGGCTCCGACTGGGGCACCGGGTACGAGGGCAAGTACACGATCGCCAACGGCTCGGGCTCGACGCTCGCCACCTGGACCGTCGAGTTCGACCTTCCGAGTGGAGCGAAGATCTCGTCGCTGTGGGACGGCAGCTACACGGCGTCCGGTCAGCACGTCACGGTGAAGAACTCGTGGAACGGCAACGTCGGCAACGGCTCGAGCGCCAGCTTCGGCTTCAACGTGGCGTACTCCGGTGCGTACACGGCGCCGTCGAACTGCAAGCTCAACGGCGGGTCGTGTGCGGCCGGGGGGACACCCCCCACTACGACACCGCCGCCTACGACGACGCCCCCGCCCACGACCACCCCGCCGCCGGGCACCGGTGGCAAGGGCGCGCCGTACCTGTACATGGGCTGGGGCAGCCCGCCGAACCCGCAGACGGTGATGAACGCGACCGGCGTCAAGTGGTTCACCATGGCGTTCATCAACGCCTCCGGTGGCTGCAACCCGGCGTGGGACAGCAGCCGTCCGCTTTCGGGCAGCGCCGACGCGAACGCGATCGCGCAGATCAAGGCGGCGGGCGGCCAGGTCGTCCCGTCGTTCGGCGGCTGGAGCGGCAACAAGCTCGGCCCGAACTGCTCGACGTCGGCCGCGCTGGCCGGTGCCTACCAGCAGGTCATCAACGCGTACGGGCTCAAGGCGATCGACATCGACATCGAGAACTCCGACGAGTTCGAGAACGAGGCCGTGCAGGACCGCATCCTGGGCGCGCTGAAGATCGTCAAGCAGAACAACCCGGGCGTGCAGACCATCCTGACGTTCGGCACGTCGACGACCGGCCCGAACTACTACGGCAACCGGCTCATCGACCAGTCGAAGGCCCTCGGCGCGAACGTGGACGTGTTCACGATCATGCCGTTCGACTTCGGCGGCGGCTCGAACATGTACCAGAGCACGGTGAACGCGGCGAACGGCTTGCGCGACAAGCTGAAGTCGACGTTCGGGTGGAGCGACGCCACGGCGTACAGCCACGTCGGTATCTCGGGCATGAACGGCCTGTCCGACCAGCAGGAGCTGACGGATCTGTCGACCTGGACCCAGATCACGAACTGGGCCAAGACGAACCACCTCGGCCGGCTGGCGTTCTGGTCGGTGAACCGGGATCGTGGTTGTCCCGGTGGTGGCGTGCAGTCGGCCTGCAGCGGCATCGCCCAGAACGACTGGGACTTCACCAAGGTGACGGCGGGCTTCTGACGTCGTCGTGAAAGAGGCCTCCTTGCCGGCTCCCCGGGCCGGCAAGGAGGTTCTTTCGTCTGCTCAGTGCCCCACGAAGAAGTGCCAGCCGACCCACCACCAGGCCAGCACGAACGCGATCCGCGCGGTCCGCCGTCGCATCACCACGGCCAGGACGCTCGTCAGCTTCGGCACCTTCTTCGGCCACACGTGGCTCGCCACGCCCAGCCCGATCGTCGCCAGGACGATCAGCCTGAAGCCCAGCTCCGTGATGATCCGGCTGTTCACGGCCGCCTCGCCGCGGCGGCCGCGCGGAGCATCGCCAGGCCGGCCGCGAACCAGCCCGTGATCGCCAGTGCCTGGACCCAGCGGCTGGTCAGCAGCGGGTCGACCAGGTCGCTCATCGTCGGGTGGGTCGTCGACAGCCCGCCCGCCGCCTGCTCGTAGACGAACGACAGCAGCTCCCACGCGCACCACGAGAGCGCCACCGCCGACCACAGCCACGCCCGGTGCGGCACCGGCCGGTCCGCCGGCAGCGACGGGTCGCGCCATTCCGCGAACAGCGCCACCACGCCGATCGCCGAGATCGCGACCGCCACCGGGACGCTGTCGCGGCCGAACGCCAGCACCAGCAGTCCGGCCGCGACCACCGCGAACCCCGGCACCCGGAACGGCTCCCCGAACTCGGCCTCGATCGCCCTGGGCCGTTCGGTGATCAGGAGGACCAGCGTGACGGCCAGGAAGATCAGCGCGTCCGCGGGTGCGCCCCGGATCCAGTGCGCGATCGCCGCGAGGGTGAGCGCGATGACCGGGAGGTCGACGGTGAGCGAGTGACTGCGGAAGCCGAGAGCCATGGTGTAGCTCCTTCGCGACAGGTCCTTGTCATTGCTAACAAAAAACGTCGCGCACGGCCAGCGGATTCCTCGATCAGAGCGTCTTGACGGCGTCCCCGATCGCCTCGTCCAGGATCGACAGGCCCAGCGAAATCTCCTCCTCGGACGCCGTCAGCGGCGGCGCGATCCGGAAGACCCCGCCCATTCCGGGCAGCTGCACGATGTTCATGTGCAGCCCCAGCTCGAGGCAGCGGGCGGTGACGCGCGCGCCCAGCTCGTCCGAGCTGCGCTTGGTCTTGCGGTCGACGACCAGTTCCAGCCCGGCCAGCAGACCGCGGCCGCGGATGTCGCCGACGACCTCGTGCCGGTGGGCGATGCGCTCGAGGCCGTGGCGCAGCAGCGAGCCCAGCTGGAGTGCGCGCTCGTCGAGGCGGTCGCGCTGCAGGACGTCCAGGACGGTGTTGCCGACCGCCGCCGGCAGCGGGTCCGCGACGTGCGTGGTGAAGAACAGGAACCCGCGCTTGTGCGCCTCTTCCTCGATCTCGGCGCTGGTCACCACGGCCGCGAGGGGCAGTCCGGCGCCGAGCGTCTTCGACAGCGTCAGGATGTCCGGGACGACGCCGTCGCGCTCGAACGCGTACCAGTTGCCGGTGCGGCAGAGGCCGGTCTGGGCCTCGTCGAGGATCAGCAGCATGCCGCGTTCCCGGCACTTCTCCTGAAGCGCGGCGAAGTAGCCGACGGGCGGTTCGATGATGCCGCCGGAGCTGAGGATGGGCTCGACGATGCACGCGGCGAGGCTGCCGACGGACTGCGCGTCGATCATCTCGAACGCGAAGTCGAGCTGACGCCGCCAGTCGAGCTTGCCGTCGGCGTCGGTGAAGTCGGGCCGGTACGCGTTCGGCGCCGGGATGGCGAAGTTGCCGGGAGCGGCGGGGCCGTAGCCCTTGCGGCCGGCGCTGTAGGTCGCGCTCGCGGCGGCCTGCGTCATGCCGTGCCAGGACCGGGCGAACGAGACGATTTCGTGCTTGCCGGTGACGAGCTTCGCCATCCGGATGGCGGCCTCGTTGGACTCGGCGCCGGTGGTCAGCAGCAGCGCCTTTTCCAGCGGTTCGGGCAGCGACTCGGCGAGGCGCCGCGCGAGGTCGACGACCGGGCGGCTCACCATGCCGCTGAACAGGTGGTCGAGCTTCGAAATCTGGCGCTGGACGGTGTCGACGATCTCCGGGTGCGAGTGCCCGAGGATCGCGCTCATCTGGCCCGACGTGAAGTCGAGGATGCGGCGGCCGTCTTCGGTGAAGACGAAACTGCCTTCGGCGTGGTCGATGATCTCGTGGGTGAAGGTGCCGCCGTAGCGCACGAGGTGCCGGTCGGCGTCGGCCCAGAAGGCGTCGGACGTGGACAGTTCGGAGGTCGGAGCAGCCATGCTTCGACGGTAAGTCCGGTCCGAGCGACACGTCCAGCTCACAATTCCGGCTTTCTTGTTCGGTTCTTCCGTACAAGAATGCGGTGATGTTGAACCCGTGGCGCCTAAGGCTGCTGAGCCGGCTCGACACCCTCGGGACGGTCCGCGCGGTGGCGCAGGACGCGAACCTGAGCGCGTCGAGCGTGTCGCAGCAGCTGGCCGTGCTCGAAGCGGAAACCCGCACCCAGCTGCTGGAACGCACGGGCCGACGGGTCAGGTTGACGCCGGCCGGGCTGATACTCGCGCGGCGCGCGCGGGCGATCCTCGACCACATGGACACGGTCGAGGCGGAGCTGCGCAGCCTCGGCGAGGAGCCGGTCGGCCAGGTCCGGCTCGGGGCGTTCCAGAGCGCGATCCACACGATGGCGGTCCCGGCGGTGACGCGGCTCGCGAGCGCGTACCCGCACCTGGAGGTCGAACTGCTGGAGCTGGAGCCGCACGAGAGCATCCCGGCCCTGCGCGGCGGCGACGCGGACGTGATCATCACGACGACCGACTTCGTGCAGCAGCCGCTGGGCCCGGACCTCGACATCGTCCCGCTGGCGACGGACCCGATCGTGCTGGTGACGTCGTCGGAAGGCCCCCGCGGGCCGGCGGACCTGTCGGCGTACGCGGACTCGCCGTGGGCGCTGGACGTGCCGCGGTCGTACATGGCGAACCTGACGCTGCGCCTGTGCCGCGAGTCGGGTTTCGAGCCGCGGGTGGTGTGCCGCTTCAGCAATTATTTGATGACGTTGCAGCACGTCGAGGCCGGGTTGTCGATCGCGCTGCTGCCGGAGCTGGCGGTGGACCGCCGTTATCGCGTGTCGACGCGCGAGCTGGCCTCCCCGGTGACCCGCACGATCGCGGCGGTGGTGCGGAGGGGAACACCGTTGCGCGCGGGGGTGAACGTGGTTTTGGATGCTCTGCGGCAGCCGCCGGACCTCCCGGCCCTCACCGAGTGGAGCCCGTAGCGGCTATTTCTTGTCGTCTTCGTCCGGGGTTTCTTCCGGCATCATCGACGGCTCGCCACCGCGCAGCGATTTGATCGTGTCGGTGATCCCTTTGAGCCCCCGCTCGGACAGCGCGGCGATACCCAAGGCGGCGGAGGTGAGGACGCCGATGGTCGGTTCCGGCGGTGGTACCGAATCGATCCTCGCCTCGTGACCGGTCCGGATCTCGGTCTTTTCGTGGCCGGTCTTGGGTTTCTCCTCGCTGGTTTCGGCTTTTTCGCTTTCGGGGCGCCCTTCGATGACCGAGTCGACGTATTCCTCCGCTTCCTCGGACTCTTCCAGTTCGTCCTTCTCCGGATCGTCCGGCACGTCGTCGTCGGCGACGCCGACCTCTTCACGGTTCGGCTTCTCGCGCTCGGGAGCTGGCTGACCAGGAGTTTGCCGCTCCTCGAGTTCGCCACGTTCGTTGACGACGGCCAGGTAGTCGTTCGGTCCCAGTTCCGGGATCCTCGACTCCGGCGGAGGTGGGCCTCCGGGGTCGTCGTCCGTTCCGGGGCCGTCGGGCGGTTCGCCGGCCTCGGGCCCGCTCGGCCGGCCGGAGTCCTGCGCTTCCGCGCCGGCCTCCCGGACGCCCAGGTTCAGCTCCTGCTGATCCTGGCGCGCGGGGATCTCGACGGGTGACCGCTCGGGGCCGGGGATCTCGGGTCGCGCTTCGGCTTGGTCCGGCCCGTCGGGGATTTCCTGGCTCGGGGCTTGCTGCTCGACCCGCGCCTCGGCGGACGACTCGTTCGCGGCCTGGGTGCGCGGGGTGAGCTCCCGTTCTCGCTCGAAGTCGCCGTGTTCCTCGCGCGCATCGCGTTCGACGGCCTGTTCTTGCCCGGCTGCCGGTTGTTCGGTCTGAGCCTCGGAAGTCGTCGAGTTCCACTGGCCGTCCCAGCGCGGATCGTCCGGCTTCAGCTCTCGTTCCCGCTCGGTGTTGTCCGGGTCCTCGGCGTCGGTGTCGGACTGGTCGTCTTCGGGAGGGTTGGGGTCGTCGGCGGGGTCGGTGGCTTCGTCTTCGCGGCGATCGGTCTGCTCGGCCTGGTCGGCTTGTTCAGCTTGGTCAGCCTGGTCGGTTTCGTCGGCGCGTTCGTCGTCGGCCGTGTCGTCTTCGAGGCGGTCGGTTTCGTCGGCGCGGTTGTCGTCGGCGGTTTCGTCTTCGCTGCGGTCGGTCTCGTCCGCGGTGTTGTCGTCTTCGAGGCGGTCCGCCTCTTCGGTGCGGTCTTCCGCGCCCTCGGGGTCGTCGGGAGGGTTGGGGTCTTCGGCCTGCTCGTCGGCGGCGGGGGCTTCGTCGGTGTCTTCGGGAGGGTTCGGGTCCTCCGCACCGTCGTCGGCCGCTGGGGGCTCGTCGGTGGCGTTTTCCTCGGGAACCTCCGCACTCTCAGGTGCCGGCTCGTCGTCCTCGACCGGGCCCTCGTCGGGCGGCGGCTCGGCTGAATCCGCTGGCTGGGCGCCGTCCTCGACTGGGCCCTCCGCCGACTCCGGCGGCTGGGCCCCGTCCTCTACCGGGCTCTCCTCCGACGACTCGGCCGCGCCCGACTCGTCGTCCTCCACCGGGCCTTCCGCGCGGTCGTCCGACGGCGGGTCCGGGGGCGGCTCCGGCGCCTCCGGTGCGTCGCTCGTCTCGCTCAACTCAGCCCCCTCGCTTCGTGTCCATCCGCAGGACCCGGGCCGCCGGGAACCTCAGGTTCAAGAACCCCGTCGCCGCGTTGAACTGCTCCACCCGATCTCGCGCGTTGCTCAAGCGCCCGGCCGCCACGCTGATCAACGTCGGCGACGTCGTCCCCAGCACCGTCGCGTCGTCGTTGCGCCAGGTGTCCGGGCGTTGCCGCAACGCTGACAGCTGCTCCGCGGGCGTCGAACCCGGAAGCGTCAACCCCCGCGACGCCGTGTCCACCGGCTCCTCCCGCTTCAACGCCACCAAAACGTCGTACCAGCGGTAACTCCCCGCCTGCCAGCGGACCTCGACGCCGTCGCACCCCGGACCACCCGACAACGTCTGCCGGGCCGACGAAGTCAAATGCGCCAGGAACGCGTCCGCCGAGTTGTACTCCGTGATTCCCGCGTACCGGGCGTCCACCGCGGTCTGGAGCCGGTGCGCCACCGCGCACTCCAACGTCCGCTCGTCGTACGCCGCGTGCAGCGAAGCGATCCACGACGAGGATGGCGAAGGCGCGGGACGGCCCGTGATGTGCGCGACCGTCAGCAACTCCAGCCACAGCACCAGGCGCGGGTCCTCGTCCGCGCGGTACACCGCGTCGCCCAGCTCCCGGAGCGAACACGGCCGGGCGGCACACGACTGTCCACAAGCGACACTGCGCCGCGAAGCCAAAGCCGGAGTCGAAGAAGCCAGAGAAGCGTCCTCGAGAGACGCGCGCAGCGGCATCGACAGCCGCAGCGGGCGGTCCATTCCGTCGGTGAACACCGCCGCTCGGCCCGGGGGCAGCGTCACGACGTGGCGGGACTGGGCCTCGCTCAGGTTCATCGTCGCGCCGACCGCCGAACGGTCGTCCAGGGCCGGGAGGCGGTGGAGGATCTTGCACGCCGTGTTCTTGATGACGTCCGGCACGATCTTGCCCGGGATCTGCTCGGCCACGACGATCCCTTCGCCGTACGCCCGGATCTCCGCCAGCAGCGACGTGAACAGCTCCACCGCGTGCTCGGTCGGGCTCCCCGGCTCCGCCCGCTTCAGCAACCGGTGCGCCTCCTCCAACACCAGCACGTGCTTGAGACCCGACGCACCGGCCACGTGGTGGACGCGCAGGTGCTCGAACAGGCGGATCAGCACCGCGCCGATGAAGAACGCCTTGTCCATGTCGGACCCGATATCCTCGATCTCCAGGACGACGTTGCCGCGCAACAACTCCGCGACGTCCAACGGGTGGCCGCCCTCGAAGAACCGGCCGGGCGTCCCCAGCCGGAGGGAGCCGATGCGGACGTCGACGAAGCCGCGGACGTTGTCGGCGACCTCCTTGCCGTAGCCGATGCCCTTGACCACCTCGATCGCCGTCGTCTGCAGGTCGCCGAGGCTCGGGTACTTCACCGGCCCGACGCGGCCGCGCACCTCGCCCGTCACCGGGTCCCAGCCCTGGTCGACGTAACACCTGGTCAGCGCCTGCGCGAGGACCTGGGGGAACGGCTCGTCCGCGTCGAACGCCGCCAGGAACAGCGCTCGCGTGAGGTCCAGGTGGGTCTGCAGCGGGAAGCCGGCCGCCGGTTCCAGCGGGTTCAGCCCGGCCGGGTACGCGTCCGGGTCGCCCGGGCGGATCACCGTCACCCGGCCGGCGGGGCCGAGCCGGCCCGCCATCGCCGCGTACTCGGCCTTCGCCGGCTCGATGACCAGCCACGGCACGCCCGCCTCGTGCAGGCCTTCGAGTAGGTGCCGGACGGTCTGGGACTTGCCCGAACCCGTCGCGCCCGCGACGAACGTGTGGCGGTTGAGCGTGTCTAGCGCGACGCGGAACTCGCCCACCGGCTGGTCGGCGTCGTCGAGGACCGTGCCGAGCGGGATCTCGCCGGTGAACTCCGGGGTGACGTCGAACAGCGGTGGCTCGGTCATCCGGATCCCCGGCAGCTCGCGCCGCGGCGGGCGGGCGATCGCGGCGACGAACTCGCCGGGCGCCGAGAAGGCGCCCTCGTTCTTCCACACCGCGTCGAACGGGACGCAGTCCGTGCCAGGTGTCAGCACGTACGGGAGCGCGTCGAGGTCGCTGGCACTGCAGAGCAACGCCGCCGCGGCGCGGGTGCCCGGCTCGTCCGGGCCGCCGACCAGGACGTGCACTGTCCACAGCCCGGCGGACTGCGCCCGTGACAGCTCCCGGTACCGGCCCTCCGCCCGCAGCAGCGCGATCCGGTCCGGCTCGGAGTTCTCCCGCTGCCGCAGCCGCGGGATCGTCGTCTCGAGCCCGAGCAGCTCCCGCTCGACGTCGTCGCCACTCCGGGGTTCGGCGATGATCAGCCAGACGAACTCGCCGGGCAGGTGGGCGACGTAGTCGTCGAAACCGCCGCGGCCCGGTGGCCGCTCGCCCGACTGCGGTGTCCACAGTGGATCGGGCGCGCCCGTGCAGCGGGTCCACGCGGGCAGCGCGGCCCAGTCCGGCGTGGGTACCGGCGTGCCCAGGCTGCCCGGCGGGTAGAGGATCGCGCCGGCCGGGCGCGCGACGGGCGAGTGCGGCCGGCCGCCGACCAGCACGCGCAGGGGGCGTGCCCCGCCCGTGCGCTCCCAGGCGACGGCGAACGCCGCGTCCGGGCCGCGGTGGCGCAGGTCGGCGTGGGCCGCGGTCAGCGCGGCGAAGAGCTGGGCCGGGACCCGCCCGCCGGTCTCGTCGGGCCGGTCGGCGTCCGTCGCCAGGTCGTCGCCGCGGGGAACGGACAGCAGCCGGTGGAAGCGGAAGCCCTCCGACAGGGACATCAGCGCGGCAGCGCGTCGCGGGCGACCCGGTCGAGCAGGACGATGCCGGGGTTGCAGTCGCCCATGACCACCCGACGCCCGGTGGGACCGGCCTCGACCAGCACGAACGCCGTCGGCGCGAGCGACTGCAGCGCGGTCGGCTCCACCTGGAACTCGTACACGCGGGCCCGCGTCTCGCCCTCGCTGCGCGAGATGGCTTCGGACTGGTTGACGGTGTCCTGCCAGTTGCTCTCGCGCGAGGTCGACGAGCTGGTGTTCCGGCTCCAGTTCGAGCCCGACGACCACGACCCGCCGCTGCCGCCGCTACCGCTGTTGAAGCTGCTGCTGCCGCCGACGCTGTAGCCGCGGCTGTTCGACGAGCCCACCGAGCCGCCGGTGCTGGACGAGTTGCCCTCGGTGAAGGTCTTGCCCATCTCGGCGGTCAGCTGCGAGAGGACGAACTTGAAGCCGCGGCCGATGAACTCCGCCGCGTTCGCCGCCTCGTTCGCGTTGCCCAGCTGCATCAAGAGGCTGACGCTGCCGGAGCCGCCGAGCAGCTTCTGCAGGTCGTCGCGCAGGTGCCGGAGCAGGAAGACGAGCCGGACGCCCGCGCGCCGGGCCTGCTGGGCCATCGCTTCGAGGGCTTCGAGGCCGATCTGGTCGGCTCCCGCGACGACCAGGACCTCGCGGCCGGTCGTGTCCCGCGAATGCAGCTCCTGGAGCGCGCGGTGGAAGACGACGTGGTCGAGGAACCGCTTGTGCCGCCCGATCTTGGTCCGGGTCGCGACGACCGAGAGGCCGCGCGACGGCCAGCTCGCCCGGAACCCGGTGGGCACGCCTTCGGCGGCGTTCTCGGCCCGCGCCAGCCCGCGGATCTCGCCTTCGAGCGCGATCAGCTCGTTGCAGACCTGCTCGGTGTTGCCGACGGTGTCCACATAGGAGTTGAGCTTCCGCAGCTCCTCGGCCGACAGCGTCTCGTCGGAGCCCGCGTCGTACACCCGGCGCAGCACCTGCAGCCCGGCGACGAGCTTGGTGAACGTGACCGGCCCGCTCAGCCGCTCGGCGACGGTGGTGAGCAGGTCGGCGTGCAGGCCGCGCAGGTCCTGCCCGAGTGCGGTCCGGTTCAGGTTGTACATGGCTTCGGCGAGGACCTCGGCCAGCTCGTGCGGGTCGAGGTCGCCGAGCAGGCCGAACGCGCCGAGGTCGCGCGGCAGCTCGTGCACCGCGACCTCGTAGCCCTTGGCGGCCGCGGCGATCGCCAGGTCGTCGCCGACGGCCATGTCGGTCAGGTCCAGCAGCAGCATCGACGCGCCGCCGGCCAGCTGGGCGGCGCCGCTGGTGGCGAGCAGGCTCGCCCAGCCGTCCTCGGTCCCGCCGAAGACGTCGACGCGGTTCGGCCGAGAGCTCAGCTTCACCGGCTGCCACAGCATCGCGGAGCCGAAGCGGTCGCGCTCGCGACGGTCGTGCTCGGCGACGCGCTGCTCCCAGGCGAAGTGGGCTTGCGTGTACGACTCGAGCGCGCGGTTGTAGTTGGACTCGTAGCCGCGCTTCATGACGGTGAACCGCCGCCGCGTCCGGAAGAAGTGCACGACCGCGAGGATGATGCCGATGCCGAGCACGACGGTGGTGGTCACCTCGGCGGCCTGCGGGATGGTCTTCGAGACGGCGTCCATCATGCCGCCGACCATCACGACGAGGACGAAGGTGAGCGCGAGCCAGCCCAGCAGCCCCAGCCAGGCACGCTTGCTGCGCCGCTGCCGCAGCTGGTAGTCGTGCGGCGCGTACACCTGCTCGGCGACGGGCGGGGCGGCCGCCTCCGGGCTCAGGGTGACCGCCGCCGGCGGGGTGAACTCCCAGCCCCAGTTTTCGCGTGCCCCGAAAAGCCGCTCCCACATCTCGGTCGTGCCGCCGACCGCAACGTCCCGCCCCTGCACTGGCCCCTCCGGAGTCCGCCATTCGCCCGGTTGCCGGATCAGTGTGCCCCGGAGGACCGACGAAAGTGACAGCGTTCCCCCGATCGTCCACATCCGGCCACTGTCCGCTGGACGGCACGTGGCCGGGGGCGGACACTCGGTGCGTGCGCTTGGCGATCAGGGTCGGCGGGGTCGTGCAGGGCGTCGGCTTCCGGCCCTTCGTCCACGGTCTGGCGCTGCGGATCGGCGTCTCCGGGCTCGTCGGGAACGACGTCCACGGCGTGTTCGCCGAAGCCGAAGGCACGCCGGATCGGGTCGGGGATTTCGTCGCCGCGCTGACGGCCGAAGCGCCGCCGCTGGCGGTCGTCGAGCACGTCGAGACCCGCGAAATTCCCCCGATCGGGGACACCGGGTTCCGGATCGTCGCCAGCCCGGCCGGCGGGGCCGCCGACACGCTGATCTCCGCCGACTCCGCGACCTGCGCCGACTGCCTGCGGGAGCTGCGCGACCCCGGCGACCGGCGGTTCCGGTACCCGTTCGTCAACTGCACGAACTGCGGCCCGCGGTTCACGATCGTCCAGGGCGTGCCCTACGACCGGCCGCTCACCACCATGGCCGGCTTCGCGATGTGCGCCGAGTGCGAGCGGGAGTACGACGACCCGGCCGACCGGCGGTTCCACGCCCAGCCCGTCTGCTGCCCCGCCTGTGGCCCGGAGCTGCGGTTCGAGCCCGGTGGCGGGGAGCCGATCGCGGCGACCGTCGAAGCCCTGCGCGAGGGGAAGGTGGTCGCGATCAAGGGGCTCGGCGGCTACCACCTCGCCGTCGGCGCCCGGCACGAAGAGGCCGCGACGAACCTGCGTGCGAGGAAACACCGTGAGGACAAGCCGTTCGCCGTCATGGTGGCCGACCTCGCGCAGGCCCGGGAGCTGGCCGAAGTCGATGCGAAAGCCGAAGAGGTGCTCAGTGGCAGGCGACGGCCCATCGTGCTGCTCCCGAAGAAGGCGGATCTCGCGGCCGCCGTCGCGCCCGGGAACCGGCGGATCGGGCTGATGCTGCCCTACACGCCGCTGCACCACCTCCTCCTGCAAGAGACCGGGCCGATCGTGCTGACCAGCGCGAATGTGTCCGACGAGCCGATCGTGTACCGGGACGAAGACCTCGGCCGCCTGAAGGGCATCGCCGACGCGTTCCTCGTCCACGACCGGGCGATCCACGTCCGGACCGACGACTCCGTCGTCCGGATCACCCGCGGTGGACCCCAGGTCCAACGGCGGTCACGCGGCTATGCGCCGGAGCCGGTCCGTCTCGACACGAAGCGGCACCTGCTCGGCTGCGGCGCCGAGCTCAAGAACACCTTCTGCCTCGCCAAGGGCCGCCACGCTTTCCTCTCGCACCACATCGGCGACCTGGAGAACTACGAGACGCTCAAGTCCTTCACCGAAGGCATCGAGCACTTCAAGCGCCTCTTCGACATCGAGCCGGCGCTCGTCGCGCACGACCTGCACCCCGAGTACCTGTCCACGAAGTACGCGCTCGACCTGGACGCCGACCTGCTCGGCGTGCAGCACCACCACGCCCACATCGCCGCCTGCCTGGCCGACAACGGCGAAGACGGTCCGGTCCTCGGCGTCGCCTTCGACGGCACCGGCTTCGGCCCCGACGGCACCATCTGGGGCGGCGAGTTCCTCCTCGCCGACCTGACGAGCTACCGGCGTCTCAGCCACCTTCGGCCGGTCGCGATGCCCGGCGGTGTCATGGCCATCCGGCAGCCCTGGCGGATGGCAGCGTCCTATGTGGACGAACTCGGGCGGCCGGCCCGGGAAGACGTCGTGAAGCTCAAACGCAGCGGCCTCAACTCACCCCTGACCTCCAGCGCCGGCCGCCTCTTCGACGCCGCCGCCGCGCTGCTCGGCGTCCGGGACACCATCACCTACGAAGGCCAGGCCGCGATCGAGCTGGAGCAGCTGGCCGACCCGGCCGAAACGACCGCCTACCGGGCGCGCATCGACGAGGAAGTCCACGGTGAGGACCTCATCGCCGCGCTCCTGGACGACCCCAGCGCGAAACCGAAGAGAGCCGCCCGGTTCCACAACGGTGTCGCCGACGCGATCGCGCGGACCTGCGACCGCTTCCGGGACCACAGCACCACGGTCGCGCTCTCCGGCGGTGTGTTCCAGAACGTCCTGCTGCTCGACCGGACGGTCGACGAGCTGGAACGACGGGGCTTCCGCGTCCTGACCCACCGGAACGTGCCCACCAACGACGGCGGGATCAGCTTCGGACAGGTCGCCGTAGCCAGTCGTACCACTCGGTGAGGCCGTCGCCGCGCGTCGCGCTGACCCGCAGCACCGCGGCCGACGGGTTCACGCGGCGGACGTCCCGTTCGAACTCGGCGACGTCGAAGTCGACGTACGGCAGCAGGTCGACCTTGTTCAGCAGCACGAGGTCCGTCGCGGCGAACATGTGCGGGTACTTCAACGGCTTCCCCGGCCCCTCGGTCACCGACAGGACCACGACCCGCGCCGTCTCGCCGAGGTCGAACAGCGCCGGGCAGACCAGGTTGCCGACGTTCTCGATGAACAGCGTCGAGCCCGCCGGCGGTGACAGCGAATGCAGCGCCCGGTGCAGCATCGACGCGTCGAGGTGACAGCCGGCGCCGGTGTTGATCTGCACCACCGGCGCGCCCGTGGCCTTGATGCGTTCGGCGTCGAGCAGCGTCTCCTGGTCGCCCTCGATCACCGCGCACGGCGCGTCCGAGGCCCGGATGGTCCGCTCCAGCAGCGTCGTCTTCCCCGCGCCGGGCGAGCTCATCAGGTTGATCGCGAAGACGTCCGACGCACGCAGGTGCGCGCGGTTGTGCGACGCGAGCTCGTCGTTCTTCGCCAGGATGTCCTGCTCCATGACCACGGTGTGCGCGTGGTCGGTGATCCGGACGGCCGAATCCGAGCAGCCGCAGGTGTCACACATGGCTGACCTCCACCGAAGTGATGCGCAGTTCCCGCCCCGCGAGCACCGCAACGTCGGCGCTGCCGCAGGGGCAGAGCAGGATGAAGTCGTCGAGGGTGAACTCGTCGCCGCAGTCGCGGCAGCGGGCCTGGCCCCTCGGCTCGGCGATGTCCAGCCGGGCACCTTCCAGCGAAGTCCCCGCGCAGAGGACGTCGAAGCAGAACCGGACGCTGTCCGGCACCACCCCGGACAGTCGCCCGATCTCGAGGCGGACGCACGACACCGCCGCCTCGCCGAGGCGGGCGACGATCGCGTCGACGACCGACTGCGTGATCGCCATTTCGTGCATTCAGCAGATCCTCGGCAGCGGGTCCCCGACCAGGAGGTCCACGATCCGGGTGCCGCCGAACGCGGTGTTCAGCAGCACGATCCCCGGCGGGTCGTCGGCGATCCGGCCGATCACCGCGGCGTCCGCGCCGAGCGGGTGCGAGCGCAGCGCGGCCAGGGCGGCGTCGGTCTGGGCGCCGTCGACGACGACCACGATCCGGCCTTCGCACGCGACGTACAGCGGGTCGATGCCGAGCAGCTCCGACGCGCCGCGGACCTCGTCGCGCACCGGGACGGCCTTCTCGTCGACGACCACGGCGACCTCCGCGGCCTTCGCGATCTCGTTGAGGATCGTCGCGACGCCGCCGCGGGTCGCGTCGCGCATCGCGCGCACGCCGGGGACCGCGGCCAGCAGCCCGGCGACCAGCTCGTGCACCGGCGCGGTGTCGGACTCGAGGTCGGCGTCGATGTCGAGCTCGCCGCGGGCCAGCATGATCGTGACGCCGTGGTCACCGATCGGCCCGGAGACGAGGACGGCGTCTCCGGGCTTCACGGTGGCCACGCCGAGGCCCGTGCGGGTGAGCACCCCGACCCCGGCCGTGTTGACGTACACGCCGTCGGCCTTGCCGCGCTGGACGACCTTGGTGTCTCCGGTGACGATCTGGACGTCCGCCGCGAGCGCCGCCGTCTTCATCGAGTCGACGATCTTCAGCAGGTCCTCGACGGGAAAGCCCTCTTCGAGGATGAACCCCGCGGTCAGGTACAGCGGCCGCGCGCCGGACACGGCGAGGTCGTTGACCGTGCCGTTGACCGCCAGGTCGCCGATGTTCCCGCCGGGGAAGAACAGCGGGGAGACGACGTAGGAGTCCGTCGTCAACGCGAGCCGCGCGTCGCCGATGGTCAGCGACGCCGAGTCTTCGAGGGGTTCCAGCAGCGGGTTGCGGAACGCGTCGAGGAACACCGCTTCGATCAGCGTGTGCGTCGACTTGCCGCCCGCGCCGTGCGACAGCGTGATGCGCTCTTCACGCACTTTCGCGCGCCGGCGCCGGGCGCGCTCGATGCGGTCGAGGACCTGCTGCTCGCGTTCGGTGGTGGTCATGCGCGGCTCGCCTCCCGGACGCGCTGACGGCTGAACCGCCCGAAGTTGTAGTACGCCGCGCAGGCGCCTTCGGGCGAGACCATGCACGTCCCGATCGGCGTCTCCGGGGTGCACGCGGTGCCGAACACCTTGCACTCCCACGGCTTCAGCACGCCCTTGAGCACCTCGCCGCACTGGCACGCCTTCGGGTCGGCGACGCGCAGACCCGGGATCTCGAAGATCCGCTCGGCGTCGAACTTCGCGTACTTCGCGCGGATCGCCATCGCCGAATGCGTGATGAACCCGAGGCCGCGCCACTCGAAGTACGGCCGCAGCTCCATGACCTCGTTGATGGCCTTCAGCGCGACGAGGTTGCCGTTCCAGGGGACGACCCGGGAGTACTGGTTCTCGACCTCGGACCGCCCCGACGAGAGCTGCAGCATCAGCATGTAGATCGACTGCAGGATGTCCAGGGGCTCGAACCCGGCGACGACGACGGGCTTGCCGTAGTCGCGGGCGATGAACTCGTACGGCCGGCAGCCGATCACCGTCGAGACGTGGCCCGGGCCGATGAAGCCGTCGAGCCGCAGGTCGGGGGAGTCGAGGATGGCCTTGATCGCCGGGATGATCGTGACGTGGTTGGCGAACACCGAGAAGTTCTCGATGCCTTCGGCGGCCGCGCGCAGGAGCGTCATCGCGGTGGACGGCGTGGTCGTCTCGAACCCGATCGCCATGAACACGACCCGCAGGTCCGGGTTCTGCCGCGCGATCTTCAGCGAGTCGAGCGGCGAGTAGACCATCCGGATGTTCGTGCCCTCGGCGTTGGAGTCGAAGAAGTTCCCGCCGGAGCCGGGCACGCGCATCATGTCGCCGAACGACGTCATGAGCACCCCGGGCTGCCGGGCGATGTGGATGGCGTCGTCGATGCGGCCCATCGGGATCACGCACACCGGGCAGCCCGGCCCGTGCACCAGCGTGATGCTCTCGGGCAGGTAGTCCTCGAGGCCGTGCTTGTAGATGGTGTGCGTGTGCCCGCCGCAGACCTCCATGAACTTGTAGTGGCGGCCCGGCTCGCACAGCGACGTGATCTTCGCGGACAGCGCCCGCGCCTTCTCCGCGTCGCGGAACTCGTCGACGAAACGCATGACGACTCCTCTAGTCGATCCGGGATTCGAGCAGGGCGGCCATTTCGTCCTCGTAGGCCTTGCCGATGCTTTCGAGGAACTCCAGGGCGGCCGCGGCCTCCTGCTCGTCTATTTTGGACAGTGCGAAGCCGACGTGGATGAGGATCCAGTCGCCCGGCTTCGGCGGGTCGTCGTCGAGCAGGCCGATGTTGATGAGCCGCTTGACGCCGCTGACCGAGACTTTCGCGAGGTCCGGGCGCTCCTCGCTGAGTTCGATGATCTCGCCCGGGATCCCGAGGCACATGGCTCAGACCTCCGTGGTTTGCAGCCTCGGGCTGGTGCCCCAGGCCAGTTCGGTGACGGCGCGGACCGCGGCGGGGACGGCCGCGGTCACCTCGGGTGACAGGCCGATCCCCTCGTCGAGGCAGGCCGGTTCGCAGCCGACGAGCAGGACGCGTCCGGCGTCGCCGCCGAGCAACCTGAGCAGCCGGAACACCGCGTCCGGCCGCATGCCGTGCGCGTCGATCGACGCCGTGGCGGCCAGGTCCTCGGTGTCGGCCTCGATCAGCGAGAGCGTCCCGGGCGGACGGCCGTGCGGGGTCGCGTCGAGCAGGATCGTCGTGTCGTAGCCGCCCATCAGGTCGTAGGCGAGGTGCATGCCGGCGATGCCGTAGTCGGCGATCTGCACCCAGGGCGGCAGGTCGGTCCCCTCCAGCTCCTTGATGACCTCGACGCCGAAACCGTCGTCGCCCAGGAAGATGTTGCCGATGCCGGCGACCAGGACTCGTGGCCTCATTCCGCGACCTCCAAGGGTTCGATCTCGTCTGGGGAGAAGTACCGGTACCGCCCGTGCGCGTGCTGCAGGTCGGCGCCGGGGTCGTCGTCGAGGGTGACCGCGACGTGCGTGCCGCCGTCCACATCGGACAGGACGAGCCGCACGGTGGCGTCCCGGCCGGTGAGGAATATGTCCTGGGCGTCCGTACCGCGCAGGTTCGGCCGCAGCCGCACGCGCGATCCGACGGCGACGCGGACACCGGCGACGACCACCGAGGGCTCGACCGGTCGTAGGGACCGGACCGCGCCGTGCAGCCGCTCCAGCAGCTCGGGCGGCATCGAGTCGACGCGGTCCACGATGGCCGCCGCGCGGGGGTCGGTGGCCCGGGCCTCGCGCTTCTCCTCGTCGGTCAGCGTCATCGTGCGCAGCGTCAGGATCTCGTCGATCTCCGTGCCGTCGAAGAGCTCCCCGGCGCTTTCGGCGGCGATGGACGGGTCGTCGTAGAGGATGATCGGCGACGCGAGTACCACCGTGCTGCGTGACGTGTCGCCGATCAGCACCGGCCACAGCCGCTCCTGCCGGCAGGCTTCGACCGCGGGTTTCGCCCACTCCGGCGGGTCCAGCATCGACAGGAAGTGCCCCGTGTCGACGCTGAGCACCAGGTGGGCGGCGAGCAGCGCGTGGCGCAGGGCGTGCTCGCGGACGCCGTCGGACTGCCACGACGTCGTGTTGTGCAGGTCCAGCCGCAGCCGGGTGCCGCCGAACGGCCCGTCGAGCGGGTCGGCCCGGGCGGTGAGGATGCCGGACAGCTCGTGCGTCCGCTGTCCGTCGCCCGGCACGTGGAACGGCGCTTCGGCCGGGAGTTCCGAGAGCGGCAGCTCGAAGTCGATCTCGTGCTCGACGGCTTCGTCCCACGTGGTGTCCTGCGTCCGGGTCTGCAGGAACCGCAGCTTGACGTGCAGGATCGTGTGGGCCAGCGGCTCGATGACGCACTCGACGCGGGCCGACGCGTGCTCGCCGATCTCGGCCGACGCGTACGACGGCGACATCAGCACGCCCCACTGCCAGCGCACGCGGTTCTTCCCCGCCGACGCCCGGTACGGGTAGAGGAGGTAGCCCTCGTAGAGCACGGCGTCACCGACCGCGCGGGCCTGCTCGAGAACGTTCACGGCCCACCGGCCAGCAGCTGCTCGACCGCGGCTTCCCAGGTCGGGATCGCGTGCTGCGCCTTGTACTTGAGCAGCGCGTCCACCGTCTCCCGCGGCAGCTTGATCCACGCGACGTTCGGGAAGTAGCGGGACATCAGGTCGTCCCAGACGCTCACCGGCATCCGGCACTCGGCCTGTGTGTGCCACGGCACCTGCTCGACCCAGAACCCCGGCCCGCCCTTGCCGAACACCGTCCCGCTGAACAGCAGCACCATCGGCACCACGCCCTCGGACAGCGCGTGGAAGTACTTGCCGGCGGCGACTTCGAGGTCGTAGGTGCACGGCACCTCGGCGTCGACCTCGGTGGCGCCGGTGAACCCCGGCACGGTCACCGAGATCGTCGTGAACTGGAACGGCTTCAGCGTCTCGCCCCACCGGGACCGCTCGCCGAAGAGGTGGGTGAGCAGCTCCGACTCGTCGTCGCTGTACCGGCGGCGCTGCGGCTCGATGCGGATCTGGACGCGCAGCACCATCGCGTGGACGGGCTGCCCGCTCAGCTCGGAGATCCGCAGCTTGAACGCCAGCGTCGGGGACGCGGCGTACTTCAGCGGCCGGACGTCGATGCAGTCGAAGGTCAGCTCAGCCATCGCTGCGCTCCCGCAGCCGCGCGAAGAAGCCGTCGATAGCCTCGTGTGCTTCGGTGCCGCCGTCGAAGCCGCGCCACGTCGTCCGGACGAGCCCGACCAGCTCGTAGCAGACGTCGATCGGCACCAGGAACCCCTCGAAGCCGTCGTCGAGCTGGTTCACCAGGAGTGCTTCGACGTCGTCGGTGACGTCGGCGAGCAGGTCGTCGCCCGTGCCCAGCGGGAGCAGGGACTCCGTCGCACCCGCCGGGCTCGGGTAGAACGCGACGATGCGGTCCTGCACCGAGTTCCGGAACAGGAACGCCGTCCGGACCGGGATGCCGGCCGACGCCCACAGCGCGGCGCCGGGCTCGAAGTGCGGGAGGTGCCGGACGCGGTCCGGCACCGCCCGGTGCCGTTTCCCGCCCGCGCCGCGGTGGGTGAAGAGCAGGTAGCAGCCCCGGCAGGCGCACATGATCGTCCGGGATTCGAGGTCGATGACGTGCCCGTGCCCGTCGCCGATCGGTTCCGCGCACATCTCGCACTTCTCGCCCGGCGCGGCGCGCTGGACGGGAGCGCGGAACCTGCGCAGGCCGCCCGTCACGGGACCTCCACGGGACACGGGACCAGCGGCAGCAGCGGACGGCCGCCGGGCCCGGTTTCCTCCGGCACGACCCCTTCGACGACGACGTCGGAGATCTCCGGCGCGGCTTCCCGGACCACGCGCTCGATGGCGTACTTGGCGGTGACCGTCGAGGACGGGCAGCCGTCGCAGGTGCCCTGCAGCCGCAGCCGCAGGACACCGTCGGCGATTTCGACGAACTCGACGTCTCCGGCGTGCGAACCCAGGTACGGACGGACCTTGTCGAGCGCCTCGGTGACGCGTTCGTGCGTCGACCGGGGGTGCAGGTCGTGCAGCACGAGCAGGCCGCGGATGTGCTCGTCCGCGGCCAGCCGGTCCAGCATCGGCCGGTCGACGAGCTCGACGATCCGGGCCAGGCCGGCGCCGTAGAACTCGAGCAGCGTGTGGACGAGGTCCTCGGCGAGCTCGGCGTCCGGTCCGCCGAACTCGCCCAGCAGCTGCTCGATGCGCTCGCCGACCCGGTCGACCTCCGTCATCCGAGCTCTCCGCCGAACGCGTGCGGGGTGTGCAGCCGCTCGATGACCTTGCCCTTGCCGGTGTACATGTGGACGCCGCAGGGCAGGCACGGGTCGAAGCTGCGGACCGCGCGCATGATGTCGATGCCCTTGAAGTTCTCCTGCGTGTTCTCCTCGAAGATCGGCGTGTTCTGGACGGCGTCCTCGTACGGCCCCGGCGTGCCGAAGCTGTCGCGCACGCTGCCGTTCCACGGCGTCGGCGGGTACGGGTGGTAGTTCGCGATCTTGCCGCCCTTGATCACCATGTGGTGCGAGAGCACGCCGCGGACCGCTTCGGTGAAGCCGCAGCTCACGCCCTCGTCCGGGACCTTGAACGGCTCCCACGTCTTGGTGTTGCCCTTGCGGACCTCACCGAGGGCCTGGTCGGCGAAGTGCAGTGCGAGGGCGGCCGCGTACGCCTGGAAGTACGTCCGGGCGCGGTTGCGCTCGAGCGCGTTGCTCCACTTCGGGATCTTCCACTCGAACTCGACTTCGGGCTTGGTCGCCGTGCGCGGCAAGGAGATCTTGACGCTGTGGCCGGTCGACTTCAGGTACGGCGTGTCGACGAGCCCGGCCAGCGCCGTCACCCACAGCCGGGCGATCGGGCCGCCGCCGGTGTCGAGGGCCAGGTGGTCCTTGCCGTCGAACCAGCGCGGCGACATCGTCCACGAGTACTTGCCGTCGAAGTCGCGCTTGGCCGGGCG
Organism: Amycolatopsis sp. NPDC114505; assembly: GCF_055633615.1. Lineage (NCBI taxonomy): Bacteria > Bacillati > Actinomycetota > Actinomycetes > Pseudonocardiales > Pseudonocardiaceae > Amycolatopsis > Amycolatopsis sp. NPDC114505. Next base: position 919,088 of record NZ_JBVKDV010000001.1, on the reverse strand, counting down.
CGGGATGGTGTGCTGGTTCCACGGGTGGCGCTGGTCGACCGGGTTGCCCAGCGGGTCCTGCGTGACGAACATCGGCTGGTCGGCCCAGTCCTCGTAGAACGAGCTGCCGAGCAGGATCCGGATCCCGAGGTTGATGTCGACCAGGCTCGTCGTGACGAGCTTGCCGTCGACGACCACGCCGGGCGTCACGAACATCTTGCGGCCCCAGGCCTCCATGTTCTCGTAGGTGAAGTCGCAGTGCACGGGGTCGTTGAGGCTGCCCCAGCAACCGAGCAGGATCCGGCGTCGCCCGACTTCTTCGTAGCCGGGCAGGGCTTCGTAGAAGAAGTCGAAGAGGTCGTCGTGCATCGGCAGGCAGCGCTTCATGAACTCGACGTAGCGCATGAGCCGGGTCAGGTAGTCGGTGAACAGCTGCACGGTGGCGACCGTGCCGACGCCGCCGGGGTACAAAGTGGACGGATGGACGTGCCGGCCTTCCATGAGGCAGAACATCTCGCGCGTTGACCGGCTGACCTGGAGGGCTTCGCGGTAGAACTCACCTTCCAGCGGGTTCAGCGAGCGCATGATGTCGCCGATGGTGCGGTAGCCGTGGTCACCCGCGTGCGGCGCCTCGGTGCGGTTGGCCAGCTCGAGGACGCCGGGGTTGGTCTCGGCGACCATCCTCTCGCAGTAGTCGACCCCGACCAGGTTCTCCTGGAAGATGTTGTGGTCGAACATGTACTCGGCGGCCTCGCCGAGGTTGATGATCCACTCGCCGAGGTGCGGCGGGCGCACCCCGTAGGCCATGTTCTGGGCGTACACCGAGCACGTCGCGTGGTTGTCGCCGCAGATCCCGCAGATCCGGCTGGTGATGAAGTGCGCGTCGCGCGGGTCCTTGCCCTTCATGAAGATGCTGTAGCCGCGGAAGACCGACGACGTGCTGTGGCACTCGACGACGCGCTTGGCCGCCCAGTCGATCTTCGTGTAGATCCCGAGGCTGCCGACGATCCGGGTGATCGGGTCCCACGCCATCTCGACGAGGTCGGTCTTGTCCTTCATCTCGGTCATGACCGCGCCTCCGCCTGGTAGCCGGTGTCGAGCTTCTTGCCCGTGTGCCGCCACTTGGGCTCTTTGTCGAGCTTGCGCTCGGTGATCTTCCGCAGCCGGCGGATCACCGAGCCGTACGCGCCGCTGGCCAGCGACGACACCTGCGCGCCCGGCGGCTCGTCCATGAACGGCATGAACTTGTCCGGGAAGCCCGGCATGGTGCAGCCGATGCAGATCCCGCCGACGTTCGGGCAGCCGCCGACGCCGTTGATCCAGCCGCGCTTGGGCACGTTGCACTTCACGACCGGGCCCCAGCAGCCCAGCTTGACCAGGCACTTCGGGGAGCCGTACTCGGTCGCGAACTCGCCCTGCTCGTAGTAGCCGCCGCGGTCGCAGCCTTCGTGCACGGTCGCGCCGAAGAGCCACTGCGGCCGCAGGTGGTCGTCGAGCGGGATCATCGGGGCCTGCCCGGCGGCCTGGTAGAGCAGGTAGGTGATGGTCTCGGACAGGTTGTCGGGGTGGGTCGGGCAGCCGGGCACGCAGACGATCGGGATGCCGGCGCCGGACTTCCAGTCCCAGCCCAGGTAGTCGGGCACGCCCATGGCGCCGGTCGGGTTGCCCTCCATCGCGTGGATGCCGCCGTAGGTCGCGCACGTGCCGACGGCCATGACCGCCAGCGCCTTGGGCGTCAGCCGGTCCAGCCACTCGCTGGTCGTCATCGGCTGGCCGGTCTCGGGGTTGTTCCCGAACCCGCACCAGTAGCCCTCTTCCTTGATCGCCTCGTTCGGGATCGAGCCCTCGACGACCAGCACGAACGGTTCCAGCTCGCCGCGGTCGGCTTTGTAGAACCACTCGATGAACGTGTCGGCCCCCTTGTCCGGGCCGCATTCGAAGTCGATCAACGGCCAGTGGACCGCGATCTTGGGCAAGCCGGGCAAAGCGCCGAGGACGATTTCCTCGATGCTCGGTTGCGTGGCGGCGGTCAGCGCGACGGAGTCGCCGTCGCACGAGAGGCCGGCGTTGATCCAGAGGATGTGGATGGGCTGCTCTTCGGTTTGTTCTGCGGCATGCGTCACGGCTGATCACCCTTGGCGAAGTCGTCGAGCGCGCCGAGGGTCAGCTCCCACAGCGCGTGGTAGAGGGTCGTCTGGGCTTCCTGGATGCGGTGCACGGAAGGTGACGGGACGACGAAGAGGTGGTCGATGCTGTCCAGCTCGGCCATCTTTCCCCCGTCGTAGCCGGCGATGCCGACGGTCACCAGGCCGCGCCGGGCGGCTTCGTCGAAGGCGCGCAACAGGTTCGCGGAGTTGCCGCTCGTCGAGAGGCCGACCGCGATGTCGCCGGGACGCCCGAAAGCACCGATCTGCCGGGCGAACACGACGTCGAACCCGATGTCGTTGGACAGGGCGGTCACCACCGCGATGTCGTTCGTCAGCCCGAAGGCGGGCAACGGCTTCGCGTCGCCTGCCGGGCTGAGGAACAGGCTGGCGAGGTCCTGGGCGTCGGTCGAGCTGCCGCCGTTGCCGAAGGCGAGCAGCCTGCCGCCACCGCGGAACGCGCGCGCCAGGTCCTGCGCGCACGCGAACAGGCGGTCGCGGTCGGCCGCGAGCACGTCGCCGCGCAGGGCGACGATCTCGCGCACCTTGTCCACAGTGGACTGCTCGACCTGGCGGATGACGGCGTCGAGGTCACCGGAACCCGCATACAGGAACGGGTACAGCGCTTCGAGACCATCGGTGACGGGGTGTTCCCGCGTCATGCCGGTTCTCCCGCGGCTAAGACTTCTCCAGACGTGCGATTGCTTCCCCGGCGTGCACCAGGATGCGGTCGCCGACGCCGGCTTCGACCAGCGCGACACTGACCTCTTCCCGGGTGGATCCGGTGTCCACGACAGCGAGCTCGTCTTCGAGGAGCTCGACCACGGTCACCTCGACCGCGGTGTCGGAGCAGGTGATGCACACCCCGTCGTGGCAGACGGGGCCGGCTTGTCTGTCGGCGTCACGGGCGTTCACGACGCCACCTCCGGGGACAGCAGGCCGGGTTGCTCGAAGAAGACGTGCACCAGCTCCCACAGCACGTGGTAGGTGGTCACGTGGACCTCCTTGACGACGCGGGGGTCGCTCGACCGGGCGACGAGGACGTGGTCGAGCCCGGGGGTCGCGGCGATCGCCCCGCCGTCGCCGCCGGTCAGCGCGACGGTGAGCATGCCGGCGTCCCGGGCCGTTTCGAGCGCGCGGCGGACGTTCGCGCAGCCGCCGTCGGTGGAGATGCCCAGCGCGATGTCGGCGGGCTCGCCGATGATCCGCAGCTGGTGGGCGAAGACGTCGTCGAGGCCGACGCGGTTGGCCACGCCGGTGACCGTCGCGACGTCGGCGGTGAGCGAGAGGGCGGGCAGCGCCCGCTTGCCGACGATCACCGGGTGGACGAACTCGACCGCGACGTGCTGGGCGTCGGTGCTGGGGCCGCCGTTGCCGAACACCACGAGCTTGCCGCCGCGGTGGAAGCGGCGGGCCATGCCGTGGCACGCCTCGGCGACCGTGTGCGCGTCATCGGCCAGCGCGAGCACGGGCGCCTTGCGGCGCTCGAAGAGGGCGTCGACGGAGTCCGGGTGATTCGGTGACCACGGCATCGCGGCACTTCCTCGGGACGACTGCTCGGTGGTGGGAGCGCACCCCAGATTAGAGATGTGAGTTGGATCACACAAGAGTACGAAGAGGGTCTCCGCTACGCCAAGTGGGTCTGATCAGCCGCTCAGACGTGGTGCTCGCGGTCGTCCTGAAGGTGCTCCGCCCGGGCGAGCCACTGTTCCGCCTCATGGCCGGACCCGCGTGACCGCAGCATCCGGGCCAGGCTGAGCATGCCCTGGACGTCTCCGGTCTCCGCGGCCCGCCGGAACCACTGCTCGGCTTCCGCGAGGTCGTCACGGTGTTCGGCGAGGTGCCCGAGGTTGGTGAGCGCCGGGACGCTGCCGTGTTCGGCCGCCTTGCGGTACCAGGCGGCGGCCTCGCCTTCGTCGCCGCGGTTGCGGGCGAGCACGCCCAGGTTGGTCATCGCCGCGGGGTCGCCGCGCTCGGCGGCGTCGAGGTACCAGTTCTCGGCCTCTTCGAGGTCGCCGCGGCGGTGCAGCAGCAGCCCGAGCCGGACGATCGCCTCGACGTGCCCGCCGGTCGCGCCCTGGCGGTACCAGTTCTCGGCGTCGGCGGGCCGGCCGAGGCGCTCGGCCTGCCGGCCCAGCTGGCAGGTGGCCGCGAGGTCGCCGGCCAGCACGGCCGAGCGCCACCAGCGGGAAGCTTCGGCGGCCTGACCGCGGTCGCGGAGCACGATGCCCAGGTCGATCATCGCGCTGGTGATCCCGGCGTCGGCGGCCTGCCGCAGCCACGTCTCGGCCTCTTCGGTCCGGTGCTGCTCGCGGAGCAGGTGCCCGAGCGCGGCGATCGAGGGCAGGTCACCGGTCCGGGCCGCCTCGCCGTACCAGTGCTGGGCGTCTTCGCGCTTGCCGCGCCGCTCGTACGACTTGGCGAGGTTCAGCATCCCGTGCGGCTCGCCGGCCAGTGCGGCCTCGTGGTACCAGCGCTCGGCCTCGTCGAGCACACCGCGGTCGGCCAGCAGGTGGGCGAGCGAGGTCATCGAGACGCGGTCGCCGCCCATGGCGGCCTTGCGGAACCACGTTTCGGCCTCGGCGAGGTCCCCGCGCTCCCGCATCGCCGACCCCATGCGGGCCATGGCGACGACGTTGCCGCCCTCGGCGGCTTTGCGCTGGAAGAACTCGTCGAACTTTTTGAGCCGGCCGGGCATCGGCTGCTCCCTCCGGATGGGTCCTGCTCCGGTAGTCGCAGTTGATCGGCTTGATGTGACACCTCTGCCGTGGGTGGGCGAGGTCACATTCGCGCCAGGTCGTCGTGTCGGCGCGGTTTTCCCAGGCCGGCAGGGGTGAGACTACGCCGCGCCCAGGTGAATTCGAGAGGAGAAAATCGTGTCGGCCCGCGGCTTTCGGCTCAGCGTGACCCAACGATCTCTGCTGGTAGTCGCGATACTGGCGATCGCACTCTTCGGGTACTGGGCCACGAGCAGAAGCTCCGGCGCGACCCCGCCGCCGTCGTCGTCCTCGGCACCGGTTCCGGCAACGGCCGCCGACGTCCAGAAGCAGCTCGGCGAGCTGACCATCGCCGCGCGGACGTCCATGGACGGCTACTCGCGCGAGAAGTTCCCGCACTGGGTCGGCCAGGGTTCGAGCTGCGACACCCGCGAGGTCGTCCTGAAGCGCGCCGGCACCGACGTCAAGACGGACAAGGACTGCAAGGCGACGTCCGGGACGTGGAAGAGCGTCTACGACGACGCGACCTGGACCAAGGCGACCGACCTCGACATCGACCACATGGTTCCGCTCGGGCAGGCCTGGGCCAGCGGCGCCAAGACGTGGACGACCGAGAAGCGCCAGCAGTTCGCCAACGACCTCACCCGGCCGCAGCTGTTCGCCGTCACCGACAACCTCAACCAGCAGAAGAGCGACAAGGCCCCGGACCAGTGGAAACCGCCGCTCGTGGCGTTCTGGTGCACCTACGCGACCGACTGGATCGTGGTGAAGCACTACTACGGGCTGACCGTCACCGAAGCGGAGAAAACGGCCTTGACGGACATGCTGCGGCGCTGCTGAGCTGGCCGCTATGACGACCTTCGCGCTGATCCACGGGGGCGGCGGCAGCGGGTGGGACTTCCACCGGCTCGGCCCGGAACTGGTCGCCCGCGGCCACGCCTTCGTGGCGCCGGACCTGCCGATCACCGACTCCTCGGCCGGGCTTTCCGACTTCACGGACACGGTGCTCGCCGCGTTGGGCGACGCTTCGGACGTCGCCGTCGTCGGGCACTCGTACGGCGGGTTCACGGCACCGCTGGTCGCCGAGAAGGTGCGCGCGCGGCTGCTGGTCTACCTGGCCGGGATGATCCCGGCGCCGGGGGAGCAGCCGGGGCAGTGGTGGGGCAACACGGGCTTCTCGGCGCCCACCGGCTTGACCGACCTCGAGACGTACTTCAACGGCGTCCCGGCTCCGCTGGCCGAGGAAGGCATGGCGCACGGGCGCGACCAGATGAGCAAGGAGTGGGACGAGCCGTGGCCGCTGGCGGCCCACCCGGACGTCCCGACCCGGGTCGTGTTGTGCCGCGACGACCGGTTCTTCACGCCGGACTTCCAGCGCCGCGTCGCCCAGGAGCGCCTGGGGATCGAGCCGGACGAGGTCGACGGCCCGCACTGCGCACCGCTGAGCCACCCCGCGCAGATCGCCGATCTGCTGGTGAGCTGCCTGTAGGCCGTTCGGCGGACCGAGAAACTTAAAGGTCTAGACCTATTGACTGTGTGGTCCAGGCCACTTAACGTCGTTTTCGCGGCGAACCCGCACCTCCCCACCTGCGTCACCTCCACCCCGGTCCCCACCATGGAGGTTCCTCGTCATGCGCTTCGCCAGGGTCCTCGGACTCGCCGCCCTCACGGCCGGCAGCCTCCTCGTCGCTCCCGCCGCACCCGCGTCGGCCGCCGCTTTGCCCGCCTGCCAGCACTTCTACCAAGGCACCATCCCGGACCGCCCGGTCACCGGCGGCCACGGTCCCGGCACGCTCGTCGGCGCCGTGAACGTCGGCAACCGCCTGCCCGCGCCCGGCTCGGTCGCCGGTGGACTGGGTGCCGACGGCAAGGTCACCTTCACCTTCGCCCGCGTCTCCGGCGCGAAGGCCTACCGCGCGTTCCGCAACGGCCAGGCCCTCCAGTGGATCAGCGACTGGGGCCAGCCGACGCTCACCGTCACCGACGCGAGCCCCTGCCTGAACGCGAACTACCAGCTCTACGCGATGACGGCCGAGGACAACTCGCCGGGCTCGCTCGGCCAGATCTCCACTTCGTACCGCCTCGACAGCGGCAACCACCTCGCGACCTACCGCATCCCGGCCGGTACCACGCTCAGCTACCGCGTCACGTCCTACAACGACGTCGCCCAGACCGCGCTCGGGTACAGCGCCGGGCCGGGCTTCTGCGCCGTCGACGCCCGGATCATCCCGTGGGGCACCCGGTTCTCGGTGCCGGGCTACGGCGAGTGCTACGCGGCCGACATCGGCAGCTGGATCAAGGACGACATCGTCGACGTCTGGCTGCCCGGCTCGCAGGCCGACGCCTGGGGCATCCAGCGGCTCACCCTGACCGTGCGCTGAGAGGGGACGCCGTGAAAGCCAAGCTCGCGCTCGCCGCGACGGTCCTCTCGGTGGCGACGGTGCTCGTCGTCGCCCCGGCGAACGCCGCCACCGCACCGTCGGCGGCCTTCGTCAAGGACTCCGACTGGGGTTCCGGCTACCAGGCCAAGTACACGATCAGCGCGGGCACGTCCGCGCTGACGAGCTGGAAGCTGGAGTTCGACCTGCCGGCCGGCTCGACGCTCGGGTCCTACTGGGACGCGCTCGACACGCCCTCCGGCTCGCACCACTCGTTCGCCAACCGCGAGTACAACGGGAACGTCGCCGCGGGCGCGTCGACGAGCTTCGGCTTCCTGGTCAGCGGCGGCGGCCTGCCCGCGAACTGCAAGCTGAACGGCCAGCCGTGCGCCGGCGGTACTTCGCCGACGACCACGCCCACGACCCCGACGACCACCACGACGACGACGCCTCCCACGGGCGGCAGCGCGCGCGTGTCGCCGTACATCGACATCACGATGGCGACGCCGTCACTGGTCTCGGTGGCGAACGCGACGGGCCAGAAGAACTTCACGCTCGCCTTCGCCCTCGGCAGCAGCCTCGGCTGCGACCCGCAGTGGGGTGGCACGGTCCCGCTGCTGGACTCGCGGATCATCAACGACGTCACCGCGCTGCGAAACCTGGGCGGCGGCGTCACGGTGGCCTCCGGGGGAGCGCTGGGCCCGTACCTGGAGAACGTGTGCGGCTCGGTGGACGCGCTCTACAACGCGTACGTGAAGACGCTGGACGCAGTGGGCAGCAACAACCTGGACGTCGACGTCGAGGCGTCGATCCCGACGGCCACGGTCAACCAGGCCCTGTTGCGGCTGCAGCAGCAGCGCGGCACGCACATCAGCTACACGATGCGGATCCAGGGCCAGGACTACGGGATGGACCCGTTCTCGGTGTCGATCCTGCAGGACGCGGCGTCGCGCGGGCTGAACGTCGTGGTCAACCCGATGCTGATGGACTTCGGGTACAGCGGTTCATGGGGTGACGCGCTGGTGTCCGCGGCGAACGCGACGCTGGGCCAGATGAAGACGATCTGGCCGTCGAAGTCCGACGCGCAGATCAAGGCCCTGCTGGGCCTGACCCCGATGATCGGCCGCAACGACACGGGCTCGGTGACGGATCAGGCGGCCGCGCGTCAGCTGCTGTCGTTCGCCCAGGCGAACCACGTGGCGAGCATCGGCTTCTGGTCCGCGGGCCGCGACAACGGCGGCTGCCCCGGCGGCGGCGCGGTCGCGACGTGCTCGGGGATTTCCCAGTCGCTGTACGAGTTCACGAACATCTTCAAGGCGTACACGGGCTGAGCCACCCGACCGCCGAAAGGCCGTGACGGCCTCCTTGCCGACGTCCCCAAGCCCCGGCAAGGAGGCCTTCATGGCGGTCACCAGCGGTCGAGGTGCAGGACCTCCTCGAGAGGCTGCCGCGCCGCCGGCTTGAACGTGTCGCCCGTGTAGAACGCCGTCGGGATCAGCGCTGCCTGGTGGACGTTCTTCGGCAGCTCCAGCACCTCCGCCGCTTCTTGCTCGTACGCCAGGTGCAGCGTCGTCCACGCCGTTCCCAGCGTCACCGAGCGGGCCGCCAGCATGTAGCTCCACACCGCCGGCAGCAGCGACGCCCACAGCCCCGCCTGGTTGCCCGCCGGCAGTTCCGCCGACGGCGTCTCCAGGCACGGCACCACGAGCACCGGGACGTCACCCATCCGGTCGGCCAGGTACTCGACGCTGCTGCCGACCCGCTGCTGCACCGGCGCGCGCGACGGGTCGTCCGCGAACAGCTTGCCCGCCGCGCGTTCCGACGACAGGTACTCGTGGCACGCCCGGCTGTAGATCTGCCCGAGCGCCGCCCGCTGGGCGGCGTCGGTGACGACCAGCCACTGCCAGCGCTGGGTGTTCGAGCCGCTCGGCGCCTGCAGGGCCACCTGTATGCAGTGTTTCACCAGGTCGAGCGGCACCGGCCGGTCGAAGTCGAGGCGCTTGCGGACGGTCCTGGTGGTCGTCAGGAGCTCTTCGGGCGTCATCATCGGCCCATCATGCCGGGACTACCAGCGATCGTGCACCAGCGGCCGGATCAGCTCGTCGTACGTTTCGCGCACGCCGGCCAGCGCCTCCGGCGACAACGGCGGAAGAGCGGCCACCGCCGTGTTCGCGGACGCCTGCGTGGCGTTCCGCGCGCCCGGGATCACCGTGCTCACGCCCGGCTGGTCGACGATCCACCGCAGCGCGAACTGCGCCAGCGTCTGCCCCTCCGGCACGAGCCCCCGCAGCCGCTCGACGGCCGTCAGCCCGACGTCGTACGGCACGCCCGAGAACGTCTCGCCGACGTCGAACGCCTCGCCGTGGCGGTTGAAGTTCCGGTGGTCGTTCTCGGCGAACGTCGTGGCGGCCGTGTAGCGACCGGACAGCAGGCCCGACGCCAGCGGCACCCGCGCGATGATCCCCGCGCCCGCCTCCGCCGCCGCGGGCAGCACGCGCTCCAGCGGCTTGAGGCGCAGGCAGTTCAGGATGATCTGGACGGAAGCGACGTTCGGCCGCGCCAACGCCGTCAGCGCCTCTTCGCACGTTTCGACACTCACGCCGTACGCCTTGATACGGCCTTCAGAGACCATCTCGTCCAGGGCGTCGTACACCGCGTCGGACGAGTACACCGGCGTCGGCGGGCAGTGCAGCTGGACGAGGTCGAGCGTGTCGACGCCGAGGTTGCGGCGCGACCGGTCGTTCCACTCGCGGAAGTTCGCGCGGACGTAGTTCTCCGGCACCTGCTCGACCCGGCGGCCCATCTTGGTCGCCACGAAGACGTCGCCGCGCTCGGCGCGGAACCGGCCGACCAGGCGCTCGCTGCGCCCGTCGCCGTAGACGTCGGCGGTGTCGAAGAAGGTGACGCCGGCGTCGGCCGCCGCGTGCAGCACCGCGAGGGCGTCGCTCTCGTCGACCTCGCCCCAGTCGGCGCCGAGCTGCCAGCAGCCGAGCCCGACGACGGACACCTCGCGGCCCAGCCGGGTGATCTTCCGGTTCTCCATGCCGCGATCCAAGCACACCGCCCCGCCTATGATCGGCCGTCATGGCCATGACGTCGGGTCCGGACGGACTCGGGACCCGGATGCGGCACGTCCTCGAGATCCTCGAGGCCGACGTCGCGCAGTTCCTCAAGGACATCGGCCTCGACGACTACCGCCCGCGGTACTCGGGGGTCGTGCGGGCGCTGCTCGCGCGCGGCCCGCTGGCCATCCGCGACCTCGCCGCCGAGATGGGCGTGACGCACTCGGCGGCCAGCCAGACCGTCGCGCAGATGACCCGCGCTGGGCTCGTCAGCCTCGAACCGGGCGCCGACGCCCGTCAGCGCATCGTGTCGCTCACCGAGAAGACGCGCGGGATCCTGCCGCTGATCGAGGCGGAGTGGACGGCGACGACCGAGGCGTCGGAGGCACTGGAAGCGGAGCTGCCGTACCCGTTGCGCGGGGTGCTGGCGGCGATCGTCGAAGCGCTGGAGCGCAAGCCGTTCCGGCAGCGGATCGGGGAGACGGCGGCCGCTCGGGAGCTCTTGGAGCCCTGATCAGATGCTGGGGATCCGGAAGACGGCCCAGACGAACTTGCCCCCGGGGCAGAACTCGAAGCCCCAGTCCTCCGACAGCGCCTGGACCAGCACCAGCCCGCGGCTGCGTGCCTCGGCCGGCGCCGGCGCTCGCATCTCCGGCAGCCGGCTGCCGGAGTCGTGCACCTGCAGCGTCAGCTGCCCCTCGAAGTAGGACAGCTCCATCCGCTGCGGGCACTCGCCGTGTTCGAAGGCGTTCGTGACCAGCTCGGACGCGGCCAGCAGGACGTCGTCCAGCTGCGCCTCTTCCAGGCCGAAGCCGAGCAGCATCGAGCGGATCTCGTGCCGGGCCCTGGCCGGGGCGGTGACGTCATCCGGGAGCAGCACTGTCAACGGCGCGACCGGCACTTCGGTGCGGTGCGAGATGTTCATCGTCATCGGTCCCCCTCCCAGTGAGTTCCGGTACCGTCCGCGAAGTACCCAGGCCGTTCAGCGGCTAATCAGGTGCCGTCGGCCAGCTCGGATTCGTCCAGGCCCGAACGCAGCTTCTTCAGCGTCGCGGCCAGCAACCGCGACACCTGCATCTGGGAGACCCCGACGCGGCGCGCGATGTCCGACTGGCTCATCCCGGAACCGAACCGCAGCGCGACGATCTTGCGCTCCCGGTCCGGCAGGCTGTCCAGCATCGGGCGCAGCGCCTCGCGCAGCTCGGCCTGGCCCAGCTCGGCGTCCGGCGCCCCGAACCGGGTGTGCGCCGCGTTCTCCAGCAGGTGGTCCAGCGACGCGCCGTAGCGGCCCTGACCGGCGCGAAGCCCCTCGTAGACGTCCTCGATCGGGACGCCGAGGCGCCCGGCGATCTCACTGGGCTTCGGCGCGCGCGAGAGCTGCACGGTGAGCTCTTCGCGCGCGGCGGAGATGTTCGCGTTCAGCTCCTTGAGCCGCCGCGGGACCCGCACCGACCAGCTGTTGTCCCGGAAGTGGTGCCGCAGCTCCCCGGAGATGGTGGGGACGGCGAAGGCCAGGAAGTCCGTCCCCTGCTCGGGGTCGAAGCGGTCGACGGCGTGGATGAGCCCGACCGTGGCGATCTGGACCAGGTCCTCCATCGCCTCGTCGCGGTTGCGGAACTTCCGGGCCAGGTTGCGCGCGAGCTCCAGGTGGCCGCGCACGAGCGTGTCCCGGACGCGCTCCCGCTCCGGGGAGCCCGCCGGCAGCGCGACGAGTTGGACGAACAGCGCGCCGACGTCGAGGTCGTTCCCGCTGCTCCCGGCGGGATCGCTCACGAGTCCGCCGCCTGGCTTTCCCGGACGAGGTCGACCCGGGACAGGTAGCGCCCGTCCTCGGGGGTCACGGTGCGCTGCGCCGACGTCGCGAGCGCGGTCAGCAGCTGCCACGACAGGCCGGAGTCGTCTTCGTGGTCAGGAGTGTCCGAAAGCACCGAGACCGAGACCTCGATGCGCGGCCCGCTCCACGAGAAGATGCAGGTGAGGCGGCCGTCCGAGGCGGCGGGGAGCAGCAGCGAGCAGGCTTCGTCCACCGCCATCCGGAGGTCCTCGACGGCGTCGAGGTCGAAGTCCTGGCGCATCGCGATGTCCGCCACGATGGTGCGCAGCGTCGGCACCACGTGCGGGATCGCGGCCGTCCGCACCTCGATGACCTGCGCGCCTTCCGGCACGAGCGGGGCGTTGTCCTCCACGTTTGTTCCTTTCTCCGGCTCGCGCTCCAGGTGTCGGCGGTGTCCTCTTCACGCCCGGTCGCGAGATGCCCGTGGGGTGAGCAAACCAAACCCGCGTTTGATCCGCTCCACCGGCGGGCATGTAGCGATCGACATGCTCATCCTGGGAAAGGCAGGGACGACATGGCTGACGTCAGCCGGCTGCCCAACGTGGTTGCTGAAGAGTGGGAATGGCAGCTGAATGGCTCGTGCCGAGGTGCGGACAGCAGCCTGTTCTTCCACACGGACAACGAACGGGGTTCGGCGCGGGAGCGGCGCGAGTCGCGGGCCAAGGCCATCTGCCAGACCTGCCCGGTCCTGGCCCAGTGCCGCACGCACGCGATGACGGTACAGGAGCCGTACGGCATCTGGGGCGGTCTCGGGGAGATCGAACGGCGGCAGCTGTTCCTGCGTCAACGCAGGGCGGCGCGGAAGGTGATGAGTGCGCACTGACCAGGCAGGATTCGATCGAACGTGAGCAGTCAGCGCGAAAGGACGGCGGCCGTGGCGGGCTCGGCCGCTTCCTGGGTTAGGGTTGGCCCCGGAGTTGCCTTGACCGTGCCGCCGCGAGCTTCTGGAAAGGCACGGTGACACGGTTGCCGCTTGAGACAGCAGGCGCGTACCCGGCGCAGGAGCAGCGCCTGACGAGGAGAAACTGCATGCCCGCAGCCGACCAGAACGCCACCCCGCCCGGGTTCGGCATCTCGCTGGACACCGACGCGACGGAGCCCCGGGTGGTGGTCACCGGCGAGCTCGATCTGCTGACCAGTCCGCAGCTGCAGGAAGCCCTGGCGGGGCTGATCGCGGACAAGCGAGCGCAGCGGGTCGTGGCCGATCTGACCGGGGTGACCTTCTTCGATTCCTCCGCGCTGAACGTCGTGCTCCGCGCACAACGCCAGGCCGGCGAGCAGGATGTCGAACTCGAGGTCGTCCCGAGTCCCGCGGTGAGCCGGGTGATCGAGCTCACCGGCGTGGCCGAACACCTGAGCGTGTCGGAGGACCCCCAAGCCTGACCGCCCGCTACGGTTCCGCGGACTGATTTCAGTTCGTGGACCTTGGGGGCGGCACGATGATGGGGCGGACGCATGCCCTGACCGGCTGGTGCGCGGGCTTGGCCCTGGCGCCCGCGGTCGGAGCGGGTTCGGTGCACCAGGCGGTGGTTTTCGCCGCCACGACGGCGGGGTTCGCCCTGCTGCCCGATCTCGACCACCCCGGAGCGAGCGCGTCCCGTCTGCTCGGTTGGCTGACGGGTGCTCTGTCCTGGCTGCTGCGCCGCGTGTCGGCGTCGTTCTACGCGCTGACGAAGGGCCCGCGCGACGAGAACGTGACGGGCAAGCACCGCCACCTGTCCCACACGGTCTTGTTCGCGGCCGGCCTCGGAGCGTTGACGTCGTGGGGCACGGAAGCCGGCGGCCCGTGGGCGGTCGTCGGCGTGGTGGTCTTCGGCCTGATGCTGGCGGAAGGCGCACTGGGCGACTGGCTGCTCCCGGTGAGCGGCGCCGCGGTGGCCTGGTGGTTCTTCACGGCGCCGCCCGACCGGGCGGGTGAGCTGGAGTCGATCACGGGCTGGCTGGGCGTCGCGGTGGCGGCGGGCTGCCTGACCCACTGCCTCGGCGACGCACTGACCGAGGCCGGCTGCCCGTTCCTGTTCCCGGTCCCCATCGCCGGCGAGACCTGGTACGAAATCCGCCCACCCAAGGTGCTGCGCTTCAAGACGGGCAAGAAGGTCGAGAAGCGGCTGATCTTCCCGGTGTTCGCGGTGCTGGCGGTCCTGCTGGTGCCGGGGGTGTGGAACTACTCGGTGAGCACGTTCGAGCGCCTGTTCATCCCGCCGGCGTCCCAGCAGGCGACCACGCCTTGAGCCGTTCCGCCGCCGCGGCGGTGTCCGTGTAGTCGCGGGTGTGCGTGATCAGGCCGTCCTTGATCGTCATCACCATCACGTACGTCGCCACGAAGCTCTCGCCGGCCATCTCCTGGTGGAGGTCGAACTCCGTGACGAGCACCGCGGGGTCGGCCGTCTCGTGCACGATCACGTTGTCCGCCTTCGTGATCCGGCGGGACTCGCCCGCGCGGCGGAACCGGCGGCGCAGCTCCTCGCGGCCCTTCGTCACGCGGGGCGCTCCGGGGAGGGTGAACGGCATTTCGAGGGTGACGTCTTCGGCGTAGCAGTCGGCGAGGTCGTCCCAGCGGTTCTCGACCGACGTCGTCAGGAAGCGGTCGAACACAGCGCGGATTTCGGACATCGGAATTCTCCTGGAAGACTGGACGTTGAATCGGAACGGTGCACCCGCTTACGACGATACGGAGCGCTCGTTCCGGTTGTCAACGAGGAGAAGACATGGAGAAGATGCGCGCGGACGCGCGGCGTAACCGGGCGAAGGTCCTGGCTGCCGCCGAAGAGGCGTTCGCCGCCGACGGGCTCGCCGTGCCGCTCGACGACATCGCGCGGCTCGCGGGGGTCGGCGCCGGGACCGTCTACCGGCATTTTCCCAGCAAGGAAGCGCTCTTCCAGGCCGTCGTCCTGGAGCGCATCGAGCAGTTCGCCGAGGAAGCCCGCGCGCTCGCCACGGCGGAGAACCCCGGCGAAGTCTTCCTCGACTACTTCGTCCGCGTGATCAAGCAGGCGTCGCTCAACCGCGCCATCTGCGACGCGCTGGCCGAGTCCAGCGGCCACGCCTTCAAGGCCGGCGCGGGCGACGACTTCCGCGCGGCGCTGGGCGAACTCCTCCGCCGGGCCCAGGAGGTGGGCACCGTCCGCCCGGACATCGACGGCGACGACCTGCGCGCGCTCATCGTCGGCTGCCTCGCGGTCGAGCGGTATTCACCGGGCAGCCGCCACCTGGTCCGCATCGTGGTCGACGGGCTGCGGGCCTCAGCCGGGAACCAGGTCGCGTAGCTTCCGCAGCGGCGAGCACACCAGGATCGCGGCCGAGGCGAGCACGCCCGCGGCCGCGATGTGCAGCGTGATCCGCATCCCGAACGCACTGGCCAGCGCGCCGCCGGCGAGGCTGCCGAGCGGAATGGCGCCGAACACCAGCGTGTGCGTGATCGAGTTGACCCGGCCCAGCACCTCCGGCGGCGCGGCGGCCTGCTGGAAGCTCATGCCGAAGACGTTCAGCACGATGACGCCGAAGCTCGCGAAGAACCCGGCGACGACGTAGTAGGCGAGCGCCCAGCCGCGGCCGGTGAACGGGTAGAGCTGGTAGGCCAGGCCGTACAGCACCGCCGCGCTCAACAGGGCCCGCGCGCCGCCGATCCGGTCGCCGATCCGCCGCGCGGTGAGCCCGGCGACGAGCGCGCCGGTCAGCGTCGACGTGCCGAGCAGGCCGATCGCCCACGGCGAGAGCCCGACGTCGCGGGCGAGGAAGACGATCACGATGGCCAGGTGCACCGACTGGAAGAAGCTCGACACCGCGCCGTGGACGCTGATCGCCAGCAGGACGCGGTCGCCGCGGACCAGCCGCAGGCCGTCGCCGATCTCGCGGAGCAGCCGTCGTTCGCGGGGCTCGGGTCGCGCGTCCGGCGTCTCGATCCGGCGCAGCCAGAGGGCCGACCACAGGTAGCTGACGGCGTCGACGGCCAGGGCGACGGCGGTGCCGAGCACCTGGATGATCAGCCCGGCCAGGCCCGGACCGGCGACCGCCGCCATCGACAGGTTCGTCTGGAGCCGGGCGTTCGCGTCCGGCAGCTGCTCGCGCGTCACCAGGCTGGGGACGTAGGTCTGGTGCGCGATGTCGAAGAACACGCCGAGCAGCCCCACTCCGAGGACCACGGCCAGCAGCTGCGCCAACCCGAGCACGCCGAACAGTGCGGCCACCGGGATCGACCCGATCAGCACCGCGCGCCCGAGGTCGGCGGCGATCAGCACCGGGCGGTGGCGCACGCGGTCGCACCATGCGCCGACCTGCAGGCCCAGCACCAGGTAGGGGAGGTTCTCCACGGTCCGCAGCAGCGAGACCTCGAAGACCGACGCCCCGAGCGTGGTGGCCGCGAGCAGCGGCACCGCCAGTACGTCGATCCGGCTCCCGAGCTGGCTCACGAGGTCGGCCAGCCACAGGCGGCGGAAGTCGCGGTTTCCCAGAGCCCCCATGACCCCAACCTGGCACGCTCAACAAAGTTGAGTCAAGCAGACTCAAGGTGCACAGTCTGTAACAAGAGCTAAGATCAACGCGAGTTAGTCCTCGTACCTGCGCTACGCGTGGCGAGGGGGTGCCCGGATGCACAGCCGACCTACCTGGGGCTCCACCGCGGTGACCGGGCTGGCGGGATTCGCCACCGGATTGCTGGTGGCCGCGCTGCTCGTCGCCGGCAAACCCGTCTCCAAGCCCGCCGATGTCGTCGCCCCGCCGCCGCCCAGCACCGTCTCCGCCGTGCCCGTCACCGTGACCGCGTCGGTGCCGCCCGCCACCGTCACCTCCGTCGAGTCCTCGCCGCCGAGCACCACCACGAGCGTCGTCGAGGTCACCGTGACGCCCACCCCGACGTCGACCACGCCGACGTCGACGTCGCCCGTTCTTCCGCTCACCAGCGGGTGGCGCGACTGACCCGTGCAACCCGGGCGCGATCGATTCCGTCTGGTCGGCATGCGCATGTGGATCGCGGCACTCCTGCTCGCCGCCGCCGGGTGCGGCCAGGCCGGCTCGGGGACGGAGGTCGCCTGCCCGGCGATCGGCACCCGGGTCGGCATCGGCCTGACCGTCCCCGACCCCGCCGGCATCACCCGCGCGACGCTCGAAGCGTGCTGGGGCGACCAGTGCGTCACGCGTCCCGTCGAGCTCTTCCCCGAGACGGCCGCGGGCACCCAGACCTGCACCGGGACCGGCCCGGACGCCTCCTGCGGCGTCTCGATGGTCCCGACCGGCGGCCTGCAGGGCTTCGCCGACATCCCGGGCCTGCAGGCCGAGCCGATCCGGGTCACCGTCCGCTTCGACGACGGCGAGCCGCACACCGTCACCGTGACGCCCGTCTTCGTCCACCCGGGCGGCCCCGCGTGCGGGCAGGGCGGACCGCAGGCCCAGCTCGTGGCCGGCCCCGGCCACGAGCTGAAGCCGCGCTAGCCGACGTCCCGGCGTCGCCAGCCCACCAGGCCGGCGACCAGGGCGACCGCCGCCACCGCCGTGAGCCAGACGAGCGGCGTCGCGACGAGC
The DNA here is from genome assembly GCF_055633615.1 of Amycolatopsis sp. NPDC114505. Lineage (NCBI taxonomy): Bacteria > Bacillati > Actinomycetota > Actinomycetes > Pseudonocardiales > Pseudonocardiaceae > Amycolatopsis > Amycolatopsis sp. NPDC114505. The sequence continues at coordinate 901,457 of NZ_JBVKDV010000001.1, read as the reverse complement.
TCCTGACCGGGAAGTTTCGGCGGGTGCTGGAACGGCGAGACGTCCAGGACCGCCTGCGGCAGGTTGACGATCGGGCCGAACAGGCTCAGCAGCAGCGCCAGCGAACCGACCGCCCAGGCCCCGGCCGAGAAGCCCGGCAGGAGCCCGAAGATCGTCACGGCCAGCGCGACCACGACCCACGCCGCGGGCAGCTGGACGAGCATCCCGGCGAGGGAGTCGCCGATCGAGCCGCCGAGGTCGCCGGCGCGCAACCCGTTGGCCAGGCCCATGAACAGGCCGCCGGAGAGCAGCAGCAACGCCGTGCCGAAGAACGCGAAGACGAGGTGACCCGCGGCCCAGCGCAGCTTGCCGACGCTGGTGGCCAGCACCGGCTCGAGCCGGATCGCCGTCTCCTCGCCGCGCATGCGCAGCACCGCCTGGATCCCGTACAGCGACGCGACCATCGCGAACATCCCGGCCATGGCGGCGAGGAACGCCTGCGTGAGCGCCTCGCTGCCGCCGAGGCGGGCCATGATCTCCTGCGCCTGCGGGCTCGACCCGACCAGGCCGCCGATGCCGCTGGCGATCGAGCCGAACACCGCGCCGACGACCGCCATCCCGATCGTCCAGCCGAGCAGCGGGCCGCGGTGCAGCCGCCAGGCGAGCGCGAACGGCGTCCGCAGGCTCGCCGCCGCCCGCGCCGGACCCGGCCGCGGCGGCAGGATGCCGACGCCGACGTCGCGCCGGGGCAGCAGCCAGTACCCGGCCGCACCGACGAGCAGCGCGAACGCCACCGGCAGCAGGAGCACCCACCAGCGTTCGCCGGCGAACGCGCGAACCTGCTGCACCCAGCCGATCGGCGACAGCCACGACAGCCAGCGAGCGTCCACAGTGGAGTCTCCGGCGCCGCGCAGCAGGAACGCGGCGCCGACCACGGCGGTGCCGATCCCGTTGGCCGTGCGGGAGTACTCGGCGAGCTGGACGGCGACCGCCGCGACGGCCGTGAACACCAAGCCCGACAACGCTTGTGACGCGCCGAAGGCGAGTGAGCCGGTCGCGGGCAGCCCGGCGCCGACCATGCTGCCGTACTGGATCAGGCCGATCAGCACGCTCGCCCCGCCGGCCACCAGGACGGCCGACGTCAGCGCCGCGTACCGGCCGACGATCGCGGACGCGAGCAGCTCCGCGCGGCCCGTGTCCTCCTCGGCGCGCGTGTGCCGCGTGACCGTGAAGACCACCATCAGCCCGGTCAGCAGCGCCAGGAACCCGCACATGCGCCAGGAGATGAACCCGCCGGCGGTGGTCAGGTCGAACGGCGGCCCGTAGAGCAGCGCGTACGACGGGTTGGTGTTCGCGCCGGCCTGCAGCGCCTGCCGGTCGGCGGCCGTCGGGTAGAACTGCGTGAACGTCTTGACCGTGCTGGCCGGGACGATGCTGAGCAGCACGATCCAGATCGGCAGCACGACGCGGTCGCGGCGCAGCGCGAGCCGCGTGAGGTGCCAGGTGCCCGCCAGTTCGTGGGCGGGCGCGACGTCGGCTTCGGCGCGGGAGAGCGTCGCGGTCATTTCGCGCTCGCTTCAGTGGTGTAGTGGCGCAGGAACAGCTCTTCCAGCGTCGGCGGCTGGCTGACGAGGCTGCGGACGCCGACCTGGGTCAGCTGCCGCAGCGCTTCGTCGAGCGAGCGCGTTTCGACGTCGAACCGGACGCGGTTGCCGTCGACCTTGAGGTCGTGGATGTTCTCCAGCGTCGCCAGCCCGTTCGGCGGCCCGGCGAGCTCGGCGGTGATCGACGTCCGGGTGAGGTGGCGCAGCTCGGCCAGCGTGCCGGACTCGACCGTGGCGCCGTTGCGGATGATGCTCACCTTGTCGCACAGGGCCTCGACCTCGGCGAGGATGTGGCTGGAGAGCAGCACGGTCCGGCCCTGCTCGCGCTCCTCCTGGATGGCGTACTGGAACGTCGCCTCCATCAGCGGGTCGAGGCCGGACGTCGGCTCGTCGAGGATCAGCAGGTCGACCCGGGACGCGAGCGCCGCGACGATGGCGACCTTCTGCCGGTTGCCCTTCGAGTACGTCCGCCCCTTCTTCTTCGGGTCGAGGTCGAACCGTTCGACGAGGTCGGCGCGCCGCTTCTCGTCGAGCCCGCCGCGCAGGCGGCCGAGCAGGTCGATCACCTCGCCGCCGGAGAGGTTGGGCCAGAGGTTGACGTCGCCGGGCACGTAGGCCAGCCGGCGGTGCAGGCTCGCGGCGTCCTTCCAGGGGTCGCCGCCGAGCAGCCGGACGTCCCCCGAGTCCGCGTGGAGCAGGCCGAGCAGGACTCGGACGGTGGTCGACTTCCCGGCGCCGTTCGGGCCGAGAAAGCCGTGTACTTCCCCAGTAGGTACCTGCAGATCGAGGCCGTCCAAGGCCTTGGTCCGGCCGAACGACTTGTGCAGGCCGGAGATCGCGATGGCATTTTCCATGCTTCGGAAGCTACACTGATTTCAAGAAGTTGTGAAGTTAAGAAAATGTCTAGATGGAGTGATCTTGCTGGGGCGATACGGGAGGATGGGCCGATGACGACGCCTGACACGAAAAGAGATGAAGACGCCGTCCGCCGGTACGTCGAGAGCCTGGCCCTGGTGCTCTCGCAGATCGGGATGCAGCGCATGTCCGCGCGGGTCTTCGCGGCCCTGATGACCACCGACGACGCCCGGCTGACCGCGGCCGACCTGGCTTCGCAGTTGTCGGTGAGTCCCGCGGCCATCTCCGGCGCCGTGCGCTTCCTCGAGCAGATCGGCCTGGTCGCCAAGGAACGCGAGCCGGGCGAGCGCCGCGACCACTACCGCCTCTTCGACGACCTCTGGTACGCCACGTTCCTCAAGCGCGACCGCATGATCATCATGTGGCGCGACGCGGCGGGCGACGGCATCGACGCCCTCGGCGAAGACTCCCCGGCCGGGCAGCGGCTCGCCGAGATGCGCGACTTCCTGTCGTTCATGCTGGAGGAGCTCAACGGCATGTACGAGCGCTGGCACAAGATGCGCGCGGAGAAGAACGCCTAGAGCCCGGCGAGCAGCGTGTCGACGAGCCGGTCGGCGAGGTCGGCCGGCTCGCGCTCTTCGAACGTGGCCAGGAAAGCCTGCTGGAAACAAGCGCCGAGCAGCAGTGACGCGACGGCCTCGGCGTCCGTGTCCGCCTTGAGCCGGCCCAGCGCCACCTCGGCTCGCACGTAGTCTTCGACGCCCTTCAGCGGGATGCGCGGCCCGGCGCCTCCCACGCGGTCCCGGTGTGAGCGCAGCAGGTCGCGGGACGAGAACATCGAGATGGCGATCGGGAAGCTGTCGGTGTAGAACGCCAGGCCGAGGCGCGCGACGCGGACGAAGTTGTCGCGCAGCGGCGCCCGCCCGGGGTTCGTGGTCAGCTCGGCCAGCGTGGCGCCCAGTGCCGGCAGCTCGTCGGAGAGCACGCTGAGGAACAGGTCGGTCTTGTCGCGGAAGTGCTTGTAGAGCATGGCTTCCGAGTATCCCGCGGTCCGCGCGATGACCTTGGTCGTCGCGTGGGCGTAGCCCTGCTCGCGCATCACCTTCGCGGCCGCGGCGACGATCTCCTCACGGCTTCCCATGGCGGCTCCTGAGTGCGTTCTCAGCGTGGTTAGTGAACACTCACCCTACCTGGTGAGTGTTCACTAACCGACGAGGAGACACCATGAAGATCACCGTGCTGGGCGCGACCGGCGGGGTCGGCACCGAGGTCGTCAAGCAGGCGCTGGAGCGGGGCTGGGACGTCACGGCGGTGGTCCGCGACCCGGCCCGGCTGACGCTGCCGGCGCACGTCGTGGTCGCCGGCCTGGACGAACACGACAAGCTCGCCGCCGCCATCGAGGGGCGCGACGCCGTCGTGTCGGCGCTCGGCTCGCGTGACCGCGGGCCGACGACGGTCTGCGTGGACGGTGCCCGTGCGGCGCTCGACGCCGGGGCGAAGCGCCTGCTGGTCGTCAGCGCCAGCGGCATGCACACCGAAGGGGACGGCTTCTTCACCCGCGCGCTCGTCAAACCGCTGCTCAACACCTTCCTCAAGCACGGCTGGGCGGACATGCTCGCGATGGAGGCCGTGGTCACGGCGTCCGACGTGGACTGGACCGTGGTCCGCCCGCCGATGCTGCTCGACGGGCCGCGCACCGGCAAGGTCGTGAGCCGGCTCGACGGGAACGTCCGCACGTTCACCATCCGGCGCGCCGACGTCGCCGCGTTCCTGCTCGACGCCGTGGCGGAGCCCACGCTGACCAGGGCGAAGGTTTCCATCGCCCACGGCTAGCGTCGAAGTATGGTGATCCTCGCTCAGGCCCTCTACGTCAAGTGGAAGACCCCGCGGCTCCCCGGTGCCGCCGGTCCGACCGAAGGGTTCGTGCCGGGGGACGGGACCCCCTTCCGCTTGGCCGTCCTCGGCGAATCCACAGTGGACGGCGTCGGCGCGGCGAACCACGAGGAAGCGCTCACCGGCTGCCTCGCCCGCGAGCTCGCGCGCGGCGGCCGGGCGGTCCGTTGGCAGGCCGTCGGCCGGACCGGGGCCAACGCCCGGGTCGTGCGGGCCGAGCTGGTCCCGCTGGTCCGCCCGGCCGACCTGGTGGTCGTCGCGCTGGGCGTCAACGACACCATCGAGCTCCGGTCGGCCGCGGGCTACCGCCGTGACCTGCTGGAACTGGTGATCGAGCTGAGAAGGCGCCTCGGCCCGGTCGACGTCCTCCTGGCCGGTGTGCCGCCGATGTCCCGCTTCCCGGCGCTGCCGCGACCGCTGCGAGACGTCCTCTCGGCCCGCTCGACCGCCCTCGACGCCGCCGCCGCGGCCCTCGGCCGGATCCCGGGCGTCCGGCACCTGCCGATGGACCCCGCGCTGCTCGACCCCGCCGCCTTCGCGTCGGACGACTTCCACCCGGGGCCCGCCGGGTACGCCCGCTGGGCCCGCACCCTCGCACTCCCTGTGATCGGTTAGCCGCCCTGCGTCGATCTTCAAAAAAAGTTCGCGGTTCGTGTATCTGGCCGCCCCTCCATTGCGTCCTGTGGAGCAGCCAAGCACGGAAATGGGAACACGGCAGGGGGTGCCGAGTTCGAAATGCGCGGTGGCCGGGAGCCGAGGGGGCTTCCGGACACCGTCGGCCGGGTGCTCTTCGGGGGAGGGGTCATCCGGCGGGGTCCGTTGGGGAGCGGGCCCTTGAGGGAGGGGAGTACCGGTCGGCGCGGGTGACGCGCCGGCCGGTACCTCCCTCGATCGTCCTTGACCGGAAGCGCGACCGACGAAGTAAGTGACCTTGATGTATCCGAGATCCACCTGCACGCTCCTTCCCCCCGAAGGACCCGCGATACTGCCGAAGCCGACTCGAAGACTTTTCCGAAGAGGGGCAGATACGGTGACCGACGTGCAAACCACAGAGGTAGACCCGCCTTGGGAGGGCTTGACCGGCGCCGAGCTGCACGCCGCGTGCATGCAGGCCGCCCGGGACGGTGACCGCCGCGCGATGGACCGCCTCGTCGCCGAGCTGACCCCGCTGGTCTGGCACGTCGCCCGGGCCAACGGCCTCGACCGCTCGGTCGCCGAAGACGTCGTCCAGACGGTGTGGCTCGCCCTCTTCAGCCAGCTCGGGAAGCTCAGAGACCCGAAAGCCCTGGCCGCGTGGCTGATCACGACCACCCGGCGCGAGGCCACGCACCCGTTCGGCCGGCGCGTGCAGCCCGTGCCGTTGAGCGACGAAGTCGCCGAAGCCATGCCGAGCACCCAACCGGCACCCGAAGACGAAGCCGTCCGCGCCGACCGCGACCGCCGGGTCTGGCGCGCCTTCGTCCGGCTGCCCCACCGCTGTCAGGACCTGCTCCGGCTGACCGTGCTCGCGGGTCGCGCGGAGTACCAGCTCGTCGCCGAGGCGCTGCGCATGCCCCGCGGCAGTGTCGGCCCGACCAGGGGACGCTGCCTCGACCAGATGCGCGATCTGCTCGTCAGTGAAGGGGGAAGCCGATGAACGACCTCGGAACGCCGGGCGAGGCCTTTTCCGACGAATTGATCCTGGCCGGCATCGGCCGCTTCCTCGACGAGCTGGACCCGCCGCCGGACGACCTGGTGCAGCGGGTCCAGTTCGCGCTCGCCCTCGAAGACCTCGACGTCGAGGTCGCGCGGTGGGAGCGGCTGGACAACCTGGCCGGGGTCCGCGGTGGCGGCACCGGGACGATCACCTTCACCGTCAGCGACCTGACCGTGATGATCAACCTGACCAAGATCGGCAAGCTGCACCGCATCGACGGCTGGCTCGTGCCCGCCGGCCAGTACGGCGTCGAGGTGCGGGTCGCCGAGCACGGGACGTCGTCCACGACCGCCGACGAAGGCGGCCGGTTCGTGCTCGACAACGTCCCGCGAGGGACCACGCAGATCCTCGTGCACCTCGGTGACGTGACGTGCCGCCGGACCGTCGTGACGCCGACGGTCGTGCTTTAGCCGAGGAAGTCGGCGAGGGGGACGGGCGTCAGTCCGTCCTTCTTCGCCTGCTCCACGAACGCCGTGTAGTCCTCCTTGAAGGTCTTGCGGAAGTGCATCAGCACGACGTCACCCGGCTTGAGCTTGTCCCCGGCCTGGAACTGGACGTGCCCGTCGTTGACCGCGGCCGTCCACAGCACCGAGGCGCGCATCCCGCACGCGGCCGCCGCGCGCAGCGTGTTCTGGTCGTAGTTGCCGAACGGCGGCCGGAACAGCGACGGCCGCACGCCGAGGCTCTTCTGGAAGTCGTCGGCGTCGTCGCAGATCTCCTTGCGCTGGAACTCGTACGGCTTGCCCTTGAGGTTCGGGTGGTCGACCGTGTGGTCGCCGAGCGTCGCGCCGGTGGCGTCGAGGATCTGCTTGAAGTAGGCCTCGTGGCCCTTCACGTACTTCTGGTTCAGGAACAGCACCGGGTGGGTGCCGTTCTGCTGCATCAGCTTCAGCGCGTCCGGGTCCTTGACCGCGCCGTCGTCCATGGTGAGGAAGACGTACGGCTTGTCGGTGGTGATCCGCTTGACCACCGGGACCTCGCCGTTCGCGATCGCCGGCGCCTTCTGCTGGACCGTGCCGAACGGGTACGGCGCCGACGTCGTCCCGGCGGGGCCGCCGCCGGGTGCCGGGTTCGGCTGGCTGGTGCCGAACTCCCGTTGGGCCGGCTCGCTCGCCGAGCAAGCCGTGAGTGCCAGTGCCGCGGCGACGACCACCGCTGCGACGCGCTTCATCCCACGTCCCCCTTCCGCGTAGTTCAGAACTACACGAAAGAGTGACGTTGGAGCCCGGGGTCAAGTTGCGTCGGCTGATCTTGTGTGGCCGGAGCCACCCAGGTCAGCGTCCTTTTTCGGCCGCCTTGACCAGCTTGCCGGAGAACAGCCTGATCACACGTTCGAGTCCGGCCGCCAGGATCGGGCCGCTGCCCCTGACCGGCTCGGTGAACGACCCGGTCCAGCGCAGGTGCGTGCCGCCGCCTTCGGTCGGCGTGAACAGCACCTCGGCGCGGTAGTCCTTGATCGGGTTGGCGCCGAAGAACGTGTAGACGTGCTTGTGGCCGGGCTCGTACTCGAGCGTCTCCTCGCGGATCAGCACCGGCCAGAGGCCGACCTCGCGGACGGCGCCGACGCCGGCCGGGTCATCGGCGCCCTGGCGCTTCCAGCGGGCCTGCACGATGAGTGGCTTTCCCCACTCCGCCCAGCGCGGGCCGTCGGCTTCGAGTGCGAACAACGCCGCCGGTGGCGCGCTGCTCGTGCGGTTGACCTCGAAGGAGAACTTGCGGCCCACCGGAACCTCCCACGTTGTTGACAGATTGATAATTAAGCGTTCCGCGCAGCGTAGGTCAAGATGGGGGCGTGAGCACGCCGCGTCCCGACATCGCCGCGCCGCACTGGCTGACCCAGCTCCTGCGCAGCAAGCCGGTCCCGGTGCCGTGGAACATGGTCGCCCGCGCCGTCATCGCGCTGGCCGTGCCGCTCGCGGTCGCCTATGCGGCCGGCGACATCGCTGTCGGCGCGCTGATCTCGACCGGCGCGCTGCCCGCCGTGCTGTCCGAGTCGGCCGGCCCCTACCGCTACCGCGCCCGCCGGCTCGGCGGCGCGACGCTGGCGGCGGCGTTCGGGTACGCCGTCGGGCTGCTCACCGGCGGCACGCCCGCGCTGTCCGTGCCCGCGGTGATCCTGGTCGCGGCGGTGTCCGCGCTGATCAGCGCAGCTGGCAGCAACGCCTCGGTCGCCGGGCTGCAGATGTTCGTGTTCGCCGTGCTCGGCACCGGCCAGCACGCGACCGGCGTGCGCGTCGAGGTCCTGTTCGGCTTCTTCTGCCTCGGTGCCGTGTGGAGCCTCTTGGTGGCGCTCGCCAGCTGGACTTTCCGGGCGACCAGCCCCGAACGCTCCGCCGTCGCGCACGTCTACGTCGAGCTGGCCGCGATGCTCTCGGCGACCGACGAAGCCGTCTCGCGGGTCGCCCGCCACCGGCTGACCACGGCCATGACCACCGCGTACGACCAGCTGCTCACCGCGCGCTCGTGGCTGTCCGGCCGCGACGCCGCCTACCGGCACCTGCTCAACCTGCTCTCGGCGACGACGCCCGCGGTCGAGGCGTCGGTGGCGATGGTCAACGCCGGCCGCCGCACGCCGCAGGAGGTCATCGACCACTTCGTCGCGCTCTCGGCGTCGGTGCTGGCCAGCCAGCCGCTGCCGGAACCGCCGCCGAGGCCGGACGACGCCGCCGACCCGGTGCTCGCCGCGCTGTACGCCGGTCTGGTCCGGATCGGCAAGGGCGACGACCGCAAGCGCCGGGAGCTGACGCCCTGGTACCGGCGCCTGCGGACGTGGGCGGGTTCGCTCGCCTCCGGCCCGCTGACGTGGATCGCCGCGCTGCGGCTGACGCTGTGCGTCGCGATCGCCGAGGTCGTCGGGCTGCTCGTGCCGCTCGAACGGTCCTACTGGATCACCCTGACCGTCGGGATCGTGCTCAAGCCGGACTTCGGCTCGGTCTTCGGCCGCGCGGTGCTGCGCGGGATCGGCACGGTCGTCGGCGTCGGCGTGGGGGCCATCGTCCTCGGCGTCGGCGGGCACGGCTGGCTCCTGGTCGCGCTGATCACGATCTTCGCCGGCGGCGTCGCGGTCGGGAAGGTGCGCAACTACGGCATCCTCAGCGCGTTCGTGACGCCGTTGATCATCCTGCAGATGGACCTGGCGAACACCGGCAGCTGGAACGTCGTGGTGGCGCGGCTGGTCGACACCGTGCTGGGCTGCGTGATCGTCCTCGTCTTCGGCTACCTGCTCTGGCCGGGCAGCCGTCGTCCCCAGGTCGGCGGCCGGCTGGCCGACGGGCTGGACGCCGTCGCGAAGTACGTCTCGTGCGCGCTGGTCGAAGCGTCTTCCGGGGAAGCGCGGCTCGCGCGCTCACGGGCCCGGCGCGGCGCGTACCGGGCGCTGGCCGACCTGCGGACGGCGTTCCAGCAGGTCGTCGTCGAGCCGTCCGCGAACGGCCGCCAGGCGGTCGCGTGGTGGCCGGTCATCGCCGCGCAGGAACGCGTCGCGGACGCCGTCACCGAGGTCGGCGTGACGATCGGCCGGGGCCTGACCCCGCCGGAGCCCGGGGACATCGAGCTGCTCACCGCCGCGTTGGCCGAACTGGCGTCGGCGATCCGCGAGCAGCGGGAGCCCGCGTCGATGCCGCTGCCGGACAGCGCGCAGCTGGCCGGCGTGGTGGACCAGCTGGAGTCGGCGTTCGACGCCGTCCGCGGCCCTGACCTGGTGGAACGCACGCCGTTGCGGCTCGTCCGGCGGTTCCTGCCCTACCACAGGCGCACGTGACGGGAGTGCTGTTCAATTACGGCCATGGGAATCGACTTCGATGCGTTGAAGGGCAAGGCCGAAGAGGCCCTGCGGGAGCACGGCGACAAGATCGAGGACGGCCTCGACAAGGCGGGTGACTTCGCGAAGTCGAAGTTCTCCGGGCACGACGAGCAGATCGACAGCGGCATCGAGAAGGCGAAGAGCTTCCTCGACAAGTTCGACGACAAGCCGGACACCCCGCCGGCCCAGTAGGTCCTACTGGACTTCGCCGGTCGCGATCCCGTCCGCGAGGCCGGTGATCCGGCCGCCGCGTTCGCCGAGCGCGATCAGGCCCTGCCGCGCGTCCGGGGCCGCCAGGCTGATCCGGACGCCGGCGCGTTCGGCGTCCAGGCTGGCGGCCAGCGCTTGCGCGCCCTCGTACCCCGCGTTGATCGTGGCCGCCAGGCCGCCGGTCGACGCGAGCGAACCGCGCGCGGCGCCGAGCCGGCCGAGGGCTTCGTCGACGATCGGCAGCAGCGCGTCCCGGTTGCCTTCGGTCATCGCGCGCACGAGCTGCGGGTTCGACCCCGCGACACGCGTCCCGTCGCGGTACGACCCGGCGGCCAGCGACATGGCCAGCGGCCCGCCCTCGGCGCCGATCGTGGCGAGGATCGCCGCGAGCAGGTGCGGCAGGTGCGAGATCCGGGCGACGGCTTCGTCGTGCGACTCGGCGGGCAGCGGGACGACGTGCGCGCCGATGTCCAGCACGAGCCGCGTGACCTCCGACCAGGCGTCGAGGTCGGTGTCCTCCTCGACGCCGACCACCCACGCCGCCCCCTGGAACAGCGCGGCGTCGCCGGCCAGCCAGCCCGAGTTCGACGTCCCGGCCATCGGGTGCCCGCCGACGAACCGCGTGTACGGCACGCGACGGCGGACGGCGTCCAGTACCGGCGCTTTCACGCTGGTCACGTCGGTGAGCAGGCAGTGCGACGCGTGCTGGGAGACCAGGCGCAGCAGGTCCTCGACCGCGGTGAGCGGCGCGGCCAGCACCACCATCGCGTCGGCGCCGTCGGCCCGGTGCAGGGCGGCTTCGACGTCCGTCGTGACGTCGTAACCCGCTCTGCTGGCCGCGTCGGCGTCCACTTCGGAAACCGCGGCGCCGAACGCCGTGCGGCCGCTGGCGGCCGCCGCGCGCAGCAGCGAACCGCCGATCAGCCCGAGCCCGATCACGCATACGTCTCGCACGGGGCCCATCCTGCCAGTGCCGGACGCATCTGGTGCTACAGCGCGGCGGCGAGCCTCGTTCCCTGGTCGATCGCGCGTTTCGCGTCGAGTTCGGCGGCGACGTCGGCCCCGCCGATGAGGTGCACCGGCAGGCCGGCGGCGCGCAGCTCGTCCGCGAGGTCCCGCACGGGTTCCTGACCGGCGCAGACGACGACCGTGTCGACCTCCAGCAGCCGCGGCGCGCCGTCCACGGTGACGTGCAGGCCGGCGTCGTCGATCCGCTCGTACGTGACGCCGGTGAGCTGCTCGACGCGCTTGGCCTTGAGCGCGGCCCGGTGCACCCAGCCCGACGTCTTGCCGAGCCCGGAACCGATCCCGGACTTCTTGCGCTGCAGCAGGTACACCTGCCGCGGCGACGGCTCGGGCTTCGGCGTCGCGAGCCCGCCCGCCGCCTGCTCCGGGTCGGTGACACCCCACTCGGCCATCCACGCGTCGAGGTCCAGCGCGGGCGAGTCGGTGTGCGTGAGGAACTCGCTGACGTCGACGCCGATGCCGCCGGCCCCGATCACCGCGACCCGCGCGCCGACCGGCTTCCCGTGCCGGACGACGTCGACGTAGGACAGCACCTTGGGGTGGTCGATCCCGGGCAGCGACGGCACGCGCGGCGCGACGCCGGTGGCCAGCACGACCTCGTCGAAGCCGGTGAGGTCGCGCGCGGTCACGCGGGTGCCGAGGTGCAGCTTCACGCCGGTCACCTCGACCCGCCGCCGGTAGTAGCGGATCGTCTCGGCGAACTCCTCCTTACCGGGGATCTTCCGCGCGATGCCGAACTGGCCGCCGACCTCGTCGTCGGCCTCGAACAGCTCGACGCTGTGCCCGCGTTCGGCCAGCGCCGTCGCGGCCGAGAGCCCGGCGGGCCCGGCCCCGACGACGGCGACGTGCTTCGAGCGTCGCGTCGGGGCGAGGGTCAGCGTGGTTTCGTGGCCGGCGCGCGGGTTGACCATGCAGGACACGAGCTTGCGCTTGAACGCGTGGTCGAGGCACGCCTGGTTGCAGGCGATGCAGGTGTTGATCTCGTCCTCGCGGCCGGTCTCGGCCTTGCGGATCCACTCGGGGTCGGCGAGGAACGGCCGCGCCATCGACACGAGATCGGCGTCGCCGCTGCTCAGGGCTTCTTCGGCGACCTGCGGCATGTTGATCCGGTTCGACGTGACGACCGGGATCCCGACGTGCGGCTTGAGCTTCCCGGTCACCCACGTGAACGCGGCGCGCGGCACCGACGTCACGATCGTCGGCACGCGGGCCTCGTGCCAGCCGATGCCGGTGTTGATGATCGTCGCGCCGGCGGCTTCGACGTCCTTCGCGAGCGCGACGACGTCCTCCCAACGCTGGCCGCCGGGAACGAGGTCCAGCATGGAAAGTCGGTAGATGATGATGAAGTCGTCGCCGACCTTTTCCCGGGTGCGCTTGACGATCTCGACGGCGAACCGGCGGCGCTTCTCCGGCGTGCCGCCCCAGGCGTCGGTGCGCTTGTTGGTGCGCTCGGCCAGGAACTGGTTGATCAGGTACCCCTCGGAGCCCATGATCTCGACGCCGTCGTAGCCCGCTTCGCGCGCGAGAGCGGCGCAGTTCGCGAAGGCGTTGATCTGCTGCTTGACGCCGTAGCCCGTGAGACCACGCGGCCGGAACGGGTTGATCGGCGCCTTGATGCTCGACGCGGACACGCTCAACGGGTGGTAGGCGTACCGGCCCGCGTGCAGGACCTGCAGCGCGATCTTGCCGCCCGCCTCGTGGACGGGCGCGGTGAGCTGGCGGTGCTGCTTCGCTTCGGCGGACGTCGTCAGCTTGGACGCGAGCGGCAGCAGCCAGCCCGTCTTGTTCGGCGCGAACCCGCCGGTGACGATCAGGCCGACGCCGCCGCGAGCGCGTTCGGCGTAGTACTCGGCGAGCTCGGGGAAGTGCGCGGCCTTGTCCTCGAGGCCGGTGTGCATCGACCCCATCAGGACGCGGTTGCGCAGCGTCGTGAAGCCGAGGTCGAGCGGCGACAGCAAGTTCGGGTACGGGGTCATCGGGCGTCCTTCTCGTGGTGGAGGGCGGCGAGGACTTCGTCGAACCACTCGACCTGGCCCTCTTCGACGCGGATGCCGCCGCGCAGGACCAGGTACTGGTGCAGGTGCTGGCCGGTCAGGGCCCCGGGCGCGGGGAAGTCCCGCTTCTCGATCTGGCGGTAGACGTCGAGCCGGGCGGCGTGGGCCGAGCGGTGCCGGACGATCTCTTCGGCGACCTTCGACGGATCCCCGAAGGTCGCGCCGCGGATCTTCACGGCCAGTTCGACCGGTCCCGCGCCCGGATCGGGCTCGGCCAGCCAGCGGACGAGTTCGGCGCGGCCGCCGTCGCTGACCGTGTAGACCTTCTTGTCCGGCCGCCCCGACTGCGCGACGACGTCGACGGCGACCCAGCCGGCCTCTTCCATCCGCTTCAGGACGCGGTAGATCTGCTGGTGGGTGGCGCTCCAGAACAGTCCGATCGACTTCTCGAAGCGGCGCGTCAGCTCGTAGCCCGAGCCGGCGCGCTCGGACAGCGAGACGAGGATCGCGTGCTCCAGTGCCATCCCTGGAGGGTCCTATGCAACGAGTTGCAGTGCAACGAGGCACACATCACTTCACCCCCCTGGGTGGCACAAATCGGGTCGACTTCACCCCGGAAAAGACCAGGATGGGTGGAGTGCACCCGGTACTCGAACTGATCTCCGAACGGCTGGCGACGGGCAGTGTCCCGGGAGAACGCACCGACGGCCGCCGTCTGGCGCTGGCCGTCGAAGGCGGCAGCAGCCGCGGCACCTACTCCAGCGGCATGGCCCTGGCGCTGGACGAACTCGGCGCCGTCCCCGTCTTCGACGCCGTCTACGGCTCCTCGGCCGGCGCGCTCAACGGCGCCTGGCTGCTGAGCGGGTGCTCGTCGACCGGCGTGCGGACCTGGTGGAACCCGGTCGTCATGCGCCGGATCATCAATCCGCTGCACACCCTGCGCGGCCGCGCGGTGATCGACCTCGAATACCTCGTCCACCAGGTGTATTCGGTGCTGGAGCCGATGGACTTCCCGGCGATCCTGGCCAACCCGGTGACGTTCCACCCGCTGGCCACCGACGCCGACACGGGGGAGTCGACCGACCTCCACCCCTTTCTCGACGACGTCGACGCGATCAAGGTCGCGCTCGCGGCGTCGTCCTGCATGCCGGTGCTGGCCGGCCCGCCGATCCCGATGGCCGGCCGCCGGTTCGTCGACGCGGGGGTCGCGGAGCCGATCCCGTACCGCACGGCGCTGGCCCAGGACGCGACCGACGTCCTGGTGCTGCGCACCCGCCGCGCGGACGAGCTGCCGTGGCCGCCTCCGAGGGCCTACGACGTCGTGGTGCCGCGCTTCTTGCGCCGCCAGGCTCCGGGCGCGATCCCCGCGTGGCGCGACACCTTCCGGCGCGACGTCGAGGACGAGGAGATCCTGGCGTCCGACCCGCGGATCCTGAGCATCCGCCCGCCGGTCGGGTCGCCGGACATCGCGGTGCTGGAGCGCGACCCCGAGGTGCTGCGCAAGGCCGTCGAACTGGGCAAGGACGCGGTCCTCGACGTGCTGGACGGCCTACGCGAAGCTTCCTAGCCGGTCGGCTCGCGCCTGCACGACCAGCCGCTGCACCCCGAGTGAGACGGCCAGGTACAGCAGGATCGACCCGGCGCCGAGCCCCTTCGCCGAGCCGTCGAACAGCAGGTCCAGTCCGATGTGGACACCGAGCCCGACCACCCACAGCGCGGCGGTGAGCCAGGTGCCCTGTCGCCACAGCTGCCCGTCCTGCCGCCAGAGCCGCGTGCTCCGCGCCCGCACGACGCCGAAGCCGCCCGCGAGCAGCAGACTGACCACGAGGGCCACGATCAGCATGGCCGACGTCGAGGCGGTCTTGAGGTAGGTGCTCAGCTGGAGGATCCCGAGCACCAGCAGGATCAGCAGCACGACCGGCCGGCGGTCCTCGCGCACCAGGCGCCGCTGCGTCTGCCGCCACACCAGCCACGCCAGCACGACGAGTCCGACGAGGATGTTGGCCGAGCTGTTCACGGGCTTCCCTTTCCGCGGTGATCTTCCGATCACCACGGTGCCCGCGCGGCGGCGCCGGGACGTCAACCCCGGGGTTGAAGCCAGGTGGATCAGGGCTTGCGCGCGATGCCGCCGATCACCCGCGACTCCGACGGCGAGCCGGCGAACACCGTCTGCTCGTCCGGGTGCCAAGCGGGCGCGTAGACCAGCCCCGGCTCGAGCATCGGCCAACCGCCGAAGAAGCGTTCGAACTCGGCCATCGGCCGCAGGAACCCTGGGTTCGTCGTGGTCTCGTAGTACTCCAGCAGGTCGACCAGCGCTTGCCGCTCGTCTTCGTTGACCGGGTTCTCGTTCGTCATCTGCGACAGCACCAGCAGTGAGCCCGACGGCAGCCGGTCGCGGTAGTACGCCAGGAGCTCGTCCGGGTTCTCTTCGTCCTTGATGAAGTGCATGACCGCGTTGATCACCAGGGCGACCGGCTCGGCCGCGTCGATCACGGCCGACGCGGTCACGCGGTCCCAGAGGTCCTCGGGCTGCAGGAAGTCCGCGGCGATGGCGTGGTGGCGCTCCGGGTCGGCGGTGTCGGCGAGCAGCAGCGTCGAATGCGCGAGGGCGATCGGCTCGTTGTCGATGTAGAGCACGCGCGTGTCCAGTTCTTCGCGCTCTTCGTCGGCGACCTCGTGGACGTTGCCCGCGGTCGGCAGGCCCGAGCCGATGTCGACGAACTGCCGGATGCCGGCGCGCACGCACTCGCGGACCGCGCGGCCGAGGAACTGGCGGCTCGTCAGGCAGTAGTCGCCCATGAGCGGCAGCCGGGCGCGCACCTTCTCGGCGAAGGCGCGGTCGATCGCGTAGTTCGTGGTGCCGCCGATGAAGTAGTCGTAGATCCGCGCCGCGGACGGGCGGTCGAGGCTGCTCTCGACGGCCTTGAGAGCGTCGTCGTGGTTGATCATGACCGGGCCTCTCGGTAGGCGTTCACCGACTCTGTCAGGCGGTCCAGCTCGGCGCGCATCCGGGCCACGCCGGCGTCGTCGAGGCCCATCGCGGTGCCGATCACGTCGGGGATGCCCTCGGCCTTCGCACGCAACGCCTGCCCGGCGACGCTGAGGCTGATCATGACCGCGCGTTCGTCGTCGGCCTGCCGGACGCGTTCGACCAGCCCGGCCGCGTGCAGGCGCTTGAGCAGCGGCGACAGCGTGCCCGAGTCGAGGTTCAGCTCGGCGCCCAGCTCTTTCACGAGCCGGTGGTCGCGCTCCCAGAGCGCGAGCATGACCAGGTACTGGGGGTAGGTCAGATCGAGGTCCTCCAGGACGACCCGGTACAACGCCGTCACCGCGCGCGACGCCGAGTACAGGCCGAAGCAGAGCTGGTCGTCCAGCCGCAGTGATGCCATTGCGTCCTCCTTGCTCGTAACACTCCATGCTCCCGTTCGAGGCGGATCTCCGCAACTTAAGTGCCCTTAATCTCATTGGACATCATTCAGTTGTGCACAACTTAGTTGAGGGCTACGTTCAGTCGTGTCAGCTTCACTGCCCCCGAGGAGGACGCCATGACCGCCAACCCGCACAACCTCGCCCTGGAACCGGCCGCGCAGGCGTTCGCCGAGGCCACCGACCAGCCGCCGTACCTGTTCCAGCTGCCGCCGGAGGAGGGACGCAAGGCCGTCGACGGCGTCCAGGACGGCGAAGTCGCCATGGCCGACGCGTCGGTCGAGCTGCTGAAGGTCCCCGGCGGGCCGACCGGCGAGGTCGAGACTCGGATCGTCCGCCCGGCCGGCGTTTCCGGCCCGCTTCCGGTCATCGTCTACATCCACGGCGCAGGTTGGGTCTTCGGCGACTTCTACACGCACGAGCGCCTGGTGCGCGAACTGGCCGCCGGCGTCGGCGCGGCCGTGGTGTTCCCCGAGTACGACCGCTCGCCGGAAGCGCGCTACCCGGTCGCCATCGAGCAGAGCTACGCCGTGGCGAAGTGGGTCGCTGCGCACGGCGCGTCGCAGGGTCTGGACACCTCGCGCATCGCGATCGCGGGCGACTCCGTCGGCGGGAACATGACGGCGGCGCTGACCCTGCTCGCGAAGCAGCGCGGCGACGTCACCTTCAAGCAGCAGGTGCTCTTCTACCCGGTGACCGACGCGAACTTCGACACCGAGTCGTACCTGAAGTTCGCCGAGGGCTACTTCCTCGGCCGCGAGGGCATGAAGTGGTTCTGGGACCAGTACACGACGGACCCCGCGCAGCGAGCGGAGATCACGGCGTCGCCGCTGCGCGCGTCGCTCGACGAGCTGGCCGGGCTGCCGCCGGCGCTGGTGATCACCGGCGAGGCGGACGTGCTCCGCGACGAAGGTGAGGCGTACGCGGCGAAGCTGCGTCAGGCCGGTGTGCTCGTGACGGCCGTGCGGTACCAGGGGATCATCCACGACTTCGTGATGGTCAACGCGCTCCGCGAGACCCACGCGGCGGAGGCCGCGATCACGCAGGCCATCACCGTGCTGACCCGCGCTTTGGCGGAATAACTGAGAAAACGCTGAGTGCGCGACACGTTGCGGCCCTATGACCCAAATCACAGGGCCGCAACGTGCATGCCTGCTCAAACGTGATATATACGCGACTCCCGATCGATCCGGGCGCGCATTCCTGCCCGCCCGGAAGGACCGCACCATGCACATCAGCAGCATCCGGCTGGATTCGCCGGTCAACATGATCGTGGTGGTCGTGCTGACGCTGCTCGCGATCATCGCGGTCCCGTGGTTCTGGGACCGCTGGAAGCGCAAGCGGTTGTGGCGCAGCGCCACGGTGCTGCTCGCGGTCGTGCTCCTGGTGCTCTCGACGGGCATGGCGGGCAACATGATCGGCGGGTTCTTCCCGACGGTCGGCTCGCTGCTCGGCACGGGCGTCTACGCCGGCCAGGGCACCGACGCGGAGGCGGCGCCGAACGGCGAGGACCTCGAGAAGCTGCGCGACCAGGCGGTGGCGCACGCGCGCGAGGGCAAGGGGACGCTCGTCCACATGAAGGTGACGGGCCGGCGCACCAAGCTGACCCGCGACGTCACGGTCTACCTGCCCCCGCAGTACTTCGACGCGGCGTACAAGGACGTCCGGTTCCCGGCGATGGAGTGGATCCCGAACTACCCGTCCGGCCCCGAGGTGTTCGCCATCTACGGCATGCCCGAGCAGCTCGACAAGGCGATCGCCAAGAAGGCGATCCCGCCGACGGTGGTGGTCGTCCCCGACCCGACGGGCGTCCCGAAGGTCGGCCACGACACGGAATGCGTCGACGAGGTCAACGGAACGGCGAACGACACGTACCTGACGGCCGACCTGCGCGACTGGGCCCTGCAGAAGCTGGGCGTCTCACCGAACCGCCGCGCGTGGACGATAGGCGGCTGGTCCTCGGGCGGCTACTGCGCGATGAACCTGGTGACGCGCCACCCCCAGTGGTACGGCCAGGCGGTCAGCGTAAGCGGCTACGACAAGGCCCAGATCGACGCGGAGACCGAGGACCTGTTCCATGGCCGTCAGGACATCAACGACGCGAACAACGTCCGGGTGAACGTGCGGCTGCACCCATCGCCGATCGAGATCCTGGCGGTGTCGGGCGAGAAGGAGAACTACGAGAGTTTCGCGATCGACCAGATCCGAGCGGCGGCGAGGCCTCCGCTGCAGGTCTCGTCCTGGCGCATCCCGGACGCGGGCCACAACATGAACACGTTCAAGTCCCAGATCCCGGATGTGTTGTCCTGGATCGGAGCCCACTCCCAGGCGCCGTCGACGACCGGCCGCCAGATCGAGACGACCGGCGGAGTGCTGCCGTGGCCCCTGCCGCGGTCGGGTGCGCACGGCGCCTTGGCGGACACGGACCAGTAGCGAGGGGCTGGCGGGCCGCACTGCTCCGGGCCCGCGATGCCGCTCAGGCCGCGCGCCCCGCCGCTCATCGTGGCTGCCGGCCCCGCGTCTGCCTCGACCGCTGCCAGCCGCGCCCGTCTCCCCGCGCGGGTAAGCGCTTCCGCCAACCGAGCCCCTGGTTCGGCGCGATCAGCGGTAGCTGTCAACGTGTGCCTGCCGTGCCACCTCAGCCGAGCACGGCCGAGACCACCGCCGTCACCCGCTTCGAGGCGGTCGCGTAGTCCACCGAGGCCGGGTGCTCGCTCAGCACCGCCACGATGTACCGGCCGTCCTCGCCGACCAGGCCCGAGGTGTGCAGCATCCGCGTCGGCCGGCAGCAGGACCAGCCCTGCTTCACCGCCCACGACCGCCCGCCCGCGGCATCGGGGATGCCGAAGTACTGGCGGAAACCGTCCGAACCCCGCTCGGTCGCGGCACGCAGCGCCGCGAGGATCGCGCCGGGCGCGTGCGCCACCACGTACTGGTAGATCCGCACCACGTCCTTCGCCGTGATCCGCGTGTCGCCCCACCGCCCCGGGTCCGCGGGCGCGCGGGTGCCGGTGAGGCCGATCTTCTTGGCCCAGCCCGTCACGATCGACGGCCCGCCGTAAGCGGTCCAGAACTGGCTCGCGAGATCGTCGTCGCTGCGGGACAGCATCCGCTGCACCTGCGCCGTGGGACCGCCCCGCTCGAGCACGGCCAACGCGATCAGCAGCTTCACGAGCGACGCCGACGTGTACGCCCGATCCGCGTGCACCGAGACGGTCGTGGCCCCGGCCTGCCGGTCGAACACGACGACGCTGACGTCACCGCCGGCCACGATCCGGTCCAGCTCGGCGGCGTCCACCGTGGACTCGGACTTGGGCTCGGATTTGGGCTCGGACGACGGCGTGGGAGTCGGCTTCGGCGTGGAACTCGGGCTCGAGCCGGCCGTGACGGGCGATTCGGACATCGTTGTCACCGTTCCGGTGACGGCGATCTCACGCGGCGCCTGAGCCACACCGTGACCGATCGTGACGGCCACCGCGCCGATCGCCCCCACGCACAGTCCTACCAGGAAGATGCCGCTCAGCTTGCGCATGATCCGGATTGCCGGGAGCGCGGCCCGGCGTTCCCCGGATCGGGTGACTTTGTGGGATAGCTCTCGGATCGGCCCGGATCAGCGAACGCCCTGGAGGCGTGCGGGCAAGCGCCGTCGTTTCGCGCCCTGTGTTCGCGGGGTACCTGTGTGCGGTGACGGTCGTCACCACACGCTGGGAAGGACTGGAGTCATGACTCACGCGAAAGGCGCACGCATCCGGGTTCGCGGCCTGCAGCCGGCGCAGGTGCTGGCCGGACTGGCCGGGATCGCGTTCCTCATCGTCGGCATCATCGGGTTCACCCGCACCGGGGTGGGCAACTTCGCCGGCCACCACGACGCCGGGTTGTGGCGGTTCTCCGGGAACCCGCTCATGAGCCTGGTCCGCGTCGTGACCGGCGTCGTCGGTCTGCTGCTGGCGTTCGGCTCGGGCCGCGCCCGGACGTTCGGCTGGTTGCTCTTCATCTTCTACGGCGCCCTCTTCGTGTGGGGCCTGATGATCGACGGTCTTATTTCGAGCAACCCGTTCGCCAACGCCGGCAACCCGATGGACATGGGCCGCGCCGACACTTGGCTGCACCTCGGTGTCGCCGCGCTCGGTCTGCTGATCGCCGTGCTGCCGGCCCGCCGCACCATCCACGTCCCCGAGGACGAGGTGGTCGACGAGCCGACCGTCGTCGAGCAGCGCACCGACCGCGTCGTCGACACCGACCGCACGGACACGATCCCGGCCTCGGCCGAGCAGCCGCGTCGCCGTTCGTTCCTGCGTCGCCACAATGACGAGCGAGGCCCGGAGGTCGCTCGCGAAGAGCGTCCGCCGGGCCTCGCCCACTAAAGAAGTTCCGCTGGGTGGCTCAGTAGGTGGTGCCACCCGAGCCGGAGTTGCTGGTCCCAGCGCCACTGTCAGCCGGAGCCTGGCTGGCGGTGGCGTTGGAGCCGGTGCCGATCTTGCATCCGGCGGGCTCGATGACGAACCAGGTGCCGTTCACGCCGTTGCCGTTCGCGTCACCGGGCTTCGTGTCCTTCGAGAAGGTGTAGACCGGCCAGCCGCCGATGGTGACCTGCTCGGTTCCGTCCGCGCGCTTGATGCTGCCGAGCAGCTTCGAGTCGATGCCCTGCAGCTCGACCTTGCCGTTGGAGAGCACCGGCGGCCAGGTCTTGGCGCAGTCGCCGTTGCAAGCGGAGGTCTTGGCCTTCTTGGTGTCCTTCTGGAACAGGTAGAGCGTCATGCCGTTCTGGTCGGTGATCGCCGCGCCGAGACCGTCGATGTTGCTGGCGCTCAGCTTGACGACGCCCGCCTCGCTGGCGGCCTGCCCGGCCTTCCCGCCCTTGGCGTTCGACGCGTACCAGGCGCCACCGACGCCCTGGCCGGTCGCGTCGCCGGCCTTGGTGTCCTTGGCGTAGCGGTAGAGCGCCCAGCCACCGACGGTGATCTGCTCGGTGCCGTCGGAGCGCGTCACCTTCCCGACGAGGTTCTTGTCGACGCCCTGCACCTGCACGTCCCCGGTGGCCAGCATCGGCGGCCAGGCCTTGGCGCAGTCACCGTCGCAATTGGACTTCGGCGGCTTGGCCGTGTCCTTGTCGAACCGGTAGAGGGTCATGCCGTTCTGGTCGGTGAGCACCTGCCCGACGCTGGCGACGTCCGCGACGACCAGTTTCGACTCGTTCGACGCCGGGGCGGCGTTGCCGACCTGCCCGTTGGCGATCTGGCCGCCGCCGGTGCCACCAGCAGCTGCGGGGGCGATGACCGGCTGAGCAGTTTCGGCACCCGAGCAAGCGGTGAGCACTGCCAGCCCGGCTGCCGCCGCGGCGACGGAGACGGCGATGCGCGTGCGAAGCATGGAAGTTCTCCTTGTGTCCGTTGGGTTTCCCGCCGCTCGGTGCGGCTCCTGATACCCACTACACGGACACTCGGCGAAGACGGTTCAAAGAATTTTCGGCGGGGGCTCACGCCTGGTCAGAAGGGTGCGTCGGCCGGGACGGCTCGCCGAGGGCGCGGTCGACCAGCGTCGCCGCCGCGCCGGTGTACCCGGACGGGTCGAGGAGAGCGTCCAGCGCCGCCGGGGTGAGGACCTCGGTGATCGCGGGCAGCTCGTCCAGCACCTCTCGCAACGGCCGGCCGTCGCGCACCGCCCGTTGGGACGCCTCCCCGAGCAGTTCCTTGGCCGTCGCCTTGCCGAGCAGTGGCGCGAGCACGGCGGAGAGCCGCTCGGAGACGATCAGCCCGTGCGTCGACGCCACGTTCGCCCGCATCCGCCCGGGCTGCGCGGTGAGCCCGCGCGCCAGCTCGGCAGCGGTGTGCGCGGCGCCGCCGGTCAGCCGGAGGCATTCGCGGACCAGCTGCCACTCGGCGTGCCAGACGCCGGCCGAGCGCTCGTCTTCGGTCAGCATCGACTGCGTGACGCCCGCGGCCAGCACCGGCACCTGCAGCGCGGCCGAACGGATCAGCGTCGCGAGCACCGGGTTCCGCTTGTGCGGCATCGCCGTCGAGCCACCCCGCCCCTCGGCGGCCGGCTCGACGACCTCACCGAGCTCGGTCCGGGTGAGCGTCGCGACGTCGACTGCCAGCTTCCCCAGCGCCCCCGCGGTGAACGCGAGCGCGCTCGCCAGGTCCACGACCGGCGTCCGCAGCGAGTGCCACGGCAATACCGGTGCGGCCAGCCCGGTCTCCTCGGCGAAGGCGGCGGTCAGGCGTTCCGCGTAGTCGTCGAGGGCGCCGTGATCACCGCTTGCCAGGCGCGCGTACTCGAGGTACGCCGCCAGCGTTCCGGCCGCGCCGCCCAGTGAGACCGGCAGCCCGCCGTCCAGCACGCGCCGGACCCGGACGGCCGCGTCCAGCACCAGCTGCCGCCAGCCCGCGGCCTTGAGCCCGAACGTCGTCGGCACCGCGTGCGCCGTCAGCGTCCGGCCGGGCATCGTCGTGTCCCGGTGCTCGCGCGCCAGCCCCGCCAGCGACTCCGCTGTCGTGTCCAGGTCGGCGGCGAGCAGCCGCAGCGTCCGGTCCGCGACCAGCATCATCGCCGTGTCGAAGATGTCCTGGCTGGTCGAGCCGCGATGGACGTACTCGGCCGCCTCGGGCGCGATCGCGCCGACGGCCGACGTCAGCGCCTTGACCAGCCCGACGACCGGGTTCGCCGTCGCCCGCGACCCGCGCGCCAGCTCGACGACGTCGATCCGCACGCTGCCCGCGGCCTTCGTGATCGCGTCCGCGGCCTCAGCCGGCACCGTTCCCAGCCGCGCCTGCGCTCGCGCGAGCGCGGACTCGGCGTCGAGCATCGCGCGCAACCAGGCCTCGTCGCCGGTCGACGCTTCGGCCGGCGTACCGGCCCGGACCGGGGACAGGAGTCCGGAATCGGGATCGACGGTCATGGGCGCCAGCATCGCACGCGGCTGACCTCGGCTGCGTTCCCACAGCCAGGTCTGGCAGGCTCACCCGCCATGAGCAGCGCCACGTCCGACGAGGAGACCACCGCCTCCGAAGCCCGGGGCATCGCCGCCGAGCGCCTCACCTTCTTCTCGGACGCCGTCGTCGCCGTCGCGATCACCCTGCTCGCGCTCGAGCTGCCGCTGCCGGAAGGCGCCACCAACGCCGAACTGCTGCGCTCACTCGGGCATCATCAATCCGAATACGTCTCCTTCCTGATCAGCTTCACCGTCGTCGCCGCGCACTGGCGCGCCCACCACCGCCTGTTCCACTACGTCACCACCGTGCGTGGCGGGCTCCTGCAGCTCACCTTCGGCTGGCTGCTGATGATGGTGCTCATGCCCTTCGCCACGAAGGTGGTCGCCGAGGACGGCGGGTTCGAGTTCCGCTTCGTCCTGTACGCACTCGTGCAGGTCGTCGCGCTGGCGCTGTTCCTCGCGATGACCAGGCAGATCCAGCGGCACCACCTCCACCGCGCGGACACCCCGCCGGAGCTCTTCGGCGAGTTCTACCGCGGCCTCGGCACGATGATCGCCGCCTTCGCCGTCTCGATCCCGGTCGCCATCCTCACGCACTGGGCTTACGCGTGCTGGGTCGTCGTTCCGTTCGTGGGCAACCTCCTCTTCCGGCTTCGCCGCCCGGTGGCGGGAGCCTGAGCCGTCATTCGCCGGTGGCGCCGTCGATCCGCTCGCGGACCAGGTCGGCCTGGCCGATGTGGCGCGCGTACTCGCCGATCATGCGAAGCATCAGCCAGCGCAGCGTGAACGGTTCGCCGGTGCTGATCCGCGTCCCCGTCTGCTCCAGCGAACTCGCCGCGACGATCTCCCGGGCACGCGCACATTCCGCGTGCCACAAGGAAAAAGCCTCGCCGACGTCATCGTCCAACGCCGTGAAGTCTTGCTCCGGGTCGTCGTCGGAGTAGTACAGGTTCGGAACGTCCTCGCCCGCGAACTGGATCCGGAACCACCAGCGTTCGACGCCGGTGAGGTGCCGCAGCAGGCCGTGCAGCGTCAACGTCGACGGTGGTACGGACCGCTCGGACAGGCGAGCCGGGTCCAGGCCTTCGCACTTCAGCTCGAAAGTGCGCCGGTAGTAGTCGAGGCTCTCGGTCAGTGCCCGGCGCTCGTCGGCGACTGGAGTCGGGTCGACCCGGTCGCCGGTCAGGCGGGTCGGGGCGACCACCGGGGTGGTGTGTTCGGTCATGTGCGGAGCGTGCCACAGGGGTCTGACAATTTCGGTTCGCGCGGGCGGCCGGTGACCGGGCAACAGCGGGAAACCCCAGTTCAGACACGGTTCCGCGAACCCGGTAACGAATGCCGGGGTGCGACGATCTGATCTTCGTCAGCTGCTTCGATCACCCCGTCCCCACCCGGTTGGAGCGGCACCCCCTCGTCCGGAAACAGGAGATTACGACCATGGAGCGAACCGGTCGAAGAACCGCCGTGCTGGCCGCGCTGACCGCAGCGGCCCTCTTCGCGGCCCCCGCCGTCGCATCCGCCGCGCCGGCCCCCAGCACGATCGACGTCAGCGACACTTCGCTTCACGCCGGCGACACCTTCACGGTCACCGAGCAGCTGTACAACCCGACGGACTTCACCGTCACCGGCGCGAAAGCGGCGGTCTACACCAAGGAAAAGTCGATCACCGACCTGGTGGACCTGGTCTCCTGCGCCGGCACGATCGGCTGCGACCAGTACCTCAGCAGCTACCGCGGCGGCGTCGGCGACCTCGGCGCGGGCGAGAGCCGCACCGTGACGTTCACGCTCCGCGTGAAGGAAGACGTCGCGGGCGGCCAGTTCACGCTGCAGCACCAGTTCGCCGGCGACAACTACGCGTTCAGCGTCGAAGACGGCCCCGCGATCACGATCACGGCGGCGCCCAAGGCCGACGTCAAGGTGGCGCTGACCGCCACCCCGCGCGCCGGCCTGGTCGCCCGCGTCGACTACGTGATCACGGTGTCGAACAGCGGTCCGGCCACCGCGACGGGCGTCCGCGTGACGGCCAACGCCGGCTCGGGCCGCACGGTGACTTCGGCGACCGGGTGCACCCGCTCGGGCGCGAACGTGAACTGCGCGATCGGCACGCTGGCACCGGGCGCTTCGGCCACGGCGAAGTTCACGTCGGAGGGCGGCGTCTTCGCTTGGGGCGCGTTCACGGCGACGGCCCAGCGGGCCGCCAGCGCCCCGGCCGACCCGGTCGCGGCGAACGACACGGCGTCGAAGAAGTGCACGGCCTACACCGGCCTGTTCGTGAACTGCTGACGACTGTCCGTCCACATCAGAGCAAGTACGGCGCCGAGCGTGCTCGGCGCCGTACTGCGTCGGCGGTCTCTTCGGTGGTCTGGTCCGACGTGTCGAGGACGTTCTTCTCGAGCTCGCCGAGGCCGGCGAACGCGCCATGCATACCGGTGATGGGCGCGACCTCGGTGAGCTCCCGGCCTTCACGCGCGGTCCCGCGGGCAAGGGTGACGTCGAGGCTCGGCCGCAGCACGACGTAGAAGAGATCTAGAGAGTCGCGCTTCGCGACGTCGCGGAAGGGCTGAAGCGCCCAGGGCCCGATGATGCCGTCGAGCAGGACGTCGTAGCCCCCGCGGGCGTAGCCGCACGCGGCCTCGGCGATCACCCCGAGCACGACGTCGTTCTGCCGCGCGGCCTCGGGCAGGTACGGCGCCACGAAGCCGGTCCGGATCCAGACGTAGAAGCTGTCGGTGTGCAGGTGCACGGTCGGCCGAGGCGCATCTTCGGTGACCAGCCGCGCGACGGTGGTCTTCCCGGCCCCGGGCGGCCCGGTGAGGATCAGCAGTGAACCTGGCATGCAGGCATCATGCGGGCCGGGTCGATCGAGAACCAGTCTTGACCTTCGGCGCGGCCTCAGCCGGACCCGGTGTGCGGGTGGGTGACAGGCCCCTGGCTAAACTTGGGGCGCGGGCCGTTAGCTCAATTGGTAGAGCTGCGGACTTTTAATCCGTAGGTTCTGGGTTCGAGCCCCAGGCGGCCCACTCAAACTCCCTGGTCAGCGGCCTGTTGGTCGCCACCGGTCAAGATCGGCTCCCCGGGTTATCCCCGGAATTGGGGTCCAACGGTTTATCCAAGAGCCCTTCGAGGGCCTTCGCCGTGATCGGGTCCACGGTCTTCCGGCCCAGGTAGGTGTCCTGCGTCATCGACACACGCGAGTGGCCGAGGTGGTCGGCGATCAGCCGAGTGGGGACGCCCGCGTCGTCCAGGGCGGTCGCCGTCGTCTTGCGGAAGTTGTGCGACGTGAGCCACAGGAAGTCGTCCGATCCCCGGATTTCCCGAAGGACCCGGAGGACGTTGTTCGGGTCCCGCAGCGTGCCGACCGTGCTGGCGAAGATCGGGCTCGCCAGAGGCCGGCCATCCGCCTTCGCCTCAGCCCACCGCCGCTCCAGCAGCGCCAGCGCCCAGGACGGCAGGGGGAGTGCGCGCATGCTCGACTCCGTCTTCGGCCGAGGCTTGCGGAGCAGGCCATCACCCTTGACCCGCACGACCGTGTGCGTGATGTCGATCGTGCCCTCGACGAAGTCGACGTCCTCCCAGAACGTCGCCAGCGCCTCACCGACCCGGACGCCCGCCGCCATCATGAAGCGCGAGAGGTCCGGCAGGTCCCAGCGCCGCGCCTTCTCGTTGGCCTCGACCCTGGCCAGCCACTTCGTACGCTCCTCAGCGTCCAAGGCCCGAGGCTTCTTCTTACTCTTCGGGATACGGCGGGTGTCCCGCGTCGGGTTGCTGTCGATCGCGTCGTACCGAGCGGCCAAGCCGAGCATCCCCGACAGCGCCGTCCTCGCAGTCTTGGCCGTCGACGCCCCGACAGTCCGCTGAAGCGCGCCCAAGAACCGATCCAGCCGCATCACGGTCGCCTCGCGAACCCGCAGCTCACCCATCCCCGGGACGATGTGCCGCTTGAGAATGGACTCGTACGTGTTGATGGTCGTCGGCGACTTGATGCCCTCCCGGACGTCCTGCTGAACCTGTTCGATCCACACAGCCGCGAGGTCCTTGAGCCGGGTCTCCCGGGTGATCTCGCCAACCGTCGAGCCCGACCAATCGAGGATTGCGTCCCGAAGTCGTTGTGCTGCTTTGCCTTTCGTCTTCCCTGAGCGCTCGACCTCCCGCGTCTGGCCGTCGAAGTCACGGAAGAGCGCGCGAGCCCGCCAGCCCTTCGCGGTTGCCGAATAGCGGATCTCCCCATACGTCCCGATCTCCAGCTGAGGACGAGGCATCACGCCACCTCATCCGACAGCTGGTCGACCCACGAACGGACGTCCTCCTGGCGGTACCGGACGTACTTGCCGATCCGACGGCCGGCCGGACCGTAGCCCTTGGTTCGCCACTGGTACAACGTCGACACCGGTACACCGAGGTAGTTCGAGACGTCCTCGATCGTCCACAGCCGACTGAACCCCGCGTAGTTGTTCATGCCTCCCCCTTCCAGATCAAGCCGCGAGCTGAGTTGCCGAAGTTTCCGGACCGTCCCCTGGCGGTCCGGCGGCGGCGAGTAGTGCGCGGTCGTACTCGGCCTTCCATGTGATCCGCTCGGCGATCGCCCGCATGACCAGGTGTGGCCGGGGCGGGACCTGCGGGTCACCGGGCTCGACCTTTCGCCACACGAGCCGGGCCGGGTCCGGTTGCGGTTTCTCGATCCCGATCGCGGCCAACGCCTGCGTGACGAACGCTTGCCGGTCGGCCTTGTGGTCGTCGAGGGTCTTGCCCGACCACTTGCGCGAGACCAGCACCCGACGGCCGGGCAGCCCGAGCGTCGTCCGCCGGTGAGCCCGCCCCTTGCAGTGCCCCGGGGTGATCTTGCTGCTTGCGCCCTTGGGCTGGATCCCGTAGAGCAGCCAGACCGCGCACCGAGGCGAGCACGGTGTCACGGACAGTTCGGCGTGGAGCCGGGCGTGGTGATCCCGTAGGCGTGCCGTGTCCGCCTCGACCACCTCGCCGGCGGACTTGGTCAGGTACTTCGTGAGGTAGCCGATGTGGCGGCCGGCCTCTTCGGTGCCGCCGAGGATGCCCTTCGAGTGCACCTGCCGCCCGAACGTGACGACGTGCGCCGGAACCTCGACCACCTCCACCGCGTCATCCCACGACGTCAGCGGTTGCCGGGTGTCCGGGTCGAGGAACGCCCGGGTGTCCGGTCCCAGACCGGCAGCCGGTCGACGTAGACGATTTGGTCGTGCGACGGCCACCAGACCTGGTGGTAGGTGGCTTCGGTGACTTGGCGGATGACGTCGTGTGGGATTGCACCGCGGATCGCCGCGTGCAGGTGCGGAGCGAGGCAGGTTCGGCGCATCCTGCCGACGCCGAGTCGACCGCTTCACCGCCCGCTTGGTCGGGACGTTGAGAGCGGGCAGCCGACCACGCATCCCGAGTTGCCGAAGTTCCGCATCAACACCGGCGACCTCCTCCCGAAGTTCCTCCGCCTGGTCGTGCTCAACCACCTCCCCGGTAGGCCGCGACCAGGTCAGCCCGGTAGGTCAGCAGCTCCTTATGGTCCTCCGTTGGTGGCCCGGGGGTGAGGTTGGGTTCTTCAGTCAGGTACCAGCCGTCACGGCACGGGCTTGCCGAAGCGCCTTCGCTTTCCGCGCACATGGCAGGCACACTGACTCGACGGCGGAGCCACACGGGACGGGGACGTAGCGGAGTTCGCCGGTCTCGGTGTCGCCGACCTCCATCGTGAACGGTCGGACGCAGACACCGTGCTTCTCCGCCGTCGCCCGGATCACATCAGCAGCCAGCGGTGTCCGCATCCGTTCAGCCCGCGTTCCGGCTGGCTGGGTCTGTTGCTGGTCGGTCATTAGGCGGCCACCTCCCCGCGGCGGGTCCATTGGCGGAGCTGGAACACGGGCATGTTCTGCCGCTGTCCGGCGGGCAGGTCCGGGAAAACGGCCGGGTCGTAGACAACGCCGCTGCAGACGTGCACTGGGATGCCCACACGGCGGCCGGCCGTTGACCGACAGGTGCACCGAGTCGCCGTCCGAGGGGCGCCAGAGCGAGGCCGACACGTCATCATGGGTGTTGGCCCAGGCCAGCAAGGCCCCGGCGACTTCGGGCAGCCGGTGTGCGTCGAGCTGGACCGTCAGTGGGTCCGACCACGTCCGCACGGTCAACGTCGCCACCGAAGGCAGCTGGTGCAGGTCGAGGTGGTCCCGGATCGTGTCCAGGAAGACCATGAGCCGGTTCACGCAGCCACCCCCTCGCCGCCAATGCGGGCCGAGCCGTGCCGCCGTTGGTGACGTAGTGCTCCAGTGCCTTGACCGTCTCGTCGGAGACCCACCCGGCGCGGATACGTAGGGGTTCGCGGATGCCTTCGCCCCACACGAACCCGACCCCGGCTTCGCTGTCGCCGATCCGGTTGGCCCACGCGCCCCGTTCATAGGCGCCGTCGCCGAGGACCATGCCGACGTGCGTCTTCGACGTGACGCGCAGGCAGACACGGCGGGTGAACAACTCCCGGACCGGGAGGGTGTCCTTGGTCGGTTCCTGCACATAGCCGCGTACGGAGATGTTGAGCGCCCGCCCTTGGGTGTTCAGCACATCTCCTCGACCAGGCCGTCGTGTACCTCGAGCGCGTCCTTCCCCCGACACCGCGTACCGGGCGAAGATTCCGCGACCGTAGGCGAGCTCCATCCCTTCGGGTCGATCCCGGACATGCGCACCATGCCCGAGCGGATCGCGGGGCCGCGGCGAACGAGCGGGCACCACATCACCGAGTTCTTGCCCGCGCCCGACGCACCGGCGGTCAGGTAGTGCGCGCCGGAGCCGAGCACCGGCACGCGCCAGTCGTGGCCGTACTCGGTGCGACCGGCCCACACCTTGCGGAGGTCCACCGCGGATTGCCCCTCAGGGAGCGCGGGGGAGTGAACGAGCGCGGCCAGCCGGTCGCGTCGTTGGAAGTCGACGGAGACCACGTTCGGCTCCAGCTCCCGCACCTGGCAGCGCGACCTTCCGTGCCGAGGCCGGCGCACGGGCAGCGTTGTCGAAGTCTTCGGGCTTCTGGCCGGGAACGAGCTGCACCCGGACCTCATCCCACGACGGGCCGGAGCGGACGCCGAGGACCTTGGGGACCTGCACCCCGGACTGTCGAGCCGTCGCCCGCGAAGCCTTACGGCGCCCCGCCAGGTTCACGGTCACCTCGACCGGCAGCGCGGCGTCGCGGACGCTCAGGCCGCAGGCGTGCAGCCAGCCCGGGAGCTTGAGGTGATAGACCGCCCAGCGCAGCCACCACGACCGCAGAGGCCGGCCGCACCACTGGTCAAACGAGGTCACGTCGAGCAGCCGCCACACGCCGAGGATCAGCGCCAGGCCGCCGAGGTTGACCACGAGCCAGACCCAGCCGACCCAGACGCACCATAGGTAGACCGCGATCACGGTCAACGACGTGCGCCAGTGGATCACGACTTGCGAGAACAGCCAAAACATAACCTTGCAGGAATCCTCTTCCCGGCGGACCGTTATGAGATGCGTTATGTCATGGAGATCAGCTAGACGGGCTGGCCTTCAACTGTTTTAGGAACGGTGTCAGCACCGCGCGCGCGAGAGGGGGTGGAACCGCATTGCCAATGGTTGTCGATAGCACCGTGCGGCGTGAAATTTTATCAAAAGAAAAGTAGTCTGGGAAGCCTTGAATGCGGGCTGCCTCATGTGGAGTTAATGCGCGGGGCAGGTCAGGATGCATGTAGCGCCCTTGGCCTATGCTTCCGAATCCGCTGGTGATCGTCTGTGCGGGTTCGGACCACTTGAGACGTCCATACATTGATTTGTAACTATGTTCTTGCTGGTGGCACTTCGGTCGCATAAAGTTTGGGAGGTCGTACTTGCCGTTTTGAATGAGCCATTCCATGCGCCCTAGATTCTCGGGGCTGACGCGTGACGGCTTGTCCCATCCATTTGGATCTTTGAGCGATGCAAGGTCTCCGATCGCCCATGAGAGGTCCCTGCTGGAGCCCTGCCTCGTTGCGATCTCTCCAAGTATCAGCGACGGCGATGGCATTCTGCCTTTTGCTGCAACCAAGATGTGGCGTCTGCGCCGCTGGGCGACATCAAGCTGATCAAGTTTGATGACTGCATCAGTGACTTTATAACCAAGGACCTTGAGTGCGCCCACTGCTCGTTGGACGACATTCGTCTTATCGTGGAGAACTGCAGGAACATTTTCGATCAATATAACTTTTGGCTTGAAAACCTCTGCCGCCCGAACCATGCGAAGGTAAAGTTCGTTCTTTGGGTCGCTGCGACGAGTGTGATTATTTAGGTCGCTGTGTCCTTGACAGGGAGGTCCGCCTACCAGGATATCGATTGAGCCTACGCTCTTTTTAAGAGACTTCTCACTCTTAGTGAGAGGTGCAGAAACCCGACCGTCTATCAGCTCGGCAATGTCTGATGTCTTAGTTCGTGCCTTTGGGAAGTTTCGTTGAAATATCTCGACCATCGGCATCTCGATGTCTACCGCTAGCGCGACGTCGAGAGCCATGTCGAGGCTGCGAGCCGCTTGTGCAACACCGAGAGTCAGGCCGCCGCAGCCGCTGAACAGGTCAACGACTCGGACGGCAGGGTCACCGAGCTCGAAGTCTGGCCTCTCGCTGCTACGAAGAGGATGTTGCTCCGCTGACTGGCTACCTGACTGCACCTTACGATCTTACGGCCAGCGCCGAGTGGGATTGGAGTAGGGATCACGACACGCCGACGCGGGCTGGCCGTCTGGATGTGCTGGCCAGCCCGCGTCGGCTATCGACCTATCAGTTGAGGGTGGGACTCAGTACTTGCTGTGAACCAGCCAGCTCCTGCTGCGGAGTCGGAAGACCTCGCACTTGCGCCGCTGTAGTGCGATTTGTCCCATCCAGTGCATCCGAGACGGCGTAGCCGACCTCCTTCGGGCCGGCCACAGTGGTCGCGCCCTTCGGGGTCTTCCGGGTTCCGATGCCTTCCCAGAAGCCGCCTTCTTTGTCCCACCTGACCTCGGAGAGGCTGGCCAGCAGCTGGTCCAGCGTCAGCGGGCCTTGTTCGGATGAACGCGGCATGCTCGTCACGGCCTGGTGTGCGGCGACACCGATGCCCGCCATGATCGATGGTGCTCCGATCAGGTATCGCTCCTTATCGGCGAACTTGTCGGCGAAGGTCTGCAAGATCGCGTGAACGATGTATGCAAGCTCAGTGCCCACGGCCTCTTCGTCGATGTTCACCAACGGCGGTACCGGCTTGGCGCCGTACTGCAGTCCTGAACGTCCGAACATGGTCGTGACGACCAATGTCCTCAGTGCACTCAGCGTGATCCACTCAGGAGCTTTCTTACCTACTTGGCGGCTCTGCTGCATGACTACGCTGCTGATCGGCACCCTCTGGCCGTTCGGCTGCGTGATCGCCATTGCCATGATCGTTCGGACGATCCTAGTCGCCGGATCGCGCTGATCCTTCGAGATCGCTTCGTTGACGTTGACCTTAGCGCCGAGGACGTTGCGTTCGTAGAAGAGTGCCTGCAGCGCCTCGACGGACAGGCCGTGGTGGATCTCGACCGGGATCCGGACGTTCTCGAGGATCTCCTCCTCCGCCAAGCCAGCCTGAACCATCTCGTACACGCGGTGCGAAACGAGCGTCCAGGCGGCCCGCTGCGTCTCTCCGTCGACCGCAAGGAAGTAGCGTCCAAACGGGATGGCCACCTTGGCGGTGCCTTCTGGACCCTCCACGACGGTGAGCTTGGACGACGTCCCGAGGCAGATCGGGGGAGTACCGCGGTGCGTTCGCGCCTCGACCCGTTCGAAGATGAAGCTGGCGTACTTCGGCAGGTTCGACTTCTTCGCACCAGTGAAGTACCGCTGAACCTCCTGGCGCTTCTCGGCCAGGTCCGACAGGGCCGGATTGGTGAACAGCGCATGCTGAGCGCGCTTGTCCTCGAACTGTGTGGGGTCCGGCACGAGCTGGAGCAAGTGACTGAGAGCCAGAGTGGCCAGCACAGTCTGGTCATCGACGACCAGGCACGGGATACCGGCCGCCTTGCTCGGGTCGATGCCCTTTGAAGCCGTATTCGGCTGTGTCATGTACATCTCCTAGTGATTGGCTACCGACTTCGGAGTAGCTACACTGAAGACGCCAATCAGCAGTGTCGCGACCCTCGGTCGTGAGCTCGAGCAAAGGTCCCGGACGTCTCGTCCGGGACCTTTGTCATTTAAGCGTGCTTGAGGCGCCAAGTCAAGTCTGAGTTACTACTCGAGTAGATAGCGGGGGGATCTTCGTGGCGTCCGAGTCGGAGATGGGCACGGTCTGCTCGCAGCGATAAGGACGTACTGCGCTCTTCGGCCGTGCGGTGCCAGCCTCGAGTGTGGACCTCAGGGTGACCTCGACGACGTCTGCTGCCGCCGTTGCCGCCTCGTGTTCCCGAAATGCAATACCGTCCAACCTGCGTTGCGAAGTCGCTGGTCGGTGTCGGCGTGTCGCTCCTGATTGGTTTCGATCTTGGTGTGCCAGTAGTCGGAGTTGGTGGTCGGATGTGTCCGGTGCACTGGGCAGCCGTGCCGGTAGGAGCCGTCCACGAAGACGGCGATCTTTGCTTTTGTGAAGATAATGTCTGCTCGTCTTCGTCGATTACTTGAGAGGGCCGCGTAGTCGACCCAAAACCTCATGCCTCGACGATGAAGCTCCCGGCGTAGTGCTAGCTCCGGTCCGGTGTCGCGCCGTCGGTTGGCCACCATCCGCTTCGTGCCGCTGCAGACGACGCGCGCAGGGCGGCTTGTGCTTGTGTCATGGTTCAGGATCTCAGGAAGACTCGGCTGCTGCTTCGAAGCGCGTGTCGTCCATTGCCGCCATCTCGTCTTGCCGAACTTGGCTCTATGGGATCAAGGGCGAGCCACCAGGCGGCGCGTTGGTCGCCTGGCGTAGCTGCTCACGTGGGCGGCCACGCCCGAGCCCGGCACGGCCGGCTCCGCTCCGCTCTGCCGACCGGCCGAGCGGCGCGGCCGCCTTCGGTGCAGCTGCGCAGCGCCGCCCGCCGACGGCGTGTCTGAGCCATTCAGCCAACGTCGAGCCCTCCCTCGCCGATGAGTCGTACAACTCGGGTCGCCGTCAGACGCCACCGTGTTACGCCCGGTCGGCGGTAAGCACCATCTCGAAGCTTGATCGTGACAACGGCCGGTGACGCCGCGTCAAGGCTGGGAAGCGTGCCTTGACCCGACGCCACCGGCCGCGTGCTGGCTTCGTATCGGGATGGTGGGGGAGCTGTGGGCGGTAGAGTAGGTAGGCGCGAGCTGGCAGCAAGAGCCGCGAAGAAGGCATGATCATCTCCCCGGTTTCCCCCGGGAAACGACGCCGAACGACGAGAATCAGCGACCGATCATGATCGTTTGACGCGGCCGTCCATGCAGGTGAAGACTGGTATCGACAGATGGCGAGAACTGGCCGCTGACCTGGGCTTATTCTCCGTAGGTTCTGGGCTTGAGCCCCAGGTGGCCCACTCAAACTCCCTGGTCAGCGGCCTGCCGTGGCGACGGCGTCGTGCTCGGGACGAACGACCCGTGGTGCCGGCCGTTGCCAGTTGTGCGGACATAACGACCACTTGCCCCGGCCGCACTGACAGGTTCGTCCGCCGAGGCGAGCCGGACGCGCAGCTGGCACTACTCCAACTTCAACCTCGTCGCGCTGACGCGGCTCGCGCAGATCGGCAAGCACGTCGGCGTCGACCTGTGGCACTACACCGCACCCAGCGGCGCGACGCTGTTCAAAGCCGTCGACTTCCTGATTCCGGGTGCGACGACCGGACAGTGGTCTTATCCCGAGCTGGACTTCCGGCAGTACGCGGCATTGGACGTGCTGCACGCGGCAGCCGACGCCGGTGACAAAGCCGCGCGGACCGCTTTGCCGCGCGTACCCGTCCAGCCGGGTGGCGATCTCTACCCGGTCCGGCCCGCCGCGGAACAGCTCGACGACATTTCGACGTCCTGACGGCAAAGGGCCCGGCCGCGCGGCCGGGCCCTTTCCGGGAAATCAGACCCCTGCTACCGAAGAAATCCAGCTGCGATAACGCGTGATGTTCGTGTACGCCGTGTTGTTCGACCGGTCGCTGGTCGACGCGACGCCGACCTGGCGGCCGTTGGCGAACATCGGGCCGCCCGAGTCGCCGCCGGCGGTGATGCCGTTGACGCGGTTCGCGCACACCGCGACGCCGCCCGCGTAGTCGCTGCAGCCGATCGAATTCACCCGGACCGTCGCGACCTTCAGGTACCGCGACTGGCAGTTGATCTCGGAGCCGCACTGGCTCGTCGCGCCCCAGCCGTAGACCGAGACGTTCTGGCCGACCGCCACGTCGCCGACCGCGCCGAGCGGGGAGTACGTCGCGCTCACCGACGTCGTCAGGCGGACGATCGCCAGGTCAGCGCTCGCATTCCTGGTGATCGTCGACCCGGTGGCCATCGTGCCGCCGCTGGTCTGGTCCAGGCTGCCGATCCGGAACGTGTACGTCCCGGAGCTGCTGACGCAGTGCTTCGCGGTCAGGATGTACTGCGGCGCGATGATCGTCGCGGTGCAGTTCTGCTGGCCGTTCACGAACAGCCGGGCCGCCCAAGGGCCGCTCGAGGCGGTGCTGCCACCGATGATCGACGGCTGGGCCTGCGGGGTGGTCTGGGCGGTCGCCGGGCCGCCGAGGCCGACGACGGCCAGCGCGGTACTAGCGGCCAGCAACACGAACTTGCCGAATTTCACGCTCACTCCTTTTCGTGCGGAGAACCCGCACGGGAAAGCCGGTGGGGACCGAACGAGATGAGTGTCCGAGTTCGCGGGGAATGTCCGGAACCGACGAAAGTCCGGTCGTATCCGTATTTATCTCGCCGAATGGGCTACGTGCAGTTCCCGTACTGTTCCGCGCTCAACCCACGGGTGGAGGCCACTTCAATCCGGAGCTTGAGGACTCCGGGGGCGCGCCGTCCTAGCGTTTCCGAGGGGAACCGGAGGGGGAGCCATGACGGCGAAGGCCGAGCGGATCGCGTTGGGGACGGTGCTGGGTGTCGCGGCGGTGCTGTGGGGATGGGCGCTGGGCCGGCCGTTGCAGCCGTACTACGCCGCCGCCGTGCACTCGATGTCGCACGACGTCTCGGCGTTCTTCTTCGCGGGCTTCGACCCGGCGGGGGTCGTCACGGTCGACAAGCCGCCGCTCGCGTTCTGGACCCAGACGCTCGGCGTGGCCGTGTTCGGCTTCCACCCCTGGGCGATCGCGCTGGTCCAGGTCATCGAAGGCGTGGCCGCCGTGTTCGTGCTGGACCGGGTGGTGCGCCGCTGGGCCGGCCCGCGGACCGCGTTGCTCGCCGCGGCGCTGTTCGCGCTGACGCCGATCACCGCGGCGATCAACCGCGACAACCTGCCGGACACCCTCCTGGTGCTCCTGCTGCTGCTCGCCGCCTACTGCGTGACCCGCGCGATCGACGACGCGCGATGGCTGGTGTGGGCCGGTGTGTTCGTCGGACTGGGGTTCATGACGAAGATGCTCGCCGCGTGGATCGTGTTGCCCGGCCTGGCTTTGGCGTACTTCGTCGGGGCGCGCGGCCGTCGTCTCGCCTGGATCGGCCTGGCCGGCGGGGTGACGCTGGTCGTGTCGCTGGCCTGGCCCGTCGTAGTCACGTTGTGGCCGGGCGCGAAGCCGTTCGTCGGCAGCACCACGGACGGCTCGGTGTGGCAGCTGGCCTTCGGCTACAACGGCGTGACGCGGCTGGTCGGCGGTTCGACCGGGGTCGGCGGTGGCTACGGCGCCACGGTCGGCGCGGCACTCGGCGGCGGCGCGGGTCCGCTTCGGCTGTTCGACGCCGAGGTCGGCGGGCAGATCGCCTGGCTGCTGCCGCTCGCGCTCGGGTCGCTGGTCGTCGCCGCGTTCCGCGCTCGCGGTGCCGCGCCGCGCACGAAGGCGGGCTGGGCGTTGTGGGGCGGCTGGCTCGTCGCCGGCGCCGCGGTCTTCTCGTTCACCGGCGGCATCTTCCACGCGTACTACACCGCCGAACTCGCCCCGGCGATCGCGGCGCTCTCCGCGGCGGGCCTGGCCACGGCCTGGCGGTGGCAGCGCTCCTCGGGACCGGTCCGGTTCGTGCTGCCGGCCGCCGTGGTGGGGACGGCGTTGCTCGCGTTCGTCCTCCTCGGCCGGACGCCGGACTGGCTGCCGTGGCTGCGGTACACCGTGCTCGCGCTGGCGATCCTCGCCGTCGTCGCGGTGCTCCTGCGGGCTCCACGCGTCGCGATCGTCATCGGGCTCGCCGCCGTCGTGGCCGGTCCCACGGCCTTCGTCGTCGACACGGCGCTACGGCCGGTCAGCGTGCTGGAGACCGCCGATCCCGGTGCCGGGCCGCCGTCGACTGACGCGGTGCGCACCGTCGTCGGCATCAACACCGGCGCCGGCGCCGAGGCCGGGTACGTCCGGTTCATCGACGACGCGTACCGGCTCAGCCCTGGTCAGCGGGAGGTGCTCGCTTACGCGCAGGCGTCGTCCACGGGAGTCGTCCTGGCGGTCGAGGGCGGCACGTACGGCGCGGACCCGTTCCTGCTGAACACCGACGCGCGCGTGGCGCCGTTGGGCGGCTACATCGGGTTCGATCCGGCGCCGTCCGCCGCTGACCTGCCGCAGTGGGTTTCGACCGGGAAACTCCGGTTCGTGCTGTTGCCGCAGGTGTTCCTCGAGATCGGCCGCGGCGCTTCGAAGCAGCCGACGGCCGCGGTGGGGGACGCGGGCGAGCTGACCCGGCGCATCGTGTGGGAGGCCCAGCACTGCCGTCCGGTGCCACCCGCGCGGATCGGCCCGGACGCCGCCACCGCCGGGGTGCTGTTCGACTGCGGCGTCAGGCGGTGACCTTCGACGGCGCGCTGCGGCGCAGCCAGTACAGGCCGATGACCGGCAGCACGAGCGGGATGAACAGGTAGCCCTCGCCGTAGACCGACCAGACGGTCGGGTGCCGGAACGCAGCCGCGTCGACCAGGCTCAGCGTGCCGATGGTCAGCACGCCCAGCAGTTCGATCGAGCAGGCCGTCATCGCCACGCGCCACCAGCCGTCGCCGCGCTTGGCCAGCGCGATCGTCGCGACGATGTAGACGACCGCGGCGAACGCCGAGAGCAGGTAGGCGAGCGGTGCCTCGTGGAACTTCGTGCTGATCTGGACGCCGGCCCGCGACGTCGCGGCCAGCGCGAAGATCGCGTACACGGCGACGAGCACCCGTCCGGGGCCGGAGGCCGTCCTACGCTGTTGCTCCACTCCACACCTCGTTCAGTCGCAGCACCATCACCGGGATGGCGATGCAGGCGATGCCGAGCACCGCGGTGCTCGACCGGCTCCGCTCGGCCAGCGCCCAGGCGGCGCCGACCGGCAGTACGACCAGGCTGCCGATCAGGTAGGCCAGGTAGGTCGCCAGGCTGCCCGGGCGGTCACCGCCGGCGAGCAGCACGATCCCGATCACCAGCTGGGCGACCAGCAGGACCTCGACGACCGCGATCCCGATCAGGAGGGGCTTGTCCGGCAGCTTGTTGCGGGCCGACTGGACGAAGCTCCAGAGCGCGACGAGCGTGGCCGCCACGGCGACCGTCACGGCGAATCCGAAGATCACCCGTTCCTCCTTCCGGTCCGCCGGCCGCCAACTTACTCCGTAGTACCGGCGGGGCCGTCCGCCGAGGTGCCGCGGGCGTGGCGTGCGCCACCTGGACCGCTCCACAGTGGACGATCCGGACCGACGAGGTGCGGCCGGGACGGGTTAGTTGATCACCAAACTGTCTTGATGGCATTGTGCCAATTCGGCGCTTTATTCCGTGTTATCCTGGTGTGGACCTGCGGGAATGTTGTAAAAGGCTTCGTGTTACACCCCGACAGGGTGGTTGGCCATCGGCCAAGAATCACGCTGGGTTCGACTACCGACTGGTAAGGGTCCTTTTTACCTACCTCGGATAGCCCAGTTGAACCCCCGGGTTGGCGGATAGGCGCGAGGCCGTCCGGCATGGGGGAATATTCCTCGTCCCCGGAGCCGAGGTGCCCGGGGGAACACGGAGGGGTATCTTCGATGGACCTGCGCTACGAAGCATTTTGCTTCGCCGACCCGTTGTTCTACGACGAACAACAGGAAATCGGCGCGCCGGTCGACGATTTTTCCCAGGTGCTGCCGGCGCCGGCCACCGGCTGGGTCACGGCCGACCGCGGGGTCTGGCGGGCGTTGCGTCCCGAGAGCCGTCAACTTCCCGCTCAGGGCTGGAAAATCCACGTTTCCGCTGGTCTGGACAATGCGCGGCGCGTGCTCGTGCAGGTGCACGAGTACTGTGTCGAGCACCGGATCTCCTACAAGCACCTGCGCTCGCTGATGATCCTGCTCGCCCGGAATTCGAAATACGCCCCCCGTGACGGCAGCGCCAAGCTCATCACCATTTACCCGGCTGACGAAGACGAGCTGGGGCGTGTTCTCGAGGATCTGGCCATCCGGCTCGAAGGCGAGCACGGCGCCTATATCCTGAGCGACCTCAGATACGGCGACGGCCCCCTCTACGTCCGTTACGGCGGATTCGTCGAGCAGTGGGTCGAGCATGACGGCAACCGCGTCCTGGCGATCCGCAAGCCGGATGGCCGGCTCGTTCCCGACAAGCGGGAGCCGACCTTCTCCGTCCCCGATTGGGTGAAGATTCCGGCGTGTCTGCAGAGCAGTATCGCTGCGCGTAAGGCAGGCGACCCGAGTCAGTTCCCCTACCGGGTGACGCGCTCCTTGCACTTCTCGAACGGTGGCGGCGTCTACCTCGCCGACCCCAAGGCGGGCGGCGACGAGGTCGTCCTCAAGGAAGCCCGTCCGCACGCCGGCCTGGACCGCGCCCAGATCGACGCCGTCGCCCGGCTGCGCCGTGAGCACGAGGTGCTCGACCGGCTGGCCGACGTCCCCGGGGTGCCGCGGGTCTTCGAGCACTTCACGGTCTGGGAGCACCACTACCTGGCCATGGAGTACATGCCGGGCAATTCGCTGGGCAACTGGCTGGCCCTCAACTACCCGCTGACCAGGCGCGACACGACGGACGCCGACCTGGCCGCCTACGCCCGGCGCGCGCTCGACGTCGTGGCCAAGGTCGAGGAGACGATCGAGGCGATCCACGCCCGCGGCGTCGTCTTCGGCGACCTGCACCCGCTGAACATCCTCATCGACGATGACGACGACGGCCGGATCTCCCTGATCGACTTCGAGATGGCCTTCGACGTCGAGTCCGACGACCGCCCGGCGCTGGGCGCACCCGGGTTCCGCGCACCGGCCGACCGCACCGGCTTCGAGATCGACGAGCACGCGATCGCGGCGTTGCGGCTGTGGCTGTTCCTGCCGCTCTCGCAGCTGACGGAGCTCGCGCCGGCGAAGCTGCGTGGCATCGCCGACTTCGTCGAACGCCGGT
Organism: Amycolatopsis sp. NPDC114505; assembly: GCF_055633615.1. Lineage (NCBI taxonomy): Bacteria > Bacillati > Actinomycetota > Actinomycetes > Pseudonocardiales > Pseudonocardiaceae > Amycolatopsis > Amycolatopsis sp. NPDC114505. Next base: position 860,640 of record NZ_JBVKDV010000001.1, on the reverse strand, counting down.
TCGCGCTGCCCCAGGGTTACGCGGACGCCGCAGTCACGGTGCTGGCCCCGCGTGACGCTCCCGCGGAGCCGGCACCGGTCCACACGGAGCTCGACCAGGAGAAGCCCGACTGGCCGCTGGTCCGCAAGCAGATCGCCGAAGCGATCCTGGCCAGCGCGACACCCGAGCGCCAGGACCGGCTGTTCCCCGGTGACATCGAGCAGTTCCGGGTCGGCGGCGCTTGTTTCGGCGTCGGTGCCGCGGGTGTGCTGCACGCCCTCGACGTCATCGGCGCCGGCCGGTTCCCCGAACACGAGCGCTGGCTGATCGATTCGGTCCGTCGTGAGCCGCCGACCCGGCCCGGGTTCTACGACGGCAGTTACGGCATCGCCTACGTGCTGGAGAACTTCGGCCACCACGACGAGGCGACCAAGCTGCTGGCGTCGTCCGCGCGGCTCGTCGAGCAGACGACCGACCACGCTCTGGAAGGCGGCCTGGCCGGCATCGGGCTGGGCATGTTGCACTTCGCGACGGTCCGGCAGGACAACGAGTTCGGCCGCCAGGCACTGACCACGGCCGTCCGGCTGGCCGAGGCGCTGGAGACGGCGGCGCCTCCGGCGAACTTCGCCCGCGCCGGCCTGCTGTCCGGCTGGTCCGGACCGGCGCTGCTGTTCGTCCGGCTCTTTGAGCGCACCGGCGAGCCGGCGTGGCTGTCCTTCGCCGACCAGGCGCTGCGCCGTGACCTAGAAGAATGCGTGCTCGCCGACGACGCGTCACTGCAGGTTCGTGACGGCGCATCGCGGACGCTCCCGTACGCCGGTATCGGCAGCGCGGGGATCCTCCTCGTCGCCGAGCAGCTGGCGCGGCACCGGCCGGACGCCGTCGCCTGCGAGAGCCTGCCCGAGCTGCGTCAGTCGTGCCGCGGCGAGTTCGTGATCCATCCCGGCCTGCTCTACGGCCGGCTCGGACTCGCGGTCGCCCTCGGCATGGGTGCCGAACCCGAGCAGCGCGTCCGCGACGCGATCGACCTGCACCTGGCCCGCCTGGCCTGGTACGCCGTGCCGTTCCGAGGCGGCCTTGCCTTCCCCGGCAACCAGCTGCTGCGGCTGTCGATGGACGTCACCACCGGCAGCGCGGGGATCCTCCTCGCGCTCGCCGCCCTCCTGGACGGCAAGGAGGTGCTGCCCTTCCTGGGCGGCGCGCCGTCCCCCCACACCTCCGGTCACTGATGACCGGCGGGCATGAAGTAAACCGAGGAAAGGAACACCATGGAACTCGTTCTGGAGCTGCAGGCCCTGGAGACCCCCGAGGTGCTCAACGGTGGTCACGGCGGCGGGGGCGGCAACGCGCCGTCGAACCTGAGCCTGCTGGCCTCCTGCACCAACAGCACGATCAGCCTGCTGACCTGCCACTGACCTGGCAGCTCGCCGGCAAGTAGTGCCGAGGTGAACAGTGCGGGAGCGGCACAGGCCAAGTGCGCCGCTCCCGCACGTTCATTCTGACCCCGGAACCGCCCCGGTGGTAACTCATCCGAAGGAGTGAGATGCGCGGCTCCGCCGATCGGCTGCTGGCCCGGGTGGCCGGCCTCGACCGACCGCGACTCGCCGCCATCGTGGGTACGGCCCTGGTCGCCACCGCGGCCGGCCTGCTCCTTCCCGGCGCGCTCGCGGCCGCGGTCGACGCCGTGGTGGCGGGCCGCCCGAGCGGGCGTGAGGTCTCCTGGCTGCTGTTCGTCGGCGGCGCGGAGATCGCCGCCGACGTCGTCGGCGGGATCCTGACCACCCGCGTGTCCGCGACCGCCGCCGCGTGGTTGCGCCGCGCGCTCTCCGACAAGCTCTTCACGCTCGGCACCCGATCGAAGTTCGCCGAGGGCGACGCGATCAGCAGGCTCACCGGCGACTGCGTCGGCGCCGGCGGCATCGTGACGATCGTCGTTCAATGCGGTTCGATGCTGGTCATCTCGTCCGGGGCAGTGGTGCTGCTCGCCCTGCTGGACTGGCGGCTGGCGCTCGTGTTCCTCGGCAGCATCCCGTTCGCACTGCTGCTTGCTCGCAGCCACCTCAAGCACACCGCCGACGACGTTCTCGCTTACCAGCGGGTCTCCGGCGAACTCGCCGCCCGGATGGTCGACGCGGTCGCCGGCCTCCGCACGATCGCGGCGTCCGGCACCGCCGACCGCGAAGCCGAGCGCGTGCTGCGGCCCCTGCCGAAGCTGAGCACGGCCGGGCTCGGCATCTGGCGCACACAGGCCCGCATGGTCTGGCGCGCCGGACTTCTGACACCGGCGGTCGAGCTGACCGTGCTGGCGGCGGCCGGCTTCGGCGTGCTCGCGGGCCGGCTCAGCGTCGGCGACGTCGTCGCGACGCTCGGCTACGTGACCCTCGCGCTCGGCCTGGTCACCCAGATCCCGCTGCTCACCATGCTGTCCCGGGCGCGCGGCTGCGCCGAACGGCTCGTCGAGGTTCTCGACGAGCCCGAAGCCGTGCGCGGCAAGCTCCCGCTCCTGCCCGGCGACGGCACCGTCGACCTCCGCCACGTCGGCGTCACCGGCGCGCTGGCGGAGATCGACCTGCGCATCGAGGGCGGCACCTTCCTCGCGGTCGTCGGCCGGTCGGGTGCGGGCAAGTCCGTGCTGGCCGGCGTACTCGGCGGGTTGATCACGCCTGACGAAGGCCAGGTCTTCCTCGACGGCCGTCCGCTCGAGCGCCTCCGCCGCGAGGAACTGCGCGCGGTCGTCGGATACGCCTTCGAACGGCCGGCGCTGCTCGGCGCCACAGTCGCCGACGCGGTCGGCTACGGCACCTGGGCCGGCGAGTCCGCCGTCCGTGCTGCGTGCCGGACCGCGCAGGTCGACGAGGTCATCGTCCGCTTGCCCGACGGCTATCACACGCCGTTGGCCGAGACGCCGCTTTCGGGTGGCGAAGCCCAGCGCCTCGGCTTGGCCCGCGCGATGGTGCACAGCCCGCGCGTCCTGATCTTCGACGACGCCACGGCCAGCCTCGACACGGTCACTGAGGCCGCGGTCGAGCGCGCCTTGGCTGATGTCCTGCCGGGCCGCACCCGCGTCGTCGTGACCCATCGCGCGGGCACCGCCGCCCGCGCCGACCTGGTGGCCTGGCTCGAGGAGGGCCGGATCCGCGCGGTGGCACCGCACGCGGCCCTCTGGCAGGAGCCCGGATACCGCGGTGTCTTCACGGAGGACGACGAGTGAGCCTGCACCGGTTGTACTGGTCCGCTCTCGCCGGGCAGTGGCGTGGCGGCGTGGTGCTGCTCGTGTGTTCGGTGCTCGAAGGCGTACCTGCTTTCTTCTCGGGACGGCTCGTCGAGCTGTCCGTGGATCGGGGGTTTTCCGTCGGCGACCCGGCGGCCGGCCTCGGCTGGCTGGCGTTGTTCGGACTCGCCGCGGTGCTAGGCGCGTTCGGATCGCGGATGGTGTGGCACCAGCTCGGCAGGGTGGTCGAGCCGCTTCGTGACGCTCTGGTGACTGCGGTCGTCCGTGGCGTGCTGCACGACGAGTCCCCGCCGCGCAACCAGCCGGACTCCAGCGGCGTCGCCCGGATCACCCAGCACGTCGAAGTGGTCCGTGATGCGACCGCCGGCCTGCTGGTGCAGGCCCGCGGCATGCTGGTGACGACGGCGTCCGCGCTCGCGGGCCTCGTGACGGTCGCCGGTGCGCTGGTGCTCCCGGTCGCGGTGCCGGTGGTCGTCTCGTTGGCCGCCTTCGTCTGCCTCCTTCCCTCTCTCGCCCGCCGCCAGCGCGCGCTGGCGCTGGCCGACGAGCACACGGCCGCGACGGCCGGCGCCTCCCTGGCCGGGATGCGCGACATCGTGGCCTGCGGTGCCGAGCCGATCGCCGCGCTCGCGATGTACGACGCGGTCGACGAGCAGGCGACGGCCGCGATCCGCGTGGCGCGGTCGAGCGCCCTCCGGTCCCTGGTGATCTCGCTCGGCGGGTTCGTCCCGTTGTTGCTCGCGCTGGCGTTGGCTCCGGGCTTGGTCGCTCGCGGCGAACTGACCGCGGGCGCGGCGCTCGGCGCGCTCGTCTACCTGGCCACGACGATGCAACCGGCCCTCCGCGGTCTGGCGGCCACGGCCGGCACCGTCGTCCTGCGCCTGCTGGTCGCGCTTCGCAGGCTGGCGGAGACGACCGAGCTACCCGTCGTTCCCGACGGCACGGCGATCCCGCGCGGCACCGACGTCCAGGTCCGCGGCCTGACGTTCGGCTGGGGCGCGACGGCCGAGCCCGTCGTCCGTGGGCTGGACCTGAGCCTGCGGCCGGGGGAGCACCTCGCCGTCGTCGGGCCGAGTGGTATCGGCAAGTCGACATTGGCCGGCTTGCTGACCGGGATGCTGGCGCCACAGGAAGGCCGGGTACTGCTGGGCGGTGTCCCGGTCAGGGACGTGCCCGCGGCGCTCCGGCACGAACTCGTAGCGCTGATCCCGCAGGAGGCCTACGTCTTCGCGGGAACCGTGCGCGACAACGTCGGCCTCTTCGCGTCGTCAGCTCCGGATGACGCGTTGTCGGCCGCCGTGGACGCGGTGGGCGCGGACGCGTTGCTTCGCCGCCTCGGCGGTCTCGATGCCGAGATCGGTCACGGCGGCGAAGGCGTCTCCGCGGGCGAAGCGCAGTTGCTCGCGCTGGCCAGGGTCTACGCCAGTCCGGCGGAATTCGTGATCCTCGATGAAGCCACCTCCCATCTCGACCCGGTGTCGGAAGCGCGCGCGGAGCGGGCCTTCGCCGCGCGGGGTGGTGTCCTGGTGGTGATCGCGCACCGGCTTTCGTCGGCGTTGCGGGCGGATCGCGTCCTCGTCGTGGACGGCCGCGAGACCGCGCTGGGCCACCACACCGACCTGGTGGGCAGGTCCGCGCGGTACGCCGAACTCATGCAGGCCTGGGCGACACCGGTGGCTGGGGAACCAGCCACCGGTGCCGAGCCGACCGCGGATGCAGGCGGCCAACCGGCCGGTACCGGGGGCTCGCCGCCTGCGGACAGTGGCGCGACCGTGGGCGGGGCGCCTGCCGGCCACGGTCACACCACTGCGAATCCGCCAGTGGGCACAGGATCTGCGAGCGCCGCCGGGGCGCCTGCCGGCGACGAAGCCGCAGCTGCTGCTGGTCCGTCAGTGGAAGTGGGGACCGCCGCCGGCACGCCTGCCGGCAACGGAGCCACGGGCGGGCCGCCTTCTCACAACGGTGCCACCGGATCGACGCCTAGGTCGCCATCCGTGTCGCGAGCCGCTCGAGTGAGCTGACTTCCCGTCCACTGTGGACGTATCTCATGGGGAGCTTCCAGATTATCGCGGCCGGGCGGTCGCGGAACCCCTCGTCGCGAATCTGTGGACAACTCGCCGATCTTCACGTCGCCTGTGGATAACTCGGGCCGTTCGGCCGGTTCTGTCGGTGCCGTGATGCATGATCGGAAGCGCGGGAAGAAACCGGCCCGGAACCGGCACCGTCAGAGAGGAGGTGAACCGCCGGCGGTCGACGTCATCCGGGTTGCAGTGCTTCCAGTGCCTCACGCAGCTTGCCGGCGAGCGGTGTCGGCCGGCGGGACTCGCGGTCCACGAAGACGTGCACGAAGTGCCCTTCCGCGACCAGGGACTCGTCGGCGGCGTACATGCCGATCTCGTAGCGCACGCTGGACTTCCCGAGGTGCGCCACGCGCAAACCCACTCGCAACGCTCCAGGAAAGGAAACCGATGAGTGATACCCGCAGTGCGACTCGACGCACAGCCCGATCACCTCCCCGGCTTCGATGTCGAGGCCGCCCTGCTCGATCAGCCACGTGTTGATCACGGTGTCCATCAGCGAGTAGTGCACCACGTTGTTGACGTGCCCGTAGACGTCGTTGTCCTTCCAGCGCAACGGAACCGTCTGCCAGTGCGGGTACCCGTTCACCACAGTGACACCGACTCGCGCAGGATGCCGGACAGGTCATCCTCGGACGCCTCGCGGGGTGCGGTGGCCAGCAACCGCTGCTGCTTCAGCGTTCCCTCGACCAGCGAGTCCACATCGGACTCCGTGTAGCCGACGGCACCGATGCCGTCCGGGATGCCGATCTGCCGCATCAGGTCGATCAGCACCGCGGGCAGGTGGTCGGCGAAGTCGCCGGGCCACTCGAAGTCGGGCGCCAGCAGGCGCGCGACGCGCAGGTGGCGATCCGGCGCCGCGTCGAAGGTGAAGCGGAACGCGGCGGGCGCGGTCAGGGACACGGCCATGCCGTGCGGGACCATGGGTTCTTCGCCCGGGTAACCATCCGGGTGGAAATCCCTGACCTGGCCGGCGATCGGGTACGCGTTGGCGTGCGGGATGTGGACGCCGGCGTTGCCGAACCCGAGCCCGGCGAACGTCGCGGCCAGGGCCATGGCTTCGCGGGCCTTGAGGTCGTCGCCGTCGCGCACGGCGGCGGGGAGGGCCCACGACAGCAGCCGCAGCGACTGCTCGGCGAACATGTCGGCCAGGGGGTTCGCGCCGCAGTACGGCACGCGCTGCTCCGGGCGCTTGCGCTCGAACTCGGTGTACGGCTTCGCGGTGTAGCTCTCCGCGGCGTGGCAGAGGATGTCCATGCCGCTGGCGGCGGTCACGCCGGCCGGCTGGCTGACCGTGAGCCGGGGGTCGACGACGGCGAGGGTCGGGCGCAGCCGCAGGTGGCTGATCCCGCTCTTGACGCGCAGGGAGAGGACGTCGAGCACGCAGACCGTGGTGCTCTCCGAGCCGGTGCCGGTGGTCGTGGGAACGGCGACCAGCGGCTTCAGCGGGCGGTCCGGCGCGCGGCCGCCGCCGACCGGGGCGTTGACGTAGTCCATCAGCTCGCCGTCGTTGCTGGTGAGCAGGTTCGCGGCCTTGGCGGTGTCGATGGCCGACCCGCCGCCGACGGCGACGAAGGCGTCGTACGGACCGGTTCCGCGGGCGAAGTCAAGCGCCTTCTGCATGCTGACATCGGTGGGTTCGACGTGTACGCCGTCGAAGATCTCGGTTTCGATGCCGTAGCCCGCGATCCCGTCGGCGATGCGACGCGGCCAGCCCGTCGAGGCGACCTGCGGGTCCGTTACGACGAGCACGCGGTGCACGCCGTACTGGGTGAGGTCGTAGCCGATCTCGTCGCTGGCGCCGGTGCCGTACTTCAACGCCGGTGCGCCATAAGTAAAAACGGTTTCATGTTCGGTCGCGGTCAAGACTGCGGTCCTCGCTCCCTTGATCGGCTAGCAGTCGGTCAAAGCGGACATTCAGTCCATCCTTACCGGGTTTCGGCGAAGATCACTTGACTGCACTGAACGGTGCCCGCCTAAGCTCTCCTCATTAGATACCAACTGGGAGCGACCGTCGCCCAGACGGCCGTGCGGATCCTGACCGAGGCGAGGGTCCGCCGCGTGTACGCGGTGGTCGGCGAGTCCTTCCTGGAACTGCTCGACGCCCTGCAGCGCGAGCGGGAGATCACGCTGGTCTCGGCGCGTCACGACGCGGGCGCGGCGTTCATGGCGGAGGCGGAGGGCAAGCTCACCGAGCGGCCCGCGGTGCTGCTCGCCAGCCGGGGGCCGAGCGCCGCGAGCCTGGCGATCGGCGTCCAGACGGCGTACCAGGACGAGACCCCGATGGTTGTGCTGCTGGAGACGCCGGCGACCGAACCGATGCCGTCGTCGTCCGGGGAGCTGCCGACGTCGGACCTGACGGCGATGTTCGAGTCGATCGCCAAGTCGACGTTGCGGGTGACCGACCCGGACAGCCTGCCGGCGCTGTTCGCGCACGCGCTGACCACGTCGCAGGAGGGCAGGCCGGGGCCGGTCGTGCTCGGCGTGCCCTGCGACATCTGGGGGATGCCCTACGACGCGGCGAAGCCGATGGCGCGGGTCCGGCCGCCGGCTTCCGGGACGCTGGGCCGTTCGGCGGACGCCGTGGCGCAGTTGGTGGACGAGGCGAAGTACCCCGTGGTCATCGTCGGCGGGCGGGCGCGGTCCGCGCGCGACGAGCTGATCGCGGTCGCCGACGAGCTCGCGCTGCCCGTCTACAACGCCTTCCGGCGGCAGGACGCCTTCCCGGAAAACCACGCGCGCTACGCCGGTCACCTCGGGCTCGGCATCCCGGCGCGGCAGCTGGACGCGCTGGAACGGGCCGACCTGGTCCTCGCGCTCGGCACCCAGCTCGACGAGGTCACCACGCAGGCCTACCGCTACCCGACGGCCCAGCAGACGCTGATCCTGGTCGGCACCGGGATCGACGTCAGCTCGCGGCGGCGCGGTCTTACTTTCCGCGTTGACTCCGAGGTCGAGCCGTTCCTGCGGGAGCTGCGGGAGGTGGCGTCGCCGCGGACGAGGCGGGCTTCGGCGGCGAACGCGGCCGTCCACACCTTCATGACTCCGCCCGACACCAGCGGCAACACGCGGGTGCACCCGGTCGACGTCGTCCGCGCGCTGCGGAAACTGGCGCCCGAAGACACCATCGTGACCAGCGATGCCGGCAACTTCGCGCAGTTCATGCACCGGTACTGGTGCTTCACCGCGCCACGCAGCCAGCTCGGCCCAAGCAACGCCGCGATGGGCTACGCCGTGCCGGCCGCCGTGGCGGCGAAACTGGCCGAACCGAGGCGAACCGTGGTAGCCATGGTGGGAGACGCCGGGACGCTGATGACCGGCCAGGAGATCGAGACAGCCGTCCGTTACCGGGCGCCGGTGATGGTCGTCGTCTTCCAAAATGGCGTGCACGGAGCGCTCGCCATGCACCAGGCCCGCACACACGGCAGGCTGTCCGGAGTGTCCATCCCGTTGACCGACTTCGCGTCGTGGGCGCGTGGTCTCGGCGCGGCCGGGTACACGGTGGACGATCGCGAAGAGCTCGAGCCGATCATCGCCAGCGCGCTGGTGCGGCAGCGGCCGTGCGTCATCGACGTGCGGACCGACCCGGACGTCGTGACTCCGGACGTGCGGCTTTCGGCCCTGCTCGGACAAGCACGTCCGCAACCGCCCGCCCAGTAAGGGTTTGCTCGGTTTCGCTTCGGAAAACGCCGGGGAAGTTGTGTGGTAGCACGGCGGTGGCTCAGGTAATCTGACGTTGTTCCGGTGGTGGTTCGCCGCTGAACCTTCCCGGCCGGGTCCCGGCGGGAAACAACCGGTTTCTGTCGGTGCCGCATGGCACCATCACGGTCATGACCCGCAGGGAAGCGGGCAGGGAACGAGGGGAGTTTCGACGTGACCGATCACCAGCACGCATCCGAACCATCGCGGAAGTCCTCGGGCGTCGTACCGGTGCTGTTCAGCGCCAGCGCGGAGGCCCACGACGACGCCGTGGTCGCCGCCGAGCGCGACACCACCTGGCGGTCGCCCTTCAGCGCGGAGGGCCTGCGCCCGGCGAGTGGCGAATAGCTCACCCCTCCCGGGTGAAGACGGCTTGTCCGCCCTGCTCGAGGTGTGCTTTACTGACGGTGGTCTAGATTTTTGTGTTCGTGTTGAGTCACGCTCGCAGAATTCAGCGGGCGTAGTGTCTCCTCGCCGAGGAAGCAAACCGTCCTGGTGTTGACCCGGGGCGCCGAAGTGGCTTCCTGTTTTGTGGTTGCATATGGAGATTTTTAATGACTCAGGGCACTGTGAAGTGGTTCAACTCCGAGAAGGGGTTCGGCTTCATCACCCCCGACAACGGTGGCGGCGACGTCTTCGTTCACTACAGCGAGATCCAGGGTAACGGCTTCAAGAGCCTGGAAGAGAACGCTCGCGTCGAGTTCGAGATCGGCCAGGGCCAGAAGGGCCCGCAGGCCACGTCGGTCACCGTGATCTGACTTTGATCTTGGGGAAGGGCCGTCACCCGTTCGGGGTGGCGGCCCTTTTCGTATGCTGGGCACCATGATCGAGCACGGTTACACCGTCTCCGGGATGAGCTGCGGACACTGCGCCCAGTCGGTCACCGAAGAACTCACCGGTCTGCCGGGAGTGGCCGAAGTGGACGTCGACGTCGCGACCGGCCGGGTGGTCGTTCGCTCCGAAGGTCCGTTGGCCGAGGATGACGTGCGGACCGCGATCGATGAGGCCGGGTTCTCTTACGAGGGCACGGCGAGCCTGGTCTCGTAGCTCTTTCCCCGAGGTCGACCTCGGGTTGTTCTTCTCCGTCGCGTTGGCCTCCAGGTTGGACAGTCCGCTGGAGATCCGCGCGCCGCTGTGATCTTCGGCTCAGTCGGGCTGCCGTAGCTCGATCCGGCCGGCGAAGACCCTGCGCGACTGCCCGTGTGAACACTGCAACGCCCTGCAACCCTTCCCTTTCGTCCGGCTTCGGAGTCTGCTGTCCTCCGGCGCTTTGACAGGGAGGTCAGGTTGGGCGAGACGGTGGCGGGGATCGTCGCGAATCCGGCTTCGGGGCGGGACATCCGCCGGCTGGTCGCGCAGGCCTCGGTGTTCCCCACCGCGGAAAAGGCGAACATGGTCCAGCGGCTGCTGGCCGCCTTCGCGGTGACCGGGCTCGATCGGGCCCTTGTCTCGACCGATCTCGGGGGCATCTCCGCCGCGGTTCTCAAGGCTCTCGGCCGAGGCGGCACCTGGCCCACGGTCGACTTCTGCGCGGACGATCCGATCACCGGCACCGCCGCCGACACGACCAACGCCGTCCGCCGGATGGTCGAGGCCGGGGCCGGGGTCATCGTCGTCCTCGGTGGGGACGGGACCGCTCGCGTTGCCGCCGCGGCCTGCGAAGACGTTCCGATCCTCGCGCTCTCCACCGGGACCAACAACGCCTTCCCGCAGATGCGGGAGGCCACCGTCGCCGGGCTGGCCGCCGGGCTGATCGCCTCCGGGCAGGTCGACCCCGATCTCGTCACGCACCGGGTCAGTGTGCTCGAAGTCGTCACGAAGGCGCGTCGTGAGATCGCGCTCGTGGACGTGTGCGTGTCGTCGAGCCGGCACATCGGCGCGAGGGCGCTGTGGGATCCCGCCTCCCTCACCGAGCTCTACTGCACCTTCGCCGAACCCGACGGCATCGGCCTGTCGAGCGTGCCCGGGCAGCTCTGTCCCAGCCCGCGGTCGAGTCCGGACGGCGTCGCGCTGCAGCTCGGGCCGGTGGATGAGACGCCGTACATCGTGCACGCGCCCATCGCGCCCGGGCTCGTCCGGCCCGTCGGCGTGCGCGGGTGGGGTGTGCTCAAGCCCGGGATGCGCGTCGAGCTTGCCGCGTCGGGTGGCGTCATCGCGCTCGACGGGGAGCGCGAACTCGAACTGAAGACGGGCGAAAGCGCGTTCGTCGAGCTCAAGCCGGACGGCCCGTGGGTCGTGGACGTCCGGGCGGCTATGGCGGAAGCGGCACGGAAAGGGCTGTTGCGCACGGAAACCGAACTAGGGAAGGAGCGTCGAAGATGACGGACACCCTGCGGGAGGCGTATCGCGTGATGCGCACCATCCGAGCGTTCGAAGAGCGGGTGCACGAAGAGTTCGCGACGGGCGAAATCCCCGGGTTCGTGCACCTCTACGCCGGTGAGGAGGCCTCCGCCGCAGGGGTCTGCGCCCACCTCGACGACCGTGACGCCATCGCCAGCACCCACCGCGGCCACGGTCACTGCATCGCCAAGGGCGTCGACGTCAAGGCCATGATGGCCGAGATCTACGGCCGCCGGACAGGTTCCTGTCACGGCAAGGGCGGCTCGATGCACATCGCCGACCTCTCGAAGGGCATGCTCGGCGCCAACGGCATCGTCGGCGGCAGCCCGCCGCTCATCTGCGGCACCGCCCTCGCCGCCAAACAACAGCACACCGGCGGTGTCGGGGTCGCCTTCTTCGGCGACGGCGCCAGCAACCAGGGGACGACGCTGGAGGCGCTGAACCTCGCGTCGGTCTGGGACCTGCCCGCCCTCTTCATCGCCGAGAACAACGGCTACGCCGAAGCGACGGCGAGCACCTGGTCCGTCGCCTCGGACAACATCGCCGACCGCGCCGCCGGGTTCGGCATGCCGGGCGTGATCGTCGACGGGTTCGACTTCTTCGCCGTCCACGAAGCCGCCGGTGAGGCCGTCGAACGCGCCCGCGCCGGCGGTGGCCCGACGCTCATCGAGGTCAAGTTCACCCGCTACTTCGGGCACTTCGAGGGCGACCAGCAGACCTACCGGGCCGGCGAAGTCGCCGACGCCCGCGAGAACCTCGACTGCCTCAACCGGTTCCGGGAACGCGTCACCGACAACGGCGAGCTGGACCGCGAGGTCATCGACGCCATCGACGCCGAAGTCGCGAAGTTGATCGAGGACGCCGTCTCCGAGGCCAAGGCCGCGCCGAAACCCACGAAGGAAGACCTCGAAACCGACGTCTACGTCTCGTACTGAACGGAGCGCATGCCATGACACGCACGATCAGCTACCGCGAGGCGATCAACGAGGCGCTCTGCCAGGAGATGGAGCGCGACGAGTCGGTCATCGTCATGGGGGAGGACAACGCGGGCGGCGCCGGCAGCCCGGGCGACGACGACGCCTGGGGCGGGGTCCTCGGCGTCACGAAAGGCCTGTTCCACAAGTTCCCGGGCCGCGTGCTCGACACGCCGATCTCGGAGTCCGCCTTCGTCGGCGCGGCGATCGGCGCCGCGACGCGCGGGCAGCGGCCGGTCGCGGAACTGATGTTCATCGACTTCATGGGCGTCTGCTTCGACCAGATCTTCAACCAGGCGGCCAAGTTCCGGTACATGTTCGGCGGCAACGCGCGGACGCCGGTGGTGATCCGGACGATGTACGGCGCCGGGCTGCGGGCCGCCGCGCAGCATTCGCAGTGCCTGTACCCGATCTTCACGCACATCCCGGGGCTGAAGGTCGTCGTGCCGTCGAGCCCGTACGAGGCGAAAGGCCTGCTCATCCAGGCCATCCGCGACGACGACCCGGTGATCTTCTGCGAGCACAAGGCCCTCTACGACACCAGCGGCGACGTCCCCGAGGACAGCTACACGATCCCGTTCGGCGAGGCGAACGTCGTGCGCGACGGCGGTGACGTGACGATCGTGGCGATCGGCCGCATGGTCGCCATCGCCCAGGAAGCGGCGAAAGAGCTGGCGAGCAACGGTATCGAAGCCGAGATCATCGACCCGCGCACCACCAGCCCGCTCGACGCCGACACGATCCTCGAGAGCGTCGAGAACACCGGACGCCTGGTCGTCGTCGACGAGGCCTCGCCGCGCTGCAACCTCGCCACGGACATCTCCGCGCTCGTCGCGAAGGACGCGTTCGGCTCGCTGCGGGCCCCGATCGAGATGGTGACGCCGCCGCACACGCCCGTCCCGTTCTCCGACGCGCTCGAGGACCTCTACATCCCGGACGCGCAGAAGGTCCTCAACGCGGCGAAGGCGGTCGTGGAGTACCGGCGATGATCCGGCCGGTCACGATGCCCAAGTGGGGCCTTTCGATGGAGCGCGGCCGCGTCACCGACTGGTTCGTGGCCGAAGGCGACGAGGTCAGGGCTGGTGACGACCTCGCCGACATCGACACCGACAAGATCAACGGCACGCTCGAATCCCCGGGTGACGGCGTGCTGCGGCGGGTGATCGCCGCGGCCGGTGAGGAGGTGCCGGTCGGCGGCACCCTCGCCCTGATCGCCGAAAGCACGACACCGGACGATGAGCTCGACGAAGCCGCCAGGAAGGCCCGCGAGGAGATCCGAAAAGGTGCGGTCGAGGCACCGGAAGGCCCGGTCACCGGCACCGTCGAGGTCGGCGGGCGGACGCTCGCCTACGCGACGCTGGGCACCGAGGGCGACGACGTCGTCCTGGTCCACGGCTTCGGCGGCGACAAGAACTCCTGGTTGTTCGTCCAGGAGCCGTTGAGCAGGACAAAGCGTGTCCACGCCCTCGACCTGCCCGGACACGGCGACTCGACCAAGGACGTCGGCGACGGCTCCCTCGACACCCTCGCCGACGCGGTCCTCGGCTTATCGACGCGCGCGGCATCGGGAACGCCCACCTCGTCGGGCACTCGCTGGGTGGCGCGGTCGTCACGGCCGCCGCGGCGAAAGCGCCTGGCAAGGTCGAAAAGCTCACACTTCTCGCCCCGGCCGGCTTCGGCACCGCCGTCAACGCCGGCTACCTGCGCGGATTCGCGGCGGCGACGACTCGGCGTGAGCTGAAACCGCAGCTGAGCGCGTTGTTCGTCGACCCGGGCTTGGTGACCCGCCAGCTGGCCGACGACCTGCTCGGGTACAAGCGGCGGGACGGCGTCGACAAGGTCCTCGCGACCCTGCTGGACACGCTCCTCGACGGCGACGCGCAGGCCATCGACGCAGCTCGGCTGCTGTCCACAGTGGACTTGCCGGTCAAGGTCGTCTGGGGACGCCAGGACGCCGTGCTGCCGCCGGGAAACGCGGACGTGTACGTCGAGAACGCCGGGCACATGGTGCACCTCGAAGCTCCGGGTGCCGTGATCAGCGCGATCACGGGCTGACCCACCCACTTCCGGTGGGGCCGCGCCGGCGAGATTGTCGCCACCTTCCGATCAGCAGCCCGAAAAGGCAGACTGAGGAGGCGGAGCGCAAGGAGCGGCAGTTGGGGCAGCGAGACCTCGAGGCAGCGTTGCCTGCCGGGGCGGACCCCCGGCGGCACGCCCGTGTCCTCGCGCAGGTGCACGAAGCGGCCCTGACCGGCAAAGACCTGCCCAGCCGGCCGCGGCCGGTGATCGACGCGTCCTGGCAACGCATGCGCCGGCTCGGCATGGATCCCGACGGCCGGTCCGACGCGCCCGTCCTGACCGTCGAAGAGCTGGAAGCGCGCCGCCGCACGAGCGGGATGGCCGAGGCGCTGCCGACGCTGCGCGGTGGCCTGACCAGTCTCGCCGAGCAGGCCGCGCACATCATGGTGATCGTCGACGCGGGCGGCAGCGTGCTCTGGCGCGACGGCAGCACCGCGGTCCGCCGCCGCGCCGACCGGCTCGGGCTCGTCGAAGGCGCCGGCTGGCAGGAGGAAGCCGTCGGCACCAACGCGATCGGCACCGCGCTGGTCACGCGCCGCCCGGTCCAGATGTACGCCGCCGAGCACTTCGTCCGCGCGCACCACTCCTGGACGTGCGCCGCCGCGCCGCTGCACGACCCGCGCGACGGCAGGCTGCTCGGAATCGTCGATCTCTCCGGCTCGGCCTCGACCGTCCACGCGACGACGTTGGCGCTGGTCGACGCCGTGACGCGGCTCGCGGAGTCCCAGCTGCGCACGACCCACCTCACCGAGCTCGAACGGCTGCGCGGCTTCGCCGTCCCGGTGCTCGCGAAGGTCGGCGGGCAGGCCGTCGTCGCCGACGGGCACGGCTGGGTCGCCGCGGCCGCCGGGCTCGCGCCGGTCGACCGGATCTCGCTGCCCGCGAACCTCGCGCCGGGCGGGGTCTGGCTGCCAGCGTACGGCCACTGCGCGGTCGAGCCCGTGCCCGGCGGCTGGCTCATCCGCCCCACCGAGAACGACGCCGCGCCGCCGACCCGCGTCGTCCTCGACGTCCGGTCGCCGCGCGAACCCGAGCTGACCGTGGCCGGCGCGGCCGGGACCTGGACACACCGGCTCAGCCCCCGTCACGCCGAGATGCTGTACGTGCTGGCCAGCCACCGCGCCGGCCGCTCGGCGTCCGAGCTGTCGTCGGACCTGTTCGGCGACGCGGGCCGCACGGTCACCGTCCGCGCGGAGATGTCCCGGCTGCGCCGCCACTTCGGCGGCATCCTCGGCGCGAAGCCGTACCGCTTCGCCGACGACGTCGAAGTGCTGGTCCGGCGCCCGCCGAGCCCCGAAGCGGTGCTGCCGCACTCGCTCGCCCCCGCCATCCGCGGCTGATCACCCCGGGGAAGATGGGGGACGTGCCGAAACGTCCGCTGCTGCCCGACACCATCGCGCCGAGCTGGCTCGTGGTGCAGGTGCTCGGCACCCTGTTCGTCGCCGGGACGCTGGTGACCGCGCGCGAGCCGGACCCGCGGATCTGGACCGCCTACGGCGTCGCGAGCGCCTGCTGGCTCGGGTTCGTCGTGCTCGCGTCCCGGCGCCCGAAGCCGGCGGCCGCGCTGCTCGCCGTGGCCAGCGCGCTGCCGGCGGCGCTCGTCGGCCACGCCGGGGACTCGTCGGCGATCCTCCTGTCCGTCATCGCGCTCGGCCGGCTCGCGGCGCTCACCGTGGTCGGCGTCGGCGTGATCCTCGGGATCGGCGTGCTCGACATCGCGCTCGCGGTGACCGCGCACCTGGTCGCCGCGCACTCGGCAGGCGACGCGCTCGGGGATGCCGCCGTGATGCTGCTGCTCGTGCTGGTCGGGCTCAACCGCCGCCAGTACGAGGTCCAGGCCATCCAGGCCGGCGAGCTGCTCGAACAGACCCGGCTCGCGCAGGCCGAACACGCGCGCGCCGCCGCGCTCGACGAACGCGCCCGCATCGCCCGCGAGATCCACGACGTACTGGCGCATTCCCTGGGGGCACTGGGAGTCCAGCTCGAGCTCGCCGAGGCGCTGCTGACCGAACGGTCCGATGTGGACGGTGCACTGCGGTCGGTCCGGCGGTCGCGGCGGCTGGCCGCCGACGGGCTGGCCGAAGCGCGCAACGCCGTCGCCGCGCTCCGCCGGGACGTCCCGCCGCTGGCCGAGGCGCTCGCCGCGGTGGCGGCCGAGCACGCCGGCAACCACGGCGTCGACGTCGGTTTCGCCACCGGCGGGGAGCCCCGGCCACTGCCGTCCGCGGCGGTCGTCGCGCTGGTGGGCGTCGCGCGGGAAGCCCTGACGAACGCGGGCAAGCACGCGCCCGGTGAGGACGTCCGGATGCGGCTGACGTACGCACCGGCGGAGGTCCGGCTCGAGGTTCGCAACGCGCGAAGCGAGTTCACTCGGATGAGTGAAGGTTTCGGGCTGGCCGGCATGCGCGAGCGCTTGGCTCTCGCCGGTGGCACGCTGGAATCGGGCGCCGAGGACGGTTACTGGCACGTACTCGCCGAAATCCGGGGCTGACCGGCCGAGCCGAGATCACGTGCTGGTGACGGCGGGCGGTGCCCGTGCCCGCGCGCCCGGTGACTCGGCTACCTTCTGCTGGTACTGCATTCGGGGAGGAATCGGGGATGACCAGCACTGCGACGGCCCCGGGTCCCGCGGCGCCCGCGCCCGGACCCCCACCGCCGCCGCCACCGGACGGCCGCGATCGGGGCCGCAGTGGCCTCCTCGGCCTGCTGGACCTGCCGGGGCAGGGTGTCCGCGCGATCGTCCGGTCCGCCGCGACCACGCCGGGCCGGCTCACCGTGATCGCCGTCGGGCTGGTGCTGCTGGCCCTCGTCGCCGGGCTGGTCGCGACGCTGTCGGTGCAGGACCGCGACGACACGATCAGCGGCGTCATCGACCACCGCGAGCCGCTCGCCGCCGCCGCGCAGCAGGTCTACAAGTCGCTGTCGGACGCCGACGCGACCGCGGCGAGCGCGTTCCTGTCGATCGGCACCGAGCCGCCCGAGCTGCGCTCGCGCTACGAGCGTGATGTCGCCGAAGCCGGCGCCGCGCTCGCCAAGGCCGCTTCCGACTCCTCCGACGTCGCGGGCGCGGCAGGCCCGGTCGACGTCCTCAACCAGTCGCTGCCGGTCTACACCGGGCTCGTCGAAACCGCCCGCGCGAACAACCGCCTCGGCTACCCGGTCGGCGCCTCCTACCTGCGCGAGGCTTCCGAGCTGATGCGCGCGAAGATCCTGCCCGCCGCGCAGGACCTCTACCGCGTCGACACCGAGCGGCTGGTCGAAGAGCAGGACAGCGCCACCGGGTTCCCGTGGCTCGCCACGATCCTGGTCGTCGCCCTGCTCGCCGCGCTGATCGCGGCCCAGGTCTACCTGACCCGGCGCACCAACCGGCTGCTCAACGTGGGGCTCGTCGTCGCGACCGGCGCCGTCGTGGTGTCGCTGCTGTGGGGCGCGGTCGCGCTGGTCGTGCAGGGCAGCCTGGTCGGCAGCGGCCAGGACGACGGTTCGCACCGCGTCGACGTCCTCGTCCGCGCGCGGATCGCCGCGCTGCAGGCCCGCGCCGACGAGACGCTGACGCTGGTCGCCCGCGGCGACGGCGCTGCGTACGACAAGGACTTCGGCACCAACGCCGCCCAGCTGGTCGGCCCGGACGGCCAGGGCGGCCTGCTCGGCGAAGCCCGCGGCCTGATCGCGGACGGTGCCGGCGCCGGGCAGGTCGCCGACGCGACGAAGGCCGCGAACGACTGGATGAAGGCGCACAAGCAGGTGCGCGACCAGGACAACGCCGGCGCGTACCAGGAAGCCGTCGACGCCGCGGTCCTCGAGGACAAGACCGACGGCTCGGCACCGGCCTTCCGGCGCCTCGACGACAGCCTCCAGGCGGCGATCGACGTCGGCCGGCAGGAGTTCCTCGACGACACCCACGGTGGCGAGGCCGCGCTGACGCTGCTCGCGCCCGGCCTGGCGGTGCTCGCCGTCGTCGCCGCGGCGGGTGTCACCATGGGGATCCGGGAGCGACTGAGGGAGTACCGGTGAGCAGGCGGGGGAACACGGTCCGGGCGGGCGCGCTGGCGGTCGTCGCGCTGCTGCTGGCGGCCTGCGGCAGCCCGGGGAAGCCGGTCGACCCGGCCCCGGTGAGCAACGCGGCCTGGCCGCAGCCCGCGCACGTCGGCGGCCCGGACTCGACCGCGGGCGGTGCCACCGACACGAGCTGCAACCCGCTGGTCAGCCTCGCGCCGAACGGGACGAACATCGCCGACGGCTCGACCATGGCGAAGATCAAGGAACGCGGCAAGCTGATCGCCGGCGTCGACCAGACGACCTACCTGTTCGGGTTCCGCAACCCCACGACGGGCAACCTCGAGGGTTTCGACATCGACATGGTCAACGAGATCGCGCGGTCGATCTTCGGCACGCCGGAGGGACGCGTGCAGTTCCGCGCGATCCCGTCGTCGCAGCGTGAAGACGTCCTGACGCAGCACCAGGTCGACATCGTGGTCCGGACCTACAGCATCACCTGCAAGCGCCGGGAGTCCGTGCAGTTCTCTTCGGTGTACTACGTGTCCGGGCAACGGATCCTGGTCACGAAGGAGTCGAAGGTGGCCAAGCTGGCCGACCTGAGCGGCAAGCGGGTGTGCGCGGCGAAGAAGTCGACGTCGCTGGCGAAGATCGCGACGGATCCCTCGAAGCCGGTGCCGGTCTCGGTGGACAACTGGTCGGACTGCCTGGTGATGCTCCAGCAGGGCCAGGTCCAGGCCGTCTCCACCGACGACACGATCCTCGCCGGGATGGCCGCGCAGGACCCGACGCTGAAGGTGGTCGGCGACCAGTTCACCCAGGAGAACTACGGCATCGGCGTGCCGAAGGACAATGAGGACATGGTCAAGTACGTCAACGCCGTGCTGGACAAGATCCGCGGCAGTGACGCGTGGCAGAACAGCTACCGCCGCTGGGTGGAGCCGTCGCTCGGCCCCGCGACGCCGCCGCAGCCGAACTACAAGTGAGCCGGTCGCGGCCAGGATCGGTCCCCGCACGCCGGGGATCTGGGAGGTAGCAGTGTCGGAGGAGCCGCGCCGTCCTCGGCACGCCGCACCGGACGAGCAGCAGCAGGTGGCGCCGCCGAGCTGGCAGCCACCGCCACCCGTGCGGTGGGAGACACCGGAGCCGTCGATCTCGGGCCGTCTCGACGACGGTGAGCCGCCTCGCCGCGACCAGCCGCCCGTCCGCCGTCCGCCGACGCCGCCGCGCGGCCAGCCGACGGTCGTGCACGGGACGATCCCCGGTGCGGACGACCCCACGCGCCCGCCGGGCAGCATGAACCCCGTCCTGCCGCCGGTCCAGGCGACCCAGGTCGTGCAGCCCGCGACGCAGGCGATCCGCCAGGACCCGAACGCGCCGCAGCCGACGAGCGTGCTCGCCGCGCCGGCGCCGGAGACCCAGAGCATCATGCCGCCGGCGCCGCGGCCGGACACGGGCCCGGACGCCCCGCTGCCGGACCCGGGCACCGAAAGCGTGCTGCCCGAACGCACCAGCGAAGGCCGGCACACCGGGACCGGCACGGGAACCGGCAGCGGCTCGGGCTCCGGCTCGGGCGCGTTCCCCGGCACCGGCAGGCGGACGTCGTCGCGGACGTCGCGCTCGCGTCGCGGCCGGCTCGGCGCCGGGCTGGTCGAGGTCCCGCCGGTGCCCGCGCGCGACCCCGCGTCGGCGGTGCTGACGAACCCGATGGTGTCGGAGGAAAAGCGGTTCTGCGGCAGCTGCAGCGCGAAGGTCGGGCGCGGCAAGGACGGAAAACCCGGTTCGCCGGAAGGAAAGTGCGACAACTGCGGCGCGCCGTTCTCGTTCGTCCCGAAGCTGCGGCCGAACGAGCTGGTCGGCGGCCAGTACGAAGTCCTCGGCGCACTCGCGTACGGCGGCCTCGGCTGGATCTACCTGGCGCAGGACCACAACGTCAGCGACCGCTGGGTCGTCCTCAAAGGACTGATCGACACCGGTGACCAGACGGCGATGGCGGCCGCGGCCAACGAACAGCGGTTCCTCGCCGAGGTCGAGCACCCGAACATCGTCAAGATCCACAACTTCGTGCAGCACCCGGACGCCCACAGCGGGACGACCGTCGGCTACATCGTCATGGAGTACGTCGGCGGCCAGTCGCTGCGGCAGCTCGCGCTCGCGCACCACCGCGAGAGCCGCCGGCCGGAGCCGCTGCCGATCGGCCAGGTCATCGCGTACGGGCTGGAGATCCTGCCCGCCATGGGGTACCTGCACAGCCAGAACCTGCTCTACTGCGACCTCAAGCCGGACAACGTGATCCAGACCAACGAGCAGCTGAAGCTGATCGACCTGGGCGCGGTCCGGCGGATGGACGACTACGAGAGCCCGCTGTTCTTCACCACCGGCTACAGCGCGCCGGAGCTGGCGAAGCAGGGCGCGTCGGTGGCGTCGGACCTGTTCACCGTCGGGCGCACGCTCGCGGTGCTGAGCTTCGAGTTCACCGGCTACACCAGCAAGTTCAAGACGACGCTGCCCGGCCCGGACACGGTCCCGCTGTTCGCGCTCTTCGGTTCGTACTACCGGTTCCTGCGGCGCGCGACGCACGTCGACCCGGACCGGCGGTTCCTCTCCGCCGAGGAGATGGGCGACCAGCTGACCGGCGTGCTGCGCGAGATCATGGCGCTCGGCACCGGCAAGCCGCGGCCCGGCGCGTCGACGGTGTTCGGCCCGGAGAGCCGCACGTTCGGCGTGCAGCTGGTGGTGCCGGAGGCCGGTCGGAGCGTGCCGCTGCCCGGCGCGGACGAGGTCGTCGCCGGCCTGCCGATCCCGCAGGTCGACACGGACGACCCGGCGGCGGGCGTGCTCGCGACGACGACCGCGCTCGAGCCGCGCGGTGCCATCGAGGCGCTGGCCGGCGCGCCGCGCGAGTCGATCGAGGTGCGGCTGCGGATCGTGCGCGCCCGGATCGAGCTGGGCGAGCTGGCCGAGGCGCAGCGGCAGCTGCAGGCCGGGCAGTACCTGGCGATCAAGAACGGCTTCCCGCACGACTGGCGGATCGACTGGTACCGCGGCCTGATCGAGCTGGCCGGCGGCCGCTCGCGGGTCGCGCAGGTCGCGTTCGAATCCGTGTACGACGACCTGCCGGGCGAGATCGCGCCGAAGCTCGCGCTGGCGATCAGCGCCGAGGGCGTCGGCGACTACTTCGCCGCCGCGCGGTTCTACGAGCTGGTCTGGCGGACCGACCGCACGTACGTCAGCGCGGCGTTCGGCCTCGCGCGGGTGTACCTCGCGCAGGGCGCGCGCAACAGCGCGGTGGAGGTGCTGGAGACGGTCTCGCCGTCCTCGACGCACTACGTCGACGCGCAGGTCGCGGCGATCAAGATCAAGACCACCGCGACCAAGGCGAACGGCCGCGAGACGCCGGTGACCGAGCACGACCTGCTGGACGCGTCGGCCCGGCTGGAGCGGCTCCGGCTGGACCTCGAGCGCCGGACGCGGCTGTCCGCCGGGGTGCTCGAAGCCGCGCACGACTGGCTCAAGCAGGGCAAACCCACGCCGGGCGCGCGGGTGCTGGGGTGTGCGCTGGACGAACGCGACCTGCGGCTCGGGCTCGAGCGGTGCTACCGCGCGCTGGCGCGGCTGGCGGGCACGGTCGACGAGCGCGTGAAGCTCGTCGACCGGGCGAACGCCATCCGCCCGCGGACGCTCACCTGATCAGGGGTTGATGTCCCAGTCGCGCTCTTCGCGCTGACGCTGCTGGTTCTTCTCGTGCTGCGCCGCCAGCTTCTCCAGCGCCCCGGCGTCGCCGTGGGTGCTGAAGTGCTCGAAGCCCACCACGATGAACAGCGCCCGCGCGCTGACCGCGATCGGGCCGTCCTCGGCGTCGAGGCGGCCGTCGGCGCTGACGTAGATCTTGCGGCCCGCGATGCCGTCCAGCCGGGCCTCGATGAACAGCGTCGTGCCGACCGGGACCGGGCGGCGGAAGTCCGTCTCGAGCTTGCCCGTCACCGCCGGCCGGTGCATCAGGTTGCCGACCGTCGCCCCGAGCGCCTCGTCGAACGCGCAGGCCAGGAGGCCGCCGTGGGCGAGCCCGGGAGCGCCCTGGTGCGCCGCGGTCACGGTGAACCGCGAGTGGATGACATGACCCTCGCCGACGGTCGAGCGCAGGTGCAGCCCGGCGTCGGCCTCGTCGCCGCAGCCGAAGCACTCGCTGAAGTGCACGCCGAGCTCGGTACCCGGCTCCGGCGCCTTCGGGTGCGGGACGGCCGGCTCCACCGCCACCGGCGGCCAGGGTTGAGAAACACGACTCATGCGCTGACGTTAACTCGCGGGTAGCCGCCCGGCGCGCGCGACCCACGGAGTAAGCAGGCAACGCATACCTCTCGGTAGCCGGAAAGTTCCCCACCGTAGAAGATTCACGGCTCAGGCTGCCGACCCCGTCCTACCGGGCAAGACTGGGCTGATGAGCTCGAACGGCCCAGTGGGCACCGCACGGAGGAGGTCGTCGCCGGCATGAGCGAAGAAGCAGCTACGACGAGCAAACCGACACCGGACGAGAGAACCGTAAAACGCGCCGTGTGGGCGTCCGCGATGGGCAACGCCACCGAGTGGTACGACTACGGCGTCTTCACCTCGGGCGCGATCGCGGTGAGCATCGGCACGCAGTTCTTCCCCGGTGACGGGAACGCCGTGCTGAAGTCGCTGGCGCTGCTCGCGGTCGGGTTCATCGTCCGGCCGTTCGGCGGGGCGTTCTTCGGGCCGCTCGGCGACAAGATCGGCCGCAAGCGGGTCCTCGCCGTCACGATCCTGCTGATGTCGGGGTGCACGTTCCTGGTCGGCGTCCTGCCGACGTATTCCGGTGGCTACAGCATGGGTATCGCGGCACCGATCGCGATCCTGCTGCTCCGGATCATCCAGGGCTTCTCGACCGGTGGTGAGTACGGCGGAGCGGCGACGTTCATCGCCGAGTACTCACCGACGAAGCGTCGGGGGTTCTTCGGCAGCTTCCTGGAGCTCGGCACGCTGGGCGGCTACGTGCTCGGCAACCTCGTGGTGCTGTCGGTGACGCTCTCGCTGTCGGCCGACCAGGTGGACGCCTGGGGCTGGCGGATCCCGTTCTTCGTCGCGCTGCCGCTCGGCCTGATCGGGCTCTACCTGCGGAACAAGCTCGAGGACACCCCCGAGTTCCGCCGGATGGAAGCCGCGGGCGAGAAGCCGCACAAGGCGCCGCTGAAGGAGATCTTCGTCCGCAACTGGCGGATGATCCTCAACCTGATCGGCATCGTGCTGCTGCTGAACGTCGCGGACTACCTGCTGCTGACGACCATGCCGACGTACTTCACGGACACGCTGAAGATCAACGACAACACGTCGACCCTGATCATCATCGCCGTCGAAGTCATCCAGATGGCGATCATCATCCCGCTCGGCGCGCTGTCCGACCGGATCGGCCGGAAACCGCTGCTGCTCACCGCGGCCATCGGGTTCCTGGTGCTGAGCTGGCCGAGTCTCAAGCTGATGCAGTCCGGCAGCATCTTCTGGCTCTTCGTCGGCTTCCTGATCGTGGCGCTCCTGCTGGTGCTCATGCTCGCGGTGATCGGCTCGACGTTCCCGGCGATGTTCCCGACGCGGGTGCGCTACGGCTCGTTCGCGATCGGCTACAACATCTCGACGTCGCTGTTCGGTGGTACCTGCGGTGTCATCGTGACGGCGTTGATCAAGAGCACCGGCAACGAGGACTGGCCGGCGTACTACCTGATGGCCGCGGCGCTGATCGCGATCATCCCCATCATCAAGATCCCGGAGACGTCGCAGGTCCCGATGGACCAGATCGACACCGCCGACAGCGGCGGCAAGCTGACCTCCGCGGGCGCTCAGCGCTGAGCGTCCGCCGGAACACGTGTGCCCCGCCCGGATCACCGGACGGGGCACACGTGCGTCGTGGGTCAGCTGGCGTCGCTACGAGGAGCGAAGCGCTTGCGGGACCAAGCGGCGAGCGAGCCTGCGATGACGACAGCGATTCCGGTTTCGACGATGAGCGCGGCGAGCACCATGTGCTTCCTCCTCGGGTTCTCGGGCCGGCGGCAGAGCGTCCGGCTGAGCAGTTGCCGGTGTCCGTGCGGAACACCACACGGCATATCGCCACGGGACGCCCGGGTATTTCGTCGGAAACCCACATCGAGGCGGTGATCTGCGCCACGTCACTGACCTGCGGAAACGTCTAACGCGTCGTGGTCGCGACGGGTGCTTTCTGGCTCGTCTCGGTCGGGTTCGCCGAGGGCGGTGACGTCGGCCGTTCGGCCTTCCGGGTGGACGGCGTCGGCACGGTCGTCTTCGACGAGCGCGGCGGCGTCCGGCCCGGCTGGGCCTCCGGCGGCGCGATCGAGGTCGCCGGAACCTCGGCGGGCGACGGCGAGCTGGGGGTGGTGGTGCCGATCGTGGATAGCCCCGGGTCGGCCGGCTGCACGGGGTCCGGCGGCCCGGCGCGGTGACCGGCCAGGAAACCGGCCACCGCGAGGATCACCGCCGTCGCCGTCGAGGTGCCGGCGACCGCCCAGCGCTTGCGTCGTCGCCGGACCCGGCCGCCGCGCTCGATCACGTCGGTGGCTTCGAGGCGCATCGGCGGCTGCGTGCCGCCGGCCGCGCCGGTCAGGAACGCGCGGACGTCGTCTTCGGGGTCCATGTTCGTCACCTCCCCTCCGTGGTCGCGCTGAAGGTCAGCGCGTAGTGCGGGCCGAGCCGGTTGCGCAGCGTCGCCAGGCCCCGGGAGGCCTGGCTCTTCACCGTGCCGGTGCTGCAGCCGAGGGCCTGCGCCGTCTCCTCGACGCTCAGGTCCTCGAAGTACCGCAGCACCAGCACGGCGCGCTGCTTGGGAGCCAGTACGGCCAAAGCCTGCCGGACCAGCATGTCCTGCTCGCTCCCGGCGTTCTCGGCCGGGAGCTCCGGTGGTGCGTCGGTGAGCCGCTCCCGTTTCCACCTGCTGCGCCGGTGCTCGGCGAGGAACGTGCGCAGCACGACCTTCCGGGCGTAGGCGTCCAAGGCGTCGTGGCGCGACAGCCTCGGCCAGGCGAGGTAGAGCTTGAGCAGCGCGGCCTGCGTGAGGTCCTCGGCCTGGTGCCAGTCACCGCAGAGCAGGAAGGCCGTGGACCGCAGGCTGTGCGCGCGCTCGCCGAAGTACCGGGCGAACTCGCCGTCCCACGGCGAGCCCGGCCCGGTCGACGGACGGGAGCGGGAGATCACCGAGCTACCGGGTCACCCCGATGGCCGGCAGGTGCAGGTCACCGGTCGGCCCGGCGGGCACGGCCACGGGGACGCGCTGCGGGCGCGCGGAAGGTGCCTTCGTCGCCTCACGCGGCGGCGCGGGAACGGCGGTCGGCGCCTTGGTCGGCTTGCGGCTGGTGGTCGGCATGGCGGACGGCGGCTCGGTGGGCCGGGCGGTCGTGGTCGGTGCCGGCGGCTGCGCCTCCGAAGCCAGCGCGATGCCACCGGTCAGGGCACCACCGGCGAGCACGAGAGCGCCGAGGGAAAGGGCGATACGGATACGCAAGACAGCTCCTCTTCTCGCGGGCGCGGCCGGGATCGGCGCGCCTCTGCCCTTAGTCATGCGGTGGGTGATCACCGGGGTTGCATCGAATTTCCCGCTGATCCCCAAGACGTTCGCCGGGGAGTTCGGTGGCCCGCGAAACGCGAACGGCCGGGAAGCCCGCGAGGGACTTCCCGGCCGCCCGGTGTTCCGTGAAAGGTCTCAGCCGGCCAGCGCCGACAGCTTCTGCCAGCCCGCCCAGTCGTACGTCCAGTCGCTGTAGTCGCCGTCCTTGGCGCTCAGCGTCTGCGTGCTGCCGGTGATCTCGACCGGGTCACCGGTGAGCACGCCGTCGTAGTACTCCTTGGCCCGCGCGGGCGAGAGGTTCAGGCAGCCGTGCGAGATGTTCTTCTTGCCCTGCGCCCAGACCGACGCCGCGAGGCCGTGGATGAACTCGCCGTTGTTGGAGATCCGGACCGCCCACGGCACCACGACGTTCTCGTAGTGGTACTTCGGGTTGCTCATCGCGTACGTGGACTGCTTGCCCATGACGACGTGCACGCCGCTGTGGGTGACACGCCCCGGGTCGGAGTCGAGGCCGTAGCTCACCGGGTAGTCGGCGATCTGCTGGCCGTCGCGGATCACCTGCATCGTGTGCTGCGTGGTGTTGCCCTTGACGATCTGCGAGCGGCCGATGGTGAAGCTCGCCGACACGTCCTGCTTGCCGTAGGTGCCTTCACCGATCTTGACGCCGTAGATCTTGGCGTTGACCTTCACCGTGGTGCCCGGCTTGTAGTACTCCTTGGGCCGCCAGTGCACCGAGGTGTCGCCGTCCGTCCAGCCCCACGAGCCCTCGGTCTTCGGCGTGGTCTCGACCGACAGCGCCTTCTCGACGGAAGCCTTGTCGGTGACGCGGCTCGGGAAGGACAGCGCGATCGGCATCGCGATGCCGTACGTCTGCCCGTCGCCGACGTTCAGGCTGGCCGACGTCTGGCGCTTCGGCTTCACCGTGGTGAAGGCGCCGCCGATCGCCACGTTCTTGCCGTCGGCGCCCTGCGCCTGGCCGGACCAGGTGTAGGTCTTGCCGTAGCCGAGCTGTTCGGTGGTGTTCCAAGTCTTCTTGTCCGCCGACGTCTGCCCCTGGACCTGCTTGCCGTCCGGGTTCGTCAGCGTGACCGAGACGATCGTGCCGCTGTCGACCTGCACGCCGACCGGTTCCCCGGGCGGCACGTCCTGCGCGCCGCCGGCCGGCGTCACGGTCAGCTTCGCCGGCTGCGCGGTGGGCGCCGGCGCGGAAGTCGGGCCCCCGCCCGAAGTCCCGCTCGCCGACACCGTCGGTTCACTGCTGCACGCCCCCAGCGTGAGAGCGGCGACCAAGCCCAGTGCCACAGCAGCGCCCCGGCGCCGCGTGGAAGTCCTCACCGTCAACCCATTCCCCTTTGCCCCTTTGGTGCTTCCCCTCTCCGAGACGTCTCGCGGACCTGCGACGTTGAGCAAGCCTGACGTGACGAAGGTCACAACCGCTTGCCGACGCTGCTTAACGGAGGGGGCACGAGTGACTCCGAGCCGTATCCGGTGATCACGGTGTCGCTGTGCTGCGCAAGACTAACCGGTGGGTCCGACAGAACGCGGCGGGAGCCCTACGACGTTCCGGTGACCTTGGCCCGGACCGGCGTTTTTCGCCTCGATCACGGGGTTCAACTTTGGCCAGATCCCGGTAGTCTGCTGGGAGGCCGTCGTTTTGCGTGTTCGTGGCTTCACACTCGCGGAACTTCTGACGCGAGCCATGGAGCCGACACGCTCTTGACTCGTCTCGTTGGAACCGCCCGGGACGGTCGGGGTGCCGCTTCGGTGGCATTCGAAGCGGATCTGTGTAACGAGGAGAACAGCGGTGGCGCAAGGCACTGTGAAGTGGTTCAACGCGGAGAAGGGCTTCGGCTTCATCGCGCAGGACGGCGGCGAAGGCGACGTGTTCGTTCACTACTCGGAGATCGAGGGCCGCGGTTTCCGCACCCTCGAGGAGAACCAGCGAGTGGAGTTCGAGGTCGGCCAGGGACAGAAGGGCCCGCAGGCCCAGAAGGTCCGCGCGATCTGAGACCGGGGCTTGTTCCGGTCAGTCCACCGCGCCACGTACACAGACCGCTGGTTCCGTGCACAAGTCATGCGGCGGGCGACGGCTGAAACAAGCCTCGCAGGCCCTTTAGCGTTGTCTTAAGGCCTGAGCGAAGGGCCCCCGGTTCGCGCCGGGGGCCCTTCGTCATGAAGAGGGCTGGACGTTCAGCGTCGTCCGGACGTTCAGCGTCGTCCGGCGGCCGGCGCGTCGAAGGCGTCGGCGGGGAAGTGGAATTCGTCGGTGAGGTCGGTCAGCTCGCCGAAGTCGCCGAGATCCCCGGCCTGCTGCCGCTGATCCTGCAGCGACGAGGCCTGACCTTCCCAGTTGAGCCGCTCGAGGATCCACTCCTGAGCGAGCGCCTGGGGCGAGATTTCCCGGTCTTCGGCGATGTCCTTCAGCTGCTGGTTGGCGATGAGGCTCATCCGCAGCTGGATGACCTGAGCTTCCCCGAACCGCTTACCGGTCCCGGTGCTCTCGTTGTCGGCATCAGGGGCCAGGGCGGCAAGGTAGGAGGTGAGTTCCTTGTCCTCGACAACACCATCATCCGCAGGCTTCGCGGCACCACGATGGCGTCCGGAGGACGCGGCTTTGAGGTTCGTCCGGCTGCTCAAGCGGCCAAGGGAGGGAAGAGGCACGCCAGCCACGATAACGGTTAGGTCTCACCCCGCAAACCACTGTGAGCCACAACACGCCAAGCGGTCGCCCCAATCGGCCCAGCGGCAACCCACTCGGAGCAGCACTAAACAACAGAGCGCAACAACCGCCTAACGCAAAGGGTCGATCAAGCGGGCAACGCAGAATCCCCCGAGGTGACAGGCCCGCGCACGGCGGAGGCAGCCGCCGCGCAGGCGGTAGGCGGAGGGTCCGTGAGTGGCGGCGCGGGGCGAAGAGTCGGGCGTGGGGTGCAGCGGCGGAGGGTTCGTGAATGGGGGCCGGCGGGGCGGGGGCGTAGCGGCGGAGGGCTCGCGCGTCGAGGGCGGGACGAGGAGCCAGGCGCGGGGGCGCAGAGGGCGCGCGAATGGTGCGGCGGGTCGGGCGCGTGCAGGAGGGGCGGCGTCGCAAGAGACGTGGGGCGAGAAGAAGGTGGCCGCAGGAGGTGCGGCAGAGCTCGCCAGGGCGCAAAGCGCCCGAGGCGAAAACCAGCCACGCTGGAAGCCGCACCAGAGGCACCGTGGGGGGTCCGGGGGGCTCGGCCCCCCGGGTAATACGCCGGAATGAACTGGGGGAGGCGAAGGGCGAAGCCCGAGCACCCAGAAAATGGAGGACCCCCGCGCCAGGGGGAGGAACGCGGGGGTCGGAGGGGATCTCCACAGGCGCTGACCGGGGGTGTGTCAGCACTTCGATTGTTGCACGAGTTCCCCCGCTGGGCGAGTGGAGAGCGGGATTTTTCCGCGTGCGGTGTCACTTCCGTCCCAGGTGACCGTCGTTCGGGTGGTCCCCTTCTCTCTCCGTGCTGATTGCGCTGCGTTGAGCGGAGCGTGGCCTCAGGTTCACTCTCCGGGGGGCTGTGTGCGGCGGCCGACGCTGGTTAGCCTCGCGGCCAAGCTGTTGTGAGCCGTATGGAGGGGCTATGAGCGGGTCTGTTGAAGTGCGGCAGTTCCTCCTTCGGTACGAAGGTGCCGATGGGGGGAGTGCTCCGTTCGCCGGGGGGTTGCCGGCGCAGCGGAGTGGGGCCGCGGATGCGCAGCGGGTGTCGGACGATCAGGTCCGGCGGGCTCGGCTGGCGGTGGCGAATGGTGCGCTGGGTGTCGAGGACTGTGTGCAGCTGCTGGAGATGCTGGGTCTGGATCTGGACGAGGGCGGGCAGGCGCCGGTTCAGCGCTGAGGTTGCGGGGGCCGGGGGCCTGGCGGGGGTTCGCCGGGCCTGTCCGGTGATGTTCGTGCTGGTTGTCGCCGTTTCCGGTGAGTGATTCGCAAGTCGTCCGGCTTCCTTGACGCGAGTTTTGTAACAGTGTTACGTTTGCCGGGTCGAAAGGGGACGGACATGACGACGACCGAAGGTGTGGTGGGACCGGCGAACCGGATCCGGCCGGTGGTCCAGGTGCTGGGCGGCAGGTTCATGACGTCGCCGGAGCTGGCGGAGGCCGGGCTGCCGCCGCGTTCGCTCTACGTGCGGGGGCGCTCGGCGGTCCTCGGGGACGTCCCGCCGAAGGTGGCCGCGGAGCTGTTCGGGATCTTCCCGCACTGGCTGTTCGAGTTCGTCCTGCCGACGGCGACGGCGGCCTTGGACGCACCCGCGTCCGTCCGTGCCTACGCGGAGTCATCGGCTCGCTGGTCGCGCGTCAACCTTTCGGCCGTATCGGAGCCCGGCCGTCTGGCGGAGCTGCTGTTCCGCGTCATCGACGCGGCGGACGCGAGCGGGCTGGCGCTGTTCGCCGGCTGGAAGAACGCTTCGCGCCCCACCGGAGACGTCGAACGGCTCGGGTTCGCGTTGATGGTCTTCCGCGAGCTGCGCGGCGGCCTGCACTTCGCGGCACTGCGGGCGATGGGCCTGTCGGTGCCGGAGGCGGTGATCGCGGACCCGGAGGGCGGCCGCGAGCGGTTGCTGCGCACGGCGTGGCCGGCGGAGGCGGCCGACGAGCTGGTGGCGGCGGCCGCGCGGAAGCCGGATCTGCGCGACCGGTGGGAGCGAGCGGAGTCCCTGACGGACGTCCGCGTCGACGAGCTTTTGGCGTCGGCCCTGACGCCGGCGGAGCTGGCCGAGCTCGAAAGTCGCTTGGCTGAGCTGTTTGCGCAGGTCGCGGCTTCGTCGGGGGCTTAAGGGAACCCCCGTGCAAAGCGGTGGTGGCGTGCCCTATGCTTGTAATCGCTCCCGGGGGGACCTGAGAGCGCGGTCGGTCGGTCACCCGAAACCGACCGGGCTCCCATCGTCCAGCGGCCTAGGACTCCGCCCTTTCAAGGCGGCAACGCGGGTTCGAATCCCGTTGGGAGTACGCAGTACTGTAGTAGAAGCAAGTGCAAGGCCCTGTGGCGCAGTTGGTTAGCGCGTCGCCCTGTCACGGCGAAGGTCGCGGGTTCGAGTCCCGTCAGGGTCGCAAGATCGTTCGGCTCCTTGCCGGCGTTCCCGGCCAGGTAGCTCAGTTGGTACGAGCGTCCGCCTGAAAAGCGGAAGGTCGCCGGTTCGACCCCGGCCCTGGCCACCGTTCTGATCAGCCAAAACAGCCCCCGCCCCACTCGGACGGGGGCTGTTTCGTGCGTCAGGTGCCCAAAGAGGTGCCCAGTAGGCGCCTCACGCGGCCTTCCAGAAGTACTCGTTGAGCTGTCCGGCGACGTCCTGGCGGAGCGCTTCGGTGACGTGCTGGTAGCGCTTCTTCATGCTCTCCGTGGACCAGCCCATCATCTGCATGACGACGCGAGGGTCCACACCGAGCAGCAACAGCACGGTGGCGGCAGTGTGGCGTGCGTCATGCAGTCGAGCCGGCCGCACCTTCGCTTCGGCGAGTAGGTCGCACCAGGTGCCGTAGTCGGCCCTCGGATCGATCGGGTTGCCGGTGGGCTGAGTGAACATCCACCCGCCTTCCTGCCACTCGCTGCCCGCGTGCTCCCGGGCGCGCTGCTGCTGCTCCTCGTGGCGCTCGATCAGGCCGAACAGCTCGTCAGGAAGCGTCCACGTTCGGCGGCCGGCGCGCGACTTCACGTCGACCTCAACGAGTCCGCCACCGTGGCGCTGAGGACACATTCGCGCGTGTTCCACGCAATCGGGCGGGCATGGTGGCGGGCACGGGCGCGTGTGCTTCGCGCAGGGCTCCTTACACGGTTTGGTCTTGTGGTACTTCGCGCCGCACGCATTGAAGTCGTCGCATCCGTGCTTCCACTTCTGCCGCTGAATCGCCTTCCGGACGCGCAGCGTCTTCCGCTTCTTATCCAGAGCGGTCCACTTGAACCCGAGCGATTCCCCCTGCCGCGCGCCGAGAGCCAATGCGATTACGTACCTGACGCCGTTCGGCCTTTTCAGCGCTGCCGTGATGACGTTCTGGACGTCATCCAGTTCCAAGGGCTCAATTTCTTCTTCCTCGACACGTGGGGCACGTGCGAGCCGGACGACGTTGCGGAACACGATGCCGCGCCGTTCTGCTTCCCCGAAAGCGGTCCTGGCCGTCCGGTGGACCTGGTGCACGGTGGCGGGCTTGAGCTTCGCTTCCAGCATCTTCGCGTACAGCTTCTCGAAGTGGTCGGGCTCAATCTGGCGGAGCCAGTGCGCGCCGACGCCGGGCACGAGGTGCTTGTAAACGGCCGTCTTGTAACCCACAACCGTCTTGTATCGCGCGGTGAGCGGCGCGATGTTCTCAACCCAGTGGATCAGCCAGGCGTCCACCTTCCACTTCCTGCCCTTCTTTCGGACAGTGCCGTTGTCGCGCTCGTTGAGCAAGGCTCGATATTCCTCGCGAGCTTCGGTTTCGTCGCGACGCTTCACATGACGACGATCCGGCTTGCCGTTGTCGAGAACTCCAACGGTGACCTTCGCGTGCCAGTAGCCGTCGTATTCGCTGTAGTAGAAGCTCCCTTCGCCGTTCGGATTGCGCGTACCTTCGGGGCGCTTGCTGCGTGCCACTTGAATTTCCTCCTAGGCGGCTTTTTGCGTGCTGTCGCCGGCGACCAGGCGAGCGGCGAACGCGTCGATGGCGGATACGGAGATGCGGCGGAGTCGGCCGATGCGGACGGATTCCAGCTCGCCGGAGCGGACCAGGCTGTAGGCGGTGGTGCGGCCGATGCCGAGTCGTTCCCCAGCCTCTTCGACGGTCAGCAGAACCCGCGGCGGCAGCGGCCGGGGCGCCGGCCGCGCGTCGGCGACGTGCTGTGTGGCGAGACGTTCGGCGAGCTGGGCGAGGCCGGCGGCGAGCTGGGCAATGTCGTTGGCGGTAGCCATTGGTGGTGAGCCCTTCGTGCTGCGGTGCGGTGGGTGGTGGCGATGTGCACGGGGCCTCCTCGGTACGTAGGAAACGAAGGAACGAAGTAAGTGCCTGACCTGGGGTTTCTTCGGTGACTTAGTTCGTTCGGTACGAACTAATGAGGTCGGGCCGTCGGTGTTTGTGCTGGTCAGCGGGTTTGTTCGTTAGTTCGTTTGGTTCGTCGGGTTGTCGGGGGCGCGGGCGGTGTAGACCTCGCTCGGACGGCCCCGGCCGCTGGCCGATGGGCGGGTGGTGACGGTGATCTGCCCGGCGGCCTTGAGCTGGTCCAGCAGCGTGGTGACCTCGGCGGCGGGGGTGTTGCCGCGGAAGTACTCCGCCGTAATCGCCTTCCGGGTCCGGCCCTCGGCGCCGGCCGCGCCGATCCACGCGGCGAGCTTCGCCAGTGCGGAGGTGTCGGTGAAGACGGCGCGGGCGGACGCGATGGAGTAGCGGACCAGCGCGGCCGCGGCGGTTAGGTGCGCCACCCCGATCGTCGACGTGCCGTCGAGCGCGGCATGGATGCCGGCGATGCGCAGGCAGTTCGGGGCCGCGCGGGAGGAGAACTCCTCCACCGGTCCGCCTTCGGCGTCGCCGTGGTCGCCTCCGAGCTCGATGTAGAGCCGTCGCCACAGCTCCACCGCGTCGTCGGTGAACCCGAGCGTCCCGAACGTTGCGCCGGTCGTCAGTCGCTCGCGCAGCTCGGAGCCAAGTCGGTCGATCAGGTTCGGGTCCGCGCCCTGTGAGAAGGGCAGGAACTGGCACTGAGCGACGGCGATGGGCAGGAACCGGTTGTAGGTGCCGCCGGCGAGGTCGGAAGCGGACACCTTGGCGCGAAACTCCTTCGGGGTGATGTGCCCGAGGATGCCGACGTGGGTGTCCTTGGCGATGCGGGCGGACACGGCGAGGGTGGACAGGTCCCCGCCGTCCCACGCGTTGCGCAGCGTCGCCGACAGCGAGTTGCCCTCGCGCTTCATCCGCTGCATGACCCCGGCCCACTCCGCCTCGAACACCAACAGCCGCTTGTCGCCGGGCGGCAGCGCACCGGGTGCGCGCTTGCCGTCGTCGTCGGGACCGTCCTCGTCAGCGGCGAACATCGCGGCAAGGCCCTCGCCGGAGGTGAGCCCGGAGCGGACGTTGACCGTCATGAACTCCGCATCGGCGGCGGTGAGCACCCGCCGTGCCGAGCCCCACCCGGCCCCCTTCCGGCCGCCCCCGGTCCGGCCGACGATCAGCGGCCACACCAGCAGCGGGTGCGAGTCATCGCCGGCCCGCACGTGCGGAGACCGTCCCAAGTGGACACCCGCCGCGCAGAGCAGGGACGCGAGGATGCCGATCGGGTCCGCCTCCGTCGTCGGGGCGATCTGGTGAGTGATCCACCCGAGGTAGGTGTCGTAGACGGCGGAGTCCAGGCCGGGCAGCGCCTTGCGGGCGTGGGCGACCTGCGCGCGGGCGCGTTCCTCGGTTTCGGTCAGGGTGGCGGTCGCGGGCATGTCACCTCCTGCGGTGGCGGGGTTGGGCGGGACCGACCGCAGGGGCCGGGCGGGGCTGGTCATCGGCGTGGTTCCTTCCGATGGGCGGGCAGGGTCAGGCCGCGGTGGTCGGCGTGGTCATCACGCGGCCCGGCGGGCGACGGGGTTGCGGATGCCGGCGGACAGGCCGGCGTCGACGACGCGGGTGATCTCGCGGTCGGTGCAGTCGCATCCGGCGGTGACCATGTGCCCGGCCGCGTCGATCAGCGCGGCGCGGGCGGTGGCGTGGTCGATCAGGTCGGCCCCGACCTTGCGGCCGATGGTGTAGGCCGCGGCCGACAGGACGGCGTTGTGGGTGTCTGGTCCGGCCGCACGGACGCGTTCGCACTCTCCGGTGAGTGCCGCGGACCCGTAGCGGGTGGGGGTGGTGGAGCGGATCTGGACGGGTGCTGAGTTGGCCGTAGACGAGCGTTCGGCGGCGGCCTGGACTAACCACCCCGGCAACTCGACCGGGTCGGTGTCGTCGGCGAGTTCGTACGCGCCTTCCGCGGTGACCGACCCCGGTCCTGCTGCGTATCCGCCGCCTGCCCGGACGTCCACATTGGCCGCAACCTTGCCCTGCGAGTTGCGCAGCGTGGTGCCGGCCGGGGCGAGGTAGTACAGGTGCCGACCGCCGGATGGCGTGGTCACGGTAAAGGTCGCCGGCAGCAGCCCGCCCCGTTCGGCGGCTAAGGCCGTGAGCGCGGTCCAGCCGTCCGGGCCGGGCTTGCCCTCGTCGGGAACGTCGGTGTCGACGACGACCAGCCGGGCCGGGCCAGTCGCCACGGCGATGTTGAACCGGCCGGACTCCCAGCAGCGGCGGATGCGGTCGGTGTCGCGGTGGGCGCGGTTCTCCCAGTCCTTGACCATCGGGCGGTTCTTGGTGCCGGGGGCGAGCGGGAAGATCGGCCACCCCATCCCGGCGAGGTAGAGCGCCCATTCGAGCAAGTCGTTGCGTTCCATAGTGGACAGTCCTTCCGGGTCGGTGGTGGGCCGGGCGGATACGGTGGTGGCGGTGGTGTGCGTACTCAAGGCGAGTCCTGACGTCGGTCACCGTGTGTGACAGTTCAAAGGCGTGCGAGACCTAGCC
Source organism: Amycolatopsis sp. NPDC114505 (assembly GCF_055633615.1). Lineage (NCBI taxonomy): Bacteria > Bacillati > Actinomycetota > Actinomycetes > Pseudonocardiales > Pseudonocardiaceae > Amycolatopsis > Amycolatopsis sp. NPDC114505. Next base: position 825,165 of record NZ_JBVKDV010000001.1, on the reverse strand, counting down.
CTAGAAGTCCGGAGGTGTGGCGATCCCGGGGTTTCGCGGGCGGGGAGGGTGTTTCCGCAGGTGGGCGCTAGGTCGCTAGGGTGCTGGTCAGAACCGGTGCGGGGTGCTAGCGGGGATGCTAGATCTAGCATCGGGTGACGCTAGGTCGGTGATCGACGCTAGCCCTCGCGCCGGTTACTGTGCGTGCTAGTTCTGGTTGTGCTTGTCGACCGCGGCGAACACATCCACGCGGTTGACGCCGCGCCGGTTGGCGGCCTTGCCGGTCTCGTCCTTGCCGTAGACCTGGATCGTCTCGACACCCCAGGGGGCGAGGCTGGTGGCGAGCTGGTTGGCCTTGCCGCGGCCGTCCAGCGTGCCCCAGGCGCCGTAGACCTCGGGGCGGAGCGCGGCGAGTCGGTCCACGATGGACTCGGACCACACTTTCTTCTCCCCGGGCTTGAGCACCGCGGCCACGTCCAGGATCAGCACGTGTCCGGCCTTCGTGTCCTCGGTGGACTGGTCGACCTGTCCGGCGGCGTAGCCGGTGATGGTGCCGGCGGCTTCGCGTGCGACGCGGGCGCGTTCCACGATCCCTTCGGCGGCCGGGCCGTCGATCAGGTAGGTGCGGGTGATCTTCGGGTCGTCGCTCTCGCCGGCGAGGTAGCCGATTCCCTTGTCGTTGAACGAGAACAGGGCCGCGTTGATGCCGCGCTTGTACGCGCCGGTCCCGAGGATCATGTCGTTCTCCGGCTGGGCCATCACCCGCAGGCAGAACCGCAGGCCGGCGTTGGCGGAGATGCCCTTCGGGAGGCTGGAGGCGTCCGGGCGCTGCGTGGCCAGGACCAGCATCAGCCCCATCGCCGGGCCGCGCTTGGTGATGGCCTCGGCGAGCTTGTTGGCTTCCTCCTTGAAGTCGTCGTGGGAGAACAGCTCCTGGCACTCGTCGATCACCGCGAAGATCGGGTGGAGCCCCAGGTCACGGGTGCTCGACAGGTGCGGGGTGACCTTGTTTTCCGGGCACAGCTTCGGGTCGGACTCGGCGATGCGGGAGAGCACCTTGGCGCGGCGGTCCATCTCCTTGACCAGGTACCGCAGCCCGTCCATCACCTCTTCCAGGGTGGCGTTGTCCGCGCCGGAGGCGTAGCGGTGCGCGATCGGCTTGCACATGCCCAGGTCACCGGTGCCCTTGAGTTCGAACAGCAGCAGTTCGGCCATCGGGTCCAGCGCGGCGGCGAGGACCAGGATTCGCAGCGCGAACGTCTTGCCCATGCGCGGCATCGCGCCGATCAGCATCGCGACGAACATCATGGTCAGGACTACGGGCCGGCCGCGCTGGTCGGTGCCGAAGGGGATCGGCTCGAACAGGTTCACCCGGCCGCGCTTGGCGAGCGGCCACGTCGGGGCCTTCTGCTTGTTCAGCGGCTTGTCCCCGACCCAGATCACCAGCCGCCCGGGGTGTTCGTCGGAGACCGGTTCGGGCCACACACACCCGAGCGGCCGGCGCAGGCCGGAGGCGAGCTTGTCCCGGCGTTCCATGACCATGTCCACGGTGACGCCGTACGGGAGTTCGACTTCGGCGCGCCACCCGTCGCCGTCGCGCACGATCGGCGCGGGGAAGTGGATCTTCTCGCCCTTCCCGGCGATGGTCTGGTCGATCTTGGCGATGCCGAGCGACCCGAGCGCGGTCAGGACCACGTCGGAGGTCAGCTTTGGCACCCGCGCGGCGATGACCGCGCGGGACACGATCGGCTTGTCGGCCCGGCCGCCGGCGGTGCCCAGTAGTGCCGCGGTGGCGGTGCCGGCGGCGAGGTACCAGCCCCACCCGGTCACCGCGCCCACGAACAGGTAGAGCCCGGCGACCAGGACCAGGAAGGCGAGGAACACGGCGGTGGAGCGCTTACGGACTCGTTCGGTGCGCAGCTCCGCGAGCTTGCGGTACTCCTCGGTGTTGCCGGCCGCGACGGCGTTCGTGCGCAGCGGCTTGGCCTCCGCGTCGAACACCCAGCGGTGGGTGTTCACGACGATTCGCCCCACGCCGCGCGGGGAGTGCAGCACCAGCACGCCGACGTAGCGCGGGGTGCGGACGGCGTGGTAGGCGCAGGTGTGTCCGGCGTAGCCTGCCAGCCACTTCGCCCGCGACAGCAGCTCGTTACGCGAGCGCGCCCATCCCGGGATCACCTCCCGGGTCTTGGCTTCGCGCGCTCCGGCCCACCACGACGGCGCGGCCTTCGGGTCCGGCGTGTCGACCAGCAGCGGATTCACCCGGGCGGCCGGGTCCTCGTCGTCGATGAGCCCCTCGACCACCACCACGTCTTCATCGGCGGCCGGGGTGTCGGTGCGGTCCTGCGCGGGGATGGCGTCGGCGGTGCGGGCGGTGTCCGGCCGGACCAGGACGATGGCGCCGGAGCGGGTCACGGCGGTGTCGGTGGCCGCGGTGTTGTGGGCGTTCACGGGTTCGGTGGCGTCGATGTTCACGGCCTCATCGGTGGTGGTGTTCGTGGACGGGTTGGGCGTGGTGTTCACGGAGGTGAGCCCTTCGGGGTTGGTGGCGTTCACGGGGTCGGGTGCGTGGTCGGTGGTGGTGGACATCAGGCGGCCTCCCTCTCCTGCGCAGTGGTGGTCTGGTCGGCGAGCGCCGGCGCGACGGCCGGGCGGGTTGTGGTCTCGGTGGTCAGGTCGTCGGCGACGTTCTTGCTCGTGCCGCGGGAGATGTCAGGGCACACGCTGCGGACCCAAGCCGGAGTGATCTCGATCCCCGGCGCCCACGCCGCGCGAGCTTCGGCGAGGTAGTCCGCCCGGAGCTTGCGCGCCGGCTTCGCCGCGGCCTTACGAGCGGCCGGACGTCGCCGGGCCGGAGCCTTCGCCGGGGCAGGCGAGGTGACGACCGGGGCGGCCTCGGTGTCGCCGGGCACCGCGGGCGACACGGGAGCGGATACGCGGGTAACCGCGATGTCCGAGGCTGTACCTGCCTGCCCCGTGAACGCGGCGCCGGCGGCGGCCATGACCGCCTCGGTGAGCTTGTCCCGCAGCACCGGCGCGGTCTCCGCCGCGAGGAACACCAGCACCGGCGGCACCGAGTGCAGCACCACCCCGGCCACGTCCAGGTGCGTCCAGGACTTCCAGGTGTTCATCACATACGTCGCGAGGAACGCGAACCACTTCGTGCGGTGCGCCCACACCCCGGTCGAGACCTGGTAGCGAGCGGTGACCTGCTCCGCCCGTAGGACCGCCACGAGGACGAGGGAGACCATCGGGTCCAGCAGCCACCCGGCGACCCACCCGGCCGTCCAGACGGGGGCGCCGGACGCGGCGAAGGACTGGACGTTGACCATCGTGAACGCCAACCCGAGGAAGATCCCGAGCCAGATCACCGCGTCGATCTGCGTGCGGACCTTCTCCACCCGCAGCGCCACCACGTCCGGGTGGTTGGTCAGGGCCCGGACCTGCGCGGCGGTGGCCGCGTCCTGCGCGAGCTTGTCCGCCTCGGACAGCGGCTGGTGCCGTGCGTCGGCCGACGTCGTGGTGATGTCCGTGCTGGTCATCGGCGACCACCCCCGTGGTGCGTGACGATCTCGGTGATGGCCATCAGCCGCACGATGGTGTTGGCAGCGAGCAGGGCCGGGACGATGAGCGTGATCCACGTGGCCGTGGTGTTCTGCACCTTGACGATCAGCAGCCACTGGACGAACGCGATGACCGCCGTGCACAGCACGAGCCGGATCAGGTTCGCGGTCATCCTGGTGACCTCGCGGACACCGCGCAGAGACTTGGTGGCGGACTTGTGGCCGGCGCGCCACACGGAGAACGCGCCGATCAGCGCGAGTCCAACGAGGATGTACAGGGTCTGCGGAGCCATCTCAGGCCACCACCTTCGGGTAGTCGACACGCGCACAGCGCGCGGCGGGAAGCGGGATCACCGGGGCCAGCCCGGCGGCGGGAAGGTCGGTCGGCGACACGGTGGGCTCGCCGGTGACGTACTCGTGCAGGTGGGAGTCCGGGGCGAGCCCGGCGGAGTACAGGCAGGCGTCGCAGGTGCGGTGCGGCTTGGGCAGCTCCGCCCACCCGAGTTCGCCGCACTGCCGGCAGGTCCGGCGGGCGGCCATCGCCTTGCCCAGCGCGGCGGCGCGGGCCGGGGTCATGGGACGGACCGGCTTCGCCGACGCGATGAGGTAGAGGTTGGCGTAGACGAGCTTCCCGGCGGCGCGGCAGCGGAAGTACAGCACCGCCACCGGGTCCGCTCCACCCGGCCGCAACCCCATCGCTCGGAGCTGGCGACGCGTGGCGAGCTTGGTGGTCGGGGCGATGCCGTAGGACAGCAGCGGCAGCCCGTCCACCCGGCCGCGGGTGAACTCGAGATCCGGCGACCACGCCACGGGCGCGAGGACCCAGGGGAACTTGCGGGCCATCACCGATCACCCGCCAACAGCGCGAGTTCGCGGTCCCAGTTGATCCGGGTCGCCTCGGTGCTGGCCGGGACCATCACGTCGGAGTCGTCCAGGAACCGTTCGAGGTCGGCGCGCTTGAACGCGAGGTGACAGCTTCCCGAGCCTTCCGGGTCGAACAGGGCGATCCAGATCACCGCGTCGTCCTTGACGGCGGGGGTGACGTAGACGTCGCCGGGGCCGATGCCGTGGTTCATACCCTCGGCCAGCAGCTCACGGCCGATCAGCCATACCACGGAGATCGCGCCGTCCGGGACGTCCAGCTCGACCGCGAATGGGTCCGACACGCGGTAGGTGAGGGTGACGGTGCGGTGGCCGCCGTCCAAGGCCGGGGCGCCGGCCGGGCAGATCACCGTTCCGGCGGTGAGTCGCCGGCGGAGCGTCGTGCGGGCGGTCATGCCGCACCGCCGGAGACCAACTCGACCGACTCGCGGACAAGCGTGAGGGCGGATTCGCGGACGTCCTGCGCGTCGTCGGTCAGTGACACGTCGTCGAGTGCGTCGGCCATCGCGAACAGCCAGGACACGCGAGCAGCGAGGAAGTCCTGCTCCGTCGGGTAGCCCAGGGCCGACGTGGGCTGCTTGGCCATCAGGTCGGCGATGTCCTTGTACTGTCCCGCGCTGAGCGCGGTGGTGGTGCCTACCATGGGAAACCTCTCCGAGTTGCTACCTGCGTGGTGGTGGGGAGGCCCGGCCTGGTCGGAGCGTTCTTGGCGGTTCGAGCCGCCCAGGCTGGGGTCAGAAACGGCGGATACGGCGGGGATGCCGTGCGGGGCGGTCATGTCAGCGCCGCCAGCAGCAGCGCGACGGCCAGCAGCGACAGCCCGACCACCAGCAGCCCCATCGCGGTGGAGATCTGGTGGTACTTGCGGACCGCGATGCCGCCCAGGTGGGCGGTGTCGACGGCGAGGGTGGCGGTAACGGGGACGCTGCCGGCTTCGAGCAGCGCGGCGGGGCCGTTGTAGGCGGCGTCCAGCCATGAACCCGGGGTGGGGAACTGCGCCAGCCGGGGCCGGACCGCGGACAGCAGGACCAGCACCGCGGCGAAGATCGGCGCGGCGGCGAGCCACAGTCCGACCGTCGCCGGCACCGAGGTCTGGCGGGTGGTCAGGGCCACCACACCGGAGAAGGCCAGGCCGACCAACCCGAGCAGCGTGGTCACCTTCGTATCCGCCTTGCCCAGCTCCGAGCGGGCCTGTTCGTGAGCGACGTGGACGTGGGGCATCGCGTCGGCGTAGGTCATCGGTTGCTCTCCTTGGCTTCGCGGCGGGTCACTTGTGGCGTTTGCTGTTGGCGTTCCAGCAGTTGTCGTTGAAGCAGTTGCCGTTGGCGTTGGTCGGCCAACCGCAACCCGGGCAAGGCGGGTTGCTCTTGCTGCCCGGGTAAGGCGTGGTGGTCACGGCGAGGACGGTCATCACGCGGCCTCCCCTTGGGGCGACACCGCGGTGTCCAACCGGACGGGGAGCACCCGCAGCGCCGCGCGGTCGGTGCGCCGGCGGGTGCGGTTGGCGTGCTGCGGGTCGGTGAACGCGTGCCGGGTACGGACCTCGGCCACCGCCGACGCGGCGGTCAGCTCCTGGTCCACCTCGGCCAGCAACGTGTCAATCGCCGACTCGTCCAGGCCGTCCGGGCAGTAGCCCTGACCAGCGGAAACGCCGTCAACGGCGGCCCAGATGCTGCGGTTGGTGATTCGTGCGGAGTTCATTGGAGTCCTTCCGGGGTGTTCTACTGATACAGATCAATCTAGATCGGTATGTGTCAGTTGGCACTACGTCGTTCGAGTGATGTATGTCGGAGTGAGTCAGTTTGGCTAGACTTGCCCTATGGACGGCAGCGCGGCGGCAATGGCTACCTACGAGCGAGTGGCTGAACAGATCCGGGCGGACATCCGGAGAGGTGTCCTGAAGCCGGGGGAGAAGCTCCCTGGCAACCGAGTCCTGGCAGACAAGTACGACGTTGCGCTGGGTACGGCGCAGAAGGCGTTGCGGCTGCTGCAGGACGAGAAGTGGCTCACGGCGACGCCGTCTGTTGGCGTCTTCGTCAACGAGGTGCCGGGGGAGGCAGTTGACCCCTTGAGTGCGATGGCCGGCGAGTTGGCCGAGCTGCGCAAGAGGGTCGACGCTTTGGAGAAGCTGGTGGGGGAGAGTTGAGGACTGGGGTTCCGGTGCGGTGTCATGTCCTAAGGAAACCGCAGGTCAGGGGACGCGAGTACCGCACTTCCAAGGATCTTTGTGGACGTCCCCGCGGTGCGAAGCGTCCCAATCAAACGTCCGAAAACGTCCCGGTAGGGAGGAGGCAGCATGGCTAACGATCGGCTTCGCACTGCCATGTTGGCGGCCAACCTGACTGTGGATGACCTCGCCGCGCGGGTGGGCGTCGACCCGAAGACGGCAGCCCGGTGGATCAGCAATGAACGGGTGCCCCACCGCGGCACCCGGCACAAGATTCTCGCCGTGCTCGGTGGGCGCGAGGAGGACATCTGGCCGTCGCTCGCGTCCGACTCGCGTCCCGCACCGACGGAGTCTGAGCTTGTGCACCTGTACTCGTCCCGGTCCGCCATCACGGGGGCGGGCTGGGAAGCGTTGCTCGCTGGCGTCCAGGAGAGCATGGACGTCCTCGTATTCTCCGGTGCTTTCCTTGTCGAGCAGTACAACTTCGTCCCGCTGGTTCGTGCGAAAGCCGCGGCCGGCGTGCGGTTCCGGCTGCTGGTCGGCGATGAGACCACATTGGCCGTCAAGCAGCGCGCGATCGAAGAGGGAACCCCTGGCGGTCTGGAGGGACGCATTCAGCTCATGCGGCGTTACCTCGCCGACGTGGTCGAGCTCGACGGCGTCGAGGTCCGGACGCACGGCGAAATCCTGTACAACTCGCTCTACCGATTCGACGATGACCTACTGGTCAACGGACATGCGTTCGGCGCCCTCGCTGGTCAGAGCCCGGTGATGCACCTTCGGCGGCAGCCGAGCGGCCAGATGTGGCAGCACTACATGAAGTCGTTTGAGCGGACCTGGTCCGCCGGCGTCCCCGAGAAGTCTCAGGAGAGCGCGTGAGCCGAATCGACTACCTCAACGACCCGAACGCACCAGCCGCGAACAGCGTGGTTCCGTCCGTGACGGTGGCGATTCGCGACGAGGCGGGCCGGATTCTGCTCATCCACAAGATCGACAATGACCTGTGGGCGTTGCCGGGCGGCGGTCACGATGCGGGGGAGCGGATCACGGACACCGCTGTGCGTGAGGTCCGGGAAGAGACTGGCTTGGACGTCGAGATCGTCCGTCTTATCGGGACGTACACCGACCCGAATCACGTCATGGCGTACGACGACGGCGAGGTCCGGCAACAGTTCTCGCTCTGCTTCGAAGGGCGGTGGACTGGCGGTCAGCCGCGGGAAGATGGCACCGAGACTAAGGCGGTGCGTTGGGTGAACCCCGCAGAACTAGATAACTTGAACATCCACCCGTCCATGCGACTGAGGATTTCTCATGCGTTGGACAGTGCGCGGACTGCTCCCTATCTAGGGTGAGATTCGGCAAGCCGTTGCTCGGTTCGCCGCACAGAATCTTTTAGGATTGGCCCTGCTTTCAGCCAAGTGCGGTGTACTGGGTCGTCAACCGGATACCGTCTGAGTATTTCAGAAATCCGCTCATCGTAGCTAAGGCGCTGGCCGTCAGGGCCGGTCGTTAGGTCTGCGGTAACTAAGGCATCTAAGGTTGGGTTATCGTCGAACGGGAATTCGCTCAGCTCTGCGGACATCCCACGTTCGGCTGCTTCGAAACGGGCGCCAGAATGGTGGGCGACTAGGTTCACGATCTCGTTCGGCCATTCAAGTTGCTTAAGGTAGCGTGCGCCGTCTAGGGGGTGGAACCTAGTTAAGCCGATTTCGGGTGCATAGCCAATATCATGCAGCCAGGCGGCGGCCACCAGAATCTCCGACTTTCCGGATGGAAGGGCGCCTTTCAGTTCGAGGGCCCGTGCTGCTACGGCTTGCACGTGAGTCCAGCGTCGCGCGAGTGGACTAACGAGCTGATCTGCAAGCTGCGCAGCTTTATCGACTAGGTCGGCCATGTCTAGATTCTACCCTCCTTCGATACTGCGGTCGAACGCTACTGTTCGTCGGATGTGCCGGAGGATTGCGTTTAATCTCCCCTTGTGTCAAGGAATCTTTCCTGCAAAGTATCCGATGGCGCCGCCAGCGATCAATGCGACTACGTTTGAGAAGATTGTGATCTTGATGTCGTCCTTCTTCCTCTCCCAGAGGGTTGGAAGGGTATTGCGCGTCTTCGCGTAAAGAAGAGAGGATGAGGGGTTCAATAGGAACATTATCGCGCCCATGGTTACTATGCCGATAAACGCGCCGATAATGCTAGACCACGAGCCCACGGTACCGCTCATTCCTAGCCAATTTTTGTAGTCGGCAATAAGCGTGAACGCGAGTAAGCTCAAAAAAGCAGCACCTGTAGCGAAGTTTCGTTTGGGGATGCCGTAGAAGAAGTTTATAAAACGTATACGTCGATGCTTCTTGAGAAGTGCCTCGATTTGAGTGCAGCTCGCCTCGACTTTAAAATCATCTGAAGTGCTTGTGATGGAGTTAGTCCAGGTGGAGGGGCCAAGGCTGACTTTGATTAGCCCGTCGCCGTGATCAAAGCGAATATGGTCAATCTTTTCTATCTGCTCATTTTCTAGATCTTCGAGTTTGTCGACGTCATATTGAGAGCCTTTGGCTTTGATCTTTATTGACAAGGGCCTGCTTGCTGGAATTTCGTTGATCCAGTACTCGATCTTCTGTAGGTCTTCCAGCCACATTCGCACCGGCGCAGTTCTCCGCTGTCGCTCGGCTGCCTGAGTCCTAGTGACCGCCAATGCGGGCTCCGTTCTGAGCTGTGTGGGGGGCTGGAGGGAACAGCGTACGACGGTCCCATGACCTTGCGCTCCCAGGCGCGCACGCCGTGCCGACGATGCTGCAGGGCAGCGAGCATCGTGGCTTCTCGGACTCGGGCGTCACTGTCGTCGGGGTGCTCCATGGTGCCCAACTTGGGTTCCAGTCGCCCCGGTCCGAGTGGGTTCGCGGTAGTCCTGCAGGCAGCCTTGACCTGCACAGATGTGTTAGGCGAACGTGGGTGAACGGACTACCTGAGACCTGAAAAGCGGAAGGTCGCCGGTTCGACCCCGGCCCTGGCCACCGCTCACGAGACCGCTCTGACTCAGGTCAGGGCGGTTTTCTCGTATCCGGGCCGATCTTGGCCGTGGCCGCTGTCGACCTTGGTTGACCGCCGTTGGCCATCGCTCTCGCCGCACTGAAAGTGTCGGTGGTCACTGAAAAGATGCCAGTGTGGCGGAGCGTATGAAAGAGATCTGGGATGCCGAGGCGGCATCGTTTGACGAGCAGCCGGATCATGGCCTGAGAGACCCGTCGGTGCGGGCAGCGTGGTCCGATCTTCTTCTGCCGCTGATGCCGACGGCTCCCGCCACGGTGGTCGACCTCGGTTGCGGGACGGGCAGTCTCGCCGTCCTGCTGGCCCAGGCCGGGTACGCCGTGGACGCCGTGGATCTGTCCGGCCGGATGCTCGCCGTAGCCAAGGAGAAGGCCGAAGCGGCAGGGGTGAGCGTCGGGCTTCGCGAGGGCGACGCCGCCGAACCCCCGTGCTCGCCCGGCACGTTTGATGTCGTCCTTGCGCGGCACGTGCTGTGGGCGATGCCTGATCCGGCCCCCGCTCTGAGCAACTGGGTGCGTCTCCTGAAGCCGGGTGGTCGTCTGGTGCTCGTCGAAGGTCGCTGGTTCACCGGGGCAGGGATCTCGGCGGACGAGTGCGAACGACTCGTGCGTGCTCGTCGAGAGGACGCCACGGTGACGCTGCTGGACGACCCCTCTCTGTGGGGCGGTCCGATCGAAGATGAGCGGTATGTGCTCGTCAGTCTCAGCTGAACGGTCAAGCACCGCTCTGGTTCCACGCCGCCGCTAGGCCGAACGAGTGAACCGTGCGATCCCGTGTCCGGACCGCGCACCCGGCGCCGACCACCCGGCGAAAGGCAGCCCACCCGGGGCCGCCGCCCACAGCGGGGAGCCGACGTGCGATACCTCCTTACCCTCCACATGAACCCGACCCTCTGGGCCACCCTCACCGACGACCAGAAGAACGGCGTCTACGAAGGCCACGGCGACTTCATCAAGCTCGTCACCGGCACCGGCGAAATGGTCGAGACCAAGGCGCTCGCCGAACCGTCCGAAACCAAGACCGTTCGCGTCAAGGACGGCGCGACCGACGTCGGCGACGGCGCCTTCGTCGAGTCGGAGGCCTTCCTCTGTGGCTACTACGTCGTCGACGTCGCAACCGAAGCGCGCGCTGTCGAGCTGGCCGCGATGATTCCCGATGCGCAGTACACCGCCGTCGAGGTGCGGAAGATCGTGCACGAAGGTTGACCTCCAGCGAGGTCGAGGGTGCACGCTGAAGCCATGACCAGCGAGTGGGGCTCCGACGCCGTCGACCTGGACGCCTACCTGACCAGGGTCGGGCAACGACGACGGCCGCCGTCCGAAGAAGCGCTCGGGGAGCTCGTGCGTGCGCACGTCCGGGCCATTCCCTTCGAGAACGTCGACGTCGTTCTCGGGCAGCACCAAGGGATTTCGCTCGACGTCGTGAGCGCGAAGCTCGTCGGACGGCGGCGGGGCGGCTACTGCTACGAACAGAGTGGCCTCTTCGCCGCCGTCCTCGAACAGCTCGGCTACACCGTCCACCGGCTCGCCGCGCGCGTCCAGCCGCGGCGGCCGGGGCCGTACACCCACATGACGCTCGTCGCCGAGATCGACGGAAAACGCTTCCACGCCGACGTCGGGTTCGGGGCCGGGATCCTCGCCCCGATGCCGCTCGTCGACGGCCAGGAAACCGACCAGGCCGGCTGGCCGCACCGGCTCACCGAAAAGAACGGCTGGTGGACGCTGAGCAAGGGCGACGAGGACCTGCTCGACTTCCGGCTCGACGGCATGCACCCGATCGACTACGAGGTCTACCACCACTACACCTCGACGCACCCGAAGTCGCCGTTCACCGGACGGCTGGTGATCATGACGCTCGAACCGGGCGTCAGCCGGAAGCTGCTGGGCCGCGAGCTGACCGTCGAAAAGCCCGATGGCACCAGCGAAACCACCACCATCGCGCCGGAGGAGCTCGACGCCACCCTCAAGGACCTCGGGATCGAGCTGACCGCGGACGAGCTCGACCGGCTCAAAACCCTTTACTGACCGAACAGCTCGGCCGCCGGCACTGGCCGGCCCAGGTGGTAGCCCTGGGCCTGGTCGCAGTCCAACGCGCGGAGCAGCTCCACCTGCTCCGCGGTCTCGACGCCCTCGGCGATCACCGTCAAATCAACAGCGTGGGCCATCGCGATGATGCTCGTGACGATCGCCGCCGCGTCGCGGGATTCGGCGATGCCGGTGATGAACGAGCGGTCGATCTTGAGCGTGTCCAGCGTCAGCCGGCGCAGCTGCGCGAGCGACGAATACCCGGTGCCGAAGTCGTCGATCGCCAGCAGGACACCCAGTGACCGCAGGGAAGCCAGTACTTCGGCGGCCGCTTCCTGGTCGCGCATCAACGCGCTCTCGGTGACTTCCAGGCAGAGCGCGCCGGCCGGCAGCCCGGTGTTGGCCAGCGCGTCCTGCACGGCGGGCACCAGGTGCGGGTCGTCGAGCTGGCGGGTCGACAGGTTGACCTTCAGCGTCAGGTCCAGACCTTGGTCACGGCGGCGGGTGGCGAGCTCGCGCGTCGTCGCGCGGAGCATCTCCTTGCCGATCACGTTGATCAGGTCGCTCTCTTCGGCGAGCGGGATGAACTCCACCGGCGAAATCGCGCCGTGGCGGGGGTGCGTCCAGCGCAGCAACGCCTCGACCGCGACCATTTCGCCGGTCTTCAGGTCGACGACCGGCTGGTAGGCGGGCCAGAGCTGACCGTCGTGCACCGCGTCGCGCAGGTCCTGCTCCATCCGCAGCCGCCGCTGCATGCGCTCGCGCAGGCCGACGTCGAAGAAGTGGTGCCGGCCCCGGCCGAGCGTCTTGGCCTGGTACATCGCGACGTCGGCGTCGCGCAGCAGGTCCTCGGCGCTGCGGCGGTCGGCGCCGCCGACGAGGACGACGCCGATGCTGGCGTCGAGGTGCAGCTGACGGCCGAGCACGCCGATCGGCTCGGCCAGCGCGGCCCGCAGGTGCTCGGCCAGCGCGCGGACCTCGCCGGGTTCGGTGACCTCGCCGGTGACGACGACGAACTCGTCGCCGCCGAGCCTGCCCACCAGGTCGTCACGGCCGGAGCAGCGGCGCAGGCGCTCGCCGACGATCCGCAGCACCTGGTCGCCGACCGAGTGCCCGAGCGAGTCGTTGATGACCTTGAACTTGTCCAGGTCGAGGAACAGCACGGTGACCGCGCCGCGGCCGCCGCCGTCGAGCCGGTCGAGCACCAGGGTCCGGTTCGCCAGCCGGGTGAGCGGGTCGTGGGTCGCGTCGTGCGCGAGGCGCGCGCTGATCGCGCGGGTCTCGGTGATGTCGGTGAACGACGTGACGACGGCCCTCGCCGTGGGGTCGTCGGGGTTGAGCAGCCGCGAGGTCAGCGACACCCAGACGTCGCGGCCGTCGGGCCGGCGCAGCCGCACGACCAGGCCGTTGTGCGTGACGCCGGTCCGCCGGGTCCGCACGGACGGCGTCTCGTCCGGCGGGATCCAGTGCCCGGACTCGGTGAACAGCACGAGCGTGTGGCACGGGACGCCGATCAGCTCGGCTTCGGCGACGCCGAGGATCCGGCAGGCCGCCGGGTTCGCCGCCTCGATGAGCCCGCCCGGGCCCATCACCAGCACGCCTTCGTCCAGGGAGGTGACGACCGTGCGGTAGTTCTGCTCGGCCCGCCGCCGCGCGGTTTCGTCCGCGCAGACGAGCACGTACCCGTCGTTCATCTCAGCTGCCGAAACGCGGACCGCCAGGGGAGCGCCGTCCCGCCGGCGGTGCAGCGCTTCGGTGATCCCGCCGCCGCGCAGGTCGAGCGGCGCGCCGACCAGCTCGCTCGCCCGCCGTCCGACGGCTTCGGCCGCGGTCCAGCCGTACACCGCTTCGGCGGCCGGGTTCCAGCTGGTCACGACGCCTTCGCCGGTGGTCGCGATCAACGCGTCGCTGACGTGGGACACGAGCGCGGCCTGGTAGCGGAGGGCGTCCGCGGCCGCCTTCTTCGCCGTGATGTCCCGCATGACGACCTGGTAGGCGGGCCCGTCGAGGCGCACGGACACCGTCTCGACGGCGAACTTGCTGCCGTCCAGCCGGGACATCAGGGCTTCGACCGGTTCGCTGGCCTGACCCGGCTCGGTGAGCAACGCGAGCTTCTCCACGACGGCGGCGCGCGACTCCTCGGCGACGAAGTCGGTGAACCGGCGGCCGACGACCTCGGCCGCGGACCGCGCGGCGAACGTCTCGAGGGCCGCGCGGTTGGCATAGGTCAGGACGCCGTGCTCGTGGACGCAGATCGCGTCCGGACTCAGCTCGACCAGTGCGGCGAGGGAGCCTGCCTCCATGAGCGTCGTCCCCCTGGCAGTCGGCGTGTGGCTCGGTCGATTACACCACCGACTCCGGCCCCTGCCTACCCGCCGGAATCCGGGCCCTGCCTGCGGCTGGGCCGCGCAGCCGCGGCCCCCAGAACAGCAGCCCGAAGTGCGCGGCGACGGCGTGGCCGAGCAGCGTGACGACCGAGTCGAGGCTCGCCGGGTCGTCGGCGAGCCAGATCACCGCGATGAACGCTTCCACGGCGGCCAGCGCGGCCAGGCGCGCGCGGCCGCGGAGCAGGAAGACGAGTGCGCCGGCCGTGGTGAAGAAGCCGTAGCTGACGCCGATGTCGAGCCAGTGCCCGGCCGAGTTCGGCAGGACGTGGGTGCTGATCAGGGCCATCACCGGCAGCTCGGTGACGAGCGTCGCCAGCACGTGACCGGAGAAGAACACGATCGCCGCGCGGCGGGCGCCGAAGCGGCGTTCCAGCGGCGCGACGGCGATCGCGAAGATCACGACGTAGACGACCCAGCCTTCGTCGGACAGCCAGATCGCGCTGGTCAGCAGCGAGGTCAGCGGCCGTCGCCACAGGTTGTGGGCGTCGGTGCTGGACAGCTGGAGCAGCCGGTCGGTCAGCACCGGGTCGGCGAACCTGAGCAGCAGCGTCGTGCCGAGCAGGAGCACGAGGTAACCGAACGTGAAGGGGGTCACCTTCGGAGTGGGGATGATCTTGCCGAACGCCGTCAGGCCGCGACGCGGAACGGCGATCCGGGGGACCGGCCGATCGGCTTTCAGCAGCATGGTTCGAGCATCGCCCGTCATGCTGGGAGTCTCCCGAACCGCAGCTGTGAATCCGCTGTGGAATGTCACTCACGGTCAAACTGAACGTTACGTGACGAATTTTTGCCGAAAACTCACCCTTCTGGGGGGCTTGTGCGGTAAAAATACGGCCACGACGTCGGCCGAAAGGCCTTCCGGAAAGGTCTGTCGGGGTGAACGACGAGGTATCGGTCGCCGAGCTGCTCGTGCGCGAGGGCTGGGGCGACCGTTCGGCACCGGGCCAGTCGCGGTGGCGCGTGCTGGCGGTGATGCTCGCCGTCGTCATCGGCTGCGGGGCCGCGGCGGTGCTGGTCGGCCTCGGCGGCAAGGGCACCCCGGACGCGTCCCCGGTCGACCAGATCCAGGTCATCCCGTTCCCCCAGCGCACCACCGGGCTGGGTGGCGCCGGCCAGGCCACCGACTCGCCGCCGGAGGGCGGTACCGGTGGCGGCGACGTCGTCCCCGGCGTGGGCGTTCCCCGCGAGACCGTCACCGAGGTGCCGGGCACCGACCCGACCACCGAGACCAGCGCGGACTCCACGACGCCGACCACCTCGTCGACGAACCCTGGCGGCTCGGTCACCCCGACCACGACCCCGTCGGGTGGTCAGCCGCCGGCCCACACGCCGACGCCGACCAAGACGACGACGTGCCTGCTCGTCATCTGCTGGTGATCAGGCCAGTTTCTCCGCGAGGTCGCTGAAGTCCGAGGTGTTCCACCGCTCCGGGCGCATCACGATCGCGATGTTGCTCCCGTGGGTGTCGTCGGTCGCGTCGGTGTACGCCTCGCTGACGCCCGGGGGCAGGTAGCGGGCCGCCATCTCGTGGCGCTGGTCCTTCGTCATCGGCCACGACTCCACCACCGGTCCCTCGACCGAGACGTACTTGTAGACGCCGTCCTGCTGCTGGACGCACAGCGAGAAGCGGCCGGCCGCCTCGATCAGCCGGGTCTTGCGCAGGCCGGGCGAGGTCATCACGACGACGTCGCCGCCTGGCTCGTAGCGATACCAGATCGGCGTGGTCAGCGGTGCCCGGCCGGTTTCGGCCGTCACGCTGAGGACGCCGACCTGCGGCTGGGCGAGGAACTCTTCGCGCTCTTCGACTGTCATCTTGCGGGCCATCGTCGTCTCCTTAAAGCCATCCGATTTGCCTTAAAGATAGCCGCACTCGGACGGCAAAAGCAAGCTTGTTTGCTTTAAGATGAACTCATGACCCGACCCGGTGGCCGCAGCGCCCGTGTCCGAGACGCCGTGCACGACGCCGTCGTCGAGCTGCTCGCCATCGGCGAGATCAACGCGGCGATCCCGAAGATCGCCGAGCGGGCGGGCGTGAACCCGACGAGCGTCTACCGGCGCTGGGGCAGCCGCGAGCAGCTGCTGCTCGACGCCGCCGTGACGCGCCTGCGCGCGACGTCGCCGATCCCGGACACCGGCACGCTGCGAGGCGACCTGCTCGGCTGGGCCGAGGGGGTCGAACACGCGATGTGCGACCCGCGCGGCCAGATCCTGCTGCGCGCGCTCGTCGCCACCCTGGGGCCGGACAAGCAACCGCTCGAGTACCTCAAGGCGCGCGGCGAAGACCTGCAGGCGACGCTCGACAGGGCCGCGGCACGCGGTGAGGACGTGCCGACGGTCGACGAAATCCTCGACTTCGTCCTGGCCCCGCTCTACCTGCGCGTGTTGTTCCGGCGCCCGGTCGAAGCGGGCACCGGCGGCAAGCTCGTCGAACGGCTGCTCACGGCGCTTCGAGCAGGTCCGGCTCCGGACGCCGGCCGAGGTGGTTGAACAGCAGGTTCAGGGCGAACGCCAGCACCGCCGCCACCGTGATCGAGCTGCCGCAGATCGTCTGCAGCCAGGCCGGGAAGTGCTGGAAGATCTTCGGCGCGAACGCCGGCAGGAGGCCGACGCCGAGCGCGACCGCGACGATGAAAGTGTTGTGGTTGCCCGAAAACTCGACCTTCTTGAGGTTCTGCGCGCCGACCGCGGCGACCATCGCGAACATCACCACCGCGACCCCGCCGACCACCGGCTGCGGGATCGCCGCGATGAACGCGCCGATCTTCGGGACCAGGCCCATCAGCACCAGGATCCCGCCGGTCACCGCGACCACCCAGCGGCTGCGCACGCCGGTCATCCGCACCAGCCCGACGTTCTGCGCGAACGCCGTGTCGGGGAAGGAGTTCAGCACGCCGCCGAGCACGGCCGAGAAGCCGTCGGTGGCCAGGCCGCGCGCGAGGTCGGAGTCGGTCGGCGGGCGCCCGGTGATCTCCCCGACGGCGATCATGTCCGCGGTCGACTCGGTGAACGTCACCAGCATGACCACGCACATCGAGAGGACCGCGGCGATGGGGAACGTCGGCGCGCCGAAGTGGAACGGCGACGCGAGCCCGAACCAGCTCGCCGCGCCGAGCCCGTCCCAGTGCACGAGTCCCATCGGGATCGCGACCACCAGGCCGATCGCCAGGGCGAGCAGCGGCCCGATCTGGTTGGCGAACCCGCGCAGCACCCGCGTGAACAGCACCAGCAGCGCGAGGACGCCGAACGCGAGCAGGATGTGCGACAGGGCCGCGTAGTCCGGTGCGGTCGGGTCGTTGCCCGCGATCAGCCCCGCGCCCGGGCCGAGCAGTGAGACGCCGATGACGAGCAGCAGCGTCCCGGTGACCAGCGGCGGGAAGAACCGGATCAGCTTCGCGAACGGCCTGGCGATGAGCAGCCCGAAGACGCCGGATGCCAGCATCGCGCCGTAGACCGCGGGGAGGCCGTACTGGGACGCGATCAGGATCATCGGGTTGACGACGCTGAACGTCGCGCCCGCGACCACCGGCAGCCGGATGCCGAGGAGCTTCCCGATGCCGACCGACTGGATCAGCGTCGCGATGCCCGCGACGAGCAGGTCGGCGTTGACCAGCAGCCCGATCGTCGCCGGGTCCAGCTTCAACGCGCTGCCGACGATCAGCGGCACGGCGACCGCGCCCGCGTACATGATCGACATGTGCTGCAGGCCGAGCAGGGCCAGCCGCCCGGCCGGCAGGCCCTGGTCGACGGGGTGGACCGCGGGTTTCGTCATGATCAAGCCCCCTGGTTCGACGGCGCAGCCGCGCTACAGCGAACGCGGTGCGCGTGACGGTAGCAAGAACCCGGCGTCATGATCTTGTTTCAGGGGGCGGCGCGACGGCCGGGAATGTGTGACCATCGGTGCATGACTTCGGGCGGTATTTCCCAGGTGGGCCCGCCGTTTCGCGCCGATCACGTCGGGAGCCTCCTGCGGCCCCCGGTGCTGCGCGACGCGCGACGGCGGCGTGAAAGCGGTGAGATCAACGCGGAGCAGCTCCGCGCGGTCGAGGACGACACGATCCGCGACGTCATCAAGATGCAGCGGGTCGCCGGGCTCGCCTCGGCGACCGACGGCGAGTTCCGGCGCGCGTCGTGGCACATGGACTTCATCTACGCGCTCGGCGGCATCTCCAAGAGCGACCAGCGGCTGCACGTCAAGTTCCACAACCTGGCGGGCGACCTCGAGTTCAGCCCGCCGGGCCTGCAGGTCGACGGCAAGGTGCGGCTCGACGAGCCGATCTTCGCCTCGCACTTCGAGTTCTTGAAGTCCCATGTGGACCCCGGCGTGACGCCGAAGCTGACCATCCCGTCGCCGAGCATGGTCTACTACCGCGGCGGGCGGGCGGCGGTGAGCGAAAGCGTTTACCCGGACCTCGAAGAGTTCTTCGCCGACCTGAGCGCGGCGTACGCGGCGCAGGTCTCCGCGGTGCACGGGCTCGGCTGCCGGTACCTGCAGCTGGACGACACGAGCCTGGCGTACCTCAACGACCCGGCGCAGCGGGAGCTCGTCGCGCGGATGGGCGGCGACCCGGACACCCAGCACGTGCGCAACATCGCGACGATGAACGCGGCGCTGGCCGGCCGCCCCGACGACCTCAGGGTGACGACCCACCTGTGCCGCGGCAACTTCCGGTCGTCGTGGGTCGCGTCCGGGAGCTACGAGTTCGTCGCCGAGGCGCTGTTCGGCGAGCTGGCCGTCGACGGGTTCTTCCTCGAGTTCGACGACGAACGCTCCGGGGGCTTCGAGCCGCTGCGGTTCGTGCCGAAGGACAAGAAGGTCGTCCTCGGCCTGGTCACGACGAAGCGGCCCGAGCTGGAGGACCCCGACGTCCTGGTGCGGCGGATCGAAGAGGCGTCGCAGTACGTCGACATCGACCAGCTCTGTCTTTCGCCGCAGTGCGGGTTCTCCTCGACCGAGGAGGGCAACGACCTCACGCCGGACGACCAGCTGCGCAAGCTGGAGCTGATCGTGGCGACGGCCGACCGCGTCTGGGGCGGCCGGTGATCACGTGCGTCGTCGACTACGTCATCGACCCCGCGAAGATCACCGACTTCGAACGCTTCGCCGCCGCGTGGATGCGGCTGGTGCAGCGCGAAGGCGGCATCCACCACGGCTACTTCCTGCCGTCGGAGGGGGCGAGCGACGAAGCCCGGGCGCTGTTCAGCTTCGAGAGCTTCGCCGCGTACGAGCGCTATCGGACGCTGTTCGGCGTGGACCCGGACTTCATCGAGGCCGACAAGATCCGTGAGGAAAGCGGGTGCGTGGTCCGGTACCGGCGGTCGTTCATGCGCCCGCTCCTGCCGGACGACGACCTCTGACGTGCGACACAGCGCGCGGCGGCCGCCTTCGGTCGTGGATCGCGTCCTCGATCTGCTGGGCGCCTTCACGGCCGAACGGCCGCGGCTGACGCTGTCCGAGCTCAGCCGGCGCGTCGACCTGCCGCTGTCGACCACGCACCGGCTGGCCGGTGAGCTGACCCGGCGTGGCGCGCTCGTGCGCGACGAAGCGGGCGTCTACCGCGTCGGGCTGTGGCTGTGGGAAGTCGCTTCGCTCGCTCCGCACGGCGCTGAACTCCGCGAGAGCGCGATGCCGTTCCTGGAGGACCTCTACGAGGCCACGCACCAGAACGTGCAGCTCGCGGTGCTCGACGGCGCGGAGGTCGTCTACGTCGAGCGCATCTCGGGCCGCGGCGCGGTCAACGTCCTGACGCGCGTCGGCGGCCGGCTGCCCGCGCACGCCACCGGCGTCGGCCAGGTGCTGCTCGCGCACTCGCCCGCCGAGGTGCAGGAGGAAGTCCTCGGCGGCCCGCTCAAGACGTTCACGCCTAAGACGATCGGCTCGTCGTCGCAGCTGCGGCGCGTGCTGGCCGACGTCCGCCGCGACGGCTACGCGATCAGCGACGGCCAGATCGAGCTCATCTCCCTGTCGGTCGCGGCCCCGGTCCGCGACTCGACGGACGAGGTCGTCGCGGCGATCTCGGTGGTCGTCCCGGCCGAAGGCACGGACCCGCGGACGCTGGTCCCGGCCGTGCGGGCGGCCGCGCGCGGGATCTCCCGCGTGCTCGGGGCGCCGCGGGCGCTGCGCTCACCGGGGGATTCCTCGACGGCTTAAGCCTCTTGTGATCGGATGGCGGGCATGGGTGCGCAGAACACGGTGGTCGTCGTCGGGGCGGGTCAGAGCGGGTTCCAGGCGGTGGCGTCGCTGCGGGACCGCGGCTTCGACGGCCGGGTCGTGCTGGTCGGGGACGAGCCGGGGGTGCCGTACCAGCGGCCGCCGCTGTCGAAGGCCTACCTGGCCGGGACCGCCGGGATCGAGCAGCTGCACCTGCGCGGCGAGGACTTCTTCGCCGAGAAGGACATCGAGCTGGTGGCGGGCCGCGTCGCGGAGATCGACCGCGAAGCGGCAAAGGTGCGCCTCGAAGACGGCACCGAGCTGGCGTACGACCACCTGATCCTGGCCACCGGCGCGCGCAACCGGACGCTGCCCGTCCCCGGCGCGGACCTGCCGGGCGTGCTGACCCTACGCACCCGCGACGACGCCGACCGCCTGCGCGCTTCGCTGACCGGCGCCGAAAACATCGTCGTGGTCGGCGGCGGCTTCATCGGGCTGGAGTTCGCGTCGCACGCCGGCCGTCCCGTGACGGTCGTCGAGGCCCAGGAGCGGCTCCTCAACCGCGTCGCGACGCCGGAGATCTCCGCCTACTTCGCCGCGCTGCACCGGGAAGCCGGGCACACCGTCCTGCTCGGCCAAGGCGTCTCGGCGCTGCACGGCGACGAGCGGGTGCGCGAGGTCGAGCTGTCCGACGGCCGCCGGCTGCCCGCCGACCTGGTCGTCATCGCAGTCGGTGTCGTGCCGGAGACGACGCTCGCCCAGGAGGCCGGGCTCGAGGTGGACAACGGCGTGGTCGTCGACGCGCACCTGCGGACGGCCGACGAAAAGATCTTCGCGATCGGCGACTGCGCGAACTTCCCGTGCGTGCAGGCCGGCGCCGCGACCCGGCTGGAGTCCGTGCAGAACGCCGTCGACCAGGCCCGGTGCGTGGCCGCGGCGATCACCGGCGCGCCCGAGCCGTACGCGAGCCTGCCGTGGTTCTGGACCGACCAGTCCGGCGCGAAGCTGCAGATCGCCGGGATCCTGTCGGGCGCCGACCGGACGGTGGTCGCGGGCGACCAGGCCGCGGGCAAGTTCTCGGTGCTGTCCTTCCGCGACGACGTCCTCATCGCGGTCGAGTCGGTGAACAAGCCGGCCGACCACATCGCCGCGCGACGCCTCTTCACCGCGGACCCGCACCCGGCGTACGCCGATCTCGAGGTGAGCGAGTTCGACTTGAAAGCACACCTGAAGGCAGCGTCAACCCGAGGTTGACGACAGAGGATCGTCAACCTACAGTTGACGGCATGACCTTACCGACCAACATCAAGCTCGACGACCTCATCAGCGCAATCAAGAGCAACAACGAGACGGACGCCCTCGCCCAGCTGACCGACGCGGTTTACGTCGGACAGCACCTCGGCGAGGTCGCCGACCACCTCATCGGCCACTTCGTCGACCAGGCCCGGCGGTCCGGGGCGTCCTGGACCGAGATCGGCTCCAGCATGGGCGTCACGAAACAGGCCGCGCAGAAGCGGTTCGTGCCGAAGGTCGATCCCGGTGGCGATCCGAGCGGCAGCATCGAGCGCGTCTACGGCCGCTACACCGACCGCGCGCGGCACGTCGTCGTGGAGGCCCAGAAGGCGGCCGTGGACCACGGCAGCCCCGAGATCGACACCGTGCACATCGTGCTGGGCCTGCTCACCGAACCCGCGGCGCTCGCGGCCGGGGCGATCCTGGCTCAGGGTGTCCAGCTCGACGCCGTCCGCGAAGCCGCCGAAGCGCGGCTGCCCGAGCGAGTCGAGCCGACGCCGAACCCGGTGCCGTTCAGCGCGGCGGGGAAGAAGGCGCTCGAGCTGACGATGCGCGAGGGACTGCGGCTCGGGCACAACTACATCGGCACCGAGCACATGCTGCTGGCGCTGCTCGAACAGCGGGAGGGCACCGGCTTCGAGGTGCTCGACGGCCTGGGCATCAAGAAGGACAAGGCCGAGGCGAAGATCGTGGAGGTGCTGGCGGAGATCCTCGCCGCCCGAGGGCAGTGAGACTCCTTCTGTTCGCCGCGCTTCTCGCGGTGGTGCTGGTGACGCTGCTCTGATCGGGAAGGACCAGGGGGTTTTCCCGATCAGAGCAGCACCGGCTCAGGCTTCGGACTCCGGGCGGCCGTCGGCGGCCCAGGCCGTGTGGAACGAACCGTCGCGGTCGACGCGGCGGTACGTGTGCGCTCCGAAGAAGTCACGCTGACCCTGGACGAGCGCGGCCGGCAACCGGTCGGCGCGGAGGCCGTCGTAGTACGCCAGCGCCGTCGAGAAGCCCGGCGTCGGGATGCCCAGCCGGACGGCCGTCGAGATCACCGAACGCCACGAGTCCTGCGCGTCCTCCACGGCCTTGCGGAAGCCGCCCGACGTCAGCAGCGTCGGCAGCTGCGGCTCGTCGGCGTAGGCCGAGGTGATGTCGTTGAGGAACTTCGCGCGGATGATGCAGCCGCCGCGCCAGATCGAGGCGACCTTGCCGAGGTCGATGTCCCAGCCGTACTCCGTCGCGCCGGCCTGGATCTGGTTGAAGCCCTGTGCGTACGCGACGACCTTCGACGCGTACAGCGCCTGCTCGACGTCGTCCGCGAAGCGCTCCAGCTCCGAGCCGGACAGCGGCGACCGGGTGGGACCACCCAGGCCACGAGCCGCCGAGCGCAGCGAAGTCGACCCGGACAGCGAACGCGCGAAGACGGCTTCGGCGATGCCCGAGATGGGGACACCGAGGTCGAGGCCGATCTGCACGGTCCAGCGGCCGGTGCCCTTCTGCTCGGCGGCGTCCTCGACGACGTCGACGAACGGCTTGCCGGACGCCTTGTCGACGTGCGCCAGCACCTCGGCGGTGATCTCGATCAGGTACGAGTCCAGCCGCCCGGTGTTCCAGGTCCGGAACACGTCGGCGATCTCGGCGGGGGAGTACCCACCCGCGCCGCGCAGCAGGTCGAACGACTCCGCGATCAGCTGCATGTCGGCGTACTCGATGCCGTTGTGCACCATCTTGACGAAGTGCCCGGCGCCGTCCGCGCCGATGTGCGTGCAGCACGGCTCGCCGTCGACCTTGGCCGAGATGTCCTCGAACAGCGGGCCGAGGGACTCGTAGGACTCCTTCGAGCCGCCGGGCATGATGCTCGGCCCGTGCAGCGCGCCTTCTTCACCGCCGGAGACGCCGCTGCCGACGAAGTGCAGCCCACGCTCGCGCAGCGCCTTCTCACGCCGGCGCGTGTCGGCGAAGTGCGCGTTGCCGGCGTCGATGATCACGTCGCCCTCTTCGAGCAGCGGCGCGAACTCGTCGATGACGGCGTCCGTCGGGCCGCCCGCCTTGACCATGATCACGACCTGCCGCGGCCGCTCCAGCGCGTCGACGAACGCCTGCGCCGAGTACGCCGGGATGAAGTCGCCCTCGTCGCCGAACTGCTCCACCAGCGCGCGGGTCCGCTCCTCGGACCGGTTGTGCAGGGCCACCGTGTGGCCGTGCCGGGCCAGGTTGCGGGCCAGGTTGCGGCCCATGACCGCCAGGCCGGTGACCCCGATGCTCGCCTTCTTGCTCATCCGCATCCTCTCGAAGACTCTCTCGATTCAGACCCTAGTCCGATCGAGGCCTCAAGGAAGGGCACGGAGGAGCAGCTCACTCAGTTCAGGAGAAGCAGCGGATCGGTCCGCGGTTGATCGCGAGCATGTCCGTGATCGCCGCGACGAGGTCGATGTCCGCGCCCCACTCGGCACCGTCCAGCTCGGCGTACGCGCGGTGCAGGTTGCCCGGCAGCCGCTCCTGCTCGCTCATCGAGGCGAACTGGCCCAGGTCCGCGTCCTTCGCCGCCTCCAGCGGCGACAGCCCGGCGGCCTTCCCGCGCTCGGCCGTCTCCTGGACGAACTTCAGGTACCTGTCCACTGTGTCCACGACGTCGAGCCCGCACGGGCCGCCGTGGCCGGGCAGGATCACCTCCGGCTCCAGCTCCCGGATCACGTCGAGGCCCTTCCGCCACCCGGCCACCGAGCCCATGAGTGCGAACGGGCTGCCGCCGTTGAACACCAGGTCGCCGGCGTAGAGCACGCGCTGCTCCGGCAGCCAGACGAGGACGTCGTTGGTCGTGTGGGCCGCGTGGCCGGGGTGGATCAGCTCGAGGGCGAGGTCGCCCGCGTGCACGGTCAGCCGGTCGTCGAACACGACCTCCGGCGGCCGCGAGCGCAGCTCGCCCCAGTCGCTGCCGACGAAGACGCCCTCGAACGTCTGGATGCCCTCGGCGACCATCAGCTCGCGGGTCTTGCGGTGCCCGATGATCGTCGCGCCGCCGGCCAGGTAGTTGCCGTTGGTGTGGTCGCCGTGGTGGTGGGTGTTCACCAGCGTCGTCACCGGGCTGCCGGTGGCGGCCTCGACCGTCTCGAGCAGCGCGCGCGTGCGGCGCTCGGTCGAGCACGTGTCGATGAGCACGGTGTGGTCGCCGGCGTCGACGAACCCGCAGTTGTTGATGTACCAGGAGCCGTCGGGCTGGACGTAGCCGTGGACCCGGTCGGCCAGGCGGGTGACAGCGGCGGCGGAGGGCGAACGATCGGTCACGGGCCCAGTCTGCCCGAGACCCGGCTCCGCCGGTTGGCCGAATAATTCGGAATTTCGCTGGTCCAGGCGAGTGATAGCGCAGGTGACTGGCATTCTGCGGCGTTTCCTGGAACGCTGCGCGATGTCATCATCGAGATCCGCAAGGTGAAGCACTAACCTGGGTGGGTTCGATAGTTCGCGTGCGACGGCGGCCGGTGGCCGTCGTCGCTTGGTAGTGGTCCGGGAGAGCAGGGCGATGGCCAGCACCGTCACCTCGCGCCGGAAGCAGCTCGGAAACGAGCTCCGGCATGCCCGCACCGCGGCGCGGATGACACAGCAGCAGGTCGCCGAGGTCCTCGGCTGCACCCAGGGCAAGGTCAACAAGATCGAGTCCGGTGCCGTCGGGGTCAAACTCGGGGATGTGCGATCCATGCTGAACGCGTTCGGGATCAACGGCGAAGAGGCCGACACGCTGATGAACCTGGCGCGGGCCGCCGCCGGGCAGCGCGGCCACTGGTCCGGCTACCGCTCGGTGGTGCCGCACTGGTTCCGCACCTTCACCGACCTGGAGCCCGCCGCCGCGGAGATCCTCACCTGGCACGGCGAGCGCATCCCGGGTCCGCTGCAGTCCGAGCACTACATGCTCAAGCAGTTCACCGAGGCCGGCGCGACGGACGTGACGTCGCTGGTGCGCAACCGGCTCGACCGCAAGGCGGTGTTCGAGCAGCAGCAGCCGCCGTACTACCGGTTCATCATCAGCGAGGGCGCGCTTCGCCGGGCTCCCGGCGGGTACGCGCCCGCGGTGATGCTGGACCAGGTCGAGCACCTGCTCTCGCTCGAACGGCACCCGCGGGTCTACGTCCACGTGCTGCCGTTCGGGGCGCGGCTGGCCGCGGTGCCCAACGACTTCACGATCATGCGCTTCCCGGACCGCACCCGGGACTTCGTCTACATCGAGCACTCCGCCGGCGGGCTGTACCTCGACGACGTCAAGGACTTCAACATCTTCGTCGACTCGTGGGACCGGCTGCGGGGAGCGGCGCTGGAGCGGCAAGAGACCCGGCAGTTCCTGAAGGAGCTCGCGGAGGGTTACCGCGGCCAGATGCAGCAGCTCCAATAGGGCGAACGGCGGCTCGAAGGGTCCCGAGTGGTGAACAACTGTCGGTAGAGTGGCTCTGTTGTGCCCTAAGCCACCGGAAGTGCCGCCCGAAGGGGACATCGTGGACCCCGACTTCCTCCCCGACGCCGTCGACCTCGACCGGCCGAACGTGGCGAGGATCTACGACTGGGCGCTCGGCGGCACCGCGAACTGGGCGGTCGACCGGCAGTACGGTGAGCTGGCCGTGAAAGCGTTTCCGCTGGCGAAGACCCTGGCGCGCGGCAACCGCGACTTCCTCGGCCGGGCCGTCCGCCACTGCGTCGCCGAGGGCATCACGCAGTTCCTCGACCTCGGCTCCGGCATCCCGACCGCCGGCAACGTCCACGAGGTCGCCGACGAGTACGCCGAGGACAGCCGCTGCGTCTACGTCGACAACGAGCCGGTGGCCGTCGCGCACGGGCGGATCCTGCTCGACGAAGAGGGCGATCCGGAGCGGCACGCCGTGCTGCACGCCGACCTGCGGGACGCCGAGGAGGTCTGGGAAGCCGCGCTGGCCACCGGGGTGCTCGACCCCGAGCGGCCGATCTGCCTGCTCAGCGTGGCCGTGCTGCACTTCCTTCCGGACGTCACCGGCGTGCGTGAAGCCATCCGCGACTACCGGACGCTGCTGGCGCCGGGATCGGCGTACGTGCTCTCGCACGCGACCGAGTCCGGCGTCGAGGGCGACGAGCTGGCGCAGATCCGGCGGCTCGTGCAGCTGTCCGAGCGGTCGAGCTCTCCCGCGATTTCCCGGTCGCTCGACGAGATCGCCGTGTTCTTCGGTAACTTCGACGTCGTCGACCCCGGGATCGTGCCTGTGGGAGAGTGGCGCCCCGAGCCCGGCGCCGCCCCGGTCCCCCTCGCGAGCGTGGTCGGCGGTGTCGGCCGCAAGCCTGGAGGACGAAAATGACGACGCAGGATCCCGAGGCCCCCGAAGGCGTCGACCTCGACCGGCCGAACGCGGCCCGCATCTACGACTGGTTCCTCGGCGGCGACGCCAACTGGGCCATCGACCGCCAGTTCGGTGAGCAGGCGGTCAAGACCTTCCCGATGATCAAGACGGTCGCCCGCGTCGGCCGCGACTTCCTCGGCCGCGGCGTCCGCTACCTGGCGCGCAACGGCATCGACCAGTTCCTCGACCTGGGGTCGGGCGTGCCGACGGTGGGGAACGTCCACGAGGTCGCGGCCGAGGTGAACCCGAACGCGCGGTGCGTGTACGTCGACAACGAGCCGGTCGCGGTGGCGCACTCGCAGGTGCTGCTGGAGAAGGAGGGTGTCGCGGACCGGCACGCGGTGCTGCAGGGCGACCTGCGCGACCCGGCCGACATCTGGAAGCGCGCGCTCGACACCGGCGTCCTCGACACGAACCGGCCGATCGGCCTGATCATGGTCGGCGTCCTGTACTTCCTCGGCCCGGACGAGCCGGTGGCCCAGACCATCCAGAAGTACCTCTCGCTGCTGCCGTCCGGCTCGTACTTCCTGTCCTCGCACCTGACCACCGAAGGCCTCGACGCGATGGCCGACGCCGAAAGCCGCGAGTCGATCGTCGCGCAGTACCAGCGGTCGAGCACCCCGCTGCACCTGCGCAGCAAGGCGGAGTTCACGACGTTCTTCGAAGGCCTGGAGCTCGTCGAGCCGGGCATCGTCTACCTGCCGGAGTGGCACCCGGAGGAGATCGAGTCGCGGGCGACGAAGAAGCTCGCGAACGACCCCTCGTTCGTCGGCCACATCTGCGGCCTCGGCCGCAAACCGTGACAGCGGCGTACGACGCGGTCGCCGTCCAGTACGCGGAGTTCGTGCGCGACATCTGGGACGGCGACCCGCTGGACCGGTCCGCGTGGGCGACGTTCGCGGAGTTCGTGCGCGGCCGCGGGCCGGTCGCCGACCTCGGGTGCGGGCCCGGCCACCTGACGGCGCACCTGCGTTCGCTCGGGGTCGACGCGTTCGGCGTCGACGTGTCGCCGGCGATGGTCGAGCTGGCCCGCGCCGCGCTGCCGGGGCTGCGGTTCGAAGTCGGTTCGATGGCGGCGCTGGACCTGCCCGACGCGTCGCTCGCCGGGATCCTGTCGTGGTACTCGATGATCCACACGCCGCCGTCGGAGATTCCGGGGTACTTCGCCGAATTCACCCGGACGTTGGCGCCCGGTGGTCACGTTCTGTTGGGGTGCTTCGAGTCCGGGGACGGCCCGGTTTCGGAGTTCGACCACAAGGTCACGACGGCGTACCGGTGGCCGCTCGACGAACTGATGGCGCTGGCGGCCGCGGCCGGGCTCGTCGAGGTCGGACGGATGTACCGCGAGCCCGTCGAAGGGGAGCGCCCCTTCCGTCAGGGACGCCTGCTGCTGCGGAAACGGTAGCCACGAACGGCGAGAGCCCCGGTCCCATCAGGGAACCGGGGCTCTTGGTGGTGGTACGGCAGTTCAGGGCTTCAGACGCGCGAACCGATCCGCCCGCGCAGCAGCGGGGTCAGGTCGATCGTGGCCTCCAGCGGCCGGGTGGTCCGGAAGCCGTCGGAGTGGCGCTGCTGCGGAAGGTCCTGGTCCGCGGCCCACGTCGTCGTCTTGCGCAGCGGCGCCTGGATCAGGCTGAAGCCGAAGCGGTTCCTCAGTTCGTTGCCGATCCCGCGGCGGCCACGGTGCTCCTCCTCGCGGCGGAACAGCGAGTTCATCCGGACGGCCATCGTCTACACCCCCAGCTCTCGTCGCGGTGACCGGGCACGTTCGCCGCCGGTCAGTCCGAGACAGGGTTCACACGGCATGCCGGCCCCGGGGGCCAGCCATTCCACGTCGGCACGGGAAAGCGCTTCCCCGCACTTGGTTCGGACCAGCTCGCTCGTTCCCCGGGTGGCATCCAGTCCGAAGACGTGGACCACCCGGCGGGCCTCGCCTGCGGTTCCGCTGGCGAGCCTGCCCACGACAATCGCGCTCGGTGGCGCGCTGTCCTCGACGATCACGCTGATCCTCCCCCATGAGGTCCTGCGGTGGTGGTTGGTCGGTCGTCAACCAGTGGCCTGCGTTCGGGGACCGCCCGTCGCATGCAGGCAGTCATTCACCGACACCAGCGCCCCGGCCGATGCGATTAATCCTACTCCTGGAATAATCTTCATGTCGAGGCCGGACCTAGTTGATCACCCGCTTGGCCGTGTGGCGTACTCCATTGAGACACTGAGTAGCCGGGAGCGGGTACTTTCGACCAGGTCACGGCCGCGCCCCCCAACGATCCTCGGAGGTACGACCCATGGCGGATTATCCGTCGTTCGCGGATTACGATCCGAACACGGCCGTGTCCCTGTTCCAAGAGGCTGCTTGGGAGAAGTCGTTCGCCAGCGAACCCAATGGTGGGAGCTGCGTCGAGGTCAACCTCGGCCGCGAAGGCCTGATCGGTGTCCGCGACACCAAGCTCGCGACCAGCCCCGTGTTCGTGTTCGACACCGCCGAGTGGGAAGCGTTCCTGGTCGCCGTGAAAGCCGGGCAGTTCGACCTGCCCGCCTGATCCATCCCCCACCGCGGTGATCGTGTCCGAGCTGCGTCCTGGAAAAATGGCGAAGGCCCCCTTCCCCGTCACTGGAGAAGGAGGCCTTCGCGACGCCGCGGATACGCCCGGGTGCCGATTGTGAGGGGAATCTCACCCGGTTGCCGGAAGTCCACCCCCGCGCAACCGGCTCCGGGTCCGGCGCCAGGCCAGCACGACCAGCACCACGAGCCCGATCAACGGCAGCGTGCTGATCGCCCAGCTCAAGCCCATCGGCGGCCCGGGCTGTTCGAGCACCGGCAGCGCCTTCAGGTCGCCCGTGCCGGACCCGGCCGGGCCGTTGACCGTGAAGCGGAACGTCCAGTCACCCGGTCGTGGCATCGACCGGACGTCGAGCCCCCAGACCTCGAGCTTGCGCGGGTGGCGGACCAGCGGCTGCGTGCGGTTCTTCCCGCCCTCCGGGTTGATCATCGTGAGCGTGCCGGACTTGTCGTCGATCCCGCCGTCGGGGATGAACGTGAAGTCCAGCGACTGCATGGCTTTCAGCGGCCAGGTGCTGAACCCGATCGTCATCCCGTACGGCCCGGCCTGCACGTGCTCGGTGTGCACGATGTTGACCGGCTCGTAGGCGTTCGCCGGCGCCGCGGTGGCGAACAGCAGCCCGGCGACGGCCGCCATGGCGAGCAACGTCTTACGCATCAGCGGTTTCCCCTTTCTTCGCGGGCGCCAGCAGGCAGAGCATCCCGCCGAACCGCCACCCGGCGAACCCGCCGAGCAGCCCCAGCAGGCCGCTGAGCACGGCCGTCGTCGTCAGGTACCAGGCCGGCGGCAGGTGCGCGCCGGTGTAGAGCAGGACGCGCTGGATCGGCAGGCTCAGCCCGATCAGCAGCCCGGCGATCCCGCCGACGACCACCGAAACGCGGCCCGCGCGCCACCCCCGGCGTCGCCCGGCCAGGAAGCCCAGCTCCATCAGCGCGGCCACCGGCAGCAACGCCATCGGCGTCAGCGACGGCATTTCCGGCACGCCGGAGATCGCGTCGCGCATCGGCAGGCCGACGAGGTCCGCGTAGGCCTGGGCGGCCCACGGCGAGAACCACCAGAAGACCGCCTGCACGGCCGCGACCAGCGCCGCGGTGCCGACCGCCCCGCCCGGCCGGCGCAGGAACCCGGCGCCGACCGCGACGAGCAGCACGGCCATCATCGAGCAGCCGATCGAGACGGCGTCGGCGTAGTCGTCCGGCACCTGCTGCAGGCCGAGCGCGAGCACCGGCCCGAACGTGAGCAGCACGGTCAGCGAGGCCAGCGTGCCGATCCGGCCCCAGCGGTGCTCCCGCGCCGCGGCGAACACCGCGGTCGTGCCGATCAGCGACACCGTGATCGACAGCAGCAGCCCGATGTGCGGCGGCGAGTCGATGACCGCGTCGAAGCCGTAGAGCCCGTGCCACCACTGGTCCCACAGGCCGTACAGCAGGAACGTGGCCGCGCCGACGCCGGAGACGAGGTAGCCCAGCGGCGCCGCGAAGGTCCGGCCGAACACGTTGACCACGCGCCCGCCGATCCGCGGGTCGACCGGGCGTCCCGCGCGCCGTGCCGCCGTCGTCAGCAGCACGACGGCGAGGCTCGCCAGTCCGACGACCGCGCTGCCCGCGTACAGGAACAGGTGGGGCAGCGTGAAGAACGTGTCCGGCCCGACGTCGCTGTGCCACTGGATGTCCCAGGTCAGCCCGACCAGTGACAACAGCGAACCGCCGAGCACGACGTTCGCCGGCAGCAACCCCGTTCGCGCCTGTTTCGCCACCGACGTGGTGCGCACGCCGGATGCGGTGAGATCCATTCCCCCGAACCTTTCTCTTGACTACTTGACCAGCAACGGAAAGACGAGCTGCGCGGGCCCTCCCGGCCCGCGCAGCGACACGGAGATCTCCCACTGCCCGGACATCGGCAGCGAGACCCCGGTGGCGCGGAACCGGCCGGGGCTGTCCGCCACGGCGAGCACCGGGGCGAACGCGTGTCCCATCTGCGCCATGA
Organism: Amycolatopsis sp. NPDC114505; assembly: GCF_055633615.1. Classification (NCBI taxonomy): domain Bacteria; kingdom Bacillati; phylum Actinomycetota; class Actinomycetes; order Pseudonocardiales; family Pseudonocardiaceae; genus Amycolatopsis; species Amycolatopsis sp. NPDC114505. The sequence continues at coordinate 793,791 of NZ_JBVKDV010000001.1, read as the reverse complement.
CCGGCTCGACGAGGACGCTGTCGGGTGCGGGCCCGGTCACCGCGACCGCGAACGTGTTGCCGCCGATGCGCGGCGGGTCCGCGGAGAACTGGACCGTGTACGGCCCGGAAACCGCCTGCTGCGTGGTGGCCTTGGCGGCACCGGCCGGCCAGAACAGCCAGGCGGCGCCGGCCACGACCACCAGCGCGACCGCGGCGATCAGCACCTTGGGGCGTTTCATCGTCCGGCTCCTGTCGTCGGGACGTCCACCACGGCGGGGATGGTGAGCACGCGGTAGCCGCGTTCGGCCTGCAGCCAGATCCGGTACCGGCCGGGCGCGGCGAAGGTGTAGGTGAAGCTGACGTCCGGCCCGTACGCGGCGACGGTCTCGTCGGGCCGGTCGAGCTGGCCCGCGACCGGCGGGATCATCGCGTGGACGTGGGCCCAGGTGGGCGCCTTCGCGGCGGCCGCGCCGACGTCCGGGCCGGTGATCGGCCCGGCCACGATGAGGTGGCCGAGCATGCCCAGCCACGGCTGGAGGTCCTGGGTCCGGAAGTGCGCGGTGACGGTCGTCGGGGTGCCGGGGGTGATCGTGAGGTCGACCGGCGTGCCGTCGACCGTCCGCGGTCCGGCGCCGGCGGGTTCGGGTGCGGGTGCGGCGGTGCCCGTCAGGTCCACAGTGGACCGGACGAGCTGGACCCCGCCGCCGCGCCGGACCAGCTCCGCGGCGACGCTGTACGTGCCCGCTTCCGGATCGGCGACGCCGACGCGGTAGTCGCCGGGGCCGACGCGCACCGGGTGCAGGTGGCTCATCCGGCCGGACGGCGAGACCAGCACCAGGTGCACGAGTGCGTTGTCGTGGATCAGCAGGTCGTCGACGGGGCGCCCGGTGGCGCCGTCGGTGAGGTTCAGCGTCACCTCGCCGCGCTCGGCTTCGACGGCCAGGTTCACCGGCGGCCGCGAGTAGTCCACTGTGGACAGCTGGGTGTTCGCGTACGGGTCGGTGACGTTGTCGTACGTCGGATCGAGCTGGCTGCCGGGCGCGGGTGGCGGGGGAGTGCTCGCCGACAGCAGCGCGCCGGTGACCGCGACGGCGATCGCGGCGACCACGCCACCGGCCGGGATCAGGGCGAAGGCGGTTCTCTTCGCCCGCATCGCCACCACGAGAGCCAGCAGCAGGAACACGCCCGCGGCGACGAACCCGCCGTAGGTCGCCTTCTCCCACGGCGGAACCACCCGCGCCGGGACGATGAACGGGATGGTCGCGGTGGTCCCGCTCCCGTCGTCCAGTCTCAGCTCCCACGGCCCCGGCTTGCCGACCTGGAGGTTTCCCGGGTACACGCCCGGTTCGGCACCGAGGACGACGTCACCCCTCGACGTCACGACGCCGTCCGCCGCGACGGCCAGGTGCAGCGTCCCGGGCGCGGTGCCCTCGTGCGTCACGACGTCGACCCGCAGCGGCGACGGCGTGCCGTCGACCCGGCGGATGATCACGGTCAGCTCGCGTGCGCCGAGTGTCTGCGCGACCTGGATGTCGGTGCCGGACGGCGCTCCGTCGGCGTGCGCAGTCCCGCCGGCCAGTGCGATCCCCAGCACGGCCAGCAGCATCAGCAGCGCGGCTCTCGATTTGGTCCCCATCGTGGAGCGAACCTAGCGACGGAGGACCGTGGCGGGCGTCACGGCGGGGAGGGAACTCCGGTCCCCAGTGCGGGGGATCGGAGCCCCCGGGGGTCTCAGGGGCGCAGGAACTTCCGCAGGTGAGCGACGACTTCGGCCGGTTGTTCCTCGGGCAGGAAGTGTCCGCATTCGGCCAGTGCCGCGCCCGTGACGTCGTTCGCGTACTCCTGCCAGATCTCGAGCGTCGGCAGGGTGCCGAGCAGGCCGTTCGCGCCCCAGAGCGCGAGAAGTGGCTGGGTGACGCGCTTTCCGGCGGCGAAGTCGGCGTCGTCGAGCTCGGCGTCGTCCGGGAAGGACGCGCGGTAGTCGTCGAAACCGGCGCGGAGCGCGCCGGGCTGGGAGAAGGCGCGGACGTACTCGGCGACGGCGTCCGGGTCGAGGGTGTGGCGCTGGTAGGTCCAGCGCTCGAAGAAGTAGCCGAGGTAGGCGGCGATGTTCTGCCCGGCGAGCAGCTCCGGCAGGTCGGGCTGGAGGTGGAAGAGCCAGTGCCAGTAGGCCTTCGCGATGCCGGTGTCGAGGCGCTGCCACATCGCGCGGGTCGGGGCGATGTCGAAGACGGCGACGCGGTCGACCTGGTCCGGGCGGTCGAGGGCCCAGCGGTGGGCGACGCGGCCGCCGCGGTCGTGCCCGGCGACGGCGACCCGCCCGAAGCCGAGGTGCTCCGCGAGCCCGGCGACGTCGGCGGCCATCGTGCGCTTGTCGTAGCCGGTCCGCGGCTTGTCGGTGCGGCCGTAGCCGCGCAGGTCGGGGGCGATGACGGTGTGCGTCTCGGCGAGCGGCTCGAGGACCCGGTGCCAGCAGTGCGACGTCTGCGGCCAGCCGTGCAGGAGGAACAGCGGCGGCCCTTCGCCGGCGCGCAGGTAGTGCATCCGGAGCCCGTTGACCGTGGCCGTGCTTTCTAACCTGTTCATACGGTTAGAAGGTAGCCGCACTTCTAACCTTCCGCAACGGTTAGAGTGGGGCCATGGAGTGGGCTTTCGACGGCGGACGGCCGTGCCTCGACCTGGTCAACACGCTGCGCTCCCGGTACGCCGAGGGCGTCGAGCTGCTGACCGGGCCCGACGCGCTGGCGGAGTGGCTCGTGCGCGCCGGCTTCACGACGGCGCCGGTGCCGGTGACGGCCGGGAACGTGCTGGCGGCGAAGGCGTTGCGGGAAGCGATCGACCGGGTGCTGCGGGCGCCCGAAGAGATGGACGTCGGCCTGGTGAACAACGCGGCGGCTTCGGCGCCGGCACCGACGCTGCGGCTGGTGCTGGCGGACGGTGTGCTGCGTCGTGAGGTGCCGGCCGCGAAGGATCCGGTGGCCTCGGCGTTCGCGGCCCTCGCGGCGGACGCGATCGACCTGGCGGCGAGCGACGCGGACGTCCGCATCTGCGCCGCGGACGACTGCGGAATCCGCTTCTGCGACGCCTCCCCGAGGCGCAACCGGCAGTGGTGCTCGATGGCCCGCTGCGGCAACCGGGCCAAGGCCCGCGCGCACTACGCCCGGGTCAGTGGGCGCGAGGAGTAGCGCCGGGGCCGTTGCCGCCGATGAGACGCTGGTAGACCTTCGGATGGGCGCGGAGCCAGACGTTGAGCTTGCCGATCCACCGCATGTGCGCGGTCCGCAGCCAGGCCGGGATCGGCGTCGCGAGAATCCGCACTGCGCGGGCGAACCGGTCGAACCGCCGCTGGTCGCGAAGTGTCCACTGTAGACTGAGGCGGGTGCGCAGTCCGGGCGGCAACGTCGCCCGGAGCAGGAACATCTGGGTCCGGGCGTGCCACCGCCACCCCGAGTCGGGCAGCCACCGCACCGGCTTCCGGACCGTGTGGATCGTCTCGAAGAGCTCCTCGATGGTCGGGTTCGTCGCGAAACCGGCCACCATGTCGTCGTAGTAGCGCTCGAACGCCGTCCAGTCCGGCGGCAGGTCGCGCTCGCGCACACCGAGCAGCCGTCCGACGTCGCACATCTGCGCGTAGTATTCGTCCAATTCGGACGGTGACAGTGGACGGCCGAAAAACCGTTGTGCGTCAACGGGAACCTTCACCAAGGTCGCGTGCACCCAGGCGTACGCGGCCGGGTCGAGCCCGCTGTAGCGCCGTCCGTCGAGAGACCCCGTGAACGAACGGTGCAGAGCGCGCAACCGCGACGCCTCCACCCGCGCCCCCGCGGCACCGCCGTAGACGTAGATCGACAGCGACGCGCCCGTCCGCATCAGCCGCGTCCAGGGATCCGACGTGTAGTCCGAATGATCCCGGACCCCCGCCGCGACGACGGGGTGCGCGACCTGCAGCACCAGGACCTGTCCGGCCAGCAGCGCGTCGCGGAAGTCGCCGAAGTACTTCCACGCCGCCGTGCCGCGGACGATCGGCCGCGCCATCAAGCCCCGCGGATCAGCATCATCAGCGGCCCGGCGACCGGTGTGTCGGCCTCGCCCGTCGCCAGCCGGCGCAGCTGGAGCCCGGCGATCAGCGCGACGACCGGCCCGGCCAGCCGCTGCGGCTCCGGGACACCGACGGCCGACAGGATCGTCACGGCCAGCTCGTCGTACGCCGCGAAGCAGCGCGAAGAGGCTTCCTGCAGCTCGGGATCCCGGGCGGACTGGAGGTACAGCTCGTGCGCGCCGAGCTCGTCGGCGCCGAACGGCAGCTGCGCGATCACGTGCTCGACGACCGACGCGGCCTGCTCGACGCTGAGGCCCTCGGCGCGGTAGCCGTCGACGATCGCGCCGAGCTTCGCCGTCTCTTCCTCGACGAACAGCAGCATCGCTTCGCGCAGCAACGCCGTCTGGCTGGGGAAGTGGTAGGTGAGCGTGCCGAGCGAGACGCCGGCGGCGGCCACGATCCGGCGGTTCGTCAGGCCGCCGACGCCGTGCTCGCCGACGACCGTCAGCGCGCCGCGCAGGATGGCTTCCCGGGTGCTTACCAGCTTGTCTCGGGATGCCGCTCCGGCCACCGTTCGACCTCTTCCAGTTGCGCGGCGAGCGAAACCAGCCGCTCCTCGGCGTGCGAGGGGCCGAGCAGCTGCGCGCCCAGCGGCAGCCCGTCGGCGGTCAGCCCGGCCGGGACGTTGACCCCCGGCCAGCCCAGCACGTTCCACGGCCAAGCGTACGGGCAGGCGGCGATCATGGCCTGGTCGGTCTCCCAGCCGGACAGCCCGTCGAAGGTGCCGATCGGCGGCGGCGGGGTCGCGGTGGTCGGGGTCAGCAGCACGTCGACGCGGCCGAAGACCGAGCCGATCCGCCGGTGCAGCCCCGGCTCCAGCGCCCGCGCGAGCCGCAGCGCGGGCCCGGCCAGCAGACGGCCGTGGCCGGCGTTGCTGCGGGTGCGTGGGTCGAGCCCGGCGCGGTCGGGCACCCGCAGCGTCCAGTCGCGGACGCCGGTGAGCGAGCGCGGCAGGAACGTCAGGCCGATCAGCCCGTAGTCCGGCTCGACCTCGACGATCTCGTGGCCCAGGCCGGCGAGCGACTCCGCGAGCCGCCGCACGTTCGCTTCGACGACCGGGTCGAGCCGGGTCTTGGTGGCGGTGAACGGGATCCGCGTCGACAGCCCGATCTGCAGCCGGCCGGGTTCACGCGCGGCGGCGGTCCGAAACGTCGTGCCGGTCGCGGCGACGACGTCCAGCAGCAGGGCGGCGTCGCCGACGGTCCGGGCGAGCGGGCCGAGCACGGTCAGGCCGTGGAACAGCTCGCCGCCGGTCGGGATCCGGCCGCGCTGGGGCTTGATGCCGACGAGCCCGGTCCACGCGGCCGGGATGCGCACCGAGCCGGCGCCGTCGGAACCGAGCGCGGCCGCGATGGCCCCCGACGCCACCGCGGCCGCGCTCCCGCCCGAAGAACCCCCGGGTGTGTGGCCGGGGTGCCACGGGTTCCGCGTCGCACCGAAGGCCGGGCCCTCGGTGAACGGCCATTGGCCCAGCTCGGGCGTGTTGGTCTTGCCGATGATGATCGCGCCGGCCTCGCGCAGCAGCGCGACGGCGGGCGCGTCGGTGGTGGCGCACGGGAACTCGCCGACGCAGCCGAAGGACGTCGGCAGGCCGGTGATGTCGACGTCGTCCTTGATCGCGACGGGCACACCGAGCAGGGGTTTGCGGTCGCCGGCTTTCAGTCGCTGGTCCGCTTCGGCGGCCTCGGCGAGAGCAGCGTCGTCGCGCAGGTGCCGGAAGGCGTTGAGCGTGGGCTGGCTCGCGTGCGCCCGGCCGAGGGCTGTCGCGGTCAGCTCGGCGGACGTGACTTCGCCGGCGGCGAGCTGCGCGGCCTGCTGGGTGAGACCGGTGAAGTCCAGGCTCGTAGCTGTCATGTCGGCCCCCGGAGGTTCTCGTTCGTTCGAACGAACGTTACCGGATACCGGCGGTCTTTGGCCAGCCCGGTCGTGAGTGAGAAACCGGGTTGGAACACGGTTTCTCACTCACGACGGCTGCGGCAGACTGGGCTCATGACGTTCGACTTCGCCGGATTCCCCGACGCCGCTCTAGCCGCGATCCCGCGCGTCGACCTGGGTGGCTGGCCCACGCCGCTGCAGAAAGCACCGCGGCTCGGCGAAGCGCTCGGCCTGCGGAACCTCTGGCTCAAACGTGACGACGTCAACCCGCTCGGCGCCGGTGGCAACAAGCTCCGCAAGCTCGAATTCCACCTCGGCGCCGCGCTCGAAGCCGGCGCGGACACCGTGATCACCTTCGGTGCGCTCCAGACCAACCATGGCCGTCAGACCGCTGCCGCGTGCGCGAAGCTCGGCCTGCGCTGCGAACTCGTCCTCACCGCGAAGGTCCCTCGTGACGGCGAAGCGTACGAGCGTGGCGGCAACATCCCGCTCGACAAGCTCTTCGGCGCGACCGTCCACGTCTGCGCCGAAGGTGAGGAGACCGGCCGCACCTACGACCGTCTCGTCGCCGAAGCCGCCGCCGAAGGCCGGAAGGTCGCCACCGTCCCGGTCGGTGGCTCCAACGACCTCGGCGCGCTCGGCTATGTCCGCGCCACGTACGAACTCGCGAAGCAGCTTGAAGAACGCGGTGTCGAGCGTGCCCACCTCGTCATCCCGCACGCCAGTGGTGGCACGGCGGCCGGTGTCGTGCTGGCCACCGGGCTGCTCGGGAACCTCGGCGTCGGCATCGCCTGCGTCAGCCACCCGCTCGACGAGGCCACGGAGAACCTCCGCGACCTCGTCGCCGGTGCGGCCAAGCTCCTCGGCGTCGAGCCGCCGGCGTTCAGGCACTCGAAGATGAGCGACTCGACCCTCGGCCCCGGCTACGGCATCCCGACCGACGCCGTCTGGAACGCGCTACGGCTTTTCGGGCGCACCGAGGGGGTTGTGCTCGATCCGGTGTACACCGGCAAGGTGGCCGCCGCGCTGGTCGAATGGGCGGGCCACTTCGCCCCCGACGACCACGTGGTGTTCCTGCACACCGGCGGGATGCCCGGCCTGTACGGCTATGCGCCCGAATTCGCGGCTGCCGTCGAAGGCTGACTCGAGCCGGGTCGCGACCCACAGCAGCGTGAGGATCAGGACGACGTCGGCGAGCATCAGCAGCCGTTGCGTGACGCCGATCGGGACCGCGTCCGAGATCTGCGGGAACAGCCAGATCCCGGCCTCGCTCAGCCGCACCAGCACGAAACTCACCGCGAACAGCCCGAACGCGACGGCACTCAGCCGGATCGCCCGCACGATGGCGACGCGTTCAGGCCGTCCCCGCAACGGTTCCAGCAGCGAGATCGCCGCGCCGGGCAGGCTCAGGAACGCGATCAGGCACGCGTAGAGGTGGATTTCGCCGCTGACCGGGTCGGGCGCTTCCGGGTAGCTGGCCGGGAAGATCGCGGCCGCGGCCATCCCGAGCGACCAGAGCGCGAGCAGCAGCCGGGTCGTGCGCGACAGCGGGACGCCGGCCGCGTGCAGCGCGCCGAGCACCGCCAGCGAGCCGATGGCCAGCGACAACACGCTCGCGGCGAGCATGCCTTCGCCCCGGTCGGTCACGGTGTAGCTCGACAGCGTGTCGTACACCGGGTTGTGCGAGCTGATGATGTGCAGCACTACGGCCGTGAACAGCCCCCAGCCGATCGCGCCCAGCGCCACGAGCCGCCACGGTCTCGTGCGCTTCCCCTGTTCCGTCCCCATGCCATCCAGGTTCTCGAAGAACCGGACGGCCGTGATCAGGGAAGACCCTGAATTCCCCCGGATGCGAAGTCGATCAGTACCAGGGCTTGGTCGTCGTGGCGCTTCGGACGCGGCCAGCGTTCGCCGTCCGGATCCTGCTTTTCCGCGGTCCGGACGGCGTCCAGCACGGCGTCCGGCCCGTCGGCGCGGGTGATCGCCAGAACTTCGCGCCAGTCGAACAGGGCGTACTGGTCGACGCCGATGGAGACGCCGTCACTGGCGAGCAGGACGGCGTCGACGTCATGCCGTGGCCAGCTGCGGCGGACGGCGTGCGCGGCGGCGCCGGGGTCGGCTTCGGCGACCCAGAAGCCGTCGTGGGCGTTGCGCCGGCGCCGGACGTCCGCGCCGGTCTGGAGCATCCCGCGCCGCCGCAGCCGCGCGAGCCGGTCGTCGGAGACGACGTCGACACCGAAGCCACCGAACCCGACGACCGGGCTGTCGGCCAGGACGAGCGCTTCGACGCGGTCGCCGAGCCACCGCACGGCGGCGACCGTGCTGGACGGCGACTGCTGCGGACGCAGGGCGTTCTCGGCCGTCACGACGGCGATCGCGCTGGTCAGGAGGTCCGTCAGGTCGGCTTCGGGGGCCGCGCGGAGGTCGTCGGCGAGGCGCCGGGCCAGCCGTTCGGCGTACCAGCCGCCCGGAGGCAGCGCGGGGTCCGGCGAGGTGGCGCCATCGAGCACGAGGACGGCGTTGTCCAGCACGACGACGTGGTCTTCGGTCGGGCGGGGGTGGCCGTCGGCGCCCACCCCGGCCCGCTCGGCGATCACGATCTCGGGCATCACCCGACTGTACGTCGGCCGCCGCGGACCTTCGCGCCGAAGCTCCGCTGCCTTCTTCCGCCGTGCGATTGTCTCGGCTATGGAGGCGCCGGCCGCTGGATGACTCGGGTGGCGGCGGTGCGGAGGTCGGCGCTGGTGAACGCGCGCGGGTGCGGCGGGTGGCGCTGACCGCGGGCCCCGGCTGCGGGGGCGCGCGAGGCGGCCGGCGCTGGGAACGCGCGGGGCGCGGCCGGCAGCCACAGCGATCGACCTTCCCGCCGCCACTGTCAACTCAGGTTGACAACACCGCACCTGTCAACGTAGGTTGACAGACATGACGGAAGCGACAGACCTGGCCGCCCGGGCCGGCGACCGCGATCCCCGGGTGGGGCTTCGCGCGGTCGCCGCGCTTCGGCGGCTGGTGGAACAACTCGAGGCCGTGCAGGTCCGCAGTGCGCGGATCAACGGCTGGTCGTGGCAGGAGATCGCCGCCGAGCTGGGGGTCAGCCGGCAGGCCGTGCACAAGAAGTACGGGAGGCACTGATGTTCGAGCGGTTCACGGCGGACGCGCGGCTCGCGGTAGTCGAAGCGCAGATGACGGCGCGGCAGTCCGGCTCGGTGGAAGTCGGGCCGGTGGACCTGCTGGCCGGGCTGCTCAAGACCGGGGTCCCCCTGCTCACCGAGCTGGGCGTCGCCACCGACGACTTGGCCGCGGAACTGGAGCGGACGAGACGGCGGGGCGGGGTCAGCGACGCCGACGCCGAGGCGCTCACCGAGTTCGGCATCGACGTCGAGCAGATCGTCGAAAGCGTCGAGCGGACCCACGGCGAGGGCGCGCTCGCCGGCCGGCTGGGGCCGGCCAAGCGGGGGCACGTCCCGTTCACGCCCCAGTCGAAGAAGACCCTGGAGCTGAGCCTCAAGGAAGCCGTCCGGCTGGGGGACAAGCACCTCGGGCAGGAGCACATCCTGCTCGCGCTGGCCCAGCAGCGCGGCACTGACGACGTCCTCGCCCGGCGCGGCGCCGACTACCTGACGCTGCGCCGGGCGGTGCAGCAGCGCAAAGCGGGTTAGCTCTCACGCCAGGTGGTCAGCGGCAGCAGGGCCTGGGTGAGCGGGCCGATGGCCAGCGCGTAGAGCACGGTGCCGACGCCGACGGTCCCGCCGAGCAGGAAGCCGAGTGCGACCACGATGACCTCGATGCCGGTGCGCACCAGCCGGACCGACCAGCCGGTGCGCCCCGCGAGCCCGGTCATGAGGCCGTCGCGGGGGCCCGGGCCGAGCCGCGCGCCGACGTACGTGGCGGTCGCGACGCCGTTGAGCGCCACCCCGCCGGCCAGCAGCGCGATCTGCCACCCCGGGTCGTGCTGGTCCGGGAGGAAGGCCCGGACGACGTCGACCATGACCGAGATGACCACGACGTTCGCGATGGTCCCGATCCCGGGCCGCTGGCGCAGCGGGACCCACAGCAGGAGCACGACCACGGAGATCAGCCCGGTGACCGTGCCGAACGTCAGTCCGGTGTGCTTCAGGACGCCTTCGGCCAGCACACTCCACGGCTCGAGGCCGAGGCCGGCGCGGGTCACGAAGGCGACGCTGGTGCCGTAGAGGGCGAGGCCCGCGAACAGCTGGACGCTGCGGCGGACGGGGTCACGGGAGATCCGGACGGGCCGGAGATCGATCTGAGCCACGACTCCACTATCGGCTTCATGTGGCCTTGTAAACCATAGCCAATTCCAGGATATTGGCCTTATGGAACCCGTCATCCCGGTAGGTGGACGCATCTCCGGTCCCCGATTGGCCGTCATGCTGGGCTCGTGGCGGCAAGGCGGATCGCGGCAGGGTGCGGTCGACCTGGCCGCGGCGATCGAGCTGCAGGTGCTCGACGGCCAGCTCCCGCTCGGCACCCGCTTGCCCGCCGAGCGGGAGCTGGCCGACGCGCTCGGCGCCAGCCGGACGCTGATCGGCGCGGCCCTGGACCGGTTGCGCGAGAACGGGTTCGTCGCGAGCCGCCGGGGCGCGGGGTCGTGGATCGCCGCACCCGGACGTCGTCGCCGCGGACCGCTCGCCCCGGTGAACGACGGCTCGATCGACTTCACGCACGCGTCGTCGCCGGCCATCGCGGGCACCGCCGCGGCGGTCGACGCGGCCCGCTTCCGGCTCGCCGAGCACCTGGGGGACCACGGCTACCAGGAACGCGGCCTGCTCGGCCTGCGGGAGAAGATCGCGCGGCGCTACACCGAGCGCGGGCTCCCGACGACGCCCGCGCAGGTCATGGTCACCAACGGCGCGCACCACGCGTTCGTCCTGGTCCTGCGGATGCTGTCGGGCCCCGGCGACCGCGTGCTCGTCGAGCAGCCGACGTACCCGAACGCGCTGGAAGCGATCCGCGCCGCGCACGCGATCCCGGTGCCGGTGGCGCTCGACCCGACCGGGGCGCGCGGCTGGGACATCGCGGGCATCGACGCGGCGCTGCGCCAGGCGAACCCGCGGTTCGCCTACCTCGTCGTCGACTTCCAGAACCCGACCGGGCTGCGGCTGGACACCGAGGGCCGCGAACGGCTCGGCACCGTGCTGGCCCGCGCCCGGACGCCGGTCGTCGTCGACGAGACGCTCGTCGAGCTGGACCTGGAAGGCGACCCGCTCCACGGGCCGCCGCCGCTGGCCGCGTTCGCCGGTGACCTGGCGATCTGCGTCGGCTCGGCGTCGAAGACGCACTGGGGCGGCCTGCGGCTCGGCTGGATCCGCGCATCGGAAGACCTGCTCGGCCGGCTGGTTTCGGCGCGCTACGCGGTCGACCTCGGGTCACCGGTGTTCGAGCAGATCGTGCTCACCGAGCTGCTGGCCGACGAGACCGCGCTGGCCCGGCGGCGCGAGGAGCTGCGCGGATACCGCGACGCGCTGGCCGGCGCGGTGCACCGGTACCTGCCGGACTGGACGTTCACGCTGCCGAAGGGCGGCCTGTCGCTGTGGTGCCGCATGCCGGAGCCGGTGAGCTCGCGGCTGGCGGTGGCGGCGGCGAGCCACGGCGTCCAGGTGGCGCCCGGCTCCCGGTTCGGCGTCCACGGCGGCCTCGAGCGCTGGATCCGGCTGCCGTTCTCCTTGCCGCCGGACAAGATCGACGAAGCGGTCCGGCGGCTGAGCGCCGCGGCGGCCTCGGTCAGCGGCACCCCGGAATCACTGGCGGCGCCGATCGCCTGAAACGGACGAACCGGTGCGCTGGATGCGAGCCTGCTCCCAGGGATGGGCGGCGTTCATGTGCATCCAGCGCACCGGTTCATTCGTACACACCCCCGTTCGCGGACGTGACCCCGCTCGCGGGTAACCGCTGGCTTCCCGGCACAGCCCCTCGACGTGCCGGGAAGCCCGCGGTTCAGGCGCGCTCTCGGTACTGCGAGATCTCGCTCGGCGCGGTGAGCGAAAACTCCCGGAGCGCACCCGGTGTGGGTCCCGGCGCCACGGGGGCAGCGCGGCGCCGGGACCGGGATCCGACCCGGCCGGGCGCGGTCGGCCGGTCGGAAAGACTGTGGTTTCGCATGGCTTTCAGCCCCTGGGGTACGTCGGACGCGATGGCGCGTCACGAGACGTGAAGGAGTCACGAATTTCGTACTGGAGCAGGGGAATCGTCACGCCATCACGGCGTGGGCGCGCGTCCAGTTGATCTTGTTTTGGACGCAGTTCTCCCCGGCTGCCCGGTCAGGAGTCAGTCGGGGGAGGTGGTGGGCAGGGCGGCTTCCCTGCCCGCGCCGTCGACGTCGTGGTCGAGGCTGGCACCGATCAGCTTCAGCTGGGTGGTGGTGACGCGGTCGGTGTGGACGGCGAACGGGTGGCGGGCGCCACCGGGGCCGTCGTGGCCGGCCGCCGCGGTCGGGGCCGGCGCGCTCGGGGCGCTGGTGCCGCCGGGCAGGCCCGGGGTGGAGTCGCCGCCGCCGTTGCGGGCGTGGACCCCGGAGTCGCGCGGCTGCTCCTGCTTGGCGGGCAGCGTGTTCTGCACCTCGACGAGGTGGACGACCGCGACCCGCGAGGTCTGCGACGACGTCGTCGCGGGCGCCTCGGCGGGCGTGGTCTCGGCGACGGCGGACGTGGTCGCCTGGGTGGTGGTGCCCCCGGTGACGCCGGGCACGGTGACCGTGACGCCGCCCGAGTTCGAGCCGCCGTTGAGGATCGGGCTCAGGATGTCGTCGAGGGGGAGCAGGACGGGCGCGTCCGGGTTGTTCGCGGGCGGCTGGGTGAGCGGCTCGAGGACGGTGTGGGACAGCGTGTCCGTGACGGCGCCGACGGTCTGCAGGGTCCCGTTGACGGTGGTCGTGACCGTGTTCAGCGTGCCGCCGACCACGTTGAGGACGCCGCCGACGAGCCCGCCGAGCAGGCCGCCGGACGACGTCGCCTTCGCCTTGGCCGCCGGTTCCGCCGGCTCTTCGGTGGTCTGAGTGTCCTTCGTGGACTGCTTCGCGACGGCTTCGGTCTCGGTCTCGGTCTCGGTCTTGGTCGCGGTTTTCGCGGTGTCGGCCGTGTCGCCGGCCGGCTGCTGCGCACACGTGGTGGTTTCGCGGTGGCTCTTGAGGTGGAGCCCTTCCAGCAGGCCGCGGTGCTCCACAGTGGACGCGGCGGGGTGCTCGCACCCGGTGGCCTCGGCGGCGTTCGCGGTGCTGCCGGAGAGTGCGCCGGTGAGCAGCCAGCCGGCCAGCGTGAGGCCGCCGGCGACGAGGATCTTGGCGGCGGGGCGCTGCAGCGAGGCCGTCCACGGCCGCGGCGTGCGGCCGCGCGCGGGGGTTTCACCCGCTGTGAGCGCAGGCTGCGCGGGAGCGCTGCGGCGCGCGTTCGCCGTGCTGCTCACCGCCACCACCACCGTCCGCGCCTGAAACTCTCGCGATGCTCGCTCGAGATTCTGTTCTTGCTGGGGTCTTTCTCCGGCCAGGTCGCAGTTCCCCCGGGGCTGCACTCTTTCTAGCACCGCTCGGGAGTCTTTCATCTCTCCCGCGTTCGATCCAGCCCGTAAGGCGGAACGGCCCGACCGGGCAAGGTATCTGGGGCCGACGAGTTGATCACTCTCAGTGCCGTTCGGGTGCTCCTCTGCGGCCATTCGGACGAGTACTGCAAATTGCACATTCGAGCGTTGACCTGATGTTTCCGGCAACGCGGTCGCTTTACGTGCCTGCACAGCGACTTTGGGTGCGCGCGGCCCGGTTTCGGCCGGGCGATCGGACAGGCGCCCGGAGGGTGGGACTAGCGCTGGGCCGAACGGGTCCACAGTGGCCGGCGAACCGGGATCCGCGCCGCTCGGACCCGCTCCGGTCCGTGATCACCGGCGGCCGGACACCCGCTGGTCCGGACCGCGCTCGCCAGGCGGCGCCGCAGACACGGAATCGCCTTCATGATCGCGGAGCGTCACCGGCGGCTACGGCAACCGGTCGACCCCGCCGCGGCGTGTCGAGCCGGCCGCCGGGTGCGCCCGGCCTCGGCGCGCGCGGTGCGCCGACTTTCCCGCCGCGAATTCACGGCCGGAAAGTTTCCGCCTTGTCGCCGGGGTCGTCAGACCAGTTTGCGCAATCGGGTGACGCCATCGTCGATGACCTCATTGCGCTTGCAGAACGCGAAACGCAGGAGGTGTTTCCACTCGTCCGGGTGATCGGTGAACACCTTGACGGGCACCGCGGCGACACCGACCCGGCTCGGCAGCTCCCACGCGAGGTCGGCGGCGTCGGTGAAGCCCAGCGGCCGCACGTCGACGCAGACGAAGTACGTGCCCGCCGTCGGCCGCACCGCGAACCCGGCGTCGGCCAGCCCGGCCGAAAGCCGGTCGCGCTTCTCCTGGAGGCTTGAGCGCAGGCCGTCGACCCAGGGCAGCTCGTGGTCGAGCGCGTGCGCGACGGCCGGCTGCAGCGGCCCGCCGGACACGAAGGTGATGAACTGCTTCGCCGCCTTCACCGCCGCGACCAGCTCCGGCGTCGAGCAGACCCAGCCGATCTTCCAGCCGGTGCAGTTGAACGTCTTCCCGGCGCTGGAGATGCTCACCGTCCGCGGGCGCATCCCGGGCAGCGTGACCAGCGGGATGTGCTCGTTGCCGTCGAAGACGAGGTGCTCGTAGACCTCGTCGCAGATCGCGATGAGATCGTGGTCGACGCACAGCGCGGCCAGCGCCTCCAGCTCGGCGCGCGTGAACACCGTGCCGGTCGGGTTGTGCGGCGAGTTGACCAGGATCGCCCTGGTCCGCGGCGTGACGGCGGCCCGCAGCCCCTCGACGTCGAGGCCGAACCGCCCGTCCTCGCCCTCGACCAGCCCGACGACCTTGCGTTCGGCGCCCGCCATCGCGACCGCGGCGGCGTAGGAGTCGTAGTACGGCTCGATGACGATGACCTCGTCGCCGGGCTCGGTCAGCGCGATGAGCGTCGCGGTGATGGCCTCGGTCGCCCCCGCGGTGACCAGGATCTCCGTGTCGGGGTCGTACTCGGTGCCGTAGCGCAGCCGGTGCCGCGCGATGGCCGCGCGCAGCTCGGGGCGCCCGGGGCCGGGCGGGTACTGGTTGGCCCCGCCGAACAGCGCGTTCTTCGCCGCGTCGAGCATGCCGGCCGGGCCGTCGGTGTCCGGGAAGCCCTGGCCGAGGTTGACGGCGTCGTGCTTGACCGCGAGCGCCGTCATCTCGGCGAAGATGGTCGAGGTGAACGGCCGGAGACGGGGGACGAGAGCAGGTTCGCGCACGATCACCGATCCTCGCGGACAATGGCAGTGTGGAGCAACTGACCCCCGCCAAGGTGACGCCCGCCGACCCGCCGGGCGGCTCGGCCGGCGAAGAGGAAAAGCGGCGCGCACTGCGCAAGATGAAGCTGGTCGCGCTGTCGTTCCTGGTCGGCGCGACCGTCGTGTTCCTGCTGACCAGCTGGGCCCAGTCGAGCGGCTGGCCGGGCTGGGTCGGCTACGTGCGGGCGGCGGCCGAAGCCGGCATGGTCGGCGCGCTGGCCGACTGGTTCGCCGTCACGGCGCTGTTCCGGCACCCGCTCGGGCTGAAGATCCCGCACACGGCGATCATCCCGAACAAGAAGGACGCGCTGGGCAACAGCCTCGGTGACTTCGTCGGGTCGAACTTCCTGTCCGAGGAGGTCGTCCGCGACAAGCTGAAGCGCGTCGAGATCGCGCGGCGGCTCGGCGCGTGGCTGGCGCAGGAGGACAACGCCGAGCGCGTGACGTCCGAGCTGGCCACGGTGGTCCGGGCGGCGGTGCGCGTCCTCCGCGACGAGGACGTCCAGGCGATCATGGAGCAGGCCGTCGCGCGCCGGATCATCGACAAGCCGTGGGGTCCGCCGCTGGGCAAGATCCTGCAGGGCGTGTTCGCCGACGGCGCGCACCACAAGCTCGTCGACCTCATGTGCGACCGCGCGTACGAGTGGGTCCGCGACAACCACACGACGATGCTGCGCGTGGTGTCCGACCGCGCGCCGACGTGGTCGCCGAAGTTCGTCGACGAGATGCTCGCGGACAAGGTGTACGGCGAGGTGCTCTCGTTCGCGTGGGCGGTGAAGACCGACGTGAACCACCCGATGCGGCTGGCGCTGGACAAGTTCCTCGGCGAGTTCGCCCAGGACCTGCAGACCAACCCCGACGTGATGGCCCGCGCCGAGCAGGTCAAGGGCCAGATCGTGAGCCACGAAGAGGTCCAGCGGCTGATCGGCTCGGCGTGGAGCACGGCGAAGGAGATGCTGCTGACGGCGGCGGAGGACCCGTCGAGCGAGCTGCGCCGGCGCGTCCGGCTGGGTCTCACGTCGCTGGGATCACGCCTGGTGTCCGACGACCAGCTGCGCTCGAAGGCCGACGGCTGGGTCGAGGGCGCGGCGGCGTACCTGGTGAAGAACTACTCACGCGAGATCACGACGATCATCACGGACACGGTCGAGCGCTGGGACGCCGAGGAGACGTCCCGCAAGATCGAGCTCCAGGTGGGCCGCGACCTGCAGTTCATCCGCATCAACGGCACGGTCGTGGGTGCGCTGGCCGGGCTCGTCATCTACGCGGTGGCGGAGCTGCTGTTCTGAGGGCTGAGTCGTATACCACACCTGGGGGAGGTTCAAACGAGTTGTCCACAGGAAGCTGAGTTATCCCCGGGGTTATCCACAGGTTTTCACGGTGATGGCCTAATCGCTGTCCACAACGTGTAGGGGTGAGGGGGGCAGGGGCGTGGATATGTGGTGCTCGGTTGCCGAGTTGTCCACAGCCTTTCGAGGGTCCGCCGCTCGGATGAGAGCGTTCGGGGCCACTCAGCCTGCCGCGGTCTCCGCCGCCCGTGCTCGCCAGCCGCGGGCCTTCTCGCGGTTTCCGCAGACCCTCATCGAGCACCACGTGCGGGACCTGTTGCGGGACTCGTCGTAGAACGCCCACAGGCACGTGTCGGCCGGGCAGATCTTCAGGCGGATCCAGTCGCCGCGGACGACCAGCCTCGCGCACGCCGCGAACACCGCGCCCACGACGTCTTCCGCTACCAGGGCCGGGCCGTCGTCGGTCAGGGAGATCCGCGTGCCGACGTCGAGGCTGCCGCCCGGTAGGCGGGGGTCGCCGATCGCGGCGCGCAGGGCGTCGCGGGCCGCGCGGGCCTCGGGGGCGGGGTTGGCCGTCAACGCGCGGCCGGCCGCCCACCTGTGCCACTGCCCGGGATCTTCGAGCAGGTCAGTGCCCTCTTCGACGTTGACCGTGTTGAGGAACTCCACGACGAGAGACGCGTCGGTGTGCACGAACCCAGTGTACGGCGGTCGGTGGTTGTCCCCGCATGCGCTAACCCTCATACTTCGTTCGATGGTTACTCGCGATCGAAGGGAGCGACGATGAGTGCGGTACCGACGCTGGGTGTGGTGGCCCTCGACTGCCCCGACCCGCTGGCGCTGGCCGGGTTCTACCGGGCGGTGCTGGAGTGGGACGCGCCCGAAGCCGCCGAAGACGGTCACTGGGTCACGCTGGCCAACCCCGCGGGCGGCGCGGGCATCGCCTTCCAGCGGGTGCCCGACTACCGGCCGCCGGCGTGGCCGTACGCGGAGAACCCCCAGCAGATGCACCTGGACCTCAACGTCACGGACCTGGAAGCGGCGCACGTGCGCGTGCTCGGCCTCGGCGCGAAACTGCTGGACGACGAGCCGGAGACGTTCCGCGTCTACGCCGATCCGGTCGGCCACCCGTTCTGCCTCTGCGCCTGCTGACGGATTTGTGCGTAGTCTCGCATGTGTGATTTGTCCGAAGTGTCAGAACCAGATGCGGACCGTGGACAAGAACGGCGTCCACATCGACCAGTGCGAAGGCTGCCGCGGGATCTTCCTGGACCGCGGTGAGCTCGAAGCGATCTCCGGCGCGGAGAGTTCGTTCTACGGCCAGCAGCCACCGCCCTACCAGGGTGGTCACGGCCGTCCCGACTCGCCGCGCCCGTACCGCGGCGGCTACCCGGATTCGCCCAAGGCCTACCGCGGCGGGTACGGGGACTCGCCACGGCCGCACCGCGGGTACTCGGATTCGCCGAGGCCGTACGGGCACGGCCACCGCAAGCGCGGCTTCCTCGAGAACCTCTTCGACTGAGGTGGGTCTCGACCTGCGGATCTGCCCGTCGTGCGGCGATCGGGCCGACCGCCCGGTCGTCGCCGCGGGTTCCCTGGAATGCGCCCGGTGCGGACACCGGTGGCCGTTTTGGCGGCTGCCGCTGTTCGCGCTGACGGGCCCGAGCGGCGCCGGCAAGTCGACGCTCGGCCCCCTCCTGGCCGCGCGTTTCGGCGGTGAAGTCGTGGTGCTGGAGCAGGACGTCCTCTGGACGGGGGCCCTGCGCGACGACGTCTCGGCGTTCCGCGCGGTGTGGCTCCGGATGGCGGCGATGCTGCACCAGAACGGCCGCCCGGTCGTGCTGTGCGGAACGGTCGTGCCCCCGGAGTTCGAACCCCTGCCGGAACGCGCCTTCTTCAGCGAGATCCACTACCTGGCGCTGGTCGGCACGCCGGAGTCGCTGAGCACGCGGTTGCGGGCGCGCCCGGCCTGGCGGGAGTGGGACGAGCCGCGGATCGCGGAGATGCTGGAGTTCAACGACTGGCTCCGGACGTCGGCACCGGAGCTCGGGGTGGACCTCTTCGACACGACGGAGGCCGACGTCGAGACGACGGCCGACCACGTCGAGAAGTGGATCAGGGACCGGCTGCCCTAACCGAGCGGCCAGGTGCGGCCGCCCGGTTCGTCGAGCCAGAACTCCTGGCGGTCCGCGGTGACCGTCACCCCGAACCGGTCGCGGTCCGGCTTGCCCAGTTCGCACCAGTCGACGTACGCCGCTTCGACGAGCTCCCACAGCGCCCGCGGGCCGCCCTGCGCCACCTCGTCCGCGCCGGCGCGCTTGCGGTGCCGGACCCATGAGCCGTCCGGGTGGGTCAGCGAGACGCTGTCGTCCGTGACGTCGCGCACCGGCCGCACGCCCGGTATCGCCAGCCCGGCGAAGAACTCGAACTGCTTGCGCGGCTGGATCACCGACGACATCGGCAGCCGTGTCTGCTCCCAGTCGTCCCGCGACGGCATCGGCAGCGGGTCGGCCTGCGCCAGCCGGTGCGCGCGAAGCGGCATGAAGCGGCCGTCGCGCGCGAGGACGTGGCCTTGCCCGGTGCCGTCTTCGCCGGCGACGAGCCGGATCAGCCCGGCGCCGATCGGCCGGTTCAGCGTCGTCACGATCAGTCCGCCCGGCGTGGTCTGCGCCAGCCACGCGAGCGGGATCGAGGAAACCGAAGCGGTGCACAGCACCCGGTCGAACAGCGTGCCGGCCGGGAATCCGAGCGCGCCGTCGCCCTCCGCGCACGCCGGCCGGTAGCCCGCCGCGGCCAGCCGTCCGCGCGCCTGCTCGACGAGCACCGGGTCGATGTCCACTGTGGACACCTGGCCGGCGCCGCAGCGGTGGCTCAGCAGCGCGGCGTTGTAGCCGGTGCCGGTGCCGATCTCGAGCACGCGCTGCCCGTCCCGCACCCGCAGCTCCTCGAGCATGATCGCCATGATCGACGGCATGCTCGACGAGCTCGTCGGCGTGCCCGCGACCGGTCCGGTGCGCCGGGCGAGCTCCCAGCGGTCCGGGTCGTCGTCGAGCTGCGTGACCAGCACGTCGCGCGAGTAGACGGTCTCGAGCCAGCCCGGGTCGTCCCGGTCGACCGCCGCCCACAGCCCGCCCGCCGGCGCGAAGAACCGCGGCAGGAAGACGTGGCGCGGCACCGCGCGGAAGGCGGCGATCCATTCCGGCGCGTGCAGGACGTCCTCGTCGAGGAGGTGCTCGACGAGGCGCCGCCGCAGCCGGGCCGAGCGCGTCATGCGACCACGTTAGCGGTGAGCACCGCCACAACGACTATTGCAAGCAGGGTGCTTGCAATAGCTAGCACTCGGGCGTACCGTCGGAATGGTCGCGAGGAGGTGGCCGGATGGCAGAGACCGGTGGGACATCAGGATCCGGAAGTCCCATGGAGAAGGTCGCGGACATCGCTTCCGACATCGGCGAGTACATCCGCCAGCAGCGCAACACCGCGAAGATCTCGTTGCGCCAGCTGTCGAAGCTCGCCGGCGTGTCCAACCCGTACCTGAGCCAGATCGAGCGCGGGGTGCGCAAACCCAGCGCGGAGATCCTGCAGCAGATCGCCAAGGGCCTGCGCATCTCAGCCGAAGCGCTGTACGTGCAAGCCGGGATCCTCGATCTGCCGACGGGTGGTCCGGTGGGCGACGCGATTCGCGCCGACGCCGAGCTGACCGAACGGCAGAAGCAGGTCCTGCTCGACGTCTACGAGTCCTTCCGCCGGGAGAACGCCGCGGCACGGCCGGCCGCCGGGTCGTCTCCCGCACCGGACACCTCGGACACCCCAGACACCACTCCAGCCGCGAACACCAAGGAGTAACCATGACCACGCCCAAGACCGAAGACGTCAAGAAGGCCGTCACCACCGCCCTCGACCAGGTCCGCACCCCGCTGCTCGCCGCGCTCGGCGCCGGCAACCTGGCCGGTCAGGCCGTCACCGACGCCGTGGCGAAGGCCCGCGAGAACGTGACCAAGGGCAGCGAGACCGCCCGCAAGAACCTGCAGGAGCTGCCGACCGACGTCGAGAGCCTCCGCGAGAAGCTGGACCCGGCCGAGCTCCGCAAGGTCATCGACGAGTACACCGAGGCCGCGCTCAAGCTGTACAACAAGCTGGCCGAGTCGGGCGAGCAGGCGTGGGACAAGTTCTCCGCCCAGCCGCAGGTCAAGAAGGCCATCGAGCAGCTCGAGGAGGCCGTCGCCACCGCGCAGGGCCAGGTCGAGGGCGTCACCAGCGAGGTCCGCGAGCGCGTCGACGGCGTGCTGGGCACCTTCACCAAGCGCACCCGCTCGGTCGGCGAGAAGACCGCCCGCAAGGTGACCGAGGTCGCCGGCGACGCCGCCGAGGCCATCGAGGAGCTGGGTGACGACGTCGCCCACGAGACCCGTTCCGCGAGCCGCAAGGTCGCGAACAAGACGGCCCCCAAGACGGCCGCCCCGGCCCGCCGCACCACCACCGGGACGACCACCAGCGCCGCCGCGAAGAAGCCGGCCGCGCCCAAGGCCGACAAGTAACCGAGCCCAAGGCCGACAAGTAAAAACGTCGTGAACACCCCGGCCCCGCCACCGCACCCCGGTGGCGGGGCCGGGGTCGTTCGGGCGGTTTGCCGTAAGCTGTCGCTGTGCTGGTTGCCATCTGGATCCTCGAAGTAGTCCACTGGGGCAGCGCGCTGGTCGGGCTCTTCGCGTTCGTGCACGCGCTCCTGCAGCGTGCCGACGCCTATTCCGCGGCCGACCGCAAGACCAAGCCCGTCTGGATGCTGATCACCGGCGGCGCGACGCTCGCGATGGCGCTGTTCAGCGTGATGGGCCCGGGGATGATCTTCTGGGTGCCGGCCATGGCCGCGGCCCTCGTCTACATCGTGGACGTCCGCCCCAAGCTGATCGAAGTCCAGCGCGGCGGCTCGACCTGGTAGTTAGGCTGGCGGGGTGACCTGGACGATTGCCGGGAGCCTCACCGTGGTTCCCGCCCCCACGCGTACCGACCTGCTCGCCGATCCCGTCGCCAAGGCGCTCGCCGCGCTGGCCGACCCGGACGCCGTCGGCGTCGCCGAGATCGATCCCGAGCTGGCCGACACCGCCGCCTTCTGCGAGACGTACGGTTCGCCGCTCGATGCGTCCGCGAACTGCGTCGTCGTCGCCGGCAAGCGCGCGGGCGAAGTCCGCTTCGCCGCCGCGCTCGTGCTCGCGACGACCCGCGCCGACGTCAACGGCGTGATCAAGCGCCGGCTCGACGTCCGCAAGGCGTCGTTCGCGCCGATGGACGAGGCCGTCTCGCTGACCGGGATGGAGTACGGCGGCATCACGCCCGTCGGCCTGCCCGCCGACTGGCCGATCCTGATCGACAAGCGGGTCGCCGACGCTCCCGAGCTCGTCATCGGCAGCGGGATCCGCGGCAGCAAGCTGCTGATCTCCGGCGCCGCACTGGCCTCGCTGCCCGGGGCCGAGGTCATCGAGGACCTCGCCAAGTGACGTCCGTCTGGCTCCGGTACCTGACCGGTGCCGACATCGACTCGCTCGGCGTCACGGACGCGGACATCGTCGGCGCGGTCGAGGACGTGCTCGCCGACCACGGCCGCGGCCAGGTCGTGTTCGAGCCGCGCACGCACCTCGTGCCGGACAACGGCGGCAAGGGCCACTTCAACATCCTTCGCGGTCACCTGTCCGCGAAGCAGGTCAGTGGCGTGAAGGTCGTCGGTGACTTCGTCGGGAACTTCGAACGGGGCCTCCCTTCGGAAATGGCGTTGATCCTGCTGCTCGACCCGGACACGGGCATGCCGCGGGCCATCGTCGACGGCACGATGATCACCGAGGCCCGCACCGGCGCGATGACCGCCGTCGGCGCGAAGTACCTGGCCCGCCCGGACTCCCGGGTGCTCGGGCACATCGGTGCTCGCGGTACCGCCTGGTGGAACGTCGTCCTCCTCGACTCGTTGTTCGACTTCGCCGAAATCCGCGTGACCAGCAAGCGCCCGGAGTCCCGCGAGGACTTCGGCCGGCGGCTGTCCGAGCGGCTCGGCAAGGACGTCCGCGTCTGCGCCACGGCCGAGGAGACCCTGGACGGCGCGGACATCCAGGTCGAGGCCTCCCGGCTGGTCGAGCCCGAGGCACTCGTGCGTCGCGAGTTCCTCCGGCCGGGCACCTTCCTGGTGCCCTACGGCACGATCAGCGCGCTGGAGCTCACGCTGCTCGACGACGTCGACAAGGTCGTCGTCGACGACTGGCGCGAATCGCAGTCCGGCAACCCGCGGTTCGGCGCCCTGCGCCCGCAGCTCAACGCCGGACTCCTCACCGCGGACGGGGTCCACGCCGAGATCGGCGACATCGTGGCCGGGAAGAAGCCGGGCCGCGAGCACGACGCCGAGCGGATCCTGTTCTGGCACCGCGGACTGTCCACAACGGACGTCGCGGTGGCGAACATAATCCTGGCCCGTGCCGAGGCTTCCGGCGTCGGCACCATGCTGCCGTACCGATGATCATCGACGGAAGCGGGTTCGCCGACGGTGAACGGCTGGTTCTGGACAAAGCGCTGGTAGAAGCCCTGACACAGCGCCGGAACGAGCTGTTGACAGCGCTGGAAAAGCGCGAGGAACCGGTCTACGGCGTCAACACCGGGATGGGCCGCCTGGCGGGTGTGGCGCTCGACGCGCGGCAGCAGGCGGAGCACCAGCGCAACCTGCTGATCGGCCGCGCGGTCGGCGGGCCGCCGTGGCTGCCACCGGCGGACGTCCGCGCGCTGCTCGTCGAGCGGCTGCGCGACTTCCTGCAGCCGTGGTCCGGGGTGAGCGCGGAACTGGTGCGGTTCCTCGTCGACCGCCTGAACGACGGCTTCACCCCGGCGGTCCCGCGCGGCGGCCTCGGCAGCTCGGGCGAGATTATCCCGCTGTCGCACGCTTTCCAGACGTTCCTCGGCATCGGCACGGTGCTCGAAGACGGCGTCGAGACCCCGGCGGCGGACGCGCTCGCTCGCCGGGGTGCCGAGCCGTATGTGCTGGGGCCCAAGGAAGGCGCTTCGCTGCTTCAGGGTTCTCCGATGGCCGTGATGCACGCGCGGCGCGGCTGGGCCGAGGCGCGGCAGCTCATCCAGCTGCAGACGCTCACCGAGGCGATGGCGATCGACGTCCTCGGGGCGCCGCGCGAGGTGTTCTCCCCGGTCATGGCGGGCGGCGACGACCACCTCCGACGGCTGCTGACCGCCCTGACCGGAATGGTCGGTGCGGGTCCGGTGCGCCCTGGGGTCGTCCAGGCGCCGCTGTCGGTGCGGGTCGCGCCGCGCGCGCTGGCCCACGCTTCCCGGGCCAACACCGACCTGCACGAGGCAGTCGCGCGCTGGCGGACGATGCCGGGCGACTCGCCGTCGTTCGTCGAGGGCGACTTCATCCCGGGGACGGCGTACCACGCGGTCGACCTCGGCCTGCGCATGGACGCGGTGACGGCGGCGCTGGTCCACCTCGGCGAGATTTCGGTGCAGCGCATGCACCGCCTGCTCGACGAGCGCTTCAGCGGACTCCCGGCCCAGCTCACGACGGACCCCGGTCCGCGCGCGGGATTGGTGCCGCTGCACAAGCGGGCCGTCGGCGAGCTGCACGCCCTGCGACGGCTCGCGACGCCCGCGACGCTCGGCTCGATCGACACATCGGCCGGTCAGGAGGACGTGCAAGCGTTTGCGTGGGCGGCGGGGGAGCAGCTCCGGGCGGCCGCGACGCACCTCTTCGCGATCACGGCGTGCGAGCTGGTCACCGGTTCGCAGGCGCGGTACCTGGCTTCGGACGGAGTCCCGGGCTTGGGTGCGGCCTACGGGTGGGTGCGGTCGGTGGTGCCCCCGGTCGAGGCGGACCGGCCGCTGGGGCCCGAGGTGGAGCGGCTGATCGCGGCCTGCCGGGCGGACGCCCTCGACGATTCGCCGGAGTGAGCTTGGACTTCGGGCTGATCGGACGCGCGGCGGCGATGTTCGCCGTGACCAACGTCGACGATCTGGTGCTGCTCGCCGTCTTCTTCGCGCGGGCCAAGGCGCGCACGGTCGTGGCCGGGCAGTTCCTCGGCTTCGGCGCGATCCTGGCCGTCTCGGTCGCGGGTGCGCTCGGTGCCGGGCTGCTGCCCGGCGGCGCCGTCCGCTGGCTGGGCGTGCTGCCGGTGCTGCTCGGGATCCGGGCGGCCTGGCAGGCGTGGCGCCAGGACGACGCCGAGCCCGCGCCGGCCGCCGGGGTGCTCGGCATCGCCCTCGTGTGCTTCGCCAACGGCGGGGACAACGTCGGTGTCTACGTGCCCGCCTTCGCCGCGAGCGCGGGCGGGACTGGGACCGCCGGCCTGATCGGCTACACCGTGGTCTTCCTGGTCGGCCTGGCCCTGTGGTGCCTCGCCGGACGGTTCCTCGCGACCCGGCCGGCCGTCGCGCGGGTGCTCGCGCGGTGGGGGCACGTCGTGCTGCCGGTGGTGCTGGTCGCGCTCGGGGTGCTGATCCTGCTCGGCGCGTTCTAGCGGTTCCCTACGACTCGCGCCGGGCGTTCTGCAGGGCCAGACCCCGTGGCGTCGCCCAGCGGGTGATCAGCGCGAACGCGCCGTCGCACACCAGGGCCAGGACGACCGCGGCCAGACCGCCCGCGAAGATCTCGCCGTAGCCCGACGCGCCGAGGGCGAAGCCGTCGACGATGTAGCGGCCCAGTCCGCCGCCGTCGTTGACGATCGCGCCGATCGCGACCGTCGCGATCAGCTGGAGGAACGCCACGCGCGCGCCGGCCAGCAGCACCGGGGACGCCAGCGGCAGCTCGACGCGGAACATGATCTGCCACTCGCGGTAGCCCGTCCCGCGGGCCGCGTCGACCGTTTCCTGCTCCAGGGACACCACGCCCGCGTACGTGTTCGTGAACAGCGGCGGCATCGCCAGCGCGACGAGCGCGAGCAGCAGCGGCCAGAACGTCGTGTCGACCTCCCAGCGGCTGGCCAGGAACCAGAACAGGATGATCAGGCCGAAGCTGGGGATCGCGCGGCCGATGTTCACCGCGCTGCTCGCGAGGAACGCGCCCTTGCGGTAGTGGGCCAGCCACAGCGCCGCCGGGATCGTCAGCACCGCCGCGATCACCAGCGCCAGCAACGAAAACCGGAGGTGCTCCAGCGTCCGGTACGGGATGCCGGCCTTGTCCGTCCAGCTCCAGCGGTGGGGGTCCGCGAGCCACGCGTTCAGCTGGTCGAGGAAGCTCATCGTGCCCGCACCTTCCGCGACCACGGCGCCAGCAGGCGCTCGCTGAACCACAGCAGGAGATCCACGATCACCGCCAGGACCACCGACAGCACCACGCCGACGATGATCTCCGTCGGGTTGGGCGTCGCCGTCTGGATGCCCGCGCGGATGAAGTAGCCCAGGCCGCCGAGGCCGAGCATCGACGTCACCGTGACCAGGCCGATCGTCGTCACCGCGGCGACGCGCAGCCCCGCGATCACCACCGGCAGCGCGAGCGGCAGCTCGATCTGCCAGAGCAGCCTGCCGCGCGTGTAGCCCATGCCGACCGCGGCCTCGCGGACCTCGTTCGGCACCTGGTCGACGCCCGTGACGATGTTGCGGACCAGGATGAGCAGCGTGTACGTCGCGAGCGGGATCATCGCGGTGAGGAACGTCAGCCCGAAGAACGGCACCAGCACGGCGAAAGCGCCGAGGCTCGGGATCACGTAGAGCGCGCCGGTCGTGCCCAGGATGATCGGGTACGACCAGCGGTACCGCAGCGAGAGCACCGCCAGCGCGATCGAAACGACCAGCCCGACGCCGAGTGCGGCGGCGGTGAGCGAGATGTGTTCGCCGAGGCGCTGGACGATGTCGTCCGCGTTGCGGTCGACCCACTTCCATTGGAAGATCGGGGGCCCGCTGTCGGCGGCCAGCGGGGTCACCGCGGTCACGTGCACCCGGCGACCCTACCCCGTTTGGTGGGGACTCATTCCGAAGTCTGGGAATTCGAGGGGTTTTCTCCCAATATGTGGGCGCTTGTCGGTGGGCGGAGCTAGGGTCCTTTCGTCTGTTCGAGTGACGAGGGAGTGGGATTCGTGCGCTGGTTCCGGAACGCGTCCGTGGTGGCGGTGGCCGTCGCGGCGACGCTCGGTTTGGCCGCCTGTGGGGGTGGCAGCGACAGCGGTGACAAGCCCGCCGCGCAGGGCAAGGGTGGGGCGCCGATCGTCGTCGCGTCCTTCAACTTCACCGACAGCCAGATCCTCGCCGAGATCTACGCGCAGGCGCTGGAGGCCAAGGGCTACCCGGTGACGCGCAAGCTGAACCTCGGTTCGCGGGAGCTGATCTACCCGTCGCTGAAGTCGGGTGAGCTGCAGTTCATCCCGGAGTACCAGGGTGCGGCGATCACCACCGGCTTCGGCAAGGAGGCCGGGAAGACCGCACAGGAGGAGCACGACCAGCTGGCCAAGCTGTTCGAGCCCAGCGGTGTCGGCTTGCTGAACTTCGCGGCGGCGGAGGACAAGAACACCTACATCATCAAGTCCGACCTGGCCAAGGAAAAGGGCATCGCGTCCATCAGCGACCTGAAGAAGCTCGACAAGGTCGTCATGGCGGGGCCGCCGGAATGCGAAAAGCGCCTTCCGTGCTTCCTGGGCTTCAAGGACGTCTACAAGCTGACGAACGCGACGTTCCAGACCGTCCAGGAAGCCGGGCCGCGGGTCGAGCAGCTGAAGTCGGGCGCGGTCACGGTGATCCCGGTCGACTCGGTCAG
This sequence comes from Amycolatopsis sp. NPDC114505, assembly GCF_055633615.1. Lineage (NCBI taxonomy): Bacteria > Bacillati > Actinomycetota > Actinomycetes > Pseudonocardiales > Pseudonocardiaceae > Amycolatopsis > Amycolatopsis sp. NPDC114505. The sequence goes on along the minus strand of NZ_JBVKDV010000001.1, from coordinate 766,495 downwards.
CCCGCTGACCGGCGACTCGAACTACACGGTGCTCAAGGACGACCTGAACATCGTGCCGACGGAGAACGTCGTGCCGGCGGTGAACAAGAAGGTGCTCGACGAACGCGGCGCCGACTTCGCGACCGCGGTCAACGCGGTGAGCGCGAAGCTGACCACGGACGTCATGCGCGACCTGAACAAGCGAGTCGACTCGGACGGCGAGAAGGCCGCCGACGTCGCGAAGGACTGGCTGTCGCAGGCCGGTCTCTGAGCTGAATCCGCGTAGGGCCGCTCCGCTGGGGCGGCCCTACGTCGTTCCCTGGACCACCCAGGCCCGGGCCGACAGTGGGATCGAGCCGTCCGGGTTCGTCGGCAGGCGGCTGCGCAGCAGCTCGCGCACCTGGTCGCGGCGGGCTTCCGGCAGCGTCGCGAGGTACGCCGGCGCCGGGCCCTGCGCGCCGAGGAACGGCTGCCAGTAGTCGTCGAAGCCGGTGAACACCGTCGGGATCTTGATCTCGCCGACGGACACGCCGCCGAAGCCCGCTTCCGTCCACAGCCGGCCCAGCGGCTCGGGCCGGCACAGCGTGAACCGGCGGCCTTCGTCCAGCTCGGCGACCTTCGCCGGGTCCAGCTCCGCGGCGGCCTCCCAGAAGTGCCGGATCAGCTCCATGCCCTCCGAGAGGTCCCAGACGTACGCCGCGGCCGGGCCCCGCGTCACCCGGGCGATCTCCGCCGCCGCGCGCGCCGGGTCGGGCACGAAGTTCAGCACCAGGCCCGACACCACCACGTCGAAGCTGTCGTCCGCGAAGGGCAGTTCACGCGCGTCGGCGACCTCGAACGACGCTCGCGGGTCGGTCACGCGGCTACGGGCGGTCGCCAGGAATCCCTCGGAAGGGTCGGCGCCCACGACCTCGACGGGATCGGCCGCGGCCAGCACCGCCGAGGTCAGCGCGCCGGTGCCGCAGCCGACGTCGAGCCAGCGGCGGCTCGCCGGGACGCCGAGCTGCCGGACGAACGTCTCCGCGACGCGCCGGCTCCACCGCCCGATGTAGGCCTCGTACGCGTCGCCCGTCTGCCACATGTCTGGCAGTACAGCACAAAGAACCGCTGGTCAGCCGTTAGCCAGATCACCCGTCGCGGTGTTGCCCGCTGACGTCGCGCGCCGCAGGAAACCGGCGATCAGCGCCAGCTCCTCTTCGCTGTAGCCGTCGCAGAGCTCGTCCATCGCCGCGTTCATCCCCGCGTACAGCCGGAACAGCTCGGCGTTGCGGTCGCGGACCGCGCGCACGGCGACCGCGCGCCGGTCGGCCGCTTCGGGGTCGCGCTCCCGGACGATCCAGCCGCCCTTCTGGAGCCGGTCGAGGATGCCGGTCATCGTCGCGGGGTGCAGTCCGGCGCGGCGGGCGAGGGCGCTCGGGCTCAGCGGGCCGTGCCGCGAGATCAGCTCCAGGCAGTCGAGGTCGACGTCCTTGAGCGCCAGGTGCGCGCTGACCTGGTGGTTGAGCAGGGAAAGCTGGTTGCGCAGGTCGCGCAGCGACTCCTTGACCTCGACCGTCGACCGGCGCTTTCGCGTGGTGTCCGGGGTGGCGGTCATGACCGTCAGCCTACTGTGGTCACGATCGGTACCCCGGGTTAAGGAGCGAAATGGGAAAGGTCACGGCCACCGCGGAGCGCACCATCGACGCCCCGGCCGACAAGGTCCGCGCGCTCGTCGCCGACTACGCCGAAACGCGCCCGAAGCTGCTCACCGAGCACTACCGCGACTACGAGGTGACCGAGGGCGGCGTCGGCGCCGGGACGAAGGCCGGCTGGAAGCTCCAGGCGACGTCCAAGCGCGTGCGCGACGTCAAGGCCACGGTCACCGAGCCGAAGCCCGGCACGCTGGTCGAGACCGACGCGAACTCCAGCATGGTCACCACGTGGACGGTCGCCGAGTCCGGCGAGCGCAGCGTCGTGCGGATCGAGACGTCGTGGGACGGTGCCGGCGGCGTCGGCGGCTTCTTCGAGAAGACGTTCGCGCCCGGTGGGCTCAAGAAGATCTACGACGGCGTCCTCGGGAAGCTCGCCGAGATCGTGTAGCGCGTCACAATCGGAATGTGCGCCCCGGTTAGCCGGTTCTACCCGATGGAATCCGGGGCGCCTGCCCCGCTTCGAGATTTGAGGAGTTCGACGGTGAACGCACCCACTCAGGCGACCGAAATCCGGCTGGCTTCGCGTCCGGACGGTGTCCCGACGCACGACAACTTCGACGTCGTCGACACCGAGATCCCCACCCCGGGTGAGGGGCAGATCCTGGTGCGCAACCTGGTCATGAGCGTCGACCCGGCCATGCGCGGCCGCATGCGCGACGTCAAGTCGTACGCGCCGCCCTTCGAGGTCGGCGAGGTCATGTCCGGCGGGGCGGTCGGCGAGGTCGTCGAGTCGAACGTCGACGATGTGAAGCCCGGCGACCACGTGCTGCACCAGGCCGGCTGGCGCACGCACGCCGTCCTCGACGCCAAGCGGTTCGTCAAGGTCGACGCTGCCGCGGCCCCGCTCTCGACGTACCTCGGCGTGCTCGGCATGCCGGGCCTGACCGCGTACGCGGGCCTGCTGGAGTCGGCCGAGTTCAAGCCGGGTGACACGGTGTTCGTCTCGGGTGCGGCCGGCGCGGTCGGCTCGCTCGTCGGGCAGCTCGCGAAGCTGAAGGGCGCCAAGCGCGTCATCGGCTCGGCGGGGTCGGCGGAGAAGGTGCGGCACCTGGTCGAAGACCTCGGTTTCGACGCGGCGTTCAACTACAAGGACGGTCCGGTCGCCGAGCAGCTGCGCGAGGCGGCGCCCGAAGGCATCGACGTCTACTTCGACAACGTCGGCGGCGAGCACCTCGAAGCCGCGATCAGCGCCATCAACCTGCACGGCCGGATCGCCGTCTGCGGCATGATTTCGCAGTACAACGCGACCGAGCCGACGCCGGCGCCGCGCAACCTCGCGCAGATCATCGCCAAGCGCATCACCATCCGCGGCCTGCTGGTGCTCGACCACTGGGGCCTGCAGCAGCAGTTCGTCACCGAGATCGCGCCGCTGGTGAAGTCCGGCGAGATCAAGTACTCCGAGACCTTCGTCGACGGCATCCGCAACGCGCCGGAGGCGTTCCTGGGCCTGCTGTCCGGGGCCAACACCGGCAAGATGCTGGTCCGGATCGCGGACTAGAGGACGCCGGCCAGTTCGGTCAGCGTCGAGATCGTGTACGTCGGCTCGGGTGAGCCGGGCAGCGGGCGGACGCCGGGGCGGGCGAGCAGTGCCGTCCGCAGCCCGGCCGCCTGCGCGCCCGCGATGTCCCAGTCGTGGGCGGCGATCATGACCGCGTCGCCGGGTTCGACGGCGTAGGCGTCCAGGACCTGCCGGTACGGCTCCGGCGCCGGCTTGAGCCGGCCGGCCTGCTCGGCCGAGAAGATCCGGTCGAAGCGCGTGGCCAGGCCCGAGTTCCGCAGCTGCGCCTCGGCGGTGGCGAGCGGCGAGTTCGTCAGCGCGACGACGTCGTGGCCGGCTTCGCGCAGCCTGGTGAGGCCGGGCTCGGCGTCCGGGTGGGCGGGGAGACCGCGCAGTCGTTCGCCGATCGCGGCGAGGTCCACCTCGCGCCCGTGCCGGGCGGCGACTTCGGTGGCGGCTTCGCCCGCGATGCCGGCGAAGTCGCGGTAGCCACCCGTCGCCGTCACGGTCAGGACGGTGTGGATGGCCAGCCCGAACCACTCGCGCCGCAGCTCGGGACCGCCGACGAGGTCGTCCATGGCGCCGAGGTCGAGCAGGGTCTCGTTGACGTCGAACACGCACAGCATGGGTTCAGTATTGCTGGCTCAGCGACCGTTCGTTGAGATCCGCGTCCAGGTCCTCGGCCGAGGTCGACAGCGACAGCTGGTCGTGCAGGATCGTGCCGAGCGAGGGCAGCGTGGTGCGGTCCGGCCACGTCGCCGGGTCCCACAGCGACGACCGCAGGAACGCCTTCGCGCAGTGCATGTAGAGCTCTTCGACCTCGATGACCACCGCGAGCTTCGGCCGCTTCCCCCGCACGGCGAGCGAGTCGAAGAACGGCGCGTCCGACAGCAGCTTCGCGCGGCCGTTCACCCTGAGCGTCTCGTTCATCCCCGGCACCAGGAACAACAGGCCCGCGTGCGGGTTGTCGACGATGTTGCGGAAGCTGTCGATCAGCTTGTTGCCCGGCCGGTCGGCCAGCACCAGCGTCCGGTCGTCGAGCACCAGTACCGAGCCGGCCGGGTCGCCGCGGGGCGAGACGTCACAGCTGCCGTCCGGCGCCGACGTCGCGAGCAGCACGAACGGCGAGTGCGCGATCAGGTTCCGCGCGTGCTCGTCGATGTGCGCGAGGACCTTCTGCCTGGTCCTCGGCTTCGGTTCGCCCAGCAGCTCGCGCAGGGCCTCGTGCGTGTCGATGTGTGTGCCGGTGATCCCCATGGACCCAAGCTAGCGCGTGCCACCGACAGTCCGGCCCGCGATCGCGATGCGGGCGGCCTCGGTCGACTTCTTCACGACCAGGTCCACCGAGTAGCCGTGCTTCACGAAGACGCCGTCGAGCTGGAACGTGCCGTAGCCGTGGGCCTGCGTGAACAGCTGCTCCATCAGCTCCAGCGCCGTCGCCGGGTCGGGGGCGACGACCAGGCAGCGCATGAGGAACTCGTCGGTCAGCCGCCGGGTCTGCTCGTGCAGGTGGGTGTGTTCCTCGCCGTGCAGGCCGTCGGCGTAGAGGACGTTCATCCCGGCCCGGCGCTCGATGAGGTAACGCGTGTAGGCGCCGGCGGCCGCGGCCAGTGCGTCCACCGGGTCCTCGTACGCGCCGGCCGCTTCGGCGACGCGCTCGGCGAGCTGGCAGGCGATGTGGCAGGCGACCTCGGCCAGCAGGCTCCCGCGGTCCGGGAAGTGCCGGTAGGGCGCGCCGGGGCTCACGTTCGCGAGCTTCGCGACCTTCGCCACCGAGAAGCCCTCGAGGCCCTGCTCGGCGATGAGGTCCAGCGAGACGCGCACGAGCTCGGCCCGCAGATCGCCGTGGTGGTACTTGCCGCCCATGACCTGGATCACATCTCTCGCTCGAAATATGTAAGACCCCTCTTACGTAGACATGTAAGAGACCTCTTACGAGGACCAACGGTACTTGAACCTGGAGGGTTCCATGAGCACCACCACGCACGCCATTGCCGCACCGGCGCCGGGTGCGCCGCTCGCGCCGACCACGATCGAGCGCCGTGACCTGCGCGCGGACGACGTCCTGATCGACATCGCCTACGCCGGCATCTGCCACAGCGACATCCACCAGGCCAAGGAGGACTGGGGCCAGGCGATCTTCCCGATGGTCCCGGGCCACGAGATCGCCGGTGTCGTCGCCGCGGTCGGCGCGAACGTCACGAAGTACCAGGTCGGCGACCGCGTCGGCGTCGGCTGCATGGTCGACTCCTGCGGCGAGTGCGAGTACTGCAAGGCCGGCACCGAGCAGTTCTGCGTCAAGGGCAACGTCCAGACGTACAACGGCGTCGGCTTCGACGGTGAGAACACCTACGGCGGCTACAGCAACCAGATCGTCGTGAAGGACGCCTTCGTCTGCCGCATCCCCGAAGGCATCAGCCTCGACATCGCCGCGCCGCTGCTGTGCGCGGGCATCACCACCTACTCGCCGCTGCACCACTGGGGCGCCGGGCCGGGCAAGAAGGTCGCCGTGATCGGTCTCGGCGGGCTCGGGCACATGGGCGTCAAGATCGCCGCCGCGATGGGCGCCGAGGTGACCGTGCTGAGCCAGAGCCTCAAGAAGCAGGAAGACGGCCTCAAGCTCGGCGCGCAGCACTACTACGCGACCAGCGACGAGGCGACGTTCGACGTCCTGCGCGGGACCTTCGACGTCATCCTCAACACCGTGTCGGCCAAGCTGCCGATCGACGCCTACCTCGGCCTGCTGAAGGTCGGCGGCGCGATGGTGAACGTCGGCGCGCCCGGCGAACCGCTGTCGTACAACGCTTTCTCGCTGCTGGGCGGCAACAAGGTGCTGGCCGGCTCGATGATCGGCGGCATCGCCGAGACGCAGGAGATGCTGGACTTCTGCGCCGAGCACGGCATCGGCGCGGAGATCGAGACGATCTCGGCCGACAAGGTCAACGACGCCTACGAGCGCGTCGAGAACTCCGACGTGCGCTACCGCTTCGTCATCGACGCCTCGACCATCGGGGCGTGATCCCGGGGCACGGCAACCGCGTCAGAACACCACTGTCCGGTTGCCGTGCACCAGCACCCGGTTCTCCAGGTGCCAGCGCAGGCCGCGGGCCAGCGTGACCTTCTCGATGTCGCGGCCCTTGCGGACCATGTCCTCGACCGAGTCGCCGTGGTCGACGCGGATGACGTCCTGGTCGATGATCGGGCCCGCGTCGAGGTCCGCCGTCACGTAGTGGCACGTCGCGCCGACCAGCTTCACCCCGCGCGTGTGCGCCTGGTGGTACGGCTTCGCGCCGATGAACGACGGCAGGAAGCTGTGGTGGATGTTGATCGCCCGGCCGGCCCAGTCGCGGCACAGGTCCGCGGGCAGGATCTGCATGAACCGGGCCAGCACCACCGCGTGCGGCTCGTGCTCGTCGACCAGCTTGCGGACCTCTTCGAACGCCGCTTCCTTGCCCCCGGCCGGGAACGGCACGTGGTGGAACGGGATCCCGTGCGCGCGGGTGATGTCGGCGAGCGACTCGTGGTTGCCGATCACCGCGGCGATGTCGACGTCGAGCTCGCCGGACGCGACGCGGCCGAGCAGGTCGTACAGGCAGTGCCCGGCCTTCGAGACCAGCACCACCGCGCGGCGCCGCTCACCGGTGTCGCTCACCTGCCAGCTCGACTCCGCCGACAGGTCCGCGGCCACCTCGCCGAAGCGGGCGCGCAGCTCGGCGGCGTCGAACGGCAGTGAGTCGGCCCGGACGACCTGGCGCGTGAAGAACCAGCCCGTGTCCGGGTCGGTGTGGTAGGCCGCTTCGACGATCCAGCCGCCGTGCTCGGCGAGGAACCCGGAGATCCGGGCGATGATGCCGGTGCGGTCGGGGCAGCCGAAGGTGATGACGTAGCGGCGTTCGGGAGCGGTCACGCGGAGCATTGTCCCCCGCGGGTGGTCAGGGTGCCGCCAGTGGTGTGAGGTCGCCCGTGACGGACGCGGCGTGCGGACGGCCCCACAGCGCCCGGTAGACGTCGTCGGCGGCGCCGTCGACTTCGGCGCCCGGTGCGCCCAAGGTCCACGTGCGCTCCGGCGTCGTGACGCGGACGTCGGCTTTCTTGCCGAGGCGCGGGGTGAGGTAGGTCAGGAACTCGTCGATGCCGTCGTTGGCGAAGCCGGGGCCGAACCGCGTCGGCGGGACGTCGTCGAGCGCCGATTCCGCGTCGAGGCGGTGGATCGCCGTCTCGTGCGCCATCCGGCGGGTCCAGTCGCCGACCGTCACGTCGAAGCCCGGGTACGGCGAGTACGCCGGGGATTCCGGGTCGCGTCCGAGGGCTTCGCGCAGGGCCAGGCGCTGGCCGTCCCACCACCCCAGCAGGTCTTCCCAGCCCGTCGGGGGTGCCGGCTTCGCGGGCCGGTTCACCGCCAGGCCCACGGCGAAGCAGTGCACGAAGGCGATGTGCCCCACCAGGTCATGCACAGTCCACTTCGGACAGTTCGGCACCCGGGCCGCCGGGCCCGCCGTCAGCGCCGCCCGCTTCAGGGCGTCCGCGTGGATGTCGATCGCTTCCCGCATGGGCCGACCGTAGCCGTCGCCCGGCCTCGATCGCGACCACCAAACCGAGGCCGAGGCTGAAGGACAGCAACAGGCCCTTCACCGGCTCGTCGGCGAAGGCGGCTCCGCCGGCGAGGCCGATCAGCACGCTGTAGACCGCCCAGATCGCCGCGCCGGCGAGGTCGAGCGGCACGAACCGGCGCAGGGGATACCCGAGGCTGCCGTTCGCGAGCGCGCTGGCGACGCGTCCGCCGGGCAGGTACCGCGCGGCGATGATCAGCAACCCGCCGTTGCGCCGCACCTGGTCACGCGCCCATTCGTAGCGCCGGCGCCCGTCCGCCCCGCGCTGCAGCCGCGCGATCGCCCGCGGCCCGGCGGCCCGTCCGACGGCGTACCCGAGGCAGTCGCCCGCCCACGCCCCACCGGCCGCGACGGCGGCGAGCAGCGTCAGGTCCGCGAGATCCGGCCCGAGCAGCACGGCGACGGTGACGACGGTCGTCTCACTGGGCATGAACGGCAGCAGCGCGTCCAACCCGGACACGGCGAAGACGAGCACCCACAGCCACGGCGAGCCCAAGGCGTCGCGCAGCAGTTCGGTGACGTGCGCCAGCAGTTCCACGGCTCAATGGTGATCACCGCAGGTCACTTCGGGGTGACGCAGCGGGGGTGGCTCGATGAACGTTCGCTTCAGGCCGGGGCGACCGCGGCCCAGGGGACCGTCAGCTCGCCGAGCCGGACCCGCGAAGGCGGTCCCGACACCGGCCAGCCCCTCGCCGCCAGCAGCCGGACCGTCTCCAGCCAGCGTGACCGGACGCCGAACGCCTGCTGTGGCGCGGCCGTCGCCCAGCAGGCGTCCAATGCCGACAGCAGCGCGTGGACCCGCTCGCCCGGGACGTTCCGGTGGATCAGCGCCTTCGGCAGCCGCTCGGCGATCGTCGACGGCTTCTCGAGCCCGGCCAGCCGCATCGACAGCGTCAGCGAGACCGGGCCGGACGAAGTCACCAGCACCCACGTCGACAGCCGGCCGATCTCGTCGCACGTGCCCTCGACCAGGAGGCCGCCCGGGGCCATCGACGCCAGCACCAGCTCCCACGCGCCCGCGACCTCGTCCTCCGCGTACTGCCGCAGCACGTTGAACGCCCGGACCAGCACCGGCCGCGTCCCGGCCAGCTCGAACCCGCCGCGGCGGAAATCCAGCAGCGGCGGCGACGCGGCGGGCAAAGCGGCAGCCACCCGAGCGGGATCCAGCTCCAGACCCAGCACCCGGACGTCCGGCCGGACGCGCCGCACCCACCTGGCCAGCTCGACCGTCGTCACCGGGGACGCGCCGTACCCGAGGTCGACGACCAGCGGGTCCGGGGCCGCGCGCAGCAACCGGGTCGTGGGCGGCGCGGAAGCGATCCACCGGTCCACCCGGCGGAGGCGGTTCGGGTTGGTCGTGCCGCGGGTCGGGGCGCCGACCGGGCTCAGTTTGGTTCGGTGAGCCACTTCGCCGTGAATTCGGCCTCGTGTTCCAGCAGCTTCGTGACCTGCTCGGCGATGACGCTCTCCAGCTTCCCGCCGAACAGCGGGATCCGGACCGTCACCTCGCCGCTGATCCGCAGCACCGTCTTGCCGCCGTTGGCCAGCAACGCCGTCCGCGCGGTGATCTCACCCGGGACGCCGCCGACCTCGACGGTCGCGTTGCCCTGGTGGCCGGTGCCGTCGTTGCTCACGCGCCAGGTCTGCGTGCGGGTCACCAGCAGGTCGCCCTTATGCAGCGTCCGCACCGCCTGCGGCAGCTTGTCCGCGCTGATCCCCTGCCGCAGCTCGTACCGCAGGTCCGTGCCGGAGACCTCGTACGACAGCAGCGCCGCGCTGTGCCCGCCGAGCTGCTCGAGCCGCGCGCGCAGCGCGTCTTCGCCGGCGACCGCCGCGTACGTCGCGGCGACGTCGGCGGAGAACTCAGCGCGGTGCTCGATCCGGGATCCCATGAGCCGGACAGTACCGTCAGACGCGTGGACACCGCCCGAACTCCCGCACTCCCGAAGCTCTCCGCGTACACCACGCTGCGCCTCGGCGGCCCGGCCCGCCGGTTCGTCAGCGCCGTGACCAGCGAAGACCTCGTCGCGGCGGTCCGCGAGGCCGACGCGGCGGGCGAGCCGGCCCTGCTGCTCGGCGGCGGCTCCAACCTGGTGGTCGGCGACGCGGGGTTCGACGGCACGCTGATCGAGGTCGCGAACACCGGCTGGCGCCAGGACGGCGACGTCGTGGAGGTCGAGGCCGGCCAGAACTGGGACGCGTTCGTCGCCGGGCTCGTCGAAGCGGGCCTCGGCGGGCTCGAATGCCTCTCCGGGATCCCGGGCAGCGTCGGCGCGACGCCGATCCAGAACGTCGGCGCGTACGGCTGCGAAGTCGCCGAGTCGATCGTCTCGGTGGAGCTGTACGACCGGCGGACGCGGGAAGTGCGCACGCTCAAGGCGGACGAGCTCGGCTTCGCCTACCGCACCAGCGTCCTCAAGGGCACCGACTCCGGCGTCGTCCTCTCGGTCCGCTTCGAAATCCGCGAGGACGGCCTCTCCGCGCCCATCCGCTACGCCGAGCTGGCGCGCACCCTCGGCGTCGAGATCGGCTCGCGCGTCCCGGCGGCCGACGCGCGCGAAGCCGTGCTGAAGCTGCGTCGCGGCAAGGGCATGGTGCTCGACCCGGACGACCACGACACGTGGAGCGCGGGCTCGTTCTTCACCAACCCGATCGTCCCGTCGGCCGAGGCGGAAGCGGTGCTGCGGCGCATCACCGACAGCGTCGGCGCCGAGGCCCCGCAGTACCCGGCCGAGGGCGGCGTCAAGCTGTCCGCGGCCTGGCTGATCGAGCGCGCCGGCTTCGCGAAGGGTTACCCCGGGCCGGGGAACCGCGTCTCGCTGTCGACCAAGCACACCCTCGCGCTGACCAACCGCGGCGAGGCGACGACCGAAGACCTGCTGGGGCTGGCCAGGGAGGTCCGCGACGGCGTTTTCGCGCGGTTCGGCGTCCGGCTGCACCCCGAACCGCTCTTGATCAACTGCGTCATTTGAGCCGAACCGGGCAACCTGGACGTGTATGAGACGTCTTTGTCGACATGTGTGGCGTCCACCTGATCGGATGGTCTTTACCTTTCGGGAGGTAACGTCGGGCGGGTAACCAGCGCTAAGGGCGTGGACCCGCTGGTCGGTGGGGGAAACTCAGGAGGTTTCGGTGATCGAACGGCGAATGGTCTTCAAGGCCGCTCTGGCGGCGGGGGCCGCCCTGGTCGCCGCGGCGTGTTCGAGCACGAACGACGGCACCGCGCTGCCCACCGGCGCCGCGGGCGCCGACGGTGAGGGCGGCGCGCAGCCGGTGGCGAAGATCACAGCCGAGCCCGCCGTCAACACCAAGGACGCCGCCGTCCTCAAGCCGGTCACCATCAAGGTCGCCGACGGCAAGCTCACCGAGTGCAAGGTGACCGCCGATGGCGGCAAGGCCGTCAAGGGCGACACCGCGCCGGACGGGCTCACCTGGACCAGCTCCGAGCCGCTCGGCTACGGCAAGACCTACACCTACGCGGCCAAGGCCACCGGCACCGACGGCAAGCCGGTCGAGCTCACCGGCACCTTCAGCACGGTCACCCCGGCCAAGCAGGTCCGCGCCACGCTCAACCCGGCCGACAACCAGCAGGTCGGCGTGGCCATGCCGATCAGCGTCAAGTTCCAGTCGCCGGTCAAGGACCGCGCGGCCGTCGAGAAGGCCCTGTCGGTGAAGACGGACAAGAACGTCGAAGGCGCCTGGGGCTGGCTGTCGGACAGCCAGGTCGACTACCGGCCGAAGGAGTACTGGCCGCAGAACATCACCGTGAGCGTCGAGGCGAAGCTGTACGGCGTCGAGCTGGGTGGCGGCGCGTACGGCAAGGCCGACGTCACCACGAAGTTCAAGATCGGCCGCAACCAGGTGGTCAAGGTCAACACCCCCGAGCACCAGATGCACGTCTACCGCGGCGGCTCGCAGTACAAGAGCTACCCGTGCGCGAACGGGCTGGACGCCGAGGTCGACCGCAACACGCCGAACGGCACCTACATCGTCATGAGCAAGGAGCCGACGGCGGTGTTCGACAACGCCCGCTACGGCTACACGAACGTCAACAAGAAGTGGGCGTGCCGCTTCTCCAACCACGGCGAGTACATCCACGAGAACCAGGACAACGCGGCCAACATCGGGAAGACCAACAACTCCCACGGCTGCGTCAACCTGCTCGAGGCCGACGCCAAGGACTTCTTCGACTCCGCGCTGGTCGGCGACCCGGTCGAGATCACCGGCTCGAAGCTGGGCGCGCCGATGGCCTCGGACGTCAAGGACTGGAACTACAGCTGGGCGGCCTGGCAAGGGCTGGGAGCGAAGTAACCCGTGCGCACCGAGGTCGTCGGGTACGGCGGGGTCCGGCTCGGCCTGCGGGTCGAGGGCGCGGAGAACAGCAGGCCGATCGTCTTCGTGCACGGCTGGGCGCAGTCGGCAGGCTGCTGGGCCGCGCAGCTCGCCGACCCGGCGCTGACCGAGCGGTTCCGGCTGGTCGCGATGGACCTGCGCGGCCACGGCGCGTCCGACGTCCCGGCCTCGGGCTACGACGACCCCGTCGCCTGGGCCGACGACCTCGCCGCGGTGCTCGACTTCGCCGGACCGGACGCGATCGTCGTCGCCTGGTCCTACGGCGGCCTGGTGCTCGCCGACCACATCCGGGTGCACGGCACCGCACGCCTGCGCGGGATCGTGCTCGTCGGCGCGATCACCGAGATCGGCCGCGACCGCGCGGGCGGGCGCGTCGGCCCGCTGATGCGCGAGCACATGCGGGCGATGCTTTCGGACGATCCGGACATCGCGGTCCCGGCGCTCACCGAGTTCTGCCGCGACATGGCCGGCGGCCCGGTGCCCGGAGCACAGGTCCAGGCCCTGCTTGGCGCCTCATTGAGCGTTCCCCCGTCGGTCCGCGCGGCCCTGTTCCGGCGCGACATCGGCAGTGAAGAAGTCCTGGTCGCGGTCGACAAACCGACCCTCGTCGTGCACGGCTCGCACGACCGCGTGATCGACCCGTCGACGGCGGAGCACACGATCGGGAAGATTCCGGGTGCCACCGGGCGTTGGTTCCTTGACGGGGGGCATGCGCCCTTCGCCGAGTCCGCGGACGAGTTCGACGCGGTACTCCGGCAGTTCGCCGAGGAATGCTGACGTAACGCGGGAGACGACCAGGTGACCAGCTCCATCCCGGGGTTCCGTGCTGCGCCGCGCCGGGTCGCGGTGCTGTCCGTGCACACCTCGCCACTCGAGCAGCCGGGGACCGGCGACGCGGGCGGGTTGAACGTCTACGTCAGCCAGACGGCGGTCGAGATGGCCCGCCAGGGCGTCGAGGTCGAGGTGTTCACCCGCGCGACGGCGTCGGACCAGCCGCCGGTGGCCGAGCTCGCGCCCGGCGTGACCGTCCGCCACGTGCAGGCCGGTCCGTTCGAGCCGCTGAGCCGCGACGAGCTGCCCGCGCAGCTGTGCGCGTTCACCTCCGGCGTGCTGCGCACCGAGGCCTTCCACGAGCCCGGGTACTACGACCTCATCCACTCGCACTACTGGCTCTCGGGCCAGGTCGGCTGGCTGGCGCGCGACCGCTGGTCGGTGCCGCTGGTGCACACCGCGCACACGCTGGCGAAGGTGAAGAACGCCGCGCTCGCCGAGGGTGACCGCCCCGAGTCGCGCGTCCGCGTCATCGGCGAGGAGCAGGTGGTCGCCGAGGCCGACCGGCTGGTCGCCAACACCGCGGTCGAGGCACGGCAGCTCGTCGACCTCTACGACGCCGAGCCGCACGCGGTGCACGCCGTGCCGCCGGGGGTCGACCTCGAACGCTTCACGCCGGGTTCCCAGGCCGTCGCGCGGGCCGAGCTGGGCCTGGCCGACGACGACGTCGTGCTGGCGTTCGCCGGCCGGATCCAGCCGCTCAAGGCGCCGGACGTGCTGCTGCACGCTGCGGCCGCGATGCTGCGCCGACGTCCCGAGCTGGCCGCTCGCCTGGTCGTGCTGATCGTCGGCGGGCCGTCGGGCACCGGGCTGGAGCAGCCGCAGGCCCTGCGCGAGCTGGCCGTGTCGCTGGGCATCGAGCGGCAGGTCCGGTTCCTGCCGCCGCAGCCGGGGGAAGCGCTCGCCCGGGTCTTCCGCGCCGCCGACGTCGTCGCGGTGCCCAGCTACAACGAGTCGTTCGGCCTGGTCGCGCTGGAGGCGCAGGCCTGCGGGACGCCGGTGGTCGCGGCGGAGGTCGGCGGGCTGCCGGTGGCGGTGCCGCACGGGGTCTCCGGGCTGCTGGTTCCCGGGCACGGCGCCGAGGAGTGGGCGGACGCGCTGGCCGCCGTCGCCCTGCGCCCGGACCGCCGCGCCGAGCTCGGCGCGAACGCCGTCGTGCACGCGGGGCGGTTCTCCTGGCGCCGCACGACGGACGCCCTCCTGGACATCTATGCTCAGGCCACCAGCGCTTTCCGGCACGCGCTGGACCTGCGCGCGGAGGTGGCGGTGTGAGCCTGGACGAGCTGATCCAGTCTACTTTGGACTCTTCGGAGCTCGAGTACGACAAGCGCGGTCCGGGAAAGTACTTCGTCACGTTGCCGGGTACGAAGAAGCTGCAGACGAACGCGTGGCTCGTCGACGGCGACCACGCGTTTTCGGTGGAGGCCTTCGTCTGCCGCCGTCCCGATGAGTCCCATGAGGACGTCTACCGGTTCCTGTTGCAGCGCAACGCGAAGCTCTACGGCGTGCACTACACAGTGGACAGTCTGGGTGACATCTACCTGGTCGGCCGGTTCGGCAAGGACACGATGTCCGCCGAGGAGCTCGACAAGGTCCTCGGCCAGGTCCTCGAAGCCGCCGACGGCGACTTCAACACGCTGCTGGAGATCGGCTTCGCGACGTCGATCAAGCGCGAGTGGGACTGGCGCGTCTCCCGCGGCGAGTCGCTGGCCAACCTGCAGGCGTTCAAGCACCTCGTCGCGCCGGCGAAGCCGCACGAACCGGGCTTGACCGAGTCGTGACCCGGGCCGTGCAACGGCCCTGAACCGGACATCCGTCTCACCGCCAGTCGAAACTGGAGGGAGACCCATGATGCGGACTCGATGGAGAGCGGCGCTGGCGGCTACCGCGGTGGCGTTCGTGCTGGCCGGCTGCTCGTCGGCGGGGAACGGGGCGTCCACGGCGGACAGCGCGGGCCCGGCCCGGGTGCCCGCCGCGCCCCAGCAGGGCACCGGCGGCAACGGCAAGGCCGAACAGAACTCGAAGGTCACCCCGCCGCAGGCCGGGGCCACCGACCGCAAGCTTTCGCGCAGTGCCCGGCTGGAGCTGACGGCCACCAAGGTCGTCGACGTCGTCGCGCAGGCCCGCGGGATCGCGCAGGGCGCGGGTGGCTACACCGGGCAGGAGAGCACCGGCGAGGACACGGCGACGCTGTCGCTGGCGGTGCCCGCGGAGCGGCTCGACCCCGTGCTCGACCAGCTTTCGCACCTGGGCTCGAGCCTGGTGAAGCGGGAGCTGAACACCCAGGACGTGACCGAGCAGGTCGTCGACGTCGAAGCGCGGCTGGCGACGCAGCGGAAGTCGGTCGAGCGGATCCGCGCGCTGCTCTCGCAGGCGACGTCCGTGTCGGACATCACGTCGATCGAAAGCGAGCTGACGAGCCGCGAGTCGGCGCTCGAATCCCTCGAACAGCAGCGGAACTCCCTCGCGGGCAGCGTCGCGATGGCGACCGTGGCGATGAGCATCCGCAGCGTGGCGGCGCCGGCGCCGGTCACCGAGGACCGCAGCGGGTTCCTGGGCGGGCTGGCCGGCGGCTGGGACGCGTTCCTGACCTTCGGCGGCGGCCTGCTGACCGTGCTGGGGGCGATCGCGCCGTTCCTGCTGATCGTGGTGCCGCTCGGGTGGCTGGGCTGGCGGCTGAACCGCCGTCGCCGTCCGGTGAAGCCGGAGCCGGTGCACACGGAGGTGTGAGCGGGCAGGCGGGACGGCTCGAGGGAGGGGGGAGTCGCGATCTCGAGCCGCCCCGCTGAAGTTCCCGCCGATCAGGACCCGGTGACGAGGGGGGTGTCAACGGGGCCGGCGGGCCGCGGCTCGGCAGGGGGGAGACGAGCCGCGGTCGAAGCCCGAAACCGGCCGGGGAGTGCGTGGAATCCGGCCGCTCGGGACGTAAGTCAACCTGTCAGATCTCGACCTGTAATCACAAGACTACTCACTAGTCCGTTCGAGTGAACTTTGATCGAGACGATAACGGTGTGCAGTCTGATGCCCGGATTTTGCGCGTTGTTGGCACTTGGACTTGTTGAAGGGTGAGGTGTTACTCCGGGGTAACGCACTCTGCGTAGGACGCGAGGTCACCAGTGAGCGCCGTGGTCCGTCATGGCAGGCTGAGTCCATGGCTGAACTCGGGACGTTGGTGCTGCTCCGCCACGGGCAGAGCACGTGGAACGCGGAAAACCTGTTCACCGGCTGGGTGGACGTGCCGCTGTCGGAGCAGGGCGAGGGCGAAGCCCGCCAGGGCGGGCAGCTGCTGTCCGACGCCGGCCTGCTGCCGGACGTGGTGCACACCTCGCTGCTGCGCCGGGCGATCTCCACCGCGAACATCGCGCTGGACGCCGCCGACCGGCACTGGATCCCGGTCAAGCGCGACTGGCGCCTCAACGAGCGCCACTACGGCGCGCTGCAGGGCAAGGACAAGAAGCAGACCCTGGCCGAGTTCGGCGAAGAGCAGTTCATGCTCTGGCGCCGCTCGTACGACACCCCGCCGCCGCCGATCGACCCGAAGGACGAGTGGAGCCAGGCGGACGACCCCCGCTACGCGAACCTCGGCGACAAGGCGCCGCTGACCGAGTGCCTCAAGGACGTCGTCGAGCGGCTGCTGCCGTACTGGGAGTCCGAGATCGTGCCGGACCTGCGCGCGGGCAAGACCGTCCTGGTCGCCGCGCACGGCAACTCGCTGCGCGCGCTCGTGAAGCACCTCGACGGGATCTCCGACGCCGACATCGCCGGCCTGAACATCCCGACCGGCATCCCGCTGCGCTACGACCTCACGGCCGACCTGAAGCCGGTCAAGGCCGGTGGCGAGTACCTCGACCCCGAGGCCGCCAAGGAAGCCGCGGCCGCGGTCGCGAACCAGGGTCGCTGACTCAGGGCCCGATGACCGGCCGGACGCCGGTCGCCTTCCACACGGACCCTTCACGGACGACGTCGAGCTCGGCCGTGAAGGGCCTGCCGGTCACCTTCCCGGCCGAGTCGGTCACCTGCAGCGTCGTGAAGAACAGCACGACCGCCCCGGCGTCGTTGATCGCGAGCACCCCGGCCACCGGGTTCGCCCCCAGGGTGACCTTCGTGCCGCTCCGGCGGACCGAGTCGATGTAGGTCGCCTTCTTCGCGCGGTAGCCGTTCAGCAGCTGATCGGTGGTGACGGCCTCGGCCCGCGCGTACCAGCCCTCCGGGTCGGCGCTGTCGGCCGTGAACAGGGCACCCGCGATCGTGCGGGCCCCGGCCAGCGCCGCGTCGCGCCTCCCGCCCGGGCTGCCGTCGTCCGGCTGCGGCGCGGGAGCCGGCAGGGCCGGGTCCACCGTGATGTCGGAGAGCCGCCAGCGCTCGCTTTCCCGGACCGCGGTGAGCAAGACCGTGCGCCGCCCCTCCGAGGGGCCGCTGTCCTGGGCGAGCACGGCCAGTTCGCGGACCCGGTCGCCGGTGAACTCCACCGCGGCCGCCGTCCGCACCTGCGTGACCTGGTGCACCGCCTGGGAGCTCTTCCTGATCGGGCCGAACCACGCCGCGAGCTGGTCCTTCGCCGCTCCCGTGACGTTCGCCGCGACGGTCTGGTCGAACGCCGCCGGGTTCGCGGAGTCGTAGCTGAACACCGCCTCGGCGACCGTCTTCACCGAGTCGAGGGCGGCGCTCGTCCCGTGCCCGTCGACCAGGGCGAGGTTCTCCGGGATCGGCGCGGCCGTGCCGGTGACCGTGCACGCGGACGTCGCCAGGAGCAGTCCCAGCAGCGCGAGTTTCACAGGAGGCCGGCCTCGCGGGCCCGTGCCCCGGCCTGGAACCGCGAAGACGCGCCGAGGATCTCCATCAGCTCCGCCACCCGCCGGCGGTAGGTCCGCAGGCCGACACCGAGTGCGCGGGCCGCCGTCTCGTCCTTGCAGCCGGACGCCAGCTGCACGAGGATTTCGCGCGCGCCCAGCTCGGTGAACCGGGCCTGGTAGGACTCGAGGTCGGTGGCGCCGGCCCAGGCCGCCTCGAACAGCGACTGGATGCCCTGGACCAGGTCCGGGCTGCTGACGACCGTGTAGCTGCGGACGCCACCGACGTTGTCGCCCGCCACGATCGCGATCCGTCGGTCGAGCAGGATCGTTTCGTTGACCTCGCGCTCGGTGATCCGGATGCGCGCGCCGTGCGTGGCCATGAACCGCAGGTGCTCGGCCAGCGCCGGGTCGAACAGCACGCCGGGCAGGTACATCTTGCGCACGTTCGTGTCCCGCACCGCCTGCTCCCGCTCGGGCGCGGTCGGGTGCGCCACCGACCACGTGTGCAGGTCGCGGGCCGCGCACGAAACCTCCGTCGCGGCCGCGAACAGGTGGGCGGTCCGCTCGAACAGCTCCGCTTCACCCCGCACCACGACGACGTCACTGACTCTCTCCACGCATTCCAGTGTGGCAGCAAACTGCCATTCCCGGCGGCTTCCCGGCCAGGTGGGAAGGCTGGAGCCATGACCACGAACACCCTCCCCGCCGCCGCGGCGGGCACCTGGAAGCTCGGCTCCTTCGAAGTCAACCGGCTCGGCTTCGGCGCCATGCGCCTGATGTCCACTTCGGACGGCGGCGTCCGCGACCGCGAGACGTCGATCGCCGTGCTCCGCCGCGCCGTCGAGCTCGGCGTGAACCACATCGACACCGCCGTCTTCTACTTCGCCGGCCCGCGTTCGGCGAACGAGCTGATCAACCGGGCCCTCGCGCCGTACGACGACCTGACGATCACCACCAAGGTCGGCCCGGGCCGAGCCTTCACCGGCGCGTTCTACACCGCCCGGCCGGACCAGCTGCGCGCCCAGGTCGAAGAGAACCTGCGCGAGCTGGGCCTCGAGCACCTCGACGTCGCCAACTACCGGATCGGCGAGGGCCTCGACCGCGGGGAGGGCTCGCTCGCGGACGGCTTCGGCGCGCTCGCCGAGCTGCGCGAGCAGGGCCTCATCCGCGAGCTGGGCATCTCCAACGTCGCACCGCACCACCTGACGGAGGCGCTCGAGATCGCGCCGGTCGTCTGCGTCCAGAACCAGTACGGCCTCACCGCGCGGCGCGAGGACGACGAGATCGTCCGGATGTGCGCCGAGCGCGGGATCGCCTTCGTGCCGTTCTTCGCCGTCGCGAGCGGGACGGGCGAGGACGCCCGCGTCGCCGAGGTCGCGCGCCGCCACGCCGCCACCCCGGCCCAGGTGCGGCTCGCGTGGACCCTCCACCAAGGACCGCACGTGCTCGCCATCCCGGGCACCGGCGATGTCGCCCACCTCGAACAGAACGTCGCCGCGGCCGCGTTGAAGCTCACGGACGACGATTTGAAGACTCTCGACGGCGACGCGTGATTCACCCGGAATGTCTCGCCGCGGAATCGATCGGGTGAACGCCGCCTGAAGCACCGGCGAACAAGTCTTCGCCAGGTGTCGCGGTGCTCACGACAAGGCGGACAACGCTAGGCCGAAGGGCCACTTCTCAGCTTACGATCGGCCTGTGACCACGCCTGTTTCCCTCGCACTGGCCATCGGGACACTGGTGGCCGGTGCGGTGGTCGGCTACCTCGTCGCGCGGGCCCGGACCCGGCGCGAAGAGGCCCGGCCGCCGGGGCCGACCATCGCGGAGCTCCTCGAACGGCTGGTCCGGTCGTCCCACAACGGCGTCGTCGTGCTCAACAAGTTCGGCGACATGGTGCTGCACAACCCGCGTGCGTACGAGCTGGGCCTGGTGAAGGTCAACCAGGCCGACGCGCGGGCCCGCAGGGCCGCCGAGCAGGTCGTCGAGACCGACGAGCCGATGGAGATCGACCTCTCGCCCCTCGAAGCGCGCGGCCGCCAGCCGGAGGCGGTGCTCGGCCAGGTCCGGCCGCTCGGCGACGGCTTCACCGTCGTCGAGGCGGTCGACCACTCCGAGGCCATCCGGCTGGAGGCCGTGCGCCGCGACTTCGTCGCCAACGTCAGCCACGAGCTCAAGACCCCGGTCGGCGCGATCGCGCTGCTCACCGAGGCCGTGCTCGACGCCGCCGAGGACGTCGAGGAGGTCCGCCGCTTCGGCGGCAAGATCCTGCGCGAGTCCACCCGGCTCGGCCAGCTCGTCACCGAGCTGATCGCGCTTTCGCGGCTGCAGGGCGCCGAACGGCTGCCGGACCTCAACGTCGTCGAGGTCGACGCGGTCGTGCGCGAGGCACTCGGCCGGACGACGCTCTCGGCCGAGTCGGCCGACATCCGGATCACCACCGACACCCCCAGCGGCCTGCTCATCGAAGGCGACCGGACGCTGCTGGTCACCGCGCTGTCGAACCTGCTGGAGAACGCCGTCGCGTACTCGCCGGCCGGCAGCCCGGTGTCGATCTCGCGCCGGCTCGCCGACGGGATGGTCGAGGTCGCCGTCACCGACCGCGGCATCGGCATCCCGGAGGACGAGCAGACCCGGGTGTTCGAGCGCTTCTACCGCGCCGACAAGGCCCGCTCGCGCGCCACCGGCGGCACCGGCCTGGGCCTGGCGATCGTCAAGCACGTCGCGGCCAACCACGGGGGCTCGGTCGGGCTGTGGAGCCGCGCGGGCACCGGCTCGACGTTCACGCTGCGCATCCCCGCGCACGTCAGCCCGGAGCCGGCTCCCGAGCCGGCGCGGGCGACCAAGACCTCGCCGGCACCACGGCAGGAGAAGACCCCCGAGCGCACCCCGAGGCTCGTGGTTACCGGGCAGGACAGCCCAGATCATGGAGGAAACCTGTGACCAGGGTTCTCATCGTCGAGGACGAGGAGTCGTTCGCCGACCCCCTCGCCTTCCTGCTGCGCAAGGAAGGGTTCACCGCGGCCGTGGCCGGCACCGGCCAGGCCGCGCTGGAGGAGTTCGACCGCAACGGCGCCGACATCGTGCTGCTCGACCTCATGCTGCCGGGGATGAGCGGCACCGACGTCTGCAAACAGCTGCGGCAGCGCTCGGCCGTGCCGGTGATCATGGTGACCGCGCGTGACAGCGAGATCGACAAGGTCGTCGGCCTGGAACTGGGCGCGGACGACTACGTCACGAAGCCGTACTCGGCCCGTGAGCTCATCGCGCGCGTGCGGGCGGTGCTGCGGCGCGGCGGCGAGCCGGGCGCCGAAGGCGAGCTGGCCCCGCTGGTGCTGTCGGCGGGCCCGGTGCGGATGGATGTCGAGCGCCACGTGGTCACGGTGGACGGCGCCGAGGTGTCGCTGCCGCTCAAGGAGTTCGACCTGCTGGAGTACCTGCTCCGCAACGTCGGCCGGGTGCTCACGCGCGGCCAGCTGATCGACCGGGTGTGGGGCGCGGACTACGTCGGCGACACGAAGACGCTCGACGTCCACGTGAAGCGGCTGCGGTCGAAGATCGAACCGGACCCGGGCTCGCCGCGGCACCTGGTGACGGTCCGGGGCCTGGGCTACAAGTTCGAGACGTAAGTCCCGTTTCGGGTGGTACCGCTCTCGCGCAGGCGCGCCGGGGCGGTACCACACCGAGTGTTGTTGGTTACAAGTTCGAGACCTGGCGCTGGGCCCGGTACCCTGGACCCCCGTGCGCCTAGGGGTACTCGACGTCGGTTCCAACACCGTCCACCTGCTCGTGGTCGACGCCCACCGTGGCGCCCACCCGACCCCGATGCATTCCGAAAAGTCCGTGCTCCGCCTGGCCGAGCAGCTCACCCCCGGCGGCGAGCTCAGCAAGGCCGGCGCCGACGACCTCGTGACCGCCGTCGAGTCCGCCAAGGAAGCCGCCGTCCGGCTCGGCTGCGAAGAGGTCATGGCCTTCGCCACCTCCGCGGTCCGCGAGGCGAAGAACTCCGCCAAGGTGCTCGCCCGCGTGGCCGACCGCACCGGCGTCGAGCTGCGGGTCCTCTCCGGTACCGACGAAGCCCGGCTCACCTTCCTCGCCGTCCGCCGGTGGTACGGCTGGTCGGCCGGCCAGCTGCTCGTGCTCGACATCGGCGGCGGCTCGCTGGAGATCGCGATGGGCCGCGACGAAGAGCCCGTCCTGGCCGAGTCGCTGCCGCTGGGCGCGGGCCGCACCACGCGCACCCGCTTCAAGCACGACCCGCCGACGCGCTCCGAGCTCGTCGCGACCTCGGCGTGGCTGGACGACCAGCTCACCGAGCTCGCGCGCAAGGTCACCAAATGGGGTGAACCCGATCGTGTCGTGGCGACGTCGAAGACGTTCCGGTCGCTCGCCCGGCTGACCGGCGCCGCCCCCTCGGCGGCCGGCCCGCGCGTCCGACGTACGCTCACGGACACCGCATTGCGCCAGCTCCTGGCGTTCATCTCGCGGATGCCGTCGGCCGACCTCGCCCAGCTCGAGGGCGTCAGCTCGAGCCGGTCGCACCAGCTGGTGGCCGGCGCGCTCGTCGCGCAGGCCACGATGCGGGCGCTCGGATTGCCGGAACTCGAGATCTGCCCGTGGGCTCTGCGAGAAGGTGTCATCCTGCGGCGGCTGGACCATTCCACCGGCGCGGATGAAACTGGAGCCGCTCTCGTGGCGCGCTTCGGCGCACAGGAGGACCGGTGAAAGCAGGCGACTGGACTTCCCGAACGGATAACGGGCACGGTGGAGAGGTGACGGACATGCAGAGGTCGGCGTACAGCGCGCGCGGCGCCGCCGGCGGGCCGTCGGATATGGCTTCGCCGAGTGCCGAGGACCCGGAGCGCGCAGGGGATTGCCAGGTATGACGGACCAGACCGGAGACGGCCAGCCGCAGAAGACCGTGGCTGAGCTGCTCGCCCAGCACGGTGCCCAGGTCGACGGCGGCAACCGCCGTCGCCGGCGGCGCGCGGCCGATGACGACGACGAGCCCGCCACCCCGGACGCCCCGCCCGGTGCCACCGGCTCCCACCGGCGTCCTGGTGTGCCGGGTGTGACCGACACCGGCCCGCAGGCGATCATCGACCGGGTCGCCGGCGAGGGCACGCCTCCGCCGCCGAACCGGCCCGCCGGCCGGCGCCGCGCCGAGCCGCCGTCCCCGCCGCCGCCCGCACCCCGTGCGGTCCCGCAGGACTCCCAGCCGCTGCCGCGGCCGGTCCAGCAGCCCCCGGCCCGTCCCGCTCCCGGCGGCGGCGAGTCCGGTCAGTACGCGCGTCCCCCGGCGCCGCCGCAGCCGTCGGGCCAGTACGCCCGGCCGCCCCAGGAATCGGGGCAGTTCGCGAGCCCGCCGTCCGCGCCGCCGCCGTCGGGGCAGTACCCGAGCCCGCAGGAGTCGGCGCAGCTGCCGGTGCCGCCGCGCGCGCCACGGCGTCAGCCGCCGCCCCCGCAGCCGTCCCAGCAGCTGCCGACCCCGCCGCCGGTGGCCGAGGAGACCCGCGGGGCCGTCCCGCCGGTCCGGCGCCGCCCGCCCCCGCAGGCTTCGCAGCAGTTGCCGACGCCGCCGCAGCCCTCGCAGCAGTTGCCGACGCCCCCGCCGCCCAGCGGGCCGCTGTCGGCCCGGCTCGACGGTCTCAACGGCACCCCGGACGCCGAGGTCGACGTCCCGCCGGGCCCGATGGCCAGCGGGACCTTCGCGCCGCCGCCGGCCGCGCCCGGGCGTCCGCGCCGGGGACCGGCGCGCCGTCCGCAGCCGCAGCAGGAGGCGTACACCGAGCAGTTCGACGCGGTGGCCGGTGGGCCGCCGCCGCTCCCGCCGGCGCCGGGGAAGAAGCCCGACGCGGCCGACCAGCCGCCGTCGTCACCGGGCGGGCTCGCGAACTGGCGCAAGCGCCGGCAGAAGGAGCAGCTGGAGGACACCGAGATCGGCGTCATGCCGGTGGTGCCCACCGACGCCTCGGCCGACGGCTACCCCGACGACGACTTCGAGCCCGAGGGCTTCGCCCCGGAAAGCAGCGGCTACCAGGCCGCCTACGACGCGGGACCGCCGACCGGCACATACCCGCCGCCGATGCCGTTCGCGCCCGGCGACCGCGCCGCGCGGACGCCGATCCCGGACGACCTCGAGCCCTACGAGCGCGAGTTCGCCGACGGCTACCCGGCGGACGGCCCGGACTTCGAGCAGGACGACTACGGCTACGAGCAGGGCGAAGGCTACGAGGACGACGAGTACGACGACGCGCCCGAGCCGGCCGGCGAGCCGGAGCCCGCGACGTCGCCCGGCAAGGCGTGGCTGGCGCTGGCCGGCCAGCTGGCGATGGGTGTCGTCGGCGGCGCGGCGGTGTGGCTGGGCTTCAACTGGCTGTGGGTGAACATCCCGGCGGCCGCGCTGGTGGCGGCGCTGCTGGTGGTGGTCGCGCTGGTCTGGATCGTGCGGAAGATCCGCCGCGCCGAGGACCTGCAGACCACGGTGCTGGCGGTGCTGGTCGGCCTGGTGGTGACGGTGTCCCCGGCGGCACTGCTGCTCGTCGGCCGCTGACCGGGCGGGACGCGCGGTGAGACGCGCGTCCCCCTTCCGGCCCGGCGATTCCGCGCACCCGCGGTGAGCGGGCAGGATGGCGCGCGTGACAGACGAGAAGCCGGTCCCCGTCGGGCTCAGCACGGCGTCCGTGTGGCCCCTCAAGGCCGGGACCGCCTTCGAGCTCGCGGCCGAGCTCGGGTACGACGGCGTCGAGGTCATGGTCTGGGCCGACCCGGTCAGCCAGGACGTCAGCGCCCTGCGGCGGTGGTCGCGCCGGACCGGGGTGCCCGTGCTGTCCATCCACTCGCCGTCGCTGCTGATCACCCAGCGGATCTGGTCGCCCGATCCCGTGGTGCGGCTGCGGATGTCCGTGGAGGCCGCGGCCGAGCTCGGCGCGCGGACCGTCGTCGTCCATCCGCCATTCCGGTGGCAACGGCGGTACGGCGACGCGTTCGGTGATCTCGTCGACGAGCTGGAGGAGTCCAGTGGCATCGAAATCGCCGTCGAGAACATGTTCAAGGTGCGCCCACCGGGTGGTTCGAAGAATTCACGGGTCTCCGCGTTCCGGCCGTCGATCGACCCGACGGACGTCGGTTTCCGGCACTACACGCTCGACCTGTCCCACACAGCGGCAGCCCGGATGGACGCTCTGGCCCTGGCGCAGCGCATGGGCGAAGGCCTCTCGCACGTCCATCTGGCGGACGGCACCGGCCTCCCGAAGGACGAACACCTGGTACCCGGTCGCGGCGGCCAGCCCTGCGCCGAACTGCTGGAGAAGCTGGTCAGCAGCGGTTTCGCCGGCCAGATCGTGCTGGAGATCAACACCAGGCACGCCGTCACCGGCGCACAGCGGGTCCGTGATCTGGCGGAGGCATTGCTGTTCGCGCGTTTCCACCTAGGGCAGTAATTGCGCACTTCGGGCACGGACACGACTACTCCCGGGTCCATTTACCGGGACCGAACACGTAAAGTCCCGACTGTGAAACCGTCGCGCTCGTTGATCGTCACCTCTCCGGATTCCTCCATTGGTACGGCGCGTTCGTGAGCGGAACGGACGGCACCGCCGTGTCCTTCGACACGGCGAGTGCGGCGCGGTCGCTGGGGGACGGCACCTTCACCGCGGTGCTGCGTGCGGAATGGGCCATCGGCTCGCACCCGCACGGGGGTTTCCTGCTGGCCCTGCTGGCCAAGGCGGCGATCGCCGCGCTGCACGAGCGGGGTGAGCCGCACGCGGAGCCGCTCGTCGTGAGCGCCGAGTTCCTGCACGCGCCCGCGCTCGGCCCGGTGCTGCTGCGCACGGACGTCCGCAAGGTCGGCCGCCGCGCGACGGTCGTCGAGGTCCGGCTGGAGCAGCGCGGCCGCAGCTGCGTCGAGGCGCGCGTGACGACCGGTCGGCTGCCGATGCGGCGCCCGGAGTGGACGGACGTGCCGTCGATGCCCGCCGAGCCGTCCCCGGGCGCGCTCGCGATGGCGGAGAGCACCGAGGGCCCGTTCAACCTGGCCAAGGGCTGCGAGGTCCGCCTGGACCCGGCAACGGCGGGCTACCTCGCGGGGCGCACGGGCGAGCCACCCCGGATGCGGCTGTGGGTCCGGCCGCGTCACGGCTTGATCGACCCGTACTTCACGCTGCTGGCGTCCGACGTGAACCCGCCGGTGGTGATGAACCTGGGGAGGATCGGCTGGGCCCCGACGGTCCAGCTGACGGCCCTGCTCCGCACCCGCCCGGCCCCGGGCTGGCTGCGGGTGGTGGTGGAGTCGAGGTCGGTCCACGAGTCCTGGTTCGACTCGGACGCAACGGTGGTGGACTCCCAGGGGCGGCTGGTGTGCCAGGCCCGGCAGCTCGGTCTGGCCCCGGCTCCGGGCGGCTGAGCGCGGGTTCGGGTGCAGCGGTCGCGCTGGGCGACACCGCCGGCTCGCGGAGGAGCGGGCGTTGCCAGGCCCGGCAGCTCGGTCTGGCCCCCGCTCCGGGCGGCTGAGCGCGGGTCGGACGCCGCGGTGGCGCTGGGGGACACCGCCGGCTCGCGGAGGAGCGGGCGTTGCCAGGTCCGGCAGCTCGGCTCGCGCCGGCTCGGTGGCTGAGCGCGGGTGCGCTGGGCCCCGGGGCGGGCGCTCGATTCGCCGCCGGCCGGACTCGCCGTGGCGCCGAGTGGCTGACCTTGGCGCCGGTCGGCTTGGATGCCGCGGTCGCGGCGCGACACTGCTGCCGACTCGCGGAGGAATCAGCGTTGCCAGGCTCGGCAGCCCGGCCCCGGGCGACTGCGCGCGGGCTCGGGTCCTGCGGTCGCGGTGGCGATGTCACCCAGGCAGCCCGGCCCCGGGCCGCTGAGGCGCGTTTGGCACGCTTTAGCGCATGACGGTCATCGCGGTGCTGGGTGCGGGAAAGATCGGCGAGGCGTTGCTCTCGGGGCTGCTGCACGGCGGTCACGAGCCGGGCGACCTGCTCTTCACCGAGCGGTACCCGGCGCGCGTCGAGGAGCTGACCGCGCGCTACGGCGTTCGCGGGGTCGAGGTCGAGGAAGCCGCCAAGCAGGCTGATGTCCTGGTCGTCGCCGTCAAGCCGCAGGACATCGACCCCGTGCTCGATGAGCTTGCGCCGCTGCTGAGCCCTTCGTCGCTGGTCGTGTCGCTGTGCGCCGGGCTGCCGACCTCGCTTTACGAGCGACGGCTGGCCGAGGGCGTCCCCGTGGTGCGGGTCATGCCGAACACGCCGATGCTGGTCAACGAGGCCATGAGCGCGATGTCGGCGGGCCGCTGGGCGTCCGCCGGCCACCTCGACCTCGTGCGCGACCTGCTTTCGCACGTCGGCAAGGTCGTCGAGGTGCCGGAGGGGCAGCAGGACGCGGTCACGGCGCTCTCCGGGTCCGGCCCGGCGTACTTCTTCTACCTGGTCGAAGCCATGATCGACGCCGGCATCCTGCTCGGCCTGCCGCGGGCGCTCGCCGGGCAGCTGATCATCCAGTCGGCCGTCGGCGCGGCGAAGATGCTGGCCGAGTCGGACGAGCACCCGGTGCTGCTGCG
Source organism: Amycolatopsis sp. NPDC114505 (assembly GCF_055633615.1). Lineage (NCBI taxonomy): Bacteria > Bacillati > Actinomycetota > Actinomycetes > Pseudonocardiales > Pseudonocardiaceae > Amycolatopsis > Amycolatopsis sp. NPDC114505. The sequence goes on along the minus strand of NZ_JBVKDV010000001.1, from coordinate 739,190 downwards.
CGAGGCCGTCACGTCGCCGGCCGGCACGACCATCAACGCCATCCGCGAGCTGGAGAAGCACGGCGTCCGGGCGGCGCTGCTGGCCGCCATCGAGGCGGCGAAGGACCGGTCCGAGGAGCTGGGCAAAGCTCACGAAGGCTGACGGGGCCGCCACTCCGCGGCCCACGCGTCCAGCCGCACCAGCGTCTCGAACAGGGACCGGCCCTGCTCGGTGAGGGTGTAACCGTCGCCGGCGTGGTCGGCCAAGTCCGCTTCGCCCAGTTCGCGCAGCCGCGTGGCCAGGACGCTCGACGAAACGCCGTCGCAGCGCTGCTGCAGCTCGCGGAACGTCGGTTTCGCGTCGTCGCGCAGCTCCCAGAGGATCCGCAGGGTCCAGCGGCGGCCGAGCAGGTCGAGCAGCGCCATCACCGGGCGGCCGGTCGACGACCCGCGCACGGGACGGCCGGGCAGTGGTGTCATCGTGCTTTCCTTTCCGAAGCGCCGATGTTAGCGTGCCCGGCATGCCTCTGAATTCGAAGCAGGCACGGATCGTGCCGCTGGAACCGCCGTTCGACGCCGACACCGCGGACGTCCTGGAGCGGCTCGGGCCGCCCCTTCGGTTGTTCCGGGTCTGGGCGCGACGTCCTGACCTGGCCCGCGGGGTCGCGGACTGGGGCCGCTACTACTTCTCGCGGCAGTCGGCGCTGACCGTCCGGCAGCGCGAGCTGGTCATCGACCGCACGACCGCGCTGTGCGGCGCCGACTACGAATGGGGCGTCCACATCGCGGCCTTCGCGGCCAAGGCCGGCTTCGACGACGAGCAGGTCCGCTCGCTGGGCAGCGGCGGCCCGGCCGACGCCTGCTGGTCCCCGGACGACCGCGCGGTGCTCGCGGCCGTCGACGAGCTGCGGGCGACCTCGGACCTGTCGGACGCGGCGTGGGCGGACCTCGTGGCCGCCGTGGGCGACGACGGCGCGCTCGACGTCCTGCTCGTCTGCGGCTGGTACCACGCCATCTCGTTCACGGTTCGCGCCCTCCGGCTGCCGCTCGAGCCGGGTACCGAGCGCCCGATTTCGCCGTAATGGGCGATTGCGGAGGTCTTGCACGCGCGGGTGCCCGTGCGTTAGCGCTGGTTGGAGCCCATCTCGGTGACAGGCGTCGCATTAGTCCCACCAGTCCCGCTACTCTCGATAGAGCACGTGCGTGTCGGTACCACAGGTGGGGAAGCCTCGTGGCGCGACGCGTGTCGAAGGACGCGGTAAACATGTCGCCGAACAAGAAGGAGGATCTGCCGGCTGTCGGGCAGGTCCAGTTCCTGACGGTCGCCGAGGTGGCCACGCTGATGCGGGTCTCCAAGATGACCGTCTACCGTCTCGTGCACTCGGGTGAGCTGCCCGCCGTCAGGGTCGGCAAGTCGTTCCGGGTGCCGGAGAAAGCAGTGCACGAGTACCTCCAGGGTGCGTATTACGACGTGGGCTGAATCCGGTGACGGGCACGCCGTGGCAGAGCTACAACGTGCCCGCCGACCGGCCCGCCCCGGGTGACGGGTAACCTGGAAAACCGCTCGTGCCTGTGCGCTCCACCCGTTGGACGCTGCGCCGGGCAGCGTGACCGACGACGACCTAAGGAGCGCCCATGGGCTCTGTGATCAAGAAGCGCCGCAAGCGCATGTCGAAGAAGAAGCACCGCAAGCTGCTTCGCCGTACGCGCGTCCAGCGTCGTAAGGCCGGCAAGTAGATCGACCCGCGCGTAGCCGTGGCCCGTCCAGTCTCTGGACGGGCCACGTCCATGTGGTGGGCCGATGCCCCCCGTTCGAGTGAGGCGTTCGTCGCTTTACGGGGGATAGCGGTTAATAGCACGTAAGACACCCCTGAGCTACCACTGAAGAGCGGTAACATCTCAAGGGTGTCCGCGCGATGCTTCCAGTGAGTGCAGGCCCGCGCACTTCGGGTGATCGTCCACCCCCACCACGCCCTACGCCGCAGGGAGTCGCATGCCGTCGAACATCGTGCTCGTCACCGGAGTCGCCGGCGAACTGGGCGGGAAACTCCTCGCCCGGCTGGGCAACAACCCCGACTTCGAGCGGGTCATCGGTGTCGACACGGTCGCCCCGGACAAGACGGTCCTGCAGCGCATGGGCCACGCGGAATTCGTCCGCGCGGACATCCGGAACCCCTTGATCGCCAAGGTGATCAGCACCGCGAAGGTCGACACGGTCGTGCACGCGTCGTGCACCGCGCACCCGGCCGGCCCCGGGCGCCGCACCGCCATCAAGGAAGTCAACGTCATCGGCACCATGCGGCTGCTGGCCGCGTGCCAGCGCTCGCCGCTGGTCCGCAAGCTGGTGGTCAAGTCGACGGCGGCGGTGTACGGCGCCGGCGCGCGCTCGCAGGCGGTGTTCACCGAGGACTCCGAGCTGATCCCGACGTCGTCCAGCGGGTACGCGAAGGACGCCGTCGAGATGGAGGGGTACGTGCGCGGCCTGGTCCGGCGCCGTCCCGACATCACCACGACGCTGTTCCGCTTCGCCAACATCATCGGGCCGTCGACCGACACTGTCCTTTCGCGCTACTTCGCGCTCCCGGTCGTGCCGACCGTTTTCGGTTACGACGCCCGCATCCAGCTGCTGCACTCTTCGGACGCGCTGGCGGTGCTGGAACGCGCGTCCCTGAACGACAAACCCGGCGTGTTCAACGTCGGCTCCGAAGGGGTACTCACCCTTTCGCAGGCGATCCGGCGAGCGGGCCGGGTCGAGCTGCCGATGCCGCGGACGGTGGTGCCGTCGGTCGGGAAAGTGCTGCGCGGCGCCCGCGTGGTCGACTTCTCCGCCGACCAGGTCCGGTTGCTGAACTTCGGCCGGGTCGTCGACATCACCAAGCTGAAGACCGAGTTCGGGTACACCCCGCGGTGGACCACGCGTGAGGCGTTCGACGACTACATCGTGGGACGCGGGCTCCGGCCGGTGCTCGACGGCGGCAAGCTGGCGGGCCTGGCCGGCAAGGTGCTCGTCGCCGCGGCGACGGGGCAGAGCCGATGAGCAGGCCGCACGACTTCGACGACTTGGGAAGCGAGGCGGGAACGGTGGGCGGTGCCGAGGCGCAGGTCATCCCCCTGCACGGACCGGGCCGGGAGAAACCGGACGCTCTGACCGCGGAACGCGATCTCCGTGAGGACGAAGCCGCCCGCGACGCGCCGGTGGTCGCCTTCCCCGGCGCGGACCAGCCGGCCCCCGAAGAACCCCTTTCGGCCGCCGCTCGCTCGGCGCTCGGCTTCATCCGCGACCGGCTGACCGGCGACTACACGGTCGACGAGTTCGGGTTCGACGCCGAGCTGACCGACGCGGTCTTCCTGCCGCCGCTGCGCGCGCTGTACAAGAAGTGGTTCCGCGTCGACACGTTCGGTGTCGAGAACCTCCCGGCGTCGGGCGGCGCGCTCCTCGTGTCGAACCATTCGGGCACGGTGCCGCTGGACTCGCTGATGACGGCGGTGGCGGTCCACGACGAAACCGGCGGCCGGCACCTGCGCGGCCTTGGCGCCGACCTGGTGTTCCAGCTGCCGCTGGTGGGCTCGTTCGCCCGCAAGTCCGGCCAGACGCTGGCCTGCAACGCGGACGCGGAACGCCTCCTGGGCAACGGTGAGCTGGTCGGCGTGTGGCCGGAAGGCTTCAAGGGCGTCGGAAAGCCGTTCTCGTCGCGCTACAAGCTGCAGCGCTTCGGCCGCGGCGGCTTCGTGTCCGCGGCGCTGCGCGCGGGTGTCCCGATCATCCCGGTGTCGGTGATCGGCGCGGAGGAGATCTACCCGAAGCTGGGCGACATCAAGATCCTGGCGCGCATGTTCGGGCTGCCGTACTTCCCGGTGACGCCGCTCTTCCCGCTGTTCGGCGCGCTGGGCGCGATCCCGCTGCCGACGAAGTGGACCATCGAGTTCGGCGAGCCGATCGCGACGGACTCGTACGGCCCGGAGGCGGTGGACGACCCGATGCTGGTGTTCCAGCTGACGGACCAGGTGCGCGAGTCGATCCAGCAGACGCTGTACCAGCGCCTTTCGCAGCGGAAGTCGATCTTCCGCGGCTGACCGCTCCGTGTCGTCGCCCCGAGTCGACACGCGTGATTGAACGGACGACGCGCGGCACAGCGGCTGGCCGCTCCGGAACCGGCGGTCAGCGGCGGCGGTAGGCCATCCCGGCCGCCACCGCGCCGGCCAGCGCGCCCGCGCCCAGCACCGACGGCACGCCGATCTTCGCCGCCTTGCGGCCGGTCCGGAAGTCGCGGATCTCCCAGCCGCGCGCCCGGGCCACGTCACGGAGGCCGCCGTCCGGGTTGACCGCCACCGCGGTGCCCACCGCCGACAGCATCGGGATGTCGTTCGCGGAGTCCGAATAAGCCGTGCAGCGCTTGAGGTTCAGGCCCTCGCGGGACGCCAGCGCGCGCACCGCGTGCGCCTTCGCGCGGCCGTGCAGGAGGTCGCCCACCAGGCGTCCTGTGTAGACGCCGTCGCGGGTTTCCGCCACCGTGCCCAACGCGCCCGTCAGCCCGAGGCGGCGCGAGATGATCGCCGCCAGCTCGATCGGGGTCGCCGTCACCAGCCAGACCCGCTGGCCCGCGTCCAGGTGCATCTGGGCGAGCGCGCGCGTGCCGGACCAGATCTTGTCCGCCATCAGCTCGTCGTAGATCTCTTCGCTGATCGACGTCAGCTCCGCCACCGTGCGACCGGCCACAAAGGACAGAGCCCGCTCGCGGTGGGTCTTGATGTCTTCCTTGTTCTCGCGGCCGCCGAGGCGGAACTTGATCTGGCCCCAGACGAACCCGGCCAGGTCCGACGACGTGAAGAACTTCCGCGCCGCGAGCCCGCGGGCGAAGTAGAAGATCGACGCGCCCATCATCATCGTGTTGTCGACGTCGAAGAACGCGGCCGCGGTCAGGTCCGGCGGCGCGGGCGGGGCGGGAGGCTCGGCGACCACGCGGGCGTGGGCGGCCTCGGCCGACGCCTCGCCCGCGATCGTGGCGAGCCGTTCCAGCTCCTGACTCTTATCCCTGCCACGCCAAGCTGACACGCACACCGCCTCCACGTCTGCCCACGTCCGGCCACGTCTCCCGGTCCTTCGCACAGCGTAGCGAGCCGCCCACCGGCCCGTCGCAGGTGTGGCCCGGACCTCAGCCGATCACGATCGGCGGCAGACCCGGGAGCAGCGGCGGGATCGAAATCAGCGGCGGCGGCTGCGTGGTCGACGTCACCGGGGGCCGCTGCGTGGTCGTCGGAACCTGGCCGTACACCGGCGGCGGCGTCACCCCGCCGGTCGGCTGGGGCGAGCCCGGGGTCGCGGTCGCGTCCGACGGCGGCAGCTCGGTGCCGGTCGGCGTCGGCGAGGTGCTCTCCGCCGAGGGCGCGGTCGACGCCGACGTCGGTTCGCCGCCGGACGAGGGGGCCGGCCGCTGCGTGCACTCGCCGGTCGCCGGGAGCGGGCCGAGGTCGTCGGACGTGCCGGTGGTGATCTGGTAGCAGTTCATCCGCTCGACCAGCCCGCTCGTGCGCTCCTGGACCTTGCCGAGCAGGTCGCGCACGTCGCCGAACACCGTCGCCGCGTCGGCGGGGAGGGCGGGCTGCTGAGCCGCGAGCCGCGCCGCCTGGTTCCGCGCCCACAGCCGGACGTCCGACAGTGCCTGCGTGCCGCCGCTGTCGCTGGTCGCCACCGCGGCCATCTGGGCGACGCCGGCGCGGAGGTCGGTCGCGAAGTCGTCGTACGCCGTCCGGTAGGCGGCCTCGCTCGCGCCCTTCTCGGCGAGCTCGCCGAGCTCGGTGACGCGGTTGGTGGCGAACTCGAGGTGCTTGTTCGCCTTCGCCTGGTCACCGAACGTCAGGCCCAGCGCCGTCGACTCGCCGGCCCGCTTGACGCCGTACAGCGCGTCGCCCGGCAACGCGGTGCGCGAGAGCACCAGGGCCAGGCCGGAGAGGACGAGGAAGAGGAAGAGCGCGGCGGCCACCAGGTCGGCGGTCCGCGGCCGCCACCTCCGACGCGGGGTGACCGCCGCCGTCTCCAAGCGGCCCGCGATCTCCGCGCGGATCCGCTGCCGGGTCTCCAGGTCCGGGGCCCCAGCCGCACCGAGCTCGCGCAGCGCACCGACGAGAGCCAGCTCGTCGGCGAACTCGCCGTCCCGGCGTACCGGGGACGGCTCCAGGGCACGCGCGAACCGCTCTACGTCGGCTCGCTCACGCGCAAACCTCACTGCGCTGCTCCATCTCGGGCCTTGGCCGGTCCTGACACCGGTCTGGCAGGAGTAACGATCCAGAAGGCGTCAGGGTTACCGGTTTCGGTCGACGGGCCGAAAAGTTCGCGGGATCAGCGCAATCCGGTGGGCAGAAGTTGTGCCAAACGGCGTACCGCGCGGTGCTGGAGCGCCTTGATCGCGCCCTCGTTGCGGTTCATGATCTCGGCCGTCTCGGCCACCGACAGGCCCTGCAGGAACCGCAGGATGATGCATTCCCGCTGGTCATCGCCCAGTTCGGCGACGCAGCGCAGCAGCTCGGTGCGGGTCGCGCGGCTGATCGCCTCCTGCTCCGGACCCGCCTGGACGCTCGCCCCGACGCTGAAGGGCGCCGAACCCGGTTCGGTCACCTCGTCGGTGACGACCTCGAGGCGGAACCGGCTCGACTTCACGTGGTCGAGCACGAGGTTGCGGGCGATGGTGACGAACCAGGCGCCGACGTCACGTCCCTGGTAGCTCACCGACGTGATCCGGCGCAGCGCGCGCAGGAACGTCTCGCTGGTGACGTCCTCGGCCAGGTCGCGGTCGCCCAGCCGGAAGAGCACGTACCGGTAGACGACGTCGACGTAGCGGTCGTAGAGCCGGCCGAACGCGGACGAGTCGCCGTCCTGCGCGGCGCGCACCAGGTCCCAGGCCTCGGCCTTGGCCGCCTCGGCGCGCTCCTCGTCGACCGCTTGCCTGCTCATCGGCACGGACGTCGAGCGGCCGAAGACGCGCTCGGCGAACATGAAGACGGGCCCGCGGCTCACGGCGGTCGGCACGGTCATCGGGCGGCACCTCCGGCGGCGGCTTCGGCCCAGTGGTGGGCCACGGTACCCCCGGAACCCCGGCGAGCAGGGGCCTGCCGGCTCGCATGCCCCACGACCTCGTGGGCAGGCAAGTTCGTCACGGCGACTCCCTCTCTCCGGTCATGGCGGTGATCAACAACACCCCACGACGCAGTGCAGCATACGTGTAGTTACCGCGAAGTAGGTAGTGGCTCCGGGGTTGCAGAAACGCGACGCTCGCGGTCAGCACCCATGACGTCGCTCCGAATGACAGACTTGCAACGGTTTGGTCCGGGCGAGGAGAGGTGGACCGCGGGTGAGTGCTCCAGAGGGGACGCAGGCGGGGGTCGGCGGGCTGCTCACGCGGGCCGCGGCCACGTGGCCGGACCACCCGGCCGTGCAGGAGACGGGCACCGGGCGCGGACTGACGTACCGCCAGGTCGAGGCGGCCGCGCAGGCCCAGGCCAGGCGGCTGGCGGACGCGGGCGTCGAGCCCGGCGACCGCGTCGCGCTGCGGCTGCCGACGTCGGTGGACTTCGTGGTCGCCCTGTTCGGCGCGCTGCGCGCCGGGGCGGTCGTCGTGCCGCTGTCGCCGCAGGCGCCGGGGCCCGAGCTCGAGAAGCTGCTCGAGCACAGCGGTGCCAAGGTTGTCATCACGCGCGACGCCGAAGAGGCGCTCCCGGACGGCGTGAGCGGGCTCACTCCGGAATCCGACCCGGATGGAGCAGCCGAGCCCGCCGGAGCCGGCCGGGACGGCTCCGGCGAGGACATCGCCGTCGTCTCGTACACGTCGGGCACCACCGGCCCGCCGCGCGGCGTGATGCTCTCGCACCGCGCGCTGCTGGCGAACCTGGAGCAGCTGAGCGGCGTCGAAGGCGTCCTCACCCACGACGACCGCGTGCTGATCACCATCCCGCTCTTCCACGTCTACGGCCTCGGGCCCGGCCTGCTGCAGGCGGTGTCCGTGGGCGCGACGGCGATCCTGTCGGAGCGCTTCGAGGCGCAGCGCACGCTGGACGACTGCGCCGAACACGGCGTCACGACCATCACCGGCGTCCCGACCATGTACTCGGAGTTCGCCGCGCTCGGCTCCGAAGAGCTGAGCCGGGGGCTGGCGACCGTCCGGCGGATGACGTCGGGCGCCGCGCCGCTGCACCCGAAGGTGCTGGGCGCGATCCGCGAGGCCACCGGCGTCGACGTCTACGAGGGCTATGGGCTCACCGAGTGCGCGCCGGTGGTGACGTCGACGCTGGTCACCGGCTACCCGAAGCCCGGTTCGGTCGGGCGCCCGCTGCCCGGGATCGAGCTGCGGCTGGTCGACAGCGACGGTACCGACCAGGCCGTGCCGCTGGACCCGGACGACGTCGACGACGTCTTCGAGGCCGAAGGCGAGACGGGGCTGGTGTCGATCCGCGGCGCGAACCTCTTCTCCGGCTACTGGCCCGACGGCGGCCACGGGCCGGACGACGAGGGCTGGTTCCGCACCGGCGACGTCGGCTACCTCGACGTCGACGGCGACCTGCACCTGGTCGACCGGGCCAACGACCTGATCATCGTCAACGGCTTCAACGTCTTCCCGAACGAGGTCGAGTCGGTCATCGGGCAGCTGCCGGAGGTGGCCGAGGCCGCCGTCGTCGGGGTCGTGGACGAGCGAAGCGGCGAAGCGGTGAAGGCGTTCGTGGTGCCGGCTGCGGGGGCGTCGCTGTCCGAACAGCAGGTCGTCGACCACTGCGCGGCCCACCTCGCCGGGTACAAGGTGCCGCACGCGGTGGAGTTCGCCGAGTCGCTGCCGCACTCGGCCACCGGCAAGCTGCGCCGCGTGCGGTTGCGGTAGTACTGACGGCATGGCGCACGAAGTGACGGTGATGAGCCGGGCCGGCTGCCACCTCTGCGAGGTCGCGGAGGCGGACGTCGCCCGGATCTGCGGTGAGCTCGGAGCCGCGTGGAAGACGGAGGACGTCGACACGGACCCGGAGTGGCGCGCGGAGTACGGCGACCGCGTCCCGGTGATCCTGGTCGACGGCGCCGAGCACGGGTACTGGCGCGTGGAAGAGGACCGGTTGCGGAAGGCGCTGGCCTGACGCGGGCGCTTTCGCCCGTCGTGTCCGGCCTCCCGGAAGCCGTAACACGCTCGTAAGGGGGATCGGGCAGCCTTCCGGAGCGAGTGCTCCGAAGATGGAGGCGTGAGCACTCTGCAGGAAGCGCCGCCCGAAGCGCCAAGGCGGCTTTCGCTGCCCGTCGCCACCCTCATCGGGCTTCTCGCGCTGGCCGCGGCCCTCGGGGTCGGGCACCTCGTCGCGGGCTTCGTCGGCTACACCGCTTCGCCGTTCATCGCGGTCGCCAACTACGTCATCGACCACAGCCCGACCGGGATCGTGAAGTGGGCCGAGCGGACGCTGGGCACCTGGGACAAGCCGGTCCTCAAGATCGGGCTCGCCGTCGTGCTCGTCCTGTTCGCGCTGCTCGCGGGCCAGCTCTCGCGCCGGACGCCGCGGGCCGGGCAGGTCCTCGTCTTCCTGCTCGGCGCCGCCGGGGTCGCCGCCGTCTACGCGCGCAGCGACCTCGGGCAGGTCTCGCTGCTCGCGCCGGTCGCCGCCCTCGTCGCCGGGCTCGTCGTGTTCACCCAGCTGCACCGGATCGCGCTGCCCGTGGACGTCGTGCACGACCGGGGCTTCGACCGCCGGAAGTTCCTGCGCGCCGGGGTCGGCGTCGCCGCGGGTTCGGGGATCGCCGCCGTCGTCGGCCAGGTGGCCGGGACCAGCTCGAACGCCGAGGACTCCCGGGCCGCCGTCGGGCCGCTCGTTCCCGCGCGCACCGCGCCGCCGCTGCCCGCGGACGCCGACTTCGCGAAGCTGGGCTCGCCGCCGTTCCTCACCCCGAACGGCGACTTCTACCGCATCGACACCGCGCTGGTCGTGCCGCAGATCCGCACCGAGGACTGGAGCCTCAAGATCCACGGCATGGTCGACAAGGAGGTCACCTTCTCCTACGCCGACATCCGCAACCGGCCGCTGGTCGAGCGCCGCGTCACGCTCACCTGCGTCTCCAACGAGGTCGGCGGCCCGCTGATCTCGAACGCGACCTGGCTCGGCGTCGACCTCGTCGACCTGCTCGACGAAGCCGGCGTGCAGACCGGCGCCGAGCAGATGTTCGCCACCAGCGTCGACGGCTGGACGTGCGGCACCCCGGCGAACGTCGCGCTCGACCCGCAGCGCGGCGCGATGCTGGCGATCGGCATGAACGGCGAGCCGCTGCCGGTCGAGCACGGCTTCCCGGCGCGGCTCGTCATCCCGGGTCTCTACGGCTACGTCTCCGCGACGAAGTGGGTCGAATCCCTCGAATTCACGAAGTGGGACGCCCGGCAGGCGTACTGGCTCAGCCGCGGCTGGGCCGAGCAGGCGCCGATCAAGACGGAGTCCCGGATCGACACGCCGAGCGGCTTCGCCGGCGTCACCGCGGGCAAGGTCCGGCTGGCCGGCACGGCGTGGGCGCAGCACACCGGCATCGCGAAGGTCGAGGTGCGGCTGGACCAGGGCCCGTGGCAGCCGGCGGTGCTCTCGGCCGAGGTGAGCAAGGACACCTGGCGCATGTGGTGGGTCGAGCTGGACGTGCCGAAGGGGACGCACCAGGCGTTCGTCCGGGCGACCGACCAGGACGGCTACACGCAGACGGAGAACCGCGCGGACCCGGTCCCCGACGGTGCCACCGGCTGGCACTCGGTGACCCTCGACGCCCACTGAGGGTGACTGGCGCGCCGGAGCCGTTCGGCGCGCCCGGCGGGCCGCTCGCCGCGTCGCGACGGCGGGCTCCCGATCACCCCCGGCACCCGCGAACCCCCGGAAGTGCCTGGCGGACAAGGATTCTGACGCGGTGTCATGATCGCGCGGCCCCCGGAACCGCCTCCGACCAGTGACTTTGTGCGCGCGTTCACAAGTGGTCTACCGTAGGACCATCGCCCCCGGGCGGTCCGCATCGAACCGGACCCCGCGCCCTGGGTCAAGACACAGTTCGGCAAGGCCGTGGCGATGGCCGCCGGGTGCACAGCGGGCAGGAGACGACGGCGTGGTGACACAGCGGGGGCGGCGCGACGACGCGGACTCCCCGGGCCGGGCGCCGCGCCGGGCGCGCCGCCGGGACACCCCGGACGCCGACAACGCGCCGACCGCCGAAATCCCCGCCGTACCCGCCGCGGGCAACGGCCGCGGTCCCACCGGGGATGCCCCCGAGGCCGTCCGGGCGAAGCAGATCCCCGAGGCCGCGGTGGCCCGTCTCGCCGTCTACCTCCGCGTCCTGTCCGGAATGTCCGAGCAGGGCGCGACGACCGTTTCGAGCGAGGAACTCTCGCAAGCCGCCGGCGTCAATTCCGCCAAATTGCGCAAAGACCTGTCGTACCTCGGCTCGTACGGCACCCGCGGCGTCGGCTACGAAGTCAGCGTCCTGGTCAGCCAGATCGAGCGCATCCTCGGCCTGACCCGGCAGCACAAAGTGGCCGTGGTCGGGATCGGAAACCTGGGTCACGCGCTGGCCAACTACGGCGGCTTCCCGGGGCGCGGGTTCCCGGTCGAAGCGCTGTTCGACCTGGACGCGGACCTGATCGGCGTGCCGGTCGGCGGCCTCCCGGTGTCGCACATGGACGACATCCCGCGGGTCTGCGCCGAGCGCGGCATCTCCATCGGCGTGATCGCCACGCCGCCGACCGCCGCGCAATCGGTGTGTGACCGCCTGGTCGCGGGCGGTGTCCAGTGCATCCTCAACTTCGCCCCGGTCGTGCTGCAGGTTCCTGCTCACATCGAGGTCCGCAAAGTGGATTTGGCCGTCGAGCTGCAGATACTCTCGTTCCATGTAGCCCGCCGCGCGGATGACGCCGCCGGCAATCAGGGCAATTCCGGATTACCCGGGACAGGCCTGCCGTCCGAGAATGGGAAGGGCGGCCGGAACGGTTCGGGCCCGGACGGCGGACGGGAAATGGTGGTGCGCTCATGAGCGTGTTGGCGGTCGGTCTCTCGCATCGGAGTGCGGAGCTGAGCACGCTCGAGCGCGTCGCGGTCCCCGCACCGGAGATCGGCAAGATCCTCGACGAGCTGCAGCAGGCCGAGCACATCAGCGAGGTCATGCTCGTCTCGACGTGCAACCGCATCGAGGTCTACGCGGTCGTCGAGGCGTTCCACGGCGGTCTCAACGACGTCACCGACGTGCTCTCCCGCCAGGCCGGGATGGAAGCCGCGGAGCTGTACGACAGCCTGTACGTCCACTACGCCGGTGCCGCCGTCGAGCACCTGTTCTCCGTCACCTCGGGCCTGGACTCGATGGTCGTCGGCGAGACGCAGATCCTCGGCCAGATCCGGTCCGCCTACGCCACCGCGCGCGAGGCCGGCACCGTCGGCCGCACGCTGCACGAGCTCATCCAGACCACCCTGCGCGTCGGCAAGCGCGTGCACACCGAGACCGGGCTCGACCAGCTCGGCGCGTCGGTCGTCTCCGAGGCGCTCGCCGCGGCCGGGGACATCGCCGGCAAGCACGCCGTCATCGTCGGCGCCGGTTCGATGGGCGCGCTGAGCGCGTCGCAGCTGCGCAAGGCCGGGATCGGCGAGATCACCGTCGCCAACCGCACCGACGCCCGCGCCCGCCGGCTCGCCGCGAACGTCACCGAGCAGGGCGTCCCCGCCCGCGCGGTCCCGCTGTCCCACGTCGCCGACGCCGTGCGCGACGCCGACATCGTGATCTGCTGCACCGGCGCCCAGGACGCCGTCTTCGGCCCGGCGCAGGTGCTGCCCCGCGGCAACCGCGACCTGGTCGTCTGCGACCTCGGCCTGCCCCGCGACGTCGACCCGGCGGTCGGCGAGCTGGCCGGCGTGCGGGTCGTCGACCTGGCCACCGTCCAGCGCCGGATGCGCGAAGCCGGCACCCCGACCACCGAGCGCCAGACGGCCAAGGCGACCGGGATCGTCCTCGACGAGGTGCGCGACTACCTCGCCGGGCAGCGCAGCGCCGAGGTGACCCCGACGGTGACGGCGTTGCGCCGCCGCGCGGCCGAGGTCGTCGACGCCGAGCTGCTGCGGCTGGACCACCGGCTGCCCGACCTCGACGGCGCCGTCCGCGAAGAGGTCGGCCGCACGGTCCGCCGGGTGGTCGACAAGCTGCTGCACGCGCCGACGGTGCGGGTCAAGCAGCTGGCCGCCGAGACGGCCGACACCGACTACGCGAACGCGTTGCGAGAACTGTTCTGCCTCGACCCGCAGGCGCCCGCCGCGGTGGCGAGCCCGAAGCCCCCACCGGAGAAGAAGTAGTAGTGACCAGAGTCATTCGCATGGGCACGCGTGGTTCGAAGCTCGCGCTCGCCCAGACCGGGACCGTCGCCGACGCCCTGCGCGCCACCGGCGCCGAGGTCGAGATCGTCAAGGTGACCACCCCCGGTGACCAGTCCTCCGCGCCGATTCCCACGATCGGGGTCGGCGTGTTCACCTCGGCGCTGCGGGAAGCCTTGCAGCGCAACGAGGTCGACGTCATCGTCCACTCGTACAAGGATCTGCCGACCGCGCCGGAGCCGGGCATCTCGCTCGCCGCCGTGCCGCCCCGCGCGGACCCGCGGGACGCGCTGATCGCCCGGGACGGGCTGACCCTGGGCGAGCTGCCGCCGGGCTCCACGGTGGGCACGGGCTCGCCGCGGCGCACCGCGCAGCTGCGCGCGCTGGGTCTCGGTTTGGAAATCGTGCCGATTCGCGGCAATATCGACACCCGCATGCGCAAGGTCACCGACGGCGAGCTCGATGCCGTGGTGCTCGCGCGTGCCGGACTGGCCAGGGTCGGACTGGCCGAGGCGATCACCGAGACCCTCGACCCGATCCAGATGCTGCCCGCGCCCGCCCAGGGCGCGCTGGCGGTGGAGTGCCGGGCCGCCGACGTGGACCTCGAGCACCTGCTCGCATCCACATTGGACGACGAGGGCACGCGGGCCGCGGTGACGGCCGAGCGTGCTCTGCTGGCCGCGCTCGAGGCGGGGTGCAGCGCGCCGGTGGGCGCGCTCGCCGAGATCGTCGAAGATCTCGACGCCGAGGGCAAGGTCGTGGAACGGATCTCGCTGCGCGGCACCGCCGCGGTCGACGGCGAGGACGGCGCGGTGGACATGGTCCGGGCCATCGCGCTGGCCGACAAGCACCAGGCCGCCCAGCTGGGCAAGGACCTGGCCGCCGAGCTGCTGGACCTCGGTGCCGGAGCCCTCTCCGGCCCCGCTCAGTAGCGCTCTCGCGAGCGCTTCGAAAAGAGACGTAGGAGACCTGCGTCCGTGCATTCGCGCACGGCCGCCGCAAGAGGAGAAACGCACAGATGACCCCCGCGCGAAAGACCACCGGGCGCGTAGCGTTCGTGGGCTCCGGGCCCGGCGACGCCGGCCTGCTCACGGTCCGTGCCCAGGAACTGCTCGCCAAGGCCGAGGTCGTGGTGACCGACCCCGACGTGCCCCAGGCCGTGCTGGCCATGGCGGCCGAGGGCGCCGAGGTCCGGCCCGCCGTCGGCGAGGCCACCGAGGTCGCCAAGGACCTCACCGCCGAGGCCAAGGCCGGCCGGCTGGTGCTGCGCCTGATCTCGGGCGACCCGCTGACGACCCCGGCCGTGGTGGCCGAGGTGCAGGCGGTCGCGCGCACGAGCGCCGTGTTCGACATCATCCCGGGCGTCTCGCCGGGCGCGGCCGTCCCGGCGTACGCGGGCGTCGCGCTGGGCGGCACGCACACCGAGGTCGACGTCCGCGGCGATGTCGACTGGGCCGCCCTGGCCGCCTCCCCGGGCCCGCTGGTCCTGCACGCGACGTCGGCCCACCTGGCCGAGGCCGCGTCGGCGCTGACCGGCAACGGCGTCCCGGCGTCGACCCCGGTCGCGGTGACCGCGAACGGCACGATCAACACCCAGCGCACCCTCGACACCACGCTCGAGAAGGTCGCCAACGACGCGGGCGAGCTCGTCGGGCCGCTGATCGTCACGATCGGCCAGGCCGCCGGGCACCGCTCGAAGCTGTCCTGGTGGGAGTCGCGCGCGCTGTACGGCTGGAAGGTCCTGGTGCCGCGCACCAAGGAGCAGGCCGGCGAGATGGCCGAGCGCCTGCGCGGCCACGGCGCGACGTCGCACGAGGTCCCGACGATCTCGGTCGAGCCGCCCCGCAGCCCGGCGCAGATGGAGCGCTCGGTCAAGGGCCTGGTCGACGGCCGCTACCAGTGGATCGTCTTCACCTCCACCAACGCGGTCCGCGCGGTGTGGGAGAAGTTCGAGGAGTTCGGGCTCGACGCTCGTGCGTTCTCGGGCGTGAAGATCGCCTGCGTCGGCGCGGCCACCGCGGAGAAGGTCCGCTCGTTCGGCATCATCCCCGAGCTGGTCCCGTCGGGTGAGCAGTCGTCGGAAGGCCTGCTGGCCGAGTTCCCGCCGTACGACGACGTGCTCGACCCGGTCGACCGCGTCCTGCTCCCACGGGCGGACATCGCCACGGAGACCCTGTCGGCCGGCCTGCGCGAGCGCGGCTGGGAGATCGACGACGTGACGGCCTACCGGACCGTCCGGGCGGCGCCGCCGCCCGCCGAGACCCGCGAGATGATCAAGACCGGCGGGTTCGACGCGGTCTGCTTCACCTCGTCCTCGACCGTGCGCAACCTGGTCGGCATCGCCGGCAAGCCGCACACCCGCACGCTGGTCGCGTGCATCGGCCCGAAGACCGCGGAGACGGCGGTCGAGTTCGGGCTGCGGGTCGACGTCCAGCCGGAGAAGGCGGACGTGCCGCACCTGGTGGACGCTTTGGCTGAGCACGCCGCGCGGCTTCGCGCGGAGGGTGCACTGCCGCCGCCGCGGAAGGCGAAGCGGGCTCGTCGCTCCTGAGGTTCTGCAGTTCGTGAAGGCCGTCCCGGTTCGCCGGGGCGGCCTTCACGGCTTTTCGGCTCAGAACCCGTCGACGCCTTGGGCCTTCACTCCGAGGCAGCTCGGCGCGTTGCCCGCCCCGCCGTGTGTCCTGCGGGTTGAGGTCGAAGCCGACCACCGCGAACGGCCGGGCCTGTTACGCCTCCGGACGCTCACCAGCAGCCGCCGCCGCGCTCGGAGCCGACGCTCTGCCAACTCCCGCCACTCCCGGTGAGCCGCCTGTTCGCCCTCGCGGGTCGCGACCGGTGCGCTCACCGATCGGAAAGGGCCGCTGAGCACCCTTGCGGAACGCCGCCTGTCCGGGCAGGGGTAACTTGGAAGGGTGTTCCCAGAGCATCGTCCCCGCAGGCTCCGCACCACCCCGGCCATGCGTCGCTTGGTGGGTGAGACGACGCTGCGGCCACGCCAGCTGATCCTCCCCATGTTCGTCGCCGAAGGGCTCGATGCTCCGAAGGCGATCTCGAGCATGCCGGGCGTCGTGCAGCACACCCGTGACACGCTGCGGAAGGCCGCCGTCGATGCGGTCAACGCCGGGGTTGGCGGGCTCATGCTCTTCGGCGTCCCCGAGCACCGCGACGCCGAGGGTTCCGGGGCCGTCGATGAGAACGGCATCCTCAACGTCGCCCTGCGCGACCTGCGGCACGAGCTCGGCGATGCCACCGTGCTGATGGCCGACACCTGCCTCGACGAGTTCACCGACCACGGCCACTGCGGCGTCCTGGACGCCGACGGCGGGGTCGACAACGACGCCACCCTGCGCCTCTACGCCGAGATGGCCGTCGCGCAGGCCGAAGCCGGGGCGCACGTGCTCGGGCCGTCCGGGATGATGGACGGGCAGATCGGCGTCATCCGCCGGGCGCTCGACGAGGTCGGCCACAGCGACAAGGCCATCCTCGCCTACGCCGCGAAGTACGCCAGCGCGTTCTACGGCCCCTTCCGCGAGGCCGTCGACTCGCAGCTCAAGGGCGACCGCAAGACCTACCAGCAGGACCCGGGCAACGCCCGCGAAGCGCTGCGCGAGATCGAGCTCGACCTCGCCGAGGGCGCGGACATGATCATGGTCAAGCCCGCGCTGTCCTATTTGGACGTCATCAAGGCGGCCGCGGACATCTCCCCGGTGCCGGTGGCGGCGTACAACATCTCGGGCGAGTACGCGATGGTCGAGGCCGCCGCGGCGAACGGCTGGCTCGACCGCGAACGCACGGTCCTCGAGGTGCTGACGTCGATCCGCCGCGCGGGCGCCGACATGATCCTCACGTACTGGGCCGCCGAAGCCGCTGCCTGGCTGGACTGACCAGCTATATTCACCCGCGTGGCGGACAGTGATCCCGAAAAAGCTGACACCGAAGACCTCAGTGGTCTGACCGACGACGAACGGCGCAAAAAGGGCCGCTCGCCGGACCCGCTGATGCCGGGGCAGAAGGCGCCGAAGGCGACACCGCCGCGGCCGGTGGCCATCTCGTTCTGGCTGTGGCTCGTCGGTGGCGTGGTGCTGATCCTCAGCTACGTCCAGCTGCTGACCAGCAAGTCCGCCGTCACCGACCAGTACATCAGGGGCACCACGGACCCGAAGTACACGCCGCAGATGATCGCGGACGGCGTCACGACGCTGCTGTGGTACCTGCTCGGCGGGTCGATCGTGTTCGTGCTGCTGTTCCTGCTCTTCGCGTACAAGGCCCGCGAGGGCACGCGCTCGGCCCGGACGGTGCTCACGATCCTGCCGATCGTGATGGTGCTGCTGATCATGGTCGTCGCGCCGATCATCAACTACCTGACGCTGCTCGGGGTGCTGCTGTTCGTCATCGCGGTGATCCTTATGTACCTGCCCTCGGTGGCGGCCTACTTCCCGAAGGCCGGCCGGAAGCCGTGAGCGACCGGCTCTACGCCGAGTCCGGCGTGAGCTGGGCCGCCATCGTGTGGGGCCCGGTGTTCGCGCTCGTCGGCGCGCTGGCCGAGCTGGCCACGGGCGGTCCGGTGCACGTCGTCGGCTGGCTGATGGTCGGCGCCGGGCTGTGCGCGATCACGGTGCCGTGGGTCTACGCGCGGCGCCGGTTCCTCTCACTGGAAGTCACGACGAAGCAGCTGCGCCAAGGCCGGGAGAAGGTCGCGGCGGACCAGCTCGCGTCGGTGACGGACGTCGGCGTGCCGGTCGGGGCGCGGGTGCTCGGCGGCGGCTGGTCGGTCCCGCGCAAGTACGACTCGCTGCCGGTGGAGCTCGCGGACGGCACGATCGTCCTGGCGTGGGCGAAGGACGTCGAAGCCCTCCAGGACGCGCTGGACCGGCTCGTGCGGGCGACGCCGAAGGAAGCATGAGAAAATCGCTCCCGTGATCGACCTTCCGCAGCCCACCGGGGCCGAACTCTGGCCGCCGGAAGAAGCCGGCCCCCGTGATCGGCTGCACAAGCCTTGGCGGGCGCTCGTCGCCGCCGTGGAAGTCGTGCTCGCCGTCGCCGCCGGGTGGGCCGCCTACGCGCTCTGGCACGGCGGGTCCGCCACCGTCGTCACGCGCACCGACGACGGCGCGATCCTGGAGTCGCACCGGTACTTCGGTGGCATGCTCGCCGCCGCCATCGGGCTCGGGACCGTGGCCGCGCTCCTGCTGGTCGACGCGGTGCGTCAGCTCTCGCTCGCGGTCCGTGCGCGGCACCCCAAACCGAAGGCCTGATACACAGCTCCCGCACAGGGAACGAACAGTCAATTGCTAAACAGCGGCGACACTGTTGCCGCATGACGCGCGTGCGTGCCTCGAAGGCATGGGTGATCAACGGTGCTCTGGTCGTACTACTGGCCGGAGCGGCTTTCGGGATATATCAGGCATTCAGCCCCGAACCGAGCACGGCGCAGGCGCAGACGCGCAGCACCCCGGTGCGCCGCGCGACGGTCACGGAGACCATCTCCGCCGCCGGGACGCTCGCCAGCAGCTACACCGGCGCGGCGAACTTCTCGAGCGCGGGCAAGGTCACCTCGATCGACGTGAAGGTCGGCGACGTCGTGAGCGCGGGCCAGAAGCTCGCGACGATCGACGGCACGCAGGCGTCGAAGCAGCTTCAGGTCGCGAAGGCGAACCTCGCGGTCGCGCAGGACAGCCTGGACTCCGCCGAGGACGCCGAAGACACCCCCGCCACCGGGCAGAACAGCCAGAACTCCCAGAACAGCGCGCAGTCGGCCGCCAACAGCGTCACCTCGGCCCAGGCCAAGCTGGACCAGGCTCAGCTCGACGTTCAGACCGCGCAGGAAACCCTCGACAACACGACGCTCTACGCGCCCGGCGCCGGCACGGTCACCGCGGTCAACGGCACGGTCGGGCAGCAGTCCTCCAGCGGCTCGGCTTCGAGCAGCAGCTCTCAGTCGTCGTCCAGCGGCAGCGGCCAGGGCGGGCAGGGGTCGAACTCCAGCTCCACGTCTTCGTCGAGCAGCTCCAGCAGCGGCTTCATCACCATCACGAACATGACCGGCCTGGTCGTGAACACCTCGGTCGCCGAGATCGACGTCAGCAAGGTCAAGGCGGGCCAGAAGGCCACCGTGACGCTCAACGCGCTGCCGGACAAGCCGGTCCAGGCGACCGTCTCCAGCATCAACCTGACGCCGACCACGAGCGGCAGCGTCGTGTCGTACGGCGCGCAGCTGGCCCTGACCGACCCGCCGGACGGGCTGCGGCCCGGCCAGTCGGCGAGCGTCGTCATCACCGTCGCCTCGGCCGAAAATGCGCTGAGCGTGCCGGCCGCGGCCGTGACGACCGCCGGCAACACCAACGTCGTCACCGTGCAGGAGAACGGCGCGAACGTCACGCGCCAGGTGCAGGTCGGCATCCGCGGTGAGTCGACGGTCCAGATCACGTCCGGGCTGACCGAGGGCGAGAACGTCGTGCTGACCGCGACGGCCGCGACCGGCACCGGGGGCACCGGCCGGACCGGTGGCACGGGTGGCACCGGCGGGTTCCCCGGCGGCGGGACCGGGGGCTTCCCCGGCGGCGGCACGCGCACCGGCGGCACCGGCGGCACGGGTGGCTTCGGCGGCCGCGGGTGAACCCGGTGATCGCGGTCTCCGGACTGCGCAAGACCTACGGCGCGGGTGAGACGGCCGTGCACGCGCTGCGCGGCGTCGAGCTCACCGTGTGGCCCGGCGAGTACGTCGCCATCATGGGTGCCTCGGGCTCGGGCAAGTCGACGCTGCTGAACATGCTCGGCTGCCTCGACGTCCCGACGTCCGGCCAGTACCTCCTGGACGGGTTCGGCGTCGGGAAGCTGAACGAGCGGCAGTTGTCCTTGCTGCGCAACCGGAAGATCGGCTTCATCTTCCAGTCGTTCAACCTGGTGCCGCGGACGTCCGCGCTGTCCAATGTGGAACTACCGCTCGTCTACAGTGGACTACGCCGGTCCGAACGCCGTCGTCGCGCGCTCGCGGCGCTCGACATGGTCGGGCTCTCCGACCGCGCCAAGCACCTCCCCAGCGAGCTGTCCGGCGGGCAGATCCAGCGCGTCGCGGTGGCGCGGGCGCTGGTCACCGGCCCGGCGATGCTGCTGGCCGACGAGCCGACCGGCAACCTGGACCGCCGCAGCACCGCGGACGTCCTCGGCGTCTTCGACCGGCTCAACCAGCTCGGGCGCACCATCGTCGTCATCACGCACGAGGACGAGGTCGCCGCGCACGCGCACCGCGTCGTCCGCGTGGACGACGGCCTCATCGTGTCGGACGAGGTGACCCGCGTGAGCGGCACCGTCGGAGCGGTCTCGTGAACTTCTTCGAAATCCTGCGCTTCGCCGTCCGCGGGCTCACCGCGAACAAGCTGCGCTCGGCGCTCACGACGCTCGGCATCACCATCGGCGTCGCGGCGGTGATTCTGCTCGTCGCGGTCGGCAACGGCGCGTCGGCGGCCATCGCGGCCAGCATCCAGGGCCTCGGCACGAACGTCGTCAACGTCTCCCCGGCGCGCGGTGGCGGGCAGGGCGCGTCCGCGCGGCCGCTGACCGTCCAGGACGCGCACGCGCTCGTCGACCCCGTCGGCGCGCCGGACGTCAAAGCCGCCTCGCCGGTGGTGAACACGACGGCGACCGCGACCTACGGGCAGACGTCGTACGACATCTCCAGCGTCGCCGGCACCGAACCCGCGTACTTCGCGACGACCAACCGCGACCTCGCCGAGGGCCAGCTGTTCACGAGCGAAGACGTGACGGCCGCGCGCAAGGTCGTCGTCCTCGGCCCGACGACGGCGGAGTCGATCTTCGGCAGCAGCACCGCCGCGATCGGCAAGAACGTGCTGCTCAACAGCATCCAGTTCACCGTGATCGGCGTGCTGCAGGCCAAGGGCAGCACCGGCCTGCAGAACGCCGACGACGTCGCGATCGCCCCGATCTCGGCCGTGCAGAACTCCCTGGCCGGCTACGGCAGCCTCAGCCAGATCGCCGTCCAGGCCACCAGCGCGGACTCCGTGTCGCTGGCCCAGTCCGAGATCACCGCGATCCTCAACGCCCGCCACGGCATCCGGCTCGGCGGCACCGCCGACTACCAGATCCAGAACTCCGAGCAGCTGCTCGCGACGCGGACGTCGGCCACCGAGACGTTCACCGTGCTCCTGGCGGCGGTCGCGGCGATCTCCCTGCTGGTCGGCGGGATCGGCGTCACCAACATCATGCTCGTCACGGTGACCGAGCGGATCCGCGAGATCGGCATCCGCAAGGCCATCGGCGCCCCGCGCTCGGCCATCCTCGGCCAGTTTCTCGCCGAAGCGACCATGCTCAGCCTGTTCGGCGGGCTGCTCGGCGTCGCGATCGGGCTGATCGGCAGCCGGTTCACCATCTCCGGGATCAAACCCGTCGTGGTGCCCTCGTCGATCCTGCTCGCCTTCGCGGTATCCGCCCTGATCGGGCTGTTCTTCGGCAGCTTCCCGGCGAACCGGGCCGCCAAGCTGCGGCCGATCGACGCCCTGCGTCACGAATAAGGAGTTCCTCGATGTCTTCGTCCACGACGACCCCGCCGGGATCGGCGCCGCAGGACGAGCCGACGGCCGTCCTCCCGGCCGTCGAGCCGACGGCGGAGCAGATCATCGCCAGCCCGGCGGTCGGCGGTGACCTGAACGCGGAGATGCGCCGCGCCGCGAAGCCCTTCTCCCGCAGCACGCTCGTGCTCGCCGGGCTCGTGGTGCTGGCGATTGCGTTCGGCGGCGGCGCCTGGACGCACGCGGCGTTCGGCTCGTCCTCCTCGACACCCACCGGGCGCCAAGGCGGCACCGGCGGGAACGGCGGGAACCAGACCGGCGGCCCGGGCGGCACCGGCCAGACCGCGGGCACCGGCCAGCAGGGCGGCGGTTTCCGCGGCGCCGGCGGCCGCGGCACCACCGGCACGGTCGACCACGTCGACGGCACCACGGTGTACGTGAAGACCGCGCAGGGCACCGACGTCAAGGTGTCCACATCGGACTCGACCACGGTCGGCGTGACCCAGCAGGGCAAGCTTTCCGACCTCAAGCCGGGCTCGACGGTCGTCGTCCAGGGCCAGGCGGGCGACGACGGGACGGTGGCCGCGCAGGCCATCACCCAGCAGGCGGCGCGCTAGTTGAGCGTGACGATCGCGGTGTTGAGCGCCGTCGCGTAGAGGATCCAGGCGAGGTAGGGCACCAGCAGCGCGGCGGCGACCTTCGAGCGGCGGGCGAACAGGACGATCGTCACGACCACGACGACGTCCAGCACGATGATGTCGACCAGCGCCGCCGTCGCCGCGCCGCCCTCGAAGAACAGCGGCGTCCACAGCAGATTGGCGAGCAGGCCGATGCCGTAGGCGGCGAAGCCCCGGGTTTCGCCGTCCGTGCGCCAGTACAGCCAGCCGACCAGCGCGATCATGACGTACAGGACCGTCCACACAGGACCGAAGAGGGACGAGGGCGGCGCCCACGGCGGCAGCTCGAGCCGCGCGTAGACGTCCTTCGCGGAGACCGCGGCCAGGGCACCGACCACGGCCACCACGGCGACGACGCCGAGGAAGCAGGCCAGCACCAGCCACGGGTTGCGCTGTGACACACGTTCGGTCACCGGCTGTTCCCCTCCCGGGCGGCGTCCGGCCATCCTAGGGCGGTTGCCACACTGAACCTCATTCTGGTTAGGCCGGCGCTACGGATCGCGATCGGTCCGCGTACGGTGCCCTCTCGCGCCGGCCGACGGCTGAATGAGGTTCACTGGACCTCGTGAGCACTGGAACCGAGCAGTCCAAGGCATGGTTCGAACGCGCGAAGGCGGCCATCCCGGGCGGGGTGAACTCGCCGGTCCGGGCGTTCAACTCGGTCGGCGGCACCCCGCGGTTCATGGTCCGCGGCGAGGGCCCGCACCTGTGGGACGCCGACGGCAACCGCTACGTCGACCTGGTGTCCTCCTGGGGCCCGATGATCCTGGGCCACGCGCACCCGCACGTCGTCGAGGCGGCGCGCGCGGCGGCGACGTCCGGGCTGTCGTTCGGCACCCCGACGATCGGCGAGGTCGAGCTGGCCGAGGAGATCATCGGCCGGGTCGAGCCGGTCGAGCGGGTCCGGCTGGTCAACTCGGGCACCGAGGCCACGATGAGCGCGATCCGGCTGGCCCGCGGGTTCACCGGCCGCTCGAAGATCGTGAAGTTCGCCGGGTGTTACCACGGTCACGTCGACGCGCTGCTCGCCCAGGCCGGCTCCGGCGTCGCGACGCTCGGGCTGCCGACGTCGCCGGGCGTCACCGGCGCCCAGGCCGGGGACACGCTGGTGCTGCCCTACAACGACCTCGACGCCGTCCGGAAGTCCTTTGCGGACAACCCGGGCGAGATCGCCGCGGTGATCACCGAGGCCGCGGCGGGCAACATGGGCGCGATCGCGCCGGACGAAGGCTTCAACGCGGGCCTGCGCGACATCGCCCACGAGAACGGCGCGCTGCTGGTCATGGACGAGGTGATGACCGGGTTCCGCGTCTCGCGCGCAGGCTGGTTCGGCCTCGAAGGCGTGGCCGGCGACCTCTACACGTTCGGCAAGGTGATGTCCGGCGGGCTGCCGGCCGCGGCCTTCGGCGGCCGCGCCGACGTGATGGCCAAGCTGGCCCCGGGCGGGCCGGTCTACCAGGCCGGGACGCTGTCCGGGAACCCCGTCGCGGTGGCCGCGGGCCTCGCGACGCTGCGCGCGGCCGACCACGCCGTGTACGCGGCGCTCGACGCCAACGCGAAGCGCCTCGGCGACCTCTTCCGGCGCGAGCTGAGCGCCGCCGGCGTCGCGAACCACGTCCAGTACGCGGGCAACCTGGTCAGCGTGTTCTTCGGCGACCAGGCGGTGCGCGACTACGCGGGCGCGCAGGCGTCCGAGACGTGGCGCTATCCGGCGTTCTTCCACGCGCTGCTCGACGCGGGCGTGTACGGGCCGCCGAGCGCGTACGAGGCCTGGTTCGTCAACGCGGCCATGGACGACGAAGCGTTCTCGGTGATCGAAGCGGCCCTGCCGGCGGCGGCTCGCGCGGCGGCGGAGGCGGTCAAGTGACCACCGTCGTCCACATGCTTCGCCACGGCGAAGTGCACAACCCCGAGAAGATCCTCTACGGCCGTCTGCCGGGCTACCGGCTGTCCGAGCGCGGGCAGCGGCAGGCGCTGACGGTCGCCGAGGCCGTCGCGGGCCACGACCTCGTGCACGTAGTCGCGTCGCCGCTGCAGCGCGCGCAGGAGACGGCGGGCCCGATCGCGGCGGCCCACCGCCTCGACATCGCGACCGACGAGGGCCTGATCGAGGCCGGCAACCAGTTCGAAGGCCTGCACGTCGCGGTCGGCGACGGCGCGCTGAGCGAGCCTCGCCACTGGCCGAAGCTCGTGAACCCGTTCAAGCCGTCGTGGGGCGAGCCGTATCTGGAGATCGCGCACCGGATGCTCGGCGCGGTCCACCGGGCGCGAGAGGCGGCTCTTGGTCACGAGGCTTTGTGCGTGTCGCACCAGCTGCCGATCTGGACGCTCCGGCGGTTCCTCGAGGGCAAGAAGCTGTGGCACGACCCGCGCCGCCGCCAGTGCTCGCTGGCATCCCTGACGTCGCTGGTCTTCGACGGCGACGAGCTGCGCGAGATCGTCTACAGCGAGCCCGCGGGGACCACGGACCCGAAGGTGACCGGGGCATGAAACGGCTGCTAGTCCTGGTGGCCGCGCTGGGCCTGGTGACCGGGTGCAGCGCGGGCAAGGACGCCGTGGTGCAGGGGAGCAGCTTCAGCTTCGTCTCCCCGGGCGGCAAGGTCGACATCACCTACGACGTCGGACAGCGCCAGACCGCGCCGGTCCTCTCCGGCGACGACCTGATGAACGAGGGCAAGCAGCTGTCGCTGGCGGACTTCCCCGGCAAGGTCGTCGTGCTCAACCTGTGGGGCCAGTGGTGCGGGCCGTGCCGCACCGAGGTGCCGGAGCTGGAGTCGCTGGCCAAGCAGGCACCGGGCGTCCAGGTGGTGGGCATCGACGTCCGCGACCCCGCGCGCGAGGTGGCCCAGGACTTCGTCCGCGACCGCAAGCTGACGTACCCATCGATCTACGACCCGGATGGCCGGGTGCTCCTGAAGCTGAGCGGCTACCCGCGCAACATCATCCCGTCGACGATCGTGCTGGATAAGCAGCACCGCGTGGCGGCGGTGTTCTTGCGGCCGGTGCTGTCCCAGGACCTCCTCCCGGTGACGCAGCGCCTGGAGAAGGAAGCCTGATCGGGGGAGCCCGGCAGCCGGAGGCGGAACCGGCACCCACCCAGACCCCACCCACCACCCCGATCCGAAGCCAGAACACGGACGGGAGTGCCGGGTCAAGGCATCTTTCCCGCCTTGACGCGGTGCTGCCGTCCGTAGTCACAATCGGGGCTTCGGGGTGGTCCGGACGAGCGGGACGAAGGTCCTGAACTGCTGTGACCGAGGTCCTGTGAACCGGCCCCGGAGTTCTCACCAGGACCTCACTGCCTACCCTCAATGCCGTGAACTCCGTGACCGAGCTGGCGATCTCCGGACCGCTGCTGCTCGCCGCGGGCGTCGCGCTGCTGGCCGGGACGATCTCGTTCGCCTCGCCGTGCGTCGTGCCGCTCGTGCCGGGGTACCTCGCGTACCTCGCCGCGCTCGTCGGGGCCGATGCTCCCGCCGTCAGCGGTGATGAGGAGCGCAAGAAAGGCCGGTGGGCCGTCCTCGGGGCCGCCCTGCTCTTCGTGCTCGGGTTCACCGTCGTCTTCGTCGCCACGCTGGGCACGCTCGTCTGGCTGGCCGACACCCTCACCCTCAACCAGGACCTCCTCCAGCGCATCGGCGGCGTCCTGACCATCGCCATGGCGCTCGTCTTCCTCGGCTGGATCCCCGGCCTGCAGCGCGAGGTCCGCTCGCACCGCGTCCCCGGCGGTGGCATCTGGGGCGCTCCGCTGCTGGGTGCGATCTTCGGCCTCGGCTGGACGCCCTGCATCGGCCCGACGCTGTCCGCCGTCACCACCCTGGCCAGCGCGACCGGCGGCGCCGAGGCCCGCGGCTACCTGCTGATCGCCGTCTACTGCCTCGGCCTCGGGGTGCCGTTCCTGCTCATCGCGCTCGGCGCCCGCTGGGCCGTGCGCGCCACCGACTGGGTGCGCCGGCACGGCCGCCAGGTGCAGATCTTCGGTGGCGCGATGCTGATGATCGTCGGCATCCTGCTGGTCACCGGCGTGTGGGGAGACCTGATGGGCTGGCTGCGCAACGAGCTCGCCGGCAACCTGGAGCTGCCGCTGTGACGACCACGGAGGCACCCCCCAAGACCCCGCAAGGCCCCACGCCCGCCAAGCGCACGTTCGCCTTCCTGCGCAACACCTGGCGCGGCCTGACGTCGATGCGCACCGCGCTCGTCCTGCTGTTCCTGCTCGCGCTGGCCGCGCTGCCGGGCGCGCTCCTGCCGCAGCGGAAGCTCAACGCCCCCAAGGTCGACGAGTACATCGCCGCCCACGGCTGGTGGGGCACCCTGCTCGACAAGCTCGAGTTCTACGACGTCTACTCCAGCATCTGGTTTTCGGCCGTCTACCTGCTGCTGATGATCTCGCTGGTGGGCTGCCTGGCCCCGCGCAGCTTCGACTACGTCAAGGCGATGCGCGCCAAGCCGGTGCTGACCCCGCGCAACCTCGCGCGGATGCCGCACTACCGGCTCGGCCGCGGCAAGTCCGACGTCTCCGCCGAGGTCGCGGCCGTCCACAAGCAGCTGTCCGGCTGGCGCCGCGTCGAGCGCGAAGAGGCCGACGGCGTCCGCACGATCTCCGCCGAGCGCGGGTTCCTGCGCGAGACCGGCAACCTCGTCTTCCACTTCAGCATGCTCGGCCTGATCGTGTTCTTCGCGCTGGGCAAGCTCTACGGCTACGAGGGCCAGGTCATCGTCCAGGCCGACGGCGACAGCTTCTGCAACTCCGGCATCTACAACTACGACTCCTTCAACGCGGGCCTGCGCGTCGACGGCACCGACCTCGACCCGTTCTGCGTGAAGGTCAACGACTTCACCGTGCGGTACACCCCGGCGGGCGAGCCGGAGTACTACCACGCGAACATCCAGTACCAGTCCGGGCCGGACCTCGACACGAACACCTGGCGCCCGTACGGGCTCGAGGTCAACTCGCCGCTG
Organism: Amycolatopsis sp. NPDC114505; assembly: GCF_055633615.1. Lineage (NCBI taxonomy): Bacteria > Bacillati > Actinomycetota > Actinomycetes > Pseudonocardiales > Pseudonocardiaceae > Amycolatopsis > Amycolatopsis sp. NPDC114505. Next base: position 711,712 of record NZ_JBVKDV010000001.1, on the reverse strand, counting down.
CGGACCGCCGGTGACCGCGTCTACCTGCTGGGCCAGGGCTACTCGCCGCAGTTCACGGTGACCTTCCCCAACGGCGACAAGCGCACCCAGAACACCCAGTGGCGCACGGTCGACCCGACCACGATGCTCGCCGAGGGCGCGACGAAGTTCGACCAGCCCGGCGTCACCGACGAGGTGCAGCGGCGGACCCGCCAGCTCGCCATCACCGGCCTGTTCGCGCCGACGGCGTTCCTGCACGGCAACGTCCTGACGTCGTCGGCGCCGGAGCTGGACGACCCCTCGGTCGCCGTCGACATCATGCGCGGCGACCTCGGTCTGGACGCCGGGCGCGGCCAGTCGGTGTTCGAGATCGACCAGTCGCTCGTGGACGACGGCAGGCTGAAGAAGATCGCCCGCGAGAACATGAAGGTCGGCCAGGAGATCAAGCTCGACGACGGCACGAAGGTCCGCTTCGACGGCGTCAACCACTGGGTCTCCCTGCAGGTTTCCCACGACCCGACGCAGGGCTTCGTGCTCGGTTTCGCCATCTCGATGTTCCTCGGCCTCGGCGCGTCCCTGCTGGTCAAGCGCCGTCGGCTGTGGGTGCGGGTGAAGCCGGGGACCGAGAACGACCCGGGTACCGTGATCGAGGTCGCCGGGCTGGCCCGCACCGACCAGGCGGGGTACGGCGAAGAGTTCCACCGGATCAGCGAGCGCCTGATCAGTGGTCAGAAGGGCTGAGGCATGCCGATCAACGAGACGCTGTCGCAGTACAGCGACTGGCTGTACACCACCGCCGCCGCGATCTACGTCGTCGCGCTGATGATGACGCTGGTCGAGCAGGGCTTCGGCGCGAAGGGCAGGCTCGCCACCGAGCGGGCCAAGCTGCGGGCGCGCGAGCTCGTCGGCGCCGGCGGGCCGCCGATCGAGGAGGTCCAGGCCGCGCAGCGCCACGCCGGGCGGCCCGAGCGGATCGGCAAGATGGGCGCGTCGCTGCTCGTGCTCGGCGCGCTGCTGCAGCTGTCGGCGATCGTGCTGCGCGGGCTCGCCGTGCACCGCGCGCCGTGGGGCAACATGTACGAGTACGGCATGGCGGTCACCTTCATCACGGTGGTCACCTGGATCGTCGTGATGTGGAAGTTCCCGGTCCGGCACCTCACCGGCTTCCTGCTGCTGCCCGTCGTGATCCTGATGTTCATCAACGGCACGCTGCTGTACACGACCGCGGCGCCGGTCCAGCCCGCGCTGCAGTCGTACTGGCTGGTCATCCACGTCTCGGCGGCCATCATCGGCTCCGGCGTGTTCCTCGTTCCCGGCGTCGCCAGCGTGCTCTACCTGTTCCGCGCGGCCTACGAAAAGGACGAGACGAAGTTCGCCCGGTTCGCCTCGAAGCTGCCCGCGGCCGACGTCCTCGACCGGATCGCCTACCGGACGACCATCTTCGCCTTCCCGGTCTTCACCTTCGGCGTCCTCTGCGGCGCGGTCTGGGCCGAGTCGGCCTGGGGCCGCTTCTGGGGCTGGGACCCCAAGGAGACCGTCGCGTTCATCGCCTGGGTCATCTACGCGGCCTACCTGCACTCGCGGGCGACCGCCGGCTGGCGCGGGGCCCGGGCCGCGGCGATCAACATCGTCGGGTTCGCCGCGATGATCTTCAACCTGTTCTTCGTGAACCTCGTCACGGCGGGCTTGCACTCGTACGCCGGGGTGGGCTGAGCAGACCGCGGGATCGCCGACTACCGTCGTCGCCAGGGGGAATGATGTCGGGCGGAGTGCGCGGAGGTTTACACCGGTGACCGGACCCAGCGAAGAATCGGCTCCTGGCCACCCCGAACAGGCCGAACAGCAGCCCGCGGCGGCGGCTGAACCGAGCCTGTTCGCCGAAGACCGGACGGACTCGCACCCGCACCCCGAGACGTCCGGGGCGTTCGACGTGCAGCCGACGCAGGCCGTCGCGCCGCCGCCCAACCCGGCGGTGTCCGGGCCGCACCAGGTGCCGAACCCGGCCGTGTCGGGCCCGCACCAGGTGCCCCAGGCCCAGTACGGCTACGACCAGAACCTCCCGCCGCTGCAGCCGCAGTACGCGCAGGCGCAGGCCCAGTACCCCCAGCAGCCTCAGGGCCAGCCTTCGGGGCTCCCGCAGCCCCAGGGCGGCCGGCACGCGGCGCCGCCGCAGCAGCCGGGTCACGGCCACGACCTGTCGACCGCGCACCTGGTCAAGCAGATCAAGCGGCCTCCGCAGTCGGGCTGGCGCAAGGCCGTCTACGTCGGCTCCGGCAAGCTGATCAACCCCGGCGAGAGCCCGGCGGACACGCAGCGCCGCGATCTGATCGCGCGGGTCAACCAGCCGCTGCGCGGGTGCTACAAGATCGCGATGCTGTCGCTCAAGGGCGGCGTCGGCAAGACGACGGTGACGACGACGCTGGGCGCGACGTTCGCCTCGCTGCGCGGTGACCGCGTGGTGGCGGTGGACGCGAACCCGGACCGCGGCACGCTGTCGCAGAAGCTCCCGCTGGAGACGACGGCGACGGTCCGCCACCTCCTGCGCGACGCGGCCCGCATCACGCGCTACAGCGACGTGCGGTCGTACACGTCCCAGGGGTCCAGCCGGCTGGAAATCCTCGCGAGCGAGCAGGATCCGGCCGTCTCGGAGGCCTTCTCCGAGGACGACTACCGGCGCACGGTCAACCTGCTCGAGCACTTCTACAACATCGTGCTCACCGACTGCGGCACCGGACTGATGCACTCGGCGATGAAGGGCGTCCTGGACGTCGCGGACGCGCTGGTCGTGGTGTCGTCCGGTTCGGTGGACGGCGCCCGCAGCGCCTCGGCGACGCTCGACTGGCTCGAGGCCCACGGCTACGGCGAGCTGGTGAAGCGGTCGGTGGCGGTGATCAACTCGGTCCGCCCCAAGGGCGGGTCGGTCGACCTCGACAAGCTGTCGGCCCACTTCGGGGCGAAGGTCCGGGCGGTGTGCCAGGTGCCGTTCGACCCGCACCTGGAAGAGGGCGCGGAGATCGAGCTGGACCGCTTGTCCGGCGACACCCGCCTGGCCCTGCTGGACCTGGCCGCGACGGTGGCCGACGGCTTCGCGACCCCGCTCTCGCAGGGCTACCGGTAGGGCTCAGCCGTCTTCGTCCCGGCGCTTGCGTTGCTGTTCGGACAGCTGGCGCAGGAAGTCGGGGTCGTCATCCGGGGCGATCGGGGCGCGGCGCGGAGGCGACGTGACCCCGATCCGCTGACCGGCGAACGACCGCCACAGGAGCAGGGCGACGACCAGCGCGCCGACCGCCGCGAGCAGAGCGAGCATGCCGGATCCTTCCGTGTGGGTCCCCCGAGGTTAACCCGTCGAGCCGGTTTCGGCCCGAACCCCGTCGGACGGGGTGACAACCGGAACACGAAGGGCCGAGCGGGGTGGGGACGGTTCCCCTTGACGTGAACACGGATCCGGGACGCGGACGGTTCGCGAGAAAGCCCGCCGGCTGCTTCTTGCACCCGGGATGCGGGCTGGGAGCGCGGGTTCTTTACCCAAGCGCGAGCGGAGCGGGCTCCTCACCCGCGTGGCACTCCGAAACCACGAAGGGCCGCGCGGGGCGGGGAAAGTCCCCCGTACCCGACACGGCCCGGCGCTCGAGATGGATCAGGCCTTGCGGGCCGGTTCGCTGGCGTCCGTGGTCAGCTCCGCGAGGAGCTCGTTCACCTCGGACTCCCGGAACCGCCGGTGCCCGCCCGGGGTCCGGATCGAGCCGATCCGGCCCGCCGTCGCCCACCGGGTGACCGTCTTGGGGTCCACTCGGAACAGTGCTGCCACCTCACCAGGGGTGAGCAGTCGTCCGCCCATCGTCGCGGTCATTTTCCGCCTCCTTAACGACCTCACTGCTATACCGGAGGCGTCCGGGCCCTTCTGGCCCGTTCCGCCGGGGTAGCCAACACGGCAATCGTTGCACTTCACCCGTCGGGTACTCGAACGGTTGTCCAAGAGTAAAGAGCCCTTAAAGGTCAAAACGGACAGTTTGCTTACGTTGTGCAACTAATTTTCCGGTGACCTGACGTGCTCGGATGTCATCCGGCCCGGTCATCGGCCGCGAGGCGTGGTGCCAATGGGGGATTGTCCAACCGCATAGAGTGATGCCGTGGATCAGTTGGACCGGAAGATCATCGCGGCGTTGCGTATCAACGGACGGGCCACTTATGCGGACCTCGGGCGAGCTGTCGGGCTCTCCGCGTCGTCAGTGCACGAGCGGGTGGGCAAGCTGGAAGCCGCCGGGGTGATCACCGGCTACCACGCGGTCGTCGACCCGAGCTCGGTCGGCCTCGGCGTCACCGCCCTCGTCAGCATCCATCCGACCGACACCGCGACCGAAGACGACGTCGCCGATGCGCTCGCCGAGCTCGACGAGGTCGAGAGCTGCTACGCGGTGGCGGGCGACGAGGCCTTCGTCGTCAAGGTGCGCGTCTCGACCGTCGACGAGCTGGAGCGGACGCTCGGCCGCCTCCGCCGCATCCCCGGCGTCGGGCGGACGAACACGACCGTCGTGCTCTCGACGCGCTTCGAGGGCCGCCCGAACAACGCGGGCCTGCAGCGCGACCGGGCGGGCGGCGCGTAGCCTGCCTTGGTGTGAGCAACAATCTGGCCCGTGACCTGACGCTGTACCTGCTGGCGCGGTTCGTGCTGGTCGCGGCGATCGCGTGGGTGCTGTCCCTGGCCGGCGTGCCGCTGCTGGTCGCGCTGGTCGTCGGCCTGGTCGTCGGGCTGCCCCTGGGCCTCCTGCTGTTCCGCCCGCTGAACGCCCGCGTCACGGCCGGCCTGGCCAAGCGCAACGAGAAGCGCGCCCGGGCCCGTGCCGACCTGCGGGCGCAGCTGCGCGGTGACGTCTCCGGCCACTCCGAATGAGCCGCCTGCACGCCCGCAGCTGGGTCCGCGAGGCCGTCCGGATCATCGAGGCCGACGCGAACCGCAGCGCCGACACCCACCTGCACGTCTTCCCGCTGCCCCCGGAGTGGGGCATCGACCTGTACCTCAAGGACGAGTCCGTCCACCCGACCGGCTCGCTGAAGCATCGCCTCGCGCGGTCGCTGTTCCTGTACGGGCTCGTCAACGGCCAGATCGGGCCGGACACCGTGCTCGTCGAGGCCTCCAGCGGCTCGACCGCGGTGTCCGAGGCCTACTTCGCCCGCATGCTCGGCCTGCGCTTCATCACCGTCGTGCCGCGGCGCACGTCGAAGGAGAAGATCGCGCTCATCGAGTTCTACGGCGGTGAGTGCCACTACGTCGACCAGGCGCCGGCGATGTACCCCGAGGCCGAGCGGCTCGCGGCCGAGTGCGGCGGGCACTACCTCGACCAGTTCACCTACGCCGAGCGCGCGACGGACTGGCGCGGCAACAACAACATCGCCGAGTCGGTCTTCGCGCAGATGCGCTCGGAGCGCCACCCGGTGCCGGCGTGGATCGTGGTCGGCGCGGGCACCGGCGGCACGAGCGCGACCTTCGGCCGGTACGTCCGCTACAAGCGCCACACGACGAAGATCTGCGTCGTCGATCCGGAGAACTCGTCGTTCTTCGGCGCCTGGGAGACCGGGGCGCTCGACTACGCGACCGGCATGCCGTCGCGGATCGAGGGGATCGGCCGGCCGCGCTGCGAGCCGTCGTTCGTGCCCGGCGTCATCGACGAGATGTTTCAGGTCCCCGACGCGGGCTCCCTGGCGGCCATCCGGCTGCTGCGCGAGCGCACCGGGCACTGGGCGGGCGGCTCGACGGGCACGAACCTCTACGGCGCGTTCCGGCTCATCTCGCGCATGGTCGAAGACGGCCAGGCGGGCAGCGTCGTGACGCTGCTGTGCGACGGCGGCGAGCGGTACGCGCACACGTACTACAACGACGAGTGGGTCGCAGAGCAAGGTCTGGACCTGGCGCCGCACACGGCGTTGTTCGAGGAGTTCCTGACGACGGGGAAGTTCGTCCCCGAGTCCTGATCCATTGTGGACGTTCGAGTACCTAGGGTTTTCCCCGCATACCTAGGTTCTTTTCGTCATGGTGGCGGGCGCGCGCGAAGATCTACCGTGGCCGGGCGCCGACGAGGGGCGGCGGGTCCCCGGAGGTCGCCGTGTCCGCTGTCCCCGAACGTCCCGTGTCGAAGTGCCCGCTCGCCCACCGCTCCGGCGGTGACGCGGGGGTCAGCATCGTCCCGATCCGGTCCCGGCCGGTCGACCGCCGGACCGCCCTGCGCCGCACCGGCGTCGTCGCCGGCGCGATGGCCGCGCTCGGCACGCTCGAGCTGGTCTCCGGCTTCGCCAGGGTGCCGGTGCGGATGGCCTGGGCGGACGGCGACGCCGCCTTCCCCGACGTCCAGTTCGACCTCGGCCCGTTCATGCCGCCCGCGCAGACGCTGGACGGCGTCCCGGTCGGGATGCCGCCGATCCACACGACGTTCGTCACCGCGCGGCTGAGCCGGGCACCGTCCAAAGCGGACGCCGGCCGGATGGAAGCCGCGTTGCGCACCATCGAAGGCAACTACCCGTACGCGCCCGGCGGCATCTTCACGCACGTCGCCTACAGCGACACCTACTTCGCGCGCTTCCCCGCGGCCTTGGTGAACGCGAACATGCCGCGCACGCTCGCCGGGAACCAGCCGGTGCTGAAGCGGGCCGTCGCGGGCCCCACGGACGTCGCGCCCGGCGCGCACGCGCTCGAACTGCGGCGGCCCGAGTTCACCGTGCCGCTCGTGCTGGAGAACAACGACGTCCTGTTCACCGTCCGCGGCGACGACTGGAGCTACTTGGCCGACGTCGTCGCGTGGCTGGGTGGCAGCGGACGGCTCGTCGGGCGCCCGATCGCGTCGCCGCGGTTCGACGCGGGGATGACGATCACGTCGTCGCGCGCGATGTTCGTGCAGATGGGCCTGCCGCGCTACCTCGCCGACGCCAACCGGCTGCCGTTCGCGTCCTTCGTCAACCCGTTCTCCCCGATGTGGATGGGGTTCGCCGACCAGCAGGTGGACGCGAGCGCGCCGCCGCAGGACGTCACCTTCGCCGGCGGCCACGGGATCCGGCTGACGAACGCGCAACCCGGCGGGTACTTCGACAACGGTGCGGTGCAACACCTTTCGCACGTCCTTCTCGACCTCCAGCAGTTCTACGTGGACGGCCGCGACCCCGAAGAGGACGTCGACCACCGCGAGAACTTCGGCGAGCGGCTGCAGTACATGTTCCAGTCACCGGCACAGGTGCCCGAGGACCCGGCCGACCCGTTCCTCGACGGCGGCGGCCCGCGCAGCCTCGGCATGCGCGGCGCGGTGCTGCGGAACCTGTTCAACGGCCGCGACTACGCGCGCACGAGCGCCGAGCGGTTCGCCCGGATCGGGCACGTCTCGCAGCTGCACCGCACCGGCCGGACCGCCGAAGGACGCCCGATCCACCTGCGGATCGACGGTCCCGGCTTCGACGCGATGGACGTCCGCGGCGGCCGGAACACGCCGAAGCTGCAGTTCTCCGGGTTCTTCCCGAGCGCCGACTTCTTCGCGGATCTCCGGCGCAGCCAGGCTTCCGTGGATCTGCTGGACGAATTCGACCTCGAGGAGGAGGACCACGGCCTGGAACGTTTCATCACGGCGACCCGGCGGCAGAACTACCTGGTTCCCCCGCGGCGGCACCGCGCGTTCCCGCTCGCCGAGCTGACCTGATCCCACAGAGCCCCCATTTGGTCCAGACCCTTCCGTGAGCGGGTGTGCGAAACTGTCGAACGGGCGATTCGCGAGGGGAGCCGACCGGATCGAGGTGGGGCATGGCGACGAAGCCTGCCGTACGCGTCGTGGTGCAGCACGGCAACCGCCTGTTCCGTGAGCTGCTCGCGGAGAACCTGGCGCGCGTCCCCGGCGTTTCCGTCGTGGGGACCGTGCCGTCGCGGACCCGGCTCGCCGAAGTCTGCGAGGGCCGGACGCCGGACGTCGCCGTCTTCGAAGCCGACGCGGGGGATTCCGGTCCCCTGCCCGCGCCGGTCCGCCTCGTCGGCTTGGGCGACGGCGGATCCGGCACCGCGGGCACGACCGCCGTGGTGCCGTACGGGAGCGGGCTGCGGGTCCTGCTCGACGTCATCAAGGAGACGGGCGCGCCGGCGCGGACGCCGGCACTGACCACGCGGGAGCGGCAGGTGCTGCGCCTGATCGGCGCCGGCCACACCCCGCGGCAGGTCGCGGTGGTGCTGGGGATCAGCCCGCGGACCGTCGAGAACCACAAGCAGCAGATCTTCGCGAAGCTCGACGTCCACAGCCAAGCGCACGCGGTCGCCCACGCCGTCCGGCTCGGCCTGGTCGGCGCGCCGGTCGAGCTGCCGGGGCCGTACCCGTTGTCGCTGACGCGGCGGGAGCGCGAGATCCTGGCGGCCATCGGCTCCGGCCACACGACCCGGCAGACGGCGTCGGAGCTCGGGATCTCGGCGCGGACGGTGGAGAACCTGCAGGGCGCGCTGTTCCGCAAGCTGCGGGTGCACTCGCGCACCGCGGCCCTCGTCGCCGCCCACGACCTGCGGCTGATCGAGGTCTAGAAGCTCAGCGCGACCGCCGCCAGGACCGCCCAGGCGAGCATCGCCAGGCCGGTGTCGCGCAGGGCCGGGATCAGCTCGCGCCCGTGCGCGCCGTCGCCGACCGCGCGGACGGACTTCAGCAGCATCGGCGCCGTCAGGAGGGTGATCAGCAGCAGCGGGTGGAAGACGCCGACCGCGACGCTCAGCACGTACGGCACCGCGAGCAGCGTCAGGTACAGGCGGCGCGTGCCCTGGTCGCCCAGCCGGGTCGCCAGGGTGCGCTTGCCGGACTCGATGTCGGTCGGGATGTCACGCAGGTTGTTGGCCGTCAGGACCGCCGTCGAGAAGCAGCCGACGGCGACCGCGCCCGCCAGCGCCGCCCAGCTGACCCGGCCGGCCTGGACGTACACCGTGCCCAGGACGCCGGCCAGGCCGAAGAACACGAACACCGCGATCTCGCCGAAACCGTAGTAGCCGTAAGGCTTCTTGCCGCCCGTGTAGAACCACGCGCCGAGGATGCAGACGCCGCCCATGGCGAGCAGCCACCAGTGCCCGCTGAGCACGACCAGCAGCAGGCCGAGCACCCCGGCCAGGCCCAGCGCGGCCAGCGCCGCCGTCAGCACGGCCTTCGGCGCGGCGACCCCGGAACCGACCAGCCGCAACGGCCCGACGCGGTTCTCGTCGGTGCCGCGGATGCCGTCGGAGTAGTCGTTGGCGTAGTTGACGCCGACGATCAGCGAGAGGGCGACCAGCAGCGCGAGGGCCGAGCGCCACCACGAAAACGCGTCCAGCGCGACCGCCGCGCCGACGCCCGCCACCACCGGCGCCACCGCGTTCGGCAGCGTCCGGGGCCGGGCCCCCTCGATCCACTCGCTCACACTCGCCATGGCGTCATTCAACGCCATGTGGATCAGCGGGCGGCGGTCAGTCCGTGGTCGGCAACTGCCAGGTGAGCGTGCCGCTGTTGGGATCCGCGGCGGGCGGGTCGGCCAGCGCGGCGCCCGCGGGGAGCAGGAGCCCCAGCGTGACCGCCGTGCCTGCCAAGGCGATTCTGATCCAGCGCGTCATGGTGAGTAGCCAAGCGGGTGCACGCCGTACATGTCAACGAAGTGCCGCCATTCAGCCGCTCAAACCCGACAGAAGTCGCGCTTTCACCGCCGCGCGGTCGATCTTGCCCGGCCCGCGAAGGGGCAGCTCAGCGGCGTATTCGACGCATTTCGGCGTGGCCGGCGCGCCCAGTTCGGCCCGGACGGCGGCGCGCAGTTCGTCCGCTTCGGGAGGTTCACCATCCGGGACGACCAGCGCCACGACGGCCTCGCCCCACTCCGCGTCCGGCAGCCCGACGACGCACGCGTCCCGCACGCCCGGCCGCGCGCCGAGCACCCGCTCGATCGCGTTCGCGGACACCTTCACACCACCGGTGTTGATCATGTCGTCGGCGCGGCCGAGGACCTCGACGCGGCCGTCGTCGTGACGAACCCCACGGTCGGACGTCGTGAACCAGCCGCCGTCGAACGACTCCGCGGTCAGGTCGGGCCGTCCGCGGTAGCCGTGCGCGAGGACGTCGCCCGCGATGCGGATGCGGTCCCCGGTGACGTCGACGCGGACCCCGTCGAGTGGGAAGCCGTCGTAGACGCAGCCGCTCGCCGTCTCGCTCATGCCGTAGGCGGGCACGATCCGGACGCCGGCGTCGGCCGCGCGCTCGCGCAGGGCCGCCGACGTCGCCGCCGCGCCGACCACGATCGCGTCGAACGCCTTCGCCGCGGCCAGCCCGGCGCCGCCGTCGTCGAGCAGCCGGACCAGCTGGGTCGGCACCAGCGCCGTGTAGCGCGGCCCGCCCGTCAGCTTCGCCGCCGCGGCCGCGAAGTCGTCCGGCCGGAAGCCGGCGCCGGTCAGGAAGACGGGCTCGGTGCCGGCCAGCAACGACCGGACCAGCACCTGCAGGCCGCCGATGTAGTGCGCCGGGGTGGCCAGCAGCCAGTGGCCGGGGCCGCCGAGCCGCACGTGCGTGGCCTCGGCGGACGCGGTCAGCGCGCGGGCCGAGAGCAACACGCCCTTGGGTGCGCCGGTCGAGCCCGACGTGGCGATGACCACGGCCGTGTCCGGCTCGGCGGGCTCGGCCGGCGTCATCGCGTCGCGCAGCGCGGGGTCGGTGAACGGCAGCACGGCCGGGCCGCCGCCGAGCGCGTCGGCGACGGCTCTCTTCAGCGCTTCGAGCGCCTCGGGAGAGCCGTCGAGGTGGACCGGGAGCAGCTCAGTAGTAATAGGGGACGTCCTTGAAGTCGGGGTCGCGCTTCTGCAGGAAGGCGTCACGGCCTTCGACGGCTTCGTCCTGCATGTACGCCAGCCGGGTGGTCTCGCCGGCGAACAGCTGCTGGCCGACCATGCCGTCGTCGGTGAGGTTGAACGCGTACTTGAGCATCCGCTGCGCCGTCGGCGACTTGCGGGTGATCTCCCACGCCCAGGTCAGGGCCTCTTTTTCGAGATCCGCGTGCGGCACGACGGCGTTCACCGCGCCCATCTCGTGCATCTGCTCGGCGGAGTACTCGCGGCCGAGGAAGAAGATCTCCCGGGCGAACTTCTGGCCGACCATCTTCGCCAGGTAGGCCGAGCCGTAGCCACCGTCGAACGAGCCGACGTCGGCGTCGGTCTGCTTGAACTTCGCGTGCTCGGCCGAGGCGAGGGTGAGATCGCACACGACGTGCAGGGAGTGCCCGCCGCCGGCGGCCCAGCCCGGCACGACCGCGATCACCGGTTTCGGGAGGAACCGGATCAGCCGCTGGACCTCGAGGATGTGCAGCCGGCCGGCCCGCGCCGGGTCCACCGTGTCGGAGGTCTCGCCGCTGGCGTACTGATACCCGGAGCGTCCGCGAATACGCTGGTCACCACCGGAGCAGAACGCCCACCCGCCGTCCTTGGGCGAGGGGCCGTTGCCGGTGAGCAGGACGCAGCCGACGTCCGAGCTCATCCGGGCGTGGTCGAGCGCCCGGTAGAGCTCGTCGACGGTGTGCGGCCGGAAGGCGTTGCGGACCTCCGGACGGTCGAACGCGATGCGCACCACGCGTTTGCCGCCGCGGTTCTCAGCGGAACGGTGGTAGGTGATGTCGGTGAAGGCGAAACCTTCGACCTCGGTCCACGCGGCGGGGTCGAACAGCTCGGAAACTCGGGCGTCATCCACGTTTGGGAGAATAGGACCTGTGGACACTTCTGATCTGTCGGGCGCCTGCCGGTGAACCCTTCCACCGCGCAGGCCAGGGTCATCGTCGACGAGCTCGTCCGCAACACCGTTTCGCACGTCGTCCTCTGCCCGGGCTCCCGCAACGCGCCGCTGTCGATCGCGCTGTACGACGCGGCGGCGGCCGGGAAGCTCCAGCTCCACGTCCGCATCGACGAGCGCGGCGCCGCCTTCCTGGCGCTGGGCGTCGCCGCCCGCACCGGCCGCCCGGTGGCCGTGCTCTGCACGTCCGGTACCGCGGCCGCGAACTTCCACCCGGCGGTCCTCGAGGCCGACCGCGCCGGCGTCCCGCTGATCGTCCTGACCGCCGACCGGCCGCCGGAGCTGCGCGCGGCCGGCGCGTCGCAGGTCATCGACCAGCACCACCTCTACGGCAACGCGATCCGCTACTTCGACGAGCTGGCCGTGGCCGAGCGGCGGGCCGGCCAGAACTCGTACTGGCGCAGCCAGATCTGCCGGGCCTGGAACGCGGCTTACGGCGAATGGCGCTGCGGGCCGGTGCACCTGAACATCCCGTTCCGCGAGCCGCTCGTGCCCGACCTGGACGACGACGGGGAGTGGTACGAGTCGCTGGACGGCCGTCCCGACGGCTCCCGGTGGACCGAGCTGCCGGACTTCGGCGCGCTGCCGTCGTTCGTGGTGCCCTCGGCGCGCCACGGCCTGGTCATCGCGTGCGACACCGGCGTCCAGGCGGCCAGCGAGTGGGCCGAGCAGCACGGCTGGCCGGTCGTGTCGGAGACCGGCGGGCTGGGCCTGTCCGGCGGCACGGCGATCTCGTCCGGCGCGTGGCTGCTGGGCGTCGAGGAGTTCATCGCGAAGCACAAGCCGGAGCAGGTGCTCTGCCTCGGCCGCCCGACGGTGTTCCGGCAGATCCAGAAGGTGATCTCGGACCCGTCGGTCGAGGTCCTGCTGGTCCGCCCGGACTCGGACTGGCCGGCGCCCGCGCACAACGTCCGGCAGGTCGGGCAGTGGTTCGACGAGCCGACCAAGCCGGCCGACCCGGAGTGGCTGGCGAGCTGGCGCCGGGCGGACGCGGCAGCGTCGTCGGCGGTCTCGGCGGTGCTGGACGCGGAGGCGTGGCCCTCGGGGCTGCGGGTGGCGTCCGAGCTGGTGGACGCGCTGCCGCCGGACTCGCTGCTGGTGGTGGGCTCGTCCAACCCGACGCGGGACGTGGCGCTGGCCGGCCGGCTGCGCGCGGATGTCCTGGTGCACCGCAACCGCGGGGTGGCGGGCATCGACGGAACGGTCTCGACGGCGATCGGCGCGGCGTACGTCCACCGCGGGCCGTCGTACGCACTCCTGGGCGACCTGACGTTCCTGCACGACGCGTCCGGCCTGCTGACGGGCCCGGCGGAGCAGCGCCCGGACCTGACGATCGTGGTGTGCAACGACGACGGCGGCGGCATCTTTTCGCTGCTGGAGCAGGGCGCGCCGGAGCACGCGGCGAGCTTCGAGCGGGTGTTCGGCACGCCGCACGGCGCGGACCTGGGCGCGTTGTGCGCGGGCTACCGGGTGCCGCACGTGGTGGCGGAGACGCTGACGGAGTTCCGCGCGGCCCTGCGCCCGGCGCCGGGACTGCGGGTGGTGGAGGTCCGGGTGGACCGGTCACGGCACCGGGACCTGCACGGCCGCCTGCGCGCGGCGGTCAGCTCGGCCGTCTCCGCGGCCTGAGTCAACCGGTTTCCGAGCCGGGTCCCAGGAGGTAAGAACCTTCCTTCGCCGGTACCTGGCACCCTCTTGGCTGGCTACGTTCGAGCGCGCTGATCCTCACCCGTTGGAGGGATTCGAATGCGTGCAAGAACTCGCACCGGCCTCGGTGTGCTCGCGGCCGGGGTCGCCTCGGTGCTGCTCGCCGGTACCGCCAGTGCGGCCCCGACACCCGGTGCTCCGGGCGTCGGTGACTCGTACTACCCGAACGCCGGCAACGGCGGGACGGACGTGCTGCACTACGACATCCGCCTGACCTACCAGCCCGCGACCGACGTCCTCGCCGGCACGACCACGCTGCTGCTCACCGCCACGCAGGACCTTTCGCGGTTCGACCTGGACTTCGCGCTGAAGGCGTCGAGCGTGCTGGTCAACAACCGGCCCGCCCAGTTCGCCAACCAGAACGGCAACGGCGAGCTCGTCGTCACCCCGGCGCAGCCGCTGCTCAAGGGCCAGACCGCGACCGTCGTCGTCGCCTACTCGGACACGCCGTCGACCGAGACCGTCGACGGCCTCAACGCGTGGAAGAAGGGGTCGTTCGGCGCGCTCGGCGTCGACGAGCCGCAGAGCTCCGCGTGGTGGTTCCCGGCCAACGACCACCCGACCGACAAGGCGACCTACGACGTCACCATCGAGGCCCCGGATGACAACGTTGCCGTCACCAACGGCACGCTCGTCCGCACCACGAAGCAACGCGCCGGCTGGACCCGCTGGCAGTGGCGCAGCACGAAGCCGCAGGCCACGTACCTGACGTCGTTCATCGTCGGCAAGTACGAGCTGAACCAGTCGACGACCCCGGACGGCAAGCCGTTCATCACGGCGTACGGCTCCGACCTCGGCGACTCGCTGTACGCGGCGAAGGCCAGCGTCGAGCGCACGCCCGAGATCGACGCGTTCCTGGCGACGCAGTTCGGGCCGTACCCGTTCGAGGCCGAGGGCGGCGTCGTGACCAGCGGCATCACGTTCTCGCTGGAGAACCAGACCCGGCCGACCTACGGCGCGCGCAACTTCCGCGCGGGCTCCAACACGACGCTGATCGCGCACGAGAACGCCCACCAGTGGTTCGGCGACAACGTCTCGCTCGGCCGCTGGAGCGACATCTGGCTGAACGAGGGCTTCGCGTCCTACGCCGAGTGGCTCTGGTCGGAGCACGAGGGCGAGGGCTCGGTCGCCGAGCTCGCGCAGTACACGTACGACTCCAACCCGGCCGACGGCGACCTGTGGAAGCTCGTCCCGGCCGACCCGGGCGCGGACAACCAGTTCGACAACGCCGTGTACGACCGCGGCGCGCTGACGCTGCAGGCGCTGCGGACGGCCGTCGGTGACGAAGCGTTCTTCAAGATCCTGCAGACGTGGCAGGTCCAGAAGGGCGGGTCGCACGGGCGGATCCAGGAGTTCATCGCGCTGGCCGAGAAGGTTTCGGGCAAGCCGCTGTACGACCTGTTCCAGACGTGGCTGTACACGGCGGGCAAGCCGGCGGTGGGCCCGAACGGCGCCTCGCCGGCCGCGTTCACGTCGGCTTCGGCTTCTCACACAGCTGCGAAGCCGAAGTCGTACGACCAGATCCAGGCGAACCACCGGAATCTCGCCGCGGAACACACGCACTGAGCGAGACCGCTACGCTCGCCGCGTGAGCACGAGAGGTGAGCGGGTGAGGCGCGTCGGGTGGTGGACCACCCTCGGCGTCGCCTCGCTCCTCACCATCATGTGCGTGTGCCTCCTGTTCGCGGCGATCCGGAACGACGGCGCGATCTCCGCCCAGCTCGGCACGGCGAACGCGACGGTGGACTCGGTGGCGTTCGACCGCACGATCATCCACTTCGAGACCCCGGATGGGATTGTTCACAGCCCGGCGAACGGGGTCCTCTATCCGGACGGCCTGGCCGCGGGACAGCTGGTCCGCATCGAGTACGACGCTTCCGATCCGGAGCTGGCGCGGGTTGCGGGTCGGTCGGCGGCTTTGACGCTGCTGCCGCTGGGGAGTTTTGTGTTCTTCACGTGGCTGGTGGCGGGGCCGGTGCTGTGGTGGATCCGGCGGCTGAACAAGCGTGCCACCGTTCCCGTGTGATGTCGTACTCGACTTCGCCCTGTTCGGATCCTTCGATGGGGTCTTCGTAGTCCGCGGCTGAGGTGAAGGCCCTGGCGAAGGTCAATCCTGCCGAGGTCATCGTTGCGCGGGATCCGGTGTTGACCGCCATCGTCTGGGCGAAGATGCGGTCGAGGTGTAGGTCTTCGAAGCCGTAGCGGATCAGTTCGCGTGAGCCTTCGCTTGCGTAGCCCCTGCGCCAGTGTTTTTGCAGGAGTCGGTAGCCGAGCTCGGCTTCGCCCTCGATGTCCGGCTGGTCCGGGCCGTGTGGGGGGCGCAGGATCCACCAGCCGATGAATTCTTCGCCCGTGAAGCCCATCCAGAAGCCGAATCCGGGAGCTACGTTTTTTCTGCGGATGTGCGCCTGCTCGACCTCGGCTCGGGTCGCGGCGCGGCGCGGCCGGTGATGTAGCGCATGACCTCGGGGTCGGAGTCGAGCTCGTACTCGAGTTCCAGGTGCTCGTCGGTCAGAGGGAGGAGGGTGAGCCGCTGGGTTTGGAGGGTCGGCATGGGGCGGTTCTCACAGCTGGCGCAACCCGATTTGTTTGTCTCCCGCTCCTCGTCCTCCATTGTTCAACACCGGATACCCGGCCTCAAGGGCGCCTTCGGCGTCGCTTCGCGATTCGCTTCGCTCACCCTTGACCCCGGGTCTCCGGTGCTGACTGCGGCTGGGACGAGGGGCGGGGGAGGTCTAGGGCGGGCCTGTTGCCCGCTTCGCTCGCCTCTTGTGCGGGGCCGACCCGCTCAGCCTGGTCCGGCCGTCTCCTGCCACCAGCCCAGTACCTCGTCCGCCACTCCCGGGGCCGCCACCAACAACCCGTCCGTCGGCAGGGCCGTGTCGTCGCCGTGTTTGTCCAGTACCACCGCTCCTGCCTCGATTGCCATTGCCACCGAGCCCGCTACGTCCCACTCGTGGTAGCTGTGCAGTACCGCTGCTGCCGCGTGACCCAAAGCCACCTGGGCGATCGACAGCGCTGCTGAGCCCAGCACCCTTACTCCTGTGTGGGCCGCTGCCGCTCGCTCGATGAAGCCGCCCATTCCCGGCCATGGGCCCTGGCGGGCGAACTCCGTGCAGACCAGCGCTCCCGCCGTTACGCAGCGGTCCACCAGCTTGACCGGCTTGCCGTTCGCGCGGGCCCCTCGTCCGCGCGCCGCCGCGTAGATCTGGGCTCGGTATGGGTCTGCCACCACTCCCACCACCGGGCCCGCCGCGTCGACCAGTGCCAGGCTGTACGCGCACCACGGGACCCCCGCCACGTAGTTTGCCGTGCCGTCCACCGAGTCGACCACCCAGCGGTACTCCGCTACGTCCGCGCCGTGGTCCGCGCCGAACTCGTGGCCGACCACCGGGATGCCCGGGAACTCCGCCGTCAGGACGCGGCGGGTGTGCCGCTCCAGGATCCGGTCGGTGTCGGTGACCCAGTCGAACGGCGAATCCAGCGTCGACGGGTGGGCGCCTCGGCCGGCGGTCGCGGTGATCACGTCGGTGGCGTCGTTGGCCAGCCGTCCGGCCACTTCGAGCGCCCTCGACAGCAGGCCGGGCTCGACGGGCCGCGGCGGCCGGGAGGACAAGAGGGTCATGCCTGCTTAGTCTGGGTCACCCTGGTTTCCGGGACACGACCTTGAGATGACATGTCGTGGCCGATCTGTTCCGGCAGCGTTGGCCGCAGTGTCACGCCGCCGCCAGGATCGGGTGCGATCGTCCAAGACGTGCGAGTCGCCATAGTCACCGAAAGTTTCCTGCCCCAGGTGAACGGCGTGACCAACTCCGTCCTGCGGGTCGTCGAGCACCTGCGCGAACGCGCCCACGACGTGCTGATCATCGCCCCCGGCCCCGGCCCGGACTCCTACCGCGGCGCTCCGGTCGTCCGGATTCCCGCGCTGGACTTCCCCGGGGTCAACTCCCTGCCGATCGGCGTGCCGACGCGCACGGTGCTCAACGCGCTCGCCGCGTTCGGCCCGGACGTCGTCCACCTGGCCTCGCCGTTCGTGGTCGGCGCGCGCGGGCTGGCCGCCGCGCGACGGCTGCGCGTCCCGTCGATCGCCGTCTACCAGACCGACATCGCCGGGTTCGCCGCCGCGTACGGCTTCGGCATCGCCGCGCGCGCCGCGTGGCGCTGGGTGCGGCGGCTTCACTCGCGGGCCGACCGGACGCTCGCGCCGTCGAGTGACGCGGTCGAGCAGCTGGAGCTGCACGGCGTCCCGCGCGTGCACCGCTGGGCGCGGGGCGTCGACATCGAACGGTTCTCCCCGCAGCACGCCGACCCGGCGCTGCGGGCCGAGCTGGCGCCGAACGGCGAGCTGCTCATCGGGTTCGTCGGCAGGCTGGCGCCGGAAAAAGAGGTCGACCGGCTGGCCGCGCTCGCCGACGTGCCGGGGATCCGCCTGGTCGTCGTCGGCGACGGACCCGAGCTCGAAAACCTCAGGGAACAGCTGCCCGGCGCGGCCTTCCTCGGTGCGAAGTACGGCGAAGAGCTCTCGAAGGCGTACGCGAGCTTCGACGTCTTCGTCCACACAGGCCCGCACGAGACGTTCTGCCAGGCGGTGCAGGAGGCGATGGCGTCCGGCCTGCCGGTGCTCGCGCCGGACGCGGGCGGCCCGAAGGACCTCGTCCTGCCCGGCCGCACCGGCTACCTGCTGCCCGCGGACCGCGAGCTGTTCGGCCCGGCGCTCGTCGAGAAGGTCGACGCCCTGCGCGACCCCGCGCTGCGGGCGAGGCTCGGCGAGAAGGCCCGCAAGGTCGTGCTGGGCCGCACCTGGCCCGCCGTCTGCCGCGAGCTGATGGGCCACTACGAAGCCGTGCAGGGCCGGGCCGCCCGCGCGGCCTGACATGCACATCGTCCAGCTCGCGAACTTCTACGGGCCGCGCTCGGGCGGGCTGCGTACGGCGCTGCACCACCTCGGCGCCGGGTACGTCGCGAGCGGGCACGAGGTCACGCTGGTGGTACCCGGCACGCGGTACGCCGACGAGGTCCTGCCGACCGGCGTGCGCCGCTTTTCCCTGCCGGCGCTGAAAATCCCGGGTACGGGCGGCTACCGCGCCGTCGACCCGCACCGCGTCCGCTCGGTCCTGCGAAGACTCGAACCCGACCGGCTGGAGGTGTCGGACCGGCTGACGCTGCGGGGGATGGGCGGCTGGGCGCGGCGGCACGGCGTCCCGAGCACGGTCATCTCCCACGAGCGCCTCGACCGGCTGCTGGAGCAGTTCCTGCTGCCCGAGCCGGTGGCGCGCCGCGTCGCCGACGTCGCGAACCGCCGGATGGCCGCGAGCTACGACACGGTCGTCTGCACGACGGCGTTCGCGCGCGCGGAGTTCGACCGGATCGCCGCGCCGAACGTCCACCGCGTGCCGCTCGGCGTCGACCTGACGACGTTCCGGCCCGCCATGCGCGACGACGGCTGGCGCACCGGCCTCGCCGGGGGAGCGGACGCCCTGCTCGTCCACTGTGGACGCCTCTCGCCGGAGAAGCACGTGGAGCGCAGCGTCGACACGGTCGCTTCGCTGACCGATGCCGGCGTGAAGGTCCGGCTGGTGGTGGCGGGCGACGGGCCTCGCCGGCGGGCGCTGGAACGCCGGGCACGCGGGCTGCCGGTGACGTTCCTGGGGTTCCTGTCCGGCCGCGGCGACGTCGCGCGGCTGCTGGCCAGCGCCGACGTCTCCCTGGCGCCCGGTCCTCACGAGACGTTCGGCCTGGCGGCGCTGGAGGCCCTCGCGTCCGGGACGCCGGTGGTGGTGTCGGCGTCGTCGGCGCTGCGGGAGATCGTCCGGCCCGGCTGCGGCGCGGCGGTCGACGACCACGCGCCCGCGTTCGCGACAGCCGTGACGAACCTGCTGGAGAGCCCGGAGGACCTGCGCCGCGCGGCGGCCCGGGCGCGGGCCGAGGAGTTCACCTGGCCCGCGTCGGTGGCCGGGATGCTGGCGGCGTTCAGCTGATCCGGCCACGCGCGTAGCCGGGGTGGACGCCGGGCGTGAGGCCCTGGTCGTCGGCGATCTTCGTCAGGAGCTCGTGGAGCGTCGCGCGTTCGTCGTCGGTGAGCGGCGCGGTGATGGTGCGCTCGTGCGAGGCCGCCGTCTGGGCGATGCGGCCCATCAGCGCGCGGCCGTCTTCGCTCAGCTCCAGCGCGTAGAGCCGCCGGTCTTCCGCGTTGCGGCGACGCTCGATCAGGCCGCGCTTCTCCAGGCCGTCGACCAGCG
Organism: Amycolatopsis sp. NPDC114505; assembly: GCF_055633615.1. Classification (NCBI taxonomy): domain Bacteria; kingdom Bacillati; phylum Actinomycetota; class Actinomycetes; order Pseudonocardiales; family Pseudonocardiaceae; genus Amycolatopsis; species Amycolatopsis sp. NPDC114505. The sequence continues at coordinate 691,995 of NZ_JBVKDV010000001.1, read as the reverse complement.
GGACCAGCCGCGTCGCCGGCGTGCCGAGCTGCTTGGCCAGCGCCTGCTGGCTCTGCCCGGGCCGCGACGCGACCAGCCGCAGCAGCCCGACCTGCGGCGGGGTCAGGTCCAGCTCGCCGATCCGCTCGGTGAACCGCATCGCCGCGTGCGCGCCGACCTGGGCGAGCAGGAACGCGCTGCCGAACCGGGGAGCTTCCATGGCCGGAACGATAGTCGTTGACAATTGATTACACCAGTGTAATCGTTTATGGCATGAAACGAATTGCGATCGTCACCTACGGCCTGTTCACCGTCGCCGGGGGAGTCCTCGGCGCCACCGGCACCCGCCCGGGCTCGTCCGCCGCCGAGGTCACCGCTTACGTCGCCGCCCACCAGGGGCTCGTCCAGGCGCTGGCCCTCGTCGTCTTCGGCGCCGGGCTGTCCCTCGCGACCTGGACCGCGGCCGCGAGACCACCGCGTCTCGGCTTCGCCGGCGGCCTGCTCGCGTCGGGCTCGCTCGTGCTGAGCGGCCTCGCCACGTGGACGGCCGCCCAGAACCCGGACTTCGCCCGCCCCTTCACGTCGCTGGCCTTCGCGAGCGGGGCCTTCGGCTTCGCGGTTCCCCTCGCGCTGCTGATCGCGGCTGTCGCGGCCACGACGCGGCGGTGGGTGGCGATCACCGGGTACGTCATCGCCGCGCTCTCGGCGCTGTCGGCGTTCAGCGTGCTGACCGACGTGCTCTACCCGTTGATCCCGGTCGCGCGCTTCGGCGGGCTCATCTGGCTGGTGCTCGCCACCTTCACGAAGGCGGACGACTAGATTCAAGCCATGTCACGCGCAAGCCTGGACAAGGATCCGCACGAAGTCGCCGCGATGTTCGACGGCGTCGCGGACGGGTACGACCGGGCGAACTCGTTCATGACCTTCGGTTTCGACCGGCGCTGGCGCACCACCACCGCCCGCGTGCTCGACGCCCGCCGCGGCGAGAAGGTCCTGGACCTCGCCGCCGGCACCGGGGTGTCCACCGTCGAGTACGCCCGCGGTGGCGCCTGGTGCCTGGCCGCGGACTTCTCGTTCGGCATGCTCCGGGCCGGGCTGCACCGCAACGTGCCGATGGTCGCGGCGGACGCGCTGAACCTGCCGTTCGCCGACGACAGCTTCGACGCCGTGACGATCTCCCTGGCGCTGCGCAACTTCGTCGACACGAAGGCGGCGCTCACCGAGATCGCCCGGGTGGTCAAGCCGGGCGGCCGGTTGGTGATCTGCGAGGTCTCGACGCCGCCGTTCGCCCCGATCCGGTTCATCCACCGGCGGTTCATGCTGAAGCTGCTGACCTGGGTCGGCAAGCGGACGTCGTCGAACCCGGAGGCGTACTCCTACCTGGCCGAATCCATGCTGGCCTGGCCGGACCAGCGCACGCTCGGCGAGATCATCGCGAGCGCGGGCTGGACCGACGTCGAGTGGTTGAACCTCACATTCGGCGTCGTGGCGATCCACCGAGCGAAGAAGCCTGCCTAAACTCGCGTTCATGAGTCGACGCACCGCAGACCAGGACGCCGAAGTCATCGTCGTCGGCGCCGGGCCCGCCGGGTCCACCGTGGCCACCTACCTGGCCCGCGCGGGCGTCGACGTCCTCCTGCTGGAGAAGACCGAGTTCCCCCGCGAGAAGGTCTGCGGTGACGGCCTGACCCCGCGCGGCGTCAAGCAGCTGATCGACCTGGGCATCGACACCAGCGAGGACGCTGGCTGGGTGCACAGCCGCGGCCTCCGGATCCTCACCGGCGACCTGACGCTGGAGCTCGACTGGCCGGACCTCACGAGCTACCCGCCGTACGGCGTTTCCCGGACCCGCCACGACTTCGACGACCTGCTCGCGAAGCTCGCGGTGAAGGCGGGCGCGCGGCTGTACGAGCGCACGACGGTCACCGGCGCGATCACCAGCCCGGGCGGGCGCGTGGTCGGCGTCGAGGCGAAGGTCGGCCCGGAGCGGACGCCGGTGAAGTACCGCGCGCCGCTGGTCCTGGCCTGCGACGGCGTGTCCGCGCGGCTCGCGCTGAGCGTCGGCATCCAGAAGAACGAGAAGCGCCCGATGGGCGTCGCGGTGCGCCAGTACTACAAGAGCCCGCGCCACGACGACCCGTTCATCGAGGGGCACCTCGAGCTGTGGGACAAGTCCGACCCGCGCGACCCGAAGCTGCTGCCGGGCTACGGCTGGGCGTTCCCGCTCGGCGACGGCACGGTGAACGTCGGCCTCGGCATGCTCTCGACGTCGGCGTCGTTCCGGAACACCGACTACCGCGCGCTGCTGCGCCAGTGGCTCGACGGGACGCCGGAGGAGTGGGGCTACCGCGAGGAGAACGCGATCGGCAAGGTCGGCGGCGCGGGGCTGCCGATGGGCTTCAACCGCACCCCGCACTACCGCGACGGACTCCTGCTGCTCGGCGACGCGGGCGGCATGGTCAGCCCGTTCAACGGCGAAGGCATCTCGGCGGCGATGGAGTCGGCCCAGATCGCGGCGGAGGTCGTGGTCCAGGCGCTGGCCCGGCGCGAAGGAGCTTCGCGCGAGCGGGCGCTGGAGGCGTACCCGCGGGCGGTCGGCGAGCTGATGGGCGGGTACTACCAGCTGGGGAACGTGTTCGCGAAGATCATCGGCAAGCCGAAGATCATGCACGCGTGCACCAAGTACGGGCTGCGCATCAACAAGCTCCTGCCGCTGGTCTACAAGGGCCTGTCCGGCTGCTACGACGCCAAGGGCGGCGACGGCGTCGACCGCCTGATCTCGGCGCTGGCGAAGGCGGCACCGACCCCGCGCTGACCGGATCAACGGGCCCCGGCACGACTTCCGTGCCGGGGCCTTTCCGCGCGGCCGTGCGCTCCGGGGCATCACGCGTGATCCGCGGGGCATCACACGTGACCAGAGAGGCATCACGCGTGATCCGGCGGGCATCGGCGTGATGCCCGTCCAGTCACGCGAGAAGCCCGTCCAGTCACGCGTGATGCCCCTTGCCGCACCGGCTTTTCGCGCGCGGACACACGGGTGGCCTAACAAGTTGGCCGTGCGGTCAGTGGGATAGCTCACAGGCCGGCGCCCTGTTTGTCCGGCCGACAGGCGATCTTGAACGGTCTTCGCCCAGGTCGCGCGGGCGCTGTCACCGAGCCGTGACAACGTTGGCGCTGGAACTTAGGGCACCCTTATAACATGGGGGCCTAGGGACAAGAATGTGAGTCGCGTCCTACACTCCCCCCATGCTTTGTGAATCCCTTCACATCCGCGACGAGTGGCTTGTGAACTATTTCACAAGCGAGCTGTGTTTTCCCTCCGGGCCCAGCCACGGGCCGTAAGGAGACCCTGACCCTCGGCGGTGTGACCCAGGTCCCTTAGGGTGCCGACGAGGCCAAGCGGTTCCCACCACAAGCACAACCGCATCGGCGCGGAAAGGATGGCGAAGACCCCGTGCTGACGTTGCTGACCCGAACCGACATGGTGCAGCTGGCGCAAGAGGCCCCGAGCCTGAAGCCCTACCTGCCCCTGGTCCTGTTGTTCGTGCTGGCGCTCGCGTTCGCCGTGTTGTCGGTGCTGCTGGGCCCGCTCGTCGGCCCCAGCCGCTACAACAAGGCCAAGCTCGAGGCCTACGAGTGCGGCATCGAACCGTCCCCGCAGCCGCTCGTCGGCGCCGGGCGGATGCCGGTGGCCTACTACATCACCGCGATGCTGTTCATCCTGTTCGACATCGAGATGGTCTTCCTCTACCCGTTCGCCGTGCAGGCGGACGCGCTGGGCACGTTCGGCCTGGTGGAGATCCTGCTGTTCATCGCGACGGTCGGCTTCGCGTACGCCTACGTGTGGCGGCGCGGCGGCCTGGATTGGAACTAGACCCATGGGCCTCGAAGAGAAACTCCCCAACGGCATCCTGCTGGCCAGTCTCGAAGGTCTCGTCAACTGGTCGCGGAAGAACTCGATGTGGCCCGCGACCTTCGGGCTCGCCTGCTGCGCGATCGAGATGATGACGGTCGGCGGCTCCCGCTACGACATCGCCCGCTTCGGCATGGAGCGCTTCAGCGCGACGCCGCGGCAGGCCGACCTGATGATCGTCGCCGGCCGGGTCACGCAGAAGATGGCTCCGGTCCTGCGCCAGATCTACGACCAGATGGCCGAGCCCAAGTGGGTGCTCGCGATGGGCGTCTGCGCCTCCTCCGGCGGCATGTTCAACAACTACGCCGTGGTCCAGGGCGTCGACCACGTCGTGCCGGTCGACATGTACCTGCCCGGCTGCCCGCCGCGGCCGGAGATGCTGCTGGACGCGATCCTCAAGCTGCACGCCAAGATCCAGGACGAGCCGATCAACGCCCGCCGCGCCGCGATCCGCGCCGCCAGCGGGGCGCGCACCGAGCTCGTCGCGTCGTCGATCAAGTACGCGAAGAAGTAAGCGATGACTGAAACTCCTGAGACCGGCGGCGAGCAGTCCAGCGCCGACCGTCCCGAAGGCGGCCTCGAGCCGCGGGGCACCCGCCCCGCCGAACCGGTCGTCACCGGCCGCGAGCGCCAGGGCATGTTCGGCGTCCACGGCACCGGCGACACCTCCGGCTACGGCGGCGTCCGGCTCCCGGCCTACAACCCGGCGCCGGCCGAGCGCCCGTACGGCGGCTGGTTCGACCAGTTCGCCGACGAGTTCTACGCGGCCCTGTCGGACAACAAGATCCCCGCCGAAGCGATCCTGCAGACGACGGTCGACCGCGGCGAGATCACCTTCTACGTCGCCCGCGAGAAGCTGGCCGAAATCGCGAAGGTGCTTCGCGACGACGGCGGCCTCCGCTTCGAGCTGCTCAGCTCGGTATCCGGGGTGGACTACGGCGTCGACGTCCCGCAGCGGCTGCACTCCGTGTACCACTTCACGTCCCTGACGTACCGCCGCCGCATCCGGCTCGAGGTCACCCTCGACGTCGACGACGCGCACGTGCCGTCGCTGGTCGGGATCTACCCGACCGCCGACTGGCAGGAGCGGGAGACCTGGGACATGTTCGGCATCGTCTACGACGGCCACCCCGCGCTCACCCGCATCCTCATGCCGGACGACTGGGACGGCCACCCCCAGCGCAAGGACTACCCGCTCGGCGGGATCCCGGTCGAATACAAGGGCGCGGAGATCCCGCCGCCGGACCAGCGGAGGTCGTACTCGTGACGATTAACGAAGACACCACCCCAGTCCCCGAGGCCGACTCGCGCGACACCACCGAAGGCCGCGTCTACTCGGTCTCCGGCGGCGACTGGGACGACGTCATCGCCGACGCCGCGCACGACGAGCGCATGGTCATCAACATGGGCCCGCAGCACCCGTCGACGCACGGCGTGCTCCGGCTCGTGCTGGAGATGGAGGGCGAGACCGTCACGCAGCTGCGGTCGGTCATCGGCTACCTCCACACCGGCATCGAGAAGAACTGCGAGTACCGGACCTGGACCCAGGGCGTCACCTTCGTGACGCGCATGGACTACCTGGCCCCGCTTTCGACGGAGATGGCGTACTGCCTCGGCGTCGAGAAGCTGCTGCAGATCGAGGCCCCGCGCCGCGCGCAGCTGCTGCGCGTGATGCTGCTGGAGATCAACCGCATCGGCTCGCACCTGGTCTACATCGCCACCGGCGGCATGGAGCTCGGCGCCACCACCGCGATGACGCTCGGCTTCCGCGAGCGCGAGGTCGTGCTGCACCTGCTGGAGCACCTGACCGGCCTGCGCATGAACCACGCGTTCATCCGCCCCGGCGGCCTCGCGCAGGACATGCCCGAGGACTACCGCGAGAAGGTCACCGAATTCGTCAAGACGATGAAGGAACGCCTTCCGCTGTACGACAAGCTCTTCACCGGGCAGCCGATCTGGCGCAACCGGCTCAAGGGCGTCGGGTACCTGCCGGTCGACGCGTGCCTCGCGCTCGGCGTCACCGGCCCGGTGCTGCGGTCCGCGGGCCTGCCGTGGGACCTGCGGAAGACCGAGCCGTACTCCTGCTACGACGAGTTCGACTTCGACGTCCCGGTCGACAACGGCGCCGACTGCTGGTCGCGCTACCTGATCCGGGTGCACGAGATGCACGAGAGCCTCAAGATCATCGAGCAGTGCCTGGAGAAGCTCGAGCCGGGCCCGGTCATGGTCGAGGACAAGAAGGTCGCCTGGCCCGCGCAGCTGTCGATCGGCAGCGACGGCATGGGCAACTCGCTCGAGCACGTCAAGAAGATCATGGGCCAGTCGATGGAGTCCCTGATCCACCACTTCAAGCTGGTCACCGAGGGCTTCAAGGTGCCGGCCGGGCAGGTCTACACCTCGGTCGAGTCGCCGCGCGGCGAGCTGAGCGCGCACCTGGTGTCCGACGGCGGCACGCGGCCGCTGCGGGTCCACGTGCGCGAACCGAGCTTCGTGAACCTGCAGTCGATGCCCGCCATGGCCGAAGGCGGCCTGGTCGCGGACGTGATCGCCGCGATCGCCTCGATCGACCCCGTCATGGGGGGAGTGGACCGATGACCTCAAGCACCGCAGTCCCGGAACCGGGGCCGAACGCGGCGGACCGGACGCACGCGGCCGCCGGCGGCGACGTCGACGTGATCGCCATCGCGCCGGATCCCGCGGTCGCCGAAGGGATCCTGGCCGACACCCCGCTCGAAGACATCTTCGACGACGGCGTCGTCGCCCGGGCGCAGGACCTGATCGCGCGCTACCCGGTGTCGCGCTCGGCGCTGCTGCCGATGCTGCACCTGGTGCAGTCGGTGCAGGGCTACGTCAGCCAGGAGGGCATCGCGTTCTGCGCGAAGCAGCTCGAACTGTCCGACGCCGAGGTCAGCGCGGTCGCGACGTTCTACACGATGTACAAGCGGCGTCCGTGCGGTGAGCACCTCGTGAGCGTCTGCACCAACACGCTGTGCGCGGCCATGGGCGGCGACGCGATCTACAAGAAGCTCCAGACGCACCTCGGTTCCGAGGAGGCGCCGCTGGGGCACAACGAGACCGCGGGCACGCCGAACGAGCCGGGCTCGGTCACCCTCGAGCACGCCGAGTGCCTCGCGGCCTGCGACCTCGCGCCGGTCATCCAGGTCAACTACGAGTACTTCGACAACCAGACCGAGGACAAGGCCGTCGCGCTGGTCGACGCGCTGCGGGCGGGCAAGAAGCCGGCCCCGACGCGCGGCGCCCCGCTGTCGAGCTTCAAGGCCGCCGAGCTGCAGCTCGCCGGGTTCTTCCCGGAGGACGAGCGCCAGTACCGCACGGACGTCGACGGCCCTTCGCAGGCTGTCGAAACGTTGCGGGGCGCGAAGCTCGCCCAGGACCGCGGCTGGGTCGCGCCCGTCGCGCAAGACGTCCCGCTGCCGGCTGTGCCTGTTAAAGAGGGGGAGAAGAAGTAATGGCAGATCCCATTACGCCGGTCCTCACGAAGCGCTGGCTGTCGCCGAACTCCTGGCAGATCGGGACGTACGAAGCGCTGGAGGGCTACACGGCCGTCCGCAAGGCGCTCGCCGGCACGCCGGAGCAGCTCGTCCAGCTGGTCAAGGACTCGGGCCTGCGGGGCCGCGGTGGCGCGGGCTTCCCGGCCGGCATCAAGTGGTCGTTCATGCCGCCGAACTTCGACAAGCCGCACTACCTGGTGATCAACGCCGACGAGGGCGAGCCGGGCACGTGCAAGGACATCCCGCTGATGATGGCGGACCCGCACTCGCTCATCGAGGGCTGCATCATCGCCTCGTACGCGATGCGCTCCAACCACTGCTTCATCTACGTCCGCGGCGAGGCGCTGCACTGCATCCGCCGCCTCAACGCGGCCGTGCGCGAAGCCGAAGCGGCCGGTTACCTCGGCGAGAACATCCTCGGCTCGGGCTTCGACCTCAAGATCACCGTCCACGCGGGAGCGGGCGCGTACATCTGCGGCGAGGAGACGGCGCTGCTGGACTCGCTGGAGGGCCGTCGTGGCCAGCCGCGGCTCAAGCCGCCGTTCCCCGCGGCCGCCGGTCTGTACGCCGCGCCGACCACGGTCAACAACGTCGAGACCATCGCGAGCGCGCCGTTCATCGTGAACGGCGGGTCGAGCTGGTTCCGCGAGATGGGCCGCGAGAAGTCGCCCGGCCCGAAGATCTACTCGATCTCCGGCCACGTCGAGAAGCCCGGCCAGTACGAGTGCCCGCTCGGCACCACGCTGCGCGAGCTGCTCGACATGGCGGGCGGCATGAAGGACGGCGTCCCGCTCAAGTTCTGGACCCCGGGCGGCTCGTCCACCCCGATGTTCACCGCCGAGCACCTCGACGTTCCCCTGGACTTCGAAGGCGCGGCGGAAGCCGGGTCGATGCTGGGCACGACCGCCGTGCAGGTCTTCAACGAGACGGTGTCGGTGCCCTGGGCCGTGATGAAGTGGACGCAGTTCTACGAGCACGAGTCCTGCGGCAAGTGCACGCCGTGCCGCGAAGGCACGTACTGGCTCGCGCAGATCCTCGAGCGCATGGTCGAGGGCCACGGGACCGAAGAGGACATCGACACCCTCCTCGACGTCTGCGACAACATCCTCGGCCGGTCGTTCTGCGCCCTCGGTGACGGCGCGGTGTCGCCGATCCAGAGCGGCATCAAGTACTTCCGCGAAGAATTCCTGGCTCTGTGTGAGAGCAACAAGCGCGAACTGGTGGGAGCGCAGGCATGACGATCGCCCCCGACAAGCCCGAAACGACCGAGACGCCGGTCCCCGAAGGCCACGTGAAGTTGGTCATCGACGGCGAAGAGGTCATCGCCCCCAAGGGCGAGCTGATCATCCGCACGGCCGAACGCCTCGGCACGGTCATCCCGCGGTTCTGCGACCACCCGCTCCTCGACCCGGCCGGCGCCTGCCGCCAGTGCCTGGTCGAGGTCGAGATGGGCGGCAGGCCGATGCCGAAGCCGCAGGCGTCCTGCACGATGACCGTCGCCGACGGCATGGTCGTCAAGACGCAGCTGACGTCGCCGGTCGCGGACAAGGCTCAGCAGGGTGTGATGGAGCTGCTGCTCATCAACCACCCGCTGGACTGCCCGATCTGCGACAAGGGCGGCGAGTGCCCGCTGCAGAACCAGGCGCTGGCCCACGGCCGCACGGAGTCCCGGTTCGTGGACACCAAGCGGACGTTCCAGAAGCCGCTGCCGATCTCGTCGCAGGTGCTGCTGGACCGCGAACGCTGCGTGCTCTGCCAGCGCTGCACCCGGTTCTCCCGCGAGATCGCCGGCGACCCGTTCATCGAGCTCCTCGAACGCGGCGCCCACCAGCAGATCGGCACCGCGGAGACGGCGGACGTCCTGGACCTCGCGTCGCGCACGACGTCGGGGCAGCCGTTCCAGAGCTACTTCTCCGGCAACGTCATCCAGATCTGCCCGGTCGGTGCCCTCACGAGCGCCGCCTACCGGTTCCGCTCCCGCCCGTTCGACCTGGTGTCCTCGCCGAGCGTCTGCGAGCACTGCTCGTCCGGCTGTGCCGAGCGCACCGACTTCCGGCGCGGCAAGGTCCAGCGCAAGCTGGCCGGCGACGACCCGGAAGTCAACGAGGAGTGGATCTGCGACAAGGGCCGCTTCGCCTTCCGCTACACGGGTGCCGACGACCGCATCCGCCGTCCGCTGGTCCGCAACACCGAGACCGGTGAGCTGGAAGAGGCCTCCTGGACCGACGCGCTGCGCATCGCGGCCGCCGGCCTGACCGAGGCTCGCGCCAACGGCGGCGTCGGCGTCCTGCCCGGTGGCCGGCTGACCGTCGAGGACGCCTACGCGTACTCGAAGTTCGCCCGCGTCGCGCTGCGGACCAACGACGTCGACTTCCGCGCCCGCCCGCACTCGGCCGAGGAGCTCGCGTTCCTCACCTCGCACGTCGTGGGCGTGACGCCGGAGTCCGGCGTCACCTTCGGCGAGATCGAGCGGGCCCGCACGGTCCTGTGCGTGGCGTTCGAGCCCGAGGACGAGGCGCCGATCGTGTTCCTGCGGCTGCGCAAGGCGGCCCGCAAGAACCGCACCCGCGTCGTCCACTTGGGACAGTGGACGACGTCGTCGGTGCGCAAGACGTTCGGCGAGCTGCTCGCCTGCGTCCCCGGCCAGGAAGCCGCGGCCATCGAAGGCATCGCCAAGCACGCGCCGGACCTCGACGAGGGCCTGCGCGGCGAAGGCGCCGTCGTCCTGGTCGGCGAGCGCGCCGCCCAGGTGCCCGGCCTGTTCTCCGCGCTGCACGACCTCGTCGAGCGCACCGGCGTCCGGCTCGCGTGGATCCCGCGCCGCGCCGGCGACCGGGGCGCGCTGGCCACGGGCTGCGTGCCGACGCTGCTGCCGGGCGGCCACCGGGTCGGCGACGACGCGGCTCGCGTCGCCGTCGAAAACGCCTGGGGCGTCCCGATCCCGGCCGCGCCGGGTCGCGACGCGACGGAGATCCTCAAGGCCGCTTCGGGCCGCGAGCTGGGCGGTCTGGTCGTCGGCGGTGTCGACCCGTTCGACCTGCCGGACCCGGAACTGGCGCTGCGCGCGCTGGACGGCGCCGGCTTCGTCGTCAGCCTGGAACTCCGGCACAGCGCGGTGACCGAGCGCGCGGACGTCGTGCTCCCGGTGGCCGCGTCCGACGAGAAGGCGGGCAGCTACCTCAACTGGGAGGGCCGCACCCGCCCGTTCGACGTCACCATCGAAGGCACCGGCGCCCTGCCGGACTGCCGGGTGCTCGACACCCTCGCCGTCGAGATGGACGCCGACCTGTTCACGCAGACACCGGCCGCCGCCCGCGGTGACTTCGAGAAGCTCGCCCCGGCCTCGGCCCTGCGGTGGGGCAACGTCGAAGCGGAGACCGGCGGAGCCACGGCGGCCCCCGGCGCCGGCCAGGCGATCCTGTCGAGCTGGCGTCAGCTGATCGACAACGGATCGCTGCAGGACGGCGAGCCGCACCTGAAGGGCACCCAGCGCACGCCGGTCGCGCGGCTGTCCGCGAAGACCGCCGAAGGGCTGGGCGTCACCGTGAAGGTGAGCACCGAACGCGGTGCGATCACGCTGCCGGTGGAGATCGCGGACCTGCCCGACGGCGTCGTGTGGCTGCCGGGCAACTCCGACGGCTCCGCCGTGCTCAAGACGCTCGGCGCCGGGCACGGCGCCGTGGTGAACCTCGCTGGGGGTGAACAGTGACTCCGTTGCTTACCGAGGTCGCTGTCGGGAGCGTTCCCGACGCGGCGACGCGCGCGGCGCTCCTGGCGGACGACCCGTTCTGGCTGATCCTGCTGAAGTCCGTGGTCATCCTGCTGATCGGCCCGATCTTCACGATCCTGCTGATCGTCTGGGAGCGGAAGGCCGTCGGCCGGATGCAGAACCGGCCGGGCCCCAACCGCGTCGGCCCGAACGGCTACCTGCAGTCCCTGGCGGACGCGATCAAGCTGCCGTTCAAGGAACAGATCATCCCGGACACCGCCGACCGCAAGGTGTACTTCCTCGCCCCGGTCATCTGCGTGGTGCCGCCGCTGATCGCGCTGGCGGCCATCCCGTTCGGCCCGGTCGTCTCGATCTTCGGCGAGCGCACCGTCCTCCAGCTGCTCGACCTGCCGGTCAGCGCGCTGGTGATCCTGGCCTGCTCCTCGATCGGCGTCTACGGCATCGTGCTCGCCGGCTGGGCGTCGGGTTCGCCGTACCCGCTGCTGGGCGGCATGCGCAGCGCGGCGCAGGTGATCTCGTACGAGATCGCGATGGGTCTCTCGATCGTCGCGGTGATCCTGCAGTCCGGTTCGCTGGACCTGGCCGACATCGTCGCCAAGCAGCAGCCGGCGTGGTTCCTGTACCTGATCCCGAGCTTCGTGATCTACCTGATCTCGATGGTCGGCGAGACCAACCGCGCCCCGTTCGACCTCCCCGAGGCCGAGTCGGAGCTGGTCGGCGGCTTCCACACCGAGTACAGCTCGATGAAGTTCGCGATGTTCTTCCTCGCCGAGTACGTCAACATGGTGATCGTGTCGGCGTTCGCGACGACGCTGTTCCTCGGCGGCTGGATGGCCCCGTGGCCGCTGTCGCTGATCGGGAACAACGTGCTCAACACCGGCTGGTGGCCGGTGCTGTGGTTCTTCGCGAAGATGTTCGTCCTGCTGTTCGGGTTCATCTGGCTGCGCGGCACGCTGCCCCGCCTGCGCTACGACCAGTTCATGCGCCTGGGCTGGAAGGTCCTGGTCCCGCTGAACCTGGTGTGGATCGTCATGGTCACCTTCGCGAAGGTGATCAGCTGGAACACCGCGTCGATCATCATCGCCGCGGTCGCGATCTTCATCGTCGTCGCCCTGTTCTTCTACGTCCGCGCGGCGGGCCGCGAAGAGGAGAGCGAGACCATCCCGGTGACCGGTGGCGGTTTCCCGGTCCCGCCGCTGGACCTCAAGGTCCCGCAGACCACCCCGCGTCAGAAGGCTTTGGCCAAGGCCGAGGCGAAGGCGGCCCGCCGCAAGCCGGCGGCCGTCGGTACCGCAAAGGAAGGAGCGCAAGATGGGGTTTCTTGATCCCGTCAAGGGCTTCGGCGTCACCTTCGGGATGATGTTCAAGAAGGTCGCCACCGAGGAGTACCCGGAAGCCGGCGCACCCGCCGCCCCGCGGTACCACGGCAGGCACCAGCTGAACCGCCACCCGGACGGCCTCGAGAAGTGCGTCGGCTGCGAGCTGTGCGCGTGGGCGTGCCCGGCGGACGCGATCTTCGTCGAGGGTGGTGACAACACCGAGGAAGCCCGGTTCTCCCCTGGCGAGCGGTACGGCGCGGACTACCAGATCAACTACCTGCGCTGCATCGGCTGCGGCCTCTGCATCGAAGCGTGCCCGACGCGGTCGCTGACGATGATCAACTTCTACGAGCTGGCCGACGACGACCGCCAGCGGCTGATCTACACGAAGGAAGACCTCCTCGCGCCCCTGCTGCCCGGCATGGAGCAGCCGCCGCACCCGATGCGGCTCGGCGAGAACGAGCAGGACTACTACGTGAACGGTCCGGAGCTGGCTCGCGGGGAGGGCATCAAGTGATCGCCGCACTCCTGGCCGAGGCTCCGACCGGTGCCGCCGCGGGCGTGTCGACCGGTGAGGCCATCGCGTTCTGGATCCTCGGCCCGCTCTGCCTGCTCGGCGGCCTCGGGATGATCTTCTCCCGCAACGCCGTCCACTCGGCGTTGTGGCTGGTGGTCACGATGCTGAGCCTGGGCGCGCTGTACATGATCCAGTCGGCGCCGTTCCTCGGCTTCACGCAGATCATCGTCTACACCGGCGCGATCATGATGCTGTTCCTGTTCGTCCTGATGCTGGTCGGCCGCGAGAGCTCCGACTCGGTCGTCGAGGTCCTGCGGGGACAGCGGCTGGCGGCGACGGTGCTCGGCATCGCGCTCGCCGCGCTGCTGGCCACCGGCATCTACCGGGCGCTGGCCAACGTCACCCCGGCCGTCCCGCTCGACTCGGCCACCGCGGCCGGCGGCGGGCCGAAGGGCCTGGGGCGGCTGATCTTCACCGACTACCTGTTCCCGTTCGAGCTGACGTCGGCGCTGCTCATCACCGCCGCCGTCGGCGCGATGGTGCTGGCCTTCACCGACCGCCACGGCAAGGGCGGCAAGCTCACGCAGAAGGAGCTCGTGCTGCTGCGCTTCCGCGGTGAGCACGACCGGCCCTCGCCGCTGCCCGGCCCGGGTGTCTTCGCCACCGCCAACTCGGTCGCGACGCCGGCGCTGCTGCCGGACGGCTCGGTCGCCCCGGAGTCGCTCTCGGCGATCATCGAGTCCACGTCGGCGATCGAGCTGGCGAAGGAACGCAAGCTCGTCGCGGACGACGTCGAGCACCCGGACGCGCACGCGCTGGTCGGTTCCGAGGGTGCTCCGGAAGGTTCGGAAGGGGAGAAGGCATGACCCCGACGTACTACCTGCTGCTGTCGGCGCTGCTGTTCGCGCTCGGCGCGGTCGGCGTGCTGGTGCGGCGCAACGCGATCGTCGTGTTCATGTGCATCGAGCTGATGCTCAACGCCGTGAACCTGTCGCTGGTCACGTTCGCCCGGATCAACGGCGGGCTCGACGGCCAGATCATGGCGTTCTTCGTCATGGTCGTCGCGGCCGCCGAGGTCGTGGTCGGCCTGGCGATCATCATGGCCATCTTCCGCACCCGGCGCTCGGCCTCGGTCGACGACACCAACCTGCTGAAGTACTAGGAGACCTCCGAGTGACCGCATCATCGTGGCTGCTGGTGGCCCTCCCTGCCCTCGGCGCCCTCATCCTCCTGTTGGCGGGCAAGCGGGCGAAGGCGTGGGGGCATCTGCTCGGCACGGCCACCGTCACGCTCGCCTTCGTCTACGGGCTGATCCTGTTCTTCACGGCGAACACGAGCACCACGACGGACACCAAGCTCTACTCGTGGATCCCGGCCGGTGCCCTGCAGGTCGACTTCGGGCTGCGGATCGACGCGCTGTCGCTGACGTTCGTGCTGCTCATCACCGGCGTCGGCATGCTGATCCACTACTACTCGATCGGCTACATGGCCGACGACGAGGGCCGGTACCGCTTCTTCGCGTACCTGAACCTCTTCGTCGCGTCGATGCTGATCCTGGTGCTGGGCAACAGCTTCGTGACGCTGTACCTCGGCTGGGAAGGCGTGGGCCTCGCGTCCTACCTGCTCATCGGCTGGTACCAGGGCCGCCCGTCCGCCGCGACCGCGGCGAAGAAGGCGTTCCTGATGAACCGCGTCGGGGACGTCGGGCTCGCGCTGGCGATCTTCATCATGTTCAAGTACGCGGGCTCGACCGGCTACGCGCAGGTCTTCCAGGCGGTCGCCGACGGCAAGTTCTCGCCGGGCGCGATCACCGCGATGGCGATCCTGCTCCTGCTGGGTGCCTGCGGTAAGTCCGGCCAGTTCCCGCTGCAGGCGTGGCTCCCGGACGCGATGGAGGGCCCGACCCCGGTGTCGGCCCTCATCCACGCGGCGACGATGGTGACCGCGGGCGTCTACCTGGTGGCCCGCTCGAAGGACATCTTCAACGCCACCGAAGACGGCCGCTTGATCGTCACGCTGGTCGGCACGGTGACGCTCCTCTTGGGGTGCATCATCGGCTGCGCGTACGACGACATCAAGAAGGTCCTCGCGTACTCGACGGTCAGCCAGATCGGCTACATGATGCTCGCCGTCGGCCTCGGGCCGATCGCGTACGCGCTGGGCATCATGCACCTGGTCGCGCACGGCTTCTTCAAGGCCGGGCTCTTCCTCGGGGCCGGCTCGGTCATGCACGGCATGAACGACGAGGTCGACATGCGGAAGTTCGGCGGCCTGCGCAAGAAGATGCCGATCACGTTCATCACGTTCGGCCTCGGCTACCTGGCCCTGATCGGCATCCCGCCGCTGTCGGGCTTCTTCACCAAGGACGCGATCATCGAAGCGGCGTTCAGCCAGGGCGGCTGGCGCGGCTGGGTGATGGGCGGCGCCGCGCTGCTGGGCGCCGGGCTCACCGCGTTCTACATGACGCGCCTGATGATGATGACGTTCTTCGGCAAGGAGCGCTGGAAGGACATCAAGTCCTCCGACGGCCGCGACTTCCACCCGCACGAGTCCACGGCGGTCATGTGGGTCCCGATGGCGGTGCTGGCGGTCGGTTCGGTCGGTGCTGGCGCGTTCTTCGCCCTCGGTGACCGCTTCGCCGAGTGGCTGACCCCCTCGGTCGGCGAGCTGGTGGAGGAACACCACTCGCCGCTGGACGCCGGCGTGATCTCGGCGGGCGCAATCGTGTTCTCGCTGCTGGGTGTGGTGATCGCGTACCTGATCTTCCGCCGTGACATCCCGGTCGAGCGGCCCGAGCGGGTCTCGTTCGTCACCCGCGCGGCCCGCAAGGACCTGTACGGCAACGCCCTCAACGAGACGCTGGTCGCCCGTCCGGGCACCTGGCTCGCGCGGGCGCTGGTGTTCGTCGACAACCGCGGCGTCGACGGCGCGGTCAACGGCCTGGCCGCCTCCCTCGGCGGCGGCTCCGGCCGGCTGAGGCGGCTCCAGACCGGGTTCGTCCGGTCCTACGCGCTCTCGATGCTGGGCGGCGCGTTCCTGCTTCTGGCGGCTCTCCTGCTGGTGAGGTTCTCCTGATGACCTGGTTGCTGATCCTCATCCTGGTGCCGCTCGCCGGCTCCCTGGTGCTGGCGTTCCTCAAGGGGAACGACCGCGCCGCGGTGCTGGCCGCGCTGGGGTTCTCGATCCTCGAGTTCCTGCTGATCATCCCGTTCTGGCTCAGCTACTCGCCTTCGGGCGCGCGGCTGCAGATGACGTCGAGCTTCGACTGGATCCCGAGCTTCGGGGTGCACATCGCGTTCGGCACCGACGGCATCTCGCTGATCATGATCGCGGTGATCGCGCTGCTGGTGCCGATCGTCGTCGGCGGGCTCGGCACGCTCGACAAGCTGCCGCCGGGCCGCAGCGCGGGCGGCTTCCTCTCGCTGATCCTGCTGCAGGAAGCGCTCACGATCGGCGTGTTCGCCGCGACCGACGTCTTCCTGTTCTACGTGCTGTTCGAGATCATGCTGATCCCGATGTACTTCCTGATCGGCGGCTACGGCGGCGCGAACCGGCAGTACGCGGCGGTGAAGTTCTTCCTCTACTCGTTCCTCGGCGGCCTGATCATGCTGGCGTCGGCGATCGGGGCGTACTCGCTGGCGAAGGACAAGCTCGGGCACGGCACGTTCGACTGGGCCACGCTCGTCACGGTCGTCCGCGACGCGCCGCTGTCCACGCAGATCTGGCTGTTCCTCGGGTTCTTCCTGGCCTTCGCGATCAAGGCGCCACTGGTGCCGTTCCACACCTGGCTGCCGGACGCGGCGGGGGAGGCGCCGATCGGCGTCGCCGTCCTGCTGGTCGGCGTGCTGGACAAGGTCGGCACGTTCGGGTTCCTGCGCTACTGCCTGCCGATGTTCCCGGACGCGAGCAAGACCCTCGCCCCGCTGGTGCTGGTGCTTTCGGTGATCGGTGTCCTTTACGGATCGATCCTCGCGGCCGGGCAGCGGGACATGAAGCGGTTCATCGCCTACGTCTCGATCGCCCACTTCGGCTTCATCTCGCTCGGCATCTTCGCGTTCAACGAGCAGGCGATGGTCGGCTCGGCGACGTACATGCTGAACCACAGCATCGCGACCGGCATGCTGATCGTGGTGATCGGCCTGGTCGTCGCGCGCGGCGGGTCGACTCGCATTTCGGACTACGGCGGCATGGCCAAGGTGACGCCGTTGCTGGCGGGCCTGTTCCTGCTCGCCGGCCTGTCGACGCTTTCGCTGCCGGGCACCAACTCGTTCGTCTCCGAGTTCCTGGTGCTCATCGGGGCGTACGTCGACCAGCCGGTGTACACGATCCTCGCCACGGTCGGCATGGTTCTGGCCGCGGCGTACGTGCTCTGGCTCTACCAGCGCATCATGCAGGGTCCGGTCCGCGGTGATGCTGTGTTGTCGCCGGCCCCGACGGGGCCTCCCACCCCGACCAGCGTGGAGTCGGGTGGCGCTGTAGCCACCGCGATGGCGCCGGAGCTGGGCGCCAAGAAGGCCATCACGGACCTGAACGGCCGCGAGATCGCGATCCTGGCGCCGCTGGTCGTGCTGGTCCTAGTCCTCGGCTTCTACCCGAAGCCGGTGCTCGACACAGTCACCCCGACGGTGCAGCAGACGCTGTCCGCGGTCCAGGGAGGCAAGTAAAACCGTGCTCGACATCCTCCTGACCCAGGCGCCGGAGCCACCGATCGTGACGCCGTCGGTGAACTACCCGGCAGTCCTGCCGATGCTGATCGTCTTCGGCGCGGCGTGCCTCAGCGTGCTGGTGGAGGCGTTCGCCTCGAAGCGCTCTCGGTTCGGCGCGCAGGTCGTGCTGAGCCTGGCGGCGATCGTCGTGGCCGGCGCGAGCTTGTTCATCTACGCCACGGGTGACGCGCCCGCGGGCGGCGTCAAGACGTTCAGCGGGGCCATCTCGATCGACCGGCCGGCGCTGTTCCTCTGGGGCACGCTGCTCGCCCTGGCGGTCGGCGCGGTGCTGCTGATCTCCGACCGCGTGGTCGAGCCGGGCGGCGCGCTGGTCGCGCAGGCCGGCATCCGCCCGGGCACGGTCCAGGACCGCGCCCAGACGGCGACGGTCATGCAGACCGAGGTCTTCCCGCTGATGCTGTTCGCGCTCGGCGGCATGATGGCGTTTACAGCGTCGAACGACCTGCTGACGATGTTCATCGCGCTGGAAGTCCTGTCGCTGCCGCTGTACCTGATGTGCGGCCTGGCCCGGCGCCGTCGTCTGCTGTCGCAGGAGTCGGCGGTCAAGTACTTCCTGCTCGGCGCGTTCTCGTCGGCGTTCTTCCTTTATGGACTGGCGCTGTTGTACGGCTACGCGAACTCCGTGAAGCTGGGCGACATCGCGGCCGCGGCGGCCGGTTCGGACCGGTCGGACACACTGCTGTTCGCCGGCCTCGGCCTGCTCGTGGTGGGCCTGCTGTTCAAGGGTTCGGTCGGCCCGTTCCACACGTGGACCCCGGACGTGTACCAGGGAGCGCCGACGCCGGTGACGGCGTTCATGGCGGCGTGCACGAAGGTCGCGGCGTTCGGCGGGATCCTGCGGGTGCTGTCGGTGGCGTTCGGTTCGACCAGCTGGGAATGGCGCGGAGTCCTGTGGGGCGTCGCGATCATCTCGATGGTGATCGGCGCGGTGCTGGGCCTGACCCAGACGGACGTCAAGCGCATGATCGCGTACTCGTCGATCGCGCACGCGGGCTTCCTGCTGGTGGGCGCGATCGCGATCACGAAGGACGGGCTGTCGAGCACGCTGTTCTACCTGCTGGCGTACGGTTTCACGACGCTGGCGGCGTTCGGCGTGATCAGCCTGGTCCGCGATTCCTCGGGCGAGGCGACGCACCTCTCGGCGTGGGCCGGGCTGGCGAAGCGGTCACCGCTGGTGGCCGGGGTCTTCACGTTCTTGCTGCTGGCGCTGGCCGGGATCCCGTTGACATCCGGTTTCGTGGGCAAGTTCGTGGTGTTCTCGGCGGCGCTGTCGGACGGAATGGCCCCGCTGGTGGTGGTGGCCCTGGTGTTCAGCGCGGTGGCGGCGTTCTTCTACCTGCGGGTGATCGTGCTGATGTACTTCTCCGAGCCGGCGGCGGACGGGCCATCGGTGTCGGTCCCGGGCTTCGGCACGGGAACGGCGATCTTCCTGGGCACAGCGGTGACGCTGATCCTCGGCCTGGTCCCGGCATTCGCCCTGGGCTGGGCAGGCGCGGGCGGTTTCGCTTCCTGAGTCGTTGCTTTCTCCGGCCGCCGCTCCTGTCAGTTGGGAGCGGCGGCTTTTAGTTTCTGGCTCAGTTGTTTCGGCTCACCGGGCAGGACACTGATGTAGTCGCCGTCGAGCGCGATCCCGACGCGTCCGGCTTCGAGGTCGAGGTAGTTGACGGTGGCGGCCCCGGCGTAGAGCTGCCCAAGGCCGAAGTGCGGCTGCCGGAAGAAGGCGTCGAGCTCCTGCGCTTCCCGGCTCCGGGCGGGGGCGTCGTCGAAGATGTCGCTCTCTTCGGCCTTTTCGAAGTCTTCCTTCGGCAGCGAGAAGGGCTTGATGGGCGCCGGCTCGTACGGCGGCAGGTTCGCCACCAGAGCGTCTTCCGGGCTTGTGTCCACACCCCTGAGTTCAACCCGATCGCCCAGACAGACGACGGAGACAATGGAGCGTCCGCGGGCGGCGACGAGAATGCCGCGTTGGGCGGTCTCGTCTCGGGCGTAGCCGTGGACTGCGGTCGCCGGGCTGCCGATGAGGTGCAGGACGTCTTCGAATTCCGGGGTGAAGCCGTCGCCCTGGGTGAAGCCGAGTTCGCTGAGTTCCTCGAAGGCTTCCCGGTTTATGTGCTGTTTCGCGGACGGTGGGATGTACCGAAGTCCTTTTGCGAGGACTGGGTGAGGGTCGCCACAGCCGACGTTGCGCAGGGCGGTGAGCAGGGTGTTCAGGGAGAGTTCGGCGTTGAGCATGTGTTATTTCTTCTCGCCGATCACCGGAGGCATCGGCTTTTCCGGGAAGCCACCGAAGGTTTCGTCCGGGTCGGGGTTTTGCAGGTAGGGGGCTTTTTTCTTTTCGCGGTCTTCTTCTTTGCCACGTCCCCCACCGAGGGGGCCGCCCATGGGCATGCCGTTGGCGCCCCGCTGTCCGGTGGCCCCTCGGGTGGCAGCCCCGCCGGGGAGCCGTTCTTCGGGCATGCGGGCGCCGGTGTTCGCTCCGGGGGTTCGCATGCCGGGTTGTCCTGGCGTTGTGCCCGTGCTTGTTCCCGCTCCTGGTCGGTACCCGGTGCCGGTATTCGTTCCCGGTTGGTATCCGGTCCCCGTCCCCGGTCCGAACCCGCCCGAGTAGCCCCCGGGGCCGAAGACGTTGTTCCCACCAAAGTTGCCACCAGGCTGCCCGGTAGGCCCGAACTGATACCCACCCTGAGCGGCGGGAGGAACGACGGGCTTGGGAACGTAGCTGTTGGCGTGGGTGCCGTCCGGATCATTGGCGCCGGGCTGCTGAGTTTGGTTCTGGAACTGGTTGTGGTTCTGGGTCTGTTGCTGGACTTGGTTTTGAACCTGGTTGTGGACCTGGTTCTGTCCGGGTTGGACGGTCTGCCGATTCTGCTGCGACGGAACTTGCGGCTGCCGAGGATCCCGAGCCCACTCACCGGTATCAGTGGGGCCGGTCGTGCGGTCAGCCCGATCGGTCATCCCAATGGGCGATCCGGAGTCGGAGAGCTGAGCGTATTGAGCGGGCATCTGCCCACCATTGGTGCCACTGGCGGAGTGATAGGCACTGAAGGCATCGATGTTGGCCTGACTGTCAGCCTGCCAGCCGGCGACTTTGGTTTTGTAGGGTTCATAACCATCGCCGTTGATGGCATGAAGAACATCCGCCGAGGTGAGCTCAGGAGGCTGAGGAGGAACGGGCTTGACGGAGTACTTGACGGTCCCAAAGGCATCCATCTGAGCACCAACGGCAGCCTGCGCGGTCCTGAGGTGAACAGCATCATCGGCAGCGGCTTGAACAAGAGGAAGGGTGGCATCGGCAGCAGCTTGCCCCGCGCCGCCTTGCCACCCGGACATGGTCTTGGCCCGAAGAGAGCTGATCCGCTGGGCGCGTTCAACCATCCGATTGGTCAGGTGTCCCGCACTGTCCTGGGCGTCAGCGAGCGAGGCGACGCCCTCACCGCCGGTGATCTGCTCGTAGATCTGCGTTGCCGTCAGTGGGCCCTCGGTAGCCATCAGTTGGCTCCACGGAGATTACTGAGCACCCGTGAAGCGATATCACGGGCCGCGTCACATGGATCCTTCTTGCCGACGTTGTCTTCGGATTGTGCGACATGGATGTCAACGGCTTGAGTGTCGCTCACTCCCAGGGCGACAGCGCAGCGACCGCGAGTCTTTCGTTCGTCGTTCACGCCGTAGGCCACGATAGGGAAACCGTCGATAGCTGCCAGAGGCTTGAAAAACTGATACTGCTTACCCTGAGCTGCATAGACACTGGTCAGGCCGAGTTGGTCCGCGCCCGTGAAGATTATCGCCACACCGGCTTGGGAGACGTCAGGTGAGTCCCAGGCGCAACTGGGGCCTGCCGCGGCCTGTGGGTCAGATTTTTCCGATACTCCGGAACCTAGCAGTTCCGTGATTTGGGTGGCCTTAAGTGCATCGCAGGGTGCCTGTTTGAACCTAGTGACATCGACCGGACTTGGTACTTTAGGAACTCCTGGGCCCGGCACGGCGCCCTCGGTCCCCGGCGAGCTGTTTGTACTCGTTGTACCGCTAGAAGGCGAAGGTGTACCCGGATTCGTGGTCGAGCACGCGGTGGTGCCGAGCATCAATGCGCTGAGCGTTAGAACAGCGGTGCGGCGCATCAGAGACTGCCTCCGGTCTGCTTGATTTCGGCGGTCTGGTCGCTCTCAGCTCCTGCGTACTTGCCCAAAGCGGCCTTGAGTTTGGCGGCCATACTCCGGCAGTACTCCTCACGCTGACTCAGCGTTTGGAGAAGGGCGTTCCCCGAATGTTGAATTTTCTTCGCATTACCGCCGCTCGCGTACTCAACGCCGGGCCCCTTGGTGCGGGCGAGGACGATCGCGGTCTCCTGGTCGAGCTTGAACTCGTTCGCCAAGTCGTTCCACTCGTGCATCAACTCGCGCAGCGTCGCTTCGTCGTACTCGAACCCCGCTCCGCCGCCCCCGCCCCCATAAGCCCCCGCGCGGTGGGTCAACCCCCGCAGCGGCGCTCGCCGGGTGTTCGGGTCGTAGACCGGACCCTCAGACATCGCACAACCCCGTCGTCATCAGCTCTCCCCTAGCTTGCAGTGTGCTCCGCCCCGGGCACCCTGCGTATCCGACGGCCCGCACACTACCAGGGTTCCCTCGCCCCAAAAGACGGGAAAAAACGAAGGGCCGCGGCCCCCTCGGCCGCGGCCCTTCCATTCCCCTACGGGGTCGGTGAACAGGACGTGTGGCCCAGCACCACCTGGCCGCTGATTCCCGATGCCGGGAGGAAATTGATCCGCAACATCGTCAAACCGATGCTGCCGTCACCCGGGAGGTTCTGCGTGTTGAACACCGCGTTCGCCAGCACCGTTCCGTTGGACTTCTTGATCGGTGCCGAATAACCGACCGGGACCGGGCTCGGCGGGTTCGGGATGCCGGACATGCCTCCGAAGCTCCAGTTCGCGTTCGTCTGCGTCTGGGTCGCCGTGCACGTCACCTTGAACGTCGACAGCTTGACGCGGGGGCCGCCCGCGCTCACCAGGGCCGACAACTCGAAGTTCTTGCCCGTTGCCGTGGACGTCGTCGTGGTCGCGTCCGTGTCGGGGTTCGTCACCGTCGTTGTGCAGGACGACGTGCCGCCGCCGAAGGTGATGCCCGTCTTCGACACCGGTTGGGCCGTTGCGCTCGTCGGGCCGTCCACCGAGCACTTGCCCTGGACCGGCACCGTGACCGTCGTGCCGGACTTCGTGAACTCGGCCGAGCCGATCTGGGCCACGCCCGGCTGGGGAGCGGCCTGGGCCGGCGCCGCGGCCACGGTGAGTCCTACCACCATCAATGTCCCGGCGAGCGCACCCCGCCTCGCGATCGTGTTGCGCATGTCGCGTCCTCCTTGACGACCGGGGAGAGCGACGCTCTTCCTCGAGGTGAATATCCGCCCCCCGGCGACGTCCGTTGCGCTCGAAAGCGCTGATCACCCCTTCGTGGATCATGAACCACCCGGTGGGTAATCCCGTCGGTATCCGGATCCGGCCCCGTTTCACCTAGAGTGACGGCGGCACGCGGCGGGCCCCTCCGGATCGAGCGCCGCCGAGGTGTCATGTTCGTCACCGTTTCCGCAGGACAGCGGGTAAACGGCGGCGCGGGGTAGCCACTACGCTCAAGGCAATACCCGACCGGTGCACGAGTAGAGCGGAGCCGACGTGTCTGTGCCATCCCCAGCCCCCGGGGCGGGATCCCTCCCCGCTGCGCCGGGTGGCGCCCTCGAGGACCTGCGCGCGTCGGTCGGCCTGCAGATCGCCGACGAGACCCTGCTGCGCGCGATCGCCACCGGGCTGGCCGACGTCGAGAAGCTGCTGCGCGAAGTCGTCCGCAGTGACGTCCAGGCCGTCAACGACGCCGCGTTGCACCTGGTCGAGGCCGGGGGCAAACGCTTCCGTCCCCTCTTCACCCTGCTGTCCGCGCAGTTCGGCCCGAAGCAGGACGACCACGTCGTGATCGCCGCCGCCGCGGTCGAGCTGGTGCACCTCGCCACGCTCTACCACGACGACGTCATGGACGAGGCGGACATGCGCCGCGGCGCCGAGAGCGTCAACGCCCGCTGGGACAAC
Source organism: Amycolatopsis sp. NPDC114505 (assembly GCF_055633615.1). Classification (NCBI taxonomy): domain Bacteria; kingdom Bacillati; phylum Actinomycetota; class Actinomycetes; order Pseudonocardiales; family Pseudonocardiaceae; genus Amycolatopsis; species Amycolatopsis sp. NPDC114505. The sequence goes on along the minus strand of NZ_JBVKDV010000001.1, from coordinate 668,228 downwards.
ACCATCGCCATCCTCACCGGCGACTTCCTCTTCGCGCACGCCTCGCGCCTGGTCGCCGACCTCGGCACGGACGCGGCGCGGATCATCGCCGAGACCTTCGGCGAGCTGGTCACGGGCCAGATGCGCGAGACCGTCGGTCCCGGACCGGGTGACGACGCCGTCGCGCACTACCTCACCGTGATCGCGCAGAAGACCGGTTCGCTGATCGCCACGTCCGGCCGCTTCGGGGGCATGATGTCCGGCGCCGCCGAGGAGCACATCCAGGCGCTGCGCCGGTTCGGCGACATCATCGGCACCGCGTTCCAGATCTCCGACGACATCATCGACATCGCCTCGCCGTCCGACGAGCTCGGCAAGGCCCAGGGCACCGACCTGCGCGAAGGCGTCCGGACGCTGCCCATGCTGTACGCGCTCGTCGACCCGGGCACGGATCCGCGGCTCACCGAGCTGCTTTCCGGCCCGATCGCCGACGACGCCGTCGTCCAGGAGGCCCTGGAGCTGCTGCGGGCGAGTAGCGGACTCGATCGAGCACGCGTCACCCTTTCCGACTACGCTCAGCGCGCGCGAGCCGAGCTTGCCGCGTTGCCCGCGTCACCCGCCCGGGACGCGTGCGAGTCGGTCGCCGACTACCTGGTCGCGCGCACGCACTAACAGGGGCAGGAAGAGATGTCCATTTTCGGACAGGTTTGGCTGTGGAGTCTCGCGGCGTTCTTCGTCGGGGTGCTGCTCACCTGGCTGGTGCTGGTGCTGCCGCTCCGCAAGAGCGTCCGCAAGTTGGAGAGTTCGCTGGCGCAGGCCCACGCCGACGCCGCGCGGACCCCCGCGAACGCCGCCGGGCTGGCCGCGCCGGGCACCGAGACCTTCACCCGGCCGGAGCCGCGTCCCGAGCCGCGGTTCGAGCCGTCGCCGTCGCGGCAGGAGACGTCCTACCCGGGCACGCTCGTCGCCGCGGCGCCGCTCAACCGCGATGACGTCCACGACGACATCGACGCGGACTTCGCCGAGCTGGACTCGCAGGTGCCGCCGGGGACCCACCCGGAGCCCGACGACGCCTTCCGGCCGGAGCCCGACGACGCGTCGTACCGCGCCTCGGAGACCCAGATCCTGACTCCGGTCAGCGAGCCGGAGCCCGAGGACCCGTACCGCACGGCGGCGACCGAGTACCTGGCGCCGGAGGACGAGCTCGAGCCCGCCACGCCGGCGCTTTCGCGGCTCGAGCAGCAGCTCGACCCGGAACCCGCGGCCGGTTCGCTGTTCCAGCCGCCGGCGGGGGAGACGCCCGCGGCGGCGACGCCGGACTGGTTCGACCACGAGCAGCCGAGCGAACGGTCGGCGTTCGAAGAGCCGATGGAGCGCACGCGCTACCTGTCGGTCGGCGGCGAGCAGACCGAAGAGGTCGAAGAAGACGAGCCGGAGGAAGAGCCGCAGTACGCGTTCGCCGGCGACGACTCCGGGGCCAATGGCGAGCTGGAAGTGCCGCCGGAGACGCCGGCCGAGTCGACGCAGGTGCTGCCGAAGCGGCAGCCGCGCGAGGCGTTGCGCGGTGGATTCGAGGCGCCGCAACCGATCCAGCCGTCGATGCGCACCGTCGAGCGGCGCGAGACCGACCATTCCGGCGCGCACAGCGGTTCGCTGTTCGAGCCGTCGGTGCAGCCGAACCAGGCCGCCGCACTGGCCGCGCCGGAGCCCCCGCCCGCGCGGCAGGCGGCCGGGGACGCCGTCCCGCCCGGCCCGTTCGGTCCCGGCTCGGCGATGCCGCGGCCCGGCGGCGGACGACCGGGTGACGGGTTCGAGGTGAAGGCGAGCGTCACGGCGTTGCGGTACTGCACCGACGATTCGGCGCAGTTCCCGAAGATGGTGGCCGAGGTGTGGTTCCGGACCGCCGAGGACGCCGAGCGGGTCGGGTTCCGGCCGCTCAGCTGAGTTTTCCGTGACGAAGGGCCGCCCGCGGGCGGCCCTTCGTCGTTTCACGCCGCTTGGAACAGGACGAGCGCGGCGCCGCCGGGATCGGTGACCACCACCAGGGAGCCGACCGGCAGGTCCGTTCGTTCGCGCATGATCTTTCCGCCCAGCTCCACCGCCTTCGCCGCCGCGGAGTCCACATCGGACACCGGCGCGTAGGGCAGCCACTGCGGCGTGCGGTCGTCGTCCGGGGCCAGCTCGGTGAGACCGCCCCAGGGCCGGCCGTCTTCGGTCAGCAGGGCGCCGGAGGTCTGCCAGCCCAGCAGTTCGCCGAAGAACCGCCTGCTGCCGTCCGCATCGGACGTCCGGACATCGAAGAACACGAAAGGTCGCATGACCTAAAACTTAGGACACGTGTCCCAATCGAGGCAACCCCCGAACGCCGAAGGCCGCCATGCACCGGGCATGGCGGCCTTCGGAAAAGCAGGAGCTACGCGACTGTCCAGGTGTCCTTGCCGCGCAGGAGGCCCTGCAGGTCGGGCGTGCGGGCCGCGCGGGCCTGCTCGACCTGGGCGCGGGCGCCGTCGTCGTACGTCGGGCGCTCGACCTGGCGGAGGATGCCCGTCGGGACGTGGTTGAGGCTCTGGTCGCCCAGGCGCGACAGCGCGAACGCGTACGACGTGTCGTAGATCGACGGGTCGTGCACCACGACGTTGTCCTCGCCGATGTCGGCGACCTTGGCGACGTCGAGGCCGCCCCAGTCGCCGCGCTTGACGCCGAACTCCTGGTTCGGGCCGAAGCGGATCGGCTCGCCGGCGCGCAGCGGGATCAGCCGGGCGGCGGCCTCGTCGGCGTCCTTGAGGACGTCGAACGCGCCGTCGTTGAAGATCGGGCAGTTCTGGTAGATCTCCACCAGCGCCGATCCGCGGTGCTGCGCCGCGGCCTGCAGGACCTCGGTGAGGCCCTTGCGGTCGGAGTCCATCGCGCGGCCCACGAACGACGCCTCCGCGCCGATCGCCAGCGACAGCGGGTTGAACGGTGTGTCCACCGACCCCATCGGCGTCGACTTCGTGACCATGCCCTGGCCCGACGTCGGGGAGTACTGGCCCTTGGTCAGGCCGTAGATCCGGTTGTTGAACAGCAGGATCTTGATGTTCACGTTGCGGCGCAGCGCGTGGATCAGGTGGTTGCCGCCGATGGACAGCGCGTCGCCGTCACCGGTGACGACCCACACCGACAGGTCCGGGCGCGTGGTGGCCAGGCCGGTCGCGATCGACGGCGCGCGGCCGTGGATCGAGTGCATGCCGTAGGTGTTGAGGTAGTACGGGAAGCGCGACGAGCAGCCGATGCCCGAGATGAACACGATGTTCTCGCGCTTGAGGCCGAGCGTGGGCAAGAACGACTGGACCGCGTTCAGCACGACGTAGTCGCCGCAGCCGGGGCACCAGCGGACTTCCTGGTCGGACTTGTAGTCCTTGGCCTTCTGCGGCTCGTCGGTCGTCGGCACAAGGTCGAGGCCGCCGACGGTCGGGAGCCCGATGTCGATCGCGGTCATTTCGCCGCCTCCGTAGTGATGATCTCCGAGAACAGGTTCTGCAGCTCTTCCGCCTTGAACGCCATGCCCGCGACCTTGGTGTGGCTGTGCACGTCCACCAGGTACTTCGCTCGCAGCAGCAGCGCGAGCTGGCCCAGGTTCATCTCCGGCACCACGACCTTGTCGTAGCTGCGCAGGATGTCGCCGAGGTTGGCCGGCAGCGGGTTGAGGTGACGCAGGTGCGCCTGCGCGATCGGCAGGCCGAGCTTGCGCACCCGGCGGCACGCGGCCCCGATCGGGCCGTAGGACGAGCCCCAGCCCAGGGCCAGCACGCGCGCCTTGCCGCCGGACGGGTCGTCCACCACGACGTCCGGGACGTCGATGCCGTCGACCTTCGCCTGGCGCAGCCGGACCATCTTCTCGTGGTTGGCCGGGTCGTAGGAGATGTGGCCGGTCTTGTCGGCCTTCTCCAGCCCGCCGATGCGGTGCTGCAGCCCGGGCGTGCCCGGCACGGCCCAGGCGCGGGCGAGCGTCTCGGGGTCGCGCACGTAGGGCCAGAACTCGCCGGAGTCGTTGTCCGCGTTCGGCTCGGACGCGAACTCGACGTGCAGGTCGGGCAGCGTCTCGACGTCCGGGATCAGCCACGGCTCGGAGCCGTTGGCGATCGCGCCGTCCGAGAGCAGCAGCACCGGCGTGCGGTACTTCAGCGCGATCCGGGTGGCCTCGACGGCCGCGTCGAAGCAGTCCGCGGGGGACAGCGGCGCGACGATCGGGACCGGCGACTCGCCGTTGCGGCCGAACATCGCCTGCAGCAGGTCGGCCTGCTCGGTCTTGGTCGGCAGGCCGGTCGACGGGCCGCCGCGCTGGACGTCGATGACGACCAGCGGCAGCTCGACCATCACGCCCAGGCCGACGGCTTCGGACTTCAGCGCGACACCCGGGCCCGACGTCGAGGTGACGCCGAGCGCACCGCCGTAGGACGCACCGAGGGCGGCGCCGATGCCGGCGATCTCGTCCTCGGCCTGGAAGGTGATGATGCCGAAGTTCTTGTGCTTGGACAGCTCGTGGAGGATGTCCGACGCCGGCGTGATCGGGTACGTGCCGAGCAGGATCTGCAGGCCGGAGCGCTGCCCGGCGGCCACGATCCCGTAGGCGAGCGCGGTGTTGCCGGTGATCTGCCGGTAGGTGCCCTGGGCCAGCTTCGCCGGGGCGACCTGGAACGTCGTCGCGAACGACTCGGTGGTCTCGCCGTAGTTCCAGCCCGCCCGGAAGGCCAGGATGTTGGCCTCGGCGATGTCCGGCTTCTTGGCGAACTTCTCGCGCAGGAACTGCTCGGTGCCCTCGGTGGGCCGGTGGTACATCCACGACAGCAGGCCGAGCGCGAACATGTTCTTGCAGCGCTCGGCGTCCTTCTTGCCGAGGCCGGTGTCGGCGAGCGCGCCCTGGGTCAGCGTCGACATGGCGACCCGGTGCACCTGGTAGGGCGCGAGGGTGTCGTCGTCGAGCGGGTCGGTCGCGTAGCCGACCTTGGTCAGGTTGCGCTTGATGAAGTCGTCGGTGTTCAGGATGATCGTCCCACCGTGCGGGACGTCGGCGAGGTTCGCCTTGAGCGCGGCCGGGTTCATCGCCACCAGCACGTCCGGCCGGTCGCCGGGGGTGAGGATGTCGTAGTCGGCGAAGTGCACCTGGAAGCTCGAGACGCCGGGGATCGTGCCCTGTGGCGCGCGGATCTCGGCGGGGAAGTTCGGCATCGTCGACAGGTCGTTGCCGAACGCGGCGGCCTCGGACGTGAAGCGGTCACCGGTCAGCTGCATGCCGTCACCCGAGTCGCCGGCGAACCGGATGACGACCCGGTCCAGCTTGCTGATCTCGGTCGGCCTGGTCGCGGCGAGCGAGCCGTGACCAGCGCCGTTGCCGTTCGCACTCGTGCTCATGGGTCAGGGATTCCCTCTCTCCCGACGTTGCGGCCATCGGTCGCCTGCCCGGTGTCGTGACACTCAGATCACCAGGCCCTACCACGAGGTTAGCTCGCGCTCGACAACGATGTTCCTAGACTCCCGCCGTCCGGAACGACCTCATTGCTGCGCTAGCGGTCTCCTGTGCTGGTCCGACAAATATGTGTGACCGATGGTAACGGGTAAACCCTTGTCTTCGCTGTGACCCGGGTCTCGCGTAGGGGTGTCCACTTGCTGGGATCAGGAACGGGCGCGGATCCGGGCCCGCATGGCCTCGAGCCGCTCGGCGAACTCCGGCGAGGCCAGCGACGCGAGCTGCGGCTCGATTTCGACGTCGACGGCGTCGGCGTGCGCGGCCAGCGAGGCGGTCGTCCGGAGGCTGCGTTTGGTGGCCAGGAGCGCTTCGCGCGGCGCGGCGACCGCCGGGGCCGCGAGCTCCTTCGCGGCGGCGATGAGGTCGCCTTCGACCACGCTGAGCGCCAGCCCGGCGCGTACGGCCGCTTCGGCGTCGAGCGGCTGCCCGAACAACGTCATCGCGGCGGCCTGCTGGGGGCCGGCCAGCCGCTGCGTCATCCACGTCATCCCGCCGCCGGGGTGCAGCCCGAGCTCGAGGAAGCGGGCGACGAACTTGGCGCGCGGCCCGGCGAGGCGGACGTCGGCGGCGAGCGCCAGGTTGAGCCCGGCGCCGACGGCGGCGCCCCCGACCGCGGCGATGGTCGGCAGCGTGCACCGCGCGACGGCGAGGAAGCCCTCGTAGATGGCACGCAGGCCGGTCTCGTCGGCGCTGCCGAGCGCGCTCAGGTCGGCTCCGGCGCAGAACGCGGGCGGCGTGCCGGTGACGATGACGGCATGGACCGACTCGTCCCGTTCCGCGGCCTCGACGGCGGCCGCGAGCTGGGCGGAGAGGTCGAGGGTGAGCGCGTTGCGGCTGGCGGGCGCGTCGACGGTCAGCAGCGCGACGCCACCGGTGTGCTCGCTGACGATGCTGTCGGTCATCGCGTCAGGGTATTAGTGGTGCATGGGGGAATTGCTGGTGGTGCTGGTGGGCAACCTGCTGACGATGATCGACATGTCGGAGCTGTTCGGCGGCCGCCGTCGCCGGGCCCGGGCGGCGGCGTTCGCGCGCGGCGAGCGGGTCGAGTTCCCGTGCGTGCTGCGCGACGACGAGGCGACGTCCGGCCGCGAGCGGCGGGGCTGGCTCGCGGTGGGCGAGGGGCCGGCGACGTGGCGGACGCCGGGCGCCGAGCCGGTGGCGTTCGACCCGGGCGAGCTGACGATGCAGGCGGTGGACCGCCAGGCGGTGACGTTCCACGCGACGGGCGGCCGCACAGAGCTGCGGCTGCACCCGGACGAGGCCCCGCTGGTCCTGCGGGCCCTCAAGAGCTGAGCCACCGGAACTGTCGGTCCCCGCCGATAAGCTGGAAGACGGGGGCCGGAGGCGTCAGCTCTCCGGCGTCGGCGGCCGCTCCAGCAGCCGTGAAAGCACGACCGTCGACACCGTCCGGTCCACGATCTCCAGCCCGCGCAGCCGCTCCAGCGCCGTCTCCAGGTGGTGGATGTCCGCCGCGCGCAGGTGGACGATCGCGTCCGCCGCTCCCGACACCGTGTACGCCGCCACCACCTCCGGCAACGGCTCCAGGCGCGCCCGGATGCGGGCCGGCGTGATGTTGCCCTGGCACGTGACCTCGACGAACGCCTCCGTTCCCCAGCCCAGCGCCTCCGGGTCGACCACCGCCGTGAACCCGCGGAGGATGCCCGTTTCGAGGAGCCGGTCGACCCTCCGCTTCACCGCCGGGGCGGACAGGCCGACCACCTTGCCGATCTCCGCGTAGCTGGAGCGCGCGTTCGCCACGAGGCACGAAACGATTCGCTGGTCGATGGTGTTCACACGCAACACTTAGCACAGATGTGCGCAGCGAACAGCGATTGATTGCGAGATTAGGCGCCCCTTACCCTGAATTCATGCAGGCGATGCGCGTACCGACCACCCGTCGATACCTGATGTGCCCCCCGCGCCACTTCGCGGTGGACTACGTGATCAACCCCTGGATGGACCCGACCCAGCCGGTCAGCGCCGACAAAGCCGTCGAGCAGTGGACCGAGCTGCGCGACACCTACCGCCGTCTCGGCCACACCGTCGAGGAGATCGACGCCCAGCCCGGCCTGCCCGACATGGTCTTCGCCGCGAACTCCGGCACGGTCGTCGACGGCCGCGTCCTCGGCTCGCGGTTCCGCGCGCCGCAGCGCGCCGCCGAGGCCGAGCACTTCCGCCGCTGGTTCGTCGAGCACGGCTACCGCGACATCACCATGCCCGAGAAGATCAACGAAGCCGAGGGCGACTTCGCCTGGACCGGCACGCTGCTGCTCGCCGGCACCGGCTTCCGCACCGACCCGGCCGCGCACGCCGAGGCGCAGGAGGTCCTCGGCGTCCCGGTCGTCTCGCTGCACCTGGTCGACCCGCGCTACTACCACCTCGACACGGCGCTGTTCGTGCTCGCCGAGGCGACGGACACGACGCGCGCGCAGATCGTCTACTACCCGGAGGCGTTCTCGGCCGGCTCGCGCCGCGTGCTTGAGCGGCTCTTCCCGGACGCCGTGCTCGCGACGAAGGAAGACGCCGAATGCTTCGGCCTCAACGGCGTTTCCGACGGCCGCAATGTCGTCCTGCCCGTCGAGGCCACCCGACTGGGTGAACTCCTCGCCGATCGGGGGTACGAGCCGGTCTACGTCGACATCTCCGAGCTGCGGAAAGCCGGCGGCGGACCCAAGTGCTGCACGCTCGAAATCCGGAAGGGCTGATTTTCCGGAAAACCTGTAACTCACCCGTTTGCCATGGCGATTAATCGAGGTAACAAATCGACTACTCGCAGTGGCAGGCGGTGGAAGTGGTGACGGTGAACCTCGCCCTGCACGGGATCGGGCGGCCGGCTCGCCAGCTCGACCCCGGCGAGGACGAGCGCTGGGTGACGGTCGAGCAGTTCGAGCGGGTGCTGGAAGCCGTGGCCGACCGCGGCGACGTCCACCTCACCTTCGACGACGGCAACGAGTCCGACGTCGAGATCGCGCTGCCGCGGCTGGTCGACCGCGGGCTGACCGCCGAGTTCTTCCCGCTCGCCGGCCGCCTCGGCCAGCGCGGCTACCTCGACCGCGCCGGTCTGTGCGAGCTCGTGCGCGGGGGCATGGAGATCGGCTCGCACGGCTGGGAGCCGCGCGACTGGCGCCGGCTCGACGACCGGCATGCCCGCCGTGAGCTGACGGACGCGCCGAAGCTCCTCGGCGACCTCTGCGGCCGTCCGGTGCGGCGGTACTCGCTGCCGTTCGGCGCCTACGACAAGAAGGTGCTGACGCGGCTGAAGCAGGCGGGCGCGACGCGGGTGTACTCCAGCGACGGCGGCGCGGCGAGTCACGACGGCTGGCTGCAGGCGCGCACGGAGCTGAGCCACGACCTCGACGGCGACTGGCTGGACGAGGTGCTCGTCGCCGGGCACCGGCGGGCCGGGAACTGGGTGAGCCGGGTGTTCCGGCGCGCTGTCCGTTAAGCCTGATTCCGCGCGACCTGCGAGTCCCGGCCAACGGCACACGTCCCGAACCCGTTTCGCGCGTCCCGCTCCGGTGAGCAGCCTTTTCGTCAACTTCGTTCGCATGATGGGAAATTCCCGCACCGTCAGGTCTTGTACCGGCTCTCGCCCGGGTGCATCCTGGTCGCCACGCCGCCGTAAGGAAAGTTTCCTAACTAAAGGGAGCACCAGGTATGCGGAAACTGATCCTGCTCGCGACACTGGCGCTGGCCGCGGCCGTGATGCCCTCGGCCCTCGCGTCGGCAGCCCCGGCCCCCGCCGCCGCGCCGGCGACCACCGCGGCCGCCCCGACCGCGGCCCAGCTGCTCGCCAAGACGACCAGCTGCAAGCAGATCTCCAACGGCAAGTACAAGACCGACGAGGACGTCTCGGCCAAGACGGTCGCCGTCTGCGACGCCAACGGCGCCGTGTTCTGGAAAGCCGACATGGACATCGACTGCGACGGCCAGCGCTCCTCGCAGTGCAACGAAGACACCGACTGCTGCTACCAGGACGACACGGCATTCCACCAGTCCGACGGCAAGCCGCTCAACGCTGCGAAGCTGCCCTACATCGTCGTGCCGAGCTCGAGCAGCATCTGGAAGTACTCGTCGTCGCAGCTGAAGGGCGGCGGCTCCTGCGCCGTGATCTACAACGGCAAGGTCGAGTACGCGGTCATCGGCGACACCGGGCCGACGCAGATCATCGGTGAAGCCTCCTACGCCACCGCGAAGGACCTCGGCATCAACCCCGACCCGTCCAACGGCGGCACCGACTCCGGTGTGACGTACATCTGCTTCAAGAACTCGACCGTCTCGCCGATCGAGAACCACGCCAACGCGACGAGCAAGGGCCAGAGCCTCGCGACCACCTTCGTGAACAACAACTGACGCACGCGCGAACCGGGGCCGATCCGCATCTGACGGGATCGGCCCCGGCTGCTGTGCTGGGGGCATGAGCAAGGAACTGCTGAAACTGGCGAACATCGGACCCGCGATGGTCCGCGACCTCGCCCGGCTGGGCATCACCGAGCCCGGCCAGCTCGCCGGGCAGGACGCCGTCGAGCTGTACGAACGCCTCTGCGAGACCGACGGCGTCCGGCACGACCCCTGCGTGCTCGACACGTTCATGTCCGCGGTCGACCAAGCCGACGGCGCCCCACCGCGGCCGTGGTGGACCTACACCCCGGAACGGAAACGGCTTCTCGGGACCCGCTGACCGGAACCGCACCGACCGCGTTGCCCACCCACTGCAACATGCATTTTCGAGACCTCATTTTTACCCGAAAACAGTTACGCCTAACGGCCTCCTCACGCATTACCCCGTTCGCCGTCCCGGCGGTAACGATCCAGGGGAGCGCGGCGACCAACTTGAGGGTCGCGTGGAATAGCGGAGGTTTTGGCGTGAGGATCAGTGTCTTCGGGCTCGGTTATGTCGGTTGTGTCTCCGCCGCGTGCCTGGCGGGGCAGGGGCACCGGGTGGTCGGGGTGGACGTCAACCCGGTCAAGATCGACCTCGTCACCCAGGGCAAGGCCCCGGTGGTCGAGGAGCGGATCGGCGAGCTGACCGCCGAAGTCGTCGCGAGCGGCGCGCTGAGAGCCACGACCGACGTCGCGGAAGCCGTCGCCGACAGCGAGATCTCGCTCGTCTGCGTCGGCACGCCGTCGGCGCCGAACGGCAGCCTCTCGACCGTCTACCTCGAGCGCGTCGCCGAGGAGATCGGCGAGGCGATCGCGAAGAAGAGCGAGCGGCACACCGTCGTCTTCCGCAGCACGATGCTGCCGGGCACCTGCCTGGACCTGCTGATCCCGATCCTGGAGAAGTCCTCGGGCCGCACGGCCGGCGTCGACTTCGGCGTCGCGGTGAACCCCGAGTTCCTGCGCGAGGGCACCAGCGTCCGCGACTTCTTCGACCCGCCCAAGACCGTGATCGGCGAGATCGACGCGGCCAGCGGCGACGCCGTCGCGGCGCTCTATGAGGGCCTGCCCGGCCCGGTCTTCCGCGTGCCGATCCCGGTGGCGGAGATGACGAAGTACGCCGACAACTCCTTCCACGGCCTGAAGATCGGGTTCGCGAACGAGCTCGGCTCGATCTGCCGGGCGCTCGGCCTCGACTCGCACCAGGTGATCGACGTCTTCCTCGCCGACACCAAGCTCAACATCAGCCCGGCCTACCTCAAGCCCGGCTTCGCGTTCGGCGGCTCCTGCCTGCCGAAGGACCTGCGCGGGCTCGTCTACGCCGCGCACCGCAACGACGTCAGCGTGCCGATCCTGTCGCACGTGCTCGCGTCCAACGCCGATCACCTGCAGCGCGCGTTCGACCTGGTCGCGCGCACCGGCAAGCGCAAGGTCGGGCTGTTCGGCCTCTCGTTCAAGCCGGGCACCGACGACCTGCGCGAGTCCCCGCTGGTCGAGCTGGCCGAGAAGCTGCTCGGCAAGGGCTTCGACCTCAAGATCTACGACGCCAACGTCAGCCTCTCGCGGCTGATGGGCGCCAACCGCGAGTACATCGAGAGCCGGCTGCCGCACCTCGGCCAGCTGCTCGCCGGGTCCGTCGAAGAAGTCATGGACCACGCCGACGTCCTGCTCGTCGGCACCAAGGACCCGGACGTGCTGGCGGCCCTGCCGCACGGCGGCGACCGGGCCCTCATCGACCTCGTCCGCCTGCCCGACGCCGCCGAGCGTCGCCTTGAAGAGGGATACGCCGGCCTTGCCTGGTAAAGCGCTCATCCTCGTCGAAAACCTCTCCGTCCCCTTCGACCGGCGGGTCTGGCAGGAGTCCACGACCCTGCGCGACGCCGGGTGGGAAGTCCACGTGATCTGCCCGCAGGGCACCAAGCGCGACACCGAGGCCGAAGCCGTCGTCGACGGCGTCCACATCCACCGGTACCCGCTGAAGGCGGCGACCGGCGGACCGGCCGGCTACCTGCAGGAGTACGGCACCGCGCTGTGGCACACGCTGCGGCTCGCCCGGAAGATCGGGCCGGTCGACGTCGTGCACGCCTGCAATCCGCCGGACCTGCTGTACGTGGTCGCCAAGGTGCTGAAGCGGCAGGGCGCGCGGTTCATCTTCGACCAGCACGACCTCTGCCCGGAGCTGTACCTCTCGCGGTTCGACCGCGGGCAGGACCTCCTCTACCGCGGGGTGTGCGCGCTCGAACGCGCCACCTACCGCGCCGCCGACGTCGTGATCTCGACGAACGAGAGCTACAAGCAGGTCGCCCGGATCCGCGGCGGCAAGAAGCCCGAGGACGTCTTCGTGGTGCGCAGCGCCCCGGTCGTCGAGCGGTTCCACGAGGTTCCGGTCGAGCCCGAGCTGAAGAAGGGCAAGCCCTTCATGCTCGCCTACCTCGGCGTGATGGGCCCGCAGGACGGCGTCGACTACGCCCTGCGCGCGCTCGCGAAGCTGCGGGACGAGATCGGGCGCACCGACTGGCACGCGGTGTTCGTCGGCTCCGGCGACGCCTTCGACGACATGGTGGCGCTCTCGGCGAAGCTCGGGCTGGCCAACCAGGTCGAGTTCACCGGCCGGATCCCCGACGAGGACCTGGTCCGCTACCTCTCCACCGCCGACGTCTGCCTGTCGCCGGACCCGCTGAACCCGCTCAACGACGTCTCCACGATGAACAAGGTCATGGAGTACATGGCGATGAGCAAGCCGATCGTCTCGTTCGAACTGCGCGAAGCGCGCGTTTCGGCCGGCGACGCGGCGGTCTACGCCCCGGCGAACGACGAATCGGCGTTCGCGAAGCTCGTCTCGCAGCTGCTCGACGACCCGGAGGAGCGGGTCCGGATGGGCAAGCTCGGGCAGGCCAGGGTGGCCGGCGCGCTGTCCTGGGAGAACTCGGCGAAGTCCTTGCTCGCGGCATATGAGCACGCAGTGAAGTCCTGATCGCCGTTCGGTCAAGAACTCACGGGACGTGTAACCAATGCTCCCGGTCCGACGACGGTTCGGGTAACCGGCCGATCATGTGAACCCGTTCGGCGTACCCGCTCAGGAATGGAGATACCGCCGTTGACTGACGACACGGTGCGCCTGGCCCTGGTCGGGCAGGTCCTCCGCCGGCGCTGGCGGCTGCTGGTCGCCCTCGCGGTCCTGGGCGCGGCGGTCGGCGCCGGCGCTTCGGTGCTCTTCTCGCCCGGCTACCAGACCTCCTCGAGCGTGCTGCTCCAGGGACCGCGCCAGGCGGACGAGCTGCTCACCCAGGCCGAGGTCGCGACCAGCTCGGTCGTCCTCGACCGGGCCGCGGCCGTGCTGCCGTTCCACCCGAGCGGCGCCGACCTGAAGAAGCAGGTCACGGCGTCCGTGGCGAACGGCAACGTCGTGACGATCACCGTCTCGGCCGACACCGCCGAGCACGCCCAGCAGCTCGCCGACCAGGTCGCGCAGCAGTTCGTCAAGTACTCCGGGCAGCTGGCCAGCAACTCCGCGGACGCGTCGGTGCAGCTGGCCCAGGAGCAGCGCGAAACGCTGCGCCAGCAGGTCCAGCTGACCACGCAGAAGATCAGCGACCTCGCCAAGACCGTCGGCGGCGACCTGACCGTCGAGAGCGTCCAGGTCCGCACGCAGCTCGAAGGCCTGCGGACGTCGCTGGAGCAGGCCATCAACGACCTCAACCAGGCCGACCTCGCGACCGGCGTCGGCAACACCGTGGTGCTGGGGGCGTCCGAGCGCCCGACCGGGCCGGCCGCCCCGACCCTGGTGCAGCTCGTCGCCGGGGGCGCGGTCCTGTTCTTCCTCGCCGGCGTGTTCGGACACCTGTTCGCCGCGCGCGCCGACCGGCGGCTGCGGGGCGAGCCGGAGATCGCTTCGGCGCTCGGCTCGCCCATCCTGGCCGGCGTCGACGTCACGACCCCGCAGGGCGACCGCCTCCCGGCGACCGGCCTCTACGGCAAGCTGAGACGGCTGCTCGGCGGCGACCGGCCGTGGGTGCTGCCGCCGGTCGCGACGTCGGCCGACGAGGTCAACCGCGACATCCGCTACCGCCGGGTGCTGGCCCGCCTGGCCACCGGCCCCGCCGACGTCCTGCTGCTCGTGGCCGAGGACGACGAAACCGGCAAGCTGGCCGCCGGGCAGCTCGAGGAGCTGGCCGACCGGCTGTCCGTGCCGCTGCGGACCTTCGAGTTCGCGGCCGGGCGCCCGACGGTGCCGGACGCCGGCCCCGACGCCGGTGTCCTGGTGGTGCTCAGCGCCGGCTCCCGCACCGCGTGGGAGCTCGTCCGGCTCGCCGAAGCCTGCTCCGACGCGGGCCAGGAGATCGTCGGCGCGGTCCTGTCCCATCCCGTCCGGCCGTCCGGGCCGGAAGCCGAACCCGTGGCGGAAGACGCCCCCGAGAAAGCCCTGGCAGGTTCGGCGTGACGACAACCTCCGAAACTCCGGCCGCTCCGCTGGTCGATCTCCAACGCCTGTTCGTCGCGATCCGCCGTCGCAAGCGGCTGTGGCTGGCCACGGCGCTGCTCGGGCTGATCGCCGGCGCCGCGGTCGCGGTCGTGCTCCCGGCGCCGCCGACCGCGGTCACCAAGGTGATCGTCGTCCACCAGGACGACTCGCCGACCGACAGCGGCACGCTGATGCGCACCGACGTCGCCGTGCTGTCGACGACCCAGATCGCCGAAGGCGCGCTGAAGAAGATCAACAGCACCGAGTCGCCCGAAGAGTTCATGAAGAACTACGCGGGTCTGCCCGTGACGAACAACGTCATGCAGATCACCGTCAAGGCGAAGAGCGACGAAGAGGCCGTGGCGCAGGCGAAGGCGCTGGCCGACACGTTCATCACCGACCACGTCCAGCGCAGCCAGGCCGCCGCGGCCGCGCAGTCCAAGGCCATCCTCGACCAGCGGAAGAACGCGCAGGACGAGCTGTCCAAGGTCGACCAGCAGATCTCCGACGAGACCGGCAAGGGCCGCAACGCCAACGCCAGCACCCTCGAAGGCCTCTACGGCCGCCGCGCGGCGCTCGCGTCGCAGATCTCCGACTTCGACTCCCGCGCGCAGCAGGCCGGCATCGGCAGCCCGCAGGTCGCCGCGGGCACCCAGATCGTCGACGCGCCCCGCGCGCTGCCGAAGGCGTTCCTCAAGACCACCGCGACCAACGGCGGCGTCGGCTTCGCCCTCGGCCTGGCACTGGGGCTCGTGATCGCCGCCGTCGGCGCGGTGTCGCGCGACCGGCCGGTGCTGCGCCGTGAGATCTCCACGCACCTCGGCGCGTCCGTGCTCGCCCAGCTGCCGTCCAAGCGCCGGGGCCCGGCGCGGCTGTGGCGGCGCTCCCGGGCGGTGTCCGAACGCCAGCGCGTCGCCACGACGCTGGTGCGCGCCATCAAGAAGGACAAGCCCCAGGTGTCGCTGCTGGAGCTCGGCGCGCCGAAGCTCGCCGCCGCGCTCGCCCTCGACATCGCCGGGGAGCTCGCCGCCGACGGCAAGGCGAGCGTCCTCGACGACCTGCCGGGCGAGGACGTCCGCAAGCTGGCCGCCGAAACGCAGAGCGAGATCACCGTCGTCGGCGCCGGCGACCCGGCCGCCGAGCCGGACGAGCGCCGGGTCGGCGTCGGCACGGTCTCGCCGGGCACCGCGTGGACGGACCTGGAGCACCTCGGCCGGGAGACCGTGCTGGTCGTCAAGGCCGGGCACGCGAACACGCTGTGGCTGCACACCGTGGCGCGGCAGCTCGCCGACCAGCAGATCCCGATCGTCGGCGTGGTGCTGGTCGACCCGGACCCGCGCGACAAGTCCGACGGCACCCTGTGGGATGGCCTGCACACGGCCCTGCGCGGCCGCGCCAAGGCCGCTCCGGCGGTGCACCGCGTCTCGGTCGTCGAGCACGAGGACCGCATCGACGAACTGGCTGCCCGCATCGCCGAGCGCGTCGCGGTCGCCGAGCCGCCGACGCGGCGGATCGCGCCGGTCCGGCCGGTCGGCCCGCCGCCGGCGCTGGCCAAGCCGCCCGCGGCACCGCTGCCGGAACCCGGCAAGGTCAGCGTCCCGGACCACCTGGACGCACCGACGAAGAAGTTCGCCCCGGTCAAGCCGCCGAAGCGGCCGACGCCGTTCAAGCGCGACCACGGCGAACCGGCGCACAAAGGCGAACTGAACGCCGAGCTCGAGTCAGAAAAGAGCGCGGAGGTCTCCTGACCACCGCGCCGCGACGAAGGGGACCCACTCGAGATGTGCGGCATCGCAGGCACCTACCTCTGGCCGGATGGCGGGCCGCTCACCGACCGGCTGACCAAGACGCTGGCCCACCGCGGGCCGGACGGTTCCGGCCGGTACGACCACGCCGTCGGCGGGGGCTCGGTCCACCTCGGGCACCGGCGGCTCTCGATCGTCGACCTGACCGAGACCGGCGCCCAGCCGATGGTCCTCGACG
The DNA here is from genome assembly GCF_055633615.1 of Amycolatopsis sp. NPDC114505. Lineage (NCBI taxonomy): Bacteria > Bacillati > Actinomycetota > Actinomycetes > Pseudonocardiales > Pseudonocardiaceae > Amycolatopsis > Amycolatopsis sp. NPDC114505. Next base: position 651,918 of record NZ_JBVKDV010000001.1, on the reverse strand, counting down.
GCCTCGCGCTGAGCTACAACGGCGAGCTGTACAACGCGCCGGAGCTGCGGGCCGAGCTTTCCGCGGCCGGCGTGCGCTTCCGCGGCACGTCCGACACCGAGGTGCTGCTGCAGGCGTGGCGGCGCTGGGGCACGGACTGCCTGCCGAAGCTGCGCGGGATGTTCGCCTTCGCGATGTTCGAGGAAGGCACCGGCGAGCTGTTCCTGGTCCGCGACCAGCTGGGCATCAAGCCGCTGTTCTTCGTGCAGCGCGGCGGCGGGGTCGCCTTCGCCTCCGAGCTGAAGGCGCTCGCCGGCGAGCTGAGCGGGTCGCTGCAGGTCGACAACGCCGCGCTGATCGCGTCGCTGCTCTACTACTGGGTGCCGGACAGCCGCTGCGCCTACCAGGGCGCGGAGAAGCTGCAGCCGGGCACGTGGCTGCGCTGCCGCCCGGATGGCCAGGTCGACCGCGGCCGCTACTGGTCGCTGCGGGAGGTCGCCGAGGAAGGTGCGGCCTTCGAGGGCGAGGTCGACCTGCACGAGGTGATCGCCGAGTCGACCGCCAAGCACCTGATCTCCGACGTCCCGGTCGCGACGTTCCTTTCGGGCGGGCTGGACTCCAGCTACCTGACGGCGCTGGCCGCGCGGTCGCAGCCGGGGATCTCCGCGTACACCATCGGCTTCCGCGCCGAGGACGCGAAGTTCGAGGCGATGCCGGACGACCTCAAGTATGCCCGGATCGTGGCGCGGCAGTTCGGCGTGGACCTCCACGAGATCGAGATCGCGCCGCAGGTGCTCGACCTGCTGCCGAAGATGACCTACCACCTCGACGAGCCGATCGGCGACCCGGCGGCGATCAACTCGTTCATCATCTGTTCGGCCGCGCGCGACGCCGGCGTCAAGGTGATGCTGTCCGGGATGGGCGCCGACGAGCTGTTCGCCGGGTACCGCAAGCACCTCGCGAACCTGATCGCGTTGCGCTACCACAAGGTTCCGGGCGCGGTGCGCAAGCCGGTGGAGTCACTGGTGGACCGGCTGCCGGTCGCTTCGGCCAAGCGCGGGTACCGGTCGGTGCGGTTCGCGAAGCGGTTCCTGTCCTTCGCGGGCCTGCCCGAGGAGACGGCGTTCCGGCGCAGCTACACGATGTACGACCAGGCCGAGCTGCTCTCGCTGGTCAACCCGGACTTCGCGGCCGACGTCGACTCGGTTTTGACCGAGCACGCGGACACCTACAACGACCAGGCTTTGGACGACTTCGTCAACCGCATGTGCCTGGCCGACTCGCGGATGTTCCTGCCCGGGCTGAACCTGACCTACACCGACCGGTCGACGATGGCCGCGTCCACCGAGGTGCGGACGCCGTTCGTCGACGTCGAGGTCGTGCGCGCCGCGTTCAAGATCCCGGGCGACAAGAAGATCGTCGGCCGCGCCGGCAAGGTCGCGCTGAAGAACGCGGCGCTGAACATCCTGCCGAGCGAGATCGTGCACCGGCCGAAGGGCCTGTTCAGCGCGCCGCTGCGGGCGTGGATGAGCCGCGACCTGGCGCCGCTGGTGCGCGAAGTCGTCAACGAGGGCGTGCTCGTTTCGTCCGGGTTTCTGCAGCGGGAGGCGTTGCAGCGCATGGTCGCCGAGGACGCCGCCGGTCAGGAAGACCGCGGCAAGCACCTCTGGCACGTCTTGACTCTTGAGTATTGGTACCGGAACGCGATGTCTGGAGCGGGAGCGAAGTGAAGCAGGTAGTCCAGAACTACAAGAGCGGTGAGCTGGCGCTGCTGGAAGTGCCCGAGCCCGCCTGCAAGGCCGGCGGCGTGCTCGTCCGCACGGTGTACTCGCTGATCTCGACCGGCACCGAGATGATGAAGGTGTCCGAGGCCAGCCTGTCCCTGGTGGGCAAGGCGAAGGCCCGCCCGGACCAGGTCGCGAAGGTCATGCAGAGCGTCGCCACCAACGGCCTCTCGGCGACCTACCGCAAAGTGACGTCCAAACTGGACTCCTACACCCCGCTCGGCTACTCGCTGTGCGGCATCGTCGAGCAGGTCGGCGACGGCATCACCGACGTCGCGGTTGGCGACCTCGTGGCCTGCGCGGGCAACGAGCACGCGCTGCACTCCGAGCTGAACTGGGTGCCCAAGAACCTCTACTCGCGCGTCCCGGCCGGCGTCGACCCGCGGCACGCGGCGTTCGGCACCGTCGGGTCGATCGCCATGCAGGGCGTCCGCCGCGGCGAGCCGCAGATCGGCGACGTCGCGCTGGTCATCGGCCTCGGCCTGATCGGCCAGCTCGTCGTGCAGCTGCTGACGTCGTCCGGCGTGCGCGTCGTCGGCGTCGACCCCGACCCCGAGCGCTGCAAGCTCGCCGAGAGCCTCGGCGCGCTGACCTGCGCGTACCCGGCGTCCGGCATCGTCGACACCGCCGTGGAGGAGCTGACGCACGGCGCGGGCGTCGACCAGACGTATCTCGCGGCCGGCGGCAACACGAATGACCCGGTGGAGCTGGCCGCGAAGCTGTCGCGCGACCGCGGCCGAGTCATCGACATCGGCAAGTGCAAGCTCGACCTGCCGTGGAACGCCTACTACGAGAAGGAACTGGACGTCCGGTTCTCGCGGTCCTACGGGCCGGGCCGCTACGACCCGTCGTACGAGCTCGAAGGCCGCGACTACCCGATCGGCCAGGTCCGCTGGACCGAGCGCCGCAACCTCGAGTGCGTCATCGACCTGATCGCGCGCGACCGCCTCGACGTCGAGCCGCTGATCACGCACGTGTCGGACTTCTCCGCCGCGGTCGAGACGTACAAGGCGTTGAACGAGGGCGAGCTCAAGGCCGTCGCGGTGCTGTTCCGCTACCCGGACGCGGTGGCACGGACGGAGCCGGTGATCACGTCCGCGCGGGTCGCCGTGGCTTCGGCTTCGTCTTCGGCGGCCGCTTTGCCGGCCGGGCAGCCCGTGCGCCTGGGCTTCATCGGCGCGGGCAACTACGCGTCGTCGATGCTGCTGCCGCACCTCGCCGAGCGTTCGGACGTGCAGCTCAAGCACGTCGCCACGACGTCCGCTCTCTCGGGAGCCAACGCGAAGCGGAAGTTCGGCTTCGCTTCGGCGTCGACGGACATCGACAACGTCCTCGGCGACTCGTCGATCGACGCGGTGTTCGTCGTGACGCGGCACAGCTCGCACGCCGAGCTGACGCGCCAGGCGTTGCTGGCGGGCAAGTCGGTGTTCGTCGAGAAGCCGCTGGCGCTGTCGCCGGAGGAGCTGCAGAAGGTTCTGGACGCGATCGAGGAGTCGGGCAACGACCGCCTCCAGGTCGGTTTCAACCGCCGGTTCGCCCCGCTGCTGCACGAGGCCCGCGGCCAGTTCGGCCCGCGCGTTGGCCCGGCGACGGTCCGCTACCTGGTCAACGCGGGCCGTCTCGACCACGGCAGCTGGTACAACCAGACCGCCACGGAGGGCTCCCGCTTCGCCGGCGAGGGCGGCCACTTCATCGACACGGTGAGCTGGCTGCTCGACGCCGACCCGGTATCGGTGTACGCGACCGGAGACCTCCAGGTGACGCTCGGCTACGAGGACGGTTCGACGGCGGTCATCACGTACGCCGAGACGGGCTCATCGGGCTTCCCGAAGGAGACCCTCGACCTCACGGCGGACGGCAAGGTCCTGAAGTTCGACGACTTCGTGCGCGCATCGGTGTACTCCCGCAAGAAGTGGGCCAGCTCCCGGATCCCGAAGGGCCGCGACAAGGGCCAGGCCGCCGAGGTGGACGCGTTCCTGACGGCGGTCCGCACGGGAGGCCCGATGCCGATCTCGGTGGCCTCGATGGCCGCGACGACGCTGGCGACGTTGGCCGCGCAGGCGAGCGTCTCGAACGCGGCGCCGGTCCGGATCGAGGTGCCGACCAAGGCGGGTGCCCCGGCATGAGCAGGCGTGGGGGCGATCGGGCTGCAGCCGGCGCGGAAGGCGGGCGCTCCGGCATGACGAGCGTCCCGCCGATCCGGTGTGCCTCGCGCGGGATGAGTCTGCCGCTGCCGCGGGAGGCAGGTGCCCGGACATGATGGGGCCTGGCTGGTACCTGCGCCGGCTTTCCCGGATGGGGCCGGCGGAGGTCGTCGGTCGTGCTCGGCATGCCGTTGTCCAGCGGCAGTGGCGGACTGCCCTGCCCACGCCGCCCGACTGGCCGTCGCACCCGCGCTTCACGGCCGCGCTGCCGGATGGTGTGCTGGGCAAGGTGCCCGGCGAGGCCGTCAAGCGGCTGCTCGCCACCGCCGACGAGCTGATGGCCGGCCGCGCCGAGTATTTCGGCGTGGTGCGCTCGGACCTGGAGTCGCCGGACTGGTTCCTCGACCCGAAGACGGGCCGGCGCGCGCCGTCGGACGTGTACGCCTTCGACGTGCCCTACCGGTCGGAAGACACCGTCGGCGACATCAAGCAGATCTGGGAGCCGTCGCGCCACCAGCACCTCACCGTGCTGGCCGCGGCGTACGCCCTGACCGGCAACTCGGACTACGCGGAGCGCGCGGCCGCTCACCTGCGTTCGTGGTGGGCGGAGAACCCGCCGCTCCAGGGGCCGCACTGGGTCAGCGGCATCGAGCTGGGCATCCGGCTGCTGTCGTGGGTCTGGACGCGCCGCCTGCTCGACGGCTGGGCCGGCGTCGGCGAGCTGTTCGAGGACAACCCGGACTTCCAGCTCCAGCTGTGGCACCACCAGAACTGGCTTTCGACGCTGCGCAGCCACGGCTCGTCGGCGAACAACCACGTCATCGCCGAGGACGCCGGGCTGCTGGCCGCGGCGTGCGCGTTCGGCTGGTTCCCGGAGTCGCCGCGCTGGCGGACCGAGGCGATGCGCTCGCTCGACGTCCAGCTGGGCCGCAACACCTTCGACTCGGGGCTGAACGCCGAACTGGCGTCCGAGTACCACGGCCTGGTCCTGGAGCTCGGGCTCGCGGCGGCGGTCGAGGCCGACGCGGCGGGCACCCCGGTGCCGGATTCGACGTGGGGCGTCCTGCTGCGGATGACCGACGCGCTGGCGTCCATTGTGGACAACCGGCTCCGGCCGCCGCGCCAGGGTGACGCCGACGACGGCTTCGGCCTGATCGTCGACGGTCTCGAGACCGACCGCTGGGCGTCGCTGCTGGCGACCGGCGAGGCCCTGTTCGGCCGGCTCGACTGGTGGCCGCCGATCCCGGGTGACGACGTCCGCACGCCGTTGCTCGCGTCGCTCGCTTCGCGCACCCCGCGGGCTTCTGGCGTCCGCGCCGGGCGCCGTCCCGCCCACCTGCGGGACGCGGGCATGACGATCCTGCGGTCGGGCCGGATCTGGGCCCGCTGCGACGGCGGCCCGCACGGCTTCCTATCGATCGCCGCGCACGCCCACGCCGACGCGCTGTCGGTGGAGGTCCGCCACGACGGCGTCGACATCCTCGCCGACCCGGGCACCTTCTGCTATCACGGCGAGCCGCGGTGGCGGTCGTACTTCCGCTCGACGCTCGGCCACAACACCCTCGAACTGGCCGGGACCGACCAGTCGGTGTCCGGTGGGCCGTTCCTGTGGACGCGGCACGCGGTCACGAAGGTGCTCGACGTGCGCACCCCCGACGAAGGCCCCTCCCGCTGGACGGCGGCCCACGACGGCTACGCGCCCGCGGTCCACCGCCGCACGGTCCAGCTCGACGGCGACGTGCTGAAGATCGTCGACGAAGTGCTCGGCGACGCCCGCCCGGCCGCCCGCCTGGCGTTCCATCTCGGTCCGGCGGTCACCGTCCGGCTCGAGGGGAACGTCGCCCACCTGAACTGGCAAGGCACCGCCACGGGTTCCGTGGCCCCGGTGCACACCGCCGTCATGGAACTGCCGCCCGAGCTGTCGTGGACGGCCCACCGCGGTGAGCTCGACCCGCCCCTCGGCTGGTACTCCACGGGCTTCGGCCGGAAGGAACCTTCGACCACGCTCGTCGGCTCCGGCACCCCCGGAAACCTCGCCACCCTGCTCCGCTTCAGTTAGGACCCGCCCGTGACAGCCCGCCGCTCCCGACTCCGCCGTGCCGCTCCGCTGCTCGGCGTCCTCCTCACGGTCGCGGCGTGCTCGAGTGGCCCGGACAGCACCGGCCCGGCCCAGGCGACCGCCGTCCCCAGCGGGTCGGTCGCGGCGGTCTGCGACAAGGAACCGGCCGGCCCGTCGACGGCCCCGGCGGGCGCGGTCATCGTCGACCCGGCGGTGCCCGGCGACCTCGCCACCAAGACACGCGCGGCCGGAGGCGGCACGACGTTCTGGCTCAAGCCGGGCAAGCACATCCTCGGCGACGACAAGTACGACCAGGTCTCGCCCAAGGACGGCGACGTCTACATCGGCGCGCCCGGCACGGTCGTCGACGGCCGGAAGATCAACCAGTACGCGTTCACCGGCCACGGGACGAACGTCAAGCTCACCTACCTGACGGTCCAGGGCTTCGTCGCGCCCCGCGACGAAGGCGTGGTCAACCACGACTCCGGCGACGGCTGGGTGATCGAGCACTCGACCATCCAGGACAACGACGGCGCCGGCCTGATGGCGGGCGCTCGCCAGCAGGTGCGCGGCAACTGCCTGCGCCGCAACGGTCAGTACGGGATCAACGCCTTCTCCGGCAACACCCCGATCACCGCGCTGGTCGTCGAGGGCAACGAGATCGCGGGCAACAACACCGGCGACTGGGAAGCCAAGATCGACGGCTGCGGCTGCACCGGCGGCGTCAAGTTCTGGGACGTCAACGGCGCCGACGTGCGCGGCAACTGGGTGCACGACAACAAGGGCACCGGCCTGTGGGCCGACACGAACAACAACGACTTCCTCATCGAGGGCAACCTCATCGAGAACAACGACAGCGCCGCGATCATCTACGAGATCAGCTACAACGCGATCATCCGCGACAACACGATCCGCAAGAACAACTGGGTCGACGGCCGCCGGTACGCCGACAAGGGCGACAACTTCCCGACCCCGGCGATCTACATCTCCGAGTCCGGGGGCGAGCCGCGGATCAAGGCGCGGACGGCGAAGCTCGAGATCTCCCGCAACTACCTGGAGAACAACTGGTCCGGGATCACGTTGTGGGAGAACGCCGACCGGTACTGCAACAGCCCGGCCAACACCTCGTCCGGGGACTGCACCCGGCTGGTGCCCGACGTCAAGACGTGCGCGGACCCGGCCATCACCAGCGGGCCGCTGCTGAGCGACTGCCGCTGGAAGACCCAGCACGTCGACATCCACGACAACAAGTTCGTCCTGGACCCGGCCGTCGTCGGCTGCCAGGCGTCGTGCGGCCGGATGGGCCTGCTCTCGAACTTCGGCACCTACCCGGACTGGTCGCCGTACAAGGGCGACGTCGTCCAGGAGGCGATCACGTACAAGCAGGACAACCGCTGGCACGACAACAGCTACGCCGGCCCGTGGACCTTCATCGCGTACACGACCGACCGCATCCTCGAGGTCGGCGAGTGGGAAGGCTCGCCGTACTCGCAGGACACCGGCAGCACGTACACCGCACAGGGCGGGGGCTGACATGACGGCGCAAACCGGTATCGCGGGCATCCGCGGCGACGCCGCGGCCGAGCCGGCGTCGGCGACGCCGAAGTGGGCCGCGTTGGCGTGGGCCCTGCTGATCATCAACACGCTCGGCTCGACCGGCGCGAAGACGGTCATCCCGCTCCCGCGCTCGGTCAGCCAGCTGGTCACCATGGGCTCGCTGATGACGGCGTTCGTGATCGCGCTGGCGCTGAACAAGCACCTGCGGATCCGGCCGAGCGCGTACCTGCTGCTGCTGACGTTGCTGCTGCTGACGAGCATCCTGTCCAGCGCCGACCTGCAGGAGGGCGCGGGCGCGTTGTTCCGGTGCTTCCGGCTCACGGTGTTCGTCTCCACGCTCTGGTTGCTGACCCGCTGGTGGGACGGCGGGTTCACGTTCGTCCGAGCCCATATCCGGACGTACTCCGTCGTGCTCGCGTCGGTGGCGATCGGCCTCGTGATCTCGCCCGGCAACGCGATGCCGGAGGAGTACGGCGGCCGGCTTTCGGGCGCGGTCTGGCCGCTGACCCCGCCGCAGATCGGCCAGTACGCGGCGGTCATCTCCGGGCTCACGCTCCTTCTCTGGTTCGGGCGTCGCACGACGTGGCGCAGCGCGGTGTACATCGTGGTGCCGGCGTTGGGGCTGTTGCTGCTCACGCACACCCGCACGGCGACGCTCGGCCTGGTCGCCGGGCTGGCCGTGGCCTTCCTGTCGATGCTGCTGACCAGCGCCCGCGCGCGGAAGGTGTTCGCCTGGACGGTCGGCGTCGGCGGGGTCTCCGGCGTGGTGCTGGCGGGGGCGCTGCAGGCGTGGTTCCTCCGCGGGCAGAGCGCGGACAACTTCTCCAGCCTGACCGGCCGCGCGAAAGTGTGGGACGCGCTGCTGGAAGCCCCGCGGACGACGTCGGAGTACATCTTCGGGGTCGGGCTGACGGACAAGTCCTACGACGGCCTGCCGATCGACAACAGCTGGCTCGCGATCTACCACGAGCAGGGCTTCGTCGGGATCGCGCTGGTGGCGGGGTTCCTCCTCACGTTGGTCGTGGTGGCGGTGCTGCGGCCGCCTTCGCTGGCTCGCGCGTGCGCGATCTTCCTGATCACCTACTGCCTCTCGGCCTCCTACACCGAAGCCGGTCTCGGCGACGCGTCGCCGTACCTGCTGCACTTGGCCCTGGCCGCGTCGCTGCTGGTCCGCGGGGCGCCGCAGTCCGACGAACAAGCATTCATCCCGGCGAAGGGGACAAGCGCGTGAAGGTGCTCGTGGTGCACAACCGGTACCGCTCCGAGCAGCCGAGCGGCGAGAACAACGTCGTCGACGCCGAGGTGACGCTGCTCGCCGAGGGCGGCCACCAGGTGTCGCTGTTCGAGCGCCGCAGCGACGACATCGCCACCATGCCGGTGCCCCGCAAGGCCGCGGTGCCGCTGACGGTGCCGTGGAACCCGGCGGTGCGGAAGGAGCTCGCCGCCCGGCTGCGCGCGTCGCGCCCGGACGTCGTGCACATCCACAACACGTTCCCGCTGCTGTCGCCGTCGGTGGTCGCGGCCTGCGCGGACGCGGGGGTGCCCGCGGTCGCGACGCTGCACAACTACGGGATGGTCTGCCCACCCGGCACGCTCCACCGCGACGGCCGCATCTGCACCGAGTGCGTCGGCGGCGCACCGCTGCCGGCCGTGAAGCACGGCTGCTATCGCGGTTCACGCGTGGCGACGCTCCCCATGGCGGCGAGCACGGCCGTGAACCGGCGCCGGTGGTGGACGGGCATCTCCCGGTTCTTCTGCATTTCGGCGGCTCAACGTGACCTCCTGGTGTCGGCCGGAATGCCCGGCGAACGGATGGCGGTGAAGCACAACTTCGTCACCGACCCCGGCGTCCGCCGCACCGGCGACGGCAAGCACGTGCTGTTCCTCGGCCGCGTCACCGAGGAGAAGGGGGTCGGCCTCCTGATGCGGGCGTGGGACCGCCTCGGCGGTGCCCTGGGGATCCCGCTGGTCATCGCCGGCACCGGCCCGATGCAGGACGAGGTCGCGACCTGGGCGGCCGGCCGCGCCGACGTCTCGTACGTCGGCCTGCAGAACAAAGCGGAGTGCCGGGCCCTGACGGCCGACGCGGTGGCGGTGGTGGCGCCTTCGACGTGGCTGGAGGCGTTCGGCCTGGTGGTCGTCGAGGCCATGGCCGCGGGCGTCCCGACGGTGGCGGCGTCGCACGGCGCGTTCCCGGAGCTGGTGGAAGACGGCGTGACCGGCCTTCTGCACGCACCGAACGACGCCGACTCGCTCGCGGACCGGCTGCGGGTGGTGGCCGGCGACCGCAACCACGAGATGGGCGACGCGGCCCGGGTCCGGTACGAGAAGGACTTCACGCCCGCGGTCGGCTTGGACCGGTTGATCGCCGGGTACGAGGCGGCGATCGAGGCGCACGGGTGAGGCAGCTGGTCCGTGAGGCGCCCGCGGCCCTGCCGGCCGCGTTGCGCGCCCCCCTGGCCATGACGGCTGCCCTCGCGACGGCGGTCATGGTCGCCCTGGGCATCCTGCACTTCCACGACTCGGGGCTGACGGGGATCGACGCGGCGGTGCTCCCGTCGATCGACGGCGTCCAGCCGCCGTGGCGGTACGTGGCCCTGGTCTTCGACTTCGGCGGCGAGCCCGTGGGGTCGACGATCCTGGTCGCGGTGCTCGCGGTGGTCTGCTTCCTGCTCCACCGCATCCGGACGGCCGTGCTGACCGTGCTCGGCGTAGTGGCCACGGTGGCGGTGACGACGCTGCTGAAGCCGATCGTCGGCCGCACCATCCACGGCGAGTTCCTGTCTTATCCGAGCGGCCACACGGCGTTGGCCACCGCGCTGGCGGTGGTGATCGCACTGCTGCTGGCCGACCGACTGGGTCTCGGCCGGGCACCGGCGGTGGTCCTGGTTCTGGGGTTGGCCTTCGTCGCCGGGCTGGCGATGGGGTGGGCCGAGGTGGCTCTGGGCGCCCACTACCCGACGGATGCCCTGGGTGGGTTCTGTGCCGCGCTGGCGGCCGTCCCGGCGACGGCATGGCTCGTGGATCGCGTGGCCGAACGGCTGTGAGGCCGGGCCGCCGGACGCTGGGGTGGCTGATCGGCGAATCAGGCTGAGGAATGGTCGCGCCGGATCCGCGTGGTCACGCAGCCTTCGCAGCCGGTGCGAGAACCCTCGCGATGCTGTTCCGGCTGGGCCGGTGCCGGTCTCCACCCAGCTGTCGGTCTGGGGCGGTCGCGTTCGTCGGTGGGGTGACCTACCTGCGAAGGAGAGACCGATGATCCAAGACCTGATCGCCGCCGAACGGCGGGAGCTGGCCGACGTGCTCGGTGAGCTGTCGCCGGCCGGCTGGGGCTCGGCGACCCTGTGTGCCGGGTGGCGGGTTCCCGAGGTGGTCGCCCACATGACCATGCCCTTCCGGTTCTCGACCGGACGGTTCGTGCGCGAGATGGTGAAGTCCGCGGGCCGCTTCAACCGGATGGCCGACCGCGTGGCTCGCCGGGAGGCCGTCGAGCTTTCCCGGGAAGCCTTGGTCGCCTCGCTGCGGGACAACGCCGACCACCAGTGGCGGCCGCCCGGCGGCGGACCGGAAGGCGCTCTGAGCCACGACGTGATCCACGGCCTCGACATCACGACCGCTCTCGGGCTGGAACGCCGCGTGCCCCGGGAACGGCTGGAAGTGGTTCTCGGCGGGATCAGACCGAAGCACGCGAAGTACTTCGGCGTCGACCTGACCGGCGTCTGCCTGCGTGCCGACGATCTCGACTGGTCGTACGGCGACGGGACTCTGCTCACCGGGCTGGCCCAAGACCTGCTTCTTGTTCTCTGCAACCGGCGTCTGCCGGCGGGACGTCTTCGGGGAGAGCCGAGCGCGCGCTTCACCACGGTCTGAGCTCCTTCCGCAAAGCCTCCATTGTGGACAGTTGAGTTGTGCCGTACCGCAACGCCTGCAGTCCCGCGGCGCGCGCGGCCGAGACGTTCTCCGCGCGGTCGTCGATGAGCAGGATCCGGTTCGGTGCGACGTCGAGGCGGAGGCAGACGGTCGTGAACGCTTCGGGCGCCGGCTTGCGCACTCCGGTGTCGCCGCTGACGAACCAGTCGGTCAGGTACTCGCCGAGGCCGAACCGCTCGCGCAGGAGCTTCGACCACTCGCCGACGTCGTCGCTCAGGCACCCGAGCCGCACTCCGGTGGCGTCGAGCTCGGCGAGGACCGCGACCACGCCTTCGGTCAGGCGGTGGTTCCGGCAGTACTCCTCGTCCGACCCGCCGGACGCGCCGGCCGTCGCCCAGAAGTCGGCTGAGGACATCTTGCCGAGGCTGCATTCCTGGTACAGCTGGGCGATTTCCTCCCGGCGAAGCACGCAGCCGTGACTGCGGAGATAGGGCACGAGCAGCTCGCCGACGTCGTCGGCGGAGGAGTAGAGGACGCCCATCGCGTCGAACAGGACGACGTCGATCGCGTCGCGGTCGAGGGGTGCGGGGATGGCGGACATGTCTCCGACGGTACCGAACACCCGTGCGAACGCCATCGCTGAAACGGGTGAAGTGCGGCTGTCCGGAATTCTCCGTTCACGACTTTTCCCCTTCACCGCAAGGGAAAGAGTGCCCGCGGACGCGGACCGCGTCGAAAAGTGTCGGACCCCGTCGGCAAGCTCCTGATCAGCAGTCGGCGGTCCCACCGTCGAACGAAGAACACTCGTCCTGCGAGTAGGGCTCCGCCCGCCAGCCCGCAGCGTCGACCGTCCTGGAGGTGTCATGCGCGACGAAGGTCCACGGCCCGGCGTAGGAGTTGTCGTGCCACCGGTTGCCCTGCCGGAAAGTGATCGCCTCCTCCACGACGGTTCCCTTGTAGGGAGACCAGTCGGGGAAAGTGCCGTAGTTCGACAGCAGTGCCATCCGCCCGCAGAGGCTCGTGCAGCCCACCCGTCCCGGGTCGAACCGGAAGGTGTTCCCGTGCACCTCCACGCGCTGGGTCTTCCAGCGGCAGTCGTCGTACGCCGGTGGCTGGGCGATCGTGCCGGCCGTGCACGAAGACTTCGAAGCCACCTTGGTGCAGTAGCCCGAAGACGTGTTGGCCGGGCTGTTGCAGAAGCGGTCGGCGTTCTCCCACAACGTGATCCCGGCCCAGTTGTCCTCGAACGTGTTCCCGCTGATGTCGACGGCCGAGGTCCGGGCCGGCACACGGGGCTCGCCGCCCGACTCCGACAGGTACACCGTCGCTGCCGGGAAGTTGTCGCCGCGCGACGCGAACGCGCGGCCCTGCACCAGGGTGTTGCCGCGGAACGTGTTGCCGCGCAGCACGAGGTTGTAGCTGGTCTCGTAGAACAGCGCCTCGGCGTCGTTGGCCTCGAACAGGTTGTCCTCGACGAGGAAGTCGTTGTTGTCCGTGTCCGCCCACAGGCCGGCGCCGTGGTTGCCGTGGACCCAGTTGCCGCTGATGTCGGCGCCGTTCACGGCCCAGAACTTGGCGCCACCGCTGCACCCGCAGCCCGGTACCTTGGTCTCCCAGTCACCGGTGTTGTTGCCGGTGATCTCGTTGCCCTCCAGCACGAGCCCGGTGATGCCGTCACCGGCCTGGTAGGCGTTGAGCCCGTACTGGCCGTTGTCGCGCAGGCAGCTGTGCCGGACGACCTGGCGTGCCCCGGCCATCAGTCCCGCGCCGGCGTTGTCCTCGATGGTCGTGTTCTCGATGAGCCAGCCGTCGCCGGAGTCGTGGTTGACCACGCCCTGGTCCTGGAGCGCGGCGAACCCGCGGATCGTGAGCCCGCGGAGCTCGACGTCGCGGGCCCGCTGGGTGAAGGCCGCCTGGTTGACGCCGCGGCCGTCGACGACCGCACCCGGCGCGCCGAGGTACACGTCGCCGTCCTTCGGGGCGACCTGGCCGAACCGGTCGGTGCCGAGCGTGTGGGTGCCGGGGCGGAGCCAGAACGTCGTGCCGGGCGGGTTCGCCGCCGTCTTGGCCGAGAGGTCCCCGTCGACGCCCGGATCGACGGGGACGGCCCCGGGAGGCGCTTCCTCGTGCTCCGCGGGCTGGTGGTCGCACACCGGCCCGGGCCCGTCGGTGGCCCGCGCGATCGCCGGGCAAGCCACGGCGATCAGGAGCGAGCAAGCGGCGACGAGTACCGCACGAGGTCTGCCCATGGATGGAAGTTACGCACGAACGGGCCGGAAAACAGTCACCCTCAAGTGTCCTCATCGGACCCAAGGGGTGAATCCGGCCCGCCCGTGCGGCGATCAGGCGAACTTGCGGAACACGGGCTGCACCGGCCGCCCGCCCATCCACGGAGTCGGGTCGCTGGCGTCGAGGGCCTTCCGGTAGACCGTGCAGGCCTGGGCGACCACGTCGATCGTCTTGTCGATGTCGGCCTCGGTGAGTGCGGCGCTGACCACGAAGGACGGTCCGAGCACCCCGCCGGAGACCAGCTCGCGCAGGAACAGCGTCCGGTACGGCTGGGACGGCTTGAGCTCCTCGTCGAGCGTGCCGAAGACCAGGTTGCTGGACCGGCCGCGGACGACCACGTGGTCGCCGACCCCGATCCCGGCCGCCACCTCGCGGACGCCGGCGGCGAGCCGGTCGCCGAGAGCGTGAAGCCTGCCGATGACGTCCTCGTCGCGGTAGACGTCCATGACCGCCATCGCGGCGGCGAGGGAGTGGGTCTCCGCGCCGTGCGTGGTGGAGAGCAGGAACACGCGCTCCCGGTCGGTGTGCAGCCCGCCGATCTCCATCAGCTCCCGCTTGCCGGCCAGCGCGGAGACGGCGAAGCCGTTGCCGAGTGCCTTGCCGAACGTCGAGAGGTCCGGGGTGACGCCGTAGAGGCCCTGCGCGCCGTGGGCGGACCAGCGGAACCCGGTGATCATCTCGTCGAAGATCAGCACGGCGCCGTGGCGCGTGGCGAGCTCCCGCAGGCCCTTGAGGTACCCCGGCGGCGGGCCGACCGCGGCGGCCGGCTCCAGGATCAGGCACGCGATCTCGCCCGCGTGGCGCTGCAGCAGCTCCTCCGTGGCCTGCAGGTCGCCGTACGGGAAGGACACGACCGCTTCCGTCGTCTCCTCCGGGATGCCCGCCTTCATCGGCGTGGTGCCGATGAACCAGTCGTCGGTGGAGAAGAAGGCGTGGTCGGCGCACTTGGCGACGATCCGGCGGCCGGTGGCGGCGCGCGCCAGCCGGACCGCGGCGGTCGTGGCGTCCGAGCCGTTCTTGGTGAACTTCACCATGTCGGCGGTCGGGATGTTCTCGAGGAACCGCTCGGCGGCTTCGGCCTCGATGATCGACGGGCGGATGAAGTTGCTGCCCTTGTCCAGCTCGGCCCGGACGGCGTCCAGGACTCGCGGGTGGGCGTGGCCCAGGCTGACTGCTCTCAGCCCGGAGCCGTACTCGATGTACTCGTTGCCGTCGACGTCCCAGACGTGGCCGCCGAGGCCGCGGGAGATGACCGGAGCCATCATGTCGGGATACTGGTCCGAGCCCTTGGCGTAAGTGTGCGCTCCGCCCGGGATGACCCGGTGCAGCCGCTCGTTCGCCTCCGTGGAGCGGGGCAAGTTCGTTCCCATGGGGGTCACCTCGTTGGTTTCAACGCCTCTCCGAGAGACGGCGCGCGCTCATCCCGGTCACTGACCATTGTGACCGACAGTGGCCACGAAATGTCCAATTCTGGGTCTTTGTACGAAATTGTGATGTCTTCGGACGGGTCGTGGGGACGATCGATACGGTACGAGACGTCCGAGATATCGGTGAGTGACTGGAATCCGTGCGCGCAGCCCGCGGGGATGTACACGGAAACCTGCGTGTCACCGGAAAGTTCGAACGTTTTCACAGCACGGAATGTCGGCGAATCCGGTCGGAGATCCACGACGACGTCGAAGATCGCGCCGGAAGAGCACCGCACCAGCTTCGCCTCGCCGGCTCCGCCGCGCAGGTGCATCCCGCGGATGACTCCCTTGCGGGAGCGGGAAAGGCTGTCCTGGGCGAAGCCGTCCGGGTCGATCCCCACCGACGCCACGACTTCGCGGTCGAACGTCCGGCTGAAGAAGCCGCGCTCGTCGGCGTGCGGGGTCGGTTCGAACAGGTACACGCCCTCGATCTCGGGCACCGGAATGGCCTTCATCGCGCACCCCCGAAGAGGGCCGCCGAAAGGGCGGCGAACTGGTCCTTGAGTCGTTGGACGTTGTTCTCGTTCCGTTCCGCCAGGATCTGGCGCAGTTCCGGCGAACGGTTTTCGAGTTCGGTGAACTGCTCGACGAGCCGGTCGAAGTCGACGGTCTTCGCCCGCTGGGTGAAACCGTCGAGGCCCATCTCCGCCATCAGCACGTCGTTCTTCGGCGCGTACCCGATCGCGACGGTCGGTTTCGCGACCTTCAGGGCGCAGAGCACGTTGTGGTAGCGCGTGGCCACCACGCTGTCCACCGCCGCCATCTCGTGCATCAGCTCGTCCAGGGTCTCCGCCGTGGCCGCCGTCACCAGCGGGGAAGCGGTCTTCTCGATGATCTCGTCGACGACCTGCCGGTCGATCTGGTCGCCGATGAACAGCCGGACGGGTCTGCCCTGGTCAACGAGCCGGCCGACGAAACGGTTCATCGTGTCCACGTAGTGGCGGTAGATGCGGTCGCCGTCGGCGCGGTCGTCGTTGCCGCCGTAGTAGGCCATCACGCCGACGCCGACGGTGCCCGGCACGCCGTCGGCGTCCGGAGTGGGGAGGGAGAACGCGAGGTCGGGGTAGACCTCGTCGCGGCTGGTGTCGACACCCATGGCGCGCATGGCGTCGCGGGAGATGTCGTCGCGGTAGGAGCGGTAGGCGGCGAGCCGGCCGGCCCAGCGGACCAGTGTCCGGGTGGCCCGCGCGCTGATGTGGTTCGCGCCGACGCTGACCAGCGCGACCTTGGTGCCGAAGAGCCGCCCGGCGGCGGAAAGGAGGAACAGCGAATACGGGAAACCCCACGGACGCAGCGGAAGCGTCGCTTCGAGGACGCCCATGCCGGGCACGATGACGACGTCCTGCTCGCGGACCCAGGCGGCCGTGCGGCCGATGTCGACCAGCTTGCCGAGTCCCTTGAGGACGATCGACCGGAGGCCGGACGCCGTCTCGTACTCGGCCTGGTTCCAGTGCAGGGGCGTGGTGTCGACGCCGTACCGCTCGCGGACGATGTCCGGGCCGCCCACCAGGCCGGTCAGGACGGCGTCCGGGTGCTCGGTGCGTAGGTAGCCGAGCACGGCTTCGAGGGAACCGTCGTTGCCGAGGTTCCCCGAGCCGAGCAGGCCGAAGACACCGACGCGCGGGGCACGCTTCACGCGAGCCTGCCTTCGCGGCCGGCCACGATCTCGTTGACCGTGGTGACGTCGGAGGCGGTCGGCGCGCGGTCCTCGACGCGCTCGCCGTGGCCGGACTTCGCGCGGTTGGTCAGCCAGCTGCCGAGGTGCGCGAAGCACTCGCGCTTGTCGGCGGCCGAGATCGGCGCGCGGCGGATCAGGTCCGCGAAGCCGTAGACGTACTCGCCGAGCAGGCGGACGGTGGGATTCCGGAGCCGGTTCGCGCGCCGCGGGTCCAGATTCGCGCACCGGCTCCGGATGGTCGGGTTGGCCCGTTCCGCGCGGCCCGGGTGGTCGCGGCGGAAGTAGAGCAGCTCGGGCACCTGGTGGAACGCACCGTGCAGGGCCATCTCCGCGGAGTAGGTCCGGTCGGCGTGGTGGTAGCTGTCGAGCGGCTTGACGCGGCGGAGGACGTCGGTGCGGATGACGCCGTAGAAGTCGTCGCCGCCGGGCTCGAACAGGATGCTGCGGAAGCGGTCCGGGGCGTGCGGGGACGCGGTGTTCAGCGTGTACTGGAGCGGCTGGACGATGCGGCCGTCGCCGTCGATGATCGCCTGGTCGCAGTGGGCCAGCATGATCTCGGGGCGCTCGTCGAGGGCCTCGACGCACCGCTTGAGCAGGTCGCGGGCATAGAGGTCGTCGTGGGAGACCCACTTGAAGAGCTCGGTGCGGGACACGTCGAACACGTAGTTGTGGTTCGGGGTCGCCCCGATGTTCTTCGGCTGCCGGACGTAGCGGATCCGGGAGTCCTTCTCGGCGTAGCGGCGGCAGATCTCGTCGGTGCCGTCGGTGGAGGCGTTGTCCGAGATGATCAGCTCGAAGTCTTCGTAGGTCTGGCCGAGCAGGGCGTCCAGAGACTCGGCGAGGTACTCCTCGCCGTTGTACACCGGGAGGCCGAGGCTCAGCCGCGGGACGGTGGTCATGGAGTCCTCATTCCTTGATCGGCTCTTTGATCGGCTCGAAGACCACGGTGGTTTCGTTGATCGTTTCCCTGAGCGGGGCGAAGACGATCGTGGGCGCGTCGAACCCGGGGTCGTCCGGGGCCGGCGGCACGTAGTCGCGCAGCCCGAGCCGCAGCTGCCACCACCAGACGATCGACCCGGTGAGCGTCGCGGTCGCGACGCCCCAGGCGGACCCGGCCGCACCGCCGAGGAAGGCGCCGGTGATGCCGAACGTGACGTAGAACAGGGAGGCGATCAGCTGCGACCGCAGGCTCCGCGGGGCGGCGCCGAGGGCACGGAGCCCGGCGGCCGCGCCAGTGGCGATGCTCGCGCCGACCACGGCGAGGGTGACCGGGAGGATCAGCGGGGACGACGAGTCCCACACGTCACCCATCACCCAGCGGCCGGCGCTGTCGGGCAGGAGGAGCAGCAGGCCGAGGCCCCAGCACAGCGCGGCGGCGGCCTGCCCGCCGCCGAGGATCATGCAGAAGTGCTTGAGCCGGTGCGGTGCCCGCTGGAGCACGCGCGCGCCCTCGGCGACCGTGACCAGCGACAGGCCCATGAGCAGGGCCAGGAACGGGCCGAGCAGCTGCTCGGCCCCGCGGACCGCGCCGACGGCGGTGATCCCGGTGATGGCGCCGAGACCGTACGCGCGCAGCTGGGACGCGCCGCTGTTGCTGACGTTCTCGATCAGGTACCGGACACTCAGGTCGCGCTGCGTGCGCAGCCAGCCGACGAGCTCCCGCGGGTGCGGGAGGATCCCGGTCTGGAACCAGCCGTAGACCGCGGCGAGCGCGGCCGCGATGCCCCAGGCCAGCACGAACGCGACGACCGTCCCGATCCGGCCGGCGATGAACAGCGCCGGCATCAGGGCGACGCCGCACACGACGTCGTTGAGGAACGCCTTCTTCCCCTGGCCGCGAGCGAAGAACGCGAACCGCCACGCGTCCTGCAGCAGCAGGCCGGGCAGGACGGCGGCGAGCGCGACGAACGCGTTGCCGAGCGGGCCGCCCGCGGCCAGCCCGGCGATCAGGCTGACCACGCCGGTCACGCAGCCGACGCCGATCGCGGTGCCGGACGCGCTGGCGACCCCCAGGCGCCAGCGGTCCTCCGGCACCGCGCTGAACCGCACCATCAGCGGGTCGGTGGCCAGGCCGCGCGACACGTTCAGCACCACGCCGTAGGTGACCCAGGCGAGGCTGAAGATGCCGAACGCGAACGTGCCGAGCTCGCGGGCCACGTACAGCCCGACGGCGAAGTTGGTCAGGCTGGACACCGCCTGGTCGCCGAGGCCCCAGCTCAGCCGTCCGGCCATCGCGCGCACCGCGCCCGACCGGAAGATCGAGCGCGGTGCGCGGCGGTGGTTGGCCACGGCGCTCACTCCTTGACCAGACCGGCGTCGTGCAGGGCGCGGGCCGCGACGTCGACGATGTCGAACGGCAGGCCGGCCCGCTCGGCGATGTCGAGGAGCGAGTGCTCGCCGTCGGAGAGGTTGAGCACCCAGAGCATCGCCATCTGGGCTTCCTTGGCGTCGCTGCGGCCGCCGAGCGAGTCGTACAGCCCGCGCTTGCCGAGCTGCGGCTCGCCGTACGGGCTGAGGTTGACGTACCGGCGGTTGCGGTCCAGGACGCCGAACGCGTCGCGAAGCGCGCCGAGCGTGTCCTCCATGGCCGCCGGCGAAACGAAACTCGGGTTGTCCGCGGAGGTGTGGTACTCGGGGTAGCCCGCGTACGGCGTCCGCGTCAGGGACCCGACGCCGAGGTTGAAGCCGGGCGAGCAGAACTGGCGCTCGTCATAGCCATACGGCGAGAAGTCGACAACGCGGTGCTCCCGCGAACGCAACACGTGCTGCATGACGCGGTCGATCTCGGCGTCGTCGCGGCGGGACTTCTTGTACGTCAAAGGTCCCGAGTCGCCCGCGCACGCCAGCACCAGGCCATGACGAACCTTCTCGATCCGCGAGGCGTTGCGGGCCAGCCAGGTGATCGAGCCGATCGTCCCCGGCATGAACAGGAACCGGTAGGTGTAGTGCGGCTGAGACTCAGCCAGCTGCTGCGCCAGCGAGACGGCCACCGCGATGCCAGCCAGGTTGTCGTTGGCCAGCGACGGGTGGCAGACGTGGCACGAGACGATGACCTCGTCGGTGACGCGGCCCGGGACGACGTGCTCGCCGTAGGTGAGCGAACCGTCGGCCAGGGTCGAGTCGATGACGACGTCGTACTCGCCGTCGGGCAGCGCGTCGAGCTTCTCCTGCGCGAGGCAGAAACCCCAGGCCGGGGCGTAGTAGCTGGTCCGGTACGGCACCCACGACGGCTGGTCCGGCAGCGTGTGCAGGTGCTCCCGCAGCTCGCTCAGCGGCATCCGCCGCGACACCGGGACGCTGTACCCGACGACGTGCAGGTTCGACTCCTGGAAGTCGATGACGCGCTCACCCGACGGCGACGCGACGTACGCGTCCCGGATGTTCCACTCCTGCGGGATCGTCCAGTCCAGCACCGCCGTCCCGGTCGGGACCTCGTGCCGCTCCAGCGCGATGTGCTCGCCGATGATGTCCAGGGTCTGCCGCACGCCGTCGCCGGTGATGCTGCGGCAGATCGGGTACAGCCGTTCGACCAGGGCGTGCAGCTCCGCCCCCGACCGCAGCTGCGTGCCCGTCACTAGTGCCGCCGCATGGTGTCGTCGATGCGGCCGGCTTCGCCTTCGCTCTTCAGCCAGGCGAGCCGGGTGAACAGCTTCTCGAACGACTCCCGGGTGAGCCCGAACTTGCGGTAGGCCTCGATGAGCTCGACGGCGCCGTCCTTGACCGACCACTCGCAGGCGAAGCCCGGGATGGCGTCGCGGAAGCGCGAGAAGTCGACGCGGTAGGAGCGCGGGTCGGCGCCGGCCTCGCCGGTGATGTTCAGCGTCGAGCCCGGCACGGCCTCGACGACCTCCTGGGCGATCTCGGCCACCGTGACGTTGTTGTCCTCGGTACCGATGTTGAAGGCCTTGTTGTGCACGGCCTCCTTGGGCGCGGTCAGCGCGGCCGTGAACGCGCGCGCGATGTCCTGCGCGTGCACCAGGGGCCGCCACGGCGTGCCGTCGGAGAGCACCAGCACCTCGCCGGACAGGTGCGCGTGCGCGGTCAGGTTGTTCAGCACGATGTCGCCGCGCAGCCGGGGCGAGTAGCCGAACGCGGTCGCGTTGCGCATGTAGACCGGGGTGAAGTCGTCGTCGGCGAGCTCGTGGACGTCGGCCTCGACGCGCACCTTCGACTCGGCGTACGGCGTCACGGGCTTCAGCGGCGCGTCCTCGTTGACGAGGTTGGCACCGCCCGCGCCGTACACCGAGCAGGTCGACGCGTAGAGGTACCGCCCGACGCCGGCCTCCTTCGCCAGCTTCGCGAGCTTCACGGACGCGTGGTGGTTGATGTCGTAGGTCAGCTCCGGCGCGAGCGAGCCCAGCGGGTCGTTCGACAGCGCGGCGAGGTGGATGACCGCGTCGAAGCCCTCCAAGTGCGAGACGGTGACGTCGCGCAGGTCGACGGCCACCCCGGCCGGGTCGGCCGGCGCGGGCCCGAGCAGGCAGTCCTCGAACAGGCCCGAGTCGAGGCCGGCGACCTCGTGACCGGCGGCGGCGAGCACCGGGGCCATCACCGTCCCCAGGTAGCCCTTGTGCCCCGTCAGCAACACCCGCATCGGATCAGCCCTTCAGATCGAGAGTGAGTTTCTTGACGAAAAACGCTTCGGCGTACTTCGTGGCCGCTTCGATCCCGCGGATCCGCGCCAGGCCGAGGAACGCTTCGCGGTCGTACCAGCCGCGGTGCCGCTGCGACGCGTAGTGCTCCTGCAGCAACCGGACCTTCGACTCGGCGACGTCGTCGTCGAGCGGCTGGTACACCGAAGGGGCCCCGAGGTCGCCGTCCCACTTGACGATCTCGTAGCCCAGCGCCAGGTGGTCGCGGAACGTCGTCGGCACCAGCTTGGCGAGCCCGCGGTGGTCCTGGTGGGCGTCGTCGGTCCGGGGCGCCAGGATGACGTCCGGGTCAGTCCGCCGCCGCAGCTCCTCCAGCGCGTTCTTGGCCTCTTCCCAGTGCGCCGGGAAGCGCCCGTCCGGCAGTTTCAGCACCGTGACGTCGAGCTCGGCGCCCGGGCAGAACGCCGCCAGCGCCGCCCGCTCCTCGTCCTCTCGGGGCGTGCCGCCGCCGGAGAGGATCAGCGCGTCCACCTTCAGGCCCGGCCGCGACGCGCACAGCGTCAGCAGGGTGCCCCCGGCGCCGATCGCGATGTCGTCGCAGTGCGCGCCGAGGGCGACGACGCCGCCGAGCCGTCCCGGCCGGAGCCCGATCACGCGGTGCTCGCGACGGGCTGCTCCCAGAGCGCCCAGGGCTTCTTGCCGTGCGTGTAGGCGTCGTCGAGCGCGGCGCGCTCCTTGACCGTGTCGGTCGGCTTCCAGAACCCGCGGTACGGGTACGCCAGCAGCCGGCCGCGCTTGGCCAGCTCACCGCAGCCGTCGGCGACCAGGTCGCCGTTCTCCGGGATGTGGTCGAAGACCTCCTGGCGCAGCACGAAGTACCCGCCGTTCTCCCACAGCGGCATCTCGCTGACCGCGGTGATCGACCCGACCATGCCGCCTTCGTTCATCTCGACGCAGTGGAACGACGACTGCGGCGGGACGACCATCATCGACGCGCCGGCGTCGGTGTTCGAGAACCGCTCGATCATGTCGGGCAGCGGGACGTCGGACAGGACGTCCGCGTAGTTCGCGAGGAACATCTCGTCGCCGTCGAGGTAGTCGCGGACGCGGCGCAGGCGCTCACCGATCGGTGACTCGATGCCGGTCTGCACGAACGTGATCGTCCAGTCGGCGATGTCGGTCGACAGCAGTTCGGGCTGCCCGTTGCGCAGGACGAAGTCGTTGGAAATGGTTTCCTGGTAGTTCAGGAAGAAGTTCTTGATGTGCGCCGCGCCGTAGCCGAGGCACAGGATGAACTCCGTGTGGCCGAAATGCGCGTAGTAGCGCATCACGTGCCAGATGAGCGGTCTCGGTCCGACCATCGCCATCGGCTTCGGGACGTCGTCGGCCGCGCCGTTGCGCATCCGCATCCCGTAGCCACCGCAGAAGAGAACGACCTTCACTTCACTGCACCTCGACGATTTCCAGGCGGGGGATGGGGAACACGAGCTTTCCGCCCCACTCACCCACGAACGACAGCTGTTCGGTCAGTTCCTCCCGGAGGTTCCACGGGAGGACGAGCACGTAGTCGGGCCGGTCGGCTTCGATCCGCTCCGGGGGCAGCACCGGGATCCGGGTGCCCGGGGTGAACCGGCCGTGCTTGTACGGGTTGCGATCGACCGTGTACTGCAGCAGGTCCGTCCGGATGCCGCAGTGGTTCAGCAGGGTGTTGCCCTTGCCGGGGGCGCCGTAGCCGACGACGGTCTTCCCGTCGTTGCGCGCCTCGATGAGGAACTTCAGCAGGTCCAGCCGCACGCGGGTGACGCGCTCGGCGAACTCGGTGTACCCGGACAGCTCGTGCAGCCCGGCCGCCTTTTCGCGCTCCAGGACGTCGGTCATCCGCTCGCTGGGCTCGCCCGCGACCTCGTCGGGACGCGCCCAGAGCCGGATCGACCCGCCGTGCGTCGGCACGAGCTCGACGTCGACCACGGTCAGGCCGCCGGTCGCGAGGGCCCGGCGCGCGGATTCGACCGTGTAGTACTGGAAGTGCTCGTGGTAGATCGTGTCGTACTGGTTCTTCTCGATCAGCGTGAGCAGGTGCTGGACCTCGATGGAGACCCAGCCGTCGTCGGCGACGAGCGCGCGCAGGCCCTTCGTGAAGCCGAGGACGTCGGGGATGTGCGCGTAGACGTTGTTCGCGGCGACCAGGTCGGCCGGGCCGTGCTCCTCGCGCACCTGCCGGCCGGTTTCCCCGGAGAGGAAGGCCGTCAGGGTGGGCACGCCGGCGTCCCGCGCGGCCTGCCCGACGTTCACCGAAGGTTCGACACCCAGACACCGGATGCCGTGCCCGACGACGTGCTTGAGCAAGTAACCGTCGTTGCTGGCGACCTCGACGACGAACGACTTCTCGTCGAGCCCCAGCCGTTCGACCGAGCCGTCGACGAACCGCTTCGCGTGCTCGACCCACGACGTCGAGAACGACGAGAAGTACGCGTACTCGGTGAAGGTGTCGTCAGGATCGATCAGCGGGGGGATCTGGGCGAGCCAGCACTCGGTGCACACCATGAGGTGGAGCGGGAAGGTGGCTTCCGGCTCGTCGAGCTGTTCGGCGGTCAAGAATCGCTCACACGGGGGAGTGGCCCCGAGGTCCACCACGCTGGCCGTGTTTGTCGAACCGCAGAGTCGACATGTGGTCATCTACCAGGCTCCTTGGCTCAGCGGTCGCGATCTGCGCTTAACACGTCGAGCAGGGGTGGATCCTCGTTACAGCGACGCGTGGTGGCCTGGTGGACCGATTCGGAACCGCAACATCACCACGCCGGGCGGGTGACGTGTGGCCGAGATCACGGACGGTGCCGGTCCGGACCCGTAACGTCCACAGTGGACCTGGGTCCTAGGCTGGCGCGATGACTCCGGAGCCGACTCCCCGCCTGAGCGGGATCGCGGGCGTGGTGCTGACGGTCCGCTTCCTCACGGAGCTGGCCCTGCTGGGCGGCCTCGCGCTGGCCGGCACCCAGCTCGGCAGCGGGGTGGCGCTGGCGGTCGTCGACGCGGTCCTGCTGCCCGTGGCCGCGGCCGCGATCTGGGGCCTGTTCATCGCCCCGCGGGCGGCCCGCCGGCTGCCGGAACCGGCCCGCTTCCTGGTGGAGTTCGCCCTGTTCGCGGCGACCGGCGTGGTGCTGGCGCTGGTCGGCTGGCTGGTGGCGGGGATCGTGCTGGCCGTCGTCGGCATCGGTGTCGCGGCGCTGACCCGCGTCGTCGCCAAGGACGGCTGAGCCCCCTCCGCCGGGTGGCGGAGAGGGCTCGGGCAACTTGCCGATCGCGAGTTGCTCAGCCGAGCTTGTCGGCGGCCGGGATGACGTCGGTGCCGAACTTCTCCAGCACCGCCGGGTTGTGGACGTTCGGGACCATGCCGAGGGCGACGTGGATGCCCAGCCCGTTCAGCCGCTCCAGCTCCTTCAGCAGCTCGCCGGACTTCTCGCCCGTCTCGCCGACGTCGAGGATGTGGTAGACGGTCTTGACGATCGAGTCGTAGTCACGGCCCTGCTCGTCGCAGTGCCGCCGGAGCACGTCGAGCTTGTGCTCCAGCTCGGGGCTGTTGAACAGGTTGCACGCGTCGGCGTACTTCGCGACGAGCTTCAGCGTCTTCTTTTCGCCGCCGCCGCCGATCATGATGAGCGGACGCGGCTTCTGCAGCGCCTGCGGCACGTTCAGCAGCCGTTCGGCGTCGAAGTGCTTGCTCTTGAACGGCTCGTCGCCCTCGGCCCACATTTGCAGCACGTACTGCAAGTTCTCTTCCAGCAGCTCGAACCGCTCGGAAACGGGCGGGAACGGAAAGCCGAGACCCTTCGACTCCTCCTCGTTCCAGCCCGCGCCGATGCCGAGGACCGCGCGGCCGCCGGACAGCACGTCCAGCGTCGTGATCGCCTTGGCCAGCAGGCCCGGGTGCCGGTACAGCACACCCGTGACGACCGTGAGGAGCTTCGCCCGCGAAGTGTGCGCGGCGATGAAGCCGAGGGTCGTGTACGCCTCGAGCATGTCGTTCTCGACGGGACCGACCCCGCCGATCTGGAAGAAGTGGTCCATCACGGCGATGGAGTCGAAGCCCGCGTCGTCGGCGGTGCGGACGACGGCGGCCAGTTCGGCGCCCAGCGCGGACGCCCCGTTCGGCCAGGTGAAGTCGGGGATCTGCAGTCCGAGTTTCATAGTCTCCGACCGTATACCTGGAGTTACCCCAGCCGGGTGCTCAGAAATCCCGGATGAGGGAAACCCTGCCGTGCAAGGGATCCGTGACGAACACCGTGCGCGTGCGCTGGTCGACCGCGACGTCGCCGGGGTTGACGCCCAGCGACAGCTCGCCGGTCAGCGTCCCGCTCGCGCCGTCGATCCGGCTCACCCCGTTCTGGCCGCCGTTGGTGTACACGGTGTTCGTGCCCTGGTGCACGGCGAGCGCGGAGGATTCGCTGCGCAGCAACACGGTCTTGCGCTCGGTGTGCGTCGCCGCGTCCACAATGGACATGTGGTGGATGCCGGAGTTGGCCACGTACACCGAACCGCTCCCGGCGTGCACCGCGACGGCGGTCGGCCGCGCCCCGACCTTCACGCTGGCGACGAACTTCCCGCTGTCGATGGAGAACACTTCCAGGGAGTCCGTGCCGGTGCTGGCGCAGTAGGCCAGCTTGCGGCCGGGGTCGACCGCGACCCCGCCGAGGCTCGGCTTCGGGCCCGGCACGAGCGCGGCGAGCGTGCAGCTGACGCCGTCGAGCACGGCGAGCGTGCCGGTGCCGCCGCTGGCCGCGTAGACGCGGTTGGCCTGCTCGTCCACGGCCAGCGCGGACGCGCCGGCGCCCGCGCCGATCACGCTCACCAGGTCGTGGGTGCGGCCGTCGAGCACCACGACGGTGCCGGCCGGCGGGTTCGCGACGTAGATCCGGTTGGCCGCCGTGTCGACCGCGACGTCACCGGGGGCGCCGCCGACGCTGATCACCGCGCCGGCCGCGGCGGTGCGCGGGTCGATGACCGTGAGCGTCCCGGCCTGGGGATCCGTGACGTACGCGAGCCCGGTGACCGGGTTCACCGTGACCGCGGTGGGCGCCCCGCCGAGCTCGATCGACCGGACGTCCTCCGCCCGCGCGACCCCGGGTAGGACCAGGGCCCCGGCACCGGCCGTGACCAGGGCGAACAGGGTCCTCCGGCCTATCGGGCGACCTCGCATCGGCGCCTCCGCTCGTGATCAACTCGCTCATCGAGCCTAACCCGCGCGATCATCACGTGAAGGAACTTCGCGTCGCCCGATCGCGTTGTTTCCAATGGGTAACCACGGGGAATGAGCGGACGGAGGCGAGCGAGCGTGCACGGGCACCAGAACGGGTTGAAGACGGCGATGCTGCTCGGTCTGCTGTCGGCGATCATCATCGCGATCAGCGGCCTGTTCGGCCGCGGCGCCCTGGTCATCGGCCTGGTCGTCGCGCTCGGGATGAACGCCTTCGCGTACTTCAACTCGGACAAGCTGGCGCTGCGCGCGATGCACGCGCGGCCGGTGTCCGAGGTCGAGCAGCCGGCGATGTACCGGATCGTGCGCGAGCTCGCCCACGTCGCCCGCCAGCCGATGCCGCAGCTCTACCTCAGCCCGACCGTCGCGCCCAACGCGTTCGCGACCGGCCGCAGCCCGCGCCACGCGGCCGTCTGCTGCACCACCGGCATCCTCGACCTGCTGGACGAGCGCGAGCTGCGGGCCGTGCTCGGCCACGAGCTGTCCCACGTCTACAACCGCGACATCCTCATCTCGTGCGTCGCCGGCGCGCTGGCCAGCGTGATCAGCGTGCTCGCCAACATCGCGCTGTTCTTCGGCGGCAACAACCGCGACGGCAGCCCGCTGGTCAGCCTGATGCTGATCTTCGTCGGGCCCATCGCGGCGGCGGTCATCCGGATGGGCGTGAGCCGGTCGCGGGAGTACCAGGCCGACGCGTCCGGCGCCGAGCTGACCGGCGACCCGCTGGGCCTGGCCTCGGCACTGCGCAAGCTGGAGGCCGGGACGCGGGCGCGGCCGCTGGTCGCCGAGCCGCAGCTCGTGTCGCAGTCGCACCTGATGATCGCGAACCCGTTCCGGCCGGGCGAAGGCCTGAGCAAGCTGTTCTCGACGCACCCGCCGATCGCCGACCGCATCGCGCGGCTCGAAGAGATGGCCCGGCGCCGGTTCTGATCCCAGCTGGTGGGAGTGGGAATCCGGGTTTCGTCCCGGAAGTTCTCAGGGCATGGTCTCCGCAGAGCTGCACCTGGGCGTCGCCATCGACGGGGCCGGGTTCCACCCGGCCGCCTGGCGGGTGTCCGCGGCCGAACCCGCCGCGCTGTTCACGTCCGGCCACTACCTGAAGTACGCGAAGCTGGCCGAAGCCGCTTCGCTCGACTTCGTCACCCTCGACGACTCGCTGGCGCTGCAGTCCGGCGGCGAGGGCGTCGTGCGCGGACGGCTCGACGCGCTGCTCACACTGTCGGCCATCGCGCCCGCGACCAGCCGGATCGGCCTGGTCCCGACGGTCACCACCACGCACACCGAGCCGTTCCACGTCTCGACATCGGTGGCGACCCTGGACTACGCGAGCCGCGGCCGCGCCGGCGTTCTCGCGATCCCGTCCTTGACCGACACCGAGGCCGCGCACTTCGGCCGTCGCCCGGCTCCTTCCCCGCGAGACGCGGAGGCCGAGACCGCCGAGGTCGTCGACGTCATCACCCGGCTGTGGGACAGCTGGGAGGACGGCGCGATCATCCGCGACGCCGCCACCGGCCGGTTCATCGACCGCGACAAGCTGCACTACGTCGACTTCGAGGGCCGCTTCTTCAGCGTGAAGGGCCCGTCGATCACCCCGCGCCCGCCGCAGGGCCACCCGGTGACCGCGGTCTACGGCGACTCGCCGCACGCGGTCGGCGCCGACCTGGTGATCACCCGCGCCGACCACCTCGACGCCGTGAGTGCCGCGGCCGCCCGGTTCCCCGGTGCCAAGGTCCTCGCGACGGTGTCGATCGTGCTCGCCGAGACCGAGCAGGGCGCCCGCGACCGGCAGCACGAGCTGGACGCCCTGGTCCCGTTCGAGCCCGTCGGCCTGTCGTTCGTCGGCACCCCCGCGCAGCTGGCCGCCGAGCTGCCCCGCTGGGCCGCCGAGACCGGCGTCGCCGGGTTCCACCTGCGGCCCGCCGTCCTGCCCGACGACCTCGACCTGCTCGCCGGCGAAGTCGTCCCGGCGCTGCGGGCGGCCGGCGCCTTCCGGACCGGCTACCGCGGCACGACGCTGCGCGACCACCTCGGCCTCGGCCGGGCCGTCAACGCCTACGCCGTCACCCCGGGAGCCTGAGATGACCAAGCAGATCAAGCTCGCCGCGCACTTCCCCGGCGTCAACAACACGACGGTGTGGAGCGATCCCGCGTCGGGCAGCCAGATCGACTTCGCGTCCTTCGAGCACCTCGCGCGCACGGCCGAGCGCGGCAAGTTCGACTTCCTCTTCCTCGCCGAAGGCCTGCGGCTGCGCGAGCACGCCGGCAAGATCCTCGACTCCGACGTCGTCGGGCGCCCCAACACGACCACCGTGCTGGCCGCGCTCTCCGCCGTCACCACGCACCTCGGGCTGGCCGGGACGCTGTCCTCGACGTTCAACGAGCCCTACGAGGTCGCCCGCCAGGTCGCGAGCATCGACCACCTCTCCGGCGGGCGCGCGGCGTGGAACGTCGTGACGTCGCCGGACGCCTGGACCGGCGAGAACTTCCGCCGCGGCGGCTTCCTCAAGCGCGAGGACCGCTACGCGCGCGCCGAGGAGTTCCTGGCCACCGTGCGCGAGCTGTGGGACAGCTGGCAGCCCGGCACCCTGGTGGGGGACAAGGAGAACGGGGTCTTCGCCCGTGACCCCGGCAAGTTCGTCCACAGTGGACCGCAGTTCGACATCCACGGCGAGTTCACGCTGCCGCGCACGCCGCAGGGGCAGCCGATCGTCATCCAGGCCGGCGACTCCGACGAAGGCCGCGAGTTCGCCGCGAAAGCCGCCGACGTCATCTTCAGCCGCCACGGCACCCTCGAGGACGGCCAGGCGTTCTTCCACGACGTCAAGCGGCGGCTGGCCACGTACGGCCGCGAGCACGGCGAGCTGCTGATCATGCCGGCCGCGACGTTCGTCCTCGGCGACACCGACGCCGAAGCCGAGGAGCACGCGCGCGAGATCCGGCTCCAGCAGGTCCGGCCGGCGACCGCGATCCAGTTCCTCGAGCAGGTCTGGAGCCGAGACCTGTCGGACTACGACGTCGACGGGCCGTTGCCGGAGATCGACCCGGACCCGGCCGCCGAGCCGCTGACTTGGGGCCGAGTGCGGCACGAGAAGGATCCTGCGCAGGTGGCACGCAAGTGGCGGGCGCTCGCGGAGGAGAAGAAGCTCTCGATCCGCGAGCTGGTGATCGAGGTCACCGCGCGCCAGCAGTTCGTCGGCACGCCGTCCACGGTCGCTTCGACGATCGACGAGTACGTGCAGTCCGACGCGGCCGACGGGTTCGTCCTGGTGCCGCACCTGACCCCGGGCGGGCTCGACGAGTTCGTCGACAAAGTCGTCCCCCACCTGCAGGAACGCGGGGTGTTCCGCACCGAGTACGCCGGGCCGACACTGCGCGAGCAGCTGTTCTAGACCGAAGCTCCCGCGGCCGCGGCGACTGCCTTCACGTAGTCGCCGTAGCCGGACTTCGCCAGCTTCTCGCCCAGCGCGTAGCACTCTTCGGCGGTGATGAAGCCCATCCGCAGCGCGATCTCCTCGAGGCACGCGATGCGCACGCCGGTGCGGTGCTCCAGCACCTGCACGAACTGGCCGGCTTCGAGCAGCGAGTCGTGCGTGCCGGTGTCGAGCCAGGCGAAGCCGCGGCCGAGGTCGACCAGCGCCGCCCGGTCCTGGCGCACGTACGTGAGGTTGACGTCGGTGATCTCGAGCTCGCCGCGAGCCGACGGCGTCAACGCGCCGGCGATGTCGACGACCTCGTTGTCGTAGAGGTACAGCCCGGTGATCGCCTTGTTCGAGCGCGGCTTCGCGGGCTTCTCCTCGATGGAGACCAGCTTGCCGGCCGCGTCGACCTCGCCGACGCCGTAGCGCTCGGGGTCCTTCACCGGGTAGCCGAACAGGACGCAGCCGTCGAGGTCGCGCACGGCCTGCTGCAGCCGGCCGGAGAAGCCCTGGCCGTAGAAGATGTTGTCGCCGAGCACGAGCGCCACGTCGTCGTCGCCGATGAAGTCCGCGCCGATCACGAAGGCCTCGGCCAGTCCGTTCGGGCTGGGCTGCTCGGCGTAGGAGAACGAGACGCCGAACTGGTCGCCGTTGCCGAGCAGCTTGCGGAACATCGGCAGGTCGGCGGGGGTGGAGATGACGAGGATCTCGCGGATCCCGGCCAGCATCAGCACCGAGATCGGGTAGTAGACCATCGGTTTGTCGTAGACCGGCAGCAGCTGCTTCGACACCGCCTGGGTGATCGGGTGCAGGCGTGTCCCGCTGCCTCCGGCCAGCACGATGCCCTTCATGGACTGCCTCCCTCTCCGCGGCCAAGACCCCGCCACCCTACGGGCAGGGCCCGGCGTCAGAAGGCCGGTCCCTTGCCGAAGTACGCGGCGCAGCGGCCGTTGAGCCACTCGGTGGCGATCTCGAGCACGTTCTTGCCGTCGTCGACCGGCAGCACCGTCGAGGAGTAGTTCGGGCAGAAGTTGTTGTAGATGCCGGTGATGTGGACCGGGGCGGGCAGCTCGTACCAGTTGCCGCTGCCGAAGTTGTCGTTCGCCAGCAGCACCTGGCCGTTCTTCGGCTGCGGCTGGCCCTTCGCGTTGGTGTAGATCTGCCCGACCATGACGATCCGGACGCCGTTCGGGCCGCCGGGGAAGAGCGTGATCGTCTGCGCGTGCTGGAAGTAGTTGCCGTTCGCGGTGTTGACGCGCGTACCGGGGTCGGTGGGGCTGCCCCAGTTGGCGCCGTCGGGCGAGATCTTGAAGTACGGGTCGCAGTAGCGGTCGCGGAAGTTGCAGATCTCGTAGGCGAAGTAGTAGCGGCCGTCGGGCAGCCTGCGGATGATCGGCATGCCGGGCCGGACCCGGTCCGGCGGGATGGCCAGGGTGAGCTGCTTGGTGCCCCAGTTGACGCCGTCGGTCGAGGCGACGCGGTTGAGGACCTGCGCGTACTTCGGTGCCTGCGTCTCGTCGGCGAAGTGGAGCCAGAGCGTGCCGCCGGCGTCGATGGTGAACTCGGGCTCCCAGACGCCGTCGATGTTGTGCGAGCGGGCGGCCTCGGACAGGAAGACCCACGAGCGGCCGCCGTCCTTGCTGGCCCAGACCTTGATCCCGACGCGCCGCTGCGCCCCGGCGTCCTGCCGGTAGGAGGCGGCCCAGAGCAGGGTGCCCGCGCGGAGCCGTCCGACCCGCTGCGGCAGTTCGTAGAGGGTGCCGCAGCACATGCCGTACCGGCCGTCGGGGTCGTGGATGGCGCCGATCTGGTGGAACGTCGCGCCCTCGTCGGTGCTCTCCAGGACGGGCGTGAACTTGCCGCTGGAGTCTTCGCTGGTCAGCGCGGCGATGATGTGCCCGCGGCCGAAGATCGAGTGGTCGAGCCGGACCAGCCGCGCGTAGGAGCCGAGGCCGGGCAGCAGCAGCTTGCGCTCGGCGGCGCTCGCGGGGGTCAGTGTCGCGCAGATCACGATGAGTGACAGCACGAAGGCGAGCGAACGGCGCATCCTGACCCTCTCCAAGCGGTGACCGCGCGATTACAGCACGCGGGCCCGGTCCTTCGTGGACAGTCACACGGGCATTCGCGCGTTCGAGGGAGCTGCTGAGCGCTTTCGGGTGACCGGTTACGTAACGCTCCGGCAAAGGCCGCCGAAAGATCACCAGGGGGCCGGTTGGTGGCCCCGAGGGGGAACGATGAAGCTCCGGCTGTCCTGCCTGCTGCTGGTGGCGTTGGTATCGGCGTGCGCACCGGACACGGGATTCGGCACGATCGTCGGGGCGCCGACGTCAGAGTCGGCTTCAGTGCCGCAGCCGCCCACGACGTCCGCGGCCCCGGCGGTGCGCGACGTACCGACGGAGACGCACACGGGCAAGGGCGAGGGCCAGTTCGAGGTGACGTGGCCTGCGGACCAGCTGGGCTTCTTCACGTTCGACTGCCCGAAGTGCTCGGCGAACGTGATCATCAGCACCGACGGCGGCGAGTTCAACCTGGTCAACGCGATCGGCAAGTACAAGGGCACCACGTGGCTCAACACGGACCCGGACCGCCCGACGACGAAGATCACGGTCCTCGCGAACGCGGCGTGGACGGCAACGATCGCGGATCACCGAAGCATCCCGACGGCGGCACCGGGCGCGCCTTCGTCGGGCAAGGGCGACGCGGTTTTGCGCATCCCGGAGGGGATCGCGAAGGTCAAGTTCACAGCGAAGACCCGGGGGAACGTCGCGCTGTGGGTGCATGCGGAGGATTTCGAGGACCTGCTGGTCAACGAGATCGGCGACGTGGACGTGGAGAAGGAGGTCCGGGGGCCGGCTTACCTGCGGGTGGACGGGTATGAGGCCGGCTGGACGGTGACGCCGTCCTGAGCGGGCGTCGCGGGTTTGTTGACCCTCCACTTTGACTAGTGGGTGGCCTCTCGGCATCTCGTCGACCTGGCGCAGCCCGATCACGCCGGGTCAAGGGGCACCTTCGCGCCGACCGTGACCAAGCTCCGAAACTGCCCCTTGACGCGGCGTGATAGCCCTCTGGGAGGTCGACGAGATGCCGTCTGGCCAACCACGGACGCAACGTACGAGCCCTGCCGGCCATCTCGGAGACCTGCCCGTCCGGCGAGGACATCTCTTCTCGGATCCGCGGCTTACCTGACCCCTTCGGCCCGCTCGCCCCGGCCGACTCGCGGGGATCGGCCGCCAGGCCGCACGCCCCCGCGAGGGCGTGGCCGGGGTAAAGGGCTGAGGCCGAGCGGCCCCGGAGGGGTCGCCTTGATCCTGTAGAGAAAGTTCTCACCAAGCCTCCACCTCATGGGCAGTGGCTCAACCGAGGAGAGCCCGAAGCGCTGCGGCATCGCTGGCGAGTTGCGCAGGGTCGATCTGGGATTCGTCGCCACTCTGAGGCAGCAGCGGGAACGGCCTGCCCGGAGCGGGGTCCTCGATGAAGCGCGGCAATAGGTGCGTGTGGAGATGCGGGACCGTGTTCCCCAGCGTCTCGTAGTTCATCTTCAGCGGCCGGTAGAACGCGGCCAGCGCCTTCGCCACGGTCAACGTCGCCTTCCAGTACGCCTGCGCCTCCGACTCGCTCAGCTCGAACGGCTCGACGACGTGACGCCCCCGCCAGATCACGAGCGTGTACCCGCGCTGGATGTCAGCTCGCTGGAGCACGGCGTCCACATCGGCCGTCTCGAAGATCCGGATCCCGTAGGTGTCTTCGTCCAAGCGCTTTGACTGGCACATCTCGCAGGCTTCGCCGCTGATCCGGTCAGCCCAGTTCCCCGGCCACTCGCTCGTCATGGCTGAATGTCACCTTCGTTCCACTCGTAGATGAACTCGTGCTTGTCGCCCGCGTAGACGTCGTGAGCGGCCTGCAGCGGCCTGCCGTCCTTGTCGTAGTCGACGTCCCACATGTGCATCACCGGCATCCCCGCGTGGAGGTTAGGAGCTTCGTCTCCTCCGGGGTCGGCATGAGCGCGCTGAACACCTCGACCCCTCGGAAGAATGTGTGCCCGAGCGACTCGATCAGCTCGTCGGGCCCCTCTGGCAGTGCGTCGGGCGACTCAAGGCGAGTGTCCGCTGCGAGCCACAGCGGGTAGTAGCTCGCGGAGACCACGACCGCCTCGTCGTCGAGGAACTGCAGGCGACGGCGAGACGCGGACGCTCGTCGACTCCGCGCTCGGTTGTACCGACGTTGTACCCGCGGGCATCTGAACCCAGATACCCGCAGGTCAACGACGATAAGTCACCGGTAGTTGGTGAACTGCAGCGCGATCTCGAAGTCCTTGCCCTTCAGCAAGGCGATCACGTCCTGCAGCTGGTCCTTCTTCTTGCCCGACACCCGCAGCTGGTCGCCCTGGATCTGGGCCTGGACGCCCTTCGGGCCCTCGTCGCGGATGAACTTCGCGATCTGCTTCGCCTTGTCCGAGGCGATGCCCTGGATGATCTTGCCGCCGAGCTTGTAGATCTTGCCCGACAGGGCCGGCTCGTCCGCTTCGAACGCCTTCAACGAGATGCTGCGCTTGATCAGCTTCTCCTTGAACACCTCGACCGCGGCCAGCGCGCGCTCCTCCGTCTCGGACTCGATCGCGATCGCTTCCTCGCCGGACCAGTTGATCGTCGTGCCCGTTCCGCGGAAGTCGAAGCGCGTGCCCAGCTCCTTGCTCGCCTGGTTCAGCGCGTTGTCGACCTCCTGGCGGTCGACCTTGCTCACGACGTCGAAAGAGGGATCCGCCACGTGTCCTCACACCTCGTACTCGCTAGTCAGGGGCCACCCAGCCTAGCCCCGGGTATCCCGGTTGACCCCCACCGGGAGCCGTTGGGTAAGCTTCTTTCCGGCCGGTACGACCGGTCCTGGCGGGTTACCCGAGTGGCCAAAGGGGACTGGCTGTAAACCAGTTGGCTTACGCCTACGGGGGTTCGAATCCCTCACCCGCCACAGTCAAGGCCCCGTGATCCGAGTTCGGATCACGGGGTCTTTTTTGTGGGGAGAACGGCCGGCTTCCCTTGGGGGAGAGGGAAACCGGCCGTCCAGGGGGCGGCGTTCGGGGTTACGCCGCCTGGGAAACCGGCATCGATGCCGGCGTCAAGGCGAGGTCGAGGACCTCGCGGACGTTCGCCACCGCGTGGACGTCCAGCTGGGCCAGCACCTCGGCCGGGACGTCGTCCAGGTCCGGCTCGTTGCGCTGGGGGATGATCACCGTCTTCATGCCCGCCCGGTGGGCCGCCAGCAGCTTCTGCTTCACGCCGCCGATCGGTAGCACCCGGCCGGTCAGGGAGACCTCGCCCGTCATCGCCACGTCCGCGCGGACCACCCGGCCCGAGAGCAGCGATGCCAGCGCCGTCGTCATCGTCACGCCCGCCGACGGCCCGTCCTTCGGGACCGCGCCCGCCGGGACGTGGACGTGGATGCCGCGCTCGCGCAGGTCGCCCACCGGGAGCTCCAGCTCCGCGCCGTGCGAACGCAGGTAGGACAGCGCGATCTGCACCGACTCCTTCATCACGTCGCCGAGCTGGCCGGTCAGCTGCAGCCCGGACGCGCCGGACTCCTGGTCCGCCAGCGACGCCTCGATGTACAGGACGTCACCGCCGGCACCCGTCACCGCCAGGCCCGTCGCCACACCCGGGGTCGCGGTCCGCTGGGTCGACGCCGGGAGCGACGACTCCGGCACGTGCCGCGGCCGGCCGAGGTAGTCCGGAAGGTCGGGAGCGTCGATCGACAGCGGCAACGCGACCTCGTCCAAGGCCACCTTCGTCGCGATCTTTCGCAACACCTTCGCGATCGTCCGGTTCACGTCGCGCACGCCCGCCTCGCGGGTGTACTCGGCCGCGATCCGGCTGAACGCGGCGTCCGTCAAAACCACGTCCGCCGTGGCCAGGCCGGCTCGCTCCAGCTCGCGGGGGAGCAGGTGGTCGCGGGCGATGGTGACCTTCTCGTGCTCGGTGTAGCCGTCCAGCGTGACGAGCTCCATGCGGTCCAGCAGCGGGCCGGGGATCGTCTCGAGCGCGTTGGCCGTCGCCAGGAACACGACGTCGGACAGGTCCAGCTCGACCTCGAGGTAGTGGTCGCGGAACGTGTGGTTCTGCTCCGGGTCCAGCACTTCGAGCAGCGCCGCCGTCGGGTCGCCGCGGTAGTCGGCGCCGACCTTGTCGATCTCGTCGAGCAGCACGACCGGGTTCATCGAGCCGGCTTCCTTGATGGCGCGGACGACCCGGCCGGGCAGCGCGCCGACGTACGTGCGGCGGTGGCCGCGGATCTCCGCCTCGTCGCGGATGCCGCCCAGGGCGACCCGGACGAACTTCCGGCCCATCGCCTTCGCGACGGACTCACCCAGCGACGTCTTGCCGACCCCGGGAGGGCCCGCGAGGGCGAGCACCGCGCCGGAACGACGTCCGCCGACCGGGCCGAGACCCGATTCCGCGCGACGCTTCCGGACGGCCAAGTACTCGATGATGCGTTCCTTGACGTCGTCGAGACCGGCGTGGTCGGCATCCAGGACGGCCCTCGCCGCGGCGATGTCGTAGCTGTCCTCGGTGCGCTCGTTCCAGGGCAGCTCCAGGACGGTGTCCAGCCAGGTGCGGATCCAGCCGCCCTCGGGGGACTGCTCGGACGTGCGGTCCAGCTTGTCCACCTCGGCCAGCGCGGCCTTCTTGACGGCGTCAGGCAGCTCGGCGCCTTCGACGCGGGCGCGGTAGTCCGTCTCGTCAGTGGTGCCGTCGAGCTCGCCGAGCTCCTTGCGGATGGCCTCGAGCTGGCGGCGCAGCAGGAACTCCTTCTGCTGCTTCTCCATACCCTCGGCGACGTCCTTGCGGATCGTGTCGGTCACCTCGAGCTCGGCGAGGTGCTCCTTGCTCCACTCGAGCGCCTTCTCCAGGCGTGCGCTGACGTCGAGCGCGGTCAGCAGCTCGAGCTTCTGCTCGGTGTCGAGGTACGGCGCGTTGCCGGACAGGTCGGCGACCGCGGAAGGGTCTTCGACCTGCTGGACGGCGTCGATCAGCTGCCAGCCGCCGCGCTGCTGGAGGACCGAGATGACGACGGCCTTGTACTCGGCCGCGAGCTGCGCGGTCCGGTCGTCCGTGGTCTCGGTGGCGTCTTCGGCGTGCACCCAGCGGGCCGCGCCGGGTCCGTCGGCCATCCGGCCGACGACCGCGCGGGAGGTGCCGCGCAGCAGGACGGCGGCCTTGCCGTCGGGCACGCGGCCGATGCGCTCGACCGTCGCGACGGTGCCGAACTCGGCGTATTCGCCGTGGACGCGCGGGACGATGAGGACCTCGGCCTTGGTGGTGCCGGTCGACCGGATGCCGGGGAACGACGCCTGGCTGGGCGTGTTGGCCTGGGCGGACTCCACCGCGGCTCGCGTCTCGGTGTCGGTGAGGTCGAGCGGGACGACCATGCCCGGCAGCACGACGTCGTCATCGAGCGGGAGCACGGGCAGGAGGCGGGTGTCGGACATGTGCACTCCTCGTGTAGTTGAGTCTGCCTAGCTCAACTCTCCGATGGGTGCGTTTGTTTCCGATGGTGCGTTCGCCCACAGCGATCAGGGAAACCGCAGGTCAGCGGCCTGGCTTCACTCCGATACCGCACCACGCGTACGGACGGGCCTCCGCCTCCAGCGCGTTCAGCTTCCGGTCGGGCCGCCAGTCCGGCAGGTGCACGATGCCCGGTTCGAGCAGCGGCCAGTCGCCGAACAGCGGCTCGATCTCCTCGCGGTCGCGCAGCCACACCGGGTTGCTCGTCTTGCGGTACTGCTCGACGAACCAACGCAGCCCGGCCAGGGTCTCGCCGGTCCCGTCGCCCTCGCTCATCTGCGAGATCGCGAGCCAGCTCCCGGGCGCGAGCTTGTCCCGGTACGCCTTGAGCAGGCCGATCGGGTCGTCGTCCGGACCGACGAAGTGCAGCACCGCCATCATCATCAGGCAGACGGGCTTCGAGAAGTCGATGAGCCGCTTCGTCTCTTCGGCGCGCAGCACGGCCTTCGCGTCGCGCATGTCGGCCTGGACGATGCCCGCCCAGTCCGTCGCCGCCTCCTCTTCGAGGATCAGCGTCGCGTGCGCGACCGCGACCGGCTCGTAGTCGACGTACACGACCGTCGCGTCGTGGTCCTCGGGCAGCTCGGCCTCGACGACCTCGTGCACGTTGCCGGCCGTCGGGACGCCGGAGCCGAGGTCGATGAACTGCCGGATGCCGGCCCGCAGCGCCGCCCGCACCGCGCGGTTCATGAACTCGCGGTTCTGCTTCGAGCCGGGGCGCACCAGCGGCCACTGCTGCTCCATGCGCCGGCCGAACTCGCGGTCCACGGCCCAGTTCTGCGTGCCGCCCAGGTACCAGTCGTAGATCCGGGCCGCGGACGGCTTCTCGGTGTCGACGCCTTCGGGTGCTCTCGGCGCGGAATCCCGCTGATCGGTCACTTCCGGCTCCCCTCGCTGCTCCGGGAGCCAGCCTATAAGGACTCGAGACCAGGGGTAATCCGCCAGTCGTTCACCGAACGGCTGGTCGACGCTGCCAGTACGTCCACAGCGGGCGGTACCCCTGCGCGTACCAGAACGGCGTCGACAGCGGGTTCGCCGCCGCGTGGTGCAGGAGGACGACGTCGGCGCCCTCTTCGTCCAGGACGTGGTGGGCGTGGGTGGCCAGCGCGGTACCGACACCGGACGACCGCGCCTCCTTCGCGACGGCCAGCGACGACAGGTAGCCGACGCGGTCCGCCGCGACGCGGTCGCTGATCCAGCCGGTCTCGCCCGGGTGCTGGACGTTCACCATGCCGAGCGGACGGCCGTACAGCTCGGCGATCCACAGTGGCGGTTCCGGGCGGTTCAGCTGCTCGGCCAGGTCCTTGGCCATGATGTCCTCGACGCCCTTGCGCAGGTTGACCGTGCCGTACTGCGCGTCGAAGGAGTGCAGTTCGAGTCCCAGCGAGACGACGGTCTCGAGGTCGCCGGGCTCGGCGCGGCGGATCTTGACGCCGGGTGTGCCGCGCGGGCCCACCGGGTCCATCCGCTCGGCCGGGCGGACCGCGATCACGCGCAGCGGCGCGAAACCGTGGTGCAGCATTTCCCGCGTGCCGGCGGCGTCCCGGCTGGCGCGCGGCACGATCGCCGCGGTCTCGGTGTCGCCGCGCTCGGCGACCGCGCGCAGATGTTCATCCCATCGGGTGAGGAGGGCGTCGAGGACGGCCGCGGGCTGCGGGCCGGCGAGCTGGAGGTCGAGCCGGTGCTCGGTCAGCGCCCGCCACGGCGCGTTCGGGGCGTCCTGGTCGACCTGGATGCGGGAGGCCAGCCCGGACGCGGCCGAACCGGCGGTCGAGACCTCCAGCACCGCGGCGCTTTCGGCCGCTTCGAAGGGAGAGGAACCGGGGAGCAGGGGATCCGCCGCCGCGAGCCGCGCCGCGTGGTCGGTGGCAATCACGTCGCTGTGCATGGGCACATTGAAGCGCTACCCGGACTGGCGTGCGAAGAGAACCACCCCTGCTCGCCACCCCCCAATGTTTCACCCCTTGGTCCACGCAGGTCAGCGCCATCGAGGCATTGTTAACCCTGGGGTGATCTCCTACTGTCTCGAAAGGGACGCGGGTACGCCCTACGGGGTACGGTATGGCCCTTGTCCACACCCGAAGTCACGGATCAGCACCGGTGGACAAGCCGGGAGGGAAGGTCGGATGCCGGACACCAACGCCCACGGCGACGCCGTCGCACAGGCGCAGCCCGGGCCGGGAGCCGCTTCCGGGACACCGCCCGTTTCCGTCGAAGCTCGCACCGACGAGCGCCGGTTCCGCGCGTACACCTTCGCCGTCCTGAGCATCGGGCTCGTCGCCGCGTTCGCCGTCGGGTCCTGGCTGCCGTTCCACTGGGACAGCAGGCTGCTGTGGATCGGGCCGGTGCTCGCGGTCGCGTTCCTGCTCGCCGAGCAGCTCGGCATCAACGTCGACGTCCGCAGCGGCATCTCGTGGACCATCTCCTTCACCGAGATCCCGCTCGTCATCGGGTTCTTCGTCGCGCCGTTCGAGGTCGTGCTGGCCGCGCACCTCGTCGCCGGCATCGGGACGCTGCTCGCGCGCAAGGTCGCCGGCCGCGTCCTCTACAACGCGGGCGCGTTCCTGCTCGAGATCACCGGCGCCTTCGCGGTCGCCGGGCTGGTCAAGTACGCCGTCGGCGCGGGCGTCGGCGACAAGATCCCGTGGGTC
This sequence comes from Amycolatopsis sp. NPDC114505, assembly GCF_055633615.1. NCBI lineage: Bacteria > Bacillati > Actinomycetota > Actinomycetes > Pseudonocardiales > Pseudonocardiaceae > Amycolatopsis > Amycolatopsis sp. NPDC114505. The sequence continues at coordinate 611,623 of NZ_JBVKDV010000001.1, read as the reverse complement.
GCCGCGCTGGCCGGCACGCTCACCGCGCCGCTGGTGAGCACGCTGCTCGCGCTGGCCGCGGTGCGCGTCCTGCGCCGCCGCATGCGGGTCAGCACCGCGGTCCGGCTCACCGCGCGGATCCTGGTCGTCGGCTTCGTCAACGCGTCGGTCGGCCTCTCCGGCTACCTCGTCATCTCGAACACGCCCAAGGCGTGGCCGCTGGTGCTCGCCGTCTTCCTCGGCTTGACCGCGCTGTACTGGGCCTACTCCGACCTGCTGCGCGAGCAGCGGGACATGGAGGCGCTCTCCGACGTCAGCCTGATGGTGGCCCGCTCCGGCCAGCAGGCGGCGGCGCGTCCGGCCAGTCGCGCGGACGAGCTCGTCGGCGGCGTCGACGTCCGCGAGTGGGCCACGATCGCCGAGCGCATCAAGGACCAGCTGGCCGCGGGCCGCGTCGTGCTGAGACTCCGGCTCGAGCCGAAGGACACCATGCGCGTGGTCGTCGCCGGCGACGACCTGCCGCCCGCCGACCCGGCCGCCGACGACCCGCTGCTGCGCCTGCCCGGCGCGCACGTCCGGCACTTCCGGATCACCGAGGCCAACCCCGACGTCCGCGCGGCGCTGCTCGACCGCGGCGCGCAGGAGGCGCTCGTCGTGCCGCTGCGCAGCGCGAACCAGCTGCTCGGCGTCGTCGAGGCGCACGACCGGCTGTCCCGCTGGCGCGGGTTCGGCAAGTACGACGTCCAGCTGCTCGGCACGATGGCCAGCCACCTCGCGACGTCGCTGGACAACCGGCGGCTGCTCGCGACCCTGCGCCACGACGCCTACCACGACCCGCTCACCGGGCACCTCAACCGGCCGGGCTTCCGGCAGGTGGCGAAGGAACCGTTGCGCGACTTCGCGAACGCCGTGGTGCTGCGCATCGACCTCGACGTCTTCTCGACGGTCAGCGACGCGCTGGGCTACGCCTGGGCCGACCGGATGGTGATCGCCGCCGGCCGCCGCATCCGCGACGCGCTCGGCCCCGACGTCCCGCTCGCCCGCCTCGAAGGCGCGTCGTTCGCGGCGCTGCTCGTCGGCTGCCCGCCCGAGGACGCCCACGCGGCGGCAGAACGGCTGCGCGAGGAGCTTTCCGCGCCGTACCCGGTGGACCGGCTTTCGGTCGAGGCGAACGCGATGATCGGCTACGCGACGACGACGCCCGAGGAGTCCGGCGACGTCGTCGACATCGAAGGCCTGCTCCAGCGCGCCGACGTTGCTGTTCGCGCTACCAAGGGCGGCGAAGAGGTCCGCGGCTACGTGCCGAGCATGGGCCAGATCTTCCTGCGCCGCTTCCAGATGGTCACCCAGTTCCGGCAGTCCCTCGAGGACGGCCAGGTCAGCGTGCACTACCAGCCCAAGATCACCCTGCCGAACCGCCAGGTCCAGGGCGTCGAGGCGCTGGTCCGCTGGGTGCACCCGGAGTTCGGCCGGCTCGGCCCGGACGAGTTCGTCCCGGCCATCGAGGCGGCCGGCCTGATCGGCGTGCTGACGTCGTTCGTGCTCGGCGAGGCGCTCAAGCGCTGCCGCAAGTGGCTCGACGAGGGCCTGCGGATCTCGGTGGCGGTCAACCTGTCGGTGCGCAACCTGGCCGACGAGGACTTCCCGAACAAGGTGGCCCGCGAGCTGGAGCGCGTCGGCATCCCGCCGGAGCTGCTGACGTTCGAGCTGACCGAGTCCGGCGTGATGTCCGACCCGCAGAAGGCGCTGCCGATCCTGCGCGAGCTGCACTCGCTGGGCATCACGCTGGCGGTGGACGACTTCGGCACCGGCTACTCGTCGCTGGCCTACCTGCGGCAGCTGCCGGTCGACCAGGTCAAGATCGACAAGAGCTTCGTCCTCGGCATGGGCACCGACCTCGGCGACCTCGCCGTCGTGCGGTCGATCGTCGAGCTGGGCCACTCGCTCGGCCTGACGGTGGTCGCGGAAGGCGTCGAGGAGGACGTGGCGCGCGACCAGCTCGAGGCGATGGGCTGTGACGTCGCCCAGGGCTACCTGATCTCGCGGCCGCTGCCGGAGGACCGCCTGGAGGCGTGGCTGCAGGCCCGCACGGCGCGCTCGCCGGGACGCCACTCCGAGACCGTGCTTACGCTGCTGACCTGAGGTTTTGTGCTAACGGGACCCCGGTTGCACGGGCGGGTGACAGGGCTTGCTAACCTTTCCAAGTCCTCGCGAGAGGCCAGGCCCCTTTAGCTCAGTCGGCAGAGCGTCTCCATGGTAAGGAGAAGGTCTACGGTTCGATTCCGTAAAGGGGCTCACGACCTCAGCCGCGTCACGCCTGCGTGTCGCGGCTTGGGTCATGTAAGGGCGGTGTAGCTCAGTTGGCAGAGCAAGCGGCTCATAATCGCTGTGTCGCCGGTTCAAGTCCGGCCACCGCTACGCGGTAACGACTGGGGCTGGCCCCCGGGACCTGAGAGAGAAGGAAACGCTGTGGCTGCCACCGACGTGCGACCCAAGATCACGCTGGCGTGCGAAGAGTGCAAGCACCGCAACTACATCACCAAGAAGAACCGGCGCAACAACCCGGATCGCCTGGAGATGAAGAAGTTCTGCCCGAACTGCGGTACGCACCGGACGCACAAGGAAACCCGCTGACGTAGCGCGTTCACACCAGCTTTCGAAGAGCCGCCCCGGACCACCGGGGCGGCTCTTCTGCTGTTGGTAGCCTCTCCGGGTGCCCTTGGACGAGTCGTTCACCGGGCGGGTGTACCCGCCGCAGACCAGCTACGAAGTGAGCCGGGAGAAGATCCGGGAGTTCGCCGACGCGATCGGCGACGACAACCCGGTCTACCGCGACCCGGAGGCAGCGAAGGCGGCCGGCTACCCGGACGTGATCGCGCCCCCGACGTTCCTCACGATCATCAACCTGGCATCGATCAACTCGATCGTCACGGACCCGGAGCTGGGCCTCGACTATTCCAGGATGGTCCACGGCGACCAGCAGTTCACGTACAGCCGCCCGGCCCACGCAGGCGACAAGCTGCTGCTGACCACACACATCGACCGGATCATGGCGAGGGCGGGCAACGACTTCATCAACTTGCGCGCGGAGATAACGGACGCCGAAGGCGCGCACATCGCGACGACGAAGGCCCAGCTAGTGGTGCGAGGGGAGAGCGCGTGAACACCGGCGACGAGCTGCCCGCCCTCGAGGTGAGGATCACGCGCGACCAGCTGGTCCGCTACGCGGGAGCGGCCCTGGACTTCAACCCGATCCACTGGAACGAGGCCTTCGCCAAGGAGGTAGGGCTCCCGGACGTGATCGCCCACGGAATGCTGACGATGGCGGTAGCCGGCCGAGTGGTGACGGACTGGCTGGGCGACCCAGGCCGCCTGCTGGACTTCAGCGCACGTTTCACGCGCCCAGTGGTGGTCCCCAACACACCAGAGGGAGCCCTGGTGGAGATCACAGGCAAGGTAGCGGCCGTAGACGACGAAGGCACAGCCCGCATCGACCTGGTGGTCAAGTACGACGGCAAGACGGTCCTAGGCAAGCCCCAGGCACTGGTGCGCACGTAAGACGGCAGCACGAAGAGGGCAACGCGAACCCAGACCGCCCCCAGCACCCCGATCCGAAGCCACAACACGGCCGCCGCCACCGGGTCAAGGCATCTTTCCCGCCTTGACGCGGTCGCGCCGGCCGTAGTCACAATGAGGGCTTCGGGGTGCCGGAGGCCTAAAACAGCTTCAAAACCCCCAAAACAGCATCAGCCATCCCCTGCTCCCCCCGAGCATTGGGATGCAGAGCGGTCCCATGCAGGGTGGGAATCACACCCTCGACCCACCGGGTATCCGAAGCCGTACAAACATCATGCCCCTTACCAGGCGTAGCGGTATCGGCATACCCAGCCGAATGACCATCAGCTTGGTCCTCAAGCATCTTGTTCAACTTCCCCAAAGCCCCCCGGAAGTAAGCAACATCCCCAGCCCCGATGGGCAGCACCGGCCAGCACCCATCCCCATCGGGCAGCACGGACGGATACCCGACAACGACGACCTTCGCCTTCGGAGCCTGCTTGTGGATGCGATCGAGCACAGCACCGACCTTCGGCGCAGTGGCATCGATCCGCTCGGCGAGCTGATCATGCCCACCAGCAGTCAGCTTGTCCTTGCAAGGTGACCCGGACCGATGAGCCGTCGCACAGGAAGAAGCCAGCGACAGAAACCCGATGTCGTTCCCCCCGATGCCCAGCGTGACAAGCGTCGTCTTCGCGGTCACGGCATCCAACTGAGGCGGGTTGGAGCCGTTGCCGGTCTTCTGAGAAGCGGTCAAGTTGGCGGTAGTAGCCCCACTACAGCTGACGTCATCGAACTCGGCCGGCTTCAGATCAGCCGAGACGAGCCGCGGGTAGTTGTCATCGGACCGGTCACAACCAGGCGGCGTCCCGACGTTCTTCCCGGTGCGCGGCGAGGCCGTGTAGGAGTCACCCAGCGCGACGTAGCGACCGCTGCCGTCCCCGGTCGCCGCACCAGCCGGTGGCGCGGACGACGATCCGTGATCCCACTTGTAGTAGCCGTAAGCCAGAAGCCCGACCACGAGTACGACGACGAGGCAGCCGCCCCCGCTGTTCTTCGCCACCCTACGTTTCTACCGAACTCCGGACGGTTTCGACCGCGTCGATCTGGGTGACTAGGGAAAACCTGAACGAGGTATTGACTGTTGCGCGAGACGCGGATCACAGCGAGGGTGGGCCCGTCCGATGTTGTCCGGTGAGAAAGGCAGGAAAAGCAAGTGAGCCTGAACCTGAACAAGCTCGTCGACAAGGCCTACGAGGACAAGTCGATCAAGGAGCTGCTGGACGCGCCGCCGTCCGCGCTCGAAGGGCTCACGCCGAAGCACGACGAACTGCTCGCCGAGCTGAAGATCAAGACCATTCGCGACCTCGCGAACTGGAAGTACGCCGCCAAGGCCCGGGCGCTCGCGACCCTCGCCGACAGCGAGAGCTGAGCCCTCAGACGGCCAGTTCGGCCGCCAGCTCCAGGGCGTGGTCGACGTCCTTCGCGACGTAGTGGAGGTCGACCAGCACCTCCGTGATGCCCAGCTCGCGGGCCACGTCCAGGCACGGCGGCACGTCCGAGACCGTGTCGACCCCGGTACCCGCGCGCGGGTTGATCCGCAGCACGCGCCGCAGGGTGCCGGGGTCGCGCCCGGCCTTCTCCGCCGCTTCGAGCGCGACCGACCAGAGGTCGTTCAGGTACTGCTTCGGCATCCAGCCGGCCAGCCAGCCGTCCGCCCGCCGGCCCACCCGCGCCAGCGCCGGTGGCGAGAACCCGCCGAGCAGCACCGGCGGCCGCGGGTCCTGGGCCGGGCGCAGGCCGACCGTCGACGGCGCGATCCGCCACTGCGGGCCCTCGTGCTCGACCGGATCGCCGGTCCACAGCGCCTCGAGGGCGTCGAGCAGCTCCTCGAGCCGCTTGCCGCGGCCCTCCCACGACTTGCCGGTGGCGAAGTACTCCTCGCGCAGCCAGCCGACCCCGAAGCCGACGTCCAGCCGTCCGCCGCTGGCGAGGTCGAGCGAGGTCAGGGCCCGGGCGAGCAGCACCGGGGAATAGACCGGGCCGGTCAGGGCGCTCATCCCCAGGCGGGCCGTGCGGGTCACGGCGGCCGCGGTCGCGAGCGTCGTGAACGGGTCCGCGAAGGTCTCGAACTCCTTGGGGTACGGGTGCTCCGGCGTCCCGCCGCCCGGGTACAGGTCGGAGGGCTCGTGCGGCGTCAGGATCCGGTCGCCGACCCACAGGGAGCCGAAGCCGAGGTCCTCCGCGGCGGTCGCGAAGCGCGCGACGGCGGCGGGGTCGGCGAGGGTGCCGTACTGGGGGAGCGCCAGCCCGAGCCGCATCCCGCTCACCGGTCCACGACGGACGGACGTGGCGGAGCGGCCGGCCCGGGTGTGAAGCTCCGGAAGTCACACCCCGGGATGCTCGTCATGGCGGACATCCTGGCATGATCGGGTGGTCGGCGGGGAGTTTTCCGTCGGCCGGCCGGGGTACGGCGGTCGATCGGGGGGCGCGGTTGCGGGCTCTCACGGGGGTTGCCGTAGACTTCGGGACTTGGAACGCACTACGGTCATCCCCGCCTGGATGGTGGGGACGATGGAATGCGTCCTCCGGGGCTCCGAGCGATCGGGGCTCCAAAGGGGTGTAGCTCAATTGGCAGAGCAGCGGTCTCCAAAACCGCAGGTTGCAGGTTCAAGTCCTGTCACCCCTGCGTAACGGAACTGGTGGAGCAGAGGAGTGGTCGTGAGCGACAGCGACGCCAGCGGCGGCGAGCAGGAGCAGGACGGCAGCGGGCAGAAGCCCGAGAGCCCGTCCCGTCCCGTCACAGCCGCTGCCAGGCGTGAGCGACGTGCGACCGCTCGTCCGGCGGGCAAGTCCGCGGCACGTGCGGACGACAAGACCCGGCCGGCCGGGAAGTCGGGGGAGAAGTCCGCCTCCGACGCGAAGGGCGCTCCGACCCCGAAGCGGGACCAGAAGCCGAAGAAGGCGTCGGTGTTCGCGCGGCTGGTCCGCTTCATCCGCGAGGTGTGGGCGGAGCTGCGCAAGGTCATCTGGCCGAACCGCAAGCAGATGGTCACCTACACGGCGGTCGTGCTGGCCTTCGTGGTGTTCATGGTGGCCCTCGTCAGCGTGCTCGATCTGGCATTCAAGTGGGGCATCGGCAAGATCTTCGGCTGACGCGCCTCGGCGCGCGCCGATGGGGCTCAGGTCCCGGCCTGACCCCGGCAATGATCAACTGAGAGGACGGAACGTGACCTCCGACAACGGCACATCAGCCGGTCATGACCTGACCGAGCTTTCCGACGAGCAGGTGCACGCGGCACTCGGTGACGAGGAGTCCGCGCACCTGGAGCCCGTCGAGGTGTCCGACGAGGTCGACGAAGCCGCTTCCAGCGACGAGAGCACCGAAGACGAAGCCGCCTCCGACGACGCCGAGGCCGAGCCCGCCGCGGCGGACGACGACCCGGTCGCCACGCTGCGCGCCGAGCTGGTCGCCGCGCCGGGCGAGTGGTACGTCGTGCACTCCTACGCGGGGTACGAGAACAAGGTCAAGACCAACCTCGAGACCCGCACCACGACGCTGGACGTCGAGGACTACATCTTCCAGATCGAGGTCCCGACCGAAGAGGTCACCGAGATCAAGAACGGCCAGCGCAAGCAGGTGCAGCGCAAGGTGCTGCCCGGCTACATCCTGGTCCGGATGGACCTGAACGACGCCTCGTGGAGCGCGGTGCGCAACACGCCGGGCGTCACCGGGTTCGTCGGCGCCACCTCGCGGCCGTCGCCGCTGACCGTGGACGAGGTACTGAAGTTCCTCGCCCCGCGCGTCGAGAAGGAAGCCCCGGCGAAGGGCGGCAAGGGTGATTCCGCCACGACCGCCGCTCCGCTCGGTGGCCCGGCCGTCGAGGTCGACTTCGAGATCGGCGAGTCGGTCACGGTCATGGACGGCCCGTTCGCGACGCTGCCGGCGACGATCTCCGAGGTCAACGTCGACGGGCAGAAGCTGAAGGTCCTGGTGTCGATCTTCGGCCGGGAGACCCCGGTCGAGCTGTCGTTCACGCAGGTCTCCAAGATCTGACGGCTGCAGCGCGGCCGCAGTCCCCACGTCCACGGCAGGTACGCGGGGAACGTAGTACAGGACAGGAAAAGAAATGCCACCCAAGAAGAAGAAGCTTGCGGCGATCATCAAGCTGCAGATCAAGGCGGGTGCGGCCAACCCCGCGCCGCCGGTCGGCCCCGCGTTGGGTCAGCACGGCGTCAACATCATGGAGTTCTGCAAGGCCTACAACGCCGCGACCGAGTCGCAGCGCGGGGACGTCGTCCCGGTCGAGATCTCCGTGTACGAAGACCGGTCGTTCGACTTCAAGCTGAAGACGCCGCCGGCCGCACGCCTGCTGCTCAAGGCCGCTGGTGTCGAAAAGGGCTCGGGCGAGCCGCACAAGACCAAGGTCGCCAAGGTCACTTGGGACCAGGTCCGCGACATCGCCAAGACCAAGGAGTCCGACCTCAACGCGCACGACATCGACCAGGCGGCGAAGATCATCGCCGGCACCGCCCGCTCCATGGGCATCACCGTCGTCGACGCCTGACGTCTGCAGCTTGCGAGATCGTGCCGGTTTCTGACCGGGTGATTTCGATCGGCCCCCAGGGCCGAGCGAAATCGGGCGGGCAGAAAGCGGCTTCAAGACGATCTCGCCGCCTCGACGGAGTCGAGGCAGACAACACCGTGGGAGAGCCAGTGCTGGCTCTGAAACCACACTGATCCACTTTGACTTAAGGACAGAAGCATGACCAAGCACAGCAAGGCATACCGCCAGGCTGCGGAGCTCGTCGACAAGGCGCGGCTGTACGCGCCGATCGAGGCCGCGAAGCTGGCGAAGGAAACCTCCAAGACCAAGATGGACGCGACCGTCGAGGTCGCGATGCGTCTCGGTGTGGACCCGCGCAAGGCCGACCAGATGGTCCGCGGCACCGTGAACCTGCCGCACGGCACCGGTAAGACCGCCCGCGTCATCGTCTTCGCCGTCGGCGACAAGGCCGCCGAGGCCGAGGCCGCCGGTGCGGACGCGGTCGGCACCGACGAGCTGATCGAGCGCATCCAGGGTGGCTGGCTCGACTTCGACGCCGCGATCGCGACGCCGGACCAGATGGCCAAGGTGGGCCGCATCGCCCGCATCCTCGGCCCGCGTGGCCTGATGCCGAACCCGAAGACCGGGACGGTGACCCCCGCGGTCGAGAAGGCCGTGAAGGACATCAAGGGCGGTAAGATCAACTTCCGCGTCGACAAGCAGGCCAACCTGCACCTGGTGATCGGCAAGGCTTCCTTCGACACGGAGAAGCTGGTCGAGAACTACGCCGCCGCGCTGGACGAGATCCTCCGCGCCAAGCCGTCGTCGGCGAAGGGCCGGTACCTGAAGAAGGTCACCTTCACCACGACGATGGGCCCGGGCATCCCGGTCGACCCGCTGCGGACCCGCAACCTCCTTTCCGAGGACGCGAACGTCTGAGTCGGACATCACCGGAAAGGGCGTCCCCGCTTGCTGCGGGGGCGCCCTTTCTTCGTGTCTGATGGAGGTCATGCCGACTTTCGCGTCGTTCGACGGCCTCCGGTTGAACTACACCGTCTGGGAGGGCGACGCCGCCCACCGCCCGGTGCTGCTGCAGCACGGCTTCGCGGCCGACACGAACGCGAACTGGATCTCGACCGGCGTCGTCGCCGCGCTGCGCAAGGCCGGCCTGACGGTGATCTCGCTGGACGCGCGCGGCCACGGCCGTTCCGAGAAGCCGCACGACGAGTCCCGCTACACCGAGGACAGCATGGCCCGGGACGTCTCGGCCCTGCTGGACGAGCTGCGCCTCGACGAGGTCTCCCTGGTCGGCTACTCGATGGGCGCGATCATCGCCCTGACGGCCACGGCGGCCGACAAGCGCATCCGCTGCCTGGCAACGGGCGGCGTGGGTTCGGGCATCGTCGACTTCGGCGGCGTCGACACCCGGGTCGTCAAGCCGGCCGACATCGCCTCGGCCCTGCTGGCGGAGGACCCGTCGACGGTCCCGCCATCGGGAGTCCCGTTCCGCCTCCTGGCCGACGCGGTCGGCGGCGACCGCCAGGCCCTGGCAGCGGTGGCACTGGCCTCGCGCGAAGGACACCTGAACCTGTCAACGATCGGCGTCCCGACGCTGATACTGGCGGGCGACCAGGATCCCCTGGCCGCGGAGCCGGAACGCCTGGCGGCGGCGATCGCGGGCGCCAGGCTGGTCCGCATCCCGGGCGACCACATGACGGCGGTGATGTCCCCGGCGTTCTCGGAGGCACTGGTGACGTTCCTGACGGCGCCGCACCCCCGCTGAGTCAGCTGGTCGGTGTCGCGGTGGGTGCCGCCCCGCACTTCGTCGGGCCGGCGGCGTGGCCGGTGATGAGCCACTGGCCCATTTCCACCTTGGTCACCGTGAAGACGCCCAGCGCCGGACCCCCGGTGATCGAGAACGAGCAGGAGTCGATGGTCACCACGTCGCCCGGCAACGGCTCGGAAACGTACGACGGCACCGATTCGGCGTAGTCGTTGCGGTCCTTCGGCTGCACCTGCGCGTGGATCGCCTGGACGGCCTGGCGGCAGTCGTTCTGCCCGACGTCCTGGGCGAATTTGCTCTGGATGTCGACGCCTTTGGCCGCGTCGTAGGCGAACCGGCCGCACGCGTCGTCGACGCTGCCCTGGGCGATGTCCTGGTACACGAACCGGACGGCTTCATAAGGGTTCTTCGAGAACACGTGGTTCGTGTGGTACTTCCCGCCGCCTTCTTGGGCCAGCTGGGCCGACGTCTTGCCGGCGTCGTTGGGGAAGAAGTGGTTGTACAGCCAGGTCCCCGCCAGACCCAGGATCACGATCGCCAGCACCCACGCGATGACCTTCTTGCCGAGCCAGCTCACCCACTTCGGCGCCCGGCGGCGCTCGGTCGGGACCAGCTGGTAACCCGGGGGAACAACCGGCGGCTGGGACGGCGGTGCCTGGACGACCCCCGCGTCCGACGGCGGTGCCGGCTGGTTGCCCTGCTGGGACTGCGTGAACCGCAAGTAGTCCTGGAACTGCTGGAACTGCCTGAACTCCTCCAGCTGCGCCGGATCCATCGCCGGCTGGGAAGCGGGCGCGTTCGGCCCCGCCGGTTCGATTTCCGAGCCCGGCTTTCCGTCATCGCGCTGCTCCGCCACGTGACCATGATGCCCCACGCCGCCGGGAACGTGGGGGTCGGAGAAGGCCTGTCGGCCTGACGAGGTATTCTTGACGACGTTCTACCGAAGACCGCTGGTTTTCCCCGTCCGAGACGGGGAACGAAGGTCCCGCAACTCGTCGGGCGGCCCGCGCAGGAGGAACGAGGCTCGGCACCCTGTGTGCCGTATGACGCCCCGCGCCTGCTTGCGCGAGGGCGTTTCGTCGTATCGGGGGCCCCTCGGCGCCAGTGGAAACACTAGCCAAGAGAGGAGGCGACCATGGCGAAGCCCGACAAGGTGGCGGCCGTCGCCGAGATCGCGGAGAGCTTCCGCACCAGCTCGGCCACCGTCGTTACCCAGTACACCGGCCTCTCCGTGTCCCAGCTGTCCCAGCTGCGCCGCGCTCTCGGCACCAGTGCCAAGTACCGGGTCGCGAAGAACACCCTCGTCAAGCGTGCCGCTGAGGACGCCGGCGTCAAGGGTCTCGAGAACCTGTTCGTCGGCGCCACCGCCATCGCCTTCGTCGAGGGTGAAGCGGTCGACGCCGCCAAGGCGCTTCGCGACTTCGCGAAGGACAACAACGCGCTTGTGATCAAGGGCGGCTACATGGACGGCAAAGCGCTGTCCGTGGACGAGATCAACCGGATCGCCGATCTCGACAGCCGTGAGGTCCTGCTCGCCAAGGCGGCGGGCGCGTTCAAGGCGAAGCTCTCCCAGGCCGCCGCGCTGTTCCAGGCGCCGGCGTCCCAGGTCGCCCGCCTGGCTGCCGCGCTGGAGGAGAAGCAGCGCAACGCCGCCGGTACCGAAGCAGCCGAAGCACCCGCCGAGAGCTGAACCACCCCCCCACCCCGAACGTCTAGTTCGTTTTTCTGAGAGGAAGCCATCATGGCGAAGCTGAGCACCGCCGAGCTGATCGACGCCTTCAAGGAGCTGACCCTCCTCGAGCTGTCCGAGTTCGTGAAGGAGTTCGAAGAGGTCTTCGACGTCACCGCCGCCGCGCCGGTCGCCGTTGCCGCCGCCCCGGGTGCCGCCGCTGCCCCGGTCGCCGAGGAGCAGGACGAGTTCGACGTCGTCCTCGAGGGCGCCGGCGACAAGAAGATCCAGGTCATCAAGGTCGTCCGCGAGGTCGTCTCCGGTCTGGGCCTGAAGGAGGCCAAGGAGCTGGTCGAGGCCGCTCCCAAGGCCCTCCTGGAGAAGGTCGACAAGGAGGCCGCCGAGGCCGCCAAGGAGAAGCTCGAGGCCGCGGGCGCCAAGATCTCCATCAAGTGATCCCGGGCGCGCGAGCGCCTGTGCACCACCTCGAGAAGGGGCGGGCATCCACTCGGATGCCCGCCCCTTCCGTGTTGCGCGGACGGCTCTCGAAGCGATTCGATGACCATGACCGACTCACAGCATCTCGAACTCCTCGCGCAGCAGCTGTCCGCCCGCAAGCCCCTGGTGACGCTTTCGCCGGCGGCCGTGGTCGCGCCCGTGCTGTTCCTGCTGGTCCTCGCCGCTTTCACCGTGATCCCCTAGGAGCGGTGTCCGAATAGCCCCGGGTCCCTAAATCGAGGGTTCCGGGCTCCGGAGATCTGCGTCGTTGCCCCGAATGGACTACCGTGCCTCCCGATGCCGATCACGGCGGGGTGACGATGGATCCGGGTCTGGCCAGAAAAGAAAACTGGTGAGTAACCTGTTCGCACTCAGCTCGTTGCACCTGGTTGACGCGGGTTCATGGGGCCCCGGCCCGCACCTGCCGCCGACGTGGGGTGGCTTGGGTGTGGCAGCGGGCGCAATGACGCGGAACAGCTCCTGGAGGTGCGATGGGTGCCGAGGTGGTCATCGAAGGTCTGACCAAGTCCTTCGGTAAGCAGGCCATCTGGCGGGACGTCACGTTGACACTGCCTCCGGGCGAGGTGTCGGCGATGCTCGGTCCGTCGGGAACCGGCAAGTCGGTGTTCCTCAAGTCGATGATCGGGCTGCTCAAGCCCGACCGCGGCCGCTGTGTGATCAACGGGGTGGACATCGTCACCTGCTCCGAGCACAAGCTGTACGAGATCCGGAAGCTCTTCGGCGTCCTCTTCCAGGACGGCGCGCTGTTCGGCTCGATGAACCTCTACGACAACGTCGCCTTCCCGCTGCGCGAGCACACGAAGAAGTCCGAGACGGAAATCCGCCGGATCGTCCTCGAGAAGCTCGACATGACCGGTCTGAACGGCGCCGACAAGAAGCTCCCCGGTGAGATCTCCGGCGGTATGCGCAAGCGCGCCGGCCTCGCCCGCGCCCTCGTGCTGGACCCGGAGATCATCCTGGTCGACGAGCCGGACTCGGGTCTCGACCCGGTCCGCACCACCTACATCTCGCAGCTGTTCCTCGACGTCAACGCGCAGATCGACGCGACGTTCCTGATCGTCACGCACAACATCAACCTGGCCCGCACGGTCCCGGACAACCTGGGCATGCTCTTCCGCAAGGAACTGGTCATGTTCGGCCCCCGCGAGGTGCTGCTGACCAGCGAGGAGCCGGTCGTCAAGCAGTTCCTCAACGGCAAGATGCAGGGCCCGATCGGCATGTCCGAGGAGAAGGACTCCGCCCAGATGGCCGCCGAGCAGGCGATGTTCGACGCCGGCCACCACGCGGGCGGGGTCGAGGACGTCACCGGGGTGCCGCCGCAGATGCAGACGACGCCGGGCGTGCCGACGCGGATGGGCGGGGTCCGCCGCAAGGACCGGGTCATGGAGATCATGCACCGCCTGCCGGACGCCGCGCAGCAGAGCATCATCGCCTCCCTGTCGCCGGACGAGCAGCGCCACTACGGCGTCAGCCCGCGGCGCGTCGCGCAGGCCCAGCAGCAGCAACAGCAGCAGGTCCCGGCGGGTGCCCGCCAGGGCGACGGCGTTCCGAACCAGCACCACGGGCAGCTGCCCGCCGACCAGGTGGCCCGGATCCCGGGCGGCGGCCAGCCGCCGAGACCCGGCACGCACCGGATGCCACCGAGCAACGGGCCAGGTGGCAGGTGAGCTCTCCCGCTTCACAGGCGAAGATCCCCGGGATCGGCATGCTCCGCGAGACCGGGAACCTGTTCGCCCTCGGCCTCGACATCGTTCGTGGCATCTTCCAGCGCCCGTTCCAGCTGCGGGAGTTCATCCAGCAGTCGTGGTTCATCGCGAGCGTGACCATCCTGCCGACGGCCCTGGTGGCCATCCCCTTCGGCGCGGTCATCTCGCTGCAGTTCGGTTCGCTCGCCCGCCAGCTGGGCGCGCAGTCCTACACCGGCGCGGGCTCCGTGCTCGCCACCGTGCAGCAGGCCAGTCCGCTGGTCACCGCGCTGCTGGTGGCGGGCGCGGGCGGCTCGGCCGTCTGCGCCGACATCGGCGCTCGCACCATCCGCGAAGAGATCGCCGCGATGGAGGTGCTCGGCGTCTCCGCGGTGCAGCGGCTGATCGTGCCGCGCACCCTCGCGATGATGCTGATCGCGTTGCTGCTCAACGGCATGGTCAGCGTCATCGGCGTGCTGGGCGGCTACTTCTTCAATGTCGTGCTGCAGGGCGGGACGCCGGGTGCGTACCTGGCGAGCTTCTCCGCCCTCGCGCAGCTGCCCGACCTCTGGGTCGGTGAGCTCAAGGCGCTGATCTTCGGGTTCATCGCCGCCGTCGTCGCGTCCTACCGGGGCCTCAACCCCACCGGCGGCCCCAAGGGCGTCGGGGACGCGGTGAACCAGTCGGTGGTCATCACGTTCCTCATGCTGTTCGTCGTGAACTTCGTGATCACCCTGATCTACCTGCAGATCGTGCCCGGAAAGCTGGACTAGCGCCATGACGTTCCTCCAGGGCGCGAAACGCGTCGCCAACCGACCCCTCCAGACACTGGACACCTTGGGTGACCAGATGTCGTTCTACGGCCGGGCGTTGCTGTGGACGCCGCGGACGCTGCGCCGCTACACGAAGGAAGTCCTCCGGCTGCTGGCCGAGGTGAGCTTCGGGTCCGGTTCGCTCGCGGTCATCGGCGGCACGGTCGGCGTGATGGTCGGCCTGACGCTGTTCACCGGTGTCCTCGTCGGCCTCCAGGGCTACTCGGCGCTGAACTCGATCGGGACGTCGGCCTTCACCGGCTTCCTGACGGCGTTCTTCAACACCCGCGAGATCGCGCCGCTGGTCGCCGGCCTCGCCCTGAGCGCCACCGTCGGCGCCGGGTTCACCGCGCAGCTGGGCGCCATGCGGATCTCCGAGGAGATCGACGCGCTGGAAGTCATGGGCGTGCCGAGCCTGCCGTACCTGGTGACGACGCGGATCATCGCCGGGTTCGTCGCGGTCATCCCGCTCTACATCATCGGCCTGCTGAGCTCGTACCTCGCGTCACGACTGGTCGTCATCTACATCTACAACCAGTCGGCCGGTACCTACGACCACTACTTCGACCTGTTCCTACCACCGCAGGACGTGCTCTATTCGTTCATCAAGGTGCTGATCTTCAGCGTCCTGATCATCCTGTCGCACTGCTACTTCGGGTACCGCGCGACCGGCGGCCCGGCCGGTGTCGGCGTCGCGGTCGGCAAGGCCGTGCGCCTGTCCATCGTCACGGTGTCGATCATGAACTTCTTCATCGGCTTCGCCATCTGGGGAACCGACGTCACGGTAAGGATCGCGGGATGAGGACGCTCCGACGCAGGCTGCTGGGCCTGGCGCTCATCGCCGTGATGGTCGGCGGCGTGGCGCTGTCCATCGCCATGTACGACAAGGCGTTCACGTCCGTCGTCACGGTCAAGCTGCAGGCCGACAAGATCGGCAACCAGCTGATCAAGCAGTCCGACGTCAAGGTGCGCGGGCTGATCGTCGGCTCGGTCCAGGACATCGTCGCCACCGACCACGGCGCGGAGCTGACCCTCGCGCTCAGCCCGGAGTCGGCGAAGCTGATCCCGGAGAACGTTTCGGCGCGGTTCCTGCCCAAGACGCTCTTCGGCGAACGGTTCGTCTCGCTGGAGATCCCGAAGGACCCGTCGGCCAGGACGCTGGCCAGCGGCGACGTCATCCCGCAGGACCGCACGTCGAGCGCGGTCGAGCTGGACCAGGCCTTCGAGCACCTGATGCCGGTGCTGCAGGCGGTGCAGCCGCAGAAGCTGTCGGCGACGCTCACCGCGATCTCGACCGCGCTGCAGGGCCGCGGCGACCAGCTCGGCGACACGCTGACGCAGCTGGGCACCTACATCGGCGAGCTGAACCCGCACGAGCCCGAGCTGCAGCACAACCTCAAGGCGCTCGCGGAGTTCTCCGACCACCTCAAGGACGCCGCGCCCGACCTGGTGCAGAGCCTCGACAACCTGAGCACGACGACCCGGACCGTGGTCGACGAGCAGCAGAACCTCTCGAACCTCTACGGCAGCCTGACCCAGGCTTCGGTGGACCTGCAGACGTTCCTGCAGAACAACAAGGACAACATCATCTCCCTCGCCAGCACGGCCCGGCCCACGGCCGAGCTGCTGGCGAAGTACGCGCCGGAGTACCCCTGCGTGATCTCCCAGATGGCCGACAACGTGCCGCTGATCGACCAGGCGCTCGGCAAGGGCACCGACAAGCCCGGCCTGCACGCGACGATCGAGATCATCGTGCCGCGAGCGCCGTACCAAGCGGGCAAGGAGGAGCCGCGGTTCGAGGACAAGCGCGGTCCGCGGTGCTACGACATGAAGGACATCCCCAAGCCGTTCCCGTCGGAGCCGCCGGACGGCGCGTTCCAGGACGGCACGAAGCACCAGACCGCGCCCAAGACCGTGGGCGACGGCCTCAACCCGGCCAAGTTCAAGGCCGACGCGGCCGGCGGCAACGGTAGCGGCGGAGATCTGGCCTACTCGCCGGCGGAGCAGGGCTTCCTGGCCGACCTCCTCGGCCCGCAGCTGGGCATGAACGCGGCCGACGTCCCGGGCTGGAGCTCGCTGCTCGTCGGACCGCTCTACCGCGGGGCGGAGGTGACGGTGAAGTGAGGGGACTGCTCGCACCGCTGATCAAGCTCGGCGTCTTCGTGGTCGTCACCGTGGTGCTCACGACGATCCTCGGGATCAGCATCGCCAACATCAACACCACCAGCACCAACGCCTACAAGGCGCGCTTCACCGACGCGACGCTGCTGCTGCCCAACGACGACGTCCGCATCGCCGGCGTCCGGGTCGGGCAGGTCAAGGACGTCAAGATCGTCGACAAGCGCCAGGCCGAGGTCGAGTTCGAGGTCGACGCCGGGCGGACGCTGCCGGCCGGGGTGACCGCGCAGATCAAGTTCCGCAACCTGGTCGGCCAGCGCTACGTCTCGCTCGGCGAGGGCGAGAACTCCGGCGGGAAGACGCTCGGCCCCGGCGGCACCATCCCGCTGGACCGCACCACCCCCGCGCTGGACCTGACCGAGCTGTTCAACGGCTTCAAGCCGCTGTTCACCGCGCTCAACCCGGACGACGTCAACAAGCTGTCCTACGAGGTCATCCAGGTCCTGCAGGGCGAGGGCGGCACCGTGGAGAGCCTGCTGTCGCACACCGCGTCGCTGGCCACCACGATCGCCGACAAGGACCAGGTGATCGGCCAGGTCATCGACAACCTCAACTCGGTGCTCGACACGGTCAACGCGCACACCCCGCAGCTCAACGACCTGATCGTCAAGCTGCAGCAGCTGGTGTCCGGGCTGGCCGCCGACCGCAAGCCGATCGGCGACGCGATCGAGAGCCTCGGCAACCTGGCCGAGACGACGTCGGGCCTGCTGGGTGACGTCCGGGAGCCGCTGAAGAACGACATCAGCGCCCTCGGGAACCTCACGGACCAGCTCAACAAGAACGAGCCGGAGCTGGAGCACTTCATCCAGTTCCTGCCGACCAAGGTGAGCACGCTGACCCGCACCGCGGACTACGGCTCCTGGTTCAACTTCTACGCCTGCGAGTTCTCCGGGAGCGTCAGCTTGCCCCCCTTGATCCCCGAAGTGTCGCTCCCGCTGGTGCCTCTCAACCGGGAGAGGTGCAAGGGATGAAGTCCTTCCAGAAGCGCAACCCCGTCCCGATCGCGCTGGTCGGCATCGCCGTACTGGCCCTCGGCTTCATCGCCGCGCTGAACTCCGACGACCTGCCGGTGATCGGCGGCGGGACGACCTACACCGCCGAGTTCAGCGAGGCCTCCGGGCTGCAGAAGGACAACGACGTCCGGGTCGCCGGCGTCAAGGTCGGCAAGGTCAGCGACATCGAGCTCGACGGCGCGTCGGTCAAGGTGTCGTTCAAGGTCAAGGACGCCTGGCTCGGCGACCGGACCAGCGCCGCGATCAAGATCAAGACGCTGCTCGGCCAGAAGTACCTGTCGCTGGACCCGCAGGGCGAGGGCTCGCTGAACCCGGGCACCGGGATCCCGCGGGACCGCACGATGGCCCCCTACGACGTGCTCGACGCGTTCCGCGGGCTGTCGCAGACGGTCGACAACATCGACACCCAGCAGCTGGCGAAGAGCTTCGACACCATCTCGGGGACCTTCGCGAACACGCCGGAAGACGTGAAGGGCGCGCTGTCCGGGCTGTCGAAGCTGTCGGACACGATCGCCTCGCGCGACACGCAGCTGTCGAACCTGCTGGCCAACACCCGCGAGGTGTCGCAGACGCTGGTCGACCGCGACACCGAGGTCCAGAAGCTGCTCGACGACGGCAACCAGCTGCTCGCGGAGCTCTCCAAGCGCGAAGACGCGATCACGTCGCTGCTGAACGGCTCGCGTGAGCTCGCGACGCAGCTGCAGGGCCTGATCGACGACAACGGCAAGCAGCTCGACCCGGTGCTCACGTCGCTGGACCAGCTGACGTCGATGCTGCAGCGCAACCAGGACTCGCTGGCCCAGGGCATCGCGAAGTTCGCGCCGTTCATCCGCGTCTTCACCAACACCATCGGCAACGGCCGCTGGTTCGACAACTACATCTGCGGCCTGGTGCTGCCGTCGTTCGGCCCGATCAACGAAGAGGGGTGCTACACGAAATGAGTGACACCCGCTTCGGAATGGCCCTGACCCGGGGCTTCACCATCGCGATCGTCCTCGCGCTCGTCGTCGCCGGCGGGATCTGGTGGACGCTCAAGGACGCCGGCCGCAACCACCTGACCGCGTACTTCGCCGGCGCCGTCGGCCTGTACGAGGGCAACAGCGTGCGGATGCTCGGCGTCGACATGGGCACGGTCACCAAGATCCAGCCCATGGGCAACCAGGTGAAGGTCGAGTTCGAGTACGACCGCTCGGTCGCCGTCCCGGCCGACGCCAAGGCGCTCATCGTGGCGCCGTCGCTGGTGTCGGACCGCTACGTCCAGCTCGCCCCGGCCTACACCGGCGGCCCGCGGATCTCCGACGGCGCGGTCATCGGCCTCGACCGCACCGAGGTGCCCCTCGAGGTCGACCAGCTGGCGGCCAGCCTGGCCCGGGTCAGTGAGACCCTCGGCCCGAACGGCGCCAACAAGAACGGGTCGCTGTCGAACCTGCTGACCACCGCGGCGGCCAACGTCGACGGCAACGGCCGGGCCCTGCACGACACGATCACCAAGCTCGGCCAGGCGGCCGGCACGCTGTCGGGCAACAAGGACGACCTGTTCTCCACCGTGGAGAACCTCGGCAAGTTCTCGCAGACGCTGGCCGACAGCGACAAGCAGGTCCGCAGCTTCGAGAGCCAGCTCGCCGACGTCAGCGGCTACCTCGCGTCCGAAAAGGACAACCTCGCCGCGACCGTCCAGCAGCTCGGCACCACGCTCACCTCGGTGCAGGCGTTCATCGACCAGAACCACGAGCGGCTCAAGTCCAACGTGGACAAGCTGGCCGGCATCACCAAGGTGCTCGTCGACCAGCGCAGCTCGCTCGCCGAGATCCTCGACGTCGCGCCGGTCGGCCTGAGCAACCTGGTCAACACCTACAACGGCTCGGCGGGCACGCTCGACGCCCGGCCGAACCTCAACGAGCTGACCCAGCCGCCGCTGGTGATGATCTGCCGGCTGCTCAAGCAGGCCGGCAAGGGCATCCCCGACGTGCTGGGCAGCGCCTGCGAGGGCATCGCCGGCGTCGTCGACAAGGTGATCCCGCTGCCGTCCGTGGCGCAGACGGTCCAGGCGCTCCAGGCGGGCCAGCTGCCGCCGCTGCCGCTGCCCATCGCCGGGCAGCTCTACGGAGGTGGCCAGTGAGGAAGCTACTGAAGGTCGGCGCACTCACAGTGGTGTCTTCGGTGTCCGCGCTGGCTCTCTCGGGCTGCGCCTTCAAGGGCATCTACGACCTGCCGCTGCCCGGCGGCGCCGACCTCGGTGACCACCCGTACACGGTGAACGTCGAGTTCCGGGACGTGCTCGACCTGACCCCGCAGGCCGGGGTCAAGGTCGACGAGGTGCCGGTCGGCCGGGTCGAGAACGTCGGGCTCACCAAGGACGGCTGGCACGCGCTGGTGACGCTGAAGGTCAACGGCGGCATCAAGCTGCCGGCCAACGCGATCGCCAACGTGAAGCAGTCCAGCCTGCTCGGTGAGAAGTACGTCGAGCTGGCCTCGCCCGGCGACGACCAGGCCCAGGGCAAGCTCGCCGACAACGCGACGATCCCGCTGGCCCGGACCAACCGCAGCGTCGAGGTCGAAGAGCTGCTCGGTGCGTTGTCGCTGCTGCTCAACGGTGGTGGCATCGACCAGCTCAACACCATCACCAAGGAGCTCAACAACGCCACGTCCGGCCGCGAGCCGGACATCAAGGCGCTGCTGGACAACGCGAACCAGCTGGTCACGAACCTCGACCAGCAGTCGCGGAACATCACCCGGGCCATCGACGGGCTGAACCGGCTGTCCTCGACCCTGAACGGCCAGAAGGACAAGCTCGTCGGCGCGGTCGACAACCTCGGACCCGGCCTCGGCGTGCTGGAGCAGCAGCGCGGCCAGCTGGTCACGATGCTGCAGGCGCTGGACAACCTCTCCGGCGTCGCCACCGACACGGTGAACCGCTCGCAGAAGGACCTCGTCGCCGACCTGAAGGCGCTGACGCCGACGCTGCAGAAGCTCGGCGAGGCGGGCAACGACCTGCCGAAGGCCCTGCAGATCCTGCTGACGTTCCCGTTCAGCGACCAGGCCGTCAACGGCGTCAAGGGCGACTACTTCAACCTGTACGCGAAGGTGGACCTGAACCTGAAGACGGTCGTCGAGAACCTGGGCAACAGCCGCCAGAACATCCTGTCCGGGCAGCTGCCGCTGGCCGGGCTGACCGGCGGTACCGAAGGCGCGTCGGGCAACCCGCCGCTGCCGATCCCCGGGGAGAGCGGCCAGCCGCAGTCCGGGCAGTCGAAGCCGGGGCTCGGCAACCTCTTCGGGCTCCTGCCGGGAGGTGGGGGCTGATGCTGGTACGCCGGACGAAACTCCAGCTGGTCGCCTTCGCGATCATTTCGATCGTCGCGATCGTCTACGCGCTGATCCGGTTCGCCGGGCTCGGCACCGTCTTCGGCAACGACGGCTACACGGTGAAGCTGCAGCTCAACGAGTCGGGCGGCATCTTCACCAACGCCGAGGTCACCTACCGCGGCTACAACATCGGCCGGGTCGGCGAGATGCGGCTGACCCCGACCGGGCTCGAAGCCGACCTGAACATCGACCCGTCGGCACCGCAGGTGCCCGCGGACCTCGACGCGGTCGTCGCCAACCGGTCGGCGGTCGGTGAGCAGTACGTCGACCTCAAGCCGAAGGCCGACAAGGGCCCGTACCTGGCGGGCGGCTCGGTGATCCCGGCGTCGAAGACGACCACCCCGGTCAGCACCGACCGGCTGATCGGCGACCTCGACACGCTCGCCGCGTCGGTCCCGGTCGACTCGCTGCGCACGGTCGTCGACGAGTCCTACGACGCCTTCCGCGGCACCGGCGGCGACCTGCAGAAGCTGCTCGACACCGCGCGCAGCTTCACCGCGACCGCGCAGGAGTACCTGCCGCAGACGATCCAGCTGCTCGACCAGGGCGGCAAGGTGCTCGACACGCAGAACGACGAGGCCGAGAACTTCGCGTCGTTCAGCAAGAGCCTCAACGAGCTCACCGGGACCCTGAAGAACTCCGACGGCGACCTGCGCAAGCTCATCGGCATCACGCCGCAGGTGGCGACGCAGATCAGCCAGGTGCTGAAGGAGTCCGGGCCCGGCCTCGGCGCGCTGACGGCGAACCTGCTGACCACGGCCAACCTGACCGTGACCCGGCTCGACGGCATCGAGCAGGGCCTGGTCACCTACCCGGCGCTGGCCGGCGCGGCGAGCAGCGTGGCGCCCGGCGACGGCACCGCGCACCTCGGCCTGGTGCTCAACCTCTTCAACCCGCCGGCGTGCACGAAGGGGTACCTGCCGTACTCGCAGTACCGCACCGGAGCCGACACTTCGCCGAAGCCGGCGAAGGAGGACGCGTACTGTGCCGAACCGAAGGGCAGCCCGATCAACGTCCGGGGTGCGCAGAACGCGCCGTACGGCGGGGTGCCGGTCGCGCCGTCCTCGAGCGACGTCAACGCGAACGCCAACCGGCCGGCGGAGGAGCTGGCCGAAGAGCGGGACACCCGGGGTGTGCCGGGCATCGTCGGGAGCCCCGGCGTCAGCCTGACCAGCCTGGGTTCGCTGCTCGGCCTGGCCTGACGTGGATTTGATGACCGTTACCTACCCTGGAGTGCTATGAGTGCGGACGAGCCGGCCGACGTGGCGGTGAAGGAGCCCGAAGCGGCGCCCGCGGCCGACGGGACGCCGCCGAAGGAGTCTTCGCGGATCCTGGTGCTCGGCGCCGCGGCGCTGGCACTGGCCGCGCTGATCGCGGCGGCGATCTTCGGCGTCCAGTGGTGGGTGGCGGCGAACGACGACAACGCCGGCTTGGCGGCCTCGCGCGAGGCCGTGGTCAAGGCCGGCACGAACGCGCTGAAGGCCTACACCGAGGTCGACTACACGGACCTGGACGGCTTCTTCGCCCGGCAGAAGTCCGTGTCGGACGACAAGATGTCGCAGCAGATCGACCAGTCGGCGCCGACGTTCCGCAAGGCGCTCGCCGACGCCAAGACGAAGGTCACCACGGACGTCCAGGACATCGCCGTCGAGGAGCTGGACGACCACGAAGGCAAGGCCAGCTTCCTGGCCGCCATCGCCACGACCGTCACCCAGGGGGACAAGAGCAGCGCGAAGCCGCTGCGCCTCGAGGTGTCGATGACCCGCGTGGGCGACGACTGGAAGCTGTCCGGCATCGACAGCGTCCCGCTCGTCGCGGCCGGCCAGTAGCGTCTTTCAGAAGGAGCAGCAGTGCCCCCCTCCCGCCGCCAGCCCAGCACCCCGCCGTCGCGCCGGCCCCGCGTGGCCGGTCTGCGCAAGCCTGCCTCGGACGAGTCCGCCGCCGAGCGGACCGGCCAGCTCCCCGCGGTGCCGTCGCCGCCGGCCGAGACCAAGAAGCCGCGGCCCCGGCCCGCGCCGCGTCCGGCGCCGAAGCCGGCCGCCAAGCCCGAGTCGTTCGAGGCCGCCAGCGGGCAGCTGGACACCGCGCCGTCCGCCGAGGACACGGCGGTGTTCGCGGCGGTCGAGACCGAGGACGAGGCCAAGGTCGACGCCCTCACCGGCGAGCCCGAAGCCGAGGAGGCGCCCGCGCGGCCGGCGCCGCGGCGGAAGAAGCGCGACACGGGCATCGCGAAGCCGACCGACGTCGCCGAGGTCCCGGTCGCCGACGAGGAGGAGCCGGCGAAGCCCGCGGGCCCGAAGGCGCAGCGGCCGTACGTCGTCGCGGGCGCGCTGGTGCTCGTCGCGCTGGTCCTGGGCGGCCTGGCGTTCTGGTTCAAGTCCGAGGAGGTCGCCGTGTCGCAGGCGACCAGCAACACCGCGCTGCTGGACGTCGCGAAGACGGCCCAGGTCAAGGACGCCGTGTCGAAGGCGGCCGAGGCGCTGTTCTCCTACGACTTCAACAACATCAAGAAGACCGAGGACGCGGCGAACGACCTGCTCGCCAACGACGACGTCAAGAACAAGTACAACTCGCTGATGGGCGAGGTGAAGCGGCTCGCGCCGGCCCAGAAGATGATCGTGACGTGCAAGGTGACGCGCGCGGCGGTGATCATGCTCAACGGCGACCTGGCGAAGGTGATGGTCTTCGTCGACCAGACCTCGACCCGCACGGACACGAAGAAGACGACCGCGGGCACCGCCCAGCTCCACCTGAACGCCCAGCTGCAGGGTGACAAGTGGAAGATCACCGACATGGACACCTACAACGCGCCCAAGGTCCCGGCGGCCACCCAGGCGCCGGCGTCCTCGGCCCCGCCGGCGTCCCCCTCGCCGACGAAGTAGCGCTCTCGACGGCCGCGGCCCGTGACCCCGATCGGGTCGCGGGCCGCCGCTGTGTCCGGGGCTCAGCGGCCCGTGGCGCCGCGCTCCGCCCGGGGTGGTCCGACGGGTGCCGATGGAGGCGTCCAGGGCGTCAGCGAGGACGTCGTCGGGCGCGGGGCACGTGCGACGCCTGGGGCCGCTGGGACGGCGTCCACCCGGTCACTCGAAGCGCCGCGACACGCCGTTCGCGGCGGAACCGGTGCCGTCCGAAATGGCCTGGAACACAGGGTGCGCCGGGGTCGAAACAGGGTAAACGCCCAGGTCCAACCCCTATTACTGGCGCTACTCGCCGGTAACTGGAACACTATACGGCCGCTCACGCTCCGCTGAACCTCTTCCACGCTGCGCCAACCGGCGGGACCCCCGTGTGGCATCTTGACTCTCGGGCCCGGTGGGTTCACGCTTACTCCCGAACGGCGAAACCGGCGGCCCTTGCGGGAGGGACAACCGGCTCGCCTGGAGGCATACCTGAAGACGTCGCGAGGCAGGCTGGGCCCCATCGGGAGCGCCCCCTGGACAGACCGCGCCGTTCGGGCTAGACTGCCTCTTTGCGCTGCCCTCTTTCAGGCTGCCCGGAGCCGGTAGTTAGGATAGTGGGCACACGGCACCCTTGACAGTCGCTGATAGCTGTTGCTATGGCGGCCGTCACCGCTCATTGTCCCCGGAAGGACGCATCTTGGCAGTCTCTCCCGCGAACCAGGCCACTGCTGCGACCACCTCGGCTGAATCTCGCTCGGAGTCCACGGGAATCCCCGGCGCGCCCAAGCGGGTTTCCTTCGCAAAGATTCGCGAACCGCTCAACACGCCCAACCTGCTCGACGTCCAGATCCAGTCGTTCCAGTGGTTCACCGGGGACGAAGCGTGGTTCGAACGCCGTGTCGAAGAAGGTGAAGAAAACCCGGTCGGCGGCCTCGAAGAGGTCCTGAACGAGATCTCCCCGATCGAGGACTTCTCCGGTTCGATGTCCCTGTCCTTCTCCGCTCCGCGCTTCGACGAGGTCAAGGCCTCGATCGAGGAGTGCAAGGACAAGGACATGACCTACGCCGCCCCGCTGTTCGTGACGGCCGAGTTCGTCAACAACAACACGGGCGAGATCAAGAGCCAGACGGTCTTCCTCGGCGACTTCCCGGTCATGACCGACAAGGGCACGTTCATCATCAACGGCACCGAGCGTGTCGTCGTGTCCCAGCTGGTCCGCTCGCCGGGCGTCTACTACTCGAAGGACGTCGACAAGACGACCGACAAGGACGTCTTCAGCGTCCGCGTGATCCCGAGCCGCGGCGCGTGGCTCGAGTTCGACGTCGACAAGCGCGACACCGTCGGCGTCCGCATCGACCGCAAGCGCCGCCAGCCGGTCACCGTGCTGCTGAAGGCGCTGGGCTGGACCACCGAGGCGATCCGCGAGCGCTTCTCCTTCTCGGAGACGCTGCTGGCCACCCTCGAGAAGGACCACACCGCCGGTACCGACGAGGCGCTGCTCGACATCTACCGCAAGCTGCGCCCGGGCGAACCGCCCACCAAGGAGAGCGCGCAGACCCTGCTGGAGAACCTGTTCTTCAAGGCGAAGCGCTACGACCTGGCCAAGGTCGGCCGGTACAAGGTCAACAAGAAGCTGGGCCTCGACACCCCGTACGACACCGGGACGCTGACCGAAGAGGACATCGTCACGACCATCGAGTACCTGGTCCGGCTGCACGCCGGCGAGGACAAGGTCACCGGCGCGAACGGCACCGAGATCCCGGTCGAGACCGACGACATCGACCACTTCGGCAACCGTCGCCTGCGCACCGTGGGCGAGCTGATCCAGAACCAGATCCGGGTCGGCCTGTCGCGCACCGAGCGCGTCGTGCGTGAGCGCATGACCACGCAGGACGTCGAGGCGATCACCCCGCAGACTCTGATCAACATCCGCCCGATCGGCGCGGCGATCAAGGAGTTCTTCGGCACCTCGCAGCTGTCGCAGTTCATGGACCAGAACAACCCGCTGTCGGGCCTGACGCACAAGCGTCGTCTGTCGGCCCTCGGCCCGGGTGGTCTGTCCCGTGAGCGCGCCGGCATGGAGGTCCGGGACGTCCACCCGTCGCACTACGGCCGGATGTGCCCGATCGAGACGCCGGAAGGCCCGAACATCGGCCTGATCGGCTCGCTCTGCTCCTACGCGCGGGTCAACCCGTTCGGCTTCATCGAGACGCCGTACCGCAAGGTCGTCGAGGGCCGGGTCACCGACCAGGTCGACTACCTGACCGCGGACGAAGAGGACCGGTACGTCAAGGCCCAGGCCAACGCGCCGATCTCGGACGACGGCACCTTCGTCGAAGACCGGGTCATGGCCCGCCGCAAGGGTGGCGAGGTCGAGCTGATCGACCCGCTCGACATCGACTACATGGACGTCTCGCCGCGGCAGATGGTCTCGGTCGCGACGGCGATGATCCCGTTCCTCGAGCACGACGACGCGAACCGCGCCCTGATGGGTGCGAACATGCAGCGCCAGGCCGTGCCGCTGCTGCGCAACCAGGCCCCGTACGTGGGCACGGGTGTGGAGCTGCGCGCCGCGGTCGACGCCGGTGACGTGCTCGTCGCCGAGCAGTCCGGCATCGTCGAGGAGCTCTCGGCCGACCTGATCACGATCATGCACGACGACGGCACGCGGAAGAGCTACGGACTGTACAAGTTCCGCCGCTCGAACCACGGCACCTGCTTCAACCACCGCCCGATCGTCAACGAGGGCGACCGGGTCGAGCAGGGTCAGGTCATCGCCGACGGCCCGTCCACCGAGAACGGTGAGATGGCGCTCGGCAAGAACCTGCTCGTCGCGGTCATGCCGTGGGAGGGCCACAACTACGAGGACGCGATCATCCTCTCGGAGCGCCTGGTGCAGGACGACGTCTTGACGTCGATCCACATCGAGGAGCACGAGATCGACGCCCGCGACACGAAGCTGGGCGCCGAGGAGATCACCCGGGACATCCCGAACGTCTCCGAGGAGGTCCTGGCCGACCTCGACGAGCGCGGCATCATCCGCATCGGTGCCGAGGTCCGCGACGGCGACATCCTGGTCGGCAAGGTCACGCCGAAGGGCGAGACCGAGCTGACGCCGGAAGAGCGCCTGCTCCGCGCGATCTTCGGCGAGAAGGCCCGCGAAGTCCGCGACACCTCGCTGAAGGTGCCGCACGGCGAGACCGGCAAGGTCATCGGCATCCGCGTGTTCTCGCGCGAGGACGACGACGAGCTGCCCCCGGGCGTCAACGAGCTGGTCCGCGTCTACGTGGCCCAGAAGCGCAAGATCCAGCCGGGCGACAAGCTCGCCGGCCGCCACGGCAACAAGGGCGTCATCGGCAAGATCCTGCCGGTCGAGGACATGCCGTTCATGGAGGACGGCACCCCGGTCGACATCATCCTGAACACGCACGGTGTGCCGCGACGGATGAACATCGGCCAGATCCTCGAGCTGCACCTGGGCTGGCTGGCCTCGCAGGGCTGGACGATCGAGGGCAACCCGGACTGGGCGGCCAACCTGTCCGAGGAGCTCTACGACGTCGCGCCCGGCACGAACACCGCGACCCCGGTGTTCGACGGCGCGAAGGAAGAGGAGCTCACCGGGCTGCTCGGGGCGACCAAGCCGAACCGCGACGGCGAGCGCATGGTCAAGGAGAACGGCAAGGCGACCCTGCTGGACGGCCGCTCCGGCGAGCCGTACCCGTACCCGGTCGCGGTGGGCTACATGTACATCCTGAAGCTCCACCACCTGGTCGACGACAAGATCCACGCCCGCTCCACCGGCCCGTACTCGATGATCACGCAGCAGCCGCTGGGTGGTAAGGCGCAGTTCGGTGGCCAGCGCTTCGGTGAGATGGAGTGCTGGGCGATGCAGGCGTACGGCGCTGCCTACACGCTGCAGGAGCTGCTGACGATCAAGTCGGACGACGTGGTCGGCCGCGTCAAGGTGTACGAGGCCATCGTCAAGGGGGAGAACATCCCCGAGCCGGGCATCCCGGAGTCGTTCAAGGTGCTCCTCAAGGAGCTCCAGTCGCTGTGCCTCAACGTCGAGGTGCTCTCCAGCGACGGCGCGGCGATCGAGATGCGCGACTCCGACGACGAGGACCTCGAGCGCGCCGCGGCGAACCTCGGCATCAACCTGTCCCGCAACGAGTCGCCCTCGGTGGACGACGTCGTGCACTGATCGCGAGCTGAGCCGGGGCCGGCCTCCCGCAGGCCCCGGCTCGCCCGCCACCCCCTCTCTAGCCGAAACAACCCCAAGGGGATCTAGACGTGCTGGACGTCAACTTTTTCGATGAGCTCCGCATTGGTCTCGCCACGGCCGACGACATCCGTCAGTGGTCGTTCGGCGAGGTCAAGAAGCCGGAGACCATCAACTACCGGACGCTCAAGCCCGAGAAGGACGGCCTCTTCTGCGAGAAGATCTTCGGTCCGACCCGGGACTGGGAGTGCTACTGCGGCAAGTACAAGCGCGTCCGCTTCAAGGGCATCATCTGTGAGCGCTGCGGCGTCGAGGTGACTCGCGCCAAGGTGCGCCGTGAGCGGATGGGCCACATCGAGCTGGCCGCCCCGGTCACCCACATCTGGTACTTCAAGGGTGTTCCCTCGCGCCTCGGCTACCTGCTGGACCTGGCGCCGAAGGACCTCGAGAAGATCATCTACTTCGCTGCTTACGTCATCACGGGCGTGAACACGGAGCTGCGCCACAACGACCTGCCGACCCTCGAGAACGAGATCGGCGTCGAGCGCAAGAACCTCGAGACCAAGCGTGACGCGGACATCGAGACCCGCGCGCAGAAGCTGGAAGCCGACCTGGCCGAGCTGGAGGCGGAGGGCGCCAAGTCCGACGTCCGCCGCAAGGTCAAGGAAGGCGGCGAGCGCGAGATGCGTCAGCTGCGTGACCGCGCCGGTCGCGAGCTGGACCGCCTCGAGGAGGTCTGGACGACCTTCACGAAGCTCGACACCCGCCAGCTGATCGCCGACGAGCTGCTCTACCGCGAGCTCGTCGACCGCTACGGCGAGTACTTCACCGGCGGCATGGGCGCGGAGGCCATCCAGAAGCTGGCCACCGAGTTCGACGTCAGCGCCGAGGCCGACAACCTGCGCGACACCATCCGCAACGGCAAGGGGCAGAAGAAGCTCCGCGCGCTGAAGCGGCTCAAGGTCGTCGCCGCGTTCCAGGCGACCGGCAACGACCCGCGCGGCATGGTGCTCGACGCCGTCCCGGTCATCCCGCCGGACCTGCGCCCGATGGTGCAGCTCGACGGTGGCCGGTTCGCGACGTCGGACCTGAACGACCTGTACCGCCGCGTGATCAACCGCAACAACCGCCTCAAGCGGCTGATCGACCTCGGCGCGCCCGAGATCATCGTCAACAACGAGAAGCGGATGCTGCAGGAGGCCGTCGACGCGCTGTTCGACAACGGCCGCCGCGGGCGTCCGGTCACCGGCCCGGGCAACCGGCCGCTGAAGTCGCTGTCCGACCTCCTCAAGGGCAAGCAGGGCCGGTTCCGCCAGAACCTGCTCGGCAAGCGCGTCGACTACTCGGGCCGTTCGGTCATCATCGTCGGCCCGCAGCTGAAGCTGCACCAGTGCGGCCTGCCGAAGGACATGGCGCTCGAGCTGTTCAAGCCGTTCGTCATGAAGCGGCTGGTCGACCTGAACCACGCGCAGAACATCAAGTCCGCCAAGCGGATGGTGGAGCGCTCGCGGCCGCAGGTGTGGGACGTGCTGGAAGAGGTCATCACCGGCCACCCGGTGATGCTGAACCGCGCGCCGACGCTGCACCGCCTCGGCATCCAGGCCTTCGAGCCGCAGCTGGTCGAAGGCAAGGCCATCCAGCTGCACCCGCTGGTCTGCGAGGCGTTCAACGCGGACTTCGACGGTGACCAGATGGCCGTGCACCTCCCGCTGTCCGCGGAGGCGCAGGCCGAGGCCCGCATCCTGATGCTGTCGGCGAACAACATCCTCTCGCCGGCGTCGGGCCGTCCGCTCGCCATGCCGCGACTGGACATGGTGACGGGTCTGTTCCACCTGACCCGCCTCAACGAGAAGGCCGAGGGCGCGGGCGGCGCGTACTCGTCGACGGCCGAGGCCATCATGGCCTTCGACCGCAAGGCACTGGGCCTGCACGCCCCGGTCAAGATCCGCATCACCGACCGTCAGCCGGCGAAGGCCGACGAAGCGGCGCTCGCGGAGAAGGGCTGGGAGCCGGGCAAGACCTGGCTGGCCGAGACGACCCTGGGCCGCGTGCTGTTCAACGAGCTGCTGCCGGCGGACTACCCGTTCATCAACGAGCCGATGCCGAAGAAGCGTCAGGCCGCGATCGTGAACGACCTCGCCGAGCGGTACTCGATGACCCAGGTCGCGCAGACCCTGGACCGCCTGAAGGACGCCGGTTTCTACTGGGCGACCCGCTCGGGTGTCACCATCGCCATCTCGGACGTGCTCACCCCGGTGGGCAAGGCCGCCATCCTCGACGAGTACGAGGGCAAGGCCTCCCAGGTGGAGAAGCGCTACCAGCGTGGTCAGCTGTCGCACACCGAGCGCAACAACGAGCTCGTCAAGGTGTGGACGCAGGCCACCGAAGAGGTCCACAAGATCATGGAGACGGCGCTGCCGGACGACAACCCGATCGCGGTGATCGTGAAGTCGGGCGCGGCGGGCAACATGACGCAGGTCCGGTCGCTGGCCGGCATGCGTGGCCTGGTGTCGAACCCGAAGGGTGAGTACATCCCGCGCCCGATCAAGGCCAACTTCCGTGAAGGCCTGTCGGTGGCGGAGTACTTCATCGCGACGCACGGTGCCCGGAAGGGCCTGGCGGACACGGCGCTGCGGACCGCCGACTCGGGTTACCTGACCCGTCGTCTGGTGGACGTCTCGCAGGACGTCATCGTCCGCGAGATCGACTGCGGCACCACCCGCGGCATCATGATGCCGATCGGCGAGGACATCGGCGACGGCAAGGTCCTGCGCGACCAGCACGTCGAGACCTCCGTGTACGCGCGGAACCTCGCGACGGACGCGGTGGACGCCAAGGGCAACGTCGTGCTGAACGGTGGCGACGACATCGGCGACCCGGCCCTCGACAAGCTGCTCTCCAGCGGCATCTCGAAGGTCAAGGTCCGCTCGGTGCTGACCTGCGAGTCGGCCGTCGGCATCTGCGCGACCTGCTACGGCCGCTCGATGGCGACCGGTCAGCTCGTCGACGTCGGCGAGGCCGTCGGTATCGTCGCGGCCCAGTCGATCGGTGAGCCGGGTACGCAGCTGACGATGCGTACGTTCCACCAGGGTGGTGTCGCCGGTGACGACATCACGACCGGTCTGCCCCGTGTGCAGGAGCTCTTCGAAGCCCGTGTCCCGAAGGGCAAGGCGCCGATCGCCGACGTCGATGGCCGCGTGCGCATCGAGGAGAGCGAGCGGTTCTGGAAGATCACGCTGATCCCGGACGACGGCGGCGAAGAGATCGTCTTCGACAAGCTGTCCAAGCGTCAGCGGCTCGCGAACACCCCGAACGGCCCGCTGGGCGACGGTGACCACGTCAACGTCGGGCAGCAGCTGCTCGAGGGCACCCCGGACCCGCACGAGGTCCTGCGCGTGATGGGCCCGCGTGAGGCGCAGATGCACCTCACCGACGAGGTCCAGAAGGTGTACCGGGCCCAGGGTGTGTCGATCCACGACAAGCACATCGAGGTCATCGTGCGGCAGATGCTGCGCCGCGTGACGGTCATCGACTCGGGTGGCACGGACTTCCTGCCGGGCGAGCTGCCCGAGCGGACCAAGTTCGAGGCGCGCAACCGCTCGACGGTGTCCGAAGGCGGCGAGCCGGCTTCGGGTCGTCCGGTGCTGATGGGCATCACGAAGGCGTCGCTCACCACGGACTCGTGGCTGTCGGCGGCGTCGTTCCAGGAGACCACGCGAGTGCTGACCGACGCGGCCATCAACGGCCGTTCGGACCGGCTCGTGGGCCTCAAGGAGAACGTGATCATCGGTAAGCTGATCCCGGCCGGTACGGGCATCAACAAGTACCGCAACATCCAGGTGCAGCCGACCGAGGAGGCGCGGGTCGCCGCTTACGCGATCCCGTCCTACGACGACGGTTACTACACCCCGGACGTGTTCGGTACGGGTACCGGTGCCGCGGTTCCGCTGGACGACTACGACTTCGGCCGCGACTTCCGCTGACCGAGTCCCGCTCAACGGGAAAGGCCCTCGCCGGGTTTCCGGCGGGGGCCTTTCCCGTTTCCCAACCGTCACCCCAAACGGTTGCGCACCCCGCTAGATTGACGAGGTTCACGCGGTTCGGGGGCTTTGCGCGTTTCCAACGGGTATTCAGGGGTGACTGTTCGTGAACAAATCCAGAAGCGCGAGATCTGTCGCGCGTTCTTTCGCCGTGCTCGCCGCCGCGGCCTTGCTGACCGGCGTGTTCGCCACACCGGCAGGCGCGGAAGATGAGCCGGCACCGACGTCGGTCGCGACGTCGGAGGCACCGTCGAGCAGCTCGGCCGTGCCGACGCCCACGGCACCGGAAAGCGAGCCGGCGCCGGACAGCAAGCCGGCGGTGGTCGAACCGAAGGCGGAGCGGGCGCAGGTCGCGGTCTCGGTCGATTTCGACAAGCCTTCATACGGGACCGACGAAGACGTGACCTTCACGCTCAAGCTGAAGAACGGCGCGACCCGCGCGACCGGCCTCACGATCTACCAGCAGAGTCTCGACCCGACCGACCTGGCCGTGCCGTACGGCGGCTGGGGTCCGCTCGCGAGTGCGCCGGGCGTGACGCTCGAACCCGAGGAGGCTTTCGAGCTGAAGGTCTCCGGCAAGGTCCGGGACCTCGACCAGCACACCGCGGTCGTGCGGGGGGTCCTGTTCGACGGGTCCGGTTCCAGCGCCAGCCAGTCGTTCAGCTTCAGCGTCCCGGTGACGAAGGTGTCCGGTCGCGCGACGGGGACCGTGTACGGGGACAAGAACGGCAACGGGTCGTTCGACAGCGGTGAGCAGCTGGCCGGCGCCAAGCTCACCTTGCGGTACGCCCACGGCAGCGGCACCTACACCGCCACGAGCGACGCCGCCGGGAAGTTCGGCTTCGACGTCTCGGCCGGGGACTACTACCTCGGCGGCGAGGTCGTCGACGGGTGGCTGATCCCGTGGCAGACCGTTCGGATCACGCCGGATTCGGAGGACCTGCTGGTCCGCGGGGCGCCGCCGTTGAACGGTGCGCTCAAGGCGTCGATGGCCTTCACCCAGGACAGCTACCAGGTCGGCGACCTGGCGCACCTCACCGTGACGCTGTCGAACTCCGGCTCGGTCCCGATGCGGGGCGTCGTGGCCGAGTGCAACCGGGTCGGGAGCGACTACGTCCTGCAGGGCACCGGGCCCGGCTGGGGTGACCTGGTCTATTCGCGTGGGGTGACGATCGCCCCCGGTGAGACCCGCACCTTCGATGTCACGGACACGGTGCCGAAGGCCGCGTTCAACCGCGGTCTCGTCATCGCGGCCTGCGACTTCGGGTACTACGAGGTCGACATCGAGAACCACGCGGAGGCCGACGACCACGCCGCGGTGCCCGGCGCCAAGGGCTCCGTCGTCGGTGACGTCACCCACGGTCCGGGCGAGGGGCTGGCCGGGGTCAAGGTCGTGCTCGTCTCCGACCAGCACTGCCCGGTCACCGGCGAGCAGACGACCGATGCGAAGGGGCACTTCGAATTCCACGACGTGGCGCCCGGCCCCGCGTACCAGCTCTACCTCCTGCCGCCGGCGGGTTGGAAGGTCAAGTACGAGAACCCGACCTCGATCGACGTCTGGGGTGGCCAGGACGGCCGGGTCGGGATCGACGTCGAGGAGGGTGACGCACCCTTGCCGACCGTGCCCGTCAACCCCGCGGACTGCGCGCCCGGTGCCCCGACGTCCACCACTGGTGCGGCGGGTGGTTCCGGCGGCGGTGAAAGCACAGGCGGTGGCCTCGCCTCCACCGGCGTCGACGCCTTCGGGCTCGGCGTGCTCGCACTGGCGGCCTTGGGTCTCGGCGGTGGACTGGTGATCGGCTCGCGCCGGCGCCGGAACGCGGCCTGACGAACACCGTGAAGCGCCCCCGGTCCACAAAGGACCGGGGGCGCTTTCGTTTCAGCGCAGGCTGCACCGCGACACGGGGAAGTCGAAGTAGGTGTCCGGGAACGGCTCGTTGTCGAGCGTGTAGTGCCACCACTCCTCGGGCAGGTTGTGGAAGCCGGCGGCGATCATGGTGCCGCGCAGCAGGTCGCGGTTCTGCCGCGCGACACCGGTGATCGCCGGGTTGTCGGTGTGGGCGAGCGGGTCGAAGCAGTCGTAGCCGGTGCCCATGTCGACCATGTTGTC
The DNA here is from genome assembly GCF_055633615.1 of Amycolatopsis sp. NPDC114505. NCBI lineage: Bacteria > Bacillati > Actinomycetota > Actinomycetes > Pseudonocardiales > Pseudonocardiaceae > Amycolatopsis > Amycolatopsis sp. NPDC114505. The sequence continues at coordinate 577,248 of NZ_JBVKDV010000001.1, read as the reverse complement.
GGGGAAGCGCTGGTTCCGCGGCGCGAAGCACGGCTTGAGCGGCTCACCGGGGAAGTACGGCCGCTGGAACCGCGGCGGGAGCTTCACGACCGTGAGGTCCATCGTGCTGCCGCGGCTGTGCCCGGACTTCTCGGCGATGTACCCGTCCTCGAACAGCCGGTCCTTGGCGACGTTCGGGTAGAACTCCGCCTTCATCTTCTCGTCGGCGAGGTCCTTCGCCCACCGCACGAAGTGGTCGACCGCGCGCTGCGGGCGGTAGCAGTCGTAGACCTTGAGCGTGTAGCCCTGCCTGAGCAACTTCGCCTGCGCTTGGCGAAGTCCCGAAGCGGCCTGCCGGGTCAGGATGCAGGTGGGTTCGAGGTAGCCGTCGATGCGCTGCCCGACGAAGTTGTGCGGGGTGGCGTAGCGGATGTCCTGCAGGATCGACGGGGCGACGTCGGAGAGCGCGACGAACTCGGCGGGCGCGGCCGGCGGTGCGGCCTGGGCGGTGCTGGGGACGGCGAGGGCGGCCACCGCGGTGAGGGTGACGGCCAGCGCTCGGAAGATCGGCATCTCCCTCGTTTATCAGCCGGAGGCCGGGCAAACAGCCGCCAACCGGTCAGGACCACCCTTCGGAGGTGGTCGCGCGCAGGAAGTCGTCCGTGGGCGGCTGCACCGGCCGTCCCTCGAACTGCGTCGACAGCACCACCGACGACCGCAGCTCGCCGTGCTTGCCGAGCCGCTCCAGCAGACCCTCGAAGTGTTCGAGCGAGGCCGCCCGGATCTTGAGCATCGTGCAGTGGTCGCCGGACAGGCGGTGGATCTCGACGACTTCCGGGTAGTCCTCGGACTTCGACGTCTTCAGCAGGCAGCTGCTCAGCGCGCAGCGCATCTCGACGAACGCCTGCAGGGGCTGACCCGCGCGCCGCGCGTCGACCTGCGCGCGGTAGCCGGTGATCACCCCGGTCTCCTCCAGCCGCCGCACGCGCTCGGCCACCGCCGGCGCCGAGAGGTTGATCCGCCGGCCCAGCTCCTTGAACGACAGGCGCCCGTCGGACTGCAGCAGGTCCAGCAGCCGCCAGTCGACGTCGTCCAGCGGCTTTTCCGAACGGAAGGTCATGGGCCCCATCTTCCTTCCGAAGAGCGGCCGTGGCGACGGATTTGCCGTCGTCCAGCCCTTCGAAAGATCGCCGGGAGTTCCTAAAGTTGCTGGTCATGGGGACTTCGACGGTGACCGGCCGGACCCGGTCGATGGGCGCGCTGTTCGCGGGCGTCGCGCTGCTCAACACGGCCACGGTCGGGCTGAGCACCGCGGCGACGCTGATCGTCGCCGCGGGCAGCGGACCGGGCTGGAGCGGGCTACCGAGCGTCGCGAACGTGCTCGGCACGGCCGCCGGCGCGCTCGGCGCGGGACTGCTGCTGCCGGCCCACGGCCGCCGTCGCGTGCTGGCCGCCGGGTACGGGGTCGCCGCGGCCGGTGCGCTGGTCGCGTTCGCCGGCGCGCTGACGACTTCACTGGTGCCGCTCCTGCTCGGCATCCTGCTGGTCGGCCTCGGCAACGGCGGCGCGCAGCTGTCGCGCTACCTGGCCGCGGACCTGTACCCGGAGGAACGCCGGGGCCGCGCGCTGTCGAACGTCGTCTGGGCCGGGACGATCGGGGCACTCGCCGGGCCGGCGCTGATGGCACCGGCGGCCGACCTCGCCACGCGCTTCGGCTGGCCGTCGCTGTCCGGGCCGGTCGCCGTCGCGGTGCTGGCCACGGCGGGCGCGGCACTGGCGGCCGCGTTCCTGCCGCGGCACGTCCCGCCCCCGCGGGAAAAGCCGGTGACGGCGCCGGTGCGCGCGACCGGCGTCGCGCGGCCGCTGGTCGCGATGGTCGCCGCGCAGCTCACGATGGTCGCGGTGATGACGATGACGCCGTTGCAGCTGGAGGACCACGGCCACGGTCTCGACGTCGTCGGCTGGGTGCTGAGCGCGCACCTGTTCGGCATGTTCGCGCTGGCGCCGCTGTCCGGCCGGATCGCCGACCGCTGGGGCCCGGGCGTCACGATCAACGCGGGTCTCGGGGTCCTGGCGCTGTCGACGGCGACCGCGCTGGCGGCACCGACCGCGCACACGTCCGGCCTGCCGGTCGCGTTGTTCCTGCTGGGGTACGGCTGGAACCTGGTGTTCGTCGGCGGCAGCGCGCAGCTCAGCCGCGATTTCGCCCCGGAGACGCGCAGCCGGGTGCAGGGGACCGTCGACGCCGTCGTGTGGTCGGCGTCCGCGCTGGCCGGGCTGGGCTCCGGGCAGCTGTTCGCCGGCGGCGGGTACGGGCTCGTCGTGGTCGTCGGCGGGGTGCTGGCCCTGCTCCCGCTGGTGCTGCTCGTCCCTCGTAACGGCCGGTAGCCGGGTCGTTGTCGGCAAATCTCTCGTCGCCGGGTGCGCGGTGCACTGGCGAAGATGGGCCGTGGCTGACTCTGTGCCCTTCACGGACAACTTCTCGGACCTCTCGAACACGCAGGGGTACCAGTTCGAATTCCGCTGCGAGCGCTGCGGCAACGGCTATCGGTCCGCTTTCGCGCGCGACAACATGGAAACCGGGCGAAGTGTGCTTCGCACGGTCGGCTCGTTCTTCGGCGGGACGCTGCGAGACCTGAGCAACTCGGCCGACCAGTGGCGCTACGACCGCGCGACCAACTCGCCGGCCAAGGACCGCGCACTGGCCGCCGCGGTCAAGGAGATCACCCCGAGCTTCCGCCAGTGCCGCGGCTGCGGCGACTGGATGTGCCACGACCAGTGCTGGAACGAGGAGATCGGCCAGTGCCTGCGCTGCTCGCCGAGCGTCGCCGAGGAGATCTCGCGCGCGCAGGCGTCGGCCCAGCGCGACCAGATCTGGGACAAGGCCCGTGACAAGGACTGGACGTCCGATCTCGACCTCGACACCCGGGCGAAGGTCACCTGCCCGGGCTGTGGCCTGAAGGCCGACGGCGGGAAGTTCTGCTCGTCGTGCGGGACTTCGCTGGCGCTCAAGGTCCGCTGCGGCGGCTGCGGGAGCGAGGGCAACAAGCCCGGCGCCCTGTTCTGCTCGGACTGCGGCGGCAAACTCTGACTGGAGTTCCCGGCACTTCATAACGAATCGATAACCAGCAGCCCCGGCGTTCAGGCGCCGGGGCTGCGCCATTGTGACCAACCGTGACACGCCCGGTTGGTCTAGACGCGATGCCCACCCATTCGGCCTAGTGAGCCTCGTCAAGTCGGCTCGACCAGTGGGAGATTAACCCGTTCGTGGCAGTTCTCATTCTTTGATCACGGCTGGACCCTTTGCCCGCTTGGCGCGAATGTCCCCACGGTTTCCATCCGTGAAGAACAGGGAGAACCATGCGATCAACTCCGTCGCGTCCGGGCCGGTGGCGAAGGGTGGTGACCGGCGCCGCGGCACTCGCCCTCGCGGCCGGCGCGGTCACGTACACCGGCTCGTCCACCGGCGCCTACGCCGACGTCCAGACCGTCACCGACACGAAGACCGCGTCCGACGGCAAGCAGTACTGGGTGCAGAACCACCTGGTGTCGAAGGATCTCGCGCGTGCGGAGAGCGGCACGCCGAAGAAGTGGCTGCTCGTCTGGGCCGGTGACGAGAACATCGCCGACACGCTCGTCAAGGACGTCAAGAACCTGCCGGGCACGCTCGGCGGCGGGCTCAACAAGATCAAGAACGCCTTGCCCGGCCCGGACTTCCTGGCCGTGATCGACGCGACGCAGGGGTCGCCGACGTACGGCAAGGTCGTCAACACCGCCACCGTCGGCCCGCTGGTCGAGAACGAGCCGCACCACATGCAGTACGTGTGGCACCAGGGCGACACCGTCTACGCCGGCGCGCTGTTCGCCGCCGCGACGTACGCCTTCGACGTCAGCGCGTTGCCGCAGCTCAAGCTCAAGGGCGTCAGCCTGCCGACGAACACGCTCGGCGGCTCGGTCCCCGACGCCTACTGGGTGCTCAAGGACGGCACCGCGTACGGCACGTACATGGGCGGCCCGGTCGTGCCCGGCCCGCACTCGTACGCCGACGGCTCCACCCAGATCGGCAACGGCTTCGCGGGCAGCCCCGGCGAAGTCGTCCACTTCGGGAAGAACGCCGAAGTCCTGTCCGAGTCCCCGGCGGCGACCCCGCAGGGCGACAACCAGAAGCTCTGCGACAACCTGCCGCAGCTGGGCAAGCCGACGTGCGCCAACCCGCACGGCATCCAGGCCCGCGAGGACCTGAACACGCTCGTCACGAGCGACTACGCCGAGCCGCGCAACATCATCCTCGACCCGGTGAAGCAGCCGTCGCCGTACCTGCGCCGGCCGACCGTGCGGACCTGGGACATCGCCGACCGCAACCACCCGAAGCTGAAGTCGGTGTCGTACCTGCAGGACGGCCCGCGCGCCGATCCCGCCGACCCGCTGCACGCCGAGAGCCGCGCGGTCATGGAGACCACGGTGACCAACTTGCCGGGCCACAAGGGCGCGTTCGCCCAGACCATGCAGGGCGGCGCGGTGTTCTACACGCCGGACATCACCGCGGCCGAGCCGCACTGGATCGAGGTGTTCGACGACGGCGCGGCCAACAAGTCGATCTACGCGAACAACGACTCGAACGGCGCCAGCTCCAACGGCGGCTGGATCCAGACCAGCCCGGACGACAAGTACCTCTACCGCGCGATCGTCGGGCGGCAGAAGGGCACCCTCTCGGCCGACGACCCCGGCACCACCGGCGGCGTCTACGTCCTCGACATCCAGAAGCTGGTCAACGCCGGTGACCGGATCGAGGACATCCAGGGCCGGGTCGACACCAAGGCGAAGGCGCAGCAGGGCGGGGGCGGCGACCTGCCGACCGTCGTCGGCGCGGCCCCGATCAACCCCGGCACGCCGGGCGCGGGCCCGCACTGGGGCGCCTACGACAACTGGGCGCTCGGCAGCGACGGTTTCTACCGCGAAACCACGACGCCGCAGCACCTCGCGGTGTCGAACTACTTCGTCGCGCGGTCCGGTTTGGACGGTGACCACAAGGTCAACCTGCTGAACCTCGGCCCGGACGGGAAGGTCGCGGTGGACTCGGACTTCCGGGACGAGTTCACCGGCCAGGTCGGCATCAACTTCAACCGCAAGTCGTGGCCGCACGGGGACTTCGGCAACGCCAAGCCGCACTCCGAGCTGTTCGTGGTCGCGGACGCGGACATCAAGTAGCCGACGCGGGCGGGGTCGCCCGCGGCCCCGCCCGTCTCCTCCCCGGAAGGTTCCGATGGATCACTCCCACGCCGCGCCCACCGGCTCGTCCACTGTGGACATACTGGCGCTGGTCCTCCGGCTGGCCCTCTTGCTTTCCACGGCTTTCCTCGCCGGCGGCGGCCTCCTGCGCCCGCCGGGGCGGCGCCCGCCGCGCACGCTGTACGTCCTCGGCGGGGTTTCGGCGCTGCTCGCCGTGGTGTCGGCCTTCGCCGTCGACGTCAACGTGGTCGCCCTGGCGATCCACGTCGTGCTCGCGGTGGCGGTGCCGGTCCTCCCTCGCGCGACCCGCTGGACATCGGCCGCGCTGCTGGTGCTCGTCGTGCTGGAGACGTCGCTCGGCGGCACCGGCGTCGAGTTCGCGATCGACACGGTCTTCGTCGCCGGGGCGGCCGTGTGGTTCGGCTTCGCGCTGCTCGGGCCGGTGACGACGGCGGCCGTCCGGCCCGGGCCCCTCGCGCTCACCCTCGGCGGCCTGCTGGTCCTGGCCGGCGCCGTCCGGTTCGGCTTGTCCGGCCTCGGGTTCGACCGGCGGCTGTACACGACGCTCTTCGGGCTCGCGGTGCTCGCGGTCGTGGTGCTGCCGGTCGTCGTGAGCGTGCTCGCCGGGGTTTTCCGGGGCCGCGCCTACCGGTTCGGCGCGGCCGCGGTCGCGCTCGGGTTCGTCGCGTGGAGCGCGCTCGGCGCGATCCCGGCACCACCGCCGCTGCCCGTGCCCGGCGTGCCGCTGCTGGCCGACGAGGCCGGGTTCCCCGTGCTGGTCAGCCCGCAGCGGCCGGGGCGCAACGTCGTCCACTTCCCGCCCGGCGCGGGCGACGACCTGTCCGTCGGGGCCGGCGGGCTGGTCACGAAGGCCGTCGCGCGGCCCGGCGCCGAGGGCACGTGGGCCGACGTCGACCTGCCGCCCGGCCGCAGCGACCTCGAGATCCGCCGCGGTGACGCGACGACGGTCGTCGAGGTCGACGCGGGCAGTGCGCCCGGTCCGTCGATCACCGAGGCGGACGCGCCGGAATGCGCGTCGGCGGCCCTCGGCGGCCTGGTCGCCGGCCGCTCCGACGTGCTGACGGCGTGCCCGTCCGACGCACTGACGCCGGAGGACAGCGGTGCGCTGGTCAAGCTCGTCGAGTTCCTCGCCGGGCGGAAGCCGTCCGCGATCACGCTGGTGGAGGACGACTCCCCACGCGGAGCCGCGGCGGCGAAGCTGGTGCGGGACACGGCATCGCGCACCGGACTGGCCGTGCGATCGGACGCCGGGCCCGACACCGCGCTCGTCGTCGTCTCGGGCTGGGCCGCGGGGTACACGGCGATGACGCGGGCCGCCGAGCTGCAACGGCTGGAGCCGATGCACCAGTACGGGCTCTACCTGGCGCCGTGGCTGCTGAACGGGCCGATCGTCAACGCGGTCGCGAGCGCGTCGCTGCCGCTGCGCTTCGACCCCCGGGACGCGACCGCGGTCGGGTACGCCGTCGCGGTCGGCGACCGCTTCGGCGGCGAAAGCCCGACGCTCGGCGGCTTCCGGAGCTGGCTGGGCGCGGACCGTTCGGCGGGGGAGGTGCAGATCTTCGCCGCCGCCCAGGTCAACGCCATGCCGATGTACCCCACCGAACCCCACGCCACCGGAATGGTGATGGACCGCGACTACGCGGGCCAGTGGGTCCCCGACGGAACCATCGTGCCCATCACGTCGGTTCTCCGCTGAAACCCCTGTAAGGAAAGGAAAAGCATGAAGCGTCTTGCTGCCCGCGTGCTGCTGCCGCTCGTCGCGGCGACGGCGTTCACCGGCCTGGCCGCCGGGGTCGCCTCGGCCGACCCGACGGACGGTTCCGTCTGGCTGGTGCCCGGCGTCGACCTCGGCAGCGTGCTCGGGCCGATCGGCCAGCCGGTCGACCTGCTCGCGCCCGTCTTCGACCTCATCACCGCTGTTTCCTGAAAGGCAGAGAACCCATGAAGAAGACCCTCGCTGTCGCGATCCTCACCGGTGCGGCCCTGTTCGGCGCGGCGGCGCCCGCGCTGGCCGCCGACACCCCCGGCGTTGTCGTGGTCGACGAGCCGGACACCAGTGGCCTGAACAACATCTGGACGTTCGCGCCGCTCGGCGTCCCGGTGCTCGGCCTGATCCAGTCGATCAACGGCGTGCCGGGCAAGATCCTGCCCTCCTTCTGACCCTCCGGCGGCCCCTCTCCCGAGGGGCCGCCGTTCGGGCAGGGGAGTGCCGCATCTCCCTCGGCGGGCGCGTGGTGACCGCGCGGAAGTCGCCGCCCGGCGGAAGTCGCCGCCTGCGTCAGCTGAGGGTCTTCGCGAACCAGTGCTCGGCGAACTGCCTGTTGTTGAAGGGTTCGACCTCGTCGTAGCCGAGCTTCGCGTAGAGCGCGCGGGCCTCGACGAGGTCGTGGCGGGTGTCGAGCCGCATGAGGTCCGAGCCGAGCCGCCGGGCCGCGTCCTCGGCGGCCGCCACCAGCACGGGTCCGCCCGCGGTCCCGCGGTGGGCCGGCTTGACGAACACCTTCGTCAGCTCGCTGATCCCCGGCGCGACGACGCGGGTCCCCGCGCAGCCCGCGACCTCGCCGTCGCGGTACCCGACGAGGAACGCCCCGGTGGGCGCCATCAGGTCGGTCCCGGGCTCCTCGGCGACGTACCGCGTGAGCTCGGCTTCGGTGATCGGACGCCCGTAGTAGCGCGAAGCGACTTCGTCCATGTACTCGCGCATGATCGCGACGGCGTCAGGGTGAGCGATGTCAATCTGGGTGATCTTCCAGTTCACGTCCTCATCCTGGGGTCGCTGTCCAGCGAATTGGCCGGGCCCCGGGCACCATGAAGGTATGACGACGATCACGAAGCGCCTGACAGTGGTGGCCGTCCTGCTGATCACGGTGGGTGCGGTCCTGCTGTCGGTGGGCGCGCTCGGCTTCCGGTCCGACGAGCAGGCCGACGCCAACATCGGCGCGGGGTTCGCCCTGCTGGCCGGGCCTTACATCGTGGGTCTGGGCCTGGTGTTCGCGCTGTCGGCGGGCTTGACCCACCTCACGACGCGCCGCCGCTGACGCTCCACAGCGTCGCGGGCAGCCGGTCGGCCAGGTCGGCCAGGTAGCCGGCCTCGGCCACGATGTTCTGCCTGGTCGCGCAGCCCTGACCCCAGGTGCGGGCGGACCCGTGCTCCACGACGACGTCCCGCTGCCCGAACCGCGGGTTCGCCGCCAGCCACCGGGACAGCTCGGCCGCCAGCCGCGGGTCCGTCGGCATCGTCACGCCCTGCCCCGGCACGATCCGCAGCTCCGGGCACGGCGGCACCCGCACCTGCGTGACGTGGATGTCACGGAAGTACGTGTGGTCGTCGAAGTGCCGGTACGGCTCTTGACCGTCGACGGCGATCACCGGCCGGTCGCCGTGGCGGAACTCGACCCACGACTTGTGGTCGCTGCCGGCCAGCGGAAGCCCGGTCGGGTGGATGACCCCGAACGTCGGCGCCGGGTTCGCGTCGCCGGCGACGCCGCTGTGGAACGTGCCGCCGCGCTCGGCCGCGAAGGCCTTGAACCAGTGCTCCCGGCGGCCCTCGACGTACTTCGTGTGCGAGCGCCACCAGAGCGCGGCCGCGGCCGCGAACCCGGCCACGATCAGGACGATCACCAGTGCCAGGATCATCAGAAGTCCAGGTCCTCACGGGTTTCTTCGTCGGATTGGGTCCGGCCGGTCTCGCCGTAGTCGCTCGCCTTCTTGGCGTTCTTGACGTGGCTGTTGAGCTTGCCGAGGTGGTCGTTCAGCGTCTTCGCCGGGTTGTCGCCGGGCTTGGCCGGGTTGAAGCCGAAGACGCCCTTGGCCGCCGCCTCGCCGCCCTTCTTCGCGATCTCGGACAGCGCGTTCTCGCCGGCCCGTTTGCCGATCATCCCCTCGGCACCCTTGAGCTTGTCCACCATGCTCTTCCCCGCGTTGCTGTCGGCGAGCTCCTTCAGCTTGCCCGCGGTTTTGCCTTCGGTGAAGATCTTGCCCAGCTTCGTCGCGGCCAGTTTGGCCTTCATCTTCTGCAGCCAGTCGAGGATCTTCTGCAGCAGCTCGCGGACCTTCGAGACCTTCTTGGTCGTCTTCGCGGCGGTCGTGCCGAGCTTGACCTCCGACGCCGTGCCCGCGGTCGCGACCGACGCTCCGCAGGACGGCACCGCGGCCGCCAGCGCCGGGATCCAGATCATGATCAGCCACGTGACCAGCTCGGTGAGGATCGCCTTGATCAGGTCCTCGATGAAGCTCATCAGCATGCTGCCCAGCTGCAGCATCTGCGCCATGTCGCCGGACTTCGCGGAGACCCCGCCGATGCCGTGGGCGAACTCGCCGAGCGACGTGCGCGCGGCGTCGCCGGCGTCACCCTTCCAGCCGGCCAGCGACGTGTCCGCGACCTCGGCGAAGTTCTTCGCCAGCTGGTCCAGCCCGGTCGCGATGGCGTTGAAGTTGTCCGCCGCGATGCCGAGCGCTGGCCCGTCGCCGCTGACGAAGTGGATCGCGTCCTGGATCGGCTGGACGGCGCTGATCAGGAAGTTCAGGCCCTGCCCGACGAGCCAGCCGAGCGGGTCGGTGGCGATGTCGGTGATCGTGCTCGCGCTCGACTGGATGAAGCTCGTCGTGTCGGTCGCGATGGTGCCGAGCCCGAGGGCGATGTCGACGCCGTCCGGGTGCGGCGCCGTGGCGGCCTTCGCCACCGAGACGAAGTCCTTGCCGACGGTCACGGCGCTGCCGACGAAGGGGGTCGCCTTGACCGCGTTGTCGACGTTCACCCCGAGCACGGTGGCCGGGTCGTCGCTCTTCACGCTGACGCCGCTCGCGACGTCCTGGAACTCCGCCATCGTTGCTCCTACGGCTTCTTCGGGCCGTCGAGCAGGACCTCGACCTGCCCGAAGAAGGCCTTGTGGTCGTCTTCGGTGCCCTGGTAGACGCTCGCCGCGTCGGTGAACTTGCCCTGCGCCGACGTCAGGCCTTCGGCCATCGACGCCAGCAGGTCGCGCAGCTCGTGCAGCGTTTCGTCGTACCCGTGCTTGGTGAACAGGCCCACCACGCCCCACGACTTGTCGCCGACGTCGGCCTGGCCGACCTTCTCGGTGAACTTCGCGCCCTGGTCCTTGTACTTGCCGAGCACGCCGACGTACTCGCGCAGCGCGTCGACCTCGACCTGGTAGCCGCCGGTTCCGTCGGGCATCAGTCCTCCTCGTCGAACAGGTTCCGCAGGAAGCTGTCGCCCGCGGACCCACCGCTCGCGGGCGGCGGCGGGGGTGGCGGGGTGTCGCCGGCCTGGCGCAGCACCCGCTCCTCGGAGAAGTCCTCGGCGGGGGCCGGCGGCGCCGGCGTTCCTTCCGCCAGCTTCGACCGCATCTCCTCGACCGTGGTTCCGAACGCGACGGCCTGGGTTTCGAGGACCTGGTCGACCAGGCCGAGCTCGTCGCCCAGGTGCTCCTGGACGAGCACCGCCTGCCGCCGGGCCGCGTCGCCGACGGCCTCGCGCAGGGTCGCCATGAGCGTCGCGGCCAGCGCCTGCGAGCCCTTCGCGAGCGCCGCGTCGGTGAACGTGACGTCGAGGACCGCGCCACCCGGACCGGTGACCACGGTCACGCCGCCGTCGGGCGACGACGCACCGGCTCTCAGCCCGGCCAGCTCCCGCTGCATCGCGTCGAGGCCGGCGTACCGGTCGTCGACGTTCCGGATGCCCGACTGGAACCGCTCGAACTCGGTCACCAGCTGCTCGAACTCCGCCGACATGTCTGTGGCTCCTCCCCGCTCGCCCGGTGCTCGCCACCCATCGTGGCTCCTCGGCGGCGGTGTGACGCACGGAACGCCCGATCCGATCCCACTGCGTCACCCGGTCGGGTAATGGGTAGGTTTCCGGCCGCAAGGGGAAGCAGGGGACGAGCGCTAGGAGTGCGTGATGAGCAGCAGCGAAGGGGCCGAGCGGCCCGACGAAGAGAAGAAGTCGAGCGGCAGCCACGCGGCGCCCGAGGGGGCGGGCGTGCACCCGCTCATCGACCTCTCCCGCGACCCGAACCCGGGCAAGCCGGACCACGCGAAGCCCGACGAGGACTGAACCGCGGGCCGGTCGGTCCGGAGACGCCAGGCGGGGGGCCTGGCTCCGGCCGGCCGGCGCGGTGCTCCGCCCGGTCCGGGAACATTCCCCAGGCCGGGGCTGTTGTAGACGCTGTGGCCGGTGGTCCCGGCCGCGATCACCCGGGAACGACCGGCGCCGGAAACCGCGGCGCCGCAACGGGGTGACCGGAGTGCGGAACATCCCGCGGCCCGGTGCTGTTCGGAGGTAGGCTGAAGGTTCGCCGACCTTCGGACCCCCCGCCGCGTTCCGCCCCGACCCGGGCGGGTATCTTTGGAGACCGTGCCCGGCATGCGTCGGGCCGCTCCGCGTGCCGTGCGGCATGGGCGGGGTGCTCAGGCACCCGGTCACCGGCTTCGGCAGGTCGGGGTTCCGACGGAAAAATCCCTCCGGGAAGTTACCGGTCGCGAGACCGTGACGCGGGCCGACACGCCCGACCGCGGGGGCCGGTGAAGACACGAAGAAGCAGATCACGACAGGAAGCTGGTCCATTGCCCACGATCCAGCAGCTGGTCCGCAAGGGCCGCCAGGACAAGGCTGCCAAGCAGAAGACCGCGGCCCTCAAGGGGAGCCCGCAGCGGCGTGGCGTGTGCACTCGCGTGTACACCACGACCCCCAAGAAGCCGAACTCGGCGCTTCGCAAGGTCGCGCGTGTGAAGCTGACCAGCGGCATCGAGGTCACCGCCTACATCCCCGGTGAGGGCCACAACCTGCAGGAGCACTCGATGGTGCTCGTGCGTGGTGGTCGTGTGAAGGACCTTCCGGGTGTCCGTTACAAGATCATCCGCGGTTCGCTCGACACGCAGGGTGTCAAGAACCGCAAGCAGGCGCGCAGCCGGTACGGCGCGAAGAAGGAGAAGAGCTAATGCCCCGCAAGGGTCCGGCCCCGAAGCGGCCGCTGATCTCCGACCCCGTCTACGCCTCCCCGCTGGTCACCCAGCTGGTGAACAAGGTGCTGAAGGACGGGAAGCGGTCCCTGGCCGAGCGCATCGTTTACGGCGCGCTCGAAGGCGCTCGCGAGAAGACGGGCACCGACCCGGTCGTCACGCTGAAGCGCGCCCTCGACAACGTGAAGCCCACCATCGAGGTGAAGAGCCGCCGCGTCGGTGGCGCCACCTACCAGGTGCCGATCGAGGTCAAGCCGGGCCGCTCCACCACGCTGGCCCTGCGCTGGCTGGTCTCCTTCTCGCAGGCTCGCCGCGAGAAGACGATGATCGAGCGCCTGCAGAACGAGCTCCTGGACGCTTCCAACGGCCTCGGTGCCTCGGTGAAGCGTCGCGAGGACACGCACAAGATGGCCGAGTCCAACCGGGCCTTCGCGCACTACCGCTGGTGATGACCGCCCGGCTGTCGACCAAGCCATGCCGGGCCCCAAGCTTGAGAACAGGGGAACACTCTCGTGGCACGTGACGTGCTGACCGACCTGACGCAGGTCCGCAACATCGGCATCATGGCCCACATCGACGCCGGCAAGACCACCACCACCGAGCGGATCCTGTTCTACACCGGGGTCAACTACAAGATCGGTGAAGTCCACGACGGCGCCGCCACCATGGACTGGATGGAGGAGGAGCAGAAGCGGGGTATCACCATCACCTCGGCTGCGACCACCACCTTCTGGGACGACCACCAGATCAACATCATCGACACCCCCGGGCACGTCGACTTCACCGTCGAGGTGGAGCGGAACCTGCGGGTGCTCGACGGTGCGGTCGCCGTCTTCGACGGCAAGGAGGGCGTCGAGCCGCAGTCCGAGCAGGTCTGGCGGCAGGCGGACAAGTACGACGTCCCGCGCATCTGCTTCGTCAACAAGATGGACAAGCTGGGCGCGGACTTCTACTACACCGTGAAGACCATCGTGGAGCGCCTCGGCGTCCGCCCGCTGGTCATCCAGCTCCCGATCGGCGCCGAGAACGACTTCGAAGGCGTCGTCGACCTGGTCCGCATGAAGGCGCTGACCTGGCGCGGCGAGGTCCAGAAGGGCGAGGACTACTCCGTCGAGGAGATCCCGGCCGACCTGGCCGAGCTGGCCGCGGAGTACCGCGAGAAGCTCATCGAGACCGTCTCCGAAGCGGACGACACGCTGATGGAGAAGTTCCTCGAGGGCGAGGAGCTGACGGAGGCCGAGATCAAGTCCGGCATCCGGAAGCTCACGATCACCCGTGAGGTCTTCCCGGTCCTGGCCGGTTCCGCGTTCAAGAACAAGGGCGTCCAGCCCATGCTCGACGCGGTCATCGACTACCTGCCGTCGCCGCTGGACATGCCGGCGGTCGAGGGCACGCTGACCGACGGGGAGACCCCGGCCACGCGTACCGCTTCGGTCGACGAGCCGTTCGCCGCGCTCGCCTTCAAGATCGCCGCGCACCCGTTCTTCGGCAAGCTGACCTACATCCGGGTGTACTCGGGCAAGGTCGCCGCCGGCGCTCAGGTCATCAACGCGACCAAGGAGCGCAAGGAGCGCATCGGGAAGATCTTCCAGATGCACTCCAACAAGGAGAACCCGGTCAACGACGCCCAGGTCGGCCACATCTACGCGGTCATCGGGCTGAAGGACACCACCACGGGCGACACCTTGGCGGACCCGCAGAACCCGATCGTGCTCGAGTCGATGACGTTCCCCGAGCCGGTCATCCGGGTCGCGATCGAGCCGAAGACGAAGGCCGACCAGGAGAAGCTGTCCCTGGCGATCCAGAAGCTGGCCGAAGAGGACCCGACGTTCCAGGTCAAGCTGGACGAGGACACCGGCCAGACGATCATCGCGGGTATGGGTGAGCTGCACCTCGAGGTGCTGGTGAACCGGATGAAGTCCGACTACAAGGTCGAGGCGAACATCGGTAAGCCGCAGGTCGCCTACCGCGAGACGATCAAGAAGACGGTCGAGAAGCTCGACTACGTCCACAAGAAGCAGACCGGTGGTTCCGGCCAGTTCGCGAAGGTCATCGTGAAGCTGGAGCCGCTCGAGCGCACCGATGGCGCGCTCTACGAGTTCGACAACAAGGTGACCGGTGGTCGCGTGCCGCGGGAGTACATCCCGTCGGTCGACGCGGGCGCGCAGGACGCGATGCAGTACGGCGTCCTGGCCGGCTACCCGCTCGTCGGGTTGAAGTTCACCCTGTTGGACGGTGCTTACCACGAGGTCGACTCTTCGGAGATGGCGTTCAAGATCGCCGGTTCCATGGCGATGAAGGAAGCCGCGAAGAAGGCTCACCCGGTGATCCTGGAGCCGATGATGGCGGTCGAGGTGACCACGCCCGAGGACTACATGGGTGACGTCATCGGTGACCTCAACTCCCGCCGTGGTCAGATCCAGGCCATGGAGGAGCGGTCGGGTACCCGCGTCGTCAAGGCGCTGGTCCCGCTGTCGGAGATGTTCGGCTACGTCGGTGACCTCCGGTCCCGCACGCAGGGCCGGGCGAACTACTCCATGGTGTTCGACTCCTACGCCGAGGTTCCCGCGAACGTCGCGAAGGAAATCATCGCGAAGGCGACGGGGGAGTAACTCCCCCCACCGCGCGCGGGCATTAAGGGACTCTCCTGAACGTCCGCAGCACCGACGAAGGAACATTCGGGGGTCGGCAGCCACGCCGGCCCCCGAGCACAAAGCGAAATCAGTCCAGGAGGACATTCCAGTGGCGAAGGCGAAGTTCGAGCGGAGCAAGCCGCACGTCAACATCGGGACCATCGGTCACGTCGACCACGGCAAGACCACGCTGACCGCGGCGATCACCAAGGTTCTGCACGACAAGTACCCGGAGCTCAACGAGTCCCGGGCGTTCGACCAGATCGACAACGCGCCGGAAGAGAAGCAGCGCGGCATCACGATCAACATCTCGCACGTCGAGTACCAGACCGAAAAGCGTCACTACGCCCACGTGGACGCCCCCGGTCACGCGGACTACATCAAGAACATGATCACCGGTGCCGCTCAGATGGACGGCGCGATCCTCGTGGTCGCGGCGACCGACGGCCCGATGCCGCAGACCCGTGAGCACGTGCTGCTCGCCCGCCAGGTCGGCGTGCCCTACATCGTGGTCGCGCTGAACAAGGCCGACATGGTCGACGACGAGGAGATCCTGGAGCTCGTCGAGCTCGAGGTCCGCGAGCTGCTGTCCTCGCAGGAGTTCCCCGGCGACGACGCCCCGGTCGTGCGCGTCTCGGGCCTCAAGGCCCTCGAGGGCGACGAGAAGTGGGCCGAGGCCGTTCTCGAGCTGATGACCGCCGTCGACGACAACGTGCCGGACCCGGTGCGCGAGCTCGACAAGCCGTTCCTCATGCCGATCGAGGACGTCTTCACGATCACCGGTCGCGGCACCGTCGTCACCGGCCGCGTCGAGCGTGGCGTGGTCAACGTGAACGAAGAGGTCGAGATCGTCGGCATCAAGGAGAAGTCGACCAAGACGACTGTCACCGGTGTCGAGATGTTCCGCAAGCTGCTCGACCAGGGCCAGGCGGGCGACAACGTCGGCCTCCTCGTCCGCGGTATCAAGCGCGAGGACGTCGAGCGCGGCCAGGTCGTCGTGAAGCCGGGTACCACCACCCCGCACACCGACTTCGAGGGCCGGGTCTACATCCTGTCGAAGGACGAGGGTGGCCGTCACACCCCGTTCTTCAACAACTACCGCCCGCAGTTCTACTTCCGCACCACCGACGTGACCGGCGTCGTGACCCTCCCCGAGGGCACCGAGATGGTCATGCCGGGCGACAACACCGACATCTCGGTCGCGCTGATCCAGCCGGTCGCGATGGACGTGAACCTGCGCTTCGCCATCCGCGAGGGTGGCCGCACCGTCGGTGCGGGTCAGGTCACCAAGATCATCAAGTGATTTAGGCGCCCGCCCGGGGGCAATACACCCCCGGGTCAGGGGCGTCAAATCACGTGTGCGACACTATTCAGGTTGCTCGTCCTGGGGCGGCCGATCCCTTCGGGTATTTGACGAACGGGTCCGGCCGCCTCGGTGCGAGTGGCCACGGTCCGCCGAGCTCTTCCTTCGGGTTGCAGGCGAGCGGGCAAAGGCAGTGAGACGACAGCGCTTGCAAGAGCAGAGCCGGCTCATAGCCTCCTCACGTTGAGGAAGACCAGGCAAGACGACGATCCCACGGGATCCGTCTGTGCGTCGGGCGCGACACGCCCGACCGCGTGGACCGGGGACAGGGCCGTTGAACTGCGGAAACTCTGGTCAGGATGGCGACATCCGGACCGAGTTTGTGAGATAGCGGCACGAGACGACAAGGAACGAGCAGCCACCATGGCGGGACAGAAGATCCGCATCCGGCTCAAGGCCTACGACCACGAGGCGATCGACACCTCGGCGCGCAAGATCGTGGAGACGGTCACGCGCACCGGAGCCCGTGTTGTCGGGCCGGTGCCGCTGCCCACCGAGAAGAACGTTTACTGCGTCATCCGCTCGCCGCACAAGTACAAGGACTCGCGCGAGCACTTCGAGATGCGCACGCACAAGCGTCTGATCGACATCCTCGACCCGACGCCGAAGACGGTCGACGCGCTCATGCGCATCGACCTGCCGGCGAGCGTCGACGTCAACATCCAGTAAGCGTTGGGCGAGCGGCGGAGATAAGAGACTCATGTCTGACAGGCAAATGAAGGGCATCCTGGGCACGAAGCTCGGCATGACCCAGGTCTTCGACGAACAGAACCGGGTTGTCCCGGTGACCGTCGTCCAGGCCGGCCCGAACGTGGTGACCCAGGTTCGGACCCAGGACAAAGATGGCTACACGGCCGTGCAGCTGGCGTTCGGCGCGGTCGACCCGCGCAGGGTGAACAAGCCGCGCACCGGCCACTACGACAAGGCGGGCGTGACCCCGCGGCGCTTCCTCGCCGAGCTGCGCACCACCGACGCCGAGACCTATGAGGTCGGCCAGGAGATCACCGCCGAGGTGTTCGCCGCCGGCGTCGAGGTCGACGTCACCGGTACCAGCAAGGGCAAGGGCTACGCCGGTGTCATGAAGCGCCACGGCTTCAAGGGCCAGGGCGCGAGCCACGGTGCCCAGGCCGTGCACCGCCGTCCGGGCTCGATCGGTGGCTGTGCCACCCCGGGCCGCGTTTTCAAGGGCGTGCGCATGGCAGGCCGGATGGGCAGTGACCGGGTCACCACGCAGAACCTGACCGTGCACGCCGTGCGTGCCGAGGACGGCCTGCTGCTGATCAAGGGCGCCGTGCCCGGTCCCAAGGGCGGCCTGCTGTTCGTGCGCAGCGCCGCGAAGGGTGGTAACTCCGAATGACAAGCGTCGAGCTGAAGACCCCGGCCGGTAAAGCCGACGGCACCGTGGACCTCCCCGAGGAGATCTTCGACGTGCAGGCCAATGTCGCGCTGATGCACCAGGTCGTGGTGGCCCAGCAGGCCGCCGCCCGCCAGGGCACGCACGACACGAAGACCCGTGGTGAGGTCTCCGGTGGCGGCAAGAAGCCGTACCGGCAGAAGGGCACCGGCCGTGCCCGCCAGGGTTCGACCCGCGCGCCGCAGTTCGTCGGCGGTGGCGTCGTCCACGGCCCCACGCCGCGCGACTACTCCCAGCGCACCCCGAAGAAGATGAAGGCCGCCGCTCTGCGTGGCGCCCTCTCCGACCGGGCGCGCGCCGGCCAGCTGCACATCGTCACCGAGCTGGTGACCGGTGAGAAGCCGTCCACCAAGGCCGCCAAGGCCGTGCTCGCCGCGGTGACGCAGGCGAAGCGCGTGCTCGTGGTGCTGCACCGGGACGACGAGTACAGCTGGGTTTCCCTGCGGAACCTGCCCGAGGTGCACCTGCTCTGGGCCGACCAGCTCAACACCTACGACGTGCTGGTCAACGACGACGTCGTGTTCACCAAGGCCGCGTACGACGTGTTCGTCGCCGGCCCCGCCCGCGGCAAGACCGTCAAGGCTTCCGCGCGGTCGGGCGAGGTCACGGAAGGGAGTGACGAGAAGTGAGTTCGGTCGCCATTCCGGACCCCCGCGACATCCTGCTCGCGCCGGTCATCTCCGAGAAGTCCTACGGGCTGCTCGAGGACCACAAGTACACGTTCATCGTCCGCCCGGACGCCAACAAGACCCAGGTCAAGATCGCGGTCGAGAAGGTGTTCGGCGTCAAGGTGGTCAGTGTCAACACGGCCAACCGCAAGGGCAAGCGTAAGCGGACTCGCGCCGGCTTCGGCAAGCGCAAGGACACCAAGCGCGCCATCGTGACTCTTTCGCCTGAAAGCAAGGCGATTGAGATCTTCGGCGGACCCACCGCGTAAAGGACTGAGCTGACAATGGGCATCCGCAAGTACAAGCCGACGACCCCCGGTCGTCGCGGTTCGAGCGTCTCGGACTTCGCCGAGATCACTCGCTCCACCCCGGAGAAGTCGCTGCTGCGTCCGCTGAGCGGCACCGGCGGTCGTAACTCGTCCGGCAAGATCACCACCCGGCACAAGGGTGGCGGCCACAAGCGCGCGTACCGGCTGATCGACTTCCGCCGGAACGACAAGGACGGCGTTCCCGCCAAGGTCGCGCACATCGAGTACGACCCCAACCGGTCCGCTCGCATCGCGCTGCTGCACTACGCCGACGGCGAGAAGCGCTACATCATCGCGCCGGAGAAGCTCAAGCAGGGTGACACGGTTGAGAACGGCCCCCGCGCCGACATCAAGCCGGGCAACAACCTGCCGCTGCGCAACATCCCGGTCGGCACCGTGATCCACGCGATCGAGCTCCGCCCCGGCGGCGGCGCGAAGATGGCGCGGTCCGCGGGCGCGAAGGTGCAGCTCGTCGCCAAGGACGGTCCGTACGCCCAGCTGCGTCTCCCCTCGGGTGAGATCCGCAACGTGGACGTGCGCAACCGCGCCACCATCGGCGAGGTCGGCAACTCCGAGCACGCGAACATCAACTGGGGCAAGGCCGGCCGCAACCGCTGGCGCGGCAAGCGCCCCACGGTCCGCGGTGTCGTCATGAACCCGGTCGACCACCCGCACGGTGGTGGTGAGGGTAAGACCTCCGGTGGTCGCCACCCGGTCAACCCGAACGGTAAGCCCGAGGGTCGCACGCGCCGGCGCAAGCCGAGCGACGCCCTCATCGTCCGCCGCCGGCGTACCGGCAAGAACAAGCGCTGAGCAGGGAGGTAGAAGAACATGCCACGTAGCCTCAAGAAGGGCCCCTTCGTGGACGACCACCTGCTCAAGAAGGTGGACGTGCTCAACGAATCGGGCAAGAAGACCGTGATCAAGACTTGGTCGCGCCGCTCGACGATCATCCCGGACTTCCTGGGTCACACGATCGCCGTGCACGACGGCCGCAAGCACGTCCCGGTGTTCGTCACCGAGGCCATGGTGGGTCACAAGCTGGGCGAGTTCGCCCCGACGCGGACCTTCAAGGGTCACATCAAGGACGACCGCAAGTCGCGCCGCCGCTGAGCGGGCACGAAACAAGACAGGAAGTAGCGATGAACGCCCAGAACGACGCGACGGTCGAGGCCTTGCCTACGGCTTACGCGCGGGCTCGCTTCGTCCGGGACTCGCCGACCAAGGTGCGCCGGGTGATCGAGCTCATCAAGGGACGTAGCGCCGCCGACGCCTTGGCCGTGCTCCGGTTCGCCCCGCAGGCGGCCAGCGAGCCGGTCGCGAAGGTGCTCGCCAGCGCCGTGGCCAACGCCGAGAACAACCTTCAGCTGGACCCGGACACCCTCTGGGTCAAGAACGCGTACGCCGACGAGGGCCCGACCCTCAAGCGGATCCGCCCGCGGGCCCAGGGCCGTGCGTACCGGATCCGCAAGCGGACCAGCCACATCACCGTCGAGGTGGAGTCGCGTCCGGCCGTCGCGCCGAAGGCTCAGAGCAAGAAGAAGGCAGGTGGCCGGTAGTGGGCCAGAAGATCAACCCGCACGGTTTCCGCCTGGGTATCACCACGGACTGGAAGTCGCGCTGGTACGCCGACAAGCAGTACGCCGAGTACGTGGCCGAGGACGTCAAGATCCGCAAGCTGCTGGCGACGGGCATGGAGCGCGCCGGCATCTCCAAGGTCGAGATCGAGCGCACCCGTGACCGCGTCCGCGTCGACATCCACACCGCCCGGCCGGGCATCGTCATCGGCCGTCGCGGCGCGGAGGCCGACCGGATCCGCGGCGCGCTGGAGAAGCTGACCAAGAAGCAGGTCCAGCTGAACATCCTCGAGGTCAAGAACCCCGAGGCCGACGCCCAGCTGGTCGCCCAGGCGGTCGCGGAGCAGCTTTCCAACCGTGTGGCGTTCCGCCGCGCGATGCGGAAGGCGATCCAGACCTCCATGCGCTCGCCGCAGGTCAAGGGCATCCGCGTGCAGTGCGGCGGTCGTCTCGGCGGTGCCGAGATGTCCCGCTCCGAGCACTACCGCGATGGCCGCGTCCCGCTGCACACGCTGCGCGCCGACATCGACTACGGCTTCTTCGAGGCCAAGACGACGTTCGGTCGCATCGGCGTCAAGGTGTGGATCTACAAGGGTGAGCTCGTCGGTGGCCTGAAGGCTCGCGAGGCCCGCGACGCCGCCGAGCGCGCGCCGCGTCGCGACCGCGACCGCAGCGACCGGCCGTCCCGTCCGCGTCGTTCCGGCGCCTCGGGCACGACCGCCACCTCGACCGAAGCCGGCCGCGCCGCCGCTGCCGCCACGACCGAGGCGGCCCCGGCCACCGAGACCGCAGAAAAGACGGAGGGCTGAGACGTGCTCATCCCGCGCAGGGTCAAGCACCGGAAGCAGCACTCCCCGAAGCGCCACGGCGCCGCCAAGGGTGGCACGAAGGTCAGCTTCGGCGAGTACGGCATCCAGGCGCTTGAGCACAGCTACGTGACGAACCGGCAGATCGAGTCCGCTCGTATCGCCATGACCCGTCACATCAAGCGTGGCGGCAAGGTGTGGACGACCATCTACCCGGACCGCCCGCTGACGAAGAAGCCGGCCGAAACCCGCATGGGTTCCGGTAAGGGTTCGCCCGAGTGGTGGATCGCCAACGTGAAGCCGGGCCGCGTGATGTTCGAGATCTCGTTCCCGAACGAGGAGACCGCCCGTGAGGCCCTCCGTCGCGCGATCCACAAGCTGCCCATGAAGTGCCGCATCGTGACCCGTGAAGGTGGTGAGTTCTGATGGCGAACGCTGGTGCTCTGGCATCGGAGCTGCGTGAGCTCACCGCGGAAGAGCTCGTCCTGCGTCTGAAGGAATACAAGGAGGAGCTCTTCAACCTCCGCTTCCAGATGGCGACCGGGCAGCTCGACAACAACCGCCGTCTGCGCACCGTCCGCACGGACATCGCGCGGATCTACACGGTCATGCGCGAGCGCGAACTCGGCCTGTCCGTTGCCCCCGACGCCGAGAGTGAAGGTGCCGCATGAGCGAGCCCACCACCGAGACGCCGGCCCGGAACGACCGCAAGGTCCGCGAGGGCTACGTGGTCTCGGACAAGATGAACAAGACGATCGTGGTCGAGCTCGAGGACCGCAAGAAGCACCCCCGTTACTCGAAGGTTCTCCGCAGCACCACCAAGGTCAAGGTGCACGACGAGAACAACGAGGCGGGCGTGGGCGACCGGGTCACCCTGATGGAGACCCGCCCGCTGTCGGCGACGAAGCGGTGGCGCCTGGTGCAGATCGTGGAGAAGGCCAAGTAAGCAGGGCTCTTTCAGAGTTCTTAGTTCCGCAAGGCTCGCTCGTCGGGGCGAGAACCGGCGCGACATACAGGAGTTGACGTGATCCAGCAGGAGTCGCGGCTTCGGGTAGCCGACAACACGGGTGCGAAGGAAATCCTCTGCATCCGCGTTCTCGGTGGCTCTGGGCGGCGCTACGCCGGCATCGGCGACATCATCGTCGCCACCGTGAAGGACGCCATCCCGGCCGCCGGGGTGAAGAAGGGCGATGTCGTCAAGGCTGTCATCGTCCGCACGGTCAAGGAGCGTCGTCGTCCGGACGGTTCCTACATCCGGTTCGACGAGAACGCCGCCGTGCTCATCAAGAACGACAACGAGCCCCGCGGGACCCGCATCTTCGGCCCGGTGGGCCGCGAGCTGCGCGACCGAAAGTTCATGAAGATCATTTCGCTCGCGCCGGAGGTCTTGTGATGAAGGTGAAGAAGGGCGACACGGTCGTCGTCATCGCCGGCAAGGACAAGGGCGCCAAGGGCAAGGTCATCCAGGCTTACCCCGAGCGCGACCGCGTGCTGGTCGAGGGCGTGAACCGGATCAAGAAGCACACGCGGATCACCCAGACCCAGCGCGGCGCGCAGTCCGGTGGCATCGTCACGCAGGAGGCGCCCATCCACGTCTCGAACGTGATGGTCGTCGACTCGGACGGCAAGCCGTCCCGGGTGGGTTACCGCATCGGCGAGGACGGCAAGAAGGTCCGGATCTCGCGCCGGAACGGTAAGGACATCTGATGACCACCGCAGAGAAGGTCGCGCCGCGCCTCAAGGTGCGCTACCGCGAAGAGATCAAGGGCCAGCTGCAGGCGGAGTTCTCCTTCGTCAACGTCCACCAGATCCCGGGCGTCGTGAAGGTCGTCGTGAACATGGGCGTCGGCGACGCCGCCCGCGACAGCAAGCTGATCGAGGGTGCGGTCAAGGACCTCGCCCTGATCACCGGCCAGAAGCCCGAGGTTCGCAAGGCCCGCAAGTCCATCGCGCAGTTCAAGCTGCGCGAGGGTCAGCCGATCGGTGCGCGCGTCACGCTGCGCGGCGACCGCATGTGGGAGTTCCTCGACCGGCTGCTGACCATCGCGCTGCCGCGTATCCGCGACTTCCGCGGGCTTTCGCCCAAGCAGTTCGACGGCCACGGCAACTACACGTTCGGTCTCAACGAGCAGTCGATGTTCCACGAGATCGACCCTGACTCCATCGACCGCCCGCGCGGCATGGACGTCACCGTCGTCACGACCGCCACGAACGACGACGAGGGCCGGGCGCTGCTGCGCAAGCTCGGCTTCCCGTTCAAGGAGAACTGAGCCGATGGCCAAGAAAGCACTGGTCCACAAGGCCGCGAAGAAGCCGAAGTTCGCCGTGCGCGCCTACACCCGCTGCCAGCGGTGCGGCCGGCCGCACGCCGTGTTCCGCAAGTTCGGTCTCTGCCGGATCTGCCTTCGCGAGATGGCGCACGCGGGCGAGCTGCCCGGGGTCCGCAAGTCCAGCTGGTAGAAGCGTTCTTCATCTTTAACTCCCACTTCGCCACAGGCCCCGCCGCCCGCACTCCGGGCGGCGGGGAACCAGGCGAGAAAGGTTGACAGGTCACCATGACGATGACCGACCCGATCGCAGACTTCTTGACCCGTCTGCGTAACGCGAACTCGGCGTACCACGACGAGGTCGTGCTTCCCCACTCGAAGCTCAAGGCGAACATCGCGGAGATCCTCAAGCGCGAGGGTTACATCGCGAGCTACCGCGACGAGCCGGGCGAGAAGCACAAGAACCTGATCGTCGAGCTCAAGTACGGCCCCAACCGTGAGCGGAGCATCGCCGGCCTCCGGCGCGTCTCCAAGCCCGGTCTGCGGGTCTACGCAAAATCGACCGAACTGCCGTCCGTTCTCGGTGGCCTCGGCGTCGCGATCATCTCGACGTCTTCGGGGCTGCAGACGGACCGTCAGGCCAAGCGAAACAGCGTGGGCGGCGAAGTCCTCGCCTACGTCTGGTAAGGAAGGGGGCACAGACATGTCACGCATCGGAAAGCTGCCGGTCGCCGTCCCCTCCGGGGTCGAGGTGACCATCGACGGTCAGCGCATCAGCGTCAAGGGCCCCAAGGGGACCCTGGAGCACACCATCGCCGAGCCGATCACGGTCGAGCGCGACGACGACGGAACACTGCTGGTCAAGCGCCCGGATGACGAGCGCACCAGCAAGGCCCTGCACGGCCTCACCCGCACCCTGGTGAACAACCTGGTCGTCGGTGTGACCGCGGGCTACGAGAAGAAGCTCGAGATCCACGGTGTCGGTTACCGCGTGCAGGCGAAGGGTTCGGACCTCGAGTTCGCCCTCGGCTACTCGCACCCGGTGAAGATCGAGGCTCCGGAGGGCATCACCTTCAAGGTGGAGACCCCGACCCGGTTCTCGGTCTCCGGTATCGACAAGCAGAAGGTCGGCCAGATCTCGGCCGTCATCCGCAAGCTGCGGCGCCCGGACCCCTACAAGGGCAAGGGCCTGCGCTACGAGGGTGAGAAGATCCGCCGCAAGGTCGGAAAGACGGGTAAGTGATCATGAGCGACACGACTACGAAGCGCAAGCCGGTGGGCAAGGACATCTCGACCCGCCGCCGCGTCGCGAAGGCCCGTCGGCACTTCCGGCTCCGCAAGAAGGTTTCGGGCACCGAGCAGCGTCCCCGCCTGGTCGTCAAGCGGTCCTCGCGGCACATCGCCGTGCAGGTCATCGACGACCTCGCCGGCCACACGCTGGCCTCGGCGTCCACCCTCGAGGCGGACCTCCGGTCGTTCGACGGTGACAAGAAGGCCAAGGCCGCCAAGGTCGGGGAACTCGTCGCCGAACGTGCGAAGAACGCCGGGATCACGGCTGTGGTGTTCGACCGTGGGGGCAACGCCTACCACGGCCGCATCGCCGCGCTCGCCGACGCCGCCCGTGAGGCGGGGTTGGAGTTCTGACGATGCAGAAGCTTGTTAACGGAAGGAAAGCCTGATGCCGGGACGTACACGGCAATTCGGCGGCGGACAGGGCGGACCCGGCGGACAGGGCGGCAACGACCGCAATGACCGTCGCGGTGGCGGCCGGGACCGGCGCGACAGCGGCCGTGGCGGGGCCGGCCAGGACAAGACCCCGCACCTCGAGAAGGTCGTGACGATCAACCGCGTCGCCAAGGTCGTCAAGGGTGGTCGTCGCTTCAGCTTCACCGCCCTCGTCGTCGTCGGTGACGGCGACGGTCAGGTCGGCGTCGGCTACGGCAAGGCCAAGGAAGTTCCCGCGGCCATCGCCAAGGGCGTCGAGGAAGCGAAGAAGAACTTCTTCCGCGTCCCGCGCGTCGGCGGCACCATTCCCCACCCGATCCAGGGTGAGGAAGCCGCCGGTGTCGTGCTGCTCCGTCCGGCTTCCGCCGGTACCGGCGTCATCGCCGGTGGCCCGGTGCGCGCCGTGCTGGAGTGCGCGGGTGTCCACGACGTGCTGTCGAAGTCGCTCGGCTCCGACAACGCGATCAACATCGTGCACGCGACCGTGGCGGCCCTGAAGGGTCTGCAGCGTCCCGAAGAGGTCGCGGCCCGCCGCGGTCTCCCGCTCGAGGACGTCGCGCCGGCTCGGATGCTGCGCCAGCGCGCGGGTCAGGGGTCCTGACATGGCTCAGCTCAAGGTCACCCAGGTCAAGAGCAAGATCGGCACGAAGCACGCTCACCGCGAGTCGCTGCGCACCCTCGGGCTGCGCAAGATCCGCCAGAGCGTCGTGCGTGAGGACACCTCCCAGGTTCGCGGCCTGATCCACACCGTCCGCCACCTGGTGGAGGTCGAGGAGGTCCAGTCATGACGGCCATCAAGATCCACCACCTGCGCCCGGCTCCGGGCTCGAAGCGCGAGAAGATGCGCGTCGGCCGTGGTGAGGGTTCGAAGGGCAAGACCGCCGGTCGCGGTACGAAGGGCACCAAGGCCCGGAAGAACGTGCCCGCCGGGTTCGAGGGTGGGCAGATGCCCATCCACATGCGGCTCCCGAAGCTTCGCGGCTTCAAGAACCGCTTCCGCACCGAGTACCAGCCGGTGAACGTGGGCGACATCGCCCGCGTCTTCCCGGACGGTGGCAAGGTCGGTGCCGAGGAGCTCGCCGCCGCGGGTCTCGTCCGCAAGGGCAAGCTCGTCAAGGTGCTCGGCAACGGTGACGTCGACGGCGTCAAGCTCGACGTGACCGCCGACGGTTTCTCCGGCTCCGCCAAGGAGAAGCTCGAAGCGGCCGGTGGCTCCGCCACCACCAACTGAGCTGAATCTCGTCCGAAGGCCCGTCTGGTTCGCCAGGCGGGCCTTCGGCGTTCCCGGATTCGCTTGTGGTGGCCCCGGTCCGCCGGAAGGATCGGCGGAATGGCTCCCCCTCGCCGGCCGATCCGCCTCGGCCCCTTCGCGCCGGTGTTCACCGCGCTCGCGTTCACGCTGACGGTCCTGGGAACGTTCCTGCCGTTCTTCCGCACCGAGCAGACGGTGGGGCTGGAGCCGTCCGGGATCGCGCGGACGACGGTGCGGGCCTGGCGGATCGACTTCACGTTCCCGGGCCAGGGGGAGCTCAGCTCGCCATCGGTGCCCTTGGGGCTGCCGCTCCTGCTGGCGAGCGCGCTCCTCCTGGTGGCGGGGATCCTCGGCATCCGCCAGTCGGTGACGGGCCGCCCGTCCGCGGCCACGCGCCGGACGACGCTGCTGGGAGCGGCGTTCCTGGCGGGAGTGGTGTGCACGATCGCCGTGCATGGCGCCCGCGGGCTGTTCGACGACAGCGCGCCGGAGACGGAGACAACGCCGATGGCCGGCATGTGGATCCTGGCGGCGGCGGTCTTGGCCGCAGCGGTATCGGCGGTGCTGGGCCACCAACGGGTCGCGACGGGCCGCCCGGAGTGGGCGGACCCCGAGGCCGCGTACGCGGACACGACAACACCACCGTCGGGCGTCGTGATCACGGTCCTGCCCCCGGACGGCGACTGACCGGACAGGTTCCTTGCCGCGGCGCGGATCCGGACGGAGGATCACAGGGTGGACAGACCGTCGCAGAAGCCGCCCGAGCGCCCCGACCCGCCATCCGAGGCGGGGGAGTCGCCGCTGAGCTTCCCGGTCGAGGCCCCGAAGCTCGCGGGCGTGGAGCCGGGCGCGGGGGAGCCGCTCAGCTTCCCGGCGGAGGTCGCACCGTCTGTGGGGTCGGGGGAGGCGGCGGACCCGCTGGCGTTCCCGGCGGAGGCGGCATCGAGGACGGGTGAGCCGCTGGTCTTCCCGGCTGCGGCGGCACCCGCGGCGGGACACACAGATCCGCTCGACTTTCCGGCGCCGGCCCCGCCGAGCGCGGACCCGCTGGCCTTCCCGGCGGAAGCGGCACCGGGCCCGGCCGCGGCCACCGCGGCACCCACCGATCCGCTCGACTTTCCGGCGCCTGCTCCGCTGAGCGCGGGCCCGCTGGCCTTTCCGGCGGAGGCCGCATCACCGCCCGCGAATCCGCTGGCCTTCCCGGCGGAAGCGGCACCGCGCCCGGCCGCGGCCACCGCGGCACCCACCGATCCGCTCGACTTCCCAGCACAGGCCCCGCCCACAGCCCCACAACCCTTCCCAGCCCAACCCGCGCAGCTGCCGTACCCGGTCGCCGAGCTGCCCGGCTCGGTCACCGCCATCCCGGCTCCGGTCCCAACCCCCGTCCCGGCGGCCCCCGACCCCGCACCCACCCCGGCCACCGAAGCCACCACCTCCTCCGGCTTCCTCCGCTTCCTCCCACCGGTCCTCACCGCGGTAGCCGCGCTCATGACCGCCGGGGGCGTCTTCCTCCCTCTCTTCCGGCTGCAGGAGCACGTCACCGTCCGGCAGCGGTTCTTCGAAGCCCAGCTCACCGTCACCCAGACCGCCTGGGGAAGCCGCGTCGACATTCCCAGGCAGGATGCCGTCGACCAAGCTGCCCCGCCCGTCGGTATTCCGCTGGTCCTCGCCGTTCTCGTCCTGGCCGTCGCCGCTTTCACGGCCTTCTCGCGGCCCGGTCGCGGGGACGGCCGGTGGCTGATCGCCGCGGCGGCGCTCTTCACCGCCGGTGTCGTCAGCACCGTCGGCATGATCGGGCCCGGGTGGGCCGCCATGGCGGACGGCATGGACCTCGAGGTCATCACCGCGGCCGGCATGTGGCTGCTGATCGGGGCCACCCTGCTGGCGGCCGTCGCGGCCGTGCTCGCGTACCTGCCCGCCTGGCGGCGCGCCGGCGAAAGCTGGGCCGATCCCACGCTCGCCTACGCCGACACCCCGACCCCGCCCACCGGCGTCGCCATCACGGTGCTTCCCCCGGAAGAGCCCGGACCCGAACAACCAGGACA
Source organism: Amycolatopsis sp. NPDC114505 (assembly GCF_055633615.1). Classification (NCBI taxonomy): domain Bacteria; kingdom Bacillati; phylum Actinomycetota; class Actinomycetes; order Pseudonocardiales; family Pseudonocardiaceae; genus Amycolatopsis; species Amycolatopsis sp. NPDC114505. Next base: position 549,001 of record NZ_JBVKDV010000001.1, on the reverse strand, counting down.
ACCCGGATAACCCGCTCGCCTCCGGGGTTACCGTGAGAACCATGACGTGGCTGCTGGTCTTCTTCGGGGCGTCCGTGCTCATCGCGCTTACGCCAGGGGCGAACAACCTGCTCGGTCTCCACCACGGGATGACGCACGGTGTTCGCCGCGGCCTCGCCGGGCTGGGCGGCCGGCTGGCCGCGTTCACCCTGCTGATCACCGCCGTGGCGGCCGGGCTCGGGCAGCTGCTGGCCGCGTCCGAGACCGCCCTCACGATCATTAAATGGGCCGGCGCCGCCTACCTGCTCTACCTCGGCGTGCGGATCCTGTGGTCGACCTTCCGGCACAAGGGCGACGAATCGGGCACCCCCGAAACGAAGGCCGAACCGGCGACGGCGTGGCGGGTCGCGCGCAAGGAGTTCGGCGTCGCGATCACCAACCCGAAGGCGATCCTCATCTTCACCGCGTTCGTCCCGCAGTTCATCGACGCAGGTCACGGGCCATTTTCGGCCCAGATCGCCCTGCTCGGCGCGGTCTACCTGCTGGCCGAGTTCCTGGCCGGCTCGGTGTACGTCGGGGTCGGCGCCGCGGTGAAGTCGATCGAGCTCACGCGGCGGGCGCGGCGCAACGTCGATCGCGGCACCGGTGTGGTCCTCGTCGGGCTGGCCGGCGTGCTCGCGACGTCGACCGCCTGAACCGGATCTTGTGGCCCTGTGTCAAGGATTACGGGCAAGCCGGCGATGTGGATCAACCCGCCGGAGCAACCTTGGTACGGAAAACGCACACGCACTGCGGACACGCCCTGTGAAGCTGTTAGAGTCGGCGACACGCTTCGGGACGAGTGTGCCCCGAAGCGTTCCTGGCTTGCGTGCCAGTAGTGCTGTGTGTTCCCGCCGGCCACCCGTGCCGGCCAAGCCGATCGTCGGTTGAGGACGGCCGACGACGCCGAGGAGGTCCCCCGCGTGTTCAGCGCCTTCCGCTCGGCTCTCGCGACGCCGGATCTACGCAAGAAGATCCTGTTCACGCTAGCCATCGTCGCGGTCTACCGAATCGGTGCGACCATTCCGGCACCCGGGATCTCCTACGGGGCGGTACAGGCCTGTAGTTCCCAGGCGCAGCAGGAAGGCGTCTACCAGCTGCTGAACCTGTTCAGCGGCGGTGCGCTGCTGCAGCTGTCGCTCTTCTCGACCGGCATCATGCCGTACATCACGGCGAGCATCATCATCCAGCTGCTGACCGTGGTCATCCCGCGGTTCGAGGAGCTGAAGAAGGAAGGCCAGTCCGGCCAGGGCAAGCTGACCCAGTACACCCGGTACCTGACGGTCGCGCTGGCGATCCTGCAGGCCACCGGCGTGGTCGCGCTCGCGGACCGCAAGCAGCTCTTCCCGGACTGCGACCAGCCGATCATCCCGGACAACAGCGTCTACTCGCTCGCCATCATCGTCATCACCATGACCGCGGGCACCGCCGTCATGATGTGGCTGGGTGAGCTGATCACCGAGCGCGGCGTCGGCAACGGCATGTCCGTCCTGATCTTCCTGAACATCGCCGCGCGCATCCCGGTCGAGGGCGGCAACATCCTCAGCAACGGCGGTGGCGTCGCGCTGACGATGATCTGCGTCTTCGGCCTCGTGATCATCGCGAGCGTCATCTTCGTCGAGCAGGGGCAGCGCCGGATCCCGGTGCAGTACGCCAAGCGCATGATCGGCCGCCGGATGTACGGCGGCACGTCGACCTACCTGCCGATCAAGGTGAACCAGGCCGGCGTCATCCCGGTCATCTTCGCGTCGTCCCTGCTGTACCTGCCGGACCTGATCAGCCGCCTCGTCGGCGACCAGAACGCCAACTCCGGCTGGCAGGTCTTCATCAAGAACTACATCGTGAACCAGTCCAGCTGGGTGCACATCGCGCTGTACTTCGCGCTGATCATCTTCTTCACGTACTTCTACATCACGATCACGTTCAACGTGGACGAGCGCGCGGACGAGATGAAGAAGTTCGGTGGCTTCATCCCGGGCATCCGCCCGGGCCGTCCCACCGCGGAGTACCTGAGCTTCGTGCTCGGCCGGATCACCCTTCCGGGTTCGCTGTACCTGGGCATCATCGCGATTCTTCCGAACTTCTTCCTGTCGGTGACCGGTAGCGGGAACAACCAGAACTTCCCGTTCGGTGGCACGGCTGTGCTGATCATGGTCGGTGTCGGGCTCGACACCGTGAAGCAGATCGAAAGCCAGCTGATGCAGCGCAACTACGAAGGGTTCTTGAAGTGACGCGGCTGGTTCTCGTCGGTCCGCCAGGCGCGGGCAAAGGTACGCAGGCGGAGGCTCTGTCGGAGCAGCTGCGCATCCCGCACATCTCCACGGGTGAACTGTTCCGCGCGCACGTCGGCCAGGAGACCCCGCTGGGCCAGGAAGCCAAGCGCTACATGGACTCGGGCGAGCTCGTGCCCGACTCGGTGACGAACGAAATGGTCCGCGAGCGGCTGGCGGAGCCGGACGCGAAGGTCGGCTTCCTGCTCGACGGCTTCCCCCGCAACACCAAGCAGGCCGAGGTGCTCGGCGAGATCCTCGGCGACGCCGACGTCTCGCTCGACGCCGTGATCCAGCTGCAGGTGCCGGAGGACGTCGTGGTCGCGCGGCTCATGTCGCGCGGCCGCGCGGACGACACCGAAGAGGTCATCCGCCGCCGTCAGCAGATCTACGTGTCCGAGACCGCGCCGCTGCTGGAGTACTACGCCGGCATCCTGGTGACCGTCGACGGCGTCGGCAGTGTCGAGGAGATCTCCGGCCGGGTGCTGAAAGCGCTGCGCGACCGCACGTGAATCTCGGAGGATTGCGTGTTCTGCAAGTGCTCCGGCGTGGGCGCATGATCGAGGTCAAGACCCCGGACGAGCTGCAGGCGATGCGGGCCGCGGGCCTCGTCGTCGCCCGTACGCTGGCGGCCGTCCGCGCCACCGCGAAACCGGGCGTCAGCACGGCCGAGCTCGACGAGCTGGCCGAGCAGACGATCCGGGACGCGGGCGCGGTGCCGTCCTTCAAGGGCTACCACGGCTTCCCGGCGTCGATCTGCGCGTCGGTGAACGAGCAGATCGTCCACGGCATCCCGGCGAAGACCCAGGTGCTGGCCGACGGCGACATCATCTCCGTCGACTGCGGGGCGATCCTCGACGGCTGGCACGGCGACTCCGCCGTCACGCTGGCCATCGGTGACGTCTCCGGCGCCGACCTGGCGCTGTCCGCGGCGACCGAAGCGGCGATGTGGGCCGGCATCGAGGCGGTCAGCGCCGGCGGCCGGTTGACCGACATCTCCTACGCCGTCCAGTCGGCCGCCGAACGCGCGGGCCGCGACGACGGCATCGAGTACGGGATGATCGTCGAGTACGGCGGTCACGGCATCGGGCGCCAGATGCACATGGACCCGTTCCTGCCGAACATCGGCAAGCCGGGCAAGGGCCCGCGGCTGAAGCCCGGCATGGCGCTGGCGATCGAGCCGATGCTGACCGGCGGCGGCGGCGAAACCCGCGAGCTGGACGACGGCTGGACGGTCGTCACGGCCGACGGCTCCCGCGCGGCCCACTGGGAGCACACGGTGGCGATCACCGAAGAAGGCCCCTGGGTTCTCACCGCTCCTGAAGAGGCCTGACCTGCGGTTTCACCCTTCCGGGGTGATCGCGGTCACGGCAAGTTGAGCGTTCTCCTAGCATGGTTACCCCCAGTTTGGGGGTCGCGACACGGGTTGCGTACACTGTCAAGTCGGCGCACTTATCGTGCCCGGATCCTGCGCGCTCGTGAATTCACGGTCTTGGGAGTCGGGCACCAGTGTGCCGACGTTCCACCCAGACAGGCACTCGTGCTCAACTGATCACACAGTGTAGCGATAGTGTAGCGACAGGAAATGCGGAGGACATGGCGAAGAAAGACGGGGCCATCGAGGTCGAAGGCCGCGTAGTCGAGCCGCTCCCCAACGCGATGTTCCGCGTCGAGTTGGAGAACGGTCACAAGGTCCTGGCACACATCAGCGGCAAGATGCGGCAGCACTACATCCGCATCCTGCCGGAGGACAGGGTTGTCGTGGAGCTCTCGCCCTACGACCTCTCTCGTGGTCGCATCGTCTACCGCTACAAGTGATCACGAAGAGCAGCTCAGAAGCAGGAGAGCAGAAGACGTGAAGGTCCAGCCGAGCGTCAAGAAGATCTGCGACAAGTGCAAGGTGATCCGCCGTCACGGCCGGATCATGGTGATCTGCGAGAACCTGCGGCACAAGCAGCGGCAGGGCTGATCGCTGAACCTTATTTTGGTTAGGACGGCGCTACGGACCGCAGGTCACCTGCCTGTGGTCACCTTCGCGCCGGCCGACGGCAGAATAAGGTTCACCTCGCACTCGACCAGAGTGGATTGACGGCTACACACCCTCCCCGCACCTGCCGGGCCACGCGAGTGGCCCGGTTCACCCCCGGACTTCAGGCCGGGGCCGGGACACCCGAAGCGCAAGCAGAGGGCACGACAGGCGAGTCGGTCCCGGAACCGGACGGGGAGCAGACCTGAGGATGAATTCAATGAAGGAGCATCAACGCCAATGGCACGACTCGCTGGCGTAGACCTCCCCCGCGAAAAGCGGTTGGAGATCGCGCTTACGTACATCTACGGCATCGGCCGTACCCGCTCGAAGCAGCTCATCAAGGCTGCCGAGCTCAACGCGGACACCCGCGTGAAGGACCTCAGCGATGACGACCTCGCGAAGCTGCGTACGTACATCGAAGAGAACTTCAAGGTCGAGGGTGACCTTCGCCGCGAGGTGAACGCCGACATCCGTCGGAAGATCGAGATCGGGTGCTACGAGGGCCTTCGCTGGCGCCGCGGACTTCCCGTCCGTGGGCAGCGCACGAAGACCAACGCCCGTACCCGCAAGGGTCCGAAGAAGACGGTCGCCGGCAAGAAGAAGGCTGGCAAGAAGTGAGCGTCCAGGGCAAGAAGGTCGTGCAGATGGGCGGCGTCCAGCGCCGTGGCACGGCTTGCGTTTCGCCCAAGGCGCTCTACGCCCGCCCGATGGCGCTCCGCAACCTGTACACCGACGCCGGTTCGATCATCCGGCGCGGACAGGCCGAAGCGGTCGCCGCTCACCAAGAGAACGCGCGCTAACAGGAGATCCCTCACAACATGCCACCGAAGTCTCGTACTGCGGCCGGGGCCAAGAAGGTCCGCCGCAAGGAAAAGAAGAATGTCGCGCACGGTCACGCGCACATCAAGAGCACCTTCAACAACACCATCGTCTCGATCACGGACCCGACCGGTGCCGTGATCGCGTGGGCGTCGAGTGGTCACGTGGGCTTCAAGGGCTCGCGCAAGTCCACCCCGTTCGCCGCGCAGATGGCCGCCGAGAACGCTGCCCGCAAGGCCGCCGAGCACGGCATGAAGAAGGTCGACGTCTTCGTGAAGGGCCCGGGTTCGGGTCGCGAGACGGCGATCCGCTCGCTGCAGGCGGCCGGCCTCGAGGTCGGCACCATCCAGGACGTGACCCCGCAGCCTCACAACGGCTGCCGCCCGCCCAAGCGGCGCCGGGTCTGAGGAACGGGGAGGAGTAAGAAGAAATGGCTCGTTACACCGGCCCCGCGACGCGTATTTCGCGTCGCCTCAAGGTTGACCTCATCGGCGGCGACCAGGCTTTCGAGCGTCGCCCCTACCCGCCGGGCCAGCACGGCCGCGGGCGCATCAAGGAGTCCGAGTACCTCCTGCAGTCGCAGGAGAAGCAGAAGGCTCGCTACACCTACGGCGTTCTCGAGCGTCAGTTCGTCCGGTACTACAAGGAAGCCGTCCGGCGTCCGGGTAAGACCGGTGAGAACCTGCTGCAGATCCTCGAGTCCCGCCTGGACAACGTGATCTACCGCGCCGGCATCGCCCGCACCCGCCGTCAGGCGCGTCAGCTGGTAAGCCACGGCCACTTCCTGGTCAACGGCGTCAAGGTCAACGTCCCGTCCTACCAGGTCTCGAAGTGGGACATCATCGACGTGCGGCCGAAGTCGTTCTCGATGCTGCCCCTGGTCGTGGCCAAGGAGTCCTACGGCGACCGCCCGATCCCGGCGTGGCTGCAGGTCGTCCAGTCCAACCTCCGCGTGCTGGTCCACCAGCTGCCGGAGCGTGCGCAGATCGACGTTCCGGTTCAGGAACAGCTGATCGTCGAGCTTTACTCGAAGTAGTCCGGCCCCGGCTGGACCACGGGCGGCGGCGCAACAGGTGCGCCGCCGCCGCGCCATCCCTTCGACGTCATATGGCGGGCGTCGTCTGGAAAGGAACTAGGAAGAATGCTGATTTCCCAGCGGCCGGCTCTCGGCGAAGAGACGGTCAACGAGACCCGCTCCCGGTTCACCATCGAACCGCTGGAGCCCGGCTTCGGCTACACGCTCGGCAACTCGCTGCGTCGTACGCTGCTGTCGTCCATCCCGGGCGCGGCCGTGACGAGCATCCGCATCGACGGCGTGCTGCACGAGTTCACCACTGTTCCCGGGGTGAAGGAAGACGTCACCGACATCATCCTGAACCTCAAGGAGCTCGTGGTGTCCTCGGAAGAGGACGAGCCGGTCACCATGTACCTGCGCAAGCAGGGCCCCGGTGAGGTCACCGCCGCTGACATCGTGCCCCCGGCCGGCGTCACCGTGCACAACCCGGACCTGCACATCGCGTCGCTGAACGGCAAGGGCAAGCTCGAGATCGAGCTCGTCGTCGAGCGCGGCCGCGGTTACGTTCCGGCCCTGCAGAACAAGCAGGCGGGCGCGGAGATCGGCCGGATCCCGGTCGACTCGATCTACTCGCCGGTGCTGAAGGTGACGTACAAGGTCGAGGCGACTCGTGTCGAGCAGCGCACCGACTTCGACAAGCTGATCCTGGACGTCGAGACCAAGCCGTCGATCACGCCGCGCGACGCGGTCGCGTCGGCCGGCAAGACGCTGGTGGAGCTGTTCGGTCTCGCCCGCGAGCTGAACGTCGACGCCGAGGGCATCGAGATCGGCCCGTCGCCGCAGGAGGCGGACACCATCGCCGCCTACGCGATGCCGATCGAGGACCTGGACCTCACCGTCCGGTCGTACAACTGCCTCAAGCGCGAGGGCATCCACACGGTGGGCGAGCTGGTCTCGCGCAGCGAGGCGGACCTGCTCGACATCCGCAACTTCGGCGCCAAGTCGATCGACGAGGTCAAGCTCAAGCTCGTCGGCCTCGGCCTCGCGCTGAAGGACAGCCCGCCCGGGTTCGACCCGACCGCGGCTGCCGCCAGCTACGACGGTGAAGGCTGGTCGGAGGGTGTCGGTGGCATCGCCGACGGGATTTCGGACGGCCACCACGACGATGGCCAGGACTACGCAGAGACCGAGCAGCTCTAGGGCTCTGTGCCTGGACGCTGCGAGCTGAACTAGTAGGAGAACCAATGCCCACCCCTACCAAGGGAGCCCGGCTCGGCGGGTCGTCCGCGCACGAGCGGCTGATCCTGGCCAACTTGGCCACGCAGCTGTTCGAGCACGGCAAGATCACCACGACCGAGGCGAAGGCGAAGCGGGTCCGTCCGCTGGCCGAGAAGCTGATCACCAAGGCGAAGCGGGGCGACCTGCACAACCGCCGTCAGGTGCAGCGCGTCGTCCGTGACAAGGACGTCGTCCACAAGCTGTTCGCCGAGATCGGCCCGCACTTCGCGGAGCGCGAGGGCGGCTACACCCGCATCACCAAGACGATGCCGCGCAAGGGCGACAACGCCAAGATGGCGGTCATCGAACTGGTGCCGGAGAAGACGGTGACCTCGGAAGCCGAGCGCGCTCGGAAGACGAAGTTCGCCAAGGACGAGAAGCCGGCCGCCGTCGAGGCCGCCCCCGCTGCCGAGGAAGCCGCTACCGAGGCTCCCTACGGCGAGGGCAGCCACGCCGCGCTCGAGGACGGGACGCAGCCCGAGGGCTTCCCGATCAAGGGCAACGACGAGTCGAAGTACTACCACACCGAGGAAAGCCCGTACTACGAGCAGACCAAGGCCGAGGTGTGGTTCGCCTCCGCCGAGGCTGCCGAAGCCGCGGGCTTCTCGCTGCCGCCGTCGCAGCAGGACGACGAGTCCTGACGACGGAAGCCGTACCGAACGAGCCCGCCACTCCCGCTGGGGAGGGCGGGCTCGTTCGTCTGCGCCTGGACGTCTCCTACGACGGCACGGACTTCTCGGGCTGGGCCCGCCAGCCGTCGCGCCGCACGGTGCAGGGGGTCCTGGAAGAGGCGCTGCACCGGCAGCCCCCAGGGGCCTCGGTGCCCAAGTCCGTGGTCGTCGCGGGCCGCACGGATGCCGGGGTGCACGCGACGGGCCAGGTGGTGCACGTCGACGTCGTGCCGCTGTCGGAGCCTTCGGGCCGGATCCCGGTCTCCGCGCTCGGCGTGCCGGACCTGACCCGCATGACGGGCCGCTGGAACCGCCTCCTGCCGGGCGACGTCCGGGTGCTGGGCGCCCGGGTCGCCCCGGACGGTTTCGACGCCCGGTTCTCGGCGATCCGCCGCCACTACCGCTACCGCGTGTCCGACGCGCCGTGGGGAGTGGACCCGTTGCGCCGCAACGACACGCTGGCCTGGAACCGTCCACTCTCGACGGACGCGATGAACGCGGCGGCGGCGTCCCTGCTGGGCCTGCAGGACTTCGCGGCGTACTGCAAGCAGCGCGACACGGGCACGACGATACGCGAGCTGCAGCGCCTGGAGTGGCGGCGCGTGGACGAGCACCTGCTGGAGGTATCGGTCTCGGCGGACGCGTTCTGCCACTCGATGGTCCGCAGCTTGGTGGGAGCATTGCTCCTGGTGGGCGACGGCCGTCGAGGACGTGACTGGCCATCGGAGGTCCTGGCGAGCGGGGTCCGCGACAGCGCGGTGGCCCCCGCGCATGGGCTCACGTTGACTGCGGTGGACTACCCGCCGGACGCCGAACTCGCGGCCCGCGCCGAGCAGACGCGCAACGTCCGCACGTCACCCGGACAAGATCAACAGATCGGGTGAAGGCGGCGAGCACGCCGTCCGGGATGTGGCATGTTCGAGGCATGTCGACAAGTCTTCGTCGCATCACCGCGGGAATCGCGGCCGCTTTCGGCGCCGCGCTGATGCTCCCCGCCACGGCCACCGCGGCGCCGGTCCCGTTCCCCTGCGGGTACAGCTCGCAGGGGATGGACGCGCACTACCGGCACTGCGCCAACACCTTCGCCCTGATCCACGTGGACTGGGACAACGGCAACCACTACACCGACTGCTACGGCCCCTGGGACGAGCAAACGCTCTGGCACGACGGCACCCACCGCCAGGTCAACGCGTACTTCGTGAACACGCCGCCGCGGCTGCTGAAGAACGTCTCCGGCAACTGGATCTGCAGCGCCTCCCAGCCGGACGCATAGAAAAGCGGGTGGCTCCCGAGGGGAACCACCCGCCTTCGTCGTGAAGAGCCTCAGTCGCCGCGGCGGACGGGGCCCAGGAGCTGCTGCTCCTTGCCCGTCGTCACCAGCCTCAGCGGCCGCCACAGGTTGCGGCCCAGGGCCACCACCTGGTCGTCCTTCAGCATCGTCAGCTGGCGCATCATCTGCGGCGGCAGGTTCCAGATGCGGCCCGCCAGCTCGGCCTGGCCGGCCGGGAGGCGCTGCATCAGCACCAGGTCCGCCGCGTTCGCCGTCACGCCCGCCTGGGGGTGCAGGTACGGCAGCACGTACACCGTCGTCTGCCAGGGCGACCGCGGCGGGAACAGGTCCTGCGGGGTCGGGCCGCCGTCGGTCACCACCAGCAGCGGTGCGTCCTCCGACGGCCGCGGCAGCTCGACCGGCGACAGCCGCCTGATCTGCACCAGCGGGGATGGCCGGCCGTCGCCGCTGCCGGCTGCTCGGGACAGCACCTGCCACTCGGTCGGGCGACCGGTCGCGACCACGACCCACGCGCCGACCGCCATCGCGCGCATCGCCACCTGGCGGGCCAGGTACAGGCCGCCCACCAGGACGATGCGGGTCGGCGTCGAGCGCAGTGCCGAGATCGTCAGCGGCTCGCCCTTCAGGCCCGAGCCGAGGACGATGCCGCCGCGGTCGCCCGAGGGGCTGACCGCGTCGAGCATCGCGGGGTCGACCGTGAACTCCGGCGCCACACCGGTGTTCTGCCCGGCGTCGCGGACGCGGGAACTCATGCTGTGCCTCCGATCGGCAGCGTCGCGGCGAACGCCGAGACCTGGAGCCCGCGCAGCGGCGTCAAGTTGACGTCCAGCCGCTCGGCCAGCCCGTGCAGCCGCTGGTCGGCGGCGTCGAGCTCACGCGGGTTGCGCGCGCTCACCCGGACCACGCCGCGCAGGCCGATCTTGCCCTCGTCGGACGCCGGGGAAATCGACATCGCGAGCGTCGACGACAGCGCGCGGACGCTCGTCAGCGCGTTCAAGCTGCCGGCGATCTTGCCCTTCGGCCAGCCGGTGATCGCGTAGCTCGCGTGACCGATGCCGGCCGCGGTCACGCCGGACCAGCGCTCCTGCAGCGTCACCTTGTTCGGCGAGCCGGCGACCGACGTCAGCTCCGCGGCCGAAATGCTCGCGCGCAGCAGCTCGTCCGGGTCGAGCGGCCGGGTCGGCACGCCCTGCGACTCCAGCGCGTTGCGCACCCGCGAAAGCGCGCCGATCAGCGCGCGGTGGGCGCCGACGACGCCGCCGCCCCGCTCCCGGATCGCCGCCGGGCAGCGCTTCGGGTCCAGCCGGATCGCGACCCACGTCGTCCGCCGCGCCGCCGCGGGCAGCGGCCCGAGCACCTCCATGTAGGAGCTCAGCGCGGGCGAATCCGCCGGCAGCGCCGCGCTGCCCGGGTAGCAGTGCCAGATCATCTGGATCGAGTCGAGGACCACGCCGCGGTCTTCGAGGCACGGCGCGAGCGCGGACAGCGGCAGGCTCGGCGCGCCACCGGCCTGGGTGATCAGCGCCGGCGTCGGCTCGACGAGCAGCACCGCCGTCCAGGTGCCGTCGTTCCAGGCGAGCCCGACCTGCTGGCGTTCGTGGTCGACGCCGTGCGCCACGACGAGATCCGGCACCGCGATGCGGAGCAGGTTCACACGGGCGTCGTCCGGGCCGGTCACGGTGGTCTCTTCGGCGGCCAGCTCCTCGACCGTGCTCGGCGGCAACGGATCCGCGACACGATCGTGCGAACGGAAGGAGTAGCGCATCGTCAGCCCGATCCACTGGGTGAACCAGCGGCCGCGCCAGCGCAGCAGCGCGACGATGAGGGCGAAGCCGACGACGCCGATCGCGACGTACTTCATCGACATGTTGATCGCGAGCAGCACGAGCCCGACCGCGAGCCCGACCTCGAGCACGACGAGGTTCGCCACGGGGAGCGGACCGAGGCTCACGCCCGAGGACCGGCGCCGCGCGGGGGGCGCCATCCGCACCGGGCTGGGCGGGGGAGTGGAGGGGCCGCTGTCGTCGGGTCCCTGCGGACCGCCGGGGCCGCCAGGACCACCGCCGCCCGGGCCACCGGGACCACCAGGTCCACCAGGCCCGCCGGGGCCACCGCCACCGGGCCCGCCAGGTCCGCCGGGACCACCAGGACCGCCCGGGCCACCGGGACGTCCGCCGGGGCCACCAGGACCGGGGCCGCCGGGACCGCGCGGGGGCATGGAGGGACCGCCGGGGCCACCACCGGGTCCGCCGGGAACGCCACCGGGCCCGCCCGGCACGCCTCCCGGACCGCCGGGGCCACCGGGTCTCCCGGGCCGCGGCGGCGGGCCCGGCGGGCGGCCGGAAGGCGGGGGCCCGGGTGGGCCAGGCGGACGTGGAGGAGTGGTGACGGACATCCGCGCTTTCTCTTCCCCTCGTGCTTGCTGCGTACCCGGAAGCCGGGTCCCGGGGAATCCGACCCTAGCCGGAGTTGGTAGAAACCCCACACCAGACGGTCCCCGTACGGCTATCCTGCGGAACCGTACCGCGACGGGGAGAGCTGTAGGTCGAGAATGCCATCAACACCCACGACTAAGTCTCAGGTTCAGGCGTACAAGTTCGTCCTGCGCCGGATGCAGTCGGCGCTGGTCCGGCGGGACGCCGTGATGCTGCACGACCCGATGCGCACCCACACGAGGGCGACGATCGTCGGGGTGGTGCTCGGTGCCCTCGTCGCGATCGTGTTCGTCGTCTTGGCCCTGCTCAGCCCGGCGCCGTCGGTGCCCGAGGCCGGCGGCATCGTGATCGGCGAGGAGTCCGGCACCGTCTACGTGGTGATGGGGAACCCGAAGATGCTCGTCCCGACGTTCAACCTCGCGTCGGCGCGGCTTCTCCTGCTGGCTCAGCAGAAGAATTCGAACACGGGCAACAACCCCGGGGCCGCGCCGGCCGCCGCCCCGGCCCCGGCGAGCCCCGCCGCTGTGAAGAATCCCACTGTCGTCTCCGACGAGCAGCTGAAGGACATCCCGCGCGGAAAGCTGACCGGGATCCCGGACGGACCGCAGCTGATCCCGACGGACTCCCAGCGGATCACCCCGAACTGGGCGGTGTGCGACCAGGTCCAGCTCGACCCGACGCTGCCGGTGCCCGACAGCGTCAACCAGACCAACACCTACGTCTTCGGCGGCGTCGCCCCGAGTGCCCTCGGCACCGAGCTGGGCGAGAACGAGGCGTTGCTGGCGAAGGCCGACAACGGCAAGACCTACCTCGTCTACCGGCTGCCCAGCACGCAGAACCGCCCGAACGCCAACACCGTCCGCGCCGAGATCGACGCCAGTGACACGCGCAACGCGGTTTCGACGGCGCTGCAGCTGAACCAGAAGCCGCGGAAGATCACGCAGGGGCTGCTGAACGCGATCCCGGAGGTCCCGCCGCTGATCCCGCCGCAGGTTCCGGACGGCGCGGCCCCCGGCAACCTCGACGGGTTGAGCGCGGGCGACGTCTTCGCCACGCAGCCGACCGGTGCCGAGCCGCAGTACTGGGCGATCACCACCCGCGGCATCCAGCAGGTGTCGAACGCGGTCGCCGACATCATGCGCGTCGCGAAGCACGGCAGCGCGAGCGAGCTCCGCACGCTCGGTCTCGACAAGCTGTCCGGCCTCACCGTCCTGAAGCCCGGCGACCCGGACTACATCCCGGTCGACGAGTTCCCGCGGTCGGTCCCGACCGTCCTCGACGCGACGAAGAACTCGGCGGTCGCCTGCCTCGGCTGGTCCGTGGTCGGCGACGGCGACAACCGCGACGGCCACACGTCGGTCTACATCGAAACCCAGCTGCCGGGCCAGAACAGCCGCGGCCCGAAGTTCGCCACGACCAAGGTGACCACGCCGGGCCCGAACCGCGTGCCGATCAACGGTTTCTACCTCCAGCCCGGCTTCGGCGCGGTGGTGCAGTCCGCGACCGGCAAGGCCAGCTTCGGCAAGGGCGCGATCCAGCTGATCTCCGACCGCGGCATCCGCTACAGCGTCCCGGACGCCGCGACCGCCGACGCGATCGGCTTGAACAACCGGCAGCCCGCGCCCGAGTCGGTCATCGGCCTGCTGCCGACCGGGGCTTCGCTGAACACCCAGGACGTGCTCAAGCAGTTCGACTCGGTGCCGATCGACCCGAACGCCGGCTCGTTCCCGAGCCAGACTCCGCAAGCGGGCGGCTGAGGCGGAACCACCGGGCGGCGTCGGACGTCACACGCTCGATGGATCTTCTGGTGAGCGGAGAGGTGCCATGGCCGGTTTGAGGATGGACGGCGTGGTCGTCGCCGACTACGCCCGGACCGCTGAGGAGGCCGCTGACGACCTGCACGCGGCGGCGGCCGACGTGGGGGGCGAAGGCGTTTCCGGTGAGTCCTACGGCCCGCTGGGGGCGCGGATCGGGCTCGGTGAGTCCTACGGCCGCGCGGCCGGCGCGCTCCGGCGTCAGCTGTCCGACGGCGCCGAGGCGCTGAAGTCGGCCGCGGAAGCGCTGCGGCAGGTCACGGTCCGCCACAGCGGGCAGGACGCCGAGGCCGCGGAGCTGATCAAGCGGGCCGGCAGGGTCGAATGATGTTCGCCGAACCGGAAGGCTCCACGGACTCCATCCCGCACCCCCTTTCCAAGCGGGCCGCCGCGCCGGTGCCCACGGCGCCCGCGGTGGCCTTCGCGCCGGACGCGGAAGGCGACGAGATCGCCGCCACGGCCGAGCCGTACCTGGCGTACCTCACCGACGTCTCGCACCAGCTCGGGCTGGTCGACCCCGTCGAGACGTACTTCCGCCCGCTGATCGGCCGCTGGGGCGAGCTCGGCGCCGAAGCCGGGCGGCTGCGCCAGGCCGCCGCCGCCGCGGCCGAGGTGTCTGCCCGGCTCGACGACGGGCTCGGCCGCCTCGACGCCGGCTGGGAAGGCCGGGACGCCGACGCGTTCGTCGCCTACATGCGTGAGATCGGGGCGGCGGGCGGCGACCTCCAGGAGGCGCTCACCGTCCTCGCCGGCGCGCTCGACGAACTGGTGACGACCCTCCGCCACGTCGTCGTCGACCTCGTCGAGGTGCTGGTCGACGCCGCGGACCTGATCTCCGAGACGATGACTGTGCCGAGCGGGGGCACCAAGCGGGCGCGCACCCAGCTGCAGGAGACGCAGGAGTCGGCGAAGGGGCTGTACGAGACCGCGCGGGACGTCCTCGAGGCGTTCGACCGGCTTTGCGACGGCGTCGACGACCCCGACGCGGCCGCCCGGAGCATCGAGATCGCGCACCGGTACCCGGAGGAGCGGTTCCGGCTGCACGACGACTCCGTGATCGGCACTTCCGCCGCCGAGGAGCCGGCTTCAGCGGCTACAGCGGCTGCGGTGTCGGACGCGGACTCGGCTTCGGACGCGGACTCCGGGGACGCCACCACGCCGTCGTCGGCGAGCGGGGACCCGGCGGCGCCGAAGCACACCGCGGCGGGCCCGCCGGAGGCCGCGCAGCCCGCCGATGCGGCACCTCAGCCGCAGCCGGCGCCGGACAGCTCGGCGAACCAGAGCACGTCGGGCATGCCGATGATGCCGATGATGGGCTTCGGAGCGTTCGGCGGAGGCGGCGGCGGGCAGCGCCAGTCGAAGAACCGGCCGATCGTGAAGTCGTCGGAACTGCTGGGGGAGCCCGGTTTGGTGGCCCCGCCGGTCATCGGCGAGGACGAAAACCCGGCGCCGAAGAAGAAGCCGCCGGCGAAGTGACCCGGTCCCGGCCCGCGGAGTCCGCGGGCCGGGCGGTCGCCGTCAGCGGCGGGCCGGGGCTTCTTCGGGCCGGTTGCGGCGGATGGTGCGCATCACGAACAGCGTGATCAGCAGCGCCACGATGCCGCCGCCGGTGCCGGCCAGCGCCACGATCATCGGGGTCGAGCTGTGGTCGTTGGCCGGCGGGAGCTGGGCCAGCTGCGGCGGCGGGATCGGGGCCAGGTTCCCCACTTCCGACGGCAGGCTCTGCGTCAGCGCCGCCACCGGGTCGATGACGCCGTAGCCGACGAAGTTGTCGCGCCCGCCCGGAGCCGCCGGGTGCTGCGCGGTCTCCTTGATCCGGTTGATGATGCCCTTGGCGTCGAGGTTCGGGTACTTGGCCTTGACCAGGGCCGCGACTCCCGCCACGTACGGCGAGGCGAAGCTCGTTCCCTGGATCGGGCTGGCCTTGTCACCGCTCTCGAACGTCAGGTTCGCCAGGCCGGTGGAGCCTTCGGCGGGGTCGAGCGAGATGATCTGCGTCCCCGGCGCCGCGACCCCGACCCACGGGCCGTGCACGCTGAACGAGGCCACGCTGCCGAACTCGTCGATCGCCCCGACGGACAGCACGTCGTCGGCGAACCACGGCGGCGTCACGATCGTCTTGGGCTTCTTCGCGTCCGGCTGGTCGTTCTGCGGGCAGGTGTCCGTCGCGTTGCCGGCGGCGGCGACGATCACGATGCCCGCCAGCGCCGCGTGGTGCACCGCGGCCTGGACCTGCTGCTCGCCTTCGGTGATGTTGCCGGTGGCGGTGCGGCAGTTGTCGACCGACATGTTGATGATGTCGGCCGACTTGCGGTCGGCGATGCCGCGGATGATCTCGGCCAGCGTCTTCAACGTGCCCGCGGTGCCGGCCTTCTCCAGCTGGCGTCCGCCGTTCGACTGCCCGGGAGACGTCTGGTCGCCGTCACCGGTGCCCGAGCCGCCACCGCCGGTCGGCGGGAGCGAGGTTTCCGACCCGGTGGGCGGGTTGGTGCTCGACGACGGCGTGCCGCCGGTGGTGTTGCTCGCCGGCGGCGTCGGCGTCGAGGTGTCGGGCTCGTAGTTCTCGCTCAGCTGGCGGTAGGACACGATCGTCGCGTCCGGGGCCACGCCGATGAACCCGACCTCCGGGTTGTCCGGCTTCGCCGCGATGATCCCGGCGACCTCGGTGCCGTGGCCGTCGCAGTCCTCGAGTCCCTTCGGCTGGCCGCTCGTCGGTGTCGCGACGTAGTCACCACCGGACTCGAGGTTCGGCAGCCAAGGGTGCCTCGTCACGCCCGTGTCGACCACGGCGACCTTGACGCCCCGGCCGACGCCGCCGTTCGTGGCGGCCTTGACGATCTCCTGGGCCTTCGTGATCTGCAGGTAGTCCTGACCCCACGGCCGGTTCTTCAGCACGATGTTCTGGCCCAGCGTGCTGCGCTGGACGCAGCCCTTCGACTGCTTGTACTTCTTGTCCGGCTGGCCCGTGTCCGGGAGCAGCTTGGTCATGTCCACCGGGGGCGGCGTCGCGAAGTAGCCGTCGGCGGGCGCCTGCTGCGCCCAGACCGGCACCGCGACGGCCACCGAGGAGAGAAAGCCGATCGTGCCGGTCAGCAACGCCGTCGTGGTCCGCCGGGTGGCGCCGAAACGCCGTCCTACTGCCATCCGAGACTCACCCGATCCGGTCACTTGAAGTTCAGGTGCCGCAGGGTGGTGTACAGGTCCATCACACCCAGGGCGAGCGGGAGCACGGAGGCGATGCAGAGCGCCTCGATGATCTCCACCGTGCGCCGCAGCGGCGGCGAGAAGCGCTGGTTCGGGAAGATCACGCCGACCACGAGCGCGCCCGCGGCCAGCAGGATCAGGATGCCGAAGACGTAGAGCAGGCGGTTCTGCGCGCTCGCCGAGACCAGCCAGCCGATCGCGATCCCGGTCGCCGAGACGAGGCCCGTGGTGAGCAGGGCGATCGCCTGGCTGCCGTTGGCGTACGCACGGGCGCGCAGGAGCAGCACGAGCGTCGCGACGACGCCCAGGATGATCCCGAACGCGCCGGGCGCGCTCGCGGCGATGATCGCGGCCAGCGCGACCGTGACGCCGCAGCCGACCATCAGGCCGGTCATGTAGTTGTGCGCGATCGCCGTGCGGCGCTCGATCGCCCGGTAGTCCGGGAAACCGGAGTCTTCCTTGAGCTCCTCCGCGCTGCCCGGGACGTGCGGCAGCGGCAGCTTCGCGAGCCAGATCGTGGCGCGCGGCAGGATCGAGATGCAGGCGAGGGCGACCGCGACCGTGCCGGCCGCGATGCCGGCCGCCGGGTGCGCGACGAGCGTGCCGAACAGGAAGGCCAGGCCGCCGAAGGTGCCCGCGGTGGCGGCGGCGATGAACGTCGTGATGCCCGCGCCGATCACCATGATGCAGACCGACGCGACGATGATCACGAGGACCGCGCCGAGCAGCAGGTTCGCCCGCATCGACAGGCCGGGCACGATGTAGAAGCCGCTGACGAACGCCAGGGGCAGGCCGCCGGCCGCGGCGATCAGCACCCCGGTCGCTTCCGCGCCGTACGCCTTGGCGAGCGTCGCGCCGATCGCGACGCACGCGATCGCGCCGATGCCGCCGGCGATGGCGGCGCCGAGTGCGTTGCCGCCGTACAGCGAGCCGCTCATGAACAGCGCGATCGCGGCGGCGACCAGCGCCAGCCCGCCCGCGACGTGCCCGAAGCGGTTCGCCGTCTCCTTGGTCCAGGGGCGGAAGCTGTCGGGGGAGGACTCCGCGATGGCGTCGACGACGTCGTCGTACAGCGGCGGCGGCGGGTTCTCGTTGCGCTTGCGCAGCTGGAGCAGCTCGCCGTCGACGACGCCGAGCGAGGCCAGGGTGCGGCTCGGGTCGAGCGGGGCGTCGCCGAGCTTGGCGAGCGCCCAGCCGCCGTGCCGGGCCCCGCCGTCCGGCGACGACTCCTTGGCCATGTCCAGGAGCATCGGCAGGAGATCGGCCACCGCGACATCGGCGGGCAGGGCCACATCGATCCGCGTCGAGGGCGCGACGACCGTCACCCTGCTGAAAACTGTCGTGCCCGTAGCCACTGCACTGCCCCCGCTCGGTCGAGACTGCTCCCGGGGGAACTTATACCGAACCCCGGTGCCGACATCATCGAACGTCCGAAAATCACCGTCATCCGCAGGTCGGGTCCGGAACTCGGGCGTTACTGTCGGTGGCAGGCCCTACACTCGCCGGGCGAGGGTGGGGCAATGTTCACGAGGGGATCCGGCATCCGGCGGAATTCCCCCACGGCGTTCGATAGGTTGTTCGCGCACCAAGCGGTGGCCGCCATCGTCGAGTTTGAATGAGGGGTCCTTCGATGAGCACGCTGCAGTTCAAGAAGTCGCCACGGCTGGCGGCACCGCGCCCGCCGGGTGGTGAGGTGCACCTCGAGCCGCCGCCCGAGGTGCCCCGCGTCATCCCCGGCAACATCGTCATGAAGGCGCTTCCGATCGTCATGATCGTCGCGTCGCTCGGGATGATGGTCTTCATGTTCCAGGCCAGCAACCGGAACCCGATGATGATGGCCATGGGCGGCATGATGGTCGTCGGCACGCTCGGGATGATGGCCGGCGGCGGTGGCAAGGGCGGTGGCGCCAAGCGCGCCGAGATGGACGAGGACCGCAAGGACTACCTCCGTTACCTCGGGCAGATGCGCGACCGGGCCCGTGAGGCGATGGTCGACCAGCGCGCCGCGCTCGAGTGGGTGCACCCCGATCCGCAGTCGCTGTGGTCCCTCGCGGCCAGCCGCCGGATGTGGGAACGCCGCCAGAACGACCAGGACTTCCTGCACCTGCGCGTCGGGCGCAGCTCGCACCGCCTCGCGACGCGGCTGGTCCCGCCGCAGACCGGGCCGGTCGACGAGCTGGAGCCGATCGCCACCCTCGCGCTGCGCCGGTTCGTGCGCGCGCACTCGATCGTGCCGGACCTGCCGACCCAGATCACCCTGCGCGGGTTCGCCGCGGTGAGCATGCAGGGCGACCGGGCGCTGACCCGCGGCCTGACCCGCGCGATGCTCGCGCAGATGGTCGCCTTCCACAGCCCCGACGACGTGCTGATCGCGGTCGCCACCGCGGGTCGCGCGAAGGAGGAGTGGGAGTGGGCGAAGTGGCTCCCGCACGCCCAGCACCCGACGCTGGCCGACGGCATCGGCCAGCTCCGGATGATGGCCGGGTCGCTGGCCCAGATCGAAAACTGGCTCGACGAAGAGCTGCGTGACCGCCAGCGGTTCTCCCGCAACGCCACCCCGGCGCCCGACCAGCCGCACGTCGTGATCATCATCGATGACGCCGAGGTCACCCGCGAAGAGCAGATCATCCTCGAAGAGGGCCTGGTCGGCGTCACGCTGGTCGACCTGTCGGACTCCATCGGCAACCTCGCCGCCCGCCGCGGGCTGCGGCTGGTCGTCGAGGCCGACAGGCTGGGTGCGCGCAGCGCCGGCGGCGTCGAGTGGTTCGGCCGCCCGGACACCCTCAGCCTGGTCGAGACCGAGTCACTGGCCCGCCTGATCTCGCCCTACCGCGTCGGTGGCGCGGCGGGGCAGGACGTCGGCGACGAAGAGCCGCTGCTGTCGAACCCGTCGTTGCTGGAACTGCTCGGTATCCCGGGTGACCCGATGACGTTCGACGTGCAGCAGGCGTGGCGGCCCCGCCCGATCCGTGACCGCTACCGCGTCCCCTTCGGTGTCGGTGAATACGGCCAGCCGGTGGAGCTGGACATCAAGGAAGCCGCCGCGGAAGGCATGGGCCCGCACGGTCTGTGCATCGGTGCGACCGGTTCCGGTAAGTCGGAGTTCCTCCGCACGCTGGTGCTCGGCATGCTGGCCACGCACTCGTCGTCGACGCTGAACTTCGTCCTCGTCGACTTCAAGGGTGGCGCCACGTTCCTCGGTCTGGACAAGGCCCCGCACGTCTCCGCGGTCATCACCAACCTCGCCGACGAAGTCACCCTGGTCGACCGCATGAAGGACGCGCTGGCGGGGGAGATGAACCGCCGTCAGGAAGCGTTGAAGAACGGCGGCAACTTCAAAAACGTCTGGGAATACGAGAAAGCCCGTGAGAACGGCGCCGACCTCGACCCCCTGCCCGCGCTGTTCATCGTCTGTGACGAGTTCTCCGAGTTGCTGGCGGCGAAGCCGGACTTCATCGACCTGTTCGTCGCGATCGGCCGGCTGGGCCGGTCGCTGCAGATGCACATGCTGCTCGCCTCCCAGCGCCTCGAAGAAGGCAAGCTGCGCGGCCTCGACTCGCACCTGTCCTACCGGATCGGCCTGAAGACGTTTTCCGCGGCGGAATCCCGCGCGGCGATCGGCGTGCCGGACGCGTTCGAACTGCCCTCGGTCCCCGGCGGCGGCTACCTGAAGTTCGACACCTCGACCCTGGTCCGCTTCAAGGCCTCCTACGTGTCGGGCCCGTATCGCCCGGCCGGGATCCAGGCGGCGGGGCCGGCGGCGACGGTGGTGCGGGCGGACAAACGCCCGCAGCTGTTCGTGCCGGACTTCGTGGAGCTGCCGAAGGAACCGGAACCGGAGCTGATCGAAGCGGCCCCGAAGGAGGCCGCGCCGCAGTCGGAGGAGGCGGTCGAACCCAGCGAGCTGGACGTGATCGTGTCGCGGCTGATCGGGCAGGGCCCGCCCGCGCACGAGGTGTGGCTGCCGCCGCTGAAGGACCCCAACTCCCTCGACACCCTCCTGCCGAACCTCAACCCGACCGACGACCGCGGTCTGTCGCCGGTCGGGTTCTTCGGCAACGGCCGGCTGCAGGTCCCGCTGGGGATCGTCGACCGGCCGTACGAGCAGCGCCGCGACCCGCTGTGGGCGGACTTCTCCGGCGCCGCCGGGCACGGCGTGATCGTGGGTGGGCCGCAGTCGGGCAAGTCGACGATGCTGCGGACGCTGATCATGTCGATGGCGTTGACCCACACCCCCGAGGAAGCGCAGTTCTACTGCCTGGACCTCGGTGGTGGCACCCTGGCCGGCCTCGCCGACCTCCCCCACGTCGGCGGCGTCGCCGTCGCCCGGCGGGAGCCGGACAAGGCCCGCCGGATCGTGGCCGAGCTGACCACTCTGCTCGTCGAGCGGGAAGGCCGGTTCGGGGCGCTGGGCATCGACTCGATGACCGAGTTCCGCAACCGCAAACGCCGGGGTGAGATCCGCGCGGACCAGGACCCGTTCGGCGACGCGTTCCTCATCGTCGACGGCTGGCGCGCCCTGCGCGACGACTTCGAAGAGCTGGAAACCACGATCACCCGGATCGCGACGCAGGGTCTGTCCTACGGCGTGCACGTGATCGTGGCGGCGAACCGGTGGGCGGACATCCGCCCGGCGATCAAGGACATGATCGGCACCCGGTTCGAGCTGCGCCTGGGTGACCCGACCGAGTCGGACATCGACCGCCGCGTCGCGGTGAACATCCCGACCGGCCGCCCGGGGCGTGGCCTGACCCGGGAGAAGCTGCACCTGCTGGGCGGGCTGCCCCGCATCGACGGCTCGAGCGACCCGGAGACGATCGCGGCCGGCGTCGCCGACGCGGTGGCGAAGGTCAAGGGTGCGTGGCGCGGGCGGGTGGCGCCGCAGGTCCGGCTGCTGCCGGAGATGATCACCTACGACGACGTCCTCAAGCTCGACCAGGCCCGCGACTCCAAGCTGATCCCGATCGGGGTCAACGAGGAAGACCTGCAGCCGATCTACCTGGACTTCAACGCCGAACCGCACTTCTACGCCTTCGCCGACGGCGAGTCGGGGAAGACGAACCTGCTGCGGCAGATCGCCCGCGGTATCTCCGAGCGGTTCACGTCGAAGGAAGCGCTGATCCTGCTGGTCGACTACCGGCGCACGATGCTCGGGTTCGTCCAGGGCGACTCGCTGCTCGGGTATGCGGTGTCGGCGGCGCAGCTGGAGAGCATGGTCAACGACGTCTTCAACTCGATGACGCGTCGGCTGCCGGGTCCGGATGTGACGCAGGAACAGCTGAAGACGCGGTCGTGGTGGAAGGGCCCGGAGCTGTTCATCCTGGTCGACGACTACGACCTGGTGGCGACGTCGTCGAACAACCCGCTGCGGAAGATCTCCGACTTCCTGCCGCAGGCCAAGGACGTCGGCCTGCACCTGGTGGTCGTGCGCCGCACCGGTGGTGCGTCGAAGGCGATGTACGACCCGATCATCGGCAAGCTCAAGGAGATCGCGGCACCGGGCATGGTCATGAACGGCTCGCGGGACGAGGGTGCGCTGGTCGGCAACATCAAGGCGAGTGCGATGCCACCGGGCCGAGGCAACCTGATGACGCGCAAGTCGGGTAAGCAGCTCATCCAGGTGTCGTGGATCCAGCCCGACTAGATACGGCGACAGGGCGTCCCTCGGCGAAGGGTAGGTTCCTTCCCGAGGGCGCGCCCCGTCGGCCGGGCGTGGGGGATTGCGACGGAAATTGCGGGAGCTGCTGGTGACGGTCCGGGTTGCGGTGGACTTCGGGACGTCGAGCACCTGCGTCGTCGCCTCGGTGAACGGGCGCGATCCGCAGGTCGTGGTGATCGACGGCCAGCCGCTGATGTCCTCGGCGGTGTTCGCGGCGGCGGACGGCACGCTGTTCGTCGGCCAGGAGGCCGAGCGGCAGGCGGCCGTCGACCCGTCGCGGTACGAGCCGAACCCGAAGCGCCGGATCGACGAAGGCGAGCTGCTGCTCGGTGACAGCGTCCTGCGCGTCACCGACGTCGTGCACGCCGTGCTGGGCCGCGCGGTCGCCGAGGCCCGGCGCCTCGCCGGCGAGGCCGAGGTCGACCTGCTGGTGCTGACCCACCCCGCGGACTGGGGTGCCATCCGCACCCGGCTGCTGCGGCAGGCGGCGGGCGGGCTGGCGCGCGAGGTCGCGCTGGTGCCCGAGCCGGTCGCGGCGGCGGTCTACCACGCGGCGACGTTCGCGCCGCAGGACGTGACGAACGACCGCACCGTCGAGTTCAGCGGCCGTCCCGGCGACGCGCTGGCGGTGCTGGACCTCGGCGGCGGCACGGTCGACGTCAGCGTGGTGCGGCGGCTGCCGCCGGACACCGCGCGCGACCGCGCCGGCCGTCCGCAGCGCGGCGGCTTCCAGGTGCTGGCCACCCGGGGCGACCCGGCCTTCGGCGGCGCGGACATCGACCAGGCGCTGCTGGAGCACGTCGGCGCGCTCGTGGCCGGGGCGGAGCAGGACGCGTGGCGCCAGCTCGTCGAAGGGCGTGAGCTGGTCGACCGGCGCCGCCGCCGCGTGCTGCGCCAGGACGTTCGAGGGGCCAAGGAAACGCTTTCGCGGCACGCCTACACCGACGTGCCGATGCCACCGCCGTTCGCGGACGCGCACGTGACACGCGAGGACCTGGAACGGCTGATCACCGCGCCGCTGGGGCGCGCGGTGGAGCTGACGGTCGCGGCGATCGGCGACGCCGGCCTGCGGCCGAAGCAGCTCACGGCGATCTTCCTGGTCGGCGGGTCGAGCCGGATCCCGATGATTTCGCGGCTGGTGCACGAACGCACCGGTGTCGTCCCGACGAGCCTCGACCAGCCCGAGACGGTGGTCGCGCGCGGCGCACTGCGGGCGGTGCTGGTCGACCCGGACCGCACGGGCGCGCTGCCCGGCGAGGCGATGGCCCGGCTGGGCGCGGTGCCGGGCGGTGCCCTCAACCCGGCCGCCCAGCGCACGGAGGTCGTCCGCCCCGGCGACGTCGCCCCGCGCCCCGGCGACGCGGGCCAGCGTCCGGCGCCGCCGCGCGCGCCGGTGCCGCCCGCCGCCAACGGCTTCCCGAACCGCGCCGCCCCGCCGCCGTCCCCACCGCACGGTCAGCCGGTGGCCCGGCCGCCGTGGACCCCGCCCGCCGGTCAGGCCGGGCCGCCCGGCAACCGTCCCGGCGGGCCCACCGCGCCGCCGGAGAAGAAGGCCGGCCGCGGAAAGCTGTGGGGGATCGTCGCCGGCGCTGTCGTCGTCGTGGCCGCGCTCGTCGTCACGGGGATCTTCGTGTTCAGCGACTCCGGCGGCCAGGCCGAGACCGGCCGGACGCTCGCGCAGTACGACTTCAAGTTCGTCTCGCCCGAGGACTGGGTGCAGACCGACGACCGGGTCGCCCAGCGGCAGGTCGTGATCCACCCGCAGGAGTCCCGGGACGGCAACGACCTCCTGGTCGCGCAGGAGTTCGTGATGGAGTACGACGCGACGGCGGACCCGCAGAAGCTGGTGGACGAGCTCAGGACCGGTGCGGAGAAGGACCCCGACCACTACGGTTCGTTCAACCCGGCGCTGTCGTACGCGGGCAAGACCGTGATCGGCTACCACGAGATCAAGAAGGACCGGCCCGACCTCCAGGTCGACTGGTACGTCGTGGCCAAGGGCCGGATCCGGGTCCACGTCGGCTGCCAGTACGCCACGGCACAGCTGCGCGACCGGGTCGCCGCCGCCTGCACGCAAGCCGTGCGCACGGTCGAGATCCTCAACTGAGAGAGAAGGCACGCGGTGCCGTCCGAAGAGTTCGAAAGCGCCGCGTCGGCCTTCCGGCGCACCGGTGAAGACGCGGTGACGCACGCGCGGCGCGTCACCGGAAACGCGAAGGCGCGCAGCCGGCGTCACCACAGCGAAAACGTCGAATTGCTCAAGCGAAGTGGCCGGGGCGCGAAGTCCGGCGATCCGACTCCCGGCACGCTGCGCGCCGCCGCGGAACGGTTCCGCCGCGCGCGCGGGCTGTCGGTCCCGACGGTTCCGGATCCGGCCGATTCGGTTCCTTCGCGTTCGCAATCCAGCGCTCGCGCCCCTCGATCGGGTGATGAGGACGAAGACTTTTCCCAGATGCGAATCATGAATCGCGACGCATGAGTGCCCGTCGGTGATCGCTGTGCGTGTGCTAACCACGCTGGTGGAGAACACTTTTTCGAGTGACGCGTCGCCGGGACGGGGCGATTCGTTGCTACCGGCCGCGATCGGTTCCCGGCGAGAGCGTTCACGCAAGCAACTACTTGCGGGCAAAGCACGACAAGGGGGAACCGGACATGGCAGGGTCTGCGTCGTAGGGCCGTACAAGCGAGCAAGAAGTTGTTACGGCCGACCATCACTCTTACGAAGGGGGTTCCGGTATGAGCGCCGGGTCCGGATTCCAGGGAACAGTTGCACAGTTCACCGACGCCGAGGGCAAGGTCACCGAGGTCCGCGCCGGGATGGACGCGAACCTGTCCACGCTGCGCGACCGCATCGAGGCCACCCGCGCGGGCTGGCAGGGTGAAGCGCAGAAGGCGTTCGACCACGTCATGATGCGCTTCGACGACGACGCCCGTCAGATGAACCAGGCCCTGCAGAAGATCGCGGACCTGCTGCGCGAGGCCGGTTCCAAGTACGAGAAGTCCGAGCAGCAGCAGCAGGAGATCCTCGGCGCCGTCAACCGCGGCTTCGACGCGCTCGGCTGAGCACCACCCCTGAACTTTCTTTACACCCACCCAAAATTCTTGAGTACCGAGGGAGCACATCATGCCTGATGGCGCCGGCATTGTCGTTAATTACGCCACCATCCGCGCGGCTGCGGACGACTGCACGCAGACGGGTGGCGAGCTGCAGCAGGCGTTCGACCGCCTGAAGGACGACCTCAAGCCGCTGATCACCACCTGGACCGGTTCCGCCAAGGAGCAGTACGACCAGGCCCAGCGCACCTGGGACCAGAAGTTCGAGGACCTGAAGCAGGTTCTGGCGCAGATCGCCGCCGCCCTGCCGCAGATCGCCGATGGCTACCAGCAGACCGACAGCGCCGTCGAAGGCCTGTTCTGAGCCGCTAGCCCCGGGAACCACGGCGGGCCCGCACTTCGGTGCGGGGCCCGCCGTTTTCCTTTTCCGGCAAGGGAAACTCAGTGCGGCGCGCCGACCTCGTACTCGGGCCGGTCGTTGAGCACCCGCACGGTCACCTTCTTGTCCTGCCCGCCGATCTTCACCGTGCAGTCGAACGTCGTGCCGTTCACGGCGGCTTCGTTCGCCGGGCACTGCGCGTTCTTCACGTCCGGCTCGCCGTAGTTCTCGTTGAGGACCTTGACCACACCGTCCTCAAGGGACTGTTGCTCGAGCACGTCGCCGCGGAACGCGCCCAGCAGCCACGCGACCCCGCCGCCGACGGCGAGCACCAGCACGACGGCGCCGGTGATCAGCAGTGGTTTCTTGGACTTCGGCTGCTTCTTCCCGGGCTCGGTGGCGAACGCGCCGAGGCCGCCGTACTGGCTCGGCTGGAACCCGCCGCCGTACTGCTGCTGCTGTCCGGAAGCCGGCCCGGCGGGCTGTGCCGGCCACCCGCCGCCGGGCGTGCCCGGCTGCTGGGGCGTCGGCTGGGACGGCGGCTGCCACGGCCCGCCGGCGGGCTGCCCCGGCTGCCACGGCCCCGAGAACGACCCGCTCGTGCCCGGCTGCTGCGGCGCCTGGTTCCACTGGCCGGTGTAGGAACCCGAGGCCGCGCCCGGGTCCGCGTTCTGCTGCCACTGCCCGGCGTGCGGGCCGGTCGCCTGCTGCTCGGGTTGCCAGGCGCCCGGCTGCTGAGGCGGGTTCGCCGGCGGCTGCCACCACTGCGGCTGCCGCGGGTCGGGCGGCTGGGACGGCGGTGTCATCGGAGGTCACCTCGGGTCGTGGCCACGGTTCAGCTGCCCTGCGCTTCGCCGAGCCGGCGGTAGAAGTCGTCCATGGCGGCCCGGTCGGGCAGCACCGTGATCTGCGCCGCGTCCGGCAGCTTCGGCATGTCCTGCAGGCTGGCCTTGCCGGTGAACCGGAAGTCGTACTTGAGCTCCACCTGGTGGCCGTCGCCGGCGAACTTGGCGTCCATCACGAACGAGACCAGGCTGCCGTCCGGGTTGAGCGTGATCGTGGTCGGCACCATGGCCTTCTTCAGCTCCGGCCCGACCTGGCTCGTGATGCTGGCCGGCAGGATCTCGACCTTGTTCTTGACGAAGACCTCGAACGGCACGGTGACCGTCAGCGCGGTCTTGCCGTCGCCGAGGCTCTTCGCGCCGCGGACCGCGCGTTTGTCGGCCTTGTAGGCGTCGACGGTCGAGTCCGCCATCCGGCACGGGGTCAGCACCCCGCCCCAGGCGCACGGCAGGATCAGGCCGGCCTCGGGCTTCGGCATCGACACCCACGCCGTCGGCGAGACGCCCTTCTGGACGTACATCGGGCCGAGGTAGGTGTACTCGACCGCGCCGTCGGCCGGCGTGTAGGTGTCGATGATCTCGTCGGGGTTCTTCTGCGACCGGTGCCGCACCGCCCGGCTCTCCGGGCTGCCGGTGCGGGCCGACGTCACGGTGCTGTGGATCCACTTGTCGTCGAACTTGAAGTAGGCGTCCAGCGAGTTGGTGACGTCGCGCGTGTCGGTGATGGCGTCCCCGAGCTTGCCGATGACCTGCTCGAACTTGCCGCCGACGTAGTCCGCCGCGTCGTCGCCCTTCGGCAGGGCGGTACCGGCCTTGGCCGTGCCGCAGGCGCTGACCAGGGCCAGGACGGCAGCCAGGACGAAGATCGCCGTCGGTCGTCTGTTCATCGCCGTCCCCCCGCTCGCGGTGTCGCCCGGATCGTCTCATCCTCGCGTGTCGGGGCGGCGCGTGCAGGCACTTCGGCGGGAAAACCCGGTAGAGTCCGGCTGCGCCCGGGCCGTTCGATGCCTAGGATGGGCCCACCAACCCACCCCGATGCACAGCGGCGGTGGGCGTGCGGGTATCTTCATATGTCGTTGTGCGTTGCGGCGCATCAGCGCGCTAGGCCCGCACAGAACCCACACGCAATGTTGACGACGAGGTAGACCCTTGCCCACGTACAGCCCCAAGCCCGGCGACGTCACTCGTGCCTGGCACGTGATCGACGCCGAGGATGTCGTGCTCGGCCGGCTTGCGACCGAGGTCGCCACGCTGCTGCGCGGCAAGCACAAGCCGACCTACGCCCCTCACATGGACACCGGCGACTTCGTCGTCATCGTCAACGCCGAGAAGGTCGCGCTCACCGGTAACAAGCGCGAGCAGAAGTTCGCGTACCGGCACAGCGGTTACCCGGGCGGTCTGCGGAAGCGCTCGTTCGGCGAGCTGCTCGACACCAAGCCCGAACACCTTGTCGAAAAGGTCGTCAAGGGCATGCTGCCGAAGAACAAGCTCGGCCGCGCCCAGGCGAAGAAGCTGAAGGTCTACGCCGGCCCGCAGCACCCGCACACCGCGCAGCAGCCGCAGGTGCGCGAGATCACCAAGATCGCGCAGGTCGCGCAGTGAGTGAGGAACAGTCTGTGACCAGCACCGAGCCCGAGACCGCCGAGGTCACGACCGAGGCGACCGAGACCGGCGCCGTCGAGACCAGCGAGACCCCTGCCGAGACCACCGAGGCCCCGGCCGCTGCCGAAGCCCCGGTCGCCGCCGAAGCCCCGGCTGCCGGTGACGCTCCGGTCGCCACGAGCGAGTCGGCCGCCGCGCCGCGCCCGTCGCGTGCCGCCGGCGGCAACGCGCAGACCGTCGGCCGCCGCAAGGAGGCCGTCGTCCGCGTGCGTGTCGTCCCGGGCACCGGCGAGTTCAAGCTCAACGGCCGCACCCTCGAGGAGTACTTCCCGAACAAGGTGCACCAGCAGCTCATCAAGGACCCGCTGGTCCTGGTCGAGAAGCCGGACTCGTTCGACATCTTCGCCAACCTGCACGGTGGCGGCGTCTCCGGCCAGGCCGGCGCGCTGCGCCTGGCGATCGCCCGCGCCCTCATCGAGGTCGACGCGGACGACCGTCCCGCCCTCAAGAAGGCCGGCTTCCTGACCCGTGACGCGCGCGCCACGGAGCGGAAGAAGTACGGCCTCAAGAAGGCCCGCAAGGCCCCGCAGTACAGCAAGCGCTGATCGCGCCTCTGGCGCAAAACACCGGAGCGCCCATCCGTCCATCGGATGGGCGCTCCGGTGTTTTCAAGACTCGGCGTTTTTCAGGGGTGTGTCGTTTTCGCCTCCGGGAGCGACACTCGGGGGTGGCGCAAGGCGGTCCGCCCACGTCGCTAGGTTGTCGTGGTCATTCCACAAGGAGGTCGATCGATGGCACGCCTGTTCGGTACCGACGGGGTCCGTGGCCTGGCCAACGCCGAGCTGACGCCCGAGCTGGCGCTGGCGCTGGCCGCCAGCGCCGCCCGCGTGCTCGCCGCGCACGACCGCTCCCACCGGCCGATCGCGGTCGTCGGCCGCGACCCGCGTGCCAGCGGCGAGATGCTCGAGGCCGCCGTCGTGGCGGGCCTCACTTCCGCCGGGGCCGACGTGCTCCGCGTCGGCGTGCTGCCGACGCCGGCCGTCGCCTACCTGGTCGGCTCGCTCGAAGCCGACCTCGGCGTGATGATCTCCGCCTCGCACAACCCGATGCCCGACAACGGCATCAAGCTCTTCGCCTCGGGCGGGCACAAGCTCCCCGACGGCATCGAGGACGAGATCGAAGCCGGCCTCGCGGACGGCAAGGTCCGCCCGACCGGTGCCGGCGTGGGCCGCGTCCACGACGTCGACGACGCCCTCGAGCGCTACGCCACCCACCTGCTCGGCGCCACGCCGCACTCGCTCGCCGGGCTGAAGGTCGTCGTCGACTGCGCGAACGGCGCGTCGTCGGCCGCCGCCCCCGAGGTCTACCGCCGCGCCGGTGCCGAGGTCGTCGAGCTGTACGCGGAGCCGGACGGCGTCAACATCAACGAGCACTGCGGCTCGAACCACCCGGAGAAGCTGCGCGAGGCGGTCGTCGCGCACGGCGCCGACCTGGGCATCGCCCACGACGGCGACGCCGACCGCTGCGTGGCCGTCGACTCCGCCGGCGAGCTGGTGGACGGCGACCAGATCATGGCGGTGCTGGCGCTCGCGTTCGCCGAGTCCGGCGAGCTGATCAAGGACACGCTGGTCGCGACCGTGATGAGCAACCTCGGCCTGCACCTGGCGATGAAGGCCCACGGCATCGCGGTCGTCACGACGGCGGTGGGCGACCGGTACGTCCTCGAGGAGCTGCGCGCGAGCGGCTTCGCCCTCGGCGGCGAGCAGTCCGGTCACGTCGTGCTGCCGGCGCACGCCACCACCGGCGACGGCCTGCTCACGGCGTTGCGCCTGATGAGCCGCATGGCCGAGACGGGCAAGTCCCTCGAAGACCTCGCGGCCGTGATGAACCGGCTGCCGCAGGTCCTGGTGAACGTCCCGGTCGCGGACAAGGCGGCGGTGGCGGACTCGAGCGAGGTCCGCGACGCCGTCACCGAGGTCGAGGCCGAGCTGGGCGAAGAGGGCCGGGTGCTGCTGCGCCCGTCCGGCACCGAGCAGCTGGTCCGCGTGATGGTGGAGGCCACGGCCCAGGCGACCGCGCAGGCCGCGGCCGACCGGCTGGTGGGCGTCGTCTCAGCGGTTTCCTGACCGGGTGACCACGGCCTTCGCCAGGCCGTGGAACACCGGGTGGGTCTTCCACTCGACGTCGCCGACTGCGCAGCCGCCTTCGAGGAGCTTCGCCAACGCCGTGAGCGCTACTTCGCCCTCGGCCAGCGCGACTCCCGAGCCGGGGCACGCGTGGCGGCCGAGGCCGAACGGGAGCCCGTCGGTCAGCGACACCGCCAGCGGGCCGTCGGGTGCGAAGCGCAGCACGAACCGCGCCGGGCAGATCGACGTCACCAGCTCACGCACACTCCGCGGGCTGGAAGTGGCCAGTTCCAGCCCGGCGCAGGCCAGGAAGTTCAGCGAGTTCTCGTAGGCGGCGTGCGCCAGCACGACCGGGTTGAGCATCAGCTCGTCCTCGTCGAGCCGGCCGGCCGCGTGGGCCTCCCGCAACGCCGTCAGACCGCCCGGCCCGGCTTGCGTCCGGCTCAGCTGCACCGCGAGCCGGAACGCCGACGCCTGCCCGGCGCGGTCGGCCCCGCCGAAGACGTCGAGGTTCGCCGTCGTCTTCTCCAGGTGGTCCAGGAAGACGTCGTCGAGGGGCACGCCCAGCACCGCCGACGTCACCGCGCCCGCCACCGGCCGCGCGAAGTCGCGCACGAGGTCGAACGACGACCCCAGCCCCGCGACCACGGCTTCGATCGCCGCGATCACCGAGCCGGAGAGCGGTTCGAGCCCCGCGATGATCTCCCGCAGCACGCCGCGCACCCGTGCGTGGCCGTCGCCGTCGCGCAGCAGCACGCTGGGCGAACCGCCACCGGGATCGGACGTCAGATCGGGGGACCGCAGGGCGTGTGCGCACGCGTCGCGGCCGGAGACCAGGCCGATCCCGTGCCGTTCGAACTCGTCCATCGCCTGCCCACGGTAGGGCAGGATGAGCCCGTGCCGCCCGCAGATGTCCCGGAAGAGGTCCTGACCACGCCGTTCACGGACTACCTGCTCCGCAACGCCGCCGTCGACCGCCCGGCCTTCACGTGCCGCACCTTCCCGGGTCCCGCGGACCACACCCTGGGCTGGCCCGAGCTGCTCGACCGCGTCCGCGGCGTCGCGCGCGAGCTGCGTCGCCGCACCCGGCCGGGCGATCGGGTGGCGATCGTCGCCCGCCAGGACCTCGGGTACGTCGTCGCCTTCCTCGGGACGCTCTACGCGGGGCGCGTCGCGGTGCCGCTGTCCGTCCCGACCGGCCGGTCCGGCCGCGCCCGGATCGAGTCGGCCTTCGCGGACGCCACTCCGGCGGCCTGCCTGACCTCGCGAAACCTCCTGGACAAGATCCCGTCGGGCCCTGCCTTCGCCGTCGAGGACATCGCGCCCGACGACACCGAGCCACCCGCCGAGGTGGCCATGACCGACCCGGCGTACCTGCAGTACACGTCGGGTTCGACGCGCAGTCCGGCCGGCGCCGTGATCTCGCACCGGGCGCTCGTGGCCGCCTGCTGGCAGACCACCGGGTGCTACCACGCGGACGCGTCGACCCACCTCGCCGGCTGGGTGCCGTTCTTCCACGACATGGGGCTGATCCTGCTCGTCGGCGTGCCTGTCTTCCTCGGCGCGCACTCGGTGTTCTTCACGCCGATGGAGTTCGTGCGCGACCCGCTGCGCTGGATCCGGCTGCTCGCCGAGCACCCCGGCGCGATCACCGCCGCGCCGAACTTCGCCTTCGACCTGGTCGCCGAGGCCGCCGGCAAATTGACGGACGTCGACCTCTCGCACGTCAACTCCGTGCTGAACGGCAGCGAGCCGATCCGCGCGGCCAGCGTCGACGCCTTCGCCCGAGCCTTCGCGCCGTTCGGGCTGCCGCGCACCGCCATCAAGCCGTGCTACGGCCTGGCCGAGGCCACGGTGTTCGTCGCGAGCGCGGGTGACGAAGGCCCGACGGTCACGAAGTTCGACCGCGGCGAGCTGGTGTCCGTGGGGCGGCCGTACGGCCAGCGGATCCGCATTGTCGACAAAGAGATCCAGGTGTCCGGTCCCAACGTCGCGGACGGCTACTGGGGGCAGGACGGCGGGTTCGCCGAGGACGGCTGGCTCCGCACCGGCGACCTCGGCTTCGTCCACGACGGACAGCTGTACATCGACGGCCGGCTCAAGGACCTGATCATCGTCGACGGCCGCAACCACTACCCGCAGGACATCGAGGCCACGGTGGAGGCGGCGCACGCGCGCGTCCGGGCCGGGCGCGTCGCCGCGTTCGCCGTCCGGGACGAGCGGGGTGAGGGTGTCGCGGTCGTGGCCGGCTGCACGGCGTGGGACGACGACGTCGAGACGGCCGTGCGGCGGGCCGTGTCGGCGGGCCACGACCTGCCGCTGCGCGCACTCTGGCTGGTCCCGCCGGGCGCGGTGCCGCGGACCTCCAGCGGCAAGGTGTCCCGCGCCGCGGCCCGCGACCGCTGGTGGGGCGAGAATGGGCGCCATGACTGACGCGGGCGAGTACACCGACGAGATCAGGAAGATCGTCTGCACCGCGCTGCAGCTGCCCCTCGAGCGGCTCACCGAAACGACACCGTTCGACGACATCGGCATGACGTCCCGCGAGCGCATCCAGCTGCTCGCCCGGGTCGAAGTGCGCTACGGCGTCTCCGTCGACCTGGACGAGCTCGACCGGCTGGTGGACGTCCGCGGCGTGGCCGAAGTCATTTCCGAGACGGTCGCCGCGCAGCACCCCACCGGGTGAGTGCACTTGGGCAAAGCCCAGGTCGGCCGCTCGGCCGAACGCTAGACTCTGTGTGCATCTGCGACGGCACCGAACGGCGTCCGGGTGCGTCACAGTCTTGACACCGGAACAGGGGCTGTGGATCGAAGGGGGCAAGCCGACCATGCCAAACGGTTACGAAGCGAGTTCAGAGGCGATGACGCGGGCGCAGGTCCGCCTCAACGACGTCGCGGACGACCCGGCCGCCGAGGCCAAGAAGGTCGCGCCGACCGAAATCGCGCAGGCGGACTTCGGCCGTGTCCACGGTGACGGCTACGGCAAGTACAAATCCGGGATCGACGAGATCGGCGCGGGGATGACCGGGCTGTCGAACGCGCTGATGAACCTCGGCAGCGGAATCGGGACCGCCGGGTCCAAGTACACCGCGCAGGAATCGCACGCCGGCGCGCAGGCGAACTCGGCGGGGAGCAAGTAATGGCGGACTGGGCCGAAGTCAAGAAGATCCTCGATGATCCGAACGTCTCCATGGAGACGAAGACGGAGCTCATGGAGGAGTACGACCGCAACACCTTCAACTTCAACGACGAAGAAGAGAAGTACGCCAAGGAGTACATCGAGAACTACTCCGACGACGGCGGTGACTACCGGGTCTTCGAAAACGACGACACCGACGAAATCGTCGCGCGGGCGAAGCAGGAGTCGCAGGCCAAGGGCAAGGAACAGCAGGCACAGACCGACCGCAAGAACACCGCGAAGAAGAACCTCGACGGAATCGCGACGCCCACGCTGGGTGCCGGCGCGAAGACGTCCGACGAAATGCTCGACCAGGGCAACGTCACGGTCGACTTCCTGGTTCTGTGGACCGACGAGATCTGGAATAAGATCAAGGGCGGGTCCGGCCACATCGACTCGCAGAAGGACCTCAAGGACAAGTTCCACGAGAACCGCGGCATCCAGTTCCAGAAGTTCCTCACCGAGGCCGACGACCTTTCGAAGGCGCACAAGGTCGTCGAGGACACGCTGACCAAGAGCGACACCGAGCTCCAGACCCTCTTCGGGGAGTGGAAAGGCAAGGGCGCGAACGCGGCGGAGATCAAGTACGACGAGGCGATCAAGCCGCACGCCAAGGAGCTGTCGCAGCAGATCGACGGCGCCGCGAAGCTGATCCCGCAGACCGTGACGCACGTCTACGACGCCGTCAAGAAGAAGGTCGACGAGGTCCTGCAGCTGCACCGCACGACGGTCGCCCAGGCCGACATCAACATGGCCAAGGACGTTCTCAAGATCGCCAACGGCGAGACCGAGGAGTTCGACGACTTCATGAAGGTCGCGGGCTGGGTCGACGCCGTCAACGCGAAGAACGGCAACCAGACGAACCTCGCCGAGCGGCTGCAGAACGACGACTGCGGCTTCAACGACGAGAACAAGGAGTACGGCCGCAACGTCTGCCGCTACTGGCGTGACGGCGCGTTCGCGACCGAGTACCAGGGCCTGATCAACGCCTTCAACGGCTCCTGCAAGTCCGCCAAGGACACCATCGACCAGCAGTTCGGCGCGCTCGAGCGGTTCATGGACGGCTACCGCAACCAGCTCACCGAGGCGAAGAGCGACGGCGGCGGCGACAAGAGCGGCGGCGGCGACACGCACAACGGGAACGGCGGCGACACCGGCGGCGGCTCGAACGGCGGCGGCGGGTCCACCGGCGGTGGCGGCAGCACCGGGGGCGGGGGCAGCACGGGCGGCGGGGGCAGCACGACGCCGTCGGCGGCCGAGCCGCCCGCGGCCGAGGACCCGGCCAAGCCCGAGGACGGCAAGAACCCGATCACCGGGAAGCCCCTCGAGATGGACCCGGACACCGGCAAGCCGTACCCGATCGACCCGACGACCGGTGAAGCCATCAAGGACACCGACGACACCGACACGGTCTCGGTCAAGAAGGGCGACAACACGATCGAGATGTCCGAGCCCGACAAAGAGGGCAAGCAGGACATCTCCGTGGACGACGGCCACGGCAACAAGAAGGACTACCACCTCGACTGGGGTGACGACGACAAGGCCGAAGCGGGCAAGGACGGCAAGGACGGCGCCAAGGCCGACGACGGCAGCTTCGGCCCGCAGGGTTCGCAGCAGGGGGCGGTCAAGGACGGGCAGCCCTCGGCCGATGGCAGCTACAAGCCGGGTCCCGACGGCAAGATCCACATCAAGGACGGCAACCTCGAGATCACGGCCGAGCGGCCGGAGGGTCCCGACGGCCCGACGATCGTGACCGTCGACGACGGCAAGGGCGAGCCGACGACGTACACGCTCGACGAGAAGGACGACCCCAAGGCGAGCGACCTCAAGACCGACCCCGCGTCCACGGACGGCAGCGGCTCCGCGATCCGGCACGACGCGGACGCCGAGTCGCCGCTGACCAAGGACCCGGCACCGGCCAACCCGGACCCGGGCTTCACGCAGGGCGCGGCGGCGGCCGGCTCGGGCGGGTTCAGCACGCCCGGGGGCCAGGACTTCTCCGGCGACTTCGGCGGCAGCGTCGGCGCGGAACCGGCGGTGGCCGTGGCCGACGCGGGTGCCGGCGGCGGCGACGCCGGGGTGGCCGGCGGTGGCGGTGGCGATTCGACGACCACGGCCGGGGCGAGCGACTTCGGGTCGGCCGTCACCGGCGGCGGGACGGCCGACTTCGCCGGCGCGGTGTCGCTCGACCCGGGCGCGCAGACCGGCAGCGACACGTCCCTGCCGGCTTCCGACGGTGGCGTCCTCGGCGCGACCCCGGTCGACCCGGGCGCGCACCAGGCCGCCGCGAGCGCGGGCGGCGGGATGAGCGGCATGAGTGGCATGGGCGGGATGATGGGCGGCATGGGCGGCGCACCGGGTGGCGGCGGTGGCGGCGACCAGCAGCGCGGGCCCAGCCAGTACCGCATCGAGGGCGGCGTCTTCGAGACGAGCGGCGCCAAGGGCCGGATCAGCGGCTCGCTCGACGACGAGGGTGACCGTTCGATCCGGTACGACCGGTGACCAGGGCCAGGGCTGAGGAGGGGCGATGACCAGCGCCGAAGACCGGTACCGCGCGGCGATCTCGACGATGGACGCCGCGGCGCGCGAGCAGGACGAGCAGCGGGGCCTGCGCGAACGCCGTGTCGCGGAGGCCGAGACGCAGGCTCGCGAGGGGCTGAAGAACGAGCTCGCCGCCGCGCAGAAGTACGCCGAGCACATGGACGAGCTCAACAAGCGCAAGCAGAGCGCGGGCGGCTGGGCGACGGAGAAGACGCTGGCCGACAAGGGCCGCGAGTCCTTGATGGAGTTCGGCGTCGCGGACGAAGAGGCGGACACGGGCCGCACGCCGTACCCGACGCCGAGCTACGGCACCCCGATACCCGCGGCGGCCGCGGTGACGCCGCCGCCGGAACCTCCCGCGCCCCCGGCGGCGCCGGAGCCGCCGAAGCGGGGCCGGCACGCGCGTCAGGTGGAGGACGACGACGACTTCTCCAGCACCAGCTGGCTGGTCTGAGGTTCTTCGGAAGGGCCCGGCTCCGGCCGGGCCCTTTTCGCGTCAGTGCGCGGGTTCTTCTTCGCGCTCGATGGGGGCGCGCTTGACGTCGGCTTCCAGCAGAGGCCGCCACTTGTCCGTGCCGGTCAGATGGGTCAGGAAGAACGCGGTGAACAGCGCGCGCGTGAGCTGCTGGGTCTTGCGGTGCGGCTTGCCGTGCATGATCAGCTGCGACCAGTGCCGGCCCTCGGTGACACCGAGGTGGGTCGACTTGCCGAGGGTGCGCAGCTGGACGTCTTCGCCGCCCCAGGCGTTCGTGATGGCCTCGGCATGCCCGACCTTAGGCGCGACGAGATCTTCTTCGGCGGCGAGGTGCAGGCCGGGAACGGTGATGGCCTTGGCCGACTCGGTGGCCGGCGGGAGCGTCTGGGCAGCGGTGATGGTCGCGACGGCCTTGATCCGCGGGTGCTCGGACCGCGCGTCCTGAGCCGCGGCGAGGACGGCGGAGCCACCCCCGGTCGAGTGCCCGGCAAGGCCGAGCTTGCCCGGGTCGACGCTGATGCCATCCGGCCCGAGCCGCACGGTCGTGACGACGTCAAGGGTGGTCATCAGGTCGGCGGCGAGCAACCGGTGCGACGGCAGCGGCCCCCGCTGGGTAGCAGGCGCGGCGGCAACAATGCCCCAGCTGGCAAGGTGGTGCAGCAGCTGCCGGTACCGATCAGGAGGCTGCAGCCACCCGTGCCCGAAGGCAACGGCGGGCAACCCAAGCCCAGCGCGCGGCGTGAAGACCACACCAGGCAGCCCAACCAGGGCAAGATTGCCCCGCAGGACCTCGTGCGGACCGGGGTGCATCAGCTCCGCGAGCAACTGCTTGGGCTTGCTGGCCATAGAGGGAACCCTACTGCGCACCCCGGCCAGAGGCGCGCCCGCCGCCCCGGCGAGCCAAAGGCACGAGACCGGCAGCCGAGAGCAGAACAGGCACTCCACCCAGCCCCAGCCCACCACCCCGATCCGAAGCCAGAACACGGACGGCAACACCGGGTCAAGGCATCTTTCCCGCCTTGACGCGGTGCTGCCGTCCGTAGTGACAATCAGGCGCCGGGGTGGCGGGCAAACGAACGCCACATGTGGGTGACAAAGCATTGGTCCGGACCACAGCGCCAGAGAAACCCCCAGGTCAAACTCGGTAACCAGACCCCGTCAACCCGCCGAACATCCCTCGTTAGGCTGGTGCGCGTGTGTGGAATCGTAGGATACGTCGGGCACCGCCCGGCTCTGGACGTGGTCCTCGGCGGGCTCCGGCGCATGGAGTACCGCGGGTACGACTCGGCCGGGATCGCCGTGCTGGACGGTGGCGAACTGACCGTCGAGCGCAAGGCGGGGCGCCTGGCGAACCTGGAAGCCGAGCTCGACAAGGTCGGCCGCGAGAGCATCACCGGCACCGCCGGCATGGGCCACACCCGCTGGGCCACCCACGGCGCGCCGATCGACCGCAACTCGCACCCGCACCGCGACGCCTCCCAGCGCGTCGCCGTCGTGCACAACGGCATCATCGAGAACTTCGCCGCCCTGCGCGCCGAGCTCGAGGCCGACGGCGTCGAGATGGCCAGTGACACCGACAGCGAGACCGCCGCGCACCTCGTCGCCCGCGCCTACACCGAGGGTGAGACGAAGGGCGACCTCGCCGCCAGCGTCGCCGCCGTCTGCCGTCGCCTCGAAGGCGCCTTCACGCTGGTTGTGACGCACGCCGACCAGCCGGACACCATCGTGGCCGCGCGCCGGTCGTCGCCGCTGGTCGTCGGGGTCGGGGACGGGGAGCACTTCGTCGCCTCCGACGTCGCCGCGTTCATCGAGCACACCCGCGAGGCCGTCGAGCTCGGCCAGGACCAGCTCGTCGTCATCACCCGCGAGGGCTACGAGGTCACCGACTTCCACGGCGACGCCGCCCAGGCCAAGCCGTTCACCGTCGACTGGGACCTGTCCGCCGCCGAAAAGGGCGGTCACGAGTACTTCATGCTCAAGGAGATCGAGGAGCAGCCGGAGGCGCTCGCGAACACCCTTCGCGGGCACTTCGACAACGGCCGCATCATCCTCGACGAGCAGCGCATCTCCGACCAGGACCTCCGTGACGTCGACAAGGTCTTCGTCGTCGCCTGCGGTTCGGCCTACCACTCCGGCCTGGTCGCGAAGTACGCGATCGAGCACTGGACGCGGCTGCCGGTCGAGGTGGAGCTGGCGTCGGAGTTCCGCTACCGCGACCCGGTGCTGGACCGCGCAACGCTGGTCGTCGCCGTGTCGCAGTCCGGCGAGACCGCCGACACGCTGGAAGCCGTCCGGCACGCACGTGAGCAGAAGGCGCGCGTCCTGGCCGTCTGCAACACCAACGGCGCGCAGATCCCGCGTGAGTCCGACGCCGTCCTCTACACCCACGCCGGGCCCGAGATCGGCGTCGCGTCGACCAAGGCGTTCCTCGCCCAGATCGCGGCCAACTACCTGGTCGGCCTGGCGCTGGCGCAGGCCCGCGGCACCAAGTACCCGGACGAGGTCGCCCGCGAGTTCGCCGAGCTGGAGGCCATGCCCGCGGCCGTCCAGAAGGTACTGTCCACTGTGGACCAGGTGCGCGACCTCGGCCGCCGGATCGCCGACTCGAAGGCGGTGCTGTTCCTCGGCCGCCACGTCGGGTTCCCGGTCGCCCTCGAAGGCGCGCTGAAGCTCAAGGAACTCGCGTACATGCACGCCGAGGGCTTCGCCGCCGGCGAGCTCAAGCACGGCCCGATCGCGCTGATCGAGGACGGCCTGCCGGTCGTCGTCGTGATGCCGTCGCCCAAGGGCCGCGCGGTGCTGCACTCGAAGCTGGTGTCGAACATCAGCGAGATCCAGGCCCGCGGTGCCCGCACGATCGTGATCGCCGAAGAGGGCGACGAGACGGTCCGGCCGTTCGCCGACGAGCTCATCGAGGTCCCCGCGGTGCCGACGCTGCTGCAGCCGCTCGTGTCCACGGTGCCGCTGCAGGTGCTGGCCGCGGAGATCGCCCGCACGCGCGGGTACGACGTCGATAAGCCGCGTAACCTGGCGAAGTCCGTCACAGTCGAGTAGTCGCCGGAGGCTCCGCCGTGCAGGGAATCTGGACCACGGAACGGATTCGCGAGGCGGAGGCCAGGGCGTTCGCCGTCACGCCGGACGGCGAACTGATGCGGCGGGCGTCGTTCGGGCTCGCGGTGCAGATCGCCGACCTGCTCGAAGACCACACCGGCGGCGTCTCCGGCCGCCGGGCCGTGTTGCTCGTCGGCTCCGGTGACAACGGCGGTGACGCGCTCTGGGCCGGGGCGTTCCTGCGCCGTCGCGGGGTCGCGGTCACGGCGATCCTGCTCAAACCCGAGAAGGCGCACCCCGCCGGTCTCAAAGCACTGAAGCGGGCCGGCGGTCGCGCAGTGTCCGCCGAGGACGGTCCACAGTGGATCGAACGCGCGGACGTCGTGGTCGACGGGATCGTCGGCATCTCGGCCAGCGGCTCCCTGCGACCGGACGCCGCGAGGCTCGTCGAGCTGGTCGAAGCCCCGATCGTCGCGGTCGATCTGCCCAGCGGCGTCGACCCGGACACCGGCGCGGTCGACGGCCCGGCGGTGAAGGCGACCCGCACGGTGACGTTCGGCGCGCTCAAGCCGGTGCACGCGCTGGCGCCTACGTGGTGCGGCGAAGTCGTGCTGGTCGACATCGGCCTCGAGCTGAGCGACCCGGACCTCCAGCGCCTCGACGTCGTCGACGTCGCCGCGGCGTGGCCGGTGCCCGGCCCGGACGACGACAAGTACAGCCAGGGCGTGGTCGGGATCGCGGCGGGCTCGGCGACGTACCCGGGCGCGGCGGTGCTGGCGGCGGGCTCGGCGGTCCGCGCGACGGCCGGGCTGGTGCGCTACGCGGGCCACGCGGCCGACGTCGTCCGGCAGCAGTGGCCGGAGATCATCGCGACGGGCACGGTCGCCGACGCCGGTCGCGTCCAGGCGTGGGCGGTCGGGCCGGGCATCGGCACCGGCTCCGAAGGCCGCGACGTGCTGCGGCACGTGCTGGGCCAGGGCGTCCCGGTCTGCGCGGACGCCGACGCGACGACGATCATCGCGAAGTCCCCGGACGTCCTCGACGCCCGCGACCCGGACACGCCGCTGGTCCTGACTCCGCACGCGGGCGAGTACGAGCGCCTGATGGGCCGGAAGCCGGGCGCGGACCGGGTGGCCGCGGCCCGCGAAGCGGCGAAGAAGTACAACGCGGTCGTGCTGCTGAAGGGCCACGTCACGGTGGTCGCGGCCCCGGACGGTCGCGTCGCGGTCAACACGCCCCGCGGGGCCTGGCTGGCGACGGCGGGCTCGGGCGACGTGCTGTCCGGCCTGGTCGGAGCTCTCCTGGCGGCCGGCCTGGACCCGTGGCTGGCCGCCGCGGCGGCGGCGAACGTCCACTCGCTGGCGGGCGCGGTCGCGGCCCAGAACGCCCCGACGTCGGCATCGGGCCTGGTCCACGCCATCCCGGAGGCGATCCGGGCGATCCGCTCTCTAACGTCCTGAGAAGAGTTATCGAGTTCTCTGTTAACTCCGGGCGGCAAATCTGGTAAGAATGCCGTGTGAGCGGCAGCACAGCATCTGGAGACCGGAAGACCCGGCCGTCCGATGCTGTCGTCGAACAGCGCCGGCAGGACATCCTCGACCACGTCATCGAGCACGGCGAAGCCCGCATCGACGACCTGACGACGAGGTTCCGCGTCAGCCTGATGACCATGCACCGCGATCTCGACGACCTCGCGGAACGCCGTCTCCTGCGCAAGCTCCGCGGCAAGGTCGAGGCCTACCCGGCCCTCACCATCGAGACCGCCGCCCGCTTCCGCGACACCCTCCACCACGGCGAGAAGGAAGCCCTCGGCGAGGCCGCCGCGAACCACGTCCAGCCCGGCCAGACCGTCTTCGTCGACGACTCCACCACCCTGCTCCCGCTGGTCCGGCGGCTCGCCGAGATCGACGCCCTCACCGTCGTCACGAACTCGCTGCACGCCGCCCGGCTGCTCGGCCCGAAGATCGACGTCGTGCTGGCGGGTGGCCGCTACTCCCACGAGTACGACTCCTGCGCCGGCCCCGAGGTCCTGAACCTGCTCGACTCCATCCGCGCCGACATCTCGTTCGTCTCGGTCACCGCCGTCGCCGTCGGGCGGCTCTTCCACCCCGACCGCGACTACGCCGAGCTGAAGAAGGCGGCGCTGCGGGTCGCGAACCGGACGGTCCTCGTCGTCGACCACTCGAAGTTCGGCCGGACCGCCACCTACGGGCACGGCGACGTCGGCGACTACGACCTGCTGATCACCGGCGAAACCACGCCGACCGAGGAGATCGAGGCCGCGCTCAACGCCGGCACCACGATCGAGATCGTCGAACACGTCGCAGAGGGGCAGCCCTATGACAGCTGAGCTGGTCGCCGGCATCGACTCGTCCACCCAGTCGACCAAGGTCGTCGTGTGCGACGCCGCAACGGGCGAAATCGTCCGCACCGGCCGCGCGCCGCACCCCGAGGGCACCGAGGTCGACCCCGCCGCCTGGTGGGACGCCTTCCAGGAAGCCACGAAGGGCCTGCTCGACGACGTCAAGGCCATCGGCGTCGGCGGTCAGCAGCACGGCATGGTCACCCTCGACGAGAACGACGAGGTCGTCCGCCCCGCGCTGCTGTGGAACGACACCCGCTCCGCGCAGTCGGCGCTCGACCTCGTCGACGAGCTCGGCGGGCCCTCGGTCTGGGCGAAGTCCGTCGGCTCGGTGCCGGTCGCCAGCTTTACCGTCACGAAGCTGCGCTGGCTGGCCGACAACGAGCCCGCGCTCGCCGACCGCGTCGCCCGCGTGCTGCTCCCGCACGACTGGCTGACCTGGAAGCTCACCGGCGGCAACCCGGTCACCGACCGCGGCGACGCGTCCGGCACCGGCTACTTCTCGCCTTCCGACAACGCCTACCGCCTCGATGTCCTGAGCCACGCCTTCGGCGGCCGGACGCCGGAGCTGCCCACCGTGCTCGGCCCGGCCGACGCCGCCGGCCACACTTCCGGCGGCGTGCTCGTCTCGGCGGGCACCGGCGACAACATGGCCGCCGCGCTCGGGCTCGAACTGCGGGCGGGCGACGTCGTCGTCTCGCTCGGCACCAGCGGCA
Organism: Amycolatopsis sp. NPDC114505; assembly: GCF_055633615.1. NCBI lineage: Bacteria > Bacillati > Actinomycetota > Actinomycetes > Pseudonocardiales > Pseudonocardiaceae > Amycolatopsis > Amycolatopsis sp. NPDC114505. Next base: position 506,172 of record NZ_JBVKDV010000001.1, on the reverse strand, counting down.
CCGTGTTCGGCGTCGCGGAGACCGGCGCGGCCGACGCGTCCGGCGAGGTCGCCGGGTTCGCCGACGCCACCGGCCGGTTCCTGCCGCTCGCGTGCACCCTCAACGCCGCGCGCGTGCTCACCGCGACGGCCGGCATGCTCGGTGCGACGCTGAGCGAGTTCGACCGGCTCGCGCTGCGGGCCGAGCCGGGCGCCGGCGGCCTGACCTTCCTGCCCTACCTCGACGGCGAGCGCACCCCGAACCTGCCCGGCGCCACCGGCTCGCTGACCGGCCTGACCAGGGCGAACATGACTCCGGAGAACCTCGCGCGCAGCGCCGTCGAGGGCATGCTGTGCGGCCTGGCCGCCGGTCTCGACGCGGTGCGCGCGCACGGCCTCGACGTCCACCGCGTGCTGCTGATCGGCGGTGGCGCGCAGTCGGCCGCCGTCCGCACGGTCGCGCCGCTGGTGTTCGGCGTGCCCGTGCACCTGCCCGAGGTCGCCGAGTACGTCGCCATCGGCGCGGCGCGGCAGGCGGCCTGGGCCCTGACTTCCAGTGCGGAACCCCCGTCCTGGCAGGAAAACACCAAGACGCGGCTCGAGCTGGACGAGCCGACCGAGGCGCAGCGCGCCGAGGGCCACCGGATCCAGCAGCGCCACCTCGAAGCCCGCGAAGCGGCGCACGGGGTCCGGCGGAATCTCGGAGAGGACTGACCGATGGCTTCCATCACCTACGACAAGGCGACCCGGCGTTACCCGGGTTCGGAGCGCCCCGCGGTCGACGCGCTGGACCTGGAGATCGCCGACGGCGAGTTCCTGGTGCTGGTCGGCCCGTCCGGCTGCGGCAAGTCGACCAGCCTGCGGATGCTCGCCGGCCTCGAGGACATCGACGACGGCGCCGTCTGGATCGGCGACCGCGACGTCACCCAGCTGCCGCCGCGCTCGCGCGACATCGCGATGGTGTTCCAGAACTACGCGCTGTACCCGCACATGACGGTCGCGCAGAACATGGGCTTCGCGCTGAAGATCGCCGGGCGCCCCGCGTCCGAGATCAAGCAGAAGGTCCTTGAGGCCGCGAAGCTGCTGGACATCGTGGACTACCTCGACCGCAAGCCGAAGGCGCTCTCCGGTGGTCAGCGCCAGCGCGTCGCCATGGGCCGCGCGATCGTCCGCGAGCCGCAGGTCTTCCTGATGGACGAGCCGCTGTCGAACCTCGACGCGAAGCTGCGCGTCTCGACGCGTACGCAGATCGCCGCGCTCCAGCGCCGCCTCGGCGTCACGACGGTCTACGTCACGCACGACCAGGTCGAGGCCATGACGATGGGTGACCGCGTCGCCGTGCTGTCGGACGGCCTGCTCATGCAGTGCGACACCCCGCGCGCGCTGTACGACCGGCCCGCAAACGCTTTCGTCGCCGGGTTCATCGGCTCGCCGGCGATGAACCTCGTCACCGCGAAGCTGACGGCGGACGGCGCCGAGGTCGGTGGCGCGCGCGTGCCGCTGACCCGCGAGACCATCGCGGCGGCCGACGGCGACACCGTGACCCTCGGCTTCCGGCCGGAGGCCCTCGAGGTCGCCACCGGTGAAGGCACCCTGCCGATCAAGGTGGAGCTGGTCGAGGAGCTCGGCTCGGACGCCTACGTCTACGGCAAGCTCGCCGAGACCGACGCGGCCGACAACAAGTCGAACGTCGTCGCCCGGGTCGACCCGCGCACGCCGCCCGCCATGGGCGACACGCTCAACCTGCGGATCCGCCCCGACGAGCTGCACGTGTTCTCCGCCACGTCCGGGCTGCGCCTGCCCTGACCTCGGGTCATGGGAAACTGGAGGGCGCTATGACCTCCAGTTTCCCCAGGGCCCAGGTCGACATCGACCTCGACGCGATCCGCCACAACCTCACCCTGCTGGGCGCCCGCGCGCCCGGCTCCGAGGTGATGGCGGTGGTGAAGGCCGATGCCTACGGCCACGGCGCGCTGCCGGTGGCGCGCGCCGCGGTCGAGGCCGGGGCGAGCTGGCTCGGCACCTGCTCGCTCGGCGAGGCTCTGGCTCTGCGCGAAGCCGGGATCACGACCCGGCTGTTCAGCTGGCTGGACACCCTGGACGTCGACTTCGGGGCCGGCCTCGAGGCGGACATCGACGTCGCCGCCAGCTCGCTGGGTGAGCTACGCCGCATCGCCGACGCCGCGAAACCGGGTACCCGGGCCCGTGTGCACCTCAAGATCGACACCGGGCTTTCGCGCAACGGCTGCCCGCCCGCCCGCTGGGCCGAGCTGGTCTCCGCCGCCGCGGCCGAACCGCGGGTCGAGGTCGTCGCGATCTGGTCCCACCTCGCGTGCGCGGACGAGCCGGACCACCCGGCGACCGACATGCAGGCCAAGCGGTTCGCCGAGGCCTACGACGCCGCCCGCGCCGCCGGGCTCGACCCGAAGCGGCACCTGGCGAACTCCGCGGCCCTGCTCACCCGGCCGGACCTGCACTTCGACGTCGTCCGGCCCGGCATCGCGATGTACGGGCTCAACCCCGTGCCGCAGGCCGAAGACCTGCGGCCGGCCATGACGTTCCGGTCCGCGGTCGCGCTGGTCAAGCGCGTCGAAGCCGGCGAATCGGTGTCCTACGGGCACACCTGGACGGCTTCGCGCGACACGAACCTGGCGCTCGTGCCGGCCGGGTACGCCGACGGTGTGCCGCGGTCGCTGTCCGGGCGGATGGACGTCTGGCTCGGCGGACAGCGGCGTCCGGTGGCCGGGCGGGTCTGCATGGACCAGCTGGTCGTCGACTGCGGTGACGACGAGCCGTCCGTCGGCGACGAGGTCGTCCTGTTCGGCGCCGGGACGCACGGCGAGCCGACCGCCCGCGAATGGGCCGACAAGCTGGGCACCATCGACTACGAGATCGTCACCTCGATGTACCGCCCGCGGGTGCGGCGCCGGTATCTGGGAGAGCGCTCGTGACACCTTCACGTCGACTGCTGGCCATCGCCGGCGGGGTCGGGGCCATCGCCACCGGGACTGCCGCCGCCGCAATCGTCGCCGCGCAGCAACGGCGGCACAGTGAGGATCCGTACGTGGACGAGCCGCTGGGGGAGCTGAAGCCCGACCGCGTCTACACGGTCGCGGCCGAGGACGGCACGCCGCTTTCGGTCGAGGAGATCGACCCGGGGGACGGCGGCAAACCCGAACTGACTGTCGTGGGGGTGCACGGCTTCGCTCTTTCGCGTCGCTGCTGGCACTTCCAGCGTCGCGACCTGGCCTCCCTGAGGCTGCCTCGTGTGCGTCAGGTGTACTACGACCACCGCGGCCACGGCCTGTCCGGCGCGGCCTCCGCGGAGAATTCGACGATCGAGCAGCTGGCGCGCGACCTCGACGTCGTGCTGCGGTCCGTGGTGCCGGACGGGCCCATCGTGCTGATGGGGCACTCGATGGGCGGCATGGTGATCATGGAGCTGGCCGCCGAGTTCCCCGAGCTGTTCGAAGAGCGGGTCGAAGGCGTCGCGTTCATCGCGACCGCGGCCGGCGAGGTGGGCGCACGCGGGTTGCCGCGTTCGCTGCTCTCGAAGTACAACCCGCTGACGCGCGCCGCCGGCGGTCTCGCCGGCTGGCAGCCGGGGCTGGTCGAGTTCGTCCGCGCCGCGGGCGGGCAGCTGACGCGCCAAGCCGTGCGGCGCCTGGCTTTCGGCAGCCGCGACGTCGCGCCGAGGCTCGTCGACTTCATGCTCGAAATGCTCGAGGTGACGCCGGTCCGCGGGCTCGTCAACTTCGTCGACACGCTCGGCAGCCACAACCGGTACGCGGCGCTGGCCGGGCTGAAGCACGCGGAAGTGCTGGTCATCGGCGGTGACTCGGACCGGTTCACGCCGTTCTCGCACGCCGAGCGGATCGCCTCCGAGCTGCCCGACGCGGAGCTGGTGCGCGTCCGCGGCGCCGGGCACATGGTGGTGCTCGAGCAGCCCGAGCTGGTGAACAGCCATCTGATAGATCTCCTGCAACGCTGTTCCGGTGTGGACGGCGTGCTTTCGGCACAGCGAAACTGGTGGTGGCAGCGTTGACGTTGGTGTTCCCGACGCCCGAAGACACGATGGAGTTCGGCCGGTCCCTGGGCCGTTCCCTGCGCGCGGGTGACCTGGTCCTGCTCGCGGGACCCCTCGGCGCGGGCAAGACGACGCTGACCCGCGGCATCGCGGACGGCCTCGGCGTCGGCGGCCGGGTGAGCTCGCCGACGTTCGTGCTGGCCCGCGTCCACCCGGCGGGCGCGTCCGGAGTGCCGTTGGTGCACGTGGACGCGTACCGCCTCGGCGGCGACCTGTCCCAGCTGGACGATCTGGACCTCGACACGGACCTGGAGCGCTCGGCGATCGTGGTCGAGTGGGGCGAAGGGTCGGCGGAACGCCTGTCGGCCGACTACCTGGTGGTCCGGTTGGACCGCCGCGAGGACGACGTGCGCGAGGTCGTCCTCGAACCGCACGGCACCTGGGCCGACCGGACTCCGGAGCTCGCCAGGACCTCGTGAGTGGGAAACAGTGTTCTAACCCTGTTTCCCACTCACGAGGTAGCTGCGGTCAGCCGCCGTTGTACTGCTGGTAGGCCGGTGCCCGGAACGTCTTGGTGCCGGCGCCCGCGATCTTGTCGACCGCGCGCAGGAACTTCGGCCCCATCTTCGCGCTGGCCTGCCGGACCGGGTGCGTGGCCCCGAAGTCCTCCGGGTTCGCCTGGCCGTGCGCGAACATCGAGTAGATCACCACCGGCTTGCCCGCGGCGTCGAACATGATTCCCGCCTCGTTGCGGCCGTCGTTCAGCCAGCCTGCCTTCGTGGCGATCCTCGCCCGGTCGACGGACGACATCTCACGGCGGATGCCGTCGGTGAACGCCACCTGCGACCGCAGGATGGACAGCAGGTAGTCCGTCGATGCCGGGCTCAGCAGTGTGCCCGCGACCAGCGCCTTCAGCAGGTCGTGGGTCTCGCGCGGAGTGGTTTGGCCGAGGAAGTAGCGGTTCGGGTTGGCCACCGGCGTGACCTGGGTCTTGGGGAAGCCCTTGGTCACCAGGATCTGGTTGATCTCGGCCGCCGGAACCACGAGCCCCACCAGCCGGACGCACGTGTCGTCCGAAACAGTGAGGAACAGCGACAGGACGTGGCCCAGCGTGAACGCGCTCGGGTACGCCTTGTCCAGGATGATGATGCCGTCACCACCCGGCACGACGATGCTCTCCGGCACCTGGACCTGCTGGTCCAGGGTGAGCAGGCCGCGGTCGATCTTGTCCATCAAGGTGACCGCGACGGCCACCTTGTTGACGCTGTACGCCTCGACGATCTCGTCGGACGCCACGTCGACGGCGGCCTCGTCGGCCACGCTGATGTAGGAGTTCCAGATGCCGCCTGCCTCAGCGGCCGCGGTGTCGTAGACGCGCTTCACCTTCTGCCTGGCCCGGTCCGGTGTGGCCGGGCTGGCCTCGATGTCTGCTTCCTGCGCGTACGCGGGAGAGCCGGCCAGAATGCTTCCAGCGGCGACGGCGGTCCCCAAACCGAACGCCGCTCGCCTGTTGAGTCGATACCCCATCACAAGATCCAACCACGGATGGACCCGCCGCCGACACAAAGCTCGCCAAGCGGTCGTGAGTGGGAAACAGTGTTCTAACCCTGTTTCTCACTCACGACCGCGCGGGCGACCCCGAGGTCCACCAGGTCCTGGGGCCGCAGGTGCAGCTGGTCGGCCAGCTCCGGGACCTCCGAAGCCGGGCGCTTCAGGATTGCCGCCGCGGCTTCCGGGGACGTCACCGAGAAGTACGCGTCCGGCGTCACCCACGTCGACCCCTGTGCCGCGAACGCCAGTGCTCCGCCCGAGCCGCCCTCGCCGATCACCAAGGTCGTCACCGGGATCGACGCCGTCGCGACCGCCTCGAACATCGCCGCGATCGCGCCGCCCGCGCCCGCCTGCTCCGCCGCCGCGTCGTTCGCCGCGCCCGGGGTGTCGACCAGGGTCAGCACCGGGATGCCCAACCGGGAGGCCAGCTTGACCAGCCGCGCCGCCGTCCGGAAGCCCGCGGGCAACGTCGGGGTGCCGCACTGGGCCGCGTAGGCGATCGTCCGGCCGTCGCGCCAGCCGAAGCCGCACGCGACGCCGTCGTCGACACCGCCGGCCCGGTCACCGCTCACGTCCGAGCGCCAGTCGAAGTACGCGTCGAGGTACTCCACGGCTCGCGGCCGGCGCGGGGAACGTGCCGCCGCCACGGCTTCCCAGCCCGTTTCGGGAAGGGAAGCCTGCCGCAAAGCCGAAGGCGGGGGAGCCGCCGCCGAGGAATGAGCCGTCAGCAGCCGCAGCCACCGTTCCAACGTCGCGCCGAGTTCGTCGGGCGACACCAGAGCGTCGACCTGCCCCCACTCGTACTTGGCCTCCGCCGTGTACGCCTCCGGCGAACCGGCCGGCCGCACCCGCGAGCCCGCGAAGCCGACCTGCGCCTCCGGCAGCGCGAGGATGACGTCGGCGCCCGCACCGAGCGTCGCCCAGCCGCCGCCGGTCGTCGGGTCGCGCAGCACCGAGATCTGGGGAATGCCCGAAGCCCGCGTCAGCGCGGACGCCCGGGCCACGCGCTGCAGCTGCATCAACGCGCGCATGCCCTGCTGCATGCGGCTGCCGCCGGTCGAAACCAGCGAGACCACCGGCAGCCGCGCGTCCCGCGCGTGCGCGAACGCCGCCTCGATCCGGTCGCCGGTGCGCTGCCCGAGCGACCCGCCGAGGAACCCGAACTCGAATGCGATCAGCACGGCCTCGACGTCACCGATCTTCGCCGTCCCGCAGACGACCGACTCCTTCTCGCCGGTGCGTTCTTCGGCGGCGGAGCGTGCTTCGCGGTAGCCGGGCCAGTGGATCGGACCGTCGGCCGGCTCGTCGCGCAACGGCGTGGGGAACTCCTCGAAGCCGTTGGCGATCGCGCCGACGACCTCGCGCGCGGGCTGCCTAGTCACCGAGCGCTCGCTTCAGGACCTTGCCCATGTCGTTGCGCGGCAACGCGTCCAGGTACCGGACGACCCGCGGCCGCTTGTGCGGCGCGAGCAGCTTCGCGACGTGGTCGGCGAGTTCGTCGGCCGCCGGCGGTTCCCCGGACGGCACGATCCACGCGACGATCCGCTCGCCGAGGTCGTCGTCCGGCTCGCCGGTGACGGCCGCCTCCGCGACGCCGGGGTGCTCGAGCAGCGCGTTTTCGATCTCGCCGGCGCCGATCTTGTAGCCGCCGCTCTTGATCAGGTCGGTCGCCTTGCGCCCGACGATCTGCACGTAGCCGTCGGAGTCGCGGGTGGCCACGTCGCCGGTGCGGAACCAGTCGCCGTCGAACGCGGCCGCCGTCGCGTCCGGGCGGTTGAGGTACTCGGTGAACAGGTTGGGCCCGCGCACCTGGATCTCGCCGACTTCGCCGACCCCGTCGAGCGCCTCACCGGCTTCGCCGACCAGCCTGAGTTCGACGCCCCGCAACGGGACGCCGACCGTGCCGGGCTTGCGTTCGCCGTCCGCGCGGACGCTGGTGTTCATCAGCGTCTCGGTCATCCCGTAGCGCTCGACGACCTGCTGGCCGGTCGCCGCGGTGATCCGCTGGTGGTCGTGCACCGGCAGCGCCGCGGACCCGGACACGAGCAGGCGCGCGCCACGCAGTGCGTCCGCAAGCGCGGTGTCCGTTCCGACCTCGCCGGCGATCCGGTGGTACATCGTCGGGACGCCGAACAGCATCGTGGCGCCGGCCGACAGCTCGCGCGCGACGCCCTCGGTCGAGAACCGGCCGAGGTGGCGCACCGAGCCGCCGCGGCGCAGCGGGCCGAGGATGCCGAGGATCAGGCCGTGCACGTGGAACAGCGGGAGCCCGTGCACGAGGACGTCGTCCGCGGTCCAGCCCCAGGCGTCCTCGAGGGCGTCGAGGGTGGTCGCGATCGAACGGCGGGGGAGGACCACGCCCTTCGGCGGACCGGTGGTGCCCGACGTGTAGACGATCAGTGCGGGCGTCTCGGGGTCGGGTTCGTCCGCGAGCGGCGTCTTTTCCCCGGTCAGCGGGATGTCACGGCGGGGCAGCCCGGCCAGGCCCGCGGGCAGCTCGGCGCCCGGTTCGGCCAGCACCAGCTGCGGTTCGCTGTCGGCGAGGATGTGCGCCAGCTCGCGCTCGCCGATCTTCGGGTTGAGGGGCACGGCCGGGACGCCGGCCAGCAGCGCGGCGACGACGGCGACGCTCGTGTGGAGGGTCGGGGTCGCCCAGACCGCGACGCGGCCGCGTGGCAGCTCGCGGGCCAGGCTGCCGGCGACAGCAGCGAGCTCGTCGTAGGTGAGAGCCTGATCGCCGAACCGGAGGGCGTCCTTGCCCGAATCCGACAAGAGGGTGGGGAACAACGGGTCGGGCACCGCGGGGACCTCCCAGAGTCGCACTCGCTCCGCACGTTACCGTGCGGATCAGTCCCCTGCAGCAAGCGGCCGAAGACCCTGGTCGTACGCTTGCTTACCGTGTTGGTACTGGCGATCGATACCTCGACCCCGGCGGTCACCGCGGGCGTCGTCGAGGTGGACGGCGACGAGGTCCGGACGCGCGGCGAGCGCGTCACCGTGGACCCCCGCGCCCACGGCGAACTGATCATGCCGCACGCGCTGGCCTCCGCCGAGGCCGCCGGAGTGTCCCTCAAGGACCTCGACGCGATCGTCGTCGGCGTCGGTCCCGGCCCGTTCACCGGCCTGCGCGCCGGGATGGCCACCGCCGCCGCGCTCGGGCACGCACTCGGCCTCCCCGTATACCCGGTCTGCAGCCTCGACGCGCTCGCCGCCGACGTCGTCCGGAGCGACAGCGCTTTCCTCGTCCTCACCGACGCCCGCCGCCGCGAGGTCTACTGGGCCGCCTACGACGCCGCCGGCAACCGCACCGACGGCCCGCACGTCCAGCGCCCCGCCGAGCTGGAAACCGGCATCGAGGTCGCGGCCGGCGACGGCGCGGTGCTGTACGCCGCCGCGCTCGGGGTCCAGCCGATCGAGCCGCGCTTCCCGTCGCCCGCCGGCCTGGTGAAGGCCGCGCTGAGCGCGTTGCTGGCGAAGGAAACGCCGGAACCGCTGACGCCCCTGTACCTGCGCCGTCCCGACGCCGCGGAGCCCACCGCGCCCAAACGGGTGACCACGCCGTGAGACTCGAGCCGCTGCGCCGCCGGGACATCGCCCGGTGCGTCGAGATCGAGCAGATCCTCTTCCCCGGCGACGACCCGTGGAGCTCCCGCGCCTTCCACTCCGAGCTGGACATGGGCAACTTCTACCTCGCCGCGCGCCCGGACGAGACCGACGAGCTGCTCGGGTACGCCGGGCTGGCCGTCGTCGGCCGGCGCCGCGGCGAGTACGAGGCGACCGTGCACACCATCGGCGTCGCGCCCGAGTACCAGGGCCAGGGCATCGGCAAGGCGCTGCTGCGCGCCCTGCTCGTGCGCGCCGACGAGTTCGAGGCGCCGGTGTTCCTCGAGGTTCGCACCGACAACGAGACGGCCCTCGCGCTGTACGAGAGTCACGGCTTCGAACGGCTCGGCATCCGGAAGCGCTACTACCAGCCCTCCGGCGCCGACGCGTACACGATGGTCCGCCCGGCGCGGACGCGAGACGAGGTAGCACGCTGATGTCACGCATCATCATGGGCATCGAGAGCTCGTGCGACGAGACCGGCGTCGGCCTGGTCCGCCTGCACGACGACGGCACGGTCGAGCTGCTCGCCGACGAGGTCGCCTCCAGCGTCGAGCAGCACGCCCGCTTCGGCGGCGTGGTGCCCGAGGTCGCGAGCCGGGCGCACCTCGAAGCGATGGTCCCGACGACGTCCCGCGCCTTCGAGAAGGCCGGGCTCACACTGTCCGATGTGGACGCCATCGCCGTGACGGCCGGGCCGGGCCTGGCGGGCGCGCTGCTCGTCGGCGTCTCCGCGGCGAAGGCGTACGCGACGGCGCTGGACGTGCCGCTCTACGGCGTCAACCACCTGGCCGGGCACATCGCGGTGGACACGCTGCAGCACGGGCCGTTGCCGACGCCGTGCCTGGCGCTGCTGGTCTCGGGCGGGCACACGCAGCTGCTGCGCGTCGACGACATCGCGTCGGAGATCACCGAGTTGGGGTCCACTGTGGACGATGCGGCAGGTGAGGCGTACGACAAGGTCGCGCGTGTGCTCGGCCTGCCGTACCCGGGCGGTCCGCCGATCGACAAGGCGGCTAAGAACGGCAATCCGTCCGCGATCGCGTTTCCCCGGGGGATGACGGGCCCGCGCGACGCGAAGTTCGACTTTTCGTTCTCCGGTTTGAAGACGTCAGTGGCGCGTTGGGTCGAGGGTGCGGCGCGGCGCGGGGAAGAGATCCCGGTGGACGATGTCGCGGCGTCGTTCCAGGAGGCCGTCGCGGACGTGTTGACCAAGAAGGCGATCCGGGCGGCTGAGGAGCAGGGGATCGGCACTATCGTGATTTCTGGTGGTGTGGCGGCTAACTCGCGGCTGTCGTCGCTGGCGGCTGAGCGCTGTGCTGCGGCTGGGATCGAGCTGCGGGTGCCGCGGCCGCGGCTGTGTACGGACAATGGGGCGATGATCGCTGCGCTGGGTGCGCATGTGGTGGCGGCGAAGCGTCCGACAGCGGCGCTGGACTTCAGTGCTAACCCGGCGTTGCCGGTGAACGTGGTGTCGCTCTAGGGTCGTTCGCCACCCCGACGCCTGATTGTGACTACGGCCGGCGGCACCGCGTCAAGGCGGGAAAGATGCCTTGACCCGGCGTCGCCGGCCGTGTTCTGGCTTCGGATCGGGGTTGCGGGGGGTGTGGGTCCCTTTCTTCCGGGGCGCGTGTTACGAAGCCGCGGCGTGTTTGTGTGCCGGGGAGCCCACGCCCAGCAGTTCCTCTATTGCCGCTACCGCCAGGGTTGCCGCATCGCCTTCGCCGTATGGGTTTCCCACCTGTGCTGGCCGTAGCTCGCCGCTCAGTAGACGTGCCGCCGTGTCCGCGATTCGCTCCGTGTCCGTTCCCACCAGCCATGCGCACCCTGCCTCCACGACCTCCACCCGCTCGGTGACGTCGCGTAGGACCAGGACCGGTGTGCCGAACGTCGGTGCTTCCTCCTGGATGCCGCCCGAGTCCGTCAGCACCAGTGATGCCAGGCGCAGTGCGCGGACCAGGTCCGGGTACTCCAGCGGGTCCGTCACCGTTACGCGCGGTAGGCCGCCCAATGCCGCGTCGACCTGGGCGCGGACCTGGGGGTTCGGGTGGGCCGGGAACAGCACCTGCACGTCCGGGTGCTCGGCCACGATCAGCTGTACCGCGGCCAGCGTGCGCTCCAGGGGCTCGCCCCACGACTCGCGGCGGTGCGATGTCACCAGCACCAGCCGCTCGCCCGCCTCCGCGATCTCCATCTCCAGCAGCGCCAGCGCCGTGTCGCGCGCCGGGAGGTCGCGCGCCGCGATCTCCAGCACCGCGTCGACGACCGTGTTGCCCGTGACCGCGATCCGCTGGCGCGCGACGCCTTCCGAGCGCAGTTCGGCGGCCGCGCCGAGCGTCGGGGCCAGGTGCAGCGCGGCCAGACGGGACACCATCTGCCGCGCGCCCTCCTCCGGAAACGGCGCCGTCAGGTCGTGCGTGCGCAGCCCGGCTTCGAGGTGCACCACCGGGATGCCCAGCCAGAACGCGGCCAGCGCGCCGGCGAGGGTCGTCGTGGTGTCGCCCTGGACGACGAGCGCGGCCGGCGAGAACCGGCGCAGCACGTCGTCGAGCGCGGGCAGCAGGCCGGCGACGAGCTCCGCCTGGCCGCCGGTCACGCGCGGCGGCACGTCCAGCCACGCGTCCGCGACCAGGCCGAACGGCGACAGGGCCTGCTCGACCATGCCCGCGTGCTGCCCGCTGTGGACCAGGATCGGCCGCAACGCGGGGTGCGCGTCCAGCGCCAGCGCCAGCGGCGCGAGCTTCAGCGCTTCCGGCCGCGTCCCGGCCAGCAACATCACATCCACCCCGCGGTGCCCCTTCTCCACATCGTCCAGTGTCCAGGAAATCGTTGACAACGGGGCCGCCGGCGTGCGAGGGGCACACGCCGACGGGCCCCGGTCCTCAGTCCCGCGCCCGGGAGAGGCGGCGGTTACGGCGGTGGACCGCGATCAGCGCGACGGTCCCGAGCAGGACCAGGAGCACGCCGACGGCCAGCCACCACCCGACGTCGGCACCGGTGGCGGCGAGGGTGCCCACCCCGCCACCGGCCACGCCGACGCCCGCACCCGGCATCTTGTACATCCGGGCCTCACTCAGGCCTGGGTCGCGCGACGGCGGTAGATGCGCGTGCCGACCGGCAGGGCGATCGCGCCCAGCAGGCCGAGCCCGATCCACAGGCCCGCGCCGGACGCCAGCGGGATCGGCGGCGCGGCCGGGCCGCAGGTCGCCGACGAGACGATGACGTCGCCCGAGCCGAGCGCGCCGACGACCCCGCCGAGCAGCTTCACGTGGAGGGCGTTGACCGTGAGGCTGCCGTCGTCGTTCTTGATCTGCTCGTTGAGGATCACCGTCGCGACGTTGACCAGGCCGACGGCCACCTTGATCTGGGTGTTCGGCGCCGGGTTGGCGTCGACCGCGCCGATGCTGCCGAGCTTCGCGTCGGCCAGCGTGCTGCTGCCCTTGACGCCTTCCTGGGTGGCGGTGCACACGGCTTCGACGGTCTTGACGCCGACGTTGCCCAGTGCGGCCTTGAGCAGCGGCAGGCCGACGTCGGCGGTGGTCGCCTTCGCCGTCACCGCGCCGGAGTTGTCGTCGCGCTTGGCTTCGGTGGTGATCACGCCGGCGGTCAGGATGCCGGCCGCGGTGGCGCTCGCCACGGTGCTCGTCGTCGGGCCCGCGGTGCTGGCGGCCGCGAGCGGGCCCACCTTCACCGCGGGCTGGCCGAGCAGCGTCACGTCGACCTTGACGCCGTAAGCGGAACCGTCGCCGGGCGCGGCCGAAGCGGGCGCCGCGCCGGCGAGCACAACGCTCGCCACGACCGCGGCGAGCAGTCCGCCACGGCGTACGAGGGAGCTCTTCATCAACTGATCCTCCGATTTCGGTGAGGTCTCGAAGATTTCGCAAATCGACTATCGCCAAGCGCGGTCCGAATAGCACACAAAATTTCCCGTATCACCGCATCGGGTATTCTCCGGGACTGTTTCCGCAGGTCGTCGTCGAGGTCACCCGGACGGCCTAGCAAGTTCACGGTTGATGCTGCCGAATGGCCGCTTGGACCCAAGTTCGACGAATCGACCCCGAGAGGACCTTCGTGGCCGTAGCGAGCGCTCCGAACTCAGGCATGACGAGGTTTCCGCTGGTCATCGCGCTCGGCGCGCTGGCCGCCGCGGGGGTCGCGGTGGTGCTGGCCGAGCGGTTCTACCGCGAACTGGAAGTGCGTCTCGCCGGCGCCATCCTCGACGTCATCACTACATCGGGTGTTTATGTCGCGCCCGAACGGGAGTCCGTTTACTTTGGGTTGAGCAGTGCTACTCCATTGGGGTTGAGAATGACCCCGGAATGCTCGTCGGCGTTCCTTTTGCTGCCCCTGCTCGTTGTGACCATGGCCATGCTGTACTTCCGGCCCGCCAATGTGAAGCGGCTCTTCTTTTCCCTCGGCATTTCCGCGCTCGTCGTCGTGCTGGCGAATCAGCTGCGCATTCTGACGATCGTCGGGCTGGTGCACGAGTACGGCACGGACGAGGGCTACTACTGGGGCCACACGCTGCTCGGCTCGATGGTCAGCGTGTTCGGCGGCGCCGTCTCGCTCGTCCTGTTCGTCTGGCTGGCCACCCGGAAGAAGAAGGCATGAGCGTCAAGGTCCTGCTGGCGATCACGCAGGCGTTCGCGCTCACGATGAGCGTGGCGTTCCTGGTGTACGTGGTCTTGATCGTCGTGCCGTACCTGCGCCGCAAGCCGGCCCCGGTGGGCGACCCGGCGGACTTCACGTGGCACTTCTTCGTGCCGTGCCGCGACGAGGAGTCGGTCATCCGCGAGACCGTGCGCTACCTGCGCACGACGTTCCGCAAGGCGCACGTCTGGGTCGTCGACGACGACTCCGACGACCGCACGGCCCGCGTCGTCCGGATGCTGTGGCGGCGCCACGGCGGCCCCGACCCGTACCTGCACCTCGTGCCGCGCGTGCGGCCCGAAGCCCGGACTGGCAAGGGTGACGCGCTCAACGCCGCCTACCGGGCGCTCAACGAGTGGATGGGCCCGGAAGCGGCGCGCGACGACGTCGTCGTGGTGGTGGTCGACGCCGACGGCCGCCCGGCCCCGAACTGCCTGGAGGTCTGCGCGGCGGACCACCTCTTCGGCGACGCGGGGATCGGCGCGGTCCAGCTCGACGTCTGGATGAGCAACGTCGCGACGCCGCCGCCGACGCGCAACCCCGTCGGACGCTGGTTCGGCCTGAAGCTCGCGCAGCTGCAGGACCTCGAGTTCCGTACGGCGATCGCGGCGATCCAGACGTCCCGCGGCTTCACCGGCACGATCTCCATGGGCGGCAACGGCCAGTTCACCCGGCTCACCGCGCTCGACTCGATCGCCGGTTCCGACGAACAGCCGTGGCGCGGGTCGCTGCTGGAGGACTTCGAGCTGGGCGTCCACCTGCTGACGGAAGGCTGGCGCACCGGGTTCACGCCGGATTCCCATGTGGCGCAGGAAGGTCTCTACAGCCTGCGGCGGTTCCTGGTGCAGCGCACGAGGTGGGGCCAGGGCACCATGCAGTGCGCCCGCTACCTGCGGCGGATCTGGGACTCGCCGCACGTCAGCACGCTCGGCGCGGCGGAGATGATGTACTACCTGGCCCAGCCGTGGCTGCAGCTGCTCGGCTCGCTGCTGTACCCGATCCCGTTCATCCTGCTGATCGCGAGCACGGCGGGCGATCCGGCGCAGATGTGGGCGTGGTTCACCGGCGGCGCGTGGATCCTCTTCGCCATCTACGGTTCGTTCGGGCTGCTGCCGTTCCTCGTCTGGGGGCCGATCTACCAGCTGAAGTGCTTGCGCAGCAAGAACATCCTGCGCGGGATCGGTCTCGGCTTCGCGTACGCGGCGTACATCTACACGTTCTACGTGACGTCGTGGCGCGCGTTGTTCCGGCTGGTCCGCGGCCGCAACGGCTGGGCGAAGACGCGCCGCAACACCGAACAGGCGGCCGGGGCGAAGGTCGCGCTCGACGCGTGAGCGCGACCTCCGCCGCCGGTCAGAAGGCCGGCAGGATCCGGACGTCGTCCGCCTTGACGAACGCGATCCGGTGCCCGAACTGGATCTGGACGTACTTGAGCTTGCCCTTCACGACCACGTGGTCGGCCACGTCGAACGTCGTGGCCGAGTAGTACTCCGAGCCGACCGTCCCGGCCGAGGAGTACCGCTGCCCGGCCGCGAGCGTGTACGGCAGCGGCGTGATCGCCTGCACCGTCACGTTCGCCGGGTAGGCCTCGGGCTCGGGGTAGGCGCGCCCGTAGACCGGGATCGTCGCGAGGCCGGGTTTCGGCGTCACGACCAGGCCGATCGCCGGCTTGGCGACGCGGGCGTTGCGCGGATTGTGGAACCAGCCCTTCTGCCCGAGGTACCAGATCGCCGTCCAGTCGCCGCTGACGCCGGCGACGGCGTACTGCTGCCCGGTCGCGACCCGGCTGCCGACGTCGGCGACGTCCATAGTGGACGCCGAGCCGTCGGTGTGGAGGCCGACGTCCTTCAGCAGCGGCGAAGCGTCATTCGGCTCGGAGTGCAGCACGACGGCCTCGGATCCCCGCGCCGCGCACGGGGTCCCGGGGCTGTCGCAGCCGGTGAAGATCGGCTGGTTCTTCGCGAAGTCCGGGTCGATGGTGACCAGCGACGAGCCGGGCAGCCCGAACCCGCCGAGCGGCGCGCCCAGCAGGTCGAAGTAGTGCGACCAGTCCCAGTAGGGGCCCGGGTCCCAGTGCATGCCCTTGATCGTCGACGGGATCGTGCCCGGCACGTTGTCGTGCCCGATGATGTGCGCCCGGTCGAGCGGGATGCCGTACTTGCGCGAGAGGTAGCCGACGAGCTTCGCGCTCGAGCGGTACATCGCTTCGGTGTACCAGGTGCCCTTCGCGGCGAAGCCCTCGTGCTCGATGCCGATGGACTTCGCGTTGACGTACCAGTTCCCGGCGTGCCAGGCGACGTCCTTGGTCGGCACGTGCTGCGCGATCAGGCCGTCGGCCGAGCGGATGGTGTAGTGCCAGCTCACGTACGTCGGGTCCTGGGCGAGGTCGAGGACGTTGTCCCAGTAGCCCTCGGTGTCGTGGATGACGATGTGGTCGATCTTCTGGCTGACCGGCCGGTTGGCGAGGTCGTGGTTGCCGTAGTCGTCGTTCGGCAGCTCCTGGTAGGGAGCGGGGACGGACTCGCAGGCGACTGTCCGCGGGCATTCGACGTTCGCCGGGTTCCCGGCGTGCTGCGCGACGGCGACGTCCGGCGTCGCGGCCAGGCTGACCTGCTGGCCGTCGTCGGTGGTCCGCGAGATGCCGGTCTTGATGGTCTCGAAGACCTCGTCGGCGAAGGTCTGCGCGGCGGTCTTTTCGGTTGAGCCGCTGTACTGCGCGACCGCGTCGTACCAGTCGGTCTTCCCGGCGTGGTACTTCGCGAGCAGCGCGGCCCCGCCCCGGATGTTCTGGGCGGGGTCGGTGCGGAGGGTCTCGGCTTTCTGGCCGGTGAGCTGCGCGGCTTCGTCGATCGTCTGCAGCCCCTGCGGCGGGGCGGCCGGGCCGGCCTTCGGGTGCAGCGCCGGGCGGGCGTCGTCGCCGCGCGGGTCTTCGGTGCCTTCGTCGTGGTGGCTGGTCGCGATGCCGGCTTCACGCAGGTCGGTGAGGTGCATCGGGCCGTAGCCGGCGGACGTGCTGGGCGTGCCGGCGTTGAAGTCCCAGCGGGATTCGAGGTAGGAGACGCCGAGGAGGACGTTCTCCGGTACGCCGAACTCGCTTGCCGCGGCGGCGAAGTCGCGTTGGCGTTGTTCGTTGGTGGCGGCTTGGGCCTGGGCCGGAGCCGCGGCGGCCAGGCCGGTGAGGAGAGTTGCGGCGGCGATGAGCGCCGCTGATCTCGGGAGGGGACGGGAGGACATGGGCATAAACCCCCAGGGTTCAGGTGCCAGACGGTGAGAACCTAACCAGAAACTCACGGTGGGGGTAGAGGCCATCCCTCGCTTGTCCGAGCGTTCAACACCGGTCATCCGGCGTCAAGGGCGCCTTCGGCGTCGCTTCGCGATGAGCTTCGCTCACCCTTGACCCCGGCTGCCCGGTGCTGACTGCGGCAGGGGCGAGGGGCGGGGGCGGTGTAGGGCTTGCCGCCGGTCAGAGGGCTGCCGGGCTCGCTTCACGCGCCGGAGACCACCCTCCTTGCACGACTGGCACTCACGTGGCTAGAGTGCTAATCGCACGGCCCGACAGCCCCGGCACCCGCGACGGCGGGGGTGGTAGAGCCGTAACTACATCCTGCCGACGCTTTCGACGACCGTGGAGGTCAACCCGGTGAGCGTGAACATCAAGCCGCTCGAGGACAAGATCGTTGTCCAGACGAGTGAGGCCGAGGAGACGACCGCTTCCGGCCTCGTCATCCCCGACACCGCCAAGGAGAAGCCCCAGGAGGGCAAGGTTCTGGCCGTGGGCCCGGGCCGGATCGACGACAAGGGCAACCGCGTCCCGCTGGACGTGAACGTCGGTGACGTCGTCATCTACTCGAAGTACGGCGGCACCGAGGTCAAGTACAACGGTGAGGACTACCTCATCCTGTCCGCCCGCGACGTGCTGGCCGTCATCAACTGACGTCCGCTCGCAGCGCATGACGCCCCGGGCCCCGCACAACGCCGGGGGACGGGGCGTTCTTGCGTCTCAGAGACACCGGAAGGTAAGCGGAACACGCTATGCCCAAGCAGATCAAATTCGACGAGGACGCTCGTCGCGCGCTGGAGCGCGGGGTGAACAAGCTCGCCGACGCCGTCAAGGTCACCCTCGGCCCGCGCGGTCGCCACGTCGTGCTCGACAAGAAGTTCGGCGGGCCGACCATCACCCTCGACGGCGTGACCGTCGCCCGTGAGATCGAGCTCGACGACCCGTTCGAGAACCTCGGCGCGCAGCTCGCCAAGAGCGTCGCCACCAAGACCAACGACGTCGCCGGTGACGGCACCACGACCGCGACCGTGCTCGCGCAGTCGCTGGTGAAGGTCGGCCTGCGCAACATCGCGGCCGGTGCGAACCCGTCCTCGATCGGCCGTGGCATCGAGGCCGCCGCGGAGAAGGTCATCGAGGTCCTCAAGGCCAAGGCCACCCCGGTCAAGGGCCGCGAGAACATCGCCCAGGTCGGTACCGTCACCTCCCGCGACGCCAACATCGGCGCCCTGCTCGGCGAAGCCGTCGAGAAGGTCGGCGAAGACGGCGTCATCACCATCGAGGAGTCGTCGACCCTGGCGACCGAGCTGGTGATCACCGAGGGTGTCCAGTTCGACAAGGGCTTCCTCTCGGCGCACTTCGCGACCAACCCGGAGGAGCAGAAGGCGATCCTCGAGGACGCCTACATCCTGCTCGTCCGCGAGAAGATCTCGTCGCTGGCGGACCTGCTGCCGGTGCTCGAGAAGGTCGTCGAGGCCAAGAAGCCGCTGCTGATCATCGCCGAGGACGTCGACGGCGAGGCGCTGTCCACCCTCGTGGTGAACTCGCTGCGCAAGACGATCACCGCCGTCGCGGTCAAGGCGCCGTTCTTCGGCGACCGCCGCAAGGCGTTCCTGGACGACCTCGCGGTCGTCACCGGTGGCGAGGTGATCTCCACGGAGATCGGCATGAAGCTGGCGGACGCGGACCTCGGCGCGCTCGGCAGTGCCCGGCGCATCGTCGTCACCAAGGACGACACCACCATCGTGGACGGCGCCGGCACCAAGGACGCCACCCAGGCGCGGATCGCCCAGATCCGCAAGGAGATCGAGAGCACCGACTCCGACTGGGACCGCGAGAAGCTGCAGGAGCGCCTGGCGAAGCTGGGCGGCGGTGTCGCGGTGATCAAGGTCGGCGCGGCCACCGAGACCGAGCTCAACGAGCGCAAGCACCGCATCGAGGACGCCGTGGCGGCGACCAAGGCGGCCGTCGAAGAGGGCATCCTGCCCGGCGGTGGCTCGGCACTGGTGCACGCGGTCAAGGAGCTCGAAGACGGCCTCGGCCTCGAGGGCGACGAGGCGACCGGTGTCCGCATCGTGCGCGACGCGCTGTCCGCCCCGCTGTTCTGGATCGCGACCAACGCGGGCCACGAGGGCGCGGTCATCGTCAACAAGGTCCGGGAGCAGGGCTGGGGGCACGGTTTCAACGCCGCCACCGGCGAGCTGACCGACCTGCTGGCCGCCGGCATCGTCGACCCGGTCAAGGTGACCCGGTCCGCGGTGGCGAACGCCGCTTCGATCGCGCGCCTCGTGCTGACCACGGAGAGCTCGGTCGTCGAGAAGCCGGCCGAGGAAGAGCCCGCCGCGGGCGGCCACGGCCACTCGCACTGACGCGGTTCACGACGAACGGGGCGGCACTCCAGCCGGAGTGCCGCCCCGTTGCGTTCCCGGGAAGCACGGAGGGCGGCACCCCACCCGGTGCCGCCCTCCGTTGTCTGTGGCCGCTCAGCCGCCGGACATGCTGAGCGCGCGTTTGTCGGACTTGATGAGGTGCTCGCGTTCGGACTCCGAGAGCCCGCCCCAGATGCCGTAGGGCTCGTGCACCGCGAGCGCGTGGCTGCGGCACATCTCCAGGACGGGGCAGCTCAGGCAGACCGCCTTCGCCCTGGCCTCCCGCCGTGCCCGCGCCGGGCCGCGCTCGCCGTCCGGGTGAAAGAAGGACGCGCTGTCCATCCCCCGGCACGACCCTTCGAGCTGCCAGTCCCACATGTCGGCGTTGGGTCCTGGGAGCCTGCGCGTGTCTGCCATCCTGACCGCCTCCGTCAATCGGTCGATGCCGCTAGCTGCTCTGCTGTGGTGCCGATACTCCATTCGGTGCAACGGCGGTAACGTTAGAAGCGCGCCAATAGTTGTTCAAGCGATTCGGGTCGATTCAGCCGTTAGGCATCCCCCGGATGTGTGAGCAGGGGTTTCGCCTCCGGTTGCCGACTCCGCTGAGTGCCTGGATATTGAGGCTCGTGGGAGCTGGGTCGGGTACCGAAGAACCCACCCTGCCGGTGGCCTCGGTCGCCCGCCGGCTCGGGGTCGCGCCGTCCACCCTCCGAACCTGGGACCGCCGCTACGGGCTCGGCCCGAGCCGGCACACCGACGGCCGTCACCGCCGCTACGGCAGCTCCGACATCGGCCGGCTCGAACTGATGCAGCGGGCGTTGCTGAGCGGCGCGTCGACGGCCGAGGCCGCGCGCTACGCCCTCGAGCAGATGCCGCGGTCCGGACTGCCCCAGCCGGAAGGCCCCGAGGATCCGCCCGGCGGTTCCGGTGTCGACGACGGGCTCGAGGTGCGGTCCCGCCTCGCCCGCCGCCTGAGCACGGCCGCGCTCGCGATGGACGTGGGCGCGGTCCAGCGCATGCTCGCGGACACGATCGCCGAGCTCGGCGTCCTCCCGGCGTGGGCGGGCGTGCTCGAGCCGGTGCTGTCGGCGCTGGGGGCCCGCTGGCGCGGGGCGAGCGCGGGCGCGGAGGTCGAGTACCTGCTGGCGGAGTGCGTGTTCGCGGCGCTGGTCCGCGCGACCCCGGTGCTCGACGAGCCGCGCAACACGCGTCCGGTGCTGCTCGGATGCGTCCCGGAGGAGCGCGACTCGATGCCGATGTACGCGCTCGCGGCCTCGCTGGCCGGCCGCCGCATCGGGGCCCAGCTGTTCGGGGTGCCGCTGCCGGCGGAGGTGCTGGCGGTGGCGGTCCGCCGGAGCGCCCCGGCCGCGGTGGTGCTGTGGGCGCACCGGCGCGGGGTGGCGGACACGCGGTTGTTCGCGCGGGTCTCGCGGGGGCGGCAGCGGAGCCGGTTGTTCGCGTGCGGGCCCGGGTGGGACCCGGCGGGGCTGCCGGACAAGGTGGAGCTGCTGGCGGACCTGCCGGGAGCGGCGGACCGCATCGAGCACGTCCTGGTCGGCGGGCGCCGCTAGCCGGTCCGGGTGCGAGGACATGACGTCGGCGACTTCGATCATGTTTCTGTCGGTGCCACCCGCTAGAAAGGACCCGTGCACGAACCCGCCCTCAGGGCCGCCGCGTTCGGGAGCGATCCGCTGCCCGATCCCGCCGTCACGCGCGGCCACGGCGGCCCCAGAGCGCGGCTGCTCGCCGCTGTCGTCCTCGGTGCCCGGGGGCGCTATGCCGCCGCCGCGGCTCTCCTGGACGCTCTCAGGGGCGGGGCCGACCCACTCCACGCCTCCCTCGCCGCCAGCACCCTCGCCGCCCACCGGCGGCAGCTGGGCGGCCACCGGCAGGCCCGCGCGCTCGACGGCGAGGCCTTCGCGAAAGCCGTGGGCCTGACGAGCGACCCGGACCCCGACGGCCTCGACGCGGCGGGCGCGCGAGCCGACGCCCTCCTCGGCCTGGCCGCCGACAACCTCGCCCTCGGACGGCTCCGGGCCGCGCGGCGGCTCGCCGGGCGGGCGGCGGCCGAAGCCGACGGCTGGCGCGCGACGGTCCGTGGCGGCTGGGTCGGCGCCGAGATTGAGCTCGCCGCTGGTCAGGGCGCCGCCGCCGTGCCGCCCGCCGAGCGCGCATTCGAAACCGCCCGTGCCCGCGGTGCGCGGCGGCACACCGTGAAATCCGGGATTGTGCTGGCCGTGGCCCTGCGAGCCGCCGGGGCTCCCGATCACCGGGAGATTTCGGACGGCCTTGTCGGAAATGCAATGGCGACCGCCGAGGAATGCGAACTCCTTTCACTTTTGTGGCCGGCGGCCCTCGTCATGGCCGATGTGCGCCCAGGACACGCCGAGGAGTATCGATTCAGAGTCGCGCAGGTGTTGCACGCAGTGTTACGAAGCGCAGATCCTGGCGGAAGGAGGATCGCGGGGGAATCGCCATGGGTCCCCGCCCCGGGTGGTTGAGCCGTCGGAATGGGGTGTTCCGGCATCCGGGCTAAGAAACTTCAAAAAAAGCCACCGGATCGTGTCAAGGTTCGGGCTAAAGCGTCCGATAGGGGAAGTGGAATGTCACCCGGCTGCAGGAAGGAAACCCCGTGACGACGGTCTTGATCTGCGACGACCGACGCAGTGTCCGTGAAGGGCTCACCCGAGTGATGTCCGCGGTCCCTGGGGTCAGTCGCATCGACTGCGTAGCGCACGGTGACGAGCTGCTGGCCCGGTACTCCCGTCAGCCCGTCGATGTCGTGCTGGTCGGAACGCAACGCGCGGTTCCGACAGGTGTCGAAGCCACTCGACGGCTCGTCTCCGCGAACCCCCAGGCGAATGTCATCGTCTTCGGAGCCCCGGACGACGCGGGCAGCATCGCCGCCGCGATCGCCGGCGGTGCCCGCGGCTACCTCCGCTGGGACGCGTCCCGGCCGGAGCTGGTCGCCGCACTGGCCCACACCCTGGCGAGCACCTCGGTGCCCGCGCCCCGTCAGCCGTCCGACCCGGGCGTCCAGCTGACCGAGCGCGAGCTTCAGGTGCTCCGTGGGATGAGCCAGGGCAAGAGCAACGGCCAGATCGGCCGCGAGCTCTACCTGTCCGAGGACACGGTGAAGACCCATGCCCGGCGGCTGTTCCGGAAGCTCGGTGTGCGCGACCGCGCGCAGGCCGTGGCCCACGGCTTCCGTCGCGGCCTGGTCAGCTGACCCGTCCCCGCGGCTTCTCCTCGATCCTGACACGGCCGGAATACAGGTGACGACGGGCCAGGGCGCACCGCCCTGGCCCGCATCTGTGTGGTCCCCATCACACTCCGGCGCCCACCCTGGGCTGCCTCCGGGCGGATTCCCGTCCCGGCACCCGTCCCTCCGACGGATCTCGTAACCCGTGACGCCGTTCGTTCGTTGAACCGAAGGCTTCGACCGCGGGTCCGCAGGACCATCCGTATTTCCGCGCCTCCAGGTGGTGCGGCGCGCCGGGGAACACCGCGCGCGCCGGTCCGAAGCGGGCCGAAGGTACGGTAGCGGTCACCGGTTCGAGGTGGAGGCGACCACGGGCCGGGTTCTTTGCACACCTACGCGTAACACTGGGACTGTTGTCTGCGATGGCCAATGTGGGGGATGGACTGGATGAACCGGTCGCCGCTGCTGTCGAGGGAGACCCCCAAGCAGTGGAGCGGCTGCTGGCTGCCATCCGTCCACTGGTAGTGCGGTATTGCCGCGCCCGGGTTGGCAGGCAGGAGCGATCGTTCGCTTCGGCGGACGACGTTGCGCAGGAGGTGTGTCTCGCGGTGCTAACGGCATTGCCCTCGTACCGCGACCAAGGCCGTCCGTTCCTGGCCTTCGTCTACGGGATCGCCCAGCACAAGGTGGCCGACGCGCACCGCGCCGCGGCCCGCAACCGTGCCGAACCGGTGGCCGAGATCCCCGACGAAGTCGAAGGCGGGGTCGGCCCCGAGCAGCGGGCGCTGCAAGGTGAACTGAACGAGCGGATGTCCCAGTTGTTGCAGGTGCTGCCGGACAAGCAACGGGAGATCGTGGTGCTGCGGGTGGTCGTCGGCCTATCGGCGGAGGAGACCGCGGACGCTGTGGGGTCGACCCCCGGCGCCGTCCGCGTCGCCCAGCACCGCGCCCTCGCGCGGCTGAGAAAGGTCCTGGCCGCGGAGGAGGTGATCTGAGTGACCGGTCACGAGAAGGGCTACGAGCCCGATGACGTCTTCGGAAGTGGCTTGTCGTCGTCGGAGGCGGAGTTCGCCGCCGACCTGTCGGCGGTCCAAGCGGACGACGCGCTGCTCGACGCTCTCGGCGGGTCCGACCCGGCATTGGCCGACGGACTCGGCGACCAGGAGCTCAACGCGTTGCTGGTGGCGTGGCGAAGAGACATCGACAGTGAGCCTCTGGCCGAACTAGTCGACGTCGACACCGCGGTGCGGACCGTCACCACCGCGAGTCTCGCGAAGCAACACGCTTCGAGCGGACGCCGCCGCAGGCTGCTCGTCCCGGTCGCCGTCGCCGCCGCCGTGCTGGCGATCGCGTTCACCGGCACCGGGCTGGCCGCGCGCTCCGCGCAACCCGGCGACACCCTGTGGGGCCTCGCGAAGGTCCTGTACTCCGATCACACCCGCTCGGTCGAGGCGGCCGCGAACGCGAAACTCGACCTCGAGAAGGCGAACCTGGCCATCGCCGGCGGCAACCTCGACGCCGCCCGCGAAGCCCTCGACGCCGCTCAGGCCGCCCTTTCGCAGGTCAGCGACGAGGACAACCGCGACCAGCTGATGGAGCAGCACCGGCAGCTCGCCGCGCAGCTCCAGAACCCGGACGCGCCGGTGCAGGGCCCGACCCAGACGACGTCGACGCAGGTGCCGCCCGGTGCCTCGTCCACGCAGGTGCCGCCGGCCGGCTCGGCGACGTCCATCCCGGGCAGCGGCAGCGGCACCACCAGCCTGCCGGGCACCGGGACGCCGACCCCGACGCCCCCGCCGCCGACCACCACGCCGCCCCCGCCGACCACCGAGCCGCCGCCGTCCACCACGGCCGCGAGCGGCAACGACCCCGGCACGAACACCGGGCGCAGCGAGTCCGCCGTCGGCGGGCAAGGCGCCGGCGGGTAGGAGCTCCGGATACGAGAAAGGCCCTGGTGAGCAAGCTCACCAGGGCCTTTCTGTATGGCTTTAGTAGGCGCTTTCGTTGGCCGTCACACCGTCGGCGAAGCCCCGGCAGTAGTCCCAGCTCACGTAGTCGCCGGGGTTCGGGTCGTAGGCCGGCTCGTGCGGGCGCATCCGCCCGTCGGCCAGGAGCTGCTCCAGGCTGGCCCGCAGGAGGTGCCAGTCGTGGTAGTGCGGTTCGTCGCACTCACCGCAGTCCACGACGATCCCGCGGACCCCGCGGGGCTCGAGGAGTGCCTGGTAGACGGCCAGATCGGAGAGATCGGCCAGCAGCTCGGTGCGTTCGGAGTCGCTGATCGGCTCGTCCAGCCGGTCCTCGTCGACGAGGAACGCCCGGGCCGGGTCGTCCGGGTCGTCCGCGAACGGGTCTGGAGGCAGGACATCATGCGCCACGGCCTGCACGGTACCGGGCGGTCCCCGCGGCTCGCCCACCGCCCGGGGCAGGCCCGCGCGCCGGATATCATGAGGGGAAGGCTCCGAGTCGCCACAGCGACCCCGCTCATCCCGCGTCAGGAAGGCCCTTCACCCGCTATGACCAGCGACGGCATCACCGCCCCCATGCCGGCCAAGTTCGCCATGCTCGGCCTGACCTTCGACGACGTGCTGCTGCTGCCCGCGGAATCGGACGTCGTGCCCAGCGCGGTGGACACCGGCACGCGGCTGACCCGGAACATCACCCTCGGCATCCCGCTGGTCTCCGCCGCCATGGACACCGTCACCGAGGCGCGGATGGCCATCGCCATGGCCCGCCAGGGCGGCATCGGCGTGCTCCAGCGCAACCTGCCGATCGACGAGCAGGCCGCCGCCGTCGAGGTCGTGAAGCGGTCCGAGGCGGGCATGGTCACCGACCCGGTCACCTGCTCGCCCGACGCGACGCTGGCCGAGGTCGACGCGCTGTGCGCGAAGTTCCGCATCTCCGGGGTGCCGGTGGCCGACGCGTCCGGCGCGCTGGTGGGCATCATCACCAACCGCGACATGCGCTTCGAGGTCGACCACAGCCGCCCGGTGTCCGAGGTCATGACGAAGGCGCCGCTGGTCACCGCCCAGGTCGGCGTGTCCGCGAGCGCCGCGCTCGGCCTGCTGCGCCGGCACAAGATCGAGAAGCTGCCGATCGTCGACGGCGCGGGCAAGCTGCGCGGGCTGATCACGGTCAAGGACTTCGTGAAGACCGAGCAGTACCCGAAGGCGACGAAGGACCCGGACGGCCGCCTGATCGTCGGCGCCGCGGTCGGCGTCGGCCCGGACGGTCACAAGCGCGCGATGGCGCTGGCCGACGCGGGCGTCGACGTCCTGATGGTCGACACCGCGCACGGGCACTCCCGCGCGGTCGTCGACACGGTCTCGCTGCTGAAGAAGGAGCTGGGCGACGCGGTCGACATCGTCGGCGGCAACGTCGCGACCCGGGCGGGCGCGCAGGCGCTGGTCGACGCGGGCGCGGACGGCGTCAAGGTCGGCGTGGGCCCGGGCTCGATCTGCACCACCCGGATCGTCGCCGGTGTCGGCGTCCCGCAGATCTCCGCGATCTACGAAGCCGACCAGGCGTGCCGCCCGGCGGGCGTCCCGGTGATCGGCGACGGCGGCATCCAGTACTCCGGCGACATCGCGAAGGCGATCGCGTCCGGCGCGTCCACGGTCATGCTGGGCAGCCTGCTGGCCGGCACCGCCGAGTCGCCCGGCGACCTGATCCTGGTCAACGGCAAGCAGTTCAAGGTCTACCGCGGGATGGGCTCGCTCGGCGCGATGCAGTCGCGTGGCCAGGCGAAGTCGTACTCCAAGGACCGCTACGCCCAGGACGACGTGCTGAGCGAGGACAAGCTGGTCCCCGAGGGCATCGAAGGTCGCATCCCGTTCCGCGGGCCGCTGGCCAACGTCGTGCACCAGCTCGTCGGCGGCCTGCGCTCGGGCATGGGCTACGCGGGCGCGAACACGATCGCGGAGCTGCAGGAGGCCCAGCTGGTCCGGATCACCGCGGCCGGCCTCAAGGAGAGCCACCCGCACGACATCACGATGACCGTCGAGGCCCCGAACTACACGACGCGTTAGTCCGCCCTTTCGATCGTTCCCGTCCTGGTCGTGGGCCGCGAAACTCGGCCCATGACCAGGATGGCGATTTCGCGACGGACGGTGGCGGCGGTGACCGCGGCGGCGCTGCTGGGCCTCGGCGGCGGGGCCGCGGCTTCGGCGGCCGACACACCGGCCGCACCGGCGCAGGTCCAGTCACCCGGTGAGCTCTGGAAGCGCACCGAGCTGTTCTTCGGCACCGGCAAGCCGGACGGCACCGAGGTGACCGACAAGGAGTTCGCGGCCTTCTCCGACCGGGAGATCACCCCGGCCTTCCCGGACGGCTTCACGCGGCTCGACGGCAGCGGACAGTGGCGTGGCGGCTCCGGCGTGATCGTGCGGGAACACACCCATGTGGTGGTACTGCTCTACCCGTTCGCCGATCGCGATGCCGAGCGGGAGATCGAAGGCCTGCGCGCCGATTACGAAAAGCAGTTCCAGCAGGAGTCGGTACTGCGTTCGGACTCGGTGGAGAAGGTCTCCTTCTGAGTTTTCGTAACCTAGCGTGCTTACGGTAATCGGCCTATCGCCTTACGTGGCCACTTTAGTGTGCACTGAACGGCATGACGATCAGCCGCTTCACGCGCGTGCTGCGCACGGTGTTCTTCACGGCCGTCGCGCTCGTGTCGCTGTTCCTCGGCGGGATCGTCTGCCTGATGTGCCAGGTGCTGGCCGGTCGCGACGCGCCCACCTACCGCGTCGAAGGGCACATCGTGTCCCACGAGCAGGGAGCGCTCCCCGTCGGCGGCGACGAGAACGCGGTCAGCCACACCATCGCGGTCGGCGCCGGGAACCGGCTCTACCGCGTCACGGCCGTCGGTCCCGACCTCGACCTGCCCGCCGGCCAGCCGGTCGCGCTCGACGTCTCGACGGCGGACGGCGGCATCGCCTACCTCCGCGCCGGCGGCGGCGTGATCGACCTGCGGCCGGGCGTGATCCGGCCGGTGCTGCTGATCTGCGCGGCCCTGCTCGCACTGGGCGCGGTGTACTTCGGCGCGGTCCGGCTGAGCGTCTACCCACCGGTGGCGACCTGGCTGGCCCTGGTCCTGGGCGCGCTGCTGGCGCCGGTCGTCGTGTTCGTGCGGGTGTAGCCGTGGCCGGGAGACTCGTCTTCCCCGCGGTGAGCGCGGCCATCGCCGGGGCCGCGCTGACCCTCGGGACGTGGGGGGTCCTCGACGCGGGCGGACCGGCGGAGCGGGAAGAAGCCACCGTCGAGAGCCGGGGCCAGCACGACTCGAGCTCGACGGGCCACCGGTACGACCTCGTCCTCCGCACGGCGGCCGGCGAGCGCTTCGAGGTCGAGTCGGGCGACGCGAGCCTCGACCTGGAGCCGGGAGTGCCGGTCCGCCTGGATGTTGCCGAGTTCGGGCGGTCGGTGCAGGCCGTGGAGGCCGGCGGTCACCGGGTGAGGGTCGGGAATTCGCCCGTCGCCGTCGGCGTCTTCGTGGCGGCGATCGCGGTCATGGCACTGGTCTTCACGCTGATCTGTGTCGCGGAAGCGGACCGGCGCGCACTGGCCGCGTTGACCGCGACGGCCGGGTTCGTGGCGGGCGCACTGCCGGTGTTGCTGCTGTTCTAACCCCCGTGCGCGGGTCACCCACGCGGACTAGCGACAATGGGGCACGGCAGATTGTCGTCGTCGGAGGAGGCTTCACGTGCGGGACCTGGTCGAGATCGGGATGGGCCGCACCGCGCGGCGGGCTTATGACCTCGACGACGTCGAGATCGTGCCGTCGCGGCGGACCCGGTCGTCTTCGGTGGTGTCCACTTCCTGGCAGATCGACGCCTACCGCTTCGACCTGCCGCTCGTCACGCACCCGACGGACGCGATCGTCTCGCCCGGCACCGCGGTCGCCGTCGGCGAGCTGGGCGGCCTGGGCGTGCTGAACGCCGAGGGCCTCTGGGCGCGGCACGCGAACGTCGAGGACGCCATCTTCCAGCTGGTCCGCGCGGCCGAGGACCTCGAGGACCCGACCGCGGTCGGCCGCGTGCTGCAGGAGCTGCACGCCGCGCCGATCCGGCTCGACCTGCTGACCGAGGCGATCAAGACGGTCCGCGAGTCCGGCGTCACGGTGGCCGCGCGCGTGAGCCCGCAGCACGCCGCCGAGCTGACCCCGGACCTGATCGCGGCGGGCGTCGAGATCCTGGTCGTGCAGGGCACGATCATCTCGGCCGAGCACGTGGTGCGCGAGGCCGAGCCGCTGAACCTCAAGGACTTCATCGGCCGACTCGACGTGCCGGTGATCGCCGGCGGCGTCAGCGACTACCGCACGGCGATGCACCTGATGCGCACCGGCGCCGCGGGCGTCATCGTCGGCCACGGCTACACCCCGGGCGTGACGAGCACGGACCGCGTCCTCGGCATCGGCGTCCCGATGGCCACGGCGATCATCGACGCGGCGGCCGCCCGCCGCGACTACCTCGACGAGACGGGCGGCCGCTACGTCCACGTCCTCGCCGACGGCGGCATGACGGTGTCGGGCGACATCGCCAAGGCCATCGCGTGCGGCGCGGACGCGGTCATGCTCGGCTCACCGCTGGCCGCCGCACAGGACGCGCCGGGGCAGGGCCTGTACTGGACGGCGGCGGCGGCGCACCCGTCCCTGCCACGCTCGCGCGTGGCGGCCGGGCCGGACTACGCCGTCGACCTCAAGACCCTCCTGTTCGGGCCGTCATCCGACGCGGAAGGCGTGGTGAACCTGTTCGGTGCGCTCCGTCGTGCGATGGCGAAGACGGGTTACTCGGACCTCAAGGAGTTCCAGCGGGTGGGGCTCACCGTCCGCCGGTGAGGGTTGACGCGACGGGAACCTTGCTAGTTGCTGGGTTCGGCGGTGGAGACAAACCCGAGCCCGACGCGGACGTAGGTCCGGCGTGTAACCGGGAAGCGCCTGGCCGGGCCGGCGTCGGCATCATTTCGGCAAGCTGGACAAGCGTGGCTGACCAGGGTCTATGCCGCGAAGAGGAAGCTGCGCGCCAGGTCGCGGCGATGGTGCTGGGCAACGCCCGGAGCGGTGGCTGATCGTCGCCCGGCGCCTGACGGTGCCGGGCGACGGATCACTCGAACCGCGAAGGCTCACCTTCCGCCGGTGATGTGCGCGAGGAACGCGGCGAACGCGTTCTCGGAGTAGACGAGGATCGGGCGGGGCACCGGCTGTTTGGTGTCCCGCACCCCGACCACGCCTCGGCCGGCGCCGATCTCGACGCAGGCGTTCTCCTCGAAGTGGCTGTGGCTCGACTTGCGCCAACCGGTGAGCTGCTGGGGGCCCATTTCGGTCCCTCCCGGAAATCGTGTCCCGCCGACGGGTCTCGCCGACGTGGACATCGAGCACTTTGATAATTACCCACAAAGGTCTCGTTGGATGCGCCAAAACGGGTGACTGACGAGTAACTTACCTCTGGTCAGGACGGGAACCCCGGGTTACGCTCAAGGTGTGACTGCCAGTAACACCACCACCAGTGCGGGTGCCCTCGACTACGACGTCGTCGTGGTGGGGTCGGGTTTCGGCGGTAGCGTCGCGGCGCTGCGGCTCACGGAGAAGGGCTACCGGGTAGCCGTCGTCGAGGCGGGCCGGAGGTTCGCCGACGACGAGTTCGCGAAGACGTCGTGGGACCTCAGGCGCTACCTGTGGGCGCCGCAGGTCGGCTGCTACGGGATCCAGCGCATCCACATGCTCAACGACGTCATGGTGCTCGCGGGCGCCGGCGTCGGCGGTGGGTCGCTCGTCTACGCGAACACGCTGTACCGGCCGCTGAAGCCGTTCTACGCGGACAAGCAGTGGTCGCACATCACGGACTGGGAGTCCGAGCTCGCACCGCACTACGACCAGGCGAGCCGGATGCTCGGCGTGGTCACGAACCCGACGATCACGCCGTCGGACGTCGTGATGCGCGACGTCGCGAAGGACATGGGCGTCGCCGATTCGTTCCACCCGACGCCGGTCGGCGTGTACTTCGGCAAGCCCGGGGCGAAGGCCGCAGACCCGTACTTCGGGGGTGCCGGGCCGGAGCGCGTCGGCTGCACCGAGTGCGGCGCCTGCATGACCGGCTGCCGCGTCGGCGCGAAGAACACGCTGGTCAAGAACTACCTCTACCTCGCCGAGCAGGACGGCGCGAAGGTCATCCCGCTGACCACGGTGACGTCCGTGCGGCCGGTCGACGGTGGTTACGAGGTCGACCTGAAGAAGACGGGGACGACGTCCCGGCGCTTCCGGACGACGATCACGGCCGAGAAGGTCGTCTTCGCCGCCGGCACCTGGGGCACGCAGAACCTGCTGCACGCGATGAAGGACACGGGCACGCTGCCCGGGCTGTCGCGGCGGCTGGGCGAGCTGACCCGGACGAACTCCGAGGCGATCATCGGCGCGGCGCGCACCGAGGTCGACGAGAGCCGGAACTTCAGCCGCGGGGTCGCGATCACGTCGTCGATCCACCCGGACGAGAACACCCACATCGAGCCGGTCCGCTACGGCAAGGGCAGCAACGCGATGAGCCTGCTGCAGACGATCGCGACCGACGGGGCGTCGCCGGTCCCGCGCTGGCGGCAGGCCGTGACGTTCATGCTCAAGCACCCGGTGCAGGCGGCGAAGCTGCTCAACGGCTACCGCTGGAGCGAGCGCACGGTGATCCTGCTGGTGATGCAGAGCCTCGACAACTCGATCACGACGTACACGCGCCGCGGGCTGTTCGGCCGCCGCAAGTACACGTCGAAGCAGGGCCACGGCGAACCGAACCCGAGCTTCATCCCGGCGGGCCACGAGGCGAACGAGCGCACGGCGGACCGCATCGGCGGCATCGCGGGCGGCACGTGGGGCGAGATCTTCGACATCCCGCTGACGGCCCACTTCATCGGCGGAGTCCCGATCGGCGCCACGGCCGACGAGGGCGTGATCGACCCGTACCACCGCGTGTTCGGCTACCCGGGCCTGTCGGTGGTCGACGGCGCGGCGATCACGGCCAACCTGGGCGTGAACCCGTCCCTGACGATCACGGCCCAGGCCGAGCGCGCGTTCTCGTTCTGGCCGAACAAGGGCGAGGCGGACCAGCGCCCGGCCCAGGACGCGTCCTACGTCCGTCTGGAGCCGGTGACGCCGAAGAACCCGGCCGTCCCCGCCGACGCCCCGGCGGCGCTGCGACGGTCCTAGCCCGCGACGGCCGACACGCGTACCTGGAAGGCCGACACGCGTACCTGGATGGACGACACGGCCCCCGCGCCGCGGCCGCGGCGTGTCGTCCGGCTGGGTACGCGTGTCGTCCCTTGAGGTACGCGTGTCGTCCGGCTGGGTACGCGGGATCGGACGCCCCGGCGGCACTGCGACGGTCCTAGACTCGGGGCCGTGACGGCATCCGAGAAGGCGCACGCGCTGCTCGACGGGGTACGGAAGCTCGATGACGAATGGGCGCGGGCCATCGGTGGCCTCGGTGAGCCCGAGCTGCGCGCGCCCAGTGCGTTGCCCGGGTGGTCGCGCGCCCACGTCCTGGCGCACGTCGCCCGCAACGCCGATGGTCTCAAGAACCTCCTGACCTGGGCGAACACCGGTGACGAGACGCCGATGTACGCGAGCCCCGAAGCGCGCGAGACCGACATCGAGGCCGGGGCCCGGCGCGGGGCCGCCGACATCCTCGCCGACTTCGTCGCGTCCGCCGCCCGCTTCGAGGAGTACGCCGCCGGGATGCCGGACGACGCCTGGGCGCGGGAAGCCCGCAACCGGCAGGGCGCGCCCGTCAGCGGGGCCGTCGTCGCGCGGATGCGGGTGTCCGAGCTGGCCATCCACCTCGCCGACCTCGACCGGGGCTACGACCTCGACCGCGTCCTGGGCCTCCTCGGCCCGCTCGCCGACGACGTCGTCCAGCACGCGATCGCCTCTCGCGCCGCGCACCTCCCCGCGCTCCGCCTGGTCGCGGGTGACTCCGAATGGACGATGGGTGGCGCCGTCCCCGGGGCGACCGTCACCGGCACCAGCGGGCAGCTCCTGGCCTGGCTGAGCGGGCGTTCCGGCGGCGAGAGCCTCGACGGCGACGTGCCGCGGATCCCCGCCTGGTCGTGAAGGCGGTGTGAACTGACCGTGACCGTCCTCCGTGTACAGATCAGAGGCGCGGATACCCGGGTCCGGCCCTAAACTGGGCGTCCCCGGCAGCGAGGAGTCCGATGTGGACAGCGTGAGCAGGCCAGTCCGGTGACCGGGCAACCCGGCGGACGGCCGCACGTCTTCGACCACATGGACAGAAGGGCGTTCCTCCGGGTCGCGGGCGTGTCGGCGGCCGGTGCCGTCGCCGCCGCGTGCGGACCGGGCGGCCCTTCGTCCCCCGCCGCTTCGACGGGCGCATCGCTGCCGGACACGACGTCCGCGCCGCCCGTCACCAGGATGCCCACCGGCCCGCCGAACTGGGACGACCTGCGCTCCAAGCTGGCCGGCGGCCTGCTGCGCCCGGGCGGCGACGGCTACGACACCGCCAAGCGCGCCTTCAACCCGCTGTTCGACGGCAACAACCCGATCGCCGTGGCGAACGCGAAGAGCGCCAAGGACGTGCAGGCCTGCGTCCAGTCCGCCGCCGGGCGCGTGACGCTCGCCGCGCGCAGCGGCGGCCACTGCTACGCCGGCTACTCGGTCCCCGAGAGCGGGCTCGTCATCGACGTGTCCGGTCTGAACAAAGTGGACATCCAGGGCACGCAGGCGGTCATCGGCGCCGGCGCGAAGCTGAAGGACGTCTACGCCGGGCTGGCGCGGGCCGGGCGCGCGTTGCCCGCCGGCTCCTGCCCGACGGTCGGGATCGCCGGGCTGACCCTCGGCGGCGGCATCGGCGTGCTCGCCCGCAAGTACGGCCTGACGTGCGACCACCTGAGCTCCGCGCAGGTCGTCACGGCCGACGGCAAGCTGGTGACGGCGTCCGCGGGCTCCGAGCCGGACCTGTTCTGGGCGCTGCGCGGCGGGGGCGGCGGCAACTTCGGCATCGTCACCGAGTTCACCTTCGACACCGATCCCGCGCCGAACCTGACGGTGTTCTCGCTGCACTTCCCCTCCGGTTCCGCGGCCGGCGTGCTCGGCGCGTGGCAGAACTGGATCGCCGCGGCGCCGCCGGAGCTGTGGGCGAACATCGTGATCTCCGGGGGCTCGCCGGTCCAGTGCCGCGTCGGCGGCTGCTACGTCGGCGCCCCCTCCGGGCTGAACACGCTGCTGAACAACCTGAACGCGAACGCCGGCGCGCGGCCGACGCAGCGCACGGTGAAGAGCCTCGACTACCTCGGCGCCATGAACTACTTCTCGGGCAGCTCGGCCCGGCAGTCGTTCGTCGCGTCGTCGCGGATCATCACGAACCCGGTCGACCCGGCGAAGGTCGTCGCCCTCGCCGACGGCCGGGCGGGCATGGACCTGCTCATCGACGGTCTCGGCGGGAAGGTCGGCGAGCCGGCGAAGGACGCGACGGCGTTCTGGCACCGCGACGCGCTGGCCAGCGTGCAGGTCTACGCGCCCGCGACGGCGAAGACCCAGTCGAAGGTGGGGCAGTCGGTCGGCGAGGTCGTCGCGGGTCTCGCGGCGGCCGGCGCGGGCGGCGGGTACGTCAACTACATCGACCCCGCCCTGCCCGACTGGAAGGCCGCCTACTACGGCGACAACGCGAAACGGCTCGGGGACGTCGCGAAGAAGTACGACCCGTTCAACGTCTTCCGGTTCGGGCAGAGCGTCGTGAGTTGATCAGTGGAGCGAAGCTCCTCCGTTGAGGGTGGCGGCGGGGGCATGGATGGACTAGAGGTCGATGCCGGTGAAGACCGTGACGCGCTCCTCCGTCAGGTCGTTCATGGCCGCGAGCACGCCCTCGCGGCCGACACCGGAGCCCTTGACGCCGCCGTAGGGCATCTGGTCGGCGCGGTACGACGGGACGTCGCCGATGATCACGCCGCCGACCTCCAGTTCCGCCGACGCGTGGAAGGCCAGCTGGACGTCGGTGGTGAAGACGCCGGCCTGCAGGCCGTACGCGGATTCGTTGACCGAGCGGAAGGCCTCGTCCACACCGTCCACAACGGACACCGCGAGCACCGGGCCGAAGATCTCCTCGGCCCAGGCCTTGGTGTCCGGCGGGACGTCGGTGAGCAGCGTCGGCGCCACGGTCGCGCCGTCGCGGGTGCCGCCGGTGAGCAGCTTCGCGCCCGCGGCCACCGCCTCGTCGACCCACGCGACGATCCGTTCGGCGGCGGCCTCGTCGACGACCGGGCCGACGTCGGTGTTGCGGTCGTACGGGTCGCCCGTCCGCTGCGATTCGACGGCCTCCAGCAGCGCGGGCACGAACTCGTCCGCGACGGCGGCGTCGACGATCACCCGCTGCACGGCGATGCACGACTGCCCGGCTTGGTAGTTGCCGAAGGTGGCGATGCGGTGCGCGGCGCCTTCGGGGTCGGGCCAGTCGCGCAGCACGACGGCCGCCGCGTTGCCGCCGAGCTCCAGCACGACGTGCTTGCGCGGCGCAGCGTCCTTGAGCGACCAGCCGACCGGACCCGAGCCGGTGAAGGACACGACGGGCAGCCGCGGGTCGGCGACGAGCGCCTTCGTCTCTTCGTTTCCCAGCGGCAGCACGGAAAACGAGCCGTCGGGCAGGTCCGTCTCGGCCAGGATCTCACCGAGGATCAACGCCGACAGTGGCGTCCGCGGGGCCGGCTTGACGATGATCGGCGCGCCGATCGCCAGCGACGGCGCCACCTTGTGCGCCACCAGGTTGAGCGGGAAGTTGAACGGCGCGATGCCGAGCACCGGCCCGCGCGGCACGCGGCGGGTCAGCGCCAGCCGTGCCTCGCCCGCGGGGTCGGTGTCGAGGCGCTGGACGTCGCCGCTGAACCGGCGGGCCTCCTCGGCGGCGATGCGGAACACCGACACCGCGCGGGTCACTTCGGCTTCGGCCCACTTGAGCGGCTTGCCGTTCTCGGCGGTGATGACCTCGGCGATCTCTTCGGCGCGGGCGGCGAGCACCCGGGACACGTGCTCGAGCGCACCGGCGCGGACGTGCGCGGGGGTGGCGCGAAGCTCCTTCGCGACCGACACCGCGGCGGCGACCGCGCGCTCGACCTGCTCCGGCCCGGGCACGGCGACCGTGGCGACCTCGCTGCCGTCGTAAGGGTGGTGCACGACGAAGGTGGTGGCGCCCGGCTCCGGGTGGCCGGCGATCCAGGCGGGGCGCGGCTCGGGGGTGATCATGTCCATGCGTACCAACGTAATCCGGGTGGGAACCCCCGAAAGTGGAACCCACCCGGACGGGTCACGGCTTGATGAGCACCTTGAGCGCCTCGCGGTCCGCCATGGCGCGGTAGCCGTCCGGCACGCCCTCGATGTCGATGGTCCGGTCGAAGACGCGACCGGGCCGGTACTTGCCTTCGAGGACGTCCGGCAGCAGCTCGGGGATGTAGTGCCGCGCCGGGGCGACGCCGCCGGTGATCGTGACGTTGCGGCGGAACACGCCCACGCCGATCGGGCCCTCCTCGTACTGCGGCAGGCCGACCCGGCTGACCGCGCCGCCCGCGCGCACGACCCCGATGGCCATCTCGAAAGCGCCCTTCGTGCCGACGCATTCGAGGACGGCGTGCGTGCCGTGGCCGTTCGTCAGCTCGCGCACCTTCTCGACGCCTTCGTCACCGCGCTCGGCGACGACGTCGGTCGCGCCGAACTCGCGGCCCAGGTCGGTGCGGGCCTGGTGGCGGCCCATGAGGACGACCCGGTCGGCGCCGAGGCGCTTCGCCGCGAGGACGGCGGAGAGCCCGACGGCGCCGTCGCCGATGACGGTGACGTTCTGGCCTTCGCTCACCCGCGCCTTCACCGCGGCGTGGTGACCGGTCGAGAAGACGTCGGACAGCGTCAGCAGGGACGCGAGCAGGTCGTCGTCCTCGGTGTGCGGGAGCTTGACCAGCGTCCCGTCGGCCAGCGGCACGCGCACGGCCTCGCCCTGGCCGCCGTCGACGCCCTTGGCGCCCCAGCCGCCGCCGTGCAGGCAGGACGTCTGGAGCCCCTCGCGGCAAAACTCGCAGGTGTTGTCTGACCAGACGAACGGCGCGACGGCGAGGTCGCCCTTCTTGAGGGTGGTGACGTCGGAGCCGGTCTCCTCGACGATCCCGAGGAACTCGTGCCCGATCCGGCGGCCGTGCTCGCGCGGCGGCATGTCGGCGTACGGCCAGAGGTCGCTGCCGCAGATGCAGGACCGCACGACCCGCAGGACGACGTCGGTCGGCTCGGCCAGTTTCGGGTCCGGAACGGTCTCGACCCGGACGTCGCCGGCGCCGTAGATGACTGTCGCTCGCATGCCAGTGCCTTTCCCGTGGAGGTTCGTGACAAACGTCGGGGGTGCGGCGGCGCTGTCGAGCCTAGATTTTCGTCCATGACCACCCGCGCCGCATCCCGCAGCCCGTTCGGGCGACTCACGCTGGGAGCCCGCCGCCCGTACCTCACCGCCGCGGTCTTCGTGGTGACGCTGGCGTGCGGGATCGCGCAGCTGGCGCACCGGCCGCTGTACGACGCCGTCGTCCGCGACGCGGCGCGGATCGATGACGGCCAGTGGCAACGCCTGGTCACGGGGATGTTCTTCCAGGACGGCTGGGCGTTCGGCCTGGTTTCGAACCTGCTCTGGCTGGCGGTGTTCGGCACGCTCGCCGAGCGCGTGTTCGGCCGCGCGCGCTGGCTGGTCCTGTACTTCGGCTGCGGCCTGTTCGGCCAGTTCATGAGCTACATCTGGCTGAACCCGGTCGGCGCGGGCAACTCGATGTGCGTCGTCGGCCTCATCGGCGGCCTGACGGCGGTGGTCATGGTGGCCTCACGCCGCTACGGAGTGGTGTTGCCGGTGCAGTTCCGTGTCATGGCGTTCGCGGTGCCGGTGCTGGCCGTGGTCGACACGGTCGTCCACGACAACCACGGCTTCCCGTGCCTGCTCGGGATCGCCCTCGGTTTCCTGCTCCTGCCGCGGCCGGTCGTGAGTGAGGAACAGGGTTAGAACACGGTTTCCCACTCACGACGCCGGTCAGTCCGGGTAGCGGCCGCCGAGCCGCTGCCAGTGCGCGACCAGCTCGACCTGCACCGGCACCGCGAGAAGCTCGGCGAGGTCCGCTTCGGCCGCGCGAGCCGCTTCCTCGGTGAGCTCCCACTCCCGGTCTTCGAGCCGGGCGTTCGAGCCGAGCACCCCCACCGGCTGCCCGCCCGCGCCGCTGCGCAGCTCCGCCCGGGCCTGCGCGGCGGCGATCCGCTCGCACCGCAGCAGGTCGGCCCGGCCCAGGTCCTCGGTGTGCCGCGCGTCGAGGACGATCCCGCCGCCCGAGCGCACGCCGTACCGGGCGGCGATGCGCAGGAGGTCGTTGCTGAACGCCCGCGTTTCGGCGGGCAGCCACGACAGCCGTTCCCAGTCGGGCGCCGGCTGGTCGTCGGCCCGGCAGACCGCGTACCCGGGCACGTCGCACCAGGTCAGCCGGGCCGGTGGGCGGAGTCGGTAGAGCATGCGCGGGCCCCCTCGGCGGCGGCCCCGGTCGGAGCCGCTCTCGTTACCGATGAATCGGACCGATGATGACTCGGTGTTACACGAACCTGCTCCGGTAGAGATCGCGAAGCAGGAGGATCTCGGCGCAGTGGTGGATCATCTCGCGGTGGATGTGCAGCACCAGGGTGGCCATCGGGTACTCCGCGTACGGGCCTTCCGCCGGGCCGCACGGCCGCGCGAGCGCGTCGTCGTCGAGGCCCTTCACCCCCTCGACCCACCGGGCGTAGTACTCGTCGAGCAGTGCGATCGCCTCGGCGGCGGTGCCCGGGTACCGGTAGTCGTCGTAGGACATCGCCGGGCCGCCGAAGTGCGACGCCGACCGCATGCCGAGCACGCCGACGAGGATGTGGCCGAGCCGCCACGCGATCGTCGTGACCGGCGGGGGAGTCGGCTCGGGGAAGGCGAAGTCGATGGTGAAGGGGCCGCTGCCGATTTCGTCGTCGGACTTCCGCGGCCGCACGGTCCAGCACCCCGCGACCGGCTCCCAGAAGTACTCCTCGTCGGTGAGTCCCTCGAGCTTCGGGCGCACCAGCACGTTCCAGTGGAAGTCGAGCTGATCGGTCAGTTCCTTCGTCCAGTTCACAGCCATACCGGGCACCGTAGGCCCGATCGAGGACAGGGACGGCCCTGAATCCCGGGTGACCCAGCCCACCTGGGACGATGGTGGGGAATCCCGCCGCTGCCAGGAGGTCCTCAGGTGCCCAACCCCACCGGTCCGGTTCTCGTCGTGGACTTCGGGGCGCAGTACGCGCAGCTGATCGCCCGGCGCGTCCGCGAGGCACAGATCTACTCGGAGGTCGTGCCGCACAGCGCGTCCGTCGAGGAGATCCTCGCGAAGAACCCCGCGGCCATCATCCTTTCCGGCGGTCCCTCGAGCGTGTACGCCGAAGGCGCGCCGGGCATGGACCCGAAGCTCACCGAAGCCGGCGTCCCGATGTTCGGCATCTGCTACGGCCACCAGCTGCTGGCCAGCGCGCTCGGCGGCGTCGTCGAGCCGACCGGCGTCCGCGAGTTCGGCCGCACCGAGGTCCGCGTGACCGGCGACGGCGGCGTCCTGCACGCCGGCCTGCCCGCGCACCAGCCCGCGTGGATGAGCCACAACGACAGCGTCACCAAGGCCCCGGAGGGTTCGGTCGTCACGGCCTCCTCCGACGGCGCCGAGGTCGCCGGCTTCGAGGACGTCGAGCGGCGCTTCGCCGGCGTCCAGTACCACCCGGAGGTGGCGCACTCGCCGCACGGCCAGGAGGTGCTGCGTCGCTTCCTGCACGACATCGCGGGCATCAAGCCGCAGTGGACGACGTCGTCGATCGTCGAGGAGCAGATCCAGCGGATCAGCGACCAGATCGGTGACGGCCGCGCGATCTGCGGCCTGTCCGGCGGCGTCGACTCCGCCGTCGCGGCCGCGTTGGTGCAGCGCGCGATCGGCGACCGGCTGACCTGCGTGTTCGTCGACCACGGCCTGCTGCGCGCGGGGGAGCGCACCCAGGTGGAGCGCGACTTCGTCGCCGCCACCGGCGTCAACCTCGTGACCGTGGACGCGCGCGAGCGGTTCCTCGACGCGCTCGCCGGCGTCACCGACCCGGAGCAGAAGCGCAAGATCATCGGCCGCGAGTTCATCCGCGTGTTCGAGCAGGCCGAGCGCGACCTCAAGGCCGAGGGCGACTACAAGTTCCTGGTCCAGGGCACGCTCTACCCGGACGTCGTCGAGTCCGGCGGCGGCGAGGGCACGGCCAACATCAAGAGCCACCACAACGTCGGCGGCCTGCCGGACGACCTGGAGTTCGAGCTCGTCGAGCCGTTGCGGCTGCTGTTCAAGGACGAGGTCCGCAAGGTCGGCACGGAGCTGGGCCTGCCCGAGACCATCGTGCAGCGCCAGCCGTTCCCCGGCCCCGGCCTGGGCATCCGCATCATCGGCGCGGTCGACGCCGAGCGCCTCGAGACCCTGCGCTCGGCCGACCTGATCGCCCGCGAGGAGCTGACGGCGGCCGGGCTGGACCGCAGCATCTGGCAGTGCCCGGTGGTGCTGCTCGCCGACGTCCGCAGCGTCGGCGTCCAGGGCGACGGCCGGACGTACGGGCACCCGGTGGTGCTGCGGCCGGTGTCGTCCGAAGACGCGATGACCGCGGACTGGACGCGCCTGCCCTACGACGTCCTCGAGCGGATCTCCACGCGCATCACCAACGAGGTCGCGGAGGTCAACCGGGTGGTCCTGGACGTGACGTCCAAGCCGCCGGGCACCATCGAGTGGGAGTGAGTCTCCCGTAGACAGGACTCGAGGCCCTGGCGTGGGATCCAGGGCCTCGAGAGTGAGTGGTGTTTCCGGTTACCGGCGGCGTTTGCCGAACGACGCGCCGAGGAGCAGCAGCCCCACGAACACCGCGCCGCCGGCGATCACCCAGCGGAAGTCGAACTGCGGCAGCCAGCTCGCGCCGTCCGAGAGGACGTAGGCGGAGACCAGCAGCGTCGCGATGCCGACGATCAGGGTGAAGACGTCCAAGCCACCGCGCTTCGCGGGCGGGGCCTCTTGCGGGTTGTCGTAGGCGTAGGGGTTCTGGTCAGCCACGGCGCACCTCCACGTTGCCCACGCTGTTCTTGACGTGCAGGGTGATCTGCTGGCCGCCGGGGCCGTCCGTGCCGTAGTCGACGCCGGTCAGCGCGTCCTGGCTGATGCCGTCGGTCTCGCGGTTGAAGCACTCCGTGTTGCCGGCGCCGGTGTGGCAGTCGTAGGTGACGTCCGCGGTGTCCGGCACGATGACGGTGCTGTCGCCGGCGCCGTTGATCACGTTGGTGGTGATCGGCGAGCCGGCGGGCAACGCGGTCAGGTCGAGGTCGATGTCGCCCGCGGCGTGCTGGTAGAGCGGCTTCAGGTCGGTCACCGAGTGCGGAGTCTCGTGCAGGTCGCCCGCACCGCCGCGGAAGTCGAAGTTCTCGAACGGCACGGTCGTCAGGACCATCCCGGCGATCGCGAGCGGCACGGCGAGCCCGATCAGGCCCCGCCCGCCGCGGGCGAACGCGCCGGTGACCAGTCCGATCCCGACCACGCCGAGCACCAGGCCGATGATGTGCTGCGCGGAGAACCACGTGGCGCCGTTGAGGTTGGCGAGTACGCCACCACCGGCGGTCAGCACGGCGAGCGCGAAGGTCACCGAGCCGATCTTGGAGTTGCGCCGCCGCTCGGGCCGCCGCTGGTAGGTCGGCGGTGTGGGCGGAGGTGGCGGCGACGACGGCGCCTCGGGCAGGTCCCAGCCGGCCGGATCGGCGGCGAGCGGGTCCCAGCCCTGGCCCGGCTTCGCCTCGGCGGTCGCGGTCTCGGTCATGGTGAAGGCTCCGTTCCCGGTGAAGGCTGAGGTCCGCGGGACGACCGGAGCGGGCCGGTTCTCCTGGCCGCGGCTGCGGTGCAGCAGGTAGAGCGCGATGGCGATGAGCGCGAAGCTGATGAGTGCTCCGCCGTCGAACCACGAGCCGCTGAAGGCGCCCCCGACGCTGACGACGGTGA
Organism: Amycolatopsis sp. NPDC114505; assembly: GCF_055633615.1. Lineage (NCBI taxonomy): Bacteria > Bacillati > Actinomycetota > Actinomycetes > Pseudonocardiales > Pseudonocardiaceae > Amycolatopsis > Amycolatopsis sp. NPDC114505. The sequence goes on along the minus strand of NZ_JBVKDV010000001.1, from coordinate 464,477 downwards.
GAACGCCGAGCACGACGGCGAAAGCCGGCGACACCGACGACCGCCCGCGCCCGATGAGGCTTTCGAAGCCGGAGACCTCGTCGCTCTCGCCCGGCAGGAACAGCCACCCCAGCAGGTAGAAGGGAACGCCGAAGCCACCGAAGATCGTCGCGACCACCAGGGCGATCCGCACGACAACGGGATCGATCCCGTACCGGTACCCGATGGCGGCGGCGACGCCGGCCACCTTCCGCCCGGCGTGCGGCCGCCGCGGCCGGCTGACCCAGAAGTCCTTGACGGTCTCCTCGAAGCCGTTCAACGGACTCGGCTTCGGTGCCCGTGTCTCACTCGCACCACTCATACCGAAGAGCATGCGGCACGCGCGTTCGGCGGACATCCGGGATGGTCCCTGAGGTTTCCCGGAGAAGGACCGGGTGGCCGGTGCCGGATCAGGGACTTCCCCGATGGAAGCCCACGCCACCGCGTGTGACCATGGACCACGTGCAGGATGCCCTCGACCACGTAACCCCCGACCAGGTGGCCGTCCCGGAGAAGCCCAAGATGTTCCGGCGGCGGTCCGGGCGGGCGATCGCCGGGGTCGCCGGTGGGCTCGCCGATCACCTCGGGGTGCCCGTCCTCTGGGTGCGGACGGCCTTCGCGCTGCTCGCCGCCCTGAACGGGGCCGGCCTGCTCGCCTACGGGCTCCTCTGGGTCTTCGTCCAGCAGCAGACCGAGGAAACCGCGAAGGCGCCGACCTCGAAGGAGCGCCAGCAGGCGTTCGGGCTGATCGCACTCGGGGTCGGCCTCGCCGTCGCCAGCGGGACGCTCACCGGGTTCATCAGCGGCTGGGTCGCCGTGCCGCTCGCCGTCGCGATGATCGGTCTCGCGGTCGTCTGGCGCGAGGCCGACGAGTCGCAGCGACGCCGGTGGCGCGTCGGCGCGAAGGACGGCTTCGCGGGCGCCTTCCTCGGCGGGGGCGGCTGGTCGGCGGCCATCCGGATCGTCGCCGGCGTCGCGCTGGTGATCACCGGCATCGGCGTCGTCGCGCTCCGCAGCGGCAGCCTCGACCAGGTCCAGTTCGCGCTGATCGCCGTCATCGCGACGCTCATCGGCGTCGCCGTCCTGACCATCCCGTTCTGGCTGCGCCTGGTCCGCGACCTCTCCGACGAGCGCAAGGCCCGCATCCGCACCGACGAACGCGCCGAGATCGCCGCGCACCTGCACGACTCCGTCCTGCAGACGCTCGCGCTGATCCAGAAGCAGAGCGAGCAGCCGCGCGAGGTCGCGCGGCTGGCCCGCAGCCAGGAACGCGAGCTGCGCGGCTGGCTCTACGGCCCGAACGGCTACGGCAAGCCCGTCGAGAACGCCGAAGAAGCGACCGGCCAGCTGTCCGAAGCCCTCGCGACGGCGTGCGGCGAGGTCGAGGACACGTTCGCGATCTCCGTCGGCCAGGTCGTCGTCGGCGACGCCGAGCTGGACGACTCGCTGGTGGCGCTGGTCCAGGCCGCGCGCGAAGCGATCGTCAACGCCGCGAAGCACGCGGGCGTCGAGGAGGTCAGCGTCTTCGCCGAGGTCGAGCCGACGTCGGTGACGGTGTTCGTCCGCGACCGCGGCAAGGGCTTCGACCCCGGCCTGGTCCCGGACGACCGCCACGGCCTCGCCGACTCGATCCGCGGCCGGATGACCCGCCACGGCGGCACGTGCAAGGTGCGCACCGCGCCGGGCGAAGGCACCGAAGTGCAGCTCGCCATGCCGGTGAAAGCGGGCAAGGGGGCAGCGTGAGGCGGCTATGCTCGAAGTCGTGACTGACACCCAGCGCGAACCGGTGAAGGTGTTCCTCGTCGACGACCACGCGCTGTTCCGCGCGGGCGTCCGCACCGAGCTCGACTCGATCACCGACGAAGTCCGGGTGGTCGGCGAGGCCGGTTCGGTTGCCGAAGCGGTGGCGGGCATCGCGCGGACCAAACCGCAGGTGGTGCTGCTCGACGTCCACATGCCCGACGGCGGCGGCGCCGAGGTGCTGCGCCGCGTCCGTCCCGAGCTGCCGGACGTGGTGTTCCTGGCGCTGTCGGTGTCCGACGCGGCGGAGGACGTCATCGCAGTCATCCGCGCGGGGGCGCGCGGGTACGTGACGAAGACGATCTCGTCGAAGGAGCTGGTCCGGGCGGTGGTCCGCGTGTCCGACGGTGACGCGGTGTTCTCCCCGCGCCTGGCGGGCTTCGTGTTGGACGCGTTCGCGGACCGCCCGGGTTCGGCCCCGATCAACGACCCGGAGCTGGACCTGCTGACGCCCCGCGAGCGCGACGTCCTGCGCCTGCTGGCGCGCGGGTACGCGTACAAGGAGATCGCGTCGGAGCTGTTCATCTCGGTGAAGACCGTCGAGACGCACGTGTCGAGCGTCCTGCGGAAGACCCAGCTGTCGAACCGCTACGAGCTCTCCCGCTGGGCCTCCGACCGCCGCCTCGTCTGACGCTTCGGCCCGCTGGTCCATTCGCAGCGGCCGCCGTCTCGGTGCGTCGCGAACTGCCCACTCGTGCCCGCAGCGGCCGCCCCGTCACGCCTCCGACCGAAGAGAACGTCCGGTCAGTCGGCCAGGGGAGCGAGCGGCCGCGGCGCGCGACCGGTGGTGTCGTCACCAAGCCCATCCGCTTGGTCACCGGGCACTTCCGCGACCACTCGCTCCGGCTTGCGGAGGCGGGTCAGCGCGACCCCGCCGAGGACGACCACCATGCCCGCGATCACCCGCAGGTTCAGCTGCTCGCCCAGGAACACCGCGCCCAGCAGCACCGAGACCACCGGCAGCAGGTACCCGACCACCGACGCGGCCACTGCACCCTCCGAAGCCAGCAGCTGGTAGTTCAGCGCGAACGCGATGCCCGTCGACCCGATGCCGAGCACCAGCATCGCCAGCAGCGGCCCCACGCCGAAGTGCACCGGCGTGAACCCGCCCGCCGGCAGTGCCAGGACCAGCATTCCGCTGGCCAGCAGCATCTGCCCGGCCGAGAGCGCGTACGGCGAAGCCGACGAAGACGACAGGTACTTGCCCTCGTAGACGAACGCGAAGCCGTAGCTCGCCGCCGCCGCGAGGCAGGCCAGCGCGCCCCAGCTCAGCAGCCCGGACGCCTGCCACGGCGCGAAGATCAGCAGGATTCCGCCGAGCCCGATCAGCAGTCCGGCCAGGCGTGCCCCCGCCATCCGCGACGACGTCCCCATCAGCGGCGCCGCCAGCAGCACCCACAGCGGCGTCGTCGAGTTCAGGACCCCGGTGATCCCCGAATCGACGGTCGTCTCGCCGATCGCGAACAGCAGGAACGGCAACGCGTTGTGGAAGAACGCCGCGACGGCCAGGTGCCCCCACATCCGCCGGTCGCGCGGCAGGCGGGCCCGCTGCAGCCGGCACAGCACCAGCAGCATCGCCGCACCGAGCACGAGCCGCGCCAGCACCAGCTGCACCGGCGAGAACATCCCCAGCCCCAGCTTGATCCAGAAGAAGCTCGAGCCCCACATCAACGCCAGCGCGGCGATCCTCAGCAGGGTCTTCGACTCGCCCACCCCAGTTCCTCCTTCTCCGATCAAGCGCCAGCTTCGTCCGGGAAAGACATAAGGACAAGCGAAAATAACTGCAGGAACCTTTAAGCTCAGCTGTACGATCAGGGCATGCTCGACGTCCGCCGCATGCAGGTTCTCCGCGCCGTGATCACCAGCGGGTCGATCACCGCCGCGGCCCGCAACCTCGGCTACACGCCGTCCGCGATCAGCCAGCAGCTGTCGGCGCTGGAACGCGAAGCTGGCACCGCGCTGCTCGAACGCGTCGGACGCGGCGTCCGGCCGACGCCGGCGGGCGCGCTGCTGTCCGAGCACGCCGAGACGCTGAGCACCGAGCTCGCGAAGGCCGAAGCGGCGCTGACCGAGCTGAAGGAAGGCCGCATCGGCCGCGTCGCCATCCGCTACTTCTCGACGGCCGGCGCGTCCCTGGTCGCGCCCGCCACGGCCGCGGTCCGCCGCGAGCACCCCGGCGTCCGCCTGGACCTCAAGCTGGTCGAGCCCGACGACCCGATGACGGAAGTCGAAGCCGGTGACGCCGACGTCGCGATCACCGTCTTCCCGCGCAAGCGGCAGCCCGGCAAGGGCGTCGAGCTCGTCCACCTGCTCGACGACCCGTACCGCGCCGTGCTGCCGAAGACGCACCCGCTGGCCCGCAAGCGCGTGCTCGACCTGACGGAGTTCGCCGAGGAGCCGTGGGTCGGCGTCGACGGCCTGCCGGGCGTCTGCCGCGACATCCTGGACAGCGCCTGCGCGTCCGCCGGGTTCGCGCCGAACGTCGTGGTCGAGTCCGAGGACTACCAGACGGCGCAGGGGTTCGTGGCCGCAGGCATCGGCGTCGGCCTGATCCCGGAGCTGGGGCTCGGCGCGCTGCACCCCGGCGTCGTCGTCCGCAAGATCCGCAACCCGGAGCCGGTCCGCGCGATCCACGCCGCGGTCGCGTCACGGGCGTGGGGCCACCCGGCCGTCCGCACGTTGCTCGAAGCCATGCGCGCGGCGACCGCCAAGGTGGCCTAGACGAAGAACAGCTCCGAGACGAGGATCCCGACCAGCACGGCCGCGAGGATCGCGGCGATGGTGACCAGCGTCTTCTTCGACACCGGGAGGTTCCACGCCTGCGGCTGCGCCGGGGCTTGCGGTCCCGCCGCGGGCCCCGGGGCGTACTGCGTGGGCGGCGGCACCGGCTGCATCCGCTGCGTCTCCTCCGCCGAGGAGTAGCCGGGCGGCCCGGCCGGGAGCTGCTGCTGGAACTGCGGACCCGAAGGGGGCATCTGCGTCGTCGCGGCCGCCAGCCCCGGGTTGAAGGGCGGCGGCGGGGGCGGCGGGATCCCGGGGTTGGTCGGCGGGATGAACGCCGTCTCACGGCCTTCGGTGATCGCGCTCAGCGCGTGGACGGTGTCCGCCATCGTCGGCCGCGTCGTCGGGTCCGAGCGCAGCATCTTGCGCAGCGCCGCGGTCAGCACGCCCGCGTTCTGCGCCGGCCGCTCGGACGACTGCCCGTCGTCCCCGAACGGCGGCACGCCCTCGACGGACGTGTAGAGCGTCGCGCCCAGGGAGAAGACGTCCGCGGCCGGCGTCGGCGGCAGCCCGCGCGCGACCTCAGGGGCCACGTACGCGGCGTGGGGCCCGCCGCCGCTGATACCGATGTCGGTGAGCTTCACGCCGCCGTCGTCGGCCAGCAGGACCGTGCCCGGCTCGAGCGTGCGGTGCACGAACCCGGCCTTGTGGATCGCCGAGAGCGCGTTGCCGAGCTGGATGCCCAGCTGCGCCGCCTGGTCGGGGTTGAGCCGGCCGTGCTCGGCGAGGAACGTCGCCATGCTGCGCGACGGGATGTACTCCATCACCAGCCAGACGTCCTGGCCGTCGGGCAGCACGTCGAACACCTTGATCGCGCTGGGGTGCTCGATCCGGGCCGCGTCCTTGCCCTCCTGCATGGCGCCCGCGCGGGCCTGCTCGGCACGGTCGCCGGCGCCGACGGGCAGGTACATCCGCTTCATCGCGACGGTGCGGAAGAGCCGCGTGTCGAACGCCAGCCACACGATGCCCGCGCGGCCGCGGCCGATCGGCTGGTCCAGCCGGAACCGGCCGCCGACGATGGTGCCTTCAGAACTCAAGACTGACCTCGGAGCATCAAGGGTTGGTTCCGCCCGACGTCGGCGTTGTCGGCGTTGTCGGCGTCGTGCTGTCGGGCGTCGTTTCCGGCGGAGTGGTCTTCGGAGTGGTCTTCGGAGTCGTGGTCTTTTCCGGTTCGGTCTGCCGCGAAGTCGTCCGCTTCGACGAGGTTGTCTCCGATACCGGCGGCGGCACGTCCGCCGTCTCGGTCGGCTCGTCCGTCGTCGACGGCAGCGACTCCGACGTCGCAGCGGGCGTCGGCTTGCTGCTCGACACCGGCGCGGCGGGGTTCTCCGGGTTGTTCGGGCTCAGCAGCCAGACGGCCAGCGCGACCAGGCCCACGACCACGATGCCGCCGATGATCGCCGGGCGCTTCCAGGCGCCGGGCTTCTCGTCGTCATCGTCGGCCGGGCTGACCTGCGGACGCCGCGGCGGAGGCGGCGGGGCCGGCTCGTCTTCGTAGTCGTCGTACAGGTCGTCCGCGTACGGTCCCTGGTCGTGCGGGGGTACCGGCACCGCGCGAGTGGCCGCGAGGCCGGGAGGCACGCCTCCGGCCGCGTAATGCTGGTCGTCGTCGCGGTAGTGGCCGTACCCGTCGTAGTCGTCCTCCGGGTAGCCGGTGCCCTCCGGGTAGTCGTCCTCGTCGTAGTACGGCACGGCCTGCGTCGGCGCCTGGTTGTCGAGCAGGCTGCCCGAGTGCCCCGCGGGGATCTCGTCGAACATCTGGGTCGCGTTCGGGTCCCCGGCGCCCATGGCGCCCGCGCCCAGCGCTCCCGCACCCAGGACGCCCGCGGACGGCGCCATCATGGTCTCGTCCGACGGCCCGCCGAGCGGCAGCTCACCGCGGGCGACGGCCGCGAGCAGCTCTTCGCACTCTTCGGCGGTCGGCCGGTGCTCGATGTCCGGGTGCAGCAGCACGGCCAGCACGCTGGCCAGCGGGCCGGACTGGCGCGGCGGGTTGATCTGCCCGGCCGCGACCGCGTGCAGCAGGCTCAGCGTGTTCTCCGACAGCCCGAACGGCGGCTGGCCTTCGCACGCCGCGTAGAGCGTGGACCCGAGGGAGAAGACGTCGGACTCCGGCCCGGGCTCGCCGCCGATGGCGACCTCGGGGGCCAGGTAGGCGGGGGTGCCGGCGATCATCCCGGTCTTGGTGACCGTGACGTCGTCCTTGGCGCGGGAGATGCCGAAGTCGGTGATCTTCACCGTGCCGTTGGGGGCGAGCAGGATGTTGCCCGGCTTGATGTCGCGGTGGACGATGCCGACCGCGTGCGCCTCGCGAAGCGCCGCGGCGACTTGGGCGCCGATGCGCGCCACCTCGGTCGGCGGCAGCGTGCGGCGTTCCTGCAGCACGGCGGCCAGGCTGGTGGAGTTGAGGTACTCCATGATCAGGCACGGCTGCCCGTTGTCGTCGGTGACGACGTCGAACACGGAGATCGCGTTCGGGTGGTGCAGGCGGGCGGCGATCCGGCCCTCGCGCATGGTCCGCTGCCGGGCGTCCTCCGCGTCGTGCTCGTCCAGGTGCGGCTGGAGCAGGAGCTGCTTGATGGCCACCGTCCGGCCCAGTACCTCGTCATGCGCCTGCCAGACGGCACCCATCGCGCCCGTGCCGATCCGGCCGGCGATGCGGTACCGACCGGCGACCAGGCGACCCTCGTCGCTCACGCGACCTCCCTTTGGGCTCCGACTTCACCAGGGCGTGAGGATTGGTTCCTGGTGACGCGGTCACGAGCACGCCGCGTCGCTGGAGCGTATGCACATGTCGTGGGCTGTGGGCCGGCTCTCCCGAGATCGGCCCGTGACAAGGCTAGGCGCTCACTCTGCGCACACGAATCCGGTACAGGCACTTGAACCACGGGTGAAGGGGCGATCGCCGAGGGCTACATGTATTGGGCCGAGACGAGCTCGGCTTCGGTGATCAACCCGCCCGTGTCGGCGACCCGGAACAGCTGGGTCACGCGCACCAGGGCGCCGTCCGGCCGGTGGAGCGTCGCGACCGCGAGGATCGAGCCGTCCGGCTTGATCTGCGTGTCGGCCTCCTGGACGTCGATGGCGTCCATCGAGCTCCAGGTGCGGACCAGCTCACCGGCCGCGCCGTCGGCCAGCGACGGGCTCAGCAGCGCGAGCGCGCCCGCCGAGTCCCGCGCGATGGCGGCGTAGAAGTCCTTGACGGCCTGGATCTTCCGGCCCGCGCTGCGGGCGTCGGCGGCCGCGTCCGGGACGGCTTCCGCGGTGGCCGGCGCGGCCTGGGTCCGCGGGCCGCTGCCGGTCGACTCGTCGGCCGACGGCCCGCCTCCGGAGTGCGTGCCCGAGGTGGGGGAGCTGCGCTGTTCGGGCGCGCCGCCCCCGGCCTGGTGCTGCGGGACGGCGAGGCCGCCGAGCTCCGCGGCGCCGGTGAAGCCGGTGGGCGTGGACTGGCCGCCTTCGGTCACCGCGCGGTGCGCGCTGGTCAGCATCGGCGCGGCGACCACCGCTCCGGCGACGAGCGCTCCGGCGGCGACGAGCCCGGCCAGCTTGGCGCGGCGGACGAACCGGCTCTCCGGCTCGTCGGCGTTCTCGTCCGGCGCGGGTTCGCGGACGGGTTCCGGACGCGGCGGCAGGAACCGCTGCGGGTCGCGGAAGACCTGCTCGAGATAGTCGCGGTCGGCGTCACCGACGCCGTCGAGAATCTCGGCCGGGATCACGTCCTCGACGCGGACGGCGTTGGGTACCTCACGCCGTGTGCGCTGCCGATCAAGCACGAATGTCCTCGCTCTGGGTTCCGGGGACGGTCACTCGGCCGTTCGGCCGGGCTTCCGTTGGTCCGGATGGCCGACTCGTGGCCGGTTCCGGATCCGCTGTCGTCAGGTAACCCTGTGCGGACGAGCACCACCAGGCTTCGTCGCCGGAATGCCGTCGCGATACGACGAGCGGCAGCTTATGTCACCCACCCGGACCAGGGGTAACCGCTCGGCGCACCGCACGTGCATCGGAACGGGCGAACCGCACGTGCATGGTCGGTTACTGGCCGTCAGCTGCGATCTTGTCGCCGTCCCCGAACGTCAGCGTGCGCTGTTCGATCGTCTTGGATCCGTCCGTGTGGGTGATCTCGACGGTGTTCACCGTGACGCCGCGCTGCTGGTCGATGCTGATCTTCCGGACCTCGAAGTACGCGACGTCCGCGTAGCGCTCGGCGAGGGCCTGCGCGCCCTGGTCGTGGAGCTCGCCGGTGGTCACCGACGACGCCGCGGCGGGGTCGGTGGTGACGGTGTTGAAGAACTTCTCCGAGTTGTCCCCCATGGTCTGGGCGTCCGGCGGGAAGGAGTACCACCAGGGCGGCTTGACCGGGGTTTCGCGCTGCGCGGGGGTGACCGGGGGCTTCTGCGGCCGCCCGCTCGGCGTCCTCGTGCCGGACGTCTCCGAGCCGGCGCTGCTGTCGGTGATCGGCGGCCGGGGGACGCCGTCGACGGGGCCCGCGCCACCGCCGCTGGTCCGGCCGGCCGGCTGCTCCGGCGAGGGCGTGCTGTCGTCCGGCCCCGGCGCGGAACCACCGTGCCGGGACGTCGGCCCGGCCTCGCCGGTGGGATCGATGACGGTCGGCGCGCCCTGGTAGCCCGGCCACGCGCCCTGCACGGCCTGGTCCACCGGGGGCTTCCCGACCAGGTAGGACCCGGCGAAGAGCAGCCCGACGACCACGGCCCCGGACGCGCCGGTGGCGAACCAGGCCGCCTTCTTCCAGGTCTTGGGCGGCGTCACGGACGCGGGCACCGACCCGATGGTGAAGCCGCCGAGCCCGTCGATCGGGGGCGCGGCGTAGATGCGGACGTCGTCGTCTTCGTGCTCGGTGTCCGCGCCGCGCGGCTGCGGAGTGGCCAGCGAGACGCGAGTGCGCCGGGCGGCCTGGTCGGCGCGGCTCTCGGTATCCGACGGCGCGTCGGCTTCGACGTCCTCCTCCAGCGGGAGGCTGCCGTGCGAAGCGGGGAACAGCGGGGGCGCCGGGCGCCGGTCACGGGGCTGGGGCAGCGACGGCCGCGGGAGCCCGCCGGACGTCAGCTCGGTGTACGGAAAGGAGTCGGACCTCGGCTCCGTGTAGGGAAAAGTCCCGGACGTCGGCTGGGGAAGCGGCAGTGAGCCGGACCTCGGCTCCGCGTACGAGAAGGACCCGGACGTCGGCTGCGGAAGCGGCAGCGAGCCGGACATCGGTTCCGCGTACGGAAACGACCCGGACGCCGGCTGCGGGATCCCGCCGGACATCGGCAGTGACCCGGACACGGGCGGGTCGACCGGCGCCGGGCCGGCCGCGTGGCGCCGCCCGGCGCGGTTCTGGGGCAACGGGGGCGTCCAGCCGTCCGTGCTGCCGAGCCGGTGCCGCCCGGGATGCGCGGGCGCGCCGCCGCGTCCGTGGAACTCCGTGCCGTGGGTCATGTCGACTCGACCACCCGGCGGTCAGGCCGTGACGCCGTCCGGCGGCAGGAGAACCCGATCGGAGCACCCTCACGAGCGGAATCGCGTTCGGAATCCTGCGCAGATGCACGAGCATGCGAGACTGGGCGCGCGGGGCCAGTGCCCCCGCGCGCCCTCCGGGCTCCGCCCGACCCAGACGCAAGGGTCCTCACGGCGTCAACCCTAGGAGCATCCGGCGTAGAAAGTCGCCCCCAAACCTGCAAGTTGCAGAGGTTTCACTCTGTCGGGCGCGACCGAACGGGGGAAAGTGACCCTACGAAGTTTCACGCAGTGACATCAGCCCTGCTCAGCGGGTTTCAGCCGCCGGTGCGATAACGGTCACGGGTGGACTGCAGCGCCTTCGTCGCCACCACACCGCTACCCGCCGCGACGAGGATCGCCACGATGTCGAGCGTGGGTCCCCCGGCCGTGAGCAACCAGGCGAACAACGCGGCCGCGGTGGTACCGCCGGCGACAGCCCAGCGTCCGCGGACGTACTGCGCGACCGGCGCGCCGCCGGCACGCTTACCCGCCGCGTTGTTCAGCATCGCCAGATAACCCACATGGCCCAGCGCGGCCAGCACGCTCGCGAGCGCGACGATGACGGCGATGAGGTTCACGAGCCAGTCCATGACCACAGTCTGCCCGCAGCGCGGTCACCGGTGCCTCAGGGAAGACCCGGAATTCGGACAACCGTTACCGGCCGAGCCTGCCGCGGCCGAGGTTCAGCAGCGCCATCGCCAGCTGGCGGCCCTCCGGGCCGAGCTCGCGGTAGCGCGCGAGCACGTCCATCTCGCGGTTGTAGACGATCCGCGTGCCGCCGGCGGCCATCCGCGCGGCCCCGATCGTCTTGGACACCTCGACCCGGCGTTTCACCAGTCGCAGGATCTCCTTGTCCAGCCAGTCGATCTCCTCCCGGAGCGACGCGATGTCGTCCCCGGCGGGGGTGTGCTCGGCGGGCTGGCCGTCGGCGTTCGTCGCATGTGCGTTCATCGGGACCTCTCCCTCGGGGCCCGGACCCGGCCCCTGGGACGGCGACAGCCCCGGGTCCGTGGACTCCGGGGCTGGCGTGATGGCGGTTCGGGCACTACGCGATCACAGGAGCCGGAGTCCGGGTCCCGTAAAAAAATCGCTCTGTGTGCCGCATGGGATTCAGTATGGCACAGCGGCGCCGGGCCGCTCCCGGAACGAGCGCACCCTGGCATGAACGAAGATGCTCACCGCGAGCCAGAAGATCGGGAAGGCCGGCCAGAAGAACCCGGCGCCCAGCACCGCCCAGCGCACGATCGCCACGACCGCGATCGCGACCACCACGGCGAGGTGCAGGCGCAGCGCCGGATGCCGCCGCAACGCGGCCTTCGTCAACGGGAAGCCGGGCCGGGCCGGCGCGGGCCGCGGCAGGTCGGTGGTGAGCGCCGTCAGCTCGTCGGTGAACCGGGCGGCGTAGACGTGGGTAAGGCGCTCTTCGACCTCTTCGAGGGTGAGCCGGCCTTCGGAGCCGGCGGTCTGGACGGCGGTGGCGACGCGTTCGCGATCGGCGTCGGCGGCCCGGATGCGGGCGGTGCGGTTGTCTTCCATGTCCGCCGATGCTCCGCGCGACGGGCCCGCCGCGCGTCGGGCGCCAGGCGACACCTCCCGCTACGCCCGCCGCATTAGCCCGGCGCCGGACCGGCCGCGTCGGCACGCTTCTGCCGGAGCCCCGCCCGCCCGGGGTAGCGTGGACAGACGATGGACACCCTCTTCGATCTCCCCGCCGAGACCCCCGCGCGCAAGCCCGCTTCCGGCGGGCAGGCCGATCTGCTCGACGACCTGAACCCGTCCCAGCGCGAAGCCGTCACCCACGCCGGTGGCCCGCTGCTGGTGGTCGCGGGCGCGGGATCGGGCAAGACCCGGGTGCTGACCCGCCGGATCGCCTACCTGCTCGGGCAACGCCGCGTGCACCCCGGCGAAATCATGGCGATCACCTTCACGAACAAGGCCGCCGCCGAGATGCGCGACCGCGTCGCCGCGCTCGTCGGGCGGCGCGCGAACGCGATGTGGGTGTCCACGTTCCACTCGATGTGCGTGCGGATCCTGCGCCGTGAAGCCAAGACGCTGGACATGTCGTCGAGCTTCTCGATCTACGACTCGGACGACACGAAGCGGCTCATCACGCTCGTGGCGCGCGACCTCGACATCGACCCGAAGCGTTACGCCGCCAGGACTCTGGCCATCCACATCTCGAACCTGAAGAACGAGCTCGTCGACCCGGACGAGGCGTCGGCGAACGCGGCCAACGACCTCGAACGCCGCGTCGCCGAGGTCTACGTCGAGTACCAGCGGCGGCTGAACCAGGCCAACGCCTTCGACTTCGACGACCTCATCATGCGCACGGTCTCGCTGCTGCAGGCGTTCCCGGCCGTCGCCGAGTACTACCGGCGGCGCTTCCGCCACGTGCTGGTCGACGAGTACCAGGACACGAACCACGCGCAGTACACGCTGGTCCGCGAGCTGGCGGGGACCGCGCCGAACGAGTCGGGCGTCGAACCGGCCGAGCTTGTCGTGGTCGGTGACGCGGACCAGTCGATCTACGCCTTCCGCGGCGCGACGATCCGGAACATCGAAGAGTTCGAACGGGACTTCCCGAACGCGCACACCATCCTGCTGGAGCAGAACTACCGATCCACGCAGACGATCCTGTCCGCGGCCAACGCCGTCATCGAGCGGAACCCGAACCGCCGGGCGAAGCGGCTGTGGACGGATTCGGGCGACGGCGAGAAGATCGTCGGCTACGTCGCGGACAACGACCACGACGAAGCCGCGTTCGTCGCGAACGAGATCGACGCGCTGGCGGAGAAGGGCGAAGCCGACTACTCCGACGTCGCCGTCTTCTACCGCACCAACAACCAGTCCCGCGTCTTCGAAGAGATCTTCATCCGGCTCGGCCTGCCGTACAAGGTCGTCGGCGGCGTGCGGTTCTACGAGCGGCGCGAAGTCCGCGACATGGTCGCTTACCTGCGCGTGCTGGCGAACCCGGAGGACACGGTCAGCCTGCGGCGCGTGCTGAACGTGCCCAAGCGCGGCATCGGCGACCGCGCGGAAGCCGTCGTGGCGACGCACGCCGAGCGCGAGCGGATCTCGTTCGCCGCGGCGCTGCGGGACGCCGTCGAGGGCAAGGTGGCGCTGCTGAACCCGCGTTCGGTCAAGGCGATCAGCGGGTTCGTCGGGATGCTCGACGAGCTGGGCGACCTGATCACTTCCGGCGCCGAGGTCCACGACGTCCTCGAAGCCGTGCTGGAGAAGACCGGCTACCGGGTCGAGCTCGAGGAGTCGGACGACCCGCAGGACCACACGCGCGTGGAGAACCTGGACGAGCTCGTCACGGTGGCCCGCGAGTTCACCGAGATCACCGCCGAGGTCGTCGCGGACGAGAACGCCGAGCTGGTCGTGGAGCCCGGGGTGCCGGCGCCGGGGTCGCTGCCCGCGTTCCTCGAACGCGTTTCGCTGGTGGCGGACGCCGATTCGGTGCCTTCGCCCGACGGCGGCGAAGAAGGCGACGGCGGCGCGGGCGTGGTCACGCTGATGACCGTGCACACCGCGAAGGGCCTGGAGTACCCGGTGGTGTTCTGCACCGGCTGGGAGGACGGCGTCTTCCCGCACATGCGGGCACTGGGCGACCCGACCGAGCTGGCCGAGGAACGGCGGCTGGCGTACGTCGCGATCACGCGGGCGCGCAAGCGGTTGTACGTCTCGCGCGCGATCACGCGGTCCGCTTGGGGCCAGCCGTCGATGAACCCGGCTTCGCGGTTCCTGGACGAGCTGCCGGGCGACCTCGTCGACTGGCGGCGGCTGGAGCCGTCCAGCCGCGGCTTCGGGTCGTTCGGCAGCGGTTCCCGCGGCACACCGCGGGCGGCGACCACCTGGGGCGGCCGGTCTTCGTCCGCGCCTTCGCCGGGTGTCAGCTCGTTCGGCAAGGGCTGGAAGGACACGGTGGCGCTGAAGCTGGACGTCGGCGACCGCGTCAGCCACGACAAGTACGGCCTGGGCACGGTGATCTCGTGCGACGGCGTCGGTCCGCGCGCCACGGCGACGATCGACTTCGGCGCGGCCGGCAAGGTCCGCCTGATGCTGATCGGCAGCGTGCCGATGGTGAAGCTGTAGCTTCCCGCCACTCGACCGGGTGAACCCGGCGGCGATCTCCGCGATCGCCGCCGGAATCGTCGTACCCCACCGGTAGAACTGACCCTGTAATCGAACACAAGTTCGACGAAGGGGGTAGTGTGGTGTGGACGCGGTGCTGTTTCACCTGTTGGCCGAAGGGGTACAAAAATATCTGCGAGGAGTCCTGGGGTCGGCGGTTCCGGATCGGGGTCCGGGCCCTTCGGGGGCTTCAGGAAATCCTTCGCATGCGGGAGCGGAGGCGTGCCGGCTGGCCGCCGCCTGGCGAGCGCTGCTCAGGCAGCACGAGCTCGGAGCGGACGGGCGATGTGTCACCTGCGGCCGGGGACGCCGCTGGACGACACGTCGAGCCGCGCGTGTCCGCTCCGCGGGGGGCGCTGTGCCTTGGGGCTGGTTGCCGGTCCGGAGGCCCGCCGAGCTGTGCACGGTGTGGCAGGTCGCGGTGGCGTACTTCCTCCGCCGGTTGCCGGGTGGGCAGCGCTAGCCGTTCCCGGGCGCTGAGACGCTTTCCGGCGGCCTCGGGCGAGCCGAGGGTGATCTCGGGTGCCCCGGGCGGCGTGGAACGGGCTGAAGGGCTCTCGGCCGCCGACGCGGTCGTGGCCGCTGCCACTGTGGACTGTCGCGGCATGCCGGCCGGAGCGGACGTCCGCTCGGCTGAGGGACGACGTCGTCCCTCAGCGGCGAATCATGGCTCTACGGCCGGGTTCCCCGATGCGCGATGGCCCGTGTACGCAGGCCATCGGTGTGGAGCGAACGAATCAGATGACGATGCCGCGCGCGGCCAGCCACGGCCGGGGGTCGATCTTCTTGGTGCCGTTCTGCCACACCTCGAAGTGCAGGTGCGGGCCGGTGCTCTGGCCGCGGTTGCCGATCTCGGCGATCTGCTGGCCGCACTTGACCTTCTGGCCCTCCTTGACGGAGAAGCTGTTCATGTGGCCGTAGACCTGGATCGTGCCGTCGTCGAGCTGGACCCGGACCCAGAGGCCGAAACCGCTGGCGGGGCCGGCGTCGATCACGGTGCCGTCGGAGGCGGCGTAGATCGGGGTGCCGATCGAGTTGGCGATGTCGATGCCGAGGTGGCTCGTGCCCCACCGGGCACCGAAGCCCGAGGTGAAGGTGCCGTGGGCCGGCAGGCAGGTCTTGGGACGAGAGGCTTCTTCGGCGGCCTTCTTGGCGGCGTCGGCTTCACGCTGCTCACGGGCCTGCGTGATCGAAGCGCTGTCGGAAAGCTTCGCGGCTTCGGCGGAGGCGTCGACCGCGTGCCCGGCCGGCAGGAGCTCGGGGGCGCCCCCGGAGCCCGCACCTCCCGAGGTGAACGACGCGCTGGCGTCCTGGCTGTTGGCCAGGGGCGTTACGGCGGCGTCGGAGTCGGTGATCGTCTTGAGCGTCGAGCCCGCAGCAGCGGCGGCGAACGCACCGGCCGCGACAGCGGCGACCACGACCCGGCCACGAAGGGCCGAGGAGGGCGGAGCGATGCGGTGCGCACCCCGGACACGAACGACCGCACCTTGCAGTGCGTCCTTCAGTGCCGGGGAAGGAGCTTGGCCGCCGGGGGAGCGGTGTGAAGCCAAGACGGAGCCTTCCATCGTCGGGGAGCCTGGTCGAGGACTGTGGGCGGGGGAACCCGGTGAGCCAACCTCGGGGGTGGTTCGCTCGTCGTCCTACTTCGTGACCTGACTGTAATGGGGACCGGGGGACAGTAACGAAGGGGCACCGCTGTAAGCAAGATCTGCCCCGTCGGTCGGCCGATCGGGTGGCAAGGATCTTGCGTCCACCTGTGGAGATTACCCAAAGTTAGACGGGGTTTACTGCATTGGTTGTGACTTGCCTTACAGCTCTTGCGGACCGTTATGGACAGACGAGCGGAGTTGAGGGGTCGGAGGGCTGGAATAAGGGTTTGCCTGGGGATGTTCAAGCCCTTTCGACACCTGGGTGCGGCCCAGGCTGAGCTTGGGGCGTGGACGCAGGCGCCTCACGAGGACTCGCGGAGCGACCGTTCATCGACGCACGTGAACCGCTCACCGACTCGCATCGGAATCCCGTCCGTGGGCGCCGGGTTTGTCCGAGTTCTCGGGGTTGCGCGGCGAGGATTCATAGGTTCCTGGTGACGGGGTCACGCTTTCGACCACTGTCGATCAGGCCGAGACCCAGCCTTGAGACCTAACCTCCGGCGAGCTTCCCGACGCAGGCCCGGCAACCCACACCGCCCGGAAGTCCGTACTTCTGGCCGCCCGGCCCCGCCGGGCAGTCCGCATCGCCGGCCGCCGCATCGCTCGGCTGCCAGCCCTGCGGGCCAGCCCACACCGGCTCGGCAGCCCCTACAGCTGCCACTCGCCCCGCCTGGCAGCCCGCCCCCTGGCCGCGCCCCGCTCGCTGGCCCGCCCCGCTGGCCAGCCCACATCACTCGACAGCACTCGCTGCTGGCCTCTGGCCCGCGCCGCAGCCCGGTCGCAGCGCTCGGCAGTCCGTAAGGCTGGCCGCAGGGGACATTCGGCGGTCCGTACTGCCGTCCGGCTCGCACCGCCCGGCAGTCCGTCCCGCTGACCAGCCCGCACCGCTCGACGACTCGCGCCCCGCTGGGACGTCCCGCACCGGCCGGACTTGCTAGCGTCGCGGGCGATGCCCCCACGCTCAGAGCCCCCGACCGGGAGCACCCCCGGCTCCCCGGCCTCCCCGCAGGACCCCGCGGCCACCCATTCCCCCGGCAAGCGGAAGCCTCCTCGCGCACAGACTTCCCGGCAGACGCCCAAAGAAACCACCGAATCCTTGGAATCCTCGGAAGCGGCGCCCGGCCAAGCCCCCACCGACGCGCAGAGCCCTCACCCCGAGCCCGCCGACGCGGCGAAGGCCGAGGCCGGCCCGGCGAACACTCGCGCGCCGAGCGCTGGGCCCGGATCCGCCGATGCGGCGAAGGCCGGGTCCGCCCGTGCGGCGAAAACCGGGGCCGACTCGGCGAACACCCGCGCGCCGAGTGCTCGGCTCGCGCCGAAGGCGAGTGCCACCGATGCGGCGACTGTCCGCCCCGCCGGCGCGGCGAAGTCCAGGCCCACTCGCCCGGCCGGCCCAACAACCACCCGACCCAAGCCCCCGGCAACGACCGAACCCCCCACCTGGGCCGAAGACACCACCCCCTCCGGCCCCCTGACCACCGCCCTGGTCCTGGCCGCACTCGGCGCCATCGCTCTCACCGCCGCCGGCTTCATCCGCGTCTCCCCAGCCGCGGCCCCCGGCTTCACCAGCTGGCCCTGGCTAGCCGTCCTCGCACTCGCACCCGCCGTCGCCGCCATCGCTGTCGCCGGTCAAAGACCCGCCCTCGCCAAAGGCCTCCTCCTCGGCCTGGCCGTCCTCGCCCCCGGGCGGCTGGTGCTCGACCTCCAGTTCGCCGTCAACGGCCCCCTCACCATCCGCCCCGAGCTCTACCTCCCCGACCACTTCATCGGCGGCTCCGCCGTCGGCGCGGGGTTCTGGCTTCTCCTCGCCGGACAGCTCCTCACCGGGGCCGCCGGGGTCGCCGCCTGGCGGGCCGGCCGAAACAACGACGAACCCGAACGTCGACGGTGGCGGCTGCTCGTTCCGCTGCTCGCCGTGACCGCCTCCGTCGGGCTGCTGACCGCTCCCGTCGGCTCCGACAACGGCTTCCTCCTCGCCCGCGCCGCCTTCGAGGGGCCCTGGCCCGCCCTCGGCGGCTACCTGCTGCTCGCCGCCGCGCTGCCGCTGACCGCCGCCCTCGCCCTCGCCTCTCCCTCCGAAACCACCGCGAAAGGCACCCTGCTCGGCCTCACCGCCGCCGCCTTCGGGGTCGCCGTTCCGCCCGTCCTCTCCGGCCTGGCGAGAGATGACCTGCACGTCGCCTGGGGTCCCGTCGTCGTTCTCGGCGCGATGGCCGTCACCGCCGGGCTCGCCTTCACCCGGCTGACCGAAGCCACGGAAACCACCGAACGCGACGTCAAGATCGTCGGCCTCTTCTGGTGGCGGCTGACGACCGGCATGCTCGGCCTCGCCACCGCGGCCGCCGCCCTGATCGGTGCCTTCGCGCCGCAAGTCGCCGTCACCGCGCTCGACCCCGGTGCCGACGCCGTGGTCCGGGCCGCCGCCGAAAGCCCCGCGCGGTGGTTCCTGCTCGTCGCCGCGCTCGTCGTCGCCGTTGCCGCGCTCGGCGTCCTCGTTCCCGGCACGGCCCGGGCCGCACGTCCCGTGCTCGGGCTCGCCTGGGCGGGGATCGTCCTGGCCGGCACCGCCGTCCTGAACACCGCGCTGACCGCCACCCAGGCCGGCAACCTCGCCGGGTTCGGGGGCGCGGACCTCGGCGGCACCTCCGGTGCCACCCCCGTCTTCAGCTACGACCTCGGCGCCGGCGCGGCGTGGACGTTCGCCGCGCTCGTGCTCGCCGCTCTGGTCGCGCTCGCCGCCGTCGGGACCGGGGTCGTCGAACGCGAGGACGCCGACAGCCGCGCCGAGGCGGGCACGAACCTGCTGACCCCCGTCGTCGCCGGTGGGGTGCTGGCGATCGCCGCCTTCGGGCTGCCCGTCTTCAGCGTGCCCGGCTACCTCGCGCCCGGGCTCTGGTCGAACTTCGACACGCCCTCGTGGGGACTGCTGACCGCCGTCGTGACGGTCGTCGGCGCGGCCGCGCTGGCGCTGCGGTCGCGGCCCAAGCCTGCGGCGGCGCTGCTGACCGGTGCCGCTCTGCTCGTCGCGCTGCACGCCGCGGAGCTGCCGCTCGTCGGCGGCGCCCTCGGCGACGCGAGCCCGTCGACCGGCTTCTGGGTCGCCCTCGCCGCCGTGGCCGCGTTGCTCGTCGCGGCCGGCCTAGCGGTCGCGGGTGGTCGCGGGCGGCCGACGTGAGCCGTGAGCGGTCGCGGGTGCTCGTCGTCGAGTTCGCCCGCCCCGACCCGGCCGCCGTCGCGCTGGGCCGCGCGCTGCGCGACGACGGCATGGAGGTCGTCCACGCCGGTCGGCTGGACACCGTCGAGCAGATCGTCCGGACCGCCGAACAGGAGGACCCGGACGCCGTCGCCGTGTTCGGTGAGCCGCCCGGCCTCGAACGGGCGCTCGACCCCGTCCGCGTGGTCACGGTCGACGGGAAATCCCCGGAAGAAGCCGTGGAACGGTTGCGCGGTGGGCGGTCTCACACCGCGGGAACACCGTCTGACCGCGCACGGTGACCGACTTCACCAGGTGCGGAGTCTCCTTCGTCTGCGCAGGTCGCTAACCTCGACTGGTCCGACAGCGCGGTCCGGTCGCGGACCACCTGCAGTGGCGTGTCGTCAGGAGACTGGAGTAGTGGACCTCTACGAGTACCAGGCGAGGGATCTCTTCGCCGCCCACGGAGTACCGGTTCTGCCGGGCTCGGTGGCTAGCACCCCCGAAGAAGCCAAGGCCGCCGCGGAGCAGATCGGTAACCAGGTCGTCGTCAAGGCGCAGGTGAAGGTCGGCGGCCGCGGTAAGGCGGGCGGCGTCAAGCTGGCCCAGACCCCGGACGAGGCGAAGGAGAAGGCGGAAGCCATCCTCGGCCTCGACATCAAGGGCCACATCACGCGTCGCGTGCTGGTGGCCGAAGCCTCGGACATCTCGTCCGAGTACTACTTCTCCTTCCTGCTGGACCGGTCCAACCGGACCTTCCTGGCGATGGCGTCCTCCGAGGGCGGCATGGAGATCGAGCAGCTCGCCGTCGAGCGCCCCGAGGCGCTCGCCAAGATCCCGGTCGACTCGATCACCGGTGTCGACAAGGCGAAGGCGCTCGAGATCCTGAAGGCCGGCAACTTCCCGGCCGACATCATCGACGAGGCCGCCGACGTCGTCGTGAAGCTCTGGGAGACCTTCGTCTCCGAGGACGCCACGCTGGTCGAGGTCAACCCGCTGGTCCGTGACCCGCAGGACAAGATCATCGCCCTCGACGGCAAGGTCACCCTCGACGAGAACGCGGACTTCCGCCAGCCGGGCCACGAGGCCCTGGTGGACAAGGACGCGGAGAACCCGCTCGAGGCGAAGGCCAAGGCCAAGAACCTCAACTACGTCAAGCTCGACGGCCAGGTCGGCATCATCGGCAACGGCGCGGGCCTCGTCATGTCCACTTTGGACGTCGTGGCGTACGCGGGCGAGAAGCACGGCGGCGTGAAGCCGGCGAACTTCCTCGACATCGGCGGCGGCGCGTCGGCCGAGGTCATGGCGGCCGGGCTGGACGTCATCCTCAACGACACCGACGTGAAGAGCGTCTTCGTCAACGTCTTCGGCGGCATCACCGCGTGCGACGCGGTCGCCACCGGCATCGTCGAGGCCCTGAAGATCCTGGGTGACGAGGCCACCAAGCCGCTGGTCGTCCGCCTGGACGGCAACAACGTCGTCGAGGGTCGCCAGATCCTGGCCGACGCGAACCACCCGCTGGTCACCGTGGTGGACACAATGGACAACGCGGCCGACAAGGCTGCCGAGCTCGCCGCGGCAGGTGCGTGAAGATGTCGATCTTCCTGAACGAGAACAGCAAGGTCATCGTGCAGGGGCTCACGGGCTCCGAGGGCATGAAGCACGCGACCAAGATGCTGAAGTCCGGCACGAACATCGTGGGTGGCGTCAACGCCCGCAAGGCCGGCCAGACCGTCACCATCGAGGGCAAGGACCTCAAGGTCTTCGGCACCGTCGAAGAGGCGATCAAGGAGACCGGCGCCGACGTGTCGGTCATCTTCGTGCCGCCGAAGTTCGCGAAGGACGCCGTCGTCGAGGCGATCGACGCCGAGATCCCGCTGGCCGTCGTCATCACCGAGGGCATCCCGGTGCACGACTCGGCCTACTTCTGGGCGCACGCCGTCGCGAAGGGCAACACGACCCGCATCATCGGGCCGAACTGCCCCGGTGTCATCAGCCCGGGCAAGTCGAACGCCGGCATCATCCCGGCCGACATCTCCGGCCCGGGCCAGATCGGCCTCGTGTCGAAGTCCGGCACGCTGACCTACCAGATGATGTACGAGCTGCGGGACATCGGTTTCTCCACCGCGGTCGGCATCGGCGGTGACCCCATCATCGGCACCACGCACATCGACGCCCTCGAGGCGTTCGAGGCGGACCCCGAGACCAAGGTCATCGTGATGATCGGCGAGATCGGTGGCGACGCCGAAGAGCGCGCCGCGGCCTACATCAAGGACAACGTGACGAAGCCGGTCGTCGGCTACGTCGCGGGCTTCACCGCGCCCGAGGGCAAGACGATGGGCCACGCGGGCGCCATCGTCTCCGGCTCCTCCGGCACGGCCGCCGCGAAGAAGGAGGCCCTCGAGGCCGCCGGCGTCAAGGTCGGGAAGACCCCGAGCGAGACCGCCGTCCTGGCGCGTGAGCTGTACAACAACCTCGGCTGAATTCGCTGAGTAACCGCTGGTCGAGCCGGGCGCCCCACAGGCGCCCGGCTCTTCCGCGTTTCACGACGAAACCTCCCGAGGTATTCACGCGTCTGATGGGCTGGTGGCCTTGGAGTGCGCTAGCGTTCTGCGCACGCAAGCCGCCTCGTCTTCCCCGGGTGCCCGCGTGCCCCGGAGTGCCGGTCGAACCGACAGGAGTGCTTCCCGATGACCTTCCCCAGCGGTGGGCCTGGCTACCCCCAGCAGGGTGGCGGCCAGCAGCCCCCCGGACCGCCGTCCAGTGGCTTCCCCGCGCAGCAGCCGCCGCACTCGCACCAGGCACCCTCGGGCGCCGCGGGCCTCACGCAGAACCTGCCGCTGCTGCTCGCGCTGGGCGTCGCGGTCTTCGGCCTCGTCCAGTACTTCCTCGGGTTCTCCGACAACGGCAACGTCGGCCTCGGCACGACGTTGCTGCTGGCCGGCGGCCTGCTCGCCGCGATGCACGCCCTGCCGAAGGGCCCGAAGACGCTGCCGTTCGCCGCGCTGCTCAGCGTGCTCGGCGCGCTCGACGTCCTGGACACGCTGATCGGGATGCAGACTTCGCCCGGCATCGTCACCGTCATCCTGATCCTGGGGATCCTGCAGATGGCCGCCGCGGTCGGCGCGGTGCTGATCGAGTACGACGTCGTCAAGCCGCCGGCGCCGAAGCCCGCCGCGCCGTCCTACGGCGGCCAGTACGGCCAGCCCGGACCGGCCGGACAGGCCGGCCAGCCCGGACAGCAGCAGTACGGCCAGCCCGGTCAGCAGTACGGCCAGCAGCAGCCGGGGCACGGGCCGGTTTCCCAGGCCGGGGAGCCGTCGCCGCCGTTCACGCCGGGCCAGTACGGCTCGCCGAACCCGCCCTCGACCACGCCGCCGCCGGGGCCGCAGGCCACGACGTACGCCCCGCAGCAGGGCTCGTTCTTCCAGCAGCCGCCGGGGGACAACCCGCACACGCCGCCCGGCGGTTTCGGCAAGAGCTGACGTAGTTCCGGCACCCGCTGTGACGCTCTGTGTCACAGCGGGTGTCTTGCACTCCGGGGGTTACTCGACCGGGTGGGTTAGCTTCCCCACGCTGCCCGGCGGCGGCGTGGCTCACCCGGTCGGACCAGCCCGGATGTCAGGGTGCGGATCATGGACCTGCTCACCGACTCCCGCGAGGAGCCGGTGGGCGACCTCGAACCCGACGTCGAACTCTCCGGGGCGGCGCGGGTGCGGGTGTTGCTCGCCGCCGCCCTCGGCCCGCTGGTCACCGGCTACGCCGTCGTGGCGACCGTGCTGACGCTGGTGGCGCTCACCGCCCCGCGCACCGTCTTCTCCGGCACCGGCGTGCTGCTGGCCGCCGGGCCCGGCTGGCTCGCCGCGCACCAGGTGCGGCTCGACCTCGGCGTCCACCCGCTCGGCGTGCTGCCGCTGCTGCCGACGCTGGGCGCGCTCGCGCTGGCCGCGCGGACGGCGTCCGGTGCCGTCGTGCGGCTGGGCTACCGGACACCCCGTGAGGCCCTGCCGGTGTTCGCGACGATCACCGGCGCGCACGCGCTGTTCGGGCTCGTCATCGCGCTCTGCGCGCAGGGCTCGTCGGTGACGGCGAACCCGCTGGTCGCCTTCGCCGTCCCCGGGCTGCTCGCCGCGGCGGCTTCGGCGGTGGGCATCGTCCGGTGCTGCGGGCTGCCGGACGTCGTCGCCGAGCGCCTCGACCCCCTCGCGCTGCGCGGGGTCCGGGCCGGTGCGCTGGGGCTCGCGGTGCTGGTGGCCTGCGGGGCCGCCGTGTTCACCGTCGCGACCGCGCTGTCCTGGCGGACGGTGGCGGACATGTACGAGCCCGCGCTCGGCAGCAGCTTCGGGATGTTCCTGCTGTCGGTGCTGTACCTGCCGAACGCCGTGACGGCCGTGCTGTCGTTCGTCACCGGCCCCGGCTTCTCGATCGGCGACCTGAACGTCGGGATGTTCGGCTACCGCGGCGGCGCCGTCCCCGGCGTTCCGCTGCTGGGCGGCCTGCCCGAGCACCACGCGGCGTGGTGGCCGGCGCTGCTGGTCCTGCCCGCGGCGACCGGCGTGCTCGTCGGCTGGTCGCTGCGCAAGGTCGACGCGGACCCGGCGCAGCGCATCCGGACGGTCGCGGTGGCCGGCGCGGTGGTCGCGCTCGGCTGCGTCCTGCTGGGCACGCTGTCCGGCGGTCGGCTCGGCGACGGCGCGTTCGACCCGGTGAGCGTCCCGGTCGGTGTCGCGTCGGTCGTCGCGTTCTGCTGGATCGTCATCCCGGGCGCGTTCACGGCGTTCTTCGCGGGTGAGCACGAGCCGCCCGCGCCGCCCGAAGCACTCGAAGACAACGAAGCCTTCTCGGACGCCGAAGACGTCGACGTCGACGAAGCCGCCGAGGCCGTCGAGGAACTCGAAGAGTCCGAAGAGGACGAAGAGACCGAAGAAGAAACCGAAGAAGAACCCGACGAGGACGCGGAGTTCGACGCCGAGGCCGACGCCGAGCTCGGTCTCGAAGAACCGGCCGACGAGGTCCCCGAGGCCGACGAGGTTGTGACCGGAGGCACCGAGACCTGCGGCGACGTCGAGGCGGCCGAGACCGACCGTTAGGGTTGACGTGACCTGGTGAAGCGCCGTGCGCCCGGCTGCGCACCGCCCGCGGCAAGGAGCCCGCTCTGTCTCAACGGTTGGACCTGCCCACTCCGGTGAAGCTCGTCGTGCTCGCGTCGGGTTCCGGCACCCTCCTGCAGGCGGTGCTGGACGCCACCGGGCGGTCCGGCTTCCCGGCGAAGGTCATCGCCGTCGGCGCCGACCGCACCGGCATCGAGGCCCTGACCCGCGCCGAGCGCGTGAGCATCCCGGCGTTCACCGTCCGCGTCGCGGACCACCCCGACCGCGCGGCCTGGGACAAGGCGCTGACCGAGGCCGTCGGGGCCTACCAGCCCGACCTGGTCGTCTCCGCCGGGTTCATGAAGATCCTCGGCGAGCAGTTCCTCGGCCGGTTCACGGTGGTCAACACGCACCCGGCGCTGCTCCCGTCGTTCCCCGGGATGCACGCGGTGCGCGACGCGCTCGAGGCCGGCGTCAAGGTCACCGGCTCGACCGTGCACTTCGCGGACGCCGGGGTCGACACCGGGCCGATCATCGCCCAGGAAGCCGTCGTCGTGGAAAACGACGACACCGAAGACGTCCTGCACGAACGGATCAAGGCCGTCGAGCGCAGGCTGCTGGTGGAAACGATCGAGCGACTCGGCCGCGGCGGCTGCGCCGTGGACGGACGAAAGGTGACATTTCGTGAGCACTGACCTGGGACGGCGCCCGGTCCGCCGGGCGCTGATCGGCGTCTCGGACAAGGCGGGCCTGCTGGACCTCGCGACCGGCCTGCACGCGGCCGGCGTCGAGATCGTCTCCACCGGCGGCACGGCGAAGGCCATCGCCGACGCGGGTGTCCCGGTCACGCCGGTCGAAGACGTCACCGGCTTCCCCGAGTCGCTGGACGGCCGCGTCAAGACGCTGCACCCGAACGTGCACGCCGGGCTGCTCGCCGACCAGGGCAACCCCGACCACGTCGAGCAGCTGCGCAAGCTGGACATCGCGGCGTTCGACCTGCTGGTCGTGAACCTGTACCCGTTCACGCAGACCGTCGCCTCCGGCGCGAGCCCCGAGGACTGCGTCGAGAACATCGACATCGGCGGCCCGGCCATGGTCCGCGGCGCGGCGAAGAACCACGGCAGCGTCGCGGTCGTCGTCGACCCGGCCCGCTACGGCTGGGTCCTGGAGCGCGTCGCCGACGGCGGCTTCGACCTCGCCGACCGCAAGCGCCTCGCCGCGCAGGCGTACGCGCACACGGCGTCCTACGACATCGCCGTCGCTTCGTGGTTCTCGAATGTGTACGCGCCCGCGGACGACTCCGGCTTCCCCGAGTTCTCGGGCATCAGCTGGGAACGCGGCGAGGTGCTGCGCTACGGCGAGAACCCGCACCAGAAGGCCGCGCTGTACAAGGGACACCGGGCCGGGCTGGCGCACGCCGAGCAGCTGCACGGCAAGGCCATGTCCTACAACAACTACGTCGACACCGACGCCGCCCGCCGCGCCGCGTACGACTTCGACGGGCCCGCCGTCGCGATCATCAAGCACGCCAACCCGTGCGGCATCGCGGTCGGCACCGACATCGCCGAGGCGCACCGCAAGGCGCACGCGTGCGACCCGGTTTCGGCCTACGGCGGCGTCATCGCGACGAACCGGCCGGTCAGCCGCGAGGCGGCCGAGCAGATCGCCGAGGTGTTCACCGAGGTCGTGCTGGCGCCGGACTTCGACGCCGAGGCGCTGGAGATCCTGCAGCGCAAGAAGAACATCCGGCTGCTGAAGCTCCCGGAGGTCCCGGCGTCGCCGATCGAGTTCCGCCAGATCTCCGGCGGCGTGCTGGTGCAGACCGTCGACGCGATCGACGCGTCCGGCGACGACCCGGCCAACTGGCAGCTCGCCACCGGCACCCCGGCCGACGAGCAGACCCTGCGCGACCTCCAGTTCGCGTGGCGCTCACTGCGCGCGGTCAAGTCGAACGCGATCCTGCTGGCCTCCGACGGCGCGACCGTCGGCGTCGGCATGGGCCAGGTCAACCGCGTCGACTCGTCGCGGCTCGCGGTCTCGCGGGCGGGCGACCGGGCCAAGGGGTCGGTGGGCGCGTCCGACGCGTTCTTCCCGTTCCCGGACGGCCTGGAGGTGCTGGTCGAGGCCGGTGTGCGGGCGGTCGTGCAGCCCGGTGGCTCGGTCCGCGACCCCGAGGTGATCGCGGCCGCGGAGAAGGCGGGCGTCACGATGTACCTGACGGGGACGCGCCACTTCGCGCACTGACCCCGGCTTCGCTTCGAGAGGGAGGGCTCGATGCAGCAACCACCACCGCCGTACGGACAGGGACAGCCGGGGCCGCAGGGGCCGTATCCCCAGCAGCCCGGCTACCCGCCGCCTGGCTATCCGCAGCAGCAGGGATATCCGCCGCCGGGCTACGGCCCGCCGATGCGGCCGCCGAAGAAGAAGCGGACCGGGCTGATCCTCGGGATCGTCGGCGCGGTGGTGGTGCTGCTCGGCGTGGGCATCCCGGGTGCGATCTTCGCGAGCGACTACTTCGCGAGCACCGGCGCGGCACCGTCGTCGTCGCCGGTGCCCGCCGAGTGCCAGGTCCCGGCCCAGACGCTGGAAAAGGCCGGTTTCCCGAGCTTCGCGCTGGGCGGCCCGGGCACCGCGAACGTCCCCGGCCTGAAGCAGGTCAACTGCAGCTGGAAGCCCGGGCCCGACGAGAACGTCCGCGACGCCACGCTGAGCGTCCGCATCACCGGGTACTCCGGGGAGGGCGCCCGCGAATCGGCGAACCAGCTGTACCAGCCGAAGGCGCCGGAGGTCCCGCCGACCGACGTGAAGGGCATCGGCGACAAGGCGGCGCTGGTCCGGCTGGTCACGAAGAGCGCGTTCAGCGGCTCCGAACTGCACGTCCTGAAGGGCACGACGGTGGTCATCGTCGAGGTGTCCGGCTGGGACAAGGGGTTCTTCTCGAACTCGCCGATGCCGCAGCAGGAGACCGACGACGCCGTGAAGGCGGTCGGCGCGGAGATCGTCAAGAAGCTGCGCTAGGGCGGAACAGCGCGTAGATCACTTCGTCGCACCAACCACCGTCGCGCCAGGTGACCTCGCGCATCACGCCTTCGCGGTGGAAGCCCGCCCGCTCCAGCGTTTTCTGCTCGGCGGTGTTCCCGCCGTCGGTGAACGCTTCGAGCCGGTGGGCGCGCGTGACCGAGAAGAGGTGCGCGACGAGCAGCCGGTGCGCGGCCAGGCCGACGCCGTGGCCACGGTGCTCCGGCAGCAGCGTCAGGCCGATCTCGAAGCAGCCTCCCGGGGGCCCGCCGCGGTCGGCGGCTTCCCAGCTCGCCATGCCGGCGACGACGTCGTCCGCGGTCACGGCCAGCGCCGTGTCGTGCGGACCGACGTAACCGTCGTCGGCCCAGCGACGCCGGCGGATCCGCGGGTCCGCGAACCCGGTCCACTGGTGGGCACCCAGTACCGCGGGGTCGGTCGCGAACCGGTCCAGGATCGGCAGGTCCTCTTCGCGGAAGGGGCGCAGCGCGATGCCGGTCACGCGGGCGCGGGCAGTGCCTTGCAGAGCGCGACCGGGAACTTCGGCTCGGCCGCCCGGATCTCCTGGCAGCCGGCCGACTTGACCTGCGCGAACGACGTCCAGCCGGAGTCGTTCCAGCGGAAGACCGTGCGAGCGGGCGGCTCGGTCTGGCGCACCGGCAGGTCGAGGACCAGCCAGTTCGGGTCGCACCCGCGGGTCGTGCCCGCGCTCTGGGCGCCCGTCGCGGACACCGCGGCGCCGATCCAGGCCGGGTCGCAGTGGTCGGCGGGCGGGGCGCAGGTGCCCTGGGGAGCGCAGTGGCCCCAGCCGGCGCCGAGCTTGTGCCAGGCGTTGCCGTTGTCGCCGTTGAGGATCACCGTGCGGTCCGCGACCGGGGTGGTCGTGGCCAGCCGCAGCTCCGCGGGCACCTTGTCCTGGCAGCCGCCCGCGGCGGGCCGGGTCGAGTAGACGACGTCGGCGCGGACGTCGGTCTTGGTCTCCACGACCTGCTCGATGCGCGGGTCCTGGACGCAGCCGGGGTCCTTGCCGGGCAGGGCGACCTGCACGAACAGGCTCGTGTCGTCCGGTCCGGGGCGGATCCCGGTGACGTCGGCGCGGAACGAGCGCCACTCCACGCCCATCGTCGTCGGCCCGGGGGCCGCGGCCTTGGCGCCGGGCACGCCGCCGCCCGCCGTGAGCACGACGGTCAGCGCCGCACCCGCCGCGACCAGCGCGCCGGCGATCCACAGAGCCGGCCGTACGGTCATCGCCCACCCCCAGAAGTCACCGGCGAATCTAGCCGACGCCGCAGCGTCAGGCGGGCGGACCGGGTTTTTAGCGCTGTGTGACCTCTTTCTCGAGATACACGGCGCCGCTGATGTGGCCGCCCGCGTCGGGCGCGGGGGTGAGCTGATAGCCGGCCCGCTGGTAGAGCGTGATGTTGCGGGCGCTGCGGGCGCCGGTGAACAGGGCGAACCGGCGTGCGTCGGCGGGTGCGTGCGCCTCGGCGTGCTCGAGCAGCCGGCGGCCGAGCCCGCGGCCGGCGAGGTCCGGCGCGACCATCAGCCGGCCCAGCTCCCAGCAGTCGCCCTCGAGGCGGGCCCGCACCGCGCCGACGAGCCGGTGGTCCTGCCGCAGGACCCACGTCGACCAGGTCTTCGTCCAGTCGCGGATGTCCTCGAGGGTTTCGTGCAGCGCGGGGATGTCGAGGGTGTCGTTGAGGACGGCCTCCTGGACCCAGCAGCAGCGTTGCAGGACGAGCAGTTCCGGGCAGTCTTCGAGCCGGGCTTCGGTGAGCTCCACGCGGCTCTGTCTAGCGATCGGGGTTCGGCGTGGGCAACTTCATTTCCCTGGCGGGTGAGCCTTTCCCGGCGTTTCCTGTCCCACCAGTGGGTGACTTGACACGTCGGGTGGTTCGCGGTTGACTTGTCCACGTCGAACAAGTGTTCGACGTGGAACCGCCGCCTTCCCCGCGGCGAACCAGTGCCGTCGGTCGAGTTTTGGGAGAGGCCCGACCGCCGGCCTAGTCCGTGGTGGGGAGGTGCGTGCGGTGACCGCTGTGGTGGAGCCGCCGGTGGCCCGGCTGGCGGCCCTGCCCGGGGTCAGCACGGCGAGCCGGGTCGCGGCGCAGGCCGAGCGGGCGCGGGCGACGGGGAAGGTGCTCCCGGTCGTCCCGGCGCTCGCCGGGTTGCTGCCCGCGGGCGGGCTCCGGCGCGGGAGCACGGTGGCGGTCCACGGGGGGACGTCGCTGCTGCTGGCGCTGCTCGCCGAGGCCACCGCCGCCGGGTCGTGGGCGGCCGTGGCCGGCCTGCCGTCGCTGGGGCTGGCGGCGGCGGCCGAGTACGGCGTGGACCTCGCCCGGGTGGCGCTGGTCCCGCGTCCGGGCCCGGAGCTCCCGGCGGTGGTCGCGGCGCTGCTCGACGGCGTGGACCTGGTGGTGGTCAACGCGGACAAGGTGCAGGCAGCCGTGGCGCGGCGGCTGTCGGCCCGCGCCCGGCACCGCGGGGCGGTGCTGCTGGCATCCGGCGCGTGGCCGGCGGCGGACGTCGAGCTGTCGTGCCGGTTCTCGGCGTGGTCCGGTCTCGCGGACGGTTACGGCCACTTGCGTTCGCGGCAGGTTTCGGTCCGGGTCCACGGCCGCGGCGCGGCGGCCCGCCCGGCCTCGGCTTCGCTCACGCTCCCCGGCCCTGCGGGCTCGATCGCTCCCGCGGCACGTCCCGTCTCCGTCCAGGACGAGGCCACGGCATGACGCCCAGTCCAAAGTGGACCCCCAGCCCGGCCGGCCCCGAGAGGCTCAAGTCCGCGTGTCGTCCACCCAGGCACGCGTGTCGTCCCGCCGGGTACGCGTGTCGTCCGCTCAATCACGCGAGTCGTCCCTCTGAGCACGCGTGTCGTCCCTCCAGTTACGCGTGTCGTCCGTCTGGGTACGCGAGTCGTCCCGCTGGGTACGCGGGTCGGCCCTCTGAGCGCACGTGTCGACTCTTCAATCACGCGTGTCGACCGTCCAATCACGCGTGTCGGCCTCTCGGTCACGCCTGCCCGTCCGGCCTTCGCCACTCGCGCGGGGAGGCCGCATGACCGTCCCAGCGCAACGTCGTTCCTCAGACCTCGCCACCCGGATGCTCGTGCTCTGGTGCCCGGACTGGCCCGTGGTCGCCGCCTCGGCCGTCGCTGGGGTTCCCGTCACCGCGCCGGCCGCCGTTTTCAGTGCGAACCGCGTCGTCGCCAGCAACGCCGTTGCCCGGCGCAATGGCGTCCGGCGGGGGATGCGGCGGCGGGAGGCGCAGTCGAACTGTCCGGACCTGGCCGTCTTCGCCGCCGATGACGGCCGGGACGCGCGGCTCTTCGAAGCCGTCGCTCGGGCTGTCGAGGCGCTCGTCGTCGGGGTCGAGGTTGTGCGGCCGGGGCTCGTCGCGGTTCCCGTCGACGGCGCCGCCGGGTACTTCGGTGGCGAGCACGCCCTCGTCGAACGGCTCGTCGACGACGTCTCCGCCGCGGCGGGCGTCGAGTGCCAGGTCGGTGTCGCCGAAGGGCTCTTCGCCGCGACGCTCGCCGCCCGGTCCGGGGCGCTCGTCGAACCCGGGCGCGTCGCCGAGTTCCTCGCTCCGCTGCCCGTCACCGAGCTCGACCAGCCGGGCGCCGAACGCGCGGATCTCGTCGACCTGTTGCGACGGCTCGGGTTGCGGACGCTCGGCGCGTTCGCGGAGCTTCCGGAGCGTGACGTCGTCAGCCGGTTCGGTGCCGGCGGCGTCCTCGCGCACCGGCTGGCGCGGGGCCGCTCCGAACGTCCGCCGCTGCGGCGGAGCCCGCCGCCCGAACTGACGCTCACCGAGGAGTTCGACCCGGTCGTCGAGCGGGTCGACGTCGCGGCGTTCCTCGCCAAGGGCCTCGCGACGCGGTTCTGCGCCGGCTTGGCCGGGCACGGCCTGGCCTGCACCCGGCTCGGCATCTACGCGGTCACCGAAGAGGGCGAACATCTTGGCCGCGCGTGGCGGTGCGCGGAACCGCTGACGCCCACCGGGGTCGCCGACCGCGTGCGCTGGCAGTTCGAAGGCTGGTTGCGCGCCGCGCCGGGCCACCGTCCGACGTCGGGTGTGGTGCGGCTGCGGCTGGAACCCGAGGAGGTCGTCGAAGGGCGGTCGCTGCAGCTCGACCTGTGGCAGAACGGTCGTTCCGCCGAGGACGACGAGCGCGCGGCGCGGGCGTTCGTGCGGGTCCAGGGCCTGCTCGGGCCGGAAGGTGTGGTGACGCCGGTGCTCGACGGCGGCCGCGACCCGGCCGGCCGCGTCCGGCTGGTGCCCTGGGGCGACCCGCGCGAGCGGACGACGCCGGCGGACGCGACCTGGCCGGGCCGGCTGCCGGCACCGTCCCCGGCGACGGTCCTCGACCGTCCGGTGCCGGCCCAGGTCTTCGACGCCGAGGGCAGGCCGGTGGGCATCACGCCGCGCGACCAGCTCACGGCGGTCCCGCGCGGGCTGAGCATCACCGGCGGCCCGCACCGCGAGGTCGTGGGGTGGGCAGGGCCGTGGCCCCTGGCGGGCGACCGCCGAAGACCGGGTCCGCGACGGGCACGCCTCCAGCTGCTGCTCGCGGGCGAGCCGGACGACCCGTCCGACGCGGTGCTGCTGCACTGCGCGGGCACGGAAAATCCACTGTGGACGGTCGAGGGAGTGTACGACTGAGCATGGACGAGGACTACGCACGAAAGCTCCGAGCCTGGCTGCGCGCAGAGCCGGGGGCAACGCCCCGAAGGGCGGAAGAGGAGCGCGAGTGGCTGCGCGAAGTACCAGCCCCGGCGGCCGGTGACCGGCACCCGGCGCCTGCGGCCGAGAGCAGCTGGGCAGCCGACGAGCAGTTGCCGGCGCCCGGGGGTTCGACTGGTGAGCGGCCTCTGGCCCCGGCGGCTGACGGCGGTTGGGTGGTTGGCGAGCAGCTTCCCGCGCCGGCGGCCCACGAGGGTTTGGCTGGTGAGCGGCCGCCGCTCGGGTCCGCGAGCGGTGACGCGCGGGTTGCGGCTGACCGGACGCCTGCACCCGAGCCCGACTCGGGTGAAAGGTGGTCGGTTCGCGGGCAGCTGCCTGCCGGGCAACCCGACGCCGACGACGAGTGGGTGTGCCCGGTGATCGTGCTGCCGGTGCCGCGCTCGTCGCGGGAGAACGGCTGCCGGATGAGCGACGCCGAAGTCCGCAGCCGCCGGAACCACCCCTCGGGAAGGTTGCGTGAGGAGGCCGCGGAGCCTCGACATGTGAGCGACGCCGAAGCTCGGAGCCGCCGGAACCACCCTTCGGGGCGGTTGCGTGGGGAAGCCGCGGAGCCCCGGCCGCTCCGCGAGAGCGAAGCCGAAGCCGAGGCCCGCAGCCGTCGCAACCACCCGTCAGGACGGCGGGAAGAAACCGAAGCCGAAGCACGCAGCCGCTGGAACCATCCCAGCAGCTGGCACCGACGCCGCCGGGAGGGGCACCTGCCCGGAGAACACGAGCCCGGGAGTCGCTAGATGGGCTGGAACAACCCACCCGTCCGCTGGAAGGACCTCGCCCGCAGCCTTGCCGGCGAGGTGCCTCCCGGGGACCACGGGGACAGCCCCGCCTGGGGCCGGCGGCGCGAGACCTACCAGCGGCCCGAAGACCTCCCCGCCCGGCGCAACGACGACGGCGGCGAGGCCGTCCGCGTCCCCTACGCCGAGCTGCACTGTCACTCCAACTTCAGCTTCCTCGACGGTGCCAGCCATCCCGAGGAGCTCGTCGAGGAAGCCGCTCGTCTCCAGCTCGATGCCATCGCCCTCACCGACCACGACGGCATGTACGGCGTCGTGCGCTTTGCCGAAGCCGCGCGGGAACTGGGCGTCAACACCGTCTTCGGCACCGAGCTCAGCTTCGGCCTCCGGAACCCGCAGAACGGCGTTGCCGACCCCGAAGGCGAGCACCTCCTTCTGCTCGCCCGCGGTGATCAGGGCTACCGGGCCCTCTGCCGCGCCATCACCGCCGGCCAGATCCACGAGGACGCCGAAAAAGGCAAACCTCGCTACGACCTCGGTGCGGTCGCCGAGGAAGTCGCCGGGCAGTGCGTTGTCCTCACGGGCTGCCGCAAGGGCGCCGTGCGCTCTGCCCTCGTCACGAACGGCCCCGGAGCCGCCGCGGAAAAACTGCGAGAACTCGTCGAGCGGTTCGGTCAGGACAACGTCTACGTCGAGCTCACCGACCACCGCCAGCCCCTCGACAGCACGCACAACGACGTCCTCACGCGGCTCGCCGGCGAACTGCACCTCCCGACCGTCGCCACCACCGCCGCGCACTACGCCCGGCCGGAACGCGCTCCGCTCGCCGACGCGCTCGCCGCCATCCGGGCCCGCCGGGGCATCGACGAGCTGGAAGGCTGGCTGCCCGCGGCCGGGACCGCCTTCCTCCGCGGCGGCGCCGAAATGGACGTCCTGTTCCGGCGGTACCCCGGCGCCGTCCGCCGCTCGGCCCTTCTCGGCATGGAATGCGCTTTCCCGCTCAAGCTGATCGCCCCGGAGCTGCCGCCCTTCGACGTCCCCGAGGGCCACACCGAGACGACCTTCCTCCGCGAACTCACCCGGAAGGGCGTGGACGAGCGCTTCAAAGGCAAACCGCACGAGGACAAGGCACGCGAACAGATCGAGCACGAACTCGAGATCATCGAGCAGCTCGGCTTCCCCGGCTACTTCCTGATCGTCTGGGACATCGTCCGGTTCTGCAACGACCACAAAATCCTTTGCCAGGGCCGGGGCTCGGCCGCGAACTCGGCCGTCTGCTACGCCCTCGGCATCACGAAGGTCGACTCGGTGGCCAACAAGCTGCTCTTCGAGCGCTTCCTCGCCCCGGACCGCGACGGCTACCCGGACATCGACCTCGACATCGAGTCCGACCGCCGCGAGGAGGCCATCCAGTACGTCTTCAAAAAACACGGCCGCCTGCGGACCGCCCAGGTCGCGAACGTCATCACCTACCGCGCCCGGTCCGCCGTCCGGGACGCCGCACGCGCCCTCGGCTACTCGCCGGGCCAGCAAGACGCCTGGAGCAAGCAGATCGACCGCTGGGGATCGTTGCGCACCACCGAAAAGGACCACGACCACGACATCCCGGACGACGTCGTGCAGCTCGCGTTCGCGCTCGAGGACTTCCCGCGGCACCTGGGCATCCACTCCGGTGGGATGGTCATGTGCCACGAGCCGGTGAGCCAGGTCGTGCCGGTGGAGTGGGCGCGGATGGCCGACCGCAGCGTCATCCAGTGGGAGAAAGAGGACTGCGCCGCCGCCGGCCTCGTCAAGTTCGACCTGCTCGGCCTCGGCATGCTTTCGGCGCTGCACTACATGCTCGACCTCGTCGAGGAGCACAAGGGCGAGAAGATCGACCTCGCCGAGCTGGACCTCACCGATCAGAAGGTCTACGACATGCTGTGCCGCGCCGACGCGATCGGCGTGTTCCAGGTCGAAAGCCGGGCCCAGCTCGCGACCCTGCCGCGCCTCGAGCCGCGGGAGTTCTACGACCTCGCCGTCGAGGTCGCGCTGATCCGGCCCGGCCCGATCCAGGGCGGTTCGGTGCACCCCTACATCCGCCGCAAGCAGGGCCGCGAAAGCTGGGAGTACGACCACCCGCTGCTGGAAAACGCGCTGCACAAGACCAAGGGCGTGCCGCTGTTCCAGGAGCAGATGATGCAGATCGCCCTGGACGTCGCGAACTTCACCGCGGCGGAGGCCGACCAGCTGCGCCACGCGATGGGGTCGAAGCGCTCGGAACGGAAGATGGAGCGGCTGCGGCAGCGCTTCCTCGAAGGTGCCGCCGCGAACGGCGTCGAAACGGAACTCGCCGGGAAGATCTTCCTGAAGCTCAAGGCGTTCGCGAACTTCGGCTTCCCGGAGAGCCACGCGCTGAGCTTCGCGCACCTCGTGTTTTCCAGCGCCTACTTCAAGCTCTACCACCCGGACGCGTTCCTCGCGGGCCTGCTGCGCGCGCAGCCGATGGGCTTCTACTCGCCGCAGTCGCTGGTCGCCGACGCGCGGCGCCACGGCGTCACCGTGCACGGCCCGGACATCAACCGCAGCCTGCCGCACGCGACGCTGGAACCGTTGCCGGACAAGGGACACGCTGTGCGCACCGGGCTGAGCACCGTGCGGATGATCGGCGAGGACGTCGCGAAGCGGATCGCCGCCGAACGACAGGAAAACGGCGACTACACCGACATGGCCGACGTCGCCCGCCGGGTGCGGCTGAAGACCCCGCAGATCGAGGCGCTCGCCACGGCCGGCGCGTTCGCCGGGTTCGGCGGCGACCGCCGGCAGGCGCTGTGGACCGCGGGTGCCGTCGCCGGGGAACGCCCGGAGAAGCTGCCGGGCCTGGTCGGCGGGCAGGCCCCGGTGCTGCCCGGGATGGACGGCCTCGACCTCGCCGCGGCGGACGTCTGGGCCACCGGCGTCTCACCGGACAGCTACCCGACCGAGTTCATCCGCGACCGCCTCGACGCGCTCGGCGTCGTCCCGGCGAACGGCCTGGCCGGCCTCGAAGACGGCGCGCGCGTGCTGATCGGCGGCGCCGTCACGCACCGGCAGCGCCCGGCGACCGCGGGCGGCGTCACCTTCCTCAACATCGAGGACGAGACGGGGATGGTCAACGTGATCTGCACGCTCGGCCTGTGGCAGCGCTACCACCGCGTCGCGCGCGCGAGCCCGGCGCTGCTGATCCGCGGGGTGGTGGAGAAGGCCGACGGCGTGGTCAGCGTGCTCGCCGACCGCGTCGAGGCGCTGCCGATGCGGATCAAGGCGAAGTCGCGGGACTTCAGGTGAGCGGGCGCCGCACGATCGTGACGATCTCCGGGCTGTCATCGGTCACCGGCGTCCGGTCCCAGTAGCCGTACTGCTCGTCGACGACCAGCCCGGCGTCCGCGATGAACTCGCCCAGGGAAGGAACGTCGAGGAAGCGCAGCGTGCTTTCGCTGTACTGCGGCGCGTCCCAGCTCGGGCTTTCGTACGTCGCTTTGAAGGTGACGTACCCGTTCTCGAACGGGCCCGCGTCGTTCCACGACCGCACTCCGCCGGCTTCCGACACATTCCGCGGAGTCCAGCGCTCCCAGGCCCGAGCGGCCGGGTTGCGCGTGTCGAACCCGAACCGGCCACCGGGCCGAAGCGCGCGGCGGACGGCCGAGAACGCCGTCCGGAGCTCGTCGTCGGTCAGCAGCACCTGGAACGCGTGCCCGGTCATCACGGCGAAGTCGAACTCGCCGTCCCAGGCGGCGGTCGACAAATCGCCGTGCACCCACTCGACGTCGTCCCGGCGGCGAGCCTGGATCAGCATGCCTTCAGCGGGATCGAGGCCGACGAGCCGTCCTTCGTGGCCCGACTCGCGCGCCCAGTGCAGCAGCGATCCGGTGCCGCAGCCGACGTCGAGGACCGACTCCGCGGCCATGATCATCGGCAGGTAGAACGCGAAGTCGCCGCTGCTCTCGCGCGGGTTCATCGTGTCGTAGAGCGAGGCGAGGTAGGGATCGACGTAGTCGTGGTCGGGCACGGTGTCACCGTAGTGAGCAGGTCGGGAAAGATCACCCGGTTTTCGGCGCCAGGCCCAGCAGTTCCGGGCGGGCGGCCAGCTCCAGCCAGTACGCGCCGGGGTCGGGGAGCAGCCGTCGCCGATCGAGGTCCAGCAAGCCCGACACCGACGTAACCGAAGCGACGTGCGTGCCGTCCGGCGCGTGGAACTCCTGCACCACCCGGGAAGTCTTCCCCTCGCCCCACTGGAACGCGCAGCTGACGGACACTTCGCTCCCGGGGACGAGCTCGCGGTGGAACCGCACGGTCGTCTCCAGGTTCACCGGGCCGATCCGCCGCGCGGCCAGCTCGGCCGGGTCGATGCCGGCCGCCCGCACGCACACCCAGCGCGCGTGGTCGGCGTAGGCGAGGTAGGCCGGGCCGCGGACGTGGCCGTTGACGTCGAGGTCGTCAGCGCGCACCGCGATGGTGACTCGGAACATGCGCCCGATCGTGGCGTGCGGGCGCGGTGGGCGTCTGGAACTTTTCGGCCACCCGCACGAGTGCCGCAGGGGAGGAACCGGACAGGCGACGGCATTCGCGGCCGAGGTGGGACTGGTCGGCGTACCCGAGTTCGGCGGCGACGCCGGCCAGCGACGCCCGCCCGGCGGCCAGGGGTTCGAGCAGGCGCAGGAACCGCTGGAACCGCCGGACGCGCTGCAGCTGCTTCGGCCCGGCGCCGACGGCGTGGACGAAGTGCCGCCGCAACGCGCGTTCGCTGATCCCCACGGCGACCTCGGACGTCCGCGTGGTCGCGCCGAGGGCCCGCACGGCGGCCAGCACCCGCCGGTCCGGCGTCGCACTCCGGCGGGCGACGAGTGTCTCGAGGATTCCGCGCTGGGCATCGGGATCAGCGGTCGTGGCCAGTGCTTCTTCGGCACGGCGGGCGTCCGCGCCCCAGAGGTCGCTCAGCCGGGTGGCACCGGCGGGCAGCTCCGGCATCGCCGTGCCCAGCACGGCGGCCGCGGCCCCGCACCGCAGCCGCACGCCCACGCGCGACG
The DNA here is from genome assembly GCF_055633615.1 of Amycolatopsis sp. NPDC114505. Classification (NCBI taxonomy): domain Bacteria; kingdom Bacillati; phylum Actinomycetota; class Actinomycetes; order Pseudonocardiales; family Pseudonocardiaceae; genus Amycolatopsis; species Amycolatopsis sp. NPDC114505. The sequence continues at coordinate 426,776 of NZ_JBVKDV010000001.1, read as the reverse complement.
CCGACGCGGGCACCCACAGCCGCACCGGCGCGCCGACCGTGACGACGACGGTCAGCGCGTCGCCGTCCCAGACGAGGTCCGCGCAGCCGTCCGGGAGCACGCGCAGCGGCCGCGCCCAGCCGGTGTGCCCGTGCCAGCCGCAGGCCAGGACTCCGGCGAGCGCGACGGGCGGCGCGACTTCGCGGTAGACCGACCGCGCCGCCACCGGCCGCAGCGGGATTCCCATGGGCCCAGTATGCAGCGGTCAGGAACTGTCCTATTTCGATCTTACGGTCGGGGCCACACCGACCGAGGAGGAAACATGGTTCCCGACGGCTACACGACGGTCACCCCGTGGATCATCGGCCACGACACCGACGGCCTGCTCGACTTCCTGAAGCGCGCGTTCGACGCCGAGGAGCTCGGCCGCGTCGTCGGCGACGACGGGAAGATCGGCCACGCGGAGGTCCGCATCGGCGACGCGGTCGTGATGGCGTTCGACTCGCCGGACGGGTGGGCCGCGACCCCGGCGTTCCTGCGGCTTTACGTGCCGGACAGCGAAGAAACCCAGCGGCGCGCGATCGAAGCTGGTGCGCTCGAGGTGACCCGCCAGACGGTCTTGTTCTTCGGCGACCGCGTCGGACGCGTGCGCGACCCCTTCGGCAACCTGTGGTGGATCCAGACCCGCCTGGAGAACCTGGACGAAGCCGAAATGGCGCGGCGCGCGCAGCTGCCCGAGTACGTCGAGGCGATGAACTACGTCCAGGGCGTGAAGCTCTGATCGCGGGTGTGGCACCCTGGGGCCCGTGCTGGAGACGGGGGAGGACTACCGCGAAGCGGTGTTGTCCGGGCAGTGGTGGGAAAAGCGCCGGTTCACCGGGTGCGACTTCACCGGGGCGGACCTGAGCGGGCTGCGCACGCGCGGCTGCACCTTCGACGACTGCGTGTTCGGCCGGGCCGACCTGTCCCGCTCGCGGCACGACGCGTCCGCGTTCCGGTCGTGCACCTTCGACCGCACGGTGCTCATCGAAAGCCGCTGGACGTCGTGCTCGCTGCTCGGCTCGTCGTTCGCCGAGTGCGGGTTCGCCGGCATCGCCCTCACCGAGTGCGACCTCTCGCTGGCGTCGCTTTCGAAGGCGCGGCTGCGCAAGCTGGGCCTGTCCGGGCTGCGGCTGCGCGAAGCCAACCTGACCGAGGCCGACCTCGCCGGCGCCGACCTGCGCGGGAGCGACCTGACCGGCGCCCGCCTCCAGGCCGCGAAGCTCGACGGCGCGGACCTGCGCGGTGCGCGTCTCGACGCGAACGCCCTGGTCCAGGCCGACTTGCGGGGAGCCGAGGTCGACGTCGAGACGGCCATCTCCTTCGCCGCCGCCCACGGGCTGATCATCCGCTGAAACGTCGAAGGCCCCGGCAGCGCCGGGGCCTTCGACGGGACTCAGTCGATCGGGGGTTCACCCGGGTCGAGCTCGATCAGGTCGCCCTCGGCGACGAGCTCCTCGATCGACGCCGGGAGCAGGTACGCCGACCCGCCGCCCGGCTGGTTGAACCACGGGATCGCGACGCCGGCCAGCGCCTCGAGCGGCCGCTGCACCCGGTAGACGTGGTACGGCCGGTTCACCCACTCGGGCACCAGGGACCGCTCGGCGAACGGCGTCCCCGCCGCGTACGTCAGGTTGCCGGTCGGGCCGCCGAAGCGGTCCAGCTCGCTGCCCGCGGGCAGCTCGCGCAGCTCCTTGCCGCGGAACAGCGTCAGCGGCGGCTCCCCGGCCATCGGCCCGATCGGCCACTGCTGCTGGCCACCGCCCCCACTGCCGCCGTTGACGGCCGGGCGGGCCGGCTCCTCACGGCGCGGCGGCGTGGGCGAAGTGCCCGGCGGGATCATCGGGGCACCCTGCGGCGGCACCGGAGCGGCCAGGACGGTCGGCGCCGACGGCGGTTCGCGCCGGGGCGGTGCGGGAGCCACGGGCGGCGGGCCGGCCTGCTGCTGCGCGCCCAGGGGCGGCCCGGCCGGGACCGGCGCGGGCGGAGCGGGACGGCGCGGCGGGGCCGGCGGCTCGTCGTCCTCCAGGTCGCCGAACAGCTCCTCGGCGCTCGTGAACGCCGTCTGCTCCTGTGCGGGCACCGGCTCCGGCTTGCGGACCGGGTACGAGCCGGTCGCGACCTCCGGCGACAGCGTCGCGACGACCCGCTGCGGCGCGGGTTCCGGCTCGGGTTCGGGCTCCGGTTCCGGCTCGGGCTCCGGTTCGGGCACGTGGCCCTCCGGGTTGAGCAGCAGCTTGCCGAGCATGAACGCGGCCGCGTCCTCGGCGTCGCCGAACACCGCGGGGTTGCTGAGCTTGCCGTCGTACCAGCCGACGCGCCAGCCGTCTTCGACCTCCTCGACGCTCCACCCGTGCTCGGCGGGCTCGCCCAGCTTGTAGCCGCTTTCGGGCACGTCGAGCTCGTCCAGCTTGGTCTGCAGGCCGGCGAGCACGGGGTGGTCCGGGGTCTCGCGGCGCAGCGCGCGACGGCCCGGCCGAGGGGCCGGCTCGAGCTCGGGCGCCGTCGGTTCCGGCACCGGCAGGACGCCGGGCACCTCGGACTGGGTGATCATGGTCGGCGGACCGGGGTCGAACGCGGGCCGCTCCGGCGGCTGGAACGGCTCCTCGTCGTCCCGGCGGGGCTGACCCGGCGGGAACGCCGCGTGGGCCGGCTCGTCATCGACCTGCTGGTCCGGCTGGAAGGCCGCGTGCGCGGGCTCGTCCTCCCGGTGGGAACCGGCGTCGAACGCGGGGTGCGCGTCGTCCTCGCGGTGGGACGCGGGCTCCGGCACCTGCTTGTCGTCGTACTCGTCTTCGGCCTCGTGTGAAGGCCGGATCACCCCGTCGTGGGGCTCCTCCTCGAGTCCGATCGGCTGGTCGGGGACGTACTCCGCGGTCTCCTCGAGGTCGGGCACGCGGCCCGGCTCCGGTGAGGTGCCGTTCGAGCCGGCGGCGTGCTCGGGGTGCTCGTACTCCTCCTCGCCGTAGGAGTCCTCCTCGGCGAAGCGGTCGTCGAACTCCTGGTCGTCGTAGGCCTCTTCGGCGAACTCGGACTCTTCGGCGTAGGCGTGTTCCTCGGCCGGCGCCTCCGGCTCGGGGGCGTGCGCCGGCGCTTCCACCGGCGGGGGCGGCGCCTGGTGCTGCTGCTGGGGCGGCACGACCGGGACCGCCGGCGCGACCATGGTCGGCGGCGGGCCCGCGGGTGCCTGCTGGGGCGGCGGGCCCTGCGGCACGCCGGGCGGCGGGCCCTGCGGCGGCGGCCCGGCCGGGCGCTGCTGCTGCGGGGGCGGCTGGTTGCCGCGGGTCAGGTACGCGCCGGCGGCCTGCAGCGTCGGCTCGTCGACCGGCGGCAGCTTGAAGCCGACCGCGCGGACGTGCTCGACCAGGTCCGACTCGGGCGAAACGCCGTACTTGCGCAGGTAGAAGTTGACCGCGGCGGGCCAGATCCACTGGCCGTCGCTGTGGAACGCGACGGGCACGGTGGCCTCGGGTGTCGCGGCCAGCCGGTCGATGTCGTAGCCGCGCTCGGTGACGACCAGCGGCGCGTGGTCGAGGTACTCCAGCAGCCGGTCCTGCTCCTCGACCTCGAGGTCGGGACGGTTGATCACCGGACGGCCGGCGGGACCGATCGTGTCGAAGATCCGCGCGATCCGGAAGTGCGGCCCGGGCTGCTCCGGGCCGAGCCCGGACATCCGCCGGATCAGCCACTCGGGCACGTTCTCCTCGGTGCGCGGGAACATCCGCAGCTCGTCCGAGTAGGCCTGCGGCGGCGGCGCGAGGTTCCACACCGGCTCGTCGCGGTTGTACTCGAGGTTGTAGCTGGACGGGTGGTCGAGCTGGTAGCGCGCGTTGAACCACGTTCCGCGGCCGTCGCGGTACATGCCCCCGCGCAGCCGTCCGAAGAGGGTCGCGATGTCGTGGGTGGCGAGCCACTCGTGCACCGTGCCGTCTTCGGTGACGATCTCGCCGGTCAGCTCGTGGTACCTCCCGACGGCTCGGTACTCCGCGGAGACCTTGCGCCAGTCGCGGGGGGCGGCACGCAGCAAGGCAAGTCCGATCTGCTTGACCAGGGTGTCCTGCTCGGTCGCGTTCAGCTGCGTCGTCGGTTGTGCCACGGGGACATTTTGACTGTTCGCGCGCGCGTGTGCACCCCGCATGTGGGTTTTGCCGCTCGGCGACCCGTCGGCACCCGGTCTGACCTCGGGTGATGCGAGGTGCGGTAGATCACAGCTTGATCGCGGCAGCGTCGCGAGTGGACCGTGTGGGGGTGACGATCACTCTACGGGCTGCGACCACCCGCGCCTGGAAGCGACGCGCGGGGGTCTCTTTGCCAGAATGGGCGTCGTGACGGCGAAGATTCTCGACGGCAAGGCCACCAAGAACGCCATTTTCGCGGAGCTCGAACCGCGCGTCGCGGCGCTGGCCGCGCAGGGGGTGACGCCGGGCCTGGGCACCGTCCTCGTCGGCGACGACCCGGGGTCGCACTCCTACGTGCGGATGAAGCACGCCGACAGCGCGAAGATCGGGATCAACTCGATCCGCCGCGACCTGCCGGCCGACATCACCCAGGAGAAGCTCGAGGCCGTCGTCGACGACCTGAACGCCGACCCGGCCTGCCACGGCTACATCGTCCAGCTGCCGCTGCCGAAGCACCTGGACGCGAACCGCGTGCTGGAGCGGATCGACCCGGAGAAGGACGCCGACGGGCTCGCCCCGGTCAGCCTCGGCCGGCTCGTGCTCGGCCAGCGGGGCGCGCTGCCCTGCACGCCGTACGGGATCATCGAGCTGCTCAAGCGCCACGGCGTCGAGCTGAACGGCGCGCAGGTCACCGTGGTCGGCCGCGGCATCACCGTCGGCCGCACGCTCGGCCTGCTGCTGACCCGCCGCAGCGAGAACGCCACCGTGACCCTGTGCCACACCGGCACCCGCGACCTCGCCGCCGAGGTTCGCCGCGCCGACGTCGTGATCGCCGCGGCCGGGGTGCCGGGGATCATCACGCCGGACATGGTCGCCCCGGGCGCCGCGGTCCTCGACGTCGGTGTGTCCCACGTGGACGGAAAGCTCACCGGCGATGTTCACCCGGACGTGGCCGAGGTGGCCGGCTGGATCTCGCCGAACCCCGGCGGGGTCGGGCCGATGACGCGGGCGATGCTCGTGAGCAACGTGGTCGAAGCGGCGGAGCGCTCGATCCAGGGTCTCCAGGGCCGATGACCATGACCGAGGACCGGCGGGACGTCCACGACCGTCGGCGGCAGTCCCGCTTCACCCAGCTGCCGTTCGCAGCCGTGCTGCTGGTGGCGGCCGTCGCGGCGCTGCGGATCGTCCAGTACCACTGGCGGGAGGGCGCGGCGCTGATCGGCGCCGCGCTCCTCCTCGCCGCGGTGCTGCGGGCGGTGCTGCCGACCGAGCGAGCGGGGCTGCTGGCGATCCGCGGCAAGGTCGTCGACATCGTGACCTACACCGGGCTCGCGGCCGCGGTGCTCTACGTGGCCTTGACGATCATCGGCGGCCCGTTCGCGTCTTCTTAGGACGCCATCGCGAGTTCACGCCGTTCGGCTTTCGCTTCGCGGCGGTCCAACGTGCCGGAGACGATGGCCAGGCTGAGGCCGAAGACCGCGAGCAGGGCGCCCACCCAGTTCGGGGCGACCAGGCCGAGCCCGCCGGCGATGACCAACCCGCCGAGGTAGGCCCCGATCGAGTTGGCGATGTTGAACGCGGACTGGACGGCGGCCGACACCAGGGACGGAGTGCCGCCCGCCTTCTCCATGATCCGCGCCTGCATCATCGGGCCGATCATGAACCCGGCGACGCCGACGAAGAAGATCGTGATCGCCGCGCCGACCTTGCCCTGCGCGGTGATCGTGAAGATCCCGAGCACGCACGCCAGCGACAGCAGCGCGGCGTACAGACCCGGCATCAGCGCGCGGTCGGCCAGGCGGCCGCCGAGCAGGTTGCCGATCGTCATGCCGACCCCGGCCAGCGAAAGCAGCAGGGTGACGTTCGACGGCGAGTAGCCGGCGACGTCGGTCAGCATCGGCGTGATGTAGGACAGGCAGGCGAAGACGCCGCCGAGTCCGAAGGTGACGATCGCCAGCGCGAGGTGCACCTGCGGCCGCTTGAACGCGCCGAGCTCACCCCGCAGCGACGCGTCGGCTGGCCGGCCCTGGTGGGGGACCAGCTTCGCGATGGCCGCGGCGGCGACCAGGCCGATCACGGCGACGACGCCGAAGGTGGCGCGCCAGCCGACCTGCTGACCCAGCAGCGTGCCCAGCGGCACGCCGATGACGTTGGCCAGCGTCAGGCCGAGGAACATCATCGACACGGCCTTCGCGCGCTGGCCGGGGCCGACCAAACTGGACGCGACGACGGCGCCGGCGCCGAAGAACGCGCCGTGGGGCAGGCCGGCCAGGAACCGGAACGCGACGCCGAACTCCTGGTTCGGGGAGAGCGCGAAGAGGGCGTTGCCCAGCGTGAACAGGCCCATCATGGCCAGCAGCATGGTCTTGCGCGGCAGCCGGACGGCGACCGCGGTGAGCAGCGGGGCGCCGACGACGACGCCGAGGGCGTAGGCGGAGATCAGGTAGCCGGCGGTCGGGATGTCGACGCCGAAGTCGGCGGCCGCCTGGGGCAGCACGCCCATCATGACGAACTCGGTGGTTCCGATGCCGAAGGCTCCGATGGCGAGCGCGAGCAGCGCGACGGGCACGGCACTCCTTCCAAGAGTGAGAAATCGATTACTTGGCCGTCTCAGTCTCAGGTACTGGATCGGTTCAGTTCGTGGACAAAAAGAAGACAGCCATGCGGCCCCAGCGCCGTGGGCTGTCCTACGCACAGTCCAACAAGCGAAGGGGGTCGTTGTCATCCCGATAGCGGGTGACGATCCACACCGTAACGCCGTGATCAGCGGGGAGCGGCCAGAACGCCGGCCAGCAGACCCGGGAACAGGGTGTCGAGATCGTTGCGCCGCAACGAGTTGAACCGGGTCGTCCCCTCCTGGCGGCCGGCCACGACGCCGGCCTGGCGCAGGATGCTCAGGTGGTGGGTGATTGTGGACTTGGTCACCGGCACGGTCAGCGCGCCGCACGCGAGCTCGTGGTCCGCCGCGGCGAGCTGGCGCACGATGCCCAGCCGCACGGGGTCGGCCAGGGCGCGGAGCACGCCTTCGACGGTGATCTCGTCCAGCTCCGGGTGAACGATCGGCGGCAGCGCGGCGGTCTTGGCCATGAGCCCATTGTACGACGCCGATCGAAATTGTCGGACCCGCGTAGTACGGTAGTTGTCGAACTACGACGTTCATCGAACCAATCGCCCGCTCGCCTGGGGGGACCCACCCATGTCCACACCCTCGTCCTCGAGGATCTCGGTGCTGGCTTTCGGCGCGTTCGGCGTCGGGACCAGCGGCTACATCGTCGCCGGGCTGCTGCCGGCGCTGACCGGTGAGCTGCACGTCTCGGCCACCGCGGCCGCGCAGCTCGTCACCGCCTTCGCCATCGCGTACGCGGTCGGCTCGCCGCTCTTCGCCGCCGTCACGGGCACCTGGGAGCGCCGGACGCTGCTCGTCGCCGCGCTCGCCGTCACCGCGGCCGGCAACCTGTTCGCCGCGCTCGCGCCCGGCTACGGCTCGCTCCTGCTGGCCCGGGTGGTGACCGCGATCGGCGCAGCGGTGTTCACCCCGGCGGCGAGCGCCGTCGCGGCCGAGCTGACCAGCCCCGAACGCCGGGGCCGCGCGGTCGCGCTGGTGTTCGGCGGCCTGACCGTCGCGCTCATCTTCGGCGTGCCGCTGGGCAGCCTCATTTCGCAGCACCTCGGCTACCGGACGGCGTTCGCGCTGGTCGCCGCGTTCTCGCTGGCGAGCGCGCTGGCCGTGCGGGTGGCGCTGCCGTCGGTCGCCGCGCCACCGCGGGTGAGCCTGGCCGAGCGGTTCGCCGCCGGCCGCGACCCGCGGGTGCTCGTCATGCTGGCCGTGACGGTCCTCGGGTGCCTCGCCGCGTTCATGGTCTACACGTTCGTGTCACCGCTGCTGGCCGCGACCGCGGGTGTCCACGGCACGACGGTCACGGTGCTGCTCTTCTGCTACGGCGTCGGCGGCGCGGTCGGCAACTTCGGCGCGGGCCGGGCGACCGACCGCTGGGGCTCGCGCACGCCGCTGCTGGTCGTGACGGCCGCGATCACCATCGTGCTGGCGCTGCTGCCGATCGCGACGACGACGCCCATCGCGGCCGGGGTCGCGCTGTTCGTGTGGGGCGTGGCGACGTGGTCGTTCAGCCCGCCGGTGCAGCACCGGCTGATCGAGCTCGCCCCGGGCCACGCGGGTCTGGTGCTCTCGCTCAACGCGTCGGCGATCTACCTCGGCGTCGGGCTGTCCGGTGTGGTCGGGGGCGCGGTGCTCGACTCCGGCGGGCCGCTGGTGCTGCCCGAGGTCGCCGCGGCGCTGACCCTGGTGGCCCTGGTGCTCGTCGGGACGGCGTGGCGCCGGGTCCGCGCGCCGCGGGAAGAGGTCGCGGTGGGCTGAAGGGCCCCTTCGGCTAGTCCGCGCGAGCCTGGACTTCGCAGTCGGGCCCGGGGTAGACGAGCGCTTCGTGCCCGTCGGCGAACCGCACCAGGTAGGGCGGGGCGCCGTCGGGCCCGCGGACTTCGAGGATTTCGCCGTGCTGCTCGGCCGACCCGACGGTACGGCCGTGTACCTGGATTGCGTCTCCCACTCCGGCGTGCATGGCCTTCACCTCCGTGTTCAGAGTAGGAGCGCGGATCGTTCCGCGGTCCCGGCGAACGGGTTAGAATCCGGGCATGACCAACGAAATCGGAGGCGCCGCGCCTCGGCGCCGGTGAGCCCCGCGGTCCGGGTCCGCACGCCCAGCGAGCTGCGGAAGTCCCGGCGGACCAAGGCACATCCCTGTTGGGGCCACCTGGTGGCCGCCCCGCTCTGGCCGTTGCACGGCGTCAACCTCGGCACCCTCCTGCGCACCTGTGACGCGGTGGGCGCGTGCCTCGCGGTACCGCGGTTCCCCTGGGTGCCCGAGGCGCTGCGACGCGGGAACACGTTGCGGCGCCCGGCATGCGTGCACTGGGTGCACGACCCACCGGGCTGGCTGGCCCGCGAACGAGCGGCCGGTACGCGGGTGGTCGGCGTCGAACTGGCGGAGGAAGCGGTGCGGCTGGGCGACCTCCCGGCCGCCCGCGGCCGCACGATCGCCGTGCTCGGCCACGAGCAGACCGGCATCCCGCCGGAGGCGCTCGATCTGCTGGACACCGTCGTCGAAATCCCCGATGGTCGGCACCGGGGCGAGTCTCAACGTCGCGGTGGCGGGAAGCCTGGTCCTGTACAAACTGGCCGGCCTGCTGTGAAAGGGTCCACTGTGGACGAATCCGGTGGCGGTGCGATCGCACTGGCCCACGGCGCGAAGCCGCTGGGCCCGTTACGCGTCTGGGTGCGCTAGCCCGCTTTCGCGGCGGCCTTGGCGGCCTTCTTGAACGAGCGGACCTCGGCGAGCGTCTCGGCGCTCGTGACGTCGGCGATCGACCGGCGGGAGCCGCGGTCGCCGTACGCCCCGGCCGTCTCGCGCCAGCCCTTCGGCTGGATGCCGCGCTGCTTGCCCAGCAGGGCCAGGAAGATCTTCGCCTTCTGCTCACCGAACCCGGGCAACGCGCGCAGCCGCTTCAGGACTTCGGGGCCGTCGGGCTTCGGGCGGCCGTCGAGCCAGAGCCCCTCGGTCCGGCCGTCGTAGTTCTCGATGATGTGCTCCGCGAGCGCGTGGACGCGACGGGCCATCGAGCCGCCGTAGCGGTGGATGGCCGGCGGCACGACGCACATCTCGACGAACGTCTCGACGTCGGTCGCGGCGATCTTCGCGAGGGAGAAGCCGTCCATCCGGTCGGCGATCTTCCGCGGTCCGGCGAACGCGTGCTCCATCGGGTACTGCTGGTCGAGGAGCATGCCGACGAGCAGGGCGAACGGGTCGTCGTTGAGCAGCTTGTCGGCGGCCGGATCGCCGGTCAGGTGCAGTTCGCGCAGCATGCGGCCATCTTGACACAACCCGGGTCAGCGAGTCTTGGAGTACCGCGCCGGGGTCGTGCCCAGGTACCGCTTGAAGTGCCGGGTCAGGTGGGCCTGGTCGGTGAACCCGGTAACCGCGGCCACTTCGGCGGCCGGGGAGCCGTCGAGCAGCAGCCGGCGTGCGCTGTCGACGCGGCGGCCCGTCAGGTAGCGGTGCGGTGGCAGGCCGAACCGCGCCCCGAAGCAGCGGACGAGGTGTGCCGGGTGCGCGCCGAGCGTCTCGGCCGCTTCGGCCAGCGTCAGCGCTTCGGGCAGCTTCGCGTCGAGGAGGTCCCGCAGGTCGTCCGCCAGCCCACGCTTCGGCGGGTGCGTGTCCGGGTGACCCAGGTGCGTGCGCAGCCGCTCGGCGACGAGCGCGAGCCGGCTTTCGGCCTCCAGCGCGTCGCCCGGCTCGGCCAGCGACGCGTGCAGCTGGTGGATCCGGGTGCGCAGCAGCCCGTCGGCGACGCTCGGCTGGTCGACCGCCGCGCCGACGAGGTGCTCGCCCAGCACCGACGTCTCCAGGTAGAGCACGCGCTTGCGGAAGCCGTGGCTGGTCGCGGCCCGCCCGTCGTGCGCGACGTTCGGCGGCAGCAGCGTCACGGCCGGCCCGAGGGCGCCGTGGTGGTGGCGGTCGAGGTCGTAGCGGATGACGCCGTCGTCGACGATCAGCAGCGTCCAGGTGTCGTGCGTGTGCAGCGGGTAGGCGTGCGTGATGAAGTGGGCGTGGAAGACCTCGGCGATCCCCGGGACCGCCGGCCGCCAAGCTTCCACGTGGGCCATGTCAAGAACGTACAAGACGCGCGCGTGCCCGGCGGGCGAGTCTTCGGGGCATGACTTCCTTCGACACGAAGATCGCCGTCCTGCTGCGCGAGGATCTGGCGTCCTGGCAGCGGCTCAACGTCACCGCGTTCCTCGTGAGCGGGATCGCCCACGTGACGCCGGAGCTGATGGGTGAGCCGTACTTCGACGCCGACGACACCGAGTACCTGCCGATGTTCGGCCAGCCGGTGATGGTGTTTTCGGGCACGGGCGACGTCCTGACGGCGGCCCACACCCGCGCTCTGGGCCGCGGCCTCCGGATCTCGATCTTCACCGACGAGCTGTTCCACACGGGCAACGACATCGACAACCGGGCGGCGGTCCGCGCGGTGCCGGGGGAGAAGCTGGCCCTGGCCGGCCTGGCGGTGCACGGACCGAAGAACGCGGTGGACAAGATCCTCAAAGGCGCTTCATTGCACCGTTGAGACCTATCCCCGGGCCCGGTCGCGCTGCCAGCATGATCGTGATGCCGCACCAGGCGGCCTCGGGATGGGGAGGTTCCGTGAATTCACTTCGTCGTGCCTGCGTGATCTTTGCGGCGGCGTCCGGGCTGGGCTTGACGCTCGTGCCGATCGCGTCGGCGGACCCGGTGCGGACGGTGGACTACACCTCGGACGAGGGCGCTTGGCCGATGCAGGGCAGCGCCCACTACGCGGCACCGGATGCCGAGATCGCGACGTGGAACCACGACGGCAGGCTGACGATCGACGTCGACGCGGGCTTCGAGTACCTGCGCATCGAGCTGAGCGCCCCGGCGGGCGAGTCCCTGCACCCGGGGACGTACACGGGCGCGCGCTACCGAAGCCCGAGCGACCCGGCGTCGACGACCCCGGGCATCTCCGTGGTCACGGGCGGCTTCGGCTGCGGCGACGACTACGCGGACTTCACGATCGACCGCCTCGACGCGACCGGCGTGGACCTGACGTTCGTCCAGCGTTGCGGCAGCCCGGACGGCCCGGCCACCCGCGGCGAGGTCCACTTCACGGCCTGAGCCGCTCGACGGGCGGCAGCGTCCCGGCGGTCACCCAGGCGGCCCAGTCGGCGGGCCGGAACACGCAGTTGCCCGACCACACGCGCTCCGCGTGCGCGCCGAGCAGCTGTACGGCCCGCCAGAGGTCGTCGTCGGCATCGTGGCGATCGAAGGTGACCCAGTCTCCCGCTATCCGGCAGAAGACCCCAGTCAGTGAGCTCGCCAGCCGGCCTCGGCGCTGGAGGAACCAGCCGTCGGGGTCGGTCGGCGTGCCCGCGTCGCCGCCATACGTGCGCCACACCACGTCCGGTCCGAGCCGGGCCGGGAGGTCGAGCGCCACCGCGGACTCGAAGCCGCAGCGGTTCGCGTCCGGCGAGGGCGGTACCGGTCGCGGCTCGAGCCCCAGCGGCTTCAGCTCGAAGTCGGCCGCCGTCACCCGGATCCGGAGCGGCGCGAAGAACTCGACCGTCACCAGCCCGTCGTGTTCCCAGCTCCACGGTTCTTCCAGCGAGTGGTCCGGCGCCGGCGGCCCGGCCGCCGCCAGCTCACCCGGGTCGGCGCTCAGCTCGAACACCTCGACCACGGAGACCTCGCCCGGCACGAGCCGGTACTCCGTGTACGCCTCCAGCCGCAGCGAAACGCGGCTGCCGTCCGCGGTGACCTCCGTCAGGTGGCCGTCCGCGAACCGCTCCAGGTTCACGGGGCCGTCGCGTGCACGAGGAACACGCTCCGCACCCGGTCGCCGCCATCAACGGTGAACGTCCGAGCCGAAACGTCTGCAAACCCCGCCGAAGACGCCAAAGCCGCCGCCCCGGCCTCTTCGAGCGGAAACGACAAATCGCCCGGCACGAACGCCGCGAACGGCCCCGAAGGTTTGAACCGCGCCCCCGACACCACCGAAAACGCCAACCGCCCACCGGGCCGGAGGACCCGCAGCCAGTCGGCGAACGCGACCGCCCCCAGGAAGTGCAGCGAGGACGCGCACAGCACGACGTCGGCCGACCCGTCCGGCGACGGCATCGGCACCGCCGGCCCGACCTGCCAGGTGATCACCCCGGCCGGATCCAGCGATGCGGCTTTTGCCGAAGCGCGGGCCACCATCGCCGGCGAGAGATCGACAGCCAGCACGCGAGACGGCTTCAGCTGCAACGCCGCGTACGCCGCGAAGCCCGTCCCGGTGGCGACGTCCAGCACGAGCCCCGGCCCGGCCGGCAGCGGCGCGACCAGCGCGTCGGCCACCTGGGCGTGGAAGGTGTCTTCGTCGTAGTGCTCGGCCGTGCCGTCGAAAAGGGCAGCTCTCGATGCGTGGTCCACGCACCCAACCTAGTCCGGCCGACCAGCGATTTTCAGGGGCCGGCGGCCGGCGAAACCCAGGTCGGTGCGGTGGTACCAGCCCAGCTCGCGGTCACCTTCGAGCCAGCACAGCAGCACGTCGACGCCGTCGACCTCGGCCGGGAAGTCGACCAGCAGCGGCGCGAACCCCTTGAGCTCGGCGCCGGTGCGCTGGACCGTTGTCATCAGGTCGTCGAGCCGGGCCTGCGCGGCCTTCCACTCGGGCAGCCCGCCCAGCTCGGTGGCCTTCCCGCCGGGCCGCAGCGACGCCGCGAGCTCGGCCGCGTCGGCCCGGACGCGCACCAGTTCGTCGAGGACCGGCTGCAGCTTCGCCAGTTCGTCGCAGGCTTCGGCGACGGTGAACAAACCCATCGCCCGATGATCCCATCGACGCGGTTCAGGCCTCTCGGCGCCGCCGCACCAGCGCGTTGGCCAGCCCGCTGCCGACCAGCAGGAACCCCACGCCCAGCAGGCCGCCGATGAAGAGGAAGTCCATGACGCCGTACGCGATGTCGCTCTTCGGCATCAGGTTCACCAGCCGGAAGCCCCAATCGGGCACGGCCATCGCCGCGACGCCGGGCAGGACGCCATAGATCAGCCCGCCCAGGATCGGGCCGACCGCCGAGAGCGCGCCGAGCGATGCGACGACCAGCAGCAGGATCGCCCCGCCGGCCAGCAGCGCGATGCCCAGCGAGTCGCGGTTGGTGCTCAGCGTCGCCTGGATCAGCTGCTGCTGGCGCAGCCCGCCCCAGCTCAGCAGGCCCAGCGCGACCGGCGTGAGCAGGAGCCCGCCCAGCGCGCTGACCAGGTGGGCGACGCCGCGGCGCGGCCGCTCGTCGAGCGCTTCCGTCGTGTCGTCGTAGTCTTCGTAATCGTCTTCGTACTCGCCGTACCGATGGGTCGACATGGCCGTCACCTCCCGCATGATGAGTTCACGGATCGCATCGTGCCTTGGTTCACCCGTCGGCGCGACGATCGCTCGGCGAGCGGTCGGATCGGGTCACCGGCGGGTTCCGCCCGGTGAGCCGTACCACATTCTCCGGGTGGAGACTTGATACCGGCCACTGCTTGACCCGGTCGGCCCCATCAAGCAGTACGCTTGTACCGCTACCGGCGAGACTCATCTGGAAAAGAACGCGAAGATCCGCGGAAGGAGCACCGCTGCTCATGGCCAAGATCAAGGTCCAGGGCACCGTCGTCGAACTCGACGGCGATGAGATGACCCGCATCATCTGGCAGTTCATCAAGGACAAGCTGATCCACCCGTACCTGGACGTGAACCTGGACTACTACGACCTGGGCATCGAGGAGCGGGACCGCACCGACGACCAGGTCACGGTCGACTCCGCGTACGCGATCAAGAAGCACGGCGTCGGCGTCAAGTGCGCCACGATCACCCCGGACGAGGCGCGCGTCGAAGAGTTCGGCCTCAAGAAGATGTGGCTGTCCCCGAACGGGACGATCCGCAACATCCTCGGCGGCGTCATCTTCCGCGAGCCGATCGTCATCCAGAACATCCCGCGCCTGGTGCCGACGTGGACGAAGCCGATCATCATCGGCCGCCACGCCCACGGTGACCAGTACAAGGCGACCAACTTCAAGGTCCCCGGCCCGGGCACGCTGACCGTCAGCTACACCCCGGACGACGGCTCCGAGCCGATGGAGTTCGAGGTCGCGAAGTTCCCCGAGGGCGGCGGCGTCGCCATGGGGATGTACAACTTCAAGAAGTCCATCGAGGACTTCGCGCGCGCCTCGCTGCAGTACGGCCTCGACCGCGGCCTGCCGGTCTACCTCTCCACCAAGAACACCATCCTCAAGGCCTACGACGGCCAGTTCAAGGACGTGTTCGAGGAGATCTTCCAGGCCGAGTTCAAGGCCGACTTCGACGCCAAGGGCATCTCCTACGAGCACCGCCTGATCGACGACATGGTCGCGGCGGCGATGAAGTGGGAGGGCGGCTACGTCTGGGCGTGCAAGAACTACGACGGTGACGTCCAGTCCGACACGGTCGCGCAGGGCTTCGGCTCGCTCGGCCTGATGACGTCGGTCCTGCGCACCCCGGACGGCCGGACCGTCGAGGCCGAGGCTGCGCACGGCACCGTCACCCGGCACTACCGCCAGCACCAGCAGGGCAAGCCGACCTCGACGAACCCGATCGCGTCGATCTACGCCTGGACCCGGGGCCTCGAGCACCGCGGCAAGCTGGACGGCAACCAGGAGCTGATCGGTTTCGCGAACAAGCTCGAAGAGGTCGTCGTCGAGACCGTCGAGAGCGGTCAGATGACGAAGGACCTGGCGCTGCTGATCAGCAAGGACCAGCCGTTCCAGACGACCGAGGAGTTCCTCGCGACGCTGGACGACAACCTGGCCAAGAAGATCGCCCAGGGCTGAGTTCGGTTGTGAAGAGCCCTCGTCCCGGTTTCGCCGGGGCGGGGGCTTCTTTTCGCGCACGGTGCGTCACCGGTGGTCGTCCCGGTTGGCGCCTCCGGGTGGTTGCTGCGTCCGGCGCTGTCGGTGCGGGTAAAGGATTGCCTACCCTTGGCGGGGGATGGGGCACGCGGTTGGAGGAAGGCATGTCGAAGAAGACTCTGATCATCTTGGGCGCCATCGTCCTGGTCGTCATCGTCTACGTGATGAACACGGACAAGCAGGCTTCGGGAGCGTCGGCCACCGGGTGCAAGGTGACCGTCACCGCGGACGTCCTCAACGCCCGCGAGACGGCCGACGGCAACGCGAAGATCGTCGGCAAGTACCTGCGTGACGCCTCGTTCGACGCACTGCCGGGCGTGCAGAACGGCTTCCGGAAGGTGGCCGACGACAAGTGGGTCGCCGCCGCGTTCACCGCACCGGTCGCCGGGTCCGCCTGCTGATCCTTCACACGCCGAGCAGGTCCGCCGCGAGGGTGACGACGCCGAACGCCGCGGCGGACAGGCCCAGCGTGCGAGCGCGCTTCGGGTCGCGTTTGGCAGCCGCGCGCCAGTAGAGGCCGATGCCGACCGCCAGCATCAGCAGTTCGACGACGGCCGAGACGGCGGGCAGCCGCCAGAGCCCGAAGCCGAACGTGGGCAGGTCGCCGGCGTTGCCGGGCAGGATCGGCAGGTCGGCGCGGTGCACGACGAGGTCGAGCAGCCAGTGCGAGAAGACGACGCTGGCGAGGATGAGCCCGGTTTCGCGGCCGAGCCAGTGGGCGGCGACCGCCCCGAAGAGCGCGGCGAGGACGAGCGCGCCGACGAGCGAGTGGGTGTAGTCGGCGTGGATGACGCCACCGCCGTAGCCCGCGCCGTCGACCGTTTCGATGCCGCTGAGGTAGAGCGGCACGAAGACGACGTCGAGCCAGGCGGTGGCGAGCATGAGCGTCCAGATCGGGATCGCCGGCCGCCCCGCCTTGACGGCGGCGGCCAGCCCGAAGTGCCCGGCGATCATCTGCGGGCCTCCGTCCAGGGGAAGCGGGCGTCGAGCACGCCGAGCCCGACGGTGAAGAGGAGCAGGGCGAGGATGAAGCTCATGGTTTCTCCGCGTAGTTCGTGAGGCCTTGGACGAGCATGGATTTGAGGACTTCGAAGCTCTGGTCGACGTCTTCGGGCCGCCCGAAGCCCCCGGACGCTTCGAGCCCGCCGAACCCGTGCACGGCGGCGCGCAGGCACCGGGTGGCGTGCACGGCTTGGACGTGTTCGAAGCCGAACGGCCTGAGCACGGCGAAGACGACCTCGGCGACGGCGTGGGTGGCGCGGCTGAGCTCGGTGTCCGCCTCGTCGGGAGCGGTCGTCAGCGCGTTGGTGCGGTGCGGGTGCCGCCGCAGGTAGGCGCGGTAGGCATCGGCGATCGCTTCGACGGCGTCGGCGCCCTCGCGCCCGGTGGCGGCGGTCCTGAGCGCGTCGGCCATCTGCTGGACGACTTTGAGGTCGATCAGTCGTCGCAGGTCGGCGAGGTTTTTGACGTGCTTGTAGAGCGAGGGAGCGGCGACGTTCGCACGGTCGGCGACCTTCGCGAGGGTCAGGGCGTCGGCGCCGGAGTCGTCGACGATCCTGAGGGCCAGGTCGACCACCGCGTCGGTGGTCAGACCCGCTCTAGGTGACATGGGGTTGGCTACTTGGCATAGCTTTAAAGCTAATGATCGTAGCTTCGGGCGTCAAGGACCGGTTTTTGTCGGTGGTGGGTGTTAGAACTTTCGTGAGCTGAATGAGGAGGTGAGGTGAGGTCCGGGGAGCGGGCGACAACTGAATGCGGCACGGGCTGAGGTGCGGTGTCCGCGGAGTCTCCAGGGGGAGTTCCGCGGGCGCGAGGGCCGAGGGTGTGCGGCTTGGTGGTGCGGGAGGAGTGGAGCCTGGGGACCGCGCTCGGACGGGGGTCGGAGCGCGAGGGTGAGGTTCCTTCGTGCCGCCGGGCTGTGCGTGCCGGGACGGGCGGAGTCTGAGCGGGCCGCGCTGCGGCGAGCCGGCCCAGGCTGGCGAGCCGAGCCTGGCAGGGCGGGGCAGGGCTGGCGGAGCTTGAGCGGGACCGGGCCAAGGCGAGTAGGCGAGCTGCGCCAGGCCGGCGAGCCGGGCGGCGCGGGCTGAGGCAAGCCGGTGGGCTGGGCCTGTGCGGGCCGAGGCGAGCAGGCGAGCTGCGCCAAGTCGGCGAGCCGGGCGGCGCCGGCTGAGGCAAGCAGGCGAGCGGGGCCAGGCCGGAGAGCTGACCCTGTGCGGGTCGAGCCGATGCTGGCCGAGGTCGGCTGCGCCAACCGGGCAGCCGAGCCAGCCGAGGGGGCAGGGCGGGCGGATCCTGAGCTGGCCGGACCGAGGCAAGCGAGCTGGGCCAAGCCGGCGGGCCGAGGCCGGGCCGGGGTGGGGCAGGGCGGACTGAGCCTGAGCAGACTGGGCCGAGGCAAGCAGGCGCGCTGGCCCAAGCCGGCTAGCCTGCGCGGGCCGAACCGGCGCCGGCCGAGCCTGGCTGCACAGCCAAGCCGAGCCGCTGACCGGGGTCAGAGCCCGACGGCCAACCCCTCCTCCGCGACCAGCACCTCCCCGCCGAACTCCGCGCGTGCCTCGGCTGCCGCAGCCTCACGGTCCGTCCCAGGCCAGAAGTGCGTCAGCATCAGCCGGCGCGCTCCGGCCTCGGCCGCCCACTGGCCCGCCTCCGTCGCGGTCATCAAGTAGCGGGGCTCCCCCTCCGCCGGTGGGGTGCGGAGGGTGGCGTCGCAGATGAGCAGGTCCGCGTCGCGGCCGAGGTCGGCCAGGGCCGGCGATGGTCCCGTGTCGCCGGTGTACGCCACCGTGAGCCCGGGTGCCGTCAGGCGCACGCCGAAGTTCGGCAGGTAGTGCGGCAGCGGGTACGTCGTCAGGCGGAACGGTCCGACGTCGGCCGGTGCGCCGAGGTCGTGCACCTCGAACAGCTCCGTCGGGTGCGGTCGCGGCTCCATCGCCTCCAAGCGCCGGAGCGTGCCGGGCGTGCAGTGCAACGGCAACCGGCCACCAGGACCCGTGTAGTACCAGGCCCGCCCGAGCGCGCTCACGTCCGCGCAGTGGTCGGGGTGCTCGTGCGTCACCACCACGGCGTCGGGCAGCCCGTGCGCGAACAGGCGCGACGCCGCGCCGTACCCGAGGTCCAAGACGACGCGGAATCCGTTGTGCGACAACAGGAATCCCGCGCACGCACGCCCGGGCTCCGGGAACCCGCCGCAGCTGCCGAGCACCGTCAGCTCACCCATGCCCGGCAGTCTGGCAGAGCGGCCCGGCCGGTAGCGTGCAGTTCGTGCTGACCGTCTCCACCGTGAACGTCAACGGCCTCCGCGCCGCCGCCAAAAAGGGCTTCGTCGAGTGGCTTGCCGCCACGAAGGCCGACGTCGTCTGCTGCCAGGAGGTGCGCGCCACGGCGGAACAGCTGCCCGCCGAGGTCGTCGCGCCCGAAGGCTGGTTCGCGGTGCACGCCCCCTCCGCCGCCAAGGGCCGCAACGGCGTCGCCGTCTACAGCCGCGTCGAGCCCGAAGAGGTCCGGATCGGCTTCGGGGAACCCGAGTTCGAAGACAGCGGCCGCTACCTCGAGGTCCACCTGCCGAACGTCGTGGTCGCGAGCCTCTACCTCCCCAGCGGGGACGTCGGCACCGAGCGCCAGGACGAAAAGGAACGCTTCATGGCCGCGTTCCTGCCCTACCTCGTCGAACTCCGCGCCAAGGCCGCCGCGGCCGGGCGCGAGGTCGTCGTCGTGGGGGACTGGAACATCGCCTACGACACCGTCGACCTCAAGAACTGGCGCGGCAACCGCAAGAACTCCGGCTTCCTCCCCGAGGAACGCGCCTGGCTCGGCCGTGTCTACACCGAGGCCGGCTACACCGACGTCCAGCGCAGCCTCGACCCCGAAGGCCCCGGCCCCTACACCTGGTGGTCCTACCGCGGCCAGGCCTTCGACAACGACTCCGGCTGGCGCATCGACTGCCAGCTTGCGACCCCTGGACTCGCCGCGAAGGTCGTCGACGTCGTCGTCGAGCGCGCCGCCGCCTACGACCAGCGCTGGTCCGACCATGCGCCGGTCACCGCCACCTACGACATCTAGGCCGCGCGGGCCGCGCGCCAGGTCGCGCTGTCCACGAAGTGGTTGTCGAACCGGTCCTGCGACGCCAGGATCTCCGCCGGCGACGCCTCGCCGCGCCGGATCCGGTCGATCATCCGGAAGTACTCGAAGCGCTCGACGCCGGGCGTGAACACGATCAGCACGTCCGCGCCCGACCGCATCGTCGCCCCGAACGCGTGATTCGTGTGCGGCGGCACGAACAGCATGTCGCCGGTTCGCACCGTCACGACGTCTTCGCCGTTCAGGACCTCCAGCTCCCCGTCGAGCATGAAGAACATCTCGGCCGACGAGGTGTGGAAGTGCGGCGTCGCGCCGTCGCGCCCGCGGCCCAGGGAGGCGCGGTTCGTGCTCAGGTGCCCGCCGGTCTGCGAGACGTCCGCGAGCAGGGTCATCGTGTCGGGGGTCGAGCCGAGCTGCTCGGCTTCGTCGTGGCGTACCAGCAATGTCGTCATGCCGGTGATGGTTCCATGCCTGATAGTTCGCTGTCAAACTATCAGGCGACGAATAGTGCTGGCGTCGAATAGAGTGGGTGGGGTGAGTGACGAAGACGCCGTCGACGCCGTCGTGTCGGCCTGGCACCGCGAACGCCCCGACCTCGACCTGACCGCCATCGGCGTGGCCGGCCGGATGGGCAGGCTCGCGCTCGTCCTGGGCCCGGCCCAGGAGCGCGTGTTCGGCAAGTTCGGCCTGCAACGCGGGGAGTTCGACGTCCTGGCGGCGCTGCGCCGGTCCGGGACGCCGTACACGCTGATCCCGTCCGAGCTGTCCGCGACGCTGATGATGTCCCGCGCCGGCATGACGAGCCGTCTCGACCGGCTGGAGAAGGCGGGGTTCGTCGAGCGCGCGCTGGACCCGAACGACCGCCGCAGCTTCCGCATCCGCTTGACGGACAAGGGTTTCGACGCCGTCGACGCCGCGATGACCGAGCACACCGCGAACGTCTCGGCACTCCTGTCCGGACTGTCCGAAAAGGACCTCGGCCTGCTCGACGACGTCCTGCGCAAGCTCCTCGGCCACCTCGATCCCCAGACCTGACAACCGAAAAGGGCCTCCCCGGCAGCACGCCGGGAAGGCCCTTCTCGCCGCGCCCGGCTCAGCAGGACAGGTTGCCGCCCGTCGGAACCCCGAGGATCCCGGTGATCTGCGTGTACTTGTCGACCCGGCTCTGCACCTGCGCCGGGTTGCCGCCGTTGCACTCGATGGAACCGTTGATGCTGCGGATGGTCTCGCCGAAGCCGCGCTGGTTGACCATCGCGTCGTGCGGCGTCATCGTGCCCGGCCCGGTCTGGGTGTTCCAGTACCAGAGCCCGGTCTTCCAGGCGACGGCCGCGTTCTGCTCGACCTGGTACGGGTTGCCGAGCAGGTCGATGCCGAGCGCGTCACCGGCGGCCTTGTAGTTGAAGTTCCAGCTCAGCTGGATCGGGCCGCGGCCGTAGTACGCGGCCTGGCCGGCCGGGCAGCCGTAGGGCTGGCTCGTGTCGCAGTAGTGCGGGTAGTTCGCGGTGTTCTGCTCGACGACGTAGACGAGGCCGCCGGTCTCGTGGTTGACGTTCGCCAGGAACGCGGCCGCTTCCTGCTTCTTCACGGTGTCGTCGCCGGTGTTGGCGAAGCCGGGGTAGGCCGACAGCGCGTCGGTCAGGCCGCTGTAGGTGTAGAAGCTGTTGCGGCTGGGGAAGATCTGGTTGAACTGGGCCTCGCTGACGACGAACGAGGCGTCCGCCGCGGCGGACGCGGTGGTGGCCGGGAGCACGACGGCGGCGGCCGCCGCGGCGAGCGCGCTCACCGCCACTCCCGTGCGCTTCAGGAACCGGGTGATCGACATTCGGGTCTCCTCTTGTCTTGGTCACGCCGGTCGTGCGCGGTCCGACCGAGCCGAATGGGTTACACCAAGAGGTATAGACCAATCTCTTTCGTGTTAATCGTTTTCCGATCAAGAGTGCGCGATCGGAGCAGTGGGCACTGCGGCGAATGGCAGAGGGTGAGTCCGGATTGCGATGTGTGGGTGATGGCCGACGAGACAGTGGCCGGTCATTTTCTACTGTGCGTATGAGTGTTCCGTCTTCCGCAACACCCACTCGGGTGGCGGCGTGAACCCGGGGGGTGCCCGGATCGTGTTCTCGGTTGGGCGCTAGTCTCGGCCGCCTAGTCGATCGGTACCTCCGGGTCTTGACACACTCGGTAGTTTTTTGACCAGCAGCATGCAGCGACTCACTCGTATGGGTGAGCGTCTCGCTCATCACTCGCGGGAGGCACTCCGGTGCGCAACCCAGGTCAAAGCCTGATGCGATCCACGCTGCGCGGATTCCGCGCGGCGGCGGTGGTCGCGCTCGTCCCGGCCGCGCTGCTCGTGGCCGGCGGCGGGAGCGCGTTCGCCGACGTCGTGACCGCGCAGACGGACTCAGGCGCGGAGAGCTTCGGCGTCCTCGGCCCGGTCGGCCTGGTGGCGGTCGCGCTCGGCATCGTCGGCATGACGCTGGGTGTGCTGCGCCAGCGCCGGAAGACCCGCATCGCGGAGGCGGCCCCGGCGGTTCCCGAAGCGCCCGGCCCGGTCACGGCGATGGCGGAGGCGGTCCTCGGCGAGCCCGACGCCACGCCGACCCGCCCCTTCCTCACCCAGCACCCGCACGCCTGACGCACTCACCGCGCCTGACCAGCCCGGCGCGCGTGACCAACCCCGGCGCGCTTGCTCCACCCGGCGCCGCCTGACCAACCCGCCGCGACCTGCCCCGACCGGCCGCTGGCCCGCACCGTGTCGTCCGCCCAGGTACGCGTGTCGTCCGTTCAAGTACGCGTGTCGTCCGTTTGGGCACGCGAGTCGACCCCTCGGTACGCGTGTCGACTCCCCAGTCACGCGAGTTGACCCTCCGATCACGCGTGTCGCCCCTCCGATCACGCGCCGCCGATACCTCGCGCGCGCCGTAGGTTGGAAGAATCCCCAGCTTGGGCCCCCTCGGCACCCGCCGTGTCGTCCGGCCTGGAAGAATCCTCACGTGTCCGAAGAGCAGACCGTCGCAGCTGACCGCCGCCCGCGGGTCCTGTCCGGGATCCAGCCGACCGCCGACTCGTTCCACCTCGGCAACTACCTCGGCGCGCTGCGCCAGTGGGTGCGGCTGCAGGACACCCATGAGCCGTTCTACTGCGTGGTCGATCTGCACGCCATCACCGTCGAGCAGGACCCGAAGGTGCTGCGGCAGCGCACCCGCGTCTCGGCCGCCCAGCTGCTCGCCATCGGCATCGATCCGCAGCGGAGCGCTCTGTTCGTGCAGAGCCACGTCCCCGAGCACGCTCAGCTGAGCTGGGTCATGGAGTGCCAGACCGGGTTCGGCGAGGCCGGCCGGATGACGCAGTTCAAGGACAAGTCCGCGAAGCAGGGCTCCGACCGCTCCAGCGTCGGCCTCTTCACCTACCCGATCCTGCAGGCCGCTGACATCCTGCTCTACCAGGCCGACGCGGTCCCGGTCGGCGAGGACCAGCGCCAGCACCTGGAGCTGACGCGCGACCTCGCGCAGCGCTTCAACAACCGGCTGGGCAAGACGTTCGTCGTGCCCGAGCCGTACATCATCAAGGACACGGCGAAGATCTACGACCTCCAGGACCCGACGGCCAAGATGAGCAAGTCGGCCTCCAGCGCCAACGGGATCGTCGAGCTCCTCGAAGACCCGAAGCGCTCGGCGAAGAAGATCCGGTCGGCCGTCACCGACACGGGTCGCGAGGTCAAGTTCGACACCGAGAACAAGGCCGGCGTCTCGAACCTGCTGTCCATCTACTCGGCCCTGACCGACCGGACGATCGCGGACCTCGAGGCGGCGTACGAAGGCAAGGGCTACGGCGACCTGAAGAAGGACCTCGGCGAGGTGTTCGTCGAGTGGGTGACGCCGATCCAGGAACGCGCGAAGTCCTATTTGGACGATGTGACGGAGCTGGACAAGGTCCTCGCGGCGGGTGCGGAGCGCGCCCGTGACGTGGCTTCGAAGACGCTGGCCAAGACGTACCAGCGGATCGGGTTCCTGCCGCCCGTCCGCTGACGCGTGAAGCTGATCCTGCTCAACGGCCCGCCGGGCAGCGGCAAGTCGACGCTCGCCCGGCGCTACGCCGACACCCACCCGCCGACGCTCGCGCTGGACGTGGATCGCGTCCGCGCGATGGTCGGCGGAACGCCGGCGAGGCGGGGTTGCTGGCGCGGGACCTCGCGGTGGCGGCAGCACGGACGCACCTGTCCGCGGGCCACGACGTCGTGGTGCCGAAGCTGACGGTTTGCCTTGTGTTCTGCGGACTCGGAGCCGCCGACCCGAAAGCAGCCCCCGCCCTTCCCTTGGGGGGCGTCCCCGAGTCCAGTCTATCGGCGCCCCCCGACGAATCGGACTTTCGTGGCGCCGGGCGAGTAGCTTGTCCACAACTGGCGAGGACTGTGGACAACCGGTAGGCCGAGCTGCGGAGATTCGCACGTCCGCTATGGCCACACCGCCTCCGGCCGTGGAGGACGCCAAGGCACGCCGCCGACCTCCCTCACATAAGCCGCTCGCGTTGCGGGAGTCACCGGGCGTGGTTAGCGTTTCACGGTGGCGACCGATGAAGTACAGAAGGAAAAGCTCCTGCCGCGGCTGCGGCGGAAGTACCCGTGGCTCGATCACCTGATCCGCGCCAACGATGCCTTCACCGAGCGCTACGGCAACCACTACGCCGCCGCCATCACCTACTTCAGCGTGCTGTCGGTCTTCCCGCTCTTCATGGTCGCCTTCGCCGTCGTCGGTTTGGTCGTCAACCACGACCAGACGATCATCACCAAGATCACCGACGGCATCAACAGCTCCGTGCCCGAAGGCCTGAAAGACCTCGTCAACGGCATCGTCAAGGGCGCGCTGGACTCCGGTGGCGGCATCGGGATCTTCGGTCTGCTCATCGCCCTCTACTCCGGCGTCGGCTGGATGTCGAACCTGCGCGACGCGCTCACCGCGCAGTGGGGCCAGGAGAAACAGCCTCAGCCTGTCGTCAAGCAGACGCTCAAGGACCTCGTCGCCCTCGTCGGGCTCGGGGTCGCGCTGATCGTCTCCTTCGCGCTGACCGCGGTCGGCGGTGGCGTCGGGCAGTTCCTGCTCGAACTCGTCGGGCTCGCCGACCAGACCTGGGCGATCTACCTGCTCCGCGCGGCGACGATCGTGCTCGGCCTGGCCGCCAACACCCTCGTCTTCCTCTGGGTGATCGCCCGGCTGCCCCGCGAGCAGGTCGCGCTGCGCAGTGCCGTCAAGGGGGCCGTCGTCGCCGCCATCGGGTTCGTCATCCTGCAGCAGGTCGGCTCGATCTACCTGGCCAGCGTCACGAAGTCGCCGTCGGCCGCGCTGTTCGGGCCGGTCATCGGTTTGCTCGTGTTCGCGAACCTCGTCTCGCGCTTCCTCCTGCTCATCACGGCGTGGACCGCCACCGCGAAGGAGAACCAGCACGAGGTCGTCCAGCCCCCGCCGCCGGTGCGGCTCGAGCAGGCCGTCACCGTGCAGCGCGGGCCGGGGCTCGGTGCCGTCGCCGGAGCTTTCAGCGCCGGGGCGCTGCTCGCGTGGCTGGGTGGCCGTCGCAAGTCTTGACAGCGAGCGGGTCGGTAAAGAAACTGAACCGGTAAGAAATGTGAACCGGAGGTTTCATGCTGGACGCCGCCCGCGAGTGTGCCGCCCTCGCCCAGACGCTCGCGCCCGTCACCGAGCAGCGGCGCGCGTTGCCCGCCGAGCTCGTCGCCAAGCTGACCGACGCCCAGCTCCTGCGCAGCGGCGTCCCCGGCCACCTGGGCGGTCCTGAAGCGCCGCCCGCCCTCAGCCTCGAGACCGCCGAGACGGTCGCGCGCGGCGACGCGTCGGCCGGCTGGTGCGTCTCGATCGCCGTGACGAGCAGCCTGCTCTCCGCCTACGCCCCGCCGAAGTGCGCCGAGGAGGTCTTCGGCGACCCGAAGACGGTCGCCGCGGGCGTCTGGGCGCCGCGCGGGGCCGGTGTGAAAACCGACGGCGGGTACGTCGTCTCGGGCCGGTGGCCGTTCTGCAGCGGCATCCCGCACTGCGACTGGCTCTTCGCCGGGTTCGTGCACGAAAAGGAGCTGTACGTCGCCGCGTTGCCCAAGGCCGAGATCGAAGTGCTCGACACCTGGCACACCAACGGCCTGCGCGGCACCGGCAGCCACGACTGTGTGGCCGACAACCTCTTCGTCCCCGAGCACCGCGTCTTCTCGGTGATGGGCGGCCCGCCCGCGGACGCCGTCGCGCTGCATCGCTTCCCGCTCTTCGGCTACTTCGCGCTGTCGGTCGCCGCAGCCGCACTCGGCAACGCCCGCGGCGCGATCGACGACCTCGTCGAACTCGCCTCGACGCGCAAGCCGCTCGGCTCCAGCCGGTCGCTGGCCGAACGGTCGCAGACCCAGGCCGCCGTCGCGGAGTCCGAGGCCGCCCTGCGCGCCGCGCGGCTGCTCTACTACACGAGCATCGACGACGCCTGGCAGGCCGCGCAGGGCACCGAACCGGTGCCGGACCGGCTGAAACTCGGCCTGCGCCTGGCCGCCACGCACGTCACGCGCACCGCCGCGAAGGTCGCCGAAAGCATGTACGACCTGGGCGGCGGCGCGGCGATCTACGAGACTTCGCCGTTGCAGCGCCGCTTCCGCGACGCCCACACCGCGACCGCCCACTTCCAGGTCAACCCGGCCAGCTTCGAGCTGTCCGGCAAGCTCCTGCTGGGCGTCCCCGCCCGCACCGAACAGCTCTGAGGAGTCCCGTGCCCGTCAACGCCCAGTACCGCCTCGCCGCCCGTCCGGCCGCCGGGCTGCCGAAGGACACCGACTGGCAGTACACCGAAGAGGCCGTCCCGTCCCCCGGCGAAGGGGAGTTCCTGGTCGAGGTCCGGTACCTCTCGCTGGACCCCGCGATGCGCACGTGGATGAACGCCGGCCGGTCGTACGTGCCGCCGGTCGGGATCGGTGAAGTCATGCGCGCGGCCGGGATCGCCGAGGTCGTCGAGTCGCGCCACCCGGGCTTCCGGGCCGGGCAGAGCGTGTTCGGCACCTTCGGCGTCCAGAACTTCGCCGTCTCGGACGGCAAGGGCGTCACGATCGTCGACACGTCGCTCGCCCCGGCGCCGACGTTCCTCGGCACGCTCGGGATCAGCGGGATCACCGCCTACTTCGGGCTGTTCGACGTCGGCAGGCCGGAACCGGGCCAGACCGTCGTGGTGTCCGCCGCGGCCGGGTCGGTCGGCATCGTGGTGGGCCAGCTCGCCAAGATCCACGGCTGCCGCGCCGTCGGCATCGCCGGTGGTGCCGAAAAGTGCCGGACGCTGGTCGAGGAGTACGGCTTCGACGCCGCCGTCGACCACCGCGCCGGGAACGTCCGCGCCGACCTCAAGGAGCACGCGCCCGACGGCATCGACGTCTTCTTCGACAACGTCGGCGGGGACGTCCTCGAAGCGGCGCTGGCCCGGCTCGCGCGCGGGGCCCGGATCGTGCTCAGCGGCGCGGTTTCCCAGTACAACAGCACCGAAGGCCCGCGCGGCCCGGCCAACTACATGCAGCTGCTGGTGCGGCGCGCGTCGATGACCGGGTTCGTCTTCTCCGACTACGCCGAGCGCTACCCGGAGGCGATCGCGGCGCTGGCCGGCTGGCTGGGCGAGGGCAGGCTGAAGGCGCGCGAAGACGTCGTCGAAGGCGGGATCGCGAAGTTCCCGGAGACGCTGCTCAAGCTGTTCCGCGGCGAGAACACCGGCAAGCTGGTGCTGGCGCTGTGAGCGACCTGACGCACCGCTTCACGGCGGACTCGGTCGGGCGCGCGCTCGACCTGGTCGGGGAGCGGTGGAGCCTGCTCATCCTGCGCGAGACGTTCTTCGGCGTGCGGCGCTACGGCGAGTTCGCGCGCAACCTGTCGATCCCGCGCCCGACGTTGTCCGCCCGCCTCAAGACGCTCGTCGAGGCCGGCGTGCTGGCGCGCGTCGAAGAAGTGCCGGACCGCCCCGAATACCACCTCACGCAGGCCGGGCGGGACCTCTTCGGCGCCGTCGTCACGCTGATGCAGTGGGGTGACAAGCACCTCGCCGGTCCGGAGGGGCCGCCGATCCTGTTGCGGCACAACGACTGCGGCGAGATCACGGAAACGTACGTCGCGTGTGGACACTGCGGCGGCGCGATCGCCACCGGCAAGGTGACGCCGGAACCCGGCCCCGGGTACCGCTAGTTCGCGGCGTTCCCGCGCCGGCGCCCGACCACGAACCCGGCGACGATGATCAGGAACACCACCAGCGTGATGATCCAGCCGGTGACGCCGAACGGGTCCTCCTTGGCGGCGTTCGACGCGGCCGAGGACGTCCCGCTGTTGCCGGTGCCGCCGTCGGCGGCCACGGACGGGTCGCTGCCGCCGTCGGGTGTCGCCACCGGGGCCTGGTAGGTGATCTGGCCGACCGGCACCGCGCGGTCGGCTTCCAGCGCGAAGCCGTAGTCGAGCAGCTTCGCCGCCTGGTCGACGACCCTTGTCGGCTTCTGCTCGGCGCGCAGCATGACGACCGCGAGCCGCTTGCCCTTCTGCTGCGCCGCGCCGACGTAGGTGTGGCGGGCGTCGTCGGTGAAGCCGGTCTTGCCGCCGAGGAAGCCGGGGTAGACGCCGAGGAGCTTGTTGTCGTTGTAGACCGGGATGGCCGGTTTGCCGCCGGTCGCCGGGATCTCGAAGTTCTTCGTCGAGACGACCTTCGCGAACTCGGGCTGCTTCATCGCGTAGTGGAAGATCAGGCTCAGGTCGTAGGCCGAGGTCGACATGCCCGGCCCGTCGAGCCCCGACGGCGTCGCCGCGCGCGTGTCGTGCGCGCCGATGCGGGCCGCCAGCGCGTTCATCTTGGTCACCGCGGCGTCGACCCCGCCGAGCGCCGTGGCGAACGCGTGCGCGACGTCGTTGCCCGAGTGCATCAGCAGGCCGTGCAGCAGCTGGTCGACGGTGTACTGGCCGCCGGCGACGAGGCCGACGCAGGTGCACTCCTGCTCGGCGTCCTCCTTCGTCGCGACGAGCACCTGCTGCGGGTTCAGCTGGGTGACGACGGCGAGCGCGAGCAGCGTCTTGATCAGCGACGCGGGCCGCTCCCTGGCGTGCGGGTCCTTCGCCGCGATGACCGCGCCGGTGTCGAGGTCCTGCACCACCCACGACGCCGCGGTGGTGCCGTCCGGCGGGTTGAGCGCGCCGTCCGGGGTGACCAGGCCGCACTCGGCCATCCGCGGGCCGCCGACCGGGACGGCGGGCACGACCAGCGCCGCCGGGGCCTGCTGGCCGGGGGCGGGCTTCTCCGACGTGTCGACGGGAGCCGGCGGTGCCTGGCGGTTCGCGCACTGGCCCGGCTGCGGCGCCGCGGCCGCGAGGACCGGGGTGCTCAGGGCCAGGAGAGCGGCGGCGAGCGTCGTCGTGAAGACCTTGAGCGACCGGGAGACAGCGGAGTGCACCCACGCAATCTAGCGCCGAGGCGCGCGTCGCATACTCAGGGGCATGCGCATTTCCCGACGGACCTCGCTGTTCCTGCTGGCCTTCGGCGTGTGGTCGTGGATCATCTGGATCACGTTCGCCAAGAACCTGTGGGCGAGCGACCAGTCCTGGACCCCCGACGGCTCGCCGACCGCGTACTTCATCGTGCACGCGGTGCTGACGGTCGTGTCGTTCGTGCTCGGGACGATCATCGGCGTGCTGGGCTGGCGCGCGTTCCGCGCGTCCCGGGTCGCCTCCTGACTTTGGTCGGTGGCGCGGTCCCCGGGGCCGGTTTAGGTTGACGCCACTGACTCTGGAGGTGGAATGTCCCGTTTACGCCGAATGGCGGCCCCGCTCGTGCTGGCCGTCGGGGGCGGCCTGTTCGCCGCGGCACCGGCCGCCGAGGCCGCGCCGGTCGCCTGCGACACGACTAGCCCGTCGTACACGTACGTGGTGACCTACCAGCCGGGCACGCGCGCTTCGGCCGTCGACAAGGAGCTGGCGGCCAAGTGCGGCACGAAGGTGGCGTACTACGGCGAGATCGGCGTCGCGATCGCCAGCTCGCGCAACGCGGACTTCCAGGAGAAGATCGGCGTCTACCGGGCCTATTCGGGCGGCAAGGACGTGGCTTCTGCGGCTGGGGCGGCCCGCTCTTCACTGGGCGCGGTCCGGACGCTGGAGGACACGCGTTCTGTTGCCGCCGCCGGTGACCTGTCGGCCCAGCAGTGGGACATGAAGGCGATCCACGCGCCGGAGGCGAACAAGAAGTACCAGGGCAGCCGTTCGGTGACGGTCGGCGTGCTGGACTCGGGCATCGACGCGACGCACCCGGCGTTGAAGGCGGCGGTCTCGCCGTCGGAGTCGGCGGGCTGCATCACGGGGGCGGCGGACACTTCGCCGGCTTCGTGGGCCCCGACGACGTCGGACCACGGCACGCACGTGGCGGGCACGATCGCGGGCAAGGACCCGGCGGCGGGCTTCACGGGCATCGCCCCGGGGGTAAAGCTGGCCTCGGTGAAGGTGGTCAACGACGACGGCTACATCTTCCCGGAGTCGGCGGTGTGCGGCTTCGTGTGGGCGGCCAAGCACGGCTTCCCGGTGACGAACAACAGCTACTACATCGACCCGGGCATGTTCTTCTGCTCGAAGGAGCCAGGCGACGCGGCGGCGTACGAGGCGGTGCGCCGAGCGATCGAGTTCTCGACGCGCCACGGGGTCTTGAACGTATCGGCGGCGGGCAACTCGGGCTTCGACACGACGGCCCAGACCACCGACCCCAACCGGCCCCACCCGGTCGACTCGTCGTGCGGGATCCTCCCGAAGGCGATCGACGGCGTGGTGACGGTGTCGTCGGTGGGGTACGCGGGCACGAAGTCGTCGTTCAGCAACTACGGCGAGATCGATGTGACGGCGCCGGGCGGGGACTTCTCGCAGCTGCCGCCCACCGGTGAGGGCCCGTCGTGCCCGCTGTCGACGACGGTGTTCGGCGGTCTGTACGGCTCGAAGTGCGGAACGTCGATGGCCTCACCGCACGCGGCCGGGGTGGCGGCATTGCTGGCGTCGAAGTTCCGCGGGCTCCCGCCGCAGCTGCTGGCCCGAGTCCTGACGGGCGAGGCAGACCCGGTGAAGTGCGTATCGACGGAGACGGAGTGCACAGGCCCGGCGAAGAACAACTCGTACTACGGCCACGGCCTGGTCAACGCCCTGGACGCGGTCCGCTAGCGACACCCGATAAAGGAGCTGCGTGGTCATCCCGTCGCCTGAGGCCGTGAAATCACTTTGAGCCGGGCCCGCAACCCACAGCGCAACGCAGGACAGCAACGCAAGCTTGCGGGCCCGGCTCAAAGTGATAGGCCTCGTTCAGGCGACGGGATGACCACCCAGCGGCCCACCTCTCAGAAGTGAGATGGCAGCGGGACGGTGGTCATCCCGGAGCCTGCCTGTCCGGCGAGGACGCTTCTTATTCTGCCGCGGTAAAAAGCAAAAGCCGGTTCTGCCGCGGCAAAGCGGGTCCGACCTCCCCCGCCCCTCCGTTTGGATTCTCAGCCGC
This sequence comes from Amycolatopsis sp. NPDC114505, assembly GCF_055633615.1. Taxonomy (NCBI): domain Bacteria; kingdom Bacillati; phylum Actinomycetota; class Actinomycetes; order Pseudonocardiales; family Pseudonocardiaceae; genus Amycolatopsis; species Amycolatopsis sp. NPDC114505. The sequence continues at coordinate 395,563 of NZ_JBVKDV010000001.1, read as the reverse complement.
CGCTCGGGTTTGTCAAGGCGGGAAAGCGTGCCTTGACAAACCCGACCGCCGGCTGAAGGGACGGCTGGGATGAGGGGCGGGGGAGGTCTGGTGACGTCGTGGGCGGCCTGCGCTGCCGGCCGTCGGTTACGACAAAGGCCCCCGCTCAGCCGAGCGGGGGCCTTTGGTCCTGAAGAACGTCAGACGCGCTTGAACAGCAGTGCGCGCTTCACTTCCTGGATCGCCTTCGTCACCTGGATTCCTCGCGGGCACGCGTCCGTGCAGTTGAACGTCGTGCGGCAGCGCCACACACCCTCGCCGTCGTTGAGGATGTCCAGACGCTCCTCCGCTCCCTCGTCACGGGAGTCGAAGATGAAGCGGTGGGCGTTCACGATCGCCGCCGGGCCGAAGTACGAGCCGTCGTTCCAGTACACCGGGCATGATGACGTGCAGCAGGCGCACAGGATGCACTTCGTCGTGTCGTCGAAGCGCTCGCGGTCGGCCTGGGACTGGATTCGCTCGCGGGTCGGCTCGTTGCCGTACGTGATCAAGTACGGCTTGATCGCGCGGAACGCCTCGAAGAACGGGTCCATGTCGACGTAGAGGTCCTTCAACGTCGTCAGGCCCTTGATCGGGGCGATCGTGATCGTGGTCGGCTTGCCCGACGCCGACAGGAGGTCCTTCATCAGGACCTTGCAGGCCAGGCGGTTGATGCCGTTGATCTGCATCGCGTCGGACCCGCACACGCCGTGCGCGCACGAGCGGCGGAACGAGAACGTTCCGTCGATGTAGTCCTTGACGTAGAACAGCAGGTTCAGCAGCCGGTCGGTGCGCTGCGCCGGGACGTCGTAGGACTCCCAGTGCGGCTCCGAATCCACCTCCGGGTTGAACCGGAGGATCTTCAGCGTGACCGTGATCGGGGTGTGCTCGTCCGAAACCGACGACGAAGGAGCTTCAGCAATAGCAGTCATCAGTACTTCCGCTCCATCGGCTCGTAGCGGGTGAAGGTGACCGGCTTGTAGTCGAGCCGGATGTCGGACGCCAGGTCGGTGCCCTGCTTGTACGCCATGGTGTGCCGCATGAAGTTCGTGTCGTCGCGGGTCGGGTAGTCCTCGCGGGCGTGGCCGCCGCGGGACTCCTTGCGCGCGATCGCGCCCACGACCAGGACCTCGGCCAGCTCCAGCAGGAAGCCCAGCTCGACGGCCTCGAGCAGGTCGGTGTTGTACCGCTTGCCCTTGTCCGACACGGTGATCCGCTCGTACCGCGCCTTCAGCGCCTGGATGTCGGTCAGCGCCTGCTTCAGCGTGTCCTCGGTCCGGTACACCGACGCGTGCGAGTCCATCGTCTGCTGCATTTCCTTGCGGATGTCGGCGACGCGCTCGTCGCCGTGCTCCGACAGGAGGCCCGCCAGCTGGCCCTCGACCATCGTGGTCGGGTTCTCCGGCAGCTCGACGTGCTCGTGCGCCAGCGCGTACTCCGCGGCCGCGATGCCGGCGCGGCGGCCGAACACGTTGATGTCCAGCAGCGAGTTCGTGCCCAGGCGGTTCGACCCGTGCACGGACACGCACGCGACCTCGCCCGCCGCGTAGAGACCCGGGATGACGTTCTCGTTGTCCCGCAGCGCTTCGCCGTGGATGTTGGTCGGGATGCCGCCCATGACGTAGTGGCACGTCGGGAACACCGGAACCGGCTCCTTCACCGGGTCGACGCCCAGGTAGGTCCGGGAGAACTCCATGATGTCCGGGAGCTTCGCGTTCAGCGTCTCCTCGGGAATGTGCGTGACGTCCAGGACGACGTAGTCCTTGTTCGGCCCGCACCCGCGGCCCTGCAGCACTTCCTGCACCATCGAGCGCGCCACGATGTCGCGCGGCGCGAGGTCCTTGATGGTGGGGGCGTAGCGCTCCATGAACCGCTCGCCGGACGCGTTGCGCAGGATCCCGCCCTCGCCGCGGACGGCTTCGGAAATGAGAATCCCCAGGCCCGCGAGACCGGTCGGGTGGAACTGGAAGAACTCCATGTCCTCCAGCGGCAGGCCCTTGCGGAAGATGATGCCGAGGCCGTCACCGGTGAGGGTGTGCGCGTTCGACGTCGTCTTGAAGATCTTGCCCGCGCCGCCGGTGGCCATCACGATCGACTTCGCCTGGAAGACGTGCAGCTCGCCGGTGGCCAGCTCGTAGGCGACGACGCCGGAGGCGACCGGGTCGCCGTTCTCGTCCGGGGTGGTGATGAGGTCGAGCACGTAGAACTCGTTGAAGAACTCCGTGCCGTACTTGACGCAGTTCTGGTACAGCGTCTGCAGGATCATGTGGCCGGTGCGGTCCGCGGCGTAGCAGGCGCGGCGGACCGCGGCCTTGCCGTGGTCACGCGTGTGCCCGCCGAAGCGGCGCTGGTCGATCTTGCCCTCGGGCGTGCGGTTGAACGGCAGGCCCATCTTCTCGAGGTCGAGGACCGCGTCGATGGCCTCCTTCGCCATGATCTCGGCGGCGTCCTGGTCGACCAGGTAGTCGCCGCCCTTGATCGTGTCGAAGGTGTGCCACTCCCAGTTGTCCTCTTCGACGTTCGCCAGCGCGGCGCACATGCCGCCCTGGGCCGCGCCGGTGTGGGACCGGGTCGGGTAGAGCTTGGTGAGGACCGCGGTGCGGGCGCGCTGGCCGGACTCGATGGCCGCGCGCATCCCGGCGCCGCCGGCGCCGACGATCACCACGTCGTACTTGTGGAACTGCATGGCAGGAAGTCTCCGGGTCAGTTCGCGGGCATGTTCGGGTCGAAGGTGAAGATCACCATCGTGCCGACGGCCAGGATCAGCGCCATGGACACGTAGAGCACGATCTTCAGCCAGAACCGGGTGCTGTCCTTGCGCGCGTAGTCGTCGATGATGGTGCGCAGCCCGTTGCCGCCGTGGATCTCGGCCAGCCAGAGCATGGCCAGGTCCCAGAACTGCCAGAACGGCGAGGCCCAGCGGCCGGCGACGAAGCCCCAGTTGATCCGGTGCACACCGCCGTCGAGGATGTTCATGATCAGCAGGTGGCCGAGCACCAGGATGATCAGGGCGAGACCGGAGATCCGCATGAACAGCCAGCTGTAGAGCTCGAAGTTGCTCCGGCGGGCGGCGGGACGCTTCGGCGCGCGGGGGTTCGCGAGGGCGAGGTCGGCCATGTCAGTTACCCCCGAAGAGCGTTTCGACGGTGCGCTTCAGCATGAAGAAGGCACCGGGGACCATCACGACGACCCAGACCACGCCGATCACCCAGAGCATGGCCTTCTGCAGCTTCGGGCCCTTCGACCAGAAGTCGACCAGCATGACGCGGATGCCGTTCAGCGCGTGGAAGAGGACCGCGCCGACCAGGCCCACCTCGAGGAGGTTGACGATCGGGGTCTTGTAGGTCTCGATGACCTGGTCGTAGGTGTTCGGCGACACGCGCACCAGCGCGGTGTCGAGCACGTGCACGAACAGGAAGAAGAATGTGAGCACGCCGGTGATGCGGTGCAGCACCCAGGACCACATGCCGGGGTCGCCCCGGTAGAAGGTCCCCTGCCGGCGTGAGGCACCCGCCCGATCGCTAGCCCCTGCCTGCGTGGCAGTGCTCGCCGTGGTGGACATCGGTGAACGGCCTCCAACGTCTGACTGTGCGCCCGGTGGCCGTGAGGTCCGCAGTCGCCGCGGGAACGGCGGCAATGCCGAGATCTGGGGTCATCGAGCCTGGATGAATCGGATGCTAGACCCGCACCCGGCACGCGGCTCACCTCCGGGTTCCTGTCTGTGATGGACCAGACACCGGTACTTCCGTGCCGCCACCCGGAGGTGTGGTGCAGGGCACTCGGTCGTGCGGTGGTGCGGCTGGCCGTGAACACAAGTGGTCAGATCTCTATGACGTCTGATATCTGATGCACTAGGCCGAAAGGCTGGTGTGATCGGTTTGTTGTTGACCAACCATCGAGCTATTCCTACTGTCGCCCCATATACATCGGATCTCTCACGATGGGGTGACGTTCTGGTGAGACGACTCGGCATGGTGATCACCGTCGCGGTGCTGCTTCCTGTGGCGGTGGTCACGCCCGCACAGGCGCTGCCCGACGGGCTCGCGCTCACGCCGCCGATGGGCTTCAACAACTGGAACACCACCGGCTGCGCGGTCGACGAGCAGATCATCCGCGACACCGCGGACATCTTCGTCGAGAAGGGCCTGAAGGCCGCCGGCTACCAGTACGTCAACGTCGACGACTGCTGGGCCGAGCCGCAGCGCGACGCCGACGGCCGGATGCAGGCGAACAAGGCGCGGTTCCCGCACGGGATCAAGGCGCTCGCCGACTACGTCCACGAAAAGGGCCTCAAGTTCGGCATCTACACCAGCGCGGGCACGCTGACCTGCGCGAAGACCCAGCCCGGCGCGCTCGACCACGAAGACGTCGACGCGCAGACGTTCGCCGACTGGGGCGTCGACTACCTCAAGTACGACAACTGCAACAACGCCGGCAGGCCCGCGCTGGAGCGCTACACGAAGATGCGCGACGCGCTGAAGAAGACCGGTCGCCCGATCGTGTACTCGCTGTGCGAATGGGGCGAGAACAAGCCGTGGGAGTGGGGCGCGGACGTCGGGCACCTCTGGCGCACGACCGGCGACATCAAGGACAACTGGGCGAAGACGGTCCAGATCCTCAAGGCCAACGCGCCGCTCGCGCCGTACGCCGGTCCGGGGCACTGGAACGATCCCGACATGCTCGAGGTCGGCAACGGGGGCATGACGACCGAGGAGTACCGGTCGCACTTCTCGCTGTGGGCCATGATGGCCGCGCCGCTGCTCATCGGCGCCGACTTGCGGAAGGTGTCGCCGGAGAACTTCGACGTCCTGCGCAACGCCGAGGTCATCGCGCTCGACCAGGACCGGCGCGGGGTCCAGGCGCGCGTGCTGTCCAACCAGGATGGTCACTGGGTCTTCGCGAAGCCGCTGCAGAACGGCGACGTGGCGGTGGCGCTCTTCAACGAGACCTCCGCCAACGCCACCATCGGCACCACCGCGGCCGACGCCGGCCTGCCGAAGGCGGCCGGGTACACCGCGCGCGACCTCTGGGCGCACCGCGACCTCCAGACCGCGGGCCGGCTCTCGGCGGTGGTCCCACCACACGCGACAGTCGTCTACCGGGTGCACGCGGGCGGCGCGTGGCTGCGGAACGCGCCCATGGTGCGCACCGGCGTCGAACTGGCCGCGCCCGTGCCCGGCGTGCCGGGCGAGATCACGCCGGCCGGGAAGCCCTTCGAGGTCACGGTGTCCGCGACCGACGAGGCCCGCGTACCGGTGTTCGACCCCCGCGTCACGCTCACCGCGCCCGAGGGCTGGCGGGTGCAGGAAGTGGGCAGGCCACACGTGTTCGTCCTCGGCACCGGCGAGTCCGCCACCGGTCGCTGGCGCGTGACCCCGCCGGCCGGCACCGAGGGCACGACGGCGGTGCTCCGCGGCGGCGTCACCTACCGCGCGCTCGGGTTCGGCCAGGTGAGCTGGACCGGGTCGCAGCAGCTGACGGTGCCCGCGGCGCCTCCCAGTGCTCCGGCGTGGGCGAGCGACTTGCGCTGGGCGGCGGAGAAGAACGGCTACGGCCCGGTCGAGCGCGACATGTCCAACGGCAGCATCCCGGTGGGCGACGGCAAGCCGCTGACGCTCAACGGCGTCGTCTACCCGAAGGGCCTGGGAGCGCACGCGCCCAGCGAAGTCGTCTTCTACCTGGGCGGCCGGTGCGCGACGTTCACCGCGGACGTCGGCGTCGACGACGAACGCGAGGCGACGAACAAGCAGGGCTCGGTGACGTTCGAGATCTACGCGGACGGCGTCCGAGCGGCCGCGACGGGCGTCCGGACCTGGCAGGACCCGGCGCTGCCCGTGGCCGCCGACCTGCACGGCGCCCAGTACCTGCGGCTGGTGATCACCGACGGCGGCGACGGGAACTCCTACGACCGCGGCGATTGGGCCGCCGCCCGGCTCACCTGTGCCTGAACCCCGTCATCTCACAGAGTGACCGGCCTGGCCCACTCCTCGGCCGGACCGGCACACTCAGTGACACAAACCGGTATTTCGGCCGTGCCGCAGCCTCGGACTCCGCCGAAAGCTGCGCACCGTGAGTCATTTGATCACTGTGGGTGCACGTCCGGTCGCACGCGCGACTCGTGAGTAAACGTTTGTGTTACGTAGCGTGCCGTTCCTATGGCGCATTCCTGTCCGTTGGGTACGGTCTGGCGGTCGACTTGGCAGTGGGCCAGGTCGTGCCCTTGACCATCCGCTGGATCAGCGGGGAGGGAGACTCACGTTGCGTCGCATGCGTGGAACCGCGCTGGCCGCCGTGGCCATGGCCGGGGTGCTCACCCTGGCCGGGTGCGCCAAGGACTCGAGCGGTGGTAGCAGCAACAACAGCGCCGCGCCTTCGTCGGGTGGTTCGGACTGCGTCACCGCGCAGAAGCCGCCCGCCGCGCCCGCGGCCGCGTCGAGCAGTGCCGCCGCCGGGGGCAAGGTCGACGGCAGCAAGCTGAAGATCGGCCTGGCCTTCGACGTCGGCGGCCGGGGTGACGCGTCGTTCAACGACGCCGCCGCCGCGGGTACCGACAAGGCGAAGTCCGAGCTGGGCGTGACGACGGTCAACGAGAGCACCGCCTCCGCCAGCGAGGCCGAGTCGGCCAAGCAGCAGCGCCTCGACCAGATGGCCTCGTCGGGTCTGAACCCGATCGTCGCGGTCGGCTTCGCCTACGCGCCGTCGGTCAAGATCATCGCCGCGAAGTACCCGAACACCAAGTTCGCGATCGTCGACGACGACTCGATCACGCTGGCGAACGTCACGCCGCTGGTCTTCGCCGAGGAGCAGGGCTCGTTCCTGGCCGGCGTCGCCGCCGCGTACAAGAGCAAGAGCTGCCACATCGGCTTCGTCGGCGGCGTCAACACCCCGCTGATCCAGAAGTTCGAGGCCGGCTTCCTGCAGGGCGCGAAGACGGTTTCGTCCAAGATCAAGATCGAAGACGAGTACCTCACGCCGGCCGGTGACTTCTCCGGGTTCCAGGACCCGCCGAAGGGCAACGCGAAGGCCGCGGCCGAGATCGCCAAGGGCGCGGACGTGATCTACCACGCCGCCGGCGCTTCCGGTAAGGGTGTCTTCGACGCCGCCAAGGCCGGCAACGCGCTGGCCATCGGGGTCGACTCCGACCAGTACAACCAGAAGACCGTCGAGGCCGACAAGGACGTCATCATCACGTCCATGCTCAAGCGGGTCGACGTCGCGGTGTTCGACTACATCTCGGCCGTCGCCAAGGGCGACCTGACCGGCCTGCCGAAGCGGTTCGACCTCAAGGTCGACGGCGTCGGCTACTCCACCTCCGGTGGCAAGGTCGACGACATCAAGGACGTCCTGGACGGCTACAAGGCCCAGATCATCTCGGGCGCGATCACCGTTTCGGACAAGCCGCAGAAGTAACTCACAACGCGTCGGGGCTCGGAGGAATTTTCCTCCGGGCCCCTCACGCGTTTAAGAGATATGGAATTCTCCCGCCCATGAGCACTGCCGAGGCCCCGGCCGAGGCCGTCCCCGACCGGGGCGCCCCCGCCGTCCAGCTGACCGGGATCACCAAACGGTTCCCGGGTGTGGTGGCCAACTCCGACGTCAACCTCACCGTCGCCGCGGGCGAGGTGCACGCCATCTGTGGCGAGAACGGCGCCGGCAAGTCCACCCTGATGAAGATCCTCTACGGCATGCAGCCGCCGGACGAGGGCACGATCGCGATCAACGGCGACGAGGTGAGACTGCGCAACCCGCAGGACGCCATCCGCGCCGGCATCGGCATGGTGCACCAGCACTTCATGCTGGCCGACAACCTCACGGTCGGCGAGAACGTCTTCCTCGGCGCCGAGGCGCTGCACGGCATCGGCCGCGCCGCCCGCGCCCGGCTGGCCGAGCTCGCCCAGCGGACCGGCCTGCACGCCAAGCCGGACACGCTGCTCGAAGAGCTCGGCGTCGCCGACCGCCAGCGCGTCGAGATCGTCAAGGTGCTCTACCGCGGGGCGAAGATCATCATCCTGGACGAGCCCACCGCGGTGCTCGTGCCGCAGGAGGTCGACGCGCTGTTCGCGACCGTCCGGGAGATGAAGGCCGACGGCTACACGTTCCTCTTCATCTCGCACAAGCTCGATGAGGTCCGCGCGATCGCCGACACCGTCACGGTCATCCGGCGTGGCACCACCGTCGGCACCGCCGACCCGAAGACCATCACCTCCCGCCAGCTCGCGGAGATGATGGTCGGCTCGGAGCTGCCCAGCCCGGAGACCCGCGAGTCCACCGTCACCGACCGCGCGGTGCTGCGGCTGACCGGACTCACGCTGGGCGCCGAGGGCTCGGACCGCAACGCGCTCGACGACGTCACCTTCACCGTGCGCGCGGGCGAGGTGCTCGGCGTCGCCGGCGTCGAGGGCAACGGCCAGACCGAGCTCGTCGAAACCATCATGGGCATGCGGAAGCCGTCCGGCGGGAAGATCGAGCTGGTCGACGCCGACGACAAGGCCCGCGACCTCACCAAGGCGGGCACGCTGGCGCGGCGCGAAGCCGGCATCGGCTACATCGCCGAGGACCGCACCCGGCACAGCCTGCTGCTCACGCAACCGTTGTGGGTCAACCGGATCCTCGGTTACCAGACCCGCGAGCCGGTCTCCAAGGGCCAGCTGCTCGACATCGCCGGCGCCCGCGCGGACACCGAACGGATCGTGCGCGACTACGACGTCCGCACGCCGGGGATCGACGTCCCGGCCGCGGCGCTCTCGGGCGGCAACCAGCAGAAGCTGATCGTCGGGCGCGAGCTGTCCGGCAACCCGGTGCTGCTGATCGCGTCGCACCCGACTCGCGGTGTCGACGTCGGCGCGCAGGCGCTGATCTGGGAAAACATCCGCCAGGCCCGGTCCGCCGGCCTCGCGGTGCTGCTGATCTCCGCCGACCTCGACGAGCTGATCGGCCTGTCCGACACGATCCGGGTCATGCTGCGCGGGCGCCTCGTCAGCGAGGCCGACCCCGCCACCGTGACGCCGCAGGAACTGGGTTCGGCGATGACCGGCGCCGGAGAGGGTGACGAAGAATGACCTCCTGGCGCACGAAACTGCTGCCGCCGCTGCTGGCGATCGTGTTCGCCGTGCTGCTGTCGGCGATCGCGCTGATCATCTCGGGGGCCGATCCGCTGCAGGCGTACGGCACCATGATCGGCCAGATGTTCAAGGGCTCGACCGCCGTCGACACCGTGAACCTCGCGACCGTGTACTACCTGTCCGGGCTCGCGGTCGCCATCGGCTTCCAGATGAACCTCTTCAACATCGGGGTCGAGGGCCAGTACCGGTTCGCCGCGGTCATCGCCGCCATCGCGGGCGGCGCGCTGAAGCTGCCGCCGGTCATCCACGTCATCGCGATCCTGGTGATCGCGGTCGTGGCGGGCATGGCCTACGCGGCGGTCCCGGCGATCCTCAAGGTGACCCGCGGGGTCAGCGAGGTCATCTCGACGATCATGCTCAACGCGATCGTCGCCGGCATCATCGCCTTCCTCATCAACGCCGACCAGTTCGGCGTGCAGACCGGCAACAACATCGGCACCCGCGTCATCGAGCCCTCGGGCCGGATCCCGGGCATCCCGCTCGGCTCGGGCACGCTCTTCGGGTTCGTCTTCATCGCCGCGATCGTCGGCGGCGCCTACTGGTTCATGCTCAACCGCACGCGGTTCGGCTTCGAGCTCAAGGCGTCCGGCGAGTCGACCACGGCGGCCGCGGCCGGCGGGGTCAACGCCAAGAAGATGACGCTGATCGCGATGCTGCTTTCCGGCGGTGTCGCCGGCCTGGTCGCGATGCCGGAGCTGCTCGGCCGCGACTACACCTACGGCATCACCGCGACCCAGATGTACGGCTTCACCGGGATCGCCGTCGCGCTGCTCGGCCGCAACCACCCCGGCGGCATCGCGCTCGGCGCGCTGCTGTGGGCGTTCCTCGACAGCTCCGCGGTGTCGCTGGAGCAGATCAACGTGTCCAAGGAGATCGCGACGATCATGCAGGGCATCATCGTGCTGTCGGTCGTCGTGGCGTACGAGGTCGTGCGCCGGGCCGACCTGGCCGCCGAACAACGCAGAGTCGGGCGCGCGCTCGCCGGCAAGGCTTCTTCGGTCGCCGGGGGAGGTGCCGTCTGATGGCCGTCACCGACGTTTCCCGGCCCGACGCCGGCAGCCCCGGCACGATGCCCGTGCACCGCAAGCGGTCCCGGATCCCCGGCTGGCTCCGCGGGGTCATCTGGGCCGTGATCGCCATCGCCGTCGTCTCGACGGCGTCGTACTCCACCGGCGTCGCCGCCCTGACGTCGTCGAACACCGCGTCGACGGCGTTGCGCCTCGCCCTGCCGATCCTGCTCTGCGCACTGGGCGGCCTTTGGGCCGAACGCGCGGGCGTCGTCAACATCGGTCTCGAGGGCATGATGATCCTCGGGACCTGGGGCGCCGCTTGGGGTTCGTACAACGGCGGCGTGTGGGCCGGCCTGATCGCCGCGATCGTCTTCGGCGCGCTCGGCGGGCTGCTGCACGCGGTGGCGACGGTGACGTTCAACGTCAACCACATCGTCTCCGGCGTCGCGATCAACCTGCTCGGCCTGGGTGTCACGAAGTACCTGGCGAACCTGATCTTCGCGCCGATCTCCGGCAACCCGCGGCAGTCGCCGGTGGTGCCGAAGTTCGACACCTACTCGGCGAGCGGTCTCTCGGACTGGCTCGGCGACCTGGAGAAGGAGCAGCGCGTCGGCATCTCCGACGTCGCCGGCATCCTGCGCGGCCTGGTCACCGAGGTGGCCCCGCTGACGATGATCGCGATCCTGCTGGTGCCGCTGAGCTTCTGGGTGCTCTGGCGCACGCGGTTCGGCCTGCGGCTGCGGTCGTGCGGCGAGAACCCGGTGGCCGCGGAGTCCCTCGGCGTCAACGTCTACCGGCACAAGTACATCGCGATGCTGATCTCCGGCGCGCTGGCCGGCATGGGTGGCGCGTCGCTGGTGCTGCTGCGCGGTGGCGCGGACTACCTGGAGAACCAGACCAACGGCCGCGGATACATCGGCCTCGCGGCGATGATCTTCGGCAACTGGCGGCCGGGCGGCCTGCTCGGCGGCGCGGCGCTGTTCGGCTACGCGGACGGCCTGCAGCTCGCCGGTGGCGGCGAAGCGGTGCTCGCGCTGCTGTACGGCGCGGTGATCCTGGTCGCCGTGATCGTCGTCGTGCAGCTGTTCCGCCGTCAGTGGATCGCGGCGGGGCTCGGTGTCGTCGGTGCCGGCGTGCTGTACCTGATCTACTGGTCGAACGACACGCTGCCGTCCGACCTGATCCCGTACACCGCGCACTTCGTGACGTTGATCGTGCTGGCGGTGGCTTCGCAGCGGCTGCGGCCGCCGAAGGCCGACGGGCAGCCGTACCGGCGGGGTGAGGACTGATGTCTGCTGTGTCCTCTGTGGACTGGGATGCGCTACGTTCCCAGGCCATCGAAGCGGCTTCCCATGCGTACGCGCCTTATTCGGGTCTGCACGTCGGCGTCGCCGGGATCGTCGACGACGGGCGTGTGGTCACCGGGTGCAACGTCGAGAACGCGTCCTACGGGCTCGGGCTCTGCGCCGAGTGCACGATGGCCGGGCAGCTGCGGCTGTCCGGCGGCGGGCGTCTCGTGGCCGTCGCGTGCCGCAGCGGTGCCGGTGACCTGCTGATGCCGTGTGGCCGGTGCCGGCAGATCCTGTTCGAGCTGGGCGGTTCCGCGTGCCTGGTGGACACGCCCAGCGGCATCCTGCCGATGTCGGACGTGCTGCCGGACGCCTTCGGCCCGGACGACCTGCCGTGACCGGCTTCGCGGCGGTCGACGTCATCCGCACCAAGCGGGACGGCGGCCGGCTCTCGGACGAGCAGATCGACTGGGTCGTCGACGCGTACACGCACGGCGTTGTGGCCGAAGAGCAGATGTCGGCGCTGGCGATGGCGATCTTCTTGCGAGGCATGGATTCCGACGAGATCTCGCGCTGGACCGGCGCGATGATCAACTCGGGGGAGCGGCTCTCGCTGGACGTGTCGCGGCCGACGGTCGACAAGCACTCGACGGGCGGGGTCGGCGACAAGATCACGCTGCCGCTGGCACCTCTGGTGGCCGCGTGCGGCGCGGCCGTACCGCAGCTGTCCGGGCGCGGGCTCGGGCACACCGGCGGGACGCTCGACAAGCTGGAGTCCATCCCGGGCTGGCGCGCGGCACTGTCCACTTCGGAAATCCAGGCGCAGCTGGAGGACGTCGGCGCGGTGGTCTGCGCGGCGACGTCCGGGCTCGCCCCGGCGGACAAGAAGCTGTACGCGCTGCGGGACGTGACGTCCACTGTGGAATCCATCCCGCTGATCGCCAGCTCGATCATGAGCAAGAAGATCGCCGAAGGCGCGTCCGGGCTGGTCCTGGACGTCAAGTTCGGGTCGGGCGCGTTCATGAAGTCCCTTGAGCAGGCCCGAACCCTGGCCGCGACGTTGACGTCGATCGGCGTCGACCACGGCGTCCCGACGACGGCGCTGCTGACCGACATGAACGTCCCGCTGGGGCGCGCGGTCGGGAACGCCGTCGAGGTCGCGGAGTCGGTTTCCGTGCTTCAGGGCGGTGGCCCCGCGGACGTCGTGGAGCTGACGCTCGCCTTGGCGCGGGAGATGCTCGCGCTGGCCGGTCTCGACGTCGACCCGGCCGCGGTGCTGGCTTCCGGTGAGGCGTACGAGACGTGGTGCCGGATGATCTCCGCCCAGGGCGGCGACCCTTCGGCGCCACTGCCGACGCCGTCGCACGTCCACATGGTCACCGCGCCCGCGTCGGGCGTGCTGGCTTCGCTGGACGCCTACGCGGTGGGCGTCGCGGCATGGCGGCTCGGCGCGGGCCGGGCCCGCAAGGAGGATCCGGTTCAGGCCGCGGCGGGCATCCTGTGCCTGGCCAAGCCCGGCTCCCGCGTCACCGAGGGTGAGCCGCTGCTGGAGTTGCACACGGACACCCCGGAAGCGGTCCCGGCGGCCTTGGCCGCGCTCGAAGGCGGCTTCACGGTCGCTTCGGAAGCGCCCGAGCCGGGCCCGATCGTCCGGGAGACGATCCGCGGCAAGGTGTGATGATCATCGCGAAGATGATCACCCGACTGAGTGACGTCTGAAGCATGAAGAGGCCCCCGCCGGGATCCGGCGGGGGCCTCTTCGCGTAGCTGAGTTACTCCGTGGCTTCTTCCGCGCCTTCGCCCGGCTTGGCCTTCGCGTCGGCCGGCTTCGGTGCACGGCCGTTGCGCGAGCTGCGTCGCGGCTGGCGCGGGGCCGGTGGGGGCGGGGCGATCTGCTGGACCGTCGGGCCGCCGCCGAGCATCAGCTCCGCGAACGTCGCCATCGCCTCGTCGAGCTGGCCGCCGATGCGGCGGACGCTCTCGTCGTTGCTCTTGCGGACCAGCGTGTCGACCGAGTCGGTGTCCGGCTGCTTGGACAGCGTGCCCTCGACCTTCGACAGCCCGGCCTTGAGCGCGCCGTCGAGGTCGCCGATGCCGGAGAGGAAGCCGTCCTCCACCTTGTCGAGGCGGCCGGCCAGCTCGTCGAGCCGGGTGGTGACCTTCTCGAGCCGGCCACCCAGCTTCTCCAGGCGGTCCGAAGCGTCGATCATCTCGCCGGTCTCGGTCAGCGCGACCTTGAGCGCCTCGGTGTTCGCGCCGATCCGCTCGCCGGTGACGCGGTCCAGCTCGCCGATGCGCTCCTGCGTGGTGCGGCTCAGCTCGTCGACCTTGCCCCGCAGTTCGTGGTCGGCGTGGTCGACGCGCTCGCGCAGCGAGGCCTCGGCCTGCTCGATCCGCTCGCGGACCGGGCCGTGCACCGACTGCGGGATCGAGTCGAGCTTCGCGTCCTGCTTGTCGAGGTGGCTGCCGACCTCGTCGATCCGGCGGTGGATGTTCTGGAGCTTGTCCTCGAGTCCGTCCATCCGGCCCGCGACGCCCTCGAAGCGGGCGGCCATGCCGTCGAGCCGGCCGTCGAGCTGCGCGAACGGCTTGGCCAGCTTGTCGACGATGCTCTCGACGGCGCGGGTCAGCGCGGCGATCGCGTTGTCCTGGGCCTCGAGCCGGGACATCGTCTCGTCGAGGCGCTCGGCCAGGACGCTGACCTCGGTGCGGTCGGGCATCTCGGAGAGCCGCTTGCGGACCGCGCCCAGCGAGTCCACCGGCGCGAGGCGGGCGTAGATGTCGTCGAGCGCGTCGAAGATCTGCTGCTGCTCGCTCTCACGCACTTCGGCCGCGCGCACCAGCATGTTGCGCATCCGGTCGAAGGACGGGGCGGCAATGTGGTTGTCAGTGGTCACTGCTGTGTGTCCTTCGTCGGCGGGGAAATGGAGGGACGTGCCACGAAGCTTAACGATTGCGAAATTGCTGTGCGTATGGCCCCCGTGAAGCGTGTATTACGGAGGCTGCCCCCGGATGGCCGATTCGTCGCATGATCGTCAACGCTGAGCGTTGACCAGAGCCTGAGAGTTACGGCCATGTAGGGGAATGACAACGAGGTTACCGTTGGGGGATGCCTGACGAAAGCCCTGTTCTGACCAGCGAGACACTCCGCCGCGCGCCGAAGGTCCTCCTGCACGACCACCTCGACGGCGGGCTCCGGCCGGCGACCGTCGCCGAGCTCGCCGAGGCCTCCGGTTATGCCGGTCTGCCCACCAGCGATCCGGCCGAGCTGGGCAGCTGGTTCCGCCGTGCGGCCGATTCCGGCTCACTCGTGTCCTACCTCGAGACCTTCGCGCACACGTGCGGAGTGATGCAAACGGAGGAATCCCTGGTCAGGGTTGCCGCGGAGGCGGTGGAGGACCTGGCCGCCGACGGCGTCGTCTACGCCGAGGTGCGCTACGCACCGGAGTTGTTCGTCGAACGCGGTCTGTCACTCGATGCGGTGGTCGAGGCTGTCCAGGCGGGGTTCACGGAGGGCACACGGCGCGTGGCCGCGAACGGCGGTTCGATCCGCGTCGGGACGTTGCTCTGCGCGATGCGCCAGCACGCCCGGGCCCTCGAGATCGCGAACCTGGCGGTCCGCTACCGCGACGCCGGCGTCGTCGGGTTCGACATCGCCGGACCCGAGGACGGATTCCCGCCGACCCGCAATCTCGACGCTTTCGAGTATTTGCGGCAGAACAATGCGCATTTCACCATTCACGCCGGCGAGGCATTCGGACTTCCGTCCATTTGGGAGGCGATTCAGCACTGCGGGGCCGAGCGGCTCGGGCACGGCGTGCGGATCGTCGAGGACGTCAAGACCGACGCGGACGGGACGGTCCACCTTGGACGGTTGGCCGCGTATGTCCGCGACCGAAGGATCCCCCTGGAGATCTGCCCGTCGTCGAACGTCCAAACAGGCACCGTCCGCTCGATCGCCGAGCACCCGCTCGCCCTGCTCAAGCGGCTGCGCTTCCGGGTGACCGTGAACACGGACAACCGGCTGATGAGCGGATGCACGATGACCAGCGAATTCGCCGCGCTGCACGAGACCTTCGGGTATGACCTCGACGACTTCCGGTGGTTCACGATCAACGCGATGAAATCCGCGTTCATCGATTTCGACGCCCGGCTCGCGCTGATCGACGACGTCATCAAGCCCGGGTACGCCGCACTGAGCTGACGTCCGCGCTGCCCTCCGTTGGGTGCTTGCGGTCCTTAGCCATGCCAACTATCGTTCACCATATAGGAAGTTGTTCTCATATCTTGAGACGGTGACGACGATGGCGCAGGTCGCGGACGGTTCGGTCGAGCAGGTGCAGGCGAGTTCACGACGATGGCTCATCCTCGCGCTCGGCCTCGCCGCGCAGACCGCGAGCTGTTCGTTCCTCTACGGCATCCCGTTCCTGGTCCCGGTCATGCGGGACCAGGAAGGGCTGTCCCTGGCACAGGCCGGCACGGTCGTCGCGGCACCGAGCATCGGCCTGTTGTTCACCCTGATCGTGTGGGGCGCGGCTGCGGACCGTTACGGAGAGCGTCTGATCATGGCGCTCGGACTGGGGGCGTCGGGGTTACTCCTGGTGTACGCCGGGGTAGGAACTCACCCGGTCGGGCTTCTCTTTGGTGTGTTCCTGGCGGCCGGAGCGTGTACGGCTTCGGTGAACGCGGCGAGCGGTCGCGTCGTGATGGGCTGGTTCGCGAAGTCCGAGCGCGGGGTCGCCATGGGCATCCGCCAGACGGCCCAGCCGCTCGGCGTCGGCGTCGCGGCGCTCGGGCTGCCGCCGCTGGCCGCGCACTACGGCTTCCGGGCGGCCATCCTGCTGCCGGCCGGGCTGGCGATCGCCGTCGCGCTGCTGGTGGCGTGGCTGGTCAAGGACCCGCCGCGGCCGCCTGCTGCTTCCGGCGGTTCGAAACCGCCCTCGCCGTACCGGCACGCGACGCTGTGGCGGGTCCACGGCGCGAGCGCGTTGCTGGTGGTGCCGCAGTTCGCGGTGTCGGCGTTCGCGCCCGTGTACCTGGTGGGGGTGCACCACTGGAGTCCGCTGGCCGCGGGCTGGTTCCTGGCGGTGGTCCAGGTGCTGGGCGCCGCGGGCCGGCTCGGCTCGGGCTGGTGGTCCGACCGGGTCGGCAGCCGCCTGCGCCCGATGCGTCAGCTGGCTTTCGCCAGCTGTCTCGTCATGCTCCTGGTGGCGCTGGGCGATGCCTCGTGGCTGTGGCTGGTCCTGCTGGCGCTGGCCTTGGCGGGGATCATCACGGTGGCCGACAACGGGCTGGGCTTCACGGCGTCGGCGGAGCTGGCGGGCCTGGCGTGGTCGGGCCGCGCGATGGGGACGCAGAACACGGGCCAGAACATCGCGGCCTCACTGACCCCACCCCTGCTGGGCCTGGTGATCGGCGACAGCAGGTACGCACTGGCGTTCTGCGTGGCGGCGATCTTCCCGGCACTGGCAGTGCTGGTGGTCCCGGTCCGAGCGGAGCGCCCTGACTGACGTGTCGTCCAGCTGAGTACGCGTGTCGTCCGCCGGAGTACGCGTGTCGTCCGTTCACTCCCGTGAGTTGCGTACCTGGCTGGACGACTCGCGTACCTGGCTGGACGACACGACGAAGGCCGCCTCCCCAACCTCGGGAGGCGGCCTTCGTCATACCAAAACTCAAGCCACCGTCAGGCGGTTCTCGAAGCCCTCGACGAGCTTCCGCCACGCGCTCTGCTCCGCGTCGAACGGCGCGGACGGCTCGAGGCGCGTCGGGTCGGGGCGGAGCACGAACGACACCAGCCAGCCCAGGCTTTCGTTGCCCGCCAGGGCCGTCTCGGCCGAGTCGTCGCCGGCCCAGTCCGCCGCGTCCGTGATCAGCTCGACCGCCAGCTCCAGCTGCGTCGGGTCGATCGCCTCCGGGCCCTCCGCGATGTCCGCGTCCAGGCCCGTCAGGACGTACGTGTTCTCGGTGTCGACCTCGACCTCGAGCTCGCCCGCCGTCGCCTTCGCCAGTACTTCGTCCCACGTGGACACGTCCGCGAGGTCCGTGTCGGCAAGGTCCTTGCCGTCGGCCAGCGCGCGGGCCAGCGCCTTCTCCGACGTGAACACGTCGATCTCGCCCTCGCTGCCGAGGAACACCGGCGAGTCGTCGAGGTAGCAGCGCAGCGTGTAGTACTCCGCGCCCGACGTGATGATCTTGATCGGGTCGATGCCGACCTCGGCCCAGAAACCGACCGGGCCCTCTTCCTCGTCTTCGTCGTCCTCGTCGTCCGAGTCGGCGGAGTCGATCGCCTCGAGGTCCTCTTCGCCCTCGGCGCCGGCTTCGGCCTCCGCGGACTCCTCGTGGAACGCCGCCAGCTCCTCGGCGGTCTGCTCCAGGATCTTCTCGTCGACGTCCGGCGCGGTCACCAGGCCGTCGATCGCGTCGAGCACGGTGTCCCACTTCTGCGACACGGTCTCGGAGAGGTCGTTCCAGACCTGGACGCCGACGCTCCCGGTGAACGGGAGGGTGCCCTGGTCGAGCAGTGAGAAGCCCTCGGTCGAGTCGAGGATCTCGTGCACCTCTTCGAGGTCGCAGACGTCGGCCAGCGAACGCACGATGCCGACGATCTCGGCCAGCTCCGCGATGTGCCAGACGTCCGGCTCCTCGGCGACGAGCTCCGGCACGCCGACGAGGTCGTAGGTGTGGTCCTCGTCCGGGATCAGCTCCGGCACGTTCAGCGACGGCACGGCGTCCCAGGCCGGGTGGTCGAGCAGGTCGTGCCGCTCGGACGTGCGGACGAAGGCGGCCAGGTGCGCGGCGTCCGGGAAGGCGTACAGGTCGTCCTCGTCGCCGAGGAACGCTTCCCACTCCTCGCCGTCCTCCCGCCAGCGCGGGGCCCACAGGGTGACGACGTCGCCCTGCGGCAGCCCGAGTTCGATCGGGATGATGTCCTGTGCCATTCCAAAGCCCTCCGGAGTACCGCCCGTGTGCGCGCGAGACCGAATGTATCCCCCGGTCGGTGCGCGGTAACGCGAAGCCTACGGGTTTACCACGCGCGATGCGATCGCCCCTGCCGACTTTGCGACGAGCGGATGGCACGATGGACGTCTGATGACTCTCACAGACCTCCTGCCTGCGGATCCCGACCCCGACGCCCTCTTCGAAGCGTTCACGACCTGGACGGCCGAACGGGGCATCGAGCTGTACCCGGCGCAGGAGGAGGCGGTGATGGAGGTCGTCTCCGGATCGAACGTCATCCTCTCGACGCCGACCGGCTCCGGGAAGAGCCTCGTCGCCGTCGGGGCGCACTTCACCGCGCTCGCCCAGGGCCGCCGCAGCTACTACACCGCGCCCATCAAAGCCCTCGTGTCGGAGAAGTTCTTCCAGCTCATCGAGATCTTCGGCGCGGACAACGTCGGGATGATGACCGGCGACTCCAGCGTCAACCCGGACGCGCCGATCATCTGCTGCACGGCCGAAATCCTGGCGAACATCGCGTTGCGGTTCGGTGCCGACGCCCCCGTCGGGCAGGTCGTCGCCGACGAGTTCCACTTCTACTCCGAGCCCGACCGCGGCTGGGCGTGGCAGGTGCCGATCCTCGAGCTGCCCAAGGCCCAGTTCGTCCTGATGTCGGCGACCCTGGGCGACGTGTCCTTCTTCGAGAAGGACCTCACGCGCCGCACCGGCAAGCCGACCGCCGTCGTCACGTCGGCGCAGCGCCCGGTGCCGCTGACCTTCCGGTACGCGCTCACGCCGTTGCACGAGACGATGTCCGAGCTGCTCAACGGCGGCCAGGCGCCGGTCTACGTCGTGCACTTCTCGCAGGCCGCGGCCATCGAGCGGGCGCAGACGCTGATGAGCATCAACGTCACGTCGAAGGCCGAGAAGGAAGCCATCGCGGACCTGATCGGCGACTTCCGGTTCGCCGCCGGCTTCGGCAAGACGCTCTCGCGGCTGGTCCGCCACGGCATCGGTGTCCACCACGCCGGGATGCTGCCCAAGTACCGGCGACTGGTCGAGACCCTCGCCCAGTCCGGGCTGCTCAAGGTGATCTGCGGGACCGACACCCTCGGCGTCGGCATCAACGTACCAATCAGGACGGTGGTCTTCTCCGCGCTGACCAAGTACGACGGCGTCCGCCAGCGCCACCTCAAGGCGCGCGAGTTCCACCAGATCGCCGGCCGCGCCGGGCGCGCGGGCTACGACACCGACGGCTACGTCGTCGTGCAGGCGCCCGACCACGTCGTCGAGAACGCGAAGGCCCTCGAAAAGGCCGGCGACGACCCGAAGAAGAAAAAGAAGATCGTCCGGAAGAAGGCGCCGGAGGGCTTCGTCAACTGGACCGAGAGCACGTTCGACCGGCTGATCGCGGCCGACCCCGAGCCGCTGACGTCGAGCTTCAAGGTCACGCACTCGATGCTGCTCAACGTGATCTCGCGGCCGGGCAACGCGTTCGACTCCATGCGTCACCTGCTGGAGGACAACCACGAGGACCGGGCGTCGCAGCGCAAGCTCATCCTGCGCGCCATCGCGATCTACCGCGCGCTGCTCGCCGCCGGTGTCGTCGAGCGGCTGTCCGAACCGGACGAGCAGGGCCGGATCATCCGGCTCACCGTCGACCTGCAGTTCGACTTCGCGCTCAACCAGCCGCTTTCGCCGTTCGCGCTGGCCGCGATCGACCTGTTCGACCTGGAGTCGCCGAGCTACCCGCTCGACGTCGTGTCCACTGTGGAATCCACTGTGGACAACCCGCGGCCGGTGCTGTCGCAGCAGCAGTTCAAGGCGCGCGGCGAGGCCGTCAACGCGATGAAGGCCGAAGGCATCGAGTACGACGAGCGGATGGAGCTGCTCGAGAACGTCACGTACCCGAAGCCGCTGGAGGAGCTGCTGCAGGGCGCGTTCCACAGCTACCGGCAGGGCCACCCGTGGGTCGACGACTACGAGCTCTCGCCGAAGTCCGTGGTGCGCGACATGTACGAGCGCGCGATGAACTTCGTCGAGTACATCGGCTTCTACCAGCTCGCCCGCTCGGAAGGGCTGGTGCTGCGCTACCTCGCGGACGTCTACGACGCGCTGCGCCACACGGTGCCCGACGAGGCGAAGACCGAACCGCTGCAGGACCTCATCGAATGGCTCGGCGAGCTCGTCCGGCAGGTCGACTCGAGTCTCTTGGACGAGTGGGAAGCCCTGCGTCACCCGGGCGAGGAGGGCGAGGTCGTGGTGCGGCAGCCGTCCGTGCCGCCGGGTGTCACGCGCAACGAGCGCGCGTTCCGCGTGCTGGTGCGCAACGAGCTGTTCCGCCGGGTCGAGCTGTTCGCGCGGCGGGCGTGGTTCCCGCTCGGCGAGCTGGACGCGGCGTCCGGCTGGGACGCCGAAGCGTGGGAAGACGCGATCGTGGGCTACTTCGAGGAGTACGACACGCTGGGCACCGGCCCGGACGCGCGCGGGCCGGCGCTGCTGATCATCGAGCAGGAGCCGGACGTCTGGAAGGTCCGCCAGATCTTCGACGACCCGGCGGGCGACCACGACTGGGGCATCAGCGCGGAGGTCGACCTGGCCGCGTCCGACGAAGCCGGGTCGGCGGTGGTCCACGTGACCGAAGTGGGCGCCCACTGACCGTTGCGATTCACTGACCGCTCAGTCATCGTGATCACATGGTGGCGACAGTGCGGGAGCACCGGATCGGCGACGTGCGCTGGACGGTCGTCAGCGGACCGCGGGAAGCCGCTTTCCGGGAGCTGGGCGCGTACGCCGCCGCGGACATCCGGACCGTCCTCGACGGACTGCCGGACTGGCCGGTCACCGCGCGGTCGCGACGGTCGCCGGTGCTGTTCCGGGCCGTCGAATCGGCGTCCCAGGTCGAGCACCCGGACGCCTACGCCGAGCTGACGGCGCTGGCCGAGGGCGCCGGGGTGCCGTTCGACGACCTGCTGCTGGCCAACCTGCGCGGCGACCTCGGCGCGGGCGACGGCACGGGTTGCACGGACCTGGCGTGGGCGCCGTTCCTGCTCGGCCACAACGAGGACGGCGCCCCGGTATTCGACGGGATCGGGCGCCTGCTGACGCTGCTGATCGACGGCGAGCCCGGGGTGTGCGTCTGGTGGTACCCGGGTTTCCTGCCGGCGAACACGTTCACGCTGACCACGCACGGACTGGTGTGGGGGATCGACAGCGTGAACGTGGTGGCGCCGTCGCCGTGCGCCGGCCGGCACTTCGTCGCGCGGTCCTTGCAGCGGGCCACCACGGTGGCGGAGGCGGTGTCGGTGCTGCGTTCCCGCACCACGGCGGGCGGGTTCGCGTACACGATGGGTCAGGTCGGCTCGCCGGCCGTGACGGTGGTCGAGAAGGCCGGGGACGAGACCTCGGTGACCACCGTGGACAGTGGGCTTTCCTGGCACACCAACCACTTCCGCCGGCTGTCGCCCACGTTGGACGCGGCTTCGGAGGAGAGCCTGCGACGC
The DNA here is from genome assembly GCF_055633615.1 of Amycolatopsis sp. NPDC114505. NCBI lineage: Bacteria > Bacillati > Actinomycetota > Actinomycetes > Pseudonocardiales > Pseudonocardiaceae > Amycolatopsis > Amycolatopsis sp. NPDC114505. Next base: position 373,685 of record NZ_JBVKDV010000001.1, on the reverse strand, counting down.
GCCGAGGTGTGCGCGCACCTGGCGCCGCCGGTGCCGGACGCGCGGTGGCTGGTCTCGGAGCTGACCGGCCGCGTGTACCGGAACGCCACCGGGGGCGACGACCTGATGACGTTGAGCACGCTGGTCACGGACCTGGCCGGCGGGACGGTGACGCTGGTGCCGCGGGGTGGCGCGCCGGCCCGCGCCCGGGTGGCGGATCTGGCGTCCGGCAACGTGGCCGCAGTCGGTGCGCTCAACGGCGCAATCGTCGCCGGGTAGGGCGGTTCCGGGGTTAGCGTGGAGGCTCGTCGAATCTGGGAGGGACCATGGTGAAGCGGTTGCTGGCCGGGATCTTCGTCGCCGGCGCGGTGGTCTTGGGCGTCGCCCCGGCGGCGTCGGCCGCCTCGATGGTGGAGTACGCGCTGGTACCCACGCCGGTCGAGTACGGGACCGACGCCACGGCCATCGAGTACGGCCTCTGACGGCGGGGCTCGCCGGGCCGTTGTCACCCGGCCGGGGCGATGACGAACGCCGCCGGGTCGTCACCGCACAGCGGGACCGCGAGGCCCGGCGGCGGGGTGCGCCAGACGTCGCCGCTGAAGACCGAGCACGATCAGCATGACCAGCGACAACGCGGGCAGCGGGTAGCCGGCGAGGATCCCGGCGACGACGTCGAACACCGGCGCCGTCACTCCGGCCACGAAGACCCAGGTCGGTGCGGTCGGTGGCTTCGCGGCCGGGGACCACGGCGTCTTCTTCCACGGCTTCGCGATCGAGAGCCAGGCCTGGAACGAAAGTGCGCTCGCCATCAGTGACGCTCCGGCGATCTGCGGCCAGGCGACGGTCTGGGTGTCCGCGGAGTCGCGGAGCGCGGGGGAGAGCAGGAAGATCCCGGCGTAGAGCTGGATCAGCGTCAGAGCGAACTTCGTGAGCACCCACCAATGCCGGGTGTAGCCCCACGCGGTCGCGCCGGCGAGCAGCAGGCCGGTGAAGGCGGAGACGTTCGCCATCGGCGCGAGCAGGACGGAGTCGAGCCGGTCGGCCATCGACGGCGCACCCGACGCCATCAGCACGACGAGGGCGAGGGCCTGGCTCATCCAGGCGACGGACGAAACGACGTGCAGCCAGACGACGGTTTGGCGCCGGCGCGGGGAAGTCTTCACGCCGTCCAGGCTCGCCGAGCGCGAACGACGGCACATCGGGCGCGACCCGGGTTTCGCCCCGGAGCCCGCGACTCGCCTTCTGCGCCCACCGGAGTACGCCGTCGCGGGGCCAGTACTCCCGCGGGAGTAGGGCCGGAACCCGGAACTCGCGTGATCGGGCGGGCATCACGCGTGATTGGAGAGGCATCTCGCGTGATTGGAGGGGCGACACGGCTCAGCGGGGTGGGTTCTTGGCTGCCAGGGCCAGGAGGGGGACCGCGGCCGCGGCGTCGGTGATCAGGGTCGAGACCATGCCCGACCGCAGGACCGCGTCCACCGCCGCGGCCTTCGGGCGGCTGTAGCCCAGGGCGATCACCTCCGGGACCGCCGTCAGCTCCTCGTGGCTGATCGCCAGCACGTGGTGGGCCAGGCCCGTCGACAACGCGTTGCCGGACGCGTCGAACAGCCGGGCCGCGACCTCCGCCGTCGCGCCGCGGGCCGCGATCGCCGCGCGCTCGGCCTCGTCCAGCGCGTCGTACACCGTCGACTCGCCCGGCTGCCACGCGCCGATGCTGACCACGGCCTTCGTCAGGTTCCGGAACTGCCCGAACGTCTCCGCGATGCCCGGCTGGCGCCGCAGCGTCTCCGTGGTCCGGCGGTCCGGCAGCACCAGCGGGCCGAAGATCGGGTACGCGTCGCCGCCGGACACCGCCGTCACGCGGCTGACCGTCTCGACCGAGCGGCCGCGCATGTCCATCCCCGCCTGCACCCCGCAGAGCTGGACGATCGGGCACCGCGGCAGCGCCCGGATCGCCTCGGTCATCGCGTTCACCGAGCGCGCCCAGGAGAGCCCGACGACGTCGCTCGGCCGGACGATCTCCTCCAGCAGCCGCGCCGCCAAGGTCCCGATCTTGGCCCGGACGACCTCCCGCGGTTCGCGCTCGGGTGAGCGTTCGAGCACCAGGGCCCGCTCCAGGCCGTACGCCGAACGCACCTCGTCCGACAGCGCCAGATCCACCGGGGCCGGCAGCGAGAACTCGACTCTGACCAGGCCGGACTCCCTGGCCGTGTCGAGCATCCGGGCGACCTTGAAGCGGCTGACGCCGAACTCGTCGGCGATCTCCAGCTTCGAGCGTCCCTGCACGTAGAAGCGCCGGGCGATGGTGGCCAGCAGGATCGCTTCAGTCAGCGACGGCAGCTTCTTCGACGCGCTCATATGAGCACTATAGCCCGAAATCTGCCGGAAAGGTTGACGTAACACCGAGGTCAGTCCTGTAATGCCTTCACATGTTCTCGACGCCATAGGTCACCGCCGCTCATATGAGCGCGAGAAAGGGGCTAGGCATGCGTGCCGCCATCGTCGACCGGCCCGGTGAGATCAGGGTCGGCGAGGTGCCCGATCCAAAACCCGGAGAACGCCAGGTCGTCGTCAAGGTCGGAGCGTGCGGGATCTGCGGGACCGACCTGCACATCGCCGACGGGCACTTCCCGCCCACGCCGTATCCCATCGTCCCCGGGCACGAGTTCGCCGGGGAGATCGTCGAGCTCGGCGCGGACGTGCCGGGCGAGTGGAAGGTCGGCGACCGCGTCGCCGTCGACCCGTCGCTGTTCTGCGGCTACTGCGGCCCGTGCCGCGCCGGCCACGGCAACCTCTGCGCGAACTGGGGCGCCACCGGCGACACCGTCAACGGCGCCTTCGCCGAATACGTCGCCGTCCCGTCGTCCACCTGCTACCGCATGCCGGACTCGATGACCTGGGAGCAGGGCGCGCTGGTCGAGCCCGTCTCCTGCGCGGTGCACGGCGTGCGCCGCGTCGGCGTCGAAGCCGGAGAGCGCTTCCTCGTGGTCGGCGCCGGCACCATGGGCCTGATCATGCAGCAGCTGCTGCAGCGGTCCGGCGCGCAGGTCACGGTGGTCGACCGCAACGAGGCCCGGTTGCCGCGGGCCACCAGCCTCGGCGCCGTCGCCACCGCGAAAGACGTCAGCGAGCTGAACGGCGAGAAGTTCGACGTCGCCGTCGACGCCACCGGTGCCGCCCCCGCCATCGAAGCCGCGTTCGACTCGATCCGCCGCGGCGGCCGGCTGCTCGTCTTCGGCGTCGCACCGGCGGAAGCCCGCGTCGCGCTCTCGCCGTTCCGCATCTACAACGACGAGATCACCATCGTCGGCTCGATGGCCGTGCTGCACAGCTTCGGCACCGCGCTCGACCTCGTCGGCAGCGGCGCGATCGACACCGATTCACTGCTCACGGACACGTTGCCGCTGGAGCAGTACCCCGAGGCGCTCGCCAAGATGCGCAGCGGCTCGGGCCTCAAGGTGCAGGTACTCCCGGGAGGCGGCCGTGCGTAAGCTCCTCACCCTCTTCGCGGCGACGTCGCTGCTGGCGACAGGCTGCGCCGGCGCCGGTTCCCTCGGCACCGGCAACTCGACGCTCGTCATCGCGATCGTGTCCAACCCGCAGATGAAGGACGCGATCTCCCTCGCCCCGGAGTTCGAGAAGGCGACGGGGATCAACCTCAAGTTCGTTTCCCTGCCGGAAAACCAGGCGCGCGCCAAGATCACCGCGTCGACCGCCACCGAGGGCGGCGAGTTCGACGTCGTGATGATCAGCAACTACGAGGCCCCGCAGTGGGCGGCCAACGGCTGGCTCGAGAACCTCGAACCGCACATGGCGGCCACCCCGGGCTACGACGAGGGCGACTTCATCCCCAGCATCAAGCAGTCGCTGTCGTACCAGAACCAGATGTACGCGGTGCCGTTCTACGGCGAGTCGTCGTTCCTGGCCTACCGCAAGGACCTCTTCGAGAAGGCCGGGATCACCATGCCGGCCAAGCCGACGTGGCAGCAGATCTCCGAGTTCGCCGCGAAGCTCGACGACAAGGCCAACGGCGTCGCCGGCATCTGCCTGCGCGGCAAGCCGGGCTGGGGCGAGAGCCTCGCGCCGTTCACGACGGTGGCCAACACCTTCGGCGCCCAGTGGTTCGACAAGGACTGGAACGCCAAGCTGACGTCGCCGGAGTTCAAGGAAGCCGCGAACTTCTACGTCAACCTGATCCGCGACCACGGTGAGGTCGGCGCCTCCAGCGCCGGGTTCTCCGAGTGCGGCACGCGCTACACGCAGGGCAACGCGGCGATGTGGTACGACGCGACGGTCATGGCGGGCACCAACGAGGACCCGTCGAGCAGCAAGATCGTCGGCAAGTCCGGCTACGCGCCGGCGCCGGTCGTCAAGACGCAGGCCAGCGGCTGGCTCTACACCTGGGCGCTCGGCATCCCGAAGGTCGCCAAGGACAAGGACGCGGCCTGGAAGTTCATGGCCTGGATGACCGACAAGGCGTACGTGCAGAAGGTCGGCCAGACCTACGGCTGGAACCGCGTCCCGCCGGGTGTGCGCCAGTCGACGTACGACATCCCGGACTACGCCAAGGCCGCCGCGGCCTACGCGAAGCCCACGCTGGACGGGATCGCGGACGCGAACCAGCAGAAGGCCATGGCGAACCCGGTGCCCTACCCCGGCATCCAGTTCGTCGGCATCCCCGAGTTCCAGGACCTGGGCACGCGGGTGAGCCAGCAGCTGTCGGCGGCCATCGCCGGCCGCGAGTCGGTAGACGACGCCCTGAAGCAGTCCCAGGACTACGCCCAGACAGTGGGCGACTCCTACAAGGCGGTGCAGTGATGTCCACGCTCTCCGTAGATGCCCCCACCTCCCCGTCCCACGCGAAGGCCGCGGAAAGGAAAGGCCTGAGCACCGCGGCCAAGCGGCGGCTGCCGCTGCTGCCCGCGCTGATCTTCGTCATCGCGGTGACGCAGCTGCCGTTCCTGCTCACCGTGTTCTACTCGTTCCAGTCGTGGAACCTGGTCCGGCCCGGCTCGCGGCACTTCGTCGGCCTCGACAACTACATCGACGTCTTCAGTGACACGACGTTCCTGGTGGCGTTGCTCAACACGGTGCTGCTGACCGTGGTGTGCGTGCTGGTCGCGCTGCTGCTCGGCCTCGGCCTGGCGATCCTGCTCGACCGGAAGTTCTTCGGCCGCGGCGTCGTCCGGACGCTGCTGATCACGCCGTTCCTGATCCTGCCGGCGGCCGGTGCGCTGCTGTGGAAGACGACGGTGTTCGACCCGACCTACGGGCTGCTGCACTTCGTCTTCGGCACCGACACCGACTGGCTTTCGGAGTTCCCGCTGGCGTCGGTGATGGCGCAGATCGTGTGGCAGTGGACGCCGTTCATGATGCTGCTCATCCTGGCCGGCCTGCAGAGCCAGTCCAAGGAGGTGCTGGAAGCGGCCTCCGTGGACGGCGCGAGCCGGTGGCGCACGTTCGCGTCGATCACGCTGCCGCACCTGTCCCGGTTCCTGCAGCTCGCGACGCTGCTGGGCGCGATCTACATCGTGAACAGCTTCGACGCGATCTTCCTGATGACCCAGGGCGGGCCGGGCGTGTCCAGCACCAACCTGCCGTACTACATCTACCAGCGTGCGTTCGAAGGCTTCGACGTCGGCCAGTCGTCGGCGATGGGCGTGATCGTCGTGATCCTGACGATGATCGTCGCGACCTTCGCGCTGCGCTTGATGTTCCGGACGTTCTCGGTGGACGGAGGCATCAAATGACCACAGTGGACACTCGACCGGAGACGGCCACCGCCGCCCCGCCGGCACGCAAGCCGAAGCGCAAGACTGGCCCCGGCGTGCTCACCGCCGTCACCTGGATCATCGCGATCCTGTTCGTCTTCCCGCTGCTGTGGATGATCCTCACGGCGTTCAAGCAGGAGGCCGACGCCTACACCGACCCGCCGAAGCTGTTCTTCAGCCCGACGTTCGACCAGATCGCGAACGTGCTGAAGGGCGGGTTCCTGCCCTACCTGTCGAACTCCGCGTTCGTCACGGTGCTCTCGACGGTGCTGGTGCTGCTGCTCGGCATCCCGGCGGCGTACGCGCTGTCGCTGGCGCCGGTGAAGAAGACGTCGAACGCGCTCGGCTTCTTCCTCTCGACGAAGATGCTGCCGATCGTCGCGGCGATCATCCCGCTGTACATCATCTCCCAGAACACCGAGCTGCTCGACACGGTGTGGGCGCTGGTCATCCTCTACACGTCGATGAACCTGCCGCTGGCCATCTGGATGATGCGGTCGTTCTTCCTGGAAGTGCCGCACGAGATGATCGAGGCCGGCCGGATCGACGGCGCGAACCTGCCGACGCTGCTGCGCAAGATCATCATGCCGGTGGTCGCGCCCGGGATCGCGGCGACCGCGCTGATCTGCGTCATCTTCTCCTGGACCGAGTTCTTCTACGCGGTCAACCTGACGGCGGCCCGCGCCGGCACCGTGCCGGTGTTCCTCGTCGGGTTCATCACCAGTGAGGGCCTGTACTGGGCCCAGCTTTCCGCCGCCGCGCTGCTGGCCTCGCTGCCGGTGATGATCGTCGGCTGGATCGCGCAGAACCACCTCGTCCGGGGTCTGTCGATGGGAGCGGTGAAGTAGCCATGGCCGGAGTCAGTTACGAATCGGCGTCGCGGATCTACCCGGGCGCGCACGAGGTACGGGCCGTCGACAAGCTCGACCTCGCGGTGCCGGACGGCGAGTTCCTCGTCCTGGTCGGGCCGTCGGGCTCGGGCAAGTCGACGGCGCTGCGGATGCTCGCCGGGCTCGAGGACATCGATGAGGGCGCCATCCACATCGGCGACCGCGACGTCACGCACCTGCCGCCGAAGGACCGGGACATCGCGATGGTGTTCCAGTCCTACGCGCTGTACCCGCACATGACGGTGGCCGACAACATGGGCTTCGCACTGAAGCTGCGCGGACTGTCCAAAGCGGACATCGACGCCAAGGTCGGCGAAGCGGCGAAGATGCTGGACCTGACGAAGTTCCTGGACCGCAAGCCGAAGGCACTGTCCGGCGGGCAGCGGCAGCGCGTCGCGATGGGCCGGGCGATCGTCCGCGAGCCGAGCGTGTTCCTGATGGACGAGCCACTGTCCAACTTGGACGCGAAGCTGCGCGTGGAGACCCGCGCGAACATCGCGCAGCTGCAACAGCGTCTCGGGACGACGACCATCTACGTCACCCACGACCAGGTCGAGGCGATGACGATGGGCGACCGGGTGGCGGTGCTCCGCGACGGCGTGCTGCAGCAGTGCGCGTCGCCGCGGGAGCTGTACGAGAACCCGACGAACTCGTTCGTGGCGGGCTTCATCGGCTCCCCGGCGATGAACCTGGCGACGCTGCCGCTGACCGAAGGCGGCGTCAAGCTGGGCGACGTCACCCTGCCGCTGCCCCGGTCGGTGCTGGCGGCCGCGGGCGACCTGCGCGAGGTCGTCTTCGGCGTGCGCCCGGAGTCGCTGGAACTGGTGTCCGAGGGCGGCTTCGAGCTGGTGGTGGAGCTGGTCGAGGAGCTGGGCGCGGACGCGTACCTGCACGGCAAGGTGGGCGACGACCGGTTCGTCGTCCGCGTCGACGGCCGCACCCCGCCCCGGATGGGCGACAACGTCCGGGTGGGCCTGCGAGGCGAAGGCGAGACCCACGCCTTCAACCCCGAGACGACGCTGCGCCTCTCCTGAAAAGGCTCTCCTGAAGAAACAGGCCACGGCCACCTCGCGGGAAACCCCTTGCCCGCGAGGTGGCCGTTCCCCCGCTACTCCTGCAGCGAGAGGGCCTGGCTGGGGCAGACGTGCACCGCTTCGCGGGCCTTCTCGACCAGCTCGCCCTCGGGCTGCTCGTTCAGGACGATGACCGTGCCGTCGTCCTCACTCTGGTCGAACAGCTCGGGCTCGGTCAGCACGCACTGCCCGGCGCCGACGCACTTGCCGGTGTCCGCGATGATCTTCATGGTTCTTCTTTCTGCCTGTGGTGGGAAACGCAGCTCTTCGATCTCTACCAGGTCACCGGCAGCCGGTACAGGCCGTAGATGTTCGCGTCGTCCTTGAACGGCAGGTCGTCCACGTCGGCGCCCAGCGCCAGCGTCGGGATGCGCCGGAAGAGAGTGTCGAACACGATCTGCAGCTCCATCCGGGCCAGGTTCTGGCCGAGGCACTGGTGCGGGCCGAAGCCGAACGCGACGTGGTGGCGCGCGCCGCGTTCGATGTCCAGCTCGTCGGCGTTCTCGAACGCCCGCGGGTCGCGGTTCGCCGCGTAGCCCAGCGCCAGTACGCCTTCCCCGGCGCGGATCAGCTGCCCGCCGACCTCGATGTCCTCGACGCACAGGCGCGCCGTGGCCGCGTCGACGATCGTCCAGTAGCGCAGCATCTCCTCGACGGCGTCGAGCGTCTTGCCGGGATCGGCCTTGATCGCCGCGAGCTGCTCCGGGTTGCGCAGGAACGCCACCGTGGACAGCGAGATCATGTTCGCCGTCGTCTCGTGCCCGGCCACCAGCAGCAGGAAGCCCGTCGCGGCCAGCGAAGCACGCCGGTAGGTGCCGTCTTCGCGGAGCTTGACGATCTGCCGGCCGAGCAGGTCGTCCGGCGGGTTGTCCTCCTTCTGCGCGATGAGGTCTTCCATGTAGCCGCGGATGGTGTCGAACGCCGCCCGCCGCTCTTCGGGCGGGGTCGCGCGCTTGATCAGCTTCGCCGTGTGGGTCTGGAAGAAGTCGTGCTGGTCGTAGGGCACGCCGAGCATCTCGCAGATCACCAGCGACGGCACCGGCAGCGACAGCGCCTCGACCAGGTCACCGGGCTTCGGCCCGGCCAGCAGCGCGTCGATCTGGCCGTCGACGATCTCCTGGATCCGCGGCCGCAGCGCCTCCATCCGGCGCACGGTGAACTCGCCGAGCACGGCCTTGCGGGCCGGCCCGTGCTCGGGCGCGTCCATGGTGATCATGGTGCGCTCGTCGCCCTGGCGCCGGAACCCGCCCTTGACCAGCTGCGGGAAGTCCGGGTGCTGCCGGTCGGCGCTGAACCGGCGGTCGTTCAGGACCGTCCGGACGTCCTCGAGCCGTGTGACCACCCAGGCCTGGCCGCCGTCGGGCAGCCGGACCCGCGAGACGGCGTCCTCCTCGCGGATCTCCTCGTACGCCGGCGGCGGCGAGAACGGGCACGTGCGGGTCATCGGGAACTGGTGGACCGGCTCCTCGACTGTCGTCATGGTTTCCCCCTCTTTCACCAGGTGACGGGCAGGCAGTACAGACCGAAGATCGACGAGTCGTGCTTGAACGGGAGCTGGTCGACGGGTGCGGCCAGCTTGAGCTCCGGGAGACGGCGGAAGAGCGTGTCGAAGACGATCTGCAGCTCCATCCGGGCCAGGTTCTGGCCGAGGCACTGGTGCGGGCCGAAGCCGAACGCGACGTGGTGGCGCGCGCCGCGCTCGAGGTCCAGCTCGTCCGGGTTGTCGAACGCCTCCGGGTCGCGGTTGCCGGAGTAGCTCAGGCCGAGCACGCCCTCGCCCTCGCGGATCAGCTGGCCGCCGATCTCGAGGTCCTCGGTGGCGACGCGCGAGGTCGCGAACTCCGCGATCGTGAAGTACCGGAGCAGCTCCTCGACGGCGTCGAGCGTCTTGCCGGGGTCGTTCTTGATGAGCTCGAGCTGGTCCGGGTTCTCCAGCAGCGCGACGGTGCCGAGGGAGATCATGTTCGCCGTCGTCTCGTGCCCGGCGATGAGCAGCAGGAACGCCAGGGAGACGAGCGAGTCGTGGTCGGCTTCGCCGTGCTCCTCGCGCTGCTTGGCGACCTGGCGGCTGAGCAGGTCGTCGGCCGGGTCGGTCTCCTTGGTGGTGACCAGCTGGTCGAGGTAGGCCTGCAGCTCGTCGACGGCCTTGATCCGGTCGTCCTGGTCGACGTCCCGGTTGAGCAGCGTCGAGCTGCGGACCTGGAAGAACTCGTGGTCGGCGTACGGGACGCCGAGCAGCTCGCAGATGACCAGCGACGGCACCGGCAGCGACAGCGCGGTGACCAGGTCGGCGGGCTTCGGGCCGGCCAGGATCGCGTCGATGTGCTCGTCGACGATCTGCTGGATGCGCGGCTGGAGCGCCTTCATCCGCTTGACCGTGAACTCGCCCACGACCTCGCGCCGGGCCGCACCGTGCTGCGGCGGGTCCATGTTGATCAACGAAGCGGTGAAGTTGGTCCGCCGGATCGGCCGGCCCTGCTTGGTCAGGAACGGGAAGCCGGGGTTGAACCGGTCGGAGCTGAACCGCGGGTCGGTGAGCATCTGCCGGACGTCCTCGAGCCGGGTGATCGCCCACGCCTCCTGGCCGGACTGCAGCTCGACGCGCTGGACCGGCCCCGATTCGCGCAGCTTCTCGTACGCCGGCGGCGGAGCGAACGGGCAGCTGCGCACCATCGGGAAGACTTCGTCCTTCGTGGTGGGATCAGCGACTTCGGTCATATCGGGCCCCCTAAAACGGACTAACAGTATGCGGAGGATTACATTCCGGTTCTGTTCCCCAAGGTACCGAAGCGGAAGGAAGTCGTCCACTAGCTAACGGGTGACTCACTTGAGTCCGAGTGCGTGGCCGCTTGACCATGCGAGAATCACCCCGCGCGATCCAGCGAGAGGCGAACGGCATGACGGCAGACCCCGAGACCACCCTGCGGGCGGACGCGCGGCGCAACCGCGACCAGATCCTGGCCGCCGCGAAAGCCATCTTCGCCGTCTCCGGTCCCGAAGTGCCGATGGAGGAGATCGCCCGCGCGGCCGGCGTCGGCGTCGGCACGCTGTACCGCCGGTTCCCGGACCGGGACGCGCTGGTCCGGGCGGTCGCGATGGACAACTTCGAGCGGGTGCTGATCGACGCGCGTGCGATCGCCGCCGAGGAGACGTCGTCGTGGCGCGCGCTGGAGCGGCTGCTGCGGCAGTCGGTCGAGCTGCAGCTGAGCATCCAGCTGGCGATGGTGTCCCACCGGGCGCTGGTGATCCTGAAGGGCGACCCGGAGGTCCGGCGCCTGCGTGACGAGATCCTGGCGGTGGTGGACGACTTCGTCCGCGGCGCCCAGGCCGAGGGTGTGCTCCGCCCGGACGTCGGCGCGGGCGACATCGCGATCCTGTTCGCGACGCTGCTGCGCCAGATGCGGGCGAAGTCCTCGGACGTGGCGGAGATGGCGGCGCGCCGCTGCGTCGGCATCATGATCGACGGCCTCAGCGCGCACCCGCGCACGGAGCTCCCCGGCCGGCCCATCACGGCGCACGATCTGGACCCCGCCGACGATCACAGCTGATTCTTTGGTTTTCGTGTTAGTGTTCCGCCTCGTTCTGCCGAATTCGGGTTGCGGGCGGGAAAATGCGACGAAGAATGCTGGCCGTGGTGTTGACGATTCCCTTCCTGGTGGTCACCGGCTGCGGTGACGGCCCGGTCGGCGGCGCCGCGGCGCCCGCCCCGGTGGCCGCCACGACGACGCCGCCGGGCACGTCTGTCGTCTCGGTGCCACCGACGCCGTCTTCGTCGTCTTCTCCTTCGGTGGCACCAACTCCGACGCCACCGTCGACGACGCCGGTGCGGGGCTGCCGCAGTCCGGAGTTCACGACGTCGGAGGCCGACGGCGGCTGGTCGGACGGCGGCTACTACGTCCACAACAACATGTGGAACCAGGACGAAGCGGGCCCGGAAACCCTGCGCGCGTGCGCGTACGACAACTGGTACGTCGATTCCACCCAGTCCGACTCGACGTCGGTGAAAACCTATCCGAATGTGCACAAGGACATCAACGAACAAAAAGGGAAACCGTTCAACGACTATTCGGTGATCCGGACGACGTTCGCCGGCCGCGGCCCGGGCGTGGGCATCTACGACGTGGCGTACGACCTGTGGCTGAACGGAGTGGGCGACGGCGCCGGCGTCAGCGAGCTGATGGTGTGGACGGAGAACCGGAAGCAGCAGCCATCGGGCGACAAGCTGGCGACGTACACGGCGGGCGGAGCGACGTACGACGTCTGGGCGGACGACGACGGGTACGTGGCGTTCGTTTCCCGGGCGACGCAGTACTCGGGGAGCCTGGACCTGAAGGCGATGATCGCGTGGGCGATCGGCAAGGGCCTGATCCCGCCGAACCCGACGGTGAACCAGATCGGCTACGGGATCGAGTTCTGCTCGACCGGTGGGGGCAAGGCGAGGTTCACGCTGACGGACTTCTCGGTGACGATGAGCTAGCGGGCGTACCGCTGGATGGTGCGCTGGGAAGGACGGAACAGCGGCCACCCGACCACGAGATCGGCCAGTGTCAGGCCGACGGCGAGCACGGGCAGCAGGAGGAACAGCGCGATCGGCGGCGTCACCGGGTGCACGTTGGACGCGTGGGGGCCGCCGGTCCAGGTGATGTTCGCGGTGTAGCTCGTCAAGAAGAACAGCGCGGAGAGGATCGAGCCCACGGCACCGGCGACCAGGACGACTGCCCCGGTCGCCGCCGGGCGGGCGTCGAACAGGAAGCCCGTCCCGCCGGGGTGGCGGCCGAGCGAGACCCAGCCGCGGGCCATGGTCATGGTCACCCCCGAGACCGCCAGGAACAGCCCGAGGAATATGCCGGCGCTGGTGGTGAGCATGGTCATCGGGCCGGTCGCGGTGGGGAGCACCGGACCGATCACCGGCATGCCGACCCCGACCAGGAGCGCGGCGGCCAAGGTGACTGCCCCGAGCGCGGAGCCGAGGCGGCGGATCCGGTGGGCCAGCTTCGGCGGGATCCAGATGCTGAGCGACGGTGCGGGCTCGATCATCCGGCAGTCCGCCAATCGCCCGGGTGCGACATGGCGCCGGTGTCGGTCTGCTGCCAGCCCTCGCCGAGGTCGTCGGCTTTGTCGTGGATCGCGACCAGCTCGTTTTGGATGGTGTCCACCGTCGTGTCGATCACGTTGATGATCGCGAACACCGCGGTGATGCCGGCCACGATCTCCGCGCTGAGGATGCCGAGCGCGGCAGGCAGTCCGACGACGGTCGCCGCACTGACGATGGCGGCCGCAGTCGCCCCGACGAGGCCCCAGATGATCGAGTTGTAGGTCAGCCAGAACGTCTCGACGGCATCGGCGAGATTGGTGAGCGAGTCCCGCATCTGCCGGCCGAGGTCCTTGGCGGCATCGATCTTCTTGAGCTGTTCGGAAAGGGCGATCTTGTAGGTCTCGGCCGCGGGGCCGCTCCAGTGCACGGCGGTTTTCAAGGACGCCGGATCCAGGGTGCCGGCGGCTGTGCCGAGCCGCTGCGTGAACTTGTCACCCCACTCGGCCGCGTAGGCCCGCAGCTTGTCGGGGTCGCCTTTGTCCCGCTCGAACTTCTCGTTGGCCTTCTCGAATTCGGCGATCTTGTCGCCGATGAAGGCGAGACCCTCCCGGATCGGCTTGACCAGGTCGGCCAGCGCGTCCGGGATCCACTCCAGCGTATCCCGGACCCGCCGGAGCAGGTCTTCCACGAGCTGCCTGAACTTGTCGTACCCCGCGAGCGCTTGGTCGATCACGTCGTTGGACATCGGTCCGGTTCCCCTCGTGTCCTCAGCGTTCGCCGGTCTGACGCAGTTTCCGCTGATGTTCTTCTTCGGAGACCCGGTACATCGCGGCCCCGCGGTGGAGGCTGTCCGCTATCCGGTGGAAGTTCAGGGCACCCCGCCGAAGGGAGTCTTCGAGCTTGGCGAGAGTCAGCCCGTACTGGTGGTCGAAACCCCGGCCGGCCGCGTAGCTCATGACATCGGCGGGTGTCAGGCCGAGCGGTGCGACCACTGCCCCTGCCTCGCCGAGACCGACGGCCGCTTCGTCCCAGGCGGCCGCGTCCGACTGCAGAGCTTCCAAGGCCACTTCGATGTCACTCATGGTCCTTCAGCTCTCCCTTCGACGCCGGCGAACCGTGGACCCGGACGAGGCGGATCAACCGGCCGGGATCGTGGACCAGGCTCAGGAGCTCAGCCGTGGCCTTTCCCACCTGGCGATCCGTGCCGTCCGGAACCGAATCGCGGCGGAGCGATACGAGGACCTCGGTCAGTTCGGCTTCGACCTCGGCGTTCCTCGCGATGGACGCCCATGTCGCGTCGATGTCCAGACCGACGTAGCGCCCGCCCTGGGCGGTCCCCGAGACGTGCCCGCCGGAGCTCGCCGCGGCGACCGGACGATCGGCGGCGGCCAGGCGAGCCGAGATCTCATCGACTTCGGCCATGACGGCATCGCCGAGCCGGAGAACGTCCGGCGCGGTGAGCGGAGTGTCCTCCGTACCCGTGTGGGGCGGCGATGGAGGATTCCGCTGGGTGTCCTGGGTCTGCCTCACCAGGGCCTGGATGGTCGCCGCGTTGGCCGCGGCCAACGCGCTCGAGTGCAGGCCGCGCGGGTCGACTTTGCTCTTCCAGCCCGCGGCGAGCTCGACCTTCCGGACCTCGCCCTCGGGACTGACGGTCACCGTCACCACCGCGTCCGGGTCCTGTCCGGTGGGGTCCGTCGGCTCCGGCTCGTCGTCCCGGACCGGTGCCGGGGTCTCGTCGTCGTCCCAGAGATCGGTCTCCGCCTCGAACGCCCACTCTTCGTCGTCCGGCATCTGCACCCTCCCCGATGCGTCACGCTCCGTACCTGGCTGGGACTGTACCGGTGAATAAGGCGAGCGTCAGCCGAAGCGCGCGAAAGCGACGGAGGCCACCGCTCGAACCCGGGCAGTGGCCTCCGCTCGTGACCTCAGACGCCCAGCGGGTGCCAGACCGTCTTGGCCTCCAGGTACCGCCGCAGCCGGGCCAGGTCGGGTGCCGACGTCCAGTCCGGCTCCGCCTCCGGGACCGTCAGTACCCGCTTCACCGTGTTCGCCGCTTCGCGCGCCAACTCGACGCGGTCTTCCGGGGCCGCTCCCGTCGGGTCCAGTGCGTTCACGTCGCCGTGCGACGCCAGCCATGAGCCCAGCTCGGATGCCCGTCCCGTCAGGATGTTCGCCACTCCGCCCGGGACGTCCGACGTCGCCAGGACTTCCGACAGCGTGATCGCCGGCAACGGCCTCTCCGCGCTCGAGACCACCACCGCCGTCGAGCCCGTTGCCAGGACCGGGGCCAGCACGCTGACCAGGCCCAGCAGGGACGACTGCTGCGGCGCCAGCACGCCGACCACTCCGGACGGCTCCGGGACCGTGAACGAGAAGTACGGGCCCGAGACCGGGTTCGCCGATCCCAGGACCGACGCGATCTTGTCCGTCCAGCCCGCGTACCAGACCCAGCGGTCGATCGCCGCGTCCACAATGGACTCGGCCTTCTTCGGTGCCAGGCCTTCGGACGCCGACACCTCCGCGATGAACTGGTCGCGACGGCCTTCCAGCACCTCGGCCACCCGGTAGAGCACCTGGCCGCGGTTGTACGCCGTCGCCGCGGACCAGCCCGGGAACGCCTTGCGGGCCGCCACCACCGCGTCGCGGACGTCCTTGCGGGATGCGTGCGCCGCGTTCGCCAGGAACTTGCCCTTGCTGTCCGTCACCGGGTACACCCGGCCGGACTCCGAGCGCGGGAACTTGCCGCCCACGTACAGCTTGTACGTCTTCGCGACGGAGATTCGGTCAGACATTCAGGTATGCCTCCAGCCCGGTGCGGCCGCCTTCGCGCCCGAAGCCGGATTCCTGGTAGCCGCCGAACGGGGCGGCGGGGTCGAAGCGGTTGAAGGTGTTGGCCCAGACCACGCCGGCGCGCAGCTGGTTCGCCATCCACAGGATCCGGGAGCCCTTTTCGGTCCAGATGCCGGCCGACAGCCCGTACGGCGTGTTGTTCGCCTTCGCCACGGCCTCGTCCGGCGTGCGGAACGTCAGCACCGACAGCACCGGGCCGAAGATCTCCTCGCGCGCGATCCGCATCGACTGGTGGACGTTCGCGAACACCGTCGGGGCGAAGAAGAACCCGCGGTCCGGCACCGGGCACGGGCTGGTCCAGCGCTGCGCGCCCTCGGCGTCACCCGCTTCGACCAGGCCCTGGATCTTCGCCAGCTGCTCGGCCGAGTTGATCGCGCCGACGTCGGTGTTCTTGTCCAGCGGGTCGCCGACGCGCAGCGTCGAGACGCGGCGGCGGAGCTTCTCCAGCACCTCCTCGGCGACGGACTCCTGCACCAGCAGCCGTGAGCCCGCGCAGCAGACGTGGCCCTGGTTGAAGAAGATGCCGTTGACGATGCCTTCGATGGCCTGGTCGAGCGGCGCGTCCTCGAAGACGATGTTCGCCGCCTTGCCGCCCAGCTCCAGCGTCAGCTTCTTCGGCGTGCCCGCGACCTGGCGCTGGATCGCCTTGCCGACCTCGGTGGAGCCGGTGAAGGCGATCTTGTCGATGTCGCCGTGCTCCACAATGGACGCACCGATGTCGCCCGCGCCCGGCAGGATGTTCACCACGCCCGGCGGCAGTTCGGCCTGCTGGCAGATCTCGGCGAACACCAGCGCGGTCAACGGCGTCGTCTCGGCCGGCTTCAGGACCACGGTGTTGCCGGTGGCCAGCGCCGGCGCGATCTTCCAGGCCAGCATCAGCAGCGGGAAGTTCCACGGGATGATCTGGCCCGCGACACCCAGCGGCTTCGGGTCGGGGCCGTACCCCGCGTAGTTGAGCTTGTCCGCCCAGCCCGCGTGGTAGAAGAAGTGTGCCGCGGCCGTCGGGATGTCGGAGTCGCGCGACTCCTTGATCGGCTTGCCGTTGTCGAGGCTCTCCAGCACCGCCAGCTCGCGCGAACGCTCCTGGATCAGGCGCGCGATGCGGAACAGGTACTTCGCGCGCTCGGTGCCCGGCATCTTGGACCAGACGTTGTTGTACGCCTTGCGCGCGGCCTTGACCGCGGTGTCCACATCGGACTTCGACGCGGTGCCGACCTCGGCCAGCACCTCTTCGGTCGCCGGGTTGATCGTCTTGAGCGGCTCACCCGAGCCGTCGACGAATTCGCCGTTGATGAAGGGCTTGTAGTGGTCCTTGAGGTTCGCGATGGCGCGCGACTCGGGCGCCGGTGCGTACTCGAAAACGGGCATCAGTCCACCGTCACGTAGTCGGGGCCGCTGTAGTGGCCGTCCACCTGGGTGCGGCGCTGCAGCAGCAGGTCGTTGAGCAGGCTGGACGCGCCGAAGCGGAACAGGTCCGGGGTCAGCCACTGCTCGCCGGCGACCTCGTGCACCGCGACCAGGTACTTGATCGCGTCCTTCGTCGTCCGGATGCCGCCCGCTGGCTTGACGCCGCGCAGTTCGCCGGTCTGCGCGTGCCAGTCGTGGACGGCCTGCAGCATGATGTGGGTGACCGGCAGCGTCGCGGCGGGGGAGACCTTGCCGGTCGACGTCTTGATGAAGTCACCGCCGGCCAGCAGCGCCAGCCACGACGCGCGCCGCACGTTGTCGTAGGTCGCCAGCTCGCCGGTCTCGAGGATGACCTTCAGGTGGGCGTCGCCGCACGCGGCCTTGATGGCCTGGATCTCCTCGAAGACGTCCAGGTAGCGGCCCTCGAGGAAGGCGCCGCGGTCGATCACCATGTCGACTTCGTGCGCGCCGGCGTCGACGGCGATCTTGGTGTCGGCCAGCTTGATCTCGCGGCTGGTGCGGCCCGCGGGGAAGCCGGTCGCGACGCTCGCGACGTGCACCCCGCTGCCCTTGAGCGCTTCGACGGCGGTGGCGACCATGTCCGGGTACACGCAGACGGCGGCGACGCGCGGGGTGTCCTGGCGCTCGGGATCGGGACGGACGGCCTTCGCGGCGAGCGCCCGGACCTTGCCGTGGGTGTCGGCGCCCTCCAGCGTGGTCAGGTCGACCATGGAGATGGCGGTGTCGATGGCCCACCGCTTGGCGTCCTTCTTGATGCTGCGCGTGCCGAGGCCCGCCGCGCGCTGCTCGACGCCGACCTGGTCGACACCGGGCAGCCCGAGCAGGAAGCGGCGCAGGCTCGCGTCATCGCGAGTCGCGTCCACCAGCGGTGCCGGGGTGGCCGGCGCCGCTGACGTGCTGGTCGTGGCTGTCATGCGCCTGAGTCTAGGCGGCGGCCCCGGCGGCGCGAGCCCCCATTGGATGTGACGCTGAGTGCGTGACGCGTCACAACGCCGAGGTCAGGCCCCTTCGATCTGCGGCGGTTCCGACCGCTTGGCCGGCTTCCGGTAGATGACGACCCCGCCCCAGAAGCCCAGCCCGTTGATCTTCACCGTCGGAGCCGTCGGTGGGGCCGGGGGTGCTCCCGACTTGTCCTCCAGCACGAACCCGCCCATGAAGCCGATGCCCGTCACGTCCACGTTGATGTCGTCCGGGACCGTGATCGTGATGCCGCCCATGATCGCGACCGCTGTGATCGTGCAGTGGCGGTCCGCGAAACGGGCCTGGCGCAGGTCGATCTCCGTGCCGCCCCAGAACGCGAAGCTCGTGTGCTGCGGGGGCAGGACCCAGCTGCCCTTGCGGACCGCGCCGGACATGACGCCGATCGACACCGGGCTGCCCGGGTGGCCGCCGATGCGCTGGTCGGGGAAGCCGAGCGCCCGCGTCGGCGCCGCTTCGAGCGCGGCGGAGGAAGCCGGCAGGTCCGCCGTCACCGGTTTGAGCTCGCCGATCGTCTTCGCCGCGTAGATCGTCGAAAGCCGCTCTTCCAGCTCGTTCACGGTGATCCGCCCTTCCGAGAGGGCGTTGTGCAGCACCTGGGCGACGCGCTCGCGGTCCGCGTCGGAAGCCCTCATCTGATCGGGCGTCAGTTCGCTCACCCGGCGGAGCTTAGCGGCGAAAACCACCCTGCGTGTCCATCTTTCAGAGGACACTGGGCTGATGGTCGAGTTTCCTGACGGCGTCGAGGTCACCGGGCGAGGACTGGGCCGCCCGCGCCCCGACGGACCCGAGCCGGACTTCGGGCTCTACCTGGGGACGAGCCGGCTGCGGCGCAAGCACGGCGGGGGTATCGCCTGGCCGCACGAATGGATCACCTGGCCGGACTTCCTGCTGCCTACCCATCCCGAAGACGCCCGCGCAAAGATCAAGGCGCTCCACGAACGGGCCAAGGTCGACACCGTCGAAGTCGCCTGTTACGGCGGTGCCGGGCGGACCGGCACGGTGATGTCCTGCCTGGCGATCCTCTCCGGCGTCCCGGCCGAAGACGCCGTCGCCTGGGTCCGGGAGCACTACCACGAACGGGCCGTCGAAACGCCCTGGCAGCGCGGCTGGGTGAAGAGCTTCGCGAAACGGCTAGATTGACCGGCATGGATGTGCACGTCGTCGATCACCCCCTCGCGAAGGCCCGGCTCTCCACGATGCGTGACGCGCGCACCGACAGCGCCGCGTTCCGGGCCGCGCTGCACGAGCTGACCGTCATGCTGGTCTACGAAGCCACGCGCGACGTGCCGGTCAAGACCGAGCGGATCCACACACCGGTCGCGCGCACCGAGGGCTACAAGCTGGCCAAGCCGCCGCTGCTCGTCCCGGTGCTGCGCGCCGGACTGGGCATGGCCGACCAGGCGCACAAGCTGATCCCGGACGCGCAGATGGGCTTCGTCGGCCTCGCGCGCGACGAGGAGACGCTGAAGCCGACGCCGTACCTCGAATCGCTGCCGGAGTCGCTCGCCGACCGGCCGGTCATGGTGCTCGACCCGATGCTCGCCACCGGCGGCTCGATGGAGTACACGATCCGGCTGCTCACCGGCCGCGGCGCCGACGACGTCACGGCCATCTGCGCGCTGGCCGCGCCGGAAGGCCTGGCGCACCTGGAAAAGACCGGCCTGCCGGTCCGCGTCGTCACCGCGAGCATCGACGAGCGCCTCAACGACTCGGGCTTCATCGTCCCGGGCCTCGGCGACGCCGGTGACCGCCAGTACGGCGCCGTCTAAGGCGTTGCCCCTCCTCAAGTGGCGGTGGGTGGCCGTGACCGCCGGCGTGGTCGCGGTCGTCACGGCCGGGCTGCTCTGGCTGCTGCTGGGCTGGTCCGGGTCGCCGGACGCGCCGGTGCGTATCGACGCCGTCAAGACGGCGTTCGGCATCGGCGCGGGCGCGGGTGGCGTCTTCGCGCTGTGGCTGGCGACCCGCCGCCAGCGCACGATGGAGCTGCAGCTCACCGAGACGACCCGCGTGGCGGCCGTGACCGAACGCGACCTCGAGGAGCGACGGGTCACCGAGCTGTACACGAAGGCCGTCGAGCAGCTCGGCAGCGACAAGGCGCCGGTGCGGCTCGGCGGGCTCTACGCGCTGGAACGGCTCGGGCAGGACAACCCGAAGCAGCGCCAGACGATCGTGAACGTGCTGTGCGCGTACCTGCGGATGCCGTACAAGGCCCCGAAAATGGGCCTGCGCGGCCGGACCGGCGCCGAGCTCAGCCAGCGTTCGGAGCTCGACGACGACGAGCTCCTGGTCCGCCTGGCCGCGCAGGACCTGCTCAAGACGCACCTGAGCCACGACGCGCCGGGCTACTGGCCGGGGATGTCGCTCGACCTGCAGCGGGCCGTCCTGATCGACTTCCGGCTGAGCGGCTGCACCCTGGAGGCCGCGGACTTCAGCCGGGCCACGTTCGTCGGCGCGGTCCACATCCGCGGCACGACCTTCACCCGCCGGGTCGGGTTCTACGGCACGGAGTTCACCGACATCGCGAACTTCGACCGGACGGTCTTCGAGGAGGGCGCGTTCTTCTCGTGGGCGCACTTCGCCCGGGACGTCCGCTTCACCCGGATCCGTTCGGGTGGCTTGTTCCAGTGCTCCCACACGAACTTCGAAGGGGGAGTGGACTTCGAGGGCGGCGAACACCAGGAGCTCGACCTGACGGACGCGCTGTTCCCTCAGGACGGCACCAAGTAGAGCTCCTGCCGCCCGAGCGTCGGCGCGTCGAGCGTCCAGTGTGCGAGCGCGTCCGGCGGCGGGCTCGGCAACCGGCGCAACACCAGGTCGGGACGCCGCGGGCGGACGTCGAAGTCGAAGAACGCGTAGTCCACCCGCAGCGCCGCGCGGATCCACCGGTCACCGGCGCCGCGGGCGTCGATGGCCGCGGGCAGCAGGCCGCGGTCGGCGAAGACGTCGACGATCGCGCACTCGCACGTGTAGGCCAGCACACCGATCTCGCCGGCGCTGCCGATCACCCGGCCACCGGCGAGACCGCGCAGGTCGCGGCCGATTTCGGTGTACTTCGCGGTCGAGGCGTAGTTCGAAGTGAGCGGCGCGAACTCCCGGGGCAGCGCCACGCACGTGACGACACTGGCCGCGATCAACGCGAGCACACCGCCGACCGCGATCCGCCCGGAAACCCGGGCGCACAGGAAGATCGTCGCCGCCGTGATCCCCGGGCCGTAGTACCAGTGGTACGGCGGAACGTTCAGCAAGACGTACATCCCGTGGTAGAGCGCACCTCCCAGCGCCAGCAGCGAGAACGGCCGAAGCCGCCGGACGGCGAAGGGCAGCACCGCGAGCGGCAGGAACGACAGCACGGTCGTCCAGGGAGCGGTCCGGAGGTAGAACAGCGGCCCGTTGGCGAAGTTCCAGTCGCCCCAGGCCCGTTGCGCGCCTTGCAGCGTCTTGATCACGAAGGTGTCCGGCACGGCCGCGCCGAGCACGACCCAGCTGAAGAGGAACCACGGCAGCGCGACGGCCAGCGCGCCGAGCAGGGCCCGGCCGGACCGCAGCGAGAAGCCCAGGACGATCGCGAAGATCAGCAGGTCCAGCCGCACGAGCGCGAGTGCGCCCGCCGAGACCCCGAACGCGAGCGGCCGCCGTTCGACGGCGAAGACCGTGAGCCACCCGAGCACCGCCGAACCCAACGCGACCTCGAGCCCGATCGACGAGAGCAGCAGCGGGTTCACCGTCAGCGCCGCGAACGTCAGCGCCGGGAACCAGCGCGGCAACGCCGTGCCGAGCCGGCGCAGGGCCAGCACGAGCGCGACCTGGCACAGCACGTACAGCACGCCGGCGGCGAAGACGGCGTCACGCACGACGAACGTCAAGGCGGCCAGGGCGAGGACGTTCGCCGGTGACGTCGCCGAGTTCGACGTCGCGTCGGCCAGCAGCCCCCAGTGTCCGTGGAAGGCGAGGTTGCGCGCGCAGGCGAGCGTGATGAACGTGTCGTCGATGAGGTGCGGCCGGGCCAGCAGGAACACCGCCGCCGACACGCACGCGACCGCCGCGGGCAGCCGCCAAGGCCGGGTCTGGTTGTCCGTGGTCCGGACCTGCTCCATGATCACGACCGGAAGTGGCCGACCGGTTCGCGAAAGTTGCGCGCAACATCCGGGGTGGTGCCGGCCACTGAGGGGTGTGACCAGCCATGCGACGGGGGCGCCGGTGGACGATCGGGTCCTGTGGGACAAGGCTGCCGGGGGCGACGAAGCGGCCTTCGGCGAGCTGTTCGAACGGCACGCCGAAGCCGTCTGGAACCACGCCTACCGGCTGACGGGTTCGTGGTCCGCGGCCGAGGACCTCACCTCGAACACCTTCCTCACCGCCTGGCGCCGCCGTGCCGACGTGACGCTGGTGCGGGACAGCGCCTTGCCGTGGCTCTACACGGTGGCCGGCAACGCCGCGCGCGACGAGTACCGCGGCGCGAGACGGCGGCTGCGGCTGCTCCGCAAGATCCCGGACCCGCCGGTGGTGTCCGACCACGCCGACGCGGTGGCCGAGCAGCTCGACGGCGAGCAGCGCCTGCGCGAGATCGTCGAAGCCGTGCGGACGCTGCCGAAGTCGCAGCGCGCGGTCGTCGAGCTGTGCCTGCTCGGCGACCTGAGCGTCGCCGACGCGGCCGCGTTGCTGGCCGTCGCGGAGGTCACCGTCCGCGCCCACCTGTCCCGGGCCCGCGCCCGGTTGCGCACGCTGCTGGAGGAGAAATGAGCGACGACCTCCGAGGGCTCCCGCCGCGGCGCGAACTGCCGGACGACGTCCGGGACCGCCTGCGCGCGGAGGTCCGCGCCGGAACCGGGAAACCCCGGCGGCCCCGGCAGGTCTGGTACGCCGCCGCGGCGGCCGTCGTCGTGCTGGCCGCGGGCGCGGTCGTCGCGACGCAGGTGATCCGGCAGCCGGTCGCCACCCCCGGGCCGCCGCCGGACCCGGGAGACCACCTCACCCTCGACCCGAAGGTGGCGACGGCCGCGCTCGACCGCTGCTGGGCGGCCGTGGAGACGGCGGGCAAGACGGACCGCGTGCCCCCGCGCGAGGAGTGGGTCCCGCTGTTCACGGAGGTCTTGGGGGCGGATTCGGTGGTCGCGGCGATGGCGGCGGGCAAGCCGATGTTCTGCGAGACCACCGAGACGACCGTGACGCTGTCGGACCCGGCGGCCACGCCCGCGTACGCGCCGGGGACGCACGTCGGGCTGCTGCTGCACAGCCCGACCGGCGTGGTCGCCGGGGTGGTGGACCCGGGAGCGGCGAAGGCGTTCCTCGATTCGCGCACCGAAGACGGGGAAAACATGTCGCAGTCGATCCGCTCGTCTCCGGTCACCGGCCAGTTCGTCGGGATGACCCGGTCCGCCCTGTCGACGACGACGCTCAGCCTCGAGTACCCGCCGGCGCCGGGCGGGACCGCGCTGCCCCAGCCGCCGCCCTGGTTGGTCATGGCGGTCGACCGGCCGGTCACCGCCGAGCGGACCTCACCCGCGGGCCGGGCGCTGGGCGAGTGCCTGGACCTCGCGCCGATCGAGGTGATCCCGGACGCCGCGGCCTACGCGCCGGGGCCGGTGCTCGAGGCCGACGGTTACCAGGTCGTCCTGGGCCGCTACGGCGACCGGGTCGTGGTCTGCGCGACCGAGCCCGACCGTCAGCGGCCGGGCAAGACGAAGTACCGCGCCTACGCCGATTTCATCGGGCCGCAGACCCCGCCGGCGCGCACTCTCCATGTGGGCACCCTGGGCGGGACCGAGTCGGAGGCGATGCAGGGGAAGGCACGGCGTCCGTACGTCGCGGCGCTTCCCACGACGGCGGTCGAGGCGACCATCGACTTCGGGATCGGGACGAGCGTCCAGGCCGGCGTCGTCGACGGCATGCTCGCCACGTGGGTCCCGCAGAACATCCGCCTCGACCCGGTGGCGAAGGTCCACGTCCAGGCCCGCGACGCCCAGGGCAAGGTCGTCTACGACGGGTCACTCTGGCTGTTCTGAGGCCGCAGCCAGCCGGAGGCGTTCGCGCGCAGGGCCGTCTCGTAGGAGCCCGTGACGTCGAACCCCTCCGGCAGGTTGCCGGTCAGCTCGAGGGAGACGAGCCCGTGCACGAAGGCCCAGCAGCCGACCGCGACCGTCTCCGGCGCGACGTCGAGGAAGACGCCGTCGGCGATGGCGCGGCGGATGATCGCCTCCAGGGGCTCGAGGGTTTTGCGGGCGAGCTTCTCGGCGTCTTCGTTGGGCTCGAACCCGGGCACCGACCTGGTGAACATGATCCCGTACAGGTTCGGGTCGGCCAGCGCGCTGGCGCGGTAGGCGCTGCCGAGCGCGACGAGGTCGCCGACCGGGTCGCCGGTCAGCACGGTGCCGGCCATCCGGGCGCCGAACCGGCGGAAGCCTTCGGTGTAGAGCGCGTTCACCAGATCGGGTTTGCTGCCGAACAGGGAGTACACGGCGGTGGTCGACGTCCCGGCGTCGGCGGCCAGCTTCCGCAGGGAAAGCGCCTTCGGCCCGTCGGCGGCGATGAGCTCCCCGGCGCGGTCGAGGAGCTTCAGCCGGAGCGCTTCGTCGTGTGTCCGTGGTCGAGCCATCTACTCAGCGTATCGGAACGCTGTTATTTTTGGCCAGAACGGGGATTTGACCTGGAGTGCACTCCAGGTCGTAGTGTCGAGCTCATGAGCTACTCGATAGCGGAAGCCGCGCGACGTAGCGGACTGTCGATCGACACTCTCCGGTACTACGAGCGCATCAAACTGCTCGACCCGCCCGCGCGCGACACCGCGGGCCGCCGGGCCTACTCCGACGACGACCTCGGCTGGCTGGGGTTCCTGACCAAGCTGCGCACCACCGGGATGCCCATCAAGAGCATGCGCGAGTACGCGTCGCTGCGCCGCCACGGCGTCGCCAGCGCGGGCCGCCGCAAGGCTCTGCTGGTGGAGCAGCGGCGGTCGGTCGCCGAGCGGATCGCCGAGCTGCAGGGCTGCCTCGACATCCTCGACTACAAGATCGACAACTACGCCCAGGTCGAGCAGAAGGTGCTCGGCATCCAACCCGGTATGGAGGAGATTTCCGCGTGAAGACCAGGAAGCTCGGCGGTCTGGAGGTCGGCGCCCAGGGACTCGGCTGCATGGGGATGAGCCAGGCCTACGGCGTCCGCGACAACGACGAAGAGTCGATCGCGACGATCCACCGGGCCCTCGACCTCGGCGTCACGCTGCTCGACACCGCGAACGTCTACGCGAACGGCGTCAACGAGGAACTGGTCGGCCGCGCGATCGCCGGCCGCCGCGACGAGGTCGTGCTCGCGACGAAGTTCGGCATCGTGTGGACCGACGGCGCCATGGGGGCGCGCGGTGACGCGGAATACGTGAAGCAGTCCTGCGACGAGTCGCTGCGCCGGCTCGGCGTCGACCACATCGACCTGTACTACCAGCACCGCGTCGACCCGGACACGCCGATCGAGGAGACCTGGGGCGCGCTCGGCGAGCTGGTGGAGGCCGGGAAGATCCGGTACGCCGGGATTTCCGAGGCGAGCGCGGCGACGATCCGCGCCGCGCACGCGGTCCACCCGGTGACGGCGCTGCAGAGCGAGTGGTCGCTGTGGACCCGCGGCATCGAGGGCGAAATCCTCGACACGTGCCGCGAGCTCGGCATCGGCGTGGTGCCGTTCTCGCCGCTGGGCCGCGGTTTCCTGACCGGCGCGGTGCAGTCGATGGCGGACCTGCCGGAGGACGACATGCGCCGCGGCCTGCCGCGGTTCGCCGAGGGCAACTTCGAGCGCAACATGGCGATCGTCGACGCGCTGCGGAAGCTGGCGGAGGACAAGGGCGTCACGGCGGGGCAGCTGGCGCTCGCGTGGGTGCAGTCCCACGGCGAGGACGTCGTGCCGATCCCGGGGACGAAGCGCCGCAAGTACCTGGAGGAGAACGTGGCGGCGGCTTCGCTGCAGCTGACCGCGGACGACCTCGCGGCCATCGCGGCGGCGGCTCCCGCCGAGGCCGTCGCGGGCGAGCGCTACCCGGAGCGGCTGGCCCGCGCCGCCGGGAAGTGAGCACCTCCTTCTGAGCCTTTTCTGAGATCTCCGGAGCAGGCTCGGCGCCGATCAAGGTCGGTGCCGAGCCTGCAGGAGGTCGTCGTGGAGGAAGTGCTCGATTATCTGGTCGTCGGGGCCGGGCCCGCCGGGTTGCAGCTGGGGCAGCACCTCGGCCACGCCGGGCACCGGTACCTGGTGCTGGAGGCCGGTTCCGCGCCCGGCCACTTCTTCGAGACCTTCCCCCGGCACCGGACGCTCATCTCCATCAACAAGAAGCACACCGGGTACGCGGACCCCGAGCTGCGCATGCGGATGGACTGGAACTCGATCCTGACCGCGGGCGGCGAGGATCAGCCCCTCTTCACCGACTACAGCGAAAAGCTCTTCCCGGATGCGCCGGACCTCCTGCGCTACCTCGCCGACTACGCGGCGAAGCACGACGTCCAGGTCCGCTACGACACCCGGGTGACGCGCATCCGCCGTGATCCGGAAAGCGCTCTCTTCATCCTCACCGCCGGTGACGAAGAGTTCAAAGCAAGAAAACTGATCATGGCGACCGGCGTCACCAAGCCGTACGTCCCGCAGTTCCCCGGCGTCGAGCTGATCGACCAGTACGTGGACGTCAGCGTCGACCCGCACGAGTTCACCGACCAGCGCGTCCTGGTGCTGGGCAAGGGGAACTCCGCCTTCGAGACCGCGGACAACCTGATCGAGACCGCCGCGGTCGTGCACGTCGGCGGCCCGCGGCCGGTGAAGCTGGCTTGGCGCACCCACTTCGTCGGCCACCTGCGCGCCTACAACGCGGGCATCCTCGACATGTACCAGCTGAAGCTCCAGCACGCGATCCTCGACGGCGACGTCCGCGAGGTCCGCAAGGACGCCGACGGCTACCACGTCAAGTTCGCCTTCGCCCGCGCCGACGAGGTCATCAAGGAGATCCGCTACGACCGCGTCATCGGCTGCACGGGCTTCCGCTTCGACGCGTCGCTGTTCGACGAAGACAGCCGTCCGCAGCTCACGATCAACGACCGCTTCCCGGCGCAGACGCCGGACTGGGAGTCGGTCAACGTTCCCGGCCTCTACTTCGCCGGCACGATCACGCAGGTCCGCGACTTCAAGAAGGCCACCAGCGCGTTCATCCACGGCTTCCGCTATGGCGTCCGCGCACTGGCCAAGGTCCTGAACGAACGCCACCACGACGTCCCGTGGCCGAGCGTCGAGCTGTCCGCCAAACCGGACGCGCTGACCGATGCCGTGATCACCCGGATCAACCGGAGTTCCGCGCTGTACCAGCAGTTCGGCTTCCTCGGTGACGCGCTGATCGTCGACGGCGACACCGCCCGCTACCTCGAAGAGGTGCCGGTCGACCGCGTCCTGCAGGACCCGCCGGACGAGGTCTACGTCGTCACCCTCGACTACGGACCCGACCACGACAAGATCGACCCGTTCGACTTCGTCGCGCGCGCGGCCCAGGACAAGGCCAACGACCACGGTGAAGGCCACTACCTGCACCCGATCGTCCGGCACTACCGCCGCGGCGAGCTGGTCGCCACCCACCACGTCACCGAGAACCTCGAGAACGAGTGGGACAAAGAGGTGCACGTCGAACCGCTGACCGCGTTCTTCGCCCGGGAGCTGTGATGCGCACGATCGCGGAGTTCGAGGCGGCGGCCCGGCAGCGCCTCGACCCGGTGCACTACGACTACTTCGCGGGCGGCGCGCAGGACGAGATCACCGTGGTGGAGAACGAATCGGCGTTCAAGAAGCTGCGGTTGCTCCCTCGGGTCCTGCGCGGCAGCGACAAACGGGACCTGAGCGTCGAGCTGCTCGGGACGCCGTCGTCGATGCCGATCCTCGTCGCGCCCACGGCGTTCCACCGCCTGGCGCACGGCGACGGTGAGCTGGCCACCGCCCGCGCGGCGGCGCGCGCGGGCACGATCATGATCGTCAGCATGGCCTCGACCACCGCGATCGAGGACATCGCCGCGGCGGCCCGGGAGGTCGCGCCGGACCCGGGCCTGTGGTTCCAGCTCTACCTGCAGCCGGACCTGGAGTTCACCGAGGCGATCGTGCGCCGGGCCGAAAACGCGGGCGTCAAGGCGTTCGTCGTCACCGTCGACTCGCCGGTGCTCGGCCGGCGTGAGCGCGACGACCGCAACGACTTCCACGACCTGCCGCCGGGACTCGCTGTCGAGAACCTGCGTGACATCGGGGAAAACCGCAGCGACGGCAACGCCAGCCATGTCCGCGACATCGTCATGTCGGCCGGGCTGAACTGGGACCACATCGCGTGGCTGCGGGGCAAGACCAAGCTCCCGGTGCTGATCAAGGGCGTGCTGCACCCCGAGGACGCGCGATTGGCGGTGCACCACGGCGTCGCCGGGATCGTCGTCTCCAACCACGGCGGCCGCCAGCTCGACACCGTGCCCGCGACCATCGACGTCCTCCCCGAGATCGCGGCGGCGGTCGGCGGGGCGATCCCGGTGCTGCTCGACGGCGGGATCCGCCGCGGCACCGACGTCGTCAAGGCCCTCGCCCTCGGCGCGGACGCCGTCGGCGTCGGCCGGCCGGTCGTGTGGGGGCTCGCCGCGGGCGGGCGCGAAGGCGTCACGCAGGTCCTGGAGCTCCTGCGCGACGACTTCGACCAGGCGCTGGCCATGTGCGGGGGACGGCACCCGGCCGACCTGACTCCGGACCAGGTGCGGCGATGATCGGGAAAGCGCTGGCGACAGCCGCCTTGGTGACGGCGCCGGCCTGGCTGCCCAGCCGCGTCGTCGCCCTGCGGATGCGGATCTTCTCGCTGGTCAACGGCCAGGACACGGTGACGATCCCGGGGGAGCAGGTCGGCGTCCGCGACTTCCGGCGCGTCTACGCCGACCCGGCGGCGAACGGCCGCAGCCGCGGCGCCGCGCTGTCCGACCTGTTCTGGTACTGGCTCGCGCCCGGGCCGCAGGTGCACCAGGAGCACCTCGAAGCCGGGCCGCGCTACGACGAGGTCGCCAAGTGCACCCGGCACATCCTGGTCCGGTCCAAAAAGGACTCCGAAGAGCTGGCCCGGCGGGTGGCCGCCCACGTCCTCGACGGTCTCGGCGGCGGCCTGATCCGGCTCCGCGACGAGATGATGCCGATCTGGGCCGAGCTGTACTACGAGCTGGTGTTCGACGAGCCGTGCCCGCCCGAGGCGCGTGACCTCATCATCGGGCACGCCGACGACGTCGCCTCGGCCCTGAAGTGCGTGCGGCCGCGGAACATGCGCCGCCGGGCCCGCCTGACGAAGTACCTGCGCCGACGCCTCGCCGACGTTCCGCACCCGCTGCCGGACTCCCTGACACCGGAGGAGCAGGCCTACTACCTGCAGGGCACGTTCTTCAACACCGCCGTCGTGCAGATGTCCGAGGCGATGGCGCACCTGCTGATGATCGTGGCCCAGCGCCCGGACGTCCAACGGCGGCTCGTCGAGCACCCGGACGACGACGCCTACCTGGACCGGGTCATCGACGACGGCCTGCGCGAGTTCCCCCTGTTCGGCATCGCGCACCGGATCTCCACCGCCGACATCGACCTCGCGGACCTGACCATCCCGGCGGGCACCGTGCTGTGCTTCAGCTACCCGGGCTTCGCGGCCCAGACCGCAAAGGACGACTTCATCCCCTTCGGCGTCGCGCAGAACCGCGCCTGCCCGGCCCGCGGCCTGGCCCCGCCGACCATGCGGGTCGTGACGCGCGAAGTCCTGCGCCGGTTCAGCCTCGCCTCGACGGCCGGGCACACCCGCTCCATCCCCAACCGCGGCCCGGCGCTGCTCACGCCCCGCGGTGCGCGCCGCAAGCGCGCGCCCCTGGTGTGGCTCGCGGTCCGTGACCGCTGGGAAGACGTCTGGCGCAGCTTCGCCCAGCTCGTCTTCGGCACGTACATGGTGCTCGACGCCCGGAAACAAGCCCTGTGCTCGACCTACTTCGCCGGAGGAAACTCATGACCCCCACCGAAGCGGCACCGGCGTTCTTCCTCGCCGTCGCGGTCATCCTCGTGGTGTGCCGGCTCGTCTGCCTGGTCGCGGTGCGGCTGGGGCAGCCACCGGTGGTGGGCGAGATGATCTCCGGCGTGCTGCTCGGCCCGTCCCTGCTGGGTTTGCTCCTCCCGGGCGTGCAGACGGGGCTGTTCCCGGACGGCATCCGCCCGCTGCTCTACGTCGGCGGCCAGATCGGCCTGGTCATCTACATGTTCGGCGCGGGGTACGAGTTCAGCCTCCGCAGCATCCGCGGCTCGGCGAAGTCGGTCGGCGCGATCTCGGCCGCGGGCACGGTGGTGCCGCTCGCGCTCGGGGTCGGCGTCGCCGTGTTCGGCACGAGCTGGGCGGGCATCGGCAAGGACGGCGTCTCGCTCGCGACGTCGGCGGCGTTCGTCGGGGTCGCGCTGGCCATCACCGCCTTCCCGATGCTCGCCCGGATCATCACCGAACGCGGTCTCGGCGGCACCCGGTTCGGCTCGCTCGCGCTGGCCTGCGGCGCCCTCGACGACGTCCTGGCGTGGGTCCTGCTGGCCGTCGTGCTGGGCATGCACGCGGACTCGGCCGGGCCCGTCGCGCTGGCCGTGGGCGGCGGCCTGCTGTTCGCGTTGCTGCTCGTCCTCGTCGGACGCCGGGTGCTCGCGAAGGCGATGGGCAGTGACCGGATCTCCGCCGACCAGAAGATGCTGATCACGGCGTTGACGCTGTTCGCGGCCGCCTGGTTCACCGACATCATCGGGCTGTACGCGGTGTTCGGTGCCTTCTGCGTCGGCATCGTGTTCCCCCGGGTGCCCGCCGCGGACGCCGTGCTCGCGAAGATCATGCCGATCGGGCGGATCGTGTTCCTCCCGCTGTTCTTCACCTATTCCGGCCTGAACACCCGGTTCGCGCTGCTCGCGGACCCGAAGCTGCTCGCGTTCGCGGTGCTGTGCGTGGCCGTCGCGATCGTCGGCAAGCTCGGTGCCTGCTGGGGCGCGGCGCGACTGGTGGGGGAGTCGCAGCCGGTGGCGTTGCGCGTCGGCGCGCTGATCAACGCCCGCGGGCTGATGCAGCTGATCGCGCTCAACGTCGGGCTGGCCGCGGGGATCGTCTCGCCGGCGTTGTTCACGGTGCTGGTGCTCGTCGCGCTGGTCACCACCGTCATGACCGCGCCCGTCCTCAGCTGGCTCGACCGGCGCGATGCCCGCAAGGGGAGCAGCGAGGTGCTCCTGATGGCCGAGCCGGCACCGGTGACCGGGAAAAGTTGATAGTTCAATTTCGGAAAATCACTGCCAGTATGGGTTCGTGCACGAAGGGGCGACGAAACCGAGAGTGCTGCTCGTCGAGGACGACCGGGAGCTGGCGGGCATGCTCGCCGAGCTGCTCGCGGACGAAGGCTACGAGACCGACGCGGCGCACGACGGGCAGCGGGGCCTGCACCTCGGGCTCACCGGGCAGTACGACGTGATGATCATCGACCGCCGCCTCCCGGTGCTGGACGGCCTCGAGCTGATCGCCGGGCTGCGGGCGCGCGGGGTGACCACGCGCGTCCTGGTCCTCTCGGCGCTGGGCGAGCTGGCCGACCGGGTCGGCGGGCTCGACGCCGGCGCGGACGACTACCTCGTCAAGCCGTTCGAGGCCGAGGAGCTGCTGGCCCGGCTGCGGGCGCTCGGCCGCCGTGACCTGGAGGGCGCGGAGAGCCTTCCGGTCGGCGCGGCGGCCCTCGACCTGCGGCGGCACGAGGTCGTGCTGCCGCGCGGGGAGCGGATCACGCTGTCCGGGCGGGAGTTCGAGCTGCTGCGCACGCTGGCGCAGCGGCCGAAGGCGATCCACCCGCGGGCGTCGCTGCGGGGAGCCGTCTTCGCCGACTCGACGGGGGAGTCCATTGTGGACACCTATGTGTACTACCTGCGGCGCAAGCTCGGCCGCGACGTCGTCCGGACGGTGCACGGCCTCGGCTACCAGATCGGCGCGGTATGAGACCCGACCAGGAAGAGCGGGCCCTGCGGCGGGCGCGGTGGGCGATCACCGCGCAGATCGCCGTCGTGGTGTCGATGCTGGTGGCCGTCGCGGGCGCGATCGCGTACGGGATGCTGCTGACCCGCCAGCACGCCGAAGCCGACCGGACGCTGGCCCGGACGACCGAGCTGGGCCCGGCGGCGACCCCACCCGGCTGCGTCTGGCTGTTCACCCCGGTCCTGCACGCGCCCGCGGGCCCGGCCCCGGCCGGGATGCCGATCGCCGGTCTGGACGCGACGGTGCCCGTCCCCGGCGACGTCCACACGGAACGGCGCCCGATCGGCGGCATGACGTACACGATCCGCGTCGAGAACCGCGGTGGCGTCGTTTCACAGGCGTACTTCGAGGAGCTGTACCAGATCCAGGACCGCTCGTCACTGGTATCGGGGCTCGTGGTCGCCGAGGTGCTGGCGCTGCTCGCGGCCGTGCTGTGCGGCCGGGTGCTGGCGTGCCGGGCGATCCGTCCCCTGGCCGACGCGCTGCGGCGGCAGCGGACGTTCGTCGCGGACGCGTCCCACGAGCTGCGCGCCCCGCTGACCAGGCTGCACACGCGGGCGCAGCTGCTGGCCCGGCGTTCGTCCGGCCGCGACGCGGACGACCTCGAGCAGCTGGTCCGCGGCACGCGAGAGCTCGGCGAAGTCGTCGAGGACCTGCTGTTGTCGGCGCAGGCGTCCGACCGGCCGGAGTTCGAGCTGGTGGAGCTCGGGACGCTCGCGGAGGAAGCGGTCGCGGCGGAGGCGGTGCGCGCGGGGGAGGGCCAGGTCCGCCTGGCGGTGTCGCGGGAGCGCCGGCCGTACGTCGTCCAGGGCGTCCCGACGGCGTTGCGGCGCGTGCTGTCGGCGTTGCTGGACAACGCTTTGGGCCACACCCCACCGGGCGGTTCGATCGAGGTGTGGCTGGGCGTACCGGACGAAAGGCACGTGGAGCTGCGCATCCGCGACACGGGCGTCGGCTTCCCCTCGGCGGACGCGGAAAGGATTTTCGAGCGTTTCGCCCGAGGTTCCGACGGCGACGGCCGCCGCTTCGGCCTGGGCTTGGCTTTGGTCCGCGAGGTGGTGACGGGCCACGGCGGCACGATCGCGGCGGCCGGCCGCCCCGGCGACGGAGCCACGTTCACCTTGCGGCTGCTCCGCGCCGACCCGGTGTGATCGCAGGGGCATCACGCGTGATCAGAGGGGCATCGCTCGTGATTGAAGGGGCATCACGTGCGATGCCTCCCCAGTCACGCGTGATGCCTCCCTAATCACGCGTGATGCCTGTCCAATCACGCGTGATGCCCCTTCAATCACGCGAGTTCCGGGTTTGGGGCAAGGCGAAGCGGAGCTGCCGGGCCACTCGCGGTGGGGCCAGCGGGAGGAGGGCCTCGATTTCGGTTGCCAGTGCGGGGGACGGGGTCGTGTACGTCGCCGCCGTGTGGTGCAGCCAGGCGTGCAGGTCTTGCTCGGCGTCGGCCGCCAGGTCGGGGTCGCGCAGCAGCGTGAGGTCCGTGTGCAGGCGCAGCCAGGTGTCGCGGTCGCGCAGCAGCGCCGCGCCCGCACGTCGCGTGTGGAGTGGCTCCGCCGCGAGCAGCTCCCGCAGTGCGGGGACGCCGACCAGCGCGGGCTTGCCGCGCAGGAACGTCACCACCTGACGGGTCACCGCGGGCGACGGGTCCGTCAGCAACGGGCGCACCGCGGCCGACTCCGGCGCCACCCGGCGCAGGCCGCGGACCGCCACGGCCCGGATCCGGGGACGGTCGTCGGTGAGGAGCCGCTCCAAGCCCGGAGCGTCCTCGCGCGTGCCGGTCTCGCCGAGCCCGGCGACCGCGCCGAAGGACGCCGGCATCGCGCGGTAGTGCGCGGCCGGGTCGCCGCCCGCCCGGGACACCAGCGCCTGCGCCATCGACCGCACCGCCGACGACCGGTCCGCCAGGTGGGCCACGGCGGCGTCCGGCCCGAGCAGCGTCAACGCCCGCATCCGGACCTTCGGCGTCCCGGCCGCGAGGAGCTCTTCGACGCACTCGCCGCGGTCGAGCAGCGCGGTGCCGCACACCGCGCGGACGACGAAGTCGTGGTCCCGCAGCGCGACGTCCAGCAGGCGCTCGCGCGCAAGGAGCCCGAGCGCCTCGACGTGGACCCAGCGCCGGACCTCCCGGTCGTCGATCGCCAGCGCGACGTCGAGGTGATCCGGCAGGGCCCGCCGGAACAGCGCCGTCATCCAGTCGTCGAGCTGCCGGCGCCGGAGCACGCCGATCAGCGGCAGCATCGACCGCAGGGTCGCGGAGTCCACTCTGGACAGTGCCGCTTCCCGGGCGCGCTCGCGGATCGGCCGGACCCAGTCGACGCACCGGACGAGCAGCAGCGGCACCGCCTCCGGGTCGGAGCTGGCGGCCAGCCGCTCGACGGCCACTTCGCGCATCCGGCCGTTGCCGTGGCACGCGGCCTCGGCCAGCTTTTCCCGCGACAGCGGCAGGAGCTCGCCGCCGGGGAAGCGGTACCAGCGCTGCTCGGTCCACCACGCCCGCCGCACGGCGACGTCGAACTCCGCCCACCGCCGCACGTCACCCGCGGCGAAGGCGTCCAGATCGGGCAGGCCGGTTTCGAACACGCACCCAGCGTGTCAGGCGTGTCGAGCCGGTTTCAGCCCAGCAGGGCCTGGACCGCGGCAGGAGCGTCGGCGATCGCGACCGGGTTCTGCTCCCGCGTCGACAGGCTGCGGACCGTGACGTTCCCCGCCGCCCAGTCCTCCTGGCCGACGATCACCACCGCGACCGCGCCCGCCTTGTCCGCGCGGCCGAGCTCCTTGCCCAGCTTGCGGTGCTCGATCGGGGTCGACGTCCGTAGTCCGGCCGCGCGCAGGGACGACGCCACCGAGCGGGCCGCGTCCGAGAGGTCCTCGGTCACCGGGATCACCATGACGTCGACCTCGCTGCGCGGGGCCGGCGTCAGGCCGTGCGTCTCGAGGAAGTCCATCAGCGTGACGTCGCCCATGCCGAACCCGATGCCCGGGATCTGCTGCGGGGTGAACATCGACGCGAGGTCGCTGTAGCGGCCGCCGCCGAAGAGCGCGCGGCGGTTCTCCGGCGAGGTGTCGAAGACCTCGAACACGGTCGACGTGTAGTACGCCAGCCCGCGCACGATGATCGGCTCGTACTTGACCAGCGAGCCGGCGCTGCTGTTCAGGACGCGGACGAGGTTCGACTGCTCCCGCACCTCGGCCGGCAGCTCGTCCAGCAGCGCCTCGCCCGCGTCGAGCGTCTCCGCCAGCTTCTCGAACTGCTTGTCCGACAGGCCGATCTCGCCGGCGCTTTCGGCCAGCTTCTCGCGCGGGTACTTCTCCCAGCGGTCGACCAGCGCGAACACCTGGGCCAGGTGGTCCTCGGAGACACCGGCGACGTCGGTGAGCGCCGACGTCAGCAGGTTCCGGTCGTTGACGCGCAGCACGAACATGTCCGGCGTCGCCCCGAGCGCGGCCATCATGTCGTGCACGAGCTCGAAGATCTCGATCTCACAGTTGGCGCTGTCCGAACCGAAGATGTCGGCGTTGATCTGCCAGTGCTCGCGCACGCGGCCGCGCTGCGGCGCCTCGTACCGGTGGCAGTTCGGGTGGCTGTACCAGCGGACCGGGAACGACAGCGACTTCGCGCTCCCGGCGATCATCCGCGCCACCGACGGCGTCATCTCCGGCCGCAGCGCCAGCCGCCGCCCGCCCTTGTCGGTGAGGGTGTAGAGCTGCTTGTCGGCGAGCTCCTGACCGGACTTCCGCTCGTAGATCTCGGCCGATTCGAGGATCGGGCCGTCGTAGCGGAGGAAGCCGCGGCGCTCGAGGACGTCGTAGAGATGACCGAACACCTGCGTCCGGACGGACATTTCGGCGGGCAGGAAGTCCCGGGTCCCCTTGTAGGGCGCGGTCGGCAGGTATTCAGGCACGTCACCAGCTTAACGACCGGCGCTCAGGCGAAGGCGACCCCGTAGGCGGTGAGCAGCGTGCCGGCGGCGAGGAGCACCGCGCCCACGGACGTGACGCGCCCGCCGAGCCTGCCCTTGTTCGGGATCAGGTGCAGGAAGAAGCCGCCGGACTGGGCGAGGATCCCGAAGAGCAGCAGGAAACACGTGATCCACAACGTCGTGTCGGACAGCGTCGTCCGGCTGAGGATCTGCAGCGCGACGAGGGCGAGGATCAGCAGGACGCCGGCGTGCGCGTGGCCGGCGCGGAACATGGCGCGCTGGTGTTCGGTGAGCTTCCGGTCGCGCAGGACGCCCATCAGCGCGTAGCCGCCGTACATGACGGTGGGGAGCGAGACCAGGGCGATCACGGTGAAGAGCTGGGTGGGCCCGTGCATCGGGGACTCCTTCGAGAGTGGGGTGCAGCTACCGTAACACTGTTTTAAAACGCTGTCACCAAACCAGGCATTCCCCGATCGGGAAACTAGGCCGCGCGGCCCTGAGCCAGCACCAGCAGGGGGTTGCGCAACGCGGCGAGCGACGCCAGCGGGTCACCTTCGACGACGAGCACGTCCGCCGCCAGACCTGGCTCGAGCCGGCCGGTCACCGACGTCAGGCCGAGGCCGGCCGCGGAGTCACAGGTGGCGATCTCCAAGATCCGCCGCCGGGGGAAGCCGAGCCATTCGTACAGCTCCAACGCGCCGACCGGGTCGTCGAACACCGACCCCGGCAGGCCCGCGTCCGTCCCCGCGAGCAGCCGGACCCCGTGCTCCTCCAGCCACGGCAGCCGGCCGTACATCGCCTGCGCGACGTCGTCGCCGAGCTTCTCGACGATCATCCGCCAGTTGCGGCTGCTCGTCGAACACGCCGAGATCCCGTCCGCCGCCATCCGCTTCGCGACGGGCTCGCGCCGGTCGAAGGACCGCGGCCCGGTCAGGAAACTGCAGTGCTCGACCGTCGACACCCCGGCGGAAACCGCGGCTTCGATCGCGTCCGCGCCGTGGGCGTGCGCCGCCACCGGCAGTCCGTGGGAAGCCGCGTGGGACACCACCAAAGACAGCTCACGCAAGGAGAACTGGGACTCCCACATGTCCGCGCCGCCCTCGGTGATCTGGCCGCCGCTGGCCATCACCTTGATCACGTCCGCGCCCGCCGCCGCGTTCTCGTCGATCAGCGCGCGGATTTCGGAGTCGGAAGCGACCGCGCCGCCGAAGAAGTGGCAATGCCCGTCCGGCACGGTGATCGGCGGGCCCGACACCAGCAGCCGCGGCGCGGCTTCCCCGGAGAACGACCGCCGGACCGCCGCGCCCAGGTGGTCGCGGTCGCCGAGGTCGCGCACCGTCGTGACGCCGCTGCGCAGCATCGACGACAGCCGCGAGCGCGCACCGTCCAGAAGGGAGCCGGCGTGGAAGTGCGCCAGCATCTCCCGGGAAGCGTCGAAAGCCAGGTGCACGTGGACGTTGAACAACCCGGCCAGCGCGGTGCCGGTGGGGAAGTCGTGCCGCGAAGCATCCGGTGCCGCCTGCGCGACGACGTCGGCGCGTGGGCCGGCCGCCACGATCACGCCGTCGCGCACCAGCACGGCGCCGTCCTCGACCGGCGCCGACGGCCGCGGCAGCACCCGGCCCGCGGTGATCAGGGTGTCCACGTCAAGCCCCGTTCTCCATCGCCGCCGACAGCGCCAGCAGCGGCCGGACGTCCGATTCGATGTCGTCCGCCGGCGCGGGCAGGACCTGCTTGGCGTGGCCGTCGCTCTCCTCGCCGGCCGCGTGCCGCGCCAGTGCCGTCTTCAACGCGGCCGCGGCGGCGCCGGGATCGGTGGCGACGACCTCGCCGAAGTCCGCGGTCAGGTACGGCGACAGCTGCACCAGGCCGTCCCGGATCTCGATCACCCGGCGGTAGTGCACGCGGTGGATGCTGCGCGGGGAAAGGAGCTCGCCGCGCCGTCGCGGCGGGGTCCGCAGCACGATGCTGGGGAACGCCTGGACCAGAACCGTCCACAAGGGACCGAGCGCGTCGTGTTCGTGACGGTGCTGGCGCCGCCGCCGCACCGCGGAAACCCGCGCCCGCACGCCGGGGTAGGTGACGCCGAGCAGGAACAGCATCCCGCCGAGGATCACGAACGGCACTCCGAGCAGCAGCAGCACCTTGACGACCGGGCCGAACGCCCACGCCACCACGATGTACAGCGCGCGGAAGATGCTGCCCACCGCCGCACAGGCCATGCCGGCCGCGCCCATCCGCAGCCCGATCCGCAGGTGCCGGTCGGCCACCCGCAGGTAGCGCACGATCCACGCCGTGCAGGCGATCAGGCCGTAGATCAGGTACAGCCCGGCGCCGAGGTAGAAGGACGCGATCCCGGAGTCGTGGATCGTCGACGGCCCGAGCGGGAGCCCGCGCAGCTCCGGTGCCGTCAAGGCCATCGTGACGATCATCAGCGTGATCGCCGCGGCCAGTGGCACGAGCTCCACCACCACCCGGCGGTAGCGCCGCGGGCCCAGCGTCGAGCCGAGGAAGAAGATCACCAGCGCGCACACCGCGCACGCCAGCAACGCGTTGTTGGCCACGCGGGCCGCGCCGCGGCCGAGGACCGCGTCGATCTCGTCGGAAATGACCTCCTGCTGCAACAGGAAAGCGAGGGCGAACCCGGCGATGCACGCGGTGACCGCCCAGTTCGGCACCGTCGGTGCACGTTGCACCTGGTAGATCCGCCACGCCAAAGCCGCGGCGAACAACAGCATCGCGAGAACGTTCACGGGGCTGAAAAGTGTGCTCACAACCACCCTTGGTGATCGCCGAGCGCCCCCTGGATCCGGCGAAGATCCCGGTCCGCAGCGCGCCGCGGGATCGTGTAGTTCAGGACCGACGCCCACTCGAGGATGATGGTCGCGACGGTCTCGGCTTCCCACTCGTGCGCGTCATCGTAGGACGTCCGGCGCAGTGCGCGGTGTACTGCATCCGGGTCAAGATCCGGAGCGGGCCCGCGCAGGAAGTCCGCCGGCTCGGCGTCGCCCTGCGGGTGGTGGTCGGCCAGCATGTGCCCGAGCTCGTGCAGGATGATGTGGTCCTGGTGGGATTTCGTGGTTTCGGCCTGGTAGAAGATGTAGTCCGCGGTCGACGTCGCGATCCAGCAGCCGAACGGCCCGGGTACCTCCAGCGGGTAGGCCATCAGCCGGATCGGCTTCCCCCGTTGGTCACCCAGCCGCGCGCACAGCACCTCGACGTCGAGCGGCGGGCCGATGTCGAGCTGCTTCAGCAGCTTGCGGCACCGGCGGCGCAGCTCCCGTTCCTTCATCGCGCGGCGTCCTCCGGGTTCCGGCCCTCGCGTTCGGCCCGCTCGTAGCGCTCCACCAGCTCCAGCAGGTCCATCACCTGCCGGCGGCCCTGCGGCGAAAGCTCCTGCGCCCGCATCGCCATCAGCTGGGCTTCCCCGGCCGGGGGCGCGGCTGCCTCTTCGTCGAAGAAGTACGTCACGGGCACGCCGAACAGCCTCGCCAGTGCCTCAACATAGTGGATCTTCGGGTTGACGCGCTTGCCCGTGGCCAGTTGCTGCAGGTAGGCGGGCGACATCGCCGGCCCGCCCGCCCGCTCGACGGCGGCCGAGATCTCCCGGTAGCTGTGCGGCGCGCGGCCGTCCAGCCGAGCCGCCTCGATCAGGGCGCTCAGGCGTTCCGCGAAAGTGCGTTCCCGTGCCATACCCGCCCCCTAGGTTTCCACCGTGAAAATTCTAGCCGGGAAACCACTGTACGCACATGTTGACAGCTATCGTATGCAGTGGTTTACAGTTGACGCGCCTCTCGTCTTGCTCTCCGTACCCTGGGGGTGTACGGAACCGCAAGACGAGAGGCTGTCATGTCCGCCGACTCGTCATGATCGGCGGTCTGTAGTACGCTTCAGATGCCAAGGTCGAACGCCCTCGCGGCGATCCCTTGGTCTCGGCCTGTTGCCGGAGGTCGACCCCCAGGGCTTCCGGTGACAGGCCCCTTACGTTTCAGGACATCAAGGTCGCGGCCACGGTCCCGCCCAGCTCGGTGCACGCTTCCAGCGTCTTCTTGTCCGGGTCGCCGGTGGTGATCACCGGCTCCGCCACCTTCTCCCACGCCAGGCCGGTGGTGATCGAGAGCAGCTGCCGTTCCGTCCCCGACGTGTCGCTGTTGCCGTGGATCCAGTAGCCGAACGGGCGGCCGCGCGTCGCGTCCAGGCACGGGTAGTAAACGGTGTCGAAGAAGTGCTTCAGCGCACCGCTCATGCTGCCGAGGTTCGCCGGCGTGCCCAGCAGGTAGCCGTCCGCCGCGAGGACGTCGGGGACGGTGGCCGCCAGCGCCGCCCGGCGGACCACCTCCACGCCCTCGATGTCCGGGTGCGTCGCGCCGGCCAGCACCGCTTCGAACAACGCCTGTGTCGACGGCGACGGCGTGTGGTGCACGATCAGCAGCCGCGGCATCAGGCGAGCAGTTCCTCGACGGCCGTCCGCAAGGCGGTCAGCTTCGCGGTCGCGGCGTCGCGCGCCTCGGTCAGCGACCCCGTCACCGGCGCCACGACCTGCAGGTACGCCTTCAGCTTCGGCTCGGTGCCGGACGGGCGGACGACCACGCGCACGCCCTCGCCGGTGAGCCGCAGCACGTCCGCGTCCGGCAGCAGGTCTTCGAGGGTCACCTCGACGCCACCCAGCTCGGCCGGCGGCGTCTCCCGCACCTTGGCCATCAGCTGCCCGCGGACGGCGAGGTCGGTGACCCGCAGCGAAACCTGGTCGGTGAGGTGGACGCCGTGCCGCTCCGCGAGCTCGTCCAGCACGTCCAGCGGGGTGCGGCCCTCGGCCTTCAGCCGCGCCGTGTACCCGGCGGCCAAGGTCGCGGCGGCGATGCCGTCCTTGTCCCGCACGAAACCCGGGTTCACGCACAGGCCGAGCGCTTCTTCGTAGGCGAACACGAGCCCTTCGCCGGCGCGCACGAGCCACTTGAACCCGGTCAGCGTCTCGGCGTAGCGGGCACCTTCGGCCTTCGCGATCTCGCCGAGCATCGACGACGAGACGATCGTCGTCGCGACCAGCGGGTCCGGCAGGACCGTGCGGTCCACTGTGGACAGGACGTACGAGCCGAGCAGCACGCCGGTCTCGTCACCGCGCAGCATCCGCCAGGCGCCGTCGCGCCCCCGCACGCCCAGCGCGCACCGGTCGGCGTCCGGGTCGAGCGCGACGGCCAGGTCGGCGTCCACATCGGACGCGAGCGCGAGCAGCAGGTCGGTCGCGCCCGGCTCTTCCGGGTTCGGGAACGACACGGTCGGGAAGTCGGGGTCCGGCGACGCCTGCGCGGCCACCAGGTGCAGGTCGGTGAACCCGGCCCGCTCGAACGCCGCGCGCAGCGTGTCGGCGCCGACGCCGTGCAGCGCGGTCGCGGCCACCCGCACCGCGCGCCCGGCTCCCATCGGCAGCGTCGCGACCTCGTCGAGGTAGCGGTCCAGCAGGTCGGCGACCTCGGCGCCGGGCGCCCGCGGCACGTTCACCGCGGCGGGCGCGGCTTGGATGGCCCGCTCGATCTCGCCGTCGGACGGCGGCACGATCTGCCCGCCGGTCGCGTCGTAGAGCTTGTAGCCGTTGTCCGCCGGGGGGTTGTGCGACGCGGTGATCTGGATCCCGGCCACCGCGCCGAGCCGCCCGACGGCGAACGCGAGCACCGGCGTCGGCAGCGGTTTCGGGAACACCTTGACGTCGAACCCGGCCGCGACGAGGACCTCGGCGGCCGCGGTCGCGAAGGCTTCCGAGCCGTGCCGCGCGTCGCGGCCGACGACGACCAGCGCGCCCGCGTGGCCCTGCGCCGTCAGCCACTCCGCCACCCCGGCGGTGGTCCGCGTGACGACCGCGACGTTCATCCCGTTCGGCCCGGCGCGCACCGGCCCGCGCAGCCCCGCGGTGCCGAACTCGAGGGGGCCGGCCATGCGGTCGGCCAGCTCGGCGGCCGCTCCGGCGTCGCCGCCCGTCGCGCGGTCGAGGACGTCCTGCAGCTCGGCGCGGGTGCTTTCGTCCGGGTCGTCGGTGATCCAGCGGAGCGCGGCGGCACGCAGGGTGGAAGTCGATGTCACCGCGCCAGCCTACGGGCTAGGGTCGGGGGAGTGCGCTTGCTCTTCACCTCACTGGGGTCCTTCGGTCACACGTTCCCGCTCGTCCCGCTGGCGGTCGCCGCGCGCGACGCTGGCCACGACGTCGTCTTCGCCACCTCGGAAGACTTCCTGCCACAGCTGACGAAAGCCGGGGTCGAGACGGCGGCCGCCGGGCTCGCCCTCAAGGACGCCTTCGGTCAGGCGTTCGCCGAAGCCGGGCCGGCCGGTCCGCGGCGCCCGCCCGGCGAAGTCCCGCCGGAGGTGCTGGGGCCGATCGTCGCGAAGGTCTTCGGCGAGCTCATGCCGAAGCGGTTCATCGACGACCTGCTGCCGCTGTTCTCGCGGTTCCGGCCCGACCTCGTCGTGAGCGAGGCCGGCAACTCGGGCGGCGCGTTCGCCGCGATGAAGGCCGGGATCCCGGTGGTGGCGCACGGGTTCGGCCGCGTGTCGGGCGACGACCCGATGGTGACGCGGATCCGCGACGCGATCCGGGCGCACGGCGCGGAGCTGGGCATCGACGTCGGGGAGGACCTGGCGTTCGCGGGGCCGTTCATCGACATCTGCCCGGAGTCGGTGCAGGACCCGGGGTTCCTGGCGCGCACGACCCGCGTCCCGCTGCGGCCGGTCGGCTGGAGCGAGCCGGGTGAGCTGCCTCCGGGTGTGCTGGACCGTTCGCGGCCGCTGGTCTACCTGACGCTCGGCACGGCGATGGGCCACGCGGGCGTACTGGGCGCGGCGATCGCGGGACTGTCCGGTTTGGACGTCGACGTCCTGGTCGCGACGGGCCCGACGGTCGACCCGGCGGCGCTCGGCGAGGTCCCGGCCAACGTGCGGCTCGAGTCCTGGGTGCCGCAGTCGGAGCTGCTCCCGCACGTCGACCTGGTGGTCCACCACGGCGGCAGCGGCACGACGCTCGGCGCGTTCGGCGCGGGCCTCCCGCAGCTGCTGCTGCCGCAGGGCGCGGACCAGTTCAGCAACGCGGACGCGGTACTGGCGGCCGGCGTCGGCGCACGGCTGCTCGCCGCCGAGGTCACCGCCGAGGCGGTCGCCGAAACGGCCCGCACGCTGCTCACGGACACCGCGGTCGCCGACGCGGCCCGGGCACTGGCGGCCGAGGTCGCGGCCATGCCGTCCCCGGCCGAGGTGACCGCCCAGCTCCCGGCTTTCGCCTGAAACCAAGCGAGTTCCGGCTTGAACCCCGTGCGTGCGGGGTTCAAGCCGGAACCGGTCAGGCGCGGGTGACGAGGTCGCGCAGCAGGGAGCCCATCCGGGTCGCGGCCGCGCGGCCCGCTTCCAGGACTTCCTGGTGGTTCAGCGGCTCGCCGGTCATGCCGGCGGCCAGGTTCGTCACCAGCGACAGCCCGAACACCTCGACCCCGGCCGCGCGGGCCGCGATCGCCTCCAGGACCGTCGACATGCCGACCAGGTCCGCGCCCAGCGTGCGCAGCATGTGGATTTCGGCCGGCGTCTCGAAGTGCGGCCCGGTCAGGCCCGCGTAGACGCCTTCCTCGAGCGACGGGTCGATCTCCCGCGCGATCTTCCGCAGCCGCGCCGAGTACAGGTCGGTCAGGTCGACGAAGTTCGCGCCGACGATCGGCGAGCGCGCCGTCAGGTTCAGGTGGTCGGAGATCAGCACCGGCTGCCCGACCTGGAAGCCCTCGCGCAGCCCGCCCGCGGCGTTCGTCAGCAGCACCGTCCGGACGCCGGCCGCCGCTGCGGTGCGCACGTTGTGCACCACCGGGTCGATGCCCTTGCCCTCGTAGAAGTGCGTCCGCCCGAGCAGCACGAGGACGTTCTTGTCCCCGATCTTCAGCGAGCGGATGGTGCCGC
The DNA here is from genome assembly GCF_055633615.1 of Amycolatopsis sp. NPDC114505. Taxonomy (NCBI): domain Bacteria; kingdom Bacillati; phylum Actinomycetota; class Actinomycetes; order Pseudonocardiales; family Pseudonocardiaceae; genus Amycolatopsis; species Amycolatopsis sp. NPDC114505. Next base: position 329,791 of record NZ_JBVKDV010000001.1, on the reverse strand, counting down.
CGTGCCCCACCGCGCCGGGCGTGGTGAAGCCGGGCAGGTCGGCGAACGGGATCTCCGTCTCGCACTCCCCGATGACGTCCGCCGCCGGGCGCCAGCCCGACCCCAGGACCACCGCGATGTCGTGCGCGGCCACGCCGGTGCGCTGGGCGATGGCGCTCGCGGCCTCTTGTTCAGTCATGCGAGGGAGCGTATCCGGACGGCCCTCACCACGAGGAACACCACCAGCCCGAACGGCGAGAGGAAGATCGTCAGCAGCAGGATCGGGCTCACGATCCACGGCGAGATCCCGCGTTCCCGGCCTTCGAAGTACATCCACCGCGCGATGAACAGGTCGAACGCGATGAGGTGCGCCCAGACGAGCCCGGCGCCCCACGGCGTCGCCAGGATCGTCCGCAGCACGTCCAGGTCGGGCGAGAGCATCGCCCGCCCCCACTCGCCGAAGTGCGGCAGCACGAGCGCGAAGTAGCAGGCGAGCGGCAGCAGCGGCACCCACGGCGACGCCATGACCCGCGGCGTCCACCGCCAGTTCGGCAGCAGGATCATCAGCGCCCAGAACGGGGTGGCCAGCGGGAACGCCAGGCTGAAGAGGGTCATCGGACGCGCACCGCGGCCCACGAGCCCAGCCCGACGCCCGCGACGAGCACGGCGAACGCGCCCAGCGTCAGCGCGTCCGGGTGCACGATCGACTGCGCCCGCAGCGCCTGCCACGTCACCAGCGCGGTCAGCCCCGCGTACCCGGCCGCGCCGATCAGCACGAGCCGCGTGCGGATGACGTCGTCGCGCAGCCGGGCGAAGCGCGGCGCCAGTGCCGAGAGCGCGATGGCCAGCAACGGCAGCAGCTGCAGCGCGTGCATCCCGACGAAGTGCGGGATCCGCAGGTCGCCCGCGACCGTGCTCCAGCCGAGGATCGGCAGGCCGGGGCCGCCGTCGGCGAGCCCGACGGTGTGCGCGCCGACCATGTCCGGCTTCCCGCCGGTCTGCCACTGCGCGAGCTGCTGCGCGGTCGGGCTCGTCATCAGGATGCCGAGCGTGATCCCGGCCAGCGACAGGACGGCCCCGGCGCGCACGGCCCAGAAGCTCGCCCGGTCCGGGACCTTCGTGAGCATCACCAGCACGGTCAGCGCGAGCGTGGCGACCCAGAGCCCGATGATCATCTTGGCCATGACGCTGTAGATGCCGGCGTCGAGCGGCGTCGCGTTGTTGAAGTGGCTGGCCCGGCCGCGGACGGCCTGGAACACGAGCAGGACGTACTCGGCGCCGAAGATGAGCACCAGGAAGTTCGTCAGCCCGCCCGCCGTGCGCCGGAACCGCGGCAGCAGCGAGACGAGCCAGCTCCACGTGGCGAAGTAGAGCGCGCCCGACACGGCGAACTTGAACGGCTTCGCCCAGATCGGCGCGCCTTCGAGCGTCCGCTGGTCGAGGAGCATCGCGGCGACGCAGAGGACCGCGACCACCCCCAGGGTGGCGGCCGCCAGCGCGGACGGCCGGTGCCACCCGCGCGTTCTGCTCCGGACGTCGGTGAGAATGGTCATGGTTCCCTCCCAGAATGGATAGTCAAGCTCTCCGTTATGGGAAGTTAAGCTATCCATACTGAGAAGTCTTCAGGGTTGACCCGGAACCCGACCCTGGGATCGGAGCGGACGCGGATGCGGATGGCCGAGCTGAGCGCGGGGTCGGGAGTGCCGGTCGCGACCATCAAGTACTACCTGCGCGAAGGACTGCTGCCGCCCGGCGAGCGCACGAGCCCCAACCAGGCCCGGTATTCGGCGGACCACGTCCAGCGGCTCCGCCTGGTCAAGGCGCTCACCGAGGTCGGCGGCCTCCCGCTGGCGTCGGTCGGCGCGGTCCTCGCGGCGATCGACGGCGACGCGACCCCGCACGAGACGATGGGCGTCGTCCAGCAGGAGCTGGCCGGCCCGCCGCCCAAGGTGTCCGACGAGGCCGCCGAGTGGGCGTCGGAGCTGCTCCGGGACCTGGCGCTGCGCTACGGCTGGAAGTGGCACCCGAAGGAGAACCGGGCGGTCGAGAACCTGATCGCCGCGCTGGCCACGGCGAAGGAACTCGGGCACGAGAAGCTCGCGGACCGCTTGGACGAGTACTTCGCGCTGGCGCTGCGCGTCGCCGAGCTGGACGTCGAGGTCGTGACGGGCCTGACGTCGTTCGACAAGATCATCGAGGCCGGGCTGGTCGCGACGGTGCTGGGCGACCGGATCTTCACCGGCCTGCGCCACCTCGCGCAGGAGCAGGTGTCGCGCGACGTCCTCGGCCGGGCGCCCTAGTTCGAGACCTGCAGCGTGGGCGCGACGCGCTCGAAGACGTCGGTCCGGCCCGCGGTCTCCTGCTCGACCGGCACGGTCACCGACAGGAGCCACAGGCTGGTGCCCGCCTGGACCAGCTTCATGAACGTGACGCGGGTGCCCCCGGGGCCGTCGTTCTGGGGCAGCGTGCCGCCTTCGCCCAAGCGGTAGCCCAGCGTCGCGCTCTTGCCGTCCGCCGCCGCCGACAACGTCTCGGAGAACTCGAACGCGTCCTCGGGGTAGGACTCCTGCAGCCAGGAGACGTAGTCCTCGTAGCCGTCGGACTGGTCGAAGTACTTCGCGAGCCGCTCGAGGCGCAGTGACCGGCGCCCGTCCGGCGAGACGTACTGGACGACCAGGCTCAGCCCGAACTTGGAGTTGTGGGTGGTGACGAACTTCTGCCAGCCCTCGGGCACGCTGAGGCTGTACTGCCCGCCGTCGCCGGTCACGACGCTGCCGTTGCCGGACTGCTCCACCAGCGTCGGCGGTGGCACCCGGGTGGGCCCGTTCGGTGTTCCCGCCGGTTCGGCCGCCGGGGGCAGCAGCGGCTGCCCGCCGACCGTCCTGGCCAGGGCGAACCCGCCGCCCGCGGCCAGCAGGAAGAGCAGGATCGCCACGGCGACGAGCACGGCGCTCGCCCGGGCGGTGCGCCGGCCGACCGGCCGCGGTGGCAAGACGAACACGGTCGCCGGCTCCGGCGAAGGGGCCGCCGACGGCGCCGGCGGCCGCAGGAACGGCAGCGGGCCCGGGTCGGTGGCGAGCTCGCTGCTCGACCCCTCGGACTTCTTCGCCGCCTTGTCGGGCAGGACGGTCTTGATCACCTGCGTGTCGGTCGCGTCCGGCTGCGCGGACGTCTTCTTGCCGTCCGGCGTGCGGAACAGGTCCGGCCCGAACAGGTCGAGCGGCGTCTTCGTCTGCAGCGGGTACAGCCGGTACCGGACCTCCCGCAGCGTGATCCGATCGCCGGGCTCCTTCTTCATCAGCGCGGAGATGACGTCGGCGAGCGGCCCGGCCTTCGGCTTGGGCACCTTGCCGTTGACGACCTTGCCGACGGTCTCCAGCGGGTCGCCGTCGGCGTCGTACGGCGGCGCGCCCTCGACCGCGGCGAACAGCGTCGCGCCGAGGCCCCACAGATCGGCGGCGGGGATGACCGCGCCGCCGGAGGCGACCTCCGGCGCGATGTAGGCGGGGGAGCCGAGCATGATCCCGGTGCGGGTCATGGTCGCTTCGGAGACGTTGCGCGCGATGCCGAAGTCGGTGAGCTTGATCCGGCCGTCGCTGGCGACCAGGACGTTGCCCGGCTTGACGTCGCGGTGGGTGATCCCGGCGGCGTGCGCGGCCTCCAGCGCGGACGCGACGGCGATGCCGACCGCGGCGGCCTGCTCGACGGTCAGCGGCCCGTGGTCGCGCAGGATGTGCGCCAGGCTGCGCGACGGCAGCAGCTCCATCACCACGAACGGCTGGTCGTCCTCGCGGGCGACGTCGTGCAGGATGATCACGTTCGGGTGCGACAGGACGGCGATCGCGCGGGCTTCGCGCAGCGTGCGTTCCCGCAGCTCGTCGGCCTGCGAAGACGGGATGCCCGGCGGCACCTTCATCTCCTTGACGGCCACCTGGCGGTGCAGGAACTCGTCGTAGGCCGACCAGACGGTGCCCATCGACCCCGAGCCCAGCACCGAGCGCAGCCGGTAGCGACCGGCGACCAGTCGGGTCTCTTCGCTGGGGGGCACGGCCCAATTGTGTCGTACCCGATTCCGGCCCCTATCCACCCCCAGGGGCGACCAGACTCACAGAGCGGACGCGGCCGGTGCCTCTACCATCACTGGGTATGACTGAAGTGGCCGGTCCGGAGTCAGTGCCGATCTCCGAACTCGACCTCGCGGCCGAGTTTCCGCAGGCGACGCGCGAGCAGTGGCAGGAGCTCGTCGCCGGCGTTTTGCGCAAGAGCGGCAGGCTCCCCGAGGACTTCACGGGCGCCCCGGAGAGCAAACTCGTCACACGGACCTACGACGGCATCGAGATCCAGCCGCTGTACACGGCCGAGGACGTCCCCGCCGAAACCGGGTTCCCGGGGCTGCCGCCGTTCGTGCGCGGTGCCCGCCCGGACGGCCGGATCGGCACGGGCTGGGACGTCCGGGCCCGCTTCACCGGCGACGACGCCCGCGAGGTCAACCGCGCGATCCTCGCCGACCTCGAAGGCGGCGTGACGTCGATCTGGCTGTCCGTCCCGCCCGCGTCGCTGGCCGACGCGCTCAACGAGGTCTACGTCGACCTGGCGCCGGTGGTCCTGGACGCCGGTGCTGCCTACGAAGCGGCTGCTTCGGAGCTGCTGGCGCTGTTCGACGAGCGGGCGATCCCGGCGAGCGAAGCCACCGCGGTGCTGGGCGCCGACCCGATCGGGCTCGCTGCGCGCAGCGGCTCCGCTGTCGAGCTGGAACCGGCCGCCGCGCTCGCCGCGCGTGTCGCCGGGAAGTACCCGAAGGTGCGCACGATCGTCGCCGACGGCCTGCCGTTCCACGAGGCGGGCGGGTCGGACGCGCAGGAGCTGGGCGCGCTGGTCGCCGCCGGCGTCACCTACCTGCGTTCGCTGACGGAAGCGGGCCTCGACGCCGAAGCCGCGGCCGGGCAGCTCGAGTTCCGGATCGCCGCGACCGCCGACCAGTTCTCCACCATCGCGAAGCTGCGCGCGGCACGGCGCCTCTGGGCCCGTGTCGCCGAGGTGTGCGGGTTCTCCTCGCCGATGCGCCAGCACGCCGTGACGTCGCCGTCGATGCTGACCCGGCGTGATCCCTGGGTGAACATGCTGCGCACGACGGTCGCCTGCTTCGCCGCGGGCGTCGGCGGTGCGGACGCGGTCACCGTGCTGCCGTTCGACGCCGCGATCGGCCGTCCGGACGCGTTCTCCGCGCGGATCGCCCGCAACACCCACGCCGTCCTGCTGGAGGAGTCCAGGCTGGCCGGCGTGGCCGACCCGGCGGGCGGCTCCTGGTACGTCGAGAAGCTGACCGACGACCTCGCGCACGCGGCCTGGGCCGAGTTCACCGCCATCGAGGGCGCGGGCGGCCTGGTGGCCGAGCTCGCGTCCGGCGCGCTGGCCGGACGTCTCGCGGAGACGTGGGAGAAGCGGTCCCAGCGGATCGCCACCCGGCGCGACCCGCTGACCGGCGTCAGCGAGTTCCCGAACCTGGCCGAGAAGCCGGTGGTCCGGACGCCGGTGGAGTCCACTGTGGAAGGTGGGTTGCCGCGGCACCGGTACGCCGAAGGCTTCGAAGCCCTTCGCGACGCGTCGGACGCGTACCTCGCTTCTCACGGTTCGCGGCCGAGGGTCTTCCTGGCCACGCTCGGCCCGGTCGCCGCGCACACCGCGCGTGCCGGCTTCGCCGCCAACCTGTTCCAGGCGGGCGGGATCGAGGTCGTCAACCCGGGCGCGACGGACGACCTGCCGGGCGCGTTCGCGGAATCCGGCGCGAAGATCGCCTGCCTCTGCGGCACCGACAAGGCCTACGCCGCCGAGGCGGCCGACGTCGCCGCCTCCCTCGGAGCCGAATACGTTCTCCTGGCCGGAAAGGGCGAGTTCGACGGCGTCGACGGGAACGTCTTCGCCGGATGTGACGCCCTGGAAGTCCTGACCGGCCTGCACGCCAAGCTGGGAGTAGCGCTGTGACCATCCCGAACTTCGCCGGCGTCGACCTCGGCACGCCATCCCCTGGCGACCGCGACGCCTGGGTCAAGGCCCTGCACGAAGCCACCGGCAAGGGCCCGGACGCCCTGGCCTGGGAGACGCCCGAGGGCATCGGCGTCAAGCCGGTCTACACCGCGGCCGATCTGTCCGATGTGGACTTCCTGGGCACGTACCCCGGCGTCGCGCCCTTCCTGCGCGGGCCGTACCCGACGATGTACGTCAACCAGCCGTGGACCATCCGCCAGTACGCCGGGTTCTCCACCGCCGAGGAGTCCAACGCCTTCTACCGGCGCAACCTCGCGGCCGGCCAGAAGGGGCTTTCGGTCGCCTTCGACCTGGCCACCCACCGCGGCTACGACTCCGACCACCCGCGCGTGTCCGGCGACGTCGGCATGGCGGGTGTCGCGATCGACTCGATCTACGACATGCGGCAGCTCTTCGACGGCATCCCGCTCGACAAGATGTCGGTGTCGATGACGATGAACGGCGCGGTGCTGCCGGTGCTGGCGCTCTACGTCGTCGCGGCCGAGGAGCAGGGGGTGAAGCCGGAGCAGCTCGCGGGGACCATCCAGAACGACATCCTCAAGGAGTTCATGGTCCGCAACACCTACATCTACCCGCCGCAGCCGTCGATGCGGATCATCTCCGACATCTTCTCCTACACTTCGCAGCACATGCCGAAGTACAACTCGATCTCCATCTCCGGCTACCACATGCAGGAAGCCGGCGCGACGGCCGACCTGGAGCTGGCGTACACCCTCGCCGACGGCGTCGAGTACCTCCGTTCCGGCGTCGACGCCGGGCTGGGCGTCGACAAGTTCGCGCCGCGGCTGTCGTTCTTCTGGGCGATCGGCATGAACTTCTTCATGGAGGTCGCGAAGCTGCGCGCGGCGCGTCTCCTGTGGGCGAAGCTGGTCAAAGGCTTCGACCCGAAGTCTTCGAAGTCGCTCTCGCTGCGGACGCACTCGCAGACGTCGGGCTGGTCGCTGACCGCGCAGGACGTCTACAACAACGTCGTGCGCACGTGCGTCGAGGCGATGGCCGCGACCCAGGGGCACACGCAGTCGCTGCACACCAACGCCCTCGACGAGGCCCTCGCGCTGCCGACGGACTTCTCCGCGCGGATCGCCCGCAACACGCAGCTGCTGCTGCAGCAGGAATCCGGCACCACGCGCGTGATCGACCCGTGGGGCGGCAGTGCCTTCGTCGAGAAGCTGACCTACGACCTCGCGCGCAAGGCGTGGGGCCACATCAGCGAGGTCGAGCAGGCCGGCGGCATGGCCAAGGCGATCGACGCGGGCATCCCGAAGCTGCGCATCGAGGAGGCCGCCGCGCGCACCCAGGCGCGGATCGACTCCGGGCGGCAGCCCGTGATCGGCGTGAACAAGTACCAGGTCACCGGCGACGAAGACATCGAAGTGCTCAAAGTGGACAACGCCGGCGTCCGGACGCAGCAGCTCGAGAAGCTGCGGCGGCTGCGCGACGAGCGTGACCCGCAGGCGACCGAGGACGCGCTGCGGCGGCTCACCGAGGGCGCCGGCAACGGCGGCAACCTGCTGGAGCTGGCGATCGGCGCGGCCCGGGCGAAGGCCACGGTCGGCGAGATCTCCGACGCTCTGGAGAAGCTCTGGGGCCGGCACTCCGGGCAGATCCGGACGATTTCCGGCGTTTACCGCGAAGAGGTGGGTAAGTCGCAGAACGTCGAGAAGGCCCGTTCGCTGGTCGAAGAGTTCGCCGCGGAGGAAGGCCGCCGTCCGCGCATCCTGGTCGCGAAGATGGGCCAGGACGGCCACGACCGCGGCCAGAAGGTGATCGCCACCGGCTTCGCCGACATCGGCTTCGACGTCGACGTCGGCCCGCTGTTCTCCACCCCGGCCGAGGTCGCGCGGCAGGCGATCGAGGCGGACGTGCACGTCGTCGGGGTGTCCTCATTGGCCGCCGGGCACCTTTCGCTGGTGCCCGCGCTGCGCCACGAGCTCGCCGAGCTGGGCCGCGAGGACATCATGGTCGTCGTCGGCGGTGTCATCCCGCCGGGCGACTACGCGGCGCTGCGCGAGGCCGGCGCGGCGGCGATCTTCGGCCCCGGCACGGTGCTCGCGGACGCCGCCATCGACCTGATCGGCCAGCTGACGGCGCAGGAGTCCTGACCCTTGCCGCGCAAGATCGACGTCACCGCCTACGCCAAGGGCGTGCTGGCGGGGGATCGCGGGACGCTGTCGAAGGCGATCACGCTGGTCGAGTCGCAGCGGGAGGACCACCGGGCACAGGCGCAGGAGCTGCTGGTCGAGCTGCTGCCGTCGTCCGGTGGAGCCCGGCGGATCGGCATCACGGGCGTGCCCGGTGTCGGCAAGTCGACATTCATCGACCAGCTGGGCACCGACCTGACGTCGGCCGGGCACCGCGTCGCCGTGCTGGCCGTCGACCCGTCGTCGACGCGCACCGGCGGGTCGATCCTCGGCGACAAGACCCGGATGGCGCGCCTGGCGGTCGACGAACGGGCGTTCATCCGCCCGTCGCCGACGTCCGGCACGCTGGGCGGCGTCGCGCGGGCGACGCGCGAGACGATCGTGCTGATGGAAGCCGCCGGCTACGACACCGTGCTGGTGGAGACCGTCGGGGTCGGACAGTCCGAAGTGACCGTCGCGAACATGGTCGACTGCTTCCTGTTCCTGACTCTCGCGCGCACGGGTGACCAGCTCCAGGGCATCAAGAAGGGCGTGCTGGAGCTCGCCGACGTCATCGCCGTCAACAAGGCGGACGGCGACCACGAGCGAGACGCCCGTCGCGCCGCGCGAGAGCTGTCGGGCGCGCTTCGGATGATCTACGGGCCCGAAGCGTCGTGGACGCCGCCCGTGCTGACCTGCAGCGGCCTCCACAACCTGCGGCTCGACGAGGTCTGGGGCGCGATCGAGCAGCACCGCGAGACGCTCACGGCGTCCGGCGAGCTCGACGCGCGCCGTCGCCGGCAGCAGGTCGACTGGACGTGGGCGATGGTGCGCGAACAGCTGCTGAGTCGCCTGGCGGCACATCCGGACGTGCGAACGGTCGTTCCCGACGTCGAACGGGCGGTGCGGGACGGTGAGCTGACGGCTACCCTCGGTGCTCAGCGGATCCTCGACGCGTTCGGTCCACCGCGTGGGGGCTGACGCACCGGGCGTTCCGCGGGAGAATGCCTGGTCGTGGCGAAGGGATGACATGGCGAAACTGCGGGGTCTGGTCCTGGCCGGAGTGCTGGGCGCGGTGCTGTTCGGCACGTCGCCGGCGTCCGCCGAACCGGTGCGTCCGGCTGCCGTCTCGGTGACGGTCGCGCACGCGTCCGCCGCGCTGGTCCCGGTGCAGACCCAGCCGCCCGGCCCGGTCCTCGACCCGGCCCAGACGGACAAGGCGAACACCGAAAAGACCAAGAACAAGCTGATCGCGGGCGTGGTCGCGGTGGCGCTGCTCGGCATCGTGATCTGGGGCAGGCGGATTCGGTCGAAGAAGGCCAAGAGCTCTTGAGGCGTTCGGCTTAGCCGAACTACTGCACACCGTTCAACGCAGATCCGGTACCGGCCATCTAGGACGGCGGTTTTCGAGGCGCGCGTTGCCGCCTGCATGGTGCACGATCGTCTGCAAATGCGTACGACAGATCGATCGGCACGTTGCGTGACCCCAGCCGCTGCCCGGGTTACCCGTGTTGCGGGAGGAGGTGCGGCGTGACGGTGCTCGACTCACGACCGGACGTTCCAGGCGACCCCCACGGGCGCATCATCAACCCCATGGAGGGGTCCGAAGCGCTGATTTCCGAAGTCGGCGTAAGCATGGCTCCCGTGGAGGACCTTGGTGCGGGCCGTGGCCCGTTCTGGCTCGATGACTGGCTGCGCGCCAACGCGACCGACGTGCTCGCCTGGCGCCGGCACATCCACGCGCACCCGGAGCTGTCGCGGCACGAGTTCGCGACCACGGAACTGGTCGTCACCTTGCTGCGCTCCGTCGGCCTCAAGCCGTGGGTGCTGCCCGGCGGCACCGGCGTCGTCTGCGACATCGGCAGCGGCGAGCGGTGCGTGGCGCTGCGCGCGGACATGGACGCCCTGCCGCTCACCGAAGCGACCGGGCTGCCCTACGCGTCGACCGTCGAGGGCGCGGCCCACATGTGCGGCCACGACGCCCACACGGCGATCCTGCTCGGCGCGGCCCGCGCCCTGGCCGGCGCGCCGGAGCTGCCCGGCCGCGTCCGGCTGATCTTCCAGGCCGCCGAGGAGGTCATGCCCGGCGGCGCGCTGGACATGATCGCGGCGGGCGCGCTGGAGGGCGTCGAGCGGATCTACGGCCTGCACGTGGACCCGCGGCTCGAGGTGGGCCTGGTCGGGATGCGCGTCGGCGCGCTGACGTCGGCGGCGGACCTGATCGAGCTGCGGCTGACGTCGCCGGGCGGGCACACGTCCCGCCCCCACCTGACGGCCGACCTGGTCCACGCGCTGGGCACGGTGATCACGGGCCTGCCGGCGCTGCTTTCCCGCCGCGTCGACCCGCGCTCGGGAACGGTCCTGGTCTGGGGCGCGGTCCACGCGGGCCAGGCGGCCAACGCGGTCCCGCAGGACGGCGTCCTGCGCGGCACACTCCGCACGGCCGACCACGAGGTCTGGACGACGCTGGAGCCGCTGGTGGCGTCATCGGTGGAGTCCCTCCTGGCGCCTTTGGGCGTCGGATTCTCCCTGGACTACCGCCGCGGCGTCCCGCCGGTGGTGTCCGACGCGGACTCGACGGCCCTGATGCGCGCCGGCGTCGAAGCGGCCCTGGGCGAAGGCGCGGTGGCGTCGACAGAGCAGTCTTCAGGCGGCGAAGACTTCGGCTGGTACCTGGAGCACGTCCAGGGAGCATTCGCCCGCCTGGGCGTCTGGCCAGGCCCCCCGGAACCCCAGTCCGACATCCACCGCCCCACGTTCATCCTCGACGAGCGAGCCCTGCTCTGCGGAGTCCGAACCCTGGTCCACACAGCCCTAACCACCCTCGCCTAACCGTGTCGTCCATCCACGTACGCGTGTCGTCCGCCTAGGTACGCGTGTCGTCCGTCCGTGGACGAAGTTGTCCCCAGAGTTATCCACAAGCAGGCAGTTATCCACAGCTGTGGAATCAGGCCCTTCCGAAGATCGCGGAAGGGCCTGATTCTTGATCTTGTGACGGAGTGGGGAGGACGGCACGGTGCGGCTTCGCGTCGCTACGCCGTCGAGAAAATGGGGCAGCGCGCTGTGCGCGAGGCGTTGGCGAGTGGGTTGCTCGCGCAACCTTGGCGCGGGGTCGTCGTGCGTGCTCGTGATGCGCTCAACTTGAGGACGAGAGCGGAGGCGGCTCTGCTTGTCGTGGGCGAGCCTGCCGTCCTGTCCGGGCAGACATCCCTTGCTCTGCATGGGATCTCGGCCGCGGAGGAGTCGAGTATCCATCTGATGGTGCCCTACGAACGCCGGATCAAGTCGAAGCCCGGACTCGTTGTCCATCAGGGGTGCTACCGGCCGACCGATGTGATCGAACTCGATGGGCTGGCCACCCTGCCGATCGATCTCGCGATGGCCGAGTTTCTCTGTGACGGCGACCGCAGGACCGCTTTCGCCGCGCTCGACGAGAGCCTTCGAGGGCTGCCGCCGGACCACTGCCGGAAGCTCCGCGAGAACATCCGAGATCGTCTCGACGACCGTCGGGACCGACGAGGTATCCACAGGGCGCTGACGCTGCTCGACCTCGCCACCGGCAAGGCCGAGTCACCTCCGGAGAGCATCCTCAGGCTGGTCGTGGTCGAGGCCGGGTTCCCCGTGCCGGAACCGCAGTACGAGGTCACGAGCTCCGACGGCCGGCTGCTCTACCGGCTCGACATGGCGTGGCCGTCGCGACGCGTCGCGTTGGAGTACGACGGGTACGCGGCACACGAAGACCGGAGCGACTACGACGCCGAGCGAGATCGTCGAATGGCCGCACGTGGGTGGGTCACGATCCGGGCCGTCGCGGAGGACCTCCGTGATCCGAGCCGGCTGGTGAAGGACCTCGGCGAGGCATTCCGCCTTCGTTGCGCGTAGGTCACCGTGCCCGACTGGACGACATGCGTACCTAGACGGACGACACGCGTACTCAGTTGGACGACACGCCTGCCTGGATGGACGACACGGGTTAGCCGGTGATGCCGGAGCAGGGGCGGGTTCGGAGGTCGCCGACGTAGTCGGCCGGAGCACCGGCGGCCTCGGCCGCATCGGCCAGCACCCCCAGGTAACGCGCGGACGGTAACCCGCCTTCGTACGCGTCCAGGACGTAGAGCCAGGCCAGCACCGAGCCGTCCATCGTTTGGACGCGGAGCCGGATCTTCGAGTGGATCCCCAGCTCGCCGCCTTCCCAGCGGTCCAGGCCCGTCTCGTCCAGCGGCGTCACGTCGTACAACACGACGAAGACCCGGGAAGCCGGGTCCTCGACGATCGTGGCCAGGGCACCTTCCCAGCCGAGGTCCTCGCCGCCGAAGGTCAGGCGCCACCCCTCCAGCCAGCCGGAGCCGGCCATCGGAGAGTGCGGCGCGCGCTCCAGCATCTGGGCGGGCTCCATGTTCGATCCGTACGCGGCATACAACGGCACGCCGACAGCGTAGCGACCCCGCGCTGACCCGAGTGGACGCACTCGCCGTGTTCGCCCACTTCAGTGTCCGGTCACCTTCGCCGCGTACGGTGAGTGCACCGCAAGCTCAGCCCAGAGGAGGACCCAGGTGACCAGGATCGTGATCATGGGCGGGGGCCCGGCCGGCTACGAAGCCGCGCTGGTCGCAGCCCAGCACGGGGCCGACGTCACGATCGTCGAGAAGGACGGCCTGGGCGGCGCCTGCGTGCTCTACGACTGCGTCCCGTCGAAGACCTTCATCGCGAGCTCCGGTGCGCTGGCGAAGATGCACGACCTCAGCGAGCTCGGCATCAACACCGACATGGCCGACACGAGCATCGACCTCCCGACCGTCCACGGCCGGGTGAAGGGCCTCGCGCTCGCCCAGTCCGCCGACATCCGCGCCCGCGTCCAGCGCGAAGGCGTCCGCGTCATCGTCGGCGAAGCCCGCTTCTGCGACGAAGAGCCCGGCCTCGCGACCCACAAGGTCGCCGTCACGACGTCCGAGGGCACCGAGAAGCTGCCCGCCGACGTCGTCCTCATCGCCACCGGCGCCACCCCGCGCGTCCTGCCCGGCGCCGTGCCCGACGGCGAGCGCATCCTCGACTGGCGCCAGCTCTACGAGCTCGAGGAGCTGCCCGAGCACCTCGCCGTGATCGGCTCCGGCGTCACCGGCGCCGAGTTCGCGTCCGCCTACACCGAGATGGGCGTCAAGGTCACCGTCGTCTCCAGCCGTGACCGCGTCCTCCCGCACGAGGACGCCGACGCCGCCGCGGTGCTCGAAGAGGTCTTCTCGCAGCGCGGCACGACCGTCGCGAAGCAGGCACGCGCCGACCGCGTCGAGCGCACCGAAAAGGGCGTCGAGATCTTCCTCGCCGACGGCCGCGTGATCGAAGCCAGCCACGCGCTGATGACCGTCGGCTCGGTCCCGAACACCAAGGAACTCGGCCTCGACAAGGTCGGCATCTCACCCGGCCCCGGCGGGTTCATCACCGTCGACCGCGTCTCACGCACCTCCGTTCCCGGGATCTACGCCGCCGGCGACTGCACCGGCGTGCTCATGCTGGCCTCGGTGGCGAGCATGCAGGGCCGCATCGCGATGTGGCACGCGCTGGGCGAGGGCGTCGCGCCGATCAAGCTCAAGACCGTCGCCGCCAACGTGTTCACCCACCCGGAGATCGCCACCGTCGGCATCAGCCAGCACGCGATCGACTCCGGCGAGGTGCCCGCGCGCACCATCATGCTGCCCCTGGCCACCAACGCGCGCGCGAAGATGGAGGGCCTCCGCCGAGGCTTCGTGAAGCTGTTCTGCCGCCCCGCCACCGGCGTGGTCGTCGGTGGAGTCGTCGTGGCGCCGCAGGCGAGCGAGCTCATCCTTCCCATCGCGCTCGCCGTCCAGAACCAGCTCACAGTGGACCACCTGGCACTGACATTTTCGGTGTACCCGTCGCTGTCGGGCTCGATCACCGAGGCCGGGCGCCAGTTGATGCGTCACGACGATCTCGACTGATCCGGTAGGCAACCCGTCGCGCCCCGTCGCGTCTTGTCGGTTGTAAGGCTGAAGGACGCGAAGGGTGCGAAGGTGCGCAAGACGGTGGTTTTGGTTGTGGCAGCGTTGATCGGGGCGACGACGCTGGCGGGTCCGGCGCAGGCGCAGCAGCAGAGTCCCAGTCCGACGCCGAGCGCCGCGCCGGCGAAGGGCAGCGTCCAGCTCAACGTCAACACCGCGATCAACCAGACGCTCGTGGACAAGTACGTCCGCGACGCGCCGAACGTCGCGCTGGCGAAGTGCGAAGGCGCTTCGCCGACGTTCGCCTCGCCGGTGCTGACCTTCTCCAACTACACCCCGGGCCCGTTCATGGGCGCCGACGCGAACATCAGCGCCGACGTCGCGCTCAAGCCCGGCACCCAGGCGGGGACCTACCCGCTGACCGTGACCTGCGCCGGCCAGACCTACAGCACGCAGTTCTCGGTGCCCGCGCCGCAGGTTTCCAAGGTGCCTTCCGGCGCCGCGAAAGCGGGCGACGGCAGCATGGCCGGCTGAATTCCCGGATACACCGAACCGCCCCGGAGTCACGCTCCGGGGCGGTTTTTTCATGACCACGGGCGCAACCTCTCGCAGGTGGAGACGTCTTGAGTACATAAGCAAGCGGACAAAGCCGAGGCAGGGGGAACTGCGACCGGCGTCCGTGGAATCGCTTTTACTGATTCATTCCACAGGGGAGTAAAGAATGAAGAACACCGCTGTCGTCGCGGGCATCGCCGCGGCTTTCCTCGTCCTCGCACCGGGTGCGGCGCTCGCGAGCACGACGCCGGCCACTGACACCCCGTCCGAGCACTTGGGCGTGCCGAAGGCCTACGTCCGCGTGACGCCGAAGCTAGCCCGGCCGGGCGCGAAGGTGGAGATCCGCGTCGGTTGTGACGCCGAGAGCACGCAGGACCTGACCTCGCCGGTGCTCACCATCGGTTCGCTGCGGCGCACCGGCCCGCAGCACGACCCGGCGACGGCTCCGGTTGGGGTCGCGTCCGCGGTCGTGAAGCAGGTGAAGCCGGGCGTGTACCCGGTGTCGTTCTCCTGCGGCGGTGCGGAGATCAGCACGAAGTTCACCGTTCTGGGTGAAACGAAGCAGGTCACCAAGGTGCCGGCGGGCACGCCGCAGACCGGTGGCACGGACGGCCCGGCCGACGACTCCGGCACCCCGCTCGCGGCTGCGGCTGCCATGGGCGTGCTCGCGGTCGGCGGCAGCGGTCTCGTGCTGGCCAAGCGGTCCCGGCGCCGCTGATCCCGCGAGGGGCGCGGGGTAGCGTCGGGGCGACCCGGACGGGTGAACCCGCGGGAAGGGGGAGCACGTGACCACGAGGCCCACCGGCCGGCGGCGTTACCTGATCGCGCTGATCGTGGCGTTGCTGGCCGCCTTGGTGGTGCTGGCGCTGACCCTCGGCGGCGATCCCGAGCCGTCGACCGCGCAACCGCCGCCCGCGCGTCCGGTCGCGGTGAAGCCGGTGCCCGCGGCCGGTGAGCGGGCCGACGCCGTCGCCGCGCTACCGAAGTCCGAGCCGGTCTCGATCGACATCCCGAAGATCGGCGCGCACTCGTCGCTGGTCCCGCTGGGCGTCAACGCGGACGACACGATCCAGGTGCCGCCGGTGACCACGCCGCTGCAGGCGGGCTGGTACACCTACGCGCCGACGCCGGGCGAGGTCGGCCCGGCCGTCGTCCTCGGGCACGTCGACGGCAACCACCAGAAGGGCATCTTCTACCGGCTCAAGGAGCTGGCCGCCGGTGACCGCGTCTCGATCGCGCGCAAGGACGGGACGACGGCGCTCTTCGAGGTGACGAAGGTGCACCAGGTGCCGAAGCAGGACTTCGAAAAAGAAGGCGTGTACGACGACACGGCCGGCCCCGAGCTGCGGCTGATCACCTGCGGCGGCGTCTTCGACCGGAGCGCGCACAACTACGTCGACAACATCGTCGTGTACGCCCGCCTGGTCCAGGCCTGATTTCCGGTTTTTGTCGGACCCCCCTGCTTCACTGTTTCGGTCGTCACATGAGACGACGCCGACGAGGGGGTGGGGAGCCGAGATGCTGTTCCGCGACGAGCCGTGGCCCGACGGGACACCGAGCTGGGTGGACCTGATGGCGCCAGACCAGCCGAAGGCGATCGCCTTCTACAGCCGTCTGTTCGGCTGGCGCGTGCGGCCGGGCGCGGAGGAGACCGGCTCCTACGGCGTGGCGACGCTGCGGGACCGGCCGGTCGCCGGGATCGGCCAAGCTCCACCCGGGCAGGAGATGCCCGCGGTGTGGACGACCTATCTGTCGGTGTCCGATGCGGACAAGACGGCGGCGGCGATCACCGAAGCCGGTGGCCGGATCGTCGTGCCGGCGACGGACGTGCCGGGGGAGGGCCGGATGGCCGTCGCGGCCGACCCGGGCGGCGCGGCGTTCGGGCTTTGGGAGCCCCGTGGCCACCTGGGCACGCAGGTCATGGCCGGACCGGGCGCACTGGCCTGGAACGAGTGCGTGACCCGGGACTACCCGGCCGTTGAGGCGTTCTACGAGCGGGTCTTCGGCTACGGCTTCGAAGACGAGACCACCGGCGGCTCGACGTACAAGGCGCTGCTGGCGGACGGGCGGCCCGTCGGCGGGATCGGCGTGCTGCCCGACGGCGTCGTGGCCGAGGTGCCGGCGAGCTGGCGGGTGTACTTCTGGGTGGCGGACGCCGACGCGAGCGCGGCCCAGGCGGTCGAGCTCGGCGGCCGGATCGTGGGCGAGCCGGTCGACTCGCCGGAGGGCAGGCACGTGCAGCTCGCCGACGACCAGGGCGTGCCGTTCTTCGTCATCGCCCCGACAGTGCGGTCCGGCAAGCCGCGGGGCTGGGACGGCTGACCGCGTTCACCGACCGTCCCCGATCGGGCCGGTTCCGTGGTGGGGAGTCCTTCGGCACTGGTTTTGTCGGTGCCCGGTGCAAGACTGTGTCGGCCGTCACCCGAGACGGTGCGGACGAGGGTTGGGAGTCGACATGTTGTTCCGGGACGAGCCATGGCCTGACGGCACGCCCAGCTGGGTGGACCTGATGGTGCCCGACCAGGCGAAAGCGGTGGCCTTCTACAGCGGCCTGTTCGGCTGGGACGTGCGGGCGGGCGGTGAGGAGACCGGCTTCTACGGCATGGCGGAGCTGCGCGGCCGCCCGGTCGCCGGGATCGGCCAGACGCCGCCGGGTCAGGACATGCCGCCGGTCTGGACGACGTACCTGTCGGTGTCCGACGTGGACAAGACGGCCACGACGATCACCGAGGCCGGCGGGCAGATCGTCGTGCCGGTGATGGAAGTGCTGAAGGAAGGCCGGATGGCGGTGGTGGCCGACCCGGCGGGCGCGGTGTTCGGGCTGTGGGAGCCGGGGAACCACCTGGGCACGCAGGCCACGGCGGCACCGGGCACGTTGGCGTGGAACGAGTGCATGAGCCGCGACTACCCGGCGGCGAAGGCGTTCTACGAGCAGGTGTTCGGGTACGGGTTCCAGGACCTGTCGGGTGACGACTTCACGTACGCGGTCCTGCTGATCGACGGCCGCCCGGTCGGCGGGCTCGGTGCCCTGCCCGATTCGGTGCCGGCGGAGGTGCCCTCGAACTGGTCGGCGTACTTCTCGGTGGCGGACGCGGACGCGAGCGCGGCCAAGGTGACGGAGCTGGGCGGCCAGGTGCTGAGCCAGCCGTTCGACTCACCGTACGGGCGCCAGGTGCGGGTCACGGACGACCAGGGGGTGCCGTTCTTGGTCGTCGCGCCCAACGAGCAGTCCGGGAAACCGGAGGGCTGGGAGGACTGAGCAGGCTTGCGGGCCGAGGGCGGCCGTGGGCCGGAGGCGGCTCGGCGCCCCCGGCCCGGACCGGTCAGTCCTCGTCGGCGACCCAGTCGAAGGTCTTCGTCACGGCCTTCTTCCAGTTGCGGAACTCGCGGTCGCGGCGGGCGTCGTCCATCGCCGGCTCCCACTGCTTGTCCTGGGCCCAGTTCGTGCGGATGTCGTCCTCGGACTTCCAGAACCCGACCGCCAGGCCGGCGGCGTACGCGGCACCGAGCGCCGTCGTCTCGTTGACCACCGGGCGGATCACCGGCACGCCGAGGATGTCGGCCTGGAACTGCATCAGCAGCTCGTTGACGACCATCCCGCCGTCCACCTTGAGGGAGGTGAGCGAAACACCCGAGTCGGCGTTCATCGCCTCGAGCACCTCGCGCGTCTGGAAGGCGGTCGCCTCCAGCACCGCGCGAGCGAGGTGTCCCTTGTTGACGAACCGGGTGAGCCCGACGATCGCCCCGCGGGCGTCGGACCGCCAGTAAGGAGCGAACAGGCCCGAGAACGCCGGGACGAAGTACGCGCCGCCGTTGTCCTCGACGCTGCGCGCGTGCTCTTCGATCTCGGCCGCGGTCCCGATCATGCCGAGGTTGTCGCGCAGCCACTGCACCAGCGAACCGGTCACCGCGATGGAGCCCTCCAGCGCGTAGACCGTGTCGTTCGAGCCGATCTTGTAGCAGACCGTGGTGAGCAGCCCGTTCTGCGACATCACCTTCTCGGTACCGGTGTTGAGCAGCATGAAGTTGCCGGTGCCGTAGGTGTTCTTGGCCTCGCCGGGCGAAAGGCAGGCCTGGCCGAACGTCGCGGCCTGCTGGTCGCCCAGGATGCCCGAGATCGGCACGCCGGCCAGCGCGCCCTTCTCGCGGACCTTGCCGTACTCCTCGGACGAGGAGCGGATCTCCGGCAGCATGGACAGGGGGATCGTCATCTCGGCGGCGATCCCGGCGTCCCACTGCAGGGTGTCGAGGTCCATCAGCATGGTGCGCGACGCGTTGGTCGGGTCGGTGACGTGCACGCCGCCGTCGGCCCCGCCGGTCATGTTCCACAGCACCCAGGTGTCCATGTTGCCGAAGATCAGGTCACCGGCTTCGGCCTTCTCACGCGCGCCTTCGACGTTGTCGAGGATCCACTTGATCTTCGGCCCCGAGAAGTACGTCGCGAGCGGTAGGCCGACCTTCTCGCGGTAGCGCTCCTGGCCGCCGCCGAGGTTGCCGAGCTCGGTGACGATCTTGTCGGTGCGGGTGTCCTGCCAGACGATCGCGTTGTACACCGGCTTGCCGGTCGTCTTGTCCCAGACCAGCGCGGTCTCCCGCTGGTTGGTGATGCCGACGGCGACGATGTCGTTCGCGGTCAGGTCGGCCTTGGCGAGCGCGCCCGCGGCGACCCGGCGGGTGTTCTCCCAGATCTCCTCGGCGTTGTGCTCGACCCAGCCGGCCTTCGGGAAGATCTGCTCGTGCTCGCGCTGGTCGACCGAGACCACGCGGCCTTCGTGGTTGAAGATCATGCACCGGGTCGACGTGGTGCCCTGGTCGATCGCGGCTACGTACGAAGTCATCTGTGCTCCAGGAATCCGGTAGGTGGGCGATCAGGTCAGGTTGTGCACGACGAGGTACAGCAGGGCGGCGAGGGCGCCACCGGCGAGCGGGCCGACGACCGGGATCCATGAGTAGCCCCAGTTGGCGTTGGCCTTGTTCTTGATCGGCAGCAGGAACGCGTACGCGATGCGGGGGCCGAGGTCGCGGGCCGGGTTGATGGCGTAGCCCGTCGGCCCGCCGAGCGAAGTACCGATCACGAGGACCACGAACGAGACGCCCGCGTAGCCGAGTGCGGAGTTGCCGAAGTTCGGGGTGCCGCCGTCGCCGACGGAGACCACCGGGCTGAGCAGGATCCAGGCCACCAGGACGAAGGTGCCGATGACCTCGGTGACGAGGTTCCACGCGGTGTTCGGGATCTGCGGCGCGGTGGAGAAGATCCCGAGCGTGTTCTCGGGCTCGGGGTGGTCGTCGAACTGGAGCTTGTAGGTCGCCCAGCAGAGCACGGCGCCGATGATCGCGCCGGCCATCTGGCCGATGAAGTAGAACGGGACGTCGGCCCAGGGGGTCTTGTCCGCGATGGCGAGGCCCAGCGTCACCGCCGGGTTGAGGTGGGCGCCGCTGGGTGCGGCGATGCTGGCGCCGGTGAAGACGGCGAACGCCCAGCCGAAGTTGATGAACAGAAATCCGGCGTTGTGACCGTTGTTCTTGCGGAGCACGTGGTTCGCGACCACACCGTTGCCGAGCAGAATCAGCGCGGCCGTTCCCAGAAGTTCCCAGAC
This sequence comes from Amycolatopsis sp. NPDC114505, assembly GCF_055633615.1. Classification (NCBI taxonomy): domain Bacteria; kingdom Bacillati; phylum Actinomycetota; class Actinomycetes; order Pseudonocardiales; family Pseudonocardiaceae; genus Amycolatopsis; species Amycolatopsis sp. NPDC114505. The sequence goes on along the minus strand of NZ_JBVKDV010000001.1, from coordinate 309,541 downwards.
GATTATTGCCCCAGCACTCACCGCTGCACCTCCACACTGGACACTCTGCGCAGGGTCGATCACGGCGTGCCACGGCACCGTTGCCGACCCACGTCCGCGCGACGTTACCGGGGCGTAGAAGCGGATTCCAAGCTCCGGCCAGCCGAATCTTTTCAAGATCCGGCCGAACGCAGGTGGAAGCACAGCAAGATCGCGGAGGGTTACGCCACAAGTGTCATCCGTGGACGGGCGGAGGATCACCAGGTCGTGCGATGCTGGAACCCTCGCCGGCACCGAGGAGGAATGTCACGTGGCGCAGCACGCAGCGGAGACGAACCCGGCTCGACTGGGCCCGGTCAAGCGCGAAGAGACCTGGCAGCGGCTCGGCAACGAGACCTTCGACCTCGTCGTCATCGGCGGCGGCGTGGTCGGCGCGGGAACGGCGCTGGACGCCGCGACGCGCGGGCTGCGGGTCGCGCTCGTCGAAGCCCGCGACCTCGCTTCGGGGACGTCGAGCCGGTCGAGCAAGCTCTTCCACGGCGGCCTGCGCTACCTGGAACAGCTCGAGTTCGGCCTGGTCCGGGAAGCGCTTCGCGAACGTGAGCTGATGCTGACGACCATCGCGCCGCACCTGGTCAAGCCGGTCAGCTTCCTCTACCCGCTGACGCGCCGCGTGTGGGAACGGCCGTACACCGCCGCCGGCCTGCTGATGTACGACACGATGGGCGGCGCCAAGAGCGTCCCCGGCCAGAAGCACCTGACCCGCGCGGGCGCGCTGCGGATGGTGCCGGCGCTCAAGCGGTCCGCGCTGATCGGCGGGATCCGCTACTACGACGCGCAGTCCGACGACGCCCGCCACACGATGACGGTGGCGCGGACGGCGGCGCACTACGGCGCGGTCGTGCGGACGTCGACCCAGGTCGTCGGGTTCCTGCGCGAGGCCGACCGGGTGTCCGGCGTGCGCGTGCGCGACGTCGAGGACGGCCGCGAGACGGAGATCTCGGCGGCCGCGGTGATCAACTGCACCGGCGTCTGGACCGACGAGCTGCAACGGCTGTCCGGTGGTCGCGGGCGGTTCCGCGTGCGCGCCAGCAAGGGCGTGCACATCGTCGTGCCGCGCGACCGGATCGTCTCGGAGTCGGGGATGATCCTGCGCACCGAGAAGTCCGTGCTGTTCGTGATCCCTTGGCGCAACCACTGGATCGTCGGGACGACGGACACGGACTGGAACCTGGACCTGGCCCACCCAGCGGCGACGAAGCACGACATCGACTACCTCCTCGAGCACGTCAACAGCGTCCTGGCGACGCCGCTGACGCACGAAGACATCGAAGGCGTGTACGCGGGCCTTCGGCCGTTGTTGGCGGGGGAGAGCGAAGAGACGTCGAAGCTTTCGCGCGAGCACGCGGTGGCGCGGGTGGCGCCGGGCCTGGTCGCGATCGCGGGCGGCAAGTACACGACGTACCGCGTGATGGCGGCGGACGCGGTCGACGCGGCGGCGGTGGACCTGCCCGGCCGGTCCCAGCCGTCGATCACGGACAAGGTGCCGCTGATCGGCGCGGACGGGTACCACGCGCTGGTCAACCAGGCCGACCACCTGGCCGCCGAGCACGGCCTGCACCCGTACCGGGTCCGTCACCTGCTGGATCGCTACGGCTCGCTGGTCAACGAGGTCCTGGCGTCGGCGAGCGGCCGCCCGGAGCTGCTGAAGCCGATCGAGCACGCACCGGATTACCTGGGCGTCGAGGTGGTGTACGCGGCTTCGCACGAGGGGGCGCTGCACCTGGAGGACGTCCTGGCCCGCCGAACGCGCATCTCGATCGAGTACGCCCACCGAGGGGTCGACTGCGCGGAGCAGGTGGCGACGCTGGTCGGCGAGGTCCTCGGCTGGTCACCCGAAACGGTGAAGCGCGAGATCGAGGTCTACAACGCCCGTGTGGAGGCAGAGCGCGAGTCCCAGTCCCAGCCGAGCGACGAAGCGGCGGACGCCCTGAGGTCGGCGGCCCCGGAGGCCCGCGCGGGCATCGTGGAGCCGGTGAGCTGAGGCGGTTGTCCCCAGCCCCCGCGGGTTGTGGACAACTGGCTCCGCCGAGGGCGTTCGGACCGAGTTTGTCCGGAGGCCCCGATAGACTGGCCAAGGGGACGCCCCCCAGGGAAGGGCGGGGCTGCCGTCAGGCCGTGCGGTGCCAGCGGATCAGGCGCTCGCCCGTGGGCGCCCGGTCCGGCTCCGGGCCCACCAACGTGAACCCGCAGCGCTCCGCCACGATCGCCGAGGCCGTGTTGCTCTCCTCGTACCGGTAACTCACCTCGGTCAGCCCCAACCCTCCGAAACCGAAACGCAAGGCCGCGTTCAACGCCGTTGTCGCGATTCCCTTGCCTCGCTCGGTCGGGTGGACCCAGATCGTCGCCTCCGCGTACTCCGCGGGCAGGTCCAGCTCGCGCAGGCCCACCTCGCCCAGCAGGCGGCCCGACGTCGGCTCCGCGATCGCCCAGGAACAGCGCTCGTCGCCCGCCCACTGGGCCGCTCGCAGCGCCACGTACTCCGTTGCCTCGTCGAGGGTGCGCAAGCGGTAGTTCAGCACGTACTTGCGGTGCGTCGGGTCGGCGAACGCCTCCATGAGCAGCGGCCGGTCGTCGATGTGCCGGTCGGCGCGCAGCTGGCGCAGGTAGTAGGTGCCCGCGTTGATCTCCACCGGTTCCACTCCGCCCAGCCTAGCCAGGCCGGGAGCACGCCGCCCCCGGCCCGGCGATCAAGGCCGGATCACCCCCGGTCCACCCCCGTGGTCACGGCGCCAGGCGCCAGATCACGGGCACCCCGCCCTCGTCCAGCGGGCCGTTCGACGCCCACCCGGCGAACGTCCCGTCGTCGCTGACGTGGCCGGGCTGGTACCCCGTGTACGTGCCCGGCTGCTTCAGCTCACCCGCCGGCGTGGTGCCCCGCCACGCGATCGGCTTGCCGCGGAACGACCCCGGAACCGGCGCCAGCCCGGCGGTCAAGCCGCGCGCGTTCACGTCGATGGCGTAGTCGCCGCCGGAGAGCGGCGTGGCCTGCTCCGGGGTCTTCCACCGCACCGCCTGTGACGCGTTGGCGTTGGACGCGAACCCGACGACGACCCCGTTGCGGATCGCCGAGCCGTGCGGGTTCGAGAAACCGTCGATGTCGGCCAGCGGCCGGCTCACGCCGTTCTTCCAGACGACGTCGCGCTCGACCCCGAAGAACAGGATCGCGCCGTCGTCGTCGATGTCGGTCACGTTGTCGGTGCCGGGCGGGAACGACAGGAGCGTCGGCGCCGTGGCGCCGGCGGGCCAGACGGCCGGCGTGTCCTTGGCCGGGTCGTCGCTGATCAGCAACGCCACCGCGTCACCCCGGCGGTTGACCGCGCGCACCTGGAAGTCCCGGAAGCCCGCCGGGTTCTCGCGCAGGTGGAAACCCGTGGCGTCGAGCACGAACGAGCGGTCGCTGCTCGTGTCGTAGTCGATCGCGTCGCCGTACACGCGACCCGAGCTGTCCTCCCCCGCGACCATCGCCCACTCGTAGCCCTCCGGCACCCCACGCAGCACCGGTTCGCCGTCCCGCCAGCTCACGACCTGGAGCTTGTCGTCGACGATGAACGAGCCCGTGTACTCGCCTTGGCCGTCCGAGGCGGTCAGATACCCGTGCCCCTGCGGGTTCGCCCCGGCCGGCAACGGCAGGAGCGTCGGCTTCCACGACAGCCGGATCGCCGCGGCGTCCGCCGGTGCCCCCAGCGCGGTGACGGCGATCGCCACGGTGGCGAGCACCCCCGCCCGCATCCACTTCTTGCCCATCATTTTCCCCTTTCCCCCGACCTGCGTGATCACCACGTCCGAGGTGGGCGACCGGTTGCCCGGCGAAAGGAGGAATCTCAGAGCGCCGGAACCTGGGCGCTCACGGCCGTGCCGCCGCCCGGCGCGCTCTCGATCGACAGCGTGCCCGCGACCCGCCGGACGCGCTGCCGCATCGCCTCCAGGCCGAACCCGGTGCCGTCGCCGCGGTCGCCGGGGCTGAAGCCGTCGCCGTCGTCGACGACGTCGAGCAGCACCAGATCGTCCGAATAGGACAGTGTCACGCCGATCAGGGACGCCTTCGCGTGCTTCTCCGCGTTCGCCAGTGCCTCCTGCGCGACGCGGTAGAGCGTCTCCTCCAGATCGGGCAGCAGGGGCCGGGTTTCCCCGGTCGTCTCCAGGCGAACGGCGACCCCGGACGTCTCGGAGACCCGCCGGGCCAGCCGGGAAAGCGCTTCCGGTAGCTGGGCCGCGGCCAGCGGTTCCGGCCGCAGCGCCTGCACGGCGCGACGCGCTTCGCCGAGACTCTCCCGGGCGAGCGCGCGAGCCTGCTCGACCCGCCGGTCGCGGTCCGGGCCATCCGCCGCCTGCAGCTGCGTGACGATCCCGGTCAGGCCCTGGGCGAGGGTGTCGTGGATTTCGCGGGCCATCCGCTGCCGTTCGTCGAGCACACCGGCTTCCCGCGCCTGGGTGACGAGCCGCGCGTGGAGGTCCGCGTTCTCTTCGAGCGCCGCTTCCAGCCGGACGTTCGCCTTCCGCCGCTGCTCGCTCTCCGCGCCGACGAACCACGCGGCGTACAGCAGCGGCCCGGCCATCGACAGCACCAGCACCCAGGTCGGGCTCCGCGAATCCGAGTTGGCGGCGAGCAGCGGCAGTGTCGCCGTCGCGGCCACCGCGAAGAACCCCCAGCGCGCCGGGAAGAGCACGAAGGCGAGCGGGTAGCCGAAGGACGCGAAACCCATGAACGTGTCGTCGTGCGCCACCAGCACGGTCGCGGCCGCGAGCACGCCCGCGTAGTAGCCGGCGGCGAGCCACGGGTGGGTCCGCCGGTGCGGGAACAGCGGGATCAGCAACGGCACCCACACCGCCACCGCGACGACGACGGCCAGCGTGACGCCCCGGATCCCGGGCCCCCAGAACACGCACGCGGCGAGCCCGGCCAGTCCGACGCCGGTGAAGATCGGCCCCGCCACTCGTTCGCCTCGGGCGTCCAGCGCGCCCGGCACCACGCCCATCACGCCGGTGATCCTCCCAGGCTCAGCGCCGTCGGCGGGCCCCGGCGATCATCGCGACCACCAGCGGCAGCGCCACCGAGATGATCAGCAGCCTGCCGCGGGACAGGATGAGCACCGCGACCGCGAGGACGATCGCGATCGGGACCGCGCCGCGGATCAGGAACTGCTGCAGCGCGCTGTCGCCGGACATCACCGGCACCGGCGGCGCGGAAGCCCCGTTGAGCAGCGCGCTCGGACGCGGCGACGGCAGGTCGTCGAACAGCGGCACGAGCTCGCTGACCCGCTTGGCCGCGGTGACCTTCGCCGAGCGCGTGCCGTATTCGTCGATGTCGAGCCGCCCGGATCGGACGTGCTCCTCGAGGACGTCCAGGGCGTCCTGGCGTTCGTCGTCGCTCAACCGCATGTCGCCCACGGTGGCTCAGCGGTCCAGGCCGCGCCGGTGGTCGCGGTAGGAGTCGCGCAGCTCACGGCGGCGGTCCCGGTCGCGCAGGTGCCGGTCACGGCGGTCGTGGTGCTGGTCGTGGTGGCCGGCGTGGCCCCACATCGACCGGCCGAAGATGCTCAGCCCGATCGGGACGAGGATCAGCGCCCCGTGCACGACCCCGGTGGCGATCAGCGCGATCACCGCGATCCAGACCAGCGGGACGAACGCGGCGACGAACCGCTGCGGGCCGCTCCAGCCGTCCGGCGTGCCCGGGTGCCGCGGTGCCGGTGCGGCCTCCTGGGCCGGCTCGGGCGCCGCCACGGCCTGCGGGGCGTCGTCGTACTTCGGGTGCGGCGCGGGGAGGTCCGCGAAGATCTCGACGAGCTCGCCGCGCGTCTTCGCCGCGGTGATCCGCGCCGAGCGCTCGCCGTATTCGTCGATGTCGATCCGCCCCGCGCTCATGTGCTCACCGAGCGCGGACAGCGCGGACTCGCGGTTCTGGTCGCTGATCCGCAGCTGCGGAGACGGGACTTCGGTCACGTAGTCGATGGTAGGCCGCCTCGGGGGCGGCCCACCACGACATCCGTAACGAACTGCGCTACTTGATCTCCAGGAGCTGTGTGCCCTGGGTCACGGCGGCGCCGACCTCGACCGAAAGGCCGGTGATCGTGCCCGCTTTGTGTGCGGTGACCGGGTTCTCCATCTTCATCGCCTCGAGGACGACGATCAGCTCACCGGCTTCGACCGTCTGGCCCTCTTCGACGGCCACCTTGACGATGGTGCCCTGCATCGGCGCGGTGACGGCGTCGCCGCTCACCGCGGCCTTGCCGCCGCCGGCCCGCTTGCGCGGCTTGGCCTTGACGGCGGTGCCGCCCCCGCCGCCTTCGAGCGCGAACCCGCCCGGGAGCGACACTTCCAGGCGCCGCCCGCCGACCTCGACGACGACATTCTGGCGCGGCTCTTCTTCGGCGGCCTCGACGTCCGGCGCCACGAACGGCTCGATCTTGTTGTCGAACTCCGTCTCGATCCAGCGCGTGTGCACGCTGAAACCGTTTTCGTCGCCGATGAACGCGGGGTCGTCGACGATCACGCGGTCGAACGGCAGCACCGTCGCCATGCCCTCAACGACCATTTCGGCCAGCGCGCGGCGGCTGCGTTCGAGGGCGTTGTTCCGGTCGGACCCGGTGACGATCAGCTTCGCCAGCATCGAGTCGAACTGGCCGCCGATCACGCTGCCGGATTCGACACCGGAGTCGACGCGGACGCCGGGGCCGCTCGGCGCGACGAACTTCGTCACGGTGCCCGGCGCGGGCAGGAAGCCGCGGCCGGCGTCCTCGCCGTTGATGCGGAACTCGATCGAGTGGCCGCGCGGCTCGGGGTCCTCGGTGATCCGCAGCTTCTCGCCGCGCGCGATGCGGAACATCTCGCGAACCAGGTCGAGGCCGGTGGTCTCCTCCGAGACCGGGTGCTCGACCTGCAGGCGCGTGTTGACCTCGAGGAAGGAGATCGTGCCGTCGGTGGCGACGAGGTACTCGACCGTGCCGGCGCCGTAGTACCCGGCTTCCTTGCAGATCGCCTTCGCCGACTCGTGGATGCGCTTGCGCTGCTCGTCGGACAGGAACGGCGCGGGCGCCTCCTCGACGAGCTTCTGGTGCCGGCGCTGCAGCGAGCAGTCGCGGGTGCCGACGACGATCGCGTTGCCGTGCTGGTCGGCCAGGACCTGCGCCTCGACGTGCCGCGGCTTGTCCAGGTAGCGCTCGACGAAGCACTCGCCGCGCCCGAACGCGGCGACGGCCTCGCGGGTCGCCGACTCGAACAGCTCGGGGATCTCTTCGCGGGTGCGCGCGACCTTGAGGCCGCGGCCACCGCCGCCGAACGCGGCCTTGATGGCCACCGGCAGGCCGTACTCGTCGGCGAACGCGACGATCTCGTCGGCGTCCTTGGCCGGCTCCTTCGTGCCCGGCACGAGCGGCGCGCCCGCGCGCAGGGCGATGTGGCGCGCGGTGACCTTGTCGCCGAGGTCGCGGATGGCCTGCGGGCTCGGCCCGATCCAGGTCAGCCCGGCGTCGATGACGGCCTGGGCGAAGTCCGCGTTCTCGGACAGGAAGCCGTAGCCGGGGTGCACCGAGTCGGCGCCCGAGCGCTTGGCGGCGTCGAGCAGCTTGTCGAAGTTCAGGTAGCTTTCGGCGGCTGTGGTGCCGCCGAGCGCGAAGGCCTCGTCGGCCAGGCGCACGTGCGGTGCGTCGCGATCCGGGTCCGCGTACACCGCGACGCTGGTCAGTCCAGCGTCCTTGGCGGCTCTGATCACGCGTACCGCGATCTCGCCCCGGTTGGCGACCAGGACCCTGGTCACCGGACCACCGGTGGATTCGCCGACCTGCTCGGCCACCCCGCACCTCCTGCGTCCCGACAGCTGCATTGCTGACCGCTCACGCGGTACGGGGGAGTCTACGGATATGCCGTCGGGAGTCCCTTGAGTGAGAGCTGAACCACGCTCAGACGTGGTGGCGCAGCTCCTGGGGCAGCGGCGAGTCCAGCACGATGACGTCGTAGGGGTTCGCCGCGTGGACCTTCGGCAGGTGCTCGGTGTTGACCAGTACCCACGGCTGGTGCTCGCCGCAGCAGTCGATCAGCCGGTCCAGAGCGGTGAACGCGACGAGCGCGGTGCGGCCGTCCGGCGTGCGGCGCAGCTCGATCGACGCGCCTTCGGTCTCGGCGCTGGCCGGGCCGGTGGGCAGGTAGAGGGCGGGGGGAAGGTTCGGGTTCGTCACTCGGACAACATAGACGGACACGCTCCGCGAACCAGGGTTGCCTCCGTCGGGTGCACGGCCGGGGGATTTCGGCCACACCCCGCCGGGCCGCTGCCCACACACAGTCGTGATGCGGCTTACGCTCTGTCTCATGCGGACTTCGGCGGCGAGCACGCCTCGGTCGGCGCTGCTCACCGCGGTGCTGGCCGCGGTGGTGACGCTCGGCGCGATCGCCGCGGTGTTCCTGCTCCGGCCGCGGCCGGAGCAGCCCGCCGGCGCGGCCGAGCCCGCGACCGCCCCGGTGGCCGCGGTGGTGACCTGCGGCGGCGGGCCGTGCCGCCAGCTCGCGGCGGTGACGGTCGGCGGGACGCCGGTGGTGCTGCTGACCGACGCGTCGGGCGGCGCGGGCCGGGTGCGCGTCGGGGCCGAGCCGGGCACGGTGTTCGAGCTGTCGATCGCCCAGCTGGGCGTGCGGCTGGACCAGAACTCGCTGCGCTGCATCGACGGCGCGGCGCCGACGTGCCTGGTCCGCGGCGACGTCGGCGACCAGGGCAAGGCGGCGTACGGCGAGCTGCTGGTCGAGAGCGGCGGGGTGTGGCGCGCGCCGGGCAAGCCGTACTTCGCGGACGCGGGCACGTTGTCCCTCTACGACGTCACGGCCGACGGCCGCCCGGACGTGATCGTGGTCCGCCACGACTGTCCCGGCACGGAGTCCGGAACCGCGAAGTGCGACGCGGCCCCGGTGCTGGGCCAGGTGTACGACCTGACGGGCAAGTCGGTCGGCTGCACGCGCCGCTACACGGCACCGTCGGACCTGCGCGGCTGGCCGGACATCCGCCTGACCCGCACCGACCTGCGGACTTGCCCGTCCTCCTGACCCAGCTCGGGGTCAGGCGGGGGCGGGTTCGGTGTGGCGGGCCGCCGAGCCGTCGTCGGTGTGCTCCGGGGCGTCGGTCGGGGCGTTGAGGACCTCGTCGTCGAGCAGGCCTTCGGCGCGCGCCACGATCACCGGGACCGCGATCTGGCCGGCCACGTTCGTCGCCGTGCGCATCATGTCCATGATCGGGTTGACCGAGTAGATCAGCGCCAGGCCGATCGCCACCTGCTTGGCGTCGAGGCCGATGAACGACGTCGTCAGCGTGAACGCCGTCAGCCAGCCCGTGGTGCCGGCCGTCGCCAGTGCGCCGACCACGGCGACCACGACGATGCCCACGTACTGCCAGAAGTTCAGCGACACCCCGGCCAGGTTGGCGACGAAGATCGCCGCGATCGCCGGGAACACCGCCGCGCAGCCGTCCATCTTCGTCGCGCTGCCGAGCGGGGTCGCGAAGGCCGCGTACGCCGGCTGGACGCCGAGGTTCACCGCGGACTGGCGGGTCAGCGGCAGCGTCGCGGCCGAGGACTGCGAAGCGAACGCGAACTGGATCGCCGTGCCGGCCTTCGCGAAGAACTTCAGCGGGCTGACCTTCGCCACGAACCGCAGCAGGATCGGGTAGACGACGAACAGCACGAGCAGGCAGCCGACGTACACCGCGAGCGTGGTCGAGAACAGCGGGCGGAACAGCGCGTCGCCGTAGTTGGAGACGGCCGCGCCGATCAGGCCGATGATGCCGATCGGGGCCAGCCGGACGATCCAGCCAAGGTAGCGCTGGATGATCTCGAAGACGCTCGTCGTGAAGTCCACGAACGGCTTCGCCTTGTCACCCAGGCTGTACGCGGCGGCGCCGATCACCAGCGCGAGGAACAGCACCTGCAGCGTCTCGCCGTCGGCAAACGCTTTCACGAAGTTCTCCGGCAGGAGCCCCTTGACGAAGGCGCTCCACGAGCCCCAGTGGTCGACGCTGGCGGCGGCCTTGTCCGCGTTCTTGGCGGTCGCCGCGACGCCGCCGAGCCCGCCCGAGCCCGGGTCGAAGATCCGGCCGACGGCGATGCCGATCAGCGACGCGATGAACGACGTGATGGCGAACCAGAGCACGGTCTTGCCGCCGAGGCGGGCGGCGGTGCGGCCGCCGCCGAGCTTCCGGAGGCTGTTGATGCCGACCACGATCGCCGTGAAGACCAGCGGGATCACCGCGATCTGCAGCAGCGTCGTGAAGATGGTGCCGATCTGGTCGAGGAGATCGGTCAGCCAGCCGGTTCCGGTCTGCCGTGCGACGACGCCCAGCAGGGCGCCGACGACGAGCGAGCCGAGAACCGCGGCCGCGAACACCCGCGGTTTGGTGTATGTCCGTACGAAAGACACGGGGCGACTCCGGTGCTCGAAAGTTGCAGTCTGACTTGCCGGGTAAAGAGAACGTTAGGCAAGGCAGGACTCTTCCGGATCACCCGTTCGTGTGGCGCCCTTCTCAGGATGCGGGAAACCGCCAGAGATCCACGACACTGACGCCGACCTCGGCGAGCAGGCGGCGCGTCAGCGGCAGGCTGATGCCGATGACGCTCGTGTGGCCGCCGTCGAGCCCGTCGACGAACCAGCTGCCCAGGCCGTCGATCGTGAACCCGCCGGCGACGTGCAGCGGCTCGCCGGTCGCGATGTAGGCGTCGATCTCGTGCGCGCTCGGCGTGCCGAACCGGACGGTCGTCGACTCCCAGCCACTGGTCTCCTTCGCGCGCGTGCCGCCGTCGAGCCGGATGACCGCGTGGCCGGTGAGGAGTTCACCGGATGACCCCGCCATCGCGGCCCAGCGCTGCCGCGCGATGTCCGGGGTGGGCGGTTTGCCGACCATCTGCCCGCCGATGTTCAGCATCGAGTCGCAGGCGACGACGACGGCGTCCGGGTGGGCCGCGGCGACCTGGTCGAGGACGGCTTCGGCCTTGGCCGCGGCGAGGGCCGCGACGAGCTCGGACGGCGACGGGTCGGTCAGCGAAGCGGCGACGGCGTCTTCGTCGACGCCGGAGACGAACACGGCCGGATCGAGGCCCGCGGAACGAAGGAGGGCGAGCCGGGCGGGGGACTGGGAAGCGAGGACGAACTGCACCCGGCGAAGGTACCCGGACGCTTGCCGTAACCGAATTGTGACCGGCGTCACGAGGCAAACGGAGTTATTTTGTTGTTGCTCGCAACATATGGCGCTGGGGGACAGACGCGGAGGTGACCGATGACCGTACGAGTCACGGAATCGACGCCGGCCACCCGGTCGCAGTCGCTGTGGACCAGGATCCGCGCGACGAAGGGCCGGGCGACCATCCGGGCGGATTCGGCCTCGGCGCCGAAGACCGTCCGATAGACCACCGCTCCCGCGGTTCGTGCGAGCCTCCGGTCCCGACACCCGGAGGCTCGCACGGTTCTCAGGCCGCGGCCGCTTCGGGCGCCGGCGCCGGGGTTTCCCAGCGTGGCTTCACCTTCCGCAGCATGGCCGCCGAGATGACGCCGAGCAGCAGCACGACCATCGGCAGCAGCATCGTCACGCGGGCGGCGTCCGTCAGTCCACTGTGGACCGCGTCGGACGCGAGGCGACCGGCCTGCGCCGCGACCTCCGCCGGCAGCCCCGGCATCGGCGACGGCCCGCCGGCCGACCCGAACTCGCCGGTGCTCGCCGCCGCCTTCGCGATGCCTTCCGCGAACGGCGCCCGGTACTGCTCCGGCAGCTGCGAAGCCGCCTTCGTCGCTTCGTCCGCGATGGACGAGCTCACCTGGGCCTGCAGCAGCACGCCGATCGCCGCGGAACCGAGCACGCCGCCGACCTGGCGGGACGTGTTGAAGATGCCCGACGCCGTCCCGGCCAGCCGAGGCTCGACCGAACCCATCGTCATGTTGCTCATCGGCGAGAAGACGCAGCCGATGCCGAGGCCGCACAGCAGCAGCGCCGGGATGAAGCTCCACGGGCTGCTGTCCGGCGACGCCTGCAGCGCGATGACCCCGAGCCCGGCGGCCAGCGACGCCAGGCCGAACATCACCAGGTACTTGCCGTTGACCTTGTCGGACAGGTTGCCGACGAACGGCGCCACGATCCCCGACAGCAGCGACATCGGCGCGGTCAGCAGGCCCGCCATCGTCGGGCTCAGCCCGAGCACCGACTGGATGTAGATCACCAGCGGCAGGAACATGCCGGTCATCGCGAAGCCGACCGTGGTCGCGGTGAGCGTCCCCGCCGAGAAGTTGCGGTTCGAAAAGACCTGCAGCGGCAGCAGCGGCTCGCGCTTGTTGACCCGCTGCCACACCACGAACGCGATCAGCAGCAGCACGCCGGCGCCGATGATCTCGAACACCGTGATCCCGCCCCAGACGGTGCCCCAGTCGTACTGCTGGCCGTTCTGCACGCCGAACACGATGAACAGCAGGGCCAGGCTGGAGAGCAGGATGCCGATCACGTCGAAGGAGTGCGAGTGCTTCGGCTGCCAGTCCGGCACCATCAGCAGCGTCATGACGATGGCGACCACGCCGATCGGCACGTTGACGTAGAAGATCCACTCCCAGCCGAAGTGGTCGACGAGCACGCCGCCGAGCAGCGGGCCGGTGATCGTCGCCAGCCCGGCGACGCCACCCCACATGCCCATCGCCGGGCCGCGCTTGGCCGGCGGGAACAGGTGCGTGATGAACGCCAGCGTCTGCGGCGTCATCAGCGCGGCGCCGATGCCCTGCACGGCACGCGCGGCGATCAGCATCTCGACGTTGCCGGACAGGCCGCACCACAGCGACGCGCCGGTGAACACGACCAGCCCGGCGAGGAACACCCGCTTCGGGCCGAAGCGGTCGCCGAGCCGGCTGGTGAACAGCATCGGCACGGCGTAGGTCAGCAGGTAGACGCTGATCACCCAGACGACGGAGTTCAGCCCGGCGTTCAGCTCGCGCAGCATGGTCGGGATCGCGATCGACACGATCGTCGTGTCGAGCAGGATCATGAAGAAGCCGAGGCACAGCGCGCCGAGCGCCGCCCACGGGTTAGCTTGTCTTGCGTTCATCGTCGTCTTCCTCGGTGATGAGCGTGAGCTTCGGTTGTTCGCAGTCCTGGAACGGGATCCGCCCGGACTTCAGTTCTTCGTGCAGGCGCACGGTCCAGTCGAGCTCGAACTTCCGCTGGTCGCACTTGTACTGCCAGTCGAGCCAGTAGATGGGCGGCGTCCGGTCCTCGGCGAGGCGTTCCAGCACGGCCTGGTCGGCCGCGACGGCGGCGCGCAGCCGCGTGATCCGGTGTTCGAGCTCGATCAGGGACGTCTCCTTGCCGAGCTCGTCGATCACGGCGAGCCCGGACAGGTACGCGGGGAACTCGTCGGCGAGGTCGCCCAGCAGCTCGCGGCCGCGCTGGTTGAACTCGTCCAGGCCGGCCTGGGTCATGCCGTAGACGGTCCGTTCGGGCCGCCTGCCGTCGCGCTGCGTGTCGACGACCTCGATGAAACCGTTGCGCTGGAGGCGTTCCACGGTGTGGTAGAGCGACCCGGCCTTCACGTTGACGCGGGTGCTGACGTACCGCTCGCGCATCAGCGAAGCCATCTCGTAGGGGTGCATGGGCTTCTCGTGGAGCAGCTCCAGCACGGCGAGGCCGAGTGGGGTCAGCTTGGCCGAGGCCATGATCGTTAGTCCCTTCGGATGACTCCAGGTCGTTTATTCCACGTGGACTATACGGCGCAGACCAGTGGCCGGTCCACGGCCAATCCTGTGACGGTCCGTACACAGCGCGGAGGCCCCCATGATCCCGTCATGGGGGCCTCCGCGGCTTCTCTCAGAACGGCCAATCGGCGTTCCGGCCCGCCTCGAGCAGGGGAATCATCCGAAACCCCTGATCGGTCAGGCCGCCGAACGTGTGCCGGTGCGCGCCGCCCGACGGCGCGTGGCCGTACCGGTAGCCGGCCAGGTTCCACGTGTACAGCGGCACGTGCGCGGGCAGCGCGTGACCGACGTCGCCGTGGCCGGCCTGCTCGTCGGTGAGGATGACGACGCGGTCGTGCCGCGCGAAGTGCCGCTTCAGCGCGCCCGCCGTGTTCGTGCCGCCGCCGAGGAAGTACCCGCGGGACTTCCAGCGCTCGACGTCGCTCAGCAGCGACCCGCCGGGACGCAGCTTGAACACCTTCGTGTGCGGGCCGCCCAGGAGGAAGCCGTCCGAGAACGACACGACGTCGGCGTCCGCGCACCGGCGTGCCAGCGCGAGACCGAAGACCGCGGCGGCGTCCCAGCGCATCAGGGTGCCGTCGCGGCTGAAGCCCATCTTCATCGACGTGGAGGTGTCGACGAGGACGAGCGTCCGGCCCGGCAGCTCCGGCACGTTCGCCAGCGAATGCGCGATGGCCTGCTCCAGCGCCCACGCCCACCGCAGCGACGGCGCCGCCCGGTAGGCCGACAGGAACCGCATCGGCAGCTGCCGCGACTTCGCGACCCGCACGGGATCGGCCAGCCGCGCGGCGACCCGCCGCGCGACGTCGTCCGAGACACCGGCCTCGTCGAAGTTGCGCAGGTTCCGCAGCAGCGCCATGTATCCCATCGACGGGATCAGCGCTTCCCAGACGCGCGCGTCGAGCGGACCCTGCAGCCAGCCGGCGACCGACTCCCAGGTCATGCCCGCCGCACGGAGGACGTCGGCGGCGTCCGGCTGCCCGAACAGCTCGCGGCGGCGGGGAACGTCCCACGCCGTCAGCTCGGCGCGGGCACGCAGCACCCCGAGCGCGTCCGGCAGCGGGTTGCCGCGGTCGTGCCGCTCGTCGAGGACGTGCTTGAACAGCGCCCCCTGGGCGGCGTCACGGTTGGCCGGGTGCGTCAGCTCGAGGACGTCGGCGAAGCGGAACGCCCGCGCGGACGAGTCCCACTTGACGTACGCGCGCTCGTCGTAGAGCTTCCGGGCCGCGTCGGCGACGCCGCGCTTGACCGGCTTCGGGATGTTCTTGCCGTGCACGGAAGTCCAGTAGGCGAGCAGCTCGCCGGGCTCGTCGGCCCGCTGCAGGACGTCGGCGACGACCTGGCGGCTCAGCCCGTCGAGCCCGGCGTCGCGGCGAGCCTTGGCGAACTCGGCCGCGCCGACGAGCGACGCGGTGCGCAGGTTCGCCTCGGAGCGCAGCCAGCGCAGGAACCGGGCCGTCCACTGTGGATCCTCGAGGGTCGCGGCGTGGACGAGCGCGGCGTAGCGGGTGTCGCGCGCGCCGGCGGACTCGTAGAAGGTGTGCTCCCCGACCATGTTGGTGACGGCGAGCAGGAAGAGCTCGGACCGGGCATCGCGCGCGTAGCCGGCCCCACCCTGGTGGGTGGTAGCGGAAGGCGTGGCCTCACCGCGGACCGGGGAAGTCGCGGCGGGCGCGCGGGCGGTGTTGAACTTGCTCATTTCTCCCCCTCGTGATGGGGGAGCCGCGGCCACGGCGATGCCCGAGATCGAAGTCGGCGAAGGTACGTTGCCGCTCTGCCAGGCTGAGCTACCGGACCAAAATGGTCCGGGAGGGATTCGAACCCCCGACCCGCCCACTACAAGGAAGTAACCTTCGCCTGCGCACCGGGCATCGGTGTGGCCGCGGCTCCCGAGATCTTGCTCGCACCGGGAGTGCGTGTGCCCGAGATCGAAGTGGTGAAGGCTTTCGGGAGTCGAACCCAAGGGATACCAGAGAAGTAACCCTCACCGCCGCACCGGGCGAGACCTACGTTAGCCGTCGCGCGGCGTGGCGCAAACCGAATATCGGACCGCGTCCTGGCGAGGTCAGGTAGTTCGTGCTAAGAACTATGTATAGTCAGTTCGTATCACGAACTAACACTGGGAGGAACCATGACGCACTTCGGCATCGGCGTGTCCACCGCGGTCGCCGCCGTACCGGGCACCCTCGAGCTCGCCGTCCGAGCCGACCGCGCCGGGCTGGACCTGCTCACCGTTTCCGATCACCCGTACTACGCCGACCGGCTCGACGCGTACGCCGAGCTCGGCGTCCTCCTGGGACGCACCGAACGGATCTCCGGCCTGGTCAGCGTCACCAACCTGCCGACGCGCCCCGCGTCGATGCTCGCTCGCACCGTCACGTCGCTGAGTGCCCTGACCGGTGGCCGGATCGTGCTCGGGATGGGCGTCGGTGGCCTCTGGGACGACATCGCGCGGCTCGGGTTCACCAAACTGACCCCCGGCCAGGCCGTCCGCGCCTTCGAGGAAGGCATCCGCCTCGTCAAGATGCTCGGCGGGGGCGGCGGGCCCGTCACCTTCGACGGCGAGTTCTACCAGGTCACGGACCTCGAACCGGCCCGGGAAGCGATGCCGCCGGTGTGGACCGGGTCCGTCGGGCCGAAGTCGCTCGCCGTCACCGGGCGCCTTGCCGATGGCTGGATGCCCGGCCGCGCCGCCGACTGGCTCAGCGAGCGCTACCGCACTTCGCGCCCGCTCATCGACAAGGCCGCGGTCGACGCCGGCCGGGATCCCGCGGACGTCGTCACCGTCTACAACTTCCCCGGCCGGATCAGCGAAAAGCCGCTACCGAAGACCCGCGCCGAAGACGGACGCTGGATCGGTGGCTCGCCGGACCAGTGGGTCGAGGAGCTGACCGGCGCGGTGCTGGAGCACGGCGCCGCCGGGTTCGTGCTGTTCGGGCCCGGCGGCAGCACGCCGGACGAGACGTCGGCCGCGCGCTGGGCCGGGGAGATCGTGCCCGCCGTGCGGGAAGCCGTCGCGAAGTAGGCTGGCGCGATGGGGAAGAACGGGGAGGACCTCGGCGTCGTGGCCGGGCTCGTGCGGGCGTCGTTCCTGGTGAACGCCGTCTACGCCGAGTCGGCGCGCGAGTACGGGCTCACCGTGCAGCAAGGGCAGCTGCTGTGCGTGCTGATGGGCCGTCCGTACGGCATGGGCGACCTCGGCGCGACGCTCGGCCTCGAGAAGTCCAGCCTGACGGGCCTGGTCGACCGCGCGGTCCGGCGCGAGCTCGTCCGCCGAGAGCCCGACCCGGGTGACCGTCGTGCGGTCCAGGTCGTGCTGACCGAGGAGGGGCGCGACCTGGCGGAGGACTTCTACGCGGCGACGTGCCGCCGGGTGGACGACCTGGCCGCGGGCCTGAGCGCCCCGGACCGCGACCGGCTCGCGGCGCTGCTCGGCACGGTCGTGCGCGAGAACGAGGTCCCGACCGTGTTCCTCGACGCCGTCCAGCGCTGACTCAGCTGGGGAAACCCGAAGCGCGCCAAGCACCTTCGCCGGGGTGAAGCGGCTTGCGCAGCGAAGCGGCGTGATCGCCCCACCACGACGTACGCGGCTTCGGCTTCTCCGCGGGCGACGCCGCCGACACCGCGGCGACCACCGCTGTCAGCGCCGCCAGTTCGGCGTCGCTCGGGTTGCCTCGGACCACCCTCAGCAGGGGCTTCTCGTCGCCGCTCACAGCGGGATGTTCCCGTGCTTCTTGGGCGGCAGCGACTCGCGCTTGTTCCGCAGCAGCGACAGCGCCCGCGCGACGTGGCCGCGCGTGTGCGCCGGCACGATCACCGAATCGACGTACCCGCGCTCGGCCGCCGCGTACGGGTTCAGCAGTGTGTCCTCGTACTCCTGGATCAGCTCCGCGCGAAGGGCGTCCACGTCGCGACCTTCGTTCGCCGCGTTCGCCAGGGTCTTGCGGTGGACGATGTTCGCCGCGCCCTGGGCGCCCATGACCGCGACCTGGGCCGTCGGCCACGCGAGGTTGATGTCGGCGCCGAGGTGCTTCGACCCCATGACGTCGTACGCGCCGCCGTACGCCTTGCGCGTGATGATCGTGACCAGGGGAACCGTGGCCTCCGCGTACGCGAAGATCAGCTTCGCGCCGCGGCGGATGATGCCGTTCCACTCCTGGTCGGTGCCCGGCAGGAAGCCCGGAACGTCGACGAAGGTGAGCACCGGGATGTTGAACGCGTCGCAGGTGCGGACGAACCGCGCCGCCTTCTCGGACGCGTCGATGTCGAGGCAGCCGGCGAACTGCGTCGGCTGGTTGGCGACGACGCCGACGCTCTGCCCGTCGACGCGGCCGAAGCCGACCAGGATGTTCGGCGCGAACAGCTCGTGGACCTCGAGGAACTCGCCGTCGTCGACCACGCGGTTGATGACCTCGTGCATGTCGTACGGGGTGTTCGGCGAGTCCGGGATGATCGTGTCGAGCTCGCGGTCGGCGTCGGTGACGTCGTCGAAAAACCCGGCCGGCGCGTCGGCCGAGTCGAACACCGGCGCGTCCGACAGGTTGTTCTGCGGCAGGTGGGAGAGCAGTTCCTTGACGTACGCGATCGCGTCTTCGTCGTCGTTGCCGAGGTAGTGCGCGACGCCGGACTTCGTGTTGTGGGTGCGGCCGCCGCCGAGCTCCTCGAAGGTGACGTCCTCGCCGGTGACCGTCTTGACGACGTCCGGGCCGGTGATGAACATCTGCGAGGTCTCGTCGACCATCACGACGAAGTCGGTGAGCGCGGGGGAGTAGACGTGGCCGCCCGCGTTCGCGCCCATGATCAGCGAGATCTGCGGGATGACGCCGGACGCCTGCACGTTGCGGCGGAAGATCTCGCCGTAGAGCCCGAGCGAGACGACGCCTTCCTGGATGCGCGCGCCGCCGCCCTCGTTGATGCCGACGATCGGGCGGCCGGTCTTGATCGCCAGGTCCATGACCTTGACGATCTTCTCGCCGTAGACCTCGCCGAGGCTGCCGCCGAAGATCGTGACGTCCTGGCTGAAGACGCAGATCGGGCGGCCGTCGACGGTGCCGTAACCGGTGACGACGCCGTCGCCGTAGGGGCGGTTCTTCTCTTGGCCGAAGTTGGTCGAGCGGTGCCGGGCCAGTTCGTCGAGCTCGACGAACGAGTTCTCGTCGAGCAGCAGTTCGATGCGCTCGCGTGCGGTTTTCTTGCCCTTGGCGTGCTGCTTCTCCACCGCGCGGGCCGAGCCCGCGTGCACCGCCTCGTCGTACCGGCGGTACAGGTCGGCCAGCTTGCCGGCCGTGGTGTGGATGTCCGGTTCATCCTCGGGCGGCGTCCCGAGCGGCTCCGTCGCACTGCTCATGGCACCGGAGCTTAGCTACTTGCCGGTCACTTCGCGTGTGGCGTAGGCAACGTTCGACCGACCAGGCCGGATTCGTACGCCGCGATCACCAGCTGCGCCCGATCGCGGGCCGCGAGCTTGTGCAGCAGCCGGCCGATGTGGGTCTTCACCGTCGCGATGCCCAGGTGCAGCCGCGCCGCGATCTCGTCGTTCGACAGGCCCCGGGCGATCAGCGTCAGCACCTCTTGCTCGCGCGCCGTGATCCCGTCCAGGCGCGTGGTCACCGGGCCCGTCGGCAACCGCGCGAACTCGGCCACCAGCCGTCGGGTCACCGACGGGGCGAGCAGCGCGTCGCCGGACGCCACGACTTCGATCGCCGTCAGGAGGTCCGCCGGGCGGGTGTCCTTGAGGAGGAAGCCGCTGGCGCCCGCGCGCAACGCCGCGTAGACGTACTCGTCGAGGTCGAACGTCGTGAGCATCAGCACCCGGACGTCCGTTTCCGCGCAGATCCGGCGGGTCGCCTCGATGCCGTCCATCTCCGGCATGCGGACGTCCATCAGCACGACGTCCGGGGTGAAGCGCCGGGTCAACGCCACCGCCTCGACGCCGTCGGAAGCTTCGCCGACCACCTCCAGGCCCGGGGCGCTGTCCACCAGCACCCGGAAGCTGCCGCGCAGCAACGCCTGGTCGTCGGCGATCAGGACGCGGGTCATCGGGCCACCGCCGTCTCGTACGGCAAGCGCGCGAACACGCGGAAGCCGGGAGCGCACGGGCTCGCCGAGAAGTCGCCGCCGTAGACCGCCACGCGCTCGCGCATGCCGATCAAGCCGTGGCCGGGGGTCGCGGAGCCGCCGCGGCCGTCGTCGCGGACCTCGATGCTCACCTCGCCGTCGCCGCCCGTGACGCGGATGCGGCACGTCGTCGCGTCCGCGTGCTTGACCACATTGGTCAGTGCCTCCTGCACGATCCGGTACACCGACTGGCCGACGCCGCCCGGCAGCTCGTCGAGGCCTTCGATGGCGAGATCGACGGACGGTCCCGCCAGCTCGGTGCGTTCGGCGAGCGCGCGCAGGTCGTCGAGCGTCGGGGCGGGGGCCAGCGCCGGCACGCCGGTGCCGTCACGCAGCACGCCCAGCATCCGCCGCAGCTCGGCCAGCGTCTCGCGGCTCGTGTCTTCGATGACGCGCAACGCTTCCCGCGCCTCGGCGGGCTGCTCCAAAGCGACGTGGTTGCCGACGGCCGCCTTCACCGCGATCAGGCTCATGCTGTGCGCGACGACGTCGTGCATCTCGCGCGCGATCCGCAGCCGTTCCGCCGAAACCGCTTCCCGCGCGTGGTTTTCCCGCTCGGCCGCGGCGTACTCGCGACGCCCGTGGACGGCGATGCCGAGCGCGAACCCGACGATCAGTGCCGACGCCCCGAAGTTCACGGTGGTGGCGGTGCTCGGGTTCGGCACCACGACCCCGACCAGGCCGACGCCGAGCAGCCCGGCCACGAACCCGACCCGCGAAGCGCGGCTGCCCCGGCGCACGACGAACGTGTAGAGCGCGCACCCGGCCGACACGACGGCGACCGCGAGCACCGGCCCGCCGATCGGTACGGCCGCCGCGGTCAGCACGAGCGCCAGGACGTAGGCGGGGCGCGGCCACCAGCGCCGCAGCAAGATCGGGGCGGCGCTCGTCAGCATGATCGTCCAGCCGAGCCACGCGGGGAGCCACAGCGGCAGCGACCACGCCCCGGCCGCGAGGTTGCCGCCGGCCCCCAGCGTGAGCACCAGGACCGCCAGCGCGTCCAGCACCACGCGAATTCGCATGCACCGAACGTAATGCGGACGCGGGCGCCGCGCGTCAACCCTGAGTCGGACGCTCCGCGTACTGCTTCTTCACGGCCTCGACGTGCTCGGGCGTCCAGTCCGGCAGCTCGACACCGTGCGTCGCGGCGAACAGCTTGTCGAGCTGCTCGTGGCGCCTGGCCAACTCCGCGACGACGTCGTCGGGCGCGGGTTCGGTGAACTCGACGCGGGTGCCTTCGAGGGGGTCCTGCAGCACGTGCCAGCCGGGTTCGTCCGGCAGCAGCGCCCGGACCTCGTCGACCGGCTTCCACACGAGGTCGCGGCGGAAGCGGATCGTGCCGTCGGGCCGCACCTCGCCGAAGCCGAGGCCGAACTCCTCCACATAGGACGCCATGCGGGCGTGCCAGTCCTTCGGCTGCTCGAAATCGCGGCCGGACAAACGCGCGTCGAGGGCTTCGAGGCAGACGTCCCAGCCGGCGGCGGTGCGGCTCGCGGCGAGCTTCGCGATCGCCGGGTCGCCCCGGCCGAACGTGTGCGTGAACTCCAGGAGGCTGCCGTCGCCGTCTGGCGAAATCAGCCAGCGCAGCGTGTCGTCGTTCCAGACGAAGGTGAACTCGCGCGGTGGGTCGACCGTGACGACCCGGCCGGTCGTCGAGTCGTCCTCGCCGGGGAAGGTGAACCGGATGTCACCGCCATCGCGCAGTTCGACGTCGACCTTCGCCGGGAACCAGTGCGCGAGCTCGGCCGGGTCCGTGATGGCCCGCCAGACCTTCTCCGGCGCGTGCTTCAGGCGGCGTTCCAGCCGCAGGACGGGGCGTTCCTCGTCGGTCAACAGTTTCGCGGGCATGCCCGTATATAACCACTGAGGAATATACGGGTCAAGCTCCCCGGACGGCGGCCGCGGCGGCGGCGAGCTCCGGGTCGCCCGCGGCTTTGTCCAGCGAGGTCCGCAGCACCGAGCAGTACGTCGGCTCGGTCTCGGCGTAGCGCTTGCGGCCGGCGTCGGTGATCACCGAGTAGACGCCGCGACGGTCGTCTTCGCACAGGTCGCGGATGGTCAGGCCGGCGTCTTCGAGGCGCGCGCACATCCGGCTGACCGAGCTCTGGTTGAGCCCGATCGCCTCGGCGAGCTCCTGCATCCGCAGGCCGCCGCGCGGGCCCGCGACCAGCTTGCCGAGCGCGCGGTACTCGGACAGGCCGAGCCCGTGCCGCCGTTGCAGCGCCTTCCCCAGGTCCTGCTCGACGCGGGCGTGCAGCACGAGCATGCGCCCCCAGGACTGTTCGTCGACGGTCATCTCTCTCCGCCTTCCTCTTGACATCAGCATAGTCCAGGGACAGTCTTTATATGTACATGCAAGTAACTGAGGGGACTGGACATGACGCGGAACTTCCTCTTCCTGGTCGGCGCGGCGCGGGCCGGCGGGAACACGGAGATGCTGGCCCGGCGGGCGGCGAGGGAGCTGCCTCGCGACGTCGAGCAGCGCTGGCTCCGGCTGCCCGAGCTGCCGCTGCCGCCGTTCGAAGACCGCCGCCACGGCGCCGGCGAGCACCCGGCGCCGGGCGAGAACGAGCAGCTGCTGATGGACGCGACGTTCGCCGCGACCGACATCGTCATCGTGTCGCCGGTGTACTGGTACTCGGTCGCGGCGAGCGTGAAGCTGTACCTGGACTACTGGTCGGGCTGGATGCGCCTGCCGGTCGACTTCAAGCCGAAGATGCGCGGCAAGTCGCTGTGGGGCGTGAGCGTCCTGAGCGAGACGGCGCGCGAGGCCCAGCCGCTGATCGGCACGCTCGAGCTGTGCGCCGAGTACCTGAGCATGAACTGGGGTGGCGTGCTGCTGGGGAACGGCAGCCGTCCCGGCGACGTGCTCCTCGACGCGGACGCGATGTCGGCGGCGTCGACCTTCTTCACCGGCGCGGATCTGGTAAACGCCTAGATCTTCGGTGGCAGAGTCCGGGGCATGCGAACGACGAAGATCGCCGCTCTGACCTTCTCCCTGGTGGCGGTGTGCGCGCCGGTCGCGCACGCCGCCGGCGCGCCGGTGCTGACGGTGGCGGCCGTGTCCGCGAGCGGGGACGACGGCCACGTCCCGGCCGCCAGTCTGGACGGCGACCTCGGCACCCGCTGGTCGGCCGAGGGTGACGGCGCGTGGATCGAGTACGACCTGGGCTCGGCGCAGACCGTCGGGTCGGTGGCGCTGGCGTGGTACCAGGGCGATGCCCGGGTGTTCACCTTCGACGTCCAGGTCTCCGGCGACGGCTCGGCGTGGACCACGGTGCTGTCCCGGCACGCGTCCAGCGGTCGCACGGCGGACTTCGAGACCGCGGACTTCGCCGACACCGCCGGCCGCTACGTGCGGATCGTCGGGCACGGCAACACCAAGAACGACTGGACCAGCATCGCCGAAGCCCACGTCCTCGGCGGCAGCGGCGGGTCGTGCGCGTATCCGGCGGACGTGCTCGACCTCCGCAACTGGTACGAGGGCCTGCCGACCGGCCAGGCCGAAAATCCCACGGTGGTCAAGCAGCCGCAGCTCGCGACCTTCAAGGCCGACCCGTGGTTCGTCCCGACCGCCGACTGCGCCGGCGTGCAGTTCCGGGCGGCGGTCGACGGCGTCACCACCAGCGGTTCCGGCTACCCGCGTTCGGAACTGCGCGAGACGAAGGGTGCGGACCTGGCGAGCTGGTCGTCGACCTCGGGGACGTCGACGATGACGATCCGGGAGGCGATCACCCGCCTGCCCGCGGGCAAGCCTCAGGTCGTGGCCGGGCAGATCCACGGCTCCAGTGACGACATCACGGTGTTCCGGCTGGAGGGCTCGAACCTCTACGTCACCAAGGGCGACGACGCTCACTACAAGCTGATCACCGGTGGGTACCAGCTCGGCACGGTGTTCGAGGCGAAGTTCGTCGTCTCCGGTGGCGCCGTCAAGGCGTACTACAACGGCACGCTGGTGACCACGATCAGCCAGAAGTTCTCCGGTGCCTACTTCAAGGCCGGCGCCTACACGCAAGCCAACTGCGGCAACTCCTCGCCCTGCTCCGCCGGCAACTACGGCGAAGTCGTGATCCACGACCTCGCCGTGACCCACACCTAAGCCAGGACGTCGGTCGCGATCAGGCGCAGGCCGCGCACGAGGTCGGCGCCCGACGGCGCGCGGTCCGGGTCGATCAGCCACTGCAGCATCGCGCCCGACAGCAGGGCCTGGTGCACGGTGCCGACGGCCCGGGCCTCGGCGCTGCCGTCGTCGAGGCCCTGGAACAGGTTGGCCAGCCCGAAACGGGCCAGCTCCAGGGCGTTCGCCAACTGCGCGCGCACGTCGGGGTCCAGATCCTGCTGCGAGTAGGCCTCCATGCTCACCGCCCACATCCGGCGGTGCTCTTCGAACGACTCGATGACCCGGCGCCAGATCAGCTCGAACCGGTCGGCCGGCGACGCGCCCGCGGGCGTCTCGACCCGCAGCACCTTGGCCAGCGTCTCGCCCCACTCTTCGTTCGCCTCGATCAGCGCGGTGTTGAGCAGCGCCTCCCGCGAGCCGAAGTGGTAGCCGATCGCGGCCATGCTCACGTTCGCCGCCGAGGCCAGGTCTCGCACGGTCGTCCGGACGTAGCCCTTCTCGTTCAAGCAGCGCTTCGCGCCGGCCAGCAGTGCTTCCTTGTTGCCCATGGCCGGAGCCTAGCACGAACGTCTTAGGCGAACGCCTTGCGCGATCGCCCAAATCGCGGTTATGGTTCTCGGCATGACGAACCGACGAGTCCTCATCTCCGGCGCCAGCGTCGCCGGCCCCGCCCTCGCCTTCTGGCTCCACCGCCACGGCTTCACGCCGACGGTCGTCGAGCGCGCTCCCGAGCTGCGTGACGGCGGCTACGCGGTCGACTTCCGCGGCGCGTCGCTGCGGGTCCTCGAGCGGATGGGCCTGCTGGAGCAGGTCGAAGCCGCCGCGACCCGGATGGGCGATGTGACCTATGTGGACGGTGCCGACCGGCCGCTGGTCGTCACGCCCGCCTCCTTCCAGAGCGGCGAGCTGGAAATCCTGCGCGGCGACCTGTCGCGGATCCTCTACGACGCCACGAAGGACGACGTCGAGTACGTCTTCGGCGACTCGATCACCGGCATCGTCGACCGCGACGGCGGCGTCACGGTGACGTTCGAAAACGGCGAGCCGCGTGAGTTCGACCTGGTCGTCGGCGCGGACGGGCTGCACTCGAACGTGCGCTCGCTAGTCTTCGGCGACGAGTCCCGGTACCGCCGCGACCTCGGGTACTACGTCTCGATCTGCACGGTGCCGAACCACCTCGGCCTCGACCACGTCGGCCGGTTCTACAACGAGCCGAACCGCACCATCGGCGTCTACAGCGCGCGGGACAACACGGAGGCGAAGGCGTTGTTCTGGTTCGGTGCCGACTCGCTCGACTACGACCACCGCGACGTCGAGCAGCAGCGGCGGATCGTCGAGGAGAAGTTCGGCGGCGCCGGCTGGGAGACGTCGGCGCTGCTCGAGGCGATGCGGGAGGCCCCGGACTTCTACTTCGACTCGGCCAGCCAGATCGTGCTCGACTCGTACTCACGCGGGCGCGTCGCGCTGGTCGGCGACGCCGCGTACTGCGCCGCGCCGCTCTCGGGCATGGGGACGAGCCTCGCGATCGTCGGCGCGTACGTGCTGGCGGGCGAGCTCGCGGCCGCTTCCTTCGACCACGTCACGGCTTTCGAGGCGTATCAGAACGAGATGCGCGGGTTCGTCGACGCCTGCCAGAAACTGGCTCAGGGCAACGGGAAGTGGTTCGTGCCGCCGACCCGCGCGTGGATCCGGCTGCGCAACCTCAACTACAAGCTGCTGCCGTACCTGCCGTGGCGCAAGCTGATCGAGGAGCTGCCGCTCAAGGCGGGCAACGCGATCACGCTCAAGGAGTATGCGGCGGCGCGGGCGTGACGCCGCGGCGCTTCGCGATGCCGGCCATGTTCTCCTCGCCCCAGTCGCCCAGGGGCAGCAACGCGGTGTTCAGCCGCTGACCCAGTCCGGTCAGCGAGTATTCGACCTTCGGCGGGATCTCTTGGAACACCTCGCGGTGCACGACCTCGTCGGCCTCCAGCTCCCGCAGCGCCTGGATCAGCATCTTCTCGCTGATCCCGCTCACCTTCCGCTTCAGCTCCCCGAACCGCAGCGGTTCGGCGTGCAGCGCCCAGAGGATCAGGGCTTTCCAGCGGCCACCGACGACGTCGATCGCCGCGTCCAGTCCGCAGCGGTAGGTTCTCGCCAGCATGCAGGATCCTTACCTTTTGGTGGGTACCCGACTATTTAGTCGGTACTTGTCCAGTGTAAAGCGCTGGTTGCAGCATGATCGGCATGGGAGAAAGCAAGAAACAGGTGGGCGTGCTCGGCCTGGGGCGGATGGGCGCCGCCCTCGCCGGGGCACTGCTGGGGGCGGGCCACGAGGTCGTGGTGTGGAACCGGTCGCCGCTCAAGGCGGGGCCGTTGCTCGACCGTGGTGCGCGGCTCGCGGCCACGCCGGCGGAAGCGGCTTCGGCGGACGTCGTGCTCAGCTGTCTGTCCACATACGACAGTCAGCGGGCGGTGCTCTCGGCGTGTTCGCCGAAGGTGCTGGTCAACCTCACTTCGGGGACGCCGGCGCAGGCTCGTGAGGTGGCGTCGTGGGCATCGTCGGCGGGGATCGGGTACGTGGACGGCGTGATCATGGCGGTGCCGCAGGGCATCGGGACCGCGCAGTCGCGGATCCTCTACAGCGGGTCGCCGTCGGTGTTTTCCGCGCAGCGCGAGGTGTTGGCGGTGCTGGGGGAGCCGGTGTACCTCGGCGAGGACGCCGGGCTGGCGGCGCTGTACGACCTGGCGCTGCTGGGCATCATGTGGTCGACGATGGCCGGGTACCTGCACGCGCTGGCGCTGGTCGGGACCGAGGGCGTCGCGCCTTCGACGTTCACGCCGATGGCGACGTCGTGGCTCTCGGCGGTCGGCGGGTTCCTGCCGGGGATCGGCGCGCAGGTGGCCAGCGGCGACTACGCGACGGACGTGTCCGCATTGGACATCAACGCGGCCGGGCTGGGTCTGCTGGTGGAGACGAGCCGAGCCCAGGGGATCGGGTCTTCGGTGCCGGCCGCCGTGCGGGAGTTGTTCGACCGGGCGGTGGCGGCGGGCCACGGCTCGCACGCGATCGCGAGCGTCATCGAGGAGATCCGGTGAAGTATTCGGGGAAGAAGGCCGTCGTCACGGGCGGCACGCACGGCATGGGGCTGGCGGTGGTCCGGGCGCTGCTGGACGGCGGCGCGGAGGTGCTGGCGACCGGCCGCGACGTGTCGGGGCTGGACCTGCCCGCGCACCTGCTGTCGTCGGACGCTTCGTCGCTGGCCGACATCGACTCACTTGCTTCGGTCGCCGAGGACACTCTCGGCGCGCTGGACCTGGTGTTCATCAACGTCGGTTTCGCCACCTTGACGCCGTACGCGGAGGCGACACCGGCGATCTACGACCGGACGTTCGACGTCAACGCGAAGGGCGCGTACTTCACGGCGCAGCGGCTGGCCGGGCTGGTGCGGCCGGGCGGGTCGTTCGTGTTCACGACGTCGGTGGCGGCCGGTGCGGGGATCGCCGGAATGGGGCCGTATTCGGCGGCGAAGGCGGCGGTCCGGTCGTTCGCGCTGACTTACGCGGCCGAGCTGGCCCCGCGCGGGATCCGGGTGAACGTGGTCAGCCCGGGTTACACGGACACGCCGACGATGGGCGTGACCGGGGTGCCGGCGTCGGTGCTGGCGTCGTTCAAGGAGACGGGCGACGAGATCACGCCGCTGAAGCGGCACGCGAGGCCGGAGGAAGTGGCGGCGGCGGTGCTGTTCCTGGCGTTCGAGGCGACGTTCACGACGGGAGCGGACCTCCCGGTCGACGGCGGCTTGGGGGCGCGGCTGACCCTGCCGGCGTGACGATCGGCCCGGCGGGTTCGGCGAGGTGGACGGCCAGGCCTGTCGCGCCGGGTGCGCGGTCGGGGCGGAGGACCAGGTCGTCGTCGTAGTCGCCGCCGTTCTGCGTCCGGAACGGGATCGGCTCCGCCGTCTCCAGCGTGGCCAGGCGCGTGCGCAACTGCTCGCGGGCTTGGGTGAACTGCTCGTCCGGCAGCCGGTCGGCGCCGTAGACCGGGACCGGCTCCAGGACCGACATCCCCGCGTAGAACAGCGTCCCGTGGTGCAGCGGGAACAGGATGTCGTTCAACGGGCCGTTCACCCCGCGCGGGCCCATGGCCGGCTCGCGGGCACCCGCGGTGAGCACCACCATCGCGCGCTTGCCCGCGAGCCTGCCCTCGCCGTAGCGCAGCGTCCGGCCGTCGTCCGCCCGGACGCCGTAGCCGAAGCCCTTCACGAACACGCGGTCGAGCCAGCCCTTGAGGATCGCGGGCAGGCCGTACCACCACAACGGGAACTGCACGACGACCGCGTCCGCCCAGTCGAGCTTCTCCTGCTCGGCCACGATGTCCGCGCTCAGCTCGCCCCGCGCGTGCGCCCGGGCCGACGTCGCCCCGACGACCAGCCGCTCGTCGCCGGCCTCGGCGCCGAAGTCGGCGGCGTCGACCACCGGGTTCCACTTCATCGCGTAGAGGTCCGACTCCCGGACGTCGTGACCGAGCTCGCGCAGCGTCCGGAGCCCGTCGTCACGGAGGGCCCCGCTCAGCGAGCGCGGCTCGGGATGCGCGAAAACCCACAAAACGTTCATGACCTCGATGGTCACGCGGGCTGCCCGTTCGATCGAGTGGCCTGATGGACAACATGTGCAAGAATCGAGCCATGGCCGCATTCGTCCACCCGGACCGTCACCACGTCGCCGTGCTGGTCCGGCACGGCATGCTCGTGATGGAGCTGGGCATCGTCCACCGGCTCTTCGGGCAGGCGCGCTCGGCGTCGGGCGAGCCGTTGTACGAGGTCGTGACTTGCACCCTCGAACCCGGGCCGGTCCGCACCGACTCCGACTTCACCATCCCGATCGACCGCGGTCCGGAGGTGCTGGCCGAGGCCGACACCGTGATCGTCCCGGCGTCGCTGGTCGAGTACGAGCCGACGGCGCGCGTGCTGACCCCACCGCTCGCCGCGGCGCTGAACCGGATCCCGGGGGACGCCCGGATCGCCTCGATCTGCACGGGCGCGTTCGTGCTCGCCGCGGCCGGCCTCCTCGACGGCCGCCGCGCGACGACCCACTGGCGCTCCGCCGACGACCTCCAGCACCGGTTCCCGGAGGTCGAGGTCGACCCGTGCGTGCTCTACACCGATGACGGCAACGTCCTGACGTCCGCGGGTGTCGCATCCGGGATCGACCTGGTGCTGCACATGATCCGCCGCGACCACGGCACGGCCGTCGCCAACGAAGTCGCCCGCGGCACGGTGGTCTCACCGCACCGCGAAGGCGGCCAAGCCCAGTTCGTCCGGCGGCCGGTGCCCGAGCCGCGCACGTCGTCGACGAAGGCGGCGCGCGCCTGGGCGCTCGAGAACCTGCACCGTCCGTTGACGCTGCGCGAACTCGCCGCCCGCGAGGCGATGAGCACCCGGACGTTCACCCGCCGCTTCCGCGACGAGGTCGGCATCTCGGCCCTGCAATGGCTGACGCAGCAACGGATCGAGCGCGCCCGCCAGCTCTTGGAGGAGTCGGACCTGCCGGTCGACCGGGTCGCGACGGAGGCCGGCTTCGGCACGGCGGCGTCGCTGCGCCAGCACTTCCAGGCCGCACTCGGGGTGTCACCGAGCGCCTACCGCACGACGTTCCGCGGCGAGCTCGCGGTGCAGGCGGGCTGAATTTTCGCAGTCTGGCGTGATGGACTGGTACGTCGGCCAGAGCCGCTTCACCGAACCGGGCGCGCAGTCTTCGTGGCTCGGTGACGTTCCGCGCGACCTCCCGGCGCGCGCCAGGGTCGGCTTCGCGGGCTACCTCGTGCCGGGCTGGTGCCTCGACCACGTCGTGGCGGAGGTGTGGACCGCTGACGGCTGGCGTCTGGTCGAACCCCAGCTACCGGACGACTTCGCCGACGACGACCCGGCCCGGCTCGTGGTCTCGCCGGACCTGGACGTGCCGTTCCTGCGCGGCCTGCCGTACGCGCGGCACAACCTGGTGCTCGACTTGGCCGCCCTGAACAAGCACGAAATGATCCTGTGGGACCTCTGGGGCGACCTCGACGACGCCGCGACGCTCGCCCCGGACGCCCTCGACCGCGCGGACGGCCTGGCCGAAGTCATGGCCGACGCGGACCTCGCGATCCGCAGGTCCCGCGCGACCGCCTCCAGCAGTTGGGCGCTGTCGTGCACCACCGGCCCGGCGTGACGGGGCCGCCGGTCACGCCCCGGCCGGTGAAGTCCGCGCAGGTCAGCGAGCAGCGGCGGCCGGTGGCGCGCCGCCACCCGGGATGCGTGCAGGCCGACGCCCGGGGTGCCGTGCCCCGGCGGCGGCGTCAGGGCGCGATGCCGTCGAGGGCCGCCCGGACCACCGAGTCCAGCGTGGGCGGGTCCAGGGGGCCCGTGTGCGGGAAGACCGCCGCCAGTACCGAGGCGTGGCAGTAGCCGACCAGCATGGCCGCTGTCGCGTCCACTTCGGACTCCGGGCGCAGCCTGCCGAGGGTGCGCTCCTCCCTCAGGTAGACCAGCAGGCGGTCGCGCCAGTAGCCGGATCGCTCGCTGATCTCCGCGAACCGCTCCAGCACCCTCGGCTGCCCGAGCAGGCCGCTGAACGCCGGCACGATCACCTTGTGCAGGGCGAGGCCGAACTCCAGGTGGCGGTGGAGGTTCCCCGCCACCGTGCCGTCGCCGGCCACCGGCAGGTCGCCCAGCTCCGCTTCCGTCGTGCGCACGTGCTCCAGGAGGGCCCTGGCCACCAGCTCCTCCTTATCGGAGAAGTGGTTGTAGAGCACGCCGTCGGCGACGCCGGCCATGCGCGCGATCTCGCGCACGGTCATCCCGGTCGTCCCGTGCGTGGCGATCATCTTCTGAGCGGTTTCGACCAGCAGGTCGTGCAGGGACTGGCCGTCCCGCTGAGCCGCGGCTTTCCTCGGTGACATCACCGCCATCGTAGAACCCGTGCCCTACGACCTCCTTCCCGTGACCAGCCACGCCGCCCCGCGCAGGCGGACCGCGTCCGGGCCCGCGAACGGCTCGAGCGCCGCCGTGAGGGCTTCGGTCGCCTTGGCCGCGGTCGAGGCGTCGACCAGGCCCAGGTGGTGGCGGACCGGGCCCCAGCCGGCGATGAACCTCGTCGCGTCCGGGACGTCGTGACCCCAGACCTGGTCGGCCTCGACGCGGGTGCACACCACCTCTTCGAAGCCGGCTTCGGTCAGGACCGCCGTCGTCCGGTCCGGGTCCGCGAACGACGTCGGGCCGCTGCCGTCCGGGCCCGTGGGCTGGGGCAGGTACTCCGCCATCGCTCCGAACACCTGGCCGAGGTCGGTGCCGGAGAGCGCCGCCATGCACAGGAACGCGAGCCGTCCGCCGGGGCTCAGTGCCTGCCGGACGTTGGCGAACGCCGCCACGGGATCGGCGAAGAACATCACCCCGAACCGGCTGATCGCCAGGTCGAACGCGCCTTCGGTGAACGGGTGCACCTGGACGTCACCCTGCTCGAAGCGCACGTCCGGCAGTTCTGCCGCACGCGCCCGCGCGGTCGCGAGCATCGGCTCAGACAGATCGACCCCGGTCGCGGACCGGGCCCGCGCCGCCGCGAGCCGCGTCAGCCGGCCGTTGCCGCAGCCGATGTCGAGCACCCGGTCGGCCGCGCTGACTTGGTCGAGCACGTAGTCGTTGAACCCGTTGTTCACCGCGTCGTAGCGGTCGGCGTTCGACGCCCAGTGCTCCCCTTCGTAGCCGTTCCACGCCTCGGCCTGCGCGGTGTTGACGATCCCGGTCATCTGCATCCCCTCCGCTGTGAACACGCGTTCATGAACACTCGTTCATAGTTGCGGAGACCTCGGCGCCTGTCAAGGCATCGGCCACCCCGTCGCCCGATGTCGGCCAGGTGGCAGATCTTCCGGGCGGACGTTCGCGGAAGACTTCCCATCAGCGAGGCAAACCGCCTCCGACCAGCACAAAGGGAGTCAAAATGGCCGACGTCATCGCCAACATGTCCATGTCCCTCGACGGCTTCGTCGCCGACCCGGAAGACCGCATCGATCACCTGTTCGAGTGGTTCGGCAGTGGAGACGTCGAGGTGCGCACAGCCGTCGAGTGGGCGACCTTCAAGACCTCCGAGGCCAGCGCGAAGATGCTGCGGGCCGCCCTCGACAACATCGGCGCGCTGATCACCGGCCGCCACCTGTTCGACATCACCAAGGGCTGGGGCGGGCAGCACCCGATGGGCGTTCCCGTCTTCGTCGTCACCCACGAGGCGCCGGCGGACTGGCCGCACCCGGACGCGCCGTTCACCTTCGTCACCGACGGCGTCGAAAGCGCCGTCGAGCAGGCCAAGAAGATCGCCGGCGACAAGAACGTCGCGGTCGCCAGCACCAAGATCGCGCAGCAGTGCCTCAACCTCGGCCTGCTCGACGGCATCCAGGTCGACCTGGTCCCGGTGCTCCTCGGCGAAGGTGTCCGGTTCTTCGAAGGCCTCACCGCGACCACCGCGCTGACCGGCCCCGAGGTCGTCGAGGGGACCGGCGTCACGCACCTCTCCTACCGGATCAAGCGCTGAGGAGCGCGACGTGCAGCGCGGCGAGCCGGGCGGGGTCGGCGATCACCTCGTACGCCGCCACCCGCCCGCCCTCGACCGTCACGGCGAGGGCGAGCAGCAGCCGGCCGCGCGGGGCCACGACGACGCCGACCGCGCCGTCCACCAGGGCCGCTTCGGCGAAGTGAGCCCGTTTCCCGAACACCTGCGTCTCCTCTGCCACGGCACGGGCCCCGCGTGCCACGAGGGCCGCGCCGACCGGCAGCGCGGCCGCGTCGGCGTGGCGGACGACGTCGGGGGCCAGGACGTCCAGGAGCTCGTCGAGGTCGCCGCCGCGGGCCGCGGCGAGGAACGCGTCGACCACCCGGCGGTGCCGCGTGAGGTCGGCCGGGGGCAGCGGCGACGTGCCGCGGACGCGGTGCCGCGCGCGGCTCGCGAGCTTCTTCGCGGCCACCGGCGTGCGGTCGAGCACCGGGGCGATCCGGTCGAACGGCACCGCGAACAGGTCGTGCAGCACGAACGCGATCCGCTCGGCCGGGCCGAGGGCGTCCAGCACCACGAGCAGCGCCCGGCCCACCGAGTCGGCCAGCTCGACCTCGCCGGCCGGATCCGCGTCGGCCGCGAACTCCGGCACCCCGTCGAACGGCTCTTCGCGGTGGGCTTTCCGCGAGCGCAGGACGTCGAGGCAGACGCGGGAGACGACCGTCGTCAGCCACGCCGCCAGGTTGTCGACGGCGTCCACGCGGTTCAGCCGCAGCCAAGCCTCCTGGACGGCGTCGTCCGCCTCGGCCGCCGAGCCGAGCATCCGGAAGGCCAGCCCGCGCAGCCTGCCGCGTTCGGCCTCGAACTCCCCGGCCAGCTCGTCCATCGGTCACCTTTCGCCCGCACCCACCGTCGCACTCCCGACGAACCACGGCGACCAGAGGTGACTGATGAGCTTGCTGACCCCGGCCGACCTGGGCGGATGGCGCCTGCCGAACCGCGTCGTGCTCGCGCCGACGACCCGCGCGCGTGTTCCCGGCGGCGTGCCCGGCGAACCGCAGGCCGCCTACTACGCGGAGCGGGCCGGCGCCGGGCTGATCGTCACCGAAGGCACCTGGGTGAGTGAACGGGCCGTCGGATTCCTCGACGTCCCCGGGATCTATGCCGACGAGCAGGTCGCCGGGTGGCGGCCGGTCACGGACGTCGTGCACGCGCTCGGCGCCCGGATCGTGGCGCAGCTGTGGCACACCGGCGCGGTGTCGCACCCGGACTTCCTCGGCGGCGCAAGGCCGGCCGGGCCGTCGGCGGTGAACCCGGAAGAGTCCGTGCACACCGCTTCGGGACGGCGTCCGACCGTGACCCCGCGCGAGATGAGCGTGGCCGAGATCCAGGCCGTCGTCGCGGATTACGGCACTGCGGCGGAGAACGCGCGCCGCGCCGGCTTCGACGGCGTCGAGATCGCGGCCAACGGCGTGTACCTGCTCGCGCAGTTCCTGCACACGCGGTCGAACCGCCGCGCCGACGCGTACGGACGGTGCCGGCGCAAGCTGCTGCTGGAGGTCGTGGATGCCGTGAGTGCCTCCGGAATCGCTGTCGGGGTAAGGCTTTCGCCGTGGTGGACCGGCGGACTGTTCACTGTGGACGAACCCCTGCGCGCCGAGTACGACGAGCTGGTCGCCGGGCTCGACGTGGCGTACCTCCATCTCCGCGGGCCCGACGTCGGGCCCGACTTCGCCGGCTTCGCGCGCTACCGACGACTGTTCGGCGGCTCGCTCATCGTCAACAACGGCTTCGACCGCGACTCGGGGAACGCCGTGGTCGAAGCCGGGATCGCCGACGCGGTGTCCTACGCCCGCCACTTCGTCGCGAACCCGGACCTGGTGACGCGGTTCGCGCTCGGCTTGCCGTTGGAAACCG
Organism: Amycolatopsis sp. NPDC114505; assembly: GCF_055633615.1. Classification (NCBI taxonomy): domain Bacteria; kingdom Bacillati; phylum Actinomycetota; class Actinomycetes; order Pseudonocardiales; family Pseudonocardiaceae; genus Amycolatopsis; species Amycolatopsis sp. NPDC114505. The sequence goes on along the minus strand of NZ_JBVKDV010000001.1, from coordinate 275,151 downwards.
CCGATCCCGCGACGTACTACGGCGTCGCGCTGTCCGGGTAGCTATTCCGGGCACCACACCGCCAGCTCGCTGCCGCCGGGCTCGCGGAAGTGGAAGCGACGGCCGCCGGGGAAGCCGAACGGTTCCTTCGTCACCTCCCCGCCGGCCGCTTCGACCGCGGCGCGGGCCGCCGCCAGGTCGTCCGTGCGGATCGTGACCAGGGGCGCGCGGGCTTGCTCGGCCGCGTCGGCCTGGAAGCCGAAGGTGAGACCGGGCGCGCGGACATCGGAGTAGGTGGGCCCGTACGACGTCACCTCCCAGCCGAAGGCGCGCGCGAAGAACTCGCCGGACGCGGTGGCCGACGTGGACGGGAACTCGGCGAAGTCGACTTCGTACATGTCCGAGAAGCTAGCGGGGACCACCGACAAAAACGCTAGCCTGGGCGCCATGGATCTCGACGACGCGGTCGTGCGCCTGTGCGCGGAGGGCATGCAAGCCGAAGCGGCGGGCCGGAACGAGGACGCGCACGCGCTGTTCCGGCAGGCGTGGGACGCGGCGACCGACGACTACGGCGCCTGCGTCGCGGCGCACTACCTGGCCCGGCACCAGACGACCCCCGAGGACGTGCTGCGCTGGAACCAGGAGTGCCTGGAGCGAGCCGACCGCGTGGGCGACGAGCGGGTGCGCGGGTTCTACCCGTCGCTGCACCTGAACCTCGCCCGCGCGCACCAGGAGCTCGGCGACGCCGACCGCGCGCGGGAGCACTACCGGCAGGCGGCCACGCGCCTCGAGGACGCGCCGGCCGGGCCGTACCGGGACGGGATGCGGTTCACGATCGCGGCCGCGCTGCGTCCGGCGCCGCAGGAGGACGACGCGCTGACCGAGCTGCTCGGCAAGCTGTGCGAGCGCAAGGACTTCCGGGCGCTCGGCGTCCTGCTGCCGCCGTACCTCGGCGACCTCGGGACGGCGGAGGACCGGACGGCGCTGCTGACCGCGGTGCAGATGGTGCGGCTGGGCCAGTCGCTGCCGGAGGAGGAGGCCGCGCTGCTGGCCCGTGCGACGGGTCAGCTGACGGGCGCCTGAGCAAGATCGGCCGGATGGCGGGCCGCTCCGGCCGGAAGACCGATCCGGCGGGAACGGCCCGGCGGTTGACTCGTCCCCATGAACACGAGCGTGAAGATCGCCGGGCTGGGGATCGCCGGAATGCTGATGCTGTCCGCCTGCGGCCTCCAGGAAGCGGTCAACGAGAAGACGAACGGCCACGTGAAGGACGTCGGCTACGACACCGGCACCGAGGGCAAGAACGACGGCGACGCCAAGCTCCCGAGCTGGGTCCCGGACCAGGCGTCGGACGTCACGGAGGCCATCCGCACGACCGGCACGGAACGCATCCTGCGGTTCACCGCCACCGCGCTCCCGGCGACGTGCACGCCGAGCCCGGCGTCGAAGACCGCGGCGACGCTGACCGCCGACTGGTGGCCGAAAGGCGCGGAGACCCGCACGACCCAGGTCTGCGACGGCTGGCACGTGCTCAAGGAAGGCGACACGGTCTACGCCTTCAAGCCGGAGACGGTCGCTCAGAACACCACGAGCTGACTCAGGCCGGGCGGCCCGCGCCCGCGTAGTCGTCGCCCTTCGAGTGGTACGTGTGGATCTGGATCGCCTGGCCCTCGGTCGGGGCGTTGATCATCAGGCCGTTGCCCAGGTACAGCCCCACGTGGTGGATGCGGGTCGACGGGCTGCCGTAGAACACCAGGTCGCCGAGGCGGGGCTCCTGCATTGCCGGCACCGGCGGGAGCGCCCGGAACTGGCTGTCCGCCGTGCGCGGCAGGGACACGCCCGCGCTGTCGTACGACGCCTTCGTCAGGCCCGAGCAGTCGAAGCCCGCCGCGCCCGCGTCGGGTCCGTTGCCGCCCCAGACGTACGGGAGGCCGAGCTGGCCCAGCGCGAACCGGGTCGCCTGAACTCGCGGCGACGAGGCCGACGCCGGGTCCAGGGAGAGCGTCGCGTACAGCTGGGCGTTGCCGAGGACGCGCTGGCGGAACAGCTCGGTGTCGCCGCCCGGGTGGTACGCCGCGATGGCTTTCCACCAGCCCTGACCGGCGCCGAGGTCCGTGCCGCCCGCGCACAGGGCGCGGCCGGCCGCGACCGGGGCGTCGGAGCCGTACTTCTTGCTCTGCGCCGCCGTCAGCCCCAGGAGGTTCTCGCCGCCGCGGCCGTGGTTCGACGCCGCCGAGCCGACGCCCGCCAGCGTGACCCACGAGAGGTGGCACGACGGGTCTTCGTTCCGGAGCGTCAGCTCGCCGTTCGCGTAGCCGATCAGCGCGTCGGCGGGGATGTCGAGGGGACCGGCCAGCTGATCGGCCCACTGCTGCAGCGGGCTCTTGCCGCCCTGGCCGGACGCGCCCTGGCCCGGCTCCTGCGCCTTCACGGGTGCGCTGACTTCGAGGACCGACGGGCCCGACGCCGCGTCACGGGCCACCGGCAGCGGAGCCGGCGCCGCGGCGGGCTCCGGCGACCGGTCGGCCAGCAGCCAGCCCGCGGTGACCAGACCCGCGACGAGCGGCAGCGCGACGAGGCCGCGCAGGGCCGCGCCACGAGCCCAGGAGGCCGGCTTGGTCGTCACGGGGTCCAACTTAGAAGAGCGCACCTCTTAGTGAACGACTGAGTAGCTTGCACGTTAGGGGGACTCCCATATGGTGGACACATGCCCGAGATCGACGCTGCCCGCCTGAGCGCGGCGCTCAAGGATCGGTACGCGAAGATCGACGTCGTCGAGCGTACCGGCTCCACCAACGCCGACCTGCGGAAAGCCCTCGACGAAGGCGCCGAGGACCGGACCGTTCTGCTGGCCGAAGAGCAGACCGCGGGGGTCGGCCGCCGGGCCCGGACGTGGAGTTCGCCGAAGGGCGCCGGGCTGTACCTCAGCGTGGCGCTGCGGCCGGGCGTCCCGTTCACGGCGCTCGGCTCGCTCTCCATCGTCGCCGGGCTCGCCGTCCGGGCGGCCGCGGCCGGTGTCGGGGTCGACGCCGTGCTCAAGTGGCCCAACGACGTCCTCGCCGGCGGCGCGAAGTGCGCCGGGATCCTCGCCGAGGCCGTCGCCGGGGATCCGCCGTCGCTCGTGCTCGGCATCGGCCTCAACGTCCTGCCCCTCGGCGACGTCCAGCCGGGCCCCGGCGGCCTGCCCGCGACGTCGCTCGCGGAGCTGGGCGCCACGAACACCGACCGCACCGACGTCGCGATCGCGCTGCTCACCGAGTTCGACGACCTGGAGAAACGCTGGCGGCTCGCGGGTGGCGACCTCACCGAGGCCGGCCTGCTGGGCGACTACCGCGCCCACTGCTCGACCCTCGGCCAGGACGTCGAGGTGCAGCTGCCGGACGGCACGTCGCTCGTCGGCCGCGCGGCCGACATCGACGCCGCCGGGCAGCTCCAGGTCGACATGACCGGCGGCCAGCGGCACACCGTGTTCGCGGGTGACGTGGTCCACGTCCGCCCGGCCTGATTCTTCGGGGCGTTGCACTCACCGGCCGGGCGTCTCGCCGGTACGGTGAAGCGACATCGCCGCACCGACCTTGGGAGCGTCCGCCGTGGCTTATCCGGACGAGTTGCTCAGCGAGCAAGAGCACGTCGTGGTGCACAGTCACCCGCATTTCAAGATGCTGATCTTCCCGTTGCTGGCGTTCCTGGTCACCCTGGGCGCCGGCATCTGGCTGGCGATCCTCGCCAAGGACGCCGGCTCGCCGTGGAACACGGTCGGGCTGATCGCCATCGGGGTGGTCGCCCTCGTGCTGATCGTGTGGCTGTTCCTGGCGCCGCTCGTGCGCTGGCGGACCACCCACTTCATCGTGACCACCGACCGCCTCATCGCCCGCGAAGGCGTCCTGAAGCGCACCGGCATCGACATCCCGATGGGCCGGATCAACAGCGTCCAGTTCGAGCACGACCTGCTCGACCGGGTCTTCGGCTGCGGCACCCTGATCATCGAGTCGGCGTCGGCCGAGCCGCTGCGGTTCGAGGACATCCCGCACGTCGAGAAGGTGCACACGGTGATCTACCGCGAGGTGAACGACAACCCGTACGACGACTACCGGGCGGGTGGCCAGCAGCCCCAGCAGACCGAGCCGCTGCCGCCGCAGGGCGGGCACCCGCCGCGCGGCGATCGACGCCGCTGATGGGCACGCGCGAACTGGGTCTGCCCGAACGGGTCCCCTCGACGGGTGAACTCCCGGAGCGGATCACGATCTGGGAGGTCGGCCCGCGGGACGGCCTGCAGAACGAGAAGACGATCGTCCCGGTCGAGGTCAAGCTGGAGTTCCTCGACCGGCTCGCGGGCGCCGGCCTGACGACGCTGGAGGCGACCAGCTTCGTGCACCCCAAGTGGGTGCCGCAGCTGGCCGACGCCGAGCAGCTGCTGGCCGGGCTGGATCGTCGTGAAGGCGTCCGCTACCCGGTGCTGGTGCCGAACGAGAAGGGCCTGAACCGCGCCCTCGACGCGGGGGTCGAGCACATCGCGATCTTCGCCAGCGCGACGGAGACGTTCGCGCGGAAGAACCTCAACTCGTCGCTGGACGAGCAGTTCGCGATGTTCGAGCCGGTCGTGACGCGGGCCCGGGAAGCCGGCCTGGACGTGCGCGGCTACCTCTCGATGTGCTTCGGCGACCCGTGGGAAGGTGCCGTGCCGGCGAAGCAGGTCGCCGACGCCGGCCGCCGCCTGCTGGACATGGGGTGCTCGCAGCTTTCGCTGGGCGACACCATCGGCGTCGCGACCGCGGGCCAGGTCGAGAACCTGGTCGGGCTGTTCGGCGATGTCGGTACTTTGGCCGTGCACTTCCACGACACGTACGGTCAGGCTCTGGCCAACACCCTGGCGGCGCTCCGATGTGGAGTGTCGACAGTGGACTCTTCGGCCGGCGGGCTCGGTGGCTGCCCGTACGCCGAGTCGGCCACGGGGAACCTGGCCACCGAAGACCTGGTGTGGATGTTGGACGGCCTCGGGGTGGCCACCGGCGTCGACCTGGACACGCTGGTGGCGGCCAGCACGTGGATGGCGGGACAGCTCGGGCGCCCGAGCCCGTCCCGCGTGGTGGCCGCGCTGAGCTGACCTCGCCCGCACCCGCTCGTGCGGCATGCGGTATCAAGGGGGACCGGCAGCGACGCGGCCGCGTCGAAAAGAGTGCCCGCGGGCACCGACCGAGCCGGAGGATGGGTGTGACCGAGCCTTCCGAGGCGGGCTCCGAACCGGTCGAGGCCGACCTCGACACCGGGCCGATCCGGCTGCCTGAGTACGGCCTGACGGATTCCGGCGCCTTCGAAGAGGCGCCGACGCCGCCCTCGGGCAACCCCGCGGCCTGGCCGCACGCGGTGTCGCCGCTGCTGCCGCCGTTCCCGCTGCCTCCCGCACCTCCGGCGCCGGTGCCGCCGGCGCCCGCCGGGCCGCCTCCGCCGGTGGCCGGGCCGCCGCTGAGCCCGGGCTCGCCCGCGCCACTGCCGCCGCTCGGCTCGCCGCGCAAGGAGCGGGAAAGCGTTGTCGCGCTGTTCCTGGTGCACATGTTCCCGATCGGGCACCTGCCGGTCGCGATGGACCGGCCGGCGCGGCAGCTGCCGCTGCCCGAGGACGATCCCGAAGGCTTCGGCCCGAACGACCACCCGGACGCCCGGCTGATCTTCGACGACCAGGCGCTCACGAACGTCACCGCCGGCTTCCGCCGGTCACCGACCGCGCCGCCGCGGCCGGTGCCCCGGCACCTGACCGACGGCTACGTCCCGTACGCGCGGGCGACGCAGGCCGTGTGGATCCGCCGGTTCGTCGTCGGGCACAGCGAGCTCGGGCCCGAGTACGCGTGGCCGCCGGGCGACCACTACCCGGAGGGCAGCCTCGAGCCGGCCGAGCCGGTGATGGTGCCGATGAACATCGTGCTCGACCGCTTCGGCCCGGCGCACGGGCGCGTGTTCTTCGCCGACGGCACGCCCTTCGCGGAACGCTCGCTGCCGCCCGGGATGCTGGACGCCGAGTACCGCCGGTACGTCGTCGTGCGCGCCGTGCCGATGTGGCGGTCGGAGACCGCGAACTGGTTCGGCCAGGTCGGCGGGGGTACCCGGTACCGCGCGCTGCTGGCGGCGGACGAGCTCGTGACCCTCGGCTACCTCGCCGAGGCCAAGGGGGAAGAGGACTGATGAACACCCAGTCGATCCAGCGCTGGCTCGGCGTGCTGGGCGTGCCGCCGGAGGTCGTCTCGCTCGGCGCCGAGGTCGACAACGCCTGGTGCCTGATGCAGGGCGAGGACGAGGCGTGGGAGGTCTTCTGGCGGGAGCAGGGCAACCGCTACGACTGGGCGCGGTTCACCAGCGAGCAGGTCGCGTGCCACTACCTCTTCGGCCGGCTGGCCTGGGCGCAGGTCGCCCGCGGCGCCGTCGGCCTGCTGCCCGGGTCGTGAGTGAGAAACAGTGTTCTAACACTGTTTCTCACTCACGACCTGCTCAGGACACGGCGTAGGTGAACACGTGCGCCGCGCCGGCACCCGTCGACGTCGGCAGGGTGATGCTGCGAACCCGCTTGGCCGGGTCCAGGGCGATCGGGGCCGTCGCGAACAGGTACGACGTGTACGGCCGCGACAGCCGGAACATGTACCGCGGGAACGCCGAGTTCACGTACGGCACCTTCGCGACGACCGTGTTCCCGAACTGCGGCGTCTCCTCACCGCCCTTCAGCAGCCACTCCGACAGGCCCAGCGCACCTTGCCGCGTCGAGCCGTCGGTGTAGGTGACGGTGACGCTGCCCTGTGCGTCACCACCGGTCGCCGAGCCGAGGAACGACAGCTTCGTCGCGCCCGCCGGAGCGTCGACCGCAAGCGTTTGCCCTGAGGCGATCACGTTGTCCGGCGATCCCGCCGGGCTCGACGGCCAGGTGAACTCGCCCACCTTCGCGCCCGGCTTGACGCCGCTCGCGGCCAAGCCCTGCGCGGAGTAGGCGAACTGGCCGGGGTAGAGGTCGGTCTCGCCGAAGTCGCCGTACTGGACGAACCGGTCGTCCGTGACGCCGACGTTCGTGTTCGCCGCGTGCAGCGTCCCCGGCTTCCCGACCGTCACCGGCAGGGACGCCGGCAGCTGCCCGGCGAACTCCACCGGCACGCTCGTGAACGCGTCCGGCGACCCAGCGGCGGCGGTGACCTTCACCTGCTGCGACGCGGTCCCGTTCGGACCCACCGTGAGCGTCCCGCTCGACGGCGTCACGGTGATCCCGGCCGGCGGCTTCGCGTGCCAGGTCACCTTGCCCTGGCCGGTGATGCCTTCGGCCGTCACCGTCGCGGTCGTCGAGCCGCCAGGAGCGACGACGACGCGGCCCGGGCCGACGCGGCCGCGCACCGGCACCTCGCCGTCGCGGAAGGACGGCGGCGCGTCGGACTTGGCCGAGCCCCACGACGTCGGCGAGGTCCCGAGGGTGAAGTCGAGCCGTCCGCCGTTCACCGCGAAGGACTCCGGCAGCCACGGCTTGGTGCTCGCCTGGCCGTTCACCTTCAGGCTCTTCACGTACTTCACCGAACTGGACGCGCCGGGCGCGGTGATCGTGGTCCGCTGCCCGGTCGCCCGGGTGAGCGTGATCTTCGGGAACATCGGGCTGGCCAGCACCATCTCGGCGCGGCCGGGCGCCTCCGGGTACATGCCGAGCGCGGCGAAGACGTACCACGCCGACGTCGCGCCGAGGTCGTCGTTGCCGGGCAGGCCGTCCTCGGAGGGCTTGAACAGCAGCTCCGCCGAGCGGCGCACGATGTCCTGCGTCTTCGACGGCGCGCCCGCGTACGCGTACTCCCACGGCACCTCGAACGACGGCTCGTTCGACATGAACGCGTACGGCGAACTCGCGTCGCTGTTCAGCTTCGTGAAGAAGAAGTCGAGACGCTTCTTCACGGCGTCGTCGCCGCCCATCGCGTCGAAGAGGCCGCGGACGTTGTACGGCACCATCCACGTGTACTGCGCCGCGTTCCCTTCCTGGTAGCGCATTTCCTCGTACTTCGCCGGGTCGAACGGCGAGAGGAACTGACCGTCGCGCAGCCGGGTCTGCAGGTAGCCCGTCGCCGGGTTGTAGACGTTCTCCCAGTACTGGGCGCGCGTCATGAACTGCTGGTAGGTGTTCTGCTGGCCGAGCCGCTGGGCCAGCTGCGCGATGCCGAAGTCGGCGGTGGTGTCCTCGAGCATGTCCGAGACGTTGTTGGGGTGGTAGCCCAGCGTCTGGTAGTCGGACAGGCCTGGGCGTTCGAGCGCGCGTTCACCGGCCTGCTGGACGCGCGTAGCGCCGTTGACCATGGACTTCAGCGCTTGGGACGCGTCGAAGTCCGTCGCGCCGAAGGCGTATGTGCTGGCGATGATCGAGTGGTACGGGTCGCCGCCCATTACGCCCATGAAGTCGTTGTTCTGCGACCAGCGGTCCCAGATCCCGCCGGCCTGGTTCGCCTGGTTGTACATCGACTGCGCCATGTCGGCGGCCTCGTGCGGAGCGAGCATCGAGAGCAGCTGGACCTCGTCGCGGTAGGTGTCCCAGCCGGAGAAGTTGGCGTACTGCGCGTGGCCCGGCTTCGTGCGGTGGATCGCCTTGTCGAAGCCGGCGTAGCGACCGTCCACATCGGAAAAGACGTTCGGCTGCAGGAGCGTGTGGTAGAGCGCGGTGTAGAACGTCCGTGTCGCCGCGTCCGTGCCGCCTTCGACGGTGATCTGCCGCAGCCGGTCGTTCCAGGTCCGGCGGGCGTTGTCCTTGACCGTGTCGAAGGAGTCCTGCCGCTGTTCGGCTCGCACGTTCGAGCGAGCGCCGTCCGCGTCCACATAGGACAATCCGACGCGCACCTGGACCGGTTTGGCGGGGTCGAAGGTCAGGTAGGCGCCGGAGCCGCCGTCGGCGGTGACGACCTGCTTGTCCCACGTGTCCTTGCTGAGGTCGCCGCCGCGGGCGCTGGTGCCGCCGGGGGTCACGGTGGCGTTCTGCCAGGTCCCGGACGTCGCGAACGGCTGGTCGAAGGACGCCGAGAAGTAGACCTTGTACGTGTTGGGGCCGCGGCAGAAGTGGCCGCTGGAGACCCAGCCTTCGACGGTTCGCTTGGCCGGGTCGACGGTCACGGACGCGTCGTCGCTGCCCATCGCGGACTGCGCGACGTCGATCAGCAGCGTCGCGGGGGAGTTCTTGGGGAAGGTGAAGCGGCCGATGCCGGAGCGCTGGGTCGCGGTCAGCTCGGTGGTGATGCCGGAGTCCGTCGTCACCTTGTAGTAGCCGGGAGACGCCGATTCGTTGGCGTGGCTGAAGGTGGGGAAGTACTTCGTCGCGTCCACGGCCGGTGAGGTCGTCAGGTTCCCGGCGAACGGGAGGAACGGGACGTCTCCGGCCGCGCCGCCGCACCCGGCGCCGTTGAAGTGGGTGAGGCTGAAGCCGCGGAGCTTGTTCTCTTCCCAGGCGTAGCCGCCGTCGCGGTCACGGGCGTAGTAGCGGCCCTGGCCGGCGGGCGGTTTGGGCTGCAGCGGGGTGTCGGGGCTCCACTGCACCATGCCGAAGGGGACGTCGGCGCCGGGGAAGGTGTCGCCGGCGTAGGTGTTGGTCTCGGGGGTGTCGCCGGCCTTCGCGCCGACGAACGGGTTGACGTAGGCGGCGAGGTCGCGGTTCTCGGGTGCGGCGGTCGCCGGTGTGGCCGCGATGGCCGTGAACAGGGGAATGACCAAAGCCGCGGTGACGACTCTGCGCATGCTCTTCCTCCCGGGGTGAGCGGGGCACCCAGGGCTGACAACGTTGTCAGGAGGCGGGGGTGACCCGGCGAGCACTGGGAGTGAACCACCGGTGGTTCAGACCGGTCAAGAAGTACCCGCCGGGCGGCCTATCCCGTCAACGCTTGAGGATTCCCAGCACGTCGTCGTGCAGCAGGCCGTTGGTCGACAGCGCGCTCCCGTTGTCGTACCGCCCGGCGCCGTCCAGGTCGCTGAACCGCCCGCCGGCCTCGGTCACGATCACCTGCGCCGCCGCGACGTCCCACGGGTTCACGATGCACTCCGCCGCCACGTCCATGGCGCCCTCGGCCACCAGCACGTGGGACCAGAAGTCGCCGAACGCGCGGGTTTCCCAGGACGCGTCCACGAGGTCCAGGTACTTCTCGCGCGAGTGGTACGTCGTCCACGAGTTCAAGTCCGTCGTGGACAGATAAGCGTCCGAAAGGGACGAGACGCCGGAAACCGACAGCGGCCGGGTCCCGGCGGAGTCGGACGAGAACGCGCCCGAACCCGTGGCCGCCCACCAGCGACGGCCCAGCAGCGGCGCGGTGATCATGCCGACCACCGGGTCGCCGTCCGACACGAGGGCGATCAGGGTCGCCCAGACGGGTACACCCCGGAGGAAGTTCTTGGTGCCGTCGATCGGGTCGAGCACCCACGCGCGGCCGGTCGCGGCGGACCCGCCGCGCTCCTCGCCGAGCACCGCGTCGTCCGGGCGTTCGGCGGCCAGCAGGGCGCGGATCGCGTCCTCCACGGCGGTGTCCGCGTCGGTCACGGGGGTGCGGTCGGGTTTGCGGTCCACCCTCAGGTCCAGGGCGCGGAACCGCGCCGTCGTGATCGCGTCGGCGGCGTCAGCCAGCCGGGTGGCGAGGGCCAGATCATCTCCGTAGCCAGGCACGATCACGATGGTTTCACGCCTCCGAGCCGTAGAGTTGGCCAGGTGAGCATGGTCCTACTTGCCGAAGACGATCCGGCCATCGCCGAACCGCTCTCCCGCGCCCTCGAACGTGAGGGATACGAGATCCACGTCGTCACCGACGGCCCTTCGGTGCTCGACGCCACCGCCGCCCAGAGAGTCGACCTGCTCGTGCTCGACCTCGGGCTGCCCGGCATGGACGGCCTCGAGGTCTGCCGGCGCCTGCGCGCCAACGGCACCGAGCTCCCTGTCCTGATGCTCACCGCGCGCACCGACGAGGTCGACTTCGTCGTGGGCCTGGACGCGGGCGCCGACGACTACGTCGCCAAGCCGTTCCGGCTCGCCGAGCTGCTCGCCCGGATCCGCGCGCTGCTGCGCCGCCGGGTGCCGGAGGTGCTCGAAGCCGGCGGCGTGCGGATGGACCTCGGCGCGCGGCTGGTCACCGTCGACCTGCACGAGGTGCAGCTGGCGAACAAGGAGTTCGAGCTGCTGCGCGTGCTGATGAGCCGCGCCGGGCAGGTCGTGAGCCGCGACGAGATCCTCGCCGAGGTCTGGAACGACCTCGAGTCGAAGACGTCCAAGACGCTCGACATGCACATGTCGTGGCTGCGGCGGAAGCTCGCCATCGCCGCCGACGAGGCCGCCGGGCGCACCAGCAAGACCCACGACGGCGAGCGGCGGATCGCGACCGTCCGCGGCGTCGGCTTCCGGTTCAACGCCGAATAAGCCGTGCGCCGTCGCATCCTGCTGGCCATCCTGCTGGCCGTCGCGGTCACGGCGGCGGTCCTCGGCATCCCGCTGGGCATCGTCGCGAGCTGGCAGATCGAGTCGAGCTACCGCGAGACGCTCGCCGAGAACGCCCGCGCGGCCGCGGCGATCCTCGACACCGAGATCGCCAACGGCCAGGAGATCGACCTCGACCAGGTGCGCGCCGCCGTGCCCGCGAACGGGATCCTCACCGTGCAGGTCCCCAACCAGCAGGAAAAGCGCTACGGCAACGACCCCGGCCCGGACACCGTCACCGAAACGGCCGACCTCGCGCGCGACGGCAAGGTCGCGATCGCCGTCCCGGCCGGCCCGATGCACGAGCGGCAGACGACGGTGACGCTGGTCGTCGTGCTGCTGGTCCTGCTGTCGATCGGCACCGGCGCGGTCGTGGCGATCGCGACGGCGAGACGGCTGGCGAAGCCCCTGCGGCACGTCGCCGAACGCGCGTCCCGTCTCGGTGGCGGCGACTTCCGGCCCGACCCGAGCCGCTACGGCGTCGGCGAGCTCGACATGGTCGCCGAGGCACTCGACGCGTCCGGCACCGCGCTCGCCCAGCTCGTCCAGCGCGAACGCCAGCTCGTCGGCGACGTCTCGCACCAGCTGCGCAGCCGGCTGACGGCGTTGCAGCTGCGGCTGGAACCGCTCACGGTGCACCCGGACGAAGAGGTGGCCGACGAGTCGAAGGCCGCCCAGGAGCAGGCCGACCGCCTGGCCGAGGCGCTCGACGAGCTGCTGGCGGCGGCGCGCGCGGCCCGCGAGGTCGGCGCGGAACCGGTGGACCTGCCGAAGCAGCTGCCGGAGATGGCACAGGAGTGGCGGGAGCTGCTCCGCTCGGAGGGCCGCAACCTGCGGATGCGCGTGGCCGACGGCCTGATGGCCCGGGCGACGCCGGGGCGGCTGCGCGAGGTGGTCGGGGTACTGCTGGACAACGCACTGAGGCACGGCTCGGGCACGGTGACGGTGGTCGCCCGCCGCGGCGACGCCGAGGGCACGGTGGTGATCGAGGTCAGCGACACGGGCCCGGGCGTCCCGGACGAATTGGCCCCGCACATCTTCGAGCGCGGGTTTTCCGGCGGCGGGTCGACGGGCGTCGGGCTGGCGTTGGCCCGGGCACTGGTGGAAGCGGACGGCGGACGCCTGGAGCTGTCGAACCGGCGGCCGGCGGTGTTCAGCCTCTTCTTGAAAGTGCCGCGGCCGAGCGACGTCCCCGAAGTGCGGTGGCCCGCCGAGCGCGTCCCGCGTTAGACGTCGGCCGTCACCCGCAGGACGAACCCGGCACGCGCCGGCATGCCCAGGCTCGTCCAAAGTCCCGTCGGATCCGTTGCGGCCAAAGCCATTCGCACCGGGGAAGCGCTTTCCGCGGGCAGCCGCTCCGCCTCGAGGACCGCGTGGAGCGCCGCGTCGAGCAGGTCGTGTTCCTCCCGTACCTGCGCGGCCCGTGCCGTGACGAGGTAGGAAAGCGCGCAGCGGCGGGCCGCGCGCTCTCCCTCCCCGGCCGCGTCGTGCAGTGCGAAGAGGAACAGCTCCACGCTCCGCACCTGCGACTCCGTCTGCCAGGCCGGCTTCGGCGGGTCGAGGCGGATCTGCGTCCCCGCCGGCAGGCAGGGCCGCAGCAGCTCGCACAAAGCCTCGTCGACCTGGGCGATCATGGGTCAGATCAACCCTTCACGCAGCGCGTACGCCACCGCGTGCGAACGGTTGCGCAACTGGAACCGGTTGGTCACGTCGTGCAGGATGCTCTTCACCGTGCGCTGCGAATAACACAGTTCGTCGGCGATCTCCTGCGTCGAATACCCCGCCGCGACGAGCCGGAGCACCTCCGTCTCCCGGTTGCTCATCCCGCCCATGTGCAGCCCGTGGGGCTGGAGCACCTGGCGCTGCAGGCGGGAAACCCGGTTGAGCAGCCGGCCGAGCAGATCGGGCGGCAGCGCGCCTTCCCCGGCCGCGGCCGCCTTGATCAGCCGGACGAGCACCTCCGGCCCGGCGTCGGCGCGGCGGGCGACCGCGCAGACCCCGTGCTCGACGGCGTTGAGGATCTCGTTGTCGTCGACCTCGCCCGCGACCAGCACGATGCGGGTGAAGCCCTGGTGGTGCAACGCGGACAGCAGCTTGGTCATCGTCTCGTCGAGCCGGTCGGCGACCAGCAGCGCGACCGCCCCCGCCTCCTCGTCCACCACCCGGACTTCGTCCCGCGAACGCAGCGCCATGCAGACGCCGTTGTGCAGGATCGGATCGGTGGCGCGGACCACCACCGGCGTCCTGTCGGATTCGAACATCGTCACCCATTCCCCTCGAACGGTGCGAGAGCTCCACCCCTCACCTTGACCAGAATGCCCGTTGTGGTGTCCCGGGCGCATGGGACCGGCGTCCCGATGTTGCCCGGACGGGCGCCCGTCAGGACCGGCCGAGGCCCGCGTCCCGCGCCCGGACGATCGCTTCGGCGCGGTCGGCGACGTGAAGTTTGGCGAAAACGTTCGAAATGTGGTTACGCACCGTTTTGGGGCTCAGGCACAGGGTGTTCGCGATGACGCCGTTGCTGTGCCCGGCCGCGATCAGGGACAGGACCTCGCGCTCGCGCACGGTCAGCTCCGGGAACACCGGCTCGCTCGCGGGCGGTGGCTGGTTGAAGAAGCCGAGCACGCGGTTCGCGATGTCCGGGCCGAAGATCGCCTCGCGCCGCGCGACCGCCTGCACCGCGCGGATGATCTCGTCCGGCTCGGCGTCCTTGAGCAGGTAGCCGCGGGCACCGGCGCGCATCGCCGCGAAGACCGACTCGCTCTCGTCCGCCATCGTCAGCATCAGCACGCCGGTGTCCGGGCTCACGGCCGCGATGTGCCGGGTCGCCTGGATCCCGGACAGGTCGGGCAGGTGCAGGTCCATGACCACGACGTCCGGGCGGAGCGCGGCCGCGGCGTCGACGGCGGCCGCACCGCTGGCGGCCTCGCCGACGATCTCGATCGTGGGTTCGGCGTCCAGCAGCGTGCACACGCCGAACCGGAACAGCGGGTGGTCGTCCACGACGAGGACGCGCAGGCCTTTGCCCATCCGGTCACCTCCCCCGTCACCCCCGGTAATGGTAGGGGAAGGCGGCCGCATTCTCACGCGCCCAATCGGCGAACGTCAGCGCCGGCCGGCCGAGCAGGCGTTCGACGGTGTCGAAGACGACGTGTTCGCGCTCGGCGGACTCCCGCTTCAGCGCGAAGAAGCCGTCGACGGCTTCGGCGGGCCAGCCGTACTTCCGCATCATGCGTTCGCGCGCGGCGCTTTCGGGCTCTTCGACGTACTTCACCGGCCGGCCGAGGGCGTCGGCGAGGGCCGCGACCTGCTGCTCGGTCGTGAGGGCTTGGCCGCCGGTGAGCTCGTGGGTCGCGCCGTCGTGATCGGACGTCGTGAGGGCGAGCGTCGCGACGGCGGCGATGTCCCGGACGTGGACCAGCGCGGACGCCGGATCGCCTTCGGGGACGAACACCGCGTTCTCGTCGCGGATGGTGTCGCGCCAGGCGAACCGGTTGTCCATGAACGCGCCGGGCCGCAGGATCGTCCACGCGGGCCCGGCTTCGCGGACCGCCTGCTCGGCTTCGGCGTGGGCGCGGGTGATCGGATCCGTCTGTCCGAAGTGGACACCGGTGGTGGACAGCTTGACGAGGTGGGTGGCGCCGGCTCGGGCGGCGGCCTCCGCGACCGCGGCTTCACGGCCGGCGCTGTGGCCTTGGGTCAGCACGAAAACGCGGTCCGCGCCGTCGAGGAGCGCGGGCAGGTCGGCGGTGTCGAGGTCGGCCTGGACGACTTCGGCGCGCGGGTCGATGCGGGCCTTGGCCGGGTCGCGGGTCAGGGCGCGGACGGCGGCGCCGGCGTCGAGGAGGGCGGGAACGAGGGCGCGGCCGACCTTGCCGGTGGCGCCGAGGACGAAGATCATCGGGATGCTCCTTCGAGCGGGACGTGCGGGAGTGCGAACGCCGTGACGAGGGCGAGCGCGAGGACGGGCAGCAGGGCGAGGAAGACGCCGTGCGTGCCGGCTTGGTAGGCGAAGCCGAGCGCGACCGGGCCGAGGCTCGAGCCGAGCGCGCGGGCGAGGTTGACGCCGGCGGCGACGGCGCCGCGGTCCGCCGGTGGTGCGGTGTTCTGCGTCGCCATGGCGAGGACCTGCAGGTTGAGCCCGGCCGCGAGGCCGAAGACGACCAGGCAGCCCAGGATCAGGGGCAGCTCGTGCAGCGTGGCCAGGCCGGCGACGGCGATCAGGCCGAGCGCCATGCTCAGCCGCGGCGCCCAGCGATAGGCGCCGGTGCGGGCGATGATCCTGCTCGCGATCACCGACGACAGCGAGACGGCGAGCGTCATCGGCACCAGCCGCAGCCCGCCTTCCGCCGGGCCGGCGTCGGCCTGCAGGAGGACCGCGACGTAGTTGATCGAGCCGAGGAACGCGAAGCCGGCGAGCACGCTGAGCACGACGGACACGGTGAACGTGCGGTCCTTGAAGAGACGTAGTGGCAGCACGGGTGCTTCGGCTTTTCGCTCGGTGAAGACGAACGCGACGGCCGCCACCGCGCCGAGGCCGATCGACCACGGCGTGAGCAGGGTGAACCCGGTGATCGCCCCGCCGAGCAGGATGACGCCGGCGAAGTCGAAAGGCGCTTCACGTCGTCGTCTCGGCAGGTCGAGGGTCTTGAGGAGCGCGACGGCGACGAGTCCGAGCGGCAGGTTGACCAGGAAGATCGACCGCCACCCGGCGACCCCGGTCAGCACCCCGCCGACGACCGGGCCGGCGAGCGACGCGACGGCGAAGCAGATCGAGAACCACCCGAAGTACTTCGCGCCTTCGCGAGGCGTGAACATCTCGCCGAGCGAAGCGCCGACGGAGACGAAGAGGCCTCCGGAGCCGGCACCCTGCAGTACGCGCCCGGCGACGAGCAAACCGGCCGACGGCGCCAGGCCGCAGGCGAGCGAACCGAGCAGGAACAGGGCGAGCGCGGCCAGGAGCACACGTTTGCGGCCGAAGACGTCGCCGAGCTTGCCGTACAGGGGAGCGGTGACGCTCCCGGCGAGCAGGTAGGCGGTGGTGACCCAGGCGTAGGACCCGGTCCCGCCGAACTCGGCGGCGACCCGGGGGAGCGCGGTGGCGACGACCTGGGCGTCGAGCATCGCGAGGAAAACGGACAGGAACAGTCCGGCCAGGGCAGGTTTTCGAGCGCGCGAAGGCGCGGTTGTGATCAAGGGATGTCCTCGTGAAGAAGGGACGAGAGATGTCCGGACGCTCAGGAAAAAGCGTCCCGTCGAGTCGGGAAAAGGCTCCATCGTCACCCGCGGACGGGTGCGACCTCTTCGCGCTCGGAAACCACCTCGAATCGTCCCGCTCGCCCGGCCGAACCCGGACGGCGTCCTCACGAAGGAACACTGACGAGATGACTGTAGACAACTACATGTCAGAAGACAAGTAGTTTACCGAATGTGCTCAGTGCAGGCGGGTCACGTCGCCGTTGTCGCGACGGCGCTCGCCCAGCTCGTCCGGGAAGACCCACTTCTTGAAGCCCCAGAAGCGGAAGAACATCGCCAGCAGCATGCCGATGATCGACCCGCTCGCGAAGTCCGCGACCTCCTGCACCAGCCGCGTCACGTGGGGGACCTCCAGGTCCAGCACGTACCGCGAGACGTACAGCGGGATCAGGTTCACCACGACCGCGATGCCGCTGATCACGAAGAACAGCGCCGCCTCGTGGTGGCGCTCCCGGCCGCCGCGGGTGCGGAACGACCACTCGCGGTTCAGGATGTACGACACGATCGTCGCGACGATGATCGCGATCGCCTTCGCCGTGGTCGGTTTCGACTCCAGCACCGACAGCTTCAGGAAGTACCAGACGCCGTTGTCGACGAGGAACGTCGTGCCGCCCACGATCCCGAACTTCAGCAGCTCCCGGTGCTTGATCAGCACCGAACGCAGCGGCTCCGGCGTGCGCTTGAGCACGGTTTCCACAACGGTCACACGATGCAGTCTAGGAGCACACCGCGTAAACCCGTGGTTCAGGCGGCTTTGCGGTCCTGAATGTCCGGATCATCCGCGACCTGGACCTCGCCGCGCGCGGCCTCCTCCGGGAAGACCCACTTCTTGAACGCCCACCAGCGGAACACCGTGCCGAGCAGGGTCCCGATGATGATGCCGCTGACGAAGTCGGCCACCTCGACGCCGAACGGAGACAGCCGCGGCGCCTGCAGGTCCAGCACGTACCGCGAGAACCACTGCGGCAGCGCGTTCAGGCCCAGTGCGATACCGCTGATCAGGAAGAACAGCGCCGCTTCGTGCGCCCGCTCGCGGCCGCCGCGGGTGCGGAACGACCACTCGCGGTTGGCGACGTAGGAGAAGATCGTCGCGACCAGGACGCCGACGATCAGCGCCGTCACCGGGTGGGTCCGCAGCACGGTGAACTTCAGGCCGTAGTTGACGGACATCGTGATCACGAAGCTGATCCCGCCGACGACGGCGAAGCGGAGGAGCTCGCGATGCTTTTTCAGCAGCTCGCGCACCGCGCGGACGCTACCCGGTCAGCCAGCCGAATCCCCTCTCGGGGGTGACGGTCGGTGGCTGGTTGCCCGGCTTCGTGGTCGGCCGCGGCGGCGCGCTCGTGGTGGTCTTCGACGTCGGGGGTGCGGTCGTCGGCGTGGTCTTCGTGGTCGTCGCCGGCGGGGTGGACGTCGGTTTCGTGGGCGACGTCGGAGTCGGCTTGGACGGCGTGGTCGACGGTGTCGTCGTCGGCGGCCGCGGGTCCTTGCCGCACCAGTGGTGGTAGCAGCCGAAGTCCACGGTCACCGGCTCCGCCGACGCCTTGCCGAGCTTCGCGGTGATCGTCACGCGCCCGTCGTCGGGACGGCCCTTCAGCCGCACCCACAGGTTGACGTGCTGGCCGGGCGCCAGCGCGCTGTTCGTCGTGCAGGTCGCGCCCTCGCCGGACGGCGCGCACGGGAAGCCGCGCAGGCTCCACCACTGCCAGAGCGGGTGGTCGAAGGTGACCGTGACCGGCTTCGTCGAGTCGCCGGTGTTGCGGACGCGCACGTAGACCAGCGGGTTGCGCGTCCACGGGAACGCCGAGAGCCCGTCGCCCTGTGCTTCCAGGACCACCGCGTCCGGCGGCAGCTTCACGGTGACCTTGACGCTCACCGCGACGTTGATCTGCACGCCCGCGGTGACGGATCCGGTGACCGTGCCGCCCATGGCGTCGTCGTCGGCCCGGAGGTGGAAGTTCAGCGTCGCGCTCTGGCCGGGCTGCAGGCCGGCGCCGGTCTTGCACGTCACCGTGCCGTCGCCGCCCGGGCAGTTCACCGAGATCGGGCTGCCGTCCTGCGCGAACGCCATCGGGGCGCCGCCTCCGCCGGCGTCGACCGCGTGCACGCCGGGCGGCAGCTTCAGCGCGACCGCGACGGGCTCGGACGGGCTCCCGCCGTCGTTGCGCACGGTGATGGGCAGGTTCGTCGCGGAGCCGGGGCTGAGCTCGACGCCTTCCGGCGGGGTCGTCGCGGACATCGACGCGGGCGCCGGTGCCGGCGGTGCCGGGGCGGGCGGCGCGGGTGCGGGCGGCGCGACCGGCGGGGCCGCGGGCTCGACGGGCGGGGCCGGGGGCGGCGCGGGCGGCTGCGGCGGTGCGGGCGGAGCCGGTGGCTGGGGCTTCGGGGCCGGCGGGTTGACCGGCTGGACCGCCGGCGGCGGCACCTGGGCCGCGACGGGGATCTCCTGCGCGCCGCCGCCGGCGGTGAGCGCGATGACGACGGCGGCGACGATCGCCGTGCCCGAGGCGGCGACCCCGGCGAACTGACGGGGTCCGGCCGCGGCGGCACCCGCGGCCGCACCGGCCTTGCCCCCGGCCGCGGCGGCACCGGCGGCGGCCGCTCCGGCAGCCGCCGCGGTGGCCGCGCTCGCCTTCGCGGCGCCGATGGTCGCGAGGTAGCCGAGCGCCGCACCGCCCAGGACGATCGGGGCGATGATCGCGCGCAGCCCGCCGTTGACGTCGGCCAGCTCCGCGGCCAGCGCCCGGCAGTTCTCGCACTCGTCGAGGTGGTTCTCGACCTGGGAACGTTCGCGCTTGGACAGTCCGTCGCGGGTCCACGCGCCGAGCCGCTCGGCGCAAGCGCGGCAGCGTTCCTCGGCGTTCTCCTGCAGGTGGACCTGCAGGTACGCCTGGCGCAGCCCCTCACGGGCGCGGTAGGCGAGCGCCGAGACGCCGTTCGCGGTCAGCCCCAGCAGCGGCGCGACCTCGGCCGGGCTCTGCTGCTCGATCTCGGTGTGCCAGAGCACCGCCTGCCAGCGTTCGGGCAGCCGCGCGAACGCCTTCGCGGCCATGGTCCGCTCGAGCCCGGCGACGGCGGTGTCGGAGAACGGCACGGTCAGCGCCTCGGCCGCGGCGCCCTTGACGTCCGCCATGTCCTCGTTGAGGTCGACCTTGCGTTCCTTGCGCGTGCGGTCGTACGCGGTGTGACGCAGCGCAGTCAGCAAGTACGCCCGGAAGGCTGTGTCGGGGCCCTTGCCGCCACGCAGCGTGTCCAGCACCTTCGCGAACGCCTCGGACACCAGGTCGTCGGCTTCCGAGCTCGAACGGGCCAGCTGACGAGCGAGGTTGTGCGCCGCACCGGTGTGACGTTCGTAAAGCGGCCCGTACGACTCGATCTTCCCGGCGCGGACCTCGGCGATCAGCTCGGCGTCACTCTTTCCGCTGAGATCGGCGGGAACGGTGGACACGGCACTCCTCGGTCGGTTAGGGCCAGGACCTGCCATTACAGGCGGGTCCGCGACGCGAGACAAGTGTGACTGACCCACCCCGGGCCGTCACGTCGTGGTCGGGGTGTTGACTCCGACGGCGGATCGAAATCACCCGCTCCCGGGTCGCGCCGTGGAAAAGCTTCTTAACAAAACTCGCGAGTACGCGTCACGGGGTCCGGTGGGGCACGTCCTCACCGTGAAGCACCGAGCAAGATCGACACGGACCGGACGAAAGGGGCAGGCCGCCAGTGGACGTTCCGGCTACGCGCTCCGGTCCCGGTGACGCCCCGCTCGCCGACCGCGCCCTGCGCACCCTGCGTGCCCGCTGGCGCACCGCCAGCCTGGCCGCCGGGTGGCGGTTCCCCAGCGACTGGGCCCTGCCCGAGGTCGACGCCGTCTGCGCCGCCGTGATGGCCAAGGGACGCGTCGAAGCCGCTGAAACCGCGCTGGCCGGGCTGGCCCGCGCTCGGGCGGCGGCCGGCGCCGGACTCGCGGAAACCCTCGCCGACCTGGCCGCGCTGCACGCGGTGCTCGACCACGGCGACGACGGGTTCGTCTCGCCGGACGTCGACGCCACGCCGGCGCGGCTGCTGCGGACCACCGCACTGGCCTGGGCCGACGTCGCCACCGACCAGCTCGTGCACACCGAGGTCACCGACCCGCTGACCGGGCTGCCCTCGGCCGCCTACCTGCGCACCCGGCTCTACGAGGTCTACCGGGCCGCCGCCGCGCGCGAGCGGCCGGCCGCCGAGGACCACGTGCTGCTGGTCGTCTCGGTCGACCTCAGCACGGTCACCGGGTTCCCGCGGCTGACCGGGATGATCCTGGTCGCGGACGCGCTGCGGGCGGTGTTCGACAGCGGGCAGAGCGTCGCCTCGCTGGGGCCGTCCGTCGTGGCCGCGCTGGTCCCGAAGGACGAGCGCGTCGCTTCGCACGGCGTCGCGCTGCGAAGGGCCTTGCACGAGCGGCTTTCCGTGGATTCGCAACTGGCCGACGCCGGCCGGCCCCGGGTGTCCGCGGTCCGGCTGCCCGCGACCCACGAAATGGCCTGCGACCTGCTGGCTCACCTTGCCCGCGTGTAGTACGCGTGAAATGTCCGGTTCTGCTCGGGGCCGTCTGACCCGGATCGGACGGCTCATGATTTCCTGGTGAGGTGACCCGGACCGTATCCACCGACGTCGACGGCGCAGTCGCGGCCAGATCGCCGCACCGCCTGGCCCTGCGGAAGTCACTCGCCCGGCTGTCCGTCCGTCCACGGTCGATGCTGATCCTCGCGGTGATCCCGCTGGTGGCGATCGGGTACGGCATCTGGGGCTGGCAGCACGACTGGGTGCTCGGCGTCGACAGCGCGGTCTACCGGGCCGGCGCGCTCACGCTGCTGCACGGCGACTCCCTCTACGACGCGAACACGCTGGCCCCCGAGCCGTGGTGGGCGCTGCTGCCGTTCACCTACCCGCCGACCGCCGCGCTGATCTTCGTGCCGCTCGCCGCGTTCCCGACGCAGATCTCCTGGGGCCTGATCACCGCGATCTCGCTGGCGGCGATGGCGCTGTCGATCCGGATCGCGATCGGCGCGCTGCCCCGTCCGGCCGCCGACGGCCCGCGCTGGTGGGCCTCGCCCGCCCGCTCGACCATCGTGTTCTTCCTGGTCTTCCTCGGCCTCGAACCGGTGTGGCGGACGATCTTCCTCGGCCAGATCAACCTGGTCCTGATGGCCATGATCCTGCTGGACATGCTGGTCATCGGCGCGCGGGGGAGCCGCTGGGGCGGCGTGCTGGTCGGCGTCGCGGCGGCGATCAAGCTGACCCCGCTGGTCTTCCTCGGGCACCTGTTCATCACCGGCAGGCGGATGGACGCGATCCGCGGCTTCGCCACGTTCGTCGTGCTGCAGGGGCTGATGTTCCTGATCAACTCGCACGACGCCGCCAAGTACTGGACCGTGACGCTGCCGGACACCGGCCGGATCGGGCCGGTGCACTGGGCCGGCAACCAGTCGCTGAACGCGCTGATGAACCGGGCCACCGACCTCGCGCCGTGGGCGTCGAAGGCGGCGATGGGCATCGGCGCCCTGCTCGCGATCCCGGCGCTGTGGCTGCTGATCCGCTTCCACCGCAAGGGCCAGGCGCTGGCCGCGCTGCTCGTCACCGCGTTCTGGACGCTGCTGATCTCGCCGATTTCGTGGACGCACCACTGGGTGTGGGTGATCCCGCTGATCGTGCTGCTGGTGTCGCGGCTGCCGAAGACCACCCCGAAGACGGCGTGGAAGCGCTGGGTCGGGACGTTCCTCGCGGCGTTCGTGTTCGTCAGCTGCGTGCTGCTGATCCTGCCGAACGGCCGCAACGTCGAGCTGCACTGGACGGTCTGGCAGAACATCCTGGGGGACGCCTACATCCTGATGCCGGTCGTGCTGGCCGTGGCGCTCGTGCTGCGCTGGGGCCTGCAGCGGCGGGCGCGGAAGAGGGCCGCCGCGGACGAGCATGTCGACGTCGCGACCGGCGTCTGAGGTGCGGGGCCGGCTCCTGGCCGGCGGGATCGCGCTGCTGGCGCTGGCGCTCGGCGTCGTCGTCTGGCTGGCCGGGTGGCACCTGGGCGCGGACAGCGCCGTGTACCGCGCCGGGGCGTTGACGCTGCTGCACGGCGACCCGCTCTACACGCGGGACGTGCTGACGGCGTTGCCGGACTGGGTGCGGCTGCCGTTCACCTACACCCCGGCCGCCGCGCCGCTGTTCCTGCCGCTCGCGCTGGTGCCGTCTGGCCTGGTGTGGGGCGTGATCGCGTTTTTGTCGGTGGTCGCCCTTATGGTCGTGATCACGGTGGTGCTGTCGTCGCCGGGGCACTCGTCACTTCTGGGAAGAAGCTGGTGGGCGCTGCCGGCGGGAACGGCCATCGCGCTGGCGCTGGAACCGGTGTGGAAGACGCTGTTCCTGGGCCAGATCAACTTGATACTGATGGCGTTCGTGGTGCTGGACGTCCTGGTGCTCTCGCAGCGTGGGTCGCGCTGGGCGGGCGTGCTGATCGGCGTGGCGGCGGCGATCAAGCTGACCCCGTTGATCTTCGTACCGCACCTGTTCTTCACCGGGAGGTGGAAGGACGGGCTGCGCGCGCTCGGCACGTTCGTGGGGCTCGAAGCAGTGATGTTCGCGGTGATCCCGGTCGACGCGGTGCGGTTCTGGCGCGATTCGGCGACCGACCCGACCCGGGTCGGGTCGGTGCACTGGATCTTCAACCAGTCGCTCAACGGGCTGGTCAACCGGGCCACGCACCTCGCGTCCTGGTCGCTGGCGGTGGCGGTCGGGGTGGCGGCGGTGCTCGCCGTGCCCGCGGTGTGGCTGGTCGTGCGGCTGCACCGGCGGGAGGAGAACACGGCGGCGTTGCTCGTGACGGCGTTCTACGGGCTGCTGCTGTCGCCGGTGTCGTGGTCACACCACTGGGTCTGGTGCGTGCCCTTGCTCACGCTGCTGGTGGTCAAGGCGCGGTGGTGGGCCGCGGCGGCGGTCGCGGTGCTGTTCGCCTCGCAGATCGTGATGCTGGTGCCCAACGGCGGCGATCGCGAGTTCGGCTGGGGCCTGGGCTGGTCGATCATCGGCAACGTCTACGTACTGGCGGCGGCGGCGGGGATCCTCGGTCTGGCGGCGCGTGAGCTACGTCTGGTCCGGCGGTCGACCGGCTTGGTGACCGTTTAGGCTGGCTGGCGCTATGGACAAACACACCGGTCTGCCCGTCGTGGGCATGGTGGGCGGCGGACAGCTGGCCCGGATGACCCACCAGGCGGCGATCTCCCTCGGCCAGTCCCTGCGCGTGCTCGCGGCGGGGGAGAACGAAGCCGCGGGGCTCGTCGCGGGTGACGTCGTGCTGGGGCATCACACCGACCTCGACGCGCTGCGGAAGTTCGCGGCGTCGGTCGACGTGGTCACGTTCGACCACGAGCACGTGCCGGGCGAGCACCTGCTGACGCTGGCGATGGAGGGTTACCTCATCCGGCCGGCGCCGTCGGCGCTGGGCTTCGCGCAGAACAAGCTGGTGATGCGCGAGATGATGGCGGGCCTCGGCGTGCCGGGCCCGGCCTTCGCCGAGGTGTCCACTGTGGACGACGTGGTGAAGTTCGGCGGCGAGCACGGCTGGCCCGTCGTGCTCAAGGCGTCGACCGGCGGGTACGACGGCCGCGGCGTCTGGATGCTGGACACCGCGCGGCACGCCCGCGAGACCGTGCCGGAGCTCCTGGAAGCGGGCACGGCGCTGCTGGTCGAGGAGAAGGTGGCGATGCGGCGGGAGCTGGCCGCGCTCGTCGCCCGCTCGCCCTTCGGCCAGGGCGCGGCGTACCCCGTGGTGGAGACGGTGCAGACCGGCGGCATCAACACCGAGGTGCTGGCCCCGGCGCCGGGGCTCGCGCCGGAGCGCGTGCACGAGGCGCAGGACCTGGCGCTGCGGGTCGCGTCGACGCTCGACGTCACCGGGCTGCTCGCGGTCGAGCTGTTCGAGACGGACACCGGGCTGCTGGTCAACGAGCTGGCGATGCGCCCGCACAACTCCGGGCACTGGACCATGGACGGCGCGCGCACGTCGCAGTTCGAGCAGCACCTGCGGGCGGTGCTC
This sequence comes from Amycolatopsis sp. NPDC114505, assembly GCF_055633615.1. Lineage (NCBI taxonomy): Bacteria > Bacillati > Actinomycetota > Actinomycetes > Pseudonocardiales > Pseudonocardiaceae > Amycolatopsis > Amycolatopsis sp. NPDC114505. Next base: position 250,411 of record NZ_JBVKDV010000001.1, on the reverse strand, counting down.
GACTACCCGCTGGGCCGCACGGACCTGATCGCGCCCGCGTGCGTGATGGCCAACGTGCTGGGCGCGCCGGAGCTGCCCGAGATGGGACCGGACGAGCGGCTGCACCACCTGTTCGCGCGGTACCCGGAGGTGCGGGTGCACCTCTACGGCAAGCAGGAGCGGCCGGGCCGCAAGCTCGGGCACGTCAACTTCACCGGCGAGCGCATGGACGACCTGCGCAACCGCGCGCTGCTGTCGGCGCACTGGCTGTCCCACGCCGTCTGGCTCGACGGCTACGAAATCCACTAGGAGAACAGCTATGGCGCCGCAGGTGGGCGTGATCATGGGCAGCGACTCGGACTGGCCGACCCTCGAGGCGGCCGGTGCGGCGCTGGACGAGTTCGGCGTCGAGTACGAGGTCGGCGTCTACTCGGCGCACCGCACGCCGCAGCGCATGCTGGACTACGCGACGTCGGCGGTGGCCCGCGGCATCCGTGTGATCATCGCGGGCGCGGGCGGCGCGGCCCACTTGCCGGGCATGGTGGCGTCGGCGACGGTGCTGCCGGTGATCGGTGTCCCGGTCCCGCTGAAGTACCTCGACGGGCTGGACTCGCTGCTGTCGATCGTCCAGATGCCGGCGGGCGTCCCGGTGGCGACGGTGTCGGTGGGCGGCGCGCGCAACGCGGGCCTGCTGGCGGTCCGCATCCTGGCGGCGTCGGACGAGGGCCTGCGCTCGAAGATGGCGACGTTCCAGCAGGACCTGGAGAAGCTGGTCCTGGACAAGGACGCGGCCCTGCGCGCGAAGACCGGCCACTAGCGGTCACCACGGCACGGTCTCGCCCGTGCGGTCGAGGAACTCGAGGCCGGGCTTGCCGAGCTTGGCCAGCAGGACGTCCACGATCAGCGGCACGGTCTCCTCGAGGGTGAACGGCGCTTGGTCGCCGCCGAGGGCGGTGCGGATCCAGCCGGGAGCCATGAGCAGCAGGGCCCGGTCGGCCTGCCGGGCGGCGAAGCTGCGCATGAGCATGTTCAGCGCCGCCTTGCTGGCGCGGTAGACCTCGCGGGAGCCGGCCGTGTTGTTCGTGATGCTGCCCTGGCCCGACGACATCGCGCCGATGAGCCCGTCGGCGGGCACGAGGTCCTGGAGCGCCTCGATGACGCGCAGGGGGCTGAGCGCGTTGGTGACCATGACGTCGACGAAGTCGGCCGTCGAGACCTCGCCGATCGGCGTCGCCGGGTTGTTCGTGGTGCCCGCGTTGACGAAGAGCAGGTCGAGCCGGCGGTCGGCCAGCCGTTCGCGCAGGGGCGGTAGCTGATCGGGCTTGGTGATGTCGAGGTGCTCGACCTCGACGTGCCCGCCGGACGCGTCCGCGAGGTCGTGCAGGGGTGTCCGGGCGGCCGGGTCGCGGACCGTGCCGAGCACGTGCCACCCGCGGGTGGCGAGTTCGGCGGCGATCGCGTGACCGAGTCCGCGCGAGGCCCCGATGATGAGGGCGGTCTTCATGGCTGTTCCCTTCGGTCGGTGCGCTCCGAGTCTGTCCACCCGACCGCTGATCGCGCCCGTCCGGAAGGCGGATTTGTAGGATTGCCTCGACGAGAGGGGTGTCGATGGCCGAATCCGTCACTGTGCAGCCCGACGATGTGCGTCTCATCCGGGCGCTGCAGGTCGCCCCGCGGGCCTCGTTCGCCTCGATCGCGGCCGTGCTCGGCGTCACCGAGAACGCGGTCGGCCGGCGCTATCGGCGGCTTCGCGGCGAAGGCGTCATCCGCGTCGCCGGCATCGTCGACCCGGGGGCGCTGGGCCAGAGCAAGTGGCTGGTGCGGCTGCGGTGCCGTCCCGGCAGCGCCGCGGCGATCGCCGACGCGCTCGCGAAGCGCGACGATGTCAGCTGGGTGGGCCTCAGCGCGGGCGGCTCCGAGGTCGGGTTCGCGGTGCGGTCGCGGACCCGGGAACAGCGCGACGACCTGCTCGGTCAGCAGCTGCCGCGGACCGCTGCCGTCCTCGACATCCACGCGTCGGCGATGCTCCGGCAGTTCGTCGGCGGCCGCGGGCACTACTGGGCCGCGCTGAGGGGCACGCTGACTCCAGAGCAGGAGTCGATGCTCGGCAGCGACGAGTCGCCGTTCACCGAAGCCCCGGTCGTGGCCCGGGATCCCGTGCGGCTCACCGCCGAGGACGAGAAGCTGCTCGACGTCCTCGCCGCGGACGGCCGCGCCGCCCTGGTCGACCTCGCCGCGGCGGCGGACCTGACGCCCGGCCGCGCCGCCCGCCGGCTGGAGACGCTGGTCCGGCTGCGCGTCGTCCACATCGACGTCGAGATCGCGGCCGTGGCGCTCGGCTACCACGCCCGGGCGAGCCTCTGGCTGCGCGTGCACCCGTCGGCGGTCAAGGACGTCGGGCGCACGCTCGCGCAGATGCCCGAAATCGCCTTCGCCGCGGCGGTTTCCGGGCCGCACAACGTCCACGCCGTCACGCACTGCCGTGACCTCGACGAGCTGTTCGAGTTCACCTCGGACCGGATCGGCTCACTGCCCGGGCTGCTGAGCATGGAGGTCTCCCCGCTGCTCAAGCACGTCAAGCAGGCGGGCACGCTCCTGTCCGGCGACCGGCTAGCCGGGCAGCTCGCCGATCAGCTGCTGCCGTAGGTCCCGCTTGAGCACCTTCCCGGCGGCGGACACCGGGATCTGCTCGACGACGTGGATCTCCCGCAACCGCTTGTAGGGCGTCACTTTCTCGTTGACCGCGGCCATCAGCTCGTCGGCGTCCAGCGAGCCGCGGGGCACCACGAACGCGACCGGCAGCTCGCCGACCTCGGTGTCGGGCCGGCCCACCACGGCCGCCGCCGCGACGCCGGGCATCGTGATCAGCAGCTCCTCCAGCTCGCGCGGGAAGACGTTGTAGCCTTTGTACAGCAGCATGTCCTTCTTGCGGTCCACGATGGACAGGTAGCCGTCGGTGTCGAGGATGCCGACGTCGCCGGTGTGGAGCCAGCCGTCGACGAGTACGGCCGCCGTCTCCTCCGGGCGGTTGCGGTAGCCGAGCATGATCTGCGGCCCGCGCAGGCAGACCTCGCCCTTCTCGCCCGCCGGGAGCGGGTCTTCGCCGCCTTCGGCCGGGACGACCTTGACCTCGGTGTCGAAGATCGGCACGCCGACCGAGCCGACCTTGCGGGTGCCCGAGGCGTACGTCGGCGAGATGATCGCGCCCATCGTCGCTTCGGTGAGGCCGTACCCCTCGCTGACCACCACGCCCGGGAACCGCTCGCGCAGCGCGTTGATCATCGCGTGGTTCATCGGCGCCGCGCCCGAGCCGATCGCGCGCACCGACGAGAGGTCCGCGGTGTGGAACGACGGCGTCGCGAGCAAGGCGGCGAACAGCGCGGGCGCGCCGCCGATGCCGGTGATGCGCAGCCGTTCGGCGTCGGCGACGTAGGCCGGCGGGTCGAAGCGCGAGTGCAGGACGATCGTCGTGCCGGCGATCACCGCCGCGTTCATGCCGCCGATGATGCCCATCGCGTGGAACCACGGCGTCAGGTTGATCGCGACGCCGGTGCCGAGGCGCGTCGGCCACTCGTCCGCGCTGCCGACCTGGTCGAGGGTGACGTCGCCGTGGGCGTCGAGCGCCGGGACGGAGCCGCTGCCCCAGCACGAGTGCTGCAGGGTGTTGACCACGACGTTGCGGTGCGACAGCCGCACGCCCTTCGACCGGCCGGTGGTGCCGCCGGTGTAGGCGAGGTGCGCGAGGTCGTCGTGCAGGGACAGCTCGACCTCGGGGCGCGTGTCCGGGTGGCCGTCCTGGAAGGCCTCGAACTCGACGGCGCCGTCGGGCAGGTCGGCGGTGGGGCCCACGACGACCGTCAGCCGGGCCGGGATCCGGTCGGCGACGCTCGCCAGCACCCCGGCGACCGGCCCGAACGTCACGACGGCGGCGGCTTCGCAGTCGGCGAGCTGGAAGGCGAGGTCGTCCGGCGGGAGCAGCGGGTTGGCCGGGCTGAAGGTCGCCCCGGCCAGCAGCGTGCCGTAGTAGGCGACCGGGAAGGCCAGGCAGTTCGGCAGGTGCAGCGCCACGACGTCACCGCGGCCGATGCCCCGCGCCCGCAGCGCGTGGGCGAAGCGGCAGGCCGCGCGGTAGGTCTCGGCGAAGGTGAGGCTGCGGCCGTCGTGGGCGAAGGCGGTCCGATCACCCCACCGGGTGGCGCCGGCGGCGATGAGCGAACCGACCGGAACTTCGGGGTAGTCGAGGGAGGCGGGCAAACCGGGCGGCGTCGTCGGCGCGGTGAGCGGCATCACTCGACTGTACGAATTCTGCGGTCAAGGACACAAGGACGAGGCGGCCGCAGTGTGTGAACGAGCGCTAACATCGACGGAACCCTCCCGACGTCGTAGAGAAGGTGACCGGAAGTGACCGAAGGCCTGTACCAGCTTGCCGAGGAGCACGAGGAGCTGCGGGCCGCGGTCCGGGCCCTGGCCGAGAAGGAGATCGCGCCGTACGCGGCCGAGGTCGACGAGAACGAGCGCTACCCGATCGAGGCGTACAACGCGCTGGTCAAGTCCGGGTTCAACGCCGTCCACATCGGCGAGGAGTACGACGGCCAGGGCGCGGACGCCGTGGGCGCCTGCATCGTGATCGAAGAGGTTGCGCGGGTCGACGCTTCGGCGTCGCTGATCCCGGCGGTGAACAAGCTCGGCACGCAGCCGATCATCCTGTCCGGTTCGGAGAGTGTGAAGAAGCTGGTGCTGCCCTCGATCGCGTCGGGCGAGGCTTCGGCGTCGTACGCGCTTTCGGAGCGCGAAGCGGGCTCGGACACGGCGTCGATGCGCGCGCGTGCCCGGCTCGACGGTGACCACTGGGTGCTCAACGGCACCAAGTGCTGGATCACCAACGCGGGCGAGTCGACCTGGTACACGGTGATGGTGGTGACCGACCCGGACGCGGAGAAGAAGGCCAACGGCATCTCGGCGTTCGTCGTGCACAAGGACGACCCGGGTTTCTCGGTGGGCCCGAAGGAGAAGAAGCTCGGCATCAAGGGCTCCCCGACGCGCGAGATCTACTTCGAGAACTGCACGATCCCCGAGGACCGCATCATCGGCGAGCCGGGCACGGGCCTGAAGACGGCACTGCGCACGCTGGACCACACCCGCCCGACGATCGGCGCGCAGGCACTGGGTATCGCCCAGGGAGCGCTGGACGCGGCGATCGCGTACGTGAAGGACCGCAAGCAGTTCGGCAAGTCGATCGCCGAGTTCCAGGGCGTCCAGTTCATGCTGGCCGACATGGGCACGAAGATCGAGGCGGCCCGCCACCTGGTGTACGCCTCGGCAGCGGCGTCAGAGCGCGGCGACAAGCGCGCGGGCTTCATGGCCTCGGCGGCGAAGACGTACGCGTCGGACATCGCGATGGAGGTGACAACGGACGCGGTCCAGCTCTTCGGCGGCGCCGGCTACACCCGCGACTTCCCCGTGGAGCGCATGATGCGCGACGCGAAGATCACGCAGATCTACGAAGGCACGAACCAGATCCAGAAGGTCGTGATGGCGCGGGCCCTGCTCAAGGGCTAGATCGATCTTGACCCGGTAGTTCGGGTGGTTGGTCAATCCGCCTCAACAGGTGCACGGGGCGCCCGAGGCGCAAGCCGAACCGGCAGGGTAAGCAGCGACGTGGCGGATGTCGCACGCGTGGTGCGCGATCGGCACCTGCGTATCCCCTGCCGGACCCCCATCGCGGTCATGTCGAAACCTCGACATCGAAGGCACGAACCAGATCCAGAAGGTCGTCATGGCCCGAGCCCTGCTCAAGGGCTGATCGCTACCGAACCCACCAAAGCCCCCGGCGCCCACGCGGTGCCGGGGGCTTTGTCATGTCCGTGAGTGTCACTCGACCTGCTTTGTGTCACTCGTAGCAGGTCAAAGGCCGAAAGAAAATCACTCACCAGGGGGAGTGTCCGGACATGTTACCCGCGCGTTAACCATTCGGTGACGTGGATCACCATCCTTCACAGAGAGGTGAACCGGATGGGCATGACGCGCAGGTGGCTTACGGCGGTCGTCGCTGCGGTGGCGGCGCTCGTACTGGGGGCCGGGACCGTCCAAGCAGCCGAACGAGAACCCTCCGGGCCCGTGCAGCCCAACATCCTCACCGCCGCCCTCTACTCGCTCGGCGCCCCGACCATCGCGCCGCCCGGGGCGAACGACTGGAACTGCAAACCCAGCGACAAACATCCCAATCCCGTGCTGCTCTCCAACGGGACCACCGCCAACGCCTACGAGAACTGGGCCAACCTCTCGCAGAAGCTCGCCAACGCCGGCTACTGCGTCTTCGCCGGCAACTTCGGCGGGGCGCCCGGGAGCTTCCTGCAGACCGTCGGGCCCGTCGCCGACACCGCGAAAGCGCTTGCCGCCTACGGGGACAAGATCCTGGCGGCGACCGGGGCGAGCAAGCTCGACGTCGTCGGGCACTCGCAGGGCGGGATGAACATCCGGTACTGGATCAAGTACCTCGGTGGCGCGACCAAGATCAGCCGGCTCGTCGGGCTGTCGCCGTCCAACCACGGGACCGATCTCTTCGGCCTACTCAGCACCCTCGAAATGATCCCCGGCGTGCCGGCCGCGCTCGGTACCGTTTGCCAGTCCTGCAACGAGCAGGCCGTCGGCTCGGACTTCCTCACCGACCTCAACGCCGGTGGTGAGACCGTCGACGGCATCCAGTACACCGTCATCCAGACCCGCTACGACGACGTCGTCACGCCCTACACGAGCGCGTTCCTCGCACCAAAGCCGAACGTCAAGAACATCCTGCTGCAGAACGTCTGCGGGCTCGACTTCACCGACCACCTCGGCATCACTTACGACCCCGTCGCGCAGGGCCTGGTGCTCAACGCGCTCGACCCGGCCCACGCCAAGACGCCGCCGTGCGTGCCGGTGCCGCCCGTGATCAGCGGGGAGATCGGCTGAATTTCGCCACATGAGACATAACCCACCGCCGGGGCGGATTTCCGCTCCGGCGGTGTCACCCTCGAAGGATGTACTGGCCGGTTCCGGCGTCCTGGACGCCCCACGACGAAGCCGAGCTGGTCGCCGGCTGGCGGCTGTGGCTCGAACTGTCCGACCGCACCTGGCCGACGGCCGCCTGGGACGGCACGCCCGCCGGGGCCGTCGCCCGGTTGCGGGAGCTGTTGACCGCGTGTGACGACATCGAGACGGCCTACCGCGAGACGGCGGGCGCGCCCTCGCCCGGGCTTCAACGCCTGGTGCAGGGCCTCGTCCTCGCGGCGGGCACGGCGATCGGGCTCTGGTGGGACGACTTCGACCAGCTCGACGGCGAACGCGCGGCGCTGCTCCACGACGACCTCGCGCAGTTCGCCGAGCAGGCCGAACAAGTGCTGACGGTGCTCGCGGTCAACGGCGGCTGGACCGGGCTCGACGCCATCCGCCGCCGGCCCGCCTAGTCGAGCGTCGGATCGGTGCCGCCGCCGGTGACGGGGAGGAACTCCGTGCCGCCGAGCATCTCGTCGAGCGGGCGGTCCAGGGTCAGCTTCCGGTCCGGCGCGAGCGTCCAGGCCAGTTCGAGCCGGGTGTCGAGCTGCTCCCGGCCTTCGACGCGGTGGGCTCCGCCGGGCGCCCACCGGCCGTCGACCTCCGCCTGCAGGTGCAGCACGAGCCGGCCGGGTTCCGGTGCCTGCCAGGTGAAGCGGTGGACGACGAACGCCGTGCTCCAGCTCGCCCAGTACTGCCAGCCCGAGCCGTCGGCCCGGAAGCCCAGCTCGGTGTACTCGGTCGAGCCGGGATGCACCTCCGACTCCGACCAGTAGCCGACCAGTCGCGCGCTCACGCTGCGATCGTCCCAGGTACAGCAAGTGATTAGGCCGCTTGGCCCAGCCGATCCCGCGTCGGAGTGGGTACTCGAACCGCATGAACCAGACAGCCGCCACGACCCAGCGGGGCGAGAAGAGCGACACAGCGCAGCTGCTCGGCCGGATCGGCATGGCCTGCTACGGCGTCGTGCACCTCGTCATCGCCTACCTGGCCGTTCAGGTCGCCTTCGGTGACAGCGAGCAGGCCGACCAGAAGGGCGCGCTGCAGCAGGTCGGCTCGACGGCGTTCGGCCAGGTCCTGCTCTGGGTCCTCGCCATCGGCCTGGTCCTGTTCGGCCTCTGGCAGTTCATGATGGCCGCCACCGGCTACGAATGGGTCAGCGGTGGCAAGCGGACGCGCAAGCGGATCGGCGCGGCCGCCCGTGGCGTCGTCGTGATCGCGCTGGGCTTCACGGCCTTCAAGATCGCCACCGGCAGCGGTGGTGGCGGGTCGAGCAACCAGACGCAGCAGGAGTTCACCGGGAAGCTGCTCCAGCTGCCCGCGGGCCCGGCGCTGGTGGTCATCGCCGCCGCGTGCATCTTCGGGGTCGCGATCGCCGCCGGGGTGAAGGGCGTCAAGAAGAAGTTCCTCGAAGACCTCGACACGCAGGAGCTGCCCGGCAAGACCAAGCGCTGGATCGGCGGGATCGGCCGGACGGGCTACCTCGCCAAGGGCGTCGTACTGGCGATCGTCGCGATCCTCGTCGCGATCGCCGGGTTCACCGCCGACCCGAACAAGGCCGGCGGGCTGGACGCCGCGCTCAAGACGCTCGCCGCCCAGCCCTTCGGCACCGTGCTGCTGATCGTGGTGGCGCTCGGCCTCGCCTCGTTCGGCGCGTACTGCTTCGGCGCCGCCTGGGCGCACAAGCGCTAACGCCGGGCGACCTGCGAGAGGTACTCCTTGCGGTTCAACGGGTTCTCGCCGGTCCGCGGCCGGACCGGCGGCGGACCGGGGTAGGGCCGGTAGTCGTCGAACTCGCTGAGGAAGACGCCCTCGCCCTGGCTGAGCGCGGGCAGAGCCTGCTCGAACTCGTGGACGTGCTCCGCGGGGATCGTCCCGTGGAGCGTGCACGACGCCGGCCCGGTGACGGGCTCGCCGGGGGCCGCGCGCAGGTCCGCGAGCTTGAGCAGCACCGCGCTGACGGCGTTCGCGGGGATCTCCAGCTCGAAGCGGTGCACCGGTTCGTGCACCCGCGTGCCGGCCTCCTTCAACGCCGCCATCAGCACCAGCGGCGTCATCTTCCGGAAGTCGCTCGCCGCGCTGAGCGGGCTGAAGAACGCCGTGTGCGTCAGCGTGACGGCGACGTCGAGCACCTCCCAGCCGTACAGGCCCTGCTCGAGCGTGGCGTGGACGGTCTCGTCGATGGCCTTGTGGAACGCGAGCGGCAGCGAGCCCAGCTCGACCGAAAGCCCGAACGTGACGCCGGGGCCGGGCTCCACCCGCAGCCCGACCGTCGCGAAGAAGTACAGCCGCTGTTCCGGATCCAGCTCCTCGACGGCTGCTCCGAGGCCGACCGGCTTCTCGACGTACAGGGTGCGCGTCTGCTCGAACGTGACGTCGATGCCCGCGCCGTCGGCCAGCATCGAGCGCAGCACTTCCTTCTGCACCTCGCCGTAGAGCCGCACCGAGACGTCGTGGCCGTGCCGGCGGACGTCGATCAACGGGTCCTCTTCGGACAGTCGACTCAGCGCGGTGAACAGCGCCGCGGCCTGCTCCGGCCGGACCGGGCGCACCACGGTCTCCAGGCTCGGCGGCGCGAACACGCCGTCGCCCGCGGTGCCGGGGGAGCCGAGCCGGTCGCCGATCCGGACCTCCCGCAGCCCGCGCACCCGGGCGACGTCCCCGGCGAGCGCGACGTCGTCGCCGGCGACTTCGATCGACGAGACGCGGCCAGTGAACTCGGTTTCGCCGCGGTAGAAAGGGATTCGCTGTCGCACGGTCAGTGAACCGGAGTGCAGCCGGGCGTAGGCGATCTTCTCGCCGGCGTGGCCGCGGTCGATCTTGAACACCGTCGCGTGCAGGGGTCCGTCACCGGTGCGCTCGGTCGAAGGGAGCAGCTCGGCCATCGCCGTGACGAGGTCCGCGACGCCGGCGCCGGTGATCGCCGAGCCGGTCAGCACGGGGTGCAGCTCGGCGCGGGCGACCTGCCGGGCCAGCTCGGCGCGACAGGCCGCAGCGTCGACTCGGTCGTCCACATAGGACGTCAGGAAGGCGTCATCGCCGTCGGCCAGGAACTCGGCCAGCTCGCCGGATGACGCGTTCAGCGCGATCGCCCGGGGCGTGAGCTTCGCGCGGATGTCGCCGAGCTGGTCGCGTGCACCCATCCGGTCGATCTTGTTGACGAAGATCAGCGTCGGGATGCCGAGGCGGCGCAGCGTGCGCATCAGGACGCGGGTCTGGGCCTGGACGCCTTCGACGGCGGACACCACCAGGACCGCGCCGTCGAGCACGCGCAGCGCACGCTCGACCTCGGCGATGAAGTCCGAGTGGCCCGGGGTGTCGATCAGCGTGATCCGGGTGCCGCCGGTCGTGAACGAGACCACCGCGGACCGGATGGTGATGCCGCGACGGCGTTCGAGCTCGAGGGAGTCGGTCTGGGTGTCGCCGCGGTCGACGCTGCCGAGGCGCTCGATCGCGCCCGCTTCGAAGAGCAGGCGCTCGGTCAGGCTGGTCTTACCGGCGTCGACGTGCGCGAGAATGCCGATGTTCAGGGTTTTCACGGTCGTGGGAAGTCCTTTGTGATGCGGGTGACAGGCCGGGTCGGACGGTCTGTCGGCGCATCGGGGTCTCCTCACAGTCGTGGACGCAGGTCAGGGCGAAGATAGCCCCGCGGCGGGCCGCGCGAAAACGGTTTTTCGTCCCTGTCGGTTCCCTGTCGATCACCCTCCGGAGCTTCGATCCGGGGTTCCGGCGCCCTAACTTGGGGCGGGTCAGTTGAAAATTCACCCACCGGGGAGCTGAAACCGGATGTTCGGACGATTCAAGGACGTGGCCCTGCTGCTGGGGAGGATCGGCGTCGCGGTCGTCTTCCTCGCGCACGGCCTCCAGAAGTGGAACAACGGCATCGACGGCACGGCGAAGTTCTTCTCGATGACGGGCATCCCGATGCCCACGGTCGCCGCGGTCTTCGCGATGACCGTCGAAATCCTCGGCTCGATCGCGTTCATCGTCGGCTTCTTGATGCCGCTGGTCGGCATCGGGTACGTCGTGATCTCGGTCGGCGCGCTGCTCTCGGTGCACATCGACAACGGCCTGACCGGCCAGGGCGGCTACGAGCTCGTCCTGGTGCTCGCGCTCGCCGGGCTGGCGCTGGGCTTCAACGGCGGGCGGCTTTCCCTGGACCACCTGCTGTGGGGGCGCAAGCGCGCCCGCCGCGAAGCCGAAGCCGGCGAACTGCAGAACGCCTAGGCGCTGTCCTGCGAGTCTGCGCGAAGACCGCGAGCGTGACTTGCAGGACAGTGCCTAAGCCGGGAGGTCCGCCGTGGTGCGTTCGGCGTCGCGGCGGGCCGCCAGCTTGGCCTCGTCCGCATTGCTCACGTGGACGAGGTGGGCGCCCGCGGACAGGGGGACGAGCAGGCCGTCGAGGATGCCCTCCGGCCCGCTCCAGTCGCGAGTGGACAGCACGCGGTCGTCCGCGGTCAGACCGAGTTTCGCCGCGCGGGCGCGGGCTTCGGCCAGCACTTCGTCCACAGTGGACGCGAACAGGGCGGCCGTGTCGCCGGGGATCGTGAAGAGCGGGCTGTACTGGTCGCCCGCCATCCGGGACTCCGTCAGGTAGTCGAACGCGCCGCCGCCCGGCGGCTCGGCCAGCCCGCGTCCCATCGGGTCGAGCGTCACGACGGCGGTCGCGGCCGCGCCGGTCGGCTCCGGGTCGTCCGGCCCGACGAACGCGACCCGGGCGCCCGCGCCTTCGGCCACGACGCGCGCCCCGCACCACCACGCCCCGAGCAGCACACCGACGGTCTGCCAGTGCGCCGGCAGCTGCACGGCCACCGCGTCGCCCGGCTCGACGTCGAACTCCTCGGTCAGCCAGTTGGCCGTCTTCGCCGCCCAGTTGGCGGTCGTCGCCACGGACAGCTCGACGCGGCTGCCGAGCTGGTCGTCGTAATGGGTGATCAACGGTTTGGCGGGCGAGGCCAGCAGCGGGCGCAGCAGCTCGTCGGTCAGGCTCATGCGGACAAGGCTAAAGCGCGGACCACGGGCTTCGCCGGTTGACACCGCGTCTCCGTGCTGAGTAGCTTTGCTTTGCAAGCAAATGTATCTCGGAAGCTGGGGGACAGCTATGTCCATTCTCGTCACCGGGGCGCGGGGCAACGTCGGTCGAGCCGTGCTCGACGCGCTCGTCGCCGCAGGTCAGGGCGTCCGCGCGGCGAGCCGCGACGCCGCCACGCTCGACGTCCCGACCGCCAAGGTCAGCGCCGATCTGGAGGATCCGTCCACACTGGACGCCGCGCTGGCCGGTGTCGACGCGGTGTTCCTGTACACGCGGCCGTCGGGGATCGAAGGGTTCGTGAAGGCGGCCGAGGCGGCCGGCGTGCGCCACGTCGTGCTGCTGTCGTCGGGGGCGACGCTCGAACCCCGGTCCTCGCAGAGCGGGATCGCACGGTTCCACCGCGCGGTGGAGGAGGCGCTGATCGCGGCACCGTTCGCCGAGACGCTGCTCAACCCGGGCTCGTTCGCGACGAACGCACTGGGCTGGCGCGCGGACATCGCCGCCGGAGTCGTCCGGACGCCGTACCCGGACTCCCGCGTCGGCGCGATCCACGAGCGCGACATCGGCGACGTCGCGGCGAAGATCCTGCTGGACGGCTCGCACGCGGGGGAGGCGCTGCGGCTGAGCGGTCCGGAGCCGATCAGCTTCCGGGAGCAGGCCGCGGTCCTCGCGGAGGTGCTCGGTAGGCCGCTGCGCGTGGAGGAACTGACGCCGGAGCAGGCGGCCGACCGGATGACGGCGCTGGGCTGGCCGCCCGAGGTGCCCCCGGAGGTCCTGCGCGCGACGGAGCGGACGACACGGGAGCCGTCGGTGGTGACGGACGTCGTGCGCGAGGTGACCGGGAAGGCGCCGCGGACCTTCCGGCAGTGGGTGGAGGACCACCGCGCCGACTTCAGTTGACGCGGGGCTGCCGGGGCATGACGCGCGGGGGTGGCGGTCGACGACCGCGCCCTTGCGCCCAGGAGGCTGCCGGCCGGCGACCCCGCCCCTGCGGTCAGTTGACGCAGGGGACTCCGCTGGAGGCCTCGAGCAGCGGTGCCGCGGCGGGGGCGGCGCCGCTGCCCGAACCTCCGCCCGTCGGAGCCCCGCCCGGGGCCTTGGCCGCCGCCGGGGCCGGGCGGCCCGCCAGGCCTGCCACGAACTCGCGCACCGCCTTCGGATCCACCTCGACGATGCTCTGGCCATCCTCGCTGCGGCCGTTGGCCGTGATCACCGGGATGGTCGCGAACGTTAGGTCGCCGGACGCGAGACCCTTCGCCTGCTGCGCGAACTCCAGCAGGTCGAGCCCCGGGTCCAGGGTCAGCGACTTGTGCACCGCGTCCATCAGGTTGCCGAGCGTGCCCGGGCTGGTCAGCGTGCCCGCCGACAGCACCTGGTGCAGCGCCGACGACAGGAACGCCTGCTGCCGGACGATCCGGTCGAGGTCGCCGCGCGGCAGGTTCTTGCGCTGGCGGACGAACGACAGCGCTTCCCCGCCCGATACCGTCTGCTCGCCGCGGCGGAAGTTCGCGCCCGAGTCCTTGTCCTCGGTCGAGTGGTTCAGGCACACCCTCACGCCGCCGAGGGCCTCGGTGAGCAGGTAGAAGCCCAGCAGGTTGATCTCGGCGTAGTGGTCGACGCGCACCTGCGTGAGGTCCTGCACCGCCTGCACCAGCACCCGGCGGCCCTCGGTGTCGGAGTCGCGCTCGATCTTCGCCTGGTCGCGCTCGCCCTGCGCGCGCAGCTGCTGCGCGAAGTGCGCCTTCGCGATGCCGTACGCCGAGTTGATCTTCGCCTTGCCGCGGCCCGGGACGTCGGTCCACGTGTCGCGCGGCACCGACACCGCCGACGGCTTCGAGCCGTTCTTCGGCACCCGCAGCAGGATCACCGTGTCGGTGTTCACCGCGCCGCTGTTGGCCTCGGTCCGCAGCTCCTTCAGCACCCGCAGCGGGAGCTGGTTGCCCTGCGCGTCCGTCCGCGCGTCGCTGCCGACGAGCAGGATGTCGTCGGCGCCGTCGTCCGCGGGTGGCGGCGCGGGCTCGCCGGCGCGCGGGGTGAGCGCGTCGGTCGTCGGGACGTTGCTCTGCAGCTGGTCCTTCGTGACGTAGGCGTAGCCGCTGACGCCGAGCGCGAGCACCGAGACGAGCCCGACCGCGAGCCGGCGGGTGACGCGCCCGGCCCGTCGCATCCGTGACGGCCTCGCGGCCACCGGAGCAGGGGCCGGTTCACGCGGGAACGGCGACGGCTTCCACTCCGGATCGTCGCGCTCCGTCACCGGATCCGGCTCTACCTGCTCGTCTTCCATCCCGGTTTATCCTCCCCCGACCACCCTGCGTACTCAGTCTAGTTGATGCAGGGAACGTCGCCCGCGGTGATCGGCGGCGCGGCGGGGGTGGAAGACGCCGGGGTCGACGGCACCTTCGGGGTGGTGGTCGGCGCGCCGCCCGGACCGGCGGCCGAGCTGCGGAAGTCCTTGCCCAGCAGCACGCGCACGTGCCCGGCGGCGACGTCCCGGTCCGGCTCGGCCTGGACGGTGGTGCCCAGCGCCTGCTTGACGAGGTCCAGCGCGGCGGTGTCGGCCGGGTTGTACCGGACGACGGTGGTGTTGCGGGTGCTCAGCTTCTGGTCGGCGGCGACCGTGAAGCCCTTGGTCTGCAGCGCCGAGTGCGTCTGGGCGGCCAGTGCCGCCGAGCCCGTGCCGTCGAACAGCTCGACCGTGACGGCGTTGGCGCCCGGCAGCTGGGCCGGTGCCGTCGTCGCCGGGGCGTCGCCGTCGAAGGTCAGCCGCGTCACCTCGGCCTGGACGGCGGCCTGGTCGACGCGCAGCACGTCGGCGCCGCCGATCACCGCGTTGCCCTGGGTGGGGATGGTGTGAAACTCGATGTTGCCGCCGGTCAGGCCGCGCATCTGCTCGCCGAACTCGGTCAGGTCCCAGCCCTGCGACAGCACCACGGACTTCTTCACCGCGGCCACCAGGTCGGCGATCTTGCCCGGGCTGGTCAGCACGTCGGTCGAGATCACCTTGCGGGCCAGGCCGGAGAGGAAGGCCTGCTGGCGGGCGATCCGGTCGAGGTCGTAGTTGGGCAGGTCGTAGCGCTGCCGGACGAACGCGAGCGCCTGCACGCCCTCGATCGTCTGCCGGCCGCCCGGCAGGTCCACGCCGGACTTCACTTCCTTGACCGGCCCCTTGAGACAGACCTCGACGCCGCCGATCGACTTGGTGATCTCGTAGAAGCTCGCCAGGTTGACCTCGGCGTAGCGGTCGATCATGCCCGGCTTGCCGATGAACTTCTCGATCGTGGCGATCAGGTTCTTCCGCCCGGCGACCTTCGCCTGCGCGTCGGCCTCCTTGAGGTCGGTCATGCCCTGGCGCTGCAACGTTTTGTAAGTGTCCGTGTACGCGTAGACAAAGGCGCTGTTGAGCTTGTGCTTGCCGTAGCCGCCGGCCAGCTCCACCCAGGAGTCGCGGGGGAACGAGATCGCGATCGCGTGCTTCCCGTTCTGGGGGATGTGCACGAGGATCATCGTGTCGGTGTTCAGCTCACCGTCGGAGACGCCGGCGTGCAGCATGTCGAGCACTTCGCGCGGGAGCGGGTTGCCCTGCGCGTCGGTGCGGCTGTCCTGGCCGACCAGGAGGATGTCGATCGCGCCGTCGAGCGGCTTCGCGTGCGCCTCGGTGTCGGCGAAGACGTTCGTGGTGGTCAGACCGGTGTTCGGGTCGCCGATGAAGTGCCAGCCGTACCAGGTCAAGGCCAGGATCGCGACGGACAGCAACGACACGACCACTTTGCCGCCGCGGCGGGCGAAGACCGCGACGCCGTAGCTCCGGCGCGCCGGGATGGGCGGCGCAGGCCATTCGGTCACGCGCTTCCTCCCCTGTGAAACCCCGTGCTTCCCCCAGGGCACCCCTGTGCCTCGATGATGACTCTACTGAGGGTGTTGTTGGACCTCCGTAGGCTGGGGGCCGATTGCCCCGGTCGGGGGCCTAGGGAAAGGCGGGAAGATGCGGGTCCTGGTCACCGGTGGTGCCGGCTTCATCGGGTCGCACTACGTCCGGCAGGTGCTGAGCGGCGCCTACCCGACGTTGCGCGACGCCGAGGTGGTGGTGCTGGACAAGCTCACCTACGCCGGCAACGAGGCCAACCTGGCGCCGGTCGCCGCCGACCCGCGGTTGCGGTTCGTCCGCGGCGACATCTGTGACGCCGCGCGGGTCGTGGAGGTCATGCGCGGGGTCGACCTGGTCGTGCACTTCGCCGCGGAGTCGCATGTGGACCGCTCGATCCTCGGTGCCGCGGACTTCGTCCTGACGAACGTGCTCGGTACGCAGAACCTGCTGCAGGCCGCGCTGGAAGCGGGCGTCTCGAAGTTCGTCCACGTGTCCACGGACGAGGTGTACGGCTCGATCGAGACCGGATCCTGGACCGAAGATCACATCCTGGAGCCGAACTCGCCCTATTCGGCGTCGAAGGCGTCCTCCGATCTGGTGGCGCGCTCCTTCTTCCGCACCCACGGGTTGCCGGTGTGCGTCACCCGATGCTCCAACAACTACGGTCCGTACCAATTCCCCGAGAAGGTCATCCCGCTGTTCGTCACGAACCTGCTCGACGGGCGGAAGGTGCCGCTCTACGGCGACGGCCTCAACGTCCGTGACTGGTTGCACGTGGACGACCACTGCCACGGCATCCAGCTGGTCGCCGACGGCGGGCGGCCCGGCGAGATCTACAACATCGGCGGCGGCACCGAGCTGACGAACCGGTCGCTGACCGAGAAGCTGCTCGCCTCGGTCGGCGCGGGCTGGGACAGCGTCGAGCCGGTCGAGGACCGCAAGGGTCACGACCGCCGGTACTCGGTGGACATCACGAAGATCGGTTCGGAGCTGGGGTACGCTCCGCGCGTGTCCTTCGAGGACGGTCTGGCCGCGACGGTGGCCTGGTACACGGACAATCGCGCGTGGTGGGAGCCCCTGGCGGAGCGGGCCGCGCTCAAGACGCTCAAGAAGTGAGGATGTGCTCGTGCGGCTGACGGTGCTCGTGCCCGGCGGTTCCGGACAGCTCGGCCGCGACCTGGCCGCTGCTTCGGGTGACGACGTGGACGTCGTCGCGCCGGGCTCGGCGGAGCTCGACCTGACGGCGACGGGCCAGGTGCTGGCGGCGGTCGGCGCACTGGCCGACCGGGCCCGCGAAACGGGCTCCGCGCCGGTCGTGATCAACGCGGCGGCGTACACGGCGGTCGACGCGGCGGAGAAGGACGAGGACCGCGCGTTCGCGGTCAACGCCGACGGGCCGCGGGTGCTGGCCGCGGCGTGCGCTTCCCGGCGGGTGCCGCTGATCCACGTGTCGACGGACTACGTCTTCGCCGGCGACGCCACCGCGCCGTACGAGCCTTCCGACGAGCTGGGGCCGCGGTCGGCGTACGGCCGCACCAAGGCGGCCGGTGAGGACGCGGTGCTCGGGTCGGGGGCGTCGTCCTGGGTGGTGCGGACCGGGTGGCTGTACGGGCACGCCGGGTCGAACTTCGTGAAGACCATGGTGCGCCTGGAGTCTTCGCGGCCGGAGCTGTCCGTTGTGGACGATCAGGTGGGCGGTCCTACTTGGACGTCCGATTTGGCCTCGGGGCTCATGGAGCTGGCTGCCCGGGTGGCGGCCGGGGACGGGCCGGAGCGCCGGATCCTGCACTGCACGAACGCGGGCGCGGTGAGCTGGCACGGCTTCGCCCAGGCGATCTTCACGCGGCTGGGGGCCGACCCGGCACGGGTGAAGCCGTGCACGACGGCGGAGTACCCCCAGGCGGCGACGCGGCCGGCGTACTCAGTGCTGTCGCCGGCTTCGTGGCAGGAAGCCTGGCTGACCCCGATGCGGCCGTGGGAAGAGGCGCTGGACGCCTACTTCGCGACGGCGTAAGAGTTCTCGAAGTCCGGCGGCGCGTTCTCCAGGAGACTGGCCAGCATGGCGAGGATCGCGGTGGGCACGACGTGGCCGCCGCCGGACAGCACCGGCCGGGCGGCCACGCGGGACCAGGTCAGCTCGCCTTCGACGACGGCGTTGAACATGAGCGCGACGTCCAGCCAGGTGAACCCGGCCTTCAGCCGGAGCCCGTAGGCGGCGGTGATCCGCACGTACAGGTCGGCCCAGCGCGGCATCAGGTGGTCGAGGTGCGCCTGGCAGAACTCGCGGACGCGCGGGTGGTTGGGCATCGCGTTCTGGACGGTGCTCTGCAAGCCGACCAGCGGGTCCTCCAGCACCGTCCGCACCTCGGCGTCGGCGAGCGTGCGCACCAGCTCGGCGAAGCTGACCCGCCGGATCAGCCGGTCGGTGACGGCGGTCATCTCGGCGAAGTGGTGGCGCTGGGGCGCCGGCCGGAACAGGTACGAGATGAGGTCCTCGGTGTAGCGGTCCTTCCGCTCCCAGCGGTACCGGAACATGTTGACGGTGAGCACGTTCGGGTTCCGCCGGGCGCGGTCGGCCTCGTCGGCGCGCTGCAGGATGCGTTCGCGCGAGACCGATTCGAAGAGCTTCGACCGGATCCCGGTCTCGAAGTCGGGCCCGGTGTGCCCGATCAGGTCGTCGCGCAGGAGCTGCAGCCCGAGCTCCAGGAACTCGCGGGTTTCCGGGCTGTTGGCCAGCTTCGCCCGCGTCTGGGCCAGCCTGCCGTAGGCGAGGTTCCGGAGGACGGGCCCGAGATCGTCGGGTGCGGCGGCGATGTCCGGCACGTGTCCTCCTCGGTGGCCACCCGATCGGCGCAACCAGAGCTGGTGCGCCAGGTCCGGGGACTACGTCTCGGGGCGCCCGGCCTTCGTTACCGGATCGGGCGGCCCGATACCGGTCCGTTGCGCCGGGTCGGCTTGGACCGAGCGCGGGCGAGGAGCGGACCGTGGTTCTCGCAGGTCCCGGAGAACGGAGTCGCGATGCTGGTGACGATGCGGTTGAGCACCTTGGCGAAGATCGTGGCCGGAGCCGTGCTGGCGACGTTCGTCGCCACGCTGCTGCTGGTGAGCGGCGATGCCTCCGCGCCGGCGCCGGATCCGAGGGCGGCCCGGTCAGTGGCGACCTGAGGCCAGCCGGTACGCGCCGACCGTCAGCTCGGCGCACGTTCGCCACGTGAAGTTCGCCGCGTGGGCTCGGCGGGCGGCCGATGTCGCCACCGCGTGTGGGTCCGTCACCGCCGTCCGCAGGGCCTCCGCCAAGCCGTCGACGTCGCCGAACGGGACGAGGCTCGCGCAGTCGCCCGCCACTTCGCGCAGTGCCGGGATGTCCGTGCACACCACCGGGACGTCCGACGCCATCGCCTCCAGCACCGGCAGGCCGAAACCCTCGTCGCGCGACGGCAGCACCAGCGCCGACGCGCCCGCGACGACCGTCCGCAAGTCCACATCGGACAGGTAGCCGGTCTGCGACAGCCGGGGGCCGCGGGGGAACGGGCCCGGGCCGGCGAACACCAGGTCCGGCAGGTCCGGGGCCGCCTCGTGCGTGCGGGTCAGCCAGTCGAGGCCCTTGCGCGGGCCCGCCGCACCGGCGAACAGCAGGTAGCGCGCGGGCAGGCCGAGCCGGGCGCGCCGCTCGTCGTCCGGGGGACGCGCGGTGAACCACGCCGGGTTCACGCCCAGCGGCGTCACCACGATCTTGTCCCGGTCGACGTCCAGGCGCTCCGCCACGGAGTCGGCCACCGCCGAGGTCGGCGTGCAGATCACGTTCGCCCGCCGCGCGCCGCGGCGGACCAGCTCCGGCAGGCCGCGGTCGCTCGGCGCCAGCTCCGCCGGGTTGTCGAAGAAGGCCAGGTCGTGGATCGTCACCACGCCCGCCGCGCGGAACCGGCCCGGCAGCACGAAGTTCGTGCCGTGCACGACGTCCGTCGGCCCGGCGAACAGCTCCACCGCCGGGAAGTCCGACCGCGTCCACGCCGCCCGCAGCAGCCGCGCCGCCACCGGGATCCCGCGGGCCCGCGCGCCGTACGGCAGCACGTGCCGCAGCCGCCGCCAGCCGCGCAGCGTGAACGCCACCGCGCGCGTGTCCACCTCGGGGATCGACACCAGCTCTTCGATCAGCGCGGACGTGTACCGGCCGATCCCGGTGCGCGAGCCGAGCAGCGGCGTGCCGTCGAGGAGGACGCTGAGGGACCTAGCCACGACGGAGCCGTTGCTTCACGATCTTCAAAGCCCGTCCGCCCGCGCGCCGCGCCAGCTCCGAAGCGCCACCGGCGGCGAGGTACTCCCGCACCAGATCGACGTCGCGGCGCACCATCGCGCGGCCGCGCACCGCCGGCGTCGTCACCAGGTCCGCGGACCCGGGCAGCCGGTCGGCGGCCGGGCGCGGGTCGCGGCAGAACTCCACCAGCGGCTTCAGCGCCTCCGGCCACGTGTACCGCTGCGCCACGACGGCGATCCGCTCGACGCAGCCCGCGGCGAACTCTTCGTCGTACAAACACTTTTCGAGCGCTTCGGCCAGCGCGTCGGCGTCCTCGGCCGGCACGACGACGCCCAGCCGCTCCGCGCGCACCAGGTCGGCGAACGAGTCGCCGTCGGTCGTCACGATCGGCAGGCCGGCCCACAGGTAGTCGAGCACCCGGGTGCGGAACGCGAACGTCGTCTCGACGTGTTCGTAGTGCGTCGTGACGCCGCAGTTCGCGTCCAGCAGCCAGTTCTGGCGCTCGTGGTAGGGCACCCACTGCTCGTTGAAGTAGACGTGCTTGTCCGTCAGCCCCAGCGAGTCCGCCAGCCGGATCGTCCGCGTGCCGATGTCCATCTCGGCGACCTCGGGGTTCGGGTGCTTCATGCCGAGGAACACCAGCCGGACGTCCGCGCGGCGACGGCGGAGCGTGTCGATCGCGCGGACCAGCGTCAGCGGGTCGAACCAGCTGTAGACCCCGCCCGCCCAGAGCACGACGTGGTCGGTGCCGCCGAGGCCGAGCGTCGAGCGGAGCCCCGGCCCGGTGCGGACCGGCGCCTGCGCCGACAGTCCGAAGGGGACGACCGCGAGCAGCGACTGCGTCGTCGGGTCGGCGTCGTAGAGCCGCGGGGAAAGCCGGCCCAGCGCGGCCAGGTGGCCGAGCCACAGGTGCCGCTGCCGCTCGGACGCGCAGAGGAAGAAGTCGCCGCGCTCGATCTGGGCGTCCAGGACCCGCGTGACGCCGGCGAGGTCGGCCGCGCGCTTGTCGTCGGCGACGCCCTTGCCCTGCTCCAGCAGTTCGAGGTGCATCGGGTCGTAGAGGTCGGCGACGACGATCTTGCCGCTGTGCTCCTTCTTCAGCGACGGCGCGAGCTCGAGCACGTGGCCCTGCAGGACGACGACGTCGGCCCAGGCGATCGGTGCGTCGAGCTCGCGGTGCTTGCCGGCGCTGACGCGGAACGGCGCGGGCGGCGGCGTCGCGAGCGGGTTGGTGGTCACCAGGTGGACGTCGTGCTCGGCGGCCAGCGCGAGTGCGATGTTCCAGGCGCGGATCGCCGGCCCGGCCATCCGCTCGGTGAGCGCGTCACCGGTGAGCACCAGGATCTTGCGACGCTGCCCGAAGGCCTTCTCGATGCCGAACGCCTCGACGAGGATGTCGTGCGCGGCGAGGTAGCGCGGCAGCGGGTACGCGGGCTCCAACGCCTTGCGCAGCAACGGAAGCAGGTCGGCGTCGGTGCGGACGCGGGCGGCCTGCTCGACCGCGCGCGACTCCGCCAGCGACGGCAGCTGCTCGACGAACTGGTCGATCGCGAGGATCCCGGCGAGCGTGGTCCGGGGGATCGCGACGTCGCCGGACTCGATCGGGCCGACGCCCTGCTCGAGGTCCAGCTGCGTGGCGTCCAGCTCGCCGCGGGCGGTGGCCCGGCGCACGGCGAGCGCGAGCGCCGCCGGCAGCGCCCTGACCAGGGTCTCGTCGGAGAGGTTCTTGTAGAGCGCGGCGAGGGCGTTGCGCTCCAGGAGGAAGGTCTCGCGGCCGGTTTCCGGCGCGTCGACCGCGGCCATCGTGCCGTGGTGACGGTGGTACGTCAGCGATTCGGGGACGTACCGGACGCGCCAGCCGCGGAGGTTGAGCCGCCAGCCGAGGTCGACGTCCTCGTAGAACATGAAGAACCGCTCGTCGAAGCCGGCCAGCTCGGCGAACACCGCGGCGCGGATGAACATCGCGGAACCGGTGCCGAACAGGACGTCCTTCGCGACCTCGTGCTCGGCGGCCGGGACGTCGGCCAGCGGCGACCCCGCGTGGCGCTTGTAGCCCATGCCGAACCAGGTCAGGCCGCCGTCGACGAAGTCGGTGCCGCTGCCGTCCCAGTCGAGGACCTTGCTGGCCACGGCGGCGACGCGGGGTTGCGCGCGCAGCTCGGCGACCGCGGCGGAGACCCAGCCGGGCGCCGGGCGGGCGTCGTTGTTGAGGAAGCCGAGGACGGTGCCCTTCGCGTGCTTCGCGCCGAGGTTGCAGCCGCCGGCGAACCCGGTGTTGCGGCCGGCCTCGATCACGCGGGCCTGGGGGACGGCTTCGCGGATGCGCGCGGCTTCGTCCGAATTGTCGACGCAGATCAGCTCGAGCTCGGGGTAGTCGTGCTCGGCGAGCGCGCGCAGGCAGGTGATCGTGTCGTCGGCGCCGCGGTAGTTGACCACGATCACCGAGACGAGCGGTTGCGGTGCCCCCTGCGCCAAAGCCTGCTCCTTCGTCGGGATTGAGCGCCAGCTTAAAGGCCAGCCCAAGCGTCCCAGACCGCGCCTCGGCCGAGTGCCGCGCGACGGCCGATCTTGCGGCGGGCCGCGAGTGTCGCGGGCAGCCTGACCACCACCTCGGCCAGTACCCGGCAGCGCAGCCCGAAGCGGAAGTTCGGGGCGGCCGGACGGCCCGGCCGCAACGGCAGCACCGCTGTCAACACGGCGAACCTGACCAGCTGGTTCACCGCCACCTCGCGGGGCGCGCAGCGCAGCAGCATGAGCAGCCGGTTGCGCTCGTTCCAGCGGTGGAACAGCGCCGAACCCAGCTCGGTGCTGACGCCGTGGGCGTGCCGGACGCGGGCGTCCGGCACCGCGACGACGTCCCACCCGGCCAGCCGCAGCCGCCACGCCGTGTCGGTGTCCTCGTAGTAGCAGAAGAACCCGGCTGGGACGCCGTGCACGCTCTTCAGCACGTCCGTCCGCAGGAGCGCCGCGCCGCCGCAGAAGCCGAACACCTCGGCGGCGGGCTCGGTGAGGTCGGCACCGTGGCCGTCGGCGGTCAGCCGGACCCCGGCGGACTGAGTGGTGCCGTCGGGCCGGACGAGCCGCGACGTCGCCGCGCCGGCCAAAGGCGCTTTTTCCAGGGTGTCTTCGAGCGTCGCGAGCCAGTCCGGCTCGGGCTCGGCGTCGTCGTTCAGCCACGCCATCAACGGCGTGTCGAGGCGCTTCGCGGCGACGGCGAGCGCTCCCGCGTAACCCGCGTTGCGGGGGAGACGAACTACTTGCGGACGCGAAGGATGGGCCGCGAGCAGGGCGGCGGTGCCGTCGTCGGAGGCGTTGTCCACCACGAGCGTCCGATGTGGACGCGTCTGCGCGGCGAGCGCGTCGAGGCAGGCGGTCACGTGCCCGGCACCCCGCCAGGTCACGACGACCACCGTGGTGGCGGGATTCGCGGTCACGTCCCGCACAATAGCCGCGTGCCCGAACTGGTCGTGCTCGCCGAGCAGCTCCTCGCGCCCGTGCCCGGAGGCACCGGGCGCTACACGGCCGAGCTGCTGCGCGCGCTCGCGAAGACCGCGCCGCCGGGCTGGACGGTGTCCAGCGTGGTCGCGCGGCACGCCGACGTCGACGCCGCCCGGCTCGAAGGCGTCGACGGCCCGCGCGTGCTGCGGATCCCGCCGCGAGGGCTGATCGGCGCCTGGCAGCTGGGGATTCCCTGGTGGCCGGGCGGCGACGCGGTGCACGCGCCGACGCCGTTCGCGCCGCCGCGCGCGCCGGCCGGGAAGACGTTGAGCGTGACCGTGCACGACACCGTGCCGTGGACCCACCCCGAGACGCTCACCGCGCGCGGGGTCAGCTGGCACCGGTCGATGATCGCGCGGGCGGCGCGGCGGGCGTCCGGGCTGGTCGTGCCGACGCGGGCGGTCGCCGACGAGCTGGCGGTGCTGATCGACGTCGACGTCTCGGTGCACGTCGTCCCGCACGGCGTGCGGGTGCCGGCCGGTTCCGTCGAGCTGGAGCTGCCCGAGCGGTACGTCCTGGCCGTCGGCACGATCGAGCCGCGCAAGGGGATCGACGTCCTGATCGACGCGGTGGCGGCCCTCGACGGCACGGTGCTGGTGCTCGCCGGGCAGCTGGGCTGGGGCGGCGTCGACCCGGTCGCGCTGGCCGCGGAACGAGGCCTGCCGGCGGACCGGCTGCGGATGCTGGGGAAGGTGTCGGACGCCGAGCTGGCGACCGCGCTGCGGCGGGCGAGCGTGCTGGCCGTGCCGAGCCTCGCCGAGGGCTTCGGGCTGGGCCTGCTCGAGGCGATGGCGGCGGGGATCCCGGTGGTGCACACCGATGCTCCCGCGCTGGCCGAGGTGGCGGGCGGCGCGGGGATCATGGTGCCGCGCGGCGACTCGGCGGCGCTGGCGGCCGCGTTGCGGGAGGTGCTGGAGTCACCGTCCGTGGCGGCCGAGCTCACTCGTTCGGGGAGGGAGCGCGCGAAGGCGTTTACCTGGCGTCGCGCGGCGGAAGCCGTCTGGGCCATTCACACTCGGGCGCACGGCTGACTGGTTTGCCAGTTCCCCACCATGACACCGGGTCACCGCCGTACCCTGCAGGGGTGAGCGAAGATCCCCGGGTCCTGATCGACGCGACCGCGGTTCCCGCGGACCGCGGCGGGGTCGGCCGGTACGTGGACTCGCTCGTCGCCGCCCTCGACGCGGACGGGGCGCGGGTCACCGTCGTCTGCCAGCCCCGGGACCTGCAGCTTTACGATCGGCTGGCGCCGTGCTCGCGCGTCGTGCCCGCTTCGCCGTCGACGACCACTCGTACCGCGCGGCTGACCTGGGAACAGGCGACCCTGCCGCGGCTGGTGCGCCGGCTCGGCGCGGACGTCGTCCACTCGCCGCACTACACGATGCCGCTGGCCACGTCGGCGGCATCGGTCGTCACGCTGCACGACGCGACGTTCTTCACCGACGCCGTCCTGCACTCGTCGGTGAAGGCCCGGTTCTTCCGCGCGTGGACGGCGACGGCGCTTCGCCGCGCGACGCTGTGCGTGGTGCCGTCCGCGGCGACGGCCGCGGAGCTGGCCCGCGTCGGCCCGGTGCGGCACGCTTCGCTGGAAGTCATTCACCACGGCGTCGACACCGAGCGGTTTCACCCGCCGTCACCGTCGGAGGTGGCGGCCGCCCGATCGGCGGTCGGCCTGGGGCGCACGCCGTATGTAGCGTTTTTGGGTGCTTTGGAGCCACGCAAGAACGTGCCGGCGCTGATCCGCGGGTTCGCCAGGGCGGTGGCCGGGCAGCGCGACGCGCCGGCGTTGGTGCTGGCCGGGCAGCCGGGCTGGGACACGCAGGTGGAGCGGGCGCTGGACGCCGTCCCGCACCGGCTCCGGGTGATCCGGGCAGGATATCTGCCCTTCGGGACACTGGCCGGGTTCCTCGGCGGGGCTTCGATGGTGGCTTATCCGTCGCTGGGCGAGGGTTTCGGCCTGCCGGTGCTGGAAGCGATGGCGTGCGGAGCGTGCGTGCTGACCACGCGACGCCTGTCGCTCCCGGAGGTCGGCGGCGACGCGGTGGCGTACTGCGGCGTCGGCGCGGGCGACGTGGCCGCGGCGATCGAGGAGCTGCTGGCGGACCCGGGCCGCCGCGCGGAGCTGGCAACGGCGGCTCAGCAGCGCGCGAAGGAGTTTTCCTGGGCGACGACCGCGGAGCGGCACCGCGAGGCGTACGCGAAGGCCTGGTCCCGCCACCTCCGCACCCGCTGAGCGCGGTCGGTCCGGCAACAACAAGTGGTAAGAGTGGTAAGATCGCTGTGCGAGGTCCCGGTGGGACCGAGTATGAAAGCCCGTGACGCGTCCGGACGGTCGTCTCACGGGCTTTTCGCCGTCCTAGGCCTCGATCCGCTCGGCGACCAGAGGGCTCGCGCGGCGTCGCCAGTCGCCACCCGCTCCGACGCACCAAGCCACCGCATCGGATATCCACAGAAGCGGTTCTGCCGTCGAGTCGACGTGTTCGTAGATGAGTTCGGTCTTCGAGGGACGGACGCCCAGCGCGTGCTGCAGGGTCTGGCGGTCCTGGCCGTCGCGGTGGTCGCGCGTGTCGAGGACCAGCCGATGGGCCTGCAGAGCGAGCAAGTCCTGGGCGAGCAGCGCGAGACAGCGCTGCCGGGCGGCTTCTTCGGTCTTGGGCGAGCACTTACCGACGTAAAGCCTCGATGTGACCGGTAGCGCGGCCATCCGATCGATGAGCATCCTGCGGCGAGGTTCCTTCTCCTTCTTGAAGTGCAGCTCGCGCGCGCCGCGGAGCAGGAGTGACAGCAACGCTCGCCGGGTGGGGGTCAGATGCGCGGGTTCCACGATCGTCGCGCACAGCAGATAAGTGCCGGCGCGAGCTGACTCGTCGACGAAGGCGTGCACCGTCATGGCTCCATCATGACGAGCTGGTTCTACGCGCCGCGTTCGGGTGACTACTTTTGGTGACAGGCGGTGTTTTGGTCACCGGTCGCGGGGTGGCGGGGTTGCGTTGGGTGACCGGTGGACAATGGCCGGGTGACTGAGCACTCCCGCTATGGCGACGATGTCGGCGTCGTGACCGTGACCTACTTCTCCGAGGACACCATCGAGCGGTTCCTCGAGACCCTCGAGAAGGCCACCGAGCGCGAGGTCAAGGTGGTCGTCGCGGACAACGCGTCCGTCGAGGGTGCCCTCGAAGAAGTCGCGAAAAAGCACAAGAACGTGCAGCTGCTCAACATCGGGGGAAACGTCGGCTACGGGGCCGCCGCCAACCGCGGTGCCGCCGAGCTGGACGACCGGTACGGCTGGGTCGTCGTCGTCAACCCGGACCTCGAATGGGAGCCGGGCTCGCTCGACGCGCTCCTCGACGTCGCGAGCCGGTGGCCGCGAGGGGGTGCCTTCGGGCCGCTCATCCACGACCTCGACGGCACCGTCTACCCCTCGGCGCGGCTGCTGCCGTCGTTCGGGCGCGGCATCGGGCACGCCGCCTTCGCGAAGGTCTGGCCGGGCAACCCCTGGACGAAGCAGTACCGCCAGGAGACCGGCACGCCGGTCGAGCGCACGTCGGGCTGGCTGTCCGGTTCGTGCCAGCTCATCCGCCGGGAGGCGTTCGACTCCGTCGGCGGCTTCGACACGCGCTACTTCATGTACTTCGAGGACGTCGACCTCGGCGACCGGCTGGCGCAGGCGGGCTGGCTGAACGTCTACGCGCCGTCCGCGAGCGTCACCCACGAAGGCGGGCACTCCACGTCGCAGGCGTCGAAGAAGATGCTCAAGGCCCACCACGACAGCGCTTACCGCTACCTCGCCGACCGCCACCCGGGCCTCGTCTGGAAGCCGGTGCTGGCCGCCGCGAAGCTCGGCCTCGCGCTCAGGCTGAAGCTCGAGACCCGCTAGATCCCGTCGAGCCGGCGCGAAAGGTCGGACCGGCCGTTGGTCTGCGTCACCGTCGGCACCAGTCCGGTGTCCTCCGGGTCGGGTTCCTTCAGCGGGCTCGTGATCGGCTCGGCCTGGGGACGGCGGGCCAGCGGCGTCGTCACCGGGGTCTTCATCGGTGTCGTCGGCGACGGCGTGCTCAGCGGCGCTGTCGCCTGCGGACGACGGACGGCCGAGCCACCGGTGGCCTCCAGCCGCCGCGTGGGCGACGCACCCGCGAGCGGGTGGTCGTTCTCCTCGATCAGCGACGCCGGGAGCTGCGTGGTCGTGTCCGGGTCCTGGCGTCTGTCGAGGCCGTCGATGGCGGCACGCGGTATCTGCTGCGTGTTCGAGGCGTCCATCGGCGAGATGGCGCTGTCCGGCGTCACCACGAACACACCGCGCGCCTGGGCTCGTGCGAGCAGGGCGTCCGCCCGATCGCGGGGGTCCATCCCCTCGGCCTCCCGACTGACCCGGGGCCCTCTGGGGAAAGGCCCGCCTGTTTCCTGTCTAGGGTAGGCCCTCCGGGCGACCTCCGTCAGGGTTTCCCGCGGCTTGTCGCTCAGCGGTGCGTGATACAGGAGGAGATTTCCGTGACGTCCGAGGTCGAGATCGACGCCGTCGTGCTGGTCGGGGGCAAGGGCACGCGCCTGCGGCCACTGACGCTATCGGCGCCGAAGCCGATGCTCCCGACAGCCGGGACGCCCTACCTGAGCCACCTGTTCTCGCGCATCCGCGAGGCCGGGATCCGGCACGTGGTGCTGGGGACGAGCTACCGGGCGGAGGTGTTCGAGGAGTACTTCGGCGACGGCAAGTCGATCGGTCTGGACCTCGAGTACGTCGTCGAGGAGAACCCGCTCGACACGGCGGGCGCCATCCGGAACGTCTACGACAAGCTGCGCGCCGACCACGTGATCGTCTTCAACGGTGACATCATCTCCGGCTCGGACCTCGGCGAGCAGCTGCGCGTGCACCGCGAGTCCGAGGCCGACGTCACGCTGCACCTGCAGCGCGTGCCCGACCCGAGCCGGTTCGGCTCGGTGCCGACCGACGAGACCGGCCGCGTCCAGGCGTTCCTCGAGAAGACGCCGAACCCGCCGACCGACCAGATCAACGCCGGCTGCTACGTCTTCCGCCGCCCGGTGATCGAGGCCATCCCGACCGGGCGTCGAGTCTCCGTCGAGCGCGAGACGTTCCCGCAGCTGCTGGAGCAGGGCGCGCACATCCAGGGCTTCGTCGACGCGTCCTACTGGCTGGACGTCGGCACGCCCGAAGCGTTCGTCCGCGGGTCGGCCGACCTCGTGCGGGGCGTGGCGCCGACGTCGGCGCTGCCCGGCCGCCCCGGTGACTTCCTGGTGCTCGACGGCGCTTCCGTGGCCGAAGACGCCCAGCTGTCCGGCGGCTCGACGATCGGCGTCGCCGCCGTGGTCGGCTCGGGCGCGAAGATCGACGGCTCGGTGCTCTTCGACGGCGCTGCCGTGTCCGAGGGCGCGATCGTCGAGCGCTCGGTGCTGGGACACGGCGCGCGCGTCGGTGCCGGCGCGGTGCTGCGCGGGGTCGTGCTGGGCGACGGCGCGTCCGTCGGCGCCGGCTGCGAGCTGCTCGACGGCGCCCGGATCTGGCCGGACGTCGTGCTGCCGGACGGTTCCGTCCGCTTCTCGAGCGACGCGTAGCGATGTTCTGGCGTCCCGCGTTCGAGGTCGACCTGGGCGGTGTCCTGGGTCCGCTGAAGCGCGGGCGCGGCTCGCTGAACATCCTCACCGACGAGCGCGGGATCACGTGGCTCGCGTCGAACACCCCGGACGGCCCGGGCACGCTCGCCCTGCGCAAGCTGACCGACGGCCGGATCGAGGCGGCGGCCTGGGGCGACGGCGCGGACCGGCTGCTCACCGGCGTTCCCGCGCTGCTCGGCGCGGACGACGACGATTCGGAGTTCGTCGCGCACCACGACGTCGTCGCGCGCGCCCGGCGGGAGAACCCGGGGCTGCGGCTCGGCTCGACCGGGGTGGTGTGGGACTGGCTGGTGCTCGCGGTGCTGGAGCAGAAGGTGACCGGCAAGGAGGCGATCCGGTCGTGGGCCGAGCTGTGCCGCCGGTTCGGCACGCCGGCGCCCGGGCCGGGGCCGGAGCGGCTGCGCGTGCCGCCGACACCGGTGGCGCTGCGGTCGCTGCCGGACTGGCACTGGCACCGCGCGGGTGTCGACATCAAGCGCCGCACGGCGTTGCTCAACGCGGCGCGCGTCGCCGGTCACCTGGAGCGGGCGGTGGAGCTGCGCGGACTCGAGGGCCGTCATCTGCTCCGGCACGTCCCGGGCATCGGGGTGTGGACGGCGGCGGAGGTGGCGCAGCGCGCGTGGGGCGACCCGGACGCGGTCAGCTTCGGCGACTACAACATCCCGTCGATGGTCGGGAACGCCGTGCTGGGCCTGAAACTCGACGACGCGGGCATGGCGGAGGTCTTGGCGCCGTATGCCCCGCAGCGGCAGCGAGCGGTGCGCTATCTGGAGGCGGCAGGGCATCGGCGGCCACGGTTCGGCCCACGGATCGAGCTGCGCGACTACCGCGCGATGTGACGCCCCGGGCTACTGCTGCGGCGGTGGCCGGACTGCGCCGTCGGGGCACCGGCGGCCTCGGTCCGCGGATCGAGCTGCGCGACTACCGCGCGATGTGACGACGCGGGCTACTGCTGCGGCGGGTAAGGCGGCTGCTGCCCCGGAAAGCCTTGCTGCGGCGGATATCCCGGCTGCTGACCCGGGTACCCCTGCTGCGGCGGGTAGCCGGGCTGCGCCGGCGGGTATCCCGGCTGCTGGCCCGGATAACCCGGCTGCTGGCCCGGGTAGCCCTGCTGCGGCGGGTAGCCGGGGTAGTGCTGCGGCGGGTACGGCGGCAGCTTCGGCTTGTTGTTCACGTTGATCAAGACCACCACGACCGTCGCGACCAGCGCGACCGGTATCAGGATGATCAGCAGCATCAGCACGCTCACGGTCAGCTCTTCCCCTCGTCGAGTGCGGCGCGGGCGATCGCCAGCGCTTCCGCGTCGTCCAGGCCCAGTTTGCGGGTGAGCGCAGCGTATTCCGCCGCCGCCTGCTGGGCGCGGCGGCGGCTCTGGTCGCCTGATGCCGCGACGAAGCTGCCCGCCCGGCCGCGCGTCTCGATCAGGCCTGCTTCCTCCAGCTCGCGGTATGCGCGGGCCACCGTGTTCGGGGCGATCCCCAGGTCGGCGGCGAACTGCCGGACCGTGGGCAGCTTCGTGCCGACCGCCAGCGAACGGTCGTTGATGCGCGTCGCCAGCCCGGACCGGACCTGCTCGAACGGGGGGACCGGCGAACCGCTGTCGAAGGGGATGATCACCAGCTCTGCGGACCCGCTCCCGGGCCCGGCGGCCGTTGCCCGTACGGACCCTGCGGCGCGTACTGCTGCTGGGGCATCGGCTGTGACGGCGGGTACGCCTGCTGCGGCGGGAATCCCTGCTGCTGCGGCGCGAAACCCTGCTGCGGCGGATACGGCTGCGTGAACCCCTGCGGCGGCGGCGGAAACCCTTGCTGCGGCGGGAAGTTCGGAGGGAACTGCCCGCTCTTCTTCATCGCCTCTTCGCGGCGCATCTTCGACACCCGCACCGCCACCACGATCACGAACACGATGATCGCCAGGATCAGCAGGCCGACGACTATGTAGCCGAACACCCCGCTGTCCCCGCCGCTGCCGGAGTGATAGTGCACCCGCTCGGGGAACTGCGTAGCCATGTGGTCCCTCCCTCTCCGCAGCCCAGGCTAGTGCCCGGCACCGACAGGAACGGCCGCTTTCACCAGATCGGCGAGATCTTCGGACCCCGCCGGGAGCGCGTCCACCGGCCACCACCGCAGGTCGTCGGACTCGTCGCTGCGCACCGGCTCCGCGCCCGCCGGGGCGTGCACCGCGTACCGGACGTCGAAGTGCCGCGTCGGCACGCCGAGGGAGCAGGTGATCGGGTGGACGTCGAGGTGCACCGGCTCCGGGGAGATCCGCAGCCCGGTCATGCCGGACTCCTCGGTGGCCTCCCGCAGCGCCGCCCCGGCCAGCGAGATGTCGGAAGGTTCGCAGTGCCCGCCGAGCTGCAGCCAGCGGCCGACGCGCGGGTGCAACGTCAGCAGCACCCGCGTCCCGGTGTGGTCCAAAACCACCGCCGACGCCGTGAGGTGCCCGGCCTCGCACGAGCGCTGACAGCTGTCCTCGCGCGCCGCGAGGAACCCGAGGAACGCCTGCCGCAGCGACTCCTGGGACGCGAGCGCGGGCCGCCACGAATCCAGCGTCGTGACGGCGTCTTCGTGCAGGCTCACAGCTCCAGCAACCCTTCGCCCGGCGAGGCCGACCCCCGCGGGGCCGGTTCGGTGAGCGGGACGCCGATCGCGACCGAGCCCAGTGGCTGCCAGTTTTCGGCCAGGCCGAGGACGTCACGCACGATGTCGGCCGCGAAGATCGTCGACCCGATCCAGCACGAGCCGAGGCCTTCGGCGGCGAGCGCGACCAGCAGGCCCTGCACCGCGGCCCCGCCGGCGACGGTGAACATCGTCCGTTCGCAGTCGTTGCGGCGGGCGTCGGGGTAGGTGTGCGCGCCGTCCGGCACCAGGAAGGGGATGACGACTTCCGGTGCCCGGTAAAGGATGTCACCGCGGCTGAGCCGTTTCGCGACCTGCTCCGGCGTGAATTCGTCACCGGACAGGTCGGCCTGCCACGCTTCGCGCATCGCGTCGAGCAGCTGCTTGCGTTTCCCGCCGTCGCGCAGCCAGACGAACCGCACCGGGTGCGTGTGGTGCGGCGCGGGCGCGGTGAGCGCGGAGCCGACCGCCCGCCGGATCGACGTCGGCGAGACCGGTTCGTCGCTGAACTGCCGCACGGACCGCCGGACCGGCACCGCTTCCCGGCGGCCCTGCGCGATGGCCTCGTTCGTGCCCAGCCGGAAGAGGTCCTCCTCGAGCGGGCGGACCAGGTTCCGGGCCGTCGAGCCGTCGTCGAAGATGTCCAGACCGCGGACGACGGCGACCGGCGTGCCGCCGAGCTTGCCCTTGACCAGGTCGGCGGCCGCGGCGAGCTCGTCGGCGATCGCGACCTCGGTGACGGCCAGCTCGTTGCCCTGCCCGTCGATCTCGCCGCGGTAGGCGTGCAGCACGCGCAGCCCGGACGAGCCGATCGCGGCGTCGGTCTGCCCGACCCGCCACGCGCGGCCCATCGTGTCCGTGACGACCACCGCGACCTCGACGCCGAGCCGCTCGCGCAGCCCGTTGCGCAGCGCCAGCGCCGACGCGTCCGGGTCAGCCGGCAGCAGCGCGACCTCGTCACCCTCGACGTTCGACGCGTCGATGCCCGACGCCGCCTGCACGATCCCCAGGTGGTTCTGGGTGATCACCGTGCGCGCGATCCGCGCGACCACCCGGACGGCCTCGCGGTCGACGAGCTTGCGGCGCTCGGCGTCGCGTACCTCGGGGTCCGCGGGCACCTTGACGAGCCTGCCCTCGGCCTTCGAGACGATCTTGCTGGTCACGACCAGGACGTCACCCGAGCGCAGCCAGGGCGCGGCCTCGACGATCGCGCCGGTCAGGTCGTCGCCGGGGCGGAACTCCGGCAGCCCGCTGACGGGCAGGATCTCCAGCTTGGGCGAGGCGTGGTCATTCAACGGGGGCTCCAGCCAGTTCGAGCGCGGCACGGGCCATCGCCGCGGTCGCGTCCACATCGGACATCAGCAGCGGGACGTCGCGGACGGTCACGCCCGGCACGTCCGCCGTCTCGCCTTCCGCGATCAGCCAGCCGTCCAGCACGCCGTCGGCCTTGCGCGAGCCGTAGTGCCGGCCCACCGCCTCCGCCGACGTCTCGACGCCGATCGCGGTCAGGCACGCGTCGGCCATGCCGCGCAGCGCCTTGCCGCCGATGATCGGCGACACCCCGACGACACCCGCGGACGTCTTGCGCAGCGCGTCCCGGATCCCCGGCACGCCCAGCGTGGTGCCGACCGACACCACCGGGTTCGACGGCGCGAGCAGCACGGCGTCGGCGTCCTTGATGGCCTCGAGCACGCCGGGCGCGGGCTTGGCCTCGTCGTTGCCGACCGCGACGATCGAGTGCGCCTTCGGCTCGGCGCGGTAGCGCACCCACCACTCCTGGAAGTGGATGGCCTTCTGCTGTCCGTCCTGCTCCGGGTCGTCGATGACGACGTGCGTCTCGACGCGGTCGTCCGACATCGGCAGCAGCCGGACGCCGGGCTGCCAGCGGTCGCACAGGGCCTCGGTCACCGCCGACAGCGGGTAGCCCGCGCGCAGCATCCGCGACCGGATGAGGTGGGTGGCGATGTCCTTGTCCCCGAGCCCGAACCAGTCCGGGTCGGCGCCGTAGGCCGCCAGCTCCTCCTTGACCACCCAGGTCTCGCCCGAGTGCCCCCAGCCGCGTTCCTTGTCGATTCCGCCGCCCAGGGTGTACATGCAGGTGTCCAGGTCCGGGCAGATCCGCAGGCCGTGCATCCAGACGTCGTCGCCGGTGTTGACCAGCGCCGTCACCTCGTGCTCCGACTCGCTCGCGCCTTCGGGCGACATGCCCAGCGCCGACTTCAAACCCAGCAGGAAGCGGGCCCCGCCCACTCCGCCGACCATTACCACGATCTTCACGACGTCGAATCCTCGCACGAGCCGGGTGCGGGCACCCAGTACCGGTATCTGTGGTGCGGGGCGTAGCCGAGCCCCGCGTAGAGCGCGAGCGCGCCCGAGTTCCCCTCCGCCACCTGCAACACCCCGTGGTCCGCTCCGTGTTCCGCGCCCCACGTGTGCAGAGCGCCCATCAGCGCCGACGCGAGCCCGCGGCGGCGGAAGGCGGGATCCACCTCCAGGCGCCCGACGTGCAGCCAGCCGTCGACCAGTGCGCCGCGGACGACCCCGGCGGTGGCGCCGTCGAGCGTCGCGACGCCGTACCCGACCTTCCCACCGGTCAGGACGCTCCGGGCGGCCGGGATGTCCTCGCCGGGCCCGAGCGTGAGGTCCCACCACGCCGGCGTCGGCTCGTCGTGCACGACGACGCCGTCGGCCGGGGACGCGCCGGTCAGCGGCGCGGTGAGCACGACGACCTCGTGGCCGCGGTGGTGCCGCGTCGCCTGGAACCAGCCCTCGGCGACGATCGCCCGCTCGTTCGGGCTGTCGCGGAGCACCTGCACCATCGGCTGGATCCCCCGATCGTGGGCGAAGTCACACACCGCGCGCAGGGCGTCCGGGATCGGCAGGCCGGGGTCGCCGACGGCGAGCGCGCTGTTCGCACGGCCGGTGAAGCCGTCCGCCCAGCGCAGCCGCCAGGTCCCCAAGGGTTTTTCGACCAGCGGCGGCCATGCTCTGCTGCAGGCGATTTCGAGCGTCTCGGGTGCGTTCACCGCTAGATTGTCCCCAAGGCCGTGAAAGGCGCGGAGCGGATTTTCCCGAGGAGGTGGCCGTGGGCATCCAGCGCAAGGACGAGCGGCACAACGAGAAGCTCGTCGACGAGATCTCCGAAGGGTTCAACCGCGCCGTGGGGGAGAAGAAGTCCGACAGTGACGCGGGCGAGGCACCCAAACCCCGCTTCGTCATCACCGGCGACGCGCGGGCCACCCCACCGCGGCGCCGGGAGAGGTGAGCGCCATACCCGGGGAATGGCTAAGGCTTGCCTCACCAACCGAACGGGTGGCCGAACCGCGTAGTGTCGGCCACGACTGGCTGTTTGCAGAGAAAAGCAGGAGTGCGCAGTGACCTACGTGATCGCCGAGCCCTGCGTCGACGTGCTCGACAAGGCGTGTATCGACGAGTGCCCCGTGGACTGCATCTACGAGGGCGAGCGGATGCTGTACATCCACCCGGACGAGTGCGTCGACTGCGGCGCCTGCGAGCCGGTCTGCCCGGTCGAGGCGATCTACTACGAGGACGACGTCCCGGACAACTGGTCGGACTACACCAAGGCCAACGTCGACTTCTTCGATGAGCTGGGCTCGCCCGGCGGCGCCTCCAAGGTGGGCAAGACCGCGCACGACCCGGGGTTCATCAAGGCCCTGCCCCCGCAGGGCGAATGAGCCGGGTCGCGCTGCCCGACTTTCCCTGGGATTCGCTCGCCGAGGTCAAGGCCACGGCGAGCGCGCACCCCGGCGGGATGGTCGACCTCTCCATCGGCACGCCCGTCGACCCGGTCCCGGCCGGCATCCGCGACGCGCTCGCGTCGGTGTCGGAGATCCCGGGCTACCCGACGACGCACGGCATCCCCGCCCTGCGCGCGGCGGCCATCGCCGCACTGGGCCGCCGTCACGGCGTCACCGGCATCGAGCCGGACGCCGTGCTCCCGACGATCGGGTCGAAGGAGGCCGTGGCCTGGCTGCCGCGGCTGCTCGGCTTCGGCGCGGGTGACCTCGTCGTCATCCCGGAGCTGGCCTACCCGACGTACGAGGTAGGGGCGCTCCTGGCGGGCGCGTCGATCCTGCGCGCGGACAGCACGGTCGCGCTCGGCCCGCAGCGGCCGGCGATGATCTGGATCAACTCGCCGTCCAACCCGACCGGCAAGGTGCTCCCGGTCGAGCACCTGCGCAAGGTCGTCGAGTGGGCCCGCGAGCGCGAGGTCGTGGTGGTGTCCGACGAGTGCTACCTGGCGCTGGGCTGGGAGACGTCGCCGCTGTCGGTGCTGCACCCGGACGTCTGCGGCGGCAGCACCGAGGGCCTGATCGCGGTGCATTCGCTGTCGAAGTCGGCGAACCTGGCCAGTTATCGAGCCGGTTTTTTGACCGGCGACCCCCGGCTGATCGCCCAGCTGCTGGAGATCCGCAAGCACGCGGGCATGATCGTGCCCCGCCCGGTCCAGGAGGCGATGGTCGCCGCTCTGACCGACGACGAGGCCCTCACCGCTCAGCGCGAGCGTTACGCACGGCGCCGGCTGGCGTTGCGGAAGGCGTTGCAGGACAACGGTTTCCGGATCGACCATTCCGAGGCGGGGCTGTACTTGTGGGCCACGCGGGATGAGGAAGCGTCGGCGACGGTCGAGTGGCTGGCCGACCGCGGGATCCTGGTGGCCCCGGGCACGTTCTACGGCCCGGCCGGCGGTAAGCACGTCCGGGTCGCGTTGACCGCGACGGATGAGCGCGTTGACGCCGCTGTGGAGCGCCTGACCGCCTAACGGCGAAAACTGTCGGTGCTCCCCGGCTAGGTTCCAGCGGTGACGACGATCGAACTGGCCCGCTTCCGGGTCGACGATGCCGCGGTGGAACAGCTGGTGGCGGAGCGCCCGGCGATGGTCGAGGCGATGCGACGGCGGTTCCCCGGTTGTCTCGCCGCGTACCTGACCCGCGAGGACGACGGTGGCTGGCTGGACGTCGTCCTCTGGCGCAGTCGGGCCGAGGCCGATGAGGCAGCCCGGCTGATCGGCTCGGTGCCCGAGTGCGCCGCCTGGTTCCGGCACATCGGCACGTCCGCGGGGCCGCGTCACGTCGAGGTCGTCGATGCCTGGCCGGAACCCGTCAGTAGTCCCGGCCCGTGAAGCCCCGGTAGACGAACCGCGTGAGCGCCTCGATCGCCTCTTCGTCCGTCGGTGGGGTCCAGCCCGCCGGAGCCGGGTCGAGGAGCCACATCTGGGCGAAGCTGTCGACCAGCTGGTACATCATCGCGATCGACAGCTCCGTGCTCGCCGGGAGGCGCATCCCCGCCGCCGTCACGTGGGCCAGGTGGCCGTTGAGGTCCGATGCCTGGGTCGCGCCGAAGCTCGCCAGTGTGCGGGCGAACGCGTCGTTGACCATCGACGCCTGGCGCAGGGCCTGCATCGTCGACGCGTGTTCCCGGTAGAAGTCCCAGTACTGGGCCACGTGCCAGCGGACCGCCGCCGGGTCGCTGAAGTCCGACAGGTGACCCTCGGTCAGCGCGCTCTCGTCGCCTGAGGCCGCGATGTCGGCCAGGAGCGCCTCGAGCAGCTCCTCCTTGCCCGCGAAGTGGTTGTAGAACGACCCCGCGGCCCGGCCGGCCTCGGCGGTGATGTCCGTGATCTTCGTGTTCAGGTAGCCCTTGCGCGCGAACACGCGCCGGGCCGCCGCCTTCAGTGCGGTCTCCGTCTCCGCGGCCTTCTCCTTGCGGTTCACCGCCACCTCCTTGACGCCGGACGCTAGCAGTGTCATTCTGAATCCAGATTCACTGAATTTCAATTCACTGGGAGGACGAGATGGACACACGGGTGCTGATCGCGGGAGCCGGGCCGACCGGGCTGACGCTGGCCATCGAGCTGGCGCGGCGCGACGTCGCCGTGCGGATCATCGACAAGGCCGAGACGTACTTCGTCGGCTCGCGCGGCGACGGGCTCCAGCCCCGCACGCTGGAGATCTTCGAAGACCTCGGCGTGCTCGACGCGGTGCTGGCCGCGGGGGCCGCGCCGGTGCCGATGAAGATCCACCTCGGCGGCGAGGTCGTCGGCGAGCGGATGATGTTCGACCCCGTCGAGCCGACGCCGGCGAAGCCGTACCCGACCGGCTGGTTCCTCGGCCAGTCGCAGACCGAGGGCATCCTGCGCGACCGGCTGGCCGAGTTCGGCGTCCACGTCGAGCTGAACACCGCGCTGACCGGCTTCGAGCAGGACGCCGACGGCGTCACGGCCACGCTCAGCACGGGCGAGACGGTCTGCGCCGAGTACCTGGTCGGCGCCGACGGCGGTAAGAGCGTCGTCCGCAAGACGCTGGGGATCGCGTTCGAGGGCACCACCGACGAGTCGATCCGGATGCTGCTCGGCGACGTCCACGCCGAGGGCCTCGACCGCGCGTACGGCCACTGGTTCGCGGCGCCGGAAGACCCGATGAGCGGCATGATGTTCAGCCCGCTGCCGGGCACCCCGTGGTTCCAGTTCGGCGCGCCGCTCGGCGACGGTGAGCTCGACGTCGAGACCGCGCTGCCCGCGGTCCAGGCCCGGCTCGACGCGCTCAGCGGCGGCACCGTCAAGCTGTCCGACCTGGCCTGGTCGACGGTGTGGCGGCCGAACGTCCGGCTCGCGGCGCGCTTCCGCGACGGCCGGGTCTTCCTGGTCGGCGACGCCGCGCACGTCCACCCGCCGACCGGCGGCCAGGGCCTGAACACCGGCGTCGGAGACGGCTACAACCTGGGCTGGAAGCTCGCGGACGGCTCACCCGAGCTGATCGACAGCTACGAGGTCGAGCGCCGGACGAACGCGGCGCGCGTGCTCGGGATCTCGACCGAGCTGATGCAGAAGTACGTCGACGGCGACGAGGACGCGCACAAGCGCGGCGAGGACACCCAGCAGCTGGACATCAGCTACCGCGGCGGCCCGCTGTCCCCGGCCGGCTCGGGTGCTCTCCAGCCGGGCGACCGCGCCCCGGACGCGCCCCTGACCGACGCGAACGGCAAGCGCGTGCGGCTCTTCGAGCTGTTCCGCGGCCCGCACGCGACGTCGCTGACCTTCGGCGACGGCCCGGCGGAGGGCTGCCGGATCCTGCCCGCGGGAAGTGTCGCGACCGGCACCGACCTGGTCGACGACGGTGGCCACGCGTACGCGGCGTACGAGGCCGAGGGCGGCCGGCAGGTGCTCGTCCGGCCCGACGGGTACGTCTGGTCGATCGCCTGATCACGACATCCCGCTGTGCGTGGAGTTGTCGTAGGTGCCGTTCGGCTTGGCGCGGTACGGGTAGCGGCCGAGCTTCCGCCCGCGCCGCACCCGGCGGCCGGCCAGGACGCCGATCGTGAGAATGATCAGGAGCAGCAGGACCACTCCGCCGATGGCCAGGGTCAGTGCGGTCGCCATCAGCCGAGCTTACGGTCGGCGGCAAGGCTTCGGGGCGATCAGGCGTGCAGAGCCCGGGCGGCGTCGTCGACCCCGGCCCAGGACGCGCGCCAGACCGCGCGGGCCTCGGCTCGGCGGGCCAGCTCGCGCTCGGCGATCCGGCCGGCGACGAAGCCGACCTCGCCGTCCGCCGTGTCCAGCACCGTGCGCATCCGCTCCGCCGCGATCACCGCGTCCTGGTGGTCGCCGAGCACGGTCTGGAAGTCCCGGGTCGCCTTGATCAGCCGCTTGATCCGCTTGGCCTGCTTCTTCTTCGCCGACGTCTGGGCCAGCTCGGCGGCGTAGCGCAGCTTCTTGCCGTGGATGCGCAGGTCGTGCAGGTCGTCGTCCGGCGGGTCGGCGGGCAGCGCTCGGACGGCTTTGGCGAGCTTGCGGTGCGGCTTCGCCAGCCCGGCGACCAGGTCGTGCGACTGCTCCGCCACCTCGGCGGCGGCCTCCCGGTCGCGGGTCAGCAGGCTGACCTCGCGCAACAGCGTCGAGTAGCGCGCACTGGACAACGCCCTGGTCAGCCGCCGTTTCGCCGCGGTGCGCTCGGTGACGAACCGGGACACCAGCCGGCGCCCGG
Source organism: Amycolatopsis sp. NPDC114505 (assembly GCF_055633615.1). Lineage (NCBI taxonomy): Bacteria > Bacillati > Actinomycetota > Actinomycetes > Pseudonocardiales > Pseudonocardiaceae > Amycolatopsis > Amycolatopsis sp. NPDC114505. Next base: position 210,498 of record NZ_JBVKDV010000001.1, on the reverse strand, counting down.
CGGCCTGGTCGCGGACCTCGAAGTCGGCGATGACCTCGCGCAGGTGCCCGATCAGGACGTCGTGGTCCCGCACCTCGCCGAGCGACTGGCCGAGCCAGCCCAGCTCCGCGCGCACCGGCTCGGCGCCGTCCCCGACCAGCGTGCCGGACAGCTTCAGCACGCTGCGCATCCGCCGCAGGGCGACGCGCATCTGGTGCAGGTCCTCGGGGTCGGCGCCCGAGCGCGTACCGGGTTCGTACGCGAGCAGCGCCCGGATCTCCCGGTCGAGCTTGGCTCGCACGTGGTGGACCGCCGGATCCGCCGGACCCGCCTCGACCGGGAGCTCCGGCAGGCCCAGCTCGGCCGGGGTATGCGGCAACGATTCGGTGGTCACACCATGAATACTAAGTGAATTCCGCCGCTCAGTCGTTGGCGTGCAGGATCGAGTTCAGCTCGACGCCGGCCCCGGTCCGCGGCACGACCTCGACCGCGCCGGTCGCCGAGTTGCGGCGGAACACCGCGCCCGAGACGCCGTTGAGCTCGCGGGCCTTGACGACCTTGCCGTCGACGACGACCTTCGTCCCCGCCGTCACGTACAGCCCGGCCTCGACGACCGTGTCGTCGCCCAGCGAGATCCCGACGCCGCCGTTCGCGCCGATCAGGCAGCGCTCGCCCAGCGAGATCGTCTCCTTGCCGCCGCCCGAGAGCGTGCCCATGATCGACGCGCCGCCGCCGACGTCCGAGCCGTCGCCGACCACCACGCCGGCCGAAATCCGGCCTTCGACCATCGACGCGCCGAGCGTGCCGGCGTTGAAGTTCACGAAGCCCTCGTGCATCACGGTCGTGCCGCTCGCCAGGTGCGCGCCGAGCCGGACGCGGTCCGCGTCGCCGATCCGGACGCCGGCGGGCAGGACGTAGTCGACCATCCGCGGGAACTTGTCGACGCTGTAGACGGTCACCGCGCCGCGCGAGCGCAGCCGCAGCCGCGTCGTCTCGAAGCCCTCGACCGGGCACGGGCCGTGGTTGGTCCACACGACGTTGGCCAGCAGGCCGAACATGCCGTCGAGGTTCTGGCCGTGCGGGCGGACCAGGCGGTGCGAGAGCAGGTGCAGCCGCAGGTACATGTCGTGGGTGTCCACGGGCGCGTCGGCGAGCTTGCCGATCGTGGTGCGGACGGCGACGACCTCGATCCCGCGGTCGGTGTCCGGGCCGAGCAGCGCCGCGGCGGCCTCGCCGAGCAGCTCGGTGGCCTCTTCGGTGCCGAGGCGTTCCGTGCCGGCGGTGCCACCTTCGGTCAGCTTCGGCTGCGGGTACCAGGTGTCGAGGACGGTCCCGTCGGTCGCGACGGTGGCCAGCCCGACGCCGCTGGCGCCGGTCGTTTCGGGGTTCGGGCTCTGCTCGCTCACGCCCGACACGGTAGTCGAGTGACGCGGATCAACCACTCGTGGGCCGGGCCGCTACCTGCTTCTTCAGCCCGTCGAGAGCGGCGGCGACGTCGACCAGCGCCTGCGTGCAGGGGCCGCCCGGGGCGGGCACGGTCGTGCAGCCGGCGCCGCGGAAGGCCTTCACGGCGGTGTCGAGCTTGTCCGCTTCGGCGACCAGCTGCGGGTCGCGGTCGTCCGCGCGCTTGCGGGCCGTGCCCGGGACGTTCGCGACCTCCGTGACGTACTTCTCACAGCCCTTCGGCAGCTGGGTGCGCGGGCTCGCGTAGCACTGGTCGGCGGTCAGCGCGTCCAGCTTCGTCGGGAGCGCGTCCGGTCCGGGCTCGCCGCCCTGCTTGGGGGTCGGGCCGGCTTCGTTTCCGCAGCCGGACAGGACCAGGACCAGCAACGTGCCGCCCACGGCGACCGGGAACCTACGCACACCCTCACGGTAGCGTGCCGGGCATGAGCCTCGACCTGCACGCCGACCCCGTCGACCTGACCGCCGCGCTCGTGGACGTCTTCAGCGTGTCGGGCAGCGAGGCCGAGCTGGCGGCGTTGGTGCAGGCGGCGCTGGAGAAGCAGGCACCGCACCTCGAGGTGATCCGCAGCGGCGACGCCGTCCTGGCACGCACGAACCTCGGCCGCGCGTCGCGGGTGGTGCTCGCCGGGCACCTGGACACCGTGCCGGAAAACGGAAACTTCCCTTCGCGGCGCGAAGGCACCGGCGCCGACGAGATCCTGCACGGCCTCGGCACGGTCGACATGAAGAGCGGCGACGCGGTGTTCCTGCACCTCGCCGCGACCTTGCCTTCGCCCAGGCACGACATCACTTTCGTCTTCTACGACAACGAAGAGGTCGAAGCGGTCAAGAACGGCCTCGGCCGGATCGAGCGCGAGCTGCCGGAGTGGCTGGCGGGCGACCTGGCGATCGTGGGCGAGCCGTCGAACGGGGTGATCGAGGCGGGCTGCCAGGGCACGATGCGCGTCGAGCTGAGCCTGGCCGGCAAGCGCGCGCACACGGCGCGGGCGTGGATGGGGGAGAACGCGATCCACGCGCTGGCCGAGCCGTTGCGGCGGCTGGCGGAGTACGCGCCGCGGGTGGTGGACATCGACGGGCTGACCTACCGCGAGGGCCTGCAGGCGACGAAGATCAACGGCGGCGTCGCGGGCAACGTGGTCCCGGATTCGGCGGTGCTGACGGTGAACTTCCGCTTCGCCCCCGGCCGTTCCCCGGAGGCAGCGGAACGTCACGTGCGCGACGTGTTCGACGGCTACGAACTGTCCGTTGTGGACATGTCCCCGGGCGCACTCCCGGGGTTGTCGGCCCCGGCGGCGGCCGAGCTGGTGGCGGCAGCGGGCGGCCGCGCGGCGGCAAAACTGGGCTGGACGGACGTGGCACGCTTCGCGGCACTGGGGATGCCGGCGGTGAACTTCGGCCCGGGCAACCCGACCCTGGCCCACACGAAGCAGGAGAACGTCCACACGGCGGAGATCCGCCAGGTGACCGAGGTGCTGCGCAAGTTCCTGTCCTGAGTGGCCGTCGTCACACTCGCGGCGGCTGAGCTGCGGTGACTCTGTGCCATAGTGCGTCACCGCAACTTTTCCGTGTCGCCGGCCGTATCTCCCGGTGAGGGTGATTCCGGGAGGGACCATGTCGAAAACCGCGAGACGGGCCGCGGCCGTCGCCGTGCTCGCGCTGGCGGTCGTCGGTGCGCTCACCGCCTGTGAGCAGCAGCCCGTCGCCGCGCCCGCGGCCGGGCCGATCGTCACCGCCATCGGGGATGCCACCGCGCTCCCGCCGCCGCCCGACGAGCGGCAGCCCGTCACGCAGACCGCACCCGTCGAAGTCGCCATCACCTTCCCGCGGACCGGCTCCGGCCAGTGGATGTTCACCCCCGGCAGCGACGAGGTGGCCGGAACCGCCGGCAAGCTCATGCGCTACCGGATCGCCCTGGAAACCGACATCGACGGCGTCGGGCCGGCCGCGTTCGCCAAGAGCATCCGCGGCATCCTCGGCGACCCGCGCGGCTGGACCGGCGGCGGCGAGTGGCGGCTGCAGGAGGTCGGGCCCGAGGACCCCGCCGACTTCACGATCTACCTCGCGACGCCGGCCAGCCGCGACAGGCTCTGCGGTGGCACGGCGGACAGCTACACCTCCTGCCGCAACGGCAGCAACGTCGTGCTCAACGTCGCCCGCTGGGCCAACGCCGTCCCGAACTACGGCGCCCCGCTCGACGTCTACCGGCGGTACATGGTCACCCACGAGACCGGGCACCGGCTCGGCCACGGCCACGAGCTGTGCCCGGGCGCGGGCCGGCCGGCGCCGGTGATGGAGCAGCAGACGCTCGGGCTGCACGGCTGCGTCCCGAACCCCTGGCCCTTCCCGAACGGCCGCGAGTACGCCGGCCCGTCGGGCGAGTACAACGACCCGATCCCGGCCGGCGACTCCTAGGCTTGCCGCATGCCGGACACCACTCCGACCTGGCGCACCGTCGAGGACGACGTCGTTCAGGGGCGGCAACGCCTGATCTTCGTCAACGAACACGACAGCTGCATCCTGACCACGCTCGCCGTCTACGCCGACGGCGTCGTCGCCTGGCGGTGGGGGACGACCGACTTCGACGGCCTTCGCACCGCGTTCGCCGACGGCACCCTCACCCTGACCCCACCCGAGGACGCGAGGGTCATCGTGAACGGCACCGCCGCCGGCACAGTGCGGCTGGAGTCCTGGTTGACGCCCGACCTCCTCATCGCGGACCTCTCCGATGAGGTGGACCGGCTCAACGACCGGCCAGGATTCCTCCGGGCGCTGCTGGGACGCGCTTCTCGCGTATGCCGCCGAGCCGAGCCCCGCCAACCTGGAGATCGTCCGCGAGCGGTACCACGCGGTGCCCGAGCACCGGCGGATCTACGTGCTCGGCGACATGGACCAGAACGACGTGCCGGTGCGGATCCTGCTCGCCGCGCCGGGCGAGACGATCCCCGCCCGGGACCCGGACCGCACGATCACCGTGACGCCGGAGAAGCAGGAGTGGGCGCTGGAGTACTTCCGCCGCGGCGAGCGCGGTGTCGCCCAGTCGCGGCAGCGGAACGCGGCGGACGGGCCGGAGACACCGGGCGCGATCCCGCTGCGGATCGACGTCGGGGTCTACCCGACCGGCTGGCCGGAGCCACCGGGCCCCGAGGTGCTGCAGATCGACTACCCGGCACCGGTTGTGCACGACGGCCGGGAGTACCGGACGGTCATGCACGCCTACTGGGCGCTGTCCACCGGCGACGCCGCCTGGCACGATCGGATCGCCGCCGTCGAGCTCGGCCGCGAAGCCCGGATCCTCGCCGAGCGGGCACCCCGCCGGGACGGCTGGTCCGCGGTGCGGCTCGGGGTGATGGCCGCGCTCCTGCGGGACAAGTTCGACCGGCATCCGGCGATGGCGCAGCGGCTGCGGGAAACCGGCGACGCCCGGCTGCTCTACGGCGATTGGGGTTCGCGGTACTGGAGCTCCAGCGGCGCCAACTGGGTGGGGCGCCTGCTGGAGCTGGTGCGGTCGGAGCTCGTGGGACGCTGATCGGGACCACCGGCCCGGAACGAGTCCGGGCCGGTGCGACTCCTAGCGGCCCTGCAACGACTTGACGTTGTTGCCGAAGGTCCAGCCCTTCGAGCCGTCCCAGTTGATCGACCAGTCCATCAGGCCCTTGAGCCCCGGAACCGACCGCCACGCCTGGGAAACCAGGCTCGTCGACATGTACCCGCCGCCCGCGCCGGGCTGCGCCGGCAACCCGGGCACCTGCTTGTCGTACGGGACGCGGATCGTCGTGCCCTGCACGACCAGGCCGTTGTTCAGGCACTGCGTCTGCACGGTGAAGCCCTGCACGGTCCCGGCCTGGTACGAGTCGCCCGAGCAGCCGTACATCGACCCGTTGTAGTACTGCATGTTCAGCCACCACAGCCGGCCGTTGTCCGCGTACTTCTTGATGATCGGCAGGTACGCGCCCCAGATCGAGCCATACGTGATGCTGCCGCCGGTCACGTACGCCGTCTCCGGCGCCATCGTGAGCCCGAAGTTCGACGGCATCTTCGCGAGCACGCCGTCGATGATCCGGATCAGGTTGGACTGCGACGCCGACAGCGTCTTGATGTTGCCGCTGCCGGTCAGCCCGGTCTCGATGTCGATGTCGATCCCGTCGAAGTTGTACGCCTTCAGGATCGGCACGACCGTGGCGACGAACTTGTCGGCCACCGCCGACGACGACAGGTCGATGCCGGCCGCCGCGCCGCCGATCGACATCAGGAGCGTCGCACCCGCGGCCTTCGCCGCGCACATCTCGGCGGGCGTCGACACCTTGACGCCGGCGTCCATCCCGTTCTCCCACAACACGGTCCCGTCGGACCGGATCACCGGGAACGCGGCGTTGATGACGTTGTAGCCGTGCTGCGCCATGCGGCTGTCGGTGATCGGCACCCAGCCCATCCCCGGGTGGACGCCGTTCGCGGCGCCGTCCCAGTTCTCCCAGTACCCCTGGAGGACCTTGCCGGTGGGCCGGGATTTCACCGCGCACGTGTCGGCCTGCACCGCCCCCTGCGCGGGGGCCGACACGAGCAGCGGGACGGCCAGGACCGCCGCCAGAAGGGTTCCGAACAGGCGGGTTCTGCGACCGGACATACCGATTCCCATCGTCGTTGAGGGCGAACGCGGCGTGTGGCGTCCACGATAGGGAACCGGGGAAAGCGCTGACTACCTACGAACGGGTGGTCTAGACAACCTGGGGCGCCCGGTGAGGAGCGCCCCAGGCCGGGGTCAGACGGTCAGCGTCCAGGAGGACAGGTAACCGGTGTCGGCCGGGCCGACGTCCCGCAGCCGCAGCTGCCAGGCACCGTTCGCGGCCTCCGAAGACGCGTTGACGGTGTAGGTGGTGTCGAGGTTCGGCGTCGAGTCGCTGCTGGAGTTCTTCAGCCGGTACGCCGTGCCGTCCGGGGCGACGAGGTCGAGGACCAGGTCACCGCGGTAGGTGTGGGTGATGTGCACCTCGACCTTGGTGGCGGTGGACGCGTTGCGCGCGCAGCCGCCGACGGTCGCCGTGCTGTTCACCGCCGCACCCGGGTAGTCCGGGATGTTCAGCCGCGTCCCGTTGGTGACCGGCGCGCACGAGGACGTCCCGACGCCGAGGGTGAACGACGCCGTGTGGTCGACGCTCGCGCCGTCCGCTGTCACGGTGACCGGGAAACTGCCGGTCGGAGTGCTCGAAGACGTCGTGATCGTCAGCGTCGAAGAACCGCCCGACTGGACGGTGGCCGGGCTGAACGACGCCGTCGCACCGGACGGCAGCCCCGAAGCCGACAGCGAGATGGACTGCGCGCTGCCGGACGTCGTCGCGGTGCTGACCGCGACCTGCAGCGACTGTCCGGGTTGGACGGTCCCGGCGGTCGGGTTCAGGTTCACCGAGAAGTCGTTGCCCGTCGTCGTCGCGACGGCCAGCTTCCACAGCGCGTACCCGATCGCGTCGGAGTTCTTCTCCAGCGGGGTGTCCGGGATGTTCGCCGTCGTGTCGCAGGCGCGGTGGTAGCAGTTGTCGAACGCCGCACCCGCGGTACCGCCCCACTTCTGGGCCTGCGCCGAGCTCTTGATGTCGCCGGCGCCGGTGGCCAGGCCGCCGACCGGGATGCCCGCGCTCTTGAACGACGCGTGGTCGGAGCGGCCGTCGCCTTCGCTGTCGCCCTCGGTCTGGATGCCGATGGACGAGAAGTACTCGTCGAAGATCGCCTTGACCGAAGCGACGTCGTCGTAGACGAAGTAGCCCCAGTTCTTCGAGCCGATCATGTCGAAGTTGAGGTAGGTCTTGATCTTCGTGCGCTCGGCGCTCGGGAGGTTGTTGACGTAGTACTTCGAGCCGACCAGGCCGGACTCCTCGTCGGCCCACCAGGCGAAGCGGACGCGCTTGGCCATCGCCGGGTTGGTGCGGGCCAGCGTCAGCGCCGTCTCGAGGATCGACGCGCTGCCGGAGCCGTTGTCGTTGATGCCGGGGCCGGCGCTCACGCTGTCGAGGTGCGCGCCGAGCATGATGACCTGGCTCGCGTCACCCTGCGGCCACTCCGCGATCAGGTTCTGCGACTGCCCGATGCAGCTGGTGCACGTCTGGCGGGTCGTGGTGAACCCGGCGTTCTTCAGCAGGTTCTCCACATAGGACACCGACGCCGCGTACCCGGCGCCGCGCGGGGAGCGCGTGCCGCCGTTGTTGTTGGCGATGGTCTGCAGCTGGTTGAGGTGGGTCTTGATGTTGGCCAGCGAGATGTCCGGCGCGGCGAGTGCCGTGGCCGGCGCGGCGGTGGCCGCTGGCGCGGAGACGACGCCCAGCACGGCGGCCAGGGCGGTGACCCCGGCGCCGAGTCGTGTTGTCCACTTCATGGCGGTGAGTTCCTTCGGTGGGGGTTGGGGGAGAACGGCCGTGAAGGCCGCACCGGGCTGGTGCGGCCTTCACGGGTGGGGAACTGCTACACGGTCAACGTCCAGGAGGACAGGTAACCGGTGTCGGCGGGGCCGACGTCTCGGATGCGGAGCTGCCACGCGCCGTTCGCGGCTTCCGAAGAAGCGTTGACGGTGTAGGTGGTGTTGATGTTCGGCGTCGACGACGAGCTGGAGTTCTTCAGCCGGTAGGCGGTGCCGTCCGGCGCGACCAGGTCGAGGACCAGGTCACCGCTGTAGGTGTGGGTGATGTGCACCTCGACCTTGGTGGTCGACGACGCGTTGCGCGCGCAGCCCGCCACGGTGTTCGAGCTGCTGACCGCGGCACCCGGGTAGTCCGGGATGTTCAGCCGGGTCCCGTTGGTCACCGCGGCGCACGAACCCGTGGTCCCGACGGACAGCGTGTACTGCGCCGTGTGGTCCGTGCTGGCCCCGTCGGCGGTGATGGTGATCGGGAAGCTGCCGGTCGGCGTCGACGACGTCGTCGCGATCGTCAGCGTCGAGGAGCCGCCGGACTGGATGGTCGCCGGGCTGAACGACGCGGTCGCGCCGGCCGGGAGACCCGAGGCGGACAGCGTGATCGACTGTGCCGCGCCGGAGGTGATCGCGGTGCCGACGGTGGTGGTCGCCGAGGCGCCCGGCTGCACGGAACCCGAAGCCGGGTTCAGCGCGACGGAGAAGTCCGGACCGCCGCCGCTGCACGAGGTGGGCTCACCGGTCGCGGTGGTGACGGAGACGGCGTCCCACGCGGCCTTGGTGGCGTTGTACTCGGTGCAGCTGCCCGGGAAGAGCGCGATCGCGGCTTCGAGGGTCGCCTTGCGGGCGGCCTTGTGGTTCCACGACGAGGTCTTCTTCAGCAGGCCGTTGTAGAAGATCTTGCCTGCCTTCTGGATGCCGACGCCGGTGACCGACGAGCTGTTGCACGTCGGGCTGTTCGGCTTGCCGCCGCCTGGCGCGGAGCCCTCGGCGAGCAGGTAGAACCAGTGGTTCTGCGGGCCGGCCGCCGCGTGCACCTCGGTGCTCGGGATCGACGACGAGTAGCAGTTCGGGTCGCCGACCAGCGAGGGCTGGTACATGTAGCGGATCGGGCCCTGGCCGACCAGGTTGACGCCCTCGCCGACCTGGTAGTCCGGGACGTCCTTCGGGTTGTTGGCGTACGCCTCGGTCAGCGCGCCGAAGATGTCACCCGTCGACTCGTTCATCCCGCCGTTCTCGTTGCCGGAACCGGCACCGCCCGGGGTGAACTGGAAGATGCCGTGCCCGAACTCGTGGCCGACGACGTCCATCGAGGTGGCCTGGCGCTGGTTGTCCTGCGAGTGCCCGAAGTGCGTCGACGAACCGTTCCAGTAGGCGTTGACGTCGCTCAGGCCGACCGACGCCGGGTAACCGGTGCCGCTGCCGTTGATGCCGTTGCGGCCCAGCCAGTCGGCGAGCATCTTCCACTCGGTCTGCACGCCGAAGAGCGTGTCGACGCAGGCGGTCTCGAGGTCCGTGCCGGTGCCGTTGCCCCAGGCGTTGTCGGTGCCGCTGTAGACGGAACCGCCTTCACGGCCGCAGCTGATGCCGGTGCGGCCCGGGTCGCGCATGGTGTAGGTGGTGCCGGACTGCGTCGTGTCGATGGAGACGTTGCCGACGTAGTAGCTGTTGCCGGTGCCGGCGACGTTCACCGTGTTCGGCTGGGCCTGGGTCTTCGCCCCGGAGGCGAACATCTTGACGTCGTCGCGCTTGTCGAGGATCGCGCCGGTGGCGGCGTCGACGAACACGTGCAGGTTGCTCGGCGCCGTGGCGGTGCGCCCGGCGACGACGACCTCGTAGGCGAGCTTGGGGCTCGCCCCGGCCAGCACGACCTTCTCCGGCGCGCTCACACTGTCCACAGTGGGCAGTTGGGCGCGCGCGGTGGCCGCGGCCTTCGCGGCGTCGAGGGCGGCCTGCGTCCCGACCGTGATGGCCGCGGTCTCGGCGGTGCTGGTGCCGCGGACGCGCCCGGCCCCGTCGGCGACGACGACCGCGTCCCCGCCCACGACCCGCAGGCCCTGGTAGGTCCGCTGGTAGGCGCCGTAGAACAGGCCGCCGCCACCGGCGGTGAGCCCGATGCGCTGGAACGATTCCGCCGGTCCGCGCTTGAGCGCGTCCAGTCCGGAAGCCGCGGCCTGGTCGGCGGCGCGGGCGGCCGCGACGTCGGGAGCGGCGGGCTGGACCTGGGGAGACGCGCTCGCCGGTGCCACCGGCAGCGCGAGCGTCATGGCGAGCCCGGCGGCGGCCGCCAAGCCCGTTCTGAACCCACGATGGGTCATCGAGGTCTTCCTTCCATGAAGGCAGGAGGATGGGAGCGGTGCGGGGGAAGAAGGGGACGTGTCCAAGCTGCTAACAGGAGGTATGCGTCCGGACGCATCCGAGTAAAGGATCAGCGGATCGGGGCGTCAATGCGCCGAACGGACCAATGCCACGTTCCGGATTCGGCGGTCAATTCGTACAAACCCCGCCGGTGCTGGGGATTCTCGACGCATTTCGCACCGGAACGACTTTCGTAGGGACTGTCCCGGACACCATCCGAACGCCGGGAGGTCTCGATCAACGGGAATCGTTAGTACTGCTTAAGAAAACGATGTCAGTCGGCTTCGGCACCCAACGCGAGCAGCCCGTTCCGCAGCACGTTCGCGGCTTCTTCCGCCCGCCCGGTCTCGCCCAGCAGCTCGCTCAGCGGCCGCAGGGCGCGCACCAGCACACCCCGCGCCCCGAGCCCGGTGGCCAGTTCGACCGCCGCCCGCAGGTACTCCGCCGCGCTCCGGGCGTCACCGCGGGCGCGAGCCAGCGACCCCAGCTGCAACCGGAGCTCCGCCGCCAAGGCCGTGCCCGCCACGACGGCCGGGCGGACCTGGTCGAGCAGCGCGCCCGCCGTCTCCAGCCGGCCCGCCGCCAGGTACTCCGACGCCAGCTCGACTGTGATCGCCGGGACGTCGTCGGGCCACGCCGTTTCCCGCGCCGCGCCGAGGTCGGCCAGCGCGCCCTCGACGTCACCCGCGCGGCCGCGGATCCGGGCCCTGGCCAGCAGGCAGTGCGCCATCGCCGGGTGCAGCGCCCGTTCCTGCATGAGGTCGTAGGCCGCGGCGACCGACGCGGCCGCGTCGGCGAACCGGTCGGCCGCGAGGTGGCTGCGGCACACCTCGACGTGGCTGCGGGTCAGCTCGGCCAGCACCGCCGGGCCACCGCGGGTGAGCCGCAGCGCCGACTCGGCGTACTCCGCGGCCCGCTCCAGATCGCCCTGACGCAGGTGCCGCTCGGCGAGGCACGCCCGCAGCGTCAGCAGCATCGACGGCTGTGGGTACCCGTCACGCAGCAGCTCCGCGTGGCAGGTTTCCAGCAGGTGCAAGGAATACTGCGCCTCGCCCCAGCCGCTCAGCACCGCCGCGCGCAAGGGGACGACCATCGCCCGCACCGGCGGCGGCTCGCCCGACAACGCCGTCTCGGCCTCGGCGACGTACTTCGTGCGGGCGTCGCCGGTGGAGTACCCGGCCAGCCACAGCAGCGCGATGCCCGCCTGCCGCGGCCGGTCGAGACGTTCGGCGTGGCGCCGGATCCGCTGCATCCGCGGGGTCGCGCGGCGGGCGTCGCCGGTCAGGAACCGGTCCGCCGTCTCGATCAGCTCGAGGTCGAGCTCCAGGAGCTCCCGGGGCGAGCTGCCGCCGAGCAGCTCGTCCGGATCGATGCCCAGCTGCTGGGCGAAGAACCGCAGCGCGTCGCCCGACGGCGTCCGCGCGCCGGTCTCGACCGACGACACGTACGCCGCGGAGTACTGCGGCCCGGCCAGTTCGCGCTGCGTGAGCCCGCGCTCGGTGCGCAGCTCACGCAGGCGTTCGCCGACGCTCTCGCTCACTCGGGTCGCCCTTCCACCGGTTCAGGGTAGGCCGCGTGGCGGCGGGGGAGTCGCCCGCCGCCACGCGACCGGGTTCAGCAGGCGCCGCCGTCGCTCCACACGGCCCACGAGGTGGGCGCGCCGGGCTCGGCACCGGTCGAGTACCACAGGGACGTCCACTTGTGACCGTTGTGGCCGACGACGTCGTTGGGCACGTAGGCCTTCGCGGTGTCCCACTCGGCGATACCGTCACAGCCGGTCGGCGGCGTGCCGGTGCCGACGGTGAGCGAGAACTGCGCGGTGTGGTCGGCGTCGGTGCCGTCGCCGGTGACCGTCACCTGGCTGGTGCCCTGCGGCGTGGTCGCCGAGGTGGCGATGGTCAGCGTCGACGTGCCGCCGGACTGGACGCTCGCCGGGCTGAAGGTCGCCTTCGCGCCTTCGGGGAGGCCGGTCGCGAGCAACTGCACCGTCTGGGCGCTGCCTTGCGTGACCCGGGTGGTCACCGTGGTGGTCGCGGTCTGTCCCGGTTGGACGGACGCCGACGTCGGCGACAGCGTCAGCGAGTAGTCGTTGCCGGCCGGCGGCTGGCCGCTGCAGGTCGGTTCACCGCTGACGGCCGGCACGCTCACCGCGTCCCAGGCGGCCTTGGTGGCGGTGAACTCGGTGCAGCTGCCCGGGAAGAGCGCGATCGCGGCTTCGAGCGTGGCCTTGCGGGCGGCCTTGTGGTTCCAGGAGGACGTCTTCTTCAGCAGTCCGTTGTAGAAGATCTTGCCGGCCTTCTGGATGCCGACGCCGGTGACGGTGCTGTTGTTGCACGTCGGGCTGGCGCCGCTGCCCTGGGAGAGCAGGTAGAACCAGTGGTTCTGCGGGCCCGCGGCGGCGTGCACCTCGGTGCTCGGGATCGACGCCGAATAGCAGTTCGGGTCGCCGACCTTCGACGGGTTGTCCATGTAGCGGATCGGGCCCTGGCCGACGAGGTTGACGCCCTCGCCGACGCTGAAGTCCGGGGTGTCCTTCGGGTTGTTGGCGTAGTACTCGGTCAGCGCGCCGAAGATGTCGCCGGTGGACTCGTTGAGGCCACCGTTCTCGTTGCCCGACCCGGCGCCGCCCGGGGTCGTCTGGAAGATCGCGTGCCCGTACTCGTGGCCGACGACGTCCATCGGCGTCGCCTGGCGGCGGTTGTCCTGCGAGTGCCCGAAGTGGGTCGAGGAGCCGTCCCAGTAGGCGTTGACGTCGTTGAGGCCGACGCTCGCGCGGAAGCCGCCGCCGGCGCCGTCGATGCCGTTGCGGCCCAGCCACTCCGACAGCATCTTCCACTCGGTCTGGACGCTGTAGAGCGCGTCGACGCAGCCGGTTTCGAGGTCGGTGCCCGAGGCGTTGCCCCAGGTGTTGGTGCTCTTGGTGAAGATCGCGCCGCCTTCGCGGCCGCAGGCGATGCCGCGGCGGCCGGGGTCGGTCATCGAGTAGGAGCTGCCGGAGCCGGACGTGTCGATCGGGACGGTGCCGGCGTAGTAGGAGTTGCCGGTGCCCGCTTCGCGGACGTCGTCGCGGGTGTCGAGGACCTTGCCGGTGGCGCTGTCGACGAAGACGTGCAGCTTGGTGGGTTTGGTGTTGTCGCGGCCGCTGACGACGACCTCGTAGGCGAGCTTCGGGTCTTGGCCGGCCAGCACGACCAGCTTCGGCGCGGTGCTGCTGTCTACTGTGGACACCTTTGCTTCGGCGATCTTGGTGGCCTGCACGGCGTTGAGGCTCGCCTGGGTCTTCACCGTGATCGGCGCGGTGCGGGCGGCTTCGGTGCCGCGGACGCGCCCGGCCCCGTCGGCGACGACGACCGCGTCCCCGCCGACGACCGGCAGGCCGTGGTAAGTGCGCTGGTAGGAGGCGTAGTAGAGCCCGCCGCCACCCGGGGTGACCCCGGTGCGGAGGAAGGCCTCCCCGGCGCCCTTGGCGAGCCGGTCGGCGCCGTTCAGGGCGGCCTGGTCGGCGGCACGGGCGGCGAGCGCCTCGGGCGGGACGGCCGGTGGCTGGGCTTGGGCGGTGGCCGGGATCGCCGGCACCGCGAAGATCAGGGCAAGGCCGGCGATCGCCGCCAGCCCTCGTGGGGATCTCATGGGGAACCTTTCCGGGGACGCGAGGAGTGTGCCCGGCGAAATAACTGGTGTTATTCCGCCGGACGCGTCCGAGTAAAGGTTCCGGTCGCCGGTCGGTCAATGGGCCGAACGGCCCAGTCGCCGCCCGCGAAGATCACGACGTCCCGCGCAAAACCGCAGGAAACACCCCGGTTGCCGACTGGTCTGAACCAATTCACCAGACTTTGGTAGGAAACTTCCCCCACCCGGACCACCAGTCCCGCAGGTCCGCCGTACCGCACCGGACGACACGCGTACCCCGACGGACGACACGGGCTCGCCGGTCTCCTGGGCCGTGTCGTCCATCCAGGTACGCGTGTCGTCCGTGTGGGTACGCGTGTCGTCCGTTACGAGTCGGTGGCGGCGGCGGAGTTGAGGCCTTTTTGGTAGGCCTGGATCGCGTCGGTGAGATGACCACGTTGTCGGAGGACGTCGCCGAGGCGGAGGGACGTCGAGACCGCCGCGCCGTGCAGGGAGGCCCGGGTCTGGATTTCCGCCGCCTCGCGCAGGAGGCGGGTCGCCTCGGGAAGGTCGCCGCGGGACTGTGCGATCTGGCCGAGCAGGCCCGTCGCCTCGCCGAGGGACTCGACGTCGCGGGCCAGGAGCGGCCAGACGTCGGCGACGAGCGTGGCCGCGTCGGAAGCGGCCCCTTGCCGGAGGCGGACCTCGGCCAGCTCGAGCGTCGCCCCAGCGACGCCTTCCTCCGCGCCGATCGCCGCCAGCTCGTCGCGGGCCGACGTCAGCTCGTCGCGGGCCTCGTCCAGGCGGCCCAGCCGGCGCAGCAGGTAGCCGCGGGCCCAGCGGCAGCGGGCCGCGTCGCGGTCGAAGCCCACCGACGCGAACAGGCGGCACGCCTCGATCAGGTCCTGCTCCGCCCGGTCGGACTGGCCCGTCGCCTGCCAGACCTGCGACGCCTGCCGGTGGAACCGCGCGACGAAGTCGGGCCGCGTGGCCACCCGGACCAGGCGAAGGCCGGCGACGGCCGCGCGCTGCGCCCGGTGCAGCCCGCCCATCTCCATCAGCGGGTGGATCAACGCGCTGAGCAGGCACAGCTCGGCGTCGGGGTCGAGGTCCGGAGCGGCGAGCGCCGACTCGACGCGCGCGATCGCGGCGCCGGCGTCGCCGCTGAGGTACCGGCAGCCCGACCAGCGGTGCACGATCATCGCCCGCAGCCACGGCGGCGCCGCGTCGGCCAGTTCCGACGCGTGCTCCAGCTCTTTCTGGGCGCCTTCGACGTCGAACTGCTGCCACTTCACCTCGGCGAGGCAGAACCGCGCGTAGCACTCGACGTCGTCAAGGCGGTAGCCCGCCGCCTGCTTCCCGGCGAGGGCGAACCGATCGGTCGCGACGGCGATCCGGCCCTGTTCGAGGTCGCGATAGCCCTCGTCGAGGGACGCGCGCAGCTCGTCGGCGACCCCCGGCGGACGGCCGAACCGCAGGTCGTCGGCGGTGAGGCCGAGCCGCCGCGCCAGGTAGGCGAGCATCTCCTCCGACGGCGGCCGGCTGCCGGTCTCGACCTTCGCGAGAAACCCCCGGTCGTACCCCGGCTCGGCCAGCTCGCGCTGAGTCCACCCGCGGTCGGCGCGCAGCCGGCGGATCCGCGCGCCGAGCGGTTCGGTCATCTCCCCACGGTAGGTCATGGCCTCGCGGAGCCGTCACGCCAGAGACGCGGGCGTGCCCGGACGGGCATCACGTGTGTCCACGGAGGCATCACCCGTGATCAGAGAGGCATCACCCGTGATCAGAGGGGCATCACGCGTGATTCGAGGGGCATCACGCGTGATGCCCGCCCAGTCACGCGTGATGCCCGCTCAATCACGCGTGATGCCTGTCCAGTCACGCGCGGAAACGGACATATTGACGGCCCGCCCGCGCCGGGATAGCGTTCTCTCGCTAAATAGGAAACTTTCCTAACAAAGTGGAGGGCGACCATGCGCCTGCTTCCCCTCGCGACGGCGGCCGCGCTGGCCGTCCCCCTCGCCGCGGCCCCGGCCGAAGCCGCGACGCCGGCCGAGGTGCGCGTCGACCAAGTCGGGTACGCGCTGGGCGAGGCGAAGCACGCCTACCTGCTCGGCGGCGCGGCGGGGAAGTTCACCGTCGTCGACGAACGCGGCCGCACGGTCCGTGAGGGCCGCACCGGCGCCAGCCTCGGCGCCTGGAACGCGCGGTACGCCAACGTTTTCGATCTTGACTTGTCCACTGTGGACCGGCCAGGAACCTACCGCGTCAAGGCCGCCGGAGCGACGTCGCCGCCGTTCCGGATCGATACCGCGAGCCGCCTGTTCCGTCCGCTCGTGCGGGCCACCACCGAGTTCTTCCAGGCCCAGCGCGACGGCCATGACGTCGTCCCCGGCCGCCTCGATCGCGAACCGTCGCACCTCGCCGACCGGAAAGCCACCGTCTACGCCGAGCCGAAGTTCGCCGGCGAGGGCGGCGACGAAATCGTCGAACCGCTGAAGCCGCAGGGTGGCCCGGTCGACGTCGAAGGCGGCTGGGTCGACGCCGGCGACTTCGTCAAGTTCACCTCGAACACCGCGTATTCGCTGGCCGAGCTGGGTTTCGTGCTGCGCGACGACCCCGATCCGGTGCTGGCCAAGGAGGTCCGCTTCGGCCTCGACTGGCTCGACAAGATGTGGGACGGCAAGACGAAGACCCTCTACGCCCAGGTCGGCATCGGCACCGGCAGCGAGGAGTTCGGCTTCCTCGGCGACCACGACGTCTGGCGCGAGCCGCAGGACGACGACGCCCTCGACGTCAAGCCCGGCGATCCCGCCTACTTCGTCAAGTACCGCCCGGTGTTCCCGGCCGCCCCCGCGGGCGCGCCGCTGTCGCCGAACCTCGCCGGCCGCGTCGCCGCCGCCTTCGCGCTCGGCGCGCAGATCCAGGCCCACCGCGACCCGCGCCTGGCCCGGCACTACCTGAGCGAGGCCGCGGCGGTGTTCGCCCAGGCCAAGACGACCGGCGTCGGCGAGCTCGTCAGCGCGTTCCCGCACGCCTACTATCCGGAGTCGTCCTGGGAGGACGACCTGGAGCTCGGCGCGACGCAGCTCGCGCTGGCCGCCCGCAAGCTCGGCGACCCGCGCGCGAACGGCTGGGCCCGCGACGCGGCGAAGTGGGCGAAGGCGTACATCGGCAGCGACGACACGAGCACGTTGAACCTCTACGACACCAGCGCGCTCGCCCACGCCGACCTCGCCGGCGTGCTGCGCACCGGTGTCCCCGGAGCGGCCCTCGGCGTCCGCGAGCTGGCCGCGGATCTCCGCCGTCAGCTGGACGCGGGCGTCGAGGCGGCGAAGAAGAGTCCATTCCGGACCGCGGTCGACGTCACGGACTTCGACGCCGCCAGCAAGAGCTTCGGCTTCGCGGCCACCGCGCGGCTCTACCAGCGCGTCACCGGCGACACCCGCTACGCCGCCTTCGGCGCGCGACAGCGTGACTTCACGCTCGGCGCGAACGCCTGGGGCGTGTCGCTCGTGGTCGGCGTCGGCTCGACGTTCCCGCAGTGCCCGCACCACCAGGCCGCGAACCTCGCCGGACCTTCGAAAGTGCTGTACGGCGCGGTCGTCAACGGCCCGAACGGCGCGGACAACTTCGCCGATCTGCCGTTCCCGGCGGGCGCGAAGGAATGCACCCGTCCGTATGAATCCTTCGACGGCCAGGGAAGTCGCTACGCGGACGACCTGAGTTCATGGCCCAGCAACGAGCCGGCCATCGACTTCACCTCCACGGCGTTGTTGGCATTCTCGCTGGCGGGCAGGCCGTAGCATGGGGAAGTGAGTGAACAATCTGAGTTTCCGGACGGCCAGTACCCCGAGCGCCCGGTAGAGCGCCACAAGGGCCCGGTCGTGCTGCGTCGCGACCGCCGCGACCAGGGCAGCACCACCGACCAGCGCCTCCTGGACGCGCGCGGCCCGAGCGACTGGGTGCACACCGACCCGTGGCGCGTGCTGCGCATCCAGGCCGAGTTCGTCGAGGGCTTCGGCGCGCTCGCCGAGGTCCCGCGCGCGGTCACCGTGTTCGGCTCGGCCCGCACCAAGCGCGACCACCCGGAGTACGAGCTCGGCCGCAAGATCGGCGCGGCGCTGGCCAACGCCGGCTTCGCCGTGATGACCGGCGGCGGCCCGGGCGCGATGGAGGCCGTCAACCGCGGCGCGGCCGAGGCCGGCGGCTTCTCTGTCGGGCTGGGCATCGAGCTGCCGTTCGAGCAGGGCCTGAACCCGTGGGTCGACCTCGGCGTCAACTTCCGGTACTTCTTCGCCCGGAAGACGATGTTCATCAAGTATTCGCAGGCCTTCATCTGCCTGCCCGGCGGCTTCGGCACGCTCGACGAGCTGTTCGAGGCGCTGACGCTGGTGCAGACGAAGAAGGTCACGAAGTTCCCGGTGGTGCTGTTCGGCAGCGACTACTGGGGCGGGCTCTACGACTGGATCGCCAAGACCGTGCAGGGCGAGGGCAAGGTCAGCCCGCACGACCTGGACCTGCTGCACGTCACCGACGACATCGACGACGCCGTCCGCGTGGTCCAGGAGTCCTACCAGGCATGGGAGGACACCCACTGATGAGCCGGATCTGTGTCTTCTGCGGCTCGTCGATGGGGTTCTCGCCGCGCTACGCCGAGCAGGCGGCGGCGCTGGGCAAGCTGCTGGCCCAGCGCGGCATCGGCCTGGTCTACGGCGGCGCGAGCGTCGGCACGATGGGCGTCGTCGCCGACGCGGCGCTGGCCGCGGGCGGCGAGGTGATCGGCGTGATCCCGGAGGCGCTCTCGTCGGTCGAGATCTCCCACGCGGGACTGTCCGAGCTGCACGTCGTGGCGGACATGCACGAGCGCAAGGCCAAGATGGCGGCCCTGTCCGACGGCTTCCTGGCCCTCCCGGGCGGCGCGGGCACGCTCGAGGAGCTGTTCGAGGTCTGGACGTGGGCCCAGCTCGGCCTGCACGGCAAGCCGATCGGCCTGGTCGACGTCGACGGGTACTACGGGCCGCTGGTCGCGTTCGCCGACCACATGGTGACCGAGGGGTTCGTCAAGCCGGAGTACCGCGAGCTCCTGATGACCGACGCCGACCCGGCGGTGCTGCTCGACCGGTTCGAGACCTACGTTCCGCCGGCGCCGCCGAAGTGGGCGAAGGAGCCGCCCGGCATCTAGGCGACGCCCTCGCTGGGCCGCTTGTGGTACGTGTCCACGTACTCCTGGCCCGAGATCTCCAGGATCTGGTACATGACCTCATCGGTGACCGAGCGGCGGATCGCCGGCGAGTAGTCCTGGCCCTCGTAGCGCGAGAAGTCCAGCGGCTCGCCGAACGTGATGCTGATCTTGGCCGGGCGCGGGACGCGCTTGCCCGCGGGCTGGAGCTGCTCGGTGCCGGTCAGCGCGACCGGCACCACCTTCGCGCCCGTCGCCAGTGCCAGCGCCGCGACGCCCGTGTGGCCGCGGTGCAGCCGGCCGTCCAGGGAGCGGGTGCCCTCGGGGTAGATCGCGAAGACGCCGCCCGCGTCGAGCACCTTGCGCGCCGCCTCCAGCGCCGCCAGCCCGGCCTGGGCGTTGCCGCGTTCGACCGGGATGTAGCCGAGCCCGCCGACGAACCCGGCCATCAGCTTGCCCTTGGCGCCCTTGCCGGTGAAGTACTCCGCCTTGCCGAGGAACTTGACCTGCCGCGGCGTCGCGAACGTGATCACGCCGGTGTCGAGCGCGGCGCGGTGGTTGGCCGCCAAGATCACCGGGCCCGTCGTCGGCACGTTCTCGACGCCGATCACCTCGGGCCGGTACACCGCCCTGGCCAGCGGCCCCAGCACGAACCGGACAAGCAGCGCGATCAAGTGGTCCTCCTCATCGGGTGCGGTCACCTCAGCATGGCACGATCGCTACTCGTGAGTTGGTTCGAGCGGCGTACCTGGCAGGAGCCCGGTTGGACGCCTGACGACATCGTGACCGCGAAGGGTGACCGCACGGTTTCGGTGGTGCTACCGGCGCTGGACGAAGAGCGGACCGTCGGTGACGTCGTCGCGTCCGTCCGGCCGCTCGTCGGCAGCGTCGTCGACGAGCTGATCGTCATGGACTCGGGTTCCACGGACCGCACGGTCCCAACCGCCGAGGCCGCCGGCGCGCGGGTCGTCCGCCGCGAGGACGTCCTGCCCGACCTGCCGCCGGTGCCCGGCAAGGGCGAGGTGCTGTGGCGCTCGCTGGCCGCGACCAGTGGCGACTTCGTCGTCTTCCTCGACTCCGACCTCGTCGACCCGGACCCGGCGTTCGTGCCGTCGCTGCTCGGGCCGCTCGTGTCCGAAAGCGACGTCCACCTGGTCAAGGGCTTCTACCGCCGTCCGCTGCGGCTGGAGAGCTCGGGCGGTGGCCGCGTCACCGAGCTGCTCGCGCGGCCGGTGCTCTCGGCGTTGCGCCCCGCGCTCGGCGAGCTGATCCAGCCCCTCGGCGGCGAGTACGCGGGCACGCGCGAGTTCCTGGAGTCGGTGCCGTTCGCCGCCGGCTACGGCGTCGAGATCGGGCTGCTGCTCGACGCCGAGGCGCGCCACGGCCTCGACGGGCTCGCGCAGGTCAACCTCGGCGTCCGCAAGCACCGGAACCGGTCCCTGCCGCAGCTGGGCGCGATGTCCCGGCAGATCCTGGGCACGGCGCTCGCGCGCTGCGGGATCCCGGCCGCGGACGTGCCGTTCACGCAGTTCGTGCAGGTGGACGAGGAGTGGCTGCCCGACGTCACCGAGGTCCGGGTCGCGGACCGGCCGCCGATGCGGGAAGTGCTCGCCCGTCCTCGAGGGTGACGACCTCGTCGAAGCCCGCCAGGTGTTCGGGGCGGTGCGTCACCAGGACGACGCTGCCTCGCGCCTTCGCCAGGACCTTCGCGAGGACGGCGTCGCCGTGGGCGGGGTCGAGGCCTTCGACCGGCTCGTCGAGCACGAGGACCCTTGGCGCGGCCAGGACCGCGCGGGCGAGGATCAGCCGCTGGCGCTGACCGCCGGAGAGCGCGTCGCCGTCCGGGCCCGTGTCGCGGTCCAGGCCGACGTCGAAATCGGCGGTCGCGCAGGCTTCCCGCAGCTCTTCGTCGGTGGCTGCCGGCTTGGCGAGCAGGAGGTTCTCGCGGACGGTCGTGTGGAAGACGTGGGCGTCGGCCAGCGCGCCGGTGACGAGTCGCGGCAGGTCGGCGTACTCGGCGACCGGCCGGCCGTCGAGGAGCACCTGGCCGTCCGTGGGGGTTTCGAGGCCGAGGAGGAGCCGGAGCAGCGTCGTCTTGCCGGCGCCGCTGGGACCGAGGATCCCGACGCGCTTGCCGGGCGGGAGGTCGAGGTCGACGTCTTTCAGCGCGGGCGCGCGGCCGGGGTACCGGACACCGGCCTTCCGGAGCGTGAAGTGTCCACTTTGTACGGACCGGGTGCCCCGGGGCCGGGCGGGTTCGGTGAGCACGGCCTTCACCCGCGCGGCCGACGCGCGGATCCCGGGCACGCGCCGGGTGGCGCCGATGAGCGGCAGGACGACTTCGAAGGTGGTCATGGCGGCCAGGGCGAGCGCGGCGGTCCAGGGCACGGAGGCGTGGCAGAGCAGCGCGACGGCGGCGGTGGTGAGCAGCTGGACGAGCGTCCCGGCGGCGGCGAGCAGGGCGGCGTTCGCCGACGCTTGCCGTTCGCTGGCGGCGAGCTGGTCGACGACGGCGGTGGCCCGCGCGCGGGTCGGCTCCAGAGCACCGGCGGCGACGAGCTCGCGGTGCCCGGTGACGAGCTCGACGGCCCGTTCGGCGAGTTCCGCCCGCTTCGGCGCGTCTTCCCGGGCCGCGTGCCGGGTGACCCGCACGACCAGCCACGGCAGCAGCACCCCGCCGACGAGCAGCCCACCCGCGAGCGTGGCGGCGGCCGGCGCCGACGCGGTGGCGGTGACGGCCACGGCGGCGGTCCCGACGAGCGCGGCGACCCCGGCGGGCAGCAGCCACCGCAGGACGGCGTCCTGCAGATCGTCCACATCGGACACGAGCCGGGTGACGAGGTCGCCGCCGGAGTGGCGCGTGCCGGGGATGAGGGCCTGGTAGACGCGGGTGCGAACGGCCCCGAGCCACCGCAGGACGACTTCGTGCCCGGCGAGCCGTTCGGCGTACCGGAGGCCCCCGCGCAGGAGGGCGAGGGTCCGGACGGCGACGATGGCGACGGTGAGGGCCTCGAGCGGCGGCCGTTCCGCGGCGCGCAGCAGCAGCCAGGCGGCGGTGGCCATGAGCGCGAGGGCGGCGAGTTCGGCCCCGGCACCGAGGACGGCGGCGCGCAGAAGCCGGAGGATGTCCTTGCGGGACAGGGCCCAGATGTTCATGCGGCCACCTCCGTGCGCACCCGGCCGGCGCGTAGGAGCCGGAGGATGTTTTTGCGGGACAGGGCCCAGGTAGTCATGCCGCCACCTCCGTGCGCACCCGGCCGTCGCGCAGCTCGATCACCCGGTCCGCCAACGCGGCCATCGCCGGGCGGTGGGCGACCAGCACCGCCGTCCGGCCGGGCAGCAGCCGGCGCGTCGCCGACAGCACCGCCGCCTCTGTGCGGGTGTCCAGCCGGGCCGTCGGCTCGTCGAGCAGCACCAGCCCCGCCGACGTCCGGGCCAGCGCCCGGGCCAGCCCGACTCGCTGGCGCTGACCCGCCGACAGGACCTCGCCCAGCTCGCCCACCGGCGTCTCGAACCCGGCCGGCAACCCCGCCGCCACCGAATCCAGCGACGCCGCCCGGGCCGCCGCCGGGACGTCCGCGGCCGACCCCAGTGCGATGTTCGAAGCCAGCGACCCCCGGAACAGCGTCGGCCGCTGCGGCACCCACGCCACGTCGGCCAGCCAGTCCGAAGGCGAGAGCGTCCGCAGGTCCACGCCGTCGATCAGAACCCGTCCCGAAGAAGGCGAGACGAACCCCAGCAGCACCGCGAGCAGCGTGCTCTTCCCCGACCCGCTCGGTCCGACCAAGGCCACCCGGGACTCGGCGGGCACCGTCAAGTCCACATCGGACAGAGCGGGCCGGCCGTCGTAGGACACCGAAACCCGCTCGAAGACCACGGAAGGCGCACCCCGCCGTCGAGTGGAAGTGGCCGGCCGGGGAAGCACCACCGGCACCGCCAAGGCCTCCCGCAACGCCGTCAGCCCCTCCGCCGCCGCGTGGAACTTCGCGCCCGCCGCCCGCAGCGGCAAGTACGCCTCCGGCGCCAGGACCAGGATCAGCAGCGCCGTGCGGGCGTCGAGACCACCGGAGAGCAGCCGGAACCCGATCGGCACCGCGACCAAGGCCACCGACATGGTCGCCACCAGTTCCAGCACCAGCGACGACAGGAAGGCCACCCGCAGCGTCTTCACCGTCGCGTCGGCGTGGGCGGACGCCATCGAACGGACCGTCGACGCCTGCGCCGACGCCCGCCCGAACACCTTCAGCGTCTCGAGCCCGCGGACGACGTCGAGGAAGTGCCCGCCCAGCTTCGTCAGCAACGACCACTGCCGTGACGTCCGCGCCGCCGTGTGCTTCCCGACCAGGATCGCGAACACCGGGATCAGCGGCAGCGTCGCCGTCACGACCAGCGCCGACACGACGTCGGTCGTGAACAGCCGCACGATCACCGCGATCGGCACCACCACCGAGACGACCAGCGACGGCAGGTACCCGGTCAGGTAGCTGTCCGTCGCGTCGACACCGCGCGTGATCTGCGTGGCCACGACCCCGGCGCGGTCCGAAGCCGAGCCGAGCAGCCGACGGCGCAGGCCGGCGCGGACCGAAGCCGCGAACCGTCCACTGAGGACACTGTGCCCCCAGGTGAGCACGGCTCGGCCGAAAAGCGCCACGACCAGGAAGAGCGAGACCCCGCCGCCGGTGAGCAGCGTGGCCAGCCCTTCGGCCTGGACCAGCACCAGAACGGCGGAGAGCACTCCGAGCACGGCCAGCACGACCAGGTACCGCCGGAGTCCGGGCAGAGCAGGCACCGAATCCCCCTCAGAAGTGCAGCAGCGAGCGCTGGTCGAGCGGATGCCGGTGCGCGCGCCAGGTCAGCCACTGCACCACCAGGAGCACCGGCACCGCCGGCACGGCGAACCAGCCCAGCACCGCGAACGTGCCGGCCGCCGTCGCCGCCTGGTCGACGCTCAGCGCGTAGTCCGGCGAGACGAGCACCGAGGGGAACCGCAGCGTGCCGGCGAGCAGCGCCGGGCAGGCCGCGAGCACCATCGCCCCGATGAGCGCCACCCGGTACCGCCGGCCCGCCAGCGCCAGCCGGAAGACGGCGAACGCGGCGAACGTCAGCACGACCACCCCCACGCCGAGCACCGTGCCGCCGTCCAGGGTGAAGAACCCCCACACCGTGGCGATCACGAGGAAGGCGAGCACGGGCGCCGAGAAGGCCCGCGCCAGCCGCACCGCGCGGCCGGCCAGCTCCGCCGGCGCGCGCACGGCGAGGAACGCCGCGCCCTGCAGGCAGAACAGCGCGACGAACCCGAGTCCCCAGAGCACCGCGTACGGGTCGAACAGCGCGAGCACGTTCCCGGACGGCGAGCCGTCGGCGTCCAAGGGCAGGCCGCGCACGAGGTTGCCGAGGAACAGGCCCCACGACAACGCCGTCACCAGCGCGCCGCCGACGATGCCCGCCGTCCAGGCGCCGCGGCGCGCGTCCGGGCGGCGGCTGCGCAGCTGCATCGACGCCGTGAACGTGACCAGGCCGAGCAACAGCGTCACGACCAGGACGTACGCCCCGGCGAACACCCTGCCCTCCAGGTGCGGGAACGCGCCGAACAGCACGCCGACCGCGGCCACCAGCCACACCTCGTTGGCCAGGAAGAACGGCCCGAGCGCGCCGAGCGTCTGCCGTCGCCGCCGCTCGTCGGCCTCGAACGCGGGCAGCAGCATGCCGACGCCGTAGTCGTAGCCCGCCAGCGCGAAGTACCCGCAGGTCAGCAGGCCCAGCAGGCACCACCAGAAAGTCGTCATCGGTCAGACTCCGCTCAGGACGGGCAGTTCGGCGGGCGCGGTGGGCTCATCGGGGTCACCGACCGGCTCCGGGCCGCGCTTGGCGACCCGCGCCATGAGCACCCAGTCGGCGACCGCGAGCGCGGCGAACAGCAGTGAGAAAGCGATGAAGGAGAAGAGGATCTGGCCGGCGGGGACGTCCGCGATCGCGTCCGCGGTACGCAGCTTCCCCCAGACCAGCCACGGCTGGCGGCCGAGCTCGCGCACCAGCCAGCCCATGATCGCCGCGAGGAAGGGCAACGGGATCGCCGCGACCATCAGGTAGTGCAGGAACCGGGCTCGGGTGATCCAGTTCCGGACCAGCAGCAGCGTGCCGAGGATCGCGCAGAGGAACATGAGGAACCCGAGCCCGATCATCGCGCCGAGCGGCGCGCCCACCGCGCCTTCCCCCAGCTTGTCCGGTTGGTACATCTTCAGCTCGCCGAACTGCGCGAAGCCCTGGTTGACCACGAAGATCGACCCGACGAGCGCCGCGACGACGCCGATCCGCATCGAGCGGCGGAAGAACTCGACCTCGGCGGTGCGCTTCAGGAAGTGGTACGCGCTGACGCCGACCACGAAGAACCCGCCGGTCACCAGCGCGGCACTGAGCACGTGCGGCAGCGACGCGACCAGCGCCGGGTTGGAGAATAGGGCGCCGAAGTCGTCGAGGTGCAGCGTGCCGCCCTCGAGCCGGCTGCCGACCGGGTTCTGCAGGAACGAGTTGGCCAGCATGATGAACAGCGCCGACGCGTACGCGGTCAGCGTGACCAGCCAGATCAGCGTCAGGTGCAGCCACTTGTTGAGCCGTCCGAAGCCGAAGATCCACAGGCCGAGGAAGGTCGACTCGAGGAAGAACGCGACCAGCGTCTCAATGGCCAGCGGTGCGCCGAAGACGTCACCGGCGAAAGCGGAAAGACCGGTCCAGGTCAGGCCGAACTGGAATTCCATCACGATTCCGGTGACGATCCCCAGCGCGTAGTTGATCACGTACAGGCGGCCCCAGAAGCGCGTCATCCGGAGCAGTTCGGGCTTGCCGCCGAGCGTCCAGCGCGTCTGCATCACGGCCACCAGCGTGACCAACCCCAGTGTGAGCAGCACGAACAGGAAGTGGAACGAGGTCGTCGTCGCGAACTGGAGTCTCGCGACCGGGAGTGCGTCCATGCCGGCCGACTATATACGTAGTCTGGCTACATGTAGCCGGTAAATCCATGAGATCCGGGTCATCTCCGGGAAATACCCCGGTGTGTCCGGAGTGTCCGGTCAATAGCGTGTCCGGGGTGGGCATGCGTAGACTGCGTACCTATGAAGGCGGACACCTTGCGCGGGCACCTCGACGCGTTGCTGCTGGCCGTGCTCGACGGCCGGAAGCTGCACGGCTACGCGATCATCGAGGCGCTCCAGCTGCGCAGCGACGGCGCGCTCGACCTGCCGACCGGCACCGTCTACCCGGCGCTGCGCCGGCTCGAGCGGGCCGGCTGGCTGGCCAGCGAATGGGACGTCGTGTCCGGCCGGAAGCGCCGCACCTACCGGCTCACCCGCTCCGGGCAGCAGGCCTTGGCCGCCGAACGCGCCGAGTGGCGGGAGTTCACGGCGGTCATCGGGGGAGTGCTGGGGGCGGAAGCATGATCGACGGCTACATCCAGGAGCTGGACCACCGGCTGCACGGCTGCGGGCGCTTCAAGGCCGACCTGCTGGGCGAGGCCCGCGACGGCCTGCACGACGCCGCCGACGCCTACCGCGCCGGCGGCTGGAGCGACGAGGACGCCGAGCGCCGCGCGGTCGCCGACTTCGGCCCGGCGGCCGTCGTCGCCCGCGACTACCAGGCCGAGCTCGGCATGCTCAGCGGCGTCCGGACGCTGTGGAAGCTCGTCATCGGCGTCCCGTTGATGCAGGCCTCCTGGGACTACGCCCGGATCCTCACCTTCGGCGAGTGGACGAACCTGTCGACGCCCACGCCGGAGTGGTACAAGGTGATCGCCCACGCCACCCACGGCGCCGTCTTCGTGGTGCCGGTGATCGGTCTGATCGCCCTGCTCGGCATCCGCTGGCTCAGCCGCCGCCTCGACGCCGTCCGGCTCGCCCGGTTGTGCGGAGTCCTGATCGCGCTGGCCGTCGGCATCAACCTCGCCTCGGTCGGGCTGGTCATCGGCTCGACCGGCTTGGTCGACGTCTCGAGGCTGTTCTTGAGCGTCCCGTGCGTCCTGTTGATGGTCGCGTGGGTGCTGCTTTCGCTGCGGCTCGTCGTGCTCGCGAGACGATCCTGGGGTGGGTATGCCACGATCGTCGCGTGACGACCGCGCTGATCTACCTCGTAGTCATGCTGCTGGTGGCCGCCGTGGTGTTCCTGCTCGCCGCCGTGGTCTTCGGCCGGGGTGAGGAGCTCGCCCCACTGCCGCCGGGCAGCTCGCCGACGCGCCTGCCCGCCGAGGACATCACCGGCGAGGACCTGCGGGACGTCTGCTTCCAGCAGGTCCTGCGCGGCTACAAGATGTCCGAAGTGGACTGGGTGATGCGCCGCCTCGGCGTCGAGCTCGACGAGCTGCGTGACCGCGTCGCCGAGCTGGAGCAGCGCGAACACGAGCGGGAGAGCTCGCCCGAAGGCGCCCAGTGACGGATCTGATCCTGTCGGTCGACGTCCGCGCGCCGGCCGGGACGACCTGGCTCGCGCTCACGGACTGGACGCGCCAGGGCGAGTGGATGCTCGGCACCGAGGTCGAGGTCGTCGAGGGCAACGGCCGCAGCGTCGGGTCGCGCCTGTCGGCGTTCACCGGGGTGGCCGGGGTCGGGTTCACCGACACGATGGAGATCACCAGCTGGGAGCCGCCGGTGCGGTGCGGGGTCCGCCACCTCGGCAGCGTCGTGCAGGGCACGGGCGTGTTCCAGGTGGTGCCCAAGGGCGCGACGCGCTCGACGTTCGTCTGGGCCGAGCACCTGCGGCTGCCGTTCGGGCCGCTGGGCCGGCTCGGCTGGCCGGTGGTGAAACCGGCGTTCGCGCTGGGGGTGCGCCAGTCGCTGCGGCGGTTCGCGCGGTTCGCGGAGGACTATTCGGTGGGTGGGGATGAGTGAGCTTCTCGGCGCCGACGGCGTCGCACGGTGCGGCTGGGGCAATTCGACCCCGGACTACGCGGACTACCACGACAAGGAGTGGGGCACGCCGCTGCGCGGGCAGGACGAGCTGTACGAGCGGCTGTGCCTCGAGTCGTTCCAGTCGGGCCTCTCGTGGATCACGATCCTGCGCAAGCGCGAGGGCTTCCGGAAGGCGTTCAAGCAGTTCAAGCCGGCGAAGGTGGCGAAGTTCGGCGACGCCGACGTCGAGCGGCTGATGCAGGACGCGTCGATCGTGCGGAACCGGGCGAAGATCCTGGCCGCGATCAACAACGCGAAGGCGATCGCCGCGCTGGACACGCCGCTGGACGACCTGCTGTGGTCGTTCGCGCCCGCTGATCATGTCCGGCCGAAGACGATGGCCGACGTCCCGGCCATCACCGACGAGTCCAAGGCGATGGCGAAGGAACTGAAGAAGCGCGGCTTCGTGTTCCTCGGCCCGACCACGTGCTACGCGCTGATGCAGGCCACCGGCATGGTCGACGACCACGTCGAAGGCTGCTTCCGGGCCGGTCGTGAGTGAGAAACAGGGTTAGAACACTGTTTCTCACTCACGACGCTCACTTGCCCTGGAAGTTCGGCTTGCGCTTGCCGACGAAGGCCTCGACGGCTTCGCTGTGGTCGGCCGTCGCGCCGAGCGCGGTCTGGGCGGCGTCCTCGGCGGCGAGGGCCTCGTCGAACGTCGACTGCGCCGCCAGGTTGAGGACTCCCTTGATCTTCGCGTAGGCGACCGTCGGGCCGGCCGCGAGCTTCGCCGCGATCTTCTGGGCGCGTCCCGGCAGCTCCTCGTCCGGCACGACCTCGCCGACCAGGCCGAGCCGCAGCGCCTCCGCCGCGTCGACGGTCCGGGCCAGCAGCATCAGCTCGGCGGCGCGGCCGTAGCCGACCAGCCGCTGCAGCGTCCAGGACGCACCCGAGTCCGGGCCGAGCCCGACATTGGCGAACGCCATCAGGAACGACGACGACTCGGCGGCGATCCGCAGGTCACTGGCGTAGGCGAAGGCGGCCCCGGCGCCGGCGGCGGTGCCGTTGACCGCCGCGATGACCGGCTTCTCCATCGACACGATCGCCTGGACGATCGGGTTGTAGTGCTCCTTCACCGTGTGTAGCGGGGCGGGGTCACCCGCCTGGAGCAGTCCTACATGTTCCTTCAAATCCTGGCCGGCGCAGAACGCCTTGCCGGAACCGGTCAGGACGACCGCGCGGACGGCGTCGTCGTCCGCGGCCTCGCGCAGGGCCGCGAGCAGCGCTTCCTTCAGCTCGACGGTCAGCGAGTTGTACGCCTGGGGCCGGTTGAGGGTCAGGGTGCGCACCCCGTCGGCGTCGGCGATCAGCAGGACGTCGGATGTGGTCACGTCTTCTCCTTGCGCGGATACGTCGGTCGTCCGACAGTCTTCCACCCCATCCTTTCACCTCCCGCGAGCCGCATACCAGCACCGATACGGCGGCAAAAGATCGGTCCGCTGATGCGCCCGGCCGCTGATGAGGGACAATGGACACCAAGACCCGGCTGGCTTTCACGCGAGCGCGACCCGGGCGCGCCGGTTGAGACGGAGGGAGCACGCTATGGCGGCCATGAAGCCCCGGACCGGAGATGGTCCCCTCGAAGTGACTAAGGAGGGGCGGGGCCTCGTGATGCGCGTACCGCTCGAGGGTGGTGGGCGACTCGTCGTCGAACTTTCCGCGGAAGAAGCGAAGGACCTCGGCGCCGCTTTGGCGGAGGTCACCGGCTGAGCCGACCCCCTCGAACCGTCCTTCCGTCGCACCCCGGTCTCCCTTCGGAGGCCGGGGTCGCGGTTCCTCTGCGCCCGAAGGTTGCTCACTGTGCGTAATCCGCTACCCCCCGTTCCGACCAGTCTGCTCGACATCGAGGTGGCGGGCGACCTCCGTCGCGGCGCCCCGGTGGCCCGGCTGGTGACGGCCCCCGCCGACGACGTCGAGTCCGAGCCGCTGGAGATCGGCGGTGTCCGGATCACCGGCAAGGCGGGCGACGTGCAGACGGTCCCCGCCGGCGAAGCCCGCTGGGTCGCGGGCTTGGGCAACGGCGAGCCGAAGCAGTACCGGAAGGCGGGCGCGGCGCTCGTCCGCGCGGTCAACGCGGGGCTGGCGGACGACGTCGACCATGGCGGCAAGGCGTTTCGCGCGGTGCAGCTGGTGCTGCCGGAGGAAGCATCCGGCGAGCACGTCACCGAGCTGGCGCTGGGGCTGCTGCTCGGCGGCTACAAGTTCAAGGTGACGGGTGAGGAGCCTTCGCCGTCGGTGCGGACCGTGCGGCTGGTGGCGCACGACCGGGCGGTCGAGTCGTTCACGGCGCTGGTTTCGCGGGCGTCGGTGCTGGCCGCGTCGACGGCGTTGACGCGCGACCTCGCGAACACGCCGTCCAATGTCAAGAGCCCGGCCTGGCTCGCCGACACCGCGGCCCGGGTGGCCGGCCCGCGCGTCGAGGTGGCGATCCGCGACGAGAAGTGGCTGACGACGCAGGGCTTCGGCGGCGTCCTGGCGGTCGGCGGCGGGTCGTCGCGGCCGCCGCGGCTGATCGAAATGACGTACAAGCCGTCGGGGGCGGCGAAGCACCTGCTGCTGGTGGGCAAGGGCATCACGTTCGACACGGGCGGCCTGTCGATCAAGCCGGCCGACGGCATGCACCTGATGCGCACGGACATGGCGGGCGGCGCGGCGGTGATCGCGGCGATCCGCGGCATCGCGGCACTGGAGCTCCCGGTCCGCGTGACGGCGCTGGTGCCGGCGGCGGAGAACCACGTGTCGGGTTCGGCGTACCGGCCGGGCGACATCGTCCGGCACTACGGCGGCAAGACGACCGAGGTCGGCAACACGGACGCGGAGGGCCGCATGGTCCTGGCCGACGCGCTGGTCTACGGAATCCGCAAGTTTTCGCCGGACCTGGTCGTCGACGCGGCGACGTTGACCGGCGCGATGAAGGTGTCGCTGGGGCTGCGTACGGGCGGGCTGTTCGCTTCGGAAGACTCGCTGGCTTCGCTGGTTCGCGCGGCGGGGGAGCGCGTGGGCGAGGCGTGGTGGCGCATGCCGCTGACGGAGGACTACGCGGAGAACGTCCGCGGCGAGTTCGGCGACGTCCGCCAGACCCCGGCGGGCCCGGGCAGCATCACGGCGGCGCTGTTCTTGCGGGAGTTCACGTCGGGGCTGCCGTGGGCCCACCTGGACATCGCGGGGCCGGCGAGGTCGGAGAAGAACTACGACGACGTGGTCCCGGGGGCGACGGGCTTCGCGGCCCGGACGCTGGTGGAGCTGGCGGCTTCGCTGGCCTGAGGTCGTGAGTGGGAAACAGGGTTAGAACACTGTTTCTCACTCACGACCGGGGGCCGTGGCCAGGACGTGGTCGCGGAAGCCGGTCACCGCCGGGGTCGTCGGCTCCTCCGCGCGCCACGCCAGGCCGATCGTCCGGTACGGGCGTGGGTCCAGCGGTACCTCCGCCACCCCCGCCGGGCTGCCCGGGCCGAACCGCGGCAGCAGTGCCACCCCCAGGCCCGCCGCCACCAGCCCTCGCACCGTGTCCGACTCCTGGCCCTCGAACGCGATCTTCGGCGTGAAACCCGCCGCCGCGCACAGCTCGTCCGTCAGGGTCCGGACTCCGTAGCCCTGCTCCAGCAGCACGAACTCCTCGTCGGCCAGCTCCGTCATCCGCACCGACTCACGGCCCGCCAGGTGGTGGCCCGCCGGGACCGACAGCAGGATCTCCTCCGCCACCAGGCCCGCCGTGGCCAGCGACGGCTCCGCGGGCAGCGGCGCCAGCAGGGCGAGGTCCAGCTCGCCGCCCACCAGACGGTCGATCATCTCCTGCCGCGACCCCTGGACCAGCGTGAACCGCACTCCCGGGTACCGCGCCCGGTGCCCGCGCAGCAGCGACGGCACCAGTGACCGCCCGAGCAGGTGCAGGAACCCCAGCACGACGTGTCCCGACTCTGGCGCCACCTCCTCGCGCGCCAGCCGGACGCCCGTGTCCAGCGCCGCCAAGCCGCGCTCGGCCGCTTCGGCCAGCAGCTCCGCCGCGCGCGTGAGGCGGATGCCGCGGCCGTCCGGAACCGTCAGGGGCGCCCCCAGCGCGTCCGCCAGCGCCGCGAGGCGGCGGCTCACCGTCGGCTGCGGGACGCCCAGCAGCTCGGCCGCGCGTGTGACGTTCCTCGTCTCGCGCAGCGCGGCGAGCAACGGCAGGTGGGGCGCCACCTGCGCCGTCAGCGAGTCATACGTCACAGCATCAATCATGCCAGGTTGACGCATTGGACGTATTGGTTAGCTCTGCTTACTTTCAGGTGGTGACTTCCACGCGCCGAGTCAAGACCGCCGTCGCCGCGGCCGGGATCTCCTCCTTCGCCCTGCTCTACGCGCCGCAGCCGGTGCTGCCCCAGCTCGCCGCGCAGTACCACCTCGACCCCGGCGGCGCGGCGCTCGCGGTCAGCGTCGCGACCGGCGCGCTCGCGATCGCCGTCCTGCCGATCGCCGCGCTGTCCGAGGTGGTCGGCCGGCGCCCGGTGATCCTGACGTCGGTGATCGCGTCCGTCGTCTTCGGGCTGCTGCTGCCGCTGATGCCGACGTACTCCGCGCTGCTCATCCTGCGTGCGCTTCAAGGCATCGCGATCGCCGGTTTCCCCGGCGTCGCGGCCGCCTACCTGGCCGAACGCCTCGGCCGCGCGGGCGTCGCCGCCGCCGTCGGCGCGATGATCGCGGGCAACACGATCGGCGGCATGCTCGGCCGTCTGGCCAGCGGGTTCACCGCCGGGCCGCTCGGCTGGCGCGGCGCGCTGTTCGTCGTCGCGGGCGTGGGGGCGATCTGCTCGGCGATCACCGTCGTGACGCTGCCACCGGGCACCCGCCCACGCGGCGAAGCCCAGCTCAGGGCGGTGGCGAAAGGCCTGGTCACGGCGTTGAGCAAGCCGGTGCTGCTCGCCCAGTACGCCGTCGCGCTGCTGGCGATGGGCTCGTTCGTCGCGCTCTACAACGCGGCCGGGTTCCGGCTGACGGGTCATCCGCTGGACCTGTCGCCGGCGATCGCGTCGCTGGTCTTCCTGGCCTACGCGACGGGCTCGGTGTCGTCGGCCGCGGCCGGCCGGCTCGTGGCGCGAGTGGGACGACGTCGGGCGCTGATCGGCGCGTTGCTGCTGACGGCCGTCGGCGCGGCGTTGACGCTGCCGGAGTCACTGCCGCTGGTCATCGCCGGGTTCCTGGTGCTGACCTGCGCGTTCTTCGCGGCGCACGCGGTCGCGAACGGCTGGGCGGCGGCCGACGCGCCGGAGAACGCCCGCGGCCAGGTGGGCGGCATGTACACGGCGACGTACTACCTGGGCAGCAGCGTCGGAGGGGCGGCGGGAGCGTGGGTCTACGGGCACGCGGGCTGGTCGTGGCTGATCGCACTGGTGGCGGCGTGGCTTTTGCTGGCGGCGGCCGCGGTCACCGCCGGCACGCGGGTCCGCGAGGAGCGGCGCGAGCTGGTCAACGCGGCCTGACGTCAGGTCGCCGCCGCGACGAGCAGGCCGCCGCCTACCGGTAGCAGGGCGGGGACCAGGCGTTCGTCTTCGCGGAACGCTCGTGCCACCTCGCGCAGTGCCAGGGTCTCCGGGTCGCGGTGGGACGGGTCGATCACGCGGCCGCCCGCCAGCACGTTGTGGAACGCGATGATCCCGCCGCGCCGCAGCAGGGACACCCCCAGCTCGTAGCACCCCGGGTACTCGATGTGGGCGGCGTCGACGAACACCAGGTCGTAGCCGCCCGGCGTCAGCCGCTGGAGGACGTCCAGTGCGCGGCCGACGATCAAGCGCGTGCGGCCCGGTGCGTAGCCGGCCTCGCGGAACGTCGCGCGGGCCGCTCGCTGGTACTCCGGCTCGACGTCGATCGAGGTCAGGATGCCGTCCGGGGCCATTCCGCGCAGCAGGCTCAGCCCGCTCACCCCGGCGCCCGTGCCGACCTCGACGACGGCCTTCGCGCGCAGCGTCGCGGCCAGGAAGCGCAGGGTCGCGCCCGCGCCCGCGCTCAGGGAGCTGCAGCCCAGGTCATCGGCTCGTGCGCGCGCCGAAGACAGCACCTCGTCGTCGGGCAGGTACCCGTCGACGAACCCGGAGTCGGCCGGTGCGGCCGCGGGGGTGGGCGTGTTCACGCACGGAGGTTAGCGTTGGTTGTCGATAAATCCGCGCAGGCTCCCTGGTAAGCACCCCGGAAGAAGTTCTCAGCCCGCTCTCAGCCCAGTCTCACTAGAACCATAAGGAGTCCCGAGAGACTGAAATCCGAGCCCACGGGGAACACCGTGGCGACAGCCCGCGTTGGGTGGAGCAGACAGGAGAACACAGATGGAGGTGCCTGCTCCCGCGATGCAGAACGCCGTTGCCGATAACGACGCCGACGCGGCTCAGCCCGTGTCCCTGGACGAGGCGGCTTGGACGCCACCGTCCTGGGACGAGGTCGTCCGCGAGCACAGCGACCGGGTCTACCGGCTCGCCTACCGCCTGACCGGCAACACGCACGACGCCGAGGACCTCACCCAGGAGACCTTCATCCGGGTCTTCCGGTCGCTGGCGTCCTACAAGCCCGGCACGTTCGAGGGCTGGCTGCACCGGATCACCACCAACCTCTTCCTCGACATGGCCCGCCGCCGCTCGCGCGTGCGGATGGAAGGCCTGCCGGAGGACACCGACCGCATCGTGGGCGACGACCCGAGCCCCGAGCAGGTCTTCTCCGACACCCACCTGGACCCGGACCTGCAGGCCGCGCTCGACGAGCTGCCGCCGGAGTTCCGCGCCGCCGTGGTGCTGTGTGACGTCGAAGGTCTCTCGTACGAGGAGATCGGCGCGACGCTCGGTGTCAAGCTGGGCACCGTCCGCAGCCGGATCCACCGCGGCCGGCAGGCCCTGCGCGCGTCGCTCGAGCGCCGGCGCGCTCACGCCCTGGAGTCTGCGAAGGTGTCGGTATGACCGCACCCCGAGGCTGGGGACTCCCCGAGTCGCACCTGCTGCCGGACGCCGTGGTGGCGTTCGTCGACGGTGAGCTTTCGCACGGCGCCCGCGACCGCGCGGCGTCCCACATCACGCGCTGCCCCGGGTGCGCCGCCGAAGTGCGCGCCCAGCGCCAGACGGTGGACGCGATCCGCCGCGCGGGCGCGCCGTCGATGTCGGCGGGGTTCCTGGCGAGCCTGCAGTCGATCCCGGAGCACACCGACCTCCCGAGCGCGCCGGACAACCTGGCGATCACCGCCGACGGCCAGCTGGTCGCGGTCCAGCGCCCGGACCGGGTGGCGGGGCTGCGGGACACGGGCGTCCTGGGTGGTGTCGCGCCGTTGGGATCAACGGCGCCACTGGGCCAGTCACCGAACGTTCTCGGCGGTGGCCGGCTTAAGCGCCGCGCCGCGCAGGGAGCCGGCGTGGTGGTTTCCGGGCTGGTGCTGAGCGCGCTGGCGCTGGTCGGGACGACCGCGGACAGCGGCGACGGCAGCCCGGAGACCGGGGGAGGGGCGCCGCAGCCGGCGAACCTGCTGCCGGCCCAGATGGCGGTGCCGCGGCCGGTGGTCCAGGCCCCGACGTCCACCCCGGTGAGCTCGCCGACGGCCGTGCCGGCCGGGATCCGCTGAGACCTGTTTCTCGCGAAGGCCGCCATGAGGGACTCCTCGGGGCGGCCTTCGTCATGTCCGGTGCCCGGGCCAAGCAACAGCCATTTCACTGACGGACCGGCAGACTCGCGGCACCGGGTTTGGGTATCGTCACGCCCAGCCACCTGATCTTCAGCACCGGGGAATGAATGACCGAGCCGAACGTGAATCCCGAGCAGCCCGGCGCGCCTGACGCCGACCGGCTGGGTCCGCGGCCGCTCGCGCGGCCGGCCGTCGATGCGGCGCAGGCCGCCGTCTTCGGCAGGCCGAGTGGGGTCGACGGGGCGTTCGACCAGCTCTACTCCCCGCAGAAGTCCAACGGTGTCCGGCTCGCGCCGCCCGCTCCCGAGTCGCTCGCCGAAGCCTTCCGCCGGCCGCCCGGGGCCGAAGGCGTGCTGCTCGAACGGCCGCGGGAAGCCACCGGCGACCCGAAAGAGCACGAGCCGCCCCTCTGGAACAGCACCAGCGATCCCTGGCGCGATCCGGGCGCGGGCGCCGTCCTCGCCGGCCCGGCGGTGCCCGCCGAAGACGAGGAAAAGCCCGCCAAACGTCCGCCCGGCGCCCTGCTCAGCCTGCCCGAGGTCCTCTTCGGACGCCGTGTGCGGCCGAAGGCGCTGGTCCTGCTCGGGGTCGTCGCGCTGCTCATCGGGGCCGCCGGCGGGTTCGTCGGCTGGTGGGTCGCCGACACCGGGAACGGCCTCACCGGCTCCGCCACCATCTCCGAAGCCGAAGCCGCCAAGGAACGCCCCGCCGGTTCCATCGCAGAGATCACCAAGCGCGTCGCGCCCGCCGTCGTCTCGCTCGAGGTCTTCAAGCCCGGCGCCGACTCCGGCGAGCAGGGCTCCGGCGTCATGATCGACCCCCAGGGCTACATCCTCACCAACGAGCACGTGATCTCGTCCGCGAGCGCCGACCCGGCCGTCAAGGTCACCGCGATCTTCATCGACGGCACCCGCACCGAGGCGAAGCTCGTCGGCTCCGACCAGAAGACCGACCTCGCCGTCGTCAAGGTCAACGTCACCAACCCGACCGTCCTGCAGATCGGCAAGTCCTCGGACCTGCAGGTCGGCGACACCGTGATGGCCATCGGCTCGCCGCTCGCGCTGCAGAACTCCGTGACCGCCGGCATCGTCAGCGCCCTGAACCGGCCGATCACCGCGGGCGGCGACAACGGCGCCCCGCCGGTCACCTACGAAGCCATCCAGACCGACGCCGCCATCAACCACGGCAACTCGGGCGGCGCGCTCGTCGACTCCACCGGCGCGCTGGTCGGGATCAACTCGTCGATCCGCTCCTCCGGCGCGGACGGCGGCAGCATCGGCATCGGCTTCGCCATCCCGAGCGACTACGCGGTCAAGATCGCGAAGGCGCTGATCAAGGACGGCAAGGTCCAGCACGCCGACATCGGCATCAACGCCTCCTCGACCGTCGCCGGCTCCTCCACCATGGGCGCCCAGGTGAAGAACGTCGCGCCCGGCGGGCCGGCCGCGAACGCCGGCATCAAGGAGGGCGACGTCATCACGAAGATCGGCGGCCGCCTGGTGCGGGACTCCTCCGAGCTGACGGTCGCGGTGCGCGCCCACGACGTCGGCGAGGTCGTTCCGGTGCAGCTGGTCCGGGACGGCGCGAGCTTCGTCGTCGACGTAACCCTGGCTTCCGACTGAGTTCCCGCGTTCGGCCTGCCGGAGCGCGGGCCGGGGCGGGTACCCTGGGCGGGTAGGTTCCGAGCGGAGGTAGACGGTGTTCGACAGTGTCGGATGGGGGGAAATCCTCGTCCTCATCATCGCCGGTCTTTTCATCCTCGGCCCGGAACGGCTTCCCGAAGCGGCGTCCTGGATGGCGAAGAGCGTGAAGAAGGTCCGCGACTTCGCGACCGGCGCGCGGGAACAGCTCCGTGAGGAGATGGGCCCGGAGTTCGACCAGCTCCGCAAGCCGCTCGAAGACCTGCGCGGGCTGCGCAACTTCGACCCGAAGCGGGTGGTGACGCAGCACCTGTTCGACGGTGACGCGGACCCGCTCGGCATCAAGGGCATCACGAACGGCAGCCCGAACCTGAGCGGGAGCAACGGTTCCAACGGGACGAACGGGTACACGGCGCCCCAGGCGAAGCAGCCGGAGCCGCTGAAGCCGGGAGAGCGCCCGCCGATCGACCCGGACGCCACGTAGTCTCAGCCGCTGAAGCCGGGGGAGCGCCCGCCGATCGACCCGGACGCCACGTAGCCTCAGCTGGTTATCCACAGCTCAGCCGTGATGTGGACAAGTCGGCCATTGCCGAGGCATTTAGGGTTTTCCGTGTGCTGCCCCCGGTAAAATAAGAGCGGGGCCGGACCCCCGGAGAGGGTGGGGGCTGCTTTTGTGGCCCCGTCGACAAATGGGGGACAAATGAAACTCAAGTCGCTGGGCTGTGTCCTGCTCGCGGCAGGACTGCTGGGGTCGGCGCAAACGGCCTCCGCCGCGGAAACCGCCGCCGCCTGCACCTGGAAGCCCACCGCCCTCGGCGCGGGCACCGCCGTCAGCGCGCAGGTGACCGCCACCGACGACAAGGGGAACTTCGCCGGCTGGACACTGCCGACCGACGAGTTCGGCGTGACCCGCCGCGCCGCTTCCTGGACCGGCGCGGCGTTCACCGACCTCGGCACGGCGGGTACCGCCGGTGCCGCCGTGACCGCCGAGAACCGCTCGGGCGCCGTCGCCGGGACCGCGAGCTACTCGCTCTTCGGGTCCGGCTTCGTCTTCCAGAAGGCCTTCAAGAGCTCCGGCGGCACCCTCGTGCAGCTGCCGTTCCCGACCTCGAGCCAGCTGCCCGCGGGCTACACGCTCTCGAGCGCCCTCGGCATCACCGACTCCGGCGACGTCATCGGCGTCGTGCGCAAGCAGAACGGCTCAGGCACGACCCCGGTCCGCTGGCCCGCCGCCCAGCCGGGCACCGTGACGCTGCTGACCGGCCTGCCGTCGGGCCTGGCCGCGGTCGACA
Organism: Amycolatopsis sp. NPDC114505; assembly: GCF_055633615.1. Taxonomy (NCBI): domain Bacteria; kingdom Bacillati; phylum Actinomycetota; class Actinomycetes; order Pseudonocardiales; family Pseudonocardiaceae; genus Amycolatopsis; species Amycolatopsis sp. NPDC114505. The sequence goes on along the minus strand of NZ_JBVKDV010000001.1, from coordinate 172,020 downwards.
CGGACGGCTCGATCGTGCTGAACAGCGGGGACATCTGGCGCGACGGGACGCTGACCCACCTGGGCACCCTGCCGGGCCTCGAGTTCGCGTGGCCCGAGGCCATCAAGGACGGCCGCGTCGTCGGCTACGGCGTCTACAACGGTAAGAAGGTCGGCGTCTACTGGGACCAGCAGCACGCCGCCCACGTCCTGCCGAAGTCCAGCTACAACCTGTCCAACGGCAACCCGGGCTTCTCCATCAACGCGAGCGGCCTGATCACCGGCCGGATCGACGAAGCGAACGGCGGCAACGACGCGGCGGGCACCGGCTACGGCGTCTGGAACCAGGGCACGTTCGTCTCGAAGTTCGGTGACCTCAAGGCCGACCTGCCCGTGGTCGTCGGCGACGACGGCACCGTGGGTGGCTACCGCCACGACTCCGCGACGCAGCACTCCACCGCGTACGTCTGGCGCTGCTCCTAGGGACGGCTCAGCGGCCGGCCGGGGTGACGTTCAGCATCATCCCGGCCAGGCCGCGCGCCCGGACCGTCAGCTTCTTCGCCGTCTCCTTCAGCACCACCGACGCCGGCGCGTCCGGGGCGGTCAGCACCAGCGGCGTCCCCGCGTCGCCCTGCTCGCGCAGGCGCGGGTCCAGCGGCACCTGACCCAGCAGCGGCACCTCGGAGCCGATCGACTTCGTCAGCGACTCGGCCACGGTCTGGCCGCCGCCCGAGCCGAAGATCTCCAGGCGGGAGCCGTCTTCCTGCTCCAGCCATGACATGTTCTCGATGACCCCGGCGACGCGCTGACGCGTTTGCAGCGCGATCGCGCCGGCCCGTTCGGCCACCTCCGCCGCGGCCTGCTGCGGGGTCGTGACCACCAGGATCTCCGCGTTCGGGATCAGCTGGGCCACCGAGATCGCGATGTCGCCGGTGCCCGGCGGCAGGTCCAGCAGCAGGATGTCGAGGTCGCCCCAGAAGACGTCCGCCAGGAACTGCTGCAGCGCGCGGTGCAGCATCGGCCCGCGCCACACCACCGGCGTGTTGCCCGGGGTGAACATGCCGATCGAGATCACCTTCACGCCGTGTGCCTGCGGCGGCATGATCATCGTGTCGACCTTGGTCGGCTTCTCGCGTGTGCCCAGCATGCGGGGGATCGAGTGGCCGTAGATGTCGGCGTCGACGACACCCACCGAGAGGCCCCGCTGGGCCATCGCCGCGGCCAGGTTGACCGTGACCGACGACTTGCCGACGCCGCCCTTGCCCGACGCCACGCAGTACACCCGCGTCATCGAGCCCGGCTGCGCGAACGGGATGACCGGTTCCGCGGCGTCCCCGCGCAGCGACTTCCGCAGCTCGGAGCGCTGCTCGTCACTCATGACGTCGAGCTCCACGCGGACGTCGGCGACGCCCGGGAGCTTCGAGACGGCTTCCTTCGTGTCGTTGGTCAGCGTCGCCTTCAGCGGGCAGCCGGCCACCGTCAGGTAGATCCCGACGGTGACGACACCGTCTTCGCCGACGACGACGTCCTTCACCATCCCCAGGTCCGTGATGGGTTTGTGGATCTCGGGATCTTGCACGCTCTTCAGCGCGCTGCGGACGTCGTCGACGCTGGGGAGCTGCTGAGTGCTGGTCACCCCGTCCATGTTACGAGCCGGTAGGAGTGCGGTTCGGTTTGGCCTTCCTGGGCTGGACGTCGAGGTCCTCCCGCAGCCGGTCCAGCTCGCTGCGAAGGTAGTCCCGCGTCGCGACCTCGCCGACCGCCAGCCGCAGCGCCGCCAGCTCCCGGGCCAGGTACTCGGTGTCGGCCTTCGTCTGCGCGGCCCGGTTCCGGTCCTCGTCCAGCGAGACGCGGTCGCGGTCGTCCTGCCGGTTCTGCGCGAGCAGGATCAGCGGCGCCGCGTACGCCGCCTGCGTCGAAAAGGCCAGGTTGAGCAGGATGAACGGGTACGGGTCCCACTGCAGTGACACCGCGAACAGGTTCAGCACGATCCAGACGAACACCAGCAGCGTCTGCCAGAACAGGTACTTCCCGGTGCCGAGGAACCGGGCGACGCGCTCGGTGAGCCTGCCGAAGGTGTCCGGATCGATGTTCAGCTTGAACCGGCTCTGGCTGCGCGGCTGGTCGAGCCGCCGTCCGGTCGTCAGTTCAGGCACGGTCCGCCTCCTCCAGGTGTTCGCCGGTCTCGCCGGTGGTGTCGTGCAGGCCGGTTTCGCGCCAGTCCTCGGGCAGCAGGTGGTCGAGCACGTCGTCCACGGTGACCGCGCCGAGCAGGTGGTCTTCGGTGTCGACGACCGGCCCGCAGGTCAGGTTGTAGGCGGCGAAGTACCGCGTGACCTCGGCCAGCGTCGCGTTGGGCCGCAGCGCCGCCAGACCGGTGTCGACGGCGCTCGCCACGAGTTCCGCCGGCGGCTCGCGCAGCAGCCGCTGGAAGTGCACGACGCCGACGAAGCGCCCGGTCGGCGTCGCGGTCGGCGGGCGGCAGACGAACACCATGCTGGCCAGCGCGGGCGGCAGCTCGGCGTTGCGGATGTGGGCCAGCGCCTCGGCGATCGTCGTGTCGGGCGTGAGCACCACCGGCTCCGGGGTCATCAGGCCGCCGGCGGTGTCGGACGAGTAGGCCAGCAGCCGCTTGACCGGCGCGGACTCCTCCGGCTCCATCAGCTCCAGCAGCCGGCTCTGCTCCGCGGGGGCGAGCTCGGCGAGCAGGTCGGCGGCGTCGTCCGGGTTCATCGCCTCGAGGATGTCGGCCGCGCGCTCCTCGGCGAGGTAGGACAGCAGCTCCTTCTGGTCGTCGTCCGGCAGCTCCTCGAGGACGTCGGCGAGGCGCTCGTCGTCCATCGCGTCGGCGACCTCGTGCCGGCGCTTGAGCGGCAGGTCGCGGACGGTCGCGGCGACGTCGACCGAGCGCATGGTGTCGAACAGCATGAGCAGCTGGCCCGCGCCCTGCGGCTGCTTCGCCAGGTCGGCGAGCCCCAGCCCGGCGACCTCCTCCCACCGCAGCACCTGCATGGCCGACCGGCGGCGCCCCAGCCCGGCGCGCCGCTCGCGGATGGCGATCTTGGCCAGCACCCAGTCGCGGGTGCGGGTCGGCTCCATCCCGGCGTCGACGACGGTGATCCGGGTGCCGGACCCGGCCAGCGTCGCGTGCGCGTCGAGCAGCTGGCCGAGCACCAGGACCTCGTTGGGGCGCTGGTTGAACTGGCGCATGTTGACCGAGCCGGTGGCGAGCGTCACGGCGCTCGGTTCGATCGAGGTGACGCGCAGCATCGGCACGAACACCCGCCGCCGCGTGGTCAGCTCGACGACCAGCCCGAGGATCCGCGGTGGCTGCGCGTCGAGACGCAGGCCGGCGACCAGGTCGCGGACGCGTCCGATGGACTCGCCGTCCGGCCCGAAAACCGGCAACCCGGACAGCTGAGCTGCGAAAACCCTGTTGACCGCGGCCATGCCGCCGACCCTATCGGCTGGCTGCCCACGGAGCGATTTCCGCCACGGTGGCGAACGCCGGGTCGTCGCTGTCCTCGCCGGAGTCCGCGAACTCCTCGACCATCCAGATCCAGTTCTGCACCGCGCGCACGAGCGTCCAGGCGCGTGCTTTCTCGGCGTCCAGCTCCAGCGAAGCGACGATCAGCGCCATCCGTTCGTCCAGTGTGGACTCGGTGAAGCGGTTCCAGAACAACGGGATCACGCCGTACTCGAGGTCGCCGGCCAGCGGCTTCGGGTCGATGACCAGCCACGGCTCCCGCGTGCCGGCCAGGACGTTCTGGAAGTGCAGGTCCTCGTTCACCAGCAGCGATCCCGCGTCCGGCCCCAGTTCGCGGCAGATCGCGACGGCGTCGTCGACGAGCCGCCGCTCGAACGGCTCGCCCAGCTCGGCCCACCGGCGGGGCAGCTCTTCGGCGAGTCTTTCGGCCTCCGCACGCACACTCCTGGCCAGCCCCGGCGGCGCGGGGACGGCCAGGCGGCGGGCCAGCGAGCCGAGCAGCGGGACGGCTTCGCGCAGCGGGAGGTCGTCGAGGGTGCGCGTGGCGTCGAGCCGTTCGAGCAGCAGGACGCCGTCCTCCGGGGCGGACTCCAGCAGCAGCACCGCACCCCGGCCGGCCCATGTGGACAGTGCGAGCGGCTCGTCGGCGGACTCTTCGTCGCGCCAACCGAGTTTAAGCACCACCGGCGTGCCATCGGGCAGGCGCGCGGGCTGCACCACGCCGACGTAGCCGTGCATGGCCACGCCCTCGAACGTCAGGCCCCACTTCCGGGCGTACCCGGCGGCCAGGTCCGGCAGGGCGGCCACCCAGGCGGCGGCCTCCGGGCCGAGCACCCGGGGCGCCCGGTCGGCGAACAGCGGCGGGACGCGGAGATCGTTCACCACCCCAGTCTGGTCGGCGCGTCCAGTGCGTTTCGTCCTGGTCGGGGCGGGCGTACGCTGGGGTTTCAGGGGAAAATCGCAACCCCGGGAGCAGCCATGGTGGTGGAGATCCTCAGCGCCGTAGTCGTCGCGGGCGGAGCCTGGCTCGCGGCCGGTGTGCGCGTCGTGAAGCAGTACGAACGAGGGCTGGTCTTCCGGTTCGGCCGGGTGCGGGCCCGGGTCTCGGACCCCGGCCTGACGCTGCTGGTGCCGTTCGTGGACCGGATGCAGAAGGTCAACATGCAGATCGTGACCCTGCCGATCCCCGCCCAGGACGGCATCACCCGGGACAACGTCACGGTCCGGGTCGACGCGGTCGTCTACTTCAAGGTCATCGACCCGGTCGTCGCGGCGGTCAACGTCCAGGACTACCGGTCGGCGGTCGGCCAGGTCGCGCAGACGTCGCTGCGCTCGATCATCGGCAAGAGCGAGCTCGACGACCTGCTCTCCAACCGCGAGCGCCTCAACGAGGGCCTGGAGCTGATGATCGACAGCCCGGCGCTGGACTGGGGCATCCACATCGACCGCGTCGAGATCAAGGACGTCGCGCTGCCGGAGGCGATGAAGCGGTCGATGTCGCGGCAGGCCGAGGCGGAGCGGGAACGGCGCGCGCGCGTCATCTCCGCCGACGGTGAGCTGCAGGCGTCGCACAAGCTCGCGCAGGCCGCGGCGACGATGGCCGACACTCCGTCGGCGATGCAGCTGCGGCTGCTGGAGACGGTGGTCCAGGTGTCGTCGGAGAAGAACTCGACGCTGATCCTGCCGTTCCCGGTGGAGTTGCTGCGCTTCCTCGACGCGCACACGCCGAAGGCCGCACCCGCGGCTCCCGCGCCCGCGGCCCAGCCGGAGCCCGAAGCCGTGGAGGCGAAGCCGGAGGCGAACGGCCACGCGACGCCGTCGCCGCGCAGCCCCGGCGACGCGGTGCTGCCGGCGGACTAGGTCAGCTGGCCGTTCGCGGTCAGGATGATGAGAGTGGTGAAGAAGCCGACCCACAGCGCGATCACGACGTAGCCCACGATGACGGCGGCCGTCGCCAGCCCGCGGCCGCCCGCTTCGCCGCGGTTCGTCTTGCTCAGCGCGAGGTGGCCCATGACCAGCCCGGCGATCGCGGTGATGCCGGAGCAGAAGCCGAGGATCGAGCACACCAGCGCGCCGATCGCCAGCGCGTTGTCCGCGCGGCGCGAGGCGGGGACATACGGCGGCTGGACGTAGGGCGCCGGGCCGCCGTACGGCTGACCGTAGGCCGGCTGGTACGGCTGCTGGTACTGGTACGCGTACGTCGGCTGCGGCGTACCGGGAGCGACGTACGGCGTGCCGGGGATGTGCGCGGCCGGGGCTTCGAACGCGCCGGGCGGCAGCTCACCGGCCGGCTCCGGAGCGGGCGGCTCCGGAGCCGGTGCGGAGGTTTCCGAGACGGCGGTGTCCGAGACGGCGGTGTCCGGGACGGTGGCGCCGGCGATCGTGCTGTCGGCCGCCGGCGGGTCGTAGTTCTCCGGCGTGTACGACGCGGGCTCCGCGGTGGGCGGCGGGTCGTACGAGACAGCCGGGTCTTCCGGACGGTCCTTGTCCCCGGACGGGTCGGTCATGGCGGGTCCCCTCGGTGCGTGCAGGAAGCCAACGTTAGCGGGCGTTCAGCGCAGGCCTCCGAAGAAGCCGAGGGTGAAGAGCAGGGCCACCAGCGCGATGTTCAGCGCGACCCCGGCGTACCCCACGATGACCGCCGCCAGCGCGAGCCCCTGCCCCTCCGCCTCGCCGCGCTTCGCCTTGGCGAGGGCGATGTGGCCCATCACGATGCCCGCGATGGTGACGAGGAAGCAGAGGAAGATGCCGAGGATCGAGCAGATCAGGGCGCCGACGGCGAGCCCCGGCCCCTCCGGCGGGCGCTGCATCCCGCCGGGGTACTGCGGCGGGTACTGCGGAAAGCCGCCGGTCGGGTACTGCTGGCCGTAACCGGGCTGCTCGTAGCCGCCCGAAGGCGGCTGCTGGCCGTACGGATTGTTCGGGTCCTGCGGATAAGTCATGGTTTTCCCTCCCGCGGAGCACTTTACGGTGCAGATCACGGGCAGCGTGAGCGCCCTCATAGCAGGGTTGGGGCTTTCGGGTCATACTCACCGGTAACCCAGCGCCGGGAGCCGGCGTCGCAACCGGAAAGGGAGCCGTGATGGCCCGTCTCGCCCAGACCGCCGGCTTGACCGACGTGCAGTCGGAGATCCTCGCGACCGTCCGCTCGTTCGTGGACAAGGAGGTCATCCCGCACGCGCAGGAGCTCGAGCACTCCGACACCTACCCGGCGGACATCGTCGAGGGCATGAAGGAGATGGGCCTGTTCGGGATCACCATCCCGGAGGAGTACGGCGGGCTCGGCGAGTCGCTGCTGACCTACGCGCTGGTCGTCGAGGAGATCGCGCGGGGCTGGATGAGCGTGTCCGGCGTGATCAACACCCACTTCATCGTGGCGCACATGATCACCCGCCACGGCACCGAGGCGCAGAAGCAGCACTTCCTGCCGCGCATGGCGACCGGCGAGGTGCGCGGCTCGTTCTCGATGTCGGAGCCGGACCTCGGCTCGGACGTCGCGGCGATCAAGACCAAGGCGAAGAAGACCGACGACGGCTACGTCATCGACGGCGCCAAGATGTGGCTGACCAACGGCGGCTCGTCGAACCTGATCGCGCTGCTGGTCAAGACCGACGAAGGGGCCGAGAAGGCCCACCAGAACCTGACGGCGTTCCTCGTCGAGAAGCCGGAGGGCTTCGGCGAGGTGGCGCCGGGCCTGACGATCCCCGGCAAGATCGACAAGATGGGCTACAAGGGCGTCGACACGACCGAAGCGGTCTTCGACGGCTACAAGATCGGTGCCGACATGGTGCTCGGCGAGGCGCCGGGCAAGGGCTTCGCGTACATGATGGACGGTGTCGAGGTCGGCCGCGTGAACGTCGCCGCGCGGGCGTGCGGCATCGCGATCCGGGCGTTCGAGCTGGCGGTGGAGTACGCGCAGCAGCGCAAGACGTTCGGCAAGGCCATCGCCGAGCACCAGGCCGTGGCGTTCAAGCTGGCCGAGATGGCGACCAAGGTCGAGGCGGCGCACCTGATGATGGTGAACGCGGCGCGGCTGAAGGACTCGGGCGAGCGCAACGACGTCGAGGCGGGCATGGCGAAGCTGATCGCGTCGGAGTACTGCGCGGAGGTCACGCAGGACGCCTTCCGCATCCACGGCGGTTACGGGTACTCGAAGGAGTACGAGATCGAGCGCCTGATGCGCGAGGCCCCGTTCCTGCTGATCGGCGAGGGGACGAGCGAGATCCAGAAGACCATCATCAGCCGCGGCCTGCTGCGCGAGTACAAGTCCCGCTCCTGAAGGAAGGCGCCGATTGTCGATACGGCGACAGTCGGCGCCCGGCCTTTCGGGGTAAGCGGCTCGCACGGTCCGGGCGTTCTTGACAAGATGGACGCCCAGACCCACGAGTGCGCAGGTGATGATGGTGAGTAGTCCCTTTGGCGGGGGCCGGGCGCAAGGTGGCCTCCCGCGGCTGCCGACCCCGCCGACCGGCTGGCCGATCGGGTCGTACGCGACCTACGGCGAGGCGCAGCAGGCCGTCGACTTCCTCGCGGACAGCGAGTTCTCCGTCAGCGACGTCACGATCGTCGGCGTCGACCTGATGCTCGTCGAACGCGTCATCGGGAAGCTCAGCTGGGGCCGCGTGCTCGGCACCGGCGCCGTCTCGGGCGCCTGGTTCGGCCTGTTCGCGGGGTTGCTGCTCGGGCTCTTCGTCAACCAGGGCTTCGCGCTGCAGCTGCTCACCGGGCTCGTGCTGGGCGTCCTCTCCGGGCTGATGTTCGCCGCCATCGGGTACAGCATGTCGCGCGGGCGGCGGGACTTCTCCTCGGCGAGCCAGCTGGTCGCCGGCCGCTACGACGTCCTGTGCCAGCCGCGCTCGGCCGAGCGGGCCCGGGAGCTGCTCGCCAAGCTGGCGCTCAAGCCGCCGCCGGCCAACATCTGAAAGAAACCCTGGAAAACACCGCCAATACCAGGGGAAAATCACAGTTCAGTCTGCAGTGGGCTGAATCGTTACCGATACTGCTTGCGGGGTGTGATCGCCCGGCATAAGTTGTCCGACACCAGTCGGGCGGCCTCGCCCTACCAGCGCGGCGGCCCGATCACTAGCACGTCGGGGTGCTGGCGCGGTTCGCCTCATCGCGTCGTGGTGCCACCGGCACCGCGGTATCCGGCGTGCATGCGGGTGAGGAGGCCTTATGGGGAAGAGGATCGGCGCGGGCAAACGGGGGCGCTCGCCCGGCCGTACCGCGGTCCTGCTGGGGGCAGGGGCTCTGGTGACCGGCATGCTGGCCGGTTGCGGATCGAGCGGCGGGCTCAAGATCAACGTTTACTACGCGCCCGAAGACAGCTTTCAGAAAGTCGTCGACAACTGCAACGCGGCGGCGAACGGCAAGTACGAAATCGTCTACAACAAGCTGCAGCGCGGTGCGGACGACCAGCGCCTGCAGATGGCCCGGCGGCTCGCCGCGGGCGACACCGCGATGGACGTCCTCGGCCTCGACGTGACCTGGGTTTCGGAGTTCGCCGAAGCCGGCTGGGTCGAGGAGTGGAAGGACCAGAACAAGGCGGCGGCGACCGAAGGCGTCCTGCAGGGACCGCTCGAAACGGCGACCTACAACGGGAAGCTCTACGCGGCCACCAAGAACACCAACGTCCAGCTGCTCTGGTACGACGACCGGATCACGCCCACGCCACCGAAGACGTGGGACGAGATGATCCAGACGTCGAAGGACCTGAAACAACGCGGCAAGCCGTACAGCATCGTGTTCACCGGCGCGCAGTACGAAGGCCTGGTCGTCTTCTACAACACGCTCGTGGAGTCGATGGGCGGGCACATCCTGTCCGACGACGGCAAGTCCGTCGTCCTGGACGACGGCGCGGTGAAGGCGCTGGCGCTGCTGAAGCAGATCGCTTCGTCGGGCATCACCGACCCGTCGCTGACCAACTCGAAGGAGGACGACGTCCGGCAGACGTTCCAGCGCGGTGACGCCGCGTTCGAGCTCAACTGGCCGTTCGTCTACGCCTCCTACGCCAAGGAAAAGCCGCAGGACGTCTCGCACTTCAAGTGGGCCGTCTACCCCGAGGCGCAGGCCGGCACGCCGGCCAAGACCACGATCGGTGGCTACGACCTCGGCGTCAGCTCGCTGTCGCAGCACAAGCCCGAGGCGTTCGAAGCGGCGCTGTGCCTGCGCAACGCGGAGAACCAGAAGTTCTCGGCGATCAACGACGGGGTGCCGCCGACCATCGAATCGGTGTACCACAACGACGCGCCGCTCGACCCGTCGAAGCCGGCGAGCGCCGACAACCCGAACATGGCGCTCAAGTACCCGATGCGCGACTCGATCATCGACGCCATCAAGGACTCGGCGGTGCGGCCGCTGACCCCGGCGTACCAGAACATGTCGACCGTGATGTCGAAAGTCCTTTCCCCGCCGGGTGACATCGACCCGAAGGCCACCGCGGACAAGCTGCGCGAGCAGCTCAACGACGCGCTCCAGTCGAAGGGAGTGATCCCGTGACCGTCCAGGACTCGACCCCGGCGGACACCTCCGGGGCCACGGTCGCCCAGGAGGCGACCTCCCACAAGAAGGGCAAACCCGCCCTGTCGGAAGGGAAGAAGGCCGAGCGGAAGCTCGGGCTGTGGTTGTGCGCACCCGCGTTCGTCGTGATGATCGCGGTCACCGGCTACCCGATCGTCTACTCGATCTGGCTGTCCCTGCAGCGCTACGACCTGAGGTTCCCGGCGCAGCAGGAGTTCGTCGGCTTCGACAACTACGGCGCCGTGCTGTCCAACTCGTACTGGTGGACGGCGTTCGGCACCACGATGTTCCTGACCGTGGTGTCGGTGGCGATCGAGTTCGTGCTCGGCATGGCGCTCGCCCTGGTCATGCACCGCACGCTCGTCGGGCGCGGCCTGGTCCGCACGGTCGCCCTGATCCCGTACGGCATCGTCACGGTCGTCGCGGCGTTCTCGTGGTACTACGCGTGGACGCCGAAGACCGGCTACCTGGCCAACTGGCTCGCCTCCGACGGCGCGCCGCTGACCGACCAGTGGCCGTCGATGTTCATCATCATCCTCGCCGAGGTGTGGAAGACCACGCCGTTCATGGCGCTGCTGCTGATGGCCGGCCTCGCGCTGGTGCCGGACGACCTGCTCAAGGCCGCGGCGATGGACGGCGCGAGCGGGTGGCAGCGGTTCACGAAGGTGATGCTGCCGGTGATGAAGCCGGCGATCCTGGTGGCACTGCTGTTCCGCACGCTCGACGCGTTCCGGATCTTCGACAACATCTACGTGCTCACGGGTGGCGCGCAGGACACCGGATCGGTGTCCATGCAGACCTACGACAACCTGGTCAAGGGGCTCAACCTCGGGATCGGGTCGACGATGGCGGTGCTGATCTTCATCACCGTGGCGATCATCGCCTTCATCTTCATCAAGGTGTTCGGCACGGCCGCACCTGGCTCGGACGACGGGGGTAAGCGCTGATGGTGATGGGAACCGTCACGACGGGCCGCAAAGTTCGCTGGGGCCTGGTCGACATCCTCGTGCTCGTGTTCGCGCTGGTGCCGGTGCTCTGGGTCGTTTCGCTGTCGTTCAAGACCAAGGACACGCTGACCGACGGGTACTTCATCCCGCAGTCGTGGACCTGGCAGAACTACGCGGACATCTTCCAGACGTCGGAGTTCCTGCTGGCGCTGGTCAACTCGATCGGCATCGCGATCATCTCCACGGTGATCGCGGTGGTGCTGGGCACGATGGCCGCGTACGCGATCGCCCGGCTGGAGTTCCCCGGCAAGCAGCTGCTCGTCGGCCTCTCGCTGCTGATCGCGATGTTCCCGCAGGTGTCGCTGGTGACCCCGCTGTTCAACATCGAGCGGAACCTGGCGCTGTTCGACACCTGGCCGGGGCTGATCCTGCCCTACATCACGTTCGCCCTGCCGCTGTCGATCTACACGCTGTCGGCGTTCTTCCGGGAAATCCCGTGGGAGCTGGAAAAGGCGGCGAAGATGGACGGCGCGACGCCGGCCCAGGCGTTCCGGAAGGTGATCGCGCCGCTGGCCGCGCCGGGTGTGTTCACCACCGCGATCCTGGTGTTCATCTTCTGCTGGAACGACTTCCTGTTCGCCATCTCGCTGACGTCGACCACGGCGTCGCGCACGGTGCCGGCGGCGCTGTCGTTCTTCACCGGGTCGTCGCAGTTCGAGGACCCGACCGGGCAGGTGAGCGCGGCCGCGGTCGTCATCACCATCCCGATCATTGTGTTCGTGTTGTTCTTCCAGCGTCGCATCGTGGCGGGGCTGACCTCCGGTGCGGTGAAGGGGTAGTCATGGCAGAAATCGTCCTCGACAAGGTGTCGAAGAAGTACCCCGACGGCGCGCTCGCGGTGTCCGAAGTGGACATCACCATCGCCGACGGCGAGTTCCTGGTGCTGGTCGGGCCGTCCGGCTGCGGGAAGTCGACCATGCTGAACATGGTGGCGGGCCTGGAGGACATCTCCTCCGGCGAGCTGCGCATCGACGGCAAGCGCGTCAACGAGAAGGCCCCGAAGGACCGGGACATCGCGATGGTGTTCCAGTCCTACGCGCTCTACCCGCACATGAGCGTGCGGGAGAACATGGCCTTCCCGCTGCGGCTGGCCAAGGTCGACGACCAGACGGTGCGGGCGAAGGTGGAGGAAGCGGCGACGATCCTCGACCTGACCGCGCACCTGGACCGCAAGCCGGCCAACCTCTCCGGTGGCCAGCGCCAGCGCGTCGCGATGGGCCGGGCGATCGTCCGGAACCCGAAGGCGTTCCTGATGGACGAGCCACTGTCCAACCTGGACGCCAAGCTCCGCGGCCAGATGCGGACGTCGGTGTCGAAGATCCAGAAGCAGCTCGGCACGACGACGCTGTACGTCACGCACGACCAGACCGAGGCCATGACCCTCGGCGACCGGGTCGTGGTGCTGCGCGGCGGGTTCGTGCAGCAGATCGGCGCCCCGCAGTTCCTCTACGAGAACCCGGCGAACCTGTTCGTCGCGGGGTTCATCGGCTCGCCGTCGATGAACTTCGTGCCGGCCACGCTGGAGAACAACGAACTGCGGACGCCGCTCGGGGTCACGCCGCTGACGGACCGGATCCGGCAGCTGGTGGAGAAGGCGGACGCGCCGCGCGAGGTGCTGGTCGGCATCCGGCCGGAGCACTTCGAGGACGCGGCGCTCGTCGACGCGGCCCAGAAGTCCGGCGGCGGCACGTTCACCGCGCACATCGACGTCCTCGAGTCGATGGGCTCGGAGAAGTTCGCCCACTTCACGGTGGAGGGTGAGACGGCGACGTCCGCGGAACTGGCGGAACTGGCCGCGGACAGCGGTTCGGCCGACGTCCCCGGCTCGGAGTCCCAGATCGTGGCCCGCCTCTCGGCGGAGTCGTCGGCGAAGGAGAACGAGGACCTCGAGGTCTGGTACGACGCGGACAAGATCAAGCTGTTCGACCCGTCGAACGGCAAGAACCTCACCTACGAGGACTGACCCGCGAGTCCGTGAAGGCCACCTCGGCTCGGAGGTGGCCTTCACGGCGTTTCAGGGGTGCAACGTGGGGCGGTAGACCAGCTCCTGGATGCTGCCGTCGAGCGTCCGGGTCTCGAGCAGCTCGAGGTCGAAGTCCCCGGCACCGGCGAAGATCGGGTTCACGCCGGTCTTGCCGGTGATGACCGGGTAGAGCGTCACCTGGACGCGGTCGACCATGCCGGCGGCCAGCAGCGCCCGGTTCATCGCGAGGCTGCCGTGCGAGCGCAGCGGTACGTCGGACTCCTTCTTGAGCCGGGCCACGACGTCGACGGCGTCGCCGCCCAGGACGGTCGCGTCCGGCCAGTCGAGCGTCTCTCCGAGGGTGTTCGACACGACCGTGGCCGGCAGGCCCCGCAGCCGCCGCACCCACGGGTCGAGCTCGTCGTCGGGGACGCCGGCCAGCATCGCCACGTTCGTCCGGAAGGTCGTGGCGCCGAAGACCATCCGCTGGTCCGCCTCGTACTGGGCCAGGCGGTGCGCGAGCAGCTCGGGACCTTGCTTGCCCCAGTAGCCACCCCAGTCGCCGTGGTGGTCACCGAAGCCGTCGAGGCTGCAGAAGACGTCGAAGGTGTAGGTGGCGGTCAAGGTCGCGTCCTTTCATCGTCCGGAGCCAGGCGGGCTCGCCGGGTCTCCAGGAAGGTCCGTTCGGTTTCGTTGCCGGCCAGCGCGATCGCCTCGTCGTAGGCGGTGGCGGCCTCGGCGAGCCGGCCGAGGCGGGTCAGCAGGTCCGCGCGGGTGGCGGGCAGCAGGTGGTAGCCCGGCAGGTCCAGGTCTTCGATGGTGGCCAGCGCCAGCGCCGGGCCGTGCACCTCGGCGACGGCGACCGCGCGGTTGAGCGCGACGATCGGCGTCGGGTTCTGCGCCAGCAGCTGGTCGTAGAGCGCCAGCACCTGCGTCCAGTCGGTCGACGGCCCGTCCGTGTGCACGGCGTTGATCGCGGCCTGCAGCTGGTACGGCCCCGGCCGGTTGCGGCGCAGGCACCGCCGCACGAGCTCGTGCCCCTCGGCGATCAGCTCCTGGTTCCAGCGCGACCGGTCCTGCCGCGCGAGCACCACCAGCTCACCCGAGGGACCCACCCGCGCCGGCCGCCGGGCTTCGGTGAGCAGCAGCAGCGCCAGCAACCCGAGGACCTCGGGCTCGTCCGGCATCAGCTCGGCGAGCGCCCGCGCGAGGCGGACGGCGTCGGCGCACAGGTCCGTCCGCAGCAGCTCCCCGGACGTCGACGCGTACCCCTCGTTGAAGATCAGGTACAGCACGGTGAGCACCGAGGCCAGCCGGTCGGGGAGCTCGGCGGCGTCCGGCACGCGGTAGGGGATCCCGGCGTCGCGGATCTTTTTCTTCGCGCGGACGATCCGCTGCGAGATGGTCGCTTCCGGGACGAGGTAGGCGCGCGCGATCTCCGGCACCTCCAGGCCGCCGAGCAGCCGCAGGGTGAGTGCCGTCCGCGCGAGTGGCGACAGCGCCGGGTGACAGCAGGTGAAGATCAGGCTGAGCTGGTCGTCGCGCACCGGTCCCACCTCCTCGGGTTCGTCGGGTTGCCGCAGCAGCAACGCCTGCGCGTGCCGGGCTTCGCGGGTGCTTTCCCGGCGCAGGCGGTCGATCGCCCGGTTGCGGGCGGTGGTCACGATCCACGCGCCCGGGTTGGGCGGCAGCGCGTCGTCCCACTTCGTGACGGCCACCGCGAACGCGTCCTGCACGGCCTCCTCGGCGAGCCCGATGTCCCCGAGGATGCGCGTCAGCGTGGCCACGCACCGGCCGTACTCCGCCCGGTAGACGGCGTCCAGGTCCATCAGCGCCGGCGCGAGCCGTCGTCGAACGGGCGCACCTCGATCGGCTGCCGGCAGGCCAGCGAGCACTTCTCGGCCCAGGCGAGCGCCTGGTCGAGGTCGTCGGCCTGGATCACCCAGAACCCGCCGAGCTGCTCCTTCGTCTCGGCGAACGGGCCGTCGGTGATCGTGGTGGTGCCACCCGCGGTGCGCACGACCGTCGAGGCGTCCGAGTGCTGCAGGCCGCCGACGAACACCCACACCCCGGCGTTCTTCATCTCGTCGACGACCTGGCCGGTGCGGGCCATCTGCGCCTGCAGCTCTTCTTCGGGCTCCGGCGGCGCGCTTTCGTCGAGCTGGACGGCGAGCAGGTACTGCCTCATCACGGGGCTCCTTCCTCCGGGCGGGGCGACCGGCTCGGTGCCGGTCCCTCACCCTGGCTACGAACGGGCTGGGCGCCGTTCGACATCGCCAGGAGAAAAGTTTTGGGGAAAGTCGCGGGTTACGCCATGGGGAGGCGCGGCAGGATCGCGTTCGCCGCGGTGCGAGCCAGCTCGCACGTGGCGTCACCCGCCGTGCCCGCCGTCTCCACCACGCTGAGCTCCGCCAGTTCGCGGTGGCCGGGCAGGCCAGACGCCGGCTGCGTGGTGTCGACCAGGCAGAACGCACCCGTGACGCGGACCCGGGCTTCGCGGCCGCCGAGCGTCTCGGGCGGTCCGGCCGGGGCCGTCGCCTCGTCCGTCTGCACGGTCAGCTTGAAGCTCACCTTGCCGCGGATGCAGCTGTGCCCGGACAGTCCGATCGCCGGCCGGCTGCCGGCGCCCGCGACGGCGCCGAGGTCGGGGGTGTCCAGCAGCACGCACGGCGCCACCAGGCCCCACGAGCGGTCCGGGAACTTCAGCCGGCCCACCTTGTCCGCGGTGACCGCGGCCAGCACCGAGCCGACGGCCGCGTCCGCGACGCCGCAGCGGCCGTCCTGGTCGTCACCGGCGTCGGTGACCGAGAGGTCGAGCCGGTTGCCGTCGGCGAAGGTGATCGCCCGGGTGCACGCGCTGCGGTCGTTGAACATCGACTGCTGCACCGCGACGCCGTCGGGCACCGGTCCTTCGTAGGTGTAGGGCTTGATGTTCGGGTCGGAGTCGAAGGCCAGCGGCCCCACCAGGATCGTGCGCCCGCCGGCGTCGGCCCGGCAGGTCTCGAACGTCGGGGTGGTGACCGCGCCCGGTGCGACCTTGGGCACGTCGAGCAGGCTGCAGTAGTCGACGGTCGCGAAGTCCCCGAGCGCGGCGGAAGCGGTCAGCGGCGTGGGCCCCGACGACGTCTCGGGAGCGGCCTGGGTCGTCGCGCACCCGGCGGTGAGCAGGGCGCAGAGCATGGCGACGACCAAGGAAAGCGGACGCGGGTACACGGTGTGCAAGTATCACCGGATCGAAGCGAAAAACCAGCCCTGACGGGGACATCTCTCAAAGTTTTTCGCGCCCCGCAAGGAGAACGCGCAGGTCACCGCTTTCCGCACCGGTTTCCCGGGTTTCGCCGGGGCTTCCGAACGAATTTCGCTTTTACCGTCCCCTAAGGGAGCGATCCTTCTCGCGAGCGATGCGGAAGCGGGTGCTCCGGTGGTCAACTGGGGATATCGAACTTCGAGGAAAGGGAAAGACGATGAGCGCACCGGTCACCACCCGACGGCTGTCCCGTCCCCGCTACGGCCGCATGATCGGCGGCGTGTGCGCGGGTCTCGCCCAGCGGTGGGGCATGAAGACCAGCACCGTGCGGCTGCTGGCCGTGCTGTCCTGCCTGCTGCCCGGGCCGCAGTTCGTGGCCTACCTGATCCTGTGGGCGATCATCCCGTCCGAGTGACGGCGATTCGGCGCGAGCGGTGTTTCAGGGGCGCCAGCAGGACATCGCTTCGTCGACCTCGTCCACCCCGAGCGGCGGGTGAGGTAGCTCCGAGGGCTTGCCGGGCTGCGCGCGCAGCCCGTCCAGCAGCATCGCCAGGCAGCGGCGCCACAGGTCCGGCTCCACCGCGGACGTGAACTCGATCGCCGAGCCGACCATCATGTGCAGCAGGGGGATGTCCGTCGGAGAGAAGTCGGCGCGCAGGCCGCCCGCCGCCTTCGCCCGCTCGACGAGCTGTGTGATCAAGGGCACCATGCGGGCCTTTTCTTCGGCGACGTGCTCGTGGCCGAACTTGTTGGACAGCATGATCTCGCGCAGTCCGCGGTCCCCGGAATGAAGCTCGATCGACTTCCAGGTGAAGTCGACGAACGCCTGCCAAGCGTCTTCGGCCTTGAGCGCTTCCTCCGCGAGATCGCCGATTTCTTCCATCCGTTCGGCGAACATGGCTTCGACCAGGTGTTCCTTGCTGGGGAAGCGCCGGTACACCGTGCCGACGCCAAGACCGGCGTGGTGCGCGATGTCGTCGAGCGTGGCTTCGAGGCCTCGTCGGCCGAAGACTTCCCGGGCCGACTGGAGGATGCGGCGGCGGTTGAGTTCGGCGTCGCGCCGCAGCGGCCGCGCCGGTGCGGCGGGACCTGCGTCCCGTGTCATGCCACCAGTCTAGCTCACAAAGTAGAGGCACCCTCTCCGGTTTGTGTGTACCTTGGGACGCGTAAGGGGAGATACCTACTCCACATAGCTTCCTGATCACTCCCAGTGAGGGGACACCCATGTCCGAATCCACTCTCGCCGTCGCGCCGCCGGGGGACGCGCGCGCCGCCGAGAACCCCCACCACAGCCGTCGGTGGCTGATCCTGGTGATGATCGGGCTGGCGCAGCTGATGGTCGTGCTGGACGCGACCGTCGTGAACATCGCGCTGCCCTCCGCCCAGGTCGACCTGGGCTTTTCCAACGACGCCCGCCAGTGGGTCGTCACGGCTTACGCGCTCGCGTTCGGCAGCCTGCTGCTGCTCGGCGGGCGGCTCGCGGACGTCTTCGGCCGCAAGAACGCGCTGCTCGTCGGCCTGGCCGGCTTCGCCGCGGTGTCCGCGCTCGGGGGCGCGGCCACCAACATCGAAATGCTGCTGGTCGCCCGCGCGGCGCAGGGTGTGTTCGGCGCGCTGCTCGCGCCGGCCGCGCTTTCGCTGCTGACCACGACGTTCACCGACCCGAAGGAGCGCGGTCGCGCGTTCGGCGTGTTCGGTGCCATCGGCGGTGGCGGCGCGGCGGTCGGGCTGCTGCTCGGCGGGGTGCTCACCGAGTACCTCGACTGGCGCTGGTGCATGTTCGTCAACATCATCTTCGCGGTCATCGCGTTCGTCGGCAGCTCCGTCCTGCTGAGCAACCAGAAGGACGGCGGCCCGCGCCCGAAGCTCGACCTGCCGGGCACGGTCACCGCGTCGGCCGGTCTGTTCGCGCTGGTCTACGGCTTCGCGAACGCCGAGTCGAACTCGTGGTCGTCGGCCTCGGTCTGGGGCTTCCTGACGGCCGGCGTCGTGCTGCTGGGCGTGTTCGTGTGGCTGCAGCAGCGCGTCTCGCACCCGCTGCTCCCGCTGCGTGTGCTGCTGGACCGCAACCGCGGCGGCTCGTACCTGGCGATGTTCCTGCTGGCCATCGGCATGTTCGCGATCTTCCTGTTCCTGACGTTCTACGTGCAGCAGAACCTGAAGTTCACGCCGATCGAGAGCGGCGTCGGCTTCCTGCCGATGGTCGCGACGCTGATGCTGGCCGCGACGACGGCGACGGCCGTGCTGCTGCCGCGGTTCGGCCCGCGTCCGCTGGTGCCGACGGGCATGGCGATCGCCGCGGTCGGGCTGTTCTGGCTGAGCGGCATCGGGCTCGAGAGCACGTACGCGTCCGGCGTCCTCGGCCCGCTGCTGGTGATGGGCTTCGGCATCGGCCTGGCGATGGCGCCGGCGATGAGCGTCGCGACGTTCGGCGTCGAGGCGCACGACGCGGGTGTCGCGTCGGCCGCGGTCAACACGATGCAGCAGGTCGGCGGCTCGATCGGCACGGCGCTGCTGTCGACGCTGGCCGGCAACGCGGCGACGTCGTACCTCGCGGACAAGGTCCCGACCCCGCAGCTGGCGGCCGAGGCGGCGATCGAGAGCTACACGACGGCGTTCACGTGGGCCGCGGTGATCTTCGCGGTGGGTGCGGTGCTCAGCGGCCTGCTGCTGCAGTCGGGTGTCCCGAAGGGTGAGGCGGCGCCGGGCGCCGTCCACATGTAAGTCCGCTTGAACCTTCCCGGCCCTCCGCGCACTAGTAACACTGAAAGGTGCGAAGGAGGGCCGGGTGGGGGCGTCGAGAGACCTCGATTTCAGCGAGTACTTCGCCGCGCGGGTGCAGCGCTTCCGCCGCGTGGCGTTCGCCTTCTGCGGCGACTGGCACCAGGCCGAAGACCTGGTCCAGGCCATGTTCGTGCAGCTGTACCGCCGCTGGCGGCGCGTCCGGCCGGACACGGTCGACGCGTACGCCCGCCGCATCCTGCTGAACCTGTTCCTCGCCGGCCGGCGGACCTCCGTGCGCGAGTACGTGACGTCGGTGGTGCCGGAACAGGAGTCACCGCCAGGCCGTGACACGCACGCGCGGCTCGACGTCGAACGCGCGCTGGCCGACCTCACGCCCCGGCAGCGCGCGATGGTCGTGCTGCGGTTCCTCGAAGACCTCCCGGTGGCGGAGGTCGCTTCGCTGCTCGGCGTCGCCGAGGGCACGGTCAAGTCCCAGACGGCCCGCGGGGTCGAGGCGCTGCGCGCGGTCCTGCCCGCGCCGACGGGGGAGGAGCGGTGATGAAGGACATCCGATCCGCCTTGACGGCCTACGTGACCGAAGGCGAGCCCCCGCTGGGTCTCTCCACGGCCGGCGTGCTGGCGTCGGCCCGCCGTTCGCGACGGCAGCACCTGCTCACGGGGGCGGTGGCGCTGGTCGTGGTGGTGCTCGCGCTCGGGTTGGCGGTGGTGGTGCTGCCGCACCGCGCCCCGGTGGCGGCACCGCCGTGCCCCACGGCGTCGGACACACGCGCGGCGATCGTCGACCGGCTGAGCTGCCTGATCGGCAACGCGGTCCGGTCGATGCTCGACCCCGACGTGCGGATCACGCGGTTGACGACCCCGGGGGAGACCCCGCCGGCCGATCCGTTCCACCTGGTCGCCGACCCGATGGGGGACGCGCCGCGGGAAGCGCTGTTCCACATGGGCGTCCGGGTGACGGACGCGCGCGGGACGGGCTCGGTGTACGTGCTGATGCTGCCGTCCGGAGCCGCGGGGACGCCCCGGTGCGGCCGCCCCACGACGGTCGAGGTCCGGTGCGGGGTGGAGCAGCTCCCCGAGGGCGGCCTGATGCTGAGCACGGACCGGACTTCGGGCGCGCTGAGCTTCCGGGCGTCGTTGTCGGCACCGTGGGGGTACCTGCAGGTCTGGTCGAACAACAGCGGGGTGCTGGAGCAGAAGGACGTCCACCTGCCGGAGCAGCGCCCGGAGCCGGTCTTGACGGAGGACCAGATCCGGCGGCTGGCGTTGACGCCGGGGCTGGGTTTCTAACGTCCCTTGGCTCGCAACGCTTCGATGACCTCGTCGTCCCAGCGATGCGTGCGGATCAGCCGGTACCGCTCCGCCGCCACCCACATGTACGCCTCGGCGTCCGTCCGGTCGCCGATCATGTCCGCCTGCCGCAGCATCCCGACCACCGGCACGAACTCCTCGTCGAACCACCGCTGCGCCACGGTCGGCCGGTCGCAGAACTTGCCTTCGTCCTGCATCAGCCGGAACCCCCACGCCTCCACGTGTTCGCCCAGCTTCGCGTAGTCCCACGGGTCCGACACGATCACCGACGCCCGCGCGTGCCCAGTCAACGGCACGCGCTCCAGGAACAGCCGCCGGTAGTCCTTGACGATCAGGTCGCCTCGGTGGCGGATGCCGCTCGGGTCCAGCTTGGTCCGGACCACCGTCACGAATGCCTCTATTGTGGACAGTCCCTGGGCGAGGGCCACCGACACGCGGTGGTGGCCGTCGATGATGAAGTGCAGCTCGCCGACGCGGTACACCTCGATCGGCGGGATCTCCTCACCCCGCCGCGCCGCCAACGCCAAGCGTTCCCAGCGCTCGCGGACCCGGCCGGTCGTCGGCCGGAAGCGGCGGTCGAAGTCGCGGCTGCGGTCGACCGTGCCGACGATCGAGTCCAGCTTGATCACCCGCAGCCCGATCCGGTGCTCGCCCGCGTACCCGAGTGCCTCCACCACCTCGTGGAACGGCAGCATGATGTTGACGTCGTCGGGCTCTCGGCGCAGCCACGTCGAAAGCCGCGAGAGCACCTGGCCCCGGCGCGCGCGGAGGAAGTCGTTCTCCGCGTCGGCGCGGGGAAACCCCGTCTCTTTCATGAGAACTCCATGATCCGGTGGCCCACCACGTTGCGGATCCGGGTTTCGCCGACGACCCGGTCCGGTACGGGTTCGCCGTGGGGGTGGATGTGCCCGTGCAGCAACCACTTCGGGCGCAGCACGTCGATCGTCCGGTGCAGGCACGCGAACCCGCGGTGCGGCGGGTCCGCCCGGTCGCCGAGGTCCAGCGGCGGCGAGTGCGTCAGCAGGACGTCGACGTCGCGGCCGTCACGACGGCGCCGCCACCGCGCGCGCCGCACCAGGCCGCGGGCCCGGCGCGCCTGCTGGCGCTGCGTCCACTGGTTCGGACCGTCGTTGTAGCGGATCGAGCCGCCGAGCCCGGCGAACCGGAGCCCGGCGACGTCGACGACCCGGCCGTCGGCGTTGACGCCGCCCGCCGGGCCCGGCCAGACCGTGGGGAAACCGTCCTTCATGGACAGTCCGCCGTAGCGCGTGTAGCCGCTCAGGTCCGGGTCGTGGTTGCCCGGCACGAACACGCACGGTGCGTCGAGCGCGCTGGCCAGGAACGCGAGGTAGTCGTAGGGGAGGTCGCCGGCACCGATGACGAGGTCGACGGCGACGGCGCGGACCGCGTCGGTCCACAGCCGCTCGTCGACCTCGTCGGAGACGACCAGCGCTTTCGGCATGGACCCAGGGTACGACCCCGGGCGTTATTTCATGCCGTGCGCGAACCCGGGGTCGGCGACGATGACGAAAGTGATGACGACGATCCACAGCACGCTGAGCGCGAGCGCCCAGAACTTCAGGTTGGACAGCATCCTGGACATGGCGGTTCTCCGAAGGGTTCCGGTGGGGAGGAAGGGGACCTAGAGCCAGCCGTTCTTCCGGAATATTCGGTACAGCAACAGGCAGATCGCCAGGATCACCGTGATCACCAGCGGGTACCCGAACTTCCAGTGCAGCTCGGGCAGGTAGTCGAAGTTCATCCCGTAGATGCCCGCGATCATCGTCGGCACAGTGATGATCGCCGCCCACGACGTGATCTTGCGCATGTCGGTGTTCTGCTGCAGGGAGATCTTCGCGACCGTCGCGTCGACCAGTGTGGACAGCAGCTCGTCGAACGCCGCCACCCGCTCGGACACGGTCGTGAGGTGGTCGGCGACGTCGCGGAAGTACGAGCGGACCTCGTCCGGCACCAGCCGCGTGTAGCCCTCGGCCAGCCGCTGGATCGGCGTCGCGAGCGGCATCACCGCCCGGCGCAGCTCGAGGACCTCCCGCTTCATCAGGTAGATCTGCTCGGCGCTGACCTGCGACCGGGGCGCGAAGACCTGCGCCTCCATGACGTCGATGTCGTTCTCGATCCGGCCCGTGACGTCGAGGTAGTGGTCGACGACGTGGTCGGTGATCGCGTGCACGACCGCGGCCGGGCCGAGCTGCAGGCGTTCGGAGTCGTCGTCGAGCTCACGGCGCAGGCGCGCCAGGCCCGAGTGGTTCCCGTGCCGGACGGTGATCACGAAGTCGCGGCCGAGGAACACCATGAGCTCGCCGGTCTCGACGATCTCGTTCGCCGTGGTGGGTGATTCGTGTTCGACGTACCGGACGGTCTTGACCACCAGGAAGAGCGTGTCGTCGTAGCGCTCCAGCTTCGGGCGCTGGTGCGCTTCGAGAGCGTCTTCGACGGCCAGCTCGTGCAGCCCGAACGTCTCCGCGATGCCCTGGATCTGCTGGGAGTCGGGCTCGTGCAGCCCGATCCAGACGAACCCCTCGTGGCGCTTGCGGACCTCTTTGATCGCTTCGATGTGCGTCCAGCGGCCGGGCAGGCGCTCGCCCGAGACGTACACCGCGCAGTCCACGACGTACGCGGACAGCGGCACCGGGACCGGGCGGACGGGGACGGCGCCCTTGTTGCCGCGGCCGCGGAGGCCACCGAGCGAGGGAATGGCAGGCATGGGATCTCCTGGGCGTCGTGCGTGGTCGTGCGAAGACGACTGACCAGGGGCGGAACGCGTCCGCCCGGCGACACCAGCGTTCCCGGGAAAAGGCCTACCAGGAGATGAGCCGGCCGGCGGGTGTGGTGGGAACGCTGGGAGTACTAGGGAGCGGACTATCGCCACTACTCATCGGGGTTCCTCACCTCCTTCGGGCCGGGTCCAGAGTGGTGGGGCTCGCGTTGACGCGCGAACACCAATGGTTGAGGGTACTCCTCACTACGGATGCGTGTCGTACCAGCCTCACGCGGTGTTACGCGGAACAGGGAGAGACGAGTGCAGTTCGGTCGGTACTACGAGGAGTTCGAGGTCGGTGCGGTCTACAAGCACTGGCCGGGCAAAACGGTCACCGAATACGACGACCACCTCTTCTGCCTGATCACCATGAACCACCACCCGCTGCACCTCGACGCGCACTACGCCGAAGAGACCACGGACTTCGGCAAGAACGTCGTGGTCGGGAACTACGTCTACTCGCTGCTGCTGGGCATGTCCGTGCCCGACGTCTCCGGCAAGGCCATCGCGAACCTCGAGGTCGAGTCGCTGAAGCACGTCAAGCCGACCTTCCACGGCGACACCATCTACGGCGAGACCGAGGTGCTGGACAAGACGCCGTCGAAGTCGAAGGACGACCGCGGTGTCGTGTACGTCGAGACCCGCGGTTACAAGCAGGATGGCCTGATCGTGTGCACCTTCCGGCGGAAGGTGATGGTGCCCAAGCGCTCTTACGGGGAAACTCGGGGCGGGGAGCAGCCGGGCCGTCCGGTGCCCCACGAATGAGGCTCTGATGGACCTGGATCACATCAAGGAAATACTGCGCACGTTCGCGGAAGTCGAGGCCCGCGGGGTCTCGCCGCTGTACGAGCACCTGGCGACGCAGGCCGCGTCGGACGACGACGTGGCGGGCCTGCTCGCCTCGGCGCGCGACGGCGAGGTGCGCGGCACGCTGCTGATGGCGACCGCGCACCGGCTCGTGCAGGCCGACCCCATCCACCCGCTTTCGCGGTACTACCCGTCGCTGGGCGGCTTCGACGGCGTCGACTCGGAGACCTGGCCGCTGTTCCGGTCGTTCCTGCTGGAGCGGGCGGACAAGGCGCGGGCCCTGATCGCCTCGCGCTACACGCAGACCAACGAGGTCCGGCGGGCCGCGCTGCTGTACCCCGGGGTGGCCCGCGCGGCCAAGGAAGCGGGCGGGAAGGTCTCGCTGCTGGAGGTCGGCTGCAGCGCGGGGCTGCTGCTGGGCCTCGACCGCTTCGGCTACCGCTACCAGTGCGACGGCGGCGAGCAGCTGACGGCGGGCCCGGCGAAGACCCCGGTCGGGCTGCACTGCGCGCTCGACCTGGCGCCCGGCGCGGTGACCCCGAAGCTGCCGAAGAAGCTCGCCCTGCTCGACCGGGCCGGGCTGGACCGCGCGCCGGTGGACCTCTCGGACGAGGACGAGCTCGCGTGGCTGGAGGCGTGCGTCTGGGCCGACCAGCCGGACCGCATCCGGCTGCTGAGGACGGCGGCGGCCGAGCAGGCGAAGCACCGCCCCCGCCTCATGGCGGGCGACGGCGTCGACGACCTCGCTTCGGCCGCCGAGTCGCTGGAAGGGCCGCTGGTGGTGGTCACGAGCCACGCGCTGGCGTACTTCCCGGCCGACCGGCGGGCCGAGTTCGTCGAGCAGCTGGCCTCGCTCGCGGCTTCACGGCCGCTGTGGTGGGTGTCGGAGGAGTTCTACGGCGCCGGGCTGGAGCTGGTCCTGCCGGGCCGGGACGACCTGGTGGGCGACGGGCTGGCGACGCTGGGCGTCGTGCGGTGGGAGGGCGGCAAGGCGGAGGCTCATGCCTTGGCCCGGACCGCTCCGCACGGTCAGCGGATGACCTGGCTGCCGCTCTGACGTGAGCGGTGAAGGCCTTCGTGCCGGCTTTTGTGGCCGTTATGGGGGCCTTCGCGGCTTTTCAGGCCCGCGGCAGCGAGTTCCAGTCGCGGAGGGTCACGTACAGGAGATCCACCAGGGCCCCGGCCGCCTCCAGCGCCGACAGGTCTGCCGCATCGGACCAACGCGCGTCCGACGCGTCGTCACCCGCCGTGAGGACCCCGCCGGCGACAGAGCACCAGTAGTCGTGGATTTCGTACGGCCCGCGGGTCACCGTCCCGACCAGTGTGCCGGGAATCACGTCGAGGCCGGTCTCTTCCAAAAGCTCCCTGACCACGGCCTCTTTGTCCGTTTCGCCCGGTTCGATTCGGCCACCCGGCAGCGACCATTGCCCCGAACCGGGGTCATTCGCCCGCCGGATGAGCAGCAAGCGGCCGTGCGGGTCGAACGCGATGCCGCCGACACAGCGGATCGTGGTGCTGGTGAGGCGGTCCATGTCCCGAAGGGTAGACGTGACCGACTTGAAAACGGATGTCCTGTACACGGAGAGTAGCCGTACGGTACACTTCGGACCACGTGCTGACCCAAGCGCGGGACTTACCTCCCGTGTGCCTGTTCAGTGCGGTACAACGTAAAAGTCAGGCTTTCAGCTGTTGTCCGGTGTCACCGTAAGAGACGGGATTTGATCGCGGTGAACGTGAAGAAGATTGCGGGCCTCGCCGGTATCGCGTTGGTGCTGTTCTTCGTCATTGCCCAGCCCGGTCAGGCCGCGGGGCTTGTGGGCAACATCGTCCAGTTCCTCCGGGACTCGGCCGAATCGGTGATCACCTTCGTCAGCAACGTGTTCAAGGGCTGATCGCGAGGCTACCCTCGAACCATGTTCGCGCCTCGCGATCCCGACGAGTACCTCCTCGACACCGAGCGGCGGGTCATCCGGATCCGCCGCCACTGGGCGGTGCTGCTGTGGGACACCTTCGAAGCGGCGGCCCTGCTGGCCGTCTGCGTCCTGGTGTCCTACCTGCTGCCACCGGCGCTGTACATCGGCCAGAACATCCTCTGGTACGTCGCGCTCCTCGTCGTGCTGCGGTTCGCCTACGTGGTGATGGAGTGGTGGGTCGAGCGGCTGGTGGTCACCGACAAGCGGTTCGTCATGACCACCGGGGTGTTCACCACCAAGGTCCTGATGATGCCGATCAGCAAGGTCACCGACCTCAGCTACGTCCGCACCGCCACCGGCCGCATGATGGGCTACGGCACGATGGTCGTCGAGTCGGCCGGTCAGATCCAGGCCCTCAACAAGATCGACTTCCTGCCGCGGCCCGAAGAGTTCTACGACACGATCTCGGAGCTCGTCTTCGGTGACAAGCAGAAGCAGGCCGAGCGCTTCTCGATGATCAAGGCCCAGCGAGCCGCCCGGGGCAAGAAGCCGGTCGGCTAGCCTCATCCCGCCGCGCGTGTGACGCAGCGCATCGTCGACAATGGACCCGATGCGCATCGACCTGCACGCCCATTCCACCGCTTCCGACGGCACCGACTCGCCGGCCGGGCTCGTCGCCGCGGCCGCGAGAGCCGGGCTCGACGTCGTCGCGATCACCGACCACGACACCACCGCGGGCTGGGCGCCCGCCACCGAAGCCATGCCGCCGGGCCTGACGCTGGTCCCCGGCGCCGAGCTCTCGACGGTGTCGATCAACCCCGAAACCGGCCGGCAGATCAGCGTCCACCTGCTGGCCTACCTCTTCGACCCGACGTCCGAGCCGGTCGTCACCGAGCAGACCCGGCTGCGCGTCGAGCGCCGCACGCGCCTGCGCCGGATGGCCGAGCGGATGGCCGCCGACGGCCTCCCGATCGACGCCGACGAGATCTTCGGCCTGCTCCCCGAGGACTCGCCGCCCGGGCGTCCGCACCTGGCCCAGGCGCTGGTCCGGGCCGGGCTGGTCAAGTCCGTCGACGAGGCCTTCGCCGACTACCTCAGCCCGCGCCGCGGCTACTACGTCGCCCGCCGCGACACGCCGGTCGAGGAAGCCATCGACATGATCGCCGCGGCCGGCGGCGTCACGGTCATCGCGCACCCCTTCGCCTTCAGCCGCGGCGCCACGATCAGCGAAGAGACCCTCGCCGGCCTGGCCGCGCACGGGCTCACCGGCGTCGAGGCCGACCACCCCAACCACGACGCGCCGACGCGCGCCCGCACCCGTGCGCTGGCCGGCGAGCTCGGCCTGCTCGTCACCGGGTCGAGCGACTACCACGGCACGAACAAGACGATCGCGCTCGGCGAGTGCACCACCGACCCCGGGCAGCTCGAGGAGCTCGTCGCGCGCGCGACCGGCTTCCAGGTCGTGAAGAGCTGACATGGCGATCGCCGACTTCTTCGACGCCAAGCTCTTCATGAGCGCGACGATCACCCTGGTCGTGATCATGGACCCGCCCGGCACGGTGCCGGTGTTCCTGAGCCTGGTCGGCCGCAAGCCGCTGGCGACGCGGGCGCGCGCCGCCCGGCAGGCCGTCCTGGTGTCGCTGCTGGTCATCAGCCTGTTCGCGGTCGCCGGCCAGGCGATCCTGGCCTACCTCGGCATCGGCATCCCGGCGCTGCAGGGCGCCGGCGGCCTGCTGCTCCTGCTCATCGCGCTGCAGCTGCTCACCGGCAGCGGCCACGAGCCCGAGGCGGCCGCGGAGGATGTCAACGTCGCGCTGGTGCCGCTCGGCACGCCGCTGCTGGCCGGGCCCGGCGCGATCGCCGCGACCATCGTGTTCGTCCGCCAGGCCGACGGGCACATCGGCGCGTACATCGCGCTGGCGCTGGCGATCGTGACCACGCACTTCGTGATCTACATCTGCATGCGCTACTCGGGCGTCGTCATTAGGCTGATCAAGGAAAGCGGCATCACGCTGCTGGCCAAGGTCGCCGGCCTGCTGCTCGCGGCCATCGCCGTGGAGCTCGTCGCGAACTCCGTCCGGGGCTTCATCGCCGGCGGCAGCTGACCCCGCCTTTCGGGTTGTCCTGCCGGACAGGAACCGGCGGGTTCGTTGACATCGTTGGCACGCCTCCCGCAGATTGAATCCCAGCCCAGCGCTTGAAACGATTCAAACGCCTTGCGGAGGCCTCGATGAAGTGGCTCAGAGCAATCCTGCCGGTCACGGTCCTGGTGGCGAGCGGCGTGGTCGCGGCGCCGGCGGCGACCGCCCTGCCCGGTCCGAGCTGGCAGAAGTACGTCGTCGCGCCGACGAGCCGGGACGTGCGGCCGGTGAAGGTCCTGTCCACCACCGGCGACGTCACGAACCCGGACGGCCTGCTCGGCCGGGGCGTCACGACGTTCAAGCGCCAGGCGCCGCCGCCGAAGCCGGCCTGGCCCGCGGGGACCACGGCGGCCGCGTCGTCGTTCCACGCGCCGAACAACGGCGGGAACGGCCAGCCGCGGACGTACGCGCCCGGCAACGCCGTCGACGGCAACCTCGACACGTTCTGGAACGACGACACGATCGGCGCCTACCCGGACGTCCTGACCATCACCTCGGCCGCGTCGGTGGCGCTCCCCGGCGTCACCGTTCTGTCCAGTGTGGACGGTGTGCCGCAGGACTACACGGTGGAGGTGCTGGACGGCGGCGCCTGGCGCGTCGCGGCTTCGGTGAGTGGCAACACCGCCGTCCAGCGGGCGGTCACCTTCGACCGGCCGGTGACGACCGCGCAGGTCCGCATCACCGTCACGAAGGACCAGAGCACGCCTTCGGGCGAGTTCAGCCGCGTCACCGAGGTCTGGCCCGGCCTGGTCGCCGACCCGCCGGTGCCGGTCGCGGTGGTCGACTTCGGCAAGGTCGTCGCGGGGTACCCGAAGATCTCGTTCGCGGGCGCGTCGGCGAACCACCCCGGCGTCCGGGTGTCGACCTCGGAAACCCAGCAGTACCTGGGCGAACGGTCCGACTTCTCGCGCTCGGACTTCTCCGGCGGGCCGGGCAGCGACCAGATCGCCGTGCCCGCGACGCCGACCGTCTGGCGGGACACCAAGGGTTGCGCGGCCGGTTCCCGGGTGTGCGCGGACGGCCTGCGCGGCTTCCGCTACCTGCGGATCAGCCTCGACGCGCTCGCGTCGGACGCGCCGCTCACGCAGCCGTCGGGTGAGGTGCGGATCAACGGCGTCTCGCTCGACTTCACGCCGTTCCTCGGGACCCCGAGCAGCTACCGCGGCTGGTTCGAGTCGTCCGATGACGCCCTGAACCGCTACTGGTACGCCGCGTCCTACACGAACGAGCTGGGCATGGACACCTTCCGCGAGTCCGATGTGGACCCACGCGGTGCGTTCTCGCCTTCACTGGACGGGAAACTGGTGCTGCACGACGGCGCCAAGCGCGACCGGGACCCGTACGTCGGCGACGTCGCGGTGTCCGGGCTGACGCAGTACCTGACCCACCAGGACGGCACCGCGGCGCGCAACGTGCTCGCCGACCTGGCCGACCACCAGCGCGCGGACGGCTGGATCCCGCCCGCGTCGATCAACAACTACACCTTGCCGCTGTTCGACTATCCGCTCTGGTGGGTGACGTCGAGCTGGGACTACGTGCTCTACACGGGCGACACCGCGTACGCGTCTTCGTACTACTCGAACCTCGTGAAGACGCTTGACGCGTGGTACCCGTCGGTCACCGATTCGCGCGGGTTGCTCTCGAAGGGCCTCAACGGCACCGGCGGCTACGGCGACTACGCGTTCCTGCCGCGTACCGGCGAAGTGACGTACTACAACGCGTTGTACGTCCGCGCGCTTCAAGGCGCAGCCGGGCTCGCTCGGGCGACCGGGCACACGTCCGACGCGGATCGGTGGCTTTCGCGGGCTTCCGGCGTCGCGGCGGCGGTGAACCAGTACCTGTGGGACCCGGCGGCGGGCGCGTACCTCGACTCGGGGACGGGCGCCGTGCGCCACGGCCAGGACGGCAACAGCCAGGCGATCGTCGCGGGGATCGCGTCGCCGGCGCAGGCCACGTCGTCGCTGGCGCGGCTCGCGGCCGGGGCGTTGCCGTACGGGAATCCGTTCATGGACAACGACACTCTCGTCGGTGACGGGACGAAGCGCGTGTACGCGTTCACGTCGTTCCCGGAGATCCAGGCGCGGTTCCGGACCGGGCAGGCGACGTCGGCGATCGACCAGATCAAGCGGATGTACGGCTGGATGGCGTCCCACGACCCGGGCATCACGGCGTGGGAAGGCATCGGCGACGGCGGATCGCACTACGAGCAGGGCTACACGTCGGCCGCGCACGGCTGGTCGACCGGGGTCGTGCCCGCTCTGACGAACGAGCTGCTGGGCGTCTCGCCGACTTCGCCGGGCTTCGCGACGTGGACGGTTTCGCCGCACCCGGGTTCCGTTGCCTGGGCGAGGGGAGCGGTGCCGACGCCGAAGGGCGCGGTGTCGGCTTCGTGGACCCAGCAGGGTTCGGTGTTCTCGTTGACGGTGACGGCACCGCGCGGGACGTCCGGTTCGCTGGTGGTCCCGGGCGGCCGGCTGGTGCTGCTCGACGGGCGCCCGATGCGGGCCGCGGCCGGCGGTGCGCTGGCCGTTTCCGGCGGGACGCACACGGTCCTGGTGGTGCGGTAGCCGCACTTTCCGCGCGGGGCGGCCTCGCCCCGCGCGGAAAGTGTCGGTGGTGGTGCGTAGCGTGGCAGCCGTGAAGGAGCAGATGGGGTTCGACTTCGGCGTGGCGCAACCGGTGCGGCTCACGAAGGTGTCGCCGGCGAGGCTGGCCACCTTCGACGACTGCCCGCGCCGGTACCGGCTCGCGTACCTCGAACGGCCTACCCCGCAACGCACGGGGCCGTGGGCGCACAGCACGCTCGGCGCGGTGGTGCACAACGCGCTGCGGGCGTTGTTCGACCTGCCGGTGCTCAAGCGCGTGCCGCAGCGCGCGGTGGCGCTGGTGGCGGAGTTCTGGAAGGACGCGGGCTTCGAGAGCGACGAGCAGGCGGCGCGCTACCGGGCGCGCGCGAAGGGGTGGGTGGCGGAGTACGTCGAGGACAACGACGTCACGCACGACCCCGTCGGCCTCGAGCGCTGGGTGTCGGCACCGGTCAGCGCGACGCCGGGGGAGAAGCCGTCGATGATCATCGAGGGCCGCGCGGACCGCATCGACGCCCGTGACGGTGAACTGGTCATCGTGGACTACAAAACCGGACGCCGTCCGCCGGACGAGTACGAGGCCCGCGCGTCGCAGGCACTGGCGCTGTACGCGGTGGCGGCGGCGCGGACGCTGCGGATGCCGTGCACGACCGTGGAGCTGCACCACCTCCCGACCGGCACGATCGCGGCGGCCGAGCACACGCCGGAGAGCCTGCGGCGGCAGCTGCAACGCGCCGAAGAGACCGCCGGAGACCTCAGGCTGGCCACGGATACCCTGGACGCGGGCGGCGACGGGGACGTGCTGTTCCCGGCCCGCCCGGACCGCCGTTGCGCCTGGTGCGACTTCAGGCCGAGCTGCAAGGCGGGGCAGGAAGCGGCCCCGCAGATGCAGCCGTGGGACCTGCTCGCGCCGTGACAGGGAGGGAAAGTGGCTTCACCGGAGACCGACGAGCTGGCCACGGTGCCCCTGCCCGCGGGCGCCGAGCCGGTGGTTCCGCGGCAGCAGACCGAGCCGATCGCGCTTGAGCCGGGCGAGGAGCAGACGGTTCCCCAGGAACGCGTCGAGCCCGAGCCGCCGGACGCGTCCGAAGAGCCCGCCGCGCCCGCTGAACCCGCTGCGCCCGCGAAGCAAGGCGGCCGCTGGTGGCGCGGGTTCACCGGCTCACTCGCCGCCGGGCTCACGGTCCTGGCCATCGGAGTCCTGGTGGTGGCGGGGATCGACCTGAACACGGGCGCCCCGGGCCCCGGCGCGGTCCTGCTGATCGGTCACCCGGTGGCGGCGATCCTGGCCTTGCTGGCCCAGCGGGTCGCGGACCGCCGCAACGGCGCCCCGGCCGTGGGCGCCGGCCTCGCGGTCGTGCTGTTCACGGTCTCGGCCCTGACCCTCTTCTGGCTCACCTGAGCCCGGCTCGCGCGTGATGCCCCTCCCATCACGCGTGATGCCCGCGCAGACACGCGCGAAGCCCGCCCGATCACGCGCGCGGTGAAGTCGCCTGCCTGTGGCCCTACTTCAGGGCGGTCAGCGTGTCGCCGCGTTCTTCCAGCAGCACCGGGCCCGCCGCGCCCAGCCGGACCACTCCGGCATAACCGCGCCGGTCCACGCCCACCGTGCGGATGGTCGAACCGTCGTTCTCGTTCAGCACCGCCAGGCCGCCCTTGATCGGGACCACCAGCTGCGCGGCGAACATGATCCCCGGGCCCGAAGCGCTGCTCAGCGTCCACCGGGGCGAAAGGTCGTCACGCGACAACGCCACCACCTTCGACCCGCTGAACCAGTACAGGTTCTGCGCCGTCTGGGTCGTGGCCTCGACGCCGCCGGGGGGATCCGCCGCCAGGTCGGCCGCCGGGACGTCCAGGGGGTAGGCCGCGCGCTGGGAACCGTCGCCGTTGTAGACCACCATCAGCTTCTGGTCCGGCAGGACCACCGCCGTCAGGTCGCCGGACATCGCGATCACACGCGCCCGCTTGCCCGCCAGGACGCTGCTGAACGACACCGATGGCTCGTCGTCCTTCTCCGGCGCCGCCTTGTAGACCGTCAGGCGGTCGGCCGGGTCGCCCGGGCAGTGCTCGATGACGCCGACCTTGCCCGACGCCGCCGCGACCGTGCCGTACGTGCAGCCGGTGCGGGGCTGCTTGCCCGCGTTGACCAGCGCCGGGACCTGGCCGTACTCGGCGCTCTGCACCAGGTCGTCGCGCCACGTCGTCAGCAGCTTCTTGCCCGTCGCGGTCACGTGCGAACCGTCGCCGACCAGGCGCGTGCCCAGCTCCGCGTTGCCGTTGCGCTGCGCCGTGATCCGCCCGGTGCCCGGGTCGAGCTGCGTGACTTCGCTGCAGTTCTCGGTCTTGTGGTAGACGGCGTTCAGCCGCCCCCACGTCTCGTTCACCGTGCACAACGGCAGGTCACGCGTGTAGTGCCAGCGGATCTGCCCGGTCAGCGGGTCGCGGGCGGCGACCTCGCCGCCGTCCGCCGTCGCCACGGTGTCGCCCGCCACCACCGGGACCGGGGTCGCGCCGCTGCGGGCGCTCCAGATCTCGGCCAGCGAGCCGGGCACCTTGTCCGGCGCCGCCGGCAACGGCGGGGGTGCCGCCGCCTCGGTCCGGTCGGTCGCCGCGCTGTCGCTCGTCACGCCGACCACCAG
Source organism: Amycolatopsis sp. NPDC114505 (assembly GCF_055633615.1). Taxonomy (NCBI): domain Bacteria; kingdom Bacillati; phylum Actinomycetota; class Actinomycetes; order Pseudonocardiales; family Pseudonocardiaceae; genus Amycolatopsis; species Amycolatopsis sp. NPDC114505. The sequence continues at coordinate 138,902 of NZ_JBVKDV010000001.1, read as the reverse complement.
CGCGACGGCGACCGCGGTGACCGCGACCAGCGCCGCGATCACCCGGTCCCGCCCGCGGTTCCAAGGCGAACGACGCGCCTTGACCCGCGGGGCGGGCGGAGTGCTTTCGACGTCCTCGAGGACGTCCTCCGAGCCGTACTCGGGGGTCTCTTCGGGCGCGTCTTCAGGCGCCTTCTCGACGTCGTCGCTCACGTGCCCGGACCCCCGCGCTCAGGTTCAGTCTGCCGACGCAGGTGTATCAGACGTCGCGGCGGGACGGCGACGGCGGCGCCGCCGAGCGGGCCGCTCGGCGTTGTCGCCGGCTTCCTTCTCGGTGGCCGGGCCGGTCGCTTCGGGCGCGGTGCCGCGGGTGCGGCGACGCGACCGGGTGCGTCCCTCCGAGGCCGGGGCCTCGTCCGGCGAAGCGGCGGCGGCGTTGTCCGCGGCCTCGATCCCCTCGGCCGACCGCGCTCCGCCGCGGGTCCGCTTGCGCGGGGTGCGGTTGCGCTTGCGCGGCGCGTCTTCCGCCGGGGTGTCCTCGGTCTTGCCCCGGCCACGCGGGCCGCGGCGCTTGCCGCCCAGGTCCTCTTCGACCTCGGCGCCCAGGCCGGCGCGGGTGCGCTTGCCCAGCGGCAGCCTGCCGGTGGTGCCCTCGGGGATGCCCAGGTCCTCGTACAGGTGCTTCGACGACGAGTACGTCTCCACCGGCTCCGGCTTGTCGAGGCCGAGGGTGTCCGAAATCAGCTTCCAGCGCGGCATCTCGTCCCAGTCGACGAGGGTGACCGCGACCCCGGTGCGACCCGCGCGGCCGGTGCGGCCGATGCGGTGGACGTAGGTCTTCTCGTCGTCCGGGCACTGGTAGTTGATGACGTGCGTGACGTCGTCGATGTCGATGCCGCGGGCGGCGACGTCGGTCGCGACCAGCACATCGACCTTGCCGGAGCGGAACGCGCGCAGTGCCTGCTCGCGGGCGCCCTGGCCGAGGTCACCGTGTACGGCGGCGGCCGCGAAGCCGCGCTCGACCAGGTCGTCGGCCACCTTCTGCGCGGTGCGCTTGGTGCGGCTGAAGATCATCGTCAGGCCGCGGTCCTTCGCCTGCAGGACGCGGGCGATCACCTCGGGCTTGTCCATCGAGTGCGCCCGGTAGACGAACTGGGTGGTGCGCTCGTGGATCGCGCTCGCGTCGTTCTCTTCGGCGCGGATGTGCGTCGGCTGGCGCAGGAACGTGCGGGCCAGCGTGATGATCGGGCCGGGCATGGTGGCCGAGAACAGCATGGTCTGCCGCTCGTCCGGCACCATCCGGAGGATGCGCTCGATGTCGGGCAGGAAGCCCAGGTCGAGCATCTCGTCGGCCTCGTCGAGCACCAGCCCGCGGACCTTGCCCAGCACCAGGTGCTGCTGCTCGGCCAGGTCGAGCAGGCGGCCCGGGGTGCCGACGACGACGTCGATGCCCTTGCGGAGCGCCTCGATCTGGGGCTCGTAGGGGCGGCCGCCGTAGATGGCGAGGGTGCGGATGCCGAGGTGCTTGCCGGCGCCCTTGAGGTCGTTGGCGACCTGGATGCACAGCTCGCGGGTCGGCACCACGACCAGCACCTGCGGGGTGCCGTCGCCGGGGACCTGCACGCGGTGCAGCAGCGGGACGCCGAAGCCCAGCGTCTTGCCCATGCCGGTGCGGGCCTGGCCGATGAGGTCGTCGCCGGCCATGGCCAGCGGCAGGGTGAGCTCCTGGATCGCGAAGGTGCGCTCGATGCCGGCCTCGCCGAGGGCCTTGACGATCTCCGGCTTGACGCCGAAGGACGCGAAGGTCGGGTTTTCGGGCTCGACCTCGACGCCCGCCTGGAGCGGGTGCGAGGTGTCGAGCGCGGCCGGACCGGTCTCGCTGTGTTCCAGCGCGACGGCGGGGGACTGTTCGGTTGTGGGAATTTCTGCGGTCAGGGTGATCGCCTCTCTCGTGACCAGCGCGCACAGCCCTGGGTCCGCTCGACACTCGACCGGGAGTAAACCCTGGTCCCTGGCGCTGATCTTGAGCGCGGAACCGGTCCGTCCCGGGAATGCCGGAAGAGGCGTGCACGCACATTGCAGTACGTCGGCAAGCCACGTGACCTGCCTGATCCCGACGCCGGTATGGCGTACGGAAGCTTCGATATCATCCGCAGTGTACCTGGTCAGCAGTTTTTCGACACTACCCGGCACGCCGGAACCAGTGTGATCGGTCTCGTCCCGACACGCCCGGGTGCTTCGGCGATACCCTGCCCCCGTGACCGAGCCGAAAGAGACTCCCGAAGGCGTCGTAGACCTTCTGGGTGTGATCGCCTACCTCGAACTTTCCGCGTTCGACCGGATGGCCGAAGACGCGCGCAGCGCCCCGACGCTCGCCGGGCGGGCCGCGCTGGCGCAGATGGCGGCCGCGGAGATCGGTCACTACGGCCTGCTCGCCCAGCACCTGGCCGCGCACGACGTCAAGATCGAAGACGCGATGGAGCCGTTCGTGGCCCAGGTCGACGCCTGGCACGCCTCGACGCCGCCCAAGTCGTGGCTGGAGTCGCTGGTCAAGGCCTACGTCGGCGACGGGCTGGCCGCCGACCTCTACCGGGAGATCGCCAGCTGGCTCGACCCGGAGACCAAGGACCTCGTGCTCACCGTGCTGGCCGACACCGGCCACTCGGCGTTCGCCGAACGCGAAGTCGCGGCCGGCATCGAAGCCGACCCCAAGACCCGCGACAAGCTCGCCCTGTGGGGGCGCCGCCTGCTCGGCGAGGCGCTGACCCAGGCCCAGTACGTCGTCGCCGAGCGCGACGGGCTGGCCGAGCTGATCATCGGCGGCTCGGGTGACCTCTCCGGAATTGCCGCGTTGTTCCGGCGGTTGCAACAGGGGCACACCAAGCGCATGCAGGCGCTCGGCCTGGGCTGATCCCGATGGAGTACCCGGAAGTGACGACGCGGTCAGGTGCGGACATGCGCCACCGGAACGAGCCCGTTCGGTTAGCCTTGCCGAGCACATCCCTTACGAATTTCCAGCGGAGGTCCCACGTGGAGGTCAAGATCGGCATCAAGGACACGCCGCGCGAGCTGGTGGTGTCCAGTGGCCAGTCTCCCGAAGAGGTGGAGAAGCTGGTCGCCGAGGCCCTGACGGCCGGTGACGGGCTCTTCCGCATCAGCGACGAGAAGGGACGCAAGTACATCGTCCCGTCCGACCGCATCGCGTACGTCGAGATCGCCCCGTCCGACGTCCGCAAGGTCGGCTTCGGCGTCGGCGACTGACCCGTAGCCACTCGAAGGCCACCCCGGGACCGCCCGGGGTGGCCTTCGTGCGCTCCGGGGTTCACCGGATCGGTCGGTTCTCCTTGGTGTGTCGCGATTCCGCCGCCTAACTTCGGCGAGCGATCCGGTGTCACGGGACCCGGACGCCACGACCCCCAGGAGCACCCAGCATGACCACTGTCGAGCCGATGGCGAGCGACGTGGCGGATCTCGTGCGGAACACCCTCTCCGCGCACAAGTCGATGTTCCTCGCGACCTCGGGCAGCGACGGCCCGTGGGTCGGCGGCGTGTATTTCGCCGAGAGCGGACCGTTCACGCTGAACCTCGTCCTCGAGGATCGGGGCCGCACGCTGGCCGCCGTCCGCGAGAACCCGGTCGTCTCGGTGGTGGTGTCGACGGGCTCGCCGATGCAGCCGTTCCTGCAGGCCCAGGCGCTGGCCGAGGTCGTCCCGGCCGACGACGACGCGCTGGTGCGCGACCTGCTCGTCGCGAAGGTGCCCGAGGCGGGGCCGTTCCTGGCAGCCCCGGTCACCGCCGTGCGCCTGAGCGTCCGCAAGTGGCGCGCGACGGACATCCCGAACGGCTGGCTGCCCGGGCGTGAGCTGCCGGGCCCGTTGCCCGGCCCGCGCCACCCCTGATCCGGCCGGGTCGGCCGCCGCGCGGGTCGGCCGCCCCGGCTTTCAGGCGTTGAGCTCCTCGAGCGACGTCGGCACGTGGAACGGCGGGGTGCTCGTCCCCATGATCCGGTAGCGCCCCCACGGGTCCGGGTCCGACAGCTCCCCGTCGGCCGCGTACGAACCGGCCTGGATCGACACCGGCTTCTTCTTGCCGCCGGCCAGCTTCGTCAGCTCCTCGTTCACCGCGACCCGCCCGTACCAGCGGTAGAAGCCGTCGATCGGCTGGAAGTAGCCGCGCAGCTCCACCGTCGTCGTCAGGGAAACGCCGTCGACGACCAAGGTCGCCTCGCCGCTGTAGCCGTCTTCGTCGTGCTCGCTCATGACGTCTCCTCCAAGGACTCCGAAGACTCCGCGCGGCCCAGCTGGACCACCTTGTTGGCTTCCAGGGGCAGGTTCGGGTCGATGACCACGCCGTTCTGGCGGGTCAGCCCGTCGATCGCCGCCCAGATGATCTGCGTCAGATACTCGACGACCGCGTCGCGGCCCATCGAGCGGCGGCCGAGCCACCACTCGCCCGTGTTCTGGACCATGCCGACGATGCCGTGCGCCCACGGCTCGGCCGCGCCGGAGTCCATGTTGAACATCCGCATGTAGTCGCCCAGCAGCGCGGTCAGCGCCGTCGCGATCAGTTCCTTGTCCTCGGCCACGACGTCCGACGAGACCGGCTTCTCCGGCCGCCCGTGCGCCAGCAGCCGGTACAGGTTCGGGTGTTCCTCGATGACCGTGAAGAACGCGTCGAGCGCCATCCGGATCCGCGGCACCGGCGCCAGTTCGGCGTTGATCGCCGGGATCAGCCGCTCGAAGAGGATCTCCGTGCCGCGCTGGCCGAGGGCCACGTACAGGTCGGCCTTGTCGTCGAAGTGCCGGTACAGCACGGGTTTTGTGACACCGGCCTCCGCGGCGACGTCCTCCATGCCGAGGTCCGGTCCGTGGGTGTCGAGCGCCCGCAGCGCGGCCTCGACGAACTCCTTGCGCCGCGCGATCCGGTGCTTGCGCCAGCGGTCGCGCCGGGCATCGCCGGTCGCCTCCTCGTCGCGCGACGAGTGCTTGGACGGCTTGCCGGAGCGCTTGACACGTTCGATCACCAGGGTCATGCTACCAGAGGTAACTGTTACCTCAAGTTACATGTTGGAAGGGGTGTCGGCGATGACGCGGACGCTGAAGGAACCGGATCGCGAAAAGACCGCGGACCGCCTGCTGAAGTCGTCGGCCAACAAGTTCTACGACCCGGACGTCGACATCGACTGGGCGGCGCCCCTGGTCGAGGGCAAGCGTTTCATCCTCGACGAGCGCTCTTCGCTCTACGGCACCGAACTCTGGGACAAGCTGACCCCCGAGCAGCGCATCGAGCTGGGCAAGCACGAGGTCGCGAGCGTCGCGACGACCGGGTTGTGGTTCGAGATCCTCCTGATGCAGATGCTGCTCAAGGAGGTCTACGAGCAGGACCCGACGTCGGCGCACGCGCAGTTCGCCCTCACCGAGATCGCCGACGAGTGCCGGCACTCGACGATGTTCGCGCGGATGGCGACGCGGATCGGCTGCCCCGCCTACGGCCCGGTGCCGTGGCTGCGGAAGCTGGCGAAGCTGATGCCCACGATCTCCTACGGCCCGGCGCGCTACGGCGCGATCCTGGTGGCCGAGGAGGTCCTGGACCGGCTGCAGCGCGAGCAGATGAACGACGACGGCGTCCAGCCGCTGGTCCGGATGGTCAACCGGATCCACGTCCTCGAAGAGGCGCGCCACGTCACCTTCGCCCGCGAAGAGGTCACTCGCGGCATGGCGAAGCTGTCGAAGGCCGAGATCGGCTACCAGCAGTTCGTCATCGCGCTCATCTCGTACTTCGTGACGCGGGCGTTCATCAACCCGAACGTCTACAAGGCGGTCGGCATCCGGCCGCGCGACGGCGTCGAAGCGGCGCTGAACAACCCGCACTGGCAGGGGACCATCGCGTGGGCAGGGGAGAAGATCATGCCGTTCCTGGAGGAGTCCGGCCTGGTCGGGCTGCCCGGGAAGTACTTCTGGCGCAAGTCGTTCCTGCTCCCGGCGGGCCGGTGACGACCGCGTCGCGGCTCCGGGACCCGTCGCTCGGTCACCGGTTCGTCGCGAGCGACGGCGCCGCGCTGCACGTGTCGCAGTCGGGCCCGGCCGATTCGGCCGTGACGCTGGTGCTGGTGCACGGCTGGACGCAGGACCACCGGACGTGGGACTTCGTGCTGCCGCACCTCGACCCCGGCGTGCGCGTCCTGCGCTACGACCTGCGCGGCCACGGCGGCTCGGCGCACGCCCGCGCGGGCTCGGCGTCGATCGCCCGGCTCGCCGACGACCTGGCCGAGCTGATCGCCGACCGCGTCCCGGAAGGGCCGCTGGTGCTGGCCGGGCACTCGATGGGCGGCATGACGCTGATGGTGCTCGCCGAACGGCACCCCGCTCTCGTCCGCGAGCGGCTGGCGGGCGCGGCGTTCGTCGCGACGTCGTCGGGGGACATGGACCAGCTGACGCTGGGCTTCCCGGGCCTGGTCGGCCGGGGTGTAACGCGCTTCGAGCCGCGGGTGGCCCGCCTGCTCGCCCGGCTCCGGTCGGACACGCTGCGGCTGCGCCCGGGGATGGTCCGCTCGGGCGCCCGACGGCTCGTCTTCGGTCTTCGTCCGGGGCGCGAGCAGGTGGACAGCGTCGTCGAGCAGCTGCTCAGCGCGCACCCGGCGAGCGCGGGGATGTTCCTGGACGCGATCGCGGCCCACCGCGGCGTCGGCGGCCTGGGCGCGCTGTGCGACGTCCCGTCGGTGGTGCTCGCGGGGGAGAAGGACCGGCTCTGCCCGCTGGCGCACGCCAAGGTGATCGCGGACGAGCTGCCGCACGCGGAGTTCGTCCGGTTCCCGGGAGCCGGGCACATGCTGCCGCAGGAGCGTCCGTTCGAGGTCGCCCGCAGGATCAGCGCGCTGGTCCGGGTGGCCGCCACCCGCTGACCGCGAAGCGGCACTTCCCCGGGGAAGTGCCGCTTCGGCGGGTCAGGAGTCCTTGAGCGGGAAGCCACCACCGATGCCACGCCACGCCAGGTTGGCCGTCAGCGCGACCGCTTCCTCGCGGCTCATCGACTGGTGGTGCTGCAGCCAGAACCTCGCGCTGACCTGGCTCATCCCGACCAGGCCCACCGCCAGCAGCCGTGCCTTGTCCTCGTCGAGGCCCGCGTCCGCCGTGATCGTCTCCGTGATCGCGTCCACGCTCGCCGACGTCGCGCGGTCGACCGCTTCCTGGACCGCCGGCTCGCCGCGCAGGTCGGACTCGAACACCATCCGGAACGCGCCCGCGTCGTTGCTGACGAAGTCGAAGAACGCGCCGACCGTCGCCGGGACGCGCTGGCGGTTCTCCGTGGTGGAGTCCAGCGCCGTCTGCACGCGCTTGACCAGCTCGTCGACGTGGCTCTCCAGCAGCGCGATGTAGAGATCGAGCTTGCCGGGGAAGTGCTGGTACAGCACCGGCTTGCTGACGCCGGCCACCTCGGCGATCTCGTCCATGGCGGCGGCGTGGTAGCCGTTCTCGGCGAAGACCCGCTGCGCCGCGGCGAGGAGCTGGGCCCGGCGCTCGGTCCGGGGCAGGCGCACCCCACGTTGCTGCAGCCGCGTCATCTCCGTCATGCCCATCCTCCCGTCTTCACACCTTCGACGGGCGGGGTCGCCACCGCGTGAAGTCGTCCTGAAGATTACTCGCCGGTATGTATGCCTTGCCAAGTGTCGGGCATCCTGGACCCGTGAACGCCGCCGTGACGACGCGGGTGCCCCTCACCCACGTGCCCCTCTCGACCAGGGAGTTACCCGCCCTGGAGCCGATCCTCCCGCCGTGGCCGGCGACTTTCGAAGAAGTCGGCACGGCCCGCCTGAACGTCCGCCGCACGCCCGGCCCGGACGGCGTTCCGGCGGTCTACGTGCACGGTCTCGGCGGCTCGTCGACGAACTGGACCGACCTGGCCGCGCTCCTCGCGCCGGTCGCCGGCGGCACCGCGCCCGACCTGCCCGGCTTCGGCTATTCGGAGCCCGAGAAGGGCTTCGACTTCAGCCTCCAGGCCCACGCCGAGGTCGTCGCGCGGCACATCGAGGACGTCGGCGCGCCGGTGCACCTGCTCGGCAACTCGATGGGCGGGGCGATCGCGCTGCTCATCGCCGAACGCCGTCCCGAGCTGGTCAAGACGCTGACCTTGATCTCGCCCGCGATGCCGGACCGCCGCGTCGACCCGCGGCGGCTGTCGGACCCGCGGATGGCGCTGGCGTACCTGCCGCTGGTCGGCGCGCGGGTGCGGGCGCAGCTGGCCGCCCTCGGCCCGCGCGAACGCGCCGCGCAGGTGATCAAGCTGTGCTTCGCCGACCCGTCGCGGTTCCCGGAAAGCCGGCTGGACGAGCTGGCCGACGAGCACGGCGCCCGCGCCGGGTTCACCTGGGCCGCGCCGGCCATGGCCCGCAGCACGTTCGCGATCTTCCGGGCGTGGTCGACGCTCGGGAAGGCGTCCCTCTGGTCGGCGGCGCCGCGGGTGCGGGCGCCGACGCTGGTGGTCTGGGGCCGCGAGGACCGGGTCATCTCCGTGCGCCGCGCCACGCGGACGGCCCGGGTGATCCCGCGGGCCCGGCTGCTCGTCCTGCCGCGGACGGGCCACGTCGCGCAGATGGAGCGTCCGATCGTCGTGGCGAAGGCCGTGCTCGGCATGTGGGAGCACGTCGAGGCCGGCACCTGGTAGCCCGATCGGGCGACAACAATCCCCGGGTGGACCGCCAGTCGCCGATAACGGTTCGGTGGCGCTGTGGCACCCTGGTGCGGTGGACCGGGTGAAGCACGACGCGCGAGGCGAAGATCGGCGGGCTCCCCACCGCGCGTCGGCCCGCCGCGCCCCGGAGCCCGAAGACACCCCGCGGACCGGCCAGTACCGCCCCGCCCGGCAGCCCGCCCAGCGCGTCGGCGAGGACCGCTACCGCCCGGGCGGGCGCCGGACCAGCGCCGAGCCGCTGAGCGCCTCCTGGAAGCCGCAGGCCGAGACTCCGCGCGAGAAGCCGGAGCCGCCGCAGGCCGGCCTCTCGAAGTTCACCAAGACCTACGGCTGGCGCGTCTACGCCCTGCCGATCCTCGTCGTGCTGACCGTGCTCGTCGTCTTCAACACCGCGAACAGCCCGGCCGAGCCGATCGCCGAGCAGGGCGCCCCCGCGAACGTCGAGTCGGCGGGCGGCGACGCGGCGGGCGGCGCGATCGACGGCAACGGCGAGCAGGCCATCCCGGAGAACCCGGCCACGCCGGTCGACCTCAAGGTGCCGACCGCCGACCTGCCCGAGGGCAGCCCGTTCACCCAGGCCGGCGCCGGGACGTGGCACGTCGTTCCGGGCAACGGCCCCAAGGTCGGCACCGGGAAGCTGTACACCTACACGATCGAGGTCGAGGACGGCATCGACCCGGCCAGCTACGCCGGCGACGACGCGTTCGCGGCGGCCGTCCAGGGCACGCTGTCCGACCCCAAGAAGGGCTGGACCTGGGACGGCAAGATCGCGCTGCAGCGCGTCGACGCCAACTTCCCGAACCCGACGTTCAAGGTGAGCCTCACCACGCCGGACACCACCCACCGGGCCGACGCCTGCGGCTTCCAGATCAAGTTCGAGGCGTCCTGCTACCGCAAGAGCCTGGGCCGCGTGCTGATCAACCTGGCCCGCTGGGTCCGCGGCGCGAAGGCGTTCAACGCCGACATGACCGGCTACCGGCAGTACGCCATCAACCACGAGGTCGGGCACGCACTGGGCAACCAGCACGTCGGCTGCGGCGGCCAGAACCAGCCCGCGCCGGTGATGATGCAGCAGTCCTTCGGCGTGGACGACAACTACGTGTCGATGCTCAACGACATCCCCGGCGGCGACAAGGGCAAGGTGGCCAAGGACGGCCTCACCTGCATCCCCAACGCCTGGCCGAACCCCACTCCCAAAACGCAGTAGGTCTTCCCACCATCTGAAACCGGGAAGCCTTATTTGCCTGCGCGTGTTGTGCATAGTGGGATGGACGCGATCCGCGCGAGATGGAGGACCCGATGTCAGCACTGCCGCCGCTCGTCGAGCCGGCTGCCGAGCTCACCAAGGACGAGGTGGCCCGGTACAGCCGTCACCTGATCATCCCGGACGTCGGGGTGACCGGGCAGAAGCGGCTGAAGAACGCGAAGGTCCTGGTCATCGGCGCCGGCGGCCTCGGCAGCCCCGCGCTGCTGTACCTGGCCGCGGCCGGGGTCGGCACGCTCGGCATCGTCGACTTCGACGTCGTGGACGAGTCGAACCTGCAGCGCCAGGTCATCCACGGCCAGTCCGACGTCGGCAAGCTCAAGGCCGCGTCCGCGCAGGAGTCGATCGCCGAGATCAACCCGCTGGTCAAGGTGTACCTGCACACCGAGCGCCTCGACTCGTCGAACGCGCTCGAGATCTTCGGGCAGTACGACCTGATCGTCGACGGCACCGACAACTTCGCCACGCGCTACCTGGTGAACGACGCCGCGGTGCTGCTGGGCAAGCCGTACGTCTGGGGCTCGATCTTCCGGTTCGAGGGCCAGGTCAGCGTGTTCTGGGAGGACGCGCCGAACGGCAAGGGCCTCAACTACCGCGACCTCTACCCGGAGCCGCCGCCCCCGGGCATGGTCCCGTCGTGCGCCGAGGGTGGCGTGCTGGGCGTGCTCTGCGCGTCCATCGGCTCGATCATGGTGACCGAGGCGATCAAGCTCATCACCGGCATCGGCGACCCGCTGCTCGGCCGCCTGATCAGCTACGACGCGCTGGACATGAAGTACCGCGAGGTGAAGATCCGCAAGGATCCGGACACCCCGAAGATCACCGAGCTGATCGACTACGAGGCGTTCTGCGGCGTGGTTTCGGACGAGGCGGCCCAGGCCGCGACGGGCAGCACCATCACGCCCGCCGAGCTCAAGGCCAAGTTCGACAGCGGCGAGAACTTCGCCCTGATCGACGTCCGCGAGCCGCACGAGTACGAGATCGTCAACATCAAGGGCGCGACGCTGATCCCGAAGGACCGGATCCTCTCGGGCGAGGCGCTGGCCGAGCTGCCGCAGGACAAGCCGATCGTCCTGCACTGCAAGTCGGGCGCGCGTTCGGCGGAGGCGCTCGCCGCGCTGCACGCGGCCGGTTTCAAGGACGCGACGCACCTCGGCGGCGGCGTGCTGGCCTGGGCCAAGCAGATCGACCCGAGCCTGCCGACCTACTGACAGTGGTCGTCCGTGAAGGCCGTCTCCGGCTTCGGAGGCGGCCTTCACGACATTCCGGGCACCCCGTAAAACACTGCGTGACCAGCGCGTCTTCTCGATCGTGGACCACCCGGCCGGGTACCGTCACCAGTTGTGCGGACAACCCTCGAACGCCCTCCGGCGCACGTCAGCGCGGCCTTCGGCGGCCTTGACGACGGCGGCGAACCGCTGCCGGACTCGACGGCGTGGCGCAGCGGCGACCTCGTGTTCAAGCCGGTCACCGACAAGGCCAGGACGCTGTGGACGGCCCGCGCGCTCGACTACGCCGACGAGCCGGGCCTGCGCGTCGCCAAGCCGGTCCGCTCGACCGACGGCCGCTGGATCGTCGGCGGCTGGACGGCCTCCCGGTTCGTTTCGGGCACCCCCGAGCACCTCGGGGACGCGTCGGTGCTGGCGGCGGTGAAGCTGCACCGCGCGACCATCGGCCTGCCCCGGCCGGACTTCCTCGCCGGCCGGCGCGATATCGACGCCGTCGCCGACCGCGTCGCGTGGGAAGAGCTCGAGGTCCCGCTGGAGGAGACGAAGGGCGGCCGCTGGTTCGAGGTCCTCGCCGGCGCCCGCCGCCCGATCCGCCTGCCGCTGCAGGTGGCCCACGGCGAGCTGCTGGCCGGGCTGCTGTTCGACGGCGACGCGGCCCCGGGCGTCGTCGACTTCGTCCCGTACTACCGGCCGGGCGAGTACGGCGCGGCGATCGTGGCGGTGGACGCCCTGGCCTGGGGCGGCGCGACGCGGGAGCTGCTGGAGCGCTGGGCCCACCTGCCGGAGTGGCCGCAGCTGCTGCTGCGCGCGGTCCTGTTCCGGCTGGCGTCGAACTCCCTCAACCCCCGGTCGACGCAGGCCTCGCTGGACGGCCTGCGAGTGGCGGCGCGCGAGGTCAGCGGAATCTTGTGACGGGCGCGGCGGGCTGCGATGCTGAGCTCATGATCTCTTCCTGCCGAAAGGGCCATGCCGCGTAGGCGGCCCGGAAGCTTGCGTGGCACCCGCCGGCTCGACGTCGCGGGGCCACCGCCGGCCAAGATCCCCCACCTCTCCCGCCGCGCTCAGCGGCAGCTCGCCTTCGCCGAAGTGGACGCCGGCCTGTGGCCCGGCGCCGTTTCCGACCTGCTCCGGGCCTGGCTGCACGGGACGCGGCGCATGACGCGGCCGTCGTGGCCGCACTGTTCCTGTCCCGGCTGCGACCCGGTCGGCGCCCGGGCCGACCTCGGCCTCAGGCTGAGCGAACTGCCCCGCCGCGACCGGGCGTCGGTCGGTGCCGTGCTGGCGCGCGCCGACCGGCGGTACGCGAGCCGGACCCTGCCCGATTCGCTCGGCACGTCGCCGTGGTGGTTCGAGCGGCGGCTGCGGGACCAGAACGGCTGGTGACCCCGGTCACGCACCTCACCGCCGGGGGCTCGTGATTCCCGCCGCAATGTCAACTGCCTGAAACATTCGGTCGAATCCGGTTAACACGGCCTCCTTAGCGTCAGGGCAATCCCCGAACCGCCGAGGAGGTGCCCGTGCCGCAGGTCGACACCCACTGCCCGTACTGCGCGCTGCAGTGCGGGATGCGCCTCGACGGCGTCCGCGTGACGCCGCGGGACTTCCCGGTGAACGCCGGCGGCCTGTGCCAGAAGGGCTGGACGTCCGGCTCGCTGCTGACCTCGCCGCGGCGGCTGACCACCCCGATGATCCGGGTGGACGGCGCGCTCGAACCCTGCAGCTGGGACTTCGCTCTCGACCTCGTCGCGCGGAAACTGGCCGAGCTGAAGGAACTCCACGGCCCGGATGCCGTCGCGGTCTTCGGGGGCGGCGGGTTGACCAACGAGAAGGCCTACCTGCTGGGCAAGTTCGCCCGGGTCGCGCTCGGCACCTCGCAGATCGACTACAACGGCCGCTTCTGCATGTCCTCGGCCGCCGCCGCGGGCACCAAAGCCTTCGGGGCGGACCGCGGGATGCCGTTCCCCGTCACCGATCTCAAGAACGCGGACGTCGTGCTGCTCGCCGGGGCGAACCCGGCCGAGACGATGCCGCCGTTCACCCAGCACCTGCGCGGCGCCGACCTGATCGTCGTCGACCCGCGGCGCACCCCGACCGCCGAGCTGGCGAGCCTGCACCTCGCGCCGGCGCCGGGCACGGATCTCGCGCTGGCACTGGGCATCCTGCACGCCGTCGTCGAAGGCGGGCACCTCGACCAGTCCTATGTGGACCGGCGGACGAGCGGCTTCGACGCGATGTGGCGGATCGCCGCGTCGTGGTGGCCGGAGCGCGCCGAGCGCGTCACCGGCGTCTCGGCCGCCGACATGCGCCTCGCCGCCACCAAGCTCGCCACTGCCCGCAACGCCTACATTCTCACCGCCCGCGGCACCGAACAGCACGCCACCGGCACCGCGACCGTCGGCGGCTGGATCAACCTCGCCCTCTCGCTGGGCCTGCCCGGCCGCGCGGGCTCCGGCTTCGGCTGCCTCACCGGCCAGGGCAACGGCCAGGGCGGCCGCGAGCACGGTCAGAAGGCCGACCAGCTGCCCGGCTACCGCAAGCTCGACGACCCGGCCGCGCGCGAGTACGTCGCCGGCGTCTGGGGCGTCGACCCGGACAGCCTGCCCGGGCCCGGGCGGTCGGCCGCCGAGCTGCTCGACGCGCTGGGTACCGAAGAGGGCCCGAAGGCGCTGATGGTGTTCGGCAGCAACGTCGTCGTCTCGGCGCCGCGATCGGAGCGCGTCCAAGACCGGCTGTCCGCTTTGGACTTCCTGGTCGTCGCCGACTTCGTGCTTTCGGAGACCGCCGCGCTGGCCGACGTCGTCCTCCCGGTCACGCAGTGGGCCGAGGAAGATGGGACGCTCACGAACCTCGAAGGCCGGATCCTGCTGCGGCGCAAGGCCATCGCCCCGCCGGTCGGCGTCCGGTCCGACTTGGACGTCCTCAGTGGACTGGCCGACCGGCTCGGCCAGCCCGCGGACCGGTTCCCGACCGACGCCGAGACGGCGTTCGAGGAGCTGCGGATCGCGTCCAAGGGCGGGATCGCCGACTACTCCGGCGTCAGCTACGACCGGCTCCGCGCGGGGGAAGCCCTGCACTGGCCGGTCCCGGAGAACGACCACCCCGGCACTCCGCGGATGTTCCTCGACGCCTTCGCCCACCCGGACGGCCGCGCGCGGTTCGCAGCCGTCGAGCACACCGGACCGGCCGAGCTGCCCGACGACGAGTTCCCGCTGCAGGCCACCACCGGCCGCGTGCTGCAGCACTACCAGTCGGGTGCGCAGACGCGGCTCATCCAGGAGCTGAACGACGTCGTCCCGGCGGTGTTCGTCGAGGTCCACCCGGACACGGCCAAGCGGGCCGGGCTGGAAGAAGGCGATCCTGCCCGGATCCGGTCGCGACGCGGAGAAACGGTCGCCAAGGTCCGGTTCGTCCAGAGCCTCAAGCCCGACCTCGTGTTCCTGCCGTTCCACTTCCCCGGTGAGCAGCGCGCGAACCTGTTCACCAACCCGGCGCTCGACCCGGTCAGCCGGATGCCGGAGTTCAAGGTGTGTGCCGTTTCCTTGTCTACTGTGGATGGTGCCGCATGAGCCCCCGTGAAGTCGTCATCGTCGGGTACGGGATGGCCGGTGCCCGGCTGGCCGACGAGATCCGCCGCCGCGACCCGATCGCCGAACGCGTCCGCCTGACCGTGCTCGGCGCCGAGAAGCACGCCGCCTACAACCGCGTCCTGCTGTCGGCCGTCGTCGCCGGCGGGATGAGCGCCGAGAGCGTCCGCCTGCACGACGACGAATGGGCCGCGCGGCACAACATCGACCTGCGGCTCGGGGTCGACGTCGCCAGGATCGACCGTGAGAAGCGCTGGGTCGAACTCGGCGACGGATCCACTGTGGACTACGACGCGTTGGTCCTCGCGACCGGCGCCAACCCGTGGATCCCGCCGGTCGAGGGGCTGGAGCCGGGACCGGGCGTGGTCGCGTTCCGCAGCCTCGACGACTGCGCCAAGATCCTCGACGCCGCCCGCTACGGCGCGCCGGTCGCGGTGCTCGGCGGCGGCCTGCTCGGCCTCGAAGCCGCCCGCGGCCTGGCCGGGCGCGGCAACCAGGTGACCGTTGTGCACCCGCTCGGGCACGTCATGGAACGCCAGCTCGACCCGGCCGCCGGGCACGTGCTGGCCCGGCAGCTCACCGACATGGGCGTGACGTTCCGGTTCGGCGCCACCGCCGCCCGCTACCTGCCCGGCGACGGCCTCAAGCTCGACGACGGCACGCTCGTCCCCGCCGATCTGGTCGTGGTCGCCGCCGGCGTCCGCGCCGAGACGCGGCTGGCCGCGGAAGCCGGCCTCGACGTCGACGGCGCCGTGCTCGTGGACGACGTCCTGCGCACCAGCGACGGCCGCATCCACGCCCTCGGCGACTGCGCCCGCCACCCCGGCGCCCCGGCCGGGCTGATCCAGCCCGCGTGGGAGCAGGCGGCGGTCCTCGCCGACGTCCTGACCGGCACGAACGCGGCCGCCCGCTACCGCGGGACCACGGCCGTCACCCGGCTCAAGGCCCGCGGCATCGACCTCGCCGCGCTGGGCGAGACGCAGCTCGACGCCGGTACCCCGGACGTCGAGGTGCTGACCTTCAACGACCCCACCGGCGGGCGGTACGGCAAGCTCGTCGTCCGCGAAAACCGCGTCACCGGCGCGATCCTGCTCGGCCTGCCCGACGCGGCCGCGACCATCACCCAGTTCC
This sequence comes from Amycolatopsis sp. NPDC114505, assembly GCF_055633615.1. NCBI lineage: Bacteria > Bacillati > Actinomycetota > Actinomycetes > Pseudonocardiales > Pseudonocardiaceae > Amycolatopsis > Amycolatopsis sp. NPDC114505. Next base: position 123,027 of record NZ_JBVKDV010000001.1, on the reverse strand, counting down.
ACGACCGCGGCACCCTGCTGCCCGACGACCGCCTCGCGATCCTGCTGGGCCGCGCGCTGCCCACCGGCAGTGCCCCGGCGGCCAGCCCGGCCGACCTGCCCGCGACGGCGGTGATCTGCCGCTGCAACAACGTCACCAAGGGCCGGCTGGTCGAAGCCTGGAAGGCCGGGGCCACCGACACTCCCGCACTGGCGCGGGCCACGCGAGCGACGACGGGCTGCGGCGGGTGTTCCGACACCGTCGGCGGCATCGCCGGCTGGCTCGCGGCGCAATGACCGACTCGACCCGCACTGAGGAGAACGCCGTGCAACACCAAGGAAAGCACTGGATCGAGCACTGGGAACCGGAGAACGAGCAGTTCTGGGAGGCGACGGGCAAGAAGGTCGCGCGCCGCAACCTCTGGTTCTCCGTGTTCGCCGAGCACATCGGCTTCTCGGTCTGGACACTGTGGTCGGTCATCGTCCTGTTCATGGGCCCGCAGTACGGGTTCTCCGCGGCCGACAAGTTCCTGCTCGTCTCGACGCCGACGCTCATCGGCGGCCTGATGCGGCTGCCCTACACCTTCGCCGTGGCGAAGTTCGGCGGTCGCAACTGGACGGTCGTCAGCGCCCTGCTGCTGCTGATCCCGACGATCCTGGCCGCGGTCGTGCTGCACCCGGGAACGTCGCTCGGCACGTTCATGCTGGTCGCGGCACTCGGCGGGGTCGGCGGCGGCAACTTCGCGTCGTCGATGACGAACATCAACACCTTCTACCCGGAGAAGCACAAGGGCTGGGCGCTCGGCCTCAACGCCGGCGGCGGCAACCTCGGCGTCGCCGCGATCCAGCTGGTCGGGCTGCTGGTGATCGGCACGGCGGGCGCGACCGCACCGCGGATCGTGCTCTACGTCTACATCCCGCTGGTCGTGGTGGCCGCGCTCTGCGCGTACTTCTACATGGACAACCTCGCCACGGTCCGCGGCGACACGAAGGCGATGCGCGAAGTCGTCAAGGACCCGCACACCTGGGTGATGTCGTTCCTCTACGTCGGCACGTTCGGCTCGTTCATCGGCTACAGCTTCGCGTTCGGGCTGGTGCTGCAGAACCAGTTCGGCCGCACCCCGCTGCAGGCCGCGGCGGTCACGTTCCTCGGCCCGCTGCTCGGCTCGCTCTCGCGGCCGGCGGGCGGCTGGCTGGCCGACCGGGTCGGCGGCGGCAAGATCACCTTCTTCACGTTCATCGGGATGGCGCTGGCCACGGTCGTGCTGATCCTCGCGTCGACGTCGAAGTCCCTGACGCTGTTCACGATCGCGTTCATCGTGCTGTTCGTGCTCGCCGGCGTCGGCAACGGCTCGACGTACAAGATGATCCCGGCGATCTTCCGGGCGAAGGCCGCCACGGCCATCGCGAACGGCGCGGAGGAGGCGGCCGAGCTGCTCAAGGCGCGCCGCCTGTCTGGAGCGTTGATCGGGCTGGCCGGCGCGATCGGCGCCGAGGGCGGCCTGTTCATCAACCTCGCCTTCCGGCAGTCGTTCGCCGACGCCAAGAGCGGGATCCCCGCGTTCATCGGGTTCCTCGTCTTCTACGGGCTGTGCTTCGCCGTCACCTGGGCGGTCTACCTGCGCAAGCCCGCCGAACAGCCCACGAGTGAGCGCGGTCTGGCGCTCGCGGGAGCGGAGGTCTGAGATGCCCACCCTGGTCGTCGCCGGACACGGCATGGTCGCCCACCGGCTCGTGGAGGCGGTGCGCGCGGAAGACCCTTCCGGCACTTGGCACATCGTCGTCCTGTCCGAGGAGCCGCGCCCGGCGTACGACCGGGTGGCGCTCACCTCCTACGTGGAGACTTGGGACCCGGCTTCGCTCGCGCTGGCCGGTTCGGACTACGCGGACGACTCCTTTGTGGATCTCCGCCTGGGCAAGCTGGTCGTGTCGGTGGACCGAGCTTCGAAGACGGTCACCACCGCGTCCGGCGACTCGGTCTCCTACGACGCGCTGGTCCTGGCCACCGGCTCGCGGCCGTTCGTGCCGCCGGTGCCCGGGCACGACCTGCCCGGCTGCTTCGTCTACCGGACCATCGAGGACCTCGACGCGATCCGCGCGGCGGCCATCGAGAAGCCGGGACGCGGGCGGCGCTCGGCCGTGGTCATCGGCGGCGGCCTGCTCGGCCTGGAGGCCGCGAAGGCGTTGCGGGACATGGGCCTCTCCCCGCACGTCGTCGAGATGGCGCCCCGGCTGATGCCGCTGCAGGTCGACGAAGGCGGCGGGTCGCTGCTGCGGCGGCTCATCACTTCGCTGGACGTGACCGTCCACACGGGAACCTCCACCGACGCCATCGAGGCCGACGGTTCGCGGCTGGTGGCCAAGCTGGGCAACGGCACCGAGCTGGACGTCGACCTCGTCGTGTTCTCCGCCGGTGTCCGGCCGCGCGACGACCTCGCCCGGCAGTCCGGTTTGGACGTCGGCCCGCGCGGCGGGGTGCTGACGGACTCGTCGTGCCGCACCAGCGATCCGGCGGTGTACGCGATCGGCGAGTGCGCGGCCGTCGAGGGGCGCGTGTACGGCATCGTGGCGCCCGGCTACGCGATGGCCGAGATCGTCGCCGCCCAGCTGACCGGCGGTTCCGGCGAGTTCCCGGAGCCGGACACGTCCACGAAGCTGAAGCTGATGGGCGTCGACGTCGCGTCCTTCGGCGATGCGCACGCGCAGACCGAAGGTGCGCTGGAGGTCGCGGTCAACGACGCGGTCGCCGGGACGTACAAGAAGCTCGTGGTCACCGACGACGGCAAGACGCTGCTCGGCGGCGTGTTCGTCGGCGACGCGACCGAGTACAACACGCTGCGCGCGCTGGTCGGCCGTCCGCTGCCGGCCGAGCCCGGCGCGATCCTCGCCCCGGCGGGCGGGGGCGCCGCGGTCGGTGTCGACGCGCTGCCCGACGTGGCGCAGATCTGTTCGTGCAACGCGGTGTCCAAGGGCGCGATCACGCGGGCGATCCACGAGGACGGCTGCGACACCGTCCCGAAGCTCAAAGCGTGCACCCGCGCCGGCACCGCGTGCGGCTCGTGCGTCCCGCTGCTCGGCAAGCTGCTCACCGCGTGCGGCGTCGAGCAGTCGAAGGCCGTGTGCGAGCACTTCCCGCAGTCGCGCGCGGAGCTGTTCGAGATCGTCCAGGCCACCCGGATCACGACGTTCAGCGAGCTGATCGGCCGCTACGGCTCGGGTAGCGGCTGCGCGGTCTGCAAGCCCGCGGTGGCGTCCATCCTGGCCACCCTCGGCAACGGGCACGTGCTCGCCGGCGAGCAGATGACGCTGCAGGACACCAACGACCGGTACCTGGCGAACCTGCAGCGCAACGGCACGTACTCGGTGGTCCCACGGATCCCCGGCGGCGAGATCACGCCGGAGAAGCTGATCGTCATCGGCCAGGTCGCCCAGGACTTCGGGCTGTACACGAAGATCACCGGCGGCCAGCGGATCGACCTGTTCGGGGCCACGGTGGACCAGCTGCCGGAGATCTGGCGGCGGCTGGTCGACGCGGGGTTCGAGTCCGGGCACGCGTACGGCAAGGCGCTGCGGACAGTGAAGTCGTGTGTCGGGTCGACGTGGTGCCGCTACGGCGTGCAGGACAGCGTCGGGCTCGCCATCGAGCTGGAGCTGCGTTACCGCGGGCTGCGGTCGCCGCACAAGCTCAAGTCGGCGGTGTCGGGGTGCGCGCGGGAGTGCGCGGAGGCGCGCAGCAAGGACTTCGGGATCATCGCCACGGAGAACGGCTGGAACCTCTACGTCGGCGGCAACGGCGGCACGACGCCCCGGCACGCCGAGCTGCTCTTGTCCGATGTGGACACGGCGACGCTGATCCGGACGATCGACCGGTTCCTCATGTTCTACGTGCGCACCGCCGACCGGCTGCAGCGGACGGCGCCGTGGATCGAGGAGCTGGACGGCGGCCTCGACCACCTGCGCGCGGTGATCGTCGACGACTCGCTCGGCATCTGCGAAGACCTCGACGCGGCGATGGCCAAGCACGTCGACAACTACGCCGACGAGTGGAAGGGCGTCCTCGAGGACCCGGAAAAGCTCGCCCGGTTCTCCTCCTTCGTCAATGCGCCGGGCACGCCCGACCCGGCGATCTCGTTCCGCTCGGAGCGGGAGCAGAAAGTCCCGGTCATGCTGGGAGTCCCGGAGGTGCGCCGATGACGACGTCCATCGAGAAGACCTGGACGGCGGTCTGTTCCGCCGGCGCGGTGCCGGAGTACGCGGGGGTCGCCGCGCTGCTCGACGGCGGCGTGCAGGTGGCGATCTTCCACCTGCCCGGCGCGCGGTGGTACGCACTGTCCAACTGGGACCCGTGCAGCGGTGCGGCGGTGCTCTCGCGCGGCATCGTCGGGGACGCGGGCGGGGTCCCGGTGGTCGCCTCGCCGGTCTACAAGGAACGGTTCGCGCTCGACAGTGGACAGTGCCTGGACGCCTCCGGGGTGACGGTCCCGGTGTACGAGGTGCGCGTGCGAGAGGGCGTGGTCGAAGTGGAGAGCCCGTGATCCTGCCGCTGACCGGGTTCGTGGTCGGCATCACCGCGGCGCGCCGGGCGGACGAGCTCGGCGCGCTGTTCGTGCGCAAGGGGGCGAGCGTCCGGTACGGCCCGGCGATCCGGATCGTGCCGCTGACGGACGACACGGAGCTGCACCGGGCGACGTCGGCGTTGCTTGAGTCGCATGTGGACGCCGTCGTGGCGACGACGGGCATCGGCTTCCGCGGCTGGCTCGAGGCGGCCGAGGGCTGGGGCCTGGGCGACGCGCTGCTGTCGCGCCTCTCGTCGTCATCGCTGCTGGCGCGCGGCCCGAAGGTGACGGGCGCGATCCGCGCGGCGGGTCTTTCGGAGTCGTACTCGCCGGCGTCGGAGAGCAACGCGGAGTTGTTGCAGCACCTGCTTTCTTCGGACGTCACGGGCAAGCGGATCGCGGTCCAGTTGCACGGCGAGCCGCTCCCGTACTTCGTCGACGCGCTGCGTTCGGCCGGGGCGGAGGTCATCGAGGTCTCGGTGTACCGCTGGGTCGGCCCGGTCGACCCCGGCCCGGTCGACCGGCTGCTCGAGGGGGTCTTGGACGGATCGATCCACGCGTTGCCGTTCACGAGCGCCCCGGCGGTGGCTTCGCTGGTGGCGCTGGCCCGCCGCACGGGCCGGCTGCCGGGTCTGGTCTCGGCGTTGTCGGGCCCGGTGGTGGCGGCGTGCGTCGGGCCGATCACGGCGGGCCCGTTGGCGGCGCTCGGCGTGCCGACGGTGCAACCGCACCGGGCCCGCATCGGAGCGCTGGCCAGGACGGTGTCGGAGACGCTGCTGGCACGTTCCCCGAGGTTTTCGGCGGGAGGGTTGTCGATCGAGTTGCGCGGCCAGTCGGCGGTGGTGGACGGCGAGTGGCGCGAGGTGGCCCCGGCCCCGATGGCGCTGCTGCGCGCGTTGGCGGCCTCGCCGGGGCGGGTGGTGTCGCGGAGGGAGCTGATTTCGGCGTTGCCCGGGGGAGGGGAGGAACACGCGGTGGAGACGGCGATCGGCCGGCTCCGGACGTCGCTGGGCGGCGGGAGGGTGGTCCAGACGGTGGTGAAGCGCGGCTACCGGCTGGCGGTGGACGCCTGAGTGCTCACTACTCCGCCCAGGCCACCGTGTGCTTCTCGAACCCCCGCGCCGCCGCCACGCGTGCAGCCTCGGCTTCGGCGTTCTCCCGTACCTCCGGGCGCAGCGGGTCGAACGCCGTCACCGTGAACGCCAGCTTCGCGCCGCTGCCCTTCGTCCGCCAGGTCCCCGCGATGTCGCCGTCCGCCAGCAGCACCCCGGGGTTGCCCAGCATCTTCCAGACCTCCTTGCGCCGCGCGGGATCCGGGACCAGCAGCGCCTTGTCGCGCGCCTGGATGAACGGGTCCCACGGCGGCAGCAGCCGCACGACGTCCGGCTCGGGCGGGTTCTCCAGCGCCGGCAAGCAAGACGACGGCAGGTAGCGGACCTTGTCCTCCACCTTCACCGACGCCAGGTCCGACGGCCACGTCTTGTCCACGACCGCCCGCGCCGTCCCCACGAACTCCGCCGCCTCGCCCGGCGACGCCGGCCCGTTGAGCCGCAGGTACGACTCGACCACCGACGTCGCCGCCGCAACGTCCGGAGTGCGGCGCATCCGGCCACGCCCCTCGAGGGGCGCCAGCGTCGCCGGAGAAGCGCCGGCCACCAGGCGGACGCCCGCGTGCGGGGCCGCGATGCGCATCAGCTGCTCCTGGATGTGCGTCGCGTTGCAGCCGCGGCACCAGCGGGAGAACTCCGGTGGCAGCGCCTTCGTCACCGCCGTCGAAACCGCACCCTTGGTCATCGGCTTCTTGACCACCGTGCGGAGGGCGGCCGCCGCCGTGAACACCACCTCGGCCGCGTCGAGCCCGGTCGCCGCGATCTCCTTGCGCTGCCAGAGCATCCGGGCCAGCGCGTCCGCGTCGTCCAGGGGCACCAGCGCGCGCGTCACCTCGGCCAGGTCGAGGTGGTAGTGCGGCGCGCCCCGCAACGTCCACGCGAGCACGAGCCGCGGATCGTCCACCGGGGACACGGGCTCGTCGAGCCGGGCCACCAGGGCGATCAGCGCGGTGTCGCGCATGCTGTCCTGCAGCCCGGCCCGCACGACCGCGAGGTCGGTGACGTCCCGCGCGGTGCGGTGCAGCCCGTGCTCGGCGATGCGGTAGGCGAGTACCTGACGACGGTCCACGTGCGACTCCTAGAACGTGTACTCGAAGGTGTACCCCATCTTCTCCTCACCCATCGCGCCACCGACGGTGCCGCTCCCGGTGAGTCCCGCCAGCCCGCCGGTGCCCGAGCCGGGGACGACGCTGAACATCGACGCGATGCCCTGGGCGTCGAACGTGAACTCGTGCTTCACGATGAACGTCCCTTCGCGACCGTCGACCTTGCCCTCGAAGCGCTCGAAGCTCGGCGACGTCGTCGTGCCGCTCTCGTAGCCTTCGCCCGCGTAGTACAGCAGGAGATCGCAGACCGATTCACCCTCGATGACGCCGTCGTACGCCATCGAGGCGTGCGCGTACGCCACCCGAGGCCCGCCTTCGGTCCCGCTGACGACGTTCTCTTCCCAGTTCTTCATGGTGAATGCGTTCATGGGGACCACTCTGCCGGGCATACCTGTCAGCTTGTGTCAGGTATTTCTGCCAGAATCGGAGGCATGCGCGCCAGCCGCCTCCTGTCCGTCCTCCTCCTGCTGCAGAACCGCGGCCGGATGACGGCCGAAGAGCTGGCCGAGGAGCTCGAGGTCTCGGTCCGGACGGTCTACCGGGACATCGACGCGCTGTCGGCGTCCGGCGTCCCGGTGTACGCCGACCGCGGCCGGACCGGCGGGTATCGCCTGGTCGACGGCTACCGCACGCGTCTCACCGGGATGACCGAGGAGGAGGCGCAGTCGCTGTCGCTCGCCGGGCTGCCGGTGGCGGCGGCCGAGCTGGGCCTCGGCACCGTCCTCGCCGCGGCCCAGCTCAAGCTGTACGCGGCGCTGCCGTCGGAGCTGCGCGACCGCGCCGGGCGCGTCGCCGAGCGGTTCTACCTGGACGTCCCCGGCTGGCACCGGGGCATCGAAAGCCTGCCGGCGCTGTCCGCGATCGCCGACGCCGTGTGGTCGTCGCACCGGATCCGGATCCGCTACGAACGGTGGGGCCAGCGGGTCGTCGAGCGGGACGTCGAGCCGCTGGGCCTGATCCTCAAAGGGGGAAACTGGTACCTCGCCGGCCGCTGCGAGGGCACCGACCGCACCTACCGGATCTCGCGGGTGCTGGAGCTGACCGACCTCGGCGAGGAGTTCGAACGGCCCGCTGGGTTCGACCTCGCGGAGTACTGGCGAGAGTGGTCCGAGCAGTTCGAACGCCGGATGTTCCCGCGCGTCGCCGTGGTGCGGCTGTCCCCGCGGGCGCAGGCTCTCGTACCGTTCTACGCGGGTTCCGTCGGCGCCCGCGCGCTGCGCGCGGCGACCGGGGAGCCCGACGCGGACGGCTGGCTCACCGTGGAGCTGCCGGTGGAGCCGGGCGAACCGGCCATCGGCGAGCTGCTGCGGTTCGGGCCGCACCTGGAGGTCGTCGCCCCGGCGGACCTGCGGGCGGAGCTGGCCGAAGCGATCGAGCGGATGGGTGCGATCTATGGGTGAGCTGAGCGGGATCGCGATCGGCGTGACGGCCGAGCGCCGCGCCGAGGAGTTCATCGGCGCGCTCGAACGCCACGGCGCCGACGTCCGGCACGCGCCGACGATCACCATCGTGCCCCTGGACGGCGACCCCGACCTGCGCGCGGCCACCTCGGCGCTGGTCGAGCGGCCGGTCGACTTCACGGTGGTGACGACCGGCGCGGGCTTCCGCGGCTGGCTCCACGCGGCCGAAGGCTGGGGCCTGCGGGAGCCCCTGCTGGACCGCGTGGGTGAGTCCCGGATCTACGCCCGTGGCCCCAAGGCGGTGGGTGCGGTCCGCGGCGCCGGGCTGCGCGAGGCGTTCTCCGCCGAGTCGGAGAGCAACGCGGAGCTCTTCGGCGCCTTGACCGAGGTCGACGGCGCGCGGATCGCCGTGCAGCTGCACGGCACCCCGCTGCCGGAGCACACCGGCCCGCTGGCGACCGCCGGGGCGACGCTGATCGAGGTGCAGCCCTATCGCTGGTTCTCGCCGCCGGACGTCCGGCCCGTGCACGACCTGATCGACGCGGCGATCGACGGAGACCTGGACGCACTGGCGTTCACGAGTGCTCCGGCGGCGGCGAACTTCTTGACGTTGGCCCGGGACTACGGCCGGTACGACTCGGTGATCGCGGCGCTGCGCGGGCCGCTGGTGGTCGCGTGCGTGGGCCCGGTGACGGCGGCGCCGCTGGAAGACGCGGGCGTCGAGACGCTGCAGCCGGAGCGGCAGCGCCTCGGCGCCCTGGTGAAACTGCTGGTCACGACCCTCAGTGGCACCGGTGGGTCGCCGGGGAGCCGGTCGTAGCGCCGAGGTCGTCGTCGCGGCCGGCGGCCAGCCGAGGCCACTGGGCGATCGGACGCCCGCCCTCGCCGGCCAGCGGAGTCCAGTCGGGTGCCCCCGCGTCGGTCCGGACGTTGGTGCACTCCTGCGGTCGGCCGTCCGGTGAGTCCTCCCAAGCCTCCTGGCGGCCGAACACCGTCAGGTCCATCAGCGCGTAGCTGTAGTCCATCGCCTCCACGCCACGGCGTTTCGTCCAGTACGTCTCGAAGACTCGGTCGCCGTCCCGCAGGTAGCAGATCAGGTGGAACAGGCCGATCTCGCGCCCGGCCAGGAGCGTCTCGAGGGACGGCTGGGCCGAATACCAGGGCATCCGCCAGTCCATGAACGTCCGGTAGCGCAGGCTTTCCGCGTACGACGTCCGCGCGTCGGCCGGTTCGGTCGCGACGTTGCGGCCCTGCGAGAACACCGCGTACGTGATGTCCCGTGAGTGCAGGTTGGCGAGCTCCGCGACCTGGTTGGTGTAGAACGTGCAGCCCTCGCACTGCTCGGCCGCGGGGCGCCCCGGGTTCCACATGAAGTAGTACGCGATGAGCTGGCGGCGGCCTTCGAACGCGTCGAGCAGCGTGGCCGGCCCGTCCGGGCCGAGCAGCTCGAGCGTCGCGTCCACCTCGACCGCCGGCAGGCGGCGCCGGGCCGCGGCGATCGCGTCGCCTTCGCGCGTGTGGGCCTTTTCCCTGGTGCGCAAGCGATCCAGCTCGTTCTGGAACGTGCTTCGGTCGACGATCTCCGGTGTGGTCATCAGGACTCCTCGGCGATGCGCTTGATCTTCGCCAGCCGGCGGTCCCAGTCGGCGGCGAGCGCGGCCATCCAGCGGGCCGTCTCGTCGAGCGCCTCGGGACGGACGCCGTAGCGGACTTCGCGGCCGATCTTCACGCTGCTCACCAGTCCGGCCGCGTCGAGGACGGTGAGGTGCTTGACGATCGCCTGGCGCGACACGGGCAGCCCGCCCGCCAGGGTCGTCGCGGTGGCCTGGCCGTGGGCGGCCAGCAGGTCCAGGAGCTGCCGACGCGTCGGATCGGCCAACGCGGCCAGGACGCCGTCGACGACGTCGCTCATCCGACGCGGCCGGCCAGCGCGGGGAGGCACTGTTCCCAGCCCGCCGTGTGGTCCTTGACGACGTCGGCGCGGTTCGCCTCCGACGTCGGCAGAGCGGCGAACCCGCTCTCGACCACGCGCAGCCGGGTGCCGTCGCCGTCGGGGGTCAGGGTGAACTCGACCAGCGTCGAATTGTCCTCCCGCAGCTCCTCGCCCGGGAACGCGCTCACCCAGCGGTACGCCAGGTAGTGCGGCGGGTCGACCTTCACCACGCGCAGCGGGAACTCGCCGTGTTCCGAGTGCCGGACGACCAGGGTCTGTCCCTCTTCGGCCAGCGTGCCGCGGACGGTTTCGTCGTCGGTCGCCCAGAACCCGGGCTCGGCCACCAGCGGCCAGACCTTCTCCGGTGCGGCGGCGATCAGGATCTCGCGTTCGATCATGAGACTCTCCTCTCGCGTGCAACTCCAGGGTTGCACAAGAGAGACAGTGGTGCAACCTCAGGGTTGCACTTCAGTCCTCATCGGCCGGGATCTCGCCCGCGTCGGCCGCGCGGACCGCTTCGCGGCTCGCGGCCTCTTCGCTGACTCCCGTGCGCCAATAGCCGGTGAAGCAGATCCGCCGCTTGTCGACTTCGCGCTCCCGCACCAGGTGCCGCCGGACCAGCTTCACGACGCCCGCTTCGCCCGACACCCACGCGTACGGCGCTCCGCCGGGGAAAGTCGCTGTACGCACCGCGTCCAGCAATGCCTCGCCCAGCGGACGCGACCCGCGAAGCAGCCAGTGGACTTCGACGGCTCCGCGCGTCTCGAACGTCTGACGCTCTTCGCGCTCCGAGACCTCGATGTACGCCGAAACGCGCGTGCCCGCCGGAAGCTGCTCGATGATCGAGCCGATCGCCGGCAACGCCGTTTCGTCGCCCACCAGCAGCTGCCAGTCGGCCTCGGCGGGCAGGTCGTACAAGCCGTACGGGCCGGTGAACGCGACGCGGTCGCCCGGCGTCACGCGGGACGCCCACGCCGAGGCCGGGCCGCTGTCGCCGTGCAGCACGAAGTCGACGTCGATCTCCGCCGACGCCGGCCGGTGCGCCCGGACCGTGTACGTGCGCATCGGCGGGCGGAGGTCGTCGGGCATCGCGAGGTACGTGCGGTACCACGACATGACGTCGGAGGCGGCCTCCGGCAGCTCAGGCTCGTCCTGGCCCGGCTGGGGGAAGAAGACCTTGACGTACTGGTCGGGCGACCCGGCCGGGACTTCGCGGAAGGTGGCCGCCTCGAACGTCACGCGCACCATGTGCGGCGTCAGCGGCCGGACCACGGTCACCCGCGCCCGGTGGTACGTCAAAGCCGGTCGCTCCACCTGCGTCGTAATTAGGCGAGGCTAACCTAAATATCAGTGATCAGAACAGTCCCTCCTCACCGGGATCTTCGTCACCGCCGGGCTTCCAGCGGTACTTGCGCAGGTCGACGCGCTGGCCGTCGGCCAGGACGCCCTCCGCGCGCAGTCGTTCGAGCTGGTCGTGGACCAGGTGCGGTGCCGGTGTCCCGTTCGCGCGCAGGATCCGGTGCCACGGCAGGTCGTGCCCGTCCTCGGCCAGGATGGCGCCGACCATCCGCGGCGAGGGCGCGCCGGCGAGCGCCGCGATGTCGCCGTACGTCGCGACCGTGCCGGCCGGCACCGACTCGATGATTTCCCGCACGCGCTCGTGCAGAACGTCGTCCATACCCCCACTCTGCCGGAGGGGTACGACACTTTCGGTGGCCACCCGGCGCACGCTCCGGCACCTTCATCGCACGCAGCCCCGTTAAGGCGTGCCGGTGCCGCACCCACTACTCCGGTCGTGGTTCCATCGCTGGGTGAACGCGAGGCGAACGGCGCAGGCGGACGCGCGGCTGGTGCGCACGCCGATCACCGCCACACCCTCGTTCACCTGGGACGAAGGCGCCCGGCGGATGCTCTCCGCACCCGGGGGTTTCCGGCGCGTGCTCGGCGGTCCCGGCACCGGCAAGACGGCGCTGCTCGCGTCGGCCGCCACCCGCCGCATCGCCGAGGGCGCGGACCCCGAGAGCGTGCTGGTGCTCACGACGTCGCGCAAGTCCGCCGACGCGCTGCGCGCCGACATCACCCGCCGGCTCACCGCCGACCCCGACCAGGCCCGGCCGCTGCCCCGGACCGTCCGCGAGCCCCTCGTCCGCACGGTGCACTCGTACGCCTACTCGCTGCTGAGGCTGGAAGCGATGGCCGAGGAGCTCCCGCCGCCGCGCCTGCTCGCCGGGGCCGAGCAGGACGTCGTCGTCCGCGAGCTGCTCGCCGGTGACCTCGACGAAGAAGCCGGGTACTGGCCCGAGCAGCTGCGGCCGGCGCTGATGGTCCCCGGTTTCGCCGAAGAGCTGCGCGACCTGCTGATGCGGGCCGCGGAACGCGGGCTCGGCCCGGAGGACCTCGCCGAGCTGGGGCGCCGCCGCGGCCGCGACGAGTGGATCGCCGCCGGGCAGTTCTGGGCGCAGTACGAAGAAGTCACGCAGCTGCAGGGTGCGGGTGGCAACGCCCTCGGCGTGGCGAGCGCGCCCGCGCTGGACGCCGCCGAGCTGGTCACCTCCGCGCTGCTCGCCCTCGAAGACGACGACGAGCTGCGCGAACGCGAGCGCACCCGCGTGCGGCACCTCTTCGTCGACGACGCCCACCACCTCGACCCGCTGCAGACCAGCCTGGTCCGGATGATCGGGCACACCGCGGCCGAGTTCGTCGTCGCCGGCGACCCCGACCAGAACGTGTTCTCCTTCCGCGGCGCCGACGCGAGCCTGTTCGCCGACGCCGACCCGGACGGCAGCCGGACCGTCACGCTCACGACGTCGCACCGGCTGGCCCCGGTCGTCCGCCTGGCGGTGGCGAAGATCGGCGCGACGCTGCCCGGGCTGTCCCAGCACCGCAAGATCCTCCCGCCCGCGGGTGCTTCCGGCGGTAACGTCCGGGTCCGCGTGATGCCGACGCCAGCCGCCGAGGCGAGCTGGATCGCCGACCAGCTGCGGCGCGCGCACCTCGTCGACGGCGTGCCGTGGTCGGAGATCGCGGTGCTCGTCCGGTCGCCGGCCCGGACTTTCCTGGTGCTGCAACGCGCTTTGCGCGCGGCCGGCGTCCCGATCGGCTCGGCGACGGAGGAGCTGCCGCTGGCTCGCCAGCCCGCGGTGCGGCCGTTGCTGGCCGTGCTGAAGCTCGCGCCCGCGCCGGAGCTGCTCGACATCGACCTCGCCGAGATGCTGCTGTCGTCGTCGCTCGGCGGCGCGGATCCCCTGGCGCTGCGGCGGTTGCGCCGCGGTCTGCGCCGGCTCGAACTGGCCGGCGGCGGGCAGCGCTCGAGCGACGAACTGCTCGTGGAAGCGTTGCGCGGTGGGGACATCCTCGTCGGGCTGGCCGACGCCGAGGCCGAACCGGTGCGGCGCGTCGGCGGGCTGCTGCGCCTCACGCACCAGGCCGTGGCCCGAGGTGACGGCGTCGAGCAGGTCGTGTGGCAGCTGTGGAAGGAAAGCGGCCTGCAGGACAAGCTCCTGAAACAGGTCGAGCGCGGCGGGTCGCTGGGCGCGCAGGCCGACCGTGACCTCGACGCCGTCGTCGCGCTCTTCGACGCGGCCGGCCGGTACGTCGACCGGCTGCCTCGCGCGAGTGTCGCGTCCTTCGCGGATTACCTGGGGGCGCAACAGATCGCGGGGGACACCCTCGCTCCGGCGGCGGTCCCGTCCGACGGTGTCTCGCTGCTCACCGCGCACGCCGCCGCCGGTCGCGAGTGGACGGTCGTCGCCGTCGCCGGCGTCCAGGAGGGTGCGTGGCCGGACCTGCGGCTGCGCGGATCCGTGCTGGGCGTGGAACGGCTGAAGGACCTGATGTCCGGTGTGGACGATGACGCCGTCTCCGCGACCGCGCCGATCCTCGCCGAGGAGCGGCGCCTGTTCTACCTCGCGATGAGCCGGGCGAAGCAGACGCTGCTGGTCACCGCGGTGTCCGGAGAGGACGAACAGCCGTCGCGGTTCCTCGACGACCTCGAGGAGAACGGCGCCGACGACGGCGGCCTCGACTCGCGGATGAAGCCGCCGGGCCGGTCGCTGGTGCTGGCCGAGCTGGTGGGGGAGCTGCGCGAGGTCGTCTGCGACGACAAGGCCGATCCCGCGCGCCGGCGCCGGGCCGCGAAGCAGCTCGCCCGGCTCGCCGACGCGAAGGTGCCCGGCGCGCACCCGTCGACCTGGTACGGCCTGCTCCCGGCGTCGACCGACGAGCCGGTGCACCGGGCCGGCGACCTGATCCGGATCTCACCGTCCACAGTGGAAATCCTGACGAAGTGCCCGCTGCGCTGGATGATCGAGCGCCACGGCGGCAGCGACCCGGCCCAGCTGGCCGCGGTGACCGGGACGCTGGTGCACGGGCTGGCGGAGTCCGTCGCGTCCGGCAAGACCGACGCGGAGCTGCAGGCAGCCTTGGACGACGCGTGGGTGCGCGTCGACGCAGGTGCGCCGTGGTTCTCCCGGCGGGAGCGGCGGCGGGTCGAGCAGATGCTGCAGAACTTCGTCACGTGGCTGGAGCGCAGCCGCGCCGAGCTCAAGGCGGCGGGCGTCGAGCAGGACATCGAGGTCGAGCTGCCGGCCGGGGGCGAGGACGAGGTCCGGGTGCTGCTGCGCGGCCGCGTCGACCGCGTCGAGCTGGACGCCGAGGGCCGCCCGGTGATCGTCGACATCAAGACCGGCAAGGTCCCGGTGTCCGGAAAGGACGCTGAAGAACACCCGCAGCTGGCGGCGTACCAGCTGGCGGTGCTGCTGGGCGCGATCAAGGGCAGCAACGAGCCCGGCGGCGCGCGGCTGGTGTACGTGGCGAAGGCCAACAACAAGACGGGCGCGACCGAGCGGTCCCAGCCCCCGCTCGACGAGGTGGGCGGCAAGCAGTGGCTGGAGCTGGTCCGCGACGCGGCGGCGTCGGCGGCGGGGCCGGACTACCAGGCCCAGGAGAACCCGGACTGCGACCGTTGCCCGGCTCGCGGGTGCTGCCCGCTGCGGCCCGAAGGCAGGCAGGTGCCGGGCCCGTGACCCGTCGCGAAGACGTCGTGAGTGGGAAACAGTGTTCTAACCCTGTTTCCCACTCACGACCGGCCGGGAGGCGTGCGTGAGCCCGGTCGTCATCGCCAACCCCGTCGAGCCCGCCGAACTCGCTGACGCGCTCGGGCTGCACCGGCCGACCCCCGAGCAGGCCACCGTCATCGCCGCGCCCGTCGAGCCGTCGCTCGTGGTGGCGGGCGCGGGCGCCGGCAAGACCGAAACCATGGCCGCGCGCGTCGTCTGGCTCGTGGCCAACGGGATCGTCAGCCCCGACCGCGTCCTGGGCCTCACCTTCACCCGCAAGGCCGCGCGCCAGCTCGGCGAACGCGTCCGCGCGCGGCTGCGGCGGCTCGCCGGGTCCGGGCTGCTCGACCGGCTCGATCCCTCCGGCGGCCTGCGGTCCACTGTGGTCGCCGGCGAGCCGACCGTCCTCACCTACCACGCCTACGCCGGGCGCCTGCTGTCCGAACACGGCCTGCGGCTGCCGGTCCAGCCCGGCGTCCGGCTGCTGTCCGAGACGTCGTCGTGGCAGATCGCGCACCGCGTCGTGTCCACTTGGGACAACGAGCTCGACACCGACCGCGTCCCGCCGACCGTCACCGCGGACGTCCTGCAGCTGGCCGGTGAGCTCGGTGAGCACCTCATCTCGGTCGACCAGCTCGCCGAGTACACGACGTGGATGTGCCGCGTCATCGAGAACGCGCCGCGCGCCAAGGGACAGCGGGCCGCGCTGCCGCAGAAGCTCACGGAAATCATGGCGGCGCAACACTTCCGGCTCGCGCTGCTGCCGCTGGTCGAGGAGTACCACCGCCGCAAGCGCAACGAAGGCGCGCTCGACTTCGCCGACCAGATGTCGCTGGCCGCGCAGCTGGCGAGCGACTACCCGTCGGTCGTGCGCGGCGAGCGTGAACGCTTCGGCGCGGTGCTGCTCGACGAATACCAGGACACCGGGCACGCTCAGCGCGTCCTGCTGCGGGCGCTGTTCGGTGGCGTCGAGAACCAGCCGATGCCGGTCACCGCGGTCGGCGATCCGGCCCAGGCGATCTACGGCTGGCGCGGGGCGAGCGCGGCCAACCTGCCCCGCTTCACGACGGACTTCCCGCGTCACGACGGCGAAAAGCTCGTCCCCGCGAGCGATTTCGGCCTGCTGACGAGCTTCCGAAACCCACCGGAGATCCTCGACCTCGCCAACGCCATCGCCGAACCGCTGCGGGCGCGCGGCCTCGGCGTCGAACGGCTGCGGGCGCGCGAAGGTGCCGGGCCCGCGGACATCGCGTGCGCGCTGCTACCGGACATCCGCGCCGAACGCGACTGGGTGGCCGACGCCCTCGCCCGGCGCTGGCACGCCGTCCAGGAACAGACGGGGAAGCCGCCGACCGCCGCCGTGCTCGTCCGGCGCCGCGCCGACATGGCCCCGATCGCCGCCGAACTGCGGGCGCGCGGCCTGCCGGTCGAGGTCGTCGGGCTCGGCGGGCTGCTGGACGAACCCGAGGTCGCTGACCTCGTCTCGACGCTCAAGGTGCTCGCCGATCCGCTGTCGGGCAGCGCCGCGGCCCGGATGCTGACCGGCGCGCGCTGGCGGCTCGCGGCCGCCGACGTCGCCGCGTTGTGGCGGCGCGCGGGTGAGCTTTCCAGCCCGGAGAAACCGGACGGGCCGGAGCTGGTCGTGGAGCGCCTCGAGCAGGCCGGGCTGATCGACGCCATCGACGAGCCGGGCGCGCCGGACCGGTATTCCGACGAGGGCTACAAGCGCATCCGGCGGGTCGGCTGGGAGCTGTCGGCGTTGCGGCGGCGGCTCGACCAGTCGCTGCCGGAGCTCGTCGCCGACGTCGAACGCACGATGCTCCTCGACGTGGAGTCGTTGGCACGCCCCGGATCCGCCGGGCGCGCGCACCTGGACGCGTTCGCCGAAGTCGTCACCGACTACGCCGAAACCGCGCCGACGGCGACTCTACTGTCCTTTGTGGACTACCTGAACACCGCCGCGCACGCGGAAGACGGGCTCACCCCCGGTGAGGTCGAGGTCGTGCCGGACCGCGTGCAGGTGCTCACCGTGCACTCGGCGAAGGGCCTCGAATGGGAGGTCGTCGCCGTCCCGCACCTCGTGCAGGACGTCTTCCCCGGCCGACGGCGGTCGTCGTCGTGGCTGCGGACCGCGACGGCGCTGCCCGCGGCGTTGCGCGGTGACGCGCAGGACCTGCCGGAGCTGCGGATCG
Source organism: Amycolatopsis sp. NPDC114505 (assembly GCF_055633615.1). NCBI lineage: Bacteria > Bacillati > Actinomycetota > Actinomycetes > Pseudonocardiales > Pseudonocardiaceae > Amycolatopsis > Amycolatopsis sp. NPDC114505. The sequence goes on along the minus strand of NZ_JBVKDV010000001.1, from coordinate 105,696 downwards.
CCGAGGGCTACGACCGCAAGGAAGTCCAAGAAGGACTGGAGCTGCACGAAGCCGGGTTCGTCGAGCGGGAGCAGTCGGAGGAACGGCGGCTCTGCTACGTCGCGCTGACGCGGTCCGAGCACGCGCTGATCGTGTCCGGGCACTGGTGGAACGAGAGCAGCAGCCGGTCCAAGGGGCCGTCGGAGTTCCTGACGGAGATCGGCGACGTCCTGCGCGAGACCGGCGTCGGGCAGCTCGCCGAGTGGGCGCCGGAGCCGTCCGCCGACGACGAGAACCCGCTGGTGTCGGACTCGCGGACGGCCCGCTGGCCGGTCGACCCGCTGGCCGACCGCCGCACCGGCGTGCAGACCGGGGTGGAGCTGGTGTCCGAGGCACTGTCCGCTGTGGACTTGCCGGAGGAGTCCGAAGAGGACGATCCGGACGGCTGGCTGACCGACACCGACGTCCTGCTCGAGGAGTGGGCGCGCAAGGACGACCAGGTCAAGCGCGTCCCGCTGCCGTCGCGGCTTTCGGTGAGCCAGCTGGTCGCGCTGGCCGACGACGCCGGCAAGCTGGCGGCGGACCTGCGCCGTCCGCTGCCGGTGGAGCCCAACAGCTTCGCCCGTCGCGGCACGGAGTTCCACGGCTGGCTGGAGCGCCGCTTCGGAGGCGACCAGCTCATCGAGATCGACGACCTCCCGGGCGCGGCCGACTTCGACGAAGCGCCCGACGCGGACTTCGAAGAGCTGCAGACGGAGTTCGAGAAGAGCGAGTGGGCCTCCCGCGTCCCGCACGCGGTGGAGATCTCGTTCTCGGCCGACGTCGAGGGCATCACCCTGCGCGGCCGCATGGACGCGGTCTTCCGCCACCCCGACGGGTACTGGGAGGTCGTGGACTGGAAGACGGGCGCGGTCCCGCCGGAGTCCCGGCTGCCGGCGCTGGCGGTCCAGCTGGCGGCGTACCGGATGGCCTGGGCGGCGCTGAAGAACGTCCCGGTGGAGGAGGTCCGCGCGGCATTCCACTACGTCCGCGCGAACCGCACGATCCGCCCGGCCGACCTCCTGGACCCCGAAGGCCTCCGCCAAATCCTCCGCGACATCCCCGAAGCGTGACCCGAGAGGCATCACGCGTGTCTGGAGGGGCATCACGCGTGATCAGCGGGGCATCAGCCGTGTCTGGAGGGGCATCACGCGTGATCAGCGGGGCATCAGCCGTGTCTGGAGGGGCATCGCGCTGATGCCCCTCCAATCACGCGTGATGCCCGCCTGATCACGCGTGATGCCTGCTCAATCACGCGTGATGCCCGGTTATGCGTGGTCGCGGACTCGAAGGGCCCATGCGATCAGGGGCCACTGCAGGGGGAGGCGGGCCCAGGCCATCGCGCGTTGCGGGGCCGGCGCGGCGGACGCGTCGACGGCCATCTTCACGTTGCCCGGGAAGACGCCCAGGAACAGCAGTGCCGCGGCCAGGCCGCCCAAGCGGCGGGAGCGGGGGACCGCCACCGCGGCACCGATCGCCAACTCCGCGACGCCCGAACCGTACGTCCACGCCCGCCGGGAGCCCGGGAGGGAAGCGGGGATCAGGCCGTCGAACGGCTTCGGCACGGCGAAGTGCAGGACGCCCATCGTGCCCAGCACGCCGGCCAGGAAATGCGCGGGCCGTTGTGAAGTTGCCATGAGCTGATCGTTCCACGCGGCGGCCGGGTACTCCGTTCGGCTATCCTCCGGGCGTGAGTGACGCTCGACACCTGCCGCGGGGAGCCGGTGCATGAAGGCACTGAGGCGGTTGCCGCTGGGCAGTCTCACCGATCGGCCGGACCACGAGCTCGTCGGCGTCCTGCGGATGCCCGAGCTGACGGTCAGCCCGCTGCGCTCGATCATGAAGCGGGTCATCGGCGCGACGCTCGCGCTGCTGCTGACGGTGATCATCGTCTACGTCGACCGCGACGGCTACCGCGACGCCAACGGTGACGGCCTGTCCCTGCTCGACAGCCTGTACTACGCCACCGTTTCCCTCTCGACGACCGGCTACGGCGACATCGCCCCGGCCACCTCGTCCGCCCGCCTGGTGAACGTTCTGGTGATCACCCCGCTGCGGGTGCTCTTCCTGATCGTCCTGGTCGGGACCACGCTGGAGGTGCTCACCGAGCGCTCCCGGCAGGCGTTCAAGATCCAGAAGTGGAGGACGAAGGTGCGCGACCACACGGTCGTCGTCGGGTTCGGCACCAAGGGCCGGTCCGCCGTCAACGCGCTGCTCGGTGACGAGAACATCGCCCCGGGGCAGATCGTCGTCGTCGACACCGACCAGCAGGCCCTCGACGCGGCGAGCGCGCTCGGCCTCGTCGCCGTGCACGGCTCGGCCACCCGCTCCGACGTCCTGCGCGTCGCCGCCGTGCAGCACGCGCGCGCGGTCGTCGTCGCCCCGAACCGCGACGACACGGCGGTGCTCGTCACGCTCACCGCCCGCGAGCTGGCGCCCAAGGCGCACATCGTCGCGTCGGTGCGGGAGGCGGAGAACGTCCACCTGCTCAAGCAGTCCGGCGCCGACCAGGTCGTCGTCTCCAGCGAGACGGCCGGGCGGCTGCTCGGCATGGCGACGTCGACGCCGCTGGTCGTGGACATCATGGAGGACCTGCTCACGCCCGAGTCCGGGCTGGCCATCGCCGAACGCGCGGTGGAGCCGGCCGAGGAGGGCGGGTCGCCGCGGCACCTGTCCGACCTCGTCCTCGGCCTGGTCCGCGACGGCGTCCTGTACCGCGTGGACTCCCCGCAGGCCGACGCCATCGAGCCGGGCGACAAGCTGCTCTACGTCAAGAAGGTGACGCAGACGGAGAAGATCGAGCGGTAGGTCCGGTTCGCCCGGCGAGACCCGGCGAGACCCGGCGGGGACCTGGTGGCCGGGACCGGGGCGCCTGGGTTTTGCCCGCGGGATCTGGAACCATGGCGAAGTGCCCCCGCGATCACTCGATCTCAAGTGGCCCACGGTGGCGATTCCCGCCGCGGCGGGCTTGCTCGTCGTGCTGCTGTGCTGGCTCGCCGGGCCGGGGCTGCTGGGCATCACCAACGACGACTTGGGCGCACCGGTGACGGCCGAGGTCACCAAGCCCGCGCCGTGCGATCGGCCGGACGCGGTCGAGACCGTGAAGTTCACCGTCGCGGGCAAGACCCACGAGGGCACGCTCAACGGCTGCGGGCACGGCCAGGGTGAGCGCGTCGACGTCGGCGTCCCGGAGGTGCTGCCGGACCAGGGCACGGTCACGGTCCGCGTCGCGGACACGTCCGCCGGCGCTTCGGACGCGCGCCGTCCGATCGGCCTGTTCCTGCTGGTGTTCGCGTGCTTCTCGGGCGGGATGTTCGTCTACCTGTGGCTGAGCATCCCGCTGCGGCCGAAGCCGGCCCCGAAGGTCAGCTGACCTCGGACGACGGCGCCGCGAAGGTGTTGCAGTCGGAGATCCGGTTGCTCGTCGCGCCCGCCCGCCACCAGGACGCGTAGTGCGCGTTCGTCCCGTGGTCGTGGCTGCGGGACGTGTTGTCGCCGCGGGTCTCCTGGTCGTTCCAGGCCTTGTTGTACATGTCGCGGCTGATCGTGCCGCCCTGGTCGACGTGCGCGCCGAGGAACATGCCCGAGAAGCACTGGGCCTGCAATTCCTTGCGCCGCGACATCTCCAGGCCGGCGGGGCTGTTCTGGCCGGCCTCGTAGATCTTCTGCCAGGCCGCGTCCATCAGGCCGGCGACCTCCTGCACGTGGTGGCCGTACTCGTGGGCGAACAGGGCCAGGTAGACGCCGGGGTTGTTGCCGTACTGGTCGGTCTGCAGCCCGCGGAACGGGACGTACAGGTTGTTTTCGCAGTAGTACGCGGCGGTCGCGATGCCGACCTGGATGGTGCCGCACTCGGTCTCGAAGCTCGCGCCCGTCGGGAAGTGCAGTGCCGGCGACGTGAACGGCAGCCCGTAGGCGCTGAGGAACGGGCCCCACGCGGCGTCCAGGCACTTGCTGGCCGCGGTGAAGAACGCTTCCGCGCCCGCCTGCGTGCTCTGCCAGGCCGGCAGCGTGCAGACGCGGTTCTGGAGGCCGGCGTTCGGGTCCTGCAGGATCGGGTGGTCGGCGAGCTTGAGGATCTTCTGCGGACCGGTCGCGCTGGGTGCGGACGTCTCGGACGGCGGGCTCGACGCCGAGGCCGGGGCGCCCGCGCCGCCGGGCAGCTGCGACGGGACGTCCTGCGACGACGGGGTGTCACGGAAGTTCGCGTTGGCGAGCGGCGTCTCGCTGCGGTTGAGCGCGACGATCGCGACCAGCCCGAGCACCAGCACGGCCACCGCCCCGAGGCACACCCCGATCACTGCGGCCGGAGACCGGCGGCGCGGCGCGGACACGGTGTGGGGGCGGCCCAGCCAGGGAAGATCCGGTTGCGCATCCGGCACCGGCGGCGGCTGGACGGTTCCGCGAGGCGGTACCTGGCCGTGGGGCGGTTGCGTCACTAGGCAGTCCCGAAAGGTCTCGGTACGGACCGGGGGTACCCGATCCCGCCATTCAGCATATCGGGGGAATGGGGGCTCTCGCACCCGTCCGTGCGCACGCGGTCACCACGGACCGACGTCACCCCAGGTCTGGCCGGGTGCGACTGGCTCTGAAAGAGTGTTGCCAACCAGGTACCGCAGGCGAGGGGCTTCGATGACAGACACCGGTGGCGCGCCCGGCGACAAGGGCGACGACACGCCGACACCCAGCCAGGGCGTCCCGCGGATTCCCGCCCCCGGATCGGGTGATTCGAAGCCGGCCGAAGACCACTCCGCGTCACCGGCGACGCCGCCGCGCGGGTGGCAGCCGCCGGACGCCCAGGCGACCCCGGGACCGGCGACCCCGCCGGGCTGGGAGCGGCCGCCGACACCGCCGGCACCACTGCCGCCGTACGGCGGGCAGCAGCAGTACCAGCAGCAGTACCAGCAGCAGCGGCCCTGGAGCCCGCACGGGCTCGGCAAGCCCGGCGTGATCGCGCTGCGGCCGCTCAACATCGGCGACATCCTCGACGGCTCGATCACGGCGATCCGCCGGCACCCGGCGCTGATCCTCGGCATCGGCGCGGTGATGGCGGTGCTCACCTCCGGGATCACGTTCCTCGTGCAGAAGTACGTGCTCGCCGACTTCGAGAACCTCGCCACGACGGCGACCCTCGGCCCGGGCGCGACCGACGAAGAAGTGCGCAACCTCGTCTTCGGCACCTTCGGCGACCTCTTCCTCGTGCTGATCCCGACGCTGCTGATCTCGACCCTGCTGCTGGCGGTCACCACCGGCCTGATGGCCACGGTGATGGGCCGGGCCGCGCTGGGCCGCGAGGTCACCTTCGGCATCGCGTGGCGCGAGCTGCAGCCGCGCCTGCTGCCGCTGCTCGGCGTGGCGTTCGTGTACGGCCTGGTCACGACGGTCGGCCTGATGCTCTGCATCATCCCGGGCGTGCTGGCCTGGGTGTTCTGGGCGCTGGCCGTGCCGGCGCTCGTGCTCGAGCGCGGCACGTTCCGGGAGGCGTTCGTCCGGTCGATCAAGCTGGTCAGCGGCGCGTTCTGGCGGGTGCTGGGCATCCTGCTGCTGGCGCGGGTCATCCAGTCGCTCTTCGAGAACATCATCCAACTGCCGTTCGCCCTCGGCACCGGCGTCTTCGACCAGGTGCTCAACCCGGGCAAGGTGTCGCTGCCCAGCACCGGTGACCTGCTGCTGCAGTCGGCCGGGCAGATCATCTCCGGCACGATCGCGATCCCGTTCGTCACGCTGGTCACCGTGATCGTCTACCTCGACCAGCGGATGCGCCGCGAAGGCATGGACATCGAGCTGGCCCGCGCGGCCGGCGTGCAGCCGCCGCAGGCGTGGTGACGCTGCTGCTCACCGACGTCCCGGTCGACATCGACCGGGACGATGCCCGCCGCGCGGCGGCGGAGGAGCTGAGCGACCCGAAGTACCGGGACGCGCGGCCGAACTTCCTGCAGGAGGTCGGGCAGTGGCTCGGCGAGCAACTCGAAAAGCTGCTGAACGGCATGTCTTCGGTGGTGCCGGGCGGGATCTGGGGTGTCCTGCTCGTCCTCGTGCTGCTGATCGTGCTCGTCGTCGTGGTCCGGCTGCGCACCGGCAAGATCGCCCGCGCGTCCCGGGCCGACCGGACGGTCTTCGGCGGGAAGCGCCAGAGCGCCGACGACTACCGCCGCTCGGCCGCCGAGGCCGCCGCGGCCGGGCGGTACGGCGACGCCGTCCGCGACCGTTTCCGCGCCGTCGTCCGGGCACTGGAGGAACGCGCGCTGCTCGACGCCCGCTCCGGCCGGACGGCGGACGAGGCCGCCGCCGAGGCCGGGGTGCTGCTGCCGAACGTCGCCGCGGAACTGCGGGAGGGCGCGCGGCTCTTCGACGACGTCCACTACGGCGGCCGCGAAGGCACCGAAACGGCCTACCGCACCCTGACCGAGCTGGACGAACGCTGCCGCCGTGAACGGCCGGTCGCCATGGCGGGCTCGTGAGCACCTCGGTATCGCCGGACGTGCGCCGGATCTGGCGCGGTGTGCGGATCCCGCTCGCCCTGGTCGCGCTGATCTTCGCCGCCGGCGCCCTGCTGCTGCTCGGCCGCGGCGAGCAGACCCACGGCGCGCTCGAACCCGGCTCGTACGAACCCGGCGGCGCGCACGCGCTCGCGCAGCTCCTGCAGGACCAGGGTGTCGACGTCCAGGCGGCGCACACCGCCGACGAAGCCGACGACGCGATCAGCGAAGACGCGACCCTGCTGGTCACCCAGCCCGACCTCGTCCCGGCGAAGCGCCTCGACGCGCTGCGGGAGCACGCCGCGGACGTCGTCATCGTGACGCCGGGAGCCCCGACGCTGCACGACTCGCTGCCGCTCGTGCGCCCGGTCGGCCAGAGCGACGTCGGCACCCTGAGTCCGCAGTGCACGGTCGCCGCGGCGGTCGCGGCCGGCGACGTCACCCTCGGCGGCATCGGCTACGCCTCGCCCGGCGCGCGCTCGTGCTACCCCGGTGAGGACGGCGGCGGCACGCTGCTGCAGCTCGCCGACGCGGGCGGCACGACGACGCTGCTCGGCTCGTCGGCGCCGCTGACCAACGCGCGGCTCGCCGACGACGGCAACGCCGCGCTGGGGCTGCACCTGCTCGGGCAGCACCCGAAGCTCGTCTGGTACCTGCCGTCCACGGCGGACCCGGCGCTGGACGACACCCGCAAGTCGATCTTCGAGCTGATCCCGGACGGCTTCTACTACGGTGCCGCGCAGGCGTTCATCGCCGTGGCGCTGCTGGCGCTGTGGCGGGCGCGCCGGCTCGGCCCGGTGGTCACCGAACCGCTGCCGATCGTCGTGCGCGCGGCCGAAACCGCCGAAGGACGAGCCCGGCTGTACCGGCGGGCGAAGGCCGCGGGACACGCGGGCGAGACGCTGCGGGAGGCGTCGCGGGCCCGGTTGCGGACCGCGCTGGGCCTGCCGCGCGACGCCGACGCGGCGGCATTGGTGACCGCGGTGAGCACGCGCACCGGACGGCCGGCCAACGACGTCGGCGCGGTGCTCCACGGCCCGCCGGTGCCGGACGATCCCGCGCTGGTCCGGCTGGCCGGCGAACTGGACCAGGTGGAACGAGAGGTGGGGCGATCTTGACCAGCGAGAACGCGACGGGGGCCCGGGACGCGCTGATCGCGTTGCGGGCCGAGGTGGCCAAGGCCGTCGTCGGCAACGACGCCGCGGTGACCGGGCTGATCCTGGCGCTGCTGTGCCGGGGGCACGTGCTGCTCGAAGGCGTCCCGGGCGTGGCGAAGACGCTGCTCGTGCGGGCGCTGGCCGCGTCGCTGAACCTGGAGACCACTCGGGTGCAGTTCACGCCGGACCTGATGCCCGGCGACGTCACCGGCTCGATCGTCTACGACGCGCACAGCGGCGAGTTCTCCTTCCGCGAGGGGCCGGTGTTCACGAACCTGCTGCTCGCCGACGAGATCAACCGGACGCCGCCGAAGACGCAGTCGTCGCTGCTGGAGGCCATGGAGGAGCGGCAGGTCTCGCTCGACGGCAAGTCGCGGCCGCTGCCCGACCCGTTCATCGTGATCGCCACGCAGAACCCGGTGGAGTACGAGGGCACCTACCCGCTGCCGGAGGCGCAGCTGGACCGGTTCCTGCTGAAGCTGACCATGCCCGCGCCGTCGCGCGAGGACGAGATCGGCATCCTCTGGCGGCACGCGCAGGGCTTCGACCCGCGCAACCTCGCCGCGGCTGGCCTCAAGGCGGTCGCGGGTGCTCCGGAGCTGGCGGCCGCGCGGGAAGCCGTCGCGAAGGTGACGATCGGGCCCGAGGTCATCGGGTACGTCGTCGACCTGTGCCGGGCGACGCGGCAGCTGCCATCGGTGCGCATCGGCGTCTCGCCGCGTGGCGCCACGGCGCTGCTCGCGGTCACCCGGGCCTGGGCGTGGCTGGCCGGGCGCGACTACGCGACCCCCGACGACGTCAAGGCCCTCGCGCGGCCCGCGCTGCGGCACCGCCTGGACGTGCGGCCGGAGGCCGAGCTGGAGGGCGTCACCGCGGACGGCGTGCTCGACCGCGTGCTCGCGTCCGTGCCCGTGCCGCGCTGACATGGCCGTCACCGGAAGGCTCGGGCTGCTGGCGCTGATCGGCGCGCTGGTGGTCGGGCTGCTCGTGCCGTCGACGACCGGGATCCTCGCCGTCGGCGGGGTGCTCCTGCTGCTCGTGGTCGTCGACCTCCTGCTGGCCGGAAGCGTGCGGCCGCTGGCTTTCCGGCGGTCGGGCGACACGTCCGTCCGGCTCGGCGAGCCGTGCGAGGTGACGCTGGTCGTCGCGAACCCCGGTGGCCGTGCGGTCCGCGGGCAGCTGCGTGACGCGTGGCCGCCTTCGGCCGGAGCCGCGGACCGGCACGCTTTGCGTGTACCGGCGGGAGAACGGCAGGCGTTGGTGACGTCTTTGCGGCCGTCGCGGCGCGGCGACCGCACGGCGGCGCGGGTGACGGTCCGCTCGGTGGGGCCGCTGGGTTTGGCGGCGCGGCAGGGTTCGCACGAGGTGCCGTGGACGGTCCGCGTGCTGCCGCCGTTCCACAGCCGCAAGCACCTGCCGTCGCGGCTGGCGCGGCTGCAGCAGCTCGACGGCCGCAGCGCGGTGCTGATCCGCGGTCAGGGCACGGAGTTCGACTCGCTGCGCGAGTACGTGATCGGCGACGACGTCCGCTCGATCGACTGGCGCGCGACGGCGCGCGCGGCGGACGTGATGGTCCGGACGTGGCGCCCGGAGCGCGACCGGCACGTGGTGCTGGTGCTGGACACGGGCCGCGTCTCGGCGGGCCGGGTCGGCGACGCCCCGCGCCTCGACGCGGCGATGGACGCGGCGTTGTTGCTGGCGGTGCTGGCTTCCCGGGCCGGCGACCGCGTCGACCTGCTGGCGTACGACCGTCGCCTGCGGGCCGCGGTGCACGGTTCGTCGGGGGCCGCGCTGCTGACGTCGCTGGTGAACGCGATGGCGCCGATCGAGCCTTCGCTCGTCGAGACGGACGCGCGGGGGATGGTCGCGGAGGTGCTGCAGCGCACCCGGCGCCGTTCGCTGGTGGTGCTGCTGACCGGCCTCGACGCGGCGCCGCTGGAGGAGGGGCTGTTCCCGGTGCTGAGCTCGCTGACCGCCCGGCACGAGCTGATCGTCGCGTCGGTGGCGGACCCGCGGGTCGCGGAGATGCTGGCCGGCCGGGGCGACGCGGAGGCCGTGTACGACGCGGCGTCGGCGTCGCGGACGACGGCGGAACGGCAGCGGGTGACCGAACGCCTGGCCCGGCACGGGGTCAGTGTCGTGGACGCGGTGCCGGAGGAGCTGCCGCCGGCGCTGGCGGACCGGTACCTGGCGCTGAAGGCGGCCGGGCGGCTCTAACGGGTGGCTGCGGTGGTGCGCCGCCGGTGGTCCTGTTAAGCCCGAAGCATGTTCAAGCTCATGGCTGTGGCCCTGGCGATCGCTTCGGCTCCCGCGTCCGACGGTGCTCCCGTCTACCTGGCCGACGGCGGCGGCAAGCTGTCGCTCGCGGTGGTTTCCGGTCAGCCGGTGCTGGCGGACGCGGCGGACCCGGGTGCCAAGTGGACGTACGCCGGGCAGCACTTCACGAATGTCGCAAGTGGACAGTGTCTGACGGCGGTGAGCCCGGTCGACGGGGTGGCGGTGAAGATGGCTGCTTGCTCCGATGCGGACAAGCACCAGGCGTGGCGGCGCGTGGCCGGGCTGCCGGGGCTGGTCGAGATCGCGAACGTCGCCACGGCCCGGTGCTTGACGGCGGAAGGCGCGGTCGCGGGCGCCCGGCTGTACCAGGAAGTCTGTTCCCTGACGGGCATCGCGAACACGTGGGCGGCGGGCGGCCGCACGCTGGCGATCCTGTCGGGCAACGGCCAGCGCCTGGCGTCGAAGGACCCGGGAGCACCGTTCGTGGTCCGGGTGATCGGCGAAAACGGCCAGCCGGCGGCCGACGTACCGGTGACGTTCTTCGTTCGCGCGGCCCGTCCGAAGAACGCATTGGCGTTCGAGGGCGGAGGTGAGACGGTGACGGTCAAGACGGGCGCGGACGGTTCGGCCTCGAGCCCGAAACTGGTGTTGACCGAGGTGGGGGAGTTCGAGGCGCGGTTCGTCGGGACGGCCGGTCTGGAGGACGGATCGTCGATCGCCTTCGAGGGCTCGTGCCTATGCTGACTCGGGCAACGCGTCCCCGGTGTCACGTGCGTCCAGATCGCCCACTTCGCCTTCGCGGGCCGCGCGACGGCCGAGCGTGAACACGTACACCAGGAACGCCACCTCGACGAACACCCCGATGCCCACCCGGACCCACGTCGGCCAGCCTGACGGCGTCACGAACGCCTCGATCAGCCCCGACACGAACAGCACGCACGCCAGCCCGAGCGCCATCACCACCACCGACCGGCCCTGCTCGGCCAGCGCGGCGGTCCGGGAGCGGCGGCCCGGGTCGACCACCGTCCAGCCGAGTTTCAGGCCCGTGCCCGCCGCGATGAACACCGCCGTCAGCTCCAGGAGACCGTGGGGGAGCAGGAGGCCGATCATCACGTCGCCGCGGCCGGCCGCGGTCATCGCGCCGATGATCAGGCCCGCGTTGAGCGAGTTCATCCACAGCGCGCCGATCACCGGCAGGCCCAGCGCGATGCCGAGGAACAGGCACGTCGCCGCCACCCACGCGTTGTTCGTCCACACGCGCGCCGCGAACGACGTCGCCGGGCCCGTCGAGTAGTAGCTCTCCGCCTCGCCGCCGGGCTTGGTCAGCTGGTTCAGCTCGTCCGCGCTCCCGATCGACGCGCGGACGCCGGGGTCGCGCGCCACCCACACGGCGATCACCGCCATCACCGCGATCGACACCAGCGCGGCCGGGATCCACCAGCGCCGCGAGAGGTACACGGCGGCGGGAAAGCGGCGCGTGAAGAACAGGGCGACCTCGCGCCACGCGGGGTTGTGCGACCCCGAGATCGCGCTCCGGCCGCGGGCGACCAGCCCGGACAGCCGGCTCAGCAGGGCCGGGTCGGGCGCGACCGAGCGGGCGATCGACAGGTGCGTCGCGGTCCGCTGGTAGAGCGTCACCAGCTCGTCGGCCTCCGCCCCCGTCAGCTTGCCGCCGCGGTGGGTCAGCTCGCCGAGCCGGCTCCACTCCGCCGAGTGCGTCGCGACGAAGACGTCCACATCCACGGGGCCAGCCTATCCGTCGCTACGCTGGGCCGTGTGCGCGAGGAATCCGAGCTGGTCACCGGCGAAGCCGTCGTCCTGGACCTGCACGTCGCCAAGCTCGCCAGCCGCGCGCTGGCGATGGTGCTCGACGTCCTCGTGCAGTTCGCGCTCCTGCTGGGCGCCCTCTTCGTGCTCACGCTCACCGTGGCGGGCGAGGACGAGTCGCTCGCGCTGACCCTCGCGCTGGTGTTCCTGGTGCTGATCATGGTCGGCTACCCGGTGCTGTTCGAGACGCTGTCCCGCGGTCGCTCGTTGGGCAAGATGGCGGTGGGGCTGCGCGTGGTGCGCGTCGACGGCGGGCCGATCCGCTTCCGCCACGCCCTGACCCGCGGGCTGGCCGGGTTCGTCATCGACTTCTGGGCGCTCGGCGTGTTCGGGGCGGTGGCGGTGATCGTGTCGCTGTGCTCGTCCGACGGCCGCCGCGTCGGCGACTTCCTCGCCGGGACGCTGGTGGTCCGCGACCGCGCGCCGGAAAGCGTGGCCTACCCGGCGATCGGCATGCCCCCGGGCCTCGAGGGCTGGGCGGCCCAGCTCGACCTGACGCGGCTCCCGGACGACCTCGCGCTGGCGAGCCGTCAGTTCCTGGCGCGGTTCGGCCAGCTGGCGCCGGAAGCGTCGCACGCGCTCGGCTGGAAGCTGGCCCAGCAGGTGGGCAACGCGCTCGGCACGCCGGTGCCGCCCGGGGTGCCGCCGTGGGCGTTCCTGGCGGCGGTGCTGGCCGAACGGCGCAACCGGGACCACTCGCGCGCGGTGCGGGCTTACGCGGCGCAGGTCGCGGCGGCGCGCGGGCACATCCCCAGCGCGCCCGCCCCGGGGCCGGACCAGCCGGGGTTCCTGCGGGCCGGGTATGCGGCCGGGCAAGCGACGTCCGCTCCCTGGCCGGCCGCCGAGGTGGATCCGCCGACTCCGCCGTCCGGAACCCCGGTGGCCCCCGCCGAGAACCCGTTCACGCCGCCGGGCTAGGAGACGTCTCCCGACGCCGAGAGCCACGTGTTGCACTGCTGGTTGCGGTTCTTGGTCGCGCCGTGCTGCCACCAGGAGATGTTGTGCCTGGCGCTGCCGTGGTCGCGCTTGCCGTTGCGGGCGTAGTCGTCGCCGCGGTCCTGGGCGTTCCAGGCCTCGTTGTAGATGTTCTTGTCGACCGACCCGCCGGAGACCGACGCCGAGCCGAGGAACATGCCCGAGAAGCACTGCGCCTCGAGCTCCATCCGCCGTGACAGCTCCAGCCCGACCGCCGAGTCCGCGCCCGCGTCGTAGCGCTGGTCGCCGTACGCCTCGGAGATGCCGGCCAGGTTCTGCACGTGGTGGCCGTATTCGTGGGCCAGGATCGACAGGTACGGGCCGGGGTGGTTGCCCCAGACGTCGATCTCGATGCGGTCCATCGGCATGTAGATCGTGTCGTTCGACGGGCAGTAGAACGGCGTGACGCCGGTGGTCGTGCCCCCGCTGCCGCACGGCGTCGACGATTCCGACAGCGACCGCGGCACCGACAGGTTCGGCGACCGGAACGGCAGGTCCGCGGCGCCGAGCATGCGTGACCACATCGCGTCGAGGCAGGCGATCCCGGACTGGAAGAAGCGGGTGGCGCTGTTCTGGTCGGTCGCCCAGCGGCTCAGCGAGCACGGGACGTTCTGCAGGCCGTAGTCGGCGCTGGCGAAGAGCGGGTTGTTCCCGGTGGCGACGACCGACCGGGGGCCGCGCGGGACCTCGGACGTGCGGGTCGTGCGCTCGGTGGTTTCGCTGCTGGTCGTCTGTTCGGTGGACGACGTGGTCGCGGTGGTCTCGACGGCGGAGGTGGTTTCGTAGGTGTCCGAGGGGTAGGTGCTGGAGTACCCGGCATCGGCGACGTGCCGGGTGTTGCCCCCGATCAGCGCGACGGCCGCGACGAGCCCCCCGACGACGGCGACGATCCCGATGATGGCGACGGCGACGATGACCCCGGTGTTCGACTTCTTGGCGACGTAGGGCCGGTAGCCGGGCGCGAACCGCGGTCCGAAGGGAGAGCCGGGCGGCGGGCCGGCGAAGGCTTGAGAGGCCGCCGCGGCCGGCGGCGGGAGGGGTGCGCCGGGGCGGGGGTGGGGACCGGACGGCGGGCCGTGGGCGGGGAAGCCCTGGGTGCCTTGAGGACCCCGGGGCGGCTGGCCGGGGAATTGCGGCCGGCCTGGGAACTGCGGACCTTGAGGCGGCCGCCCGGGTGCACCGGCGGGTCCTTGCGCTTGGGGCGGCTGCCCGGGCGGCTGGCCGCCAGGACCGTGGGGCTGCCCGGGCACGCCACCGGTCTGCTGACCCTGGCCAGGCACGCCGCCGGGCGCTGAGAGCGGCCCGGTTTGCGGCGCGCCGCCTCGCCCGGGGGCGCCATGTGGCGCTTGGCCGCCGGGGCCTTGGCCGGACGTGCCGCCTTGCCCTGGCCCGCCGGCCGGGCCGTGCGGGGGCTGCCCGCCGGGGAGCTGGCCGGGCGCTCCACCGGGCCCAGGGCCGCCGGGTGCGCCGGCCGGGCCCGGCTGCCCCGGCTGCCCCGGCTGTCCACTTTGTCCCGGCCGGCCCTGCGGCAACGGCCGAACCCCAGGTGGCGGCAGCGGCCGGACTCCCGGCGGCGGCAGCGGGCCTCGCCCAGGCGGCGGCCGCCGTGGGTCGTGTGGGCCAGGACCGGAGCCAGGACCGGAGCCAGGACCCTGTGGGCCTTGCGTCATGAAAGCGGAACCCCCCGTGCGATTTCCCCGTCGGAAGCGGCGTACCTGCGGAGATCTCGCCGTTCCGGGCGTCAGCATAGAGCGGGTGCTCTAGGGTGTGGTGCTGTGTTGAGCAAATGGGGGACCGCCGCCGCGGTCGTCGTCGTGGCTTTGGTGACCGCCGGGCCCGCCGCCGCGCAAACCGGGCCCTCCGCCGGGCCCGTCCTGCCGAACGCGCCCTCCGAACAGGTCAAGAAGCCCCAGCAGCTCAACGGCGAAAACGGCGAGAACGTCCAGCCGCCCGAAGGGGCCGCCGCCGACGTCGCCCTCAAGGTCCTGCGCGACGGCTCCCTCGAAGTCACCGAGAAGGTCACCGTCCCCGGTGGCAAGCAGCTGACCTCGCGCGTTCCGCTGAAAGTCTCGGCCGGCGACGACCAGGACCGCGTCTTCCAGGCCCGGAACGTCAAGACCGAAGGCGCCGCCACCAGCCAGCTCACCGGTGACCAGCTCGTCCTCACCTTCACCGGCGGCACGTCGACCGTGACGTTCACCGTCGACGGCGCCGTCGCCGACCAGAGCGGCCGCCAGCAGGCCCGCTGGCAGGTCGCGAGCGGCTTCGACGCTCCCGTCGCGAAACTCACCGCCTCCTTCCTCGCGCCGTCGCCGCGACTGTCCCCTGTGGACTGCTTCGCCGGCCCGATCGGCTCGAACCAGCGCTGCACCCTCGCCGAGCTCGACCACACCGGCGTCGTCCGCCTCGAACAGAACGACGTCCAGCCCGGCGACCGCGTCGACCTGCTCGTCGGCCTGCCCGCGAACACCGTCCCGGCCAACGCCAAGTTCGCCGACGTCGGCCTCTTCGCCACCGCCTTCGCCTTCACCCCGCTGACCGGCATCGTCTTCGCGCTCCTGCTCGTCTTCCTCGTCGCCGGCGGGATCTTCGTCCAGCGCCGCCGCAAGGAGGACGCCGGCGCGCTCACCACCGCCACCGGCCCGGTCGAGGTCCTGCTCCGCGACGGCGACCGCGTCTTCTTCGCCAGCCCGGACGGTGTCCTGCCCGGCCAGGTCGGCACCGTCGTCGACGAGACCGTCGACGTCGTCGACATCAGCGCCACCGTCGTCGACCTCGCCGTCCGCAACTACCTGTGGCTGGCCGAGATGCCCGGGCAGGACTGGCAGATCGCCCGCCGCAACCCGCCGGACGAGCACCTCCACGACTTCGAACGCGCCGTCTACGAGACCCTCCTGCCGGCCGGCACCGACGCGGTCCTCGTCTCGCAGCTGCGCGCCGGCGGCCGCCTCGACCTGCGCAAGATCAGCGACGCGATGTACGCCGACGTCGTCACCAAGCGCTGGTTCTCCCGCCGCCCGGACACCGCCCGCGGCCGGCTGACCTGGCTCGGCGCCGGCATCTTCGCGCTCGGCGCGGCCGCCACCGCGGTCCTCACCTTCACCGTCGGCGAAGCGCTGCTCGGCGTCGCGGTCGCACTGGCCGGGCTGGCCGTCGCCGCGGCGGCCGCGCTGCTGCCCTCGCGCACCGCCCGCGGCCGGGTGCTCGTCGGCCAGGTCCGCGGCCTGCTCGACTACCTGCACACCGCCAAGGCCGAGGACATCCCGCCGGCCGACCGCGAGATGGTGTTCTCGCGCTCGCTGCCGTACGCGGTCGTCCTGGGCGACACCGAACGCTGGCTCGGCGCCTTCGCCACGCTCAACCCGGCGTCGGACGGCTCGGCCGGGCTCTACTGGTACGGCGGCATGGAGACCGAGCAGGACCTGCGCCGTTTCGGCACGCACTTCCCGTCGTTCCTGACGGCGCTCGACGGGCTGCTCACCGCGTCCGCCCGCGCGTCCCGCTGACCGTGCTCGCGGGAGCGGTGCTGGCGCTCTTCCTGGCCGCGGCGCCGGTGGGCGCGCAAGACCAGCCGCCGCTGCCGACCGTGCCGCAGAGCGCCGAGATCCAGCTGAAAGTCGAGCGGAACGGCGAATTGTCGGTCGCCGAAGCGATCTCCGTGCCCAACGGCGTCACGATGGACCGCCGCGTCCCGCTGCGGGTCGCCGCGCCGCACCACCGCGATCGCGTCTACGGCGTCCGCGACGTCGTCCTCGAAGGCAGCGGCACGGCGAGCGTCGACCAGGACGCGTTCACCGTCCACCTCACCGCCGGCACCTCGATCGTCCGGTACACAGTGGACGGTGCGGTCGACGGGAACCGCGTCACCTGGGAGCTGGCCGGCGGCTGGAGCGCCGACCTGAAGTTCATCCGCGCCTCCTTCGCGGCGCCGAAGATCCCGGTCGCCGTCGACTGCGCTATCGGCGGCTTCCCGTGCGCCGCCGCGCAGATCGACCACGCCGGGCTCACGCGGTTCAGCCAGCAGAACCTGGCCGCGGGCGACCGGATGACGGCGACCGTCGAGCTGCCCGCGGGCACCGTCCCCGGCAACGAGGTCCTCGTCCCGGCCAAGACGATCGCCGGCGCGTTCGTGCTCACCGCCCCCGTCGGCTGGGCCTGGGCCGCCTTCGCCGCACTCCTCCTGGCCGCGGCCGCGTTCGTCGGTTTCGCCCGCCGCCGTGACACCGGCGACCCGCCGAAGGCCGAGCTGATCGCGAGGAATGGCGAGTTCGCGTCTCCGGAGGGTGTGCTGCCGGGGCACGCCGGTGTGTTGCTGCACGGCCGGGCCGGGCCGGCGGACCTGGCCGCGACCGTGCTCGACCTGGTCGTCCGCAACTACGTCTGGGTGAGCGACGGCCCCACACTGACCCGCCGCAACCCGCCCGACGAGCACCTGACGTCCTTCGAACGTGCGGTGTACGAAGCCGTCCTGCCGGACGACTCGGTGACATTCGCCGAACTGCGGCAGCGGCACGTCGAGCTTCCCCGGGCCGAGCTGCACGCCGACCTCGCCGGCCGCGGCTGGCTCGCGACCGGGCGGCTTCGGCGCGCCGGGATCCGGGCCGTCTTCTACGGCGTGTTCCTGATCGTCCTGCTCGCGCTGACCGCCGGGTACGCCCAGCTCGGCGTCATCCTCGCGCTGGCCGGGGCCGCTGCGGTCGCCGTCTCGGCCGCGCTGCCCGCGCGCCGCCGCGCGGGCGCGGAGGTCGCGCGCCGCCTGCGAGGGGTCGCCGCGGCGCGGCCGGAGGACTTCGACGAGCCGCAGCGGGAGGTGGTGTTCTCCCGCAGCCTGCCGTACGCGTCAGCTCTGGGCGAAACCGGGCCGTGGGTGGCCGCGTTCGCCTCCCTCGACCACCCGCCGACGGTGTACTGGCACGACGGCGACATCACCCCTGACCAGGCCGGATCGTTCGCGACGGCGCTCGCCGGCAGCTTCGCCGGCGCGCACCGCGGGCGCCTGCTCGCCACCGTGGCCGCGGACACCGGTTCTCACCCGCCAGCCGGGAAGCCAGGAGGCCCCGAGCCGTCGTAGGGTGGGGCCATGGCCGATCCCGAGCTCGTCCGATACACCCTAGACAACGGTCTGCGCGTGGTCCTCGCACCCGACGCGACCGCGCCGGTGGTCGGCGTCAGCGTGCACTACGACGTGGGTTTCCGCTCCGAGCCGGAGGGGCGCACCGGGTTCGCGCACCTCTTCGAGCACCTGATGTTCCAGGGCAGCGAGAGCTTGGAGAAACTCGCCCACTTCCGGCACGTGCAGTCCAGCGGTGGCACCTTCAACGGGTCCACCCACCCGGACTACACCGACTACTTCGAGGTGCTGCCGAGCGCCGCGCTCGAGCGCGCGCTGTTCCTCGAAGCCGATCGGATGCGGGCGCCGAAGCTGACCGCCGAGAACCTGGCGAACCAGATCGACGTCGTCAAGGAGGAGATCCGGCTCAACGTGCTGAACCGGCCCTACGGCGGGTTCCCGTGGATCACCCTGCCGCCGGTGCTGTACTCGACGTTCCCCAACGCGCACAACGGTTACGGCGGTTTCGAGGACCTCGAGAGCGCCACGGTCGAAGACTGCGCCGCGTTCTTCGACACCTTCTACGCGCCGGCGAACGCCGTGCTCACCGTGGCGGGCGACTTCGAGGTCGACAACGCCAAGAAGCTGATCGAGACGCACTTCGGCGACGTCCCGCACCGGCCCGCGCCGCAGCGGCCGTCCTTCGCCGAGCCGCTGCCGACCACCGAGCTGCGCGGCGAGGTCGAAGACCCGCACGCCCCGCTGCCCGCGCTCGGCATCGGCTACCGGATGCCGGACCCGATCAACGACATCGACGGCTACCTGGCCTACCTCGTGCTCGCCGGCGTCCTGACCGACGGCGACGGCTCCCGCCTGCAGCAGCGGCTGGTCCACAAGGAGCCGCTGGTCGTCGACATCGGCGCCGGCGCCGGGCTGTTCGGCCCGTTCGAGGCCCGCGACCCGGACACGTTCACCATCACCCTGATCCACCCGCACGAGGTGCCGCGCGAGCGCGTGCTCGCCGCGCTGGACGACGAGCTCGAGAAGATCGCCGGGAACCCGCCGGACGAGCAGGAGCTGCGCAAGGTCACCGCCCGCTGGACGGCGAGCCTGCACTCCGAGCACGACAGGCTGGTCTCCCGGACGCTCGCGCTCGGCTCGTTCGAGCTGCTCTACGGCGACGCGTCGCTGGTCTACCAGCTCGCGGACCGGATGTCCGCCGTCACCTCGGAAGCCGTTTCGGCGGCGGCTAAGGCGCTGCGCCCCGACGCGCGCGCCGTCCTGGTGGTCAAGCCCGCTTCGGAAGGGACCAACGAGCAGTGACTTCAGCAACGCACCGCAGCGCGGAGGAGATCGGCCGCACCGCGCGGGGGCCGCGCCCGCTGCCGCCGCTCGGCGAGCAGCGCGCCGCCGGCGATCTGTCCCATGTGGACACCGAGCTCTCGAACGGCCTGCGCGTGCTGGCCGTGCGCAAGGCGACCGTGCCGATGGTCGAGGCGCGGCTGTGGATCCCGTTCGCGGGTGACGACGCGCTGCACCCGGCGACGTCCGAGGTCCTCGCCGAGACGATCCTGACCGGCACCGCGCGCCGCAACCGCATCGAGATCGACGCCGAGCTGGCGCTGATCGGCGGCGACATCGGCGCCGGCGTCGACCCGGAACGCCTGGTGCTGACCGGATCCGCGCTCGCCGACAAGCTGCCGACGTTCCTCGACGTGCTCGGCGACGTCCTCACCGGAGCGACCTACGCCGACGACGAGATCGCGCGCGAGAAGGAGCGGCTGGTCGAGCGGATCGCCGTCTCGCGCACGCAGCCGCGCACGATCGCGCGGGAGGCGCTGCAGAAGCACCGCTACGGCGACCACCCCGCCACGCGCGAGGTGCCCAAGGCCGAAGACGTCGCCGTCGTGACGCCCGAGCAGGTCCGGGCGCTGCACCAGGCGTCGGTGCTGCCGCGTGGCGCGGTCATGGTGCTGGTCGGCGACATCGACCCGGCGGCGGTCATCGGCGAGCTGGAGAAGGTGCTCGGCGGCTGGGCGTCCGACCGTTCCGCGAACCGGCTGCCGCCGCTGCCGGAGCTGACCGGGCCGAGCATCCTGCTGGTGCCGCGGGCCGGCGCCGTGCAGTCGCAGATCCGGCTTTCGGCGGAGACCGTGCCGCGCACCGACCCCGGCTACGCGGCTCTGCAGCTGGCGAACCTGGCCTACGGCGGGTACTTCTCGTCGCGGCTGGTGGAGAACATCCGCGAGAACAAGGGGTACACCTACTCGGCGCACTCCGGGTTCGAGTTCACCGACGGCACCGCGGTGGTCAACGTCGACGCGGACACCGCGACCGACGCGACCGCGCCGGCACTGCTGGAGACCCGCTACGAGCTGGGCCGCCTCGGCCAGGTCCCGCCGGTCGGCGACGAGCTGGAGTCGGTGCGGCAGTACGCGATCGGGTCGCTGCTGACGTCGACGTCGTCGCAGTCCGGGCTGGCCGGCCAGGTGCTGGCGCTGGCGTCGACCGGGCTGGGCCTGGAGTGGCTCACCGAGCACCCGGCGCGGGTGGCGGCGGTGACGGCCGACGAGGTGGCCGAAGCGGCGCTGAAGTTCTTCGCCCCCAAGCGGTTCACCGGCGTGGTGGTCGGTGACGCGGCGGTGCTCGAGCGCAAGCTCCTGTCCCTCGGCGACGTCGTCGTGGGCGAGCCGGCCTGATGTCCGTCCCGTTCACCCTCGGTGACCTGCCCACCCTGTCAAGGTCCACTGTGGACCGTCAGGAAGGCTTGCGCACCAACCCTTCGCGGCTGTTGTCGCGCTGGGCCGACGCCCGGGTCGTCCTCTTGGACGACACCGGGCGCACCCCGGTCGTCGAGGGCTCGTCGGTCTTGGCGTTCCGCAAGGCCGTCGACTTCGGCACGTCGCCGCCGGCGGACGCGGTGTTCCTGGGCGAGTGGCAGGACACGGACTACTGGTCGCTGCCAGGCGGCCCGTCGGGCGACGCCGGCACGGTGAAGATGGCGGGCAGCTGGGGCTTCGTCGAGGAGGTCCCGAGCGCGGACGGCGAGATCTGGGTCGAGCTGCGCGGGTACGGAGACCTGCTGGACGACACGTCGGCGGGCCTGTTCACCACGGCGCAGGCGCTGCGGAACTGGCGCCGCCAGGCGAAGTTCTGCACCCGCTGCGGCCACCCGACGGAGCTGATCCAGTTCGGCTGGGCGAGCAAGTGCGCGAACGACGGACGCGAGGAGTACCCGCGCACGGATCCGGCGGTGATCTGCCTGGTCCATTCTCTCGAGGGGACCAACGGATCCCACGTACTGCTGGCCCGCCAGCCGATCTGGCCGGCCGGGCGGTATTCGGTGCTGGCCGGGTTCGTGGAGGCGGGGGAGTCCCTGGAGGCGTGCGTCCTGCGCGAGATCCACGAAGAGGTGGGGGCGGTCGTGTCGGACGTCCGGTACCTCGGGAGCCAGCCGTGGCCGTTCCCACGGTCGATCATGCTGGGGTTCACGGCCCGGGCGGATCGTGCTGCCCCCTTGGTACCCGCCGACGGTGAGATCGAAGAGGCGCTGTGGGTGTCGCGGGCCGAGGTGCGTGAGGCGTTCGCGAACAGCTCGCTGCGGAACGAAGGCGCTCGGCCGACACCGATCGCCGGCGGGGCGGCGGAGATCATCCTGCCGGGGAATTCGTCGATCGCCCGCGTGATGCTCAAGGCCTGGGCGGACGCGGAGGAGTAGCCGCTACTCGTACACCGTCGCCGCCACCAGGGCGTCCCGGATGACCTGCCGGCCATCGGCGGGGAACGGGACGCCCTGATTCGCGTAGTGGCCCTCGCAGTCCTGCAGCCACCCGGCGAGAGCTTCCAGGTAGCGCGGGAGGGTGTCGTTCTCCCAGGACGGCGGGCCGTCCGCCCAATCGGCGACCAAGGTACGCAGGGTTGCGACCATTCGGTCCCGTTCTGCTTCGAACTGCTCGGACATCCGTCTTCTCACTCCTCACGGCCAGTACGGCTCGGGCGAGGCAGGCCTTCCGCCACACCACATTGAACTCGAATGGCCCGCCCGGCAGGGGCGTCGGCCAAAGTTGCCGATCACCTGGTTGGCGCCGGCGGCGTCATCGCAGGTCACCGCGCTCGATCACCGTGCGGGTCGGCTCGCCGGTGAAGTCGGGGACCTCGCCATAAGCCAAGTTCAGCGTATCCAGCCGGTAGCTCCACTGCGCGCCGCACTCGCACGGCGCGACGAGCACTACATACCGCGGCTCGAAGCCGGTCGACTCGTCGACCCGCATCTCGTGGAGAGCCGCGCCGGGAAGCGGCGGGAAGAGCGAGAGCGGTTGCGCGCGGCAGCCGCCGGGCCGCCCCGGGGCCGCTTGGTCCAGGCGGTCCGCACCCGCTGCGCCAAGACCCGCCCAAGCAACCGGAAATCCGCTGACCAGGCCCCCAACGCCCGGCGCAACTCGTTCACCGGTGTTTCCGCCACGTGGCCCAGTGCGACCCCAAGCGTTACCTGGCCGTTTCCGAAGCCCGTTGACGGCTGTGCCCCGGCTCACTACAGTCCTGCGAAACCGTCTGTAAAGTATCCTAATTAAGTCCGGAGGGACGAGTGCGAGCCGGTAGCCCGCGGATGCTGCGCGAGATCAACGATCGCGCCGCCATCGAGGTTCTCCTGCGTGAGGGCCCTTTGACGCGTGCTGAGCTCGAGCTCGCCATCGGGCTCTCCAAGCCCGCCACCGCGCAGCTCATCACCCGGCTCGAGCAGGACAACCTCGTCATCAAGGCCGGCGTCCGCGGTGGGGGACGGGGACCCCGCGCCCAGCTCTGGGCCGCCAACGGCAGCCTCGCCTTCGTCGCCGCCGTGGACCTCACGCCGCACATCGCGGACTTCGTCGTCGCCGATGTCGCCGGGATCGTGCTCGCCGAGTACCGCACCCCGCTGCCCGTGCACGAAGGTGCCGACGTCGTCGGGACCTTCGGGGACGCTCTCCAGAAGGTCGCCGGGGAAGCCGGCCTGACCAGAACACAGCTCGCCCACGTCGTCATCGGCGCTCAGGGGGCCTTCGACCCGCGGACCGGCCTGCTCTCCTCCGCCCCGCACATCCCCGGCTGGCTCGGCTTCGACGTCCCCCAGCGGCTCAGCGACGACCTCGGCGTCGACGTCCTCATCGAGAACGACGTCAACCTCGTCGCCGTCGAAGAGATGAGCGTCGGGCAGGCCCAGGACGTCGACGACTTCGTCATGGTGTGGCTGTCCGAAGGCGTCGGCGGCGCCGTCGTCATCGGGCGCCGGCTGCTGCGGGGTGCCACCGGTGGGGGCGGCGAGATCGACTGGATGCGCGTGCCCGACCCGGCCACCGTGGACACCGGCGACGTCTGGCCCGAGGCCGGCGCCCGGTTCGGCAACCTCGTCGACTCGCCCGCCGTCTGCCGGCTCGCCGCCGCGCACGGCGTCGAAGCCGAAACCGCCTGGGACGCCGTCGCGAAAACCGAGCCGGACCATCCCTTCCGGCACGACCTCGCGAGGCGCGTCGCCGGTGGTGTCGCCAACCTCGTCGCCGTCGCCGACCCGCAGCTCGTGCTCCTCTGCGGTGACACCAGCCGCGCCGGCGGCGAGAGCTTCGCCGCGCTGGTTCAGGACAAGCTGTACGAACTGGTCCTGCCGCGCACGCCCGTCGGCTGCGCTTCGGTGCAGGGCAACGCCGTCCGCGCCGGCGCGCTGCAGTCCGCGCTGGCCACCGCCCGTGAGGACGTCTTCGGCGTCGTCACCCCCACACTCCTCGGGTCGCGCAGGCCCGCGGTCGGAGAGCCACTCGGCAAGACCCCGGAGGCCCTCCCGAACACCCGTTCCGCCCCGTCCCCAACCGAGTAGCCCCAACCGATGAGGAGGAGGGCCATGCCCCCTACCACCCGGACCCGCCGAGGCGCCCTGTTAGCGGTCGCCGCCGCGGCGTCCGTCCTGCTGACGAGCGCCTGCTCCGGCGCCGCCGCCCCGAGCGGCGGCGGTGACGCGGCCGCCGCGCCCGGCAAGGACGAAAAGCTCACGATCACCGTGTACTCCAAGTTCACCGACCGCGAGTACGGCGTGGTCACCGCGGGCCTCAACAAGCTCAAGGCGAAGTACCCGAACATCGAGATCAAGCACGAGGGCAACCAGGACGACGACAAGCTGACGCAGTCGATCCGCGGCGGCAACCCGCCCGACGTCGCGATCTCCTTCTACACCGACAACCTCGGTGCCTGGTGCTCCAACGGCAGCTTCCAGGACCTCAAGCCCTACATCGACCGCGACAAGATCGACCTCAACCAGATCCCCGAGGCGGTCCGCAACTACACCGAGTACCAGGGCAAGCGGTGCGCGATGCCGATGCTCGCCGACGTCTACGGCTTCTACTACAACAAGGACATGTTCGCGGCGAAGGGCGTCACCTCGCCGCCGAAGACCACGGACGAGCTGCTCGAGGACGCCAAGAAGCTGACCGAGTACAACGCGGACGGCTCGATCAAGGTCGCCGGCTTCCTGCCGTCGATGCCGTTCTACGCCAACCAGGCCCAGTACTGGGCGCCGAACTTCGGCGCGCCGTTCATCGGCCCGGACGGCAAGTCGGACCTCGCCACCAACCCCGGCTGGAAGGCGATGTTCGAGTTCCAGAAGAAGCTGATCGACGCGCTCGGCGGCCACGACAAGGTCGAGAAGTTCAAGGCCGGTCTCGGGGACGAGTACTCCGCCGACAACGGCTTCCAGAAGGGCAAGCTGGCGATGATCTACGACGGTGAGTTCCGCACCGCGTTCATCAAGGACCAGGCGCCGACCCTGAACTACGCCACCGCGCCCGCCCCGGTGCTCACCACCATGGCGGACAAGTACGGCAGTGCCTTCACCACCGGCACGATCATCGCGATCCCCAAGGGCGCCAAGAACCCCGGCGCGGCGTGGGAGCTGATCAAGCAGGTCACCCTGGACACCGACACCCTGGTGGACATGGCCAACGGCCTGAAGAACGTGCCCAGCACGAAGGCCTCGCTGACGTCGCCGCGCCTCGACCTGCAGCCGCAGTTCAAGACGTTCCTCGACATGTACGACAGCGGAAAGCTCGTGTCGAACCAGACCACGCCGATCGGTGACGCGCACCTCAAGGCGGTCAACGACTTCGCCGAGAAGTGGCAGGCCGGCTCGATCCCCGATCTGACCGAAGGCCTGAAGAAGGTGGATGCGCAGATCAACGACGAACTGAAGCAAAAGGGCGCGGGCGGATGACCTCCACTCTTGCCGCGAAAACCGACGGAACCCCGGCCGCGCCTGCCAAGGCGCGGGCGGGGGCCCGCCGGGCCAAGCGCCGCCGGACCGTCTTCTTCTTCATGGCCCCGGCGCTCATCGGGTTCCTGGTCTTCTTCGGCTACCCGCTGATCGCCACGGTCTACTACTCCTTCACCAAGTACGACCTGATCAACCCGCCGCAGTTCATCGGGTTCGACAACTACGTCAGGATGTTCACCACCGAGCCGCTCGTCGGCGTCGCGGCGTACAACACGCTGTGGCTGGTGGTCATCCTGACGACGTGCCGGGTGGTGTTCTCGCTCGGCATCGCGTCGGTGATCTCCCGCCTCAAGTCGGGCGTGGGCCTGGTCCGGACGCTCTGCTACCTGCCGACCCTGGCCCCGCCCGCGGCGGCGACGCTGGCGTTCGTCTTCGTGTTCAACCCCGAATTCGGTCCGGTGAACCGGTTCCTGCGGCTCATCGGCATCGACGGCGGGCTGTGGTTCAACAGCCCGGCCATGTCGAAGCCCGCGCTGACGCTGCTCGCGCTGTGGGGCTCCGGCGAGCTGATGATCATCATCCTGGCCGCGCTGCTGGACGTCCCGACCGAGCAGTACGAGGCCGCCGAGCTCGACGGCGCCGGCCCGGTCCGGCGGTTCTGGCACGTCACGCTGCCGTCGATCTCGCCGGTGCTGCTGTTCGGCGTGGTCAACTCGATCATCTACGCGCTGCAGTTCTTCACGCAGGCGATCGTGGCGGCCTCCGCGTCCGCGGGCACCGCCGACGTCGCCGGCAACTCGAAACTCATCGGTGCGCCGCAGAACTCGACGCTGACGTACCCGATCTGGCTGTACGTCCAGGGTTTCCGCTACTTCAACATGGGTTACGCGGCGGCGATGGCGGTGCTGCTGTTCATCGTGAGCGCGGGCTTCACCTGGATTCTCGTCAGGCAGCTGCGCAAGTCCCAGCACCAGGAGGAGGGGGCATGACCGCACTGGCCGAAGCGCCGCAGAAACCGGCGGGCGTGCCGCCGCGGGTGCGGTTCAAGCGGACCTGGGACAAACGGCTGTCCTGGATCGCGCTGCACGCGACCGGGATCGCCCTCGGCGTGATCTTCATGCTGCCGCTGCTGTTCGTGTTCCTCACCGCGGTGATGAAGAGCGACCAGGCGATGACGGCGAGCCTGTGGCCGACCGAATGGCACTTCGAAAACTTCGTCACGGTGTTCAAGAAGGCGCCGCTGCTGGAGTACTTCGGCAACAGCCTGCTGTATTCGGCGCTGGCGACCATCGGCGCGCTGCTCTCGGCGATCCCGGCGGCATACGCGCTGGCGAAACTGCGGTGGCGCGGGCAGAACCTGTTCTTCATGCTCACGGTCGCCGCGATGATGCTGCCGCCGCAGGTCACCATCGTGCCGCTGTACGACCTGTGGGTCCGGATGGGCCTCACCGGCACGCTGGTTCCGCTGATCGTGCCGTACTTCTTCTTCGACGCGTTCTCGATCTTCCTGCTCCGCCAGTTCTTCCTCACCATTCCGAAGGACTACCTCGAAGCGGCGAAGATCGACGGCTGCAACGAGTTCCAGGCGATGTACCGGGTGCTCATCCCGATGGCGAAGCCCGGGATCGCGGCCACCGCGATGTTCTGCTTCCTGTTCACCTGGAACGACTACTTCGGGCCGCTGCTCTACACGGGCGAAAACCAGGACCACTGGCCGCTTTCCCTGGCGATCGCGTCCTTCCGCGGCATGCACCACGTCGAGTGGAACATGACGATGGCGGCGACCGCGCTGATCATGGCGCCGGTGATCGTCCTGTTCATCTTCGCGCAGAAGTCGTTCGTCAAGGGCATCACATTCACGGGAGTCAAGGGATGAAGCTGGCAGTCGTCGGTGGCGGGTCCACCTACACGCCGGAGCTGATCGACGGGATCGCCGGCCGCCGCTCCACTTTGGACGTCGACGAGATCGTGCTGGTCGACCCGGACGCCTACCGCGTCGAAGCGGTCGGCGGGTTCAGCCAGCGCATCCTCGACCACGCCGGGCACCCGGCGCGGATACGGACCACGCAGTCGCTGGAAGAGGGCGTCGACGGCGCGTCGGCGGTGCTGATCCAGCTGCGCGTCGGCGGCCAGCGCGCGCGGCGGTCGGACGAGACGTTCCCGCACGCCTGCGGGTGCGTCGGCCAGGAGACGACCGGCGCGGGTGGCCTGGCGAAGGCGCTGCGCACGGTGCCGGTGGTGCTCGACATCGCCGACCGCGTCCGCAAGATCGCCGGCGACGACACGTGGATCGTCAACTTCACCAACCCGGTCGGCATCGTGACCCGCGCGCTGCTCAACGAGGGCCACCGCGCGGTCGGGCTGTGCAACGTCGCGATCAACCTGCAGCGCCAGTTCGGGAAGCTGCTCGGCGTCGGCGCGGACGACGTCAAGCTCGTCCACACCGGACTGAACCACCTGAGCTGGGAACGCGGCGCGCTCGTCGACGGCGTCGACCGGCTGCCCGAGCTGCTGGACCAGCACCTCGACTACCTCTCCAACGAGGTCAGCGTGCCGGAGAAGTGGTTGCGGCGGATGAACGTCGTGCCGTCGTACTACCTGAAGTACTTCTACGCGCACGACGAGCAGGTCACCAAGCAACGCACCGAACGGCCGCGCGCGGACGTCGTGTCCGACGTCGAGGAAGAGCTGCTGAAGATCTACCTCGACCCGGAGCAGAACACGAAGCCGGAGTCGCTGGAGAAGCGCGGCGGCGCGTACTACTCGGAAGCCGCGGTGCAGCTGGTGCACGCGCTGACCGCGGGCGGACCGGCCGAGGAGCACGTGGTGAACGTCCGCAACGACGGCACGTTCCCGTTCCTGCCGGACGACGCCGTCATCGAGGCACGGTCCACTGTGGACTCCAACGGTGCGACGCCGATCGCGCAGACGCCGGTGGAGCCGCAGTTCTCCGGCCTCATCGCGGCGACGACGGCGTACGAATTCCTCGCGCTGGAGGCGGCGGTCAAGGGCGGCCGCGACCGCGTCGCCGACGCACTCCTGGCGCACCCGCTGGTCGGCCAGTACACGAAGGCCGACACGCTCGCCGATTCGCTGGTGCAGATCAACCGCGAGTACTTGCCCTGGGCGCGCGGATGAGGCCTGCCATCATCGCTATCGACGGCGGCAACAGCAAGACCGAGGTCCTCGTGATCTCGGAAGACGGCGTGGTGCTGGGCAAGTCCCGCGGGCCCGGCGCGTCGCCGCAGAACATCGGCGTCGCGGCCTGCGTCACGGCGCTGGAAGGCCTGGTGCTGGAGGCTTTTCCCGAGTTCGGGGAGAAGCCGTGCGCGGTCCACACCTCGGCGTACCTGGCCGGGCTGGACTTCCCGCGTGAGGAAGAGGCGCTGCACGCGGCGCTCGCGGCGCGTGGCTGGAGCGACACCCTGACGGTCGGGAACGACACCCTCGCGCTGCTCCGGGCGGGCAGCGCGGGGGTGGGCGTCGCGGTGGTGTGCGGCGCCGGGATCAACGGCGCCGGCGTCGGCCCGGACGGCCGCGTGCACCGCTTTCCCGCGCTGGGCAAGATCTCCGGCGACTGGGGCGGCGGCTACCGGCTCGGCGAGGAGGCCCTGTGGTGGGCCGTGCGCGCCGAGGACGGCCGCGGCCCGCGGACCGCGCTCGAGGCGGCCGTGGCCGGGTTCTTCGAGAAGCCGACGCTGCTGGACGTCGTGCAGGGGCTGCACTTCGAAGAAATCCCCGCCGCCTCGATCCACGGGCTGTGCCCGCTGCTGTTCGAGGTGGCGGCGGCGGGCGACGAGGTCGCGTCGGACATCGTCAGCCGGTTCGTCGAAGAGGTCAGCGTGTTCGCGGCGGTGATCCTGCGGAACCTGGACCTGACCGAGGACGCGCCGGAGATCGTCCTCGGCGGCGGGGTGCTGACCGGGGTCGGCGCGCCGGTGATCGCGGAGATCGAGCGGCGCTGCCTGAAGGTCGCGCCGCGCGCGGTGGTCCGCGTCGTCGACGTGAACCCCGTGGTGGGAGCGGCATTGTTCGGACTGGACACGCTGGGCGCGTCGGACGCCGCGAAGGCGTCGCTGAAGGCGGCGACCCAGCGCACCTAGACCTGGTGGCCTGCCTCGAAGCGGCGCGAGGCAGGCCACCAGACCCTTTCACGGCGCGGGGACCAGGATTTCCCCGGTCTCCAGCAGCGACTTGAGGTCCGACAGGATCCAGTCCCAGCCGCCACCGGCGTTCTCGCCCGGCCCGGCGTTGACGTCTTCGTGCACCCCGGCGACCATCTCGGCGGTCAGCGGCGCGCCGGTCAGGTCGTGCGTGACGGTCAGTCTGGTGCCGGCGGTCTTCGTCGCCTCGATGTCGTAGGTGAGCGTCGTGTAGGGCTCGGCGTCCATCCCTTCGGTGCCCATGAGCAGTTTCCAGGTGATGACGAGCTTGCGCGGCGGATCGACCTCGAGGACTTCGCCGTCGACGAGGTCACCGGTGATCCCGGCGTCGATGAACTCCTGCGTCGCGCGGGTGCGGTGCTTGCCGCCGACCTTGAGGTCGAAGTCGGCGAGGCCGGTGTAGCCGTACTTCTGCGTCCACTCGGGCTTGGTGATGGCTTCCCAGATGCGCTCCGGGGTGGCCTTGATGTAGACGCGGTGGACCTGCACGGTGGTCGTCATGGTTCTTCGCCTTCCAGTTCGTTCTTGAGGTCGAGCAACGCGGTGACGTGGCGTTCGGTGTACTTGTCGATCCACCGGTCGTGGATCTGCCGGATGGGCACGGGGTTCAGGAAGTGCAGCTTTTCCCGCCCTTCCTTCCGCGCGACGACGAGCCCGGCCTCTTCCAGGAGCTTCAGGTGCTTCATGACGCCGAAGCGGGTCATGTCGACCTGGGTTTCCAGCTCGGTGAGCGTGCGGCCGTCGCGCTCGAAGAGCAGGTCGAGCAGGAACCGGCGGGTCGGATCCGCCAGCGCCTTGAACACCAGGTCGTCGTCGGGCACGTCGACGAGGATAGGTGACCAAAAGGTCACATGTCAACGGACGAAGAAGGCCGCCACCCTCGCCAGGGTGGCGGCCTTCTTCGGACCAAGCGCTAGACGATCAGCGACAGCGGCAGGATCAGCGCGATCGCCACCACCGAGATCAGCGTCTCCATCACCGACCAGCTCTTCAGCGTCTGCCCGACCGACAGCCCGAAGTACTCCTTCACCAGCCAGAACCCGGCGTCGTTCACGTGCGAGAAGAACAGCGACCCCGCGCCGATCGCGAGGACCAGCAGCGCGCTCTGCGACGGGTCCATCCCCGCCGCCAGCGGTGCGACGATGCCCGCCGCCGAGACCGTCGCCACCGTGGCCGAGCCCGTGGCCAGCCGGATCGCCACCGCCACCAGCCAGCCCAGCAGCAGCGGGGACAGGTGCGCGTCCTTGGCCAGGCCCGTGATGACGTCGCCGACGCCCGCGTCGACCAGGGTCTGCTTGAAGCCGCCGCCCGCACCGACGATCAGCAGGATGCCCGCGATCGGGCCCAGCGAGTCACCGACCACGGTGGACAGCTTTTCGCGGCCGAGACCCGCCGGGCGGCCCAGCAGCACCATGCCCACCAGCACCGCCGCCAGCAGCGCGATCAGCGGGTCGCCGATGAAGTCCAGGACCTTCCGGGCGCCGTTGTCCTTGGCCAGCAGGATGTCCGAGAGCGCTTTCGCCAGCATGAGCACGACCGGCAGCAGCACCGTCGTCAACGTCGCCGCGAAGCTGGGACGCGGCTTGTCCGGGTCCGCGCGCTCGGGGATCAGCCGCTCGGGCGGCGCCGCGTCCGGGACGAGCCGGGCCGCCAGCTTGCCGAACAGCGGGCCTGCGATGACCAGCGTCGGGATACCGACGAGCAGGCCGAACGCCAGCGTGACCCCGACGTTCGCGTTCAGCGCGCCCGCCGCGGCGAGCGGACCCGGGTGCGGCGGGACCAGGCCGTGCAGCACCGACAGGCCGGCGACGGCCGGAATGCCCAGCAGCATCAACGGTTTCCCGGTGCGCTTGGCCGCGAGCAGCACCACCGGGATCAGCATGACGAGCCCGATCTCGAAGAACATCGGCAGCCCGATCAGCGCCGCGACCAGCGCCATCGCCCAGGGCAGCGCGGCACCGCGCGCCTTGCCGAGCACCGTGTCGACGATCTGGTCGGCGCCACCGGAGTCGGCCAGCAGCTTGCCCAGCATCGCGCCCAGCGCGATCAGGATGCCGACGGACGCGACCGTGCTGCCGACGCCGCCGCTGAAGCTCTTCAGCAGCTTGTCGACGGGCATCCCGGCGGTCAGGCCGAGCACGAGCGAACCGAGCACCAGCGACAGGAACGGGTGCAGCTTCACCTTCGTGATCAGCACGACGATGACGGCGATCGCGACGACGGTCGCGGTGATCAGCCGGGTGTCGTGGCCGGTCCAGGCGGCCGCGAGGACGGTGGTCATGAACGCTCCCGGAAGGCGGTGAGGGCGGCCTCGGTGATCTCGGCCGGTGTTTCGCGGATGTCGAAGACGGCGCCGGGCTCGTCCGGCTCGAGGGGTTCGAGGTCGGCGAGCTGGGAGTCCAGCAGCGACACCGGCATGAAGTGGCCGGAGCGGGACTTCATGCGCTCGGCGAGGATCTCGCGATCACCCTTCAGGTGGGCGAACCAGACGTTCCCGCCGGTCCGCAGCACGTCGCGGTACCGGCGCTTGAGCGCCGACGACGTCACGACCCCGCCCGACGCCTGGTGCTCGCGGATCCAGCCGGCGATGGCCTCGAGCCAGGGCGCGCGGTCCTCGTCGGTCAGCGGGTGCCCCGCGGTCATCTTGTCGATGTTGGCCTGCGGGTGGAACGTGTCCGCCTCGGCGTACTCGACGTCCAGCGCGGTCGCGAGTCCCGTGCCGATCGTCGTCTTGCCGGAGCCTGACACCCCCATCACCACGATGACGGTCATCCGCACCTCCCACGTCGTTGTGCCCAGGTGAGTCAAACTCAAAAGTACTACTTATTCAAGATGAAGTACTACTTAATCGAATCAGTTCGCTAGGTTGGCGGAGTGGGGACCGACAGGCACGAGCAGGTACTGGACGCGCTGGGCGCGGCGATCGCGAACGGATCGCTGACTCCGGGCACTGTGCTGCGCTCCGAAGAGCTTCAAGAGCGCTTCGGCGCTTCGCGGACGGTGGCGCGCGAAGTCGTCCGAGTGCTGGAGACGATGCGGCTGACCAGCAGCAAGCGCCGGGTCGGCGTGATCGTCCGGGAGCCGGCCGAGTGGAACCACTACGACCCGCGGCTGATCCGCTGGCAGCTCGACGGCCCGGCGCGCCCGGCGGCCCTGGCGACGCTGAACGAGCTGCGGTCGGCGATCGAGCCGTGCGCGGCGCGGTACGCGGCCCTGCGCGCGACGCCGGAGGAGCGCGGCCGCCTCGGCGCGCTGGGGGAGCGGCTGGCGCGCACGGCCCGGGCGCGCGACCTCACGACGTTCCTCGAGTTCGACATCGCGTTCCACGACCTGCTGCTCGGTGCGTCCCGGAACCCGATGTTCGCGCAGCTGTCCGAGGTCGTCGCGGAGGTGCTCACCGGCCGGACCGGGCACGGGCTGATGCCGCCGGAGCCGCAGCCCGAGGCCGTGGCGCTGCACCTGGAGGTGGCCGCGGCGGTGGCGGCGGGCGACGCGGACCGGGCGGAGCGGGCGATGCGCGACATCGTCGTCCAGGCGCGCGAGGAGATCGCGGCGCTGGTCGAGT
This sequence comes from Amycolatopsis sp. NPDC114505, assembly GCF_055633615.1. Taxonomy (NCBI): domain Bacteria; kingdom Bacillati; phylum Actinomycetota; class Actinomycetes; order Pseudonocardiales; family Pseudonocardiaceae; genus Amycolatopsis; species Amycolatopsis sp. NPDC114505. The sequence continues at coordinate 72,951 of NZ_JBVKDV010000001.1, read as the reverse complement.
AAGGCAGTGTCCCGAGGGCGAGTAGCCTGCCTCGGGAACTGGACTTTCTTCTGCCGGGGGGCACGGGTGAGCGCGGCGCGCGCGATCGGACTGGTGTTGGGCGTGGCGGCCGACGGCGCCCTCGGCGACCCGCGCCGCCGGCCCCCGGTGACGGCGTTCCGGCGGCTCCCGCAGGGCCCGGCGATCGTGGTCGCCGGCGCCGTGGTGGCCGGCGGTCTCCTGCTCGAGCGCGCCGGCCGCGGCCGCCCGCTGGTGCAGGCGACGGCGACAGCGGTGTCGACGTGGGCGGTGCTCGGCGCCGCCGGACTGGCCCTGCAGGGCACGGAGCTGGCGCGCGACCTCGAAGAGTCCCGCTTCGACCCGGCGCGCGCGACACTGTCCGAACTGGACCCCCGCGTGGCCGACGGCCTGGAGCTGGTGGGGCTGTCGCGGGCCTCGGTGGAGACGCTGGCGGAGAACACGTCGGACGCGGTCGTGGCGCCCTTGGTCTGGGGCGCGGTGGCGGGGGTCCCGGGCCTGCTCGGCGCGCGGGCGGTGAGCCTGCTCCGCGGGTCGCGCCTGGGACGTCAGGGCCACTGGGCGATCGACCGGCTCGACGAGCTGGTCCACCTGGTCCCGACCCGCGTGGCGGCCGGCTTGACGGTACTGGCGGCCCCGGTGGTCGGCGGTTCGGCGGGCGGAGCGTGGCGCGCTTGGCGCCGCGACACGATCGCCCACCCGAGCCCGAACGCGGGCCGCGTGGAGGCGGCCTTCGCGGGAGCACTGGAGGTCCGCGTCGGCGGGCGGACGGTCTACCCGCACGGAGTGGCGGAGCTGCCGGTGCTGGGCGTGGGGCGGAACCCGGACGCGGGGCACGTGACGCGGGCGGTGGAGCTGTCCCGGGTGGTCGGGTGGCTGGCCGGGGTGACTTCGGTGGTGCTCGCGGTGGTCGCCGGGCTCTGGCGTCGCTCGCGCTGATCGTCACCAGCCCCGGTGGTCGCGCGCTTCCGGGTGGAAGGACCAGCCACGCCGGTCGCGGCGCAGCGAGCCCCAGACCGCCGAGGTGCCGTCGGAGAGGCCGTCAGGCCCGTGACCGGCCCGCACGGCGCCGTCCGGACCGACGAGCCGGAGGTACGGGTCCTCGATCAGCGCGAAGCTCAAACCGCGGGTGGCAGCGTCGTAGATGGTCACGACGAACTCGATCTTCCGCACGTCGGCGTCCAGTTCGCGGAACGAGATCCGGATCAGGTCCTCGTTCGCGTCCTCGTCCCGCCGCGCCTGCCGGATACCGCCGCAGGGGCTGCGCACGTTGTTGAAGAAGACGTCGTAGCCGTCGAGCGCGGTGCCGTCGGCGCCGTACCCGATCGCGGCGGCGTCGAGGTCGATCTCCGCGAACAGGCTCTCGGCGAGCTGCCACCCGAACTCGACGTCCAGCGAGTCGAGCCGCGGCAGCCGGACCGGCGCCGGCTCGCCCGGAGCGCCCGGCTCGACGCGGAACACGCCCACGGCGATTTCGTGCGAGCGCGCGCGAACCCTGGGCGCCAGCCCCGGCGGCCAGATCGTCTTCGCCGTCCACACGATGCCCCGCAGCCGGCGCAGGTCACCGGTCCCCGGCTGGGAAAGCTCACGACTCGACAGGCCGAAGCCGGACAGATCGAGGTCCGACAGGTCGGCCGTGATCCCCGCGACCGCCGCGGCCAGCCGCGACCTGAGGTCCGCCACCACAGCCCGTTCGACCGCCTGACCCGAGTCGCGGGCCCGGACCAGGGTCGCGTACCGGTTGCCCAGCAGGGGCAGGCCGGCCGCGATGTCCAGCGCGCATCGGGCGGCCGGTTCGAGGTGCGGCCCCGCGTCGTGACGGTGTGCGGTCGCACGCAGCTCCGCGGCGAAAGCCCGCGCTTGCGCCCGGATCTCCGCTCTGCGCCGGTCGATGACGACCTCACCCAGCGCGCGGTCGAGCACCCGGGCGGTGGCGCGGATTCCCTCGAGCTCGCGGAAGAGCGCGGCCGCTCCACGCGGCCCGGGCCGGATTCCCCAGTGCGTCATGCACCGGATCCTGCCCGGCTCCGGCGGGGTGGGGTCCCCGTCAGCCGCGCCGGCGCAGCTGCGTCAACGCCTCCGCGTCCAGCCGGCCGCCGCGTTCGGCCAGCCGGGAACCGATCCGCTCCCGGTCTTCGGCCGTCTTGTTGCCGCCGAACTTGAACTTCGCCCGCACGCCCGTGATCGTGAACTCGATCCCGCGGATCCCCGGCAGCAACCGCCGGTCCGAAGACTCCGGCGCAGCGCTCACCCGCGCCCGCGAACCGTCCGTCTCGAAGTGGCGCAACTGCTTCTCCAGCAACGCGGCCTTCGACTCCGGGTCGTCGACCAGCCGCACGTCCCCTTCGAGCTGCACCGTCGCGTAGTACGACGTCGGGACGCCGAAGGCCGGGTCCGCCGTCGTGTTCCAGTCCGCGCGGACGTACGTGTAGTCGTCGACCACCGTCAGCAGTGCTCGCGGGTGCTCCTCCAGGAGCGGCCAGATCGGGTTCGGCCGCGCCAGGTGCGTCAGCACCGTGCGGTCGCCGTCGAACGCGAAGTGCGCCGGGGTCACCACCGGCAGGTCGCGGCCCGTGCCACCGGCGATCAGCTGGCCGAAGTCGTGCGTGGACAGCCATTCGCGCCACTCGTCGTCCGAAGCGGCGTCCCACGGGTGGATCAGCATGATCCCAGTGTCACGCCGGCAAGTGGCCCGGAAGAAGGGCCAATAACGAGCTACTTCTGATGGCCACTTTCGGCCAGCTCGTCCTCGGCGAGGATCTCCGCGACGGACCTCCGGCGCGTCGGCGCTTCCGACGACGTGACCAGCGCGCCACCCGGCTTCAGCTCACGCACCGTGAAGTACAGCCAGCCCAGCATCGCCATCGCGCCGAACGCGATCCACTGCAGCGCGTACGACAGGAACGGCCCCGAATCGGTCTGCGGCAGCGGCAGCGCGCCCAGCACGCCGGGCTGGTTCGTGTCGAGCTGGAAGTACCCCGGCCGGATGTCGAGCTTCCCCGCCCGCGCGACCACCCGCGAGTCGACGACGTAGCTCTGCAGCTGCCCGCCGGTCGAGGAGTCGGCGAACGCGTCCCGGTTCTTCGGGTCGGTCTCGTCGGCGCGCGCCCGGGCCGTCACGGAAACGGTCCCGGCCGGCGGCGGCGCGTACGGCAGCACGCCGGACTTGCTGTCGAGCCGGACGTACCCGCGGTCGACCAGGACGACCGTGCCGTCCGTGGTCCGCAGCGGCGTCAGCACCTCGAAGGCGCCTTCGCCCTGGACGGTCCGCAGCCGCGCGACGACTTCCTTGTCCGCGAGGTACTGGCCGGTGATCGAGACGAGGTGCCATTCCGTGTGCTGGTCGGGCGCGCTCCCCGGCGGCAGCAGCTGGGTCAGCGGCAGGGGCGGCGCGGTGAACGACGCCTCCAGCGCGGAGTTCTGCTCGACGCGTTCGGTGTTGCGGCTGAACTGCCACGGTGAAAGCAGCGTGAAGCAGCAGATGGCGAAGGTGAACACCACCACCGTCAGCGCCAGCCACCCGGGCTTGAGCAGGAACCTCAACCGCACCCCACCACGGTAGGCCGTGCCCCGCCCCGGCCGCCCGCCGACCTCCGTCACCTGTGACTTCTACCCGCGCGAACGCACCCAATCCAGCAAACCGGGCACCGAGCGTTCGATCATGCCGAGGACGTCTTCGAAGCCGTCGTCACCGCCGTAGTAGGGGTCCGGGACTTCGGCGCCTTCGGGGGCCGACGGGTCGAACGACCGCAGCAGCCGCACCTTCGCCGGGTCGCCGACGCGGGAGCGCAGGAACTCCGCGTGCCCTTCGTCGGCGGCGAGCAGCAGGTCGGCGCCGAGGTCTTCGTCCGAGACTTCGGAAGCGACGTGCGCGGTCGGGTAGCCGTGGGCTTTGAGCGTCGCGCGAGCGCGTTTGTCGGCGGGTTCCCCTTCGTGCCAGCCGCCGGTGCCGGCACTGGACACGCGGACGGCGTCGGCCAGGCCGGTGTCGTCGAGGTGGGCGCGGAACACGAGCTCGGCCATCGGGGAGCGGCAGATGTTGCCGGAGCAGACGAAGACGAGGTGCGTCACCTCGCGAGCGTAACCGGCCGGTTCACCCGGTCACCCGCTCGCTCGGCGGTACCCGCTCACCGCCGCGGCCACTTAGCGTCGGTTGCGCGAGGACGCGAACCGGAAGGAAAGCGATCATGCACGGATGCTGCTCGAAGTGCACGGGTCAGGGCTGCGGCTGCTGCGGCAACTGCAACTGACACTCCACCCGGCGCTCGCGGCGGCGGCGGTGGACCCGCCGCCGGGGCGCCCCTAACGGGTGATGCAGGTCGCCGACGTCGCCTCGTTCAACGCCCGCGCGTGCAGGACGTCGAAGCGGTGCACCACGTCCGCGACGCCCGCCGCCACCAGCTGACGCGCCGGGCACGAACGGGCCTTCCGCGCCGCGAGCGTGGCGCTCAGCTCCGTCAGCAGCCCCGTGTTCAGCCGGTCGATCACCGGGCGGATCTCGCCCAGGTCCGGCTTCGTCGTCGGAGCCTCCGACGGGTGCGCGTCCCAGCGCGCGTACAGCCCCCGCTGGACCACCTTGTTCGCCTCGATCTGGGCGTGGAAGAAGCGCACCGCGTCCGCCGGGTCGAGGCCCAGCTCCGGGGCCCGCGCCGCCACTGAGTCGTAGATCTGCTGCTCGCGCACCGGGTCGTCGATCGGGGACGGCGTGCCGTACTTCGCCGCCGCCACCTTGTCGGCGATCGCGACGCGCTGGGCCGCCAGGTCCGTCAGCTGCCACAGCGAAGCGCTCGACGCCGAGGCCGGGACCGAAGCCAGGACCAGGCCGGACACCACCGCGAAGAGCACAGCCAGTACTCGCATGGCTCGCGACCGTACATGCGAAGATCCCCCGGTGCCCGCGCTTTCCGAAATCATCACCGTCCTGGACCAGGCCTACCCGCCCGCGCTCGCCGAGTCGTGGGACGCCGTCGGCCTCGTCTGCGGCGACCCCGCCGAGCCCGTCACGCGCGTGCTGTTCTGCGTCGACCCGGTCGCCGAGACCGTCGACGAAGCCGCCGACCTAGGCGCGCAGCTGATCGTCGCGCACCACCCGCTGCTGCTGCGCGGCGTGCACGGCGTCCCCGCGGACACCGCCAAGGGCTCGCTGGTGCACCGGATGATCCGCGAAGGCATCGCCCTCCACTGCGCGCACACCAACGCCGACTCCGCCGACCCCGGTGTCTCCGACGCTCTCGCGCGGGCGATCGGGCTGCGCGTGACCGGTCCGCTGGCACCCAACGAAGACGGCGTCACCGGCATCGGCCGCCTCGGCGAACTGCCCGAAGCCGAGCCGTTCGCGATGTTCGTCCAGCGCGTCGCCGACGCTCTCCCCGCGACCGTGCCCGGCGTGCTCGGCGCCGGCGACGCCGACCGCCCGATCCGCACCGTCGCGGTGTCCGGCGGCGCCGGGGACTCCTACCTGAAGCAGGCCACCGCGGCCGGCGTCGACGCCTTCGTCACCGCCGACCTGCGGCATCACCCCGCCGGTGAGCACCTCGCGAACCCGGGTGCCGTGCCCGCGCTGGTCGGGCTGACCCACTGGGCCAGCGAATGGCCCTGGTGCGGGCAAGCCTCGGCGGTCGTGGCGGAGGCGTTTGCGGGTAACGTCGACACCTACGTCTCCACGCGGTGCACCGACCCGTGGAACGTCCGCGCCGAGCGCACATCGATCTAGAGGGAGCACCGTGAAGGCCGAACCCGCCGTGCAGCGCCAGTTGCTCGAGCTCGCCAAGGTGGACGCCGAGCTCTCGCGCACCGCGCACCGCCGTCGCACCCTGCCCGAGCTGGCCGAGATCGACGCGGGGGAGAAGACGGCCCGCGAGCGCCGCGACGCGCTCGTCTCCGTGGAGACCGCCGCCTCCGACCTCGACCGCGAGATCGCCCGGCAGGAGAAGGAGATCGAGTCGGTGCGCGCCCGCGAGGACCGCGACCGCAAGCTCCTGGCGGGCGGCTCGGTCAACGCGAAGCAGATGACCGACATCGAGCACGAGCTGCAGACCCTGCAGCGCCGGCAGAGCGCGCTGGAGGACGACCTGCTGGAGCTGATGGAGCAGCGCGAGGCCCTCGGCCTGGACGCGCAGCGCACCGGCGCCGAGGTCGACAAGGCCGAGGCCGAGGTCGCCGCCGCGGTCGCCCGCCGCGACGAGGCGTTCAAGGACCTCGACACCACCCGCGCCCGCCGCGACGAAGACCGCGCGAAGCTGCTGCCGCGCTTCCCGGAGCCGCTGCTCAAGCTGTACGAGAGGGTCCGCGAGCACAAGGGCATCGGCGCCGCGCTGCTGCGGGCCCGCCGCTGCGGCGCGTGCCAGCTGGAGATGGACCGCAACACGATCGCCGAGATCAAGGTCGCGCCGGAGGACGAGGTCATCCAGTGCGAGAACTGCGGTGCGGTGCTGGTCCGGACCATGGAGTCGGGTCTGTGACTTCGCACGTCGTCATCGAGGCCGACGGCGGGTCGCGGGGCAACCCCGGCCCGGCCGGCTACGGCGCGGTCGTCAAGGACGCCGCGACCGACGAGGTCCTCGCCGAGCGCAAGGAAAGCCTCGGCGTCGTCACCAACAACGTCGCCGAGTACAACGGCCTGATCGCCGGGCTGGCCGCCGCGGCCGAGCTCGGGGCGTCCACTGTGGACGTCCGGATGGACTCGAAGCTCGTCGTGGAGCAGATGTCCGGGCGCTGGAAGATCAAGCACCCGGACATGCAGCCGCTGGCCGAGCGGGCCAAGGAGCTGGCCGCCGGCTTCGCCCGCGTCAAGTACGAGTGGATCCCGCGGGCGCAGAACTCCCACGCCGACCGGCTGGCCAACGAAGCCATGGACGCGGCCACGGGCAAGCCCGCCGCCGGGAAGCCCGCGCCGAAGCTGCCGACCCGGAAGCCCGACCGCGCGACCGTGGCCTGGACCGGCGCGAAGGGCACGCCGACGCGGCTGCTCCTGCTGCGTCACGGCCAGACGGAGATGTCGGCGCTGCGCCGCTACTCCGGCCGCGGCGACGTCCCGCTGACCGAGCTGGGCCGCTCGCAGGCCGCCGCGGCGGCGAAGCGGCTGGCCGCGATGGACGGCCTGGTCGACGGCGGCGTCGGTGGCGAGGCCGTCCCGATCATCTCCTCGCCGCTGACCCGCACGAAGCAGACCGCGCAGGCCGTCGCCGACGCGCTCGGCGGCCGCGTCGAGACCCACCCCGGGCTCATCGAGACCGACTTCGGTGACTGGGAGGGCCTGACCTTCGCCGAAGCGGCCGACCGCGACCCCGAGCTCCACTCATCCTGGCTGGGCGACAGCTCGGTGCCGCCGCCCGCCGGGGAGAGCTTCGACGTCGTCCACCGGCGCGTCCGCAAGGCCCGCGACGAGCTCATCGCCGAGCACGGGGGCAAGACGCTGGTGCTGGTCAGCCACGTGACGCCGATCAAGACGCTGCTGCGGATGGGCCTCGACGCCGGCCCGCAGCTGCTGTTCCGGCTGCACCTGGACCTGGCGTCGCTGTCGATCGTCGAGTTCTACCCCGACGGGAACGCTTCGGTCCGGCTGGTCAACGACACGTCGCACCTGACCTGACCGGCCACCGAGCTGACGAGGGAAATGTGGGACGGATCACGCTCAATGCCGACGCGTGGCGGACCCCGGATGGGGTATTGGCTACAGTGTCTCGACCGCGACGCCGCGGCGGTGGGCCCGGCCTCGGGTCCACTTCATGGGGCGCCAGCTCGTGCGCATCCCACCGGCAGAGGCCTGCGGGCGGAACAGTGACGAGGACATGACGGCTAGCGCACTCACCGAGACCTCCCCGAGCGACGTCCCCGAGGACCCGGCACCCGCGACGACCACGCGGAGCTGGGGCTCGCGGCTGGCGCCGGTGCTGGCCGTGCTCGCCGGCGTCGCGGCGGTGGCCGTCCACGCCGCCCGCTACGGCCACTGGATCGTCGACGACGCCGCCATCACGTTCTCCTACGCCCGCAGCTTCGCCGACGGCCTCGGCCCGGTGCTGCAGCCGGGCGCCCCGCCGGTCGAGGGCTTCTCCGACCCGACGTGGATGGTGCTGCTCGGCGTCGGCAAGCTCGTCGGCCTCTTCGACCACGGCATGCTGTTCGGCCTCCCGGACTACGTGCTGTTCCCCAAGGCCCTGGGGCTGCTGTTCACGGGCGGCATCCTGACGGCGGGCTACATCGCCGCGAAGCAGATCTTCCCGCGCTTCGCCTGGCTGGCCACGCTGGTCGCCGGCCTGACGCTGGCGACGATCCCGTCGTTCGTCATCTGGGTCGTGTCGGGCCTGGAGAACTCGCTGTTCGCGTTCGTGGTCGTCACGCTGGCCGTGACGCTGTTCGTCGCGGTCCGCAACGACCGTCTCCTGACGCCGAAGGTCGCGATCTGGGCGGGCGTCATGGTCGCGTTCGCCGCGCTGACCCGGCCGGAAGGCCTGATCTACGCGGGCGCGTACCCGCTGGCGGCGCTGTTCCTGCTGCGCGGCGGCCTGTTCTGGAAGAGCTTCCGCCTGGCGCTGCTGTCGGTGGCGGCGTTCGCCGTCCCGTTCGGCGGGTACGTCGTCTGGCGGTACTCGGAGTTCGGGCGCCTGCTGGCCAACCCGTCGGTGGCCAAGCAGCAGGGCCTGCCCGGCTTCGACGCGCTGAAGCGGCCTTTCGAGCTGGCCGGCTACGCGGGCTGGGCCGGCGTCGTCCTGCTGCTGCTCGTGATCGTGTTCGCGCTGGTCAAGGCCCCGTGGCGGCGTCCGCTGATCGCGCTGCTGGTGCCGCTGGCGCTGGGGATCGTCGCGTACGGCGTGATGGTCGCCGACTGGATGTACCAGCACCGGTTCGCCAGCCCGATCTGGCCGCTGGCGGTCATCGCGGGCACGCTGTCGGCGGGCGAGCTGCTCAAGCACCGCCGGGCGCTGCTGCGGATCGGGATCGTCGTGGTGCTGGTGGGCGCGTTCGTCCCGTCGGCGATCGGGTTCGCGCAGGCCGCGGACAAGTTCGCGAAGAACCCGAACATCACGGCGTGCCTGGTGGCCGACCGCTTCGGCCGCGGGTTCAACACGTACGCGGACATCCTGGGCATCCAGAAGGCGTCCCTGCTGCTGCCGGACCTCGGCGGGTCGTCGATGACCAGCCGGCTCGAGCTGGTCGACATGGCGGGCCTGGTCAACAAGCCGATCGCCGACCTGGTCCACGACAACGACCTCGCCGGCCTGCGCGACTACGTGTTCGACACGGTGAAGCCGACGTTCATCCACTCGTGGGGCCCTTGGGCCGCGGGCAACGGGATCGCCCTGGACCCGCGCCTGGACCGCGACTACGTGCTGATCTACAGCTCCCCGATCGAGGGCCTCCGCAACGGCGACTGGGTCCGCAAGGACGCGGTGACCGACCCGGCGAAGCTGAAGGCGGCCCAGGACTACGCGGCGAAGACGATCCCGGAGGTGGCCGTGGACCGTTTCGGCGGCCCGCTGGACGACTGCGGCGCGACGATGAAGCCGGGCCAGACGATCACGATGCCCAGCTGAGACCGAGCCACAACGCCCCTGTCGCCGCCACCAGGCACAGGGGCGTTGTGATGAGCCCCAGCGCGTGGAACGTCTTCGCCGACGGGTGTTCCGGCAACGTCCGGCGCCACAGCAGCGTCGCCAGTGAGCCCAGGTACGTCGCGTTCGGGCCGATGTTGACGCCCAGCAGCACTGCCAGCAGCACCCCCGGTGCCGGGTGCAGGCCCAGCACCGACAGCAGGATCAGCGTCGCCGGGAGGTTGTTCACCAGGTTGGCCAGCAGGGCCGCCACTCCGGCCGCCAGCAGCAGGTCGACCAGGCCCGCCGACGTCGGCAGGACGTCGCGCAGGAGGCCGCCGAGCAGGTGCTCCGAGACCGCCTCCACCACCACCGCCAGGCCCAGCACGAACAGGACCAGCTGCGGCGCCGCCTCGGTGACCAGCTGCCACGGCTTGATCTTGCCCAGCGCCAGCGCCCGGGTGCCGAGGATCAGCGCCGCCAGCGCCGCGATCCACACCGGCTCGACGTGGCCGAGCGGGCCCAGCGCGAAACCAGCCAGCGTCAGACCCAGGATGACCAGGGAGAACGTGGGCGTCTCCAGGTGCCGCACCGGCTCCGCCGCCGGTCGCGGGCGCAGGTCGGCGGCGAAGAAGCGCAGGAACACCAGCAGCTCGATGCCGATCGTGACCAGCCACGGCAACGCCATCGCCGCCGTGAACCCGGCGAACGTCAGGCCGGACGCACCGAACGCCAGCAGGTTCGTCAGGTTCGACACCGGCAGCAGCGTCGACGCCGAGTTCGCCAGGTGCGCGCACGCGTACACGTGCGGCCGGGCCGGGAGGCGGAGGCTCGTCGCCGTCGCCAGGACGACCGGGGTGAGCAGGACGACCGTCGCGTCCAGGCTGAGGATCGCCGTCACCCCGGACGCCGCGGCGAAGGTGAGGACCAGCAGCCGCCGCGGCTTGCCGTGGCAGGCCTCGGCCAGGCGGTTGCCGAGCCAGGTGAACACGCCGTCCACACTGGCCAAAAAGGACAAAAGCAGGATCGCGGCCAGAAAGCCCAGCGTCGGGAGGATCTCGACGGCGCGCTGCCCGGCCGCCTCCGGGCGCACGAGCCCCAGCAGCAGCGCGAGCCCGGCGGCCGGCACCGCGGCGACCGCTTCGGGCCAGCCGCGCGGCCGCACGATCGCGAAGACCAGCACGGCGGCCAGCAGTATCAGGCTTCCCGCGCCTGCCCAGAAGTTCACCGGCTCACGCTAGACGGGCCTTCAGACGCCCAGCGGCTCCGGGGTCGCGGCGCCGCGCGCGAGGTCCTGCTCCTTCGCCCGGATGACCGGCAGCACGTGCTTGCCGAAGTGCTCGACGTCCTCGAGGTAGTGCAGGAACCCGAGCAGCAGGAGGTTCGCCCCGCGCTTCTTGTACTCGATCGCCCGGTCGGCGATCTGCTCCGGCGTGCCGATCAGCTTCGTGCGGAAGCCGTCGTTGTACTGGACGAGGTCCTCGAACTCCGAGTCGGCCCACATGCCCTTGGCGTCCGAAGTGGACTTCCCGGCCTGCGCCACGGCCGACCGGAACCCCTCGACCGCCTCGACGTTGGCCTTCGCGACGATCTCCTTCAGAACCGCGCGAGCTTCGCTCTCCGACTCACGCGCGATCACGAACCCGTTCAGTCCGAACCGGACGGTCCGCTCGTGGGACGCGGCGTACCCGCGCACCTCCGAGACCTGCTCGCTGAAGCCGTCGAAGTCCTTGCCGTTGCTGAAGTACCAGTCCGACACGCTGCCCGCGAGCTTGCGCGCCGCCGTCGAGTTGCCGCCCTGGAAGATCTCCGGGTGCGGTGCCGCGACCGGCTTCGGCTTGATGTCGAAGTCGTGGATCCGGTAGAAGTCGCCGCGGAACTCGGCGTGGTCGTTCGTCCAGAGCTCGCGCAGCACGCGGATGAACTCCTCGGACCGCCGGTAGCGCTCGTCGTGCTCCAGCCACGGCTCGCCGAGGCCGGTGAACTCGCCCTTGAACCACCCGCTCACGACGTTGACCGCCGCGCGGCCACCGGAGATGACGTCGGCGCTGGCGATGAACTTCGCCAGCACGCCGGGGTGCCACAGTCCGGGGTGGACGGCCGCGATCACCTTGAGCCGCTGCGTCGCGAGCAGCAGCGCCAGGCTGAACCCGGTGGACTCGTGCTGGTAGGAGGCGCCGTAGCTGGCGGTGTACCGCACCTGCGAAAGCGCGTACTCGAACCCGCTGTTCTCGGCCAGCACAGCGAGATCGCGGTTGTACTCGTAGCCCCAGTCCGTCCGCTGTTCGATGTCGGACGTGACGAGGCCACCGCTCACGTTCGGGACCCAGTAGGCGAATTTCAACGGCTCTTCGAGCGACATGGCCCGAGTAGAGCAACGACGCACGAGACGGTCAACGCGCGTCCACGCGGTGGGAAGTCACCCGCCGCGCTGCGACTTCGCCAGTGCGCCACCGAGTTCCGCGCGGCCGGGGATGCCGAGCTTGCGGTACGCGCCGGACAGGTGCAGCTCCACCGTCCGCCGCGTGAGGTGCAGCGCGGTCGCGATCTCGCGGTTCGTCAGCCCCTGCGCGGCCATGACGGCGATGCGGTTCTCCTGCCGCGTCAGGCCGTGCTCGTTGTCCTTGGCCGGCGTCAGCGCCCGCCGCGCCGAACGCAGCTCTTCCGCCGCGCGCCGGGCGAGCGGACGCGCGCCGCAGTGCTCGCTCAGCTCGACGGCCTGCCGCAGCGTCTCGATGGCCTTTTCGGACTGACCGTGGCGCGCCTGCAGCGAGCCGAGCTCGGTCAGCGCCGTCGCCAGCTGGAGGCGGGCCGGGGACGAGCGAAGCGTCGTGATCGCCTTGTTCAGCGCCCGCTCGGCTTCGTCGTCCTCGCGCACGAGCCCGAGCGTCGTCAGCGCCGTGCCCAGCGGCCGCGCCGCGCCCCAGCGAGTCGAGGCGGTCATGTCCTCCTCGGCCAGCCGGGCCGCGTCGTCGGCCTGGCCCAGCGCCAGCGCCGCCCGCGCGGCGTGCGCGCGCCACGGCACGAAACCCGGGAACCGCATGCCGTGGTGCGCGAGCCGGCGTCCGCAGCTGAGCAGGTCCTCGAACCCGAAGCGCGTGTACCCGGTCGCGACGCGCAGGCGGCCGCGCGCGTACAGGAGGTAGGTGTGGGTGAACAGGCCCTGGCTCGCGACGAAGTCCATCCGGTCCAGCAACGACGTCGCCGCCTCGAACCGGCCCAGGTCCACCCAGCATTCGACGAGCTTCGCCGCGCACAGCACGCCGACCGGGCACGTCGTCGTCCCGCCGCGCTCGTCGAAGCGGCGCAGCAGCGACTCGAAGTGCACGCTCGCCCGCTGCAGGTCGCCGCTGGCCTGCAGCGCGATCCCGCGGGCCAGGGTGGGCAGCGCGCCGTGCGGCACGTGTACGTCCCACGGCTCGCGCTCGACGTCCAGGACGCGGCACAGCCGGTCGACGTGCACCGGCTCGTCCGCGAGCACCGCCGTGGCGAGGGTGAAGAAGTAGTGCTGCTCGAACAGCTCGCCTTCGCCGGACGGGGGCGAAGCGGTGAGGCTCAAGGCGTCCGCGAAGTGCTTGACGGCCTCCGGCGCCGACTCGCCGTTGCGGACGGCGTCCAGCGCCAGCAGTGCCGACCGGCTGCGCTGCGCGGCCGGGTCGGTCGGCGGCGCCCACTGCTCCTCGAAGTCGCGGAACTCCGGCGGCGGGCCGAGCCGGCTGCCGGCCTCGGCGAGGTAGGTCATGCACAGCAGCGGCCACACGGCGTCCGGGCCGCCGGCGTCGAGCCGGGCGGCGATCTGGCCGGCCGCGCTGATCGCGAGCCGCGCGTCCTGGCCGCCGCAGAGCGACAGCAGCATCGCCGATGCGATGAACGCGGCCGTGTCGCGGTTGCCGATGGTGTCGACGGCCTCCCGCACCCGCTGCGCCGCGGCGGGCGGGTCGACCTGGAACTCCGCGTGGGCCAGCTGCAGCAGCACGGCCACCCGGCGCCCCGACGTCAGGCGCTCCTCCAGCGCGCGCCGCAGGTACCGCGCGCCCAGCTCGGGACGGCCGGAGAACACGGCGTTGCGCGCGCTCAGCCGCAGGACGTCCACGCCCCACGGGATCCGGATCGACGTCGCGTCGAGCAGGTGCGCGGCGACGCGCTCCGCCGGCGCGCCGGTCTCCGACAGCAGCTTCGCCGCCCGCGCGTGGTTGACCGCCCGCGTCGTCTTCGGCATGTCCCGCAGCACGGAGTTGCGGACGAACGGGTAGGTCAGCGTCGGTGCGTTGCTGTTGTTCAGCACGTGCAGCCGGACCATCGTGTCGATCGCCTGCAGCGCGTCGAGCTCGTCGACACCCGCGAGCTGGGCCAGCAGGTCGAAGCCGGCGTCCTCGCCGAGGATCGCGGCCGCGTGCAGGATCGCCGGCGCGTCCGGGAACTCCTTCATCCGCGTGTGGAGCACCTGCCCGATCAGCGACGAGCCGAGCTCGTGCGGGTCCGCGCCGGGCAGCAGCCGCGGCCGCAGCGCCTGCAGCAGGTAAGGATTGCCGCCGGTCGCCTCGCGGCAGGCCGTGGCGAGCTCACCCGGGGCGAGCCCGAGGATCTCCGCCGCGCCCGCGTCGCCGAGGCCGTTCAGGGTGATCGTCGCGGGCGTGCAGCCCGCCATCTCCAGCAGCGCCACCTCGCGGTGCGGCGGGTGGCCGATCAGGGACGTGAGTATGATCAACACCGGCAGGTCGAGCACGCGGTGCCGGATGTAGGCGAGGCAGCGCATCGACCAGGCGTCGGCGAGGTGCACGTTGTCGATGCCGAGGAAGAGCGGGCCGCGCTCGGTCGCTTCCCGGATGATCCGGAAGAAGCGGTCCAGTGCTTCGCCCTCGCCGGCCGGGCCGCACTCGGCGGGCAGCTGCGCCGAGCCGGGGTCCAGCACGTCGGCCAGCTGGCGGGCGAGCCCGCCGGGTAGGTGGCTCTCCAGCCGCGACCCGGTGGCGACCGCGACGGTGAAGCCGGCGTCCGCGGCGAGCGCGGCGGTGGTGCGGAGCGTGGCGCTCTTGCCCATGCCGAACTCGCCGACGAGGACCGCGCTCGCGGCCGTGCCCCCGAGCGCGACGGGGAACAGGCTGGTCAGGCGGCTGAGCTCGGGTTCGCGGCCGGGGAGCCGCGGGGCGGGGCGCTTCGGTACCGAAGCCCCGCTGGGGGGATGCTCGGAATTTACTTCGGTATCCACCGTAAGGACTTTCATGTTGGGTTGGGGCAGACTACTGGAAACCGGCTGACCACGGGAGATCCCGCAGGTCATGGCCGGTACCGGCCACAACCTGAGCAGGGGAGACGATGGACGCAGCGGATGCGAACCAGGTCCTCGCGGAGGTCGGCCGGGCCCAGACGACCAGCACGGCCACGCCCAGCAGGAGCGCGCCGGCGGCCATCCCCCGCCGGCGCGAGAACACGCGGGGCTTCCGGCGCCGGGCCGCGCCATCGCTCGGTGGCGGGTAGTTGACGTCGAGCCGAGCGGCGTCACCGGCCGCCGGGTCGCCGGCCGCGGGGGACACCTGATCGGTCGGGCTGCCGGAGCCCGGGAAGCCGCCGCCCGGGGCGCCGGTGCCGGCCAAGCCACTGGAGCCCGGGAAGCCGGCGCCGGCCAAGCCACCGGAGCCCGGGAAGCCGGCGCCGGCCAAGCCACCGGAGCCCGGGAAGCCGGCGCCGGCCAAGCCACCGGAGCCCGGCGGCTCGCCGCGAGGGGGACCGCCGCCCGGCAGGTAGCCGAGCCGGGCCGCCTCGGCCAGTGCCGCGGACACCGGGTGGAACCCGGTGAGCAGATCCCGGCACCGGGGACAGCCGTCCAGGTGCGTTTCGAACTCTTCCGGGTCGTCCAGGACACCGAGCTCGTAGGCCGCGGTGTCGCGGTGCTTCGCCCTCATCGCACCGCCATTTCCCCGAGCGCCTTACGCAATTGCCGCATCGCCGTGTACAACCGCGATTTGACGGTTCCCTCGGGAATTCCCAGATTTGTCGCCGCCTGCCGGACGGTGTTTCCGACGAGATATGTCTCGGTGATGACGGACTGATATTTCTCGTCCAGTTCCGACAATGCCCGGCTAATCGTTAGTGCGGCTAACGAACTGTCCGCGCGATCGGTGGACTCGGCGTTTTCCGGGATCTCCAGAGCGACCTCCTGCGGGCGGACCCGGCGATTTCGCCAGCCGTCGATGACGATCCGGCGCGCCACCGTGAGCAGCCAGCCGCGCAGCATTCCGGGCTCGCGTTCGAGCGTGCCGGCGTGCTGCCACGCGCGGATCATGGTCTCCTGCACGACGTCTTCGGTCCACTGCCGATCATGGTTGGTCAGGGCCAGTACCTGCGAAAACAGGGTGGCGCGGAAGTCCTTGTACAGCAGCGGGACGAGGTCGTCTCCCGTGTCGGGACGCGCTCGCACCGCGGTCGCGGACGAGGTGTGGCCGGCGTGGCCGAGACGTTCTCTGCCCGGTGCTTCCATAAAGCTCGCAACCTCACCTGACTGGCGGACCGTTGGGCCATCGGAGCGTAGCGCAAAAACACTTAATAGGCCATATGCATTAGTTTTCGTGCCCCATTAGGCGTGGCGCCGGCGACGGAGGGTTCAAATTGTGTCTTGTGATGTACGTCACAGTCACTAAAAGGTGACGGCGAGAACCGGTGAACGCCGTTCTTCCGTAACCCCCGTTGAGACGTTCTTCGCGAAGGGACAACGGGGATGCCGTTCCGATTCGTGGCCTTGTTGGCCGCCACGACCGCGCTCGTGCTCGGCTGTGCTTTGCCCGCGTCCGCCGGCGAGCTGCAGCAGACCGACCGCACCCTGCTGGCGCGCCTGAAGCAGCACACGCTGTGGGCTACGCCGGCGAGCAGGCTCGCCGCCGACCGCGCCACCAACCGCCGCGTGCGCGCGGTCGCCGTCCGCATCGCCGACGACCAGGCCCGCCTCGACGTCGCCCTGCGCGCGGTCGCCGACCGGCTCGCCATCACCCTCCCCGCCGCGCCCACCGCACAGGAGCGCGGCTGGGCCGACGAGCTCTCCGGGGACTCCGGCGACGCGTTCGACCACGCCTACGTCAACCGCCTGCGCGCCGAGTACGGCTCCCTCTTCGGGCTCGCCTCCGACGTCCGCGCCGGCACCCGCGACGACGACGTCCGCGCGTTCGCCCAGACCGCCGTCGACACCGCGCTCGGCCACCTGACGCTGCTGGAGAGCACCGGGCTCGCCGAGACCACGTCCCTGCTCGTCTCCGCCACCGAGGACGACACCCTCGGCGGCGCGGACCTCGCTTTCGGAGCCGTTTTCGTGGCGTTCGCCGCCGTCGCCACGTTCGGCCTGCTCCGCCTGCTCGGAACCCCCGGCAGGACCCAGCCGCGCACCCGGAGGTAAGCCCGCCCATGTCCCCGTCCGCCGCGCTGCTCCCTGTGTCACCGCACGACACCGGGATCGCCGAGGCCGCCGCGCTGTCCGGCCGCCTCACCTACCTCTGCATGTGCCTGACGCTGTGCTGGGGCGTGCTGGCCGCCACCGGCTGGGTCCGCCGGTTCAGCGGCCAGGACGCGCTGCGCACCGGCCACGTGCTGCTCGCCGCGTTCACCCTCGCCACCGGCACCCTGCACGGGCTGACGTTCCTCTTCCTCGAGGACGACCCGTTCGGCGTCGCCGACCTGCTGCTCCCGTTCTACGACGGCACCCCGCGGCACGCGCTCGGCATCGCGGGCCTCGAGCTCGTCATCGCCGTGTCGATCACCGCGGGCCTGCGCCGCGGCGCGCGCGAAGGCCGCTGGCTCCGCTTTCACCAGGCCGGCTACCTCGCCATCGGGCTGCTCGCCGGGCACGCCTGGCTCGGCGCGATCTCGAGCGGGCACCTGTCGGTCGTCTGGCTCGCCGGGATCACGCTGCTCGTGCCGCCGGTGATCCTGTCCGTCCTGCGGGTGCTGCCCGCGTCGGCGCTCGTCCGGGCCGGGCTGGTCGAACCCGTGCCCGACGAACCCGAGATCGCCTCGCTGCGGGTCGACGTCGACAGCCACCGCTGCCACTCCTACGGCGTCTGCCAGTCCGAGGCGCCCGGGGTCTTCCAGCTCGGCCACGACGGGCAGCTCGAGTACGAGAAACGGCCGGGAGCCGGGGAAACGCCGAACGTCCGCGCGGCCGCGCGCGCCTGTCCCATGCGAGCCATCCACCTGTTGGGAGCCACCTCGTGAGCGAACGCATCGTCATCGCCGGAGCCGGTCTCGCCGGCCTGCGCGCCGCCGAACGGCTCCGCGAGCTCGGATTCGACGGCGAAGTCATCGTCCTCGGCGCCGAGCCCGACATCGCCTACCACCGCCCGGCGCTGTCCAAGAGCCTGCTCACGGGCGCGGTCAGCCGGGCCCAGACCCTGCTCGCCGACCCCCTGGAAGTCGACGCCGAGTGGTACTTCGACACGCCGGTCACGGCGCTGTCGCCGAACCGGCAGATCGTCCACCTCCGCGACGAGGAGCTCCGCTACGACGGCCTGATCATCGCGACCGGCGTCGAACCCCGCCGGATGCCCGGCGCGCCGCACGGCCACCCGCGGGTCGTCGTCGTCCGGACCCTGTCCGACACCACGGCCCTCCAGCGCGCGCTCGCCACCAGCTCCGGCCCGGTGGCCGTCATCGGCGACGGCTTCATCGGCTGCGAAGTCGCTTCGAGCCTGCGTGAGATGGATCGTGACGTCGTCCTCATCGGCCGGTCGCGGGGACTGCTGGCCGACGTGCTCGGCCCCGACATCGGCGACTGGCTCACGGCGCTGCACACCGCCCGCGGCGTCCGGCTGGAGCTCGGGACCACCATCCGCCGCTGGCACCCGGGGACCACGTCGGTCGGCCTGGAGTTCGCCGACGGCCGCGCCATCGACGTCGCCTGCGTCGTGGTCGCCGTCGGGAGCGTGCCCGCGGTGTCCTGGCTGCGCGGCGCGAAGCTGCCCCTCGACGACGGCGTCGTCTGCGGACCCACCTGCCACGTCGTGGGCTCCGACACGATCGTCGCGGCGGGCGACGTCGCCCGCTGGCCCAACCTCCGCTACGACGCCACACCGAGGCGCGACGAACACTGGCTCAACGCGGTGGAGATGAGCCGCGCGGCGGCCGAGAACCTCCTGGCCGGGCCGTCGGGCTCGCCGGCGTACACCCCGGTGCCGCGCTACTGGTCCGAACAGCACGGCGTCCGCATCCAGGTAGCCGGCCGGCCGATGCTCGGGAGCGACACGGTGCTCCTGGAGTCCCCGGTGCCCGGCACCAGGCCGATCACGGGCTTCGTCTCGGGCGGCAGGCTGGTCGGGCTCATCGGCCTCGACAGTCCGGCCGCGGTGCTGCACTGGACGGCCGAGCTGGCCCGCCAGCACCCGGCGCCGTCGATCGTCCCACCGCAGCGGCCCCCGGAACCGGAGCGTCCTCGTCCCCACAGCCGCGCGGCGGCCGGGTACTGAGGGTCGGCCGGGTACCGAGGGCCACTGGTGCGGCGCTTCGCTCCCGGGCGAGGTGCCCGGAGCCGTGGAGCGTTGCAGGTCGCGCCTCGGCGGGGTTGCCCGGCCGCCACCACGGCCGCGCGGCCGCCGGCTGCCAGCTGCTCGGCGGACGAGCCGGCAGGGCGGCCGGGTGCTGAGGGTCGGCTGCGGCCCGGCGGGCGGTCGGCGCCCTGGCCGCCGGTGCGGCGCATCGCTCCCGGCCGGGGTGCCCGGAGCCGTGGAGCGCCCGCCGCAGGTCGCGTCTCGGCGGGGTCGCGCGGCGGTTGGGTCTTGAGGAGCGGCCGCGACCCAGCAGGCGGCGCCGGCAGAGGTGCCCGAAGCCGCGGAGCGCCGAAGCGGGGTCGCCCGGCCGGGCGGTGGCCGGGCGCTGGGCTACCATCTTCTCCGCGGACGAGCTGGCAGGGCGGTCGCGAGCCGGGGTGACCCGGTCCGAGGAAAGTCCGGACTCCACAGGGCAGGGTGGTTGCTAACGGCAACCCGGGGTGACCCGCGGGAAAGTGCCACAGAAAACAGACCGCCACGGCCCGCGAGGGCCGGGGTAAGGGTGAAACGGTGGTGTAAGAGACCACCAGCGTCCCGGGTGACCGGGACGGCTGGGTAAACCCCACCCGGAGCAAGGCCAAGAGGGAGCGCGAGCTCCTGCGCAGGCGTTCGAGGACGGCCCGTCCGAGTCTGCGGGTAGGCCGCTGGAGCCTGCCGGCGACGGCAGGCCGAGATGGATGGCCGCCGCCCGGTGAGCCGCGAGGCGACCCGGGAACAGGATCCGGCTTACATGCCGGCTCGTCCGCCTCACTCCCGAAGGCACCTTCCTCTCGACTCATGCGAGGAAGGTGCCTTTCAGCCTGTCCCGCGTGGTTACTCGGTAGTAGGGTGCCGCTATGGCGGGTGACGAGAAGCGGTTCAAGTCGGCCTTCGATTCCTTGCACGCTCTGGCGTACTTCGCGCCCGAAGTGGACGCGGCCCTCACCGGCATCGGGCTGCGACCGGGGCGGATGCCCTACTTCGCCGGCCGCTCGGCCGCGATGGGCGCGGTCGGGCCCGAGGTCGTCGCCGCCACCTTCTACAACTTCAACCCCGAGGTCGTCGCCCGCGTGATCCCGCGCGCCTGGACCCTCGCGACGCCGGAGCAGGTCCTCGAAGCCCGGCTCGAAGGCGTCGACCGGGCCCTGACCCGGCTCCTCGGCGAAGGCGAGCTCAAGAGCGACCAGGTCGTCGAGGCCGCCGAGCTCGCCCGCGAAGCCACCGCCGGGTGCACCACCGAAGGACGTCCCCTCTACGCCGCGCACGCCGGGCTGGACTGGCCCGAGCCGCCGCACCTCGCCCTCTGGCACGCCATCACGCTGCTGCGCGAGCACCGCGGCGACGGCCACATCGCCGCCCTCCTCCTCAACGGCCTGAGCGGCGTGGAAGCGCTCGTCACCCACGTCGCGACCGGCGCCGGGTTCACCGTCGACGCGGCCAAGCTGACGCGCGGCTGGAGCGACGAGCAATGGACCGCCGCCGGCGAGCGCCTGCGCGACCGCGGGATCCTCGACGGCGAAGGCGCACTCACCGACGAGGGCGTCGCGGTGCGTGACCGCGTCGAGGTCGCGACCGAGGCCGCCGCGAAGGCGCCGTGGGACCACCTCGGGGCGGCGAAGCTGGCCCGGCTGGAGGAGCTCGGCCGGGACCTCACCCGCCGCGTGGTTGCCGCCGGTGCGTTCCCGAAGGGCGTTTTCGCCCAGACCCGCTCCTGAGGACCAAGATCACGCTATGTAGTGAAAATGGTGTGAGGTCCTGAGCGCCCTGTGACGGACGGCGGAAGACCGTCAAGATCGACATGGGCGCGGACCGGCGGAGGGTGGTCACACAGCGGACTCGCGCGACGGGGCCGTTCGGGTCATGTCACACTGTCCCAGGCCGCACAACGGCGACAGCACCAATACCCACAGTGAGCAAATCCCGAGCAATGGGGTGAGTTCGTCAGCACACTGAGAAGTATGGGTGCCCGGGCTTTAACCCGAGGGCCCTTGCCGCGATGATGGTGGCGTGGAGTTTTCGTGCGCCGTGCGCGCCACAGCGGTTGACAAGGCAGCCGTCCCCTACGCAGCGCGCTTTGACCACTACCCCTCGTAGCCCCCATGATGTTGTTCGAAGCACCGCCTGAGCCAGAGCCGCGCGGGCCCCACCGCGCACCGGGAGTAACGCGATGATGACCTTGACCACCCTCGACACGCTGGCCGCCGGCGAGCTGGGCACGGGAAACGTGCGCCAGTGGCTGCTCGACAACGTCATCCCCCTGGTGCTGCTGGCCGTTGCCCTACTGCTTCTCTGGCTGGGCGGCGGCAAGGGCGACAACGCCGGTGTCATGCGCCGGCTCGCCGGCGTGGTCATCGCGCTCGCCATCATCGGTCTCGCGGTCAGCGGCGCGGGCGTGAACGTGGGCCAGTGGATCGCCGGCCTGTTCACCGGCTGAGGCGGCGGCGTGCGGATCAGGACTGATGACGAGGTCTACCGGGTCGACGCCGTGTGGCTCGGCCCGCCGAAAGCGACTTTTCCCTGGAGAGCGCGCTACGTGGCGTGGCTCATCGGCATCCCGGCGTTCTTCGTCGTGCTCGGCGTCGAACGCTGGGCGGGGTGGAGCTTCGGGTTCTTCTCGACGGCGTGGGCGTTCATCGCGACCATCGTGATCACCCGGCTGCTGACGGCCAAGATCAGCCACGAGCGCCCGCTGGGCACCGTGGTCTCGATGGCCGGGCGCGAGCTCAACACCCCCCGTGAGGTGACCACGGGCACCGGTGGCGCGGTCAGCGCCAGCCGCGTCCGGGTACGGGCCGAGCGCCCGTTGCCGAAGCACCGCCGAAAACGGCAGTACCAGCACCACGGCGGGCCGCCGGGTGCTGTGGTCCAGGGATCACCACGAGCGCGCCGGAGCCGCGGCAACACGGCTCGGGCCGGGAGGTAGTCGTTGTTCGGTCGCGGCGGTAGCCGAGGAAAACGGGGTCGGGACGCACACTCGGGCGCGTGGCAACCGCCCGAGCAGGTCCGCGCGGCGCGGAACGGCTCGGGCGGCGGCAACGGCCGTCGCCTGACCGGCGAGCAGGCGATCCCCGCGTACACCCCCTCGATCGCGGTGCGCAGCATCGACGGGCACCTGGTCCGCACCGGCTACGAGGTCTACGCCTGGTACCGGCTGGCTCCGCAGCGCTGGTCGTTCCGCTCGGACTCGCAGCGGCGCGACCTCGTCGCGGCCATCGCCGGCCAGTACGCCGAGCTGCAGGGCCGCTGGCTGCACCTGCGCGTGACGAACCGGCCGTACCCGATCCGGATGTGGGCCGAGGCGCACGTCTACAACGCGCACGGCCGCCCCGGCGACGTCCCGGGCGCGATGTCGTTCGACGACTACCTGATCGGCGAGCAGCAGCAGCTCATGGGCCGCTCGATGGCCGAAAAAGAGGTCTACATCGGCGTCCAGGTGCAGACCCGGCGGATGGTCGACCGCGCCGTCGAGCGCGCCGCGCCGGTGCTGCGCAAGATCCTCCCGGAGGCCGTCGACGCCGAGCTGTCGGCGCTGGACTCCGAGGTCGAGCACCTCGACCAGGTCATCGGCAGCGCGGGGCTGGAGGGCCGCCCGGTGCACGCCGAGGAGATGTCCTGGCTGATGCACCGCTCGTGCTCGCTGGGCCTGCCCGCGCCGCGGAACATGCCCGCCGTGCCCGGTGCGGCCTGGGAGCCCGAGGACCTGGCCAGCTTCACCGACGCCGCCGACTACTACGCCGACCCGTACGCGCCGACGGTGACCGTCCGCGGCCGCACCGGCTCCAACGCCGGCGTCTCGCGCCACCTGGCGATCCTCACCGTCGGGCAGATGCACGGCCTGCAGATCCCCGAGGTCGACGACCCGTGGATCCAGCACGCCGACCGGCTGCCGGCGGCGGTCGAGGTGTCGGCGCGGATCTACGTCCGGCGGCCCGAGGAGGTCGCCAGCGAGCTGCAGCGCCAGATGAACAAGGTGCGCTCGCAGGTCAAGCACTACACCGACGAGCACGAGCTGGAGCCGCCGCAGTCGCTCAACCGGCAGGCCGGGCGCGTGCTGGAGATCGACGACGAGATGACGTCGGGCTTCACCGCGCTCGCCACCCGCGTGCGCTCGTGGTGGCGGCTGGCGGTGTCCGGCCCGACCGAGCGCGACGCGCTGCGCCTGGCCCAGCAGCTGCTGGACCTCTACAAGCCGAAGATCGCCATCGAGCACCCCGAGGCCCAGTACGCGATGGCCAGGGAGTTCATCCCCGGCGAGCCGCTGGCCTCGGCCGCGTACATGCGGCGCGGGTCGGTGGTCTGGGCGTCCTCGGCGGTCCCGACGGCGACCGCGGAGGTCGGCGACCGCCGCGGCATCCTGCTCGGCGAGACGTGCACGGCGACCCGGCGCCCGGTGGCCTGGGACCCGTGGATGGCCCAGGAGATCCGCGACGGCTCGGGCCTGACGGCGATGGTCGCCGGCCTGGGTGCCGGCAAGTCGTTCCTCGGCGGCGGCATCGTCTACAAGACGCTGCGGGCCGGGGCGAGCTGGACGATCCTCGACCCGTCCGGCCCGCTGTCGCGGCTGTGCGACCTGCCGGAGCTGCGCCCGTACGCGCGGCCGATCAACCTGCTCAACGCCCAGCCCGGCATCCTGAACCCGTACCGGGTGGTCGCCGAGCCGCTGATCGAGCACTTCATGGACGAGGACGACCCCGAGCGCTCCTGGCGCCGGGAGAAGGCCCTCGCGGGCGCGACGCGACGGCGTCTCGTGCTGGACGTCCTGACCGGTGTCCTGCCGTACGAGGTCTCGCGGATGGCGCAGACCCGGATCGTGCTGCTGCGCGCGGTCCGCACGGTCGGCGGCCGGTTCGACGCGGACCCGGGTCAGGTAATCGATGCGCTCAGGCGGGATTCTTCGGAACACCACGAGCACGCCGGGGTGGTCGCGGACTTCCTCGACGAGATGCGCGAGCGGATGGCGCTGCTGATCCCGGAGACGGACGCGGACCCGTACGCCGAAACCCGCGACGACCGCCTGACGGTCCTGACGATGGCCGGGCTGACCCTGCCGAAGGACGGCGTCCCGCGCGAGTACTGGACGGACGCGGAGTCCCTCGGCGTCGAGATGCTGAACCTGGCGGCGTGGCTGACCCAGCGGTCGGTGTACGAGAAGCCCAAGGAGATGCGCAAGGGCGTCTGGATCGACGAGGCGTTCTTCCTGTCCGAGGTCCCCACGGGCCGCGTGCTGATGAACCGCTTCGCGCGTGACTCGCGCAAGTGGAACGTCCGCGTGCTGCTGTCGTCCCAGATCCCGGCGGACTTCCTGAAGATCCAGGGTTTCGTGACCCTGCTCGACTCGGTGTTCGTGGGTCGGCTGGATGACGACGACGCGCAGGCCGACGCGTTGCGGCTGTTGAAGGTCCCGGTGGGCGTCGGGTACGAGCAGGTGGTGGCGGCCCTGGGCCGCCGCCCGGGAGCACAGCAGCGCGGCCTGGAGCGCGACATCGAGCCCCGCCAGTTCATCTTCGGCGACGGAGCGGGCGGAGTGGAGCGCATCCGCGTCGACTTCTCGGGCCCGCACCTGGACCACCTGCGCGCGGTGATGGACACGACGCCGGGTTCGAAGGACGCGGCATCCCCGCCCCGCCGCCCTGGCAACGAGCTGGCCCTCCCGCACACGGAGGAGAAGAAGCCGTTCGTGGCGTCCCCACCGGAGGACGACATCGAGCTGGAGCAGGACTTCGAGCTGGCGGCAGAGCTGGAGGTCGGGTTGGCCGACGAGAACCTGCTCGGGGCCCCGGACCCGCTGGCGTCCGAAACGGGCGAAGTGGAGGGCGGGGTCTCCCAGAACGGCGGAGTGTCCCCGAACGGCAGTGTGTCCCCGAACGGCAACGGTGGGCAGCAGCACGCCCGCACGGGTGGAAAGGGCGGCACCGGCCGGGACGCCGCATGAGCGCCGCCCGGACCCGAAGTAGTCGCACCGCCCCCGGCTGCGCGGGGCGGGCCTGCCGTTCCTCGCGGGCGGCCGTACCCCCGCGGGCTACCGCGGAGGGTGCCGCATGAACACCCTGCTGACGTTGGCGGTGCTGCTGACGCTGGCCGCCGCATGGCACGCGCTGAAGCGCCGGATCAAGGAAGGCCCGCGGTCGGCCCGGCGCACGCCGTCGCGCAAGGCGACGATGTTCGCCGTCATGCTGGTGCTCGGTTTGCAGGCGATCGCCACGGCTCCCGCGGCGAGCGCGGCGGCCTGTGGTGAGGCGCCGAACCCGGAGCGCCCGGGGGCAGGCATGGTCGGCGCGATCGACCCGCCGGAGGGCCACGGCGAACCGAACAGCGCCTACATCGACTACGCCTACGCGGGCATGGTCTGGAACACCTTCGAGACCAACTGCTCCGGGCTGAACCTCACCCCGGCCGGGTCCACTTTGGACACCTGGGGTGGCAACCAGCTGTTCAACCTGGGCAAGAACATCGTCGGTGCCACCAACTCGCTGCACTACACGGTGCTCGAGGGCGGCCTGCTGAACCCGATCTACGCCGCGGTGAAGTCGGGCGCCGAAAAGGTCTACAACAACATCTACGCCCAGCTGTTCGGCCTGGTAGCGCTGATCCTCTCGATCATGATGTTCCGCAACATCTGGCGGGGTGACCTGGCCGCGGTCAGCAAACGGGCGCTCTACGCGCTGGCCGGGATCTGGCTGGCCGCGTCGTCACTGGCGATGTTGCGGTACTTCGACCCGATCGACAAAGCGATCGTCCAGACCACCACGAACATCCAGGCGGGCTTCGTCGACGAAAGCGGTGACCGGATCGTCCGCGACATCCTGCCGACCCAGCTCCACACGCAGATCGTCTACAACAACTGGCTGCGCGGGGAGTTCGGCACGCCCACGGCACCGCAGGCCGATCAGTACGGCAAGCCCCTGCTCGACGCCCAGGCGTTCACCCGCAACCAGCTGGTGAACGGCGACGACGGCAACCAGTCCGTCATCGACGGCAAGAAGAACGCCTACAAGGACATCTCAACGAAGCTCGGCCCCGCCACCGGCTACTTCACCGGCGAGGCCGGCGGCCGCACCGGCGCGGGCTTCCTCTCCCTCGGCCAGGCCCTCGTCTACTCGCTCTTCCAGCTCCTGGCCAAGGCGAGTGTCCTCTTGGCCCAGGTCCTGATCCGCCTCTTCGCGCTCACCGCGCCGCTGATCGGGCTCGTCGCCCTGCTGCACCCGGAGATCCTGCGCCGCGTGCTCAAGGTCGCCGGCGGCGTCGCGTTCAACCTCGTCGTGCTCTCCGTCCTCGCCGGGGTGCACGC
This sequence comes from Amycolatopsis sp. NPDC114505, assembly GCF_055633615.1. NCBI lineage: Bacteria > Bacillati > Actinomycetota > Actinomycetes > Pseudonocardiales > Pseudonocardiaceae > Amycolatopsis > Amycolatopsis sp. NPDC114505. Next base: position 46,609 of record NZ_JBVKDV010000001.1, on the reverse strand, counting down.
GCTGCTGCTGCAGGCCATCTTCGACGCCGGGAACTCGCTGAACATGCTCACGCAGATGGTCCTCGCCGGGCTCATCACCGTGCTGCTGTTCATGGTCGGGCGGCCGGTGCGGCGCCTGTGGCAGATGGTCGAGATGTCGGTCAGCATGGTCGGCGCCGCCGTGCCGTCGCCCGGGGGCGGGATCTTCTCCCGCTTCAAACGCAACCGCAACGGCCCGACGCCGCAGGACGAGTTCTGGCAGAACGTGCGTGACACCGACGACGTCGTCGACGGCGAGCAGCGCGGTCCGCTCGGCGCCACCGCCGGGGGCGGCCGGTTCCGGCCGGAGGCCACGATCTTCGCCAACTCCCAGCGGCTCGACAACGGTTCCGGCCGCCCGGCCGCAGCCTGGTCCGGGGCCTGGCCGGGGGCCATCAACGGCGGTCCGGCGGGCGCGCTGCCCGCGGGCGGCCGCCCCGGTTCCCCCGTGTTCGGCCAGTACAACCCGGCCAACGGCGACCCCGGCGACTACGTCGTCGTCGGTGCCGGCGGCCGGCCGACGCTGCGGGGCGAGGAAAGCCGGCGCGTCGACACCTCGCCGGTGGCCGACCGCCGCTGGAACGACGAGCCCGAGCCCGTCGTCGTGCCGTCCGACCTGCGCGCGCCCGAGTCCGGCTTCAGCGACTACACGCCGCAGGACGTGCCGCGGACGCCGGGTGTGCGGGCGCAACCCCGCCGCGTCGACCCCGAAGTCGTCGCCGGCAAGCCGGTCTTCGTGCTGTACCGGCCGTCCCGGGGCATCGAGGTCCGCGAAGAGCGGGACACCGACCAAGCCATGGGGCGGTGACCGATGCCGATCCGCACCAACCGCGGCCGCGCCGCGGTCTACCGCCGCCTGTGGGGCTGGCCGCTGCGCTCGCCCCGCCACCTGATGGGGGCGCTGATCTTCCTGGCGATCCTGGTCACCGCGCTCGGCATCGTGCTGCCGAAGGTGGTCGGCAAGCCGCAGGCCAAGGCGTCGCCCCCCACCGGGACGACCACCACGTCCGTCACCGCGACCCCGCCGGGTGTCGCGGCGCCGGTGCCGACGTCGAACCTGCCGACGCGGCTGTCCGCGCCGCTGGCCACCCCGACGACGGCGGCGCCCAACGGGGACGCCGTGCGCGTCGCCAAGGAGTGGGCCGCGGCGTGGGTCGACCACCCGGCCGGGATCACCTCCGACCAGTGGCTGGCCAAGCTGAAACCCTTCACCACCGAGGAGTACCTGCCGGTGATGGCGTCGGTCGACCCGGCGAACATCCCGGCGACGAAGGTCACCGGTGAGCCGGTCGTCGGCACGTCGTACACGAGCTCGGTGCAGCTGACGATCCCGACCGACGGGCCGAAGCTGGCCATCACGGTCGTGAACACCAACGCCGGCTGGCGCGTCGCCGACTACGACCAGGCGAGCTGAGCGTGCGGCGGCTGGGGCTGTGGCTGGGACTGGTCGTGTTCGTCGCGATCGGTGCCCTGATCGTCACCGCCGTCGCCGCCAAAGTGGTCATGGACAACCAGCAGGCGCAGGCCCGGGGCGTGTCCCTGACCAGCTGCGACGCCTCGGTCGGGCCGACCCAGCCCGGCGAGGGCGAGCGCGGCACGGTCGACGCGTCGAAGCTGGACGACGAGCAAAAGGGGATCGTCGCGCTGATCATCACGATCGGCAAGCAGCGGTCGCTGGCGCCGCGCGCGTGGCAGGTCGCGATCCAGGCCGGGATGACCGAGTCCGGGCTGCACAACCTCACCTACGGCGACCGGGATTCGCTGGGCGTCTTCCAGATGCGCCCGTCGATGGGCTGGGGCACGGTGGCGCAGGTCACCGACCCGACGTACGAGGTCAACAAGTTCTACGACGTCCTGCTCGCGGTCCCGGACTGGGAGAACAAGCGCCCGGGCGACGCGGCGCAGGCGGTCGAGCGCTCGGGCTTCCCGGACCGCTACCACAAGTGGGAGCCGATGGCGGCGACGCTGGTGGAGAACGTCGGCCAGGTCGTCGACGTCGTCGCCTGCGGCACCGGGCTGGGTCAGCTGCTGCCGCCGAGCCAGGCCGCGGCGAAGGCGATCAGCTTCGCGCTGGGCGAACAGGGCAAGCCGTATGTGTGGGGCGCCACGGGCCCGAATTCGTACGACTGTTCGGGCCTGATGCTGCGTGCGTACGAGTCGGCGGGGATCATCCTGCCGCGCGTTTCGCGCGACCAGTACCACGCGGGCGCGCTGCTGCCGGTGCGCGAGGCGCAGCCCGGTGACCTGCTGTTCCTCGCCAACGACCCGTCGAACCCGAACACGATCCACCACGTGATGATGTACCTGGGCGACGGCAAGGTCGTCGAGGCGCAGCAGACCGGTGTTCCGGTGCACACACGGGCGTTCTCGTTCGACGAGGCCGAAGTGGTGCCGCAGGCCGTCCGTCCCGGCGTTTAGCATGGGTTGAGGCCCTTGACCCGAACGGGGCCGGCGGATTCGGCCGATTCACCCGACGTCGCGGCGCTTCCACGAGCAGGTGGCCGCGTACTGGCAGAGGATGAGCACGTGGGACGCAAATTCGGCAAGCGAGGCAAGCCCGGTTCGGGCGAGCCCCAAGACCCGGCATCGCTGTTCGGCGCGCCCCAGCCACCCCGGCAGTCGGCGCGCCCCGCGTCCAGCACGCCCCTGTCCGACCAGCTGAGCCAGGGCTACCCGGGCGTCGACGCGGGGTACGTGGTGCTGCCCAGGTCGCTGGCGGAGGGTATGTCGCTGCCGTGGCAGCAGCAGATGTCGGCGTTGCTGGCCCAGTTCCACGCGGAGCACGCATCGCTGACCTGGCCGATTTATCGCGTGGTGCCGTCGCGCTACGAGAGGCTCGCGGACCTCGACGAGGAGCAGCTCGCGGAGGCGGGCTACCTGGTGGAGATGGACGTCGACGGCGACATGGTCTACCGCGAGCGCAGTGGACGGAAGGTCGACGACCCGGAGAACACGTCGGTTTTGGTGTCGTCCTTGGATCCGATCCCGAAGCCGGCGGCTCGTCCTTCGCCGCCGCCTCCGGGTGCGCGGCCGGGTCAGGCCCCGGCGCCTGCTCCGGCTCCGATGAACATCGGGCCGGCGCCGGTGTGGCGGACGGTGCCGCAACCTCCGTCCGGGTGGGGGCCGGGGCAGTCCGGGGCGGGTCCGACGTGGGGCCAGGAGCCGGGACGCGGGCGTCCGCAGCCGGAGGATCGCGAGTGGTCGGTGGCGTCGGAGTCCGAGTCCCCGGGCCCGGTGAGGGCGCCTCGCCATGCGGCTCCGGAGGTGCCAGATGTTCCTGTGGCGGCTTCGCGGGCGGGCCGTGCGGAGCCGTCGATCGATGAGCTTGAGGCAGTGGCAGGGCATGCGCCGTCGCAGGGCGAATCCGCGCCTCGGCCCGCGCGAGCGGCCGCGCCGGAACCAGCCGAGCCCGGGCGTGGGAACGCGTCCGCGCCGGTGGCGTCGCCGCCGGAGCCAGCCGAGCCGGGGCGTGGGTACGCGGCCGAGCGGGTGACGTCGCCCTCGGAGTCAGCCGAGGCGGCTTCGGCCGAGTCCGCGCCGGAGCCAGTGGCGTCGTCGCCTGAGCCAGCCGGCCCGGGTTTTGGGAGCACGGCCGAGCCGGTGGCGTCGCCGCCGGAACGAGCCGAGACGGCTGCGGAGCCAAAGCCTTGGGAAGCGGTGCGGCCGGTGGCGGCTGAACCCGCGCCTGTCGAACACGAGCCGCGGGATGTGGTCGAGCCGGAATCTGCGCCAACCGGGCGTGAGCCGCACGGGACGGCCGAACCTGTGCCCGCTGGGCGTGGACCGGAGGAAGCGGTTCAGTCGGAGGTGGCCGAACCCGCGCCTATCGGGCGTGAGCTGCAGGATGTGGTTCGGCCGGAGGTGGCCGAACCCGTGCCCGCGGGGCGTGAGCCGGAGGAAGCGACTCGGGCGGAGGCGGCCGAACCCGCGCCTACCGAACGTGAGCCGCAGGATGCGGGTCGGCCCGGAGCGTCTGCGCCTCCGTCGGCTGAGCCCGAGTCGCGGGATGAGCCACAGCTGGGCGGTCCCCAGCTCGAGGCGAGGCCCTGGGAGGCGGCTCGGCCGGAGGCGGCTGAATCCGCGCCGACCGAGCACGAGTCGCGGGACGCGGTTCAGCGCGAGGCGTCTGCGCCTTCGTCGACTGAGTCCGAGTCGCGGGATCTTGCGGAGTCCGAGGCGGCCGAACCCCAGTCGGCTGGCCAGCAGCCTGCTGGTTCGCACCAGCAGCAGTCGGCCGCGCCGACCGCATCGCAGGTGGAGGAGCCGCCTGCCGTCGGGCAGTCGGAAACGTCTGCTGCGCCGGAGCCCGAGTCGTCAGCCGCGGCCCCGCAGCCTGCCGTGCCACAGCTGACGGACACCGGGGCTTCGCGACCTCCCATGTCACAGCCGCCGGCCGCCGTTGCACCGTCGCCTGATGTGCCGCAGTCGCCGAGCTGGCAACAGCCGCCGACTATGGCGCAAGCGCCGGCTTCGCCGCAGCCGGCCGGACCGCCGTCGCAGGCCCAGCAGCCGCCGGCCGCGGCTCAGCAGGACCCGGCTGCCGGTTCGCAGGGTTCCGGCCAGCAGCCGCCTGCCGCGCAGCCACCACCGCACTCGGGCCCGCAATCGCCGACTCAGCCACCTTCCAGCCTGGAATCGCCGACTCAGCAGCAGCCCGCTGCCGGTTCGCAGCCGCTGGGCCAGCAAGAACCCGCTAGTTCGCAGCCGCCGACCGAGCAGCAGCAGGTGTCGCCCGCCGCGCAGCAACCTGCCGGTCCGCGATCGTCGGATCGGCCGCAGCCGTCGGCGGCCGAGCTGCAGTCGCCGGACGAGCGGCCAACGTCGGTCGTGCAGCCGCTGCCGCAGGTGCCGAACCAGGAACAGACCTCGGCCGTGCAGCAGCAGGCGCCGGATCAGCAGCAGTCGCCCGCCGTACAGCAGTCGCTGGAGCCGTCGAACCAGCAGCAATCGCCTGCCGCGCGGCTGCCGCTGGATCAGCGGCAGCCGCCCGCCGTGCCGCAGTCACCGGTCCAGCACCAAACGTCCGCAGCCCCGGAGCCAGCGGCTCAACCGCAATTGCCCGCGGCCTCGCAGACAGCGGCCCAGCACCAAACGCCCGCGGCCCCGGAGTCGGCGGCTCAACAGCAACCGTCTGCTGCTCAGCAGCCAGCGGTCCAGCACCAGCCGCCCGCTGTCCCGCAGTCACCGGCTCAACAGCAACCGTCTGCGGCTCAGCAGCCGGCTGCCCAGCACCAGCCGCCCGTGGCCCCGCAGTCACCGGTCCAACAGCAACCGTCTACGGCTCAGCACCAATCGCCCGCAGCCCAGCAGTCACCGGCCCAGCACCAGCCGCCCGCAGCCCAGCAGCCAGCGGCTCAGCACCAACCGCCCCCGGCCCCCCAGCCACCACCAGCCAGCCACCAACCCACCCCGCCGCAGCCCCCAGCCCCGGCGACCCCTCCCTGGGCCCCAGCTCCCACCCCACCAACACGCTCCAAACCAGTCTTCCCCGGCCCAGAGTCAACCCCCCAGCCCTTCCCGGCCCGCCACGCCGCCCCGGCCCGCCCGGTCTTCCCGGGCCCCGGCACCATGCCGCCCGTCCCCCCGAACTCGGCGCCGCCCGTCTTCCCCGGCCGGGACACCGCCCTCCCTCAACCCTCCCGGCAAGAACCCGCCACCCCGCCCCGCGGGACCCCCCGCGGCTGGTTCGACGAGCTACCCGACCAGCCCGCCGAACCCGACGAAAACCAGGACTTCGGCCCCACGGGACAACCCACCGAGATCCCCTACCGGTACAAGCGCTGACAACCCGGCTCGCGGGTGCGAACCTAGGACCATGTCGAACGATCCGAACCCGGACAAGGGCTGGTACTACAACACCCGCACCCGCCAGGTCGAGCACCTCGAACGCAGCCGCGGCATCGACCTGCTCGGTCCGTACCCCGACGAGGCCACCGCCCGGCGGGCCCTCGACATCGCGCGGGAACGGACCCGGCAAGCCGATGCCGAGGACGCCGACGACTAGACCGGCAGCCGCGGGCCGAGCACGAACTCCGGATCCACCTGCGACGCCAGGCTCTCGCCCGCCCAGGCCCGTGCGTTGCGCAGGTGGAACTCGACGGCTTGACGCTGGTAGCGCGCCCAGTCGCGCTGCTCGGCGTCGACCGTCGCTCGCATCGAGGACAGCGTCTGGAGGTTGCGCGGCTCGAGCTCGGTGATCGGCCGGGTCGTGCCGCGCTCCGCCGCGCGGACGTGGCGGGATGCCGACATCCACCCCAGCAGCGCCTCGCCTACCTGCTCCTGCAGGAACTCGACGTCCTCGGCGTCGGTCACCTTGTTGCCCACCACCACGAGCCGCACGCCGAAGTCGCGCGCGTAGTCCGCGTACTGCCGGTACACGCCCACGCTGCGGACCGTCGGCTCGCACACCAGGAACGTCACGTCGAACCGCGTGAACAGGCCCGACGCGAACGCGTCCGCCCCCGCCGTCATGTCCATGACGACGTACTCGCCCTCGACGTCGACCATGTGGTTCAGGAGCAGCTCGGCCGCTCCGACCTTCGAGTGGTAGCACTTGACGCCGAGGTCGTCCTCGTCGAACTGCCCGGTGACGCCGAGGCGCACGCCGCCCAGCTGCCGGAAACACGCCGCGAACACCGGGTTGTCCTCGAACGGCCGGACCAGCCGCGACCCGCGCCCCGGCGGTGTCGTCTTGATCATCGACGCCGCGTCCGCGATCCGCGGGTTGTCGCCACGCAGGTAGTCCTTGATCAGGGCCATGTTGTCGCCGAGCGTCGGCCAGGCGAGCGCTTCCTCCTCGGGCGCGCCGAGCGCCACCGCGAGGTGCTGGTTGATGTCGGCGTCGATGGCCAGCACCGGCGCACCGGCGTCGGCGAGGTACGCGACGAACAGCGATGACAGCGTGGTCTTCCCGCTGCCGCCCTTGCCGACGAACGCGATCTTCACGGTCGGAGCCCCTTCTGGAAATGAAGACGGTTTTCATTATTGCGGAAGTCAACGTACACCCGACCGGCCCGCGCCCGATCGGGCGATCATCGGGCTCTTCGAGGGTTAGGGTTGGGGGGTGCCTCCCCTCGTGATCAGGACACACTCGGCGGGCGGGGACTTCGGCCCCCTACGTGCCGAGTTTTCGCTGCCGGAGTCGTTCGGGCCCGAGGTGCTGGCCGAAGCGGAAGCCGCGGTGCTCGATCCACTGGCGAGCGCCGGCCCGCGCGAGGACGCGACGGACCTGCCGTTCGTCACCATCGATCCGCCGGGCTCCAAGGACCTCGACCAGGCGATGGTCGTCGAACGGACCGCGCACGGCTTCCGCGTGCACTACGCCATCGCCGACCTGGCCGCGTTCGTCCCGCCCGGCGGCGCGCTCGACCGCGAGTCGCGCTCCCGCGGGCAGACGCTCTACCTGCCCGACGGCAACGTCCCGCTGCACCCGCCGGTGCTCTCCGAAGGCGCGGCGAGCCTGCTGCCGGGCGAAATCCGGCCCGCGGTGCTCTGGACCATCGAGACCGACGAGGCGGGCGAGCTGACAACGACGCGGGTGCGCCGCGCACTGGTCCGGTCCACCGAGCAGTTCGACTACGAGACCGTGCAGGCCGCGCTCGACGCCGGCAACCCGCACCCCTCCGTGGCCGCGTTGCCCGAGCTGGGACGGCGACGGCGCGAGCTGGCCGTCCGGCGTGGCGCCGTCGAGCTGCAGCTGCCGGAGCAGGAGATCAGCGGCGACCCGGACGGCGGCTGGGTGCTCGCCCGCCGGCCGCGCACCGCCGTCGACGCCTGGAACGCCGAGATCTCGCTGCTCACCGGCATGGCCGCGGCCCGGATCATGATCGACGCCCGGGTCGGCGTCCTGCGCACGCTGCCCGACCCGGAGCCCGAAGCCGTCGACTGGCTGCGTCGCTCGGCCGAAGCGCTGGGCATCACCTGGGCGCGGGAGACGACCGTTTCGGAGTTCCTGTCCCGGTTGGATCCCGGGCAGCCGGCGTCGATGGCGCTCTACGCCGACACGACGCGCCTGCTGCGGGGCGCGGGGTACACGGCGTTCGACGGCGAGCTGCCGGCGTTGACGACGCACGCGGGCATCGGCGGCGCGTACGCGCACGTTACGGCGCCGATCCGGCGGCTGGTCGACCGGTTCGCGACGGAGATCTGCCTGGCTGTCTCGGCCGGGCGTGAGGTGCCGGCGTGGGTGCGGGCGGCGCTCGCGGACGTCCCCGAGCGCATGACGGCGTCGGACACGCTCGCCGCGAAGGTCGAGCGGGCGTGCATCGACCAGGTCGAAGCGTGGGTGCTGGCCGAGCACATCGGCGGCGAGTTCAGCGCGGTGGTGCTGCGCGCGGACGAGAACAAGGCGGAGATCCTGGTCGAAGACCCGACGGTGATGGCGAAGTGCGCGGGGGAGAAGCTGACCGCGGGGGAGCGGATCGGGGTCCGGCTGACCGCGGTCGACGTCGAGAAGCGGAAAGTGTCGTTCGAACGCGCATGACCTGGGTCGACGATCTCGGTGAGCCGGTGCCGTTGAGCGGCCCGGCTTCCCGCGTGGTTTCCCTGGTGCCGTCGCTGACCGAGGCGGTCGAGGTCAGCGCGCCCGGCCGGCTCGCCGGGGCGACCGACTACTGCACGCACCCGGCCGCGCTGGACGTCCCGCGCGTGGGTGGCTCGAAGTACCCGAAGATCGACGACGTGCTGGACCTGGCGCCGGACCTCGTGCTGGCCAACTCGGAGGAGAACCGCCCGGAGGACGTGGAACGCTTGCGCGCCAACGGGATCCCGGTCTGGGTGATGGCCGCGGCGGCGACGGTCCCGGCCGCGCTGGGGTCGCTGCGGCGGATCCTGACCCAGGCGTACGAGCTGGAGGAGCCGGACTGGCTGGTCGAGGCCGAGGAGGTCTGGCGCGCGGTGCGGCCGGTGCGGTTCCACGCAGTGGTCCCGGTGTGGCGCAAGCCGTGGATCGTCCTGGGCCGCGAGACGTTCGGCGGCGACGTCCTGCGGCGCGTCGGCGTGGCGAACGTCTACGCGGGGTCGCCCGAGAGGTACCCGCGGCCGGACGTCGACGAGCTGCGCGCGCACTTCGCGGCGGACGCGGACCTGCTGGTGCTGCCGGACGAGCCGTACCTGTTCACGGAGGAGGACGGCCCGGACCACTTCCCGGACGCGCGGTACGTCCTGGTCTCGGGCCGCCACCTCACGTGGTACGGACCTTCACTCGTCGAGGCGCACGCCGCGCTGACGGCAGCTCTTACCGGGCCGTGAAGTCGAACCCGCGGGCCAGCGCGGCGCGAACGCCGCGGGCGACCTCGGCCGGCCGGACCGGCTCGGTCGCCAGGTGCAGCCAGTTGTCCGGCCGCGGCCGTCCGGTGTCGACCACCAGGGTGGCGCCCGGCCGCTCGGCGAGTTCGACCGCGAAGGTCATCGTCGCGCCGAGCCCCTGCGAGTAGGTCGGCTTGGCGCCGGGCGGGGTGCGAACGATTACAGCGTCAATCCCGTCAGGACCGTGACGCGCTCCTCGGTGAAGTCCGCCATCGCCGACGCCGGGCCCTCGCGGCCCACGCCGGAGTCCTTGACCCCGCCGTAGGGCATCTGGTCCGCGCGGAAGCTCGGGACGTCGCCCACCAGCACCCCGCCGACCTGGAGCTTGGCCGACACCTCGAACGCCGTCGGCAGGTCGCGCGTGAACACGCCCGCCTGCAGCCCGAAGCGCGACGCGTTGATCCGCTCGACGCCTTCGGCCACCGAAGCCACCCGGACCAGCGAAACCACCGGCCCGAACACCTCCTCGGCCATCACCGACGCGTCTTCGGGGACGTCCGCCAGCACCGTCGGCTCGACCGTGGCACCCGATCGCCCGCCGCCTGTCAGCAGCGTGCCGCCGGCCGAAACCGCGTCGGCCACCCACGACTCGACCCGGGAAGCGGCGTCGGCGTTGATCAGCGGTCCGACGTCGACGCCGTCCGCGCGCGGGTCGCCCGTGCGCAAAGCCTGGACCTGCGCCAGGACCTTCTCGGCCAGAGCGTCGTAGACGTCCGAGTGGACGTACACCCGCTGCACCGAAATGCACGACTGGCCCGCCTGGTACATCGCGAACGTCGCGATCCGCTGCGCCGCGAAGTCGAGGTCCGTCCAATCCGGACAGACGAGCACCGCGCCGTTGCCGCCCAGCTCCAGCGCCACGTGCTTGCGCGGCACGCGGTCGCGGATGGCCCAGCCGACCGGGACCGAGCCGGTGAACGACACCACCGGCAGCCGCGGGTCCTCGACCAGCTTCGACGACGTCTCGTTGTCCACCGGCAGGATCGACCACGACCCCGCGGGCAGGTCCGTCTCAGCCAGGATTTCGCCGAGCAGCAACGCCGTCAGCGGCGTCGCCGGCGCGGGCTTGAGCACGATCGGCGCGCCGACCGCGATCGCCGGGGCGACCTTGTGCGCCACCAGGTTCAGCGGGAAGTTGAACGGCGTGATGCCCAGGACGGCCCCGCGCGGGACGCGCCGGACCAGCGCCAGCCGGCCGGTGCCGCCCGGGTCGGTGTCGAGGCGCTGCAGCTCGCCCGAGAAGCGGCGCGCTTCTTCGGCGGCCCAGCGGAACGTCGAGACCGCGCGCCCGACCTCGCCGCGCGCCCACTTCAGCGGCTTGCCGGACTCGGCCGTGATCAGCTGGGCGATCTCTTCGGACCGCTCGCCCAAGGCCCGGGACACGTGGTCCAACGCCCCGGCGCGGACGTGCGCGGGCAGCGTCGCGAACTCGTCGGCGACGTCGTGCGCGGCCTGCACCGCGGCTTCGACGTCCTCCGCCGAAGGCACGAAGTGCGACCCGGCCTCGGAACCGTCGTAGGAGTGGCGGACGACGGCCGTCGAGCCGCCGGTCACCGGCTTTCCGGCGACCCAGAAGGGGAAAGTCATGCGCGAGCCTCCGTGCGGACAGCGTGCTCGAGGACCGAGAGGCCCTCGTCGAGCAGGTCGTTGGACAGGGACAGCGGCGGCAGCAGCCGGACGACGTTGCCGTAGGTACCGCAGGTCAGCACGATCACGCCGGCCTGGTGGCAGGCCGCGGCGACGCGCTTGGTGAGGCCGGCGTCGGGCTCGGTCGTGCCGGGCTTGACGAACTCCGCGGCCAGCATCGCGCCGCGCCCGCGGACGTCGCCGATGACGCCGGTTTCGGCAGCCAGCGCGCGCAACCGTGGCAGGACAGCACCTTCGATGCGCTTCGCCGACGCGGCCAGGTCTTCGGTCTTCATCGTCTCGATCGAGCCGAGCGCGGCGGCGCAGGCGATCGGGTTGCCGCCGTACGTGCCGCCGAGCCCGCCCGGGCCGACGGCGTCGAGGAGCTCGGCGCGGCCGGTGACCGCCGAGAGCGGGAGGCCGCCCGCGATGCCCTTGGCCGTCGCGATCAGGTCCGGGACGACGTCCTCGTCGGTGGAGGCGAACCAGGATCCGGTGCGGCAGAAGCCCGTCTGGACCTCGTCGGCGACGAACACGACGCCGTTTTCGCGGCACCACGCGGAAATCGCGGGCAGGAAGCCGCGCGCGGGCTCGATGAAGCCGCCCTCGCCCTGGATCGGCTCCAGGACGACGGCGGCCGTCTGGTCGCCGCCGATCTGCTTCTCGATGCGGTCGATGGCCAGCGCGGCCGCCTCGGGGCCGGACAGGCCGTCGCGGTACGGGTACGAGCCCGGCACGCGGTAGACCTCGGGCGCGAACGGGCCGAAGCCGTGCTTGTAGGGCACCGACTTCGCGGTCATGCCCATGGTGAGGTTGGTGCGGCCGTGGTAGGCGTGGTCGAACACGACGACGGCCTGGCGCCCGGTCGCCGTGCGGGCGATCTTCACGGCGTTCTCGACGGCCTCGGCGCCGGAGTTGAACAGCACCGACTTCTTCGCGTGGTCGCCCGGCGTCAGCTCGGCCAGCGCTTCGCAGACCTCGACGTACCCCTCGTACGGCGTGACCATGAAACAGGTGTGGGTGAACCAGCACGCCTGCTTGCGGACGCGGTCGACGACGGCCGGCGCGGAGTGCCCGACGTTGGTCACGGCGATGCCGGAGCCGAAGTCGATCAGGACGTTGCCGTCGGCGTCGGTGAGCAGGCCGCCGCTGGCGGAGGTGACGTAGACGGGCAGCACCGAGCTGACCCCGGCGGCGACGGCGTTCGCGCGGCGCTCCTGCAGCTCGCGCGAGACGGGGCCGGGGATCTCGGTGCGCAGCCTGCGCTGCCGGGGCGCCGGCGCCTGCGGCTCGGCGGTGGTGCTTGCGGTCACGGCGTGCTCCTGCGGACGCGGGTCGGGTGGACGTCCTCAGGATGAGCTGCCGCCGGACGGCCGTCAGCTGGCCTTTCCGTACAGGAAGGCGCGTAGAATTGGCCGTTATGGCACTCACGCTGGCCGGACTGGCCGCCGACCGCCCGCTTGGGCTGCGGGTGCTGACCGGCGGTGATCTCCTGGACCGCCCGATCGGGTGGGTGCACCCGACGGAGCTGACGGACCCGCAGGCGTTCCTCGAAGGCGGCGAGCTGCTGCTGACGACCGGGCTGGCGCTGGCCGAAGAGACGTCGCCGGCTTACGTGCGCCGCCTGGTCGAGGCGGGCGTGGCCGGGCTCGGCTTCGGCGTCGGGCTCAGCCACGACTTCGTCCCGCACGCGCTGGTGTCGACGGCGGCCGAGGTGGGGCTGCCGGTGCTGGAGGTGCCGCGCGAGACGCCGTTCATCGCGATCACGCGCGCCGTTTCGCGGGCGGTGGCGGCGGACGAGTACGCGACGACGGTCCGGATCGGCAAGGCCCAGCAGGAGCTGACCCGCACGGCGGTCGGCAAAGGCGGCCCGGCGGGGGTGCTGCGCAAGCTGGCGAAGCTCATCGACGGCTGGGTGCTGCTCTTCGACCGGACAACCGTCACCGAAGCGGCTCCGGCGGGCGCCCGTGCGTACGGCGCTTCGCTGCGAGAAGAGCTGGAGCGCCTTCGCGTCGGTACGCGGGTGGTCGCACTCGACGGGCAGGAGGTCGTCCTGCAGACCCTCGACACGAGCGCGCGCCGGGTGCTCGCCGTCGGCGCGTCGCTCGACACCGCGGGGCGGCACATCGTCAACACCGCGGTCTCGGTGCTTTCCCTGGCGCTGGAACAGGATCGCGCGCAGGCGGCGGCGCGGCAGGCGCTGCGGTCGGGGTTGCTGGAGCTGCTGATCGGCGGCCAGGCCGAGCTGGCGCTGCGGGTACTGGCCGAGACGGGCGGTGAGCCGCCGCGCGCACCGTGGTCGGTGCTGGTGTTCGCCGGGACGCCCGCCGCGCGGAGGAAGTTGCTCGCGGCGCTGGAGGGCGAGCCGGTGTTCGCCGCGCGGCGCGGCTCGTCGGTGGTCGCGATCGGCCCGGCCGACCCGGCGGCGGAGGCGGCGCTGCGGATCGGCGGCTTGCACGGTGGACTGGCGGGCCCGGTGTCCGCGACGGACTTCGCGGCCGGCTTGGAGCAGGCGGAGCTGGCCGCCCAAGCGGCACTGGCGGAGGACAAAACCCTGGTGTCGGCGGCGGAACACACGGGTCGCGGCCTGCTGTCGCTGATCGAACCCACGGTGGCGCAAGCGTTTGCGCGCGGCTTGCTCACCCCGCTTCGCACCCACGACACGACGGGCCGCGGCGACCTGGAGACGTCCTTGCGCTGCTGGCTGGAGCACCACGGTCACTGGGACGTCGCCGCCGCGCGGCTCGGGGTGCACCGGCACACCTTGCGGAACCGGATCCGCAAAGTGGCGGAACTGCTCGGCCGCGACCTCGACTCACCCGGCGTCCGCGCGGAGCTGTGGGTCGCGCTGCAGGCTCGTGAGTGAGAAACAGTGTTCTAACCCTGTTTCTCACTCACGAGCACGATCGGTGAGTCCCCGCAGCGGCGCAGGACCGGGCCCGGCGCCGCGCCCGCCGACCACCACGCCGGGACGTCGGCTTCCCGGACCAGCGATCCCGTCGGCTGCCGGACGCTGTTGGACACGATCACCCGCCCCTGCGCGTTCAGCAGCGCCGCCCCGCGGCCCAGTGACCGCAGCCGGGGCCGGACCGCCCGCTCGAACTCGCGTACGTACACGTCCGCGCCGACCACGCCCGCGAACGCACCGCCGCGGACCACCGGGATCGTGAACGTCAGCGTGTACTCGTCGGTGCACAGGTAGTCCACGTACGGCCCGTTGATGTGCCGGCGCCCGGTGTCGCGGGGGACCGTGAACCACGACTGGCGCGTGTAGTCCAGGAAGTTCTCCGCGGCCGGGTCCAGGCTGATGAACAGCTGCGACGGGTCCGCGGCCGAGCCCGTCCACCACTCGAAGCCGAACTCCGAGTCGGACAGCACGTGGGGTGCGCTGACGAACCCCGCGCCGACGATCAGGCCGCCGAGCGCCTCGGTGACCTGCGGCCGGATCCGGTGCAGTGCCTCTGTGACAGGAGCAGCGTCCGCCAGCACCGACTCGGCCGCCGCCAGCAGGGGCTTCAGCCGTTCGAAGACCCCTTCCACCAACGCCGAGACCTGCTCGACGACCTCGTCGCCGGTCAGCGTGCGGGTGTCGTTCACAGTGCTCACCTCGATGCGCGGGAGTACGGCAGAGTTTAAGGGGCCAGCAGGTCGAGGTGCACGTCCGCGAGCCGGTCGAGCGCTCCGAGGATGTGCTCTTCGGTGAGTTTGCGGGCCAGTTCGCCGTCCGCGGACGCGATCGCCGCGGTGATCGCCGCGTGCTCCTCGTGGGGGTGGGCCCCCAGCGGCAGCCACAGCAGCCCGCCGCGTTCGCTCTGCAGCTGGAGCTCCTCGTGTGTCAGCCGCGGTGACTGAGCGGCCGCCGCGACCTCCAGGTGGAACTGCCGCTCCGCGCGCGTGAAGTCGATGCCGTGCGCCGTGCGGAGGTCGTCGGTCGCCAGCCGCAGCCGGGCGACGTCCTCGGGTGAGCTGCGCTCGGCGGCGAGCTTCGCGGCTGCCCCGGCGATCGCCAGGTAGTGGTCGCCGACGTCGCGCAGATCCGACAGGGACACCTCGCGCAGCCGCGCGCGCCACTCGTCCGGGGGCGGGTTGGCCGGCGCCCGGACGAAGCTGCCGCCGCTGCGCCCGCGCCGCGTCTCGACCAGTCCCTGCTGCCTCACCGCCACGAGCGCTTCCCGGACCGTCACGGTCGAGACGCCGAACTGCGCGGCCAGGTCGGCTTCGCTGGGCAGCTGTTCCTCGTCGGCGAGCAGGCCGAGCGTGATGGCGTCGACCAGCCGCGCCGCCACCGCTTCCGCCCGGCCGACCTGGCCGAGCGGCGCGAACATGGCGGACCGCGCGCTGTGCGACATGCCCTTGCGCATCGTGACCCTTCGCCCGTCGGTACCCGTTCGCACCAATCTTGCCTGATCCTCTTGTCCTATTACATATGGACTTATATGTTTTAGCCCCGATCGGAGCTAGGAGTGACCGTGCAGGAGCTGAAGCACTACGTCGGCGGCGCGTACGTCGAGTCCAAGTCCGGCCGGACGGCGGAGATCGTCGACCCGGTCACCGGGCGCGCCTACTGCACCGCGCCTATCGCCGGGCCCGACGACGTCGACAACGCGCTCCAGGTCGCCGCGACCGCGTTCGAGACCTGGCGCGCGACGACGCCGGCCCAGCGCCAGCTCGCGCTGCTCAAGATCGCCGACGCGCTCGAAGCCCGTGCCGACGAGGTCGTCCGGGTCGAGTCCGCGAACACCGGCAAGCCGATCGCGCTCACCCTGGCCGAAGAGATGCCGATGGTCCTCGACCAGGTCCGCTTCTTCGCCGGGGCCGCGCGCGTGCTCGAAGGGCGGGCCGCGGGCGAGTACATGGAAGGCCACACCTCGTTCGTCCGCCGCGAGCCCGTCGGCGTCTGCGCGCAGGTCACGCCGTGGAACTACCCGCTGCTGATGGCCATCTGGAAGATCGCGCCCGCCCTCGCCGCGGGCAACACGATCGTGCTGAAGCCGTCCGACACGACACCCGCGTCGTCGCTGCTGCTGGCCGAGATCGCGGGGGAGTTCCTGCCGCCGGGCGTGTTCAACGTCGTCTGCGGCGACCGCGACACCGGCCGCGCGCTGGTCGAGCACGACATCCCGGCGATGGTGTCGATCACCGGCTCGGTCCGGGCCGGCATCGACGTCGCGCGCAGTGCGGCGAACGACGTCAAGCGCGTGCACCTGGAGCTGGGCGGCAAGGCGCCGGTCATCGTCTTCGGCGACGCCGACCTCGAAGCCGCCGCCGAAGCGATCGCCGTCGCGGGCTACTTCAACGCGGGCCAGGACTGCACGGCCGCCACCCGCGTGCTGGTCGCCGACGAGGTGCACGACACGTTCGTCGCGGCGCTCGCCCGGCAGGCCGAAGGGACCAAGACCGGCAAGCCGGACGACGAAGACGTCGCGTACGGCCCGCTCAACAACGCGGCCCAGCTGGAAAAGGTCTCGGGTTTCATCGAGCGGCTCCCGGAGCACGCGACCGTCCACTGTGGAGGCCACCGCGCCGGCGACGAGGGCTACTTCTACGAGGCCACCGTCGTCTCCGGGCTGAAGCAGGACGACGAGATGAGCCAGAACGAGATCTTCGGGCCCGTCATCACCGTCCAGCGGTTCTCCGACGAAGCCGAGGCCCTGAAGGCCGCGAACGGCGTCCAGTACGCCCTCGCGTCGTCGGTCTGGACCCGCGACCACCAGCGCGCGATGCGCCTGGCCGCGAAGCTCGACTTCGGCTGCGTCTGGATCAACACCCACATCCCGCTGGTCGCCGAGATGCCCCACGGCGGCTTCAAGAAGTCCGGCTACGGCAAGGACCTCTCGCTGTACGGCCTGGAGGACTACACCCGCGTCAAGCACGTCATGAGCGCACTGTGAGGCTGGCGATGCCCAACCAAGCACCCACCGAGACGCGGGAGGACGCCGCGCCGCCGAGCGGAACCGACGGGCCAGCGATCCGGCTTTCCGGGCTGCGCAAGCACTTCGGTGACGTCCACGCGGTCGACGGCGTCGACCTCGACATCCCGCCCGGCGAGTTCTTCTCGATGCTCGGGCCGTCCGGCTCCGGCAAAACGACCGTGCTGCGCATGATCGCCGGCTTCGAGCTGCCCACCGAGGGCACGATCGAGCTCGACGGCCGCGACGTCAGCAACCTGGCGCCGTTCGAACGCGACGTCAACACGGTGTTCCAGGACTACGCGCTGTTCCCGCACATGTCCGTGCAGCAGAACGTCGAATACGGCCTGCGCGTCAAGCGCGTCCCGAAGCAGCAACGCCGGGAGCGGGCGCTCGAAGCGCTGAAGACCGTGCGGCTGGACGACTACGGCTCGCGCAAGCCCGCGCAGCTGTCCGGCGGGCAACGTCAGCGCGTCGCGCTCGCCCGCGCGCTCGTCAACCGGCCCAAGGTGCTGCTGCTCGACGAACCGCTCGGCGCGCTCGACCTCAAGCTGCGGCAGGCGATGCAGCTCGAGCTCAAGCAGATCCAGCGCGACGTCGGCATCACGTTCGTCTTCGTCACCCACGACCAGGACGAAGCGCTCACCATGAGCGACCGCATCGCGGTGTTCAACGACGGCAAGATCGAGCAGGTCGGCCCGCCCGAAGAGGTCTACGAACGCCCCGCCAGCGCGTTCGTCGCCGGGTTCGTCGGGACGTCGAACCTCCTGGGCGGGCGCGGCGCCGAGTCCGTGATCGGCCGGCCGGGGCTGTTCAGCATCCGGCCGGAGAAGATCCGCATCGACGGCGAGCTGTCCGAGCCCGCCGCCGCGGGGGACACCAGCGCGACCGGCACGGTCACCGACGTCGTCTACGCCGGCGCGACCGTGCGCTACACCGTCGCGCTCGACGCCGGGGGACAGCTTTCGGTCGTCCGGCAGAACACCGACGGCGCCTTGGCGGCGGGCCGGGTCCGGCTCAGCTGGCGCCACGAACACAGCTTCCAGGTTCCCGGTCAGTGAAGGGTTTGCCATGAAGAACAGGAAGACGCGGCTGGCCGGGCTCCTCGGCGCAAGCCTGCTGTTGGCTGCATGTGGCACGTCGGGTTCGAACTCCGCCGCGCCGCCCGGCGCGCAGGGCTTCACCCCGCCGAAGCTGGAAGCGCTGAAGGCGCTCGGGCAGCCGGAAGGCCAGCTGAACGTGCTGGCCTGGCCCGGGTACGCCGAGAACGGCTCCAACGACCCGAAGGTCAACTGGGTGACGCCGTTCGAGCAGCAGACCGGCTGCAAGGTGAACGTCAAGCCGTTCGGCACCTCCGACGAGGCCGTGACGCTGATGAAGACCGGGCAGTACGACGTCGTGTCCGCCTCGGGCGACGCGTCGCTGCGGCTGGTCGCCTCCGGGGACGCCGAGCCGGTGAACACCGCGCTCGTGCCGAACTACGCCGACGTCCAGCCGTTCCTCAAGGACAAGTCGTGGAACAGCGTCGGCGGCGTCTCCTACGGCATCCCGCACGGCTGGGGCGCGAACCTGCTGACCTGGCGCACCGACAAGGTGACGCCCGCACCGACGTCGTGGTCGGTCATGTTCGACGCGAACTCGCCCTACAAGGGCAAGGTGATCGCGTACGACTCGCCGATCTACATCGCCGACGCCGCGCTGTACCTGATGACGCACCAGCCGGACCTGGGCATCAAGAACCCGTACGCCCTCGACGACAAGCAGTTCACCGCCGCGGTCAACCTGCTCAAGCAGCAGCGTCCGCTGGTGAGTGAGTACTGGTCGGACTACCTCAAGGAGTCGCAGGCGCTGAAGAACGCCGACGCCGTCGTCGGCACCGCCTGGCAGGTCACGGTCAACCTGACCAAGGGCGAGGGCGCGCCGCTGGAGGCGTCCGTGCCGAGCGAGGGCGCGACCGGGTGGTCGGACACCTGGATGGTCGCGGCGAAGTCGGCGCACAAGACGTGCGCGTACAAGTGGCTCGACTACATCATCAGCCCGAAGGTCAACGCCCAGGTCGCCGAGTACTTCGGCGAGGCGCCGGCGAACTCGAAGGCGTGCGCGGAGATGACGGACAAGACGCTCTGCGACACCTACCACGCCAACGACTCGGCGTACGCGTCGAAGATCGCCTACTGGACCACGCCGATCCCGCAGTGCCTCGACGGCCGCACGGACGTCAAGTGCAAGGACTACGGCGAGTGGACCAAGGCGTGGACCGAGATCAAGGGCTGACATGACCGCCTTGTCGGCCTTCTTCTACCGGAAGCCCAAGCTGCGCCTGGGTTTCCTGCTCTCGGCCCCGCTGCTCTGGCTCGGCCTGGCCTACCTGGGCGCGCTCGCGGCGCTGTTCGTCACGGCGTTCTGGCACACGGACGCGTTCACCGGCCAGGTCGTCATCGAGTGGTCGCTGGACAACTTCACGACGTTGTTCAGCGACGCGGTCTACCGCACGATCACCTTCCGCACGGTCGGGATCGCGGCGCTGGTGACGGTGATCGACGCCGTCATCGCGTTCCCGATGGCGTTCGCGATGGCCAAGCTGGCGTCGCCGCGGGCGCAGCGGATCCTGGTGATCGCGGTGATGACGCCGCTGTGGGCGAGCTACCTGGTGAAGGCGTACGCGTGGCGCACGATGCTGTCCGGGAACGGTGCCCTGAGCTGGCTTTCGCCGGGTTACGGCGTCACGGCGACGATCATCACGCTGTCGTACCTGTGGCTGCCGTACATGATCCTGCCGATCTACGCGGGTCTCGACCGGCTGCCGGACTCGCTGGTGGACGCCTCCGGTGACCTCGGGGCCCGCTCGCTGAGGACGTTCCGCTCGGTGATCCTGCCGCTGACGTTCCCGGCGATCGTGGCGGGCTCGATCTTCACGTTCTCGCTGTCGCTGGGCGACTACATCGCGGTGAAGATCGTCGGCGGCACGTCCCAGATGCTCGGCAACGTCGTCTACGACAACATCGGCGCGGCGAACAACCTCCCGTTCGCGGCGACGGTGGCGACGGTGCCGGTCGTGATCATGCTCGTGTACCTGGCCGCGGTGCGCCGCACCGGCGCGCTGGACAACCTCTAGGAGTCTCGGTGCGGACGTCTCGGGCGCTGTTGTGGACGGCGCTGGGCCTGGGCCTGGCGGTGATCTACTTCCCGCTGCTGGTGGTGCTGCTCAACTCGTTCAACGCGGACACGACGTTCGGCTGGCCGCCGTCCCGGTTCACGCTGGAGTGGTGGAGCCGGGCTTCGTCGAACGAAGGCGCGTTGAACGCGCTGTGGACGAGCGTCCAGGCGGGCCTGGCGGCGACGGCGATCGCGTTGCTGCTGGGCACGATGGCGGCGTTCGCGTTGCAGCGCTACCGGTTCTTCGGCCGGAACCCCGTGTCGCTGCTCATTATTTTGCCGATCGCGCTGCCGGGGATCGTGACGGGCATCGCGCTGAACAACGCGTTCAGGACCATCTTGGGCATCGATCTCGGCCTGCTGACGGCGATCATCGCGCACGCGACGTTCTGCATCGTGGTGGTGTTCAACAACGTCGTCGCGCGGTTGCGGCGGATGGGCGGAAACCTCGAGGAGGCGTCGATGGACCTCGGCGCGACGGGGTTCACGACGTTCCGCCTGGTGACGTTCCCGATGCTGCGTTCGGCATTGCTGGCGGGCGGGCTCCTGGCGTTCGCGCTGTCGTTCGACGAGATCATCGTGACGACGTTCACCCTGGGCACGGGCATGGAGACGCTGCCGATCTGGATCTACAACAACCTGTTCCGGCCCAACCAGGCCCCGATCGTGAACGTGGTGGCGGCGGTGCTGATCGTGGTGTCGACGGTCCCGGTGTACCTGGCCCAGAAGCTGTCCGGCGACACGGCTTCCGGCGGACGGCTCTGAGTCACGGCAGGTTGCAGAACCCGCCCGGGTAGTACCGGAACGACCTGATGCGGTCGTTCCAGCTGATGCCGCCGCCGTAGCGAGCGGTCAGGTCGTGGTCCACGTCGCCTGGTTCGATGCAGAAGGAGCTGCCGCCGTAGTTCTCGCCGGAATAGAAGAAGACCGCCCCGGGCATGATGTTCTTGAGGCTGGACACCTTGCCGTTCAGGGCCGTCGGAAGCTTCGCCACCGAGCCCGCCCAAGCGCCGTAGCCGTTGTGGTAATTGATGTCCGACCACAGGCAGATGTGGTCGAAGTCGATGCTGCACTCGGCAGCCGCGGCCGAAGCCGGCCCCGGAGCGACGGCCAGTCCGGCGGCACTCAGCACCGCGCACAGGAATGCTTTGACCCGCATGGTTCCTCCCCGAAGCCGTGGAGGGCCGACCATAGCCGGAAAACGCCGGTCGTCCGCACCCGTCGACCCCTACCGGCCAAGGTCAGTGCACTGACCGGATCGTGCCACCGTCGACCCGGATCGTCGCGCCGCTGACGTACGCCGCCGCCGGGCTCACCAGATACCCCACCGCCGCCGCGATCTCCTCCGGACGCCCTAATCGCCCCACGTCGTTCGGGACCAGGTCCCGGGCCGCCCCCGACTCGATCTCCTCCCACGAATCGCCCCATCCCTGCGACGGCGCGATCGACGTCAGCAACGATCGCACCGAGTCCACCAGGATCGCCCCCGGGGACACCACGTTCGACGTCACGCCCGTCCCCGCCAGCTCCCGGGCCAGCGACACCGCCAGGTTGTGCCGTGCCGCCAGCGTTGCCGTGTAGTGCGGCTGCGTCGCCATCGGCTGGATCGCCAGGCCGCCGCCGAGCTGGATCACCCGGCCCCAGCCGCGCGAACGCATGCCCGGGACGAACCTGTGGATCATCCGGACCGCCGACACGACGTTCGCCTCGTACGTCGACGCCCACACCTCCGGGGTCGCTTCGGTCCACGACAGGTGGTCGTACGAGCCGGCGTTGTTCACCAGGATGTCGACCTCGCCCGCCGCCGAAGCCACCGCGTCGGCGCCCTCGTCGGTCGACAAGTCGCCGATCGCGACGCCCGCCGCGCCGATCGACGCGGCGACCCGCGAGGCGCGGGACTCGTCCCGGCCGTGCACCACCACCGAAGCGCCTTCGGCGGCCAAGAGCCGGGCGATCGCGGAACCGAGGCCGGCGCTGGAGCCGGTGACGAGAGCCCTTTTACCAGCGATTTCGAGGTCCATGAAGCACCTTCCCAAGAGGTATACACCTGTAGACTTACGATAAGTCTACACTCGTATACATGAGACCTCGCAACGCCGCCGCGACCAGGGAAGCCATCCTGACCTCGGCGCTCGAAGCCTTCACCCGGGCCGGGTACGACGCCGTGGGCGTGCGCGAGATCGCCGAGTCCGCCGGCGTCACCGCGATGCTCGTCAACCGCTACTTCGGCTCGAAGGAAGGCCTCTTCGCCGAGGTCGTCGAGGCGGCGATGGCCGAGCGGACCGTGCTCACCGACGACCCGGCGACGCTCGCCGCGGACATCGCGGCCGCGCTGGTGCGCCGGACCGCCCCGGACGCCGGGCAGCTCGACCCGTTCCTGCTGATGCTGCGCTCGGCGCCCAACCCGCGTGCCGCGGAGATCCTGCGCGCGGGCATCGAGCGGCACGTCGAGAAGCACCTCACCGACGTCCTCCCGGCGACGGAGAACACCGAAGGACCGGCGCTGGCACTGGCGGTGATTGCCGGTTTCTGGGTGATGCGCACGCTCATCGGCAGCACCGCGCTCGCGCGCGCCGACGAAGAGGTCGTCGTGAAGAAGCTCGAGAAGGTGTTCGCGGTGCTACTGGCGGAATGAGTCCGTCGCCGCGCGCAGGGCGGCCAGCACGCCCGGGTCCGTCACCGCGTGCCCGGCGCCTTCCAGCAGCTTCAGCTCCGAACCCGGCCACGCCCGGTGCAGCTCGTACGCCGTGGTCGGCGGGCACACCGTGTCGAACCGGCCCTGCACGATCACGCCCGGGATGCCGGCGAGCTTGCCCGCGTCGCGGATCAGCTGCCCGTCCTCGAGCCACGCGCCGTGGCGGAAGTAGTGGACCGCGAGCCGCGCGAACGCCCATGCGAACGCCGGTTCCGCGTACTGGCGGAGGAAAGCCTCCTGCGGCTGCACGGAAACCGTCGCGCCCTCCCAGGTGCTCCACGCGACCGCGGCCCGGTGCCGGACCTCCTCGTCCGGGTCGGCCAGAAGCTCGCCGTACGCCGCCAGTGGGTCATCGCGCAGCGAAGCCGGGATCGGCGCCAGGAACGCCTCCCATTCGCGGGGGAACATGTTCGCGGCGCCGCCCCGGTAGATCCAGTCCAGTTCGCTCTGCCGCACGGTGAAGACGCCGCGCAGGATGATTTCGCTGACGCGGGAAGGGTGCGTCTGGGCGTAGGCCAGTGCGAGCGTCGCGCCCCAGGAACCGCCGAAGAGCTGCCAGCGTTCGATGCCGAGCCGCTCGCGCAGGGCCTCCATGTCCGAGACCAGGTGCCACAGGGTGTTGGCCGTGAGGTCGCCGGCGTCCGGCGTCGACTGCCCCGATCCGCGCTGGTCGAACAGGATGATCCGGTAGGCCGTGGGGTCGAAGTGCCGCCGCGCCATCGGCGCGATCCCGCTGCCGGGCCCGCCGTGCAGGACCACGACCGGCTTCCCGGCCGGGTTCCCCGCCTCCTGGCACCGGATCCGGTGCCCGTCGCCGGTGTCCAGGAACCCTTCGGCGCGTGGGGAAATCGGCGGGTAGAGCTCGTCCATGCCCGACACTCTGCCGGAGGGTCCTGGCCGTCGCCCCGACGCCCCGCCGCCGGGTGCCGGGACGACGACCAAGAAGGTGGGAGCCCGCCCCCGCCGCCGGGCTGAGCGGGCTCCCGTCCGTGGGTCAGCCGCCTGCGCTGACGTCCGAGCGAGGAGGGACGACGCCGTCGGTGTGGTCACGACGGCCGGTGGTCCGCACACGCATTCCCGTCCTCCTCGTCGAGGGTTCGAATCTTCGTCGTGGCGGCGACGGGCTAAACGCTAAGCCAAGGTCCGAACGTCGGTCAAGGACATGATTGAAGTTCATGTACGTGAACGCGCGCTGAGAGGACGCTGAGCGTGGCCGTGCCCCTTGCCCGTGGTTAACGAATGGGCCGGTACGTTCCGGTGTCGGAGCTTCGAAAAGTGGCACGGAAAGGCTCGGAATGTCCGCGGTGACCTATGTCGAGGCGATTGTCGTCGGTGCCTTGCAAGGGGTGTCGGAATTGTTTCCGGTGTCCAGTCTCGGCCACAGCATCCTGCTGCCCGCCTGGCTCGGCGGGCAATGGCAGCGGGACCTGAGCATCGGCAAGGATTCGCCGTACCTCGCGGTGCTCGTCGCGATGCACGTCGCCACCGCGCTGGCGCTCGTGCTGTTCTTCCGGAAGGACTGGGTGCGGATCATCGGCGGCCTGTGGACGTCGATCCGCCACCGCGAGGTCCGCACCCCGGACCAGCGGCTCGCGTGGCTGCTGGTGCTCGCCACGATCCCGGTCGGGCTGGCCGGCCTGCTGTTCGAAGGCCTGCTGCGCGACCACCTCGGCAAGCCGGTGCCGGCCGCGATCTTCCTCGCGCTCAACGGCGGGGTCCTCTACGCCGCCGAGAAGTTCTCCCGGAAGAAGCCCGTCGAAGAAGCGGACACAGTGGACTTCTCCGCCGAGGAAACCCTCGTGATGCGGGCCGTCTCGGTCGACGAGCGGACCGACGCCCGGCTGGCGAAGCTGGGCATCGGCGAGGCCGTCCTGATCGGCGCGGCGCAGATCTTCGCGCTGCTGCCGGGCATCAGCCGCTCGGGCATCACGATGGTCGCCGGCCTGCGCCGCGGGCTCGGCCACGAAGACGCCGCGCGCTTCGCGTTCCTGCTCGCCACCCCGGTGATCCTCGCCGCGGGCGTGCTGAAGATGCCGACGCTGTTCGCCCCGGAGAACCACGCCTCGCTCGGGCCGGCACTCGTCGGCAGCGTCGTCGCCGGGGTCGCTTCGTACATTTCTGTCCGGTTCCTCACCGGTTACTTCGAAACGCGTACTCTGACCCCCTTCGCCATTTACTGCGTGGTCGCCGGAATCGGCAGCCTGATTTTCTTCACGGTCTGAGATGACACTCGACGCCCCGGCGATCCTGTGCGTGCTGGTTCTGGGCACGCTCTACGTCCGCGCGGCCCGCGGGCGCGGCTGGCCGCCGGGCCGCACCGCCGCGTTCCTCACCGGCCTGGCGACGATCCTGGCCGTCACGTGCTCACCGCTGGCGGTCTACGACACGACGTACTTCTGGGTCCGCGCGGTCCAGACCACGACGTTGCTGATGATCACGCCCCTGCTCCTCGCCCTGGGCGCCCCGATCCGGCTCCTGCTGGACGCGCGCCCGGCCGTCCGGCTGCGGCGGCACGGCCGCGGCGAGGTGGCCCGCGCGCTGACGTTCCCGCCGGTCGTCACGCTCACCCTGGTCGTACCGGTGCTGGTGCTCTACCTGACCCCGCTCTACGACCTCACGTTGCGCTCGCCGGTCGCCGACGGCCTGGTCCGGCTCGCACTCGTCCTGTCCGGCTTCACGTACTTCTGGACGCGGCTCGGACTCGACCCGACCCCGCGCCGCGACCCGCACCTGGTGTCGGTGTGGATCGCGTTCACCGAGGTGATCTTCGACGGCGCGCTCGGCCTGGTGCTGTGGCTCGGGCCGCTGCTGGCGCCGGCGCACTACGCGGCCGCGCACCCGGGGCACGGTCCCGACCCCCGCACCGACCAGATCATCGGCGCGGGCGTGCTGTGGATCGGCGGTGACGTCGCCGGCCTGCCGTTCGTCGTCGCGTTGTTCGTCCGCTGGGCCCGCGACGACGAGCGGCGCGCGAAGCAGATCGACGTCCAGTTGGACGAAGAAGCCGCTTCGGGCGCCGCATCGACATCGGGACTCTGGTGGGAGAACGACCCGGCACTGGCCGAGCGGTTCAGGGGGCGGGGTTAGTCGTGGAAAGCGTGTTCCGGCGCCGGGAACTCGCCGCGCCGGACGTCCTCCGCGAACGCCGTCGCCGCGTTCTGCAGCACCGTCGCGACGTCGGCGTAGCGCTTGACGAACCGCGGTGCCTTCCCGCGGCGCAGTCCGGCCATGTCCTGCCAGACGAGCACCTGCGCGTCGCAGTCCGGGCCCGCGCCGATGCCGACCGTCGGGATCTTCAGCTCCGCCGTGACGCGCTTCGCGGCTTCGGCGGGCACCATCTCCATCACGACCGCGAACGCCCCGGCCTCCTGCAGCGCCAGCGCGTCGGCGAGCAGCGCTTCCGCCGCTTCGCCGCGCCCCTGCACCCGGTAGCCGCCGAGGTTGTGTTCACTCTGCGGGGTGAACCCGATGTGGCCCATCACCGGCACGCCCGCCGACGTCAGGGCCTCGACGTGCGTGGCGAACCGCCGCCCGCCTTCGAGCTTCACGGCGTGCGCGCGGCCCTCCTTCATGAACCGGACCGACGTCGCCAGCGCTTGCTCCGGCGAAAGCTGGTAGGAGCCGAACGGCAGGTCGGCGACCACGAGGGCCTTCTTGACCGCGCCGGTGACCGCCCGGACCAGGGGAAGCAGCTCGTCGACCGTCACCGGCAGCGACGTGTCGTAACCGAAGACGTTGTTGGCCGCGGAGTCGCCGACGAGCAGCACGGGGATCCCGGCCTCGTCGAACAGTGCGGCGGTGTACATGTCGTACGCGGTGAGCATGGGCCACGGCTCGCCGCGTTCCTTGAGCTCGCGCAGGTGGTGGACGCGGACCTTCCGGCCCGGAGCCGGTGCCGCGGGAGCGGCGGATCCGGTGCCGTAGGGGGCCGTTTCTTCCGGCCCGTTCGCGGTGGCAGCAGACATCGTCGTCGACCGTCCTTCCCTCGAGGCCTCGGTGAGGTCCCCGGGTCGTGGAGCAGGGGCGTCTCAAAGCGTGACACGCTCCCGGAGCCGTCCCAACCGCGTGCGACAAGCTTCACACCCTCGGGGACGAGGCGCCGTCAGCCTTCAGGTTGATGCCGGGGGACAACCAACCTGTGTTCACTTACGTCAAGAAGAGGGCATGACGACCGATCGGCCGCGAAAGGCGACGAAACCAACCATGGGAACCCTCGCGAGCACGCGCCCGCGCCTCCCCGCCTGGAAGGCGAGAGCGGGCGGCATCATCGCGACCGTGGTCCAGCTGGCCGCGGTCTTCTCGGTGCTCCTCCTGTTCACGAACGGCCCGCACGGGCACCTGCTCAACGGCATCGACATGGCGTTCTCGAGCCTGAGCGTGCCGACCAGCGCGAGCCTGGTGATGGTGCTGCTGCTGGTGGTGCTGGGTGGCGCGCTGCGCCGTCGCAAGAAGGCCGCGCTGTACACGCTCGTGCTGTTCCAGGTCGTCGGGCTGGTGCTCACCCTCGCCCTGCAGGCGACGCTGCTGTGGTCGCCCGAGCTGCTCTCGCTCGGGTCGAAGCAGGTCCGGCACATCCCGGTCCAGCTGTGGGCCCTCACCGCCGCCGACGTGCTGTCGGTCGCCCTGATCGTCTTCCTGCTCGCGCTGCGCAAGGCGTTCCCCGCCCGGCTCGCGCCGAGCGCCTGGCGCGACGGCCTGACCATGCTCTTCGGCGGGCTGGCGGCGGTCGTCCTGGTCGGCTGGGGCCTGGCGGAAGCGTTTCCCGGGCAGCTCGGCGACTCGTGGGAGCGCTTCGCCTGGGTCGTCAACCACGCCACCGGTGAGAACCTGCAGCTGCGCCGGATCGGTGTCGGCGAGGGGCCGGCCTGGCTGGACGTGTTCATCGACCTGAGCGCGACCGCCGTCGCCACCGCCGCGCTGTACATGCTCTTCCGCGGGGTGCGCAGCCGTCGCCTGCGCACGGACGAAGAAGAGCTTCGCGTGCGGCGGCTGCTCGCCGAACAGGGCGAGGACGACTCCCTCGGCTACTTCGCCACCCGGCGCGACAAGAGCGTCGTCTTCTCGCCGAACGGCCGTGCCGCGGTGACCTACCGCGTGCTCGGCGGAACCAGCGTCGCCAGCGCCGACCCGATCGGCGACCCCGAGGCGTGGCCGGACGCCGTCCGCGCGTGGCTCGACGAGACGCGCACGTACGGCTGGACGCCGGGCGTGCTCGGGGCGAGCGAGCGCGGCGCGAAGGCGTACACCGACGCGGGCCTGCGTGCCCTGGAAATCGGCGACGAAGCGGTGCTCGACATCCGCGAGTTCAGCCTCGCCGGGCCCGAACGGCGCTCGGTGCGCCAGGCCGTCAAGCGCATCGAGCGAGCGGGCTACACCTCGCGCGTGCGCCGCCACGGCGAGATCCCCGGCGACGAGATGGCCGAGCTGCTCGCCCGCGCCCAGGCCTGGCGCGGCGCGGAGACCGAGCGCGGGTTCTCGATGGCGCTGGGCCGCCTCGGCGACCCGAGCGACGGCCGCAGCGTCATGGTCGAGGCCTACGACGCCCGCGGCGACCTGCGCGGCCTGCTGTCGTTCGTCCCGTGGGGACGGCGGGGGCTCTCTCTGGACCTGATGCGCCGCGACCGCGACGCCGAGAACGGCCTCAACGAGTACATGATCGCCGAGGTCGTCGCGGCCGGGCAGCACCTGGGCGCGCAGCGGATCTCCCTCAACTTCGCGATGTTCCGCGCGGTCTTCTCCGAGGGCGAGCGGATCGGCGCCGGCCCGGTGCTGCGGGCCTGGAAGGGGATCCTCAGCCTCGCGTCGCGGTTCTTCCAGCTGGAGTCGCTGTACCGGTCCAACGCCAAGTACGGGCCGGACTGGGAGCCGCGGTTCCTCTGCTACTCCTCGGCGCGGCGGCTCCCGCGCGTCGGCATCGTCGCGGGCGCGCTCGAAGGGTTCGTCCCGACCGGACGGTCGCGGGCACTGCGGCTGGAGACGGTCGGCGACGACTTCGTCGCGCGCGTCCGGGAGATCGAGGAGTCCGCGGCGGTCCCGGCGGCGAAGCCGGCCCGGCGCCCGGAGCAGGTCCGCGTCCGGATGGCCAAGCTGGCCAAGCTGCGCGAGGCCGGGATCGACCCGTACCCGGTCGGCTTCCGCCGGGACGACCACATCGGCGACGTCGTGCAGAAGTTCGGCGACCTGCGGCCGGACAGCGCGACCGGCCACCGCGTCCGGATCGCCGGGCGCGTGCTGGCGATGCGCACGCTCGGCGGGCTGTGCTTCGCGCGCGTCAAGGACTTCAGCGGCGAGATCCAGCTGATGCTGGAGGCCGGCGAGCTCGACCTCACGGGCTGGCGGACCGGCGTCGACCTCGGCGACCACGTCGGCGTCAGCGGCCAGGTCGTGACGTCGAAGCGGGGCGAGCTGTCGGTGCTCGTCGACGAGTGGACGGTCACCGCGAAGTGCCTGCACCCGTTGCCGGACAAGCGGAAGGGCCTCACCGACCCGGAGACGCGGGTGCGGCAGCGCTACCTCGACCTCGCGGTCAACCCGGACTCGACGAACATGCTGCGCCTGCGGTCCACGGTGGTCCGCGCGGTGCGCGAGCGCCTGCACCACGCCGACTACCTCGAGGTCGAGACGCCGATGCTGCAGACGGTCCACGGCGGCGCCAACGCCCGGCCGTTCGTCACGCACATCAACGCCTACGACATGCGGATGTACCTGCGGATCGCGCCGGAGCTCTACCTGAAGCGGCTGTGCGTCGCCGGCGTCGAGCGCGTCTTCGAGCTGAACCGCAACTTCCGCAACGAAGGCGTCGACGCGACGCACAACCCCGAGTTCACGATGCTCGAGGCGTACCAGGCGTACGCCGACTACGACACGATGCGGACGCTGACGCGCGAGCTCGTCCAGCACGCGGCCGAAGCGGCGTACGGCGCGCAGGTCGTGCGCCGGCCCGACGCGGACGGCAGGGTCGTCGAGCACGACATCTCCGGCGACTGGCCGGTGATCACGGTGCACGACGCCGTTTCGGCGGCCTTCGGGGAGCGGATCGACTCGGGGACGCCCGTGGCCGACCTGCGCCGGCTGTGCCTGGCGGCGGGCGTGCCGGTGGGGGAGGACCCGAGCCACGGCGACCTCGTGCTCAAGGCGTTCGAGCACCTCGTCGAGGGCGCGACCGTGCTGCCGACCTTCTACACGGACTACCCGACCGACGTCTCGCCGCTCACCCGCCAGCACCGCGAGGACCCGCGGCTGGCCGAGCGCTGGGACCTGATCGCGTTCGGTTCCGAGGTCGGCACCGCCTACACCGAGCTGACCGACCCGATCGAACAGCGGCGCCGGCTGGAGGCGCAGTCGCTGCGCGCGGCGAGCGGGGACGTCGAGGCGATGGAGCTGGACGAGGACTTTTTGCTGGCTTTGGAGCACGGCATGCCGCCCACCGGCGGGCTCGGCCTGGGCGTGGACCGGCTGCTCATGATGCTCACCGGAGCCTCGATCCGCCAGACGGTCCTGTTCCCCTTCGTCCGTCCGCAGGCGTAACGACTCGAACGATCTGATCACGGTGGTGCGGCCGAGACGCCAAGGGTCGCTTAATGTGTGCTTCGTGCGCACGGCTCGGATCGCCTCGGCTCTCCTCATGGGACTGGCCGTCCTCGCGTATTCGGGATGGCTCCTGGAGTTCTTCCTCCCGACGGGCGTCTCGCCGGTGCACGACCCGGTCGAGGCGCTGCTGACCGGTCCGCCGGTCTTCCGCGTCCTGCTGGCCGTCTCGGGGGTCGCGTTCCTGCTCGCAGGGCCGCCGCTGCACCGGCTCGGCCCGGTCCACTGGACGGCGCGGCTCAGCTCGATCTCGGTGAGCGTCTTCGGTCTGGTCGCGCTGCTGCAGGCGGCCTACCCGGAGCAGAGCGGCGTGCTCTCGTCGCTGGCGACCGTCGTGCTCATGGTCGGCGTGGTCAGCCTGATCCTGTGGTGGCCACCGGGCTGGCGCGCGCTCGCCGTGGCCGGGCTCGTGGTCGTGGTGCTCACCTGGGCCGCCCTCGTGCTGGCGCGGCAGCTGGACAGCGCCGAAGGTGTGGTCAGCCGGATTCAGCAGGTGGTGCGCGCCGTCCTGTACGGCATGGGCGGGGCGTACGCGTTCATCAAGCCCGCGCCCCGACACGCGCCTCGAGGCGGCTGAACGTCTCGTCGGCGCGCCCGTGCTGGATTTCTTCGATTTCCTTGAGCCGCTCACGGCCGGCGCCGGTGACGGCCAAGGCCACGCGCGTTCGCCGCGTTCCGGCTGGCCCTGAACCTGGCTCAGATCGGCGGCGCGTCCCTCGGCGGGTGGGGTGGTCGCGGCCACCGGGCCCGGCTGGACCCCGCTGACGTTCGCCGTGGCGATCGTCCTCGGCCTGGCGATCCGGATCGAGGGCACCTTCAGCGCCCGGACCGGCGTCGTGCGGTGCGCTCACGGCCGCGCCGCTGGTCGCGACGACCGTCGGCGCCCCGGTTTTCGTGGTGTGTCTCTCCGCGGCGCCGGCCGGGTTCGGGCTGACCCCGGCGGGCACGGCACTGGCCGGCCCGCTAGCGGCGTGCTCGCGATCGCGGCGGGCCTGGTGCTGGCCGTTTGTGCCGGAAATGTCGGTGGTCGATGGCACGATTCCGGGGACGAACGCGAAGGAGCTGATCTCGATGGCGGGAAACGTGCCCCCGGTGGCCGACGAGCGTGACGGGCTGCTGCGGTACCTGGAGCAGCAGCGGCACGTGCTGAAGGTGGCGGCCCACGGGCTGACGGACGAGCAGGCCCGGCTCACGCCGACGAAGAGCTCGCTGTCGGTGGGCGGCCTGGTCAAGCACGTGGCGTCGACAGAGGACGGCTGGCTCGACATCCTGCTGCAGCTGCCGCAGAAGCCGTTCGACGAGGCGATGGCGGACTACCAGGCGGCGTACACCCTGGGGCCGTCGGAGACGCTGGCGAGCGTGCTGGCCCGCTACGACGAGGTGGCCGCGCGCACGGCGGAGGTGATCGCCGGGATCGAGGACCTCGGCCAGGCGGTCCCGGTGCCGAAGGGCGTGCCGTGGTACCCGCAGGACGTCGAGGCGTGGTCGGTCCGCTGGGTCCTGCTGCACCTGATCGAGGAGACGGCCCGCCACGCGGGCCACGCGGACATCATCCGCGAGCACGTCGACGGCGCCACGGCGATCCCCCTGATGGCCGCGGCGGAGAACTGGCCGGAAACCCCATGGATGAAGCCCTGGACCCCAACCCCCGCCTGACCCAGGCCCGCCCACCGGCCCGTGTCGACTCCCCAATCACGCGTGTCGTCCATCCAGGCACGCGAGTCGTCCGCCTGGGTACGCGTGTCGTCCTTCCGCGACCCTGCTCACCCTCTCCAGCGAGGGTGAGCAGGCCGCGAACACGACACGACCGTCAGAACAACGTCGGCTCGTCGGCCAACGCCCCCTCGATCACCAGCATCCGCCGCTTGGTCTCGACGCCGCCCCGAGCCGAAAACCCGCCGTCCTTCCCACCCGCGGCCAAAACCCGGTGGCACGGCACGATCGGCGGAAACGGGTTGTGCCCCATCGCCTGCCCGACGGCCTGCGCCGAGCCCGGCATCCCCAGCCGGTGCGCGATGTCGCCGTACGTCAGCGTCTTGCCTGGCGGGATCGTCCGCGCCACCTCGTACGCGCGCCGGTTGAATGACGGCACCCCCGAGAAGTCCAGCGGAACCGAAGCCAGATCCACTCGCGACCCGCTCAACAGCGCCACGATCCCGTCGACGGCGGCCCGCACCACCGGACCCGGCGTCCCGGGAACCGCCTCCGGGTACTGCCGCGCGAACCACGCGGCCAAAGCGGGCGAAGGCAGCGACGCCCCGACCACGACGTCCTCGCGCCACGCGAGCCCGCACGCGCCGATCGCCGTGTCGAACACCGTGAACCCCATCGTCATCTTGCCAGCCTACGGCCGGGGTACGACAAAATAGGCCCGTGCTCGATCACCTCGTCTACGCCGGCCCGGACCTCGCCGAGGCCGTCGCCCGCGTCACCGCGCTCACCGGTGTCACGCCCGCTCCCGGCGGCAGCCACGTCGGCCTCGGCACCGCCAACCACCTCGCCGACCTCGGCGCCGGCATGTACCTGGAGGTCGTCGGGCCCGACCCGGCGCAGCCGGAGCCCGCGAACCCGCGCCCCTTCGGCATCGACGACCTGACCGAGCCCGCGCTCGTCGCCTGGGCGGTCCGCACGACCGACCTCGACGCGACCATCGCCCAGGCGAGAGCCCACGGCTTCGACCCCGGCGACGCGCTCGAGATGTCCCGCGAGACCCAGGACGGCGAACTCCTCCGCTGGCGCCTGACCCCACCGAGCGCCCCGGGCACGCTCCGCCCGTTCCTGATCGACTGGGGCACCACGCCGCACCCGACGACGCGCGGCCTGCCGTCGATCCCGCTCCTGATGGTCACCGGCACCCACCCGGACCCGGCATCGGTCCAGACGGCCACCGACGCGCTCGGCCTGGAGTTCCTGGTCCGCCGCACCGCAAAAGCCAGCCTGACGGCGGCCCTCAGCTCGAGCGAAGGCCGTCAGGTCGCTCTGACCTAGGCCTTGCCCTCGCGCCACAGGTTGGTCATCGGCAGCCGGCGGTCGCGGCCGAACGCCTTGAACGTGATCTTCGTGCCCGGCGGGTACTGGCGCCGCTTGTACTCGGCCTTGTCGACCATCCGCACCACGCGGTCGATCGTCTCCGGCTCGAACCCGGCGGACACCAGGTCCGCGTACCCGCGGTCGCCCTCGACGTAGTCGTCGAGGATGTCGTCGAGCAGCGCGTAGTCGGGCAGCGAGTCGGAATCCATCTGACCCGGCCGCAGCTCGGCCGACGGCGGCTTCGAGATCGAGTTCTCCGGGATCGGCGGGGTTTCGCCCCGCTTCAAGGCCTCGGCGTTGCGCCACCGCGCCAGCTGCCAGACGTGCGTCTTGAAGACGTCCTTGATCGGGGCGAACGCGCCGACCGCGTCGCCGTAGATCGTGGAGTACCCGACGGCCAGCTCGGTCTTGTTGCCCGTGGCCAGCACCAGGTGACCGTCCAGGTTGGACAGTGCCATCAGGAGCATGCCCCGCGTCCGCGCCTGGATGTTCTCCTCGGCCAGGCCTGTCAGGTGCAGCTGCTCGACGTACACCCGGACCATGTCCTCGACCGGCTCGACGCGGTAGTGCGCCCCGATCCGCCGCGCGAGGTCTTCGGCGTCGTCCTTCGAGTGCCCCGACGAGTACCTCGACGGCATTGAGACGCCGTAGACGTTGTCGCCGCCCAGCGCGTCCGCGGCCAGCGACGCGCAGACGGCCGAGTCGATGCCGCCGGAAAATCCGAACGTCACCGACGAGAAGCCGTTCTTGTGCACGTAGTCCCGCAGCCCGACGACCAGCGCCGACCACACCTCGGCCTCGTCCGACAGCGGCTCGCTGATCACCGGCTCGGCGGTCGGCTCGTACGACGGCACCGGCTCCTCGCTCAGCACGCGCCGCCGGACGTGCAGGCCTTCGAGCTCGCCGTCCCCGGCGTGCCCGCCCGCAGCGAGGTCCATGTCCAGCAGGAGCAGGTGCTCGACGAACTGCGGCGCGCGCGCCAGCACCGTGCCGTCCGCGCCGACGACGAGCGAGTCGCCGTCGAAGACGAGGTCGTCCTGTCCGCCGATCTGGTTGGTGTAGACCAGCGGCGCGCCCGCTTCGGCGGCGCGACGCGCGATGAGCGGCAGCCGCTGCTCGTCCTTCGACCGTTCGTACGGCGACGCGTTCGGCGCCACGACGAGGTCGACGCCGGCGCGGCCCAGCGCCGAGATCGGCCCGCCGTCCTGCCAGATGTCCTCGCAGACGACCATGCCGATGTCGAGCCCGTGGAACCGGACGACGTCGAGCTCGGTGCCCGGCTTGAACCAGCGGTGCTCGTCGAAGACGCCGTAGTTGGGCAGGTGGTGCTTGAACTGCCGCGCGACGACCTCGCCGCGGTAGAGCGCCGCCGCCGCGTCGCGCGGGCCGACCTCGTCGAGGTCGAGGTACCCGACGTAGGTCAGCACCTCGCCGCAGCTGGCTTCGTCGAGACGGCGCGCCAGCGACTCGACGCCCTGCCGGGAAGCGGCGGCGAAGGTCTTGCGCAGCGCAAGGTCCTCGACCGGGTAACCGGTCAGGGACATCTCGGGGAAGACGACGACGTGGGCGCCGGCCTCGGCGGCCCGGCGGGTCCAGGCGACGTGCAGGTCGGCGTTGCCGTCGAGGTCACCGACGGTGGGGTTGACCTGGGCGAGCGCGATGCGCAGTTGCGGCATGCCGTCATTCTGTCCCACCGCCACCCGCCCAGCCGAGCGAATGTGGGCGAAACGCCACCTAGGCCGACGCGACCGCGTCCCGGTGCTTGAGCTTCGCCATCCGCCCGTCCCGGTGGTGCCAGACGACGCCCTCGAACTCCGGGTGCGCGAGCAGCCACGCCATCAGCCCGTCGTAGTCGCGCGGGACGCCGGCGAACTCCTGCGCGGTCGCGTGCGGGACCAGCCGGTGCGTGCCGAGCTTCTCCGGATCGCCGTTGACCTTCGGCCCGCACAGCTCGTAGGTGCCGGGCGCCGCGCCGAAGAGCCGCTCCTGCGCCTCCTCGAAGAACGCCGCGAACGACGACTGCCCGACCGGCTCCCAGCCGACCGTCTTGCCCGTCTCCGGGTCGGTCTGCACGGCTTCGAACCCGTCCGGGGCGGTCTTGCCCGGCTTCACCTCGCGCCGCGCCCACCAGTCGCCGGACTCGTCGAGCCGGACGCAGGTGCCGTCGTACTTGCGGGTGGCCACGCCTTGGCCGTCGAGCACCCACTGGCACTCGGGGTGCACCTCGCGGGTCACACGCCGGAGGTCTTCGGGGTCGCGACGGAACAGCGTCGGGATCTTGCGCATGCCCCGATTCTCTCGCTCCGGGCAAACGAGAAAACCCCCGCCCGGACGAATCCGGACGGGGGTTTTCGGAGAACCGAGCTACTTCCGCTTGATCATGCTCCGGACCTTCTTGATGGTCTGCTCGAAGTCCGAGTCGAACGGGTTGTCGTGCACCAGGTAGGTCCACGTCGTGTTCGCGCGCCGGACCCCGGCGTCCCCGAGATCGATGCCGTCGTCGGTCAGCTCGGCCTCTTCGAGCGTCTTCGCCGCCCGGGAGTCGGCCTCGGCGATGATCTTGTGGAACTCCGGGATCGCCGCGCGGTGGAACTCGTCCAGCGGCGTCTCCCGCGCCAGCGCCCGGAGGTGGATGCTCTCGCGGACGTCGGTCAGGAACGCCAGGTGGTCGGACCAGAGCTGGTCGACGTGGAACAGCAGCACCTCGCGGCACAGCTGCTCCAGCTTGTCCTGGTCGTCCAGCTTCTCCTTCAGCTCGCCGAACTTCTCCGGGTGCGCCTTCTCAAGGTGCTCCGCCGCGTACGCGGTGCGAAGCACCTTGTCGCGGTGCACCAGCAGGTCACGGCGCTGCCGCTCGATCAGCCGCGTGTAGCGCCAGGTGTTGCGGTGGATCTCCAGGTCGACGCCCTCGGCGACGCGCTGGGCGTGGTTGAGCTGCCGCAGCGCCGCGTTGTCGACGATCTCGCCGGTCTCTTCGTCGTCGGTGATGCCCTCGGGCACGTCCGGCGCGTTCGACAGCACGAGCTCGTCGTTCAGGCTCGCGAAGAAGATCGCGCTGCCCGGGTCGCCCTGGCGGCCGGAGCGGCCGCGCAGCTGGCCGTCGAGCCGGCTCGACGGGTACCGCGCGGTGCCGATGACGTGCAGCCCGCCCAGCTCGACGACCTCTTCGCGGGTCGCGCCGTCGGTGCCGCCCAGCCGGATGTCGGTACCGCGGCCTGCCATCTGCGTGGACACGGTGACCGCGCCCTTCTTGCCGGCCTCGGCGATGATCGCGGCCTCTTCGGCGTCGTTGCGCGCGTTGAGCACGACGCACTCGAGGTCGACCTTCGCCAGCTTCTCGGCCAGCTCTTCGGACTCGGCGACGTCCTGGGTGCCGACGAGGATCGGCCGCCCGGTCTCGTGGACCGTGCGGATCTCCTCCTCGATCGCCCGCAGCTTCTGCGACGGCGACGCGAAGACGCGGTCCTCCTGGTCTTCGCGGACGTTCGGGGTGTTCGGCGGGATGACCGCGACCTCGAGCTCGTAGAACTCCCGAAGCTGCTCGGCGACGGCCACCGCGGTACCGGTCATGCCGGCGACCTCGGGGTAGCGCGCGAGCAGCGCCTGCACGGTGATCGAGTCGAGGATCTCGCCGCGGTCGGTCGCGGTGACCTGCTCCTTCGCCTCGACGGCCGCCTGCAGGCCGTCCGGCCAGCGCTGCAGCTCGGCGACGCGGCCGCGGGCGGCGTTGATGAGCTGCACCTTGCCGTCGCGGACCAGGTAGTCGACGTCGCGGGTGAGCAGCGCGTGCGCGTGCAGCGCGACGTTCACCGCGGGCAGCCGGTCCGAAGCCGTCTCGTCGTAGAGGTCGTCGACCTCCAGGCCGAGCGACTTCGCGACGACGGACGCGCCGGCGTCGGTCAGCCAGGCGTTGCGGCCCTCGCTGTCCGTTTCGTAGTGCAGGTTGAGCCGCAGCCGCCGGACGACCTTCGCGACCTCTTCGTCGGCGTCGGTGTGGTCGATCGAGCCGGCCATCACCAGCGGGACGCGGGCCTCGTCGACCAGCACGGAGTCCGCCTCGTCGACGATCGCGACCTCGGGGTCGGGCTGGACCAGGTCGTCGACCGAGCTGACCAGCCGGTCGCGCAGCACGTCGAAGCCGATCTCGGCGACGGCGCCGTACGTGACGTCCTTGGCGTAGGCCTCCTTGCGCTCCTCCTGCGAGTGCGCCGGCTCGACCCAGCCGACCGACACGCCGAGCAGGGCGTACACCGGGCCCATCCACTCCGCGTCGCGTCGCGCCAGGTAGTCGTTGACCGTGACGACGTGCGCGCGCTTGCCGCGCAGCGCGTAGCCGGCCGCGGCCAGCGCCCCGGCGAGCGTCTTGCCCTCACCGGTCTCCATCTGCACGACGTGCTTGCTGAGCAGGCCCATGGTGCCGAGGATCTGGACGTCGAACGCGCGCTCGCCGAGCGCCCGTCGCGCGGCCTCACGACCGAGCGCACACACCTCGATCAGGTGATTGTCGCCGAAGGCGGTGTCCTTGAGCTTCTCGCGGAGTTCGCCCGCCCGCTCGGTCAGCTCCTCGTCGGAGAGCTTCTCGAGCTCGGGTTCGAGCTTCTCGACCGCGGGCAGCAGTGCTTCGTAGCGGGTCAGCTCGACGCTGCCCGGCCGCTGGATGATCCGGCGGAGCTTCTTGCCCACCCGGCTGATCAGTGCTGCCACCCCTGGTCTCCCGTTCTCTCTCGCTCGACCGGCCTGCCCCACCCAACGTGGCGGTGGTGCGTTCGAGTTCCGCGGCCGGATGGGACGATCCAACCGTGTTCCCTCATCCCAGCGCCAGGTCCGGTCGTATCCGACGCCGCCGGATCACCGCAATTGCGACATCCGTGCTGATCGCGGCCTCGCTGGCCGCCTGCACGTCCACCGGCAAGCCGGCACCGGTCGCGCCGACGACCGAGTCGCACCCGCCGTCCGGGCCGGTCCCCGCCGGATTGGAGCGGTTCTACGGCCAGAGCCTGAGCTGGGGCGACTGCGCACCTTACGCGACGTCGGAAGACGCCCGGTCGGCGTTCCAGGCGAACGACCTCCAGTGCGCCCGGCTGACCGTGCCGCTGGACTACGGGAAGGCGGCCGGCGACACCATCACGCTGGGCCTGCTCCGCCACAAGGCGACCGACGAGGGCTCCCGGATCGGGTCGCTGGTGGTCAACCCCGGCGGCCCGGGCGCGTCGGGCATGGTCGCGGCCGCCGGGCTGGTCAAGCCCGGCACGAGCACTGGTCTCGCCAAGCGCTTCGACCTGGTCGGCTTCGACCCGCGGGGCATCGGCGCCAGCCAGCCGGCCATCCACTGCCTCACCGACCAGGAGCGCGACGCCGACCGCGCCGACGACAGCGAGACCGACGGCTCGCCGGCCGGGGTGCTCAAGCAGGAGTCGCAGGAGAAGGACTTCGCCGCGAAGTGCGCCCAGCGCACCGACGACGGCACCGGGATGCTGGCCAACGTCGGCACGCGCGACGTCGTGAAGGACCTGGACGTCCTCCGCTCGGTCCTCGGCGACGAAAAGCTCACCTACCTGGGCTACTCCTACGGCACCCGGATCGGGTCGGCCTACGCCGAGGCGTTCCCGAAGAACGTCCGCGCGATGATCCTCGACGGCGCGGTCGACCCGGAGCAGGACGCGGTCGAGTCGCTGGTCGCGCAGGGCCAGGGCTTCGGGACGGCGTTCACGGAGTTCGCCAAGTCGTGCACCGCCCAGCAGGACTGCGCGCTCGGCCAGGACCCGGCCGCCGCGGTGAAGGTGTTCCAGGACCTCGTCCGGCCTCTGATCGACTTCCCGGTGCCGGTCGGCGACGGCCGCAAGCTCTCCTACGAGGACGCGACCACCGGCGTCATCCAGGCGCTCTACCAGCAGAGTCTCTGGGACGCGCTGAACACCGGCCTCAACGAGCTGAAGCAGCAGCGCGGCGCGACGCTGGAGAAGCTCGCGGACATCTACAACGAGCGCGACTCCACCGGCAAGTACGGCACCACGCAGGACGCCTTCACCGCGATCCGCTGCGTCGACGACCCGCGCGTCACCGACCCGGCCGTCATCCTCAAGGCGCAGGAGGAGTACGTGAAGGTGGCGCCGTTCCTCGACGACGGCCGCCCGGCTTCGGCGGCTCGCGACGCGTGCGCGTTCTGGCCGGTGCCGAACACGTCCGAGCCGCACGTGCCGAACGTCGAAGGCCTGGCGAAGACGCTGGTCATCTCGACGACCAACGACCCGGCGACGCCGTACCAGGCGGGCGTCAACCTCGCGAAGGGCCTGAAGGGCGCGCTCCTCACCTTCGAGGGCACGCAGCACACGGTGTTCCTGCAGGGCGTCAAGTGCGTGGACCAGGCGGGTACGGACTACCTCGTCGACGGCACGGTGCCGCCGGAGGGGACCCGGTGCACCGGGCAGTAGGTCTCGCCGCGTGCGCGGTGCTGCTGGCGGCGTGCACGAGTGCCCCGGCGCCCGTGCCGCCGCCCGCCCCGTCGTCGTCCCGGCCTCCTGACCTGGGGAAGTTCACCCAGCAGAAGCTCGCGTGGACTCCGTGCGGAGACGCGCTGGACTGCGCGCACCTGAGCGTGCCGCTGGACTACGCGGCGCCGGACGGGCCGGCGATCACCGTCGGCCTGCTGCGGCACAAGGCCACGAAGCAGCGGATCGGGTCGCTGGTCGTCAACCCCGGCGGGCCGGGCGGCTGGGGCACGTCGACGGCGGCGGCGCTGGCCAAGACGCCGGCCGCCGCGCCGCTGCTCGACCGCTTCGACCTGGTCGGCTTCGACCCGCGCGGCGTCGGCACGAGCGAACCGCGGATCACCTGCCGCACCGGCGCCGAGCAGGACGCCGACCGCGCGTCCGACGTCGAGAGCGACATGTCGCCCGACGGAGTGAAAAAGCAGCTCGCCGAGACGACCGCGTACGGCGCGAAGTGCGCCGAAGCGTCGAAGTACGGCAAGACGCTTCTTTCGAACGTCGGCACGCGAGACGTCGTACGCGATCTCGACGTCCTTCGCGCCGCGCTCGGCGACGAAAAGCTGACCTACCTCGGCTATTCGTACGGGACGCAGATCGGCGCGGCCTACGCCGAGGCGTACCCGCGCAACGTCCGCGCGCTGCTGCTCGACGGCGCCATCGACCCCGCGCAGGGCCTGGTCGATTCGCTGGTCACGCAGGCCGCGGGCTTCCAGGACGCGCTGAACGAGTTCGGCAAGTGGTGCGCGTGCGCGACCGCCGGCACCACCGAAGCGTTCCAGCGGCTCGTGCGTCCGCTGATCGCCAAGCCCCTTCCGGCCGGGACGCGGAAGCTGTCGTTCGAGGACGCGATCACGGGCACGTTCGCGGGGCTCTACTCACGCGGCGACTGGCCCGCCCTGAAAGCCGCGCTCGCGCAGATCGCCCAGGGCAACGGCCGGACCCTGCTGGCCTTCGCCGACGGCTACTACCAGCGCGACCGCGACGGGAAGTACAGCGGCGCGATCGACGCGTACTTCGCGGTCCGCTGCGTCGACCACACCCGCGTCACCGACCGGGCCGCGATCGACCGCGCGCACGAGAAGATGCTGGCCGGCGCGCCCTTCTTGGCCGGCGGCACGCCCGACACGAGCGAGCTGGACATCTGCTCGACGTGGCCGGTCGCGCCGACGTCGGCCGAGCACGCGCCGCACCCGGCCGGGCTGCCGAAGACCCTGGTCGTCTCGACGACGCACGACCCGGCGACGCCGTACCAGCAGGGCGTCGACCTCGCGAAGGACCTCAAGAGCGCGTTGCTGACCTACGAGGGCGTCCAGCACACGGTGTTCCTGCAGGGTGACGCCTGCGTGGACCGCGCGGGCATCGCGTACCTGATCGACGGGACGGCCGCCGACAGCCGCTGCTAGTCGAGGTTGACACGCTCGTTCTGCTGGGTCAGCGAGAGCTCGAACATCACCGGGCTGAGGTGGTCGCCGGCCGGCGGCACCTGCACCCAGAGCCGGGCGAACCGCCGGGGCCCGTCCGCGGAGACCCACACCTTGACGATGATGTCGGCGGTGACCTGCGGCAGCACGCCGTGCGCGACGGCCGCCGGCACCCGGCCGCCGACCCGCAGGGCCGCGGCGCCGTCGACGTTCTCCTTGCCCTCGGTCTTCGCGTCGGTGACGCCGTCGAGCAGCCGCTTCAGCCCGGCGGACGGGCCGAGGAACGCCCCCACCGCGTACATCTCGGGCAGCGGCCCGTGCCCGTCCTCCGTGGTGACCTGGCCGCCGCGGACGGTGAAGCGGTACTTGGTGTGCCCTTCGCCTTCCTGGACGTCGGCCGTGCCGGTCGCGGACCCGCCGTCGTCGAGGGAGGCGTCGCCTTCGATCTGCCGCAGCGGGAAGTCCGGCAGCACGCCGTTGACCCCGGCCGCGAAGTGCACGCTCCGCACCGACGCGAACGACGTCGCCGCGTCGCGGACCAGCTCGGCACCCGCGGGGAACGGCCCGCGCGTGTCCGGCGAACCGGCGCACCCGGCCGTCAGGAGGACCACGAGCAGCAGGGCGATGCGGGACATGCCGGAAGCCTAGCCGTGGCCCGATCCTTGCGGATGATGTCCT
Source organism: Amycolatopsis sp. NPDC114505 (assembly GCF_055633615.1). Taxonomy (NCBI): domain Bacteria; kingdom Bacillati; phylum Actinomycetota; class Actinomycetes; order Pseudonocardiales; family Pseudonocardiaceae; genus Amycolatopsis; species Amycolatopsis sp. NPDC114505. The sequence goes on along the minus strand of NZ_JBVKDV010000001.1, from coordinate 4,695 downwards.
TCAAGCCACTTTCGTGTCATCGCGCGCGCGATGACACTGCACTGGTGACTGTCGAGACCCGCCCTGCCCCGAAGCTGCACCGCGCCTGGCTGATCGCCGGTGCCGCCTTCGTCGCGCTGCTCGCCTCCGCCGGCTTCCGGTCCGCACCGGGTGTCCTCATCGACCCGCTGCACCAGGAGTTCGGCTGGTCCACGGCCACGATCAGTTCGGCCGTCTCGGTCAACCTCGTGCTCTACGGCCTCTTCGCGCCCTTCGCGGCCGCGTTGATGGAGCGGTTCGGCATCCGCCGCGTCTCGGCGACGGCGTTGTTCGTCATCGCCATCGGCGCGGCCGGCACGGTCTTCATGAGCGCGAGCTGGCAGCTGGTCCTCTGCTGGGGCGTGCTGATCGGCGCGGGCACGGGCTCGATGGCGATGAGCTTCGCCGCGACCGTCGCGACGCGGTGGTTCGTCCGCAGCCGCGGCGTCGTCACGGGCGTCCTGACCGCGGCGGGCGCCACCGGCCAGCTGATCTTCCTGCCGCTGATCGCGAACCTGGCGGTCGGCTCGGGCTGGCGGACGGCGTCGCTGGTGATCGCGATCGCGGCGCTGGCGGTCGTCCCGGTGGTCCTGCTGGTCATCCGCGACCACCCCGCCGACGTCGGCACCACGGCGTACGGCACACCCGCGGACGCGGAGGTCGCGCGCCCGGCGCCGAAGACCGGCTCGGCCCGCCGCGCTCTCTCAGTGCTGGGCCAGGCCGCGAAGACCCGCACGTTCTGGCTGCTGGCGGTCGGCTTCGCGATCTGCGGCGCGACGACGAACGGCCTGGTCGGCACCCACTTCGTCCCGGCTGCCCACGACCACGGCATGCCCCAGACGACGGCCGCGGGACTCCTCGCGCTGGTCGGCGTCTTCGACGTGGTCGGCACGATCTTCTCGGGCTGGCTCACCGACCGCGTGGACCCGCGAATCCTGCTCGGCGTGTACTACGCGCTTCGCGGGCTCTCGCTGGCCCTGCTGCCGCAGCTGTTCACGGATTCGGTGCAGCCGAGCATGTGGGCGTTCATCCTGTTCTACGGCCTCGACTGGGTGGCCACGGTCCCGCCAACGGTCGCCCTCTGCGTCCGCGCATTCGGCGAAGCAGGCCCGATCGTGTTCGGCTGGGTCTTCGCCTGCCACCAGCTGGGAGCAGCGTTCGCCGCATCGGCCGCCGGCCTGGTCCGCGACCAGCTGGGCAACTACAACCTGGCCTGGTATTCGGCCGCGGTACTGGCCGTTCTGGCGTCCGTGGCCTCGCTGGCCATCAAGCGGGCGAAGAAGCCCGTCCCGGTGCTCACGACGTGACTTCGTCACCCTCGGCGCGTCGTGAAACATGCCGTTAACACGCTGTCGTTAGGGTGCGGCCATGGATCGCCAGCAGGAATTCGTGCTCCGCACGCTCGAGGAGCGCGACATCCGTTTCGTCCGTCTCTGGTTCACCGATGTGCTGGGGTTCCTCAAGTCCGTCGCGGTCGCCCCGGCCGAGCTCGAGGGCGCTTTCACCGAGGGAATCGGCTTCGACGGCTCCGCCATCGAGGGCTTCGCGCGCGTCTACGAATCGGACATGGTCGCCAAGCCCGACCCGTCCACGTTCCAGGTGCTGCCGTGGGAGACCCCGGACGGCGGCCCGTACTCGGCCCGCATGTTCTGCGACATCGCGATGCCGGACGGCTCGCCGTCGTGGGCCGACCCGCGGCACGTCCTGCGCCGCCAGCTGTCGAAGGCGGCCGAAGCGGGCTTCACCTGCTACGTGCACCCGGAGATCGAGTTCTTCCTGCTCTCGACCCTGCCCGACGACGGCAGCGAGCCGGAGCCCGCGGACAACGGCGGCTACTTCGACCAGGCCAGCCACGCCACGGCGACGCACTTCCGCCGGCACGCCATCGAGACGCTCGAAGCGATGGGCATCTCGGTCGAGTTCAGCCACCACGAAGGGGCACCGGGCCAGCAGGAGATCGACCTCCGTTACGCCGATGCGCTGACGATGGCCGACAACGTGATGACGTTCCGTTACGTCGTCAAGGAGGTCGCGCTGACCCAGGGCGTGCGCGCGACGTTCATGCCGAAGCCGTTCACGGACCAGCCCGGCTCGGGCATGCACACCCACATCAGCCTGTTCGAAGGCGACCGCAACGCCTTCTACGACGCCGAGGACCCGCACGAGCTGTCGGAGACCGGCAAGGCGTTCGTCGCCGGCCTGCTGCACCACGCCAAGGAGATCTCCGCGGTCACCAACCAGTGGGTGAACTCGTACAAACGCCTGATCAGCGGCAGTGAAGCGCCGACGACGGTCTCGTGGGGCCGCGCGAACCGCTCCGCGCTCGTCCGCGTCCCGATGTATTCACCCGGAAAGGCGTCATCCCGACGGGTGGAGATCCGTACCCTGGACTCGGCGTGCAACCCGTACCTGGCGTACTCGGTCATCCTGGCCGCCGGGCTGAAGGGGATCGAGAAGGGCTACGAGCTGCCGCCACCCGCCGAGGACAACATCTGGCAGCTGAGCGACTCCGAACGGCGCGCCGCCGGGTACGCGCAGCTGCCCCAGAACCTGGGAGAGGCGCTGGCCGAGATGGAGAAGTCGGAGCTCCTGCCGGAAGCGCTCGGCGAGCACGTCTACGACTTCTTCCTCCGGAACAAACGCGTCGAGTGGGACAACTACCGGAGCGCGGTCACCCCGTACGAGCTCCGAACCCTGCTCCCGGTGCTCTGATGGGGCGGCGGCCGGTGTTCCTCGCGATCCTGGCCGCCGCACTCGTGCTCGTCCCCGCGGCACCCGCCGTGGCCTCCCCGGCGAAGTTCGACCTCGACACCGCCGACATCCCGGCGCTGCAGGCGCGGATGGCGGCCGGCCGGCTCACCGCGGTGGGCCTGACCAGCACGTACCTCGAGCGGATCCACCGGCTCGACGGCAAGGTCAACGCGGTCCTGGCGCTCAACCCGGCCGCGTTGGGGCAGGCCCGCGAGAGTGACGCCCGGCGTCGCGCGCACCACCTGCGCGGCCCGCTCGACGGCATCCCGGTACTGGTCAAGGACAACGTCGACACGCGCGACCAGCACACGACCGCCGGCTCGCGGGCCCTGCGCAGCTACCCGGCGAAGGACGCGACGCTGATCACGCGGCTTCGCGCGGCCGGCGCGGTGATCCTCGGCAAGGCGAACCTGTCCGAATGGGCGAACTTCCGCGCCGCGAAGCCGACGTCCGGCTGGTCGGGCGTCGGGGGACAGACGAACAACCCGTACGTGCTGGACCGCAACCCGTGCGGGTCGTCCGCGGGGTCCGCGGCCGGCGTCGCCGCGTCGCTGGCCCAGGTGGCGATCGGCAGCGAAACCGACGGCTCGATCGTGTGCCCCGCGGGGATGACGGCGACGGTCGGGCACAAACCGAGCCTCGGTCTGGTCAGCCGCACCGGCGTGGTGCCGATCTCCGCCGAGCAGGACACCGCCGGGCCGATCGCCCGCAACGTCGTCGACGTCGCCTTGACGCTCTCGGTCCTGCAGGGGCGGGACCCGTCGGATCCCGCGACGCTCCAGTACCCGAAGTCCCAGCCGACGGACTACGCGAAGCTGCTCAAGCCGGGCGTCCTGCGCGGCGCGCGGATCGGGCTGTGGCGGCTGCCGGTGCTCGGCCCTTCGACGGACGCGGTCATGACGTCCGCGAAGAACTCCCTGGTCAAAGCCGGTGCGACGGTCGTCGAAGTGACGCCGCCGTACCAGGCGCGCCTCGGCGAGCTGGAGTTCCCGGCGCTGCTCACGGAGTTCCACCGCGACATCGACGCCTACCTGGCGACCCGCCCGCGCGGCCCGCGGAACCTGGCGGAGCTGATCGCCTACAACCGGGCGGACCCGCTCGAGCAGACGTGCTTCGCCGGCCAGGAGCTGTTCGAGCAGGCACTGGCCGCGCCGCCGCCGACCGACCCGGGCTACCTCGCCGGCCGCGCCGAGCTGTCGGACCTCGCTCGCCGCTCCCTCGACGAGACGCTGGCGAAGTACCACCTGGACGCGATCGCGTCGCCGACGAACCCGCCCGCGTGGAAGACCGACTGCGCGGTGGGGGACAACGACGTGATCCCGTCGTCGACCCCGGCCGCGGTCGCCGGCTACCCGGACGTGACGGTGCCGGCGGGGTTTGCCGGACCGCTCCCCGTGGGTATCTCGTTCATGGGTGCCCGGTGGTCGGACGCCCGGATGCTCGCGCTCGCGGCGGACTTCTCGCGAGTGGCTCCGGCGAGGGTCCCGCCCCGGTACTTGGCGACCTTGCCGTCGTAGGGTGTCGGACACGCTCTGACCTGCGGCAATGGCGTTAAGTGACCCCCCTGTTCGGGACCGGTTTCAGGGCATGTAATCTTCTCTTCGTCGCCAGGAACACCGGGTCGCCCCGGGGCCGCAAGCCCCGAAGATCCGGCCGGGCCGAGCGGGTTGACACCGCGGATCGGACCGGGTAATGTTCAGCGTCGGCCCACGAGCGGCCGCCGAATCCCTACGACTAACACCGTAGGCTGAGGCATGCTCGACCAAAAGCTTTGAATATCGCTTGGAACAACTGCCGAGGATATAGCCGCTGATAAGGCGGCGAGTCCGGAGTGTGTTGCTTGAGAACTCAACAGTGTGCTAGTGAACTAAGCCAGTAGAGCTTATATAGAACCTCGTATGAGGTTCCTTTGAGAATGATTGAGTA